>NZ_CP118485.1:340000-2630000 GCF_051124815.1 Azospirillum sp. B2RO_4 | reverse complement strand
GGGACCCTGCATGGCGGGTAGTTTGACTGGGGCGGTCGCCTCCCAAAGTGTAACGGAGGCGCGCGATGGTGGGCTCAGAGCGGTCGGAAATCGCTCGTCGAGTGCAATGGCATAAGCCCGCCTGACTGCAAGACTGACAAGTCGAGCAGAGACGAAAGTCGGCCATAGTGATCCGGTGGCTCCACGTGGACGGGCCATCGCTCAACGGATAAAAGGTACGCCGGGGATAACAGGCTGATGACTCCCAAGAGTCCATATCGACGGAGTCGTTTGGCACCTCGATGTCGGCTCATCACATCCTGGGGCTGGAGCAGGTCCCAAGGGTTCGGCTGTTCGCCGATTAAAGTGGTACGTGAGCTGGGTTTAGAACGTCGTGAGACAGTTCGGTCCCTATCTGCCGTGGGTGTCGGAGTTTTGCGAGGATCTGTCCCTAGTACGAGAGGACCGGGATGGACATACCTCTGGTGCACCGGTTGTCACGCCAGTGGCATGGCCGGGTAGCTAAGTATGGACGGGATAACCGCTGAAAGCATCTAAGCGGGAAACCCACCTCTAAACCAGAGCTCCCTTGAGAGCCGTGACAGACCATCACGTCGATAGGAGGCATGTGGACGGGCAGCAATGCTTGAAGCTAAGCCTTACTAATCGCTCGATCGGCTTGATCTCGACCCCACTAACCGCGCCATGCGCAGCAGCAAGCCTGCTCAAAACAGCAGCTTGACAGCACGCGCCGCAGTTCGATACACACTCCTCCCTCACTTGCACTGAACAAGCGAAGCTTTCGGATAAGCGTCGGTCTTGAGCCTTGGTGACCTGGTGGTCATGGCGAGGTGTCAAACACCCGATCCCATCCCGAACTCGGCCGTGAAAAGCCTCCGCGCCAATGGTACTGCGTCTTAAGACGTGGGAGAGTAGGTCGCCGCCAGGTCACTCAGGCTCAAGAGACGCTAATCCATAAGCACAAGCTTGCATCGTCACCGTCCGTCACGCCATATCAAGAACATCCGCGGGGTGGAGCAGCCCGGTAGCTCGTCAGGCTCATAACCTGAAGGCCGCAGGTTCAAATCCTGCCCCCGCAACCACCGACACTTGACGCCCCGGTTCGAAAGAGCCGGGGCGTTCGTGCGTCTGGGCCTTGCGCATCTGAGCGACGCCTTCGCAGACCGCCATGACACCGGCCAACTCGCCGTGCAGGTCGGCGTCCAACCCCGCGCTCGCAGGGGAGGGCGTGAGGACGACGCGGTCGATCATGATCCGCACCATCTCCATCGCCTCGGCGCTGTCCTCGCCGCCAGCGAGGGCCGCCTCCAGCGGTCGCGGCGCAGTGGCGCAGCAGGTGCGGGTTGATCCGCTCGTCGAGGACGGCCGGGGTTGCGCGCTAAAGGCGGCTGAAAACGCCGTTGAGGGTCATCGGCCAACCTTCGCGGGTGATCCACAGGGCATCATGGGCATGGCCTTGCAGCCGCCGCGGTCGGTGCTGGTCGAGATAGCGTGCCATGTGGGGCGCCAAGCTGGCCGGCAGCGGGAAGTTCATCGGACCGCCGCACTTGATGTCCTCGCGTTCCAGCTGGATCAGGAAGCCATCGGAGGTCGGCCGGAGATGCTGCCCCACCCGCAAACCGACCAACTTGCGGTGGCGGATGGCCCCCTACGCGGGGCCGAGGATCGAAGCAGGCCGGCGGCGAGGGTATGATCGGGAATGAGCCGCGCCAGAATTCCTGAAAGCTTCATCTTCCGTGAGAATGATGGGCATCATGACAAAGCAGGCATTACGGTCGGGTCGAGGAGGAACTCGATTGGCTCGAACCGAGTTCCGGCCTAGCGAACCCGGAAGTGTGATCCGACGGGACCATCGCCGGTCTTTGACGTCTCGTGAGGCGCGGTGGAGGGACCGGCAATTCGGTCTCTGCTCACTCCGAGATCAGTTCTTCGGGTTGGGAAATGGGTGCCGCAACGATCTGTTTGCGCCAATAGCTGAACAGCTGCACAGCCAATAGAAGTCCGCAGGCGGTCATGAATCCGGCGCTGATCGGCCGCTCGAAAAACACCATGGCGTCGCCGCGCGACAGCAGCATTGCCCGGCGAAAGTTCTCTTCCAACATCGGGCCGAGCACGAAGCCGAGGATGATCGGAGCGAGGGAAAATTCCAACTTCAGGAACACGGCACCGACGATGCCGAAAGCCGCCACTTCCGCCACGTCGAACAGGCTGTTGCGCGTGCTGTAGACACCGATGCAGATGAACAGCAGGGCCGCCGGATAGAGATACTTGAACGGAACCTGAAGCATTCGCACCCAGATGCCGATCAACGGAACATTGAGCACCACCAGCAGCACGTTGCCGATCCAGAAGCTGGCGATCAGTCCCCAGAAAATGTCCTTGTGTTCGGTGATCAACTGCGGGCCGGGCTGGATGCCCTTGAGGATCAGACCGCCGAGAAGCAACGCCATCACCGCGTCGCCGGGAATGCCGAGGGACATGGTGGGGATGAAGTCGACCTGCGTCTTCGCGTGCGCCGACGCCTCGGGACTCGCGACTCCTTCGATGGCGCCGGTGCCGAAGCGCTCGGGTGTCCTGGAAACCTTGCGCTCGAAGGCATAGGCGATGAAGGTGGTGATGGTCGGGCCGGTTCCCGGCATGGCGCCGAACAGGGTGCCGATGGCGGTGCCGCGCACCATCGGCCAGAAAGCCTGCTTCAATTCGGCGCGGGTCGGCTTCATGTCCGCCATCCGGACCTTGACCCTGACCGGCTTCGCCGACGCCCGGTTGATGGTGACCAGGAAGTCCGCCACGCCGAACAGACCCATGCAGAGCGCGGTCAATTCCATCCCGTCGCCCAGTTCGGTCAAACCGAAGGTGAGACGCTGGGTGCCCGTGATGACGTCGGTGCCGACGACGCCGCAGATCAACCCGAAAAGGGTCATGGCGATGCCCTTCAGCGGCGAACTGCGCGACATCGTCGCTCCCGCCAGCAGGCCGAGCAGCATGATCGAACAGATTTCCGTCGGCCCGAACTTGAACGCCACCTCCACCAGCAGCGGCGACAGGAAGATCATCACGATGATCCCGACCGACGCCGCGAAGAAGGAGGCCATCATCGTCACGCCCAGCGCGGCGCCGCCTCGTCCAGCCTTGGTCATCGGATAGCCGTCCAGACAGGTCACCGCGTGCGGCGGATGGCTCGGCAGGTTCAGCAGAATGGCACCGATGGCGCCGCCATACTGCGATCCGTAGAAGATCCCCGCCAGCATCAGGATTGCCGGAACCGGCGAGATGAAATAGGTGAGCGGCAGCAGGATCGAGATGGTGGTCAGGGCGCCCATGCCGGGAAGCACGCCGATCAGATTGCCGATCAGGACGCCGAACACCGACCACATCAGATTTCCGGGTTCAAGCGCAATGCTGAAGCCGTACAGCAGGTCCGTCAGGCTCTGTTCCAAGGTTTCCCCCACTTAACATTCATTGGCATCGGCCGTGTTGCGGCCGCGATGGTGCGCTGCGATCGAGGTCGGGGGCACGCCCCGGTCAGCCCCACTGGAACAGCGGCAGTTGCAGTTGCAACCCGTAATGGAAGATCACGACACCGGCCGCAGTCATTACCGCAGCAAGGCCGGCGGCTTCCTTCAGCGACGATTCGCGGTCGCCGAGCGCGGAGAGGAACACCGCGGCGAAGCTCGCCGGGACGAGGCCGCCATAGTCGCCGAGAATGACGAAGGCCAGGACACCGCCGAGGATGCAAAGCCAGCCGCGCCACTCGTTGCCATCGGACGCCACGCCATGCCCCTTCGCATGCGCCAACCCTTGTGCGGTGAGGCGGGCCGAGCCGCCGGCGGTCAGCCCGATCAGCAGCCCTACGACTGCCATCAGCCCTCCGAGCGCGAAGGGCACCAGCCCCGGTCCCATATGGCGGGGCGTTCCCAATTCATAGGAATAGCCGGCGCCCATCACGCCAAGCCCCATGGCGATGAGCAGGGCGGCGCCGATCCGGTCCTTGCAGGGCAGTTTGAGGCTTTGCATCGAATGTCTCCCTTGGATTGCGTCGGCCACCCTGGCGCGGCAGGGAAAAACCTCTGCGCCTCATCGGCTGTCCTGCCGCATGAGAGTTTGAACGGTGTCGGGATTGCGTGTCCGGCTTCGGACGAGGGGCGCTGCCGGGAGGTGGGCATCCGGTGCGACGGGTGACCCGCGGCACTCAGGTGGGCGGAGGGGCGTCACGAAGTTGGGCGCCCTCGTCCATCATTCCCGCAGTTTACTCGGCGGTGATGCCCGCTTCCTTGATGAGCGCGCCCCATTTCTTCATTTCCGCCTCAAGGTAGCGCCCGCTATCCTCCGGCGTGCCGGTGCTGACGATCAGGCCTTCCGAAACGACCCGTTCCTGGAATTCCTTGGTGTGGGCCGCTTTGGTCACCGCCTCGTTGAGGCGCGCGATTATCTCCGGCGGCGTGCGGGCGGGCACGTTCAGCGCGTACCAGCCGTCCAGTTGGAAATCGGGGACGCCCGATTCGGCGACGGTCGGGATTTCGGGAAACGCCGGAGAGCGTTCCTTCGAGGTCACGGCCAAGGCCCGCAGCTTGTGGCTGGTGACGAAGCCGCCGACCGCTCCGGCCGTGCCGAAATAGAAGTCGATGCGGCCACCGAGCAGGTCGTTGATCGCCGGGCCGGCGCCGCGGTAGGGAACATGGGTCATCTCGGTATGGCTGAGGCTCTTCAGGAGTTCGCCGGCCAGATGGGCGGATGTCCCGACGCCGTTCGACGCGAAGGTCAGCTTGCCTGGATCCGCCTTCGCCGCGGCCACGATGTCCTTGACCGACTTGTACGGGCTGTCGGGGCGGACGACCAGGATGTTGGGCGACCGCGCCACCAGCACGACGGGAGCGAAATCCTTCTCGGTGGAATAGGGCAGTTTCGGCATCAGCGCCGGATTGACCACATGGGCCAACGTCGAAACCACCGCCGTATAGCCGTCCGGATCGGACTTCGCGACATAGTCGGTTCCGATGACGGTGCCGGCGCCCGGCTTGTTGTCGACGACGACCGGCTGCCCCAGCTGTTTGGTCATCACCAGCGCCAGGGTGCGCGCCACCAGATCCGTGCCGCCGCCGGGCGAGAAGGGGACGACCAGATGGATCGGCTTCTCGGGATAGTCGGCCAAGGCGGGCGCTGTTCCCAGCGACAGGGCGACAATGCCGCCGCAAGCGGCGCGCAGTCCTGATTTCAAAAGCCTTCCGAACACGAAGGTCATCGCTTCCTCCCCAATTTTTGATGAATGCTACTGGCTGCGGAGTATACGCATGACCAACCGTATCCGCACCCCGCCGATTCCATCTGGTGGAATTGGCGAATGGAGGCGGGCGACATGAGCGTTGAAGGGTAGTGTCGTCGGGCCCGGCAAAACCCCGCCATCGACCGTCCAGTCCTAAAGAGGCAGTGGGGTTTCCGCCAGATTCTGGTCCATCGCATCAAGGATTGACGCGCGCAGGGCAAGAAGATGACCGCGCAGGCGTTCCACCACCTTTGGCAGCGGCTCCTGGGTGGAAAGGCTCATGTTCACCACATAGACGGGCAGGCCGGGGATGATCAGCGGCGTGGACAGGGCGACGACCTCCAACTGCCAAGCAGCTGCGCAATAGTCGTTTCGCTTCACGCACTCCATAGCCTCGGCGATCTGTTGTTCGAGGAGAGCGAACTTCGCCGGCCGCCGCGCCTGCAGGCGTTGAAGGAATGCCTGTCGCTGATCTTCGGACACCGCCGCCAGATAGGCGCGTCCCAGCGATGTCAGCTCGATCGGCACCCGCTGGCCCGACACCACCGTGCGCAGGGCGCTCTTGCGGTTGTAGCGGACGGAATCGAGATAGACCATCTCGTCATGGTCGGCGGTGGCAAGCCCGACATTGCACCGCAATCGATCCGACGCGCTGCGCATCATGGGCAGCGCCACCTGCAGCACCGGATTGCCCATCCGGACGGCCAGGGCGAGGCTCAGCACCGCGGCCCCCAGCCGATAGGCCCTTGCCCGCGGGTCATGGACCAGCAGCCCCGCGGTGACCAGCGTCTGGGTCAGCCGGCTGACCGTCGCCTTCGCGATGCCGGTCTTCTCGGCGATCTCGCTGTTGCCCAGCACGTCGGCGCCCGGACGGAACGCCTTGAGGATCTCCAGCCCCCGCTCCAGCGAGCGGTTCTGAGCCGGTGCGTCGAGCCGGGACGGTGTTTTGCGTGTCTTGGCTCCAGCATCCATGTCCACCCCCATCAATTCCATGGAGTGGAATTGATGGGTTGCCGGGCAGGAAGGAGCAAGAGCATAAATCGTCCGACGCGCAGAAAATCCGCCGGCCAATCGCAATCGAGCCGGCCCCCGGAATAATTAGGGCCGCCGCACCGCTCCGGGATCGCCCGGCGGGGAGCGTCGCGCTCCCATCGCAACATGTCAGGCCTGCTGGACTTCCACCGCGCCGTCAA
This sequence comes from Azospirillum sp. B2RO_4, assembly GCF_051124815.1. Classification (NCBI taxonomy): domain Bacteria; kingdom Pseudomonadati; phylum Pseudomonadota; class Alphaproteobacteria; order Rhodospirillales; family Azospirillaceae; genus Azospirillum; species Azospirillum sp. B2RO_4. The sequence goes on along the minus strand of NZ_CP118485.1, from coordinate 2,623,544 downwards.
CCGCCCCCTTCTTCCGTTCGGGATACCGGAATCATGACATCCAACGCCCTGACCGACCAGCCGCTGATCGAACTGCACGTCCAATCCGGCGTTGCGACGATCCATTTCAACCGTCCGGAAAAGCGCAACGCGATGAGCGACGACATGCGCACCCAATTCATCGCCGCTCTGGAAAACGTCGCCGCCGACAAGGCCGTCAAGGCGCTGGTGATTACCGGCAACGGCAAGGGCTTCTGCGCGGGCGGCGATATTTCCGGCATGGAGCGGCGCATGCAGGCGCCGGCCGGCGAGATCGGCTTCAACGGCTGGCACCGCCAGCAGCGGGTGCATCACACGCAGTCGCTGCTGCACACCATGCCGAAGCCGACCATCGCCGCGGTCAACGGCGCCGCGTCCGGGCTGGGGGCGGACACCGCGCTGGCCTGCGACTTCATTGTGGCCGCCGAGGATGCCAGCTTCACCTGGTCCTACATCAAGCGCGGCATCATCCCGGATGGCGGCGGCATGTATTTCCTGCCCCGGCGGGTTGGGCTGGCGCGGGCCAAGGAGCTGATCTTCTCCGGCCGGAAGGTCGAGGCGGGCGAGGCGCTGCAACTCGGCATCGCCGACCGCCTCGTTTCCGCCGACCGGCTGCTGGGCGAGGCGCAGGCCTGGGCTGCCGAACTCGGCAAGGGGTCCGGCACCGCGCTGGCACTCGGCAAGGCGATCGTCAACCAGAGCTTCGAGCTGACGGCCGGTCAGGTGTTCGCCATGGGCAGCCAGGCGCAGGGCGTCTGCTACACCAGCACCGAGCACCGGGAGTCGGTCATGAGCTTCCTGTCAGGGCGCGACGAAAAGACCGCCGGCAAGGCCCCCTGAACACCTCCATCCGGAGTTTCCAGAGCATGAACGCCATTTCCCGCCTCTTCACCCCGCGCAGCGTCGCGGTGATCGGCGCCTCCGCCGATGCCGGCAAGACGGCCGGACGGCCGGTCGCCTATCTGCGCAAGCACGGGTTCACCGGCGCGATCTACCCGGTCAACCCGCGCGTCGACAACATCGGCGACCTGCGCTGCTACCCGGACATCGCCTCGCTGCCCGAAGCGCCGGACGTGGCGATGATCTGCCTGGGGGCGGAGCGCGCCAACCAGGCGGTCAGGGAACTCGCCGCGAAGGGGACCGCCGCCGCCATCGTGCTCGCCAGCGGCTATGGCGAGACCGGCGAGGCCGGACAGCGCCGCCAGAGGGAGTTGCAGGACGCCGCCGGTACAATGCGCATCCTGGGGCCGAACACCATCGGGCTGGTGAACCTGACCGACGACATCCCGCTGTCTGCCAGCGGCGCCCTGGAAATGGACCGTTTCCCGGCCGGGTCCGTCGGGCTGGTGTCGCAGAGCGGCGGCATCCTCGGCGCGCTGCTGTCGCGGGCGGCGGCACGCGGCATCGGCATGTCCAAGCTGGTCTCCACCAGCAATGAGGTCGATCTCGAACTGGCCGACTTCATCGACCATCTGGTCGATGACGAGGCGACCCGCGTCATCGCCCTCTATGTCGAGGCCGTCCGCAATCCGGACAAGTTCCGCGCCGCCTGCCTGCGCGCGGCCGAAGCGGGAAAGCCGGTGGTCGCCTTCAAGATCGGCCGGTCGGAGGCGGGCGCTCGCGCCGCCGTCTCCCACACCGGCGCGATGGCCGGCGCCGACCGCATGTATGACGCCCTGTTCCGGCAGGTCGGCGTCATCCGCGCCCAGACCTTTGCCGACTTCCTCGACATTCCGGCGGGGCTGGCGACCGGGCGGCGTCTGGCCGGCAAGCGCGTCGCCATCCTGACCTCCACCGGCGGCGCCGGCACGCTGGTGTCGGACGCGCTGGGCGTGTCCGGCTTCGAGACGCCGGCCCCCGACGAGGCGACGGCCGGGCGGCTGCGCGCCCTGCAGAGCGGCGACGAGGCGGCGCTCGACCGCAACCCCATCGACGTGACGCTGGCCGGTCTCAAGCCCGACCTGCTGCGCGGCGCCATCAACGCTTTGCTCGACAGCCCGACCTATGACGCGCTGGTCGTTATCGTCGGTTCGTCGGCGCTCGCCATGCCGGAGCTGATGGTGGGGGCGATCAAGGACTGCATGGCCAACAGCGGCAAGCCGATCCTGGCCTATGTCAGCCCGCACGCCCCCAATCTCGTCACCCTGCTGAACGAGAGCGGCGTGCCGGCCTACACCGCGCCGGAAAGCTGCGCCGCCGTGCTGGACGCGCTGCTGCGGGTTTCCGCACCGGCGGGGCAAATGGCGGCACCGGTCCAGCCCTCGGCTCCGGCCGCGCTCGACGATCTGGCGTCGGGTTCGCTGGACGAGGCGCAGGCGAAGGCGCTGTTCGCGCGCTTCGGTGTTCCGGGCGTGAGGGAGCAGGTGGTCACCACGCCGGACGAGGCAGCATCCGCAGCCGCAGAGCTGGGCGAGCGGGTGGTGCTGAAGATCCTGTCCGGCGAGATCACCCACAAGAGCGATGTCGGCGGCGTTGCGGTCGGGGTTCCCGCCGGCGCGGTGGCCGGGCGGCTGCGCGAGATGGCCGGCGAGGTGACGCTGCGGACCGGCACCACGCCGGAGCGCTTCCTGGTGCAGGAGATGGTCACCGGTGGCACCGAGATCATCCTCGGCCTCCACCGCGATCCGCTCGGCACGGCGGTTCTGCTCGGAATGGGAGGCGTCCTTGCCGAACTGTTCCAGGACACCACCCTGCGCCTCGTTCCCCCCGGCGGCTTCGGCCGCGCCGATGCGCTGGCTATGATCCGCGAATTGAAGAGCTGGCCGCTGCTCGACGGCTATCGCGGCCGGCCGAAGGCCGATGTCGATGCCCTGGCCGACGCCGTCGTCGCCTTCTCGCAACTGGCCGACCGGCTGAGCGACCGTCTGGTCGAGGCGGAGATCAACCCGGTCTTCGTGCTGCCGGCGGGGCAGGGCGTCAAGGCGGCCGACGGCGTCGCCGTGATCGGCCGCTGAGCCGGCGGCAGCAAGGATGGTGCCGGAGCTTATCGCGCGCCTCGAGCGGATGGCGGAACGGCGTGACGTCGCCTTCGCGGGCGGCACCGTCCGCTGGCACCGGTTCGGCGCCGGGCCGCCCCTGGTCCTGATCCATGGCGGGCACGGCAGCTGGATGCACTGGGCGCGCAACATCGATGCCCTGTCCGCCCGCCATACCGTTTGGACCGTCGATCTGCCGGGCTATGGCGATAGCGACCGGCCCGTCCGCCCGAATCTCGACAGCCTCGTGGACGGGCTGGTGACGACGCTGGACGGCTGCGTCGGGGTGGGGACCGAAGTCGCGATGGCCGGCTTCTCCTTCGGCGGTCTGGTAGCCGCTCATGCGGCGGCCAGACGGAGCGCGGAGGGGCGGGGAGGGGTCGCCCGTCTTGTCCTTCTGGGCTCCGCCGGCCATGGAGGCGTTCGGCGTCCCCATGGCGAGCCGATGCGCTGGAAGGACGCTGCTGGTGCGGAGCTGGCGGCGCGGATGCGGCACAATCTCGCCGTGCAGATGATCCACGATGAGGAGCGCATCGACGATCTCGCCCTCTTCATCCATACGGCGTCCTGCCGGCGAGCCCGCTTTCACAGCCGTCCCTTCTCCCGCGGCGACAGCCTGTCTGCGCAGTTGGACCGACGGAAGGGGGAGACCCTGTTCCTGTGGGGCGAGCATGACGTGACCGGCGATCCGCAGGCGCTGTCGCACCATCTGACCGAAGGCCATCCCCGTCGCCACGCCCGCATCGTCGCGAATGCCGGGCACTGGGTCCAATACGAAGCGGCCGACAGGGTCGACCGCCTCCTTCTCGACTGGCTGGACGGCGACGCGGACAGCCCCCGACTTGCGTGAGACGCAGACCATGACCGAAGCAATCCGTATCGAACGGGACGGTGACATCGCCGTCATCGTCATCGACAATCCGCCCATCAACGCCGGCTCCGCGGCGGTCCGCCAGGGCCTGCTGGCCGCCGTCGAGGAGATCGGTCGCGACGCTGCCATCCTGGCGGCGGTCGTCATCGGCGCCGGAAAGACCTTCATCACCGGCTCCGACCTGCGGGAATTCGATCTGCCTCTGCAGGAGCCGCAATTGCCGGCGGTGATCGCGGCCATCGAGACCTGCGGCAAGCCGGTGGTCGCGGCGCTGCATGGCGCGGCACTGGGCGGTGGCTTCGAACTGGCGCTCGGCTGCGACGGCCGCATCGCCCTCGCCGGAACGATGGTCGGGCTGCCGGAGGTTTCGCTCGGCATCGTTCCGGGGGCCGGCGGCACCCAGCGTCTGCCGCGGATCGTCGGCGTTCCCGCCGCCATCCGCCTGATTGCGTCGGCCGAGCGGGTGCCGGCGGCGAAAGCCCTGGCGCTCGGCATGGTGGACGAGGTGGTGGACGGCGACCTTCGCGCGGCGGCGGTGGCCTTCGCCCGCCGGCTCGACGGCCGCAAGAACCGCGTCCGCGACCGCGCCGTACCGGCGTCGGATGAGGCCGAGGTCGCCGCCGCCACGCGCGACGCGCTGAAGGCCGGTCGCAACCGTCCTGCGGCGCGCACCGCCGTCGAGACGGTGGCCGCCGCCGCCCTGCTGCCCATCGACGAGGGGCTGGCGCGGGAGCGTGCCGCTTTCCAGGAGCTGCGGATTTCGCGCGATGCCAAGGCGCTGCGCCATCTGTTCTTCGCCGAACGGGAGTCGGCGCGGCATCCCGATCTGGCCGGCTTTGCCCCGCGTCGGGTCGGGCGCATCGGCATCGTCGGCGCCGGCACCATGGGGACGGGCATCGCCATCGCGGCTCTCGACGGCGGTTTCCAGGCGGTGCTGGTCGAGCGCGACGACGCGGCGCTGGAGCGCGGCGTTCAACGCATCGCCGACCATTATGCCGGCCGGGTCGCGGCGGGTAAGCTCGACGGAGCCGTGGCGGCCGACCGCGAGGCACGGCTGACCGCCGGCACCGATTGGACTCTGCTGTCCGACGCCGATCTCATCATCGAGGCGGTGTTCGAGGATCTGGCGGTCAAGCAAGAGGTGTTCCGCCGGCTCGACGCCGTGGCGCGTCCGGGGGCGGTGCTGGCGTCCAACACCTCCTACCTCGATCTCGACGCCATCGCGGCGGTCACGGCGCGGCCCCAAGACGTCATCGGCCTGCATTTCTTCAGCCCGGCCAACGTCATGCGGCTGCTGGAGGTGGTGCGGGGCGCCGCGAGCGACGCCGACGCGCTCGCCACCGGGCTGGCTGTCGCCAAGCGCCTCGGCAAGCTGCCGGTGCTCACCGCCAACGCCTTCGGCTTCATCGGCAACCGCATCTATGCCGCCTACCGCCGCCAGTGCGAATTCATGATCGAGGAGGGCGCCTACCCAGAACAGGTGGACGCGGCGCTGGAATCCTTCGGCTTCGCCATGGGTCCTTTCGCGGTGGCGGACCTGTCCGGCCTCGACATCGCGTGGCGCATGCGGCAGGCACAGGCGGCGACCCGCGATCCCCAGGCACGCTACGTCACCGTTCCCGACTGGCTGTGCGAGGCCGGCCGGCTGGGCCGCAAGACCGGGGCCGGCTATTACCGCTACGCCGACGGCGGCAGGGGGCGGCAGCCCGACCCCGCCGTCCGCGACCTGATCGACGGTGCCAGCGCTGAAAAGGGCATCGCGCGGCGGACCCTGGACGATGACGAGATCCGGCGCCGAGCCCTGCTGGCCATGATGAACGAGGCGGCGCATCTGCTGGCCGAGGGGGTCGCTGCGCGGCCGGAGGATGTCGATCTGGTGCTCGTCAACGGCTACGGCTTTCCCCGCTGGGAGGGCGGTCCCGTCTTCCTGGCCCGCGAGCTTGGCCGCGAGGCGCTGGAGCGCGACCTCGACTGGCTGGCCGGCCTCAGCGGATCCGGCTTCACCCGTGCCGATTCCGGCCCGCTTCTCGACCTCCTTCCCGGCCAAACCGCTGGCTGACCCAATCCGCCCATCCGGAGATCCGCAATGACTTCCCACGCCTTCATCTGCGACGGCATCCGTACGCCCTTCGGCCGTTATGGCGGGGCGCTGTCGGCGGTGCGCGCCGACGATTTGGCCGCCATCCCGCTGGCCGCGCTGATGGCGCGCAACCCATCCGTCGATTGGGAGGCGGTGACCGACGTCATCCTCGGCTGCGCCAACCAGGCGGGCGAGGACAACCGCAACGTCGCGCGCATGGCGGCACTGCTCGCAGGGCTGCCGGTCGGCGTCTCCGGCTCGACCGTCAACCGGCTGTGCGGGTCGGGGCTCGATGCCGTCGGCACCGCCGCGCGGGCAATCAAAAGCGGTGAGGCGGTGTTGATGATCGCCGGCGGCGTCGAAAGCATGAGCCGCGCGCCCTTCGTGATGCCCAAGGCGGCGACCGCCTTCTCGCGCGACGCCAGCCTGCAGGACACCACCATCGGCTGGCGTTTCGTCAACGCGCTGATGCGCGAGCGCCATGGCGTCGATTCGATGCCGGAGACGGCGGAGAATGTCGCGACCGATTTCGGCATCGACCGGCTCTCCCAGGACCGCATGGCGCTCGCCTCCCAGGAGAAGGCGCTGGCGGCGCAGGCGACGGGAGTGTTCGATGCCGAGATCGTTCCGGTGCCGGTTCGCCAGAAGAAGGGCGATCCCATCCTGGTAACCCGGGACGAGCACCCCCGCGCCACCAGTCTGGAGGCGCTGGCCAGGCTGAAGGGGGTGGTGCGCCCGGACGGTACGGTCACCGCCGGCAATGCCAGCGGCGTGAACGACGGCGCCTGCGCGCTGATCCTGGCCGACGAGGGAACGGCGGCCCGCAACGGATTGACGCCGCGCGCCCGTGTTGTGGCGATGGCGGCGGCCGGCGTTCCGCCGCGCATCATGGGCATTGGACCGGCCCCGGCCACGCGCAAGGTGCTGGCGCTCGCCGGCATGGCGCTGGCGGACATCGACGTCATCGAGCTGAACGAAGCGTTCGCTGCACAGGGGCTGGCGGTCCTGCGCGACCTTGGGCTTGCCGACGACGATCCACGGGTGAATCCCAACGGCGGCGCCATCGCGCTCGGTCACCCGCTGGGCGCGTCAGGCGCACGGCTTGCCCTGACCGCCGTTCACCAGCTTCACCGGAGCGGAGGACGCTATGCGCTGTGCACCATGTGCATCGGCGTCGGCCAGGGCATCGCCGTCATTCTGGAACGGGTTTGAAACACGCGAGCGGGAGACGCCGGTGACGAAGGCATTGCACGGGCTGCGCATCATCGACACCACGCATGTGCTGGCCGGTCCCTTCGCGAGCTATCAGCTCGCGGTGCTGGGCGCCGAGGTTATCAAGGTCGAGGCGCCCGGCGATCCCGACCAGTCACGCCGGCAGGGGGCCGACCGCGCCCTCGACGCCGTCGGGCTGGGCACCGCCTATCTGGCGCAGGGGTCCGGCAAGGCGAGCCTTGCCGTCGATCTGAAGACCGAGGCCGGGCGCGTCATCCTGAAGCGCCTGATCGAAACGGCGGACGTCTTCGTCGAGAACTATCGTCCAGGCGCCTTCGAGGCGCTCGGGCTGGGATATGGCGATCTGTCCCGACTCAATCCCGGCCTGATCTACTGCTCGATCTCAGGCTTCGGACAGACGGGCCCGCGCCGCGAACAGACCGCTTATGACGGCGTCATCCAGGCCTATTCCGGCATGATGGCGATGACCGGAACATCCGAAAGCGGGCCGTTGAAATGCGGGGCACCGGTCGTCGATTATGCCACCGGCACCACGGCGGCCTTCGCCATCGCTGCGGCACTGTTCCAGCGGGAACGCAACGGTGGGCGGGGCCAGCACATCGACGTGTCGATGCACGACGTGGCCCTGATGCTGTGCAGCCCCTATGTCACCGGCCATCTGTGGAACGGCAGCAGGCCGAAGCCCAAGGGGAACCAGTATCCCTTCGCCACCATCGGCTGTTACGAGGCGTCCGACGGCCCGATCATGGTGAGCGCCTCGAACCTGCGCCAGCAGGAGCGGCTGTGGCGGGCGCTCGGCCGTGCCGACCTGATAAAACAGGACAACGCTGCGCGTCTGGATGCCTTCGCGGAGGAGCGGGCGGCGCTCGTGGATATCCTCGGCACCCGGACGGCGGCGGAGTGGGAGGTTTTTCTGACGGAGCACCGCATCCCGGCCGCCCGCGTGCGCCGTCTGGAGGAGGCGCTGGCGGACGGGCAGGCGGCGGCGCGCGGACTGCTGCACCGCCATGAGGCGCCGGGCAGCGTCCTTGACGGGCTGACGGTACCGGTCGCGGGCTTCACCATGTCCGCCAGCCCGCCCGGCCTGACCATGCCGCCGCAGCCGGTGGGCGCGCAGACCGCCGACATCCTGCATGGGTTGGGTTATGCCGACGGGGACATCGCGCGACTGCGCCGCGCCGGGGCGATCGACGATCAAGGCGGGCGCTGAAGCCGCCGCCGGAAAAAAGGGGAAAGCCGATGGACGCAGTAAAGGAGTTGGCCGCGATCGCAGCGGACTGGCGGCACCGGCCGTTGGATGCGGATGTCGAATGGGCGGCGCGGCGCGCGCTTCTGGATTGGTTCGCCACCACGCTGCCGGGCTGCGTGCAGCCACCGGCGACCTTGCTGGCCGGCGCGCTGGCGTCGCAGCGGGGCACGGGCGGCGCCTGGTGCTATGTGGATGGTCGGCCCGGCACCGCCCGGCATGCCGCTCTGATCAATGCTGTCGCCAGCCACACTGTTGAATTCGACGACATCTTCCGCGACGGCGGCTATCATCCCGGCAGCCCGACGGTCGCCGCGGCCCTGGCGCTGGCCCAGGACCGCGGGCTTCCGCTGGAGCGGTTCCACCGTGCCCTGATCGCCGGCTACGAGGTCGGCTGCCGGGTCTCGCTTGCGATCCAGCCAAGCCATTATGTCCATTGGCACATTACGTCGACGGTAGGCACCATCGGCGCCGCCGTGGCGGGTGCGGTTCTGCTGGATTGCGACGCAACGGCCATCGGCCATGCCATCGGCCTTGCCACAAGTTTTGCCGGTGGGCACCAGCAGAACCTTCAGGGCGAAGGCATGGCCAAGGCCATGCATCCCGGTCACGCCGCCGATGCGGGCCTTCTGGCGGCCTTCGCGGCGGCGGCGGGGGTAACCGCCGCTCCCGGCGCGCTCGACGGTGCAAAGGGCTACGCGGCGGCGACGAGTGACTCCACCGGCGACTGGGACGCGGCACTGGAGGGGGGTGGGCAATGGACGCCGATCACGCGCATGACGGTCAAGAACCACGGCTGTTGCGGCCACATCTTCCCGGCATTGGATGGGCTGCGTGCGATCATGGAGGCGGAGGCACTGTCCCCCGACGACATCGCGTCGATCATGGTCGAAGGCTATGCCGCCACCGCCCAGATGTGCGACCGACCCACGCCGGTTTCCGCCCAGGAAGCCCGCTTCAGCCTGCAATATTGCCTCGCCGCCCAGATGCTGACCGGCGCCGTCCGTCTGGCGGCCTTCGAACCTGAGACGCTGGCGCGGGCGGATATCCGCGCGCTGATGCAGCGGATCGCCGTCACGGAGGCGCCGGACCTGTCTGCAGCGTATCCCCGTCGCCGGATGGCCCGGCTTGCGGTGCGGTTGCACGACGGCCGGGAAATTCACCACACTCAGCATGTGCGCAAGGGTGATCCGGAAGCTCCGCTGACGAACGAGGAAATAATCCAAAAATACGAAGAGTTGGCTGCAAGCGTACTCAGTGAAAAAGAGTCAAATCGGCTCATGGATATAATTTTGAACCAAGATTTTATTCCTCGAGAAGTAAATTCCTAGAAAGAGAATAGTTTGATTTTCAATATATTGATATGCTTTCCCATTCGTTATGATGTCGCGATTATCGCTACATGACTAGCCGCGCCAAGGTGCAGAGCAGGATTTGTGGTTAGATAGGGATCGTTGGCAGCCTCAACTCTCGGTGGGTGCGTGCCCCCGCAACCAAACCAGCAAAAGGCCCGCTGAGCATATGCTCAGCGGGCCTTTTGCTGTGCGCATTTTTACTGGTGGGCGTGACTTCCGGCCGATGCGCTTGTCTAGGAAGCCAAGGGTGCCTCTTGTCGGCCCCGTCCAGGACAAGGACCGTGATGCCGGCCATGCTCGATTGCCTGATCGTCGGCGGTGGCCCCGCCGGACTGACCGCCGCCATCTATCTCGCGCGCTATCGCCGCAAGGCCCTGGTCGTGGACGAGGCGAAGAGTCGCTGCGCCTGGATTCCGACATCCCACAATCTTGCCGGGTTCACCGGCGGCATCCGCGGCACCGACCTGTTGACGCGTATCCGCGCTCAGGCCGAAAGCTACGGTGCCTGCATCGAGACGGGGTCGGTAGCGGCGCTGGAGCGGCTGCCGGACGGCCGCGGCTTTCGTGCCGGCTTGGGCGATGGTCGAGAGATCGACGCCGCATCCGTGCTGCTCGCTACCGGCGTGATCGACGGTCAGCCGCGGATGCCCCATCTCTATGAGGCGATGCAGCGCGGCCTGATCCGCGTCTGTCCGATCTGCGACGGGTACGAGGTGATCGACCGGCGCATCGCCGTCCTCGGGCACGGCGCCCAGGCCGTCGGCGAAGCCCGCTTCATCCGTACCTACAGCCCCTATGTCACCCTGTTGACGCTGGGCGAGCCGATGGCCCTGCCGGTGGAGGAGCGGGGCGAACTGGAGGCCGCCGGCATCGCGGTGATCGAAGAGCCGGTCACCGCCGTCGCCGCCGGTAAGGATCTCAGCACCCGCCTGACCCTGGACAACGGCCAAATCCTCGACTTCGACACGCTCTACTCCGCCCTCGGCATCACCGCTCGCTCAGGGCTGGCGCAGCGGCTCGGCGCCGCCATGGACGGGGACGGCCGTCTGGTCGTCGACCGGCATCAGCGCAGTTCCGTCCCCGGCTTCTATGCCGCCGGCGACGTCGTTTCCACGCTGAACCAGATCGCCGTCGCCATGGGAGAGGCCGCCATCGCCGCCACCGCCATCCACAACGACCTGCGAAATCTGGACTGACACTGCGGTCAATGAACCTCGCGTTCGACGCGGGTCAGCAGATCGGTGAAGAAGCTCACCTCCTCCGGCGCCAGGCCCAGTCTGGCATGGCGGGGAAGGAACTGGGCAACCGGCCGGCCGCTCTCCCGCCCTTGCAGCACGCCGTCCCGGACCACCAGCGACTCCCGAACCAGATCGGCCGCGGATTCGTGGCAGCGGCCGCACCGCTCCTGGAAGCGCGGTGGCGTGCCGGCCTGGGCGAGCAGCATCTCGTACATCGGCTGGACGAGGTTGTCCGGCAGATGGTGGTTGCGCAGGAAGACCGGCAGATCGTCCTTGTGATGGACTCCCTGGAGCTTTCCGTCGACCACGGTCAGGGACCGCCGGGCGAAGGGACCGGCATGGCGATGGCAATCACCGCAGGTCTGCTCCCAGAACCGGTGAAGATCGGTCGCGTCGCCAACCGATGCCGACAGAAGACCCGCGAACAGAAATGCCGCCGCGATTGCCCGTTTCATCTTGCGTCTCCCGGTGGAGTAGCAGGCTTGAAGGCGGTGATGTCAGAGTGTGCACACCCGATCCACCACCGACATCAGCCAAGGCTGACACCAATCCGACAGCGTGGCGACCCGTGCCGATGGGATTGCGCCGTTTGTCACGACCCGCACCCCATGCCCCGCGGTCATTGCGGTTGCGCCATGGGGTCGGCATGTCGTACCCATTTCGCCAGTTGCATCCGCACGGATGCCCCCGCTTCGCATGCTTTTTGGGTGTGCGGGCAAGTTGCGAGCAGATGGCGAGCCTATGGCCAAGCGCAAGGTTTTCGACGATTTCGATCCGGCTCCGTCCGGTCCCTCCGTCTCCGAGACTCTGCGCGAGACGCGCATGGCGCATGGCTACGACCTGCGCGACGTCGCGACGATGCTGCGCATCCGCTATCCTTACCTGCTGGCGATCGAGGAAGGGCGGTATCAGGAACTGCCGGGCAGCACCTATGCCATCGGCTTCCTGCGCTCCTACGCGGAGTGCCTGGGGCTGGACCCGGACATGGTCGTCACCCGCTACAAGGAGGAGGCGGCCGGCACCGTCCGCCGGCAGGAGCTGTATCTGCCGACACCGGCGGCCGAAGGGCGCGCCTCCGGCGGGACCCTGCTGCTCGGCACGCTGGTGCTGGCCGGCATCGTCTATGGTGGCTGGTACTATCTGTCGGCCACCGACCGGTCGGTCGCCGATCTTGTGCCGGCGCTGCCGGATCGTCTGGTCTCGCTGCTGGACGGCGTGCCGACCAAGCCGGCGGAGCAGGCTCCGGACCAGTCAGCCGGCGCGCCGGGGCAGCCGGCAGCCGCTCCCGAGGCGTCCACCCCGGTGATCGCGTCCGCTCCGCCTGCGTCGACTTCGGCACCTCCCGCCGTGGTTCCGCCGTCCGCCGTCACCGTTCCTGCCGCGCCTTCCCCGTCCACCACGTCCCCGTCCACCACTTCGCCCGCAGCCGGCAATCCGCAGGCCGTCGCGTCGGCGCCGTCCGCGGCATTGCCGGTGCCTGGGCAGCCTGCCGCGAAAGCTCCGGCCGCGTCCGCGCCCGCTGCGGCAAGCGCAGGGCAGGGCATCGTCAATGTGCCGGCCCCGCCGGCGGAGGATGATGACGAGGCCTCCCCGCAGGATCCGACTCCGCTGAACGCCGCGACGGCGCCGCCCACCGCGCCGGCCACCCCGACGGCGACGGTGCCGGCCAACGGCAAGGTGTACGGCACGCTGAACACCAACGCGAAGCTGATCCTGAAGGCGACGCAGGACAGCTGGCTGCAGGTGCGCGACGGCGGCGACATCGTCTTCACCCGCGTGCTGAAGCCGGGCGACACCTTCCGCGTTCCCGACAAGCCGAACGTGAAGATCCGCACCGGCAACGCCGGCGGGCTGGTGGTGATGGCCGACGGCGGCGAGAGCCCGCCTTTGGGGTCGGTCGGACAGGTTCTGCGAGACGTGACCATCGACGCCCACGGGGTGGTGCGGCGCTGAACCGGTGTGTGCCGGCCATGCATGGCCGGCGCTGCACCACTGACCACCCTTGAATCCCGGGCGCCGGAGCGCACTTCTGGCCTGACGCCGGCTGCGCTAGGATGCGGCAACCGGCACTGCTTTCCGCTGTCCAGAGGCTGACCTGAGATGACCGTCCGCGCCTACCGCCAGATCCTTCGCCGCAAATCGCGCCAGATTCGCGTCGGCAACGTGTTGGTCGGCGGCGATGCGCCGATCTCGGTCCAAACGATGACCAACACGCCGACCACCGACGTGAAGGCGACGGTGGAGCAGATCCAGGCGGCCGAGCGGGTGGGGGCGGACATCGTCCGCGTGTCCTGCCCCGACCGCGAGTCGGCGCTGGCGCTGAAGGAGATCGTGCGGCAGGTGAAGGTGCCGATCGTCGCCGACATCCATTTCCACTACAAGCGCGCCATCGAGGCGGCGGAGAGCGGCGCCGCCTGCCTGCGCATCAACCCCGGCAACATCGGCTCGGCCGAGCGGGTGCGCGAGGTGGTGAAGGCGGCCAAGGACCATGGCTGTTCGATGCGGATCGGCGTCAATGCCGGCTCGCTGGAGCAGGACCTGCTGGAGAAATACGGCGAGCCCTGCCCGGAAGCGATGGTCGAGAGTGCGCTGAACCACGCGAAGATCCTGGAAGACAACGATTTCCGCGAGTTCAAGATCTCGGTGAAGGCGTCGGATGCCTTCCTGGCCGTCGCCGCCTACCAGGGCTTGGCGGAGGCCTGCGATTACCCGCTGCACATCGGCATCACCGAGGCCGGCGGTCTGCGCGCCGGGACGGTGAAATCGTCGATCGGGCTCGGCATGCTGCTGTGGTCGGGCATCGGCGACACGCTGCGCGTCTCGCTGTCGGCCGATCCGTCGGAAGAGGTCCTGGTCGGCTACGACATCCTGAAGTCGCTGGGCCTGCGCCGGCGCGGCGTCACCGTCATCTCCTGCCCCAGCTGCGCCCGGCAGAACTTCAACGTCATCAAGACGGTGGAACTGCTGGAGCAGAAGCTGGCCCATATCACCACGCCGCTGACCCTGTCGGTGATCGGCTGCGTCGTGAACGGTCCGGGCGAGGCGCGGGAGACGGACATCGGCCTGACCGGCGGCGGCAACAACACCCATCAGGTCTATCTGTCCGGCGTCACCGACCACCGGCTGAAGGACCAGGACATCGTCCAGCATCTGGTCGGGCTGGTCGAAAAGAAGGCCGCCGAGATCGAGGCGGCGAAGGCCGCGGCTGAGGCCGCCGAAGCCGAATCCAACGGAGAAACCAAGCGAGACGTGGCCCCCGCCGCGGAGTAAGCTGCCCGGAATTCGGGCAGGGACAGCGACCCCAGGCGTGACCACCACCTCCTACCTCGTCATCGGCGCCAGCCACCGGACCTGTTCCGGCGTCGTCCGTGACCGCCTGTCCACCGACGAGGCGGAAGTGGCGGGCATGCTGGACCGGCTGCGCGCCGCCGGGGTGGGGCAGGCGGTGTGGCTCAGCACCTGCGACCGGGTGGAGGTTCAGGCGGTCCACGAGCGTCCGAACGAGGCGGCGCTGGCGATTGCCGAGGCGATGGCCGACCGCGCCGGGCTGGCGACATCCGATCTGGCGCCGCAGCTCTACACCCGCACCGGCATCGACGCCGTGCGCCACCTGTTCGCGGTGGCCTGCTCGCTCGACAGCCAGATCGTCGGCGAGCCGCATATCCTCGGCCAGCTGAAGGCCGCCCACCGCAGCGCCGCCGGCGCTGGCATGACCGGGCCGGAACTGGAGGCGGTGCTGCAGGCCGCGTATGCCGCCGCCAAGCGGGTGCGCAGCGAGACTCCCATCGCGGAGGGGGCCACCTCGCTTGCCGCCGCCGCCATCCAGGTGGCGCGCGACCTGCACGGCGACATCAGGCGTTGCGGCGCCCTGCTGGTGGGGTTGGGCGACATGGGCGCCCTGGTGCTGGAGGGGCTGCGCGAGGCCGGGCTGCCGCGGCTGACGGTCGCAGCGCCGGTGGACCGGCGGGCGGAAGCGGCGGCGCGGCGGCTCGACGGGCATTTCGCCCCTTGGGCCGATCTGGAGACGGCGCTGACCGGCGCCGATATCCTGGTGACCGCGGCAGGTCTTGGGCGCTATATCCTGACCGCCCCGATGATGGAGGCTGTGCTGAAGCGCCGCCGGCGCCGGCCGGTCTTCATTGTCGATGCCGCCATACCGGCCGACGTCGATCCGGCGGTGGCGGGCATGGACGGCGCCTTCGTCTATGATCTGGGCGATCTGGAGCGGGTGGCGCTGCAGGGCCGCGTCGGGCGCGAGGCGGCGACCCAGGCGGCCTGGATGATCGTGGACGAGGCGGTCGCCGCCTTCGCCCGCGACCGTGCGGAACGCGCCGCGGTGCCCGCCGTGGCGGCGCTCCGCACCCATTTCGAGGCGGAACGGCGGCGCCTGCTGGCCGGGCATGCCGACCTGGACGCGGCGTCGGCAACGCGGCTGCTGGTCAACCGGCTGCTGCACGCCCCGTCGGAAGCGCTGCGGGCGCTGGCCGCCGACGGCAGCGGCGAGGGGCTGGCCGAACGGGCCGCGGCCGAACGGCTGATGTTCCGGCTTTTCGGGCTGGACAGGGTGACGGGCGCGGCACTGGAAGAGACTGAACGGGATAAGGACGAGCGACGTGAGCCTGGACGAGAAGTTCGATAAGGTGATGGCCCGCTATGACGAGCTGCGCGACACGCTTGCGGCCGGCCTGACCGAGTCCGGCGACTTCGCCCGGCTGTCCAAGGAATATGCCGATCTCACCCCGATCGCCGAGGCCATCGCGGAGCTGAAGAAGGGCCGCACCGAGGCCGCCGATCTGGCGGAGATGATCGCCGACGCGGGCGCCGACCCCGAGATGAAGGCGATGGCGGAGGAGGAATTCCACGTCCTGACCAAGCGCATTCCGGAACTGGAGCGCAAGGTGCAGATCTCGCTGCTGCCGAAGGACGAGGCGGACGAGAAGAATGCCATCCTGGAGGTGCGTGCCGGCACCGGCGGCGACGAGGCCGCGCTGTTCGCCGCCGAGCTGTTCGAGATGTACCGCCGCTATGCCGGCCTGCGTGGCTGGCGGTTCGAGGCGATGGACGTCAGCGAGACCGGCATCGGCGGCTACAAGGAAGCCACCGCCAACATCACCGGCCGCGGCGTGTTCGCCCGGCTGAAGTTCGAATCCGGCGTCCACCGCGTCCAGCGTGTTCCGGCGACCGAGGCCCAGGGCCGCATCCACACCTCCGCCGCCACCGTCGCCGTGCTGCCCGAGGCGGAGGAGGTGGACATCCACATCGACGAGAAGGATCTGCGGATCGACGTCTTCCGCTCCTCCGGTCCCGGCGGCCAGTCGGTCAACACCACCGACAGCGCCGTGCGCATCACCCACCTGCCGACCGGGCTGGTGGTGAGTCAGCAGGACGAGAAGTCGCAGCACAAGAACAAGGCCAAGGCGCTGAAGGTGCTGCGCGCCCGGCTGTACGACATGGAGCGCGCCGCCAAGGACGCCGTCCGCGCCGCCGACCGCAAGAACCAGGTCGGCAGCGGCGACCGCTCGGAACGCATCCGCACCTACAACTTCCCGCAAGGGCGCGTGACCGACCACCGCATCAACCTGACGCTCTACAAGATCGACAAGGTGATGGCCGGCGAGGCGCTGGACGAACTGGTCGACGCGCTGATCGCCGAGGACGAGGCTGCCCGGCTGGCGGAGCTGGGGTGAGGCTTCAGACTTCGACGCCTAATTCCCTCCCCCGCCCAGCGGGGGAGGGTCAGGGTGGGGGCAAGTGTCCGCGTTTCTACGCCCACCCAAAGCTTCAAGTACATTCGCCGCTACACCTTCCGGGTTGCGAAGAACATCAATGTTCCAAAACCTCAACACCCGCCAGCCACGCTCCGTCAAAAACGCCGTGCGCGCATCGTCATAGCCGGAGTCCGCATGCTGCCCGCCATCGACCTCGACAGCGAGGCAGACCTCCAGGCAGGCGAAATCAAGGATATAGGGAGGGATCGGATGCTGACGCCTGAACCGCCAGCCGCCAAGCTGACTGTTGCGCAGGTATCGCCACAGGCGCCGTTCGGCGTCGGTCGGCAACGTGCGCATGCCGCGGGCGCGGTGTTTGAGGACGGGGTTGCGCATGGGGGGAGTGCGTATGTGTGGGCGGCTTGCCCCCACCCTAACCCTCCCCCGCTGGGCGGGGGAGGGGATCAGTTGTCGCGGGGGAGGGGTATGCGATCATGAACCTCCGCACCCTGCGGGCGCAGGCCGAGGCGCGGCTGCGCGAGGCCGGTGTCGATACGCCGGACCTCGACGCCCGCTACCTGCTGGAACATGCGCTGACCCTCACCCGCACCGATTTCGTTACGAAGGCGGAACAACTTGTCCCCGACGCCGATGCCACCCGCGCCCTGGCGCTGGTCGAACGCCGTGCGGCGCGGGAGCCGGTGGGGCGCATCCTGGGTCACCGGGAGTTCTGGACCATCGACCTCGCCCTCAATTCGGACACGCTGGAACCGCGGCCGGACACCGAAACGGTGGTGGAGGCGGTGCTGGCCGCCATCCCCGACCGGAATGCCAATCTGAAGCTCATCGATTTCGGAACCGGAACGGGTTGCATCCTGCTGGCGCTGCTGTCGGAGCTGCCGAACGCCAGCGGTCTCGGCGTCGATCTCAGCCCGCTGGCGGTGGAGGCGGCGGCCGGGAACGCCGAGCGCAACGGGCTGGCAGACCGCGCCCGCTTCCAGACCGGCGATTGGGCCAAGGGAATCGAGGATCGTTTCGATATCGTGGTGTCCAATCCGCCCTACATCCCCAGCGCCGACATCGCCACGCTGGAACCGGAGGTGCGGGAGCATGATCCGCTCCGTGCGCTGGACGGAGGACCCGACGGGCTGGAGCCTTACCGTATCCTCGCCGCCGACCTTTCGCGCCTGCTGGTGCCCGGCGGGCTGGTGGCGTTCGAGGTCGGGCAGGGACAGGCGGAGGACGTGGCGGCGCTGGTCGAGGCGCAGGGGCTGAAGGAAACTGCGATCCTGTGTGACCTTGGTGGGGTAAAGCGCTGCGTCAGGGCGCGAAAGGCGTCGTGAGGCGGCCGTTTACCCAAAAAAACGGTTGGATCGGCAGGCTTTGGCGGGTAGTGTGCGGTACACGACCGCGAACCTATGGCCTGCGGAGCAAGAATCTCGGATGGTTTTCTGCCGAGCGCTGACCGCCATGGCCTGCCGCACGCGATGCGGACGCGTCGTTTGAACCCCGTGAGCGACCCATGGAAATCGTCCATGGCGGGCTTGGTGGCCGGGCCGCAAGGCCGGATGGCTGCCGGAGCGTTCCGGGGACTGCACTTCTCTTGCATGGGGCCTTAAGAGCCGAATGAGACAGGGACCGAACTCCAGGCGTTCGCGTGGTCGTGGCAACAGCGGCGGCGGGGGCAGCGGCGGCGGTGGTGGCGGGGGCGGCGGTGCCGGCCGGCGCCAGAACGTTCCGCTGCGTCATCAGACCTTCGACAGCAACGGCCCCGACGTCCGCATCCGCGGCAATGCGTGGCAGGTGCAGGAGAAGTATCAGGCGCTGGCGCGCGACGCGATGTCGTCCGGCGACCGCGTGCAGGCGGAAAACTACCTGCAGCATGCGGAGCATTACCTCCGCATCATCAACCAGATCCAGGAATCGGAAAACCGCCAGCGTGGCGGCCAGCCCGGCAACGGCCATGGTCATCAGCCGCAGAGCGCCTCGCATGCCGGCGATGACGACGACCAGGGCTCCGAGGACGAGACCGACGGCGAGGAGCGGGCGGCCGTCAACGCCTGATGCCTGACGGTTATTCGAGCGGCGTGACCGGGTCGCCCACCGCGATCCGGCCGCCGCCGATCACCCGGGCACGCAGCAGGATTTGGCTGTGGCCAAGCCCGCGCTCCAGAATGTTCGGCAGGCTGAGGTCGGCGACTCCACTATCCGGATTCACGTCGTTGCCGGGCGTGCAGTCCAGAGCCTCCACCACTTCCAGCGTCGCGTCACCGACGGTCAGGGTCCGGCCGATCCAGCCGCGTTCCGCCCATGGATCGATGCCGTCCACCAGCAGGTTGGCCCGCATCCGCCGGGGATCGACCGGCTGCTTGGCGATCCGCTCTTCCAGATCGCGCAGGCTGGCGAGGTTCAGCAGCGTGACCGAGGGCTCCTCGCTGTTGCCGAAGGCGCCGTGCTGCGCTTCGATCAGCCGGGGCATGCCGGGGACGATCCCAGCCAGATAGGCGGCGAAGAACTGTTCCAGCAGCGTGCGGCCCATCGGCTGGTCCAGCCGGCCGCGCGACACCTGCCGTCCGCCGCGGCGGATGATCAGGGCCCGCGTGGCCTCGTCGAACTCTGTCTGCAGCGCCGCCAGCTTTTCGGTGCGGTCCAGCGTGAAGAAGTCCGACGGCAGGCGCCAGCCTTCCGTTTCGGTATCCAGGGCTGCCGGGCCGTGCAGCAGGCCGTAGCGGCGGTCGAGCGGGATCGCCTGGCCGGCGGTCAGGTCGGTGGCGGGAAGGTCCTGGCCGCTCATGCCCTTGACGGGATAGCGGCGGATGGCGGTCAGTGTGGCATTCATTGCACTGCACAATGAAAGGGCTGGAGCGTCCCTGTCAACCGATGCGGTGCCTGTTTCTCACTCCACGGCTGGGATATCGGCGGCCGGGAGCATCCCGGTCGCCCGCTCCACCCCCTAATCTGGTGCCTTTACCAGCGTTCGGCGACCGGGCGGTGCCCCAGAAATTCCTCCAGCCGCCGTCCGGTGGCCGGCGACAGCCCGGCCGGCAGCCGGTCGAGCGGGAAGAACCGGGTCTCGACGATCTCGACTCCGTCCGCCTTGGGGCTGCCGCTCCAGCCGCGCACGACATAGACGGCCACATGGTCGCTCGCGCCGTTGCGGAAGCGGGCGTAGATGCCGAAAGGCTGAGCGGGGCGGTCGGCGATCAGACCGACCTCTTCCCGCACCTCCCGCCGCATGGCATCGACCAGCGTCTCCCCACGGTCGACGCCGCCGCCCGGCAGGTGCCAGCCATCGACATAGCTGTGCCGGATCAGCAGGACACAGGGGGTGGCCGGGTCCGAGTCGTCGATGATGATCGCCCGCACCCCCATGGTCAGCGGCCGGGCGACCCGGTGCCAGACCCCGCGCAGCGTCCAGGCGAGACGAAGCAGGCGGGCCGTCATGGTCCTGGGCATGGCGTGGTGGGCAGGAACCGGCGACGGCTTCGTGGTGGGCGCGGCGGTGCGCGTGCTGGTGCTGGAGGCGGCCAAATCGGTCATGATGGACATCCGGAAGGACCCGTGGACGGCGGGCGGCTGGGACGGCGGGCGGGCGGAAGTCTAGCCGGGCCGGGCACGTGCCGTGTAGGGGGGCAATCGGCGGTGCCGGAGCTACCCCTTTTTCCCGGTCCTAGGCAGTCCGGCGGAGAGGGCGGCGGCAGCGTTTCTCCTGCGATAACCTTTCTGTGCCGATGGTCTTGCATGGCCCTTTGCCCCGCCTACATCTTCGGCAGCATCCTTGCGGATCGCACAGTTGCGTGGATCGAGCAGGGGGATCGAGTTGGCCGGGCTGCCTAGCGGACGGTCGACAGGAGAAGGGGAGCATCATGGATTTCGAGCAATACACCGAGCGCAGCCGCGGGTTCATTCAGGCCGCGCAGACCCTGGCCGTGCGCCGTGGGCATCAGCGCCTGACCCCGGAACATCTGCTGAAGACCCTGCTGGACGACAAGGAAGGCCTTGCCGCCAACCTGATCCGTGCGGCGGGCGGCGACCCGAAGGCGGCCCTGTCGGCGGTCGATGCCGAACTGGACAAGCTGCCGAAGGTGGAGGGCAGCGGCGCCGGTCAGCTCTACCTGACGCCCGAACTCTCCCGTGTCTTCGAGCAGGCCGAAAAGGTCGCCGAGAAGGCCGGCGACAGCTTCGTCACCGCCGAACGCATCCTGCTGGCGCTGGCCATGGCCGACGGCACCCCGTCGGGCAAGGCGCTGAAGTCGGCCGGCGTGACGCCGCAGGCGCTGAACACCGCCATCAACGACATCCGCAAGGGCCGCACCGCCGACAGCGCCAGTGCCGAGCAGGGCTATGACGCCCTGAAGAAGTACGCCCGCGACCTGACCGCCGCGGCGCGCGACGGCAAGCTCGATCCCGTGATCGGCCGCGACGAGGAAATCCGCCGCACCATCCAGGTGCTGGCCCGCCGCACCAAGAACAACCCCGTGCTGATCGGCGAGCCGGGCGTCGGCAAGACCGCCATCGTCGAGGGGCTGGCCCAGCGCATCGTCAAGGGCGACGTGCCGGAAGGCCTGAAGAACAAGCAGCTTCTCTCGCTCGACCTCGGCGCGCTGGTGGCCGGCGCCAAGTATCGCGGCGAGTTCGAGGAGCGGCTGAAGGCCGTGCTGTCGGAAATCCAGGCGGCGGCCGGCGAGATCGTCGTCTTCATCGACGAGCTGCACACGCTGGTCGGCGCCGGCAAGTCGGACGGCGCGATGGACGCCTCCAACATGCTGAAGCCGGCGCTGGCGCGCGGCGAGCTGCATTGCGTCGGCGCCACCACGCTGGACGAGTTCCGCAAATACATCGAGAAGGACGCGGCGCTGGCCCGGCGCTTCCAGCCGGTCTTCGTGTCGGAGCCGACGGTGGAGGACACCATCTCCATCCTGCGCGGCCTGAAGGAGCGCTATGAGGTCCACCATGGCGTGCGCATCACCGACAGTGCCATCGTGTCGGCGGCGACCCTGTCCAACCGCTACATCACCGACCGCTTCCTGCCCGACAAGGCCATCGACCTGATCGACGAGGCGGCGAGCCGCCTGCGCATGGCGGTGGACAGCAAGCCGGAGGCCATCGACGAACTCGACCGCCGCATCATCCAGCTGAAGATCGAGCGCGAGGCGCTGAAGCGCGAGCAGGATGCCGCGTCACGCGACCGCCTGACCAACCTGGAGCGCGAGCTGTCCGACCTGGAGCAGGAGTCGGCGGAGTTGACCGCCAAGTGGCAGGCCGAGAAGGACCAGCTGCAGGGCGCGCAGAAGATCAAGGAGGATCTGGAGAAGGCCCGCACCGAACTGGAGACTTCGCAGCGCGACGGCAACTGGGGCCGCGCGGGCGAGCTGGCCTATGGCGTCATTCCGGGCCTGGAGAAGGCCTTGAAGGATGCCGAGGAGCATGCCAGCAGCCGCATGCTGAACGAGGAGGTGCGCGACGGCGACATCGCCGCGGTGGTCAGCCGCTGGACCGGCGTGCCGGTCGACAAGATGCTGGCCGGCGAGCGCGAGAAGCTGCTGGCGATGGAGGAGAAGCTGCGCAGCCGGGTGATCGGCCAGGACGAGGCGATCGTCGCCGTGTCCAACGCCGTGCGCCGGGCGCGGGCCGGGTTGCAGGACCCGAACCGTCCGATCGGCTCCTTCCTGTTCCTCGGTCCCACCGGCGTCGGCAAGACCGAGCTGACCAAGGCGCTGGCCGAGTTCCTGTTCGACGACGAGACGGCGATGGTCCGGCTCGACATGTCGGAGTATATGGAAAAGCACTCCGTCGCCCGCATGATCGGCGCGCCTCCGGGCTATGTCGGTTATGAAGAGGGCGGGGCGCTGACCGAGGCGGTGCGCCGCCGGCCCTATCAGGTCGTGCTGTTCGACGAGGTGGAGAAGGCCCATCCCGACGTCTTCAACGTGCTGCTGCAGGTGCTGGATGACGGCCGCCTGACCGACGGGCAGGGCCGCACCGTCGATTTCCGCAACGTCGTCATCATCATGACCTCCAACCTCGGCTCGCAGGCGCTGGCCGAACAGCCGGAGGGCCAGGATAGCGCTGCGGTGCGCGAGGAGGTGATGGAGGCCGTCCGCGCCCATTTCCGGCCGGAGTTCCTGAACCGCCTGGACGAGATCCTGCTGTTCCACCGGCTCGACCGCCGGCATATGGGCGGCATCGTCAAGATCCAGCTCGGCCGCCTGACCAAGATGCTTGCCGACCGCGAGATCACGCTGACGGTGGACGAGGCCGCGACCGAATGGCTGGCCGAGGCCGGATACGATCCGGTGTACGGCGCGCGTCCGCTGAAGCGGGTGATCCAGCGCGAACTGCAGAACCCGATGGCGACCCTGATCCTGGAAGGCCGCATCAAGGACGGCCAGACGGTGGCGGTCGGGGCGGAAGGCGGCTCCCTGACCATCGACGGCCAGCCGGTCAGCGGGCTGGTGGCCAAGGGCTGACGTCTGTGCCGGCCGCATTGCACCGATGAGTGCGATGCAGCTTTGTCGGGTGGCTGAACTGTGCGTATGATCGGCGGAACTGTTTAACATATCGAACAGTTTCCGCCGATCCTTCGCGGACGGCGGGCAGTGCCCCCGAACGCCCGAACAGGAAGCCCAGTTCCATGACCGCTCCCGTCAGCACCGCCGGCAATTCCGCCGCCAGCCGCGACAAGGCCTTCGTCCTCCATCCCTACACCAACCTGGATGCCCACGAGACGCAGGGGCCGATGATCATCGAGCGCGGCGAAGGCATCCGCGTCTTCGACGACGGCGGTCGGGATTACATCGAGGGGATGGCCAGCCTGTGGTGCGTCTCGCTCGGCTGGGGGGAGGAGCGGCTGGTCCAGGCGGCGACCAGGCAGATGCGGCAGCTGTCGACCTATCACATCTTCGGCCACAAGTCGCATGAGCCCGGCATCGATCTGGCGGAAAAGCTGATCGGGCTGGCGCCGGTGCCGATGTCGAAGGTCTTCTTCGCCAATTCAGGCTCGGAAGCCAACGACACCGCGATCAAGCTGATCTGGTACTACAACAACGCGCTCGGCCGGCCGGAGAAGAAGAAGATTCTCTCTCGCCAGCGCGCCTATCACGGCGTGACGGTGGCGACCGCCAGCCTGACCGGGTTGCCCAACAACCACCGCGACTTCGACCTGCCGATCGCCCGCATCATCCACGGCGACTGCCCGCACCACTACCGCAACGCCCTTGAGGGCGAGAGCGAGGAGGCCTTCGCCACCCGCCTCGCCGAACAGCTGGAGGCGCTGATCCTGGCCGAAGGGCCGGACACCATCGCCGCCATGTTCGCCGAGCCGGTCATGGGCGCCGGCGGCGTCGTGGTGCCGCCGGAGACCTATTTCGCCAAGATCCAGCCGGTGTTGAAGAAATACGACATCCTGCTGGTCGCCGACGAGGTGATCTGCGGCTTCGGCCGCACCGGCAATTTCTGGGGCAGCCAGACCATGGGCATGCAGCCGGACATCCTGACCTGCGCCAAGCAGCTGTCGTCGGGCTATCTGCCGATCTCCGCCGTCATGGTGACCGACGCCATCTATCGCGCCTGCGTCGACGAAAGCCGGAAGATCGGCACCTTCGGCCATGGCTACACCTACTCCGCCCACCCGGTGGCGGCGGCGGTGGCCCTGGAAACGCTGAAGATCTACGAGGAACGCGACATCGTCGGCCATGTCCGCTCGGTCGCCCCGGCCTTCCAGTCGCGATTGAAGGCGCTGGCCGAGCATCCGCTGGTCGGCGAGACCCGCGGCATCGGCCTGATCGGCGCGCTGGAACTGGTGGCCGACAAGGCGACCAAGGCCCCGTTCGACCCGGCCGGCCGTGCCGGTGCGGTGGTCAACGGGCTGACCCAGGACAATGGCCTGATCGTGCGGGCCATGGGCGATTCCATCGCGCTGTGTCCGCCGTTGGTGATCTCGGAAGCCGAGATCCACGAGACCTTCGACCGACTGACCAAGGCGCTCGACGCCGCGGTGCCGGTTCTGCGGGGGTAAGGGCGGGGGTAAGGATCGGCGGAGGGGGTGGGGCGTCGCGCCCTAACCCCGCCGCAGATGCATCTTGCCCAGGCCGCCCAGCGCGTCGAACAACTGGCGGAACTGGGTAAGGAACTGCTCCCAGGTCACCTTCGTCGTCGGCTCGATGGCGGCGTGAAGGGCGCCCAGGCTGGTCTTGCCGTCGACCCTAGACAGGATCGGGCCGGCCAGCCGGGGCAGGGGCAGCGCCACCACGCTGCCCATCAGGTCGAACTCCAGGCTGCCGCCGGGCGGCACCGCCTTCGCCACTGTCGCCCCGTCGATGTCGCGCAGGACCGGGACCATGTCGGCCCCGTCCGGCAGGATGCGGGCGGCGTCAATGTCAGTGGGGCGCAGCAGATAGGCGATGTGCTTGGTGAAGGCGCCGGTGATGCGCTCGGTCCAGGCGGCGCGCTCCAGCATGCCCATCCCCTCCAGCCGCTTCAGCAGGCGGGCGTCCTTGACCCACAGCGACGGCTCGTAGCGCAGCGGGTCGATCAGCGTCGCGATGGCCAGCCCGGCACTGTCCGCCAGTTCGGCCAGCTGCGGCACGCTGTAGGGACGGTCGCAGCTGTGCAGCAGCAGGTCGTACAGGTTGGCGTCGGCCAGCCGGTGGTCGCTGATGTGCGGGTTGTTCAGCAGCCAGTTGGTCGGCGGCAGAGCCTGGATCAGCCGGCGGGCCAGCGCCACCTTCTCGGCCGGCGGCAACCCGTCGGTCATGCCGCGCAGCGCCTCCTGCATCGGATAGACGCCGGTGCGGCCATAGGGCGCGTAGACCATGATGCCGATGCCGCCGCCGGGCGCCAGCGCGCCGGCCAGCGAGCGCAGGCCGGCCGCCGGTTCGTCCAGATGGTGCAGCACGCCGCAGCAGTCGATGTAGTCGAACGGCCCGGCGTCAGCCGTCACCTCGTCCAGTTCCAGCAAGGAGCCGCGGCGGAAGTCGATGTTGGTCAGACCGCGAGCCTTGGCCCGCGCCTCGGCGATGGCGCGGCTGGCGTCGGACAGGTCGATGTAGGTTATGCGGCCGGGGTTGCCGGCATCGGCCATCTGCTGCGCCAGCATGATGGTGCCGTCCCCCGTGCCGCCGCCGGCCACCAGCACGCGCAGCGGCTTGCCATGGTCGATCCGGCCGCCGAAGACGTGCTGAACGACCTCGTCCAGATGGCTGGGCGAGCCGGTGACCAGCCGCTTGGCCTCGTCGGCCGGATTGCGCGCCGGGTAGGGATAGGCTTCGTATTGGGCGCGCAGGTCGTCGATGCTCATGGGGGGGACAGCTCATAGGAAACGGGCGCGGCGACCATAGCACCGCGTCCATCCGATGACAGCCGTTCGGTGACGGCGCTTCGGTGTCTCAGCCCGGCCACCCCGTCGCTGCGCGCACCTCGCCCACCCGCGTCCCGGCGCGGTTCAGCAGCGGGGCGGTCAGCAATTGCGGCACCCGCGCCCATTGGGCGTCGGTCAGCGCCCTGGTCGAGCGGATCAGCGCGGCCAGAGCCACCTCGCGGGCACGGGCGGCGCCGTCCTCGATCTTCAGCGCGATGCCGATGCCCTGCTCCGGGATCACGGCGCAGCCGACGCCCTCCGCTCCGCCCTTGACCAGCACGGCGCCGCCGGCCGCTTCCATCAGCGCGGTGTCGAAGGTGCCGGTGCCGCCGATCAGGAAAGGGTGCTTGCCCCAGGCGGCGGCGATGCGGGTGACGGCCTCCGCCCGCGCGTCGGGCAGGTCGACCGGGTCGGCGATGCGGGCCATGGCATAGGCGATGGCGCCCAGCGGGATGCCGATGGTGGGGATGGAACAGCCGTCGACGCCCCAGGGCGCGCCGAACAGGTCCTGGCCGGTCATCTGCTCCATCACGCCCAGGATCCGCTGCTGCACCGGGTGCTCATAGCGGACATAGCCCTTCAGCCGTTCGCCCTTGTGCTTCGCCGTGGTCAGGAAACCGCTGTGCTTGCCGGAGCAGTTGTTGTGGAAGGCGGTCGGCGCCTCGCCGCGGCGGATCAGATCCTCGGCGGTGGCGGGATCGTAGGGGATCTGCGCGCCGCATTCGTAATTGTCCAGCGTCAGCCCGACCCGCTCCGCCCAGGATCGCGCCAACTCGGTGTGGCGTGCTTCGCCGTTGTGGGAGGCGCAGGCGAGCGCCAGCTCCTCGTCACCCAGCCCGAAGGCGTCGAGCGCGCCGCTTTCCACCAGCGGGATCGCCTGCAGCGACTTGATGGCGGAGCGCGGGTAGACCGGCGCGTCGATGTCGCCCCAGCGCGCCAGCACATGGCCGCCGGCATCGACGATGCAGGCGCGGGCGCGGTGGACCGACTCCACCAGGCTGCCGCGTGTCACCTCGACGGTGATCGGGCTTTCCGCCGGGCCGGAGAGGTCGGCATGGCCTTCGGCGCTCTCGCCATGGTGGTGGGAATGGCCGTGGTGGTGATCCCCACCGCAGCAGGAATGGTCGGGGGCATGGTCTTGGGTCATGCCGGCAAGCTTGCCTCGCACGCGCGGCGGCGGCAAGCTCCCGCCCGGCCATGTCCTTACTTAGATCAGCGGGTTCTTCATGCGTGGTTATTTCGGAATCGGGGTGGAGCGGATCAGCAAGCCGGGCAATGTCGGCAACCTGATGCGCACCGCCCATGCCTTCGGCGCCTCCTTCTTCTTCGCCATCGATCCGGAACCGGATCTGCGGGAGACGAAGCTGGTCGATACCTCGGGCGCCACGCTGCACCTGCCGCTCTACATCCACGAGCGGGTCGCCGATTTCACCCTGCCCAGGGACTGCATGCTGGTCGGGGTGGAACTGACCGACGACGCGGTGGAACTGCCGAGCTTCCGCCATCCGTCGCGCGCCGCCTATGTGCTGGGGCCGGAGCGCGACAGCCTGTCGCCCGCCCTGCTGGCGCGCTGCGACCATGTGGTGAAGATCCCGATGTCCTTCTGCATCAATGTCGGCGTCGCCGGGGCGCTGGTGATGTATGACCGAATGATCTCGCTCGGCCGCTTCGCCGAACGCCCTGTCCGTCCCGGCGGTCCGCTGGAGGCGCCGGCCCAGCACCGGCACGGCCGGCAGATCATGCGCAACGCCGACCGCCGCCGCCGCATCCGCGGAGAGCAGAAGCCGGCGGAGAGCGACGGCGACGAGTAAGGATGGATCAGGTGATCGGCAGCGGATCGTCCCCGGCGACGGCGCAGATCCGCTGCACCACCGCGGGCTTCGGCATCGACACCTCGCCCTGCTCGAAGGCCACCACCTGAAGCGTGCCACGCACGGCCTCCAGCAACTCGCCCCGGCGCAGCAGGAAATCGGGGGAGGACGGGCGGCCGAAGCGGGCGTTGCCGTCGGCGAAGGTCTCGTAGATCAGCACGCCGCCCGGCTTCAGCGCCGTCAGCAGGGCGGGGAACAGCGGCCGGTACAGGTAGTTCGTGACGACGATCCCGGCGAAGCGGACGTCGGCGGGCAGGGAGCCGATGGGGCCCGCCGAATCGCCGGTTTCCAGATCGGCGTGAACCAGAGTGATGCCCGCGGTGCCCTCCAGGTCGGCGACGCCGCCGAGGTCGCGGTCCAGCCCGACCACCGGATGGCCGCGCCGGTGGAACAGCCGCAGATGCCGGCCGCCGCCGCAGGCGAGGTCGAGCACAGGGCCGCCCGCGCGCACCAGCGGGGCGAAGCGCTCCACCCAGGGGGAAGGCGGCGAAAGCGGATGCGGCGTCGGCATGGTCGGATTTCCCTTCACGGACTTTTCTTCGGCGTTTGCGGGAACGATATCACAGGAGCTACGTCGGACAGGCCCGTCCGGCGTTTGACGGCGGAGCCCGGCCGTGCTGAATTAGGGCGATTCCCCGAGTCGTGCCGCTACCCGGAGCGGCGTACCGGGGCCTGTCCTTCCTGCTGCGGGTTAGTTTGGGGCTTGTGGGGATATGATCCTCTTCGCGTTGAGATGCTCGGCCGACCACCAGTTCGAAGCGTGGTTCCGCAACGGCGCCGCTTATGACGAACAGGCGGCGGCGCACCAGATCGCCTGCCCGATCTGCGGTGATACCGTCGTCGGCAAGGCGCCGATGGCCCCGCGCATCGCCAAGGGAGTCGCCCGGGCGGCCGACCGCGCCCGCGAACAGGCCGAAGCTGTGGCGGCGAACGCCCCGCCGTCCGTTGCCCCGGCTGCCCCGGCCAACGCCGTGCCCGCGGCCCTTCCCGCGCCGATCCCCGCACCCGTCCCTCTGCCGAACGCCGCCGACGTCGTCGCCGCCCTGCCGCCCAGCCTGAACGATGCCCAGCGCGAGGCGGTGGCCGAGGTGATGCGGCAGCTGACCGAGGTGCGGCGCAGCGTGGAAAAGAACTGCGACTATGTCGGCGACCGCTTCGCCGAGGAGGCGCGGCGCATCCATTACGGCGAGTCCGACCCGCGCGGCATTTATGGCGAAGCGTCGGACGAGGAGGTCGCCGAACTCAACGAGGAAGGTGTGACCTTCCATCGCATCCCCTGGATCCCGCGCACCGACTCCTGAGCGCGATCGGCAGGAAGATCGGCGGTCATAGCTCCGCCCGGCCGGCGGATCGCTACTGATTCCGCAAGAAACCATTTGAAAAACTGACTATTTGCAGGGCGCTCCCGACCGGGGGCGCCTTTGCATTTTTGCCTACCCCATTGAGTCGGCTTTGTTTTTCGGCATACGCCGACCTGCCGGCAACCCGCCCCATCGACCAAGGTAGGGGGTGCGCCCAACAATGATCTGTATCAAACAATTGGGCAGGTCAAGGGCGTACGAATTACGGGGAGAAACCCGGACGCGACCGCCCGGACGGCAACTGCCAGCCTGTCTCCTGGACGTGTCATTCTGACCCAGCCTTGCGGACGGCCGAACACTTGCCGGCACTCGATGAGGGGACGCACATGAATCAAAATGCACAACGGATCATAAACAATCCGAAGTTCCAGGAACTGGTGGCCAAGCGGTCCGCCTTCGCCTGGACTTTGTCGATTGCCATGCTGGTCATCTATTTCGGCTTCATTCTGCTGGTGGCCTTCGGGAAGGAATTCCTGGGCACGCCCATCGGATCGGGCGTCACCACCTGGGGCATGCCCATCGGCGTCTTCACCATTCTGTCCGCCTTCATCCTGACCGGCATCTACGTTCAGCGGGCGAACGGCGAGTTCGACGAGCTGAACCGCCAGATCCTGGAGGAAACCAAGTGATGCGCGCCGTCACCACCCGCATCGCCAGCACGGTCGCCGCGACGGCCGCCGCGGCCGGCGCCCTGGTTCCCGCCTCCGTCTATGCCGCCGGCGCCGTCGACGGTGCGGTGCAGAAGCAGGCGACGAACGTCGAAGCCATCGTGATGTTCATGGCCTTCGTGCTGTTCACGCTGGGCATCACCTACTGGGCGGCGCGCCGCACCAAGTCGGCCAAGGACTTCTACGCCGCCGGCGGCGGCATCACCGGCTTCCAGAACGGCCTTGCCATCGCCGGCGACTACATGTCGGCGGCCTCCTTCCTCGGCATCGCCGGCCTGGTGTACGCTAACGGCTTCGACGGCCTGATCTACTCGGTCGGCTTCCTGGTCGGCTGGCCGATCGTGCTGTTCCTGATCGCGGAGCGGCTGCGCAACCTCGGCAAGTACACCTTCGCCGACGTCGCCTCCTACCGCTTCCAGCAGACGCCGATCCGCACGCTGTCGGCCTGCGGCTCGCTGGCGACGGTCACCTTCTACCTGATCGCCCAGATGGTCGGCGCCGGCAAGCTGATCCAGCTGCTGTTCGGTCTCGACTACATGGTCGCCGTCATCATCGTCGGCGTACTGATGATCGGTTACGTGACCTTCGGCGGCATGCTGGCGACCACCTGGGTGCAGATCATCAAGGCGGTGCTGCTGCTCTCCGGTGCGTCCTTCATGGCCTTCATGATCATGGCCAAGTTCGGCTTCAGCCCCGAGGCGATGTTCAAGGCCGCCGTCGACGTCCACCCGAAGGGGCTGGCCATCATGTCGCCGGGCGCGCTGGTGTCCGATCCGGTCGACGCCATCTCTCTCGGCCTGACGCTGATGTTCGGCACCGCCGGCCTGCCGCACATCCTGATGCGCTTCTTCACCGTCTCCGACGCCAAGGAAGCCCGCAAGTCGGTCTTCTACGCCACCGGCTTCATCGGCTACTTCTACATCCTGACCTTCATCATCGGCTTCGGCGCCATCGTCCTGATCCTGGGCAAGGATGCCAACGGTGCCTATCCGTTCCTGACCGCCGCCCCGGCGGAAGGTGTCAAGGCGGCCATCGCCTCGGTCATCGGCGGCACCAACATGGCGGCCATCCACACCGCCCATGCGATCGGTGGCGACCTGTTCTTCGGCTTCATCTCCGCCGTCGCCTTCGCCACCATCCTGGCGGTGGTCGCGGGTCTGACGCTGGCCGGCGCCTCGGCCGTCTCGCATGACCTCTACGCCTCGGTCTTCGCCCGTGGCCGTGTCAACGAGGCCGACGAGATCCGCGTGTCGAAGATCACCACGGTCATCATCGGCATCATCTCCATCATCCTCGGCATCGCCTTCGAGAATCAGAACGTCGCCTTCATGGTGGGTCTGGCCTTCGCCATCGCCGCCTCGACCAACTTCCCGGTCCTGCTGATGTCGATGTTCTGGGGCAAGATGACCACCCGCGGCGCCGTCATGGGCGGTGCGATCGGCCTGATCTCCGCCTGCGTCATGATCACGCTCGGGCCGACGGTGTGGAAGGCCGTGCTGGGTCACCCGGCTCCGATCATGGGCTACGCCAACCCGGGCCTCTTCTCGATCACCCTCGCCTTCATCGGCATCTGGTTCTTCTCGATCACCGACAACAGCGCTCAGGCACAGAAGGAGCGCAAGGACTTCGAGGACCAGTATGTCCGGTCGCAGACCGGCCTGGGTGCCGAGGGTGCGTCGGCCCACTAACAAGAAGAACCCCACTAAGAAGCACCAGGGAAGGGATCGCGTCTCGCACCGCATCCCTTCCCCCTCGGGGGCGTCCAAGCCCTGGGGGAGCAAGTCCGGGCGGTGACCGAACCACGCCGCCAAATGTCGCACCCGCTTCCGGCGTCCCGCCCGGCGGGTGTATCCTGAAAAGCGCCTCCGGACTCGATCCGGGGGCGCTTTTTTCATGAACAGCCATCTCCCGACGGAGTCCGCCCCGTGCAGCATGCGATGCCGACCGCTTGTCCGGACTTCGATTTCGGGCGTCCTCCCTTCGACCTGCTGACGGAGGGGCAGCGCGCGGTGCTGGCCGGCGCGCTCGACATCGCGCTTTATCCGCGCGACACCGTCATCCTCAGCCGGGAGGAACCGGCCGACGCGCTGTATGTCGTGCTGCGCGGCGCCGTCCAGGAACGCCGCGGCGGCGAGGTGGCGGCGGTCCACGGTCCGGGCGACCGGTTCGGCCTGCAGGCGCTGTACGCCACCGCGGGGGACGGAGCCGGCGTGACCGGCGCCCGCCGCTTCGTCACGGCGGAGGAGTGCGCCTGCCACCTGATTCCGCGCGCGGCGCTGGAGGCGCTGGCCGCCGAGAACCCGGCGTTCGGTGCCGCCATTCTCGGCGATTTCGCCCAGCGCATGCGCGCTCTGGCCGCCTTGCGCTCCAACCGCGAGATGGCGGCGCTGACCATGGCCCGCATCCGGCAGGCCTATCTTCACCCGCCGCTGTTCGTCGATGCCGCCGCCAGCCTGCGCGACGCGGCCGAGGCGATGCGGCAGAACCGCGCCAGCAGCGTGCTGGTGCAGGGCGCGGATGGCACGACCGGCATCCTGACCGGCACCGACCTGCGCGATCTGGTGGTGCTGGACGGCCGGCCGGTGACCGATCCGGTCGGGCCGCTCGCCCGCTACGGCCTGCTGACGCTGGATCGCGACGACCTGCTGTTCAACGCGCTGGTGCTGATGACCAAGCATGCGGTGCGCCGAATCGTGGTGACGGAAAACGGCGCCATCGTCGGGCTGTTGGGGCAAAGCGACCTGCTGGCTGTGCTGTCCAACCATTCCCAGGTCATCGGGGTGCAGGTGGAGCATGCCACCGATCCCGCCGACCTGCGCCGGGCCAGCCGCTCCATCGTCGAGCTGATCCGCACCCTGCACGCCACCGGCGTGAAGGTCTCCTTCATCGCCGATCTGGTGACGGAGTTGAACCGCCGCATCTTCCGCAAGCTGTTCGAACTGCTGGCCCCGCCGGAACTGCTGGCCAACAGCTGCCTGATCGTGATGGGCAGCGAGGGGCGCGGCGAACAGCTGCTGAAGACCGACCAGGACAATGGCCTGATCCTGCGCGACGGCTTCGACTGCCCCGATCTGCCGAGGATCGCCGCCGACTTCACCCGCCATCTGGTCGAGTTCGGCTATCCGCCCTGTCCCGGCAACATCATGGTCTCCAACCCGGAGTGGACCCGGCCGCTCGCCGGCTACAAGGACGCGCTGTTCAACTGGGTCCACCGCCCGGACGAGGCGGCGCAGATGAACCTCGCCATCTTCTACGACGCCGCTCCGGTGGCCGGCGACGCCGCGCTGCTGGCCGAGGCGAAGGATTATCTGTTGAGCCGCCTGCAGGACAACCAGATGTTCTTCACCCAATTCGCCCGGCCGACCCTGTCCTTCGACACGCCGAGCGGCCTGTTCGCCGCGCTGTTCGAGCGGCGCCGGGCGGAGCCGGTCGACATCAAGAAGGCCGGCATCTTCCCCATCGTCCACGGCGTCCGCGCGCTGGCGCTGGAGAAGCACCGGGCGGAGACCAACACGGTGGAGCGGATCCAGGTGCTGGCCGAGCTGGGGGCACTGGACCGCAAGATGGCCGCCGATCTGGTCGAGGCCTTCACCATCCTGTCGACCATCCGCCTGAAGGCGCGCGTCGACCTGCCGCAAGAAAACGAAGGGGGGGAGGAGGGGGCGGACCTGGCGATCGACAATCTCGTCCACCCCGACCGGCTGGGCAAGCTGGACCGCGACCAGTTCAAGGACTGTCTGGCGCTGGTGAAAAGCTTCAAGGAGCTGATCGCCCACCATTTCCGCCTGAATCATTGAGGCGGCGACGATGGGACATCCCGATCACGGCGACACCGACCGGCGCGAGCGCGTGGCGATCCATTGCGAGGCGACCAGCTTCGATCCGGAGGCGGCAAGACCACTGGCCTTCGCCGCCATCCGCATCCGCGGCCCCCGCATCCTGACCGGCAGCGCGCTGCTGCTCCATCCCGGTTGCGACACCGGTCTGGCCGAGGCCGGCGACCTGCTGCACACCTTCATCGGTGACCGTCCGCTGGTGGGCTACTACCTCGACTTCTCCGTCACCATGGCGGAGCGCCTGACCGGGCGGCCGCTGTCGGATGAGCGGACGGAGGTGTCCAGTCTCTATTACGCCCGCAAGATCCGCGGCATGTCCAAACAGGCGGTCGATCTGCGGCTGGACAGCATGGTCCGCGACCTCGACCTGCCGGTCCGGCCCGACGGCGCCTTCGGCATCGCGCTGACCGCCGCCATGGCATGGCTTCGGCTGATGCAGGACGGGCGCTGAGAGATCAGAACCCGAGTCGCTCCACCGCGACGGCACGGTCGTGGGTCAGCGACGGGACCATGGCGCGGGCCTCCGTCACGCGGTCGAGGTCGAGGTCGGCGGTGATGAAGCCGACATCGGTGCCGGCATCGGCCAGAACCTCGCCCCACGGCGCGATCAGCAGGGAATGGCCGTAGGTCTGGCGGCCCTGGTCGTGGCTGCCGGTCTGGGCCGGAGCGACGACGAAGCAGCCGGTTTCGATGGCGCGGGCGCGCAGAAGCGTGTGCCAATGGGCCCGGCCGGTCGGCACGGTGAAGGCGGCCGGCACCGTCAGGATCGACGCCCCCGCCTGGGCCAGCGCCCGATACAGATAGGCGAAGCGCACGTCGTAGCAGACCGTCATGCCGATGCCGCCCCAAGGGCTGGCCGCCACCACCGCCCGCTCGCCCGGCTGGAAGGTCGCCGATTCGCGATAGGATTCGCCGTCCTTCAGCGTGACGTCGAACATGTGGATCTTGTCGTAGGAGGCGACGACCCGCCCCCCGGCATCGAAAAGGTAGCTGCGGTTGGCGGCGCGCCCGTCATCGAGCAGGACATGCAGGGTGCCGCCGAGAATCCAGGCACCGGTCTCCCGCGCCAGATCGGCGAAGACGGGGATGCCGGGATGCTCCGACTCGGTGCGCACGCGCTCCATGGTCTTGGCGCGGCCCTGGACGATCCAGCCGACATTCTCCGGCAAGGCGATGAAATCTGCCCCGGCGTCGCGGGCGCGGCGGACGAGGTCGCCCGCCGCCCGCAGGTTCGGCTCAAGCTCCGTGCCTGCATTCACCTGGACGCAGGCGGCCTTCAGCTTGCCGCCACCGGCATGTTCGGGCAGGCCGTCGCTCATGCGGCGATGCCGAGCAGCGGGTCCAGCTTGCCGGCGCGGTCCAGCGCGTGGATGTCGTCGCTGCCGCCGTAGGGCTTCCCGTCGATGAAGATCTGCGGGACGGTGGTCCGGCCCTCCGACCGCTCGATCATCTCGCTGCGGCGGCCCGGCTGGGCGTAGAGGTCGATTTCCTCGTATGTCACGCCCTTGCCGTCGAGCAGGCTCTTGGCCCGCATGCAGTAGGGACAGAAGGGCGTGGTGTAGATGACGACGTCGGCCATGCCACTGGGCTCCTGTTGCAGGTGGAGAAACTATAGGATCAACCTGCGGGAGGCGCCAGACGTTGCAACCCGCGCCGAACGCCGGTCAGCGTCGCCGGGCACGCCCCTTTTCAAGCGTCAGCGGTGCACCACGCGTGCCAGCGTCAGCACGTCGACCCGCGCCGCGCCGGCACGCCGCAGGACCCGCGCACATTCCGCCAGCGTCGCCCCGGTGGTCATCACGTCGTCGATCAGCACCAGACGCTGTCCGGTCACCGACTGCCCAGGCCGCAGGCGGAAGGCGCCCTTGACGTTGCGGTGGCGGCCCTGGCGGTCCAGTCCGCCCTGGGTCGGGGTGGACCGATGGCGTTGCAGCAGGTCCGGAACGGCGGGGACGCCGCAGTGGCGCGACAGCGCCTGCGCCAGCAGGGCCGCCTGGTTGTAGCGGCGGTGGAACAGGCGGGCACGGTGCAGCGGCACCGGCAGCAGCCGGTCGGCATCCTCCAGCAACTCCCGCCCGGCGCGGGCCAGCCAGACGCCGTAGGCCTTGGCGGCATGGATGCGGTCGCCATGCTTGAAGCCCAGCACCAGCGGCCGGCTGCCGTCGTCATAGGCCAGGACGGCGCGGGCGCGGGCGAAGGGCGGCGGGGAGGCCATGCAGGAGCCGCACAGCGTTCCCTCCTGCGCCTCATATTCGAAAGGGAGCCCGCAGCAGGCGCACAGGGGTGGGGCGATGAAGGTCAGTTTGACCCAGCAGGCGGCGCACAGGCCCCCCTGCCGGTCCACCGCCTCGCCGCAGCTGAGGCAGCGCGGCGGCAGCAGCGCGTCGAGCAGCAGGGTCGCCGCGCCTGCCGCGGTGCGGCCCAGTCCGGACAGGATGGCGGATGGCTGCATCGCCGCCGCCCCGGTCACTGCAGCATGGCGATGCGTTCGAAGATCACGCCGGTATAGTCGCGCAACGCCAGATAGATCGCCGGGCCGGTGACGAACAGGATCAGCAGCGTGGCGAAGAATTTGGTGTCCTGCTGCAGCGACGATTCGTTGATGTTGGTGGCGCTCTGGAACAGCATCAGCCCGGCCGACAGCAGGGCGGTGATGCCCAGCGGCGGCAGCGCGATCTTCAGGATGACCATCAGCGCTTCGTGGCTGACGGCGATGGCCTCGTCGATGCCCATTCCAATGCCTGTGCGGGTGGTGGCGTGGAGAAGGTGGCGCGGAAATGCTGTCTGGGCTGCGAGTGTAGCACGGTTGCCGCGCCGACGGGCTGGGGTATAGTGCGGGCATGACAAGCCCCGACAGCATGACCGTCTTCGACCGCGCGCTGGTCCGCCGCCGCCGCGACCGCGCCGTCGCCGAATTCACCGACCATTCATTCCTGTTCGAGGAGATCGCCGACCGGCTGGCCGACCGGCTGGAGGACGTGATCCGTCCCTTCCCGCTGGCGCTCGACGTCGGCTGCCACGACGGGGCGATGGGGCGCATCCTGAAAGGCCGCAAGGGCATCGAACGGCTGGTCGCCTGCGACCTGTCGCCCGACTTCGCGCGCGCCGCCCTCGCGCCCGGCAATCCGACGGTTGCCGCCGATGAGGAGTTCCTGCCCTTCGCTCCCGGCAGCTTCGATCTGGTGGTCAGCAATCTCAGCCTGCACTGGGTCAACGACCTGCCGGGCGCCCTGGTGCAGATCCGGCAGGCGTTGAAGCCCGACGGCTTCTTCTGCGCCTCCATGCTCGGCGGTCAGACTCTGGCCGAACTGCGCCGCTGCCTCTTCGAAGCGGAGATGGAGGTGTCGGGCGGCGTCTCCCCCCGCGTGTCGCCCTTCGCCGAGATCAAGGACGCCGGCGGGTTGCTGCAACGCGCCGGCTTCGCCCTGCCGGTGGTCGACAGCGACGTCATCACCGTGACCTATTCCGACGCCTTCGCCCTGATGCGCGAACTGCGCGGCATGGGCGAGACCAACGCCGTGCTGGCCCGCCGCAAGGTTCCGGCAACCCGGTCCATGCTGTTCGACGCGGCCCAGCGCTACGCCCAGCTCTATGCCGAGCCGGACGGGCGGATTCCGGTGACCTTCGAGGTGCTCTATCTCGCCGGCTGGTCGCCGCATGAAAGCCAGCAGCAACCGCTGAAGCCCGGCAGCGGACAGATTCCGCTGGGCGACGCGTTGAAGGGCGGCGGCATCCACTGAAACATGGCGAGGGGCCGGTTTACGCAACCAGCTTCCACGCCATCCAGCCCAGAACCCCGGCGTTCACCAGCATGATCGCCGGAGCGACCCGGGCGACGGCGGTCCGCCAGGTGCGGCCGGCGATATGGCCGGCCAGCCCGACCGCCAGCAGGCTCGGCACCGTGCCGAGCGCGAAGGCGGCCATGCCGAGCGCGCCGGTCAGCGCGCTGCCGCTCGCGGCCGCCACCGCGATGGCGCCATAGAGCATCCCGCAGGGGATGAAGCCCAGCGCCACCCCCAGCCCATAGCCGCGCCAGCCGGTCGGATTGCCGAACAGCGGCCGGGCGAGGCCGGACACCCGGTCGCTCCACCAGCGCTGCAGCCTGTTGCCGCCCAAGGACGGGATCCTGGGCAGCCAGGACAGGACGTTGCGCACGGCATAGCCGAGGAAGAACAGCGCCGCCAGCGCCAGCAGCGCCACCGACAGCCAGCGCAGGCCGGGAAGCGCGCCGACATGGCCGGCGACCGAGGCGGACAGCGCGCCGATCAGCGCATAGGTCGTCGCCCGGCCGGCATGGTAGGGCAGCACGGCGGCTCCGGTCAGGCGCCGGAACTCCGACATCGCCGACAGCGGCACCCGCTCCAGCCGTGCCGACACCTGGGCCAGCACGAAGGGGCCGCACATGCCGGTGCAATGGGTGGTGCCGCCGACCAGCCCGGCGGTCAGCAGGGCCAGCAGCAGCCCGCCGTCGCGGTCGATGACCACGGCACACTGGTTCAGTCCGGCATCCAGCAGCGACAGCGCGTCCAAGACAAGGCCTCTCCGGTTCGGGAACTCGCGGCGATCATAGGGGGATGGGGAGGGCGGCCCAATGACGTGCGTCAATGGTGGAGGCGCGCTTTCGGGGGGTGTGGGGGAAAGCGACCGGGGATGGTTCCACCCGATTTTCTGTGACGGTCGCTTAACCCCACGGCCCTCACGCCAGCAGGCGGGCAATGGGCGGGCGGCTGGGGTGGAGGACGACGCCGTCGTCGGCCGGTTCGACCTTCGCATCCGGATAGGCGGCCAGCGCATATTGCAGGGCCTGGACGAAGCGCGGCTTGAAATGCTTCATCTGGTCGTAGCCGGCGCCGAACTGGGCATAGAGCGACGGCCAGGAGATCGGCTGCGGCCGGCTCAGCGAATGCAGGCGGTAGGCCAGCCAGACATAGAGGTCGAGGCTGAGCGAGCGGTCCTTCAACTGCCGCACCGCCTCCTCCAGAAGCGGCACCGGATGGTCGCGCAGGGCCTGGAAGAAGGTCTCGTCCAACTGCACCACGTCATTCCACAGCGTGCCCTGGCGGTCGTCGCCGAGGTCGTCGTGGAAGATCAGCCCGCGCTTGACGATGCCGCCCTTCTCGAACACGTCGGCGTCCTCGCCGTCCCAGAAGAATTTCAGGGTGCAGGCGGAAATGCGCAGCGACTGCTCGCGGAAGCCGCGGAAGGTCTCACCGCCGACGCTGATCCCCATCCGGGTCAGCCAGTCGCGCATGGAGCGGCCGAGTTCGACCTCGCGCCGGCCGGTGCGCACGGCCTGGGTCTGCAGATAGATGAGAATCATGCGTGCCCGCGCGCCGTAGGGGACGCCGAACAGCTTCATCTTGCCGTTCACCTTCAGCCGGCCCGGTTCGACCAGCAGCGTCACCTGATGCCCGCGCTTTTCCCAGGGAACGTCGTCGGCCAGCTTCTTGTGTGGCAGGCTGGTCAGGCAGAAGCCGCTGTAGGTGATGCCGAGATGCTGGTTCTCGTCCGCCAGGATGTCGGCGGCGATGTCCACCAGCGTCCGCTCCTCCGGCCGGACCAGGGCGCGCGCCTTGTCCCGGCCATGTTCGATCACCAGCCTGTGTATGTCGCCCATGGCAGCCTCACCCGGATGTTGTGGCATCCTGGGGAGCGGCGGGCGATGGAGTCAACGTGGGGTTAGGCGACCGGGCTAGTCGACAGTTAGTTGTTAGACTTATTAGTTGAGTCGCCGCTTATCCCCATGGGGAAAGCCCGAGTCGCGCCGCTTTTCCCCACGTTCCCGACGCTTTTCCCCACGGGGACCGGGGTGGAAAAAGGGTTCCGGTCGCTTTTCCCCACGGGCCGCGAGGGACGACTCGCGGTGGTTGCGGAGGGACTCGGGGGCAGTGGAGCGGTCGCTTAACCCCACGGGCGGGACAATGCCGTTGCCCCCTCCCTAACCCTCCCCCGCCCTCTGCCGGCCGAAGGCCGGTCCGATCGCGGGAGACGGAACTCTGCCGTTCATGCACTCACCCCCCTCTCCCGCGAAGCTCTCGCACAACGCTCTGCTTTGTGCTGACGCGACAGGCGGACCGGAGGTCCGCTGAGAGCGGGGGAGGGTCGGGGAGGGGGCATTCGAAGCCGAAGCGTCGTCAATGGCTCATCAACACGGGAACCGTCATGTGCCGCAGCATGAAGCGGGTCATGCCGCCCAGCACCAACTCGCGGAAGCGGGAACGGCCGTAGGCGCCCATCACCAGCAGGTCGCAGCTTTCGTCGGCCGCCATGTTCAGCAGCGTGTCGCCGGGCTCCACAACATCGGTGGCGACATGGGTGGCCTCGACGCGGCAGCCGTGGCGGGACAGGTGGCGGGCGATGTCGGCGCAGGGCTCGTCGCCCAGCCCGTCCATGCCCGGCTTCGGATTGGCGGCCATCACCACCACGCGCTTGGCGGTGCTCAGCAGCGGCAGGGCGTCACCGACGGCGCGCGCCGCCTCGCGGCTGCCGTTCCATCCGACCAGGACCCGTTCGCCGATGGTGGCGAAACGGCCGGCATAGGGCACAACCAGAAGCGGTCGGCCGCATTCGAACAGAAGATCGGCCGGCTGGGCGACGGGCTGGTCGCGGTCGCGGTCCGGATCGGGCTGGCCCACCACGATCAGGTCGGCATAGCGGCCGCGCACCGCGGCGGTGATGGTCGGATCGCCTTCCTGCGCCAGCCATTCGGACCGGTCGGTCAGGCCATGGTGGTGCATGGCCTCGTCGAAGGCCGCCGCCATCCGGTCCGTCTGGTCCTTGCGGCTCTGTCGGCGGCTGTCGCGCAACTCCTGCGGGATTTCGGCTTCGATATAGCCGGGGAACACCATGTCGGTGAAGGCATAGAGCGCGGTCAGATGCGCATCGCACCGGGTCGCGATCCGCGCAGCAAGGTCGAGACGTGCCGCGGACGCGGGCGTATCATCGACGACGACCAGGAAGTCCTTGAGAGCCATGGCGTTGTTCCTGCCCAAATTTGTGATCGTTGCCGTTATCGTCGGGGGTTGTACGACCATGCGGTGCCGATCGGGGCGACATCCCCCGGCCGCGTTGGCCCCACTTGTATTGGCAGTATAAATCCGACCGGCCCGGCCGCCGCCTTTCCATTCCAGGGCACAGCCATGCCCTTGCCGCGTTCCTGCACCGCACAAAAGCGACCTGTGGTCGGACTTCCGGTCGAAGGTGCAATCCCAGGCCGCAAGTGGTGTGGCAAAGAACGCAGATAATTCCAGTGCTCTTTCGCAGCGGAACGGAAAAAGCCGGATTGTGTGCTTTGTTTTGCTGCAACCGCGACTTGAATGAATACTATGATATGCCCATGGTCATCGCCATGTGTCTCCGTTGCATCGCCTGTAGAAATGTCCAAGCTCTGTTGCACTATGGCAGCTTTGGTTTTGACGGGCGGGTGACACTTCGCGTAAGTGTTGGGTATCGATTTCCTGATGAGTACCCCACTCTATCCTCGCCATGAGTCCAGATCCCCGAATCTCCGCGCTGGCCGACGCTTTATCGGGTGCCGCTTCCGGTGCGCCGGGGCTTGACGCCCTGCGTCAGATTCTCGACGCCATGACGGTGAAGGTGGCGTTGATGGACCCGCAGCGGCGGCACATCTACGCCAACCGCGCCTATCTGGAGATGATGGGGACGACGCTGGACAAGGCGGTCGGCGGCACCATCGGCGAGCTTTTGGGGCCGGAGCTTCTCCGCAACACGCAGGCGGCGGCAGAGCGCGCGCTGGCGGGCGAGACGGTGCAGACCGAAGGCTGGATCACCCAGGCCGACGGCCAGCAGCGCTACGTGATGCGGCTGCACGCGCCGCACCGGGCGGAAGACGGCGCCATCACCGGCTATTTCGTCATCCTGCAGGACATGACCGAGCGACGGCAGGTGCAGGACGACCTGTTCCGCCTCGCCTACTACGACCCGGTGACCGGGCTCGCCAACCGCCTCATGCTGCTGAAGCACATGGCGGACTATCGCAACATGGGCGAGCCCTTCACGCTCGTCATCCTGGACATCGACCGCTTCGCCGAAATCCGCAGCAGCATGGGGCAGGGCTTCGCAAACGAGCTGCTTGACGGTCTGGCGCAGCGGATGGCGGCGCAGGCCGCGTCCTTCGATCTGATCGCGCGTGTCAGCGACCATGCCTTCGCCATGCTGGCCGGCGGCGTCTGCGACCGGCCGGCGCTGGAAAGCGCCATCGAGGAACTGGCTGCGGTGGTGCGCTCGGCCCGCTCCAGCTCGGGCGGCACCGTGTTCCTGTCCGCCAGCATCGGCGTCGCCGTCTCGATGCCGACGCACGAGCGCCCCGACGACGTGCTGCGCGATGCAGAGATCGCAACCGCCCGCGCCCGTGAGCAGGGCGGCGGGCGGCAGGCCTGGTTCGATCCGGCGATGCATTCCCATGTGGTCGAGCAGGTGCGGCTGGAACACGATCTGCGTGGGGCGCTGGACTGCGGCAACGACCTGTGGGTCGCCTACCAGCCGATCGTCGAGATGGTGACCGGCGGTCTGGCGGGGTTCGAGGCGCTGATGCGCTGGACCCATCCCGAACGCGGCAACATCCCGCCCGGCATCTTCATCCCGATCGCCGAGAGCACCGGTCTGGTGGTATCGCTCGGCACCTGGGTGTTGCGGCAGGCCTGCCTGCAGATCGCGGAGTGGCAGGACCGCCGCGAACCGGGCTCCGCCCCGCTGTTCATGAGCGTCAACCTGTCCAGCCACCAGCTGTCAGACCCCAACTTCGTCCAGGTCGTGCGCGAGGTTCTGCGCGAAACCGGGGTGGAACCGTCCTGGATCAAGCTGGAGCTGACGGAAAGCGCGGTGATGGACAAGGCGGAACAGTCGATCCGCCTGCTGCGCGATCTGCGGGCGCTGGGCATCAAGCTGTCGATCGACGATTTCGGCACCGGCTATTCGTCGCTGTCCTACCTGCACAAGCTGCCGATCGACAGCCTGAAGGTCGACCGCTCCTTCGTCTCGGCCATGCACCAGTCGGAGGAAAACCGCGCCATCGTCCGCATCATCATGGATCTGGCACGCCTGCTGGGCTTCGACGTGATCGCCGAGGGCATCGAGACCAGCGCCGACGCCAACCTGCTGCGCGCGCTGGCCTGCGACTACGGACAGGGCTACCACTTCGCCCGCCCCTTGCCGTCGGCGGAGGCGGGCAAGCTGGTCGGCGGAGAACTGCCGTGGCAAATGCCGCGGTGAGGGTGGCGGCCTGAAGCCGCCACCTCGGGCTTACTTCCCCCGGACGAACTTCGGCGTGCCCGCCGCGCTGGGCAGCAGGCGGATGGCGTAGGGGCTGGTGCGCATCTGCGCCACCGCCTGGGCCGGACCCGGCACGCTCTCGTGATAGCCGACGATCAGGTCGGCGCCCTTCTGCTGCACGCTGTCGATGGCGACGCCATAGCCGGCCGTATCGCGCGGCCCCAGGAAGACCGCCACCGCCATCCGGCCGCCGGGCAGGGAGGATGGGGCCGGCTCGCCGACCCGCGCCCACAATGCGCTCCATTCGCCGGCGTCGCGGGCAACGACATAGGCGCGCTCGGCGGCGCTGCTGTGGTCGCCCCGCCAGCCGGTCCCGGCCTCCGCCTGGGCCGGCAGCAGGTTGCCGTCGGCACGGTCGCTGCCGCCTTGACAGGCGGCCAGAAGCAGCGCGGGCGTGAACAGCAGCGGGATCAGGCGGAGACGGAACGGCATCTTCATGGGACGGTCAGGCGCTCCGCGGCAGGATCGTCTCGACCAGCGAGGCCCAATAG
Organism: Azospirillum sp. B2RO_4; assembly: GCF_051124815.1. Classification (NCBI taxonomy): domain Bacteria; kingdom Pseudomonadati; phylum Pseudomonadota; class Alphaproteobacteria; order Rhodospirillales; family Azospirillaceae; genus Azospirillum; species Azospirillum sp. B2RO_4. The sequence goes on along the minus strand of NZ_CP118485.1, from coordinate 2,579,944 downwards.
CTGGCGCCGGTGGTCAGGATCGCGTCGTTGAAGTCGTAATGCGGGTTGTGCAGGCGGCAGGAAGGTCCGCGATGGCCGCCATGGCCGAGCCAGATGTAGGCGCCCGGCCGCTCCTTCAGCATGTACCCGAAATCCTCCGCCGCCATGGTCGGGTCCGGCGCCCAGACCACATTCTCGTCGCCCACCACCTTGGCGGCGGCAGCGGCGGCGATGCGCGCCTCGGCCTCGCTGTTCACCGTGGCGGGATAGCCGGGACGGAAGCGCAACTCGGCCTTGGCCCCCAGCCCCTCGGCGATGCTGGAGACGAGGCGGGTGAACTGCTCCTGGATGCGGCGGTGGTTGTCTTCGGAGAAGGTGCGCATGGTGCCGAGCATCCGCGCGCTGTCGGGGATGACGTTGGCCGCGGTCCCGGCCTCCACCACCGTGATCGACACCACCGCACTGTCGGCCGGGTTGGTGCCGCGGCTGACCAGGCTCTGCGCCGCGGTGATGATGTGGGCCGACACCAGCACCGGGTCGATGCCGCGGTGGGGCATGGCGGCGTGGGCGCCGTGGCCGGTCACATGGATTTCGAACTGGTTGGCCGCCGCCATCACCGGGCCGGGATGCACGGCGATCTGGCCGGCCGGCAGTTCCGGCCAGTTGTGCAGGCCATAGACCTGCTCGCAGTCGAACTGCCGGAACAGCCCGTCGTCGATCATCCGCTTCGCCCCGCCCAGCCCTTCCTCGGCCGGCTGGAAGATGAAGTGGACGGTGCCGTCGAAGTTGCGCGTCTCCGCCAGATAGCGGGCGGCGCCCAGCAGCATCGTCGTGTGCCCGTCATGGCCGCAGGCGTGCATCTTGCCGGCATGGCGCGAGGCATGGTCGAAGTCGTTGGCCTCCGGCATCGGCAGCGCGTCCATGTCGGCGCGCAGGCCGATGGTCCGGCCGCTGCCGGTGCCCAGCCCCTTCAGGGTGCCGACCACCCCGGTCCCGCCCAGGCCGCGATGCACCGTGATGCCGAATTCCGCCAGCTTCGCGGCGACGATGTCGGAGGTGCGCTCCTCCTCGAATCCCAGTTCCGGGTGGGCATGGATGTCGCGCCGCCACGCGGTCATGTCGTCCTGGAAGGCGGCGATGCGGTTGTTGATCGGCATGTCTCTAACGTCTGGTTGGAACGGCTTGATGGCGTTCAGGGGAACTGGCGGGAGATGGTGTGCAGGCAAGTAAGATGGGGCGTTCGCCCGAAACCGGCCAGATCGGGGCGGGTTCCCGGACGTGGCGGCGCCAGTCTGGCCGATTTGCGTGGCGAACGCCAGCGACAGCGAAGAGCAATTCCGGGACTTAAAACGGCGCGGCTCCGCCGCACGCGAACAGCGCGGCGCAGCCGTCGGGCTTGACGATCCGCGTGGCCGACGGCGGGTTCGCCGCCAGCTTCGACGCCGGACGGATCGGCCGCCGCACCAGTTCGCCCCCGCAGTTAGGGCAACGCTCCCCCGGCAGACGGGCGCGGCAGTCGGCGCAGAAGGTGCATTCGAAGGAGCAGATATAGGCGTCCGGCGCCTCGGGCGGCAGGTCGCGGTCGCAGCATTCGCAGTTGGGGCGCAGGTCCAGCATGGCGTGGTCTCCGGTTCAGGGATGCGCCATGGAGGATAGCGGGAGTTTCGGCGGCCGGTGAGTGGCGTAAATGCCGATGGGCGTCAAGATCCTGCCAAAGCGCTGCGCCCCGGCCGGCAGAGGCAGCCGCTACCGTGGTTCAGCCCGCGACGAGCGCCGCCAGGACCTCGGACGCCAGCAGGCTGGGATTGACCGGCTTGGCGATGACGCGGGTCACGCCCAGCTTGGCGAAGGCGGCGGAGGTCAGCTGGGACGGCACCTTGTCGTCGATGGCCGACAGGATGACCACCGGCATCTCGGGACGCAGGGAGCGGGCGGCCTTGATCACCTCGAACCCGTCATGATCCGGCATGATGATGTCGGTCAGGACAAGGTCGAACTTCTGCACATACAGGATGCCGATGGCCTCCGTGGCGCCGGCGCACAGGGTCAGGTCATGACCTTCGCGCGTCAGGATCGCGCGGATCAGGTTGCGAGTGACCGGATCGTCGTCAACCACAAGCAGCTTGGCCATGCCAGTTCCCGTCGCCCAGTTCCAGTCATTTGGATGCCGCGCGCAGATATAGCCTGAACTTCGGCATAAGCCAGAGGTCCTAGTCAATAGTATGGGCGCCATTCCGCGTGTCAAAATGTCACGCGGCACCCAGTTCCGGTCATTTGGATGCCACGCTGTGAGAAACAGACCGGTTCCGACCCGCCGGCCTTGGAATGCGTTGTCCGTTTGGGGTAGTGTCCGCCCGCACCCCACGGACCAACAACGAGCAGACGCAAGACCGATGTTGCTTCCCAACGCCGTCCGCCGAATTGCCGGGGCCGCCTTTGCCGGTTCTGTCCTGTCCACCGTTTTCGCCGCCGGGCTTTTTGCCTCCGGTATGGCTGCCGCGCCGGCCGCTGCGGCCGATCCGCGCCATCTCGGCACCTTCAAGGACTGGAACGCCTTCGTGTTCGAGGAGAAGGGGCAGAAGGTCTGCTACATCTCCAGCCAGCCCAAGAAGACGGAGCCGAAGGCGAAGCGCGGCGACATCTATACGCTGGTCACCCACCGTCCGGCCGAAAAGGCCCTGGACGTCGTCAGCGTCATCGTCGGCTATCCGTTCAAGAAGGGCAGCGAGGCCGAGGTCGACATCGACGGCAAGGACTTCAAGCTGTTCACCGACGGCGAAACCGCCTGGGCCCGCGATGCCGACGGCGACCGCGCCGTGACCACGGCGATGCGCGACGGCAAGCAGATGGTGGTGAAGGGTGTGTCCAGCCGCGGCACCAAGACCACCGACACCTACAGCCTGACCGGCGTCACCCAGGCCTATGACGCCATCAACGAGGCCTGCGGCGTGAAGCGCTGATCGCCACAGCGCTTTACTTGGTCTTTTTCCCCTCGAGTCTTTTGACTCCGTGCGCGCATGGCCCTATGTAATGGGGCCATGAGCGCCTCCAATCATGCCTCCGCCTTCGTTCCGCCGGCGACCGATGCCGACGGACGCAAGAACCTTGTCGGCCTGTCCCGCGAAGAGCTGGAAGCCGAGATGCTGGCCGTCGGCCTGGAAAAATTCCGGGCGCGCCAGCTCTGGCACTGGATCTATCACCGCGGCTCCACCGATTTCGCCGAGATGACCACGCTGGCCAAGCCGGTGCGGGAAAAGCTGGCCGACGCCTACATCGTGGCGCGGCCGACGGTGGTGAAGGACCTGAAGTCGGCGGACGGCACCCGCAAGTGGCTGCTGCGCATGCCCGACGGGCAGGAGGTGGAGAGCGTCCACATCCCCGAGGAGGACCGCGGCACGCTCTGCGTCTCCTCGCAGGTCGGCTGCACGCTGACCTGCCGCTTCTGCCATACCGGCACGCAGCGTCTGGTGCGCAATCTGGATTCGGCGGAAATCGTGGCCCAGGTGATGCTGGCGCGCGACATGCTGGGCGAATGGCCGGCGCCGCCTGACGGGCGCATGCTGTCGAACATCGTCATGATGGGCATGGGCGAACCGCTGTTCAATTACGACAACGTCGCCAAGGCGTTGAAGATCGTGATGGACGGCGACGGCATCTCGATCTCCAAGCGGCGCATCACGCTGTCGACTTCCGGCGTCGTGCCGATGATGGAGCGCTGCGGCGAGGAGCTGAACGTCAACCTCGCGGTCAGCCTGCATGCGGTGACCGACGAGCTGCGCGACATCATCATGCCCATCAACCGCAAATATCCGCTGCGCGATCTGATGGAGGCCTGCCGCAACTACCCCGGCCTGTCGAATGCCCGGCGCATTACCTTCGAATACGTGATGCTGAAGGGGATCAACGACTCGCCGGCCGACGCGCGGGCGCTGGTGAAGCTGCTGGAAGGCATCCCGGCCAAGATCAACCTGATCCCCTTCAACGAATGGCCGGGCGCGCCGTACGAGCGGTCGACCGCGCGGGCGATCCAGGTCTTCGGCGACATCGTCAACAACGCCGGCTACGCCAGCCCGGTGCGCACCCCGCGCGGCGAGGACATCATGGCCGCCTGCGGCCAGCTGAAGAGCGCCAGCCTGCGCCTGACCGCCGCCGAACGCGCCGCCATCGCCAACGTCATCGCGGAGAAGGACGCGGCGCTGGTTTCGTGAGGGCAGCTTCCTGACAGTGCGTCACCCCCCGGTAATTGCGGAGGGCGACGCGGTGTGACAGGGTGTCGCCACGTCCGCCAACCAGATCCGGTCCAAGCATCGGCATGCCCGCCCCCATCGAGGACATCATCGCCAAGGCGATCAAGGACGCCGACAAGTCCTTCTTCAACGAGGATTACGCCAAGCAGGCGAAGGCCGTGACCGCCGCGCTGAAGAAGGCGGGGTACGAGGTGGCGCCGGTGAAGCCGCCGCCGGGGCTGGTCGAATGGGCCAAGGACAACATTCCGTTCGGCCGTCTCAGACCGGCGGAACTGATTACGCAGATGTACTCGATGATGGTCGAGAACGTGCGCCGCTTCGACAAGTAGCAGGGGCCCAAGCGCGGCGGTCTCCGACTGGCCTCATTCGCTGGTAATACCACAGAACCGGAAGGCCGTTTCTTTTCAGCCACTTCCCGCGCTGCGCCAAAATCGTCACACCAGCACTTTCGGCCACCCCCCGCCGTTGACTCGGCTGCTGCGGGAGCGTAATTCATTGCGCCAACCAATAGGACGGGACAGCCGTCTTAAAAAGGGCACGCACCACCCAGCCGCCGCGGCAATCGTCATGTTGCGCCGCGTCCGGCCGCGAACAGAGGACGACGCAATGGCAAACGGCAGCGGTCGGCCGCTCTCCCCGCATCTTCAAGTCTACAAACTCCCGTTGACCGCAGTCATGTCCATCACGCACCGCATCACGGGCGTCGGGCTGGCTGTCGGCACGCTCCTGCTGGTCTGGTGGCTGGTCGCCGCCGCCGCCGGTCCGGCGGCGTTCGCACGCGCGCAGGGCTTCATCGGGTCGTTCTTCGGCCTGCTGCTGATGTTCGGCTGGTCGGCGGCGCTGTACTACCACCTGTGCAACGGCATCCGCCATCTGGTCTGGGACGCCGGCAAGTCGTTCGAGCTGACCGATGCCGACCGCAACAACAAGGTCGTCCTCGGCGCGACGGCGGTGCTGACCGTGCTGACCTGGATCGTCGGCCTGGCCGTGTGGTGAGGAGATAAGACATGGCGTCCAATAGCAAGACCCTCCGTTCGCCGCTGCAGGTCGCGCGCGGTCTGGGTTCCGCCAAGCATGGCACCGAACATTGGTGGTCGCAGCGTCTGACCGCGATCGCGCTTGTCCCGCTGACCGTCTGGTTCGTCTTCGGCGTCATCGGCCATCTCGGCGCCGATCACGCCGGGTTCATCGCCTGGATGAAGTCGCCCTTCTCGGCCGTCATGATGGTCCTCACCGCCGTGGTCGTCTTCCACCACGCCCAGTCCGGGCTGCAGGTGGTCATCGAGGACTACGTGCATGTGGAATGGCAGAAGATGGCGCTGATCATCGGCGTCAAGTTCCTGTCCTTCGCCCTGGCGGCGGCCTGCGTGCTGGCCGTCGTGAAGATCTTCATCGGAGCCTGACGACCATGGCGACCGCCTACAACATCATCGACCACACCTATGACGTCGTCGTCGTCGGCGCCGGCGGCGCCGGTCTGCGCGCCACCTTCGGCATGGCCGAAAAGGGCCTGAAGACCGCCTGCATCACCAAGGTGTTCCCGACCCGCTCCCACACCGTGGCGGCGCAGGGCGGCATCTCCGCCGCGCTCGGCAACATGGGCGAGGACGACTGGCGCTACCACATGTACGACACCGTGAAGGGGTCGGACTGGCTGGGCGACCAGGACGCGATCGAGTACATGTGCCGTGAGGCCATCCCGGCGATCATCGAGCTGGAGCACTATGGCGTGCCCTTCTCGCGCACGCCGGAAGGCAAGATCTACCAGCGCGCCTTCGGCGGCATGACCGCGCAGTACGGCAAGACCCAGGCCTACCGGACCTGCGCCGCCGCCGACCGCACCGGCCACGCCATCCTGCACACGCTCTACCAGCAGTCGCTGAAGCATGAGGCGGAGTTCTTCGTCGAATACTTCGCGCTCGACCTCATCATGGAGGACGGCGTCTGCAAGGGCGTGCTGGCCTGGAACCTGGACGACGGCACGCTGCACCGCTTCCGCGGCCAGATGGTCGTGCTGGCGACCGGCGGCTACGGCCGCGCCTACTTCTCGGCGACCTCGGCCCACACCTGCACCGGCGACGGCGGCGGCATGATCCTGCGCGCCGGCCTGCCCCTGCAGGACATGGAGTTCGTGCAGTTCCACCCGACCGGCATCTACGGCTCCGGCTGCCTCATCACCGAGGGCGTGCGCGGCGAGGGCGGATACCTGACCAACTCCAACGGCGAGCGCTTCATGGAGCGCTATGCCCCGTCGGCCAAGGATCTGGCGTCGCGCGACGTCGTGTCCCGCTCGATGACCATCGAGATCCGCGAAGGCCGCGGCGTGGGTGAGCACAAGGACCACATCCACCTCCACCTCGAGCACCTGCCGCCGGAGATCATCCACCAGCGCCTGCCCGGCATCGCCGAGACGGCCAAGATCTTCGCCGGCGTGGACGTGACCAAGGAGCCGATCCCGGTTCTGCCGACCGTCCACTACAACATGGGCGGCATCCCGACCAACGTTCACTGCGAGGTTCTGTCGCCGACGGCGGAGAACCCCGATCAGGTGGTGCCGGGCCTGATGGCGATCGGCGAGGCCGCCTGCGTGTCGGTCCACGGCGCCAACCGCCTGGGCTCCAACTCGCTGCTCGATCTGGTGGTGTTCGGCCGCGCGGCCGCCATCCGCGCCGCCGAGGTCGTCAAGCCGGGCAAGGCCACCTCGGTCAAGGCCGACAGCTGCGACAAGGCGCTGGAGCGGTTCGACCGCATCCGCAACGCCAAGGGCACGATCAAGTCGGCCGACCTGCGTCTGGAGATGCAGCGGACGATGCAGAACAACTGCGCCGTCTTCCGCACCGGCGAGGTCCTGGACGAGGGCGTGAAGAAGATCGACGCCGTCTATGCCAAGAAGGGCGAGATGGCGATCTCCGACCGTACGCTGGTCTGGAACTCCGATCTGGTCGAGGCGCTGGAACTGGACAACCTGCTGGGTCAGGCGGTCGCCACCCTGCATTCCGCCCAGAACCGTCCGGAAAGCCGTGGCGCCCATGCCCGCGAGGACTATCCGAACCGCGACGACGAAAGCTGGATGAAGCACACCGTCATCTGGGTCGCGGACAACGGCGAGACGAAGATCGATTACCGCCCGGTCCATATGTACACCCTGACCGACGAGGTCGAGGTCTTCCCGCCCAAGGCCCGCGTGTACTAAGGCCCGCCGGATAAAGGAAATCAGCCATGGTTGAATTCAACCTGCCAGCCAACTCCAAGGTCGGCGTCGGCAAGACCGTCAACGTCGCGAACGGCGCCAAGCGGGCCAAGACCTTCAAGATCTACCGCTGGAACCCGGAGGACGGCCAGAACCCGCGCGTCGACTCTTATGTGGTCGACCTCGACAAGTTCGGGCCGATGATCCTCGACGCGATCATCTACATCAAGAACCAGGTCGACAGCACCCTGACCTTCCGCCGGTCCTGCCGCGAGGGCATCTGCGGGTCGTGCGCGATGAACATCGACGGCACGAACACGCTGGCCTGCCTGAAGGCGATCGACGAGGTTCCGGGCGACGTCAAGATCTACCCGCTGCCGCACATGCCGGTGGTGAAGGATCTGGTTCCCGATCTGAAGCACATCTATGCCCAGCTCGCCTCGATCAAGCCGTGGCTGCAGACCCAGTCGCCGGCCCCGAGCCGCGAGCGCCTGCAGTCGCCGGAGGACCGCGCCAAGCTGGACGGCCTCTACGAGTGCATCCTGTGCTTCTGCTGCTCGACCTCCTGCCCCAGCTACTGGTGGAACGGCGACCGCTACCTCGGCCCGTCGATCCTGCTCCAGGCCTATCGCTGGATCGCCGACAGCCGCGACGAGATGACGGGCGAGCGCCTCGACAACCTCGAGGACCCGTTCCGCCTCTATCGCTGCCACACCATCATGAACTGCACCAAGGCGTGCCCGAAGGGTCTGAACCCCGCCAAGGCCATCGCCGAGATCAAGAAGCTGATGGTCGTGCGCCGCTGATCGCGGAGAGCATTCGCGAAACGTAGAAAGGCGCCCCTCCGGGGGCGCCTTTTTCGTTTCTGCGGGGTCAGACGAAGTCCGGATCGGTCGGCCGCGACGGCGGCAGGTCGTTGCCGGGGGCCGGGCTGTCGGTGGTGCCGGGACCGCCGGGATCGGGCAGGTCGGGGTTGTCGGTTCCCGGCAGGTCGACGACCGGGACATCCTCGTGCGGGCCGGGGAAAGGGTTGGGCGGGGCGGCGCTGAGGCCGTGGGCGTTGATCGGCATGGAATGCTTCCCCTCTGTTGATCGTTTGCGGTCGTGCGCTCCCCTGTATCAACGGCCGAGTCCGCAATCCGCTCCATCGCACGGGACGATTGCATGCGGACCGGTTGACCGGCGGCGGCGAGGGGGTATGCTCGTCGGGAGATCACCAACGACGACGAACCACGAATGGGCGGTGCCGGCCGGCGGCGCCCAGCGAATGGACACATTTTCTTTCTAGGGAAGGACCAATCATGGGCGGCATGGCAGGCCAGGCGTGGAGCTGGATCCAGGGCGAGTGGATGGAGGGCAATCCGCCCATCGTCGGACCGCTGTCCCACACGCTGTGGCTCTCTTCGACGGTGTTCGACGGCGCGCGCGCCTTCCAGGGCGTGGCCCCCGACCTCGACCTGCATTGCGCCCGCGCCATCCGCTCCGCCCAGGTGATGGGGCTGGAGCCGATGGTCACCGCCGGCGAGATCGAGGAGCTGTGCTGGGACGGCATCCGCCGCTTCCCCAAGGAAGCGGAGCTGTATATCCGCCCGATGTTCTACGCCGATGACGGCTTCGTTGCCCCGGCGCCGGAGAGCACGCGCTTCGTCCTGTCGATCTACGAGGACCCGCTGCCGCAGCCGACCGGCTTCGCCGCCTGCATCTCCACCCGCCGCCGCCCGATCCCGACCATGGCGCCGACCGAGGCCAAGGCCGCCTGCCTCTATCCCAACGCCGGCATGGCGCTGACCGAGGCGCGCAAGCGCGGCTTCCAGAACGCCATCATGTTGGACGCCATCGGCAATGTGGCGGAGTTCGCAACCTCCAACATCTTCATCGCCAAGGATGGCGTCGTGCGCACCCCGGTACCGAACGGCTGCTTCCTGAACGGCATCACCCGCCAGCGCATCATCGCCCTGCTGCGCAACGATGGCGTGACGGTGGAGGAATGCACCCTGACCCCGCGGGATGTGCTGGAGGCCGACGAGGTCTTCTCCACCGGCAACCACGCCAAATGCGTGCCGGTGACCAAGGTTGAGGATCGCAGCCTCGCCGCGGGCCCGATCTTCCAGCGGGCGCGGGCGCTCTATTGGGAATACGCCTTCCGCTGATCGAGCAGCGCCACCGCCGACCGGCGGTGATGGGCCAGCGTGGCGGCCAAGCGGGCCAGCCACGCATCGGTCCGGCAGGCGGTCGCGCTCAGTGCGCCGCGACGACGGGCCGCGGCGAGGCGCGCTTCGGCCGCGAGCGTGCTGTGCAGATCGAGTTTTGAGGATCGTTTGAGGGCAGTGGCACGGGTCGCGCCGCCAAGCAGGGCGGTGCGAAGCTCGGGCTTCGGGGGCTGGCCGTCATGGGCGCGGTGAAGGCTGTCCAGGTGGGCGGCTCGGTCCATGGAATGGACGGTAGCGCTTGCCGGGGCAAGCAGTAAAGGGAAATTTTCCTAGGAAAAGTTCGGGGGATAAGAGGCATTTTCCCCCTCTCCAATCCCTTCTTCTCACTGGCTCGCCCAGATGATCCGCGCCATCCAGGCGACATCCGACAGCGGGATGCTGCGGTCGGGGTGGGCGCGGTTGATCGACAGCAATTCGATCTTGGTCGCCGTCTCGCGGATCAACTGCTTGGCCATGACCTCACCACCCTTGGTGCGGACGACGACGCGGTCGTTGCGGCGGATCTGCGCGGCGGGGGAGACGATGATGGTGTCGCCGTCGCGATAGACCGGCTCCATGCTGTCGCCCGAAATCTCCAGCGCATAGGCGTGGGGGTCGCCCAGGCTGGGGAACAGCAGTTCGTCCCAGCCGCTGCCGGCGGGGAAGCCGGCGTCGTCGAAGTAACCGGCCGACCCGGCCTGGGCATAGCCGATCACCGGAACCCGCTGCAGCGGGGCGGTGCCGGCGCCGTCGCCGACCAGCGACACGAATTCCGACAGCGACGCGCCGGTGGCGTCCAGCACCTTGGAGATGCTTTCCGTCGAGGGCCAGCGCAGCTTGCCGTCGTTGGTCGTGCGCTTGCTCTTGTTGAAGGTGGTCGGGTCCAGTCCGGCGCGCCGCGCCAGCCCGGAGGCGGAGAGCCCGTGCTGCGCCGCGAGACGGTCGATGGCCCGCCAGATGTCCGTGTGTTTCAGCATGGGACGATAATCTCATAAAGCCGCGACAGCGTCCCTAGGAACTTTTTCATAAAACCATTGACCGCGTGCGTTGGGCGGAACATAACGCAAACAGACGGTGCGGCCACACCCAAGGCCCGGCCCCCGCTCTTCCAAAAATTCGAAGCCGCAAGGAGACCAGCATGCTGAGTCCGGCCGCCCCCGCTTTGCCCGCCGCCCGCCTGTCCCAGGTCGTGCCCTTGAAGGCGGAGCCTTACAGTGTCGATGGCGAACCCTTTGCCGACGCGGAGGAGGCGTGGTTCTGGGCGGTGCAGGCGCATGACGCCAAGGCGGCCGGGGCGCGGGTGGTCGCCGGCTGCGGGCAGGTGGCGCGGCCCTGCGAGCCGCAGGACGTGCTGCGCGTGGTCGATCGGCTGTACCGGATGCGCAAGCTGATGCGCGACCATCTGCATGTGCTGGTCCATTACGGCCGCCGCCAGAGTGCGCCGGAGCCGGATCGCTTCCGCGAACAGCGCGCCCATTCCCTGTGGACCGAGGCCTTCGCCGCCATCGCCCCCGCCCTGCGCGAAAAGGGCATCGTCCGGGGCATTGGGCAATGACCGCCACTCCCTGGACGGGCGCCTGGGTGGTCTATCGCGGAGAGGCGCCGCTGTGGTGGCTGCGGCTGCTGAAACCCGGCTTTCGCCATTGCCTGGCGCTGCTGACCGACGGGCGGCGCTGGGTGGCGGTCGATCCGCTGGCCGGCTTCACCGACGTGGCGGTGCTGGACCTGCCGGCCGAATTCGACCTGCCGGGCTGGTACCGCGCCCAGGGGCTGACGGTGGACGCCGCCCCGCTGCGCCGCCCGACCGGCTCCGCCCCCTGGGGACCCTTCACCTGCGTCGAGGCGGTCAAGCGCCTGATCGGCCTGCGCGCCCGCCGGGTGCTGACCCCCTGGCAACTGCACCGCCACCTGACCGGAGGAACCCGCGAATGCCCGCTTCCGCAGCCGTGAAACCGCCCGCCCGCCGAAGCAAGGACCTGTCGGAGCCCGAAACCCTGCTGGAGCGCTACCGTGCCGCCCGCGAACGGCGCACGGTGTGGGAAAGCCATTGGCAGGAGTGCTACGACCATGCGCTGCCCAACGGCCGGCCTTTCCGCGGCGGCGGCACGCCCGGCGAACGCCGGGTCGACCGCCTGTTCGACGGCACCGCGCCCGATGCGGTGGAGCAGCTGGCCGCCAGCCTGCTGTCTGAACTGACGCCGCCCTGGTCGCGCTGGTTCGGCTTCCAGCCCGGCCCCACCCTGACGGGGGCGGAGCGCGACCGCGTCGCCCCGCTGCTCGACCGCGCCGCCGGCATCGTCCAGGCCCATTTCGACCGCTCCAACTTCGCGGTGGAGATCCATCAGGCCTTCCTCGACCTCGTCACCGTCGGTACCGCCAGCCTGCTGATGGAGGAGGCCGCCCCCGGCGCGCCGTCCAGCCTGCGCTTCACCGCCGTGCCGCTCGCCGAAGCGGTGCTGGAGGAGGGGCCGGACGGCCGGCTCGACGCCACCTTCCGCCGCAGCGAGGCGACGTTGGCGCAGCTCCTCCAGCGCTTCCCCGGCGCCGAGCTGCCCGACGAGCTGCGCAAGCAGGCCGCCGCGGATCCCGACAGCCGCTTCCCCCTGGTCGAGGCTGTGCTGCCCGACGGCGCGGCCTATCGCTGGGGCGTGGTGCTGGACAGCGGACTGGCCGAACCGTCCTGGCTGGCGCAGGGGCGCTTCGCCCAGTCGCCCTTCGTCAATTTCCGCTGGCTGAAGGCGCCGGGCGAGACCTATGGCCGCTCGCCGGTGATGAAGGCGCTGCCCGACATCAAGACCGCCAACAAGGTGGTGGAGCTGGTGCTGAAGAACGCCTCCATCGCCGTCACCGGCATCTGGCAGGCGGACGATGACGGGGTGCTGAACCCCACCACCATCCGGCTGGTGCCCGGCACCATCATCCCCAAGGCGGTGGGATCGGCCGGGTTGACGCCGCTGGCCAACCCCGGGAGGTTCGACGTCTCGCAGCTGGTGCTGGACGATCTGCGCGGGCGCATCCGCCACGCTCTGCTGGTCGACCGGCTGGGGCCGGTGGAGTCGGCGCGGATGACCGCGACCGAGGTGCTGGAACGCTCCGTCGAGATGGCGCGGCTGCTGGGCGCCACCTATGGCCGGCTGCAGGCGGAGCTGATGACGCCGCTGGTGCTGCGGGCGGTGTCGATCCTGCGCCGGCGCGGCGAGATCCCGGACATCACCGTCGATGGCCGGCTGGTCGAATTGCAGCACCGCTCCCCGCTGGCCCAGGCGCAGGCCCAGCGCGACGTGCAGGCGGCGCTGCGCTGGCTGGACAGCGTCAAGGCGCTGGGGCCGGAGGCGGAGGCGACGGTGGACGCGGCGGCGACCGCCCATTGGCTTGGCGAGGCCTTCGGCGTGCCGGCCAAGCTGATGCGGGCGGAGGTCGCCGCTCCTGCGTCCGAACCGCCGGCGCCTCCCGTGTCGCCTCCCGTGGTGGCGGCCGACGCCGGAGCCGCCAATGGCTGAGCGTCCGACCGGCGAACAGGCCGGCTGGGACTGGCTGGAGGCATCGGCCTCCGCCGGCTCGGATCCTGCCGCGGCATCCGATGCCGATCCGGCGCCCAGCTTCGCCCGCTGCTTCGCCGGGGGTGACGGCATGCGGGTGCTGGCGGTGCTGCGGGCGATGACGCTCGACCGCGCGCTGGGTCCCGATGCGCCGGAGGCGGCACTGCGCCACCTCGAAGGACAGCGCCAACTGGTCGCCACCATCCTCGCGCTGGTCGCGCGCGGACGGGCGGGCTGACCGGCGGTGCCGCCGCTCTCCTCTTTTCCCTTCCCTGCAGGAGTTGATGATGGCCGACACTCTGCTGACCGAATCCGCAGCCGCGATCGATGGCGTTCCGCCGCTGCCGATCCCGGAGAAGTTCCGTGATCCCAGGACCGGCGCCCTGCGCGTCGAGGCTCTGCTGAAATCCTACCTCGAACTGGAACGCCGCCTGTCGTCGCAGGGGCGGTCCGGGCAGGCGCCGCCCGACGCCGCATCCGAGTCGGTCCCCGAATCCACTCCCATTCCTTTCGATCCCGCCAGCCTCGACCCGGCGCAGCTCCGCCGGCTGCTGGGCGCGCCGGAGACGCCGGACGGCTACAGCATCGCCTGCGACCATGGCCTGTTCCAGTCCGATCCGGAGATCAACGGCCGCCTGCATCAGGCCGGCTATACCCCGGATCAGGCGCAGCTTCTCTATGATCTCGCCGCCGAGCGGATGATCCCGCTGATCCAGACCATGGCCGCCGAGTTCCAGGCGGAGCGCGAGGTCGAGCGGCTGGTCGCCCGGTTCGGCGGCGAGGAGCGCTGGCGCGAGGTGTCGCGGCAACTGCTGGCCTGGGCCGGCAAGACCCTGCCGCCGGCCGCGGTGGAAGGGCTGGCGACCACCTACGAAGGTGTCATGGCGCTCTATGCGATGATGACCGGCAGCGAGCCCGCCGCCCTGTCGATGGCGGGCAACCGGCCGGCCGGCGGCGAGGGCGAGGCCGAACTGCGCACCCTGATGCGCGACCCGCGCTATTGGCGGGACCGTGATCCGGCGGTGATCGCCCGCGTCACCGAAGGGTTCCAGCGCCTCTATCCCGGCCAGCGCTGAGTTGAGCCGTCGTCGGCCGCCATTCCCGCCAGTACACGGCGAGTGGCGGCCGACACCGGATATGCGTACAGGGACAAAGCGCCGCAGCTTGCAACCTTCGTATAGGTTGGACAGGTGTCTATTGCGCGTGCGAAGAAAAATTGCATTGCACGACTGAAACGAAGTCGTCACTTTTCCTCTGCATGACTAACCGTCCGTTTATCGAACGGACAAGAGAGCGACGCCGGGCCCGATGACGCTGCGCCGCAAGATTCGCTGGCTGACCTGGATCGGCCTGATCGGCTGCCTGATGGCGGCGATTCCCGCGCTCTACCTGCTGCGGCAGGGCATGATCGCCGAGCGGGGGCAGGTCGCTGCCGCCCTGGTGGACTCGGCGGGCCTGCTGCTGCGCGATCTGGAGCGGTCGGCCTCCTCCGGCGCGATCTCCGGCGACGAGGCGCGCGACCGCGCGAGGACGGCCTTGCAGGCCCTGTCCGCAAAGCCCTTTCATGTCAGGATTTTCACGGACGGCATCGTTCCGTCGGGCTGGCCGGCCATCGACCGTGCAGTGACGGCCGAGGGACGGTTCGAGCCCTGGGGCTGGGCCATCGCCGCCGCCGGCGACATCGGCGACCTCGACCGCGACTTCCTGATCGAGGCGTCGGGCTTCCTGCTGTTCCTGGCGGCGTTGCTGGTGCTGAGCTGGCCGGGGTCGCGCTTCCTGTCGCAGCATGTCGTCGGCCCGCTGGAAGCGCTGTCCGACCGCATGCGCCTGCTGACGGAGGGGCGGACCGACATCGACATTCCCGGCTGCGACCGCCGCGACGAATTCGGCGCGATGGCTCGCGCCATGGAGTTCTTCCGCCGCGCCGCCATCGCTCTGATCGAACGGGACGAGCGGCTGGCCGGCATCATGAACAATGTCGGCGAGGCGATCCTGCTGGTCGATGCCCGCGGCCGTATCGAGGAGTACAACCCCGCCGCCGTGGCGCTGTTCGGCGTGCCTGCCGGGGATCCTGCCGGGGAGTTGCGCGGCCGGCCGCTGTCCGGGCTGTTCGCCGCCGCCGACCGCGCGCGCATCGATTCGCTACTGGCCGGCTTGGCGGCGGAGGCGGAGGCTCCTGAACCGGTTCGGGAGGAGACGCTGGGGATCGAGCGCGCGGGAAGCGGCGAGCGGATCGACGCGTCGCTCAGCATCTCGCCGCTGGTGGTGCAGGGGCGGCGCGGCTTCGTCTGCGCGCTGGCCGACGTGACGGAACGGCTGCGCCATGAACGCGAACTGATGCGTCTGGCCACCCGCGACCGGCTGACCGGCCTGCCCAACCGGGCGATGATCGAATCGCTGCTGGAGGCGGCGGTGGAGCGCAGCCGCCGCTATCGCCGCCCCTTCGCCGTGCTGTGCCTGGACCTGTCGCGCTTCAAGCTGATCACCGACACGCTGGGCCATCAGGCCGGCGACGCGCTGCTGCAGGAAGTGGCGCGGCGGATCGTCGCCTCGGTGCGCGCCGCCGATCTGGTCGGCCGCATCGGCACCGACGATTTCGCCGTCGTGCTGGAGGAGATCCGTGACGCCGACGAAGCGGCAGCGATCGCCGGGCGCATCCTGGACGCCTTCGACGCGCCGGTCACCCTGCCGGGCTGCGAGCATTACGTCCGACCGGCGGTCGGGATCGCCGTCTATCCGTCCGATCTTGCGGGGGAGGGAACCGCCGAGGAACGTTGGGATGGCGACGACCCGCAGGCGCTTCTGCGCTCGGCCGAAACGGCGCTCTATGCCGCCAAGCGGATGGGTGGACGCCGCCATGCCTTCTTCCGTCCCGAATTGGCCGAACAGGCGCGGCGGCAACTGGCGCTGGACGGCGATCTGCGGGCGGCGCTGGCGCTGAAGCAGTTCCGCCTGCATTACCAGCCCAAGGTGTCGCTGATCGACTATTCGCTGGAGGGCTTCGAGGCCCTGCTGCGCTGGGAGAAGCCGGGGGAGGGGCCGGAGAAGGGAATGATGATCCCGCCCGGCGAGTTCATCCCGGTTGCGGAGGAAACCGGTTTCATCGTGCCGCTGGGCGACTGGGTGCTGGACGAGGCGTGCCGGCAGATGCGCGAATGGCTGGATGCGGGGATGGAGCCGGTGCCGGTCGCCGTCAACATCTCGCCCAAGCATCTGCGCAACCGCACCGCCGAGGATTTCCAGCGCATCATCGACCGCCATGGCCTGCCGCCCGGCCTGATCGAGCTGGAGATCACCGAGGGCGCGGTGATGCAGGATCTCGACCACGCGCTGTCCGTGCTGGCGTCGCTGAAGGCGATGGGCATCCGGGTGGCGGTGGACGATTTCGGCACCGGCCATTCGTCCTTGAGCTATCTGAAGCGGCTGCCGATCACCACGCTGAAGATCGACCGCTCCTTCATCAACGGCGTGCCGAACGAGCGCGAGGACGCCGGCATCGTCTCCACCATCATCGCCATGGCCGACATGCTGGGCCTGCATGTGGTGGCCGAAGGGGTGGAGAAGACCGAGCAGGCCAATTTCCTGCGCCACCACAACTGCACCCAGGTCCAGGGCTGGTTGACCGGCCGCCCGGTGCCGGCGGACGCCGCCTGCCGCCTGCTGATGGAGCGGCTGCGGCAGGCGGCGCTAGGGGCCGCCTGAAGCCGGGCCAGAAACCGGGCCAGAAACCGGGATCGCCTTCCGCCGCGGGCGGGGGATCGTCAGATCTGCCAGCGTGATGGGGCGGAAATTCCAGACATCGACGCCGACGTCGATCTGCCGGGGCTGCGGCTTCAATTGGCCGTGGCTGTGGCCGTGCAGGTTCAGCGCCCGGCGGTGCATGCCGTTCCAGGTGCGGAAGGCGTAATGGCACATCACCAGATCGACGCCGTCCAGCGTCAGTTCTGCGTAATGCCCGACGCTGGCCCAGCCGGGGAGCGCCAGCGTCGCCGGGCCGTCGTTGTTGCCGGCGATCAGGTGCTTGGTGCCGTTCAGCCGGCCGAGCAGGGCGGCCATGGCCTCCGGCTTCATGTGGAGGGCGAAATCGCCGAGGTGCCAGACCTCGTCGCCGGGGCCGACGGTGGCGTTCCAGTTCGCCTCCATCGCCGCGTCCATCTCGGCGGTGGACTCGAAGGGGCGGCGGAAGCGGCCCCGGGCGCCGCCATGGCCGAAATGGGTGTCGCTGGTGAAGTATACGGTCATCGATCGGTCAACGCCGGCGCGCCGCGGGCTGTTCCCGAACCGGGAGCCCGCGGCCGGCGCCGGCCGCCCGATGCTCAGTGCTTGTGGTCGTCCGCCGCCGGGTCGAGGAAGCGGTGCAGGTGGACGATGTAGTAGCGGGTGTGGGCGTCGTCGATGGTCTGGCCGGTGGCGCCGCGCCATGCCTTGTAGGCGTCCTCATAGCTCGGGAAGATGCCGACGATGTGCAGCTTCGACGGATCGACGAACTGGTCCGAATCCGGACGCACGAGTTCGCCGCCGAACACGAGATGGAGGAGCTGTTTGTCGGGCATGACCTTTGTCCTTGTAGCCGGGAGTGATTGGGGAGTTATGGCTGTCGTTGCGCCGGCAGGCCGGCTGATGCGTCGCATTCTCATATCCGCCGTCCGGGCGGCGCTTCAAGCCTGTTGACAGGCCCACCGACCTTTGCCACCACGGAACCGCGGCGTTTTCAGGATCAGCATAAAGAATCCGTCCATTTGCCGCAGATGACGGACGCCGAAAACACGGCCGAACACTGCGAGGATCGAGCGATGCCAAGTGGTCATACCGCGACTCGGGAGAAACACGGGCGCGAGCTGCGGGTCTGGGACCTGCCGACTCGCCTGTTTCATTGGGGGCTGGTCGCCGCGGTGGCGGTCGCGATTCTGGCGGCCGAGCTTGGTGTGCTTGATGTTCATATGTTGGCAGGTGAAACAGTTCTGATCCTCGTGCTGTTTCGGCTGGTCTGGGGCGTGGTCGGCAGCCAGACCGCGCGCTTCGCCGACTTCGTGAAGGGGCCGGGCGCGATCCGCGACTATCTGATGCGGTCGCGTGCGGGCGGGGAGGCCGCCGTCACCCTGGGCCACAACCCGCTTGGCGCGTTGATGGTCGTGGCGTTGCTGCTGATTCTTCTGGTCCAGGCCGGCAGCGGGCTGTTCACCAGCGACGACATCCTGGTCGACGGCCCGCTGGTGTCGCTGGTCTCCGGCGCCACGGTGGCGCTGCTGAGTTCGCTGCACCGTCTGCTCGCCAACGGTATCTTCGTGCTGGTCGGGCTGCATGTGGTGGCGGTGTTCTTCTATCTGCTGGTCAAGCGCGACAATCTGATCCGTCCGATGGTGACCGGCCGCAAGACCCTGCCGGCGCGGCTGGCGGCGGCGGAGCCGCGGCGTGCCCCGGCGGCACTGGCGCTGGCGGTTCTGGCCGCGACCGCCGGGCTGGTCTTGGTGGTGCTGCGGGCCGCTGGTTGATCTGCCGGCCGGCGGGGAGCCGAACCTCCGCGGCATATGCCGATGGATCGTGCGACAATGCGCCGTCTGGGGCTTCGCGTCTTCTAGTCTAGAATAACTCCAGATTGATCCGCACGAAACGTCACCAAACCAATGAAGCCGGCCCGATTTCCGGGATCGATCGACCTTTGCCTGAATGAACCTTCAGGTTGCGGTGAAAATGTAGGCCGGCCGGGAGACCGCCAGTCATGCACGCACAAACCGGACACCGCCCGACCGCAGCGCTGAAGGGTCTGCTGGTCGCCACCGCCGCCGCTCTCGGCATCCTGGCCGCCACCGCAGGCACGGCACCGGCCGCCGATCCGGCCGCATCCGGGGCCGCAACTGGCGCCGCTGCCGGTGGCGACACCCTGATGGGCCGCGCGCGCGAGCTGTTCAAGCCGCTGCCCGCCACCTTGCCGGTGGTCCGCAACAATGCGGTCACCCATGAGAAGATCGAACTGGGCAAGATGCTGTTCTTCGATCCGCGCCTGTCGGCCAGTGGCGTCTTCTCGTGCAACAGCTGCCACAATCTGGGGCTCGGCGGTGTCGACGGGCTGGAGACCTCGGTCGGCCATGGCTGGCAGAAGGGGCCGCGCAACGCGCCGACCGTGCTGAACGCGGTGCTGAACGTCGCCCAGTTCTGGGACGGCCGGGCGGAAGACCTGAAGGCCCAGGCCAAGGGGCCGATCCAGGCCGGGGTGGAGATGAACAGCACGCCCGACCGCGTGATGGCGGTGCTGAACAGCATCCCCGCCTACAAGGCGAGGTTCGCCGACGCCTTCCCCAACGAGAAAACCCCGGTCAGCTTCGACAATGTCGCCATGGCGATCGAAGCGTTCGAGGCGACGCTGACCACCCCCGCCGCTCCCTTCGACCAGTATCTGGAGGGCAAGGCCGACGCGCTGACCGACACGCAGAAGGCCGGTCTGGAGCTGTTCATCGACAAGGGCTGCGCCGGCTGCCACAACGGCGTCAATGTCGGCGGCCACGATTACTTCCCCTTCGGCGTCGTGACCAAGCCGGGGGCGGAGATCCTGCCGCCGGGCGACAAGGGCCGCTTCGCCGTCACCAAGACCGCCGACGACGAATATGTCTTCCGCGCGCCCACCCTGCGCAACGTCGCGCTGACCGCGCCCTATTTCCATTCCGGCAAGGTGTGGGACCTGCGGCAGGCGGTTGCGGTGATGGGGTCGAGCCAGCTCGGCGCCACCCTGTCCGACCAGGAGATCGACAAGATAACCGCCTTCCTGACGGCGCTGACCGGTCAGCAGCCGCGCGTCGACTACCCGCTGCTGCCGGCCAGCACCCCGGCCACGCCGCAGCCCGTGTTCAAGTAAGGAGCCGCCAAAGGAAAAGCCCTTCCCCACGGCCGTGGAGAAGGGCTTTTCCTTGTCATCAGGCCAGCCGCTTATTCGGAGCGGTAGCGCTGGTGGCAGGCCTTGCAGCTGTCGGCCATGGCGCCGAACGCCTTGCCCGTCGCGGCCTTGTCGCCGGAAGCGGCGGCGACCTTCAGGGCGTTGGCGGACGCCTGCAGGTCATGCGCCTTGGCGGTGAAATCCGGGAAGTTGGCCCAGATCACTTCCTTGGCCGCCGTCTTGCCCTTGTCGGAACCCGGCGGGAACAGGCTGGGGATCTTGGCGGCGAAGGCGTCGATGCGGTCGGTGACCGGGCCGATGGCGGCGAGGTCGCCCTTGCCCACCGCGTCCTTGATCTCGCCCATCGCCTTCTTGTAGTCCTCGAACCCGGCCTTGCGGGTCTGGATCACGTCCTGGGCCAGAGCAGCGCCGCCGGTCAGCATCAGCGCGGCCGACGCCGCAAGCACGATACGGGAAAACACGGTTCTCATTCCTTCTTCGAATTTTGTCCCCCACGCCAGACGTTACACACCGCCATGCTGAAGCTGTCAAGTGAAGTGGGGGTGACGATGCCGCGCCGTCATCGCGTTCATTTGTGTTGTAAGAAATAATGCTGCGAAGGGTTGGAGTCGGGATTTGCGGGGGGCGACATCTCGACCCTTGAATGGTTGGGAACGCCGAAGACTGCGGCCCGGTACGGCGCCGCCACAGGACGGAAAAACCGCCGATCCCCGCGGTTTTCACCGGCCAAGCGGCCTTGCAACCGGGGTGGAGCGGAAGTAAGGTCCCGCCTCGCGCCTTCCACCCGGAGGGGCATGCGTCTCAACGACGTCTCCGCCACACCGTCTCCATAGCCCTGAGGGGGCCCATCGCCATGTCGATCATCGCGTCCCGCCTGTCCCGCATCAAGCCGTCGCCGACCATCGCCGTGACCAACAAAGCCCGCGAGTTGAAAGCGGCCGGTCGCGACGTCATCGGCCTGGGTGCCGGCGAGCCGGATTTCGATACCCCCGACAACATCAAGGCCGCCGCCATCAAGGCGATCGAGTCCGGTGACACCAAGTACACCGCGGTGGACGGCACCCCCGCCCTGAAGAAGGCGATCTGCGCCAAGTTCGAGCGCGAGAACGGCCTGAAGTACACGCCCGACCAGATCACCGTCGGCGTCGGCGGCAAGCAGGTGCTGTACAACGCCCTGATGGCGACGCTGAACCAGGGTGACGAGGTCATCATCCCGGCTCCCTACTGGGTCAGCTATCCGGACATGGTGGAACTGGCCGAAGGCACGCCGGTCTTCGTCTCCTGCCCGGCCGAGCAGGGCTTCAAGCTGCAGCCCGCCGACCTGGAAAAGGCGATCACGCCGAAGACCAAGTGGTTGATCCTGAACTCGCCGTCGAACCCGTCGGGTGCCGCCTACACCCGCGCCGAGATGAAGGCGCTGACCGACGTGCTGGTCAAGCACCCGCATGTCTGGGTGATGACCGATGACATGTACGAACACCTGCTGTATGACGGCCTGGAGTTCGTCACCCCGGCCCAGGTCGAGCCGGCGCTGTACGACCGCACCCTGACCGTCAACGGCGTGTCGAAGTCCTACGCGATGACCGGCTGGCGCATCGGCTATGCCGGCGGCCCGAAGGAGCTGATCAAGGCCATCGGCGTCATCCAGAGCCAGTCGACCTCCAACCCGACCTCCATCGCCCAGGCCGCCGCCGTCGAGGCGCTGAACGGTCCGCAGGACTTCATCAAGGAGCGTGGCGAGGCCTTCCGCCAGCGCCGCGACCTGGTGGTGTCGATGCTGAACCAGGCCAACGGCATCAGCTGCCCGAAGCCGGAAGGCGCCTTCTACGTCTATCCGTCCTGCGCCGGCACCATCGGCAAGACCACCCCGGACGGCAAGGTGATCGAGACCGACGAGGATTTCGTCACCTACCTGCTGGAGTCGGAAGGCGTCGCCGTCGTCCAGGGTTCCGCCTTCGGCCTCGCCCCGCACTTCCGCATCTCCTACGCGACCTCGACGGAAGCGCTGGAAGAGGCGTGCAAGCGCATCCAGCGCGCCTGCGGCAACCTGCGCTGAGCGCTTCGGTGACCGAGTAAGAAAAGGGCCGGCATCCCATGGGGTGCCGGCCCTTCTTCTTTGGTGGGCATTACTTCGCAGCGAGCATCCGGTCGATGGCGCCCAGCGAGAATTTCAGCACCGCCTCGTCGGCCAGCTTGCCGTCCTTGATCTTGTCGGCGACGCCGCCGATGACGACCTGCGGGCCGGCCGTCAGCTTGGCGGGAAGCGCCAGCAGCGTGTCGTTAACCTGCTGATGCGCCCGCACGCCGCCGGTGAAGGCGGGGGAGTTGGAAATGACCAGCACCGGCTTGCCGATCAGCGCCGACTTGCCGTAGGGGCGCGAGGCCCAGTCGAGCGCGTTCTTCAGCACGCCCGGCATGCCGTAATTGTATTCCGGCGTGACGATGACGACGCCGTCGGCCTCGGCGATGGCCTGACGCAGGGCATGGACTTCCGCCGGGGCGTCGTGGGTGTCGATGTCCTGGTCGTAGAGCGGTAGGCGCAGGTCGCGGATGTCCATGCCGACACCGGCCGGCAGGGCATCCTGCAAGCCGCGCAGCACGGCCAGCGAGTTGGAGTTGCTGCGCAGGCTGCCGGGCAGCCCCAGCAGTTTGGCACGCACCGTTGCGTCGGTCATGAAGCGGTTGCCTTTCTTTGGTTTTCGCCGGGGCGGCGGCGGGTATTCCTGCGGGTCGCTTCCCACCCATTCCCGGCACTGGATCCGATGCCGCTGACATGGTCGGTCCAGGCGCAGCTTTCCAACCGGTCATGGCCGATTTGTCGATAGGGCAGGTCCGACGGGGGGCGCCGGACCAGCTGTGACCATCTTGGGATCCGACTGTTGACGGAGGGGACGGCTACCTAATTAGAGGGTACACAAAGGATGGTGCGCGCAACCGGGCGTGTCTATCGGATTTGGCCTTATATGTGGGTGGATCGGAAATAGGGGAGGCGACATGGCAACGCGGCGACTGGATCGGGATGACCACGTCCGTAAACATCTGGCGCTGATGCTGCAGGAATGGCAGGAGCAGACCGGCCGCGATATGGCGACCGCCACCGCCGACCAGCGGCTTCAGCACTGCACCACTCTGCTGATCGACCTGCTGGGCGAGGCGGAACGGGCGGATGAAGCCGCCATGACCGAGGCCTGAAGCCTGCCCTGAAGCCTGGGGGAGCGGCCCCGCAACAGGGCCGCTCCGCCACATGATCGACGTTCTTACTGGGGCGCCATGCGGATGGCGCCGTCCAGGCGGATGACGTCGCCGTTCAGCATCTCGTTCTCAAGGATGTGCTGGACGAGGCGGGCATATTCCTCCGGCTTGCCGAAGCGCTTGGGGAAGGGGACCGTCGCGGCGAGACTGTCCTGAACCTCCTGCGGCATGTTCAGCAGCATCGGTGTGCCGATCAGGCCGGGGGCCACCGTCATCACGCGGATGCCGTGACGGGCCAGATCGCGGGCGGCGCAGATGGTCAGGGCGACAATGCCGCCCTTCGACGCGGCATAGGCAGCCTGCCCGATCTGCCCCTCATAGGCGGCGACGGAGGCGGTGTTGACGATCACGCCGCGCTCGCCGCTGTCCAGCGGGTCCAGCTTCGCCATGTCGGCCGCGGCCAGCCGCAGGATGTTGAAGCTGCCGATCAGGTTGACCTCGATCACCGCGCGGAAATTCTCCAACGGCATCGGGCCGTCGCGGCCGACGATGCGCTGGGCGGGCGCGATGCCGGCGCAGTTGACGGCGATGCGGGCCGGGCCGTGTGCGGAGCGCGCCTGATCGAGCGCCCGCTCGGCAGAGGCGCCATCGGTGACGTCGCAGACCAGACCCAGCCCGCCGATCTCGTGCGCGGTCTTCAGAACCGCGTCCTCGTTGACGTCCAGCACGGTCACCTTGGCGCCGAGGCCGGCCAGATGACGCGCCGTCGCCGCCCCCATGCCCGAGGCGCCGCCGGTGACGATGGCGGACAGACCCTGGATGTTCATGGCATCTCCTCCTTAATTGCGACCGGTCCGCGCATGGCGCCGGCCTTGTGTCCAACAGGATGCGATCGCACTTGTTGTTTACCAGATGGCTTGTTTACCAGATGGCCGGATCACCATACCACACCGTATGGAAGGGGCCATCATGCCGACGGAGATGCCGCCGGCCGATTTCCGATTGGGACCGTCTTCCGAAAGGGTTTCAGCGTCCATGACAGCACCGTCCGCCTTCCCCTCCCTTGGCCGCTCCCTCGGTACCGGCACCGCGCTGTCGGTTCCCGATCCCGACCGGGTCGAGCGTGACGAACGGCTGGTCCGCCGCCGCTTCTGGCAGAAGCTGCGCGCCAACCTGCACCGTATTCCCTTTCTGGAAGACCTGCTGGCCGCCTATTTCTGTGCGACCGATCCGGCGACTCCCTACCGGGCGAAAGCGATCCTGCTGGGGGCGCTGGCCTATTTCGTGCTGCCGGTGGATGCGGTGCCGGACTGGCTGCTGATCGCCGGCTTCACCGATGACGCCGCGGTGCTCGCCGCCGCCGTGCAGACGGTGCGCGCCAATCTGACCCCGGCCCATTGGGGGCGGGCGAAGGAGGTCCTGCGCGCCGAAACCGTTGCCGGCGACGCGGAGACGACTGCCTAGGCGCGCTGCGTCTGCTCCTGCGCCAGTCTGCGTCCGTCGGCTGCGTCGCGGTGCATGGTGTAGAGGGCGGAGCCGGCAATCACCAGGGCGCCAATCCACCCCCACGGATCCATCGTCTGGCCGAAGGCGATCCAGGCGACGAAGGCGGTGAAGGGCAGCCGGGCATAATCATAGGGCATCATTGCCGAGGATTCGGCCAGCGACAGCGACTTCGTCATCGCCAACTGCCCCAGCGTCAGCAGGCCGCCGAGCAGCGCCAATCCGCCCAGCACGCTCCAACTCGGCCAGGTCCAGACCAACAGGGCCGGTACCAGCGCCATCGGTGTGACCAGCAGGCCCAGGAAGGTGACGATCACCATCGCATTGTCCCGCCGGCTGAGCAGCCGCATCTGCAAGATGGTGCCGGCGGCGGCGACGCAATGGACGAACAGCGCCAGAAAGGCCAGATCGAGCGGCGCCGCGCCCGGCCTCAGCACGATGGTCACCCCGGCGAGACCGACGAAGATCGCGGCCCAGCGCCGTGGCCGCACCCGCTCGCGCAGGATCAGTGCCGCCCCCGCCGCAACGAACAGCGGGATGGCGAAGCTGACCGCGGTCGCGGTCGGCAGTGGAATCCGGGAGATGGCGTAGAACCATCCGCTCATGGCGCAGAGCGTGGTCAGCGCCCGCGTCACATAGGGCCCCAGCCGCCGTTCCGCCAGCACCGACCGGCAGGCGGGCGCCCCGGCCGTCAGCGCCCAGGGCAGCATCCACAGCAGGCTGAACAGGTTGCGGAAGAACACGACCTCCAGCGGGTCCATCACCGTCGCGGCCCAGTGTACGGCCGTATTGCCGATCCCGAACAGCAGCGCCGACAGCAGCATGTATCCGGCACCGAGCAGAAGCCGGTTGGTCGGTACCCGCAGGCGTGGGCCGGCCATGGGGGAGGTGACGGTCACGATCAGTCGTCCCTGACAAACCGTTGGCGGATGAACCGGTCCAGCGCGTTGCCCGCGGCGTTAGCGCGAACATTGAGCCGTTCGGAACACCGGCAGCCGGTGCGGAGGCAGCGATGATCCTCTGGAGAAAATCGTAAGGACGCAAGTAAATTGTCGGGAAGAAGTGCGGCATACTCCCTTATGACGCGTGTGGGTCCGGTCGGTATAAAACCGTTTGGGGCGATGCTGGCGGGGCAGGCTGAGCGAATCGAATCCCGGCTCAGCGGATCGAGTCGTTGTGCAGCACCATCTCGGTCGCCAGACGGGCGGCGCACAGGTCGGCCAGGGCGGTGCCGACCGATTTGAACAGGGTGATCTGGTCGTAGAAGCGCCGGCCGGCCCGTTCGCCGCGACTCAGTTCGAACAGGTCGCCGGCGATGTCGTCGGGGTTCAGCGTGCCGGAAGACACCGGCTGGGCGATGTCGCCGGCTCCGGCCGGCGTGCGGTCACGGCTGTCGACGAAGACGCGGGCGCGGCGGATGCAGTCGTCGTCGGCCTCGCGCATGTCCGGCGTCACGCCGCCCAACAGGTCCAGATGCTGGCCGGGCTGCAGCCAATCGCCGCGGATCAGCGGTTCGCGCGCGGTGGTGGCGCAGGCGACGATGTCGGCGCCGCGCACCGCCCCTTCCAGGTCGGCGGTCGCCTCGATGCGGAATTTCGGCCGGTGGAAGCGGGTGGCGAGCTTGCGCGCCTTCTGCGGATCCCGTCCCCAGACCAGCACATGGCGGATCGGCCGCACCGCGGTGTAGGCCTCCACCAGTTCCAGGGCCAGCGGGCCGGTGCCGACCACCAGCATCCGTTCGGCGTCCGGCCGCGCCAGATAGGAGGCGGCGAGCGCCGAGGATGCCGCGCCGCTGCGCCGGCCCAGCGCGGCGGAGGAATCCATCAGCACCTGCGGCACCCCGGTCTTGCCGTCGACCAGCAGATAGACACCCTGGGTCTGCGGCAGGTCGCCGCCGGAATTGTCGGGAAAAACGCTGTCGATCCGCACCCCGATCGCCTGGTTCACCTCCCAGGCGGGAGCGATCAGCAGTGCGGCGTCATTGGTGCCGTAGGTTTCAACGCGGTGCCGATGGGCCGGCGGGGACTCCACGCCGGCGCGGAAGGTCTGCCGCAGGCGCTCGATCAGCATGCGGTGGTGCAGAACGGATCGAAGCTCGGCGCCGCTGACGGTGCGCATGGAACCCCCTTCCGCCGCCCGGCGGCCAATCCCGCTCCCCGAACCGTACAAGGATGGGGGGCGGGAGCCCTGCGACCGGTGACGCTTAGTGGACGGTCGGCGCGTTGTTCTCGGCGGTCGGGACCGGCAGGGCGGAGCCGGGCAGAGTGCCGGCGACCGGGCCGGAAACCGGGCGGGTGCTCTCGGCCAGACGCTTTTCGGCGGCGGCGGCGCGGGCCTGCGCCTCCTTCAGTTCACGCTCCAGATACAGGACGCGGTTGCCTTCGCGGCGGGCGCGGCGGCGATGGCGGCGCTGGCTGTTCCAGACGACGAAGCCGCCGGCCAGGAAGCCCAGCACCAGCGCCACCAGCGTGGCCAGATAGACCGGCGTGGCGAGCGTGAAGGGCAGCGGCCACAACGACAGCGTCACGATCCCGCGGTTGGAGATCGCGAACAGAATCGCGACGAGGGCCACGGGAATGGTGACGATCCAGGAAATATGGCGCAAGGCGAAGGTTCCTTGAGAGATACGGCCGGAATACGGCGCTGAGACATGGCCGGGCCGGCGCTCACTCCGTGTTCAGACGCTCGCGAAGCTGCTTGCCGGTCTTGAAGAAAGGAATGCATTTCTCGCCGACGTCAACCGATTCTCCGGTCCGGGGGTTGCGACCCGTGCGCGCGTCCCGCTTCTTGATGGAGAAGGCGCCGAAGCCGCGCAGTTCCACCCGGTCGCCGCGCGCCAGCGCTTCGGTGATCTCGTCGAAGATGGTGCCGACGATCTTCTCGATGTCGCGCTGGTACAGGTGCGGGTTCCGCTCCGCCAGCCGTTGGATCAGTTCCGACTTGGTCATGATCGTTGACGTTCCCCCATTCGATGCGGGCGCTTATGGTCGGGCCGCGCCGCGCTTGGACAGCAGCGTGCCACCGGCGGCAGGAGGCGTCAAGCCCCACCCGCCGTGCTAAGCCGTTACGACACAATCGTTTTTCCGGACGGTGGAAGTGTTTTTCCGTCTGGTTTCCCCAAACTGGTCCAAGGGGTTTGCGGCAATCTCCGGCATGGATCGTGACGGAAATTTGAAAGCAATCAACGGCTTCGCGAAAGAAAACCCGGTGCGGGGTCAGGCGCCGCCCAGCCGCGTCCCCTCCAGGATCGCGCCCTCCAGCACCGCCGACGAGCGGTCGCAGCCGGTCAGGTCGGCCAGGGTCAGGTCGCTGCCCTTGAGGTTGGTCTCAGTCAGCGACGCGCCCGCCAGCCGCGCCCGCACCAGCGACGCACGCATCACCTTGGCCCCGGCGCTGACCAGCAGCATGCCCAGATTGGCGCCGTCCAGCCGGCTGTCGATCAGGATGGCGCGGTCCAGCTTCACCCCGCGCAGGTCGGCGCGGCTGAGATCGGCGGAGCGCAGGTCGGCGCCGTCGAACTGGGCGGCCTGCAACTGGGCGCCGTTCAGCCGGGCATGGCGCAGCCGGGCACCGCTGCCCTTGGCCAGCGTCAGGATCTTGCCCGTCAGGTCGGCCCCCTCCAGGTTCAGTCCTGTCAGGTCGAGCTGGCTGCCCTGCTTGCCGCTGGTGCCCAGCCAGATCATGTGCTGGCGCAGCATGCTGTCCAGCTGGTCGACGGGCAGGGCCGGCAACTCGTCGGCCGTCGTCTCTTCGGGCTCCGGCTCGGGCACCGGAGCCTGGGGCGGCGTCTGCCGGGCGGCATGGGCCTGCTCATCGGTGCGGATCGCCTGCTCCAGCCCGTCCTGATCCAGGCTGGCCCCGTCCAGGATGGCGCCGCGCAGGTCGGAACCGTTGAGGTCGGCACCGCGCAGGTCGGCGCCGGAGAAGTTGGCGTCGCGCAGGTCGGTGCGATCCAGACGGGCGCCGGCCAGCCGGGTGTTGGTGAAGTCGGCCGCCCGCGCGAAGCTGCCGGACAGCTTGGCCCGCGCCATGTCGGCGTTGGTCAGCTTCGCCGACGCCATGTCGGCCGGGCCGGGGTCGAAGCCGACCACCTTCAGCTCGCCGGCGCTGTTGCGGTTGACCATGCTGCCGTCGCGCAGGTCGACCTCCACCATGGTGGCGCCGTCCAGCCGGGCGCCGCGCACGTTGGCGCCGCGCATGTCGGTGCGGAACAGCCGCGCCTCCGACAAATCGGCCCCGCGCAGGTCGGCGCCGTAGAGGTCGGCATGGTCCAGCACCGCGCCGCGCAGGTCGGCGTCACGCAGGATGGCGCCGGCCAGATGGGCGCCGGTCAGGTTGCGGCCGGCCAGCGACAGGCCCGACAGGTCGAAGAAGGGCAGGTTGGCACGGGCGCCGTTCGGGCGGCCCTCGGCGAATCGGACATGGCGCTCGCACACGCGGTCGAGCTGGTCCTGGGTCAGGCGGATGCGGGATTTGCCGTCTTGCGCCATGGCCGGTCACGCGAACAGGGCGTCGATGTCGGCCTGGGAGATCCCGCCGCCGCCGTCGCCGCCGGTCGGGGCGGCTGGCGGCGGAGGGGGCGGCGGGGCCGGCTTCGCGACGGGTGGTGGCGGAGGGGGTGGTGGCGGGGGAGGGGGAGGGGAGGGCGCCACGTCGGCCGGCAGCGGCTCCGCCCGTTCCGCCACCTCCGGCACGCTGGCGAACAGCGCGTCGATGGCGTCCTGGCTGACCTCCGGCCCGCCCAGCTGCGGCCCGTTCAGCAGATGGGCGTCGGGGCGGGTGTCGCCCAGCTTGCGGTGCGAGGCGACCTCGCCCGGCGCGTGATGCTGCGGATCGGCGGCGGTCAGCCGCTCGACGCCCCAGATCTCGATCATCGTGTTCACGCGCTCTTCGATGTAGCGCAGCGTGTTGACGACCTTGGTGGTGCGCTGGCCGGTGATGTCCTGGAAGGAGCAGGCGGTCATGATCTCGATGCACCACGCCTCGATCGCGTCGATCCGTTCGGCCAGATCGTCGTCGTCGCGCGGGATCGACATGGTGATTTCCTGAATCTTCTCCGTCGCGTTCAGGATGTCGGTGGTGGCGCGTTCGGTGGCGGCGACGATCTCGTCCAGCTCGCCGGTCGCCGCCTCGATGCGGTTGGACCCGGTGTCGGTCGCCTTCAGTGCGGCGATGTCGCTGCGGGCCTCGCGCACCACCTGGGTGATGGCGGTCAGCTCCTGCTGGATGCGCGGGTCCTCGCCGGGGGAGAAGGAGGTGAAGGCGCTGGACGAGGTGCCGCTCAGCCGGTCGACCTGGCCTTCCAGCCTGTCGACCAGCCGGTGGAACTCGTCGGAGGCGACGACGCGGCTGCGCCGGTCGCGCATGCGCAGGAAGGCCCGCCCCCGCGCGGTCTGCGACAGGGCCTCTTCCATCTGCAGATACTCTTGCTCGGTCAGTTCGAGCAGTGACCCGCCGCTCATAGCGCTCAACCCGTTTTCGACAGCCGCGCCTCCCCGGCATGTCCGGGGGCTGCGCCGACCCTGTCCTATACCACCCAATTTCTTTACCGGGAGTTTCCGCCGTCGCCGCGCTATCATCGCCGTGACGGGGTGTCCGGAGGGCGGCGAAGGGGCGGACAACCTTGAACCGCCTTCCTTTTTGTCCCAAATCAGCCCGATCAAGCGACGATCTCGACAAGAAATTCCCGGCAAGAAAGGAAAAGGTCATGAAGAAGGCGGTGCGTCCGGTGGTGTTTGCTGCGGCGGTCGGACTGGCGGCGCTGACCGGCGGCGCGCTGGTCGCTCCGGCCGACTCGGCGCTGGGCCGGTTCGGGTCCGCCATCGGCCTCGGCGCCTCGCCCGCGGCGGCGGCACTGCCGCTGGGCGCGGTCGGCGGCGGCACCATCGCCCCGATGCTGGAGCAGGTGACGCCGGCCGTCGTGAACATCTCGGTGTTGAGCCAGGCGCCCCAGGCGGAAAACCCGCTGCTGCGCGACCCCTTCTTCCGCCGCTTCTTCAACATGCCGGACCAGATGCCGCAGTCGCGTCCGCAGGTCAGCGCCGGGTCCGGCGTGATCGTCGACGCCCGCAACGGCTATGTCGTCACCAACAACCATGTCGTGGAGAACGCGCAGGAAATCGCCGTCACCCTGAAGGACCGCCGCCGCCTGCGCGCCAAGCTGATCGGCCGCGACGCCGCCACCGACATCGCCCTGCTGCAGATCAAGGCCGACGGGCTGACCGCCCTGCCCATCGGCGACTCGGATCGGGCCAAGGTCGGCGACTTCGTCGTCGCCATCGGCAACCCGTTCGGGCTGGGGCAGACTGTGACCTCCGGCATCGTTTCGGCGCTCGGCCGCAGCGGGCTGAAGATCGAGGGGTACGAGGACTTCATCCAGACCGACGCCTCGATCAATCCCGGCAACTCCGGCGGGGCGCTGGTCAATTTCCAGGGCGAGCTGATCGGCATCAACACCGCCATCATCGGCCCGGCCGGCGGCTCGGTCGGCATCGGCTTCGCCGTTCCGGTCAGCATCGTCCGCTCGGTGATGGAACAGCTGCGCGAGTATGGCGAGGTTCGGCGTGGCCGGCTGGGCGTCGCCATTCAGGATCTGACGCCCGACCTTGCGGAAAGCATGAGCCTGAAGGGCGACGAGGGCGCGCTGATCGCCAAGATCGAGCGCGGCTCGCCGGCTGACAGCGGAGGTTTGCGCAGCGGCGACGTGGTGATCGCGGTCGATGGCCGGCCGGTGCGCAGCGCTACCGACTTCCGCAACCGCATCGGTCTTCTGCGCGTCGGCACGCCGGTGCAGTTGACGGTGATGCGCGAGGGCGGGCAAAAGTCGCTGACCGTCCGCACCGCCCGCTGACCGCAACTGCTGACCGTCAAGGAGCCACCCCGTACCGGCATGATGCGTTCCAACCCTCCCCGCCGCCCGGCCGCCCCGCCGGCGCCCAACCCCGGCCGCAGCGCGGCCCAGCGGCAGCGCGAGATCGCGACGCTGCTGATGCGGCTCGACGCCATGCTGAAGCAGTCGGCGGAGCTGGCGCAGACGGCGCGCGAGCGGGTGTCGGTCGGCGGGCTGGCCCGCTACCGCCGCTTCAGCAGGCGGGTGCGCGACTTCTTCGCGCTGGCCGCCCTGACGCAGGAGCGGCTGGATGCGGCGCCGGAGGAAATGGAGGATCTGATCGACCCCATGACCACCGCGCTGGAACGTCTGCACGCCCGCATGGTGGTCCAGTTCGTGGAAGGCAGTGCCGGCTTCTTCTCCAGCTTCGCGCGGGTGAAGGCGCTTCCCATCGGCACCCACGAGATGTGCGGGGTGGAACTGCGCGGCGTGCTGGAAATCCGCAAGTTCCTCGACGACCCGCTCTATGAGGGGGAGCGGGGGCAGGCGCTGCGTGCCGAGGCCGACCGCATCGCCGCCCTGATCCGCCGCGTGATGGACCGCATTCCGCCGCTGCCCGATTTCGGCGACGAGCCCAGCATCGGCCCGCGCGGCACGCTGAACAGTCCGCTGAAGGGCCCCAACGCCCATATGCCGCCGGGCCGCGCCGCCGCCCGACCGGCTGTTGCACGGCCGGCCAACATGCCGCCGCCCGCTCCGCCGGCGCCGAACCCCAGCACCGAAGTCCGTTCGCTGAGCCTCGACCAGTTCGAGGACGACGAGGAATAGGAAGGGAAGGGGGCGGCGGACCGCCCCCTCCGTCCGTTACCGGCGGTGCTTGCCCTCATCCGCCGTCAATGCGCCGACAGCGGCCCCGGCGGCACCGCCCAGGAGGCCGCCATAGATCGCGCTGCCGCCGGTGACGGCGCCGATGGCCGCACCGCCGGCCGCACCGATGGCGCCGCCGGTCAGCGCGCGGTTCTCGCGATGATTCAGGTTGGAACAGCCGCCGAGCAGAGTCGCGCCGATCAGCAGCGCCGTCGCCCCGGTGGTGAATGTCCGCGTGGTGGTCTTCATCGGTCTCTTCCTTCAAGCATAGGCACGGCAACATGAGCGACCGCCGCCGAATCCCGCGTTGTTGGGCAAGGCTGGGCGGTCAAGCTTATGTTTGGTGAGCGCCGGCGCCCGCTGCTGTGACCATTTCGGGGTATGTTTCCCATCCCACCGGTGTATCCCACCCCTTTCGACCTTCCAAAGCTGCGCAAGATGGCCGCGACGTTCAGGCTGTCTCTTATCAGCACGACCAATGTTGAGGGATTTGCATTTCCTTTCTTTGAATATGGTTACTGAATTGTGTGGTAAGACCACATCAATTGTGTACGAGCAATTACAAAGAGACGAAAAATTCCCGGTGAAAAATCATTGCGACTTGTCTAGGAAACCCTTTCGACCTCGAAGCATCATGTTTTGGGAAACGGAGATCGGCCGTTGCCGCATGTCGATGGACACTGCGCAGCGAAAGGCCGGCACAGGGAAGACCAGAGATGACGATCAACGACAGGGATTTGGACAGGAGGGGACCACCTCGCCCGCCATCCGCACCGGCGCCCGCACCGACGCCGGATGCACCAATGGGGCGGATCATCGAGATGGCGTTCACCGGCTTGTGGGTGATCCGGCGCCGGGGGGCATTGACGGAGGTCGGCGGGCAACTCTATTGGCCCGATCGCGCTTCGTTGGAACGCGCGGCGGCGGAAGCCGGCGTGCAGCTGTCCGACGTCGTCGTCCACACCGGCCGACTCGGTTCCAGCCGACGATAGAGGGACGGCCATTCTCCTTCCGGGTGATGGGAACGCGACGAACGGACAGTTGCGCGGGTGACGGGCTTCTTCCAATATCCGATGAATCGGCGGCCGTCAGAACTGGACGTTCCGCAATCTCCGTTTCATTGGGGCCTATGGAAGACATCGACCGCCAAAGAACGCTTGCCTATTTCGAAAGGCTGGGAAAAGAGCGGGTTCGACTCTATACCGCCATCGACTGCGACCGTTTTCTCGGTGACTGGCAGGTCCGTGAATTGGCCGACCAGTGGCTTGACGCCAAGAATGCGGAAGACAGGCCGCGTCTGCTCGGCCGCCCGTTGTGGCGGCGGCTGTTGGCCGATCGCCGTCCCTGACCGTTCTTCCTTTCAGCCCCGCTTCGGAAACAGCCCGGGCCGAAGGGCCAACCGGATCTCGAAGGCGTGAGGGCGGCGGGGCATCCCCCGTCCGGCCGGATGGCGAGATAGGCTGTCCCGTCGATCGGCATAAAACCTACCCCTCCTTGCCGTTCCAAGCGCCCCCCCGGCCCTACCAAGGCGGGATGACTTTGTCGGCACCCCACAATAGGTGGTGGCCGCTGCCGCTTCATCACGGGTAGCGTTCGGCGGAACCGTCACCCGCCGGGCGGTGTTACCGTTTCCGGCTAAGCAAGAAGTGGCCGTATCCCCACATGGTTTCCGAAACGATGCCGTTGCGCGCGCTGCGTTCCCATCCCTCTCCGCTCTACCGGCTGCCCGGTTCGGCGCTGGTCCTGATCGCCTGCACCGCCGCGGTTCTGCTGACCATCGGGCTGTCGGCGGTCTTCGCCTGGCGCGACCGCGACGAGGCGGTCCGGCAGGCGACCGGCGTCGCCGGCAACATCGGCCTGCTGGCGGCGGAGCATGCCGCCCGGCTGATCGAGTCGGGAGACCTGCTGCTGACACAAACGGCGACGCTGGCCGGTCCGGCCGGAACGCCGCTGCCCGACGACACGGCGACGCGCGACCGCATGGCCCTGCTGGCGGCCAGCGCGCCCCATGTGGTCGGGCTGGAGATCCGCGATTCGTCCGGCGCGCTGCGGCTGTCGAGCCTGCCCGACGCCGCGCCCGGCGGCGCCCGGCCGGCACTGAAGCCGGACGGCATGGCCATCGGTATCGGGCGGATGGGCGGCCGGCCCGGCGGAGGTTTGGGCGGACGTTCGGTCATCACCCTGGCGCAACCCCTGCCGGGTGCGGCAGGCGGCGAGCCGCGCGGCTGGGCGGTGGCCGGATTGGACGCGCGGGCCTTCCGCGACGTCTACCGCTCGCTCGACGTCGGCTATGGCCACAGCATCGCCATTCTGCAGCCGGACGGCACCCCGCTGCTGCGCGAGCCGGAGGGCGGCGGCACCATGGGCGGCAATGCCGGCGACGACACCGCCAGCCATGCCGACGACATCATCGTCACCCGCCCGGTGGGCGACACCGGCCTGTCGGCCGTGGTGACCATCGCCACCGGCAGCGTGCTGCGCCGCTGGAGCGAGCGGCTGTGGATCTACGCCGCCTTCGCCGCCGCGGCCTGCGCCACGGTCGCGGTGATCGGCGCCCTCGCCATCCAGCGTGCCCGGCGCGAGCGTGAGGCCGAGGACGCCCTGCAGCACGCCTACGACACGCTGGAGGAGCATGTCCACCAGCGCACCGCCCAGCTGGAACGCGCAAACGCCCAACTGGAGGCGGCGGTGACCGACAAGGAGGTCCTGCTGAAGGAGGTTCAGCACCGGGTGAAGAACAACCTGCAGGTCATCTGCAGCCTGCTGCGCCTGCAGGCGGCAAGGATCGACGAGCAGGCCCGGCGCGGCTTCGACGAGAGCCTGCGCCGCATCCAGACCATGAGCCTGCTGCACGAGCTGCTCCACCGCTCCGACGAGCCGGCGCACATCAACTTCGCCGACGCGCTGCGCCAGATGTGCGACGGGCTGGTCCGCTCCGACAATCCGACCGCCGCCCGGCTGGAGCTGGAGGCTCAGGACTGGATCGTCGACGCCGACCGCGCCACGCCGCTGGCCATCGCCACCAGCGAGCTTGTGTCGAACGCCCTGCTGCACGCCTTCCCGCACGGGCATCCCGGCACCGTCCGCGTGATGCTGCAGCGCGACGAGACCGGCATGCGGCTGATCGTGCGTGACGACGGCGTCGGGCTGCCGGCCGGCATGCCGAGTCAGCACAAGCGTCCCGGCCGTGGCGGCTCCAGCAGCGGGCTCGGCCTGAATCTGGTGCAGGCGCTGTCCCATCAGGCCGGCGCTACGCTGAAGATCGAGCGCGACGGCGGCACCATCTTCACCCTGACCATTCCCGAACAGCCGGCCCGCCAGCGCGCCAGGACCGCGGCCTAGGGGGACGCGTAAGGTTTCCCTCTCCCGGGGCGCGGGAGAGGGCGATCCGCCGGCCGGTCCCGCGACTATTCCAGCATGCTGCGCAGCATCCAGGCGGTCTTGTCGTGGATCTGCAGGCGCTGGGTCAGCAGGTCGGCGGTCGGCTCGTCGCTGCCCTGTTCGGCCAACGGGAAGACACTGCGGATGGTGCGGGCGGCGGCCTCGTGGCCTTCGACCAGCTGGCGGATCATGTCGTTCGCCTTGGGAACGCCGACCTCTTCCTTGATCGAGGCCAGTTCCGCGAACTGCGAGAAGCTGCCCGGCGCCGGATAGCCCAGGGCGCGGATACGCTCAGCGATCTCGTCAAGCGCGGTCCACAGCTCCGTGTACTGGGTCATGAACATGGTGTGGAGCGTGTTGAACATCGGCCCGGTGACGTTCCAGTGGAACGAATGGGTCTTGATGTAGAGCGCGAAGGTGTCGGCCAGAACCTTGTTCAGCCCTTCGGCGATGGATTTGCGGTCTGCGTCCGAGATCCCGATGTCGATCTTCATTCTTCGATCCCTTTTTGTTGGGTCCTGCATTGGCCCCGGCTCCGGCGCGGCCGTGACCGGCCACCGCCCCCGCGGTCCCGGACAACAGCTTGGGCGCAGGCGGACCGTTTCAAGTCCGATGCGGCCAAACTTCGCGGATGGGTGATGCGAGCCAGACGTAGACCCAGGCGAATATGCCCCCTCAGCCGGCCCTCAGCCGGCCGATGAAGTGCGTCACCTCGCGGTTCAGCGTCACCGCCTGACCGTCCAGCAGTTCCGCGGCGCGCAGGACCTCGCCGGCGGCGGTGCCGGTCTCGCCGGCGCTGGCGGAGACGGTGGCGATGGTGTGGGAGACCTCGGCGGTGCCGGCGGCGGCCTCCTGCACGTTGCGGGTGATCTCCTCCGTCGCGGCTGCCTGCTGTTCCATGGCGCCGGCGATGGAGCCGACGATCTCGTCGATGCCGACCACCGTCTCGCCCACCCCCTTGATGGCGGCGACGGCGGCCCCGGTCACCTGCTGCATGGAGGTGATCTGGGTCCCGATCTCTTCGGTCGCCTTGGCGGTCTGGGTGGCGAGGCTCTTCACCTCGCTCGCCACCACGGCGAAGCCCTTGCCCGCTTCACCGGCGCGGGCGGCCTCGATGGTCGCGTTCAGCGCCAGCAGGTTGGTCTGGGCGGCGATGGAGTTGATGAGGCCGACGATTTCGCCGATGCGGTTGGCGGCGTCGGACAGGCCGACGACATGGGCGTTGGTCTCCTCCACCGCCCGCACGGCGCCGCGCACCATATCGAAGGAGCGGCGGACCTGACCGCCGATCTCGGCGATGGAGGCCGACATCTCCTCCGTCGCGGCGGCAGCCGTCTGGACGCTGCTTCCCGCCTGGGCGCTGGCGGCGGCGACGGTGGCGGCCTGCCGGTTGGCGCTGTTGGCGCGTTCCAGCATGCCGGCGGCGTTGCTGCGCACCTGATGGGCGCCGGCCCCCACCTGCTGCACCACCTCGGCCACGCGGGCCTCGAACAGGTCGGCCAGTTCCCGGATGGCGCGGTGCTTTTCCGCCTCGGCCTCCGCCTTCTGGCGCTGCTGGTCGGCGGTCAGCCGCTCCACCTCGCGGGCGTTGGTCTGGAACACTTCCAGCGCGCGGGCCATGGCGCCGATCTCGTTGCGCATCCAGCCGCCCTCGACCGCGGTGTCGAGCTTTCCGGCGGCCAGATCGGCCGTGTTGCTGGACAGCCGCTGCAGCGGCCGGGTGATGGACCGCGCCAGAAGCAGCCCGGCCGCCATCATCGCCGCCAGCAGCCCAGCCATCACCAGCGCGAAGTCGCGGCGGGCGGAAGCCGCGGCATCGCGGGTGGTCTGGGTGGCGGCGGCGGTGGAGCGGCCGATCGCCTCCTGCGTCTCCATGACCTTGGCGGTCAGGGCGGCGAACTGGTCGTCGGTGTGGGCCATCATCGGGATGCCGATCAGGCGGTCGATGGCCGCCATCTGGTTCATCTCGTCGACCGCCTTGGCATAGGCGCCGATCCGTGCCGACACCTCGTCCAGCATCGCCCGCTCCGCCTCGGCCAGCGGCATGGCGCGCAGTTGGGCGATGGCGGTGCGCGCCTTGCCCAGATTGGCGGCGATGGCGTCGCGCATGGCCTGCAGCTTGGCCTCTTCGATGCCGGAGCCGGACAAGGCGAGATGCCGCGACACGTCGCTGTGGATGACGTAGGCGATGGCGACCAGCCGGTCGATCCGGCCCAGCCGTTCCGCCGCCTCGCGGTGGATTGCGTCCACCGCGCCCAGCGCCTGCTCCGACTGGCGGTCGGCCAGCGCCAGCGCCGCCACCGTCAGGACGATCCCCATCAGGGGAGCCGCGAAGACCCGGCCCGCCACCGACAGGCCGGACAGACGCGCAAAGACACCGCCGTTCATGCTCACCCCCAACAGCTCCCAGCCCGTCAACGTCTTACGCCGCAGCCGTCACTTGTAGATGCCGACATAGGCGACCAGTTCCTGGCCGGGCACGCGCTTCACATAGGTGACCTTCGGTTCGATCTTGTTGCTGGCCGGATTCAGCCAGCGATACTCGACCCAGCCCTCGTCCTTCTCCTTGGCGACGGCCAGGACGTCCTGGACGATGAAGCGGCCATCCGGATCCTTGACGTTGATGACGCTCTGGCCGACGCCGGCCGGGCGCGGCGGATAGACCTTCCAGGTGCCGGCGAAGTCGATGACGTTGACGTAGATCTCGCCGTGCTTGAACGGGCCTTCGGCGTTGAAGGCCTTGGCGGCCTCGTCCAGGCCCTGGGCAGCGATCAGGTCCGCCGCCTTCAGGGTGATCGACTTGGCGTCCTCCTGCGTCGGCTTGGCATCCTGGGCGACGGCGGGGGTGGACAGAGGGACCGAAACGGCAGTCCCGACGGCAATCAGGGCGGCCGTCAGCAAACGAAACCACAGGCGCATGTGCTCTTTCCCCAAGGAATGGAGGGCGGTCGGCGGACGCCGGGCGCCCCATCGATTGTTATCCGGCCGTCATCGTCTTGAACGCGCGGCCATTATCACCTGAGGCTACTAGCAGAAGGTTTCATGCGTTTGTCCGCCACATTTCGACGCGCTCATATTGCGTTGCAACATAGCAATATTACGAATGATCGGCGGAGTGCAGCAGCTTCAGGAGGTATTCCGTTCAGTTTGAACGCTTTAGACGGATGGTTGTCGCTGTTGGAAGCGGACGAACGGGCCGGGCTCCGTTCGATGCGGCCAATCGACGCATTGGCCGCGCAGCCGCATCGCGCGTGACGGTTTGCCGCCCCTTTTTTCCATCGACAGCCGCGCCGTTCGGGTGGAGCATCGGAGGTCCGATGCGGGCGCTCCGCCGGCCCCGGACCCGATGCGCGTTTCCGCCACGCGTCCGCCGCCCCCCGATCCGGACGTGCCTGTCTTCTGGAAGTGCCAGTTTCAAACGGACTTGTCTGAAGAGCCACACGCGAACGGGCCGCCCCGGCGGCCGGTGCCGGCGGCCCATCTCCGGCCCAGGCCCCGCTCCCCGGTCAC
Source organism: Azospirillum sp. B2RO_4 (assembly GCF_051124815.1). Classification (NCBI taxonomy): domain Bacteria; kingdom Pseudomonadati; phylum Pseudomonadota; class Alphaproteobacteria; order Rhodospirillales; family Azospirillaceae; genus Azospirillum; species Azospirillum sp. B2RO_4. Next base: position 2,540,629 of record NZ_CP118485.1, on the reverse strand, counting down.
GACAGCCCGAAGCTTCCACGGGAGGTGTGAATGCCGCATACGCAAATCCGGACGGCGCGCTGCGCGGCGCTGGTCGGCCCCTATCTCGCCGGCAAAACGACACTGCTGGAAAGCCTGCTGTTCGCCGCCGGGGCCGTCACCCGCAAGGGCAGCGTGCGCGACGGCAATGCCGTGGGCGACAACTCGCCGGAGGCGAAGGCCCGGTCGATGAGCACCGAGCTGAACGTCGCCTCCTTCGATTACCTGGGAGAACGCTGGTCGATCCTGGACTGCCCCGGTTCGGTGGAGCTGGCGGGAGAGGCACAGGCGGCGCTGATGGCCGCCGACATCGCCATCGTCGTGGCGGAAGCCGCACCGGAAAAGGCGGTGCTGCTGGCCCCGCTGTTCAAGGTGCTGGACGATCACCGCATCCCGCATCTGCTGTTCATCAACAAGATCGACACGCTGGGCGATATCAGGGTGCGCGACGTCGTCGCCGCCTATCAGGAAGTCTCGACCCGCAAGCTGGTGCTGCGCGAGGTGCCGCTGCGCGAGAACGGCCAGATCACCGGGCTGGTCGATCTGGTCAGCGAGCGCGCCTGGCGCTTCAACCCGCACAAGCCGTCCGATCTGGTCGCCCTGCCCGACAGCGCCCGCGATTGGGAGGCGGAGGCGCGGCAGGCGATGCTGGAATCGGCGGCCGACTTCGACGACGGCCTGCTGGAAAAGCTGCTGGAGGACATGGCTCCCGACAGTGCCGAGCTATATGAAACGCTGGCGCACGAGCTGGCCGACGACCTGATCGTGCCGGTCTTCTTCGGGTCGGCAGAGAACGACAACGGCATCCGCCGCTTGCTGAAGGCCCTGCGGCACGAGGGGCCGGACGTTGTCGCCACCGCGGCCCGCATCGACATTTCGGCCGACGCGGCCGTGGCGGCGCAGGTGGTGAAAACGATGATGGGATCCCATGCCGGGAAGCTCAGCCTTGCCCGCATCTGGCGCGGCACCGTCACCGACGGCATGACGCTGGGGGCTGAGCGGGTGTCCGGCATCTTCCAGCTGTTCGGCCGCGACCAGACCAAGGTTCCGCAGGCCGTCGCCGGCGATCTCGTGGCGCTCGGCCGATTGGAGAAGGCAGCGACCGGCGACCGTCTGACCGAGAAGGCCAATCTCGGTCCGCCCGCCGACTGGCCGGTCTCCGCCCCGCCGGTGCATGGGTTGGCGCTCCGCGCCGAGAACCGCAATGACGAGGTGAAGCTGTCCGCCGCCCTGCAGAAGCTGCGGGAGGAGGACCCGTCCCTGACGCTCGACCAGTCGGCCGAGACCGGCGAGCTGGTGCTGTGGGGCCAGGGCGACGTGCATCTTAAACTGGCGATGGACCGGCTGCGCAGCCGCTTCAACGTCGCGGTGAAGGGCCAGCCGCCGCAGGTGCCCTACAAGGAGACGATCCGCAAGGGCGCCAGCCACCATGCCCGCTTCAAGCGCCAGACCGGCGGCCATGGCCAGTTCGCCGACATCCATGTGGAGATCCGGCCGCTGCCGCGCGGGTCGGGCATCCAGTTCGAGGATGCGGTGGTCGGCGGCGCCGTGCCGCGCCAGTACATCCCGGCGGTGGAGGCCGGCGTGCGCGATGCGGCGGTGCGCGGGCCGCTGGGCTTTCCGGTGGTGGATTTCGCAGTGGCGCTGACCGGCGGCCAGTTCCATGCCGTCGACAGCTCCGACATGGCCTTCAAGACGGTGGCGCGGCAGGCGATGGCCGAGGCTCTGCCGACCTGTGAGCCGGTGCTGCTGGAGCCGATCCTGACCGTCACAATCGCGGTGCCCAACGCCTTCACGCCGAAGGTTCAGCGTCTGGTCAGCGGACGGCGCGGCCAGCTGCTGGGCTTCGATGCGCGGCCGGGATGGCCCGGCTGGGACGAGGTGAAGGCGTGCATGCCGCAGGCCGACATGCAGGATCTGATCGTGGAGCTGCGGTCGCTGACCTTCGGCGTCGGCAGTTACAGCGCCGAGTTCGAACGGCTTCAGGAGGTGGTCGGCAAGGCGGCCGACCGGGCCGTGGAAATCCGCCGCGACATGCTGGCGGCACAATAAACAGAGGAAAGCCCCACCGCCCGGCTGGCGGGCGGTGGGGCAACTTCAACCTTACCCGATCTTCTGCTTGGCCATCGCGCCCAGACGCAGGCGGAGCGCGTTCAGCTTGATAAAGCCTTCCGCATCCTTCTGGTTGTAGACGCTGTCCTGCTCGAAGGTCACATAGTCCATGCGGTACAGCGAGTTGGGCGACTGGCGGCCGACGACCGTGACGTTGCCCTTGAACAGCTTCAGACGGACGGTGCCGTTGACCAGCGACTGGGTCTGGTCGATCAGAGCCTGGATGGCCAGACGCTCCGGGCTCCACCAATAGCCGCAATAGATCAGCTCGGCGTAGCGCGGCATCAGCTCGTCCTTCAAGTGGCCGGCGCCACGGTCGAGCGTGATGCTCTCCATCGCGCGGTGCGCCACCAGCAGGATGCTGCCGCCCGGCGTCTCGTAGACGCCGCGCGACTTCATGCCGACATAGCGGTTCTCCACCAGGTCGAGGCGGCCGATGCCGTTCTCGCCGCCCAGGCGGTTCAGCTCGGTCAGCAGGGCCGCCGGCGACAGCGCCTTGCCGTCGATGGCGACCGCGTCACCGTTCTTGAACTCGACCTCGATGTAGGTCGGGGTGTCCGGCGCCTTTTCCGGGGCGACGGAGCGGGTGTACATATCCTCGTCCGGCTCGACCCACGGATCCTCCAGCGCCTTGCCCTCATACGAGATGTGCAGGAGGTTGGCGTCGGTGGAGTAAGGGGCCTCGCCGCGCTTGTCCTTCGCGATCGGAATCTGGTTCTTCTCGGCGTAGTCCAGCAGCGTGGTGCGGCTGTTCAGGGTCCATTCGCGCCACGGCGCGATGACCGTGATGTCCGGGCGCAGGGCATAATAGCCCAGCTCGAAGCGGACCTGGTCGTTGCCCTTGCCGGTGGCGCCATGGGCGACGGCGTCGGCGCCGACCATGTTGGCGATCTCGATCTGGCGCTTGGCGATCAGCGGCCGGGCGATCGAGGTGCCGAGCAGGTAGGTGCCTTCATAGAGCGTGTTGGCGCGGAACATCGGGAAGACGAAATCGCGCACGAACTCTTCGCGCAGATCGTCGATGAAGATGTTTTCCGGCTTGATGCCCAGAAGCTCGGCCTTCTTGCGGGCAGGCTCCAACTCCTCGCCCTGGCCGAGGTCGGCGGTGAAGGTCACCACCTCGCAGGAATAGGTTTCCTGCAGCCACTTCAGGATGACCGAGGTGTCGAGGCCGCCCGAATAGGCGAGCACCACTTTCTTGATCTGTTTGCCGGACGCGCCGCTCATGGGACTGCTCTTGCAGTAGAGAAAGGTAAGGCCGCGACCGTACGGCCTTTCCCGCCCGCCTTCAAGCCCCCGTGCCCGCTTGGGTGCCGCCTTCGACCGTTCTTTGGCGCAGCGCCGACGCGGCGAAGGCAAGACAGGCGGCGGCGGCGAAGTAGGCCAGCCCATGCCGGGTCAGCTCCATCGCCGCCCCGGCCAGCACCGGACCGGCCAGCGCGCCGACGCCCCACATCAGCCCCATGGCGGCGTAGATTCCCACCAGTTCCGACCCCTGGAACCGGCTGCCGACGATGGCCAGCATGATGGTGTAGACGCCGACGAAGGCGCCGCCCCAGACGAACAGCAGCGCGTAGGTGGCGACCTCGCTCATCAGCGCGACCGGCCAGACCAGAGCCCCCAGCGCGGCGCAGACCGCAAGCCCGATCACCAGCGTCAGCCGGTCCATCTTGTCGCCCAGCCAGCCGATGGGAAGCTGCAGCAGGATGGCGCCGATCATCATGCAGGACATCAGGCTGGTCGCTCCCGTCTCCGACCAGCCGAGCTTGGTGGCGTAGATCGCCAGGAAGGACAGGCCGGCGGTCTCGATGGCGGCATTCAGTACGATGGCGCCGATGGCGACCGGGGCCAGCCGGATGAAATGCAGTGGCCCCTCGCGCGACGGCCGCTCGAACTCCGGCGCCCGGATGCGGGGGGAGGCGACCAGCAGCGCGGCGGCGGCGGCCACTCCGGCGCCGGCCAGATAGGGCAGCGCCCCGCCGGAGCCCAGCAGCGACAGCATCAGCGGTCCCAGCGCGAAGCCGGAGGACAGCGCCGCGGTGTAGACCGCCATGGCGCGGGCGCGTGTCGCCTCGCTGCTCAGGCTGTTGGTCCAGGTCTCCGACAGGACGAACAGGGTTTCCGACGCCGCCCCCAGCAGGATGCGCAGGGGAAACCAGATCCAGATCGGGGTGGCGGGGAACAGGGCCAGCAGAACCGCCGCCCCCGCCAGCGCCAGGATCACCAGCCGGCGAATGCCCAGCCGCGCCACGATCCGCGGCAGCAGCACCGCCATCGCCAGCACGCCCAGCGCATGCATCGCCGCGTTGGCGCCGATGGTCAGGTCGCTCAGATTCTGCCGCGACAGGTCCAGCGCGATCAGGGCGGCGCTCAGGCTGTAGGTCAGCCCGAACATCATCGCCGTGGCGATCACCGCGGCGCGCGACAGCAGGCCGCCGTCATCCGCTGTCGGCTCCGATGTCATGCCTGCTCCTTTTCCGAAAGTGTTTGGGTATCGGTCATGACGGCTGGGTATCCGGCCGGCCATCCATGCTGCCTTCCGGCGGACGGGCGGTGCCGCGCAACTGTTTGAGAAAACCGTCCAGGCGGCGGCGCCAGGACAGGTCGGGGCGGTCGACGACACGGGCCAAGGCCGCCGCATAGTCCAGCACGAAACCCGGCGTCCAGCTCATCGCATCGGCACGGCTGCGGATCAGGGAGGCGACCCAGATATCCGGGTCCATCAGCAGGCGCAGCAGACGCACCCAGGGGAAGCGGCTGGCCAGCGCGCCCTCCAGCGTCGCGTCCAGGGCTGCGGCGACGACGACGGAACAGTTCCGGTTGGAGAGGTTGTAGGTGCTGTCCTGCCGGTATCCGGCCCAGAAGGCCCGCAGACGCCAGCGATCGTAGGTCCACAGCTCCACCGTCGCATCGGCGGGGCACCAGTCGGCGATCTCTTCCTCGTACGACGGCAGGAAGCGGCCGGGCACGTCGTTCTCGGCTCCGCTGCGCAACGCGGTCACGAAGCTGACGCCGGACTGGTCGATCTCGTCGGCCGGATAGTGGCTGATATACAGGTCGGGCGCCAATTCCAATGCGGAGTGGCCGGTGGACACCACCCCGTTGCGGTCGATGGCGGCGATGTAGCGGTCGATCACCAGCCGCCTGTCCAGCGGCGCGGTGGCGGAGGCGACCGGGGTCCACACCCGCACCACCAGCGGCCGGTCGTGACGGCCGGCCGGCTCCGGACTGTCGCCCACCAGGACGGGGGCGTTGTCGTACCAGCCCCGGCCGGAAAAGATCGGCAGGTTGAGGATCGCCGCCTCGTCCTCCAGGTTGCGCAGCATCACCCCCAGCCGCAGCAGAAGCCAGCCCGACAGGCCGATGAACAGTCCGATGCACAGCGGCGTGTTGCGGTCGGAAGGCAGCGGCCATTCCGTCATCATCATCGCCGCCAGCGCCAGCTCCGCCAGCCCACAGAGGATCAGGAGCCGCCAGTTCCGCACGCGGAACACCGCCGCGGCAGCCGCCCGGTTCGCCCCGTCGAGCGCCAGGACGATGGCGAGGGGCAAGGCCAGCGCCCAGCCGTTCAACAGCGGCGAGGCCAGCAGCAATCCGCCGGCAAGGATCGCCAGCACCGACCGCGCCAGGGCGAAGTGCCGGTTCGCTCCCAAGGACGCCGACAGGGCCATCAACAGGCTTACGGTGCCGGCCGCCGTGAAGATCAGTCCCAGGAAGCTGTAGATCACCTGGGTCAGTCCGACGGAAGCATTCAGTGCCAATGCCAGCCCCAACCCCATCGACAGCAGGCCGAGCACGGCGATCACATACCAGTGGGACCGGAAGGCCTTTGGGCCGATCAGCAGAAACGCAAGCTTCAGCATCATATTGCCGGACTGGGGAAAAGCACGGATCTGTGCATCTCCCGACTGGTGATCCTGCAACCGGTTGCTGTCAACGCCGGTATCGCTGCCGTATGCCGGCCCGCCGACGCGATGATGACCGGACGATGCGGTCCGCTATTCGATCTTCTCGCCAGGGTAGGTGCCCCAGAAATCGGTGCGCTTCATCCAGCCGCGATAGCCCTTCACATCGACCTCGCACCACTCGTCACGGCACTTCTTCAGCGACCCGACGACGCCGGGTTCGGCCCGCGCCACCACGGGGCTGTCGCCGCGCGGCGACTCAAAGATCGCGCGGGTCTGGCCGAGGATCAGGATGCCGCGGCGGCCGGACAGCGCGCTCTGGTGAACCCAGCCTTCCGCCCCCTCCCAGTCGCGGATGCGGCGCCAGGTGTCAAATTCCTGGATGATCTCCACCGGCATGTCCTTGCGCTTGAATACCCATTCGATGGGATAGCTGCCGTTGGGGCCGGAGCGCAGGTTCACCTCGCCGACGCGCACGGTGACGAAGCGGGGGATCGGCAGGCCCGATGCATGGGTCGGATCCTTGCTCTCCGCCGCCAACGCCGTGCCCGTGCCGGTAACCGCGCCGCCCGCGGCAAGCCCCATGCCCAACCCCAGAACGAGGGCCAGGGAGGCGAGGACGAAGCGGCGGACAGGCATGGCGGCACCGGAGCTGACGAGGGAAAAAACCGGGCCGCACTATAGAGACCACCCGTTCGATAGGGCAAGCGCCGCCACCCCCCCCGGTCCGCCACCCCCGGTCCGCCGCCCCAATCCCAGGCTGCAATCTCCCTCCCGCAGGGCGGGCTTTCGCGACGGACTTCTGGACAGTCCCACGACCGCTTGGTATGGCAACCATGGACCGGAGCAGCCCAGCAAGAACCTTCAGATGCGGGCGGGCCGGGGCAAGGGAGGACCAGCACCGATGACCGACAAGAAGAAGCCGCTCGTTGTCGTCACCCGCAAGCTGCCGGACGTCATCGAGACGCGGATGATGGAGCTGTTCGACACCCGGCTCAATCCGGACGACGTGCCGCTGACCCCCACCCAGATGCAGGAGGCGATGGCCGTCGCCGAGGTGCTGGTGCCCACCGTCACCGACCGCATCGACCGCGCGCTGATCGAAGCCGCCGGGCCGCAGCTGCGGCTGATCGCCTCCTTCGGCACCGGCGTTGACCACATCGACCTGAAGGCGGCGCGCGAGCGCGGCATCGTCGTCACCAACACCCCCGGCGTCCTGACCGAGGACACCGCCGACATGACCATGGCGCTGCTGCTCGCCACCGCGCGCCGCGTGGCGGAGGGCGAGCGGCTGGTCCGCTCCGGCCAATGGACCGGCTGGGGGCCGACCACCATGCTGGGCCACCGCATCAGCGGCAAGCGGCTGGGCATCCTGGGCATGGGCCGCATCGGCTCGGCGCTGGCCAAGCGGGCGCGCGCCTTCGGCATGTCGATCCACTACCACAACCGCCGCCGCGTCCATCCGGAGCTGGAGCAGGAGTTGGAGGCGACCTACTGGTCCAGCCTGGACCAGATGCTGGCGCGGATGGACATCGTGTCGATCAACTGCCCGCACACGCCGGCCACCTATCACCTGCTGTCGGAACGCCGGCTGAAGCTGCTGCGCCCGCACTGCTACATCGTCAACACCTCGCGCGGCGAGGTGATCGACGAGGTGGCGTTGACCCGCATGCTGTCGAAGGGCGAGATCGCCGGCGCCGGCCTGGACGTGTTCGAGCATGAGCCGGCGGTCAACCCGAAGCTCCTGCGGCTGGACAATGTCGTCCTGCTGCCGCACATGGGTTCCGCCACCATCGAGGGCCGCATCGACATGGGCGAGAAGGTGGTGATCAACATCAAGACCTTCACCGACGGCCACGCCCCGCCCGACCGGGTGCTGGAGGCGCTGCTGTAAGGGCGGGAAGGACCGCTCAGGGCGCGGAGGCTTCCAGCGCGGCGGCCTCCCGCGTCGGCACATCCTGCAACGCCGCCTCCAGCCTGGCCTTGGCGGCGGCGGCCAGTTCCTCGTCGGCCTGGATTCGGGCCATGTCCTCCGGCGCGACGGCGCCGGCGGCGATCACCAGCTCGGCGAAATCGGACAGATAGACGCTGCCCTTCACGGTGCGCTGGACCAGCACGTTGCGCTTGTCCTCCGCATCGCGCTTGCGCTTGACGAAGCCCAGCACCGACAGGCGGTCGAGCGCGCGGGTCACAGCCGGCTTCGAGATGTTCAGCAGGGATGCCAGACCGCGCACCGTGTGCGGCGGGTCGGTCAGATAGACCTGGAGAAGGATCGCCAGCTGCCGCGCCGACAGGTCCGGCGCGTCCTTGCGGACGCTGGCGACCAGCGCGGTGCGCCACAACCCGAGCGCCTTGAGGTTCCGTGCCATGCCTCCCCCCGGAAAGCCGCGCCCGGTTCCGCAACCGCAGCACGCGCCGCGAAGTGTCGCCTACCCGAACGATGCAGGCAAGCCTTTCGCGTTCGGGATTTTCGCGTTCCCCGGGGAAAGCAGGGCCGGCACCGGGATCGGTCTATTTCCCCTCGCGCTTCAGCACCACCGGCTTGGCCGTACCGGTGACCAGCAGATTGCCGCCGGCGAGCGGGACGATGGTCAGGCTGGCGCCGGCCGACACCGGGGCAAGGCTGACCGCCTGCCTGGCGGCATTCGGGGCGGGCTTGACGTCCTTCGGCACCTCCTTGGGGTCGAAAGGGGCGTCCTCCCCCTGGCCGGCGACGTCATACCCGCCGCACTCGCTGCCGACGCAGATGGTGGTCTCGTCGATGCGGGCCTTTCCGGCGGCAGCGGCGAAGGGCGTGTCCTCGGACCCGCCGCCGCTCCAGCTCCAGCCGCCGCGCAGCCAGTCGGGAAGACGGGTGTCCTTCTGGAGTTCCAGATTGTCGGTGATCAGGCCGATGCTGCCGCTCAACCCCTGGGCAGCCGCCGCCTCGGCCACCCGGCGGGCCTCCGGCTTGGCCATGCCGTAGCGGGCGGCGATCCGCGGTGTCCAGTCCGTCACCGCCGCCTCCACCGCCTTGCGCAGGCGGTCGCCCCAGCCGGGCGCGACCCAGCGCGGGTTTGACCAGCCGGCGGTGTCCTTGACCAGCGGAGCCAGTTCCGGCGCATCGGCGACGAACAGGCGCGGATCGACCGCCGACTTCATGCGGTCGATGCCCATCTGGCGGTAGGCGGCGAAGCGGATGGTGCCGGTGCGGTTGGATGCCGCCTCCAGCATCGGAGCGAACAGCTCGTCCACCGCCTTCCAGGCCGGGGAGGCGAGCAGGGCGTTGTCGTCGGGGCAGGCGGGATAGGCGCCGAAATTGTCGCGGCTGCTGCCATAGAGCGGCTCCATCGCCTTCCAGGCCGCCGCCCCGCGCTTTTCCATCACCGAGCAGGGCCAAGCCATCTCCACATCGTCGCTGACGACGCGGAGCGCGGTGAGGAAGCCGTCATCGGTCGCGAGATCGACACCGGAGGCGGTTTCGCGGGCATAGGAATCGTCGATGCCCGCGATGGCCTCGCGCAGCAGCGCGTCGGCCTTGGCGCGGTCGGGGGAGGGACCGAAGCGCAGCAGATAGGCGCTCCACCCTTTGCCCAGCCCGCCGCGGATCTCGGCCAGCCGCTTGGCGGCGCCGGCCGGGTCGGCGGCGATGCCGTCGACGGTGGCGGTCAGCGCGGCGACCGCCTTGGGCACCGACTCGGACAAAGCGGTGTGCCGGGCGTCCAGCACCGGGCCGAGGCAGGCGCCGGGGGAGGGCGCTGCCGCACACTGGTTGCGCTGGACCAGCCACGCCCGCTGCTCGGTGCGCAGCCGCTCGCGGTCGGCGGTGCCCGACAGATCCTGCAGGGTCTTGTAGGTGTCGGCGATCTCGCGGTCGGCATCGGCCAGTTTGGGATCGGCGCAGATCGCCTTTTCCACCGGCGTGGCGGCTGCCTTGCAATCGAAGGACGGCTCGGCCCGCGCGGTGCCGACCGCAACCGTGACCGAGAGTGCCAGCACTGCTCCCGCCAGCGTCGCACGGCCGATCAATCGGCTTCCGCTGTCTCTCTGGCCCATCACTGCCCGGCCCATCATGTCTCCCATGGATCGTGATCCGGGGAAGATACGGAATCGGCAGCCGCTTGTCCCATGCAGCCCCGGCATTTCAGAGACACGCCCCATCAAAGGAACGCCCATCAAAGAAACGCCAGTGTGATCGCGGCGAAGTGGCAGCCGGCAGCGGTCAGCACCAGCAGGTGCCAGACCGCGTTGTTGTAGGGCATGCGCTCCATCAGGTGGAAGACGACGCCGACGGTGTAGACCAGCCCGCCGGCGACCAGCAGCCACAGCGCGGGGGGCGACAATACTGCCCCCAATGGCTCCAGCGCGGTGACCACCGCCCAGCCGAGCCCGAGATAGAGCGCCAGCCCCAGCCGGTTGAACCGCCCCGGAAAGCGCAGCTTCAGCGCCGCGCCGAAGGCGGCCCCGCCCCACACGGCGCCGCCCAGCCCGATTCCCTGGCCCAGCCCCAGCGTGAAGGGCGTGTAGGTGCCGGCGATCATCACGAAGATCATGGCATGGTCGATCCGCCGCAGCAGCGCCTTGCCCAGGCCGGGCGGGGCGAGGTTGTAGGCGGCCGACGCCGTCAGCATCCCCACCAACCCCAAACCGTAGATGGTCAGCGCCAGCGCGGTGCGGACCGGAACCGCGCCGGAAAAGACACCGGCATTCAGCAGCCAGATGAAGCCGGCGATACCCGCCGTCACCCCGATTGCGTGGACGGCCGCATCCGCCCGCCGCTCGGCAGCGCTGTAGACGGGAAACTGGTGGGCATCCGGCATTGGCACACCGTTTCGGTCGACGCAACGACGGCAACCGCGTGAACGGGGCCTGCGTCGAACATGGTGTGCCGGCCGCGGCGGCGCCACGGGTCCTGTCCGATGGGTGGACCCCCGGCGGCCGGGGCCTCGGCGAACCGCTTATGCGGGATAGACTTTATGCGGAATGGGCCGGCCGGTTATTCCGCCGCGAAGGCCACGGCCGCCGGCGCGCGGTGGCGGGGCATCGGCTCCGACAGGCTGGCGGCCTTTCGGAAATAGCACAGCGCATAGACGCGGACGCAGCCGGTGAGGTTGTCGCAATCCTGGCGTTCGGCATCGATCTTCGACACCAGTTCGCTCATCGTCATGTTCTCGCGGGCGCAGATTTCCTCGAGCGACTCCCACTCCACCGGCATCAGCTTCATGCTGGTCCGCTTGCCGTTCACCCTGATGTTGCGCATGTGCATGGGGGAGCCCTCCGTTGCCGATGCATAAATGGGTATGTGAAACGGCCAGAAGCCGGCTGTGAAATTCTTCACAGGCGATGGGGCGGCGGAGAGGGTGGCGGAGAGGTCGGGTCTGCTCGGACGGCGGGCGGACGGCATGAAACCGGAGGTGGACATGACACGGGACGAAGCCTTGCGCGCAATCATAAGTGAAGCCGCATCAGCACGTTCCGCCCTGTGCGAGAACGAACTGGTGATCCGCCTGGATAATATCCTCGCTCTTGCGCGGGCGGCGCTGGAGGGGCGGGAACCAGACGAAATGCCGCAGTCGCACACCGGCGCATCTGCGACAATTGGTCACCGGCGGTCGTAACTCCGCACAACTTCGCCGCCCCACGGATTGCTTAAAGGAGTAACCTTTTCGGAGTGCGCTACCGCTGTGCCGGACGCCGGAAACCTCCGTACGGCCGGTGGAGAACTCTTCAAAACGACATTGGGCATCTCCTGAAATGACTCTTCCTGCTCCCACCTGCATCCTTCGCGGCACCTATGTCCGTTCCATGTCCGGCGACGTGCCTGTCGAAAGCCTGAAGATCGGCGATCTGATCCAGTCGTCGGTGACCGGCGAGCTCCGTTCGATCCGCTGGATCGGCCGGCGCCTGCTGGCGGGGACGTCCTTCGACACCGAGCATCTGCGCAAGATTCACCTGCCGGTCAGGATCGCCCGCGGCGCCATCGCCCAAGGATTGCCCGCACGCGACCTCTACATCTCCCCCGGCCATGCCCTGCTGATCGGCGAGTATGGTGTCTCGGCCCGGCTGCTGATCAACGGGTCGTCGATCCGGCAGGTCGATGCGATGGAGGAGATCGAGTATTTCCACATCGAGCTCGACAGCCATGACGGCATGTATGCCGAGGGACTGCCGGTCGAGACCTATCTCGAAGCGGACAATCGCCAAGCCTACGACAATGCCGCCGAGTACGAGGCGCTGTATCCGGGGGACGATCCGCGCATTCAGGAGCCCTGCGTGAAGATCGACATTCCGCTGGCTGCGCTGGAGCGGATCCGCACCAATGTGAACAAGCGCGCCCGGCAGATCGAACCGGTCGAAGTGGCCTGAGGCCAATCCGCTTTCGCTTTTGTGGCGGGGCACCGTGCATGAACAGGGGGCCGTCCCATGGGGCGGCCCTTTGTGCGTCGGTGCCTTGGCCGTGACTTGTCCGTCGCCGCAGGAGATCGGCAATGCGGCCCGACCGTTCCCCCTGAGTTCCCCCAACCCCTGCCCACATAAAAAAACCGCCGCTAACCCATTGGATTAGCGGCGAGTTGAACAGGGAGGCTTCACGTCTGGGAGACGTGATGTCACCGGGCCGCTTGGGTTCTTCCGGTTCGGTGGATTTGAGGAGTAGTCTTCTAAGTAATTGTTAAAATTAGGATTTATGGTTCATGTCGGTTCGTTGTGGTTCTCACGGTGCCGTGATATTCTGTGGCCCCGGTGTGGCCCCAGACGGATCAGGGCAGATATGGCGAGATCGAAGCTGACGGACAGGCAGTTGCAAACGATGAAGCCGCCCGAGGCGGGGCGATTGGTCATCTACGACGAAGCCGTGCCCGGCTTAGAGTTTCGCGTGACGCCCACAGGGGCAAAATCCTGGAGGCTGAAATACCGCGTGAAGGGGAACGCGACGCTCCGCCAGGAGTCTCTGGGGCCATACCCATCGGTTACCCTATCCGATGCACGAAAGCGGGCTCGCGACATCTACAACGCGGGCAAGAAGGGGCAGGACCTGATCGCTGAGGAGAAGCGCGCGGCCGAGGACGACGAGCGCAGCGCCAAGCGCCCAGCCACCGTGGCGAAGCTGCTGAGCCGCTATGTCGAGGAGTACTGCAAGACCAACCAGCGCCGATGGCAGACGGTCGAGCTCATGTTCAGCGCTCATGTAGAGCCGGTCATCGGGGCGAAGGCCCTGGACGAGGTGCGGCGCGCCGACATCGTGGAACTGCTGGACGACCTGCAGAACAAGAAGGGGCTGAACGCCCAGGTGAACCGCATCCGTTCCCAGCTGATCGCCACCTTCAACTGGGCAGTGGAACGGGAGTTCCTGGACGTCAACCCGGCCGCGACGGTGAAGCGCCGGAAGAACATCGAGGCGCCCCGGGAGCGGGTGCTTGAGGACAAGGAGCTTGCCGCCATCTGGAAAGCCGCCGCCAGCTTGTCCTATCCCAGCAATCAGCTCGTGCGCCTGCTGATCCTCACCGGCCAGCGCCGCGACGAGGTGCGGTGCCTTCCATGGTCGGAGATCGGCGACGACCTATGGACGCTTCCGGCCGAGCGGAACAAGGGCAAGCGGCAGCATGAGGTCCCGCTGACCACCGCGGCGCTGGAGGTGCTGGACGGGGCGACCCGACTCGGGCCGATGGTCTTCACCTGCGACGCGGAGGGGAAGAAGCCTTATGCCGGCATGAAGCGGCTGAAGGAGATCCTGGACCGGGAAAGCGGGGTGACCGGTTGGACCATCCACGACATCCGTCGCACGGTCGCCACAGGGCTTGGACGCCTTGGTGTCGCCCAGGAGGTGATCGAACACATCCTGAACCATTCCCGGCCGGCGCTGCACAAGACCTACAACGTGCACGCCTACCGCGAGGAGAAGCGCACGGCTCTGGAGGCTTGGGCGCGGCATGTCGAGGGCGTGGTGACCGGCAACCGCGCCAACGTGGTAGAGTTGGCGGAACGCCGGCAGGCGACCTGATCACTGCCCTGTGACGACGGGGCGCACGACATCGGCGCGGCTACCCCGACGGGGGGAACAGGTGACACCGCATCACCCCGCCGCGCCGACCCTCTTTGCGGCCAGCGCCTGCGGAGGCGTCCGTTCATGTGGGAAAGCACTTACATTTTCTTGACCGAAGCAGCGGAGATAGTCTCCGAACGGGCAAACTGTGATGGGCGCCGTACTATCGAGGCCGCATGGGAAGAGGGCGTTATCACGGTCGAGCAGCGATTCCGGGAGGGACATCTCTTCTGGTCGCGTGTGCCCGGCGAGAAGCCAAACGGCTCATACATTTGGAGGAAGGCGCCGCCATCTCCCGTCGACTGGAATTACAACCCTTACCCCTCATCGGGGCCACGCCCTGATAGCGACCTACGAGTTCTCCGCGCTGATATTGCGAGGCTGTGGTCGCTACGGTCTTCTGTTGAGACGACGGAACAGGGCAATGAAGGGGAGTGCCTCCCATCCTCTCCATCTGAGCGGCGGAACAGACCTTGCTCCGAAGCTGATGCTGAGCGTTGGTATAAAGAGCGAGTTGCGTCATTCGAGCAAGATCCTACCATCAAACCACCCTCGCGAGATGAAGATGAGGCGGCGGGCGCCAAGCTCGGTATCAGTTCGGGACGGATCCGGAAACTCCGAATCGATCTGGCACCACCTCATTGGCAGGCACGAGGAAGACGGAAAAAAATCTGACATGAAATAAATTGGCAGGAGCGATTGCCAGATTATCCAATTTTGCTTGCCGATTTTTTAGGCGGCACAGTCTCAGAAGTGGACCGATAAGGTCCGCTCAGTTCTTGTAAGAACGGAGACTGTAATGGTTCAGCCGCTTCTCGTTGACACGAGCAAAGGCCGCGAAATGCTCGGCGGCATGGGTAAGACCCAGTTCTTCGAATTGTTGAAGCAGGGAAAGCTGAAGCGCGTCAAGATCGGTACCAAGACGCTCGTCCCGATCTCCAGCATTCAGGAATACGTGGCCAGCCTGGAAGCCGCGTAACAATGCCCCCAAAACACCACCGCCCCGACACCGCGCTTGTGGCGAGCGCGACCGGGGCGGCGGGTAAATTCGGACTGCTGACTGCTCCGATTTTTACTCCTTTCACTGCCTTCGATGCAACCCCCGCCGCGGCCTATGCTGTTGCTCGTCGGTTTGGTCTTTGCCCGACCACCGCCGCTGCAATCGCGGAACTGGCGTTCAGCCGCCTGGGGGCCGCATGAGCGCCCCCGTCGTTCGCCTCCCCGTTCGCCGCCGGCTACACATCTCCCGGCCGCTGACGCCCACCCAGACCATCGGTGGCATCGTCGAGGACTTGGAGCGTCTACCCCAGCATCTGGACCCCGCGGACCTCCGCGCCATCGCCGGCCGGCTGAACACGCCGGCCGACCGGCTGGAGGGGGGAAGCCATGGCTGACGCTCCCCGCAGGCCACCGCACAACGAGGAAGCCGAGCAGGGCCTGCTTGGCGCGCTGCTGACCAACAATCGGGCGTTCTCCAAGGTCAGCGACTTCCTGCGGCCGGAGCACTTCTACGACCCGGCCCACCAGCGGATCTTCGCGGCGATCACCGAGACAATCGGCGCCGGCCGGGTGGCATCGCCCGTCACTCTGCGCCGTATGTTCGACACCGACCCGGACCTGCAGCAGGAGGGCGGCGGCGCCTATCTCGCCGAACTCGCCGGCAATGTCGTGACGCTGGTCAACGCCGGCGATTACGGCAAGACCATCCACGACCTGTTCATCCGCCGGCAACTGATCGAGGTGACCGCCGAGGCGCTGGAGCGGGCATACCATCCAGACCTCACCGCGCCCGAGAATCTGATCGCCGACCTGGACGCGCAGACGGCAGCCCTTCGCGCACACGCACGCGGGGGAGAGGCTGAACTCGCCACCGCGGCCGATGCCGTCGAGGAGGCAGTCCGGGCGGCAGAGCGCGCCCAACAGGCGCCCGACGGCATCTCCGGCGTTGCAACCGGACTTGCCGATCTGGATTACCGGCTGGGCGGCCTCCAGCGCGGGGACCTCGCTATCATCGCCGGTCGGCCGAGCATGGGAAAGACCGTGCTGGCGACGACGGCGGCAACCAACGCGGCCGGCCGAGGCGAGCCCACGTTGTTCCAATCCTTGGAAATGGGAACAGTCAGTCTCGGCCAGCGCCTCCTTGCGTCCCGCAGCGGAGTCGACGTGCAGAGCCAGCGCGGCGTCCTGTCGCCGGAGCAGTTCCGCGCGTTGGTCGAGGCCCAGCAGCATTTCGCCAGCATGCCCTTGCGGATCGACCCGCAAGCCGGGCTGACCGCCGCACAGATCGCAGCCCGCGCCCGGCTGCACCAGCGCAAGCACGGCCTGAAGCTGTTGCTGGTCGACTATTTGGGACTGGTCAGCCCGGCCGATCCGCGGGCGAACAAGGTCCATCAGGTCGAGGAGACCACCAAGGCGCTGAAGCTGCTGGCCAAGGAACTGGACATCCCCGTCGTATTGCTGTGCCAGCTCAGCCGACAGGTCGAGCAGCGCGAGGACAAGCGCCCGCAACTGGCCGACCTTCGGGACAGCGGCGCCATCGAGCAGGACGCCGACGTCGTGCTGATGCTGTACCGCGAACAGTACTACTTGGAGCGCGCCGAGCCGATGCGTCGGGCGAACGAGAGCCAGGACGTCTACAACGCCCGATACGCCGAGTGGGTGCAGCGTCTGAGCGAATGCCAGGGTATCGGTGAAATCATCATCGCGAAGAACCGCCAGGGCGGCACCGGCACCGTTGCCGTTCGCTTCGACGGCCAGCGGCAGGTTTTCGAAAACCTGCACCGAGGGGGGCGATGATGAGCCTCCGCGCCATGGCCGCCGTTTGGGAAAGCCCGCGTCCGCTTGACACCATGACGGCCATCGTACTGGTCAGGCTGGCCGATTTCGCTGACGACCATGGCGGGGGGATTTTCCCCAGCGTCAAGCGGGTTGCTGCCGAATGCCGGCTGAGTCCTCGCAAGGTGCAGTACATCCTCCGGGACTTGGAGGCCACCGGGCTGCTGGTGAAGGTAGCTGACGAGGATCCCGGACGGCGTCGTGGCAGGGAATACCGGCTTGATTTGGGCGCCCTATCCCAATCCCCGGAGGGGTGCACGTCGTGCAGGGGTGCAGGACGTGCAGGGGTGCAAGTCGTGCGCCCCAAGGGTGCACGTCGTGCGGGGGTAGGGGTGCACGACGTGCACCCTGAACCACCATTAGATCCACCAAAGAACCACCAGGATCTTTCTGGCGACCTGTTCGGTGAACAGACGCCGGAAACCGCGAAGGTAATTGCGCTTCCAGCGAAGGCGAAGACGCCGGCCAAGCCCTCCTTCCCGGAAGAGGCGTTCAACGAGTTCTGGACCGTCTATCCGAGGAAGACCGACGAGGACGGGACACGCGCCGCCTATCGCGAAGCCCTGAAGAAGGGGGCAACGCAGGCCGGCCTGATCGCCAGCGCCAGCGCCTACGCCGCCGCGGTCGCCCAGGACAGTACCCCCACCCGGTACGTCAAGAAGCCCGCAAACTTCCTGCGCCACGGCGCCTGGAAGGACACTCCCGAAGACCAAAGCCCCCATGCCGTCGGCAACAGCAGCCCGCGCCGCCAGTCCATCCAGGACGCGGCCAGCAGGGTGTTCGCCGATACCCCCGAAGCACGCGCATTCAGAGAGGCCCTGTGATGCCCAACGACATCGTCATCCGCCCCGTCTCTGCGGTCGCCGAGTTCGGCCGCACCCCCACCGCCGAGCAGCACGCCGACACGCTGCTGGAGTTCGTCAGCCGGCCGGCCGACTCCTTCCGTGGCTTGCTGGACGCCCACACGCTGGCCATCATCGCCGACGAGGTGCAAGCCGTGCTGGCGACGCCCCCGGCGGAGGAGCGGGAAGCACGCACCGAGATCGCGGTCATGATCGGCAGCTTCCCCCGCCAGCCGGACAACCTCGCCGTCTACATTGCCGCCGCGGCGAAGGAAGCCTCCCGCTGGCCGGCCGATGTGGTTCGAGAGGCGCGCCGGACCATCGTCCGCACCCTCAAATTCCTGCCGAGCGTCGCCGAGCTGGCCGGGGCATGCGAGAGCATCCAGGGCCGCCGTCGGCTGCTGCTGATCGCCGCAGAACGGATGGAGCGGGAGCGCCAGCGCAGGGAGGCGGAGGAGCAGCGCCGCGCCAGGGTGGAAGCCCAGCAGCAGGCCCGGCGACAGACCAACACCGGGGAAGCGCAATGATCGACGCCAGCGCCCTCAACGCCCACAGCCTGTTCCTGCTGGCGCTGCTGGCCGGTCAGCCGACGCCAGCAGCGTTCCGGGCCGAATTGGGTCGCCTGTTCGCCGCCTACGTCGAGGCCGGCATCGAAGCCGGATGGTCCCGCGCCGTCGTCGAGGAGTTCGCCGCCGAGGAGTTGGGGCGAGCCGCCGCGGCGCTGGACGCTATGAGGCCGCACTTCGTCAACGAAGCCGGACACGCATAGAGGGAACGGCCATGACTGTATCTCACCTGAATTTGCAGCCCCTCGACCGGAGCCTCAGCCAGCGCCCCGCCGGCATGCTGCGTCCCCATCCACCGGCCTTCCTGTTCGACGTCGCCGGGCTGCTGGACACCCATCGGGCATTCCTCACCACCGGCCTGACCGTCCCTGCCCCCGACCTGGAGGAATGGATCCGCTCGACCTTCATCGCCGAGGGGGCGCTGCTGGAGAACTCGCATCACGCCCACCTCCGGCAGGCGTCTCTCGGCTGCCTGTGGGCCACCTCACCCAACAAGCGCCACATGCAGCGCGTCGTAGGGCAGGCCGAGATCCCCGCCTTCCGCGGGAACGCCTGGAGCAAGTCGCGTCAGGAGCAGCAGCTCGTCGAATGGTTCGGAGCGATCCCGGACTTCGTTCTGACCTTCGACGCCCAGCATGCGGCCGAGGTGGATGATGCCACCTTCTGCGCCCTGATCGAGCATGAACTCTGCCACTGCGCGCCCGTCTTGGACGAGTTCGGCGCCCCGAAGTTCGGGCAGGACGGCCGGCCGAAATTCGGCATCCGCGGCCACGACGTCGAGGAGTTCGTGACGGTGGTGGAGCGGTACGGCGCCGGAGCGGCAGCCGGCCGGACGCTGGACCTCGTCGCGGCGGCCCAGCGTGGCCCCACCATCGCGCCGGCGCTGATCGCCCACACCTGCGGGGCACCTGTGGCCGTCGGGCGGCATGAGGGGCTGACCCATGGCCGAGAAGAAGACCAGCAGCACCCCGAAGCGGCGGAACCCCGGCCAGTTCAAGCCCGGCCAGTCCGGCAACCCCAAGGGGAAGCCGAAGGGAGCCCGGAACCGCATCACCCGAGCCATGGAAGAACTGCTGGAGCAGGACGGCGAAGCAATCACCAAGCGCGCCGCCGAGCTGGCGAAGCTGGGCCATCCCGTTGCCCTCCGCCTGTGCCTGGAACGCCTCCTGCCGCCGGTTCGGGAACGGCCGATGCAGTTCGCCCTGCCGAAGCTGGAGAAGCCGCAGGACGCCCCCAAGGCCATCGCCGCAATCGTGGAAGCGGTCGCCGCCGGCGACCTGACCCCCAGCGAGGCAGCCACCCTCACCCCTCACCGGCTTGGTGGAGGTGTTTCGCAAAGCCTTCGACACCGCCGACCTCATGGACCGTCTCGCCCAGCTGGAGACGGCCATCACCGAAAGGAACACATGATGACCAACAACATCGCCCGCATCCGCCAGCGCATCACCGCCATGGAGTCGTCCCTCTCCGCCGCCCGTCGACCGACGAAGGCCGAACGGGACGCTGCCTGTGCTGCATGGGCGGCCGGCATCGGCCAGCGCCTGCGCAGCGGCGAGACCATCGACGCCATCACCGATGACGAGACGGGGCGGCTGCTGTCCGACGTGCCGCCCATCGGCACGCCCGGCCGTCTGACCGACCGGACCCAGATTGAGGCTGCGGTCCGCGCGACCGTCACGACGATTGCCGACGAGGTGGCGGCATGACCACGCGCACCGTCAGGGCGAAGCTGCGCGACCTGGAGGCCCGTGCGGCCAGCCTGCGCACCCTGCAGGACGACGTCGCCACCATCATCCGGCCATGGCTGCGCACCATCGGCGGCGAGGCACTCGACACCCTGCGCGTCATCGCCGACCGCATGGCGACGCTGAAGCCGGGCGCCCGCACCCTGAACGCCGAGGAAGAGGCTGCGCTTGCGGACATGGTGCGGCGCAACCCTTGACCGAAGGAGGATGCCAATGCGTGAAGCCCGCCGCCGCATGCAGAAGCTGGAGGCGCTGCTGTCGCCCCCGCCAGCGCCGCCAGGACCGGCCGTCCTGATCTACCGGCCGGGCGAGACCGTCGAGGCCGCCGCGGAACGGCTGGGCATCGACCTGTCCCAGGCAACCGCCATCGTCAGCATTCCCGACAACGGCCGATAAGGAGGGCCGCCCCATGACGCAGAACAACACCGAGATCACCCCCTCGCCCGATCCGACCGCTCCGCAGGAGGAGGCGCCGACGGCATTCCGGCTCGTCACGCTCGACGGCAAGGTGATCACGACCTCCTCCGGCGACCCCGTCACCGTTTCCGTGCCGCAGCCGGCCACCGAGGAGGCGTAACGATGCCGTCGGTTCCGATTTCCCAGCTCCCGCCGGCCGGGTCGGTCGATCCGAACGACTATGTCCCCATCGACCAGAACGGCCAGACCAAGCGCGCCACGGTTCAGCAGATCGGCGCCGCGGCGCAGGCGCTGACACAGTCCTTCGTTACCGTCGGCAGCGAGTCCGGCACGCTCCCGAACAGCCGATCGGCCGGCGCCACCAACGGCATCACCCGCACCGACAGCGGCGCCGGCGGCACGCTGACCTTCTCGCTGACGGGCCAAGCGCTGAACTTCTTCCTGCTGTCGACCACGGGGCTGGTCTCGCTGACCGGCGGCGGCAGCGTCACCACACGCGCGCTGGTCGGGCCGAGCAAGGGCTTCACGATCAGCAATGCCGACGGCGTGGCCGGCAATCCGACCTTCGCCCTGACCGGCGGTCTGCTGGCGCTGGAGGATCTGACCGGCCCCGGCGTGGTCTGCTCCACCGGCCCCGACACCTATTCCCCGCGGACGCTGACCGGCACAGCCAACCAGATCGACGTCACGGAGGGGCAGGGCGCCGGCGGGAACCCGACGTTCAGCATCGCCAGCGACCCATGCCTGCCCGGCACCGGCGGGTTCCTGCCGCCCGGTGGCACCACGGCGCAGCGCCCGCTTTCCCCGCCCGTCGGCTTCACCCGGCGCAACACCGACCTCAACGTGAACGAGGCCTGGGACGGCGCGCAGTGGGTCAGCCAGGGCGTGGCCGGCGTCACCAGCGTGGCGACCGGGACCGGCCTGACCGGCGGCCCGATCACCTCGACCGGGACCATCAGCATCGCCAACACCGGCGTCGCGGCCGGCAGCTATGGCGACGACACGACGGTGCCGGTGCTGACGATCAACGCGCAGGGGCAGGTCACCGACGCCACCACGGCGACGATCACCCCGGCCGGCATCGGCGGCGTGCCGACCAGCCGCACACTGACGGCGGGAACCGGCCTGACCGGCGGCGGAAACCTGTCGGCGGATCGCGTGCTGGCGCTCGCCGACACCGCCGTGACGCCGGCCAGCTACGGCAGCGCCTCCCAGGTAGCGACCCTCACCGTCGATCAGCAGGGGCGCCTGACCGCGGCAGGAACCGCCACCATCACGCCCGCGGCTATCGGGGCGCAGGCAGCCGATGCCACGCTGACCGCGCTTGCCGACCTCGACGCCACCGCCGGCCTGGTCGAGCAGACGGGGGCGGACACCTTCGTAAAGCGGGCCATCGGCGCCGGAACCTCGACGAGCATCCCAACCCGCGGCGATGCAGATGCGCGCTATCTGCAACTCATCGGCGGTACGCTGACCGGCCCCTTGACGCTGGCCGGCGATCCCGCCGGTCCGCTCCAGGCGGCAACCCAGCAGTATGTCGACAACATCGCCCAGGGCCTGGACGTCAAGGCGTCCGTGCTGGCCGCCACCACCGCCAACATTTCCCTGTCGGGCGCGCAGACCATCGACGGCGTGTCCGTCACGGCTGGCGCCCGCGTTCTGGTGAAGAACCAGACCGCCCAGGCGCAGAACGGCATCTATGTGGCGGCTTCCGGAGCCTGGAGCCGCGCCACCGATATGGACGCCTGGAGCGAGGTGCCGGGCGCCTTCGTCTTCGCCGAGCAGGGCACCGTCAACGGCGATACCGGGTGGGTCTGCACCGCCAACCAGGGCGGCACGCTGGGCACCACCGCCATCACCTGGACGCAGTTCGCCGGGGTGGGGACCTATACCGGTTCCGGCCTGATCACTGTCTCCGGCACGACCATCGGCACCAGCATGGCGACGGCCCGGCTGATCGGCCGCACCACGGCCGGGACCGGCACGACCGAAGAGATCTCGGTCGGGACCGGCCTAACCCTGTCCGGCGGTTCGCTCACCGCCAGCATCAGCGCCAGCGCAGCCCAGCCTCTGGGTGCCACCGCATCCGCAGGATCGACCGGTACCGTTGCCGATGCCGGCCATGTCCACCAACGGCAGCTGGAGAGCATCATCGTGGCGGCCGGAGACGAGACCACCGCCATTACCACTGGCATCGCGAAAGTCACCTTCCGCATGCCCTACGCCTTCACCCTGACCGCCGTCCGCGCGTCCCTGACCACGGCCCAGACGAGCGGCAGCATCTTCACGGTGGATATCAACGAGAGCGGCGCGTCGATCCTGTCCACCAAGCTGACCATCGACAACGGCGAGACCACCAGCGTCACCGCGGCAACGCCACCGGTCATCTCCGACACCGCCCTGGCCGACGACTCGGTCATCACCGTGGATGTCGACCAGATCGGCAACGGGTCTGCGGCCGGGCTGAAGGTCACGCTCATTGGGAGGCAGTCGGCATGATGATCATTCAGCCGGCGCGGTTCGGTGTGGCCTGCGCCATCGACCCCTACGCCGCAAACCGCACCTTCTTTCTGCGGGGCCGGGGGGCGAACGGGGCGAAGCCCACGACGGACGAGTTGGGCAACCCATTGACCTGGGGCGGTGGTGCGCAGATCAGCACAGCTGTGGCTCTGTGGCCTTCCTACGGTTCGTCGCTGGCGTTCAACGGGACGAATGCCTACATCGGCGTGCCCGACAGCCTGTTCGACTTCGGCATCGGCGGCAGCCCGTTCTCCTTCGGAGCGCGGTTCCGCACGTCGGTCACGCCGTCGCCCTACCAGTTCATCATGAACCACTCGGCGGGGAACGGCGGGTGGGGGCCGGGCGGCGAGCAGTGCATCCTCTACCTCAATTCTTCTGGCGCGCTGGTCTGGCAGTTCTGGAGCGGCGGCTCCATCCCCGGCATATTCGGCAGCGCGAATCTCTGTGACGGCGCGACGCATGAGGCCTTGGTGACCTACGACGGCACGACGACGCGCCTGTTCGCCGATGGTGCGCTGATCGGAACGACGACAGGCACCTATACCGACGTGACCGGCACCTCGACGCGCATCGGCTCCGCGGTTTCCGGGAGCAACTGGTTCAACGGCTACATGGTCGATGTCACCGCGTGGAACGCCGCAGTGCATACCGCCGCATACACCCCGGCGACCCTTCCGCCATGCTGATGCTGGAGGAGGTCGCCGGACCATTCCCAACCGCCTGATCCGCCGACACGCTCCCTTTCGATCTGGAAGGGAGCGGGGCAAGCTCGTCCCGTCGGCATCGCTGGCGGGACGGCGCCAAATTGCTCACCGGTGAGGCATTGGGCGGGGAGGCATCGCCACCGATGACGGGCGCTCCACCGACACCGCCGCCGGCCGCTCGACATGCCGAATTCCCTTGATCGCCATCATCGCCCCGCCAGCCGGAGGATTGCGCCGGCAATGGCCGACAGATCGCCGCGCACGCCTGCGCTCGCCAAATGCTGCCCGGTAAAGCTGGCCTCTGCATAGGCTGTGCGCAGTGGCATCTCTACCGACAGGCGCGGGATCTCCAGCCGGTCGAGTTGCTCACGCGCCACCGCCAGCACCTGGGTGCGCGGGTTGACCTGGGTCAAGATGGCGGCATGCTGGATCGGCCGCCGCGACATCGCCTCAGCGTTTCGCACCACGTCCTGTGTGCGCGCCGCCTCCCCGATGTCAGCCCGATCCGGCCGGCAGGGGATCAGCACCACGTCGGCGGCCGCCGCGGCATAGACCATGCCCTTCGCCAACAGGCCGGCGACATCGATCAGCACCACGTCCGCATCGGCGCGGCCGCGCGTCGCCTCGGCCAGGATGGCGTCCTCGCCCACCAGCCGGCAGTCGATGCCAGAGCCGTCCAGCCGGTCGAGTAGGTTGCGGTTATTATCTGCGTCCAGCGCCAGGACACGCTTTCCAGCGGCCGCCCAGTAGGCTGCCAATCCAGCCGCGAGCGTGGTCCTGCTGGTTCCACCTTTTGATATGGCAATAGTAATAATTGTCATGGTCGCCAAATCCAACCAGTAGCAGCTTGATCCTCGGTCGAAATTGCACTGACTGCTTCAGGCTCCTGCGCTTCGTCAGCGTCAATCACTTTGCCGCCATTGAGTTCAAGGCCCTGCCGATGGCCACGATGTCGATCGCCAGCGCATCGCTACGCATGTCGATCGGCGCGATCCCGCGAATCCATGCCTCCTGATAGGCCACCCGCGACGACATCACCGGCTCCAGCAGTGGAACGCCGTCAGCGATGATCTGCGATCGCGCGTGCTGGGCCACCACCGTCCGCGGATCAGCCTGTGTGAGGATGGCCACGGCCTTCCCGGCTTGGCCGAGATCGTCGACGGCGTGATAGGTTCGGGCCGCCTCCGCCGTGTCGCCGTCGCTGGTCATGCTTGGAATGACTATCAGATCGGCCGCCTTGGCAATCTCGGTCAGCCCGAGCCATTGCATGCGAGCGGCGTCAACGACCACCATTTCATGCTGATCCGCCAGCCCGTGAACCATCTGGATCACGGTGTTCTTGTCGGCCGCCTCACAGGTTAGGCCATCGATGGCCATGCGCCCGATCCAGCGCGCGAGGTGCGCATTCGGATCCGCATCGACGCAGGCGACGATTCTCCCCTCCCGCGCCCAATAGGACGCCAGCGACGCGGCCAGCGTGGTCTTGCTGACGCCGCCCTTTCCGGACGCGAATGCGATGATCGTCATGGTCGCCAAACCTCTCTGGATTCAGCGACCGTCTTCCGACACCAGCGCTTGGTCAAGGTCTCATCGGGAGCATTGCCATCAGAAGCGCACGCCAACGTTCTACTCGCTGGCGTCAGCTCGCACAGCGTTGCGCAGATAGTTGTTACCTTTACAGCCCGCCGAGAATTTCGCGCCGCTTTTCATCGAACTCGGCAGGGGTAATCAACCCCTGATCCCGGAGGCGCTGCAACTCGCGCAGACGCACTTCGGCGCCGCGGGCCTGGACGGAAGGTAGGGTGACGGTCGACGGTCCTGGTGCTGCTTGAGCGGGAGTTGGTTTCGGTGAATCGGCTTTCACCCCCGGCATGTCGTCGCCGCCGAAGATGGGTTTGCCGCCATAGGCATAGATCACGCATTTCTCGGTCTTCGCGTAGGCCCGGCAGGAATCCAGGGCCATACCGATCCGGTTACCGCCACAGTTCCCAACGTCCGGGCAATAGCTGTAGCCGCAGCCCGAGCCATTGACCGCCACCGCGAAATACTCAGGGGCAGGAAGGTTCTTGTATTTGATATAACAGGCCAGCGTCCGACTGTCCATCTTGATCGGCCCGGTCGCGTAGTTATCGGTTACGCAAGCTGAAAGCGACAGCGACAAGAAAGCGATTTTCATGATCGGACTAATCATTGCCTCTTCTCCTTAATTCTGACTGCCGTCTTCTTTATTTTCACGAATACAATCGATTATTTTAATTGGAGCGAGCCATGCTGCCAGCAGCGCTACCCACATCAGCAATGGCCTGTCTGCGTGTAGAAATTTAATTGCTACAATAGAGAGTAAGGATCCCGCTGTGAGCCAGAGAAGTACCTCTGCATTCGTTTTCAGCTTCATTTCTCTGACACCCCTTCACAAGGCGAGAGTCGCTTGCGATTAGCGCAACCCTTAGAGTGACGGGGCATCCCTGAAAAGTCGAGATCGTTCCGTTGGTCAGTAGCTGAACTTGCGACGATCTCGACAGCAATGCCGGCACCGAGGCTCGTGCCAACAGGGGAAGCGGTTGTCGGCGGATGGCGGATGCTCACGCATCAGGCGATCCGCTTCCTTGCATCGTTTGAGACGCTGGCGAAGCGGCGAGCCGCCGAGGGTCACCCTTTGCCCGGCTTCCGCTTCGTCCGGCCGCCGGCCGCCTCCCCCTCCTTGCGCTGGACGAACAGCCGTCCGGCCTGCAACGCTGCGGCCCGGCTGATGTAGCTTCCGCATTCGAACCGCTGGCCGTCGAACACCACGGCGAGGGTAAACTTCTGCGGGCCGGCTTCGTCGACGATGATCGAGGAGGAGGCGGGCTTCATTCAGCCGGCTCTGCATCTGCCTTCGGCGGGCAGACGCAACCTTCCGCCGTGAACCTCACGCCAGCGGCTTCGAAAGCCTGCTGCATGGCGGCAATGGTTCGAGACTGCATGCCGGCGCCGCCCTCGAACCGCGTGACGGTGGCGGGAGCAACATCAGCTTTCGCAGCAAGATCTCGGACTCCCCAACCAACCGCGGCCCGGGCCATCTTGCATTGGACAGGAGTCAAAGCGCACCTCGTTCTATAAATTTGGCACACAGTGCTCTTTTCGGCTTGATGCACCGTGCTGAACTGAGTACATTGTACTCACAACTCAGCACAACTCAAGCTTCCCGAGGCTCCAATGATCTGCCGAGCCAAGCTGTTCCGCCTCGCATGGTCCACCGCCCGCAGCATGTCGCTGTTCAACAAGACCAGCCCGTGCCGGGAGTTCTCATATGCCCTGAAGCTCGCTTGGAAGGAGATGAAGAAGCGCGCCGGGCTGGAGGCGATGTACGCCCGCCAGACGACCGAGAAGGTCGCCGCCGACCGCGCCGCACTGCTGGAGTTCCGCGCCCGTGCCCAGCCCGATTGGGACGCCCAGGACGCCGCTGCCATCGCGAAGGCCAACAACGGGCTGAGCCGCCAGCTCAACGCCGCCGCGGCCCGCGCCGAGCGCCGCTTCGGCTGCAAGATGTACGGCGGCGGCTACGGCTCCGTGAAATACACCGCCTGCCATTGACCGGCCGCCGACCGTGCGCCGCGCCGTCAGTGCCAGAATTTGGGACCGGCACCCCATTCCCGCGCTGCCACGCCCCGCCTAACCTCGCCTGATCCAGGGCGACCAGTCCTCGCCATCCACCCCCACCACCTCGCAACGCGCCGCTTGGCGCGAACGCCCCCGCCTTGCCTGGAGGATCCCGCATGAGCCGCCTCGCCCTGTTCGCCACCGCCGCGGCTGTTGCCGCCACCATCGCCGCCGGCGCCACCTCCCTCGCCAACCAGCAGCCGAAGCCGGCCCCGGTGCTGCGCATCGCCACCGAGGGCGCCTTCGCCCCATGGAACGCCACCACCGCCGACGGCAAGCTGGTCGGGTTCGAAGTCGACCTGGCCAACGATCTGTGCCGCCGGATGCGGGTCCGCTGCGCCATCGTCGCCCAGGACTGGACCGGCATCCTGCCCGGCCTGCAGCAGGGCCGGTATGACGCTGTGATGGCGGGCGTCACGGCCACCGCCGAACGCGCCGCCGTGGTCGACTTCAGCGCCGCCTATGCCGCCGACCCCGCCGTGCTCGCCGTGCGCCCCGGTTCCGAGCTGGTCGAAGCGCTGCCTGATGCGGAGCGCGCCGACCTCTCCACTTCGGCCGGCCGGAGCATCGCCGCCAGCACCGTCAAGGCACTCGACGGGAAGGTGATCGCCGTGCAGGCCTCGACCATCCACGCTCACATGATCGAGACGCTGTTCCCCCGCGTCCGGGTGCGCTTCTACGAGACGGTGGACGCCGCCGCCCTGGACCTCTCTGCCGGCCGCGTCGACGCGATGCTGACCGCCCGGGCGTCGGTCGAGGCTCTGCACGCCGCCGGCGGGAACCTGATCTCGGCCGGCCCCGCCTTCAGCGGCGGCGTGCTGGGTGGGGGCGTGGCTGTCGCCGTCCGGAAGGGCGACCAACTGTCCGCCCGCTTCACCCAGGCCATCGCCAGCGCTGCCGAGGACGGCACCACCGCGCGCCTGTCCGGCCGCTGGTTCGGCACCGACCTGTCGACCCGCTGACTACCAGAACGACGAACGCCCGGCCGCGGCAACGGTCGAGCGCCCATCGAAGGCATCGCGGCTGCGGTGCCATCCGTTGACCCCCATGGAACCGGAACAAACCATGATGATCGAGCCCGAACATTCCCCGGCCTTGGCCGAACGCAACCCCGCCCCCTTCCGCGCCTCGCTGCTGGCCACCTCGACCATTCCCGCGTTGGGGATGACCTTCCGGCGGGCTGCCGACCGGGTGCGCGAACTGGTGGAGCACGCAAACAACAGCCCAAGGGGTGAGGACGACGGCATAGAAGACAAGGCAGAACTTGAGCGGCGGGAGGCTGCACGAGACGCCGATTGCCAGGAGTGGCGTCGAATCGAAGATGCCATGATGACCACTCCTGCGCAGACCATCGGCGACCTGTTCGCCAAGCTGGAGCGCATAACCTGCCCCAGTATCGGGATCCGCACGATGGAGCCGAGCGACGCCGAAGTCATGATGTTGGAGGACGACGTGAAGCGGCTGCAACCGCTGCTGACCGGGTCCGACCTTTCCGAGCCGACGGACTCCCCGATCTTCGCTGCTTTCGACCGGTGGGCTGATCTGGTGCGGGACTGCTGCGCAGCGAAGGCCGACGACGATGTCGAGCACCTGTCGGAGCAGGCCGACGAAGCCGCCCTCAATGTCATGGCCCATGAACCGACGACACGGGACGGGTTGGCCGCCCAGGTCTATGTCGCGTTCCACTTGGAGCACGGCGGCACGGCGGCGGACCATCTCGATATCGACTTCGCGCCGCTGACCGGCGGCGACGGCCCAGACAATGCGGCGGTGCACGCCCTCGCGGATCGCATCAAGCGACTCGGCAGGCGGCATGGAGGGGAGACGGACGTCCTGCACCGGCATGTGACGCTGGAGGAGGCCGCCGATCGCCGGGCAGGCGCCTACCAGCTCCCCGAGGAGGTTTCCCAAGCCATGCAGGCCGCATGTGCGCGCAACAGGGCCGCGACTGCGGCGGAGGATGCTCGGGAGCCTGATCAGGCGCAGGGGCAGCGCGAAGAAGCTCTCAGCCGCTTCCGTGCGCTGAAGCCGGAACGCCGGGAGACGTTCCTGTCGTTCATGCGCTTCTTGCCCGTTTCGTCCCATCTGCACAGCGCCATGCTGGACTTTGCTCACAAGCATGGAATGACCTGGGAATACCGCCGATGGATGGAGGACCATCTCGCCGATATCCCGGCCGAACAGGGAGGCGCCAACGATCAGCGCCAGGAGGCCGACCCCTTCGCCGACACGATCGCCGCCTTCGAGGCCGAGGCGCCGGCCACGCTGGCCCTGCCGCTGGAGCCGACCGGCCGCATGGTCGACGCCGGCTCCAGCGCCGCCGGCATCACCCCTGCGCAGTTCCAGGCCGCCTACGCTGCCGCGGTGGAGGCCCTGAAGCTGGAGCGCGCCGCATGACCATCCTCGCCTTCCCCACCCAGGACCGGGGCGCCCTGCGCCCCGCCGTCCGTCCGGAGACCGCCATCGTCCGGCTGACGCTGGCCGAGGCGACGGACTGGCAGCGCACCATCGTGGCGGAATGCCGGCGCCAGCGCGTGCTGACCCCGTCCCTTCCGGCCTTCCTGAAGCGCGCCGGCCTGATGGACCGCTGCACCTTCCTGTCCAGCACCGGGCCGGCCGAGCCGCTGTGCTTCCGGCATCTGGGGGTGCCGACCCTGTCGGTTCTCGGACGCGCCTGGGGCCGGGCCGTCATCAACCAGCCCGACGAAGCGGATCCCCATGTCGAGTTCGCGAACAGCATCGGAGCGCAGTATGCCGAGAGCATCGGCGCCGGCGAGGCGGTCTTCAACCGGGTAACCGTGTCGGGCGTTGGCCGGCCCTTCGTCTACACCCACGCGCTCTATGGGTGGGAGGATCGGGGCCGCCGCGCCGTGCTGTCCGCCGTCGACGTCCAGACCCTGCATTGACCGCGCCCGCGCTACCTCTTGCAGGTCGAGCAGCACCGCCGGCCGGCTCCACCGCATGAAGTGGAGCGGCAGCCGCCCGACGCCCGCCTGCTGGTAGAGCACCGCGGGCAGGGGTTCCAACAGAGCCCGGCCAGCGCAGCGGCGCACCCAAACCGGCACCGTCTCCGGATCGACCAGCCCGACCACCCAGCGCGGCGACCAGCGGTCCAGCGCCACCAGACGCGCCGCGGCGCCCAGCAGGTGGAACAGCCCACGCCCGCGCCAGTCCGGCCGGTTCCAGCCGGCGACGATCCAGGCCACCGCCCCGCGCGTGTCATGCGCTGCTGGCGAGCCGCAGAACCCGAACTCTTCCGACGGAGCAGCACCAGGATCATGGAACGCCGTCAGGTCCTCGACCCGCGCGCCGAAGCTGGCAGCCGAGCAGTCAAGCAGCACCACGCCATGGGTGGCGACGAACTTGCCATCGGCATCGACCGCGGCCACCCAGAAGGACGGCGCCGCCGCCGGTCGGGGCAGGAGCGGGAACCAATCGCCGCAGTGCCGGGCGTTCAGCTGCTCCAGCGCCTCCCATTCCTCGACCAGCACCAGCGTGATGCCGATCGCCAGCCCAGCCGCGCACAGGGCGTCGCGTGTCGCGCGCAGCACCGACCCGTGCAGGCTCCCTTGCAAGGGCATCGTCTCCACCAACCGCCGTTCGGCCATGCCTGTCCCTCGCTCCTGATGCATTCGGATGCGAAAGAGACACACCATGGCAACCGGCTTCCCGTCCCACGGTCCCACGATGGGAGGCGGTTCCCATGACCGTCAGCGCCACATGGCGCCGGTGGAGTGCAGTTCGGATCGAGTTGGCGAAGCTGCTGGCTGAGCAGGAACGGCAGCGTCGCCGTTTGCCCGTCCCGGCGGTGCGGGTTGGGCGACGTCTTTACACCGAGGCCGCCCAGCTGGAGGCAATTCCGGCACCAGGATGGACCGCCATCAGCGACGAAGCCGCCCAGCGGTTCCGAGCGATGATCGTCGCCAAGGTCGCCCGGTTGAGGGGCGGCAAACCCGGACATGAGATGTCCGGCGCCATGGCGTGGCGCGTCCGTCGGCTGGAGCAGGAGGCGCGGCGCCTTGCCGCCGAGATCCAGGCTCAGCCCGTCGCTGGCATCGCCGATGTGCTGGCGAGGCTGGACATCATCGCCGCCATGTGGGGGCCGGAGGGCACGATCAGCGAGCCAGGGGCGCCGCTTGTCGCGGTGCTGGCGCTGCTGGACGAGATCGCCCGGAGCGCGCCAGGGTTTCAGCCGACATGGAGGCGTTGCCGACAGGTTACGCAGCTGGGGGAGAGAAAGCCACGGCCCCGATGTGCATCAACGGGCAGCCCCGGTCAGCGATGAGGTGGCCCTGTTTCGCTTGAGCCGAACAGCTTTGCTCGGTGATTACCAGCGCCCTTACAGCACGGCGGCGTAGGGCCTCAGAGCCGCCACCGTCTTGGGTAGCGACTGCGCATGAAGCGTGGCGAGGTAATCATCTGCCGTTTTCGGCGGCTTCTTCAGGCGCCTCAAGCACCTCTGCGCAGCGATCACCACGGCCGGTTCGTGCAGGTCGAACTGGTAGCTGATGAAGTCGTCCGGGTGTATGGCCTCGACGTTGTACCTACCCAGTTCCGTGGACGGGAAGTCCTTCAGGTTGAAGGTCACGATGGCGTCGGCGCGGGCGTGGATCGCGGCTGCCAGGACGTGCCGGTCATCGGCGTCCGGCAGCTCGATCACGGGAATCAGATGCTCGTACCCTTCCACGAGGCAATCCGGGGCGGCACGGTTCATCAGGGCACAGGTGCGTTCCAGGGCCTCCCGCGTCAGGTCCGGGCGGTTCTGGAGCAGGTTCCGCGTCCATTCCTCATGGATCGCCCAGGTCCATTTCGCCCGGAACAGCTCCGCCGTCGTCAATTCCATCAGGAAGTCCCGCAGCGGGGCGGGGTAGAGGCAACAGGCATCGAAGACGACGGTGAAGCGCGACACTCGATCAGTACCCCATGTTGAGTTCCTGGGCCTGGGCGGCCAACTCGTCCAGCGCCTTGGCGCGATCAGCCGTGATCCGGTCCTTGTAGCCCTTCAGATCGCGGAAGCGCACCCGGCGGTGTGAACCGACCTTGTGGAAGGGGATCGTCCCTTCCTCCAGCAGTTTCACCAGATGGGGCCGGCTGACGTTCAGATAGTCGGCGGCCTCCTGGGTGGTCATCTCGGCATGGATCGGGATCAGCGTGACGGCGTTGCCATGCGACATCTCGGTCAGCAGGTGGGCAAGGAGTTGCTTCACAGCGCGCGGCAAGGCCAGCGTCTGGCCGTCGTCCAGGTGAACCCGGAACTCTCCTTCGGAAGGCTTGGAGGCCAGGATACGACTCGACTCGGCCGCCAGCGCGGCATCTTCCTCGGAAGGAACGATGGTCTCCGGCTTTTCGAGTAGGGCGTTCATAGATTCTCTCCCGTTTTTACCGAGTCTATATGGCGCGCTTCGCGCTTAAACGCAATATCCGAAACGGCAACGTGGGGAGGGTGTTCCATGGCCCCTGCCTTCCTCTCCTGTCGGCACACGCTGCCGATGCACGGCCAGAGTGCGGTCGATCCGCGGCGCTGCGGTGGGGGCGCGGCTGTGCCGCTGCTGAGGCGCGGTCAAGGTGCGGCGAGAGCGCTGCGGTTCCGCCGCTGCCAGCTGTTGGTGGACGCTCCCCCTGCCGGCACAGCGAGATTCCCGGCTCGCGCCCACTTGGCGGAGGGAGGGATCGGCAGCAGGCAGCCTGGAGCTGCCGCGCGGCGGTGGGATGTTCGAGAACGCCGTCAAAGGCCCGTCCTGTTGGCGATCGGCGTCATGATCAGCAGGTGGGCGAGCACCCGCTCGCGCTGGGTCTGCCGGCAGCGCCGGATAGAGCCAGCCCATCAAGGGAAGCAATCCTGAGACCCCGGTGAGACCCCAACCCCTGCGCATATAAAAAAACTGCCGCTAACCCATTGGATTAGCGGCGAGTTGAACAGGGAGGCTTCACGTCTGGGAGACGCTGGGTCCGAGGACCCAACCCCGGAGGGGAGACCTCCGGGACGAAACATCGGATGCTGCGTCGCAACATCCAACGATCAAAATTTGACCATTCTGCTGCCAACTTTCCAGGCACAAATATATAAATCTACCATGCAAGACTCGCATGGCTTCAAAATACCCTTAGAAGGCTAATAAAAATGCCGAAATTGACGGTGCCGCTCCGGAAAGTAGGAAGGGCGCCGTCGATTTCGGCAATTCTCTTACGGGATCGCTAAAAATGTTCGTGGTCAGAACGGAGTTTCTGCCACTTTTTTAACCAGGAAGTCGCGGAAGACCGCGATGCGCTTGGAATGGCGCAATTCTTCAGCATAGACGAAGTAGGCGTCGACCTTCGGCCCGTCGACGTCCGGCAGGATCCGGGTCACGTCCTTGGAAAAGCTGTCGACCAGGAAGTCGGGCAGCGCGCCGATGCCGAGCCCGCTCTCCACCGCGCGATAGATGGCGTAGACGCTGTTGACCTGCAGGATCGGCTTCCGGTTGGGCGAGGGGTCGCCGACCTCCATGATCCAGTTGACGTTCGGAATCGGCGCCCGCACGTCGGGCGGGTAGGTGATCAGGTCGTGATTGTCCAACTCGGCCGCCGTCTTGGGCGTCCCCTTTTTCTTCAGGTAGCTCTGGCTGGCATAGAGGTGGAAGCGGATCGACATCAGGTGCCGCTGGATCAGGTCCGGCTGGCGCGGCGTGTTCATGCGGATGGCGATGTCCGCCTCGCGCATCGCCAGGTCCAGCTCGTCGTCGTCGATCAGCAGCGTCAGCTGGATGTCGGGGTAGATCGACATGAATTCGTTGATGCGCGGCGTCAGCCAGGTCGACCCGAAGGCGACGGTGGTCGTCACCCGCAGCGGTCCCTTGGGATGCTCCCGGCTTTCGGTCAGCATCGCCTCGGTCATCGACAGCTTGGCGAACACGTCGCGGGCGGTGCGGTGAAGCAGCTCGCCCTGTTCGGTCAGGATCAGCCCGCGAGCGTGGCGGTGAAACAGCGGAACGCCCAGGCTTTCCTCAAGCGCGCTGATCTGGCGGCTGACCGCCGACTGGCTGAGGTTCAACGTCTCGCCGGCATGCGTGAAGCTGCCGGCTTCGGCCACCGCGTGGAATACCCGCAGCTTGTCCCAATCCATCATGCTGTCCCGCCCCGATGCGCAGCCGCCCGGAGCCTCCCGTTTATCTTGAGGACGGCGCATGGCCGCCATGCATGTTTATAGCGGGAACGCGCCCGGAACGCACGCGCTAGTAAAAGCGACTCGCACGAAAATTAATCATGATCGCCGGAATTATTCTCATCCGAAGTCACAGCGATCCGAGCATATCCGTATAATAGATAGGGGTGTTTGCGATGCTCGGAAATGGGACGGCGGCCATTCGCCCCCGTCTTTGCTAATCCGCTGCGTCGGTCAGGGCGGCGGCCTTGACCGTCGCGCTGCGGGCGGCCTCATGCTGCGATCCGGGGTGCGTCTCGGGGCGGGGACTGCCGATATGTCCGCTGATCTCGTCGCCGGCATCGGCGGGCAGGAGCCAGAAGGGCAGGCTGGAGGCGCAGGCCATCAGCCCCACCGTCAGGAAGGCGGGAACGAAGGAGGACGGGGTCAGGGCGCCGCCGCTCCATTGGGTGGTCAGGTGCAGCGTGGTGGCGCCGACGGCCACGCCCAGGCTCAGCGACAGCTGCTGCATCACGCTGGCCAGCGTGTTGGCCCGGCTGGTCATCGCCTGCGGCACCTCGGCGTAGCTCAGCGTGTTCATGCCGGTGAACTGCAGCGAGCGGAAGAAGCCGCCAAGCAGCAGTGCGCCCAGGATCACCAGATGCGGCGTGTCGGGGCGGAAGGCGCCGTATCCGGCCAGGATCGCGCCGCTGACCAGCGAGTTGAGGGTCAGCACCAGGCGGAAGCCGAAGCGCCGCAGGATCGGGCCGGCCAGCGCCTTCATGGTCAGCGCCCCCGCCGCCCCGGCGAAGGTGAGGGCTCCCGACTCGAAGGCGGTCAGGCCGAAGCCGATCTGCAGCATCACCGGCATGAGGAAGGGCACCGCCCCGATGCCGATGCGGAACAGCGTGCCGCCGAGGACCGAGGCGCGGTAGGTCGGCAGCCGGAACAGCGACGGGTCCAGCACCGGCCGCGCCACCCGGCGGGCATGGCGCAGATAGGCCAGCGTCGCCAGCAGCGCCACCGCCAGCAGGATCGCCACCGCGGTGGCCGGCAGCAGGTCGCGCCCGACATTCTCGAAGCCGAACATGAAGGCGGCCAGCGCGACGGCGCTCCACAGGAAGCCGCGGGCGTCGAAGGGGTCGCGCTGCTCCTCCTTCAGGTTGGGGATCAGCGCCAGCACCAGCGCGATGCCGACCAGCCCGATCGGCACGTTGATGAAGAAGATCCAGCGCCACGAGGCATAGGTGGTGATGGCGCCGCCCACCAGCGGCCCCAGCGCCGGCCCGATCAGCGCCGGCAGGGTCATCCGCGCCATCGCCGTCACCAGCTGGTCCTTCGGCACCGTGCGCAGCAGGATCAGCCGGCCGACCGGCACCATCATCGCCCCGCCGATCCCCTGGACGATGCGGGCGGCGACCAGCTCCGCCAGCCCGTTCGACAGGCCGCAGGCGACCGAGCCCAGCGTGAAGACGCCGATGGCGCTGGCGAAGACGGTGCGCGCGCCGTAACGGTCCGCCGCCCAGCCGCTGACCGGCAGGAACACCGCCAGCGCCAGCATGTAGGAGGTCATCGCCAGACTGAGCCGCAGGGGATCCTCGCCCATCGACCGCGCGATCGCCGGCAGCGCGGTGGCGATCACCGTCGCGTCGAGATTCTCCATGAACAGGGCGCAGGCGATGATCAGCGGGGTGACGCGCGACATGACGGACCGTCAGGCAGGGAGCGAAGCCCTACGAATGTGAGACGTTCCGCCGCATTGACCATCGCACATGCGAAAGCCCTGCCATGCGTAAGTGCGCTTTACCCCACGGATCGACGAGGGTTCAGCGTCCCGTAAACACCGGCTTCCGCTTCTCCAGGAAAGCGCGGTAGCCCTCGCGGAAGTCTTCGGTGCCGAAGCAGCGGTAGCATTCGGCGATCTCCGCCTCGGTCAGCGGCGCCGGGTCGGACAGGCGGCGGACATAGCGCTTGTGCAGGGTAGCGGCCAGCGGCGCGCCGGCGGCGATGCGCTGGATCGTGGCGGCGATCTCCGCCTCGAAGCCTTCGTCCGCGACGACGCGGTGGACGAGGTTCTTGTCCTTGGCCTCCGCCGCGCCGAAGACGCGGCCTTCCAGCAGGATCTCCAGCGCCGCCGGGCCGCCGGCGACGTCGGCGACCAGCTTCAGCTCCGTCGGTCCCATCGAGATGCCGAGCCGGCTGACCGGCACACCGAAGCGGCTGCTCTCCGAACAGACCCGGAGGTCGCAGGCCAGCGCCACCGCCAGACCGATGCCGCAGCAGGGGCCGTCGATGGCGGCCAGAACCGGGTGGCGCAAGGCGCGCAAGCCGTCCAGCCCCTCGTCCATCAGGTCGCCGTAGCCGGCACCCTGTTCCGGGCTGTTGCGCTCGCTCTCGAACTCCGAGATGTCGGCGCCGGGGGAGAAGGTGCGGGAGCCGTTGGCGCCGGGGCCGCCGCGCATCACCACGACGCGGGTTCCCTCGTCGGCCTCAAGCGCGGTCAGATGGCCGATCAGGGCATGCCACATCGGCTTGTCGAAGGCGTTCAGCTTGTCCGGGTTGGACAGGGTCAGGGTCGCGACCGCTCCATCGCGGGTCAGAGTGATGGTGCCGGCCATGCCGCACTCTCCATCCGTTGCCGTATGGTTGCGTACCATAGCGCGCCTCCGCCGGGACGCAAGGCGCCCGGTGCCGCGGCGCAGCAGGGGAGGGGAAGGGTGTTGCGAAAAAAGTGATAGGAGGGTGAATTTTCCTCTTGCGGCGGAGGCCGCGTTTCCGTAGAAAGCGGCTCCCGGACGACGGGAGCGCGGGCGTAGCTCAGGGGTAGAGCACAACCTTGCCAAGGTTGGGGTCGAGGGTTCGAATCCCTTCGCCCGCTCCAGTTCTCCGGTAGAGAAGCGAAGACCAAAGGGCCGGGCGGCAACGCACCGGCCCTTCGCTTTTTCCGGCCCCGCATTTTCGCGCTCCACAGCTTGGAAACACCGGGCATCCCTTATCGACACTGGCCGTCCGGCGCGCTAGATCCTAATCCATGACCGACACTTCCCTCGCCGCCCGCGGCGTTGCGCTCGACTTGCTGCGCGACGTGCTGCGCAAGTCCGTTCCCTTCGACGACGCGTTCGACGCGCATCCCGAACTGGCGGCGCTGCAGCCGCGCGACCGCGGCTTCGTCCGCCTGCTGGTCGCCACCGTCCTGCGCCGGCTGGGCCAGATCGACGAGATGATCCAGGCCAGCCTCGCCAAGCCGGGCCTGCCCAAGGCGGCGATCCACGACATGCTGCGGCTGGGCACGGCGCAGCTGGTGTTCCTGAACACCCCCGCCCATGCCGCCGTCGACACCGCGGTGGAGCTGGCAGCCGCGCGCAATGCCGCTCCCTACAAGGGGCTGATCAATGCCGTCCTGCGCCGCATCGGGCGCGAGGGGGCGGAGATGGCGGCGCGGCAGGATGCCGGGCGGCTCAACACGCCGGACTGGCTGTGGCTGTCCTGGCGCTCCGCCTACGGCACCGCCCGCACCCGCGGCATCGTCGAGGCGCACCTGCACGAGGCGCCGCTGGACATCACGGTGAAATCGGATCCGGAGGGCTGGGCCGAGCGGCTGGGTGCCACCCTGCTGCCGACCGGGTCGCTGCGCCGCCCGCCCGGCGGGTCGGTGACCGAGCTTCCCGGCTTCGAGGACGGTGAATGGTGGATCCAGGACCTCGCCGCCTCGCTGCCGGCCAAGCTGTTCGGCGATCTCCGGGCCAAGCGGGTGTTCGACCTGTGCGCCGCCCCCGGCGGCAAGACGGCGCAGCTGGTGGTGCAGGGGGCGCAGGTCACCGCCATCGACCGCTCGGCCCGCCGGCTGGAGCGGGTGACGGAGAACCTGAAACGCCTGCGGCTGGAGGCCGAGGTGCTGGCTGCCGACGCCGCCACCTGGGAACCGGAGGAGCCGGCCGACGCCGTGCTGCTCGACGCGCCCTGCTCGGCCACGGGTGCGATCCGGCGCCATCCCGACATCCTGCGGGTCAAGACGCCGGACGACATCGCCAAGCTCGCCCGTGCCCAGTCGCGGCTGCTCGCCCGCTCGGTCGAGCTGGTGAAGCCCGGCGGCACGCTGGTCTACTGCACCTGCTCGATCCAGCCGGAGGAGGGGGAGGCGCAGGTCGCCCGTCTGCTGGAACAGGACAGGCGGGTGGAGCGTTGGCCTGTGACCGCCGACGAGCTCGGCGGCCTGTCGGAGCCGATCAACGAGGCGGGAGAGGTTCGCAGCCTTCCGGGCATGCTGGCCGACCTCGGCGGGATCGACGGCTTCTTCGTGGCGCGCCTGCGCCGACGCCCGGCCTGAGGCCTTGAGCGGTCCGCACCGCGGGATAAATCCCAGGCCCGTCTTGCGGTGCGGGCGGCGAATTGATACGACACCACCTATGCTTTCGCCTGTGTTCTCCCGCACCGCATCATTACCCTCCGCCGGCCGTCGACGCCGCTCGCGGTCCTGAAGGAGTCGGCGCAGATGGGCGACGGGAACGGACGGTTTCGCAGCGGCATGGCGCGCCTTGCCTACGGGAATCCCCTCTACGCCCTGATGCTGGGCGGCAAGGCGCCGGGGGCGCTGGCGGTGATCCCGCCCGATCCCTGGCCGGGCGACACCGACACCGGCAACGCCATGCTGGCCGGGCGGATGAGCTTCGCCGGGCAGCCGGTCATGGTCGATCCCAACGGGGCGCCCAATTGGCGGCCCCAGGGCGCCGGCGCCGGCTGGCTGCGCGCCGCCCATGGCTTCGAGTGGCTGCGCGACCTGCGGGCGGTCGGCGGCGACACCGCGCGGCGCCGGGCGCGGGTGCTGGTGTGGTCGTGGCTGGACCAGAATGGCGGCTGGCACGCGCAGAGCTGGGCGCCCGACGTGCTGGGCGTGCGGCTGGCCAGTTGGATCGGTCTGCATGACTTCTACTGCGCGTCGGCCGACGACGAGTTCCGCGCCCGCGTGTTCGAAAGCATGGCGCGCCAGCTTCGCCACCTGCTGCGGGTGGCGCCGGCCAAGCTGGACGGCGAACGGCTGATCGGCGCGATCAAGGGTCTGCTCTATGGCGGCTATTGCCTGCCCGACCAGGACAAGGCGGCGCGGGAGGCGTTGCGCCTGCTCGACAAGGAGTTGCCGCGCCAGATCCTGCCCGACGGCGGCCATGTGGAGCGCAACCCGTCGATCCAGATGCGGGTTCTGCGCGACCTGATCGACATGCGCGCCGTGCTGCGCGTCGCGAAGGAGGAGGTGCCGGAAAGCCTCCAGCACGCCATCGACCGCATGACGCCGGCCCTGCGCTTCTTCCGCCATTTCGATGGCGGGCTCGCCCTGTTCAACGGCGGGCGGGAGGAGGAGCCGGCACTGATCGACACGGTGCTGGCCCAGGCCGACGCCCGCGGCCGTCCGCTGAAAAGCGCGCCGCACACCGGGTTCGAGCGGCTGCTCGCCGGGCGCACGCTGGTGCTGCTCGACACCGGTGCGCCGCCGCCGGCCGGACTGGACCGCACCGCCCATGCCGGCACCCTGTCGATGGAGGTCTCCGTCAACAAGGAGCGGCTGATCGTCAATTGCGGCAGCCATCCGTCCCAGCGCGGCCCCTGGCGCGCGGCGCTGGCCGGGACCTCCGCTCATTCGACCATGGTGGTGGCCGATACCAACTCGTCGGAAGTGCTGGAGAAGGGTGGGCTGGGCCGCCGGCCGACGAATGTCAGTTGCGAACGGCAGGAATCCGACGGCGCCATGCTGGTGGTCGCCAGCCACAACGGCTACAGCAAGGGCTTCGGCCTGCTGCACCGCCGACGCGTCTATCTGGCCGACAATGGCGAGGACCTGCGCGGCGAGGACACGCTTGAGCCGGTGATCGGCGCCACGCCGCAGCCGCAGCCCTACGCCATCCGCTTCCACCTGCACCCCAATGTCGAGGTGGTGCCGGTCCAAGGGCAGGGCGATGGGCGCAACGATCAGGTGCTTCTGCGCCTGCCCAGCGGCAATGCCTGGCGCATGCGGGTGACCGGCGCTGTGCTGGAGGTGGCGGAGAGCGTCTATCTCGGCAGCGGGGACGAGCCGCGCCGCAGCCGGCAGATCATGATGCAGGGACAATGCGGACCCGAGGGTCTGACGGTGAAATGGGCCTTGCGCCGCGAGCGCAGCCGTTAGGAAGGAGTGAAAAGGGCCGAGATAAAAATCCCGGCCCTTAAATATTTATTCTCATTGAAATGAAATCTTCCTGGGCAGATATTATCTGCGTCTGATTGCTTCTGCCGCAATCATCTCCATTATATCTTGGCTTATAATTGAGCAGATTGATTTTCCTGCAGAAGTTTGGTTGGTAGATTTCTCGTACGTTGCGCATGCTTTCTCAACAAACTTGTCGAGAAGCAGAGAAAGCTTGTCTCGATTTGCTCTAACCAGCAAAGATCGTTGCTTCATTTGGCAGCGCTGTAGAGCTGCGTTCAAGCGGTTCTGGCGCTGCGAAGATGCGAGGATTTTTCTGCAGGCAGAGGATGATGCTTTGATCTCTGCTTCTTTGTCTTCTGACAAGAACCCAATAGACTCAAGCTTGATCAAAAGGTTTTTTGTCAGAAAGGCCTCAATATCAAGGCCATTCCCATTGATGTGATCGCTTCTGTCGGTAGAGTTACCTTCGCTTGGCATTTTCACGATACTCTTCAGTTTGGTTTTACTGACGATGCAGTCAGCATTCCAAAATGACATCACGTCTGTAAGGACGGAGACATTGAGGGGTCGGCTTTGTAATATGCAGATAACCAAAGGTCAATCACATATTCACGGAGATAAGATCTGCCGTTCCGGCGTTATTCTTTGATAATGCGGCGCAACAGGAAGAAATTTTATTTCTATTTTGCGTATGTACACTAAATGAATACATAAGTATTCTAGCATCTGATATACAAGTACTTTAGATATTCTCCTACTGTCTTTTTGATGATGTAACTTGCAGAAATGGGCCTTGCGCCGCGAGCGCAAGGCGGCGTAAATCGCGCCCATCCGCGGTGGCCGGGCCTATTCCTTTCGGAAGGGGCGTGGAAACACGGATGAACACGGGATTTGGGGCACGGACGACCACGGGACTCGTCTCGCCGTGCTTATCCATGTCCGTCCGGACCGGCATATGTGCGGGCGGGCGGGCGGGGATAAGCACAGCCGAGCGGCATTTCCGTGGCCGTCCGTGCTTTTCTTCTTCCGTGCTTGTCCGGGTCTCCCCGGTTGCCTGCGGTCCAACGCACCACCCGCAGCGATCAGGATGACGCCATGAGCCCGCCCAAAGCCAACCACGCCCCCGCTCCCGACAAGGTCCGCATCACCCGCGCCCTGATTTCCGTGTCCGACAAGGCCGGTCTGGTGGAACTGGGCAAGGCGCTCGCTGCCCGCGGCGTCGAGATCCTGTCGACCGGTGGTTCGGCCCAGCGTCTGGCCGAGGCCGGCGTGCCGGTCAAGGAGGTCTCCGACCACACCGGTTTCCCGGAGATCATGGACGGCCGCGTCAAGACTCTGCACCCGCGGGTCCATGGCGGCATCCTGGCCCGCCGCGACATCCATGCCGACGCGATGGCCCAGCACGACATCCCCGGCATCGATCTGGTGGTGGTCAATCTCTACCCGTTCGAGGCGACGGTCGCCAAGGGCGCGGCCTATGACGACTGCGTCGAGAACATCGACATCGGCGGGCCGGCGATGATCCGCGCCGCCGCCAAGAACCACGATTTCGTCGCCATCGTCACCGAGCCGTCCGATTACGAGGCGGTGATGGACGAGCTTGCGACCCATGACGGCTGCGTCACGCTGGCCCTGCGTCGCAAGCTGGCGCAGCGCGCCTATGCCCGCACCGCCGCCTACGACGCCGCCATCTCCACCTGGCTGGCCGGCCAGCTGGGCGAGACCTTCCCGCCGCGCACCACCCTGTCGGGTTCGCTGGCCCAGACCCTGCGCTATGGCGAGAACCCGCACCAGCAGGCGGCCTTCTACGTCACCGGCGAGAAGCGTCCGGGCGTCGCCACCGCCGTGCAGCTGCAGGGCAAGGAGCTGTCCTACAACAACCTGAACGACACCGACGCCGCCTTCGAACTGGTGGCGGAGTTCGAGCAGCCGGCCGTCGCCATCATCAAGCACGCCAACCCCTGCGGCGTGGCCCAGGGTGCGAACCTGCTGGATGCCTACAAGTCGGCCCTGCTGTGCGACCCGGTCAGCGCCTTCGGCGGCATCATCGCCGTCAACCGCAGCCTTGACGCCGAGACGGCCGAGGAGATCTCCAAGCTGTTCGCCGAGGTGGTGATCGCCCCCGACGCCGACGAGGCCGCCCGCGCGCTGCTGGCGACCAAGAAGAACCTGCGCGTCCTGCTGACCAAGGACGTGCCGAACCCGGCCGAGCCCGGCATGATGATCAAGCAGCTGTCGGGCGGCTTCCTGCTGCAGAACCGCGACAGCGGCCGCGTCAACCCGGCCGAGCTGAAGGTCGTCACCAAGCGCGCGCCGACCGAACAGGAGCTGGCCGACCTGCTGTTCGCCTTCCGCGTCGCGAAGCACGTCAAGTCGAACGCCATCGTCTATGCCAAGAACGGCGCCACTGTCGGCGTCGGCGCCGGCCAGATGAGCCGCGTCGACTCGGCCCGCATCGCCGCCATCAAGTCGGCCGAAGCCGCCAAGGCCGCCGGTCTGGCCGAGCCGCTGACCAAGGGGTCGGTGGTTGCGTCGGACGCCTTCTTCCCGTTTGCCGACGGCCTGCTGGCAGCCGCGGAAGCGGGTGTGACCGCGGTGATCCAGCCCGGCGGTTCGATCCGCGACGCCGACGTGATCGCCGCCGCGGACGAGAAGGGTCTGGCGATGGTGCTGACCGGAATGCGGCACTTCCGGCATTGAGGTGTTGATAACTCTCCCTCTCCCGCCCCGGGAGAGGGAAGGGGCCCATGCGGAGCATGGGAAGGGTGAGGGGTGAGGCAAGGGTCATAAATCCACGTTCGGAATGCCCCTCACCCTCCCCACGCCTGACGGCGCGGGTCCCCTCCCTCTCCCGGGGCGGGAGAGGGCGCTATCTCACGCCTCCGCCAGCAGGTCGTCGGAATCCTCGACCCGCTTCAGCATCGACTGCCGCAGTTTCAGCAGCGCCCGATGCTCCAACTGGCGCACGCGCTCCTTGCTGACGCCCAGTTCGCGGCCCAACTCCTCCAGCGTGGCGCCTTCCTCGCGCAGGCGGCGTTCGCGGATGATGGTGCGTTCGCGCGGGCTAAGCTCGCCCAGCGCCTCCGCCAGCCATTGCGAACGGGTGTTGGCATCGCGCATGCCGATCACCACGTCCTCGGGCGAGGGGCGCTGGTCGGCCAGGAAAT
The DNA here is from genome assembly GCF_051124815.1 of Azospirillum sp. B2RO_4. Classification (NCBI taxonomy): domain Bacteria; kingdom Pseudomonadati; phylum Pseudomonadota; class Alphaproteobacteria; order Rhodospirillales; family Azospirillaceae; genus Azospirillum; species Azospirillum sp. B2RO_4. The sequence continues at coordinate 2,496,841 of NZ_CP118485.1, read as the reverse complement.
CCTGCCAGTCGTCGTCGGAGCCGTCGGCCACCGGCGTGTTCAGCGACTGGTCGGAGCCGGACAGGCGCATCTCCATCGCCTCGACCTCCGACACCTCGACCTTCAGTTCGCCGGCGATCCACTCGCGGCCTTCCCTGGTCAGGGGGGCGCCGCTGCCGTTCTGCGTGGCGCTGTCGATCTTGGCGCGCAGGCGGCGCAGGTTGAAGAACAGGGATTTCTGCGCGGCGGTGGTGCCGGTCCGCACGATCGACCAGTTGCGCAGGATGTAGTCCTGCATGGCCGAGCGGATCCACCAGGCGGCGTAGGTGGAAAAACGCACCTCGCGGTCGGGTTCGAAACGGCTGGCCGCCTGCATCAGGCCGACATTGCCTTCCTGGACGAGGTCGCCCATCGGCAGGCCGTAATTGCGGAAGCGCGACGCGGTGGCCACCACCAGACGGGTATAGGCCCGGACCAGCTGATGCAGCGCCCGCTCGTCGTGGCCTTCACGCCATTTTCGGGCAAGGTCGAATTCATGGTCGCGCGACAGCAACGGTTCGCGCATGGATGCCTTGATGAAGCTCAGATTAGCACGCTGAGTCTCCGGATCGTCGATGTATGCCATCCGTCCCTTCCTTCCCGTCTGGGCGGCATCGTGTTCCTTCGCATATCCCCGTACTATCGGGTCTTCGCCGCTTTGCCGCCTGCCCCCGGTCGATGCCGTCGGGTTAGACAACAAGCATGAGCGCGCCCTGTTGCGGAATCATACGCAGGTGTAGGGGGGACGGATCACAAGAGACGGAGGATTTTGCCGGCGGCCCAGGGAAAGGCTGCCGGAAGGATCGCCGGACCTATACCAGGGAAGGGGGCGGACGGGATTAAAGGTCAGGCTGGACCTAAGGATGGATCACGCTTGGAAAAGGTCCAGCATCTCACCGAAAGAATCGAAACAGGCGCAAACGAGGTGGCCGCCACGGCCGCAGCCGCCGTCCAGCGTCACCGTCACCGGCCCGACATCCACGCCGGGACTCTCCGGTGTCCAGTTGGGGTCGTAGCCGCGCACCAGACGATTGAAACCGCCATAGGGCTGCTCCAGCCGGGCGAAGCCGGCGCTGCCCCACCAGAAGGCGTCGCCCTGGCCGGTCAGCGGGCGCCGGGGATCGATGCCGGAATTGACCAGCAGCAGGCTTCCTCCGCCCCGGCTGTTGCCGGTCCAGCCATCGCCGTCGGCGCCATCAGGTGCCCCCTCATTGGCTGCACCACCGGTGTAGGCGGCACGGCGCAGGGCGTTGAACAGCTGTTCGTGCCCCGGCCGCGCGGCCACCGCCTGCCGCAACTCGCGCGTCCAGCGCCCCAGCATCACCGCACCGCCGCGCGCGCCCGCCATCCCGGCATCCAGGTTGCCGCCATAGGCGGCCAGCGTCGGCGCCACGCCCTGGCGCAGCATCCAGTCCAGCACGGTGCGGGGATCGGGAGCGAAATGGAGTTGCAGCAACTTCTGCCACATCTCCTCCTGCTGGCCGCGCAGATAGACGATGTCCGACGCGATCATGCCCGGCATCGCCAGCAGGGCGATGCGGAAGGCCAGCAGCCGGTCGATGGTCTCCACCACCCGGTCGCCGAAACCGATCATGTTGCCGAGATAGACCAGCCGGTCGCCGGGGCGGAATCGCTGGCCGATGGCGTTGTGGATCAAGTCCAGCCGGTCGGGCTGAGCATGGATCGCGCCGATGGCCCAGACGCGGCGCGGCCGGCCGAGCGAGGCGAAACGGCTGCCGTCCTCGACGGCGCCGACGATGCTCGCGGCATGGCGGCTGGCCTGACGGTTGGGAAGAGCAAGGCGCGGCGGCAGACCCAAACTGGATTCCCTTCGACGTCGTTCGCGAAGTCGTTCCGGCGGCGTCTGCCGGAAGGCGGCGGGAGTTTAGGCGTGTCATGCCACGGAAACAAAGGCGAAAAACGAGACGGGCGCGCGGCGTGACGTAGCAGCCGCGCGCCCGTTCGTGTCACAAACGGCTATGTGGAGGCCGGCAACCGAGACCTGGACTCAGGCGGCCTTGGACAGCACCGATTCCAGACGCTCCGTCGCCTTGGTCTCGTCGATCTTCTCGACGGCGGCCAGTTCGCGGGCCAGACGCTCCAGGGCGGCCTGATAGATCTGGCGCTCGCTGTAGGACTGGTCGGACTGGTCGGCGCCGCGGTACAGGTCGCGCACCACCTCGGCGATCGACACCGGATCGCCGGAGTTGATCTTGGCCTCATACTCCTGGGCGCGGCGGCTCCACATCGTACGGCGGACGCGCGACCGGCCCTGCAGAGTCTCCAGCGCGACCTTGATGCGGTCCTTGGAGGACAGGCGGCGCAGGCCGGCGTTGCGGGCCTTGGTGACCGGAACCTTGAGCGTCATGCGCTCTTTCTCGAACGTGATCGCGTAGAGTTGAACCTCGAGTCCGGCGATGCTGTGGGTCTCGATCCCTTCGACCCGACCGACGCCATGAGCCGGATAAACGACGAAGTCACCGGCTTCGAAGTCAAGCTTGTTCGACATTTGGATTGGCTCTCACTTCTCGCGATCACGCCATTTTGCCGCCCCGGTGGAAGGGACGAAAAAGGACCCCGGACAGTTATGGCGCCGTGGGGATGGGACCCATCCACGACGATCACAAAAGCCACAGGTCCTGGAGCGTAGGGAAAACCGGCAATGGCGCGGAGGCCGGCTCCGGTCGCGCATTATAGCGATGTTACGCCCGAGTTACAAAGGGAACGCGCAACCTACCGGGCGGAAATCGTCCATCGCCCGGCCATGGCCGCCCCGTCGATTTTGCATAGCAACATCGGGGAGTGCAATCGGTTGATGCAGCCCGACTCGGAATAGCCGGGCCGCATCCGCTGGTCCGGCCTCAGCCGCCCGCCTTCGGGGAGAAGTACTTCTCGAACTTGCCGTCGACGCCCTTGAACTCGTCGGCGTCCGCCGGCGCGTCCTTCTTGCGGGTGATGTTCGGCCACTGGCCGGAATAGTCGCGGTTCATCTCCAGCCACTTGGTCGCGCGGTCGTCGGTATCGGGGACGATCGCCTCGGCCGGGCATTCCGGCTCGCACACGCCGCAGTCGATGCACTCGTCCGGGTGGATGACCAGCATGTTCTCACCCTCGTAGAAGCAATCCACGGGGCAGACTTCGACGCAGTCGGTGTACTTGCACTTGATGCAGCCGTCGGTGACGACGTAGGGCATGATCTCTTCTCCGCTGTTCCGGCCGGCGATGCCGGCGGGACTGGGCACGCGCATGGCACCGGGCCGGATGGCCAACCCGCGCCTGCCTAGCATGCCGCGGACGAGCCGTTCAACCCTGCGCGTGATGTGGGCGACCCTGTCGCACCCGTGGCGGCCTCTCTCAAAAGGGGAATGGGCAAATGGGCAACGGAAGCGGTGTCCCCGGAGAAGGCTTCGAGAAAGGCGCGCAGGCTGGCGGTCTCAATGGCGTCGGTGCGGCGCACGAACTGCGTCGGCATGCGGCCCAGCGCTTGCGGCAGCGGCCGGGCGACCAGCAACTCGCGCCAGGGATCGCGTTCCACCACCGAGCGCGGGATGACGGTCACCCCCATGCCGGCGCCGACGCAGCCCAGGATGGCGTCCAGCGCGCCGAACTCCATGACGCGGAAGGGCACGCGCCCGGCCTCGCGCATCGCCATCTCCGCCCGGCCGCGATAGGCGCAGGCCCGGCCGAAGGCGATCAGGGTGCGGCGCGCGCTGTCGGTGGTCAGCCCGGCCGCCGGTTCGGCCAGCACCAGCTCCTCGTCGAAGATGCGGCGGGCGATCAGGTCGGGATGCGCCACCTCGCCGCCGACGAAGGCGCCGTCGAGCCGCCCGGCCAGCACCTCGGTCAGCAGGGTCTCGGTCGGACCGGGGGTGATGGTCAGCTCCACGTCGGGATGGTCGCGGTGAAAGCGCGCCAGGATCGGCGGCAACCGCACCGCGGCGGTCGATTCCATGCTGCCCACCGCCAGCCGGCCGCCGCGCCCGGCCGCCTCCGCCACCGCATCGCGGGCCTGGGCGACCAGCCGCAGCACCCGGTCGGCATAGCCGCTGAGCACCCGGCCGGCCGGCGTCGGTTCCATCCCGCGGCTGAGGCGCAGGAACAGGTCGACGCCCAAATCCTCCTCCAGCCGCTTGATCCGCGCGGTGACATTGGACTGTACGCAGTTCAGCGCCTCCGCCGCCCGGCTGACGCTGCCGGTGTCGGCCACCGCCTTCACCACCCGCAAACCGGCCAGATCCATAGCAACATCTCCCCAACCGTCGGTGCATGGCACCCATCACTCGGAGTGGAGCTTATCATCAGAACAATTCATTGGAAATGAGGGCAGTGCCGCGGCCATGATGGAGGCCAAATCAATCGGCCGGCCGAACGGTTGCTGATCAAAAGAGCCGGCTGAAAAACCGAGAGGGCGTGGATCATGGTTCGGGTGCTGGTTGGCGGCCTGATCGGGCTTGCCATCGCGATGGGGGTTGCGCGCTTCGCCTTCACCCCGATCCTGCCGGCGATGCAGGACGCCACCGGGCTGCGGGCCGACGGGGCGGGGCTGCTCGCCTCGCTCAACTATCTGGGATATTTCATCGGCGCGCTGGGGGCCGGGTTGGTGCCGCACGGTGCCATGCGCACCGCCGTTTTCCGGCTGTCGCTGCTGGTCAGCGTCGCCACCACCGCGGCGATGGGGCTCGACCTGGGTGACGCCGGGCAGGCGATGCCGGTCTGGCTGGTCCTGCGTTTCCTGTCGGGGGTGTCGAGCGCCGGCATCTTCATCCTGGGCATCGCCATGGTGCTGGACACGCTGACCCGCGGCGGCGGGGAGCGGCTGGCCGGCTGGCTCTATACCGGGATCGGGGTGGGCATCGCCGCATCCGGGCTGTTCGTCGCGCTGTTCGGCGGGCGGCTGGGCTGGGACGGCGATTGGCTGGCATTGGGGGCGATCTGCGCCGTGCTGGGGCTGATGCCCGGCCTCTGGGTGCGCGATCCGCCGCCGCTGCACCATGCCATGGCCGCCAAGGCGGAGGGTGCCGCCCCGGCGCGGGCGGGCGGGCTGTCGGCACCGCTGCTGCTGCTGACGCTCGCCTATTTCCTGGAGGGTGGCGGCTACATCGTGTCGGCCACCTTCCTGGTGTCGATCCTGAAGACCGATCCCGGCACCGCCGCGGTGGGCGAAGCCGCCTGGATGGTGGTCGGCATCGGGGCGATGGGCGCCGGGGTGTTCTGGGCGGCGGTCGCCCGGCGCACCAACAGCTGGTGGTCGCTGATCCTGGCGCATCTGACGCAGACGGTGGCCATCCTGCTGCCGATGACCGGATCGCCCACCGCGTCGGTGGTCTCGGCCCTGCTGTTCGGCGGCACCTTCGTCGGGATCGTGTCGCAGGCCTTCGCGCTGGGGCGGCAGCTTTCGGGCGGAGCCTCGGCGCGGGTGGTCGGGGCGCTGACCGCCGCCTATGGGCTGGGGCAGATCATCGGGCCGCTGCCGGCCGGGCTGGTGGTGACGCACACCGGCAGCTTCAACGCCGCGCTGCTGGGTGCCGCCGTCGCGGTGGTGCTGGGCACGCTGCTGCTGGTGCTGGGCATGGTGATCGCCGGCCGGAAGGCGTCGGCGGGGTCGGCTTACACGTCCCCAAAAACTTCGTAAGTATTCGAAAGATCTGCCTGCGACAATCGGCGCCGGGTTTGCTGCAATGCCGTTGTTCTCCCCGATCGTCCGCTTTGGCTACAGTCTGGTCCACAACAACCAGATCATCGGGGGAGTCATGAAACGCAAGCTGGTTCCGGACGTCGTGAAGTCGCAGGAGCTGATCCTGGTGCCGGAGGATACCTCCGTCGCCACCGTGTCGAAGATGATGGCCGACAAGAACATCGGCGCGGTGCTGGTGGTCGATCACGGCGCCCTGATCGGCATCGTCACCGAACGCGACCTGAACAACAAGGTGCTGTCCAAGGACCTCGACCCGTCGGCGGTGGAGGTCGGCGCGGTGATGACCCGCAACCCCGACAGCCTGCCGCCCGACGCCGACGCGGTCGACGCGCTGAAGCTGATGCACGACAAGCATTACCGCCACCTGCCGATCACCCAGGGCAAGCGCGCGGTCGGCATCGTGTCGATCCGCGACCTGTTCAAGGTCGCCTACGAGCACATGATGGCCGAACGCGCCGAGGCGTGAGGGAGAAATGGGGGGCGCCGGGACGGGCGTCCCCCCTTCGCCGTCAGTGCCCCGGGCTCTGCTTGCGCCGGGCCATCAGGTTCAGCGCCTCCACCAGGGCGGAGAAGGCGATGGCGAAGTACAGATAGCCCTTGGGGATGTGGAAGCCGACGCCGTCCGCCACCAGCGCCACGCCGACCAGCAGCAGGAAGGACAGCGCCAGCATCTTCACCGTGGTGTGACGGTTGACGAAGTCGCCGACCGGGCCGGAGGCGAACAGCATCACCGCCATGGCGATGACGACGGCGGCGATCATCACCGGCAGATGGTCGGACATGCCGACGGCGGTGATGACACTGTCGAGCGAGAAGACGATGTCCAGGAACATGATCTGGACGACCACCGAGGTGAAGGTGGCGTGCTTGGGCGCCGATCCGCTCTCCTCATGGCCTTCGACGGTGTGGTGGATCTCCAGCGTGCCCTTGGCCAGCAGGAACAGGCCGCCCAGGATCAGGATCAGGTCGCGGCCCGACACCTCCCAGCCGGCGACGGTGAACAGCGGCTGGGTCAGCTGCGCCACCCAGGCGATGGAGGCCAGCAGCGCCAGACGGGTGATCAGCGCCAGCGCCAGGCCGACGCGGCGCGCGCTGTGCTGCCGTTCGGGCGGCAGCTTCGACGCCATGATCGAGATGAAGATGATGTTGTCGATGCCCAGCACGATCTCCAACGCGGTCAACGTCAGAAGGCTGGCCCAGACATTCGGGTCGGCGAGCAGGTCGAGCATGAAGGGGCGGGGCTCCGGCGGTCGGTGATGCGCGGTCAGTGAAAGGCGCGCCGGCACCGCGGGGTGCCAGCGTGACCGCGAGCACATGAGGTCGGCTTCGGCCCGCTGCAAGAGGGGCCAGTTCCATTTTTCCGCCACTCTTCCCCGGTCTTACCGCCCTCTTGCCGCTGATCCGGGGGGCGGTACGTCTCACCTCCAGGTGGCTGCAGTCCGCTGTCCGCCCGCTGCGGCGGGGAGGCGGCCGAAGGGGGCCGGCTCCACCTCGTGCCGCTCGACGGTCTGCCGGGTGGCCGTCCTGTCGCGGCTCACCCGATCACTCCAGGCACGCCGGCGGATCGCCATCTGAAGCCGGCAATCCTGGGAGCAATAGATGGGCGCCGGTCCCCTTGCGGACGTGCGGACGAAGGGCCTGCCGCAGCAGGCGCAGTAAAGCGTGGTCATGGTCGTTTCCTCCGGAACGGGCGGCCGTTTTCCGGCCTTGCCCCAAGCCGCCGGCTCATCCGTCTTGCGACGACCGATGCCCGCGGCTTTGCTGTGTTGCCTGTATTGTGTTGGCCGCGCCCCGGCGTCGCCAGCGACCAAACGGCATAAGCGTCAGCGGTCCCAAGTATTCGATCCGGAAAATGGGAGTGCCGGCAGCAGCTTAGATGCAGAAGCGCGTCACTTCGCCGCGATGCTCTGCGTTGGCATTTTTCTCCGGCAATTTCACCTCGGGCATCTTCCAACGGAAGCGTTGCGGACCCATGTGTTCCGTTCCGAGACCCTTCGAATTCGACCAACAGACCGGAAAGACGAGACGCGATGACGCTTGGACGCCTCGCCACCTTCCTGAAAACCGAAAGCGCCAGCGGCGTGGTCCTGATGATTGCGGCGGTGCTCGCCCTGTTGTGGGCGAACTCGCCGGCGGCCCCGCTGTACGATTCGATCCTGGCAACGAAGCTGGCGGTGACGGCGGGCGGCGTCGGCTTGGACAAGCCGCTGATCCTGTGGATCAACGACGGGCTGATGGCGATCTTCTTCCTGCTGGTCGGGCTGGAGATCAAGCGCGAGGTGCTGGAGGGTGAATTGTCCAGCCCGGCCAAGGCGATGCTGCCGGGCATCGCGGCCGTGGGCGGCATGGCGGTGCCAGCGCTGGTCTATTGCCTGTTCGCACAGGCCGAACCGGGCGCCCTGCAGGGCTGGGCGATCCCGGCGGCCACCGACATCGCCTTCGCCCTCGGCGTGCTGGCCCTGCTGGGCAACCGGGTGCCGGCCAGCCTGCGCGTTTTCCTGCTGGCGTTGGCGATCATGGACGATCTGGGCGCCATCGTGATCATCGCCGTCTTCTACAGCCACGGGCTGGTGCCGATGGCGCTGGGGCTGGCGGCGGCATCGGCGGTCGGGCTCTGGCTGCTGAACCGGGCCGGGGTGCGCTCGCTGACGCCCTATCTGCTGCTGGGACTGGTGCTGTGGGTGTGCGTGCTGAAATCGGGCATCCACGCCACGCTGGCCGGCGTCGTCCTGGCTTTCGCCATCCCCCTGCGGGTCAAGGGGCCGGACGGCAAGCGGGCGGAGGATGCGCCGCTCTATTGCCTGGAGCATGCGCTGCATCCCTGGGTCGCCTTCCTCATCATGCCGGTCTTCGCGCTGGCCAATGCCGGCGTGCCGCTGGACGGCATCACCCCCGCCAGCCTGCTGGAGCCGGTACCGCTGGGCATCGCGCTCGGCCTATTCGTGGGCAAGCAGGTGGGCGTGTTCCTCGCCGTGTGGATCGCCGTGCATATCGGCGTGGTCGAGCGGCCGGCGCGGGCCAGCTGGGGCCAGCTCTATGGAGTCGCCGTGCTGACCGGCATCGGCTTCACCATGAGCCTGTTCATCGGCACGCTGGCCTTCGCCGACCCGCAGCATGCGGTGGCGGTGCGGCTGGGGGTGCTGACCGGCTCGCTCGCCTCGGCGCTGGTCGGCTACGGCCTGCTCTATGTCGCCGGCACCAAGCGGGAGCGGGCGGCGGCGCGGGCGACCTGATGTCGATCGGAAAAGGTTATCGACAAAGATAGTTGTTGATGACATCTGTTCGGTGCGCGAACTTTGTTCCGGTGCTCCGGAACCGTGGACGTGCTGGGTGGTTCTTCATTCGTGGGGAATCGCGCGGCAGGCGCGGGACCGACAGATCGGGGGGACATGCGATGATCGACGCCATCCGCACACGCCGGCGCACCGTTGCCGAAGATCCTCCGCCGGGCGGGTCCGGCAGCTCGGTCCCCATCGACTTCCAGCGGCTGGAGCGGCTGCGCCGCCTGTCCCGCCTGATGGACAGCCGCTGGCACATCCCCTTCACCCGCATCCCGGTCGGGCTGGACGGCATCGCCAGTCTGGTGCCGGTGGCGGGCGACACCGCGACCGCGCTGGTGTCCGCCTACATCATCATGGAAGCCGCCCGTTTCGACCTGCCCAAGACGCTGGTGGCGCGCATGGTCTTCAACGTCCTGCTGGATTGGGCCGGCGGATCGGTCCCGGTGCTGGGCACCGTTTTCGACATCGCCTTCAAGGCCAACCGGATCAACCTGAACCTGCTGCACGAGCATCTGGAACAGCGTCTGGCCGCCGCCGCCGCCAAGCGCTGAAACGGCGCCCTCGCGATCTTGACGTGGATCAAGGCAGGGGTGGGGGGACTGCGGCAACCTGTCGCTCATGAACGCCATCACCGCCCTGGCCGTAAAGCCGGCCCCCGCCCCGTCCCGTTCCCACGGTGTCGATCCCGCGCTGCTCGCCAAGTATGACGGGCTGCGGGTGCCGCGTTACACCAGCTACCCGACCGCGCCGCACTTCACGCCCGAGGTGAACGGCGACGTCTATGGCGGCTGGCTGGAGGCGATCGATCCCACCCGCTCGGGTTCGCTCTACCTGCACATTCCCTTCTGCCAGAAGATGTGCTGGTACTGCGGCTGCCACACCAAGATCGTCGCGCGCTACGAGCCGATCGCCGAGTATCTCGGCCATCTGCGGCGCGAGATCGCCATGGTGGCGGAGCGCGTTCCCGGCCGGCTGGCGGTGCGCCACATCCATTTCGGCGGCGGCACCCCGACCATGATGGCGCCGGACGATTTCGAGGCGATCATCGCGCTGCTGCGCACCCGCTTCGACGTCGCCACCGATGCCGAACTGGCGGTGGAGATCGACCCCCGCACCCTGACGGCGGAGATGGCGGCGGCGCTGGGCCGTGCCGGCGTCAACCGCGCCTCGCTGGGCGTGCAGGATTTCGACGAGACGGTGCAGCAGGCGATCAACCGCGTCCAGCCGCGCGCCGTCACCGAACAGGCGCTGGCCTGGCTGAAGAACGCCGGCATCACCAGCGTCAACCTCGACCTGATGTACGGCCTGCCGCACCAGTCGGTGGAGAGCGTCACCCGCTCCGCCGAGATCGCGCTGGAGATGGCGCCCGACCGGCTGTCGGTCTTCGGCTACGCCCATGTGCCGTGGATGAAGACCCATCAGAAGAAGATCGACGAGTCGGTGCTGGCCGGTTCGCTCGGCCGTTGGGAGCAGTTCGCCGCCATCGGCGACACGCTGGCCGCCGCCGGCTACAGCGCCATCGGCCTCGACCATTTCGCCCGTCCCGGCGACGAACTGGCGGTGCAGCAGGAGGAAGGGCGGCTGGGCCGCAACTTCCAGGGCTACACCACCGACGACGCCGAGGTGCTGCTGGGCTTCGGCTCCTCCTCCATCGGCGCGCTGCCGCAGGGCTATGTGCAGAACGCCGTGCCCTTCGACCATTACGCCACCGCCATCGAGGAAGGCCGCCTGCCCACCGGAAAGGGCATCGCGCTGACCACGGACGACAAGGTGCGGCGCGACCTGATCATGCGGCTGATGTGCGACCTGTCGGTCGACACCGCCGCCATCGCCCAGGCTCACGGGCTGGCAGAGTCGGCCTTCGACGCGGAATTGGAGGGCATGGCCGATCTGGTCGCCGACGGCGTCGCGGTGGTGGAGGGCCGGCGCGTCCATGTGCCGGAGAGCGCCCGCCCCCTGATGCGCATCGTCGCCGCCCGTTTCGACACCCACCTGTCCAAGGGCGCCGGGCGGCACAGCCGGGCGGTCTGAGGACCGCGCTGTTTGAGGGCCGTTCTTCAAAAAGAAAAGGCGGCCGGCGCCACCCGCCGACCGCCTTTTCCCGTGCCGCGCATCCGAACCCACAAGGCTACGCGGCAACCTCGTTGATGCCCTGCATCAATGTCCGCAGCATGTCGCCGCTGAGGCGGTTGGACGTCACGCCGCCCGCCTGCTGCTGCGTGCCGCCGCCATAGGCGGCCATCCGTTCCTGTTCCGACACATAGCCGTCCTTGTTGGTGTCCAGCGGATCGTAGCTGGTCGTGCCGCCCGCCGACGCGGTGCTTCCCGAAGACGAGGCGGAGGACGTTGCCGACGCGGTGCTGCTGTCGGACGTGTTCTCCGAAGCGCCGGCCGTGCCGCTGTCGTTGGCGGGCGGCGGGGGAGGCGGCGGCGGGCGGTTGGCGTCGGCCTCCTTCAGCGCGCTGCTCAGCTCGTCCTGGGAAATCGATCCGTCCTCGTCGCTGTCGAGGCTGCTGAACAGCGACGAGGCGTCGGTCGACGACTGGCCGGCTGAGGTGAGGGCGGAGGTCAGTTCGTCGGCGCTGATGCCGCCGCTGCTGTCGCTGTCCAGGCTGGAATAGAGGTTCTGCGCGAACTGCTGCTGCATCGCGCTCGCCTGTTCCTGAGCCGCCAGCAGGGTGCTGCCGCTGCCATAGTCGAACTGGCTGGAGAAGGAGCTGAACTCCGTCGCGCTGAGCGAGCCGTTCTTGTCGCTGTCCAGGCTGCCGATCAGGCCGTCGACCGCCGAGGACAGCGTGTCGCTGTCGGACGCGGCCGAGGTGCCGCCGAGCGCACCGAGAAGCTCGTCCTTGGACAGCGACGAATCGCTGTTGGCATCCGCCTTGGAGAAGAATTTCTGGAGCGTCGCCGCGCTGCTGGAACTGCCGAGGGAAGAGATCATGGCCGGATGCCCTCGCAAGGTGCCGTCGTGATGGTCAAGATACGCGGCGTGCGGCGGGACTCCTGCGCTGAAGCGGTGCGGAAAAGATTGGATTTGCGCTAATCTTTTCGGGGGGCGGGCAACGTGCCCCAAAAAGCGCATAACGAAGTTGGGCGTGCTGCGGTGGCGAAGAGGGGGGCACCTCCTGTATGGTCGCGCCGAAGGTCCGCGGCCTTTCCCATAGCCTCCCCGCGAAGCACCGATCCATACTCAAGGTGAGCGATGATCCGGCGTGTGCGTTCCCTTCCGCTGATGGTGGCCCTGGCCACGCTGATGGTTCCCGGCTGCATGCCGTACCAGCGGATTCCGAATCCGCCGACCGTGCGCACCGCGCCGGATACCGGGACCGGGCTGGAACCGATCTATGGGGAATGGCAGGTGGACAGGCCGACGCCGCTGCGCGCCCAGCCGTCCGCCGGTGCGGGCGTCGTCGCCACGCTGGGGGCCGGGCAGGCGGTGACCACGCTGGGCCGGGTGCGCAACAGCGATTGGGTGGCGGTGAAGGCCGGCGGGTCCACCGCCTATGTCCGGCTGCATCTGCTCAGCCTGAAGGGCAACACGCCGCGTGGCACCCGCGGCACCTCCACCACCCTGGCGAAGCCGACCGACAATGCCGGCCCGACCATCAAGGCCGCCCCGCGCAGCAAGATTGGCGTCACCCCCATCGCCAACTGACCTGAGGGGTCGGCGAGCCCTCGGGCAATCGGTCACAGAACAAGACAGGAGTCGCAGACTCCCTCTCGACATGGCTTCATGATAGAACATATCAGGAACATATACCTGTCGAGCGGAGCCGAGTCATGCCTGTCCTGCCGTCCCCTTCCCCATCCGCGGAGGCTGCGCCGCGCGATCGTGCCGGCGTGCTGGCCGACCTGCGCGCGCGTATCCGGCGGATCGAGGGGGCGGGCGGGGAGGGGGGAAGGATCCTGCCGTTCGGCATCGACGCGGTTGACGGCCATCTGCCGGACGGCGGGCTGCCGCTGGGCTGCCTGCATGCGGTGGCGGCGCAGGATCCGGGGGCGGGCACCGGTTTCGCCGCGGCGCTGCTGGCCCGGCTGGCGACGCCGAGGACGCCGGCGCTGTGGATCCTGCGCGGGCGCGACCTGTATGCCCCGGGGCTGGCGGCCTTTGGGCTGACGCCGGACCGGCTGGTGGCGGTGCGGGCGGTACGGCCGGTCGATGCGCTGTGGGCGATGGAGGAGGCGCTGCGCTGCTCCGCCCTGTCGGCGGTGCTGGGCGAGTTGGAGGGGCTGGACCTCACCGCCAGCCGGCGGCTGCAACTCGCCGCCGAGTCGTCGGGGGTGACCGGCTTCCTGCTGGATGTGAGCGCTGGCGCATCGAGTGGACGCGGCCGGCTGGCGGAGGGCCGGCGGACGGAAGGGCTCAGCGCCGCGGTGACCCGCTGGCGCCTGACTGCGGCACCCAGCCTGGATGGTGAAGAGGATGCGGCCCCGCGCCCGGCCGGAGGCCCGCCGGGGCTGGGAGAGCCGCGCTGGTCCGTCGCGCTGGAGCGTTGCCGTGGCGGTCGCCCAGGCCACTGGACCCTCGCCTGGGACGGAGAGAGCTGGCGCGACGTGGGGAAAGAGGATGGAAGCGGCCTTGGGCAGGCCGCGCGACGCGACTCGGGGCTATGGCCGGCCCGGCATTCGATGGCCCTGGACTCGATGGCCCTGGACTCGATGTCCGACAACCGACAGGGTCGTTTGTCGGATCACCGCAAACCGGCTATCGCGCGCTGAGCGTCGGATCAGTAGTTGGTGGCCCAATCCGGTTCGCGGCGGGCGGGCTGCTCCGACCCGTCCGGCTCGGTCATCCAGCGCGGGTCATCCGCGTCCAATGGTGCATCCAGCGGGGCGTAAAGCGGCAGCTGACGGGCGAATTCCGCGCTGTCGGCATCGCGGCGCTGCTTCAGCAGGCGGTCGGCAAGGTGGGCGGGCAGCATGGCAGGTCTCCTTCTGAGCGCCGGATGGCACCGCGGATCAGCCTGACAAGGCCGGTCCTGGCCCACCCGTCGTCCTGTTTGCCTGGATAATAACTACGCAAGTTCCAGGCCAGCTGTTAAGCGCGTCACACGAGTTCCATGACACACGACGAAGTCTCTACAAACGGTTTATACGAAGCCACTTGAACCCACATGAACCGGTATGACACGAGGGACTTTCGGGGGATCTGTCGTACACGCCGTGGCGGTCTTCGCCCTTCGATCGGGCATCGCCGCCGTCCCGTGTGAGATGTGTTCCCTTCCGTGCCGTTCCAACCCATATTCGGGGCCAATCCCCTTCAAGGAATGCGTACCTCCCATGCACAGCGCCCCCGCCCCCGATTCCTGCCCGACCTGCCTAAAACCTAATCACCTGTGCATTTGCGAGGCAGTGCAGCCAATCGACAACGGCGTGTTCCTGCTGATTCTGCAGCACCCGCAGGAGAAGCGGGAAAATCTGGGCACCGCCCAGATCGCCCATCTGCAGTTCGCCAATTCGATGGTGAAGGTCGGGCTGAGCTGGCCGGGTCTGAAGCGCATCCTGGGGCGGGAGGTCGATCCCAAGCGCTGGGGCGTGCTGTATCTCGGCCCGGTGAAGGATGGCGGCGCTCCCCGGCCGGAGGTGGCGGTGGTCGACAAGGACGGCCAGCCGCTCCGCGGCAGCGCCGACATCCTGGACGATCTGGAGGGCGTCATCGTCCTGGACGGCACCTGGAGCCAGGCCAAGACCCTGTGGTGGCGCAATGCGTGGCTGCTGAAATGCCGCCGCATCGTGCTGAACCCGCAGTTCCGCTCGCTTTATGGGCAGGCGCGCAAGGAGCCGCGGCGCGACAGCGTCTCCACCCTGGAAGCCGGCGCCTTCCTGCTGTCGCGGCTGGAGGGTGACCAGACCATCATGGACACCGCGCTGAAGCCCTTCTCGCTGCTGCTGAAGAAACTGCGCACCCGCCGTCCGCGCCCGACGCCCATGCAGCCGACGCCGCCGGCCGGCGAGGATGCCGCCCCGGCGGTTGCCGACGGCGAGGGGGGTGACGGGGCCTGAGCGCCGTTCGCTGGGCTGCAACCAACCGGCGGCCTGAGCCGTTGTAACGGGTGAGAGGGCCGGCGCCGGCCGGCCGGATCGCCCGTTGCAACGACGGAAGGAGAGGCTTCGTGCGCGGTATTCTGCTGTGGCTGGTCGGCATTCCGATCCCCGTCATCCTCCTGCTCTACCTGTTCAACATTCTTTGACCTGAATTCTTTGACAGGGCTGCCGGGTTGACGGCGCTACGGCGCCGGGTGCCAAATACGGCTCCCCAGCGCTTCGTTTCCTTTCCTCCGCAATCGAACGAGAGAATGATGGCCAGCGATTTCGTGCCTTTCGGCCTGACCGTCTGCGGTCTCAGCGAGCTTTGCAATTTCGGCGGCGGCAAGGTCAGCCATGTCCTGTCCATCCTCGATCCCGAGATGACGGAGCCGAGCGAGTTCGGCGATTACGGCGAGCATGAGCGGCTGGAACTGCGCTTCCACGACATCATCGAACCGACCCGCGGCCAGATCGCGCCGGAACGGTCCGATGTGGAGCGCATCCTGGCCTTCGGCCGCGACCTGCTGGCCGAGCCGGTGGATTGCCGCCATCTGCTGGTCCACTGCCATGCCGGCGTGTCGCGCTCCACCGCAGCGCTGACCATGATCCTGGCCCAGGCGCGCCCCGACCTTCCGGCGGCCGACGCGGTGGGGACGGTGGTCGCCATCCGCGCCCAGACCTGGCCCAACCTGCGCATGATCGAGTTCGCCGACGACATCCTCGGCCGCAACGGCGATCTGATCGCCGCCGTCCGCCAGCGTCACCGCAAGCTGGGTAAGCAGCGCCCGGAACTGGTCCAGTTCATGATCGACAATGGCCGCATCCGCGAGGTCGAGGATCTGATCGACTGAGGGGCGCGGTCCTTCTGAGTTTCACGTCTTTCGGCCGTCATTCCCGCGAAGGCGGGAATCCAGTCGCTTCAGCCGCTTGAATGCGGAGTTTCCTGGATCCCCGCCTTCGCGGGGATGACGGCTAATAATCGGCCCTAAAAACCCACCGTCCTCAATAGCCTGCCGACTGCTGGCCGCCGAAGACGCCCTTCGCCCAGGCGCCGATGCGGTGGCGCCACTGTTCGTGCCAGATATAGACGCTGCCCTTGACCCAGTTCATCTGGATGGCGCGGCGCTGGCCTTCGAAGGGGTAATGCCCGTGCCAGGAGGTGTCGCTGCGGCGGAAGCACATCAGGGTGCCTTCCTCCGGCGGGACCTCGGCGGCGTAATCCTCCAGGTTCTGGGAGCGCAGGATGCGCAGGCGGCCGCCGGTCGCCTCCCAGGGCGGGTTCATGTAGATCAGCACGGTGATGACCTTGCTGGCCGAATCCGGATGGATCTTGCCGTCGGTCGCCCGGCACATGCCGCGTGCCGTGAACATGGTCGGGTATTTCGACAGATCCAGATCGAACTTGTCGGAAAAGGCCTTGCAGACCTCCGGCCCCTTCAACTCGGCGATCATCCGGTCGAAGCTCGGCCCCTGCGGGAAGACGCCCAGCGGGATCGAACCTGGCTTGTCGACCTTGGGATAGTCGCGGTGCAGCTCTTCAAGAAACTCCCGCTTCACGAAACCCGGAACGCACAGGAAATCATACGGGTCGTGCTGCAGGGGGGTGGCGCGGAATTTGTCCAGATCAAGCATGGACATGGCTACGGAACTCCCAAAGAGCATGCCGACGATGGCTTTGCCCCCCAAAACCGGCGTCACTTAATCACGACGGAAGTTTTATGCAACAGGTTTGTCGGGGAAGCACAATTCTTGCCGCGCCCGCCATTCGGGGCCGACATAGTTGACGATGATCGATTTGCGCACGCCGTCGATCGAACGTTTCTCGAAGCCATGCCAAGTATTGCTTCCGGGGATGAAGATCAGCCCCTCGTTGAAGGCGTAGGGCGCGCGGGCGACGACCGTCCGGCTCTCGTCCAGCACGTCGGTGCCCCAGTGCGAGCAGTTCGGCCCCTTCGAGAGATAGATCAGCATCGTGTATTTCTTGACGCCGATGTCGGTGTGCGGCTCCAGCCAGAAGCCGTCGGTGTCCTGGCAATATTCGATGCGCAGGCTGGTGCCGGTCAGGTCGACGTTGCAGGTCTTCTGAATGGCGTCCACCACCGGGCGGCTCTGGAAGGCCTGGGCCACCGTTTCGCACACCGCGTACTTCGCGCGGTTCTCCTCGCCGAAATAGGTGCGCGACGCATTGTTGGTCTCGCGCTTGCCGTAGGTATCGGACACCGGGGGCGGCCCCCAGGGCAGGTCGGCGATGGCGTCGGCGGACTCGGCCGGCAGAGCCTCGGTCAGCAGCCAGTGATTGTACGGCCGGTCGAACAGCCGGCTGTTTTCCAGGCAACGCAGGAAGGAGGCGGAAACGGCGTCGGGGGTGGTCATGGCGGCGAGGTTCCGGATGGAAGGACGGCCCCGGACCGCGCTTTTGGAGACGGCCGGTTCGCCAGCGCTTATGGCATGGCCCACGGCGGAACTCCGCACCCAAACCGGTCTTACCAGCGGGGTGCGCGCATTGGTCGCGCCGCACCCCGCCGGCGTCGTCAGGACAGGCCGAAGCGCTTTCGGTGCAGGGGCAGGCGGCGCCGCACCTCGTCGGCCACCACCTCCGTCTCGTTCAGCGGCGGATAGCTCCACTGGTCCAGCGAGCCGTCGAAGGGCCGCGTGATGCCGTCCTGGTACAGCCCGTCATGGAAGGCGCGGAACTTGGGCGACCCGCCCTCCAGCTCGATCACATAGACAGGCTTGCCGGTGGAGCAGGCCTCCGACGTCATCGACACGCTGTCGCAGGTCACCACCACCGCATCCGCCAAACCGAGATAGGCGAAGTAAGGATTCTCGCCGGTGCCGTCCCACACCTCCGCCGGCAGGCCGGACAGGCGGGCGCGCAGGATCGCCTCGTTGTCGGCGCCGGTGCGGCGCGACGGGGTGACCATCAGCCCGGCGCCGTGGCTGCGCGTCAGGTTGGCCAGCCGTTCGGCCACGTCGCCCATGATGGTGGGCGTCAGGCGGTAGACGCCGTTGTCGCCGCCGATCAGCACGGCGATGCGCGGGTGCGGCAGATGGGCCAGCTTCGGTGCGAATCGCTGTGCCGCGTCGGCCAGGATGGCGGGAGTCACCCGGTGCAGGGCACCGCGGGTCACCAGCACATTGTCGCCGCGCAGCTTGTCGTGGCGCGGCACGACGACCAGATCGAAATGCCGCGGGTTCATCACCGGATCCTGGATCTGGACGGTGAAGGTGCGGCCGCCCGACTGGCGGCGCACCGCCAGCGAGACGGCGATGGACTGCCGCCCGGTGCCGATCAGCAGGTCGGGCCAGGGCGGCTCCACCGGATCGCCCTTCGGACCGGCGGCGAAGCGGTTGCCGATGCGCCAGTAGGGGGTCAGCTGGCGCCAGGGCGTGCGCAGGTGGACGCGCTTGACGACCGGCGTCAGGCCAAGCGACTCCGCCAGACCGATGCACTGGTTTTCCATGCCGGCCTTGCCGTCCGACACGACCCAGCAGGTAAGGGGCCAGCAGGTCAAAGGTTGCATGAGAACCCGGATCGTTGAGGCTGCGAAGGGGATTGCGGCGAAAAGACCGATATCCGGGTTGCTCGCCCTTGCGGGGGTTTCCGTCTTGGCGTAGACACCATGCCCGTGTAATATCCTTTCTCCAAATCATCCCCGGAGCGACCGAGTAAACCATGCGGCGGGTCAAACTCGACCGAATTGACCGTCGGATTCTGCGCGATCTGCAGAACGACGGCCGGATGACCAACGTGGAGCTTGCCCGACGTGCCGGCATCTCCGCTCCGCCCTGCCTGCGCCGCGTCCGCGCGCTGGAGGAGGCGGGATTCATCCGTGGCTACCACGCCGACGTCAACCCCGATGCACTGGGGTTCGGCGTCACGGTGTTCGCCCAGGTCGGCCTCAGCAGCCAGGCCGAAGCGGACCTAAAGAAATTCGAGGAGCTCGTCAACAGCTGGCCGCTGGTGCGTGAGTGCAACATGCTGGCCGGCGAATATGATTTCGTCCTGAAGATCGTGGCGGAGGACTGGGACGACTACCAGCGCTTCCTGACGACCAAGCTGACGGCGGCGCCCAATGTCGCCCATGTGAAGTCGGCCCTGTCGATCCGCACCAGCAAGCACACCCCCGGCGTTCCGATCGACGTCGATTCGCCCGACATCCCGGAAGGGACCGAGGACGACGAGGACGAGGATTTCGTCGAGGACGAGGCCGAGACGCCCGCCCGCGCCACTCGGCGCTGAGCGGGGCCGGGGCGTCGAAGCCTCGCTAAAGGGAAGATGCGGCGAGCGCCTGGAGCAGGCCCGCCGCCGCTCCCCCCAGCACCACCCAGTGGATCGCCATGTTGCGGCGGGTCAGCGCATAGAGCGCGACCAGCATGATCGCCCAGGTCCAGATCATGTGCCCGGCCGTTTGGCCGCCCGGCAGCAGCACCGCCATCCCCAGATAGACGCCCAGGTTCAGGATCACCCCCACCACCGCCGCGGCGATGGCGGCCAGCGCCCCCGTGGCCAGACGGTTGTGAATCAGCCGCTCCACATAAGGCGCGCCGGCGAAGATGAACAGGAAGCAGGGCAGGAAGGTGACGTAGGTCGTCAGCGCCCCCCCCAGCACTCCCGCCAGCGCCGGCGACAGGGCGCCCGGCCGGTTCCAGCCGGCGAAGAAGCCGACATATTGCGTGACCAGGATCAGCGGCCCCGGAGTCGTCTCGGCCAACGCCAGGCCGTCGACCATCTCGCGCGGGCCGAGCCAGCCATAGGCATCCACCGCCTGCCCGGCGATGTAGGGCAGCACGGCATAGGCGCCGCCGAAGGTGACGAAGGCCGCCTTGGTGAACAGCGCCGCGATGCCGCGCCAGGGATCGGCGCCGAAGGTCAGCACGACCGCCCCGACCGGAAGCAGCCACAGCAGCACGAACAGAGCCAGCAGGGTCGGTAGCCGGCTGCGCCCCTGCGGCGCCTCCGCCGGGTCGGCATCGCCGTCTGCCAGCGGATGCGGGTGGGCGAACCAGTGGCGGCCCAGGCGCGCCGCCATGCCGCCGATCACCGCTGCGGCACCGATGACCAGCGGGAAGGGCAGGTGCAGCGTGAACAGCGCCAGGAAGGCGGAACCGGCCATTGCGACGGCCGCCGGTCCCTTCAGCGTGCGGCGGCCCATCCGCCAGACCGCGGCGGCGATGATCGCCACCACCGCCGGCTTGATGCCGTCGAACAGGGCGCCGACCAGCCCGGTGTCGCCATGGGCGGCGGCGATCCAGGACAGGGCCAGCAGGACCAGCGCACCCGGCAGCACGAACAGCCCGCCCGCCACCAGCCCGCCGCGCACACCATACATCCGCCAGCCGATGTAGGTGGCGAGCTGCTGCGCCTCCGGGCCCGGCAGCAGCATGCAGAAGTTCAGCGCATGCAGGAACCGTGTCTGGTCGATCCAGCGGCGGCGGTCGACCAGTTCGCCCTGCATCATCGCGATCTGCCCGGCCGGCCCGCCGAAGCTGGTCAGCCCAAGCCGCAGCCAATAAAGGCAGAAGGCGCCGAAGGAAGGGCGGAGGGGTGGAGAATCGCTCATGGTCCCGCAAGCCTAGCGCAAACGCCGCCGCAAGGCAGCCGGCCCGGAGACAATTGCGGGGCGCCCATGGTCTTCCGCAGCGCGGAGGATTAATATTGCAACCGCGAGCGCCGCCGTCGTGGCCGGCGCCGGACGTCGGGGACGTTGCAGAATGAAGGCTTCCGCCCGCGGTCGCGCCGCTGTGTTGGGCGCGGCGCTGTGTGCCGGTGTCGGGTTGACCGTTCTTGGACAATTGGCGCTGGCGGGGCCGGCGCAGGCCGCCGTCGGTGTCCATGCCGAAGAGATCGTGCGCTTTCCCTCCGCCGACGGGGATTTGACCGGCGGGGCGCCGACGATGTTGAGTGGACGGCTGCTGCGGCCGGCCGGCAACGGCCCGCATCCGGCGGTGGTCATGCTGCACGGCTGCGGCGGCCTCTATGCCCGCAGCGGCCGGGTATCGCCGCGCCATGTCTGGTGGGCGACCCACCTGCAACGGCAGGGCTTCGAGGTGCTGATGGTCGACAGCTTCGGCCCGCGCGACGTGGAGGAGGTCTGCACCACCGCGCTGAAGGACCGCACCGTCCGTGCCACACGGGAGCGCATGCGCGACGCCTGGGGGGCGCTGGCCTTCCTGCGCAAGCGGCCGGAGGTCGATCATGAACGCATCGGCCTGATCGGCTGGTCGCAGGGGGCGAGCACTGTGTTGGCCGCCTATGGTGCCGGCGAGGATGGGCCGGCCGGGACGGAAGAGGGCGGCTTCCGCGCCGCCGTGGCCTTCTATCCCGGCTGCAGGGCGCCGCTGAGCAACGAGGACTGGCAGCCCGACGGCCCGCTGATGCTGCTGGTCGGCGGCAAGGACGACTGGACGCCGCCGCAGGCCTGCATCGAGCTGGCCGGCCGCGACGGGGTCAAGGACAAGGTCGATCTGGTGGTCTATCCCGACGCCTATCACGGCTTCGATGCGCCGGACGCCCCGGTGCGCAAGCGCCAGGACCTCGCCACCGCTCCCGGCGGCACCGCCCATGTCGGCACGAACGAAGACGCCCGCTCGGACGCGATCCGGCGGGTGATGGAGTTCTTCAAGGAGAAGCTCAGGGGGTGATGTGCGCCTGATGTCCCCTCTCCCACGCGGGGAGAGGGGGAGGCATCATCAACGGAACTCGACCGAAACGATCTCGTACAGCTTGGAGCCGCCGGGGGTGGAGACCTCCACGCTGTCGCCGACGGCCTTGTTGATCAGGGCGCGGGCCAGCGGCGCCTGGATCGACAGAAGGCGGTTCTTGATGTCGCTCTCGTCCTGGCCGACGATCTGATAGGTCGTCTCCTCGTCCGTGTCCTGGTCGGCCAGGGTCACGGTCGCACCGAACTTCACGGTGTTGCCGGTCAGCTTGGCCGGGTCGATGACCTCGGCACGGCTGATCTTGTCCTCAAGCTCCAGCACGCGGCCTTCGATGAAGCTCTGACGTTCGCGCGCCGCGTGATACTCGGCGTTTTCCGAAAGGTCGCCATGTTCGCGGGCTTCCGCGATGGCTTTGATGACCGCCGGGCGTTCGGTGATCTTAAGGTGCTTCAATTCCTCCTGGAGGCGGTTGAAGCCCGCCGCTGTCATCGGAACTTTTTCCATGTTCGGTCCATCACCGCTTGCAGTCGTTCGACCTGTCCAAAGCGACATCAAGGACGAAGACGGCGCGGAGGAGGTCCGCCGCGCCGTCGTCCGTCCTTAATACGATCCGCTAAGGTACGACTGCAACGGGGCGACTTCAAGGCTGCCGTTCCGGAGTGCGGCAATCGCTTCCACCGCCGCGCGTGCTCCCGCCACGGTGGTGTAATACGGAATGTTGTAGGTCAGCGCGGTGCGACGCAGACTGAAGCTGTCGGCCAGCGCCTGGGCGCCTTCCGTGGTGTTGATGACCAGATGCACGTCGCCGTTGATCATGGCGTCGACGATGTGCGGCTGGCCTTCCACCACCTTGTTGATGGTCTCCGCCGGCACGCCGGCGTCGCTCAGCACCTTGGCGGTGCCGGACGTGGCGAGGATGCGGAAGCCCATCTCGTGCAGCTTCTTGGAGATCACCGCCAGCGCCGGCTTGTCGTGGTCCTTGACCGAGACGAAGACGCTGCCCTTGACCGGCAGGGTCACGCCGGCGCCGAGCTGCGCCTTGGCGAAGGCCAGCGCGAAGTTGTGGTCGAGGCCCATGACCTCGCCCGTCGACTTCATCTCCGGACCCAGCACGATGTCGACGCCGGGGAAGCGGGCGAAGGGGAAGACCGCTTCCTTGACCGCGGTGTGCGGCGGGGTCGGGCCGTTCAGGGTGAAGGCGGACAGCTTCTCGCCGGCCATGACGCGGGCGGCGATCTTGGCGATGGCGGTGCCGGTGGCCTTGGCGACGAAGGGCACCGTGCGGCTGGCGCGCGGGTTGACCTCCAGGATGTAGACGGTGCCGTCCTTGACCGCGAACTGCACGTTCATCAGGCCGACCACCTTCAGCGCATGGGCGAGCGCGTCCGACTGGCGGTTGATCTCGGCGACGGTGTCGGCCGGCAGCGTGTAGGGCGGCAGGGCGCAGGCGCTGTCGCCGGAATGGATGCCGGCCTCCTCGATGTGCTCCATCACACCGGCGACATAGACCTGCTCGCCGTCGCAGACGACGTCGACGTCGACCTCGATGGCATCCTGCAGATAGCTGTCGATCAGCACCGGGTTCTTGCCCGACACCTGCACCGCGGTGCCCATGTAGCGCTGGAGCCCGGCCATGTCGTGGACGATCTCCATCGCCCGGCCGCCCAGCACGTAGGACGGGCGGATGACGACCGGGAAGCCGATGCGGGTGGCGACCGCCTCGGCCTCTTCCAGCGAGCGGGCGAGGCCGTTGGCCGGCTGCTTCAGGTTCAGCTCGTGCAGCAGCTTCTGGAAGCGTTCGCGGTCCTCGGCCAGATCGATGGCGTCGGGCGAGGTGCCCAGGATCGGAATGCCGGCGGCTTCAAGGGCGGCGGCGAGCTTCAGCGGGGTCTGGCCGCCGAACTGCACGATGCAGCCCAGCACGGTGCCGTTGCGCTGCTCGACCCGCACCAGTTCCACCACGTCCTCGGCCGTCAGCGGCTCGAAATACAGGCGGTCGGCAGTGTCGTAGTCGGTGGAGACGGTCTCCGGGTTGCAGTTGACCATGATGGTCTCGATGCCGGCCTCCTGCAGGGCGTAGACGGCATGGACGCAGCAATAGTCGAACTCGATGCCCTGGCCGATGCGGTTCGGGCCGCCGCCGAGGATGACGACCTTGCGCTTGTCGGTCGGCTCCGACTCGCACTCCGCCTCGCCGGTCCCGTCGGTCTCGTAGGTCGAGTACATGTAGGGGGTGGCGGAGGCGAATTCGGCGGCGCAGGTGTCGATGCGCTTGTAGACCGGGGTGACGCCGGCCATGCGGCGCGCCGCGGCGACCGCCGCCTCGCTGGTCTTGGCCAGCTCGGCCAGACGGGCGTCGGAGAAGCCCATCTGCTTCAGCTTCAGCCAGCCGGCCTTGTCGGTCGGCAGGCCGCCGTCGCGGATCGCCGCCTCGCGGTCGGTGATCTCCTTGATCTGCTCCAGGAACCAGGGGTCGTACTTGGAGACGGCCTGCACCTCGTCGATGGTGAAGCCGTGGCGGAAGGCCTGGGCGATCACCAGCAGGCGGTCGGGCGTCGGGGTGGCGAGAGCGCCGCGGATGGCGGTGCGGTCAGGCGTCTCGTCGGTGCCGATCTTGACCTCGTTGAAGCCGGTCAGGCCGGTCTCCATCGAGCGCAGCGCCTTCTGCACCGATTCCTGGAAGGTGCGGCCGATCGACATCGCCTCGCCCACCGACTTCATCGAGGTGGTCAGCAGCGGCTCGGAGCCCTTGAACTTCTCGAAGGTGAAGCGCGGCATCTTGGTGACGACATAGTCGATCGTCGGCTCGAAGCTCGCGGGCGTGGTGCCGGTGATGTCGTTGGTCAGCTCGTCCAGGCGGTAGCCGACGGCCAGCTTGGCGGCGATCTTGGCGATCGGGAAGCCGGTGGCCTTCGACGCCAGCGCCGAGGAGCGCGACACGCGCGGGTTCATCTCGATGACGATCAGGCGGCCGTTGGCCGGGTTGACCGCGAACTGGACGTTCGACCCGCCGGTGTCCACGCCGATCTCGCGCAGCACCGCGATCGAGGCGTTGCGCATGATCTGGTATTCTTTATCGGTCAGCGTCAGCGCCGGCGCGACCGTGATCGAGTCGCCGGTGTGGACGCCCATCGGATCGATGTTCTCGATGGCGCAGACGATGATGCAGTTGTCGGCGCCGTCGCGCACGACCTCCATCTCGTATTCCTTCCAGCCCAGCACCGATTCCTCGATCAGCACCTCGCCGACCGGGCTGGCGCGCAGGCCGCCGCGCACGATGTCCTCGAACTCCGCCCGGTTGTAGGCGATGCCGCCGCCGGTGCCGGCCAGCGTGAAGCTGGGACGGATGATGGCCGGCAGGCCCACCAGTTCCAGCGCCTCCATGCCCTCGTCCAGCGTGCGGACCATGCGCGACTTCGGCGATTCGAGGCCGAGCTTGTCCATGGCGTCGCGGAACAGGATGCGGTCCTCGGCCTTGGCGATGACGTCGCGCTTGGCGCCGATCATCTCAACGCCGAGCCGCTCCAGCGTGCCGTCGTCGGACAGCGCCATCGCCGTGTTCAGCGCGGTCTGGCCGCCCATGGTCGGCAGAAGCGCGTCGGGACGCTCCTTCTCCAGGATCTTGGCGACGACGGCCGGGGTGATCGGCTCGATGTAGGTGGCGTCGGCCAGACCGGGGTCGGTCATGATGGTGGCCGGGTTGGAGTTGACGAGGATGACCCGATAGCCTTCCTCGCGCAGCGCCTTGCACGCCTGAACGCCGGAATAGTCGAACTCGCAAGCCTGTCCGATGACGATCGGACCCGCGCCGATGATGCAGATGGATTTGATGTCGGTGCGTTTGGGCATGGGTCCGCTTCTCTGAAGTGTGGTCAGCCGAAAACCCCCCGGCGCCGGAGGACCGGAGACGGAGAGCGGGGATGGGCATGTCGTGCAAGGCCCCCTTATAGGGGGTTCCGGGCCGGGGGGGAAGGGGTGGCATGGATGTCACCCTCGCATGACTGAATCTCGGGCAGGGCAGTTCCGGCCCATGCGGCCCTTGAACCGATGGGGAAAGGGACGCATCAATTCCCATTCTCCCGCTTCGCATACCCTTTGGAGATACGCCCCGATGAGCCACGCATTCGCCAAGGACAGCCGCGCCTGCGCCGCCTGCGTCTCGTGGGGCGGGGAGCGCGCGCTGTCGGAGGACAACACGCTGGTCTACGTCGCCCGCCACGGGGTGGAGGGCGAATGCCGCACCGCCAGCAGCCAGGACTACCGCCGCATCACCAAGGGCTATCACACCTGCACCGCCTGGGCGCCGCTGCCGATGCTGAAGAAGCATGGCGGACGGATCGGCCACACGCCGGCGGGACAGGCGCACACGCTGGTCACCGCCGCGGCGTCGCGGCCGGTGCAGCAGCCGGTCTCTCAGCCGGTGCCGGCGGCGGCTGCATTCGCGTCGGCGCCGGTGGCTGTGCCGGTGATCGACGCCCCGCCGCCGCCTTGCCGGGCCGACGTGATCGATGTGGAGCAGACGCCGCAGGTCCGCATCCTCTACACCCACTGGGTGCGGCTGAAGCGCAAGCGCCGCATGCCGCTGGCGACCGAGATCGACACCGCCCAGGTGCGGGAGAGCGTGCCGCGCATCGCCCTGATGGAGCCGACCGCCGATGGTGGCGACTTCGTCTACAAATCCTGCGGCCGCGCCCTGCAGCGCCGGCTGGCCGGGCGGCCGACGACCAAGCGGGTGAGCGACTGCCATCCGGAACAGGCGGCGCAGCGCTGGCTGTCCGACCTGCGCGCCTGCCTGGAGAGCGGCGAGCCGCGCTGCCTGCTGGTGCGCGACGACCCGATGCTGCCGGGGGCGAAGTTCGTCGAACTGCTGCTGCCGCTCGCCGATGTCGAGGGCGGGCCGGCGACGCGGGTGCTCGCCTACCGCCATGTGCCGGGCGGCTGAGGGGGCGGCGATGGGCGAGCAGCCGAAGGAAGGACCGCCGCAGAATGGGCCGGGGCCGGAGATCGTCGGCGTCTGGCCGGCGGCGGTGTGGATCGTCGTCGGCACCGGGCATTACCTGAACGACCCCGACCATTTCGCCGGCTGGAAGGGCGCTCTGTATTTCGTGCTGGGCACGGGACTGGTGGCGCTGGTCGGCGGCATCGCCAGCCTGTCGGCCCGCCGCACCGTCGCCGGCATCCAGGAACGCCTGCTGAAGGAGGTCCGCCACCGGCGCGATTGGGCGAGCTGGTGGGTGGCACTGGGCTTGCGCGGCCTGGTGGGCTTGGGCGAGGCGGTGCTGGTGACGCTGCTGGCGCTGTCGGCGGTGGCGATGCTGGGGTAGGCAGAGGGAAATCCTGATTTCGATCAGGGGAACGGGCAGTTCTTCAGATGTTGAGATTTGAATTTATGTCTGAACGAAGGTGCGTTGCGCAAATATTCCTATTACAGGTGTGTTGTGATGGGGGCGGGCGTTATGTCCAGTCAACGGGCAAAGGCATCGGCAATGGATGCTCTGCACGCGATGATGCGGGATCCGCGTTATTGGAATGCCGCGGATCCAGAGCGTGAACGATGGATTGCGAAGGTGACGCGCGGCTTTGACGCGCTATATCCTGATAATTCCCGCCATGACTTTGCCGGACGTCCGAACGATAGGGCGGAGCATGGCGTTACGGTTCATGTCAACGAATACATCCGAACTGTAAGCGGTGAGGATGTGCTCGTTTCAGAACATGAGCGCGGTTGGCCGTCCGGCAGCGGTCATGCTCAATCTCATGGTTACAGTCCGGGAAACGGCGTACCGAAAGCTCCGCCGGGTGTGGATATCGATAAGAACATAAGAGAGGCGGAGAATCATTCGGCGCATACTGTCGTGGGTGATTTGTTGTTTTACGACCAAGTCAAGAGTTATGGTCCATGGGATTTTAAAAGGATATCGAGAGAGTACGAGGAGTTTGGGAATTTTCATTATGGTGCCGTTGGCGCTGCGACGGGATATTCATTGGATACCCTTCAACGGATGGCTGGCTGGTATCAAGTGACACATGGGAAAAGTGACCCATCTTGGGGGACGGCGCCCAGTATACTTGAAGCCTATCTTGGGATCGGAGGGCGCGCACCATTTGGAGATGATCCGGTTGACTATAATGATATAGCGAGGGGCTATGAATATTATCTTATGAAATATCGATGGGGAAAGTGATGTCCAGTAAAATTGGTAAAATATGGCGTTGGATATGTGCTCTATTGATATTACTGATATCGGCTCCGATTATTGTTTTTGTGGCGGGGTATGTGTATGTAGAATATTTTTTTAATTTATGCGAGGTTGAGGAATTTAGCAAAATTCCCTCGCCAAACGGGAAGATGTCTGTAGTCATCTATTCAATCGACTGTGGTGCGGCAACCAAGTTTAACAGACGGGCAAGCTTGGCTCCAGCGAACAGGGACTTTGATCCGAAGATCGGCAAGCAATTCCTTCATGTACGGGGTGAGCACGACTTCCATGTCAGATGGATCGATGCGGCAACCGTTGAAATCACTGCCGCCGACGCCGCCGATGCTTTCGGCGAGGGAAACATCGTTCAGAGAGAAAACACCATGGATGGAGTCGCCATCTCCTATCGGTAACACTTTCTTTGTCGATAGGTGCATGCCATGCCGGAAAGTAAAGAAGATAAGCCCTTGCAAAGATACCGGCAAAATTTTTCTGATTTTGAGCTAAATATTTAGACAAGATATATCACCGAGTGGCAATAGAAAATTATGATTAAAAAATCCCAAATAAAGAAAATCATATTGATTGCAGCTGGTGTGTTTATTTTTGTGCCTATATTGATATACGCAACATTTTTCATCTATATCGCTTTTTTCTTCGATATGTGCCGAGTTGATAATTTTGGAGAGACGCCTTCGCCAGATGGAAAGGTGGCGGTGGTCATCTATTCAGTCGATTGTGGTGCAACAACAGGCTTCAACACCCGGGCAACCTTGGCCCCGGCAAATCGGAAGTTCGATCCCGATGGCAGCAAGCAGTTCCTGTATGTGCGGGGACAGCATGACCTCCATGTCAGATGGATTGATGCGGCAACCGTTGAAATCACCGCCTCCAATGCCGCCGAGGCGTTCGGCGAGGGGAACGTCGTTCAGAGAGAAAGCTCCATGGATGGAGTTGCCATTTCCTATCGGTGATATCGCTGGTGTCGAAAGCGGGCTGGCGGTGCGGTGGGCGGCGGTTCGATAGCCTGACGAGGTTCCCGTGAAACGCAAACAGCCCCGCTCCTTCCGGAGGCGGGGCTGTTTCCATACTCAAACGCTTACTTCTGGCTGGTCTTCATGCTCCAGCCCGGCTCCACGCCATGCATGTCGGGCAGGCGGTGGGCTATGCCCTTGTGGCAGTCGATGCAGGTGTTCTCGCCGGTGAACAGGTAGGTCTCGTGCATCTTCGCGGCGCGCGGGTTCTGCTTGGTGATGTCCATCGAATCGGCGCTGTGGCAGTTGCGGCATTCCAGCGAATTGTTGCTCTTCAGCCGCGCCCATTCGTGCTCGGCCAGTTCGCGGCGCTTGTCGAGGAACTTCTCGCGCGTGTCGATGGTGCCGAAGATCTTGCCCCAGACCTCCTTGGATGCCTGCATCTTGCGGGCGATCTTGTCGGTCCATTCGTGCGGGACGTGGCAGTCCGGGCAACTGGCGCGCACGCCCGACCGGTTGGTGAAGTGGATGGTCTGCTTCAGCTCCTCATAGGGATTGTCGCGCATCTCGTGGCAGCTGATGCAGAAGGCTTCCTTGTTGGTGGCCTCCAGGGCGGTGTTGAAGCCGCCCCAGAAGATCACGCCGGCGATGAAGCCGCCCAGCGTCAGGAAGCCCAGGCTGAAATGGACGCTGGGACGGGCGAACAGCCGCCACAGGCCCAGAAACGCGGAGCGGATCGTCATTTCTGGCCGCCTTGGGCATGGCCCAGGACCGAGTCGAAGTCTTGGAAGCTGTTGGGAACGATCGGCTGGGCGTCGGTCTGCGGCACATGGCACTGGGTGCAGAAGTAGCGCCGCGCCGCCACCGTGCCCAGAGTCTGGCCGTCACGGTCCTGGAAATGGGTGACCGACAGCATCGGCGCCTGCGAGCCGGCCGTGTTGCGGCGGTCGTGGCAGGTCAGGCACTTGTTGATGTTCAGGTCGATCTGATAGTCGCGGATGGCATGCGGGATCAGCGGCGGCTGGTCGGCATAGTTGCGCACGTGCTTCTGGTCGTCGGTGATCTCGCGGTGAGTCGCCTCGGCCGGGACGTCCAGGGTGATCGGGTGGTTGGTGGAGGGGACCTTGATCCCTCCGACCGTGCCGGTGCCGGTCGCGGCAGCGATGGGCTTGTCGGCGGCCACGCCGCTGGTGGCGACGCCGATGGTCAGGGCCGGAACGCCGGCCAGAAGGGCCAGCGCGGCAATCAGGAAACGGGTCTTCATGATGCCGACACTCCTCAGGCGTTCACGGGCGTGATCTTGACCGCGCATTTCTTGAAGTCGGTCTGCTTGCTGATGGGGTCGGTGGCGTCGAGCGTCACCTTGTTGATGAGGACCGTCTGGTCGAAGAAGGGGACGAAGACCAGGCCGCGCGGCGGCTTGTTGCGCCC
Source organism: Azospirillum sp. B2RO_4 (assembly GCF_051124815.1). Classification (NCBI taxonomy): domain Bacteria; kingdom Pseudomonadati; phylum Pseudomonadota; class Alphaproteobacteria; order Rhodospirillales; family Azospirillaceae; genus Azospirillum; species Azospirillum sp. B2RO_4. Next base: position 2,466,552 of record NZ_CP118485.1, on the reverse strand, counting down.
GCGCGTCTCGACCCGCACCCGCACCTCGCCCCGGCGGGAGGTGACGCGCACCTCCTGGCCGCGCCGGACGTTCAATTCCTTGGCGTCGTCGGGGTGCATGAAGACCACGGCATTGGGGAAGGCCTTGCGCAGTTCGGGAACCCGCATGGTCATCGACCCGCTGTGCCAGTGCTCGATCACGCGGCCGGTGCTGAGCCAGAACGGATAGTCGGCATCGGGCGCCTCGGCCGGCGGCTCGTAGGGCAGGGCGAAGACGTTGGCCTTGCCGTCCTTGTTGCCGTAGAAGCGCATGCCTTCGCCGGCCTTCACGTAAGGATCGGAGCCCTCACGGTAGCGCCACTTGGTCTCCTTGCCGTCCACCACCGGCCAGCGCAGGCCGCGCTCCTGGTGGTACTGTTCGAAGGGCGCCAGATCGTGGCCATGGCCGCGGCCGAAGGCGGCATATTCCTCGAACAGGCCCTTCTGGACGTAGAAGCCGGCCTCCTTGGCCTCCTGGTTGTTGTAAGCCGGGTCGAGGTCGGACAGCGGGAAGCGGTCGACCTGACCGTTGCGGAACAGCACCTCGTAGAGGGTCTTGCCGCGCAGCTCCGGCTTCTTGTTCAGCAGGTCCTCCGGCCACACCTCTTCCACGGTGAAGCGCTTGGAGAACTCCATGAGCTGCCACAGGTCGGAGCGCGCGCCCTCCGGCGCGTCGACCAGTTGGCGCCACAGCTGGGTGCGGCGTTCGGCGTTGCCGTAACCGCCCTCCTTCTCCACCCACATGGCGGTGGGCAGGATCAGGTCGGCGGCCAGCGCCGTGACGGTCGGGTAAGGATCGGAGACGACGATGAAGTTCTCCGGGTTGCGGTAGCCGGGGAAGGTCTCCTTCGCCGTGTTCGGGGCCGTCTGCATGTTGTTGTTGCACATGACCCAGTAGGCGTTGAGCTTGCCGTCCTTGAGCATGCGGTCCTGCTGGACGGCGTGGTAGCCGACCTTGTCGGGGATGGTCCCCTCCGGCAGCTTCCAGATCTCCTCGGCGTGCTTGCGGTGCTCGGGGTTGGTCACCACCATGTCGGCGGGCAGCCGGTGGGAGAAGGTGCCGACCTCGCGCGCGGTGCCGCAGGCAGAGGGCTGGCCGGTCAGCGAGAAGGGGCCGTTGCCGGGCTGGGAGATTTTGCCGGTCAGCAGGTGGATGTTGTAGCAGAGGTTGTTGGCCCAGACGCCGCGGACATGCTGGTTGAAGCCCATGGTCCAGAAGGACACGACCTTCACCTTCGGGTCGGCATACAGCTCGGCCAGCGCCTCCAGCCGGTTCTTCGGCACGCCCGACAGCTCGTGCGCCTTGTCCAGCGTGTAGGGCTCGACGAACTTGGCGAACTCGTCGAAGGTGATCGGGTCGGAGTCGTTGGCCTTGGCGGCGTTCTTCGCCTTCTGCTCCAGCGGGTTGTCGGGACGCAGGCCATAGCCGATGTCGTCGCGGCCGCGCTTGAAGTTGCAGTGCTTCTCGACGAACTCCCTGTTCACCCGGCCGGTCTTGATGATGTGGTTGGCGATGTAGTTCAGGATCGCCAGGTCGGACCCGGGGGTGAAGACCAGACCGATGTCGGCGAGGTCGAAGCTGCGGTGCTCGAAGGTGGAAAGCACGGCGACCTTGCAGCCGGGATGGCTGAGGCGGCGGTCGGTGACGCGGGTCCACAGGATGGGGTGCATCTCCGCCATGTTGGAGCCCCACAGCACGAAGGCGTCGGCGTGCTCCATGTCGTCGTAGCAGCCCATCGGCTCGTCCATGCCGAAGGTGCGCATGAAGCCGGCCACCGCCGACGCCATGCAGTGGCGGGCGTTCGGGTCCAGGTTGTTGGAGCGCAGGCCGGCCTTCATCAGCTTGGAGGCGGCATAGCCCTCATAGATGGTCCACTGGCCGGAGCCGAACATGCCGACGGCGGTCGGACCCTTCTTCTTCAGGGTCTCCTTCCACTTCTGCGCCATGATGTCGAAGGCGGCGTCCCAGGTGATCGGGGTGAACTCGCCGTCCTTGTCGAACTTGCCGTCCTTCATGCGCAGCAGCGGCTGGTTCAGCCGGTCCTCGCCATACATGATCTTGGACAGGAAATAGCCCTTCACGCAGTTCAGGCCGCGGTTCACCTCGGCCTTCACGTCGCCGTGGGTGGCGACCACGCGGCCGTCCTTGACGCCGACCATCACGCTGCAGCCGGTGCCGCAGAACCGGCAGGGGGCCTTGGACCAGTTCAGCTTGGCGCCTTCACCGGTCAGGATGTTGGCGGCGGAGGCGGGCAGCGAAATTCCGGCCGCCGCGGCGGCGGCAGCGGCGGCTTGCGCCTTCAGGTAATCGCGGCGGGTCAGGAACATGGCAGGCAGACTCCAGTTTCGGAGGAAATTCGGTCGGGACTGCGCCGCCGTCAGGCGGCGTCGATCGCGTCCGCGGGTTCGTAGTGGTGGTAGACCATGGTGGTGCTGTGGACGCCGGGGACGGCGTTCAGCAGGGCGATGCGGTCGACCACCTCGGCCGCGCTGGCGGTGACCAGGGTCACCACCGCCTTGCCGTTCTCCGCCGCGCACCACTCCAGCCCGGCGACGGCGGCCGCCGCTTCGCGCAGCGCGTCGGTGCGGTCGGGGCTGTGCTGGATGACGAGGCTGGAAATGTGGACTTCGGGGGCGCGGGGCATGGCAGTACTCGGGGGGCAGGGACTCAGTGGGTGAGGAGCTGGTACATCCAGATCGAGAAGCCGTAGGCGGCGACGGTGCCGACGGCGATCAACGGCCAGACCAGGAACGCCAGCCACAGGAACATCAGCCCTTCGGCCCGGCGGGTCGGGGCCGGCGCGGAGTCGGTCGCCTTCCGGTCGGACGGATGGGACAGGATGGGGGAGGGGATGGGCCTCATGGCGGCACTCTCGGTCGGAGCGGAACGGGACGGAGCGGGAATGGTTTGAGCCGATCCCGTGTACCAGTTCTTTAGTCTGATACTTAGGTATCGGTTTTCGGCCCTTAGTATCGGTACTTTCCGGCGGTCTGGAATTGACCCAGGTCAAGCGGGGCCCTACACGCCCTGTGACGGAATGGCGCCTTGCGCCGCGCGGGCGCTCCTGCCCCGGCTGCGCTAGAGTTATGACGAGGGCATGAACCGGACGCTCCGGTTTGCGATAGGATGAGCCATGGATTTGCTGCGCTCCTACTGGTCGCCGGCCGAGCTGGTGACCAACGGGTTGATTCTCCTTCATCTTTTGGGGGCTTTGGCGGTCGGGCTGCTGCTGGGGTACGAGCGCAGCTATCACGGCCGGGCGGCCGGGATGCGGACCTACGGGCTGGTCTGCCTGGCGTCGGCCGCGCTGACGGTGGTCAACGCCTACCCGTCGATGTGGTATGGCGGCATCGGGACGCAGGGGGCGGCGCAGGGGACGGCGTTGGCCGGCGATCCGACGCGGGTGATCCAGGGCATCGTCACCGGCATCGGTTTTCTCGGCGCCGGAGTCATCATGCGTGAAGGGCTGTCGATTCGCGGCCTGTCCACCGCCGCGTCGATCTGGGCGACCTCAGCCATCGGCATCACCATCGGGCTCGGCTTCTATGCCGTCGCCGTCGCCGCAGCGCTGCTGACCATTCTGGTGATGAGCCTGCTGCGGCCAATCGAGCGTCTGCTGCCGCACCAGTCGGTGATCCATCTGACCCTGGTCTTCCCGCGCGACAAGGCGCCGCCGCCGGAGGATTTGCGGGCGCAGGCCAAGAAGCACGGATTCGAGGTGATCGACTGGGCCTTTCACCTTGCCAGCGGCAGCGGTCAGTTCGAATGCCAACTGGTGCTGCAGGGAAAGGGCGATCCCGATCCGATGGCGCTGGTCGGCGCCCTCGCCTCGACCGACGCCGTCGTGGAGTTCAGGCTGTCGCCGTCGCGCATCTGAGGCGGCTCAGGAAGGGGCCGCAATTCCAGAGGACGAATTACATACCAACTTAATCTTTTTCTAAAACTTTAGCTTTATTCATGCCTTACGATGACGACGGACTTGAACAACGGCCGTAAGGGCGGAAGCGGGAAAGGCATTTTGCCGGCCCGGCGAACCGTCGGCGGCGCATGCGACGCGGCGCGCGCGGCTGCGATCTCCGTTCGTTTCCGCCGGATCGCAAGGCTGTTCGTCCTGCTCTGGGCGGCCCTGCCGTTGTTCGCCGGTGCGGCGCATGCAGCGGGAGCGGCCGTGGAGCCATTGCTGCTGGGCTCCGCCACCACCAGCGCGACTCTGGCCGGCCATTTCGCCCGGCTGGTCGATCCTGACCGCAAGCTGGACTTCGCCGATGTTCTGAAGGCCGATGCCGACGGCGGGATGGAGCCGCGGGAGGATTTCCGCGGCGCCGGGCAGACCCGCGACATCCATTGGTACCGCTTCGACCTGATGCGCGCGCCCGGCGCCCCGGCCGACTGGCTGCTGGAAATGGGTGAGGCCTATATCGACCATCTGGACCTGTTCATTCTGAAAACTATCGGGCCAAAGGCGACGGCAGCGGCAAAGGCGGCGGGGGGCCGGCCGCAGGATCCCGCCGCCTACCGGCTGGTCCGGCTGGGCGATTTCGTCCCCTTCAGCCAGCGGCCGATGAAGACCCGTCTGCATGCCCTGTCGCTGACCCTTCCGGAGGGACAGCCGGTCTCGCTCTATCTGCGCGTCGATTCGGTCAGCGCCATCCGCCTGTCGGCGCGGGTGTGGGCACCCGCCGCCTATATCGGCCACCAGACGACCGATCTGTTGTTCCAGGGGCTGTTCCTGGGGGTGCTGGGCATTCTGGTCCTGGGCTATGTCGCGCTGGGCCTGCTGCTGCGCGACGGGGCGCTGCTGGCCTACACCGGCTATGTCGCCACCGTCTTCTGTTACTACCTGTTCGCCAACGGAATCGCCGCCACCCTGCTACCGGACCTGCCGGGCTGGTTCATGAACATGATGGTGGGTAGCACGGGCTTCTTGGGCTTTGCCGCTGCGCTGATCATGTGGGTTTATATCCTCGATCTGCGGACGTGGGCACCCTCGCTGCGCCGCTGCTACCAGGGGTTGGCGCTGCTGGCCGTGCTGATGCTGCCGTCGACGGTGTCCCCGCTCTACGCCCTGACCAACCCGATCGTGACGGTGTCGGCGCTGATCGTGGTGGTCATCGCGCTTGTGCTGACCGCGCGGATGACCTGGTTGAACCGCGGTGATCCGACTCCGCGCTTCTATCTTGCCAGTACCCTGGTATCGCTGAGCGGACTGACCATGGCGCAGATGATCCTGCGCGGTGTCCTGCCCGCCGACTTCTTCATCGCCGATCCCTATCAGGTCGCCTCGATGCTGGCGGTTCTGGTGCTGGGCACCGGTCTGGCCCTGCGCATCGGCCGACTGCAGACGGAACGGCTGCGCGCCCGCGAGGAATCGGCCTTCGCCACCAAGCGTGCGGAAGAGCAGCGCAGCTTCGTCGCCATGCTGTCGCACGAGTTCCGCACCCCGCTGGCCTCCATAGACAGCGCCGCACAGATGATCGAACTGTCGGGCGCGGTGGAGGCGCCGTCGGCGCTGACCCGGCTGCAGCGCATCCGCAACACCACCCGCAAGATGGCGGAACTGGTGGAACTGTTCCTGTCCGCCGATGCGCTGGACCAGGGGGCGCTGGCCCTGAAGCCGGAGCCGGTGGCGCTGGGCCAGCTGTTGGAGGAGGTTCGGGCCGGCCTGACCGGGACGGAGGCGGAGGAGCGTCTGCAACTTTCGGTGGAGGTCCCGGACCGCGTGCTTGTGGCCGACGCGCCGTTCCTGGGGGTGGCGATCGGCAATCTGGTGCAGAACGCGCTGCGCTACTCGCCTCCGGACACGGCGGTCCGGGTGAGCGCCGGCGATGATGGGGGCGTCGTCGTCATCCGCGTCGCCGACCAGGGCCGCGGCATGAGCCCCGACGAGGTGGAGCGCATCGGTTCGATCTATTTCCGCGCCTCATCCTCGCGCGGGACCAAGGGGTCGGGGCTGGGGCTCTACATGACGCAGAAGATCGTCGCCGCCCATGGCGGAACGCTGACGGTGGAGAGCGTGCGCGACGAGGGCTCCGTCTTCACCATCAGGCTGCCGGACGGCCGCGCTCAATTGTCGGTTCCCGGCAGGCTCGCCGCGCAATAGCGGCGGCGGTTCAGTAGAGCGACTTCGGAATCCGCTCGGCCAGTGACCGGTCATAGGCGTCGCCGCCCTCGCGCCCGGCGCTGGCCTCCGCCAGCAAGGCGCCTGTCGACGGCAGATCGCTCCGCGGCACCTGGGCCGCCGGATCCCACAGGCGGGAGCGCAGCAGGGCGCGGGCGCACTGGAAGAACACCGTCTCGATGGTGACCACCAGCACCGATTTCGGCGCCTTGCCGTCGACGGCGAAGCTGTCGCACAGCGTGGGGTCGGTGTCGATCACGGCGTGGCCGTTGACGCGCAGGGTCTCGTTCAGGCCCGGCACCAGGAACAGCAGCCCGACCCGCGGATCGGCCAGGATGTTGCGCAGGCTGTCGATGCGGTTGTTGCCGCGGCGGTCGGGGATCAGCAGGGTGCGGTCGTCGGCCACCCGGACGAAGCCCGGCCCGTCGCCGCGCGGCGAGGCGTCCAGCCCGTCCGGCCCGCTGGTGGCGAGAATGAGGAAGGGCGACGCCTCGATCAGCGCGCGGTAGCCGGGGGTCAGCGCCGGCACCTCCTTGGCGATGGAGGCCGCGGCCGGCTCGCCATAGAGGGCTTCCAGCGCGGCGAGGTCGGTGATCGGGCGGCTCATTTCGTATCCAGCAGGAAATAGACGAAATCGAGCACCGGAGTCGTCAGCCCGAACTGGCCCAGCAGCGTGTGCGCCTGTCCGCGATGATGGGTCTGGTGGTTGAAGACGTGGGTCAGGATTTGGGCGAAGGGCATCTCATAGGGCGTGCCGGCCATGCTGCGGTAGGAGAGGACCGACTCGAACCGCTCCGCCGGAGTCGCGGCGACCACGCGCAGGATGCGCTCGTCCTCCGCCTCGCGGGCGGCGCGCAGGCTGGCAAAATCGTCATGCAGGATCTCGTCGAGCGACGACGGCTTCGGCCCGCCGCCTTCGATCCGCTCCAGCCACACCCGGTCGGCGACCAGGATGTGGTTCAGCGTGCCGCACATCGAGCGGAAGAAGGCGCCGCGATCCTCGCGGAACTGCGCGTCGGACAGCTGGGCCGCGGCGTCGTACAGGCGGCGGTTGGCCCATCGGTTGTAGCGGGCGAGGGTCTCGAAATGCGGCTTGGGGTCCATGGGAAGCCTCTTACGGAGGAGTGAGGATCAAACCCCCGCGCGCTTGGCCGACAGGCCGGCGTGGGACAGCAGAACCTCGCGCTTGCCCTGGTGGTTGGCGGGGCCGACCACACGCTCGGTCTCCATCCGCTCGACCAGACGGGCGGCGCGGTTGTAACCGATCTGCAGCTGGCGCTGGATGAAGCTGACCGACACCTTGCCTTCACGCACCACGAGGTTGACGGCCTGCATGTAGAGGTCGTCGCCGGTCGCGGCCGGACCGCCCTCCTCGTCCTCCACCGCGGCGGTTTCCTCCTCCTCCTCGGTGATGGCGGTGACGTAGTTGGGGGCGCCCTGGGCCTTGACGTACTGGACGATCTCCTCGACCTCCGAATCGGAGACGAAGGGGCCGTGGACGCGGGTGATGCGGCCGCCGCCCTGCATGTACAGCATGTCGCCCTGGCCCAGCAGCTGCTCCGCCCCGGCTTCGCCGAGGATGGTGCGGCTGTCGATCTTGCTGGTGACCTGGAAGCTGATGCGGGTCGGGAAGTTGGCCTTGATGGTGCCGGTGATGACGTCGACCGAGGGACGCTGCGTCGCCATGATCAGGTGGATGCCGGCGGCACGCGCCATCTGGGCCAAGCGCTGGATCGCCGCCTCGATCTCCTTGCCGGCGACCAGCATCAGGTCGGCCATCTCGTCGACGATGACCACGATGTAGGGCAGCGGCGTCGGTTCCGACGGCGTCAGGTCGAAGACATTCTCGGGCTCTCCCGGCGCCGGGGTGCGGCGCGGCATCTTCTCGCCGGCAGCGATCATCTCCGCCATGCGGGCGTTGTAGCCCTCGATGTTGCGGACGCCGAGCTTGGACATCGCCTCGTAACGGCTTTCCATCTCGCGCACGGCCCAGCGCAATGCCACCACCGCCTTCTTGGGGTCGGTGACGACGGGGGTCAGCAGGTGCGGGATGCCGTCATAGACCGACAGCTCCAGCATCTTGGGATCGACCATGATGAAACGGCAGCGCTCCGGCGGCAGCCGGTAGAGCAGCGACAGGATCATGGTGTTGATCGCCACCGACTTGCCCGACCCGGTGGTGCCGGCGACCAGCAGGTGCGGCATGCGGGCGAGGTCGGCGACCACCGGCTCGCCGCTGATGTCCTTGCCGAGAGCGATGGCGAGCTGGGCCGTGGTGTTGCGGAAGGCGTCGTGGTCGAAGCTTTCGCGCAGATAGACCATCTCGCGCACCGGGTTCGGCAGCTCGACGCCGATGACGCTGCGGCCGGGGACGATGGCGATGCGGGCGGTGACCACGCTCATCGAGCGGGCGATGTCGTCGGTCAGGTTGATGACGGTCGCCGACTTGGTGCCGGGCGCCGGCTCGAACTCGTACAGCGTCACCACCGGGCCGGGGCGGACGTCCATGATCTCGCCGCGGACGCGGAAGTTCTTCAGGACGGTTTCCAGCATCCGCGCGTTGCGGGCCAGCACCGATTCGTCATGCTGCAGGACCGGGCGCGGCGGCGGGTTCTGCAGCAGCGCGACGGCGGGCAGCGAATAGACGGCGGGATATTCCACCGGCTCTGCCGGAGCGGCGGGCGCGGCCGGCGCGCAGGGAACCGCCGCCGGGGCGGGAGTTGCGGCGGCGGCCGGTGCGGCCTCGCACGGGGCGGCGGCGGGCGCTTCGGCCTCCGCCGGATCGCGCGCCTCATAGGCCCATTCGACGCCCGACAGGAAGGCGAAGCCGGCGACCACCGCCAGCGCCTCGTCCGACAGGTTGGTGGAATAGACGGTGCCGGCGCGCGGCGTGCCGGGCAGGACCTCCACATCCCACATCACGCGGCCGTCGGGGCGCGGGTTGGGGACGAGGTTGAAGGGGCGGCCGTTCAGCGCGCACCACAGATTGAACTCGTCGGCGGTCACCACGCCCGCCTGGGTGGGCGGGGCGGCGAGATGCGGCATACGCGGGGTCATGCCGAGGCTCCCGGCTTCTGAACGGTGAGGGGGATTGGACCGGAGGAAGAACCCGGCGCCGGGGAGTGCATCGGAGGCCGCGCCGCCAGTTCGCGCGGCGTCATCTCGTAGGCGGCGACCAGCAGCTTGTCGATGCTGACCCCATCGCTGGACATCGGCAGAACCAGCCGTTCGAAGCTGCGGGTGCGTCCGCCGAAGACGGCGGTGTGGACACGGGCGACGGGCAGCCGTTCACGGCGCACCGTCTCGTATTCCGGCTGCAGCAACGCCCGCTGTTCGGGCGGCAGATCGTCCAGCGTGGCGCCAAGGCGCGACTGGCCGAAGGCGGCGGCCAGCGCCCTGCCGTAATAGGAATAGACGAAGGTGCCGGATTCCTCCCCGATCACCTCGAACACCGCGATGTTGTCCTTCCACGGCCGCAGATCGGCCGGGGCGATGCTGCTGGGGACCGGCGGACGGCCGGCGACGGATTTGGTGAGCCAGAATTCGAGCAGGCCGCTGAGATACGGCGTCGCCAGCTCGGTTCTTTCCTTGGTCATGACAATCGCAGCTGGACGGGCGGCGCTCCCGCGCGATGATGCCGCCGGAGCTTTCAAGAGCCGCCCGAACCATACCCGCAAGGGCCGGTGCGGCGCAACCGCAAGGGCTAAGCCCGGCAGCGGCGCCGCAGTCCTGCATCCATCCGCGCGTCGCTACGCCGCGCAGGTGACGCCGGTGCCGCCCAGCCCGCAATAGCCGTTGGGATTCTTGGCGAGATACTGCTGGTGGTAGCCTTCGGCGAAGTAGAAGGGCGGAGCCTCGCGGATCTCGGTGGTGATCGGGCCGTAGCCGGCCTGGGCCAGCCGTTCCTGATAGGCGGCCAGCGTCGACTCCGCCGCCGCCTTCTGGGCGGGGCTGTGGGTGTAGACGGCCGAGCGGTACTGGGTGCCGACATCGTTGCCCTGGCGCATGCCCTGGGTCGGGTCGTGCGATTCCCAGAAGACGCGCAGCAGGTCCTCGACCTTCACCATCGCCGGGTCGTAGACGACGCGCACCGCCTCGGTGTGGCCGGTGCGGCCGGAGCAGACCTCTTCATAGGTCGGATTCGGGGTGTGGCCGCCCTGATAGCCGACGGCGGTCACCCAGACGCCGGGAAGCTGCCAGAATTTGCGCTCCGCCCCCCAGAAGCAGCCGAGCCCGAGGTCGATGACCTCCAACCCCGGCGGGTAGGGGCCTGTCAGGCGATGGCCGTTGACGTGATGCTGTTCGGGAACCGGAACGGGTTGGCTGCGGCCGGGCAGCGCCTCCTCCGGCGTCGGCAGCGTCGCCGGCTTGCGCAGAAAATGCCCCAGCATGGTCGGGTCTCCCATCAGTGACGATCCTGTGGATCGATGACGATCCGTTGGAGTGACCACTTATGTCGGGTGGAGTCCGGGCCGCGGCAAGGTGGCGCAGGGGAAGAGGATGGGGGGATGGCGTGAACCTTCACCCGGTTCCGCGCGTTTGAACATGCAGAACGCTATGCCCAAGTTTTGAAAAAGGTCAAGAAGGAGAGCCATCATGGCCAGCACCACAGACGACCGCCTCATCCAATCGCTGATCGACCGTGGCCGCCGCAACGGCAACCGGCTGAGCGCCGAAGCGCTGGGCGAGATCCTGCCCGTCGATACCATGACGCCGGAGGAAACCGCCGCGGTGATCGAGCGGGTGGAGGCTGCCGGCGTCGAGGTCGAACTGGACGATTCCCGCCTGATGCGGGGCCGGCCCAATCCGGCACTGGCCCGCCAGCGCGGCGACTATCACCGTGGCGACGGGGTCGTCGATATGGCGAATCCGGCGGCTCCCGCGGTGTCGGCGCCGGGTGCCATTCCCTCGCGCCATGGCTGGGCCGACGACATCGCGGACGGACATGCCGGCGGCCATCACGGCAATGCGCCGACCTGGATGCGTGACGGCGTGGAACTGCTGCCGCTGGCCTCCATGGCCCTGGTTGCGGTGGTGTTGATCGCGATGCTCGGTTAAGCCGCCTCAGCCTGCCGTCAGCGCGTGGATGAGGATGGCTGCGGTGGCGGCGACGTTCAGCGACTGGACCCGCCCGCTGCCGGGAATGGTCAGCACCGCCTCGCAGGCCGCCAGGGTGGCCGGCGGGATGCCGTCCTCCTCGTTGCCCAGAATGACGGCTGGCGGCTTGGCAGTCCGTTCGCCGCGCCAGCCGGTCAGCGCGCCGGCATCGACCGTCGGCCGGGTCTGGTCCAGCGCCGTTCCGAACACCCGGTGGCTGGCACGCAGACGCTTCAGCATGGCCGGCAGGGTGGGGGCGCGCTCCAGCGCCACCCACTCGAACCCGCCCTCGGCCACGCGATAGGCGGCCTCCGACGGCAGGGCCTGACCGGGATGGTCCGACACCAGGACGCGGGGCAGGCCGAAGAAGGCGGCGGTGCGCAGGATGGCGCCGAGATTGTGCGGGTTGCCGACCCCGTCGAGGATCAGCAGCGGTTCGGACGCCCGGCGCGCGGCCTCCGTGTCGAACAGCGGCAGCGTCCGCGGCGCCATCAGCGCCACCACCCCGCCATGCAGCACGGTGCCGGCGACCTTCGCCAGTTCGTCCGCCTCCACCATGCGGTAGGGCTTGCGGGCCGCCGCCATTGCCTTGCAGTAGGCGCCAACCGCCGGCTTCAGCCGCTCGTCGAAGAACAGGCGCTCGACCCGCTCCGGCTCATGGGCGAACAGGGCGGAGACGGCGGCCAGACCAGCGACGCGGAACAGCTTGCGCGATTCGGTGGGCTCCGGGGCTGACGGAGCGGACGGGATGGCGGGGGCGGCGATCCGGGAACGGGCGCGGCTGGGATGGGGCGGGCGCCCGCGCGGAGGCATGGAGGTCCTGTCTGTCTGAAAGGAAGTGGCGGCTTACAGCAGCTTTACCACCAGGAAGCCGCCGATCAGCGCCACCGCGAACACGCTGGTGACCAGGGTCAGCCGCTTTTCGATGAAGGCGCGGATCGGCGGGCCGAAGAAATACAGCAGCGCCGCCACCAGATAGAAGCGGATCGACCGCGAAATGATCGACGCGCCGATGAACACCCACAGCGGCAGATGCGCCACGCCGGCGGTGATGGTCAGCAGCTTGTAGGGGATGGGCGTCATGCCCTTGATGATGAGGATCTCCGCCCCGTACTCGACGAAGGTGTGGCGCAGCTGTTCGAACTTGTCGGTGAGGTGATAGAAGTCGATCACCCAGCGGCCGATCGTCTCGTACAGGAAATAGCCGATCATGTAGCCGGCGATGCCGCCGACGACGGAGGCCAGCGTGCAGATCGTCGCCAGCTTCCACGCCGCCTTGCGGTTGGCGATGACCATCGGCACCAGCAGAAGGTCCGGCGGCAGCGGGAAGAAGGAGCTTTCGGCGAAGGAGACCCCGGCCAGCCAGGCCGTCGAATCCTTCGACGCGGCCTTGGCCATCGTCCAGTCGTAAAGACGCTTCAGCATGAATGGGCCGTCCTTCGTCGCTGCCGTTGCGGTGCACGAGGCATCTTTTAGGCGCGACGGTCCCGGTGCGCCAGTGTCCAATTCGACCGCCCCCGGACAGGGTGAAGTCCTCCGGAGGCGTTAGCCCGTTCCGGCGGACTCCTCTCCGGACTTCTCTCCCCTGGGCTTTTCTTTGGGAGTTTCGTCCTTCAGCACCTCGTCCAGCCAGCGCAGGTGCGGCTCGGCGGCCTTGCGCGCCTCTTCCTGGGTCTGGCGGTAGCGGGCGACCACCTCCTGGCCCAGCGGGGTCAGGCCGGCGCCGCCGCCTTCACGCCCGCCGACGCTGGTGCGGATCACCGGCTCGCGGAAGGCGGTGTTCATCGTCTCCACCAGGAACCAGGCGCGGCGGAAGGTCATGTCCAGCGAGCGCGCGGCGGCGGAGATCGAGCCGGTGCGGTCGATGGCCTCCAGCAGGGCAATCTTGCCGGGGCCGATGGCGCCCGACGGGTGCAGGAAGCGGACACGAAGGTCGGCGGGCATGGTGGTCCGTTGCGAATCCGAAAGGGATGGGAACAACCATGTGGGGTCCGCCCCACCGGTTCAAGCGGCAAGTGGGGCGAACCCTGTTCCGCGCGCCCTGCTCCGCGGTCCTTACTCCGCCCCGGCGGCCTCGGCGAGGCCCAGGAAGGCGGGCAGGTCGTGGGTGATGACATAGGTGGGGATCGGGGCCAGGAAGTCGCGCATACGGCCCTTTTCCGTGAAGCGCTTGCGGAAGCGGGAGTGGGTGAACAGCGTGCCCAGCTTCGGAGTGATGCCGCCGGCGATATAGACGCCGCCGCGCGCGCCCAGCGTCAGGGCGAGGTTGCCGGCGACGGTGCCCAGCATGGCGCAGAACATCTCCACCGCCTCCACGCAATGGGGTTCGCTGCCGTTGAGCGCGTTGTCGGCCACCTGCGCAGGCGTAAGGGCGGCCGGTTCCCGCCCGTCCAGGATCGACAGTGCGCCGTAGAGGTTGACGAGGCCCGGCCCGGACAGCACCCGCTCGGCCGAGACATGGTCGAAGCTCTTGCGCAGCTGGCCCAGCACGGCGCTCTCGCGGTCGCTGATCGGCGCCATGCTGACATGACCGCCTTCGCCCGACAGCGCGGTCCAGCGGCCGTTGGCGCCCGGCACCAGACCGGACACGCCCAGACCGCTGCCCGGCCCAAGCACCCCGACGACGGCCCCCGCCTGCGGCGCGCCGTCGCCGATCTGGCGCCGGTCCTCCTCCGCCAGACGCGGCACCGACAGGGCGACGGCGGTGAAGTCGTTGATGACGACCAGCCCCTCCAGCCCCAGGGCGTCGCGCACCCGGTTGACGGAGAACTGCCAGACCAGATTGGTCATGGCGATGTGGTCGCCGGTGACCGGCCCGGCCACCGCGAAGGCGCCGCGCCTCGGCCGGCCGGGGGTGCCGACCGCCGCCAGCCCGACCGCCGCCAGATAGGCGCCGGCCGCATCCTCGATCGAGGCGTAGTCGGCGCAGCGCAGTACGCGGGTGTCGCGCACGATCCTGCCGTCGATCAGGCCGAAGCGGGCATTGGTGCCGCCGATGTCGGCGACAAGGATGGGAGCCGGGGTGGAGGAGAGATCGGCGGCCATGGATCCGGGTCTGCGTTGTTGGTGGGCCGAGCGGACGCTCGAATGATGGGTCGGGCGGATGCTCGATTATGGACCGAGCGGATGCTCAGGTGACCGGAAAGTCATACGGTGCGCGGGTCAGCGCGTCCACATAGCTTTCACGCCACCAGCTGATGTCGTGCCGCCGCAGGGTCTGCATCAGGGCGGCATGGCGTTCCTTGCGCTCGCCCAGCGGCATGGTCAGTGCCCGCTGCAGCGCGTCGCCGACGCCCTCGATGTCGAAGGGGTTGACGATCAGCGCCTCGCCCATCTCGTGGGCGGCGCCGGCGAACTGCGACAGCACCAGCACGCCCGGATCGTCGGCGTCCTGGCAGGCGACATATTCCTTGGCGACGAGGTTCATGCCGTCGCGCAGCGGCGTCACCAGCCCGACATTGGCCAGCCGGTAGAAGCCCGCCAGCACGCGCTGGCCGAAGCTGCGGTTCAGATAGCGGATCGGCTGCCAGTCGAACTCGGCGAATCGGCCGTTGATGCGGCCGGCCATCTCCGACAACTCGCGGCGGATGGCGATGTATTCCGGCACATCCTCGCGCGAAGGCGGGGCGACCTGCAGGAAGGAGACGCGGTTGCAATGCTCCGGATAGCTCTCCAGAAGCTGCTCGAAGGCGGCGAAGCGCTGCGGCAGGCCCTTGGAGTAGTCGAGCCGGTCGACGCCGATGATCAGGCGGCGGCCGACCAGGCTCTCGCGCAGACGTTCGGCCTGCCGCGAGCGGCCGGCGGTGCGGGCCAGGCTCTCCAGCGCCTCGGTGTCGATGCTGATGGGAAAGACCTTCGCCAGCAGGGTGCGGCCGAAGGCGCGGATCGTCGCCGTCCCGTAGGCGCCGCGCTGCTCCACCGTGCCGTCGGTCTCGGTGCGGATATAGTCGCAGAAGCCGCGCAGGTCGGTGGCGGTGTGGAATCCGACCAGATCGTAGGCGCACAGCTCGCGGATCAGGTCGCGGTGGTTGGGCAGGGCGGTCAGCAGTTCCGGCGGCGGGAAGGGCGTGTGCAGGAAGAAACCCATGCGCTGCGAACAGCCGCGCCGGCGCAGTTCGTCGCCGAAGGGGATCAGGTGATAGTCGTGGACCCAGATCATGTCGTCGGTGCGCAGCAGCGGCTCCAGCTTGTCGGCGAAATAGGCGTTGACCCGCTCGTATCCTTCGCGCGTGCGCCGGTTTACCGAGATCAGGCCCAGCCGGTAATGGAACAGCGGCCATAAGGTCTGATTGGCGAAGCCGTTGTAATATTCCTCGTGGTCGCGGCGGCCCAGGTCCAGCGTGGCATAGGTCAGCTTGCCGGCCTCCGTCCGGGTCGGTTCCGCCTGCGACTCGCCGTCGACGACCTTTCCGCTCCACCCGAACCAGATGCCGCCAGTCTTCTTCAAGGCCGCGAGGATGGCGACGGCGAGACCGCCGGCCGCCTGCTTGCCCTCTTCCATCAGGGCCACCCGGTTGGATACGACGACGAGCCTGCTCACGATGTTCTTCTCCTTATTGGCCGCCGGCAGGGCGTTCCGCAGCCCGCGAGGTCCGGCTGTCCTGGCGGACACCCTTTGCGGGACCACTACGAAACGACCGTGGGCGGGCTTGGTTCCGAGCGCCGGCCGTCAAGCTCAAGACGCTGGTCCGAAGGTCCGGCGCTCCCTGTCCTTTGGGGCGGATCACTCCACGAACGGCCATGCTGCATCGCAACATAGCATGCCTAGGCGCTATCCGGTTCGCGATACCTCCAACTGCGGTTAACGTAATGTAATGAATAAGAAATTCTTTTTTGGGCTTGAAGCCGGCCGGGGTCGCGTTCATATTGTGCAGTGCGGCAACGGTCGCGCCTCGGCGTGGAAGTTGGCGTAACGCACTTCTTGGGCGTTTCCTCCCTAGACTGAGGCCGCGGGTCCGCCCGCGGCCCTTTTTTTGTGCGAATGGCCCCCGGTTCCGGCGCGAAGGCGCGCCTGCCCGGAAGACGCCGCAGCGGTGCCGAGCCGAAGCTTGGCCCTGACGTGATAAGGCGAAACTGTGGCAGAGACGGGGCAATGGTCCCTTGCCGGCGCCTCATCCGCCGATCAGCGCGGACCCAGTCCGTGCGGCGGCAGCAGGCCCAGCGTGTCGACCAGTTCGGTCATGTGGCGGGCGAGAACGTCCAGGTAGGGCAGGCGCGTCAGCGCCGCCTCGTCCATGTAGAGGTCGCGGGCGATTTCGATCTGCAGCGTGTGGATGCCCTGGCGCGGCCGGCCGTAATGGCGGGTGGTGTAGCCGCCGGCATAGGGATTGTTGCGGCTGACGGCATAGCCCAGCCCGCACAGGTAGGCCTCCGCCGCGTCGATCACCGCCGGGGCGCAGGCGTTGCCGAAACAGTCGCCCAGCACGATGTCGGGATGGCTGGCGCCGCGCCCGCCGCCCCGTCCGTTGCCCCGCCGTCCATCGGTGGCGGCGCCGGCGGACGGCATGGAGTGGCAATCGATCAGCAGCACGTGGCCGAAGGCGTCGCGGGTTGCGTCGACCAGCTGGCGCAGGGCGTTGTGATAGGGGGTGTAGCAGCGGCTGACCCGGTCCAGCGCCTCGGCGAAGCGCAGCTTGCTCTTGTAGATGTCCTCGCCGTTGGCGACCACGCGGGCGATGGTGCCCAGCCCCGCCGCCACCCGGGGCGAGCGGGTGTTGACATAGGCCGGCAGCGGATCGGCGAACATCTCCGGGTCCAGCTCGTAGGCCTCGCGGTTGACGTCCAGATAGGCGCGCGGGAACAGGGCGCGGATCAGCGGCACGCCCAAACCGGGGGCGAAGGCGAAGATCTCGTCGACAAAGCAGTCCTCCGACTTGCGCAGCGCGCGGGCATCCAGGCGGGAGGAGGCGAGAAACGCGGCGGAATAGGCGTTCCCGCTGTGCGGCGACGCCAGCACGAGCGGCAGCCTCTGGCTCTGCGGGGCCAGGATTTCGAAGGCCGGGGCATTTGGCGGCGAAGCGGCGGCGGCCGGATCGGTTCCGGCGCCGGCGTCGCGCTGCGCGTCGAAGGAGGCGTCCATGGTCGAATGATGTAATGGACGGTGGCCCCCGTGTCACGGGACCTCTGTCACGGGATCGGCAGCCGCTCTATCGCTGGCGGATAAAAAAAGCGGGAGTGGTCATGAAAGGTCTTGCGTGTCGGCAAGGAGGTCGGTATACACCCGCCCACGCCGGACGGAACGACGCCAAGCGCTTCGCCACCGGCCGCTACAGTGGGCGGTTAGCTCAGCGGGAGAGCACTACGTTGACATCGTAGGGGTCACTGGTTCAATCCCAGTACCGCCCACCATTCTGAAGGCCGCGAACCGGAACGGGTTCGCGGCCTTCTCCATTTTGGCGCTTCCGCACCCCCACGGGCGCTGCATATCTGCACTCCGCCCGCTCGGTTCGCTTCCCTCGCCAAGCCCCCTCGCCAGATCCTTCCCTGCGCCGTACCATCCGGTTCGCAAACAAAGCATTGGGAGGATTCTTCATGCCTGTCCGTACCCTGCGCCGCCGCGGCCGGAGCATTGCCGCCGCCGTCGGCGCGGTTCTGGTCTGTGCCGTCGCCGCCCTGTCGCCCACCGGAGCCTCGGCGCAGACGGCCCCCGCCGCACAGGCCGCCGGCACGGCAACCGAGACGTCGCGCCTGGACGCCGTCCTGTCGGCCGGCACGCTGCGCGTCGGCACCACCGGCGACTACAAGCCCTTTACCTATTTGAATCCGCAGACGCAGAAGTTCGAGGGTATGGACATCGACCTTGCCGAGGCCATGGGCAAGGCGCTGGGCGTCAAGGTCGAGTTCGTGAAGACGACATGGGGCACCCTGCTGCCCGACCTGCTGGCCGACAAATACGACATCGCCGTCGGCGGTGTTTCCGTGACGCTGGAGAGGCAGAAGAAGGCGCTGTTCTCCGATGCGCTGATGCGTGACGGCAAGACGCCGATCACCCGCTGTGAGAACAAGGACCGCTTCCAGACCGTTGCCGACATCGACAAGCCCGGCGTCCGCCTGATCGTCAATCCGGGCGGCACCAACGAGAAATTCGCCCGCGCCCACATCCACACTGCCCAGATCGAGGTGCATCCGGACAACGTCACCATCTTCGACCAGATCGTCGCCGGCAAGGCCGACCTGATGATCACCGACGCGGTGGAGACCCGGCTTCAGCAGAAGCTGCATCCGGAGCTGTGCGCCGTCCATCCGGACAAGCCCTTCGACTTCTCGGAAAAGGCCTTCCTGCTGCCGCGCGACATCGTGCTGAAGCTGTGGATCGACCAGTGGCTGCATCGTGCCGTCGCCACTGGCGAGTATCAGGCGGTGTTCGACCGCTGGCTGAAGTAGCCGGCCGGAGCCATGCGGATGCCGTTGCGCCGATTCCGTGCGCGGCGGCATTCCATGGGGCTGGCCATCTGTCCGGCCATTAAATGGAGTGAGCCGGCAAATATGGGTAAAGCCGGAGGTTCAGCCAGGAGCATGGTGTAAAAGCATCAAGGGCCCGGCGATTGCTCGCCGAGCCCTTGATCGATTTGGTGGAGCCAAGGAGGATCGAACTCCTGACCTCTACAATGCCATTGTAGCGCTCTCCCAGCTGAGCTATGGCCCCTTTAACTCTGGGGGCCGGTCGTTTCCGTCCGGCCTTGGTGGAGCGGGATAATAGTCAGGCGGTGGAGTGATGCAAGCGGAAAATTCGTCCTTTCCCGCTTTTTTTCACCACCCCGCCGGACCTCCCGCCCCCACCGGAAAGCGGTCCGCGGGAAGGGCGCCGGTCAGCGCTCCTCCTCGTCCTCGCCTTCGACGTCGACGACCTCGTCCATGTCGTCCTCGCCCAGTTCGGACGTGTCCTCGATCAGGACGTCATCCTCATCCTCGGTGGCGTCGTCGGCTTCCTCGATGTCGTCGACGGACATGTCGTCCTCGACGTCCTCCAGCTCCGTGGTCTCGGTCTCGGTCTCGGCCTCTTCCTCGTCCTCCGCCACGGCGACCACCTTCTTGGTGTCGTCGGCCGGGGCCGGACGGGCCTTGCGGGACTTCAGCAGAGCCTCGGGATCGAACTGCGCGCCACAGCTCGGGCAGACCGGCGGGTCCTTGCGCATGTCATAGTAACGAGCGCCACAGCTCGGGCAGATGCGCTTGACGCCCCATTCGGGTTTGGCCACGCCACGTCCTCCGTCACAAAAATCAGGGGGTTCTCAAGAGGCGCCCTTTGCCATGCCCGGCGGCGCTTGTCAAAAAAAAGATGAAGCGGCCCGGTGATCGCCGTACCGCAGCGGTAGCGGGAAAGAGGTATCCCGGCCGGGCAGGGGTTGCCTTTACAGAGCGTTAACCATAACTCGCTAGAACGGACCTGCACAGTGTGCAACTCCTCCATTTGGTTTCCTCCTTGAACTCGGGGCCGCCTTCGGGCGGCCTCTTTTCATTGGCGCCAAGCGGTATTTGCCGGCCCTCTCGCATCGGGGCGGGGGCTGTGATAGGAACGGCGGCCACAACCGCTTCCCGTTCCGATCCGAAGGACCCGTCCCATGACGCATGCAAGGCCGCTGCGCTCCACCACCACCGGCGCGATCCGGGGCAGCATCCGCGTTCCCGGCGACAAGTCGATCTCGCACCGGTCGCTGATGCTGGGCGCCATCGCGGTGGGTGAGACGGTGATCCACGGCCTGCTGGAGGGGGAGGACGTCCTGCACACCGCGGCGGCCATGCGCCTGCTGGGGGCGGAGGCGGAGCGGAACGACGACGGTGTCTGGCGCGTGCGCGGCGTCGGGCTGGGGGCGTTGCAGGAACCGGCGCAGGTTCTGGACATGGGCAACAGCGGCACCGCCGCCCGCCTGCTGATGGGTCTGGTCGCCGGCCACCCGATCACCTGCGTCTTCACCGGCGACGCCTCGCTGAACAAGCGCCCGATGGCCCGCGTCACCAAGCCGCTGGAGGAGATGGGAGCCCGCTTCGTCGGCCGCTCCGGCGGGCG
Organism: Azospirillum sp. B2RO_4; assembly: GCF_051124815.1. Taxonomy (NCBI): domain Bacteria; kingdom Pseudomonadati; phylum Pseudomonadota; class Alphaproteobacteria; order Rhodospirillales; family Azospirillaceae; genus Azospirillum; species Azospirillum sp. B2RO_4. Next base: position 2,446,311 of record NZ_CP118485.1, on the reverse strand, counting down.
GCTGCCGCTGACCGTGGTCGGCAGCGGCGATCTGGTCCCGATCACCTACCGCCTGCCGGTGGCCTCCGCCCAGGTCAAGTCGGCGATCCTGCTGGCCGGCCTCAACACCGCCGGCGCCACCACGGTGATCGAGGCGGAGCCGACGCGCGACCACACCGAACTGATGCTGCGCCATTTCGGCGCAACCGTGACGACCGAACGGCTGGAGGACGGCGCGCTGGCCGTCACCGTCGTCGGCCAGCCGGAGCTGACCGGCCGTACCATCCATGTGCCGGCCGATCCCAGCAGCGCCGCCTTCCCGGCGGTCGCCGCCCTGCTGCGGCCGGGCTCGGACCTGCTGCTGAACGACGTCGGCATGAATCCGCGCCGCACCGGTCTCTACGACACGCTGGTGGAGATGGGGGCCGACATCGCCTTCGAGAACCGCCGTGACCAGGCGGGCGAGCCGGTGGCCGACCTGCGGGTGCGCCACAGCGCGCTGAAGGGCGTGGTGGTTCCGGCCGACCGCGCGCCGAGCATGATCGACGAATACCCGGTCCTGGCCGCCGCCGCCGCCTGTGCCGAGGGCACCACGGTGATGCTGGGGCTGAAGGAACTGCGGGTGAAGGAGAGCGACCGCCTCGCCATGGTGGCGGAAGGGCTGACCCGCTGCGGCGTGTCGGTGGAGGTCGGCGCCGACGACAGCCTGACGGTGCACGGCACCGGTGGAACGGGGAAGGGACCGAAGGGCGGCGCCACCGTCCTCACCGCCATGGACCACCGCATCGCCATGAGCTTCCTGGTGCTGGGCATGGCGACGGAAGAGCCGGTGTCGGTCGACGACGGCGCCTTCATCGACACCAGCTTCCCCAGCTTCGTCGGGCTGATGAACGGGCTCGGCGCCAAGATCGGTGAGGCGTGAGGCGATGACACAGCCGCTTTCCAACCAGGAGTCTTCGGCCAAGGCGGTCGTCGTCGCCATCGACGGCCCGGCCGCCAGCGGCAAGGGCACCCTGTCGCAGCGCATCGCCGATGCCTTCGGCTTCGCCCATCTCGACACCGGCGTGCTGTACCGCGCGGTCGGCGTGTCGGTGCTGCGGGCCGGCGGCGATCCGGCCGACAATGCGGCGGCGGCGCGCGCCGCCTACGAACTGCACCCCGAACACCCCATCCTGCAGGAGGTGGCGCTGCGCACCGACGAGGCGGCGCAGGCGGCCAGCAAGGTGGCGGCTGTGCCGGAGGTTCGGGCGGCTCTGCTCGACTTTCAGCGGCGCTTCGCCACCCACCCGCCGGGCGGCGCGCCGGGGGCGGTTCTGGACGGGCGCGACATCGGAACGGTGGTCTGCCCCGATGCCCAGGCCAAACTGTTCGTTACCGCTTCGGTGGAGGTCCGGGCCGAACGGCGACTCAAGGAGTTGCAGAGACGGGGGATTCCGGCTATATCCTCCGATGTCCTGGAGGACATGAAGGCTCGTGATGCGCGCGACAGCCAGAGAGCGGTGGCCCCGCTCCGTCCGGCTGCCGACGCTTTTGTGCTTGATACGTCCGCTCTCGATGCCGATCAGGTGTTCTCGATGGCGGTCGCCCACATCGGTTCGAAAACCGGTCTGAAGCCCACGGCGTAACGCCGCCGCTTCCGACTTCCGTTGACGGGCCGCCGGTGGCGGCGCGAACGGGTCCGACTCCCTCCAAGGAAAACCATCAACCAAGTCGCCGGGCGTGGTGCCCGGCGCGGCGGTTCGGTCGAGGTTCCACCCGTTTTGCCGCGGGAGGGACCGGAACGGGGCCGCTTTCGCGCCACCTTTAGGAGTTTCAATGGCACAGTCACTGGCCCGCACGGTCGAAAAGGAAAGCTTCGCGTCTCTGCTTGAAGAGTCGCTGGGCGCGGCCGAGTCGCTCGAAGGTACGGTCGTCAAGGGACGCGTCGTCGCCGTCGAGAACGACATGGTCACCATCGACGTCGGTCTGAAGTCGGAAGGCCGCGTCGCGCTGAAGGAATTCGCCGTTGCCGGCCAGCCGCCCGAGCTGAAGGCGGGCGACACCGTCGAGGTCTACCTCGAGCGGATGGAAGACAAGAACGGCGAGGCGATGCTGAGCCGTGAGAAGGCGAAGCGCGAAGAGGCCTGGGCCCTGCTGGAGAAGTCGTTCAACGACCAGACCCGCGTCACCGGCGTCATCTTCGGCCGCGTCAAGGGCGGCTTCACGGTCGACCTGTCGGGCGCCGTGGCCTTCCTGCCGGGTTCGCAGGTCGACATCCGTCCGGTCCGCGACATCTCCCCGCTGCTGGGCACCCCGCAGCCGTTCCAGATCCTGAAGATGGACCGCTCGCGCGGCAACATCGTCGTGTCGCGCCGCGCCGTGCTCGAAGAGAGCCGCGCCGAGGCCCGTTCGGAGCTGGTGGCCAACCTCAAGGAAGGCCAGATCCTCCAGGGCGTCGTCAAGAACATCACCGACTACGGTGCGTTCGTCGACCTGGGCGGCGTCGATGGCCTGCTGCACGTCACCGACATCGCGTGGCGCCGCATCAACCATCCGTCGGAAGCCCTGCAGATCGGCCAGACTGTCACGGTCCAGGTCATCCGCTTCAACCCGGAAACCCAGCGCATCAGCCTGGGCATGAAGCAGCTCGAAGCCGACCCGTGGGAAGGCGTCGAGGCCAAGTATCCGGTCGGCGCGAAGTTCAAGGGCCGCGTCACCAACATCACCGACTACGGCGCCTTCGTGGAGCTGGAGCCGGGGATCGAGGGCCTGGTCCACGTGTCGGAAATGTCCTGGACCAAGAAGAACGTCCATCCGGGCAAGATCGTGTCGACTTCGCAGGAAGTCGAGGTCATGGTCCTGGACGTCGATCCGCAGAAGCGCCGCATCAGCCTCGGCCTGAAGCAGTGCCTGGACAACCCGTGGGAGACCTTCACCGACAAGTTCGGTCCTGGCACCGAGCTGGAAGGCGAAGTCAAGAACATCACCGAGTTCGGTCTGTTCGTCGGCCTGCCGGGCGACATCGACGGCATGGTCCACATGTCCGATCTCGACTGGAACAAGTCGGGTGAAGAGGCGATCGCCGAGTACAAGAAGGGCGACCGCGTCAAGGTCAAGGTTCTCGACGTCGACGTCGAGAAGGAGCGCATCAGCCTCGGCATCAAGCAGCTGGCCAGCGATCCGTTCGAGTCGGCCACCGCCGGCCTGAAGAAGAACGAGGTCGTGACCTGCACCGTGACGCAGGTGACGGACGGCGGCATCGAAGTGACCGTCGGCGAGGGCTACACCGGCTTCATCCGCAAGTCGGACCTGTCCCGCGACCGTTCGGAACAGCGCCCGGACCGTTTCGCCGTCGGCGAGAAGGTCGATGCCAAGGTCACCCAGATCGACCGCGCTTCCCGCCGCATCTCGCTGTCCATCAAGGCCCGCGAGATGGAGGAAGAGAAGCAGGCGATGGCCGAGTTCGGTTCGTCCGACTCGGGCGCCTCGCTGGGCGACATCCTGGGCGCCGCTCTGAAGCGCAAGCAGCAGAACGACGAGTGATCGGCTGACGCCATCCTCCGCCGCGGCGACGTGGTGGAGGAGGCTCGCGATCTCCCGGAAGGGTAAGAGAAAGGCCGCGTCCCGCTTGGGGCGCGGCCTTTCTCGTTGTTCCGTCCGGTTGTTACCGCTGTGGCTCCGGGCTGCGGGTCAGGGACGTGATGCTGTCGTCATAGCGGAATTCGGGCATGTCGCGGACGCTGGCGGCAGTCACCTCGCGCAGGCGGATCGCCTCGCTGCCGGTGCGCAAGTCGGCCAGGGTCAGGTCGGCCGCGATGTCCTTGCCGCCGAAGCCCAGAATGCCGCCGGAGTGGATGACGATGTATTGGGCCTCGCCCTTGTCGTCGAGGATCACGTCGGTCACGGTGCCGATCTTCGACCCGTCGGCGCCGACGACGCTGCGGTTCATCAACTGATCGACGCTGGGACCGGTCTTGCGCTCCACCGTGGCGCCGACGGCCGGAGTCGAGCCGTCGATGATGACCGTCTGTCCGGCCGCCCCCTGCGGAGTCGCCATGCCGACCAGCAGTGTCAGCGCAGGCAATGCAAACCACATCTTGTGGGTGATCTTCAGCATGGGCGCCTCTCCTCCCCCAGGGTCGCGTGGGATCCACCTTGGCTCCATGCGCCTCAACCGGGATCGCATGAAATAGTTGCGGGTCAGCTGCCACTACCCCTCTTCCGTGCCGAACCCTCGGCGAAACAGCGGCGACTCGGGGCGGGAAAGACGGGCCTTTTCGAGTCGCCCCCTGGATTCCGGTGGCTTGGTCCGAGTCGCCCCACGGCGAATCGGTGGTGGGTGCAACGGCATATTAGCAACAACATGTTGATTTTCACCGCAAGGAAGCTCTGGCGGTCGGGCGCGTTTTGCGCTCTAATCGGGGGGTACCGCGGTCATCTCCAGCACCGGCGGCCATTCGAGTGCCCACAGTTGGTGCCGTCCGGCCGCGATGCGGCCCAATCGCCGCCTCCTCAAAAATTTGCTTGGCGGGCGGGAACAGGATCCCCGGTAACGGGTTGAACACCACAAGCCCAAGGTTTTGAGGGGTTCGGTCATGTCAACCACAATATCTAGCAGAGTGGGGCTTGCTTGCCCCCGTCGCGCTGGCTAGGATGCGGCCCACGTGACCCGGCCGGCCTCAAGCGGCGGCCCCGGTCCCGGCAGCACAGCGGCGACGGCGGACAGTCGGGCAAGAGGCCCCTGTTTGTACGGCGCCATCTGCGTTGCCGGGCCGGACGGCGGCAGAGACCGCCGGCCGCTCTGATCGGGACGGGTCGCACCACATTTCCATTCGAGCGCGCCGCGGCGTGCTCCAAGCAGGGGACAGTGTCATCATGCGGATCGAGCGTCGTTTCACGCACGAAGGTCAGGACGCCTACGCCAGCCTCGGTTTCCGCCAGGCGACCAGCGAGATCCGCAACCCGGATGGGACGATCGTCTTCCAGCAGACCGGCATCGAGGTGCCGGACAACTTCTCGCAGGTCGCCAGCGACATCCTGGCCCAGAAGTATTTCCGCAAGGCCGGCGTCCCCGCCGCGCTCCGCGCCGTGGAGGAGAACACCGTTCCGTCCTGGCTGTGGCGCAAGGAAGCCGATAGCGAGAAGCTGGCCGCGCTGCCGAAGGAAAAGCGTTTCGTCGGTGAGCATTCGGCCAAGCAGGTCTTCGACCGCCTGGCCGGCACCTGGACCTATTGGGGCTGGAAGGGCGGTTATTTCGACACCGAGGCCGACGCCCGCAGCTTCTTCGACGAGATGCGCTTCATGCTGGCCGCCCAGATGGCGGCCCCGAACAGCCCGCAGTGGTTCAACACCGGCCTGCACTGGGCCTACGGCATCGACGGCCCGAGCCAGGGCCACTTCTACGTCGATTTCAAGACCGGCCTGCTGACCTCGTCCGCCTCGGCCTACGAGCATCCGCAGCCGCACGCCTGCTTCATCCAGTCCGTCGCCGACGATCTGGTGAACGAGGGCGGCATCATGGACCTGTGGGTGCGTGAGGCCCGCCTGTTCAAGTACGGCTCGGGCACCGGCTCCAACTTCTCCCGCCTGCGCGGCGAGGGCGAAAAGCTGGCCGGCGGCGGCAAGTCGTCGGGCCTGATGAGCTTCCTGAAGATCGGCGACCGCGCGGCCGGCGCCATCAAGTCGGGTGGCACCACCCGCCGTGCGGCCAAGATGGTCACGGTGGACATGGACCACCCGGACATCGAAGGCTACATCGACTGGAAGGTGAACGAGGAGCAGAAGGTCGCGGCGCTCGTGACCGGCTCCAAGATCTGCCAGAAGCACCTGACGGCGGTGATGGCCGCCGCCCAGTCGGGCCTGGACCCGAAGGAGAACAAGGAACTCAAGAAGGCGATCCTCGCCGCCCGCAAGGATCAGGTGTCGGAGAACTATATCCAGCGCGTGATCCAGTTCGCCGGCCAAGGCTTCACCTCGATCGAGTTCAAGACCTACAACACCGACTGGGATTCGGAAGCCTACCTGACGGTCTCCGGCCAGAACTCCAACAACTCCGTGCGCATCTCCAACGAGTTCGTGCAGGCTGTGCTGGACGATGCCGACTGGAACCTGATCGGCCGCACCAACGGCAAGGTGGTGAAGACCGTCCGCGCCCGCGACCTGTGGGACAAGGTCGGCTATGCCGCCTGGGCCTGCGCCGATCCGGGCGTGCAGTTCGACAGCACCATCAACGAGTGGCACACTTGCCCGGCCTCGGGGCGCATCAACGCCTCGAACCCGTGCTCGGAGTACATGTTCCTCGACGACACCGCCTGCAATCTGGCGTCGCTGAACCTGATGTCGTTCCGTCTGAAGGACGGCTCCTTCGACGTCGAGGCGTTCGAGCATGCCTGCCGGCTGTGGACCATCGTGCTGGAAATCTCCGTGCTGATGGCGCAGTTCCCGTCGAAGGAAATCGCCCAGCTCTCCTACGAGTTCCGCACGCTGGGCCTCGGCTTCGCCAACCTCGGCGGCCTGCTGATGGCGTCGGGCCTGTCCTATGACTCGGACGAGGGCCGCGCCTACTGCGCCGGCATCTCCGCCGTCATGACCGGCGTCGCCTATGCCACCTCGGCCGAGATGGCGCAGGAGCTGGGTCCGTTCCCGGGCTTCGAGGCCAACCGCGACCACATGCTGCGGGTCATCCGCAACCATCGCCGCGCCGCCAACGGCGAGATGAACGGCTATGAGGGGCTGGCGGTCGAGCCGGTGCCCTTCGTCGCCGACCTCTGCCCGGACCAGGAACTGGCGCTCGCCGCCGTCCGCGTGTGGGACGAAGCGCTGGAACTGGGCGAGGCCCACGGCTACCGCAACGCCCAGGCCACCGTGGTCGCCCCGACCGGCACCATCGGCCTGGTGATGGACTGCGACACCACCGGCATCGAGCCCGACTTCGCCCTGGTGAAGTTCAAGAAGCTGGCCGGCGGCGGCTACTTCAAGATCGTCAACCGGCTGGTGCCGGAGGCGCTGAAGACGCTCGGCTACACCCCGGACCAGATCGAAGAGATCGCGCTCTACGCCGTCGGCCACGGCACGCTGAAGAACGCGCCGGGCGTCAACCACGAGTCGCTGAAGGCCAAGGGCTTCACCGACGAGCTGCTGGAGCGTCTGGAAGGCAACCTCGCCACCGCCTTCGACATCAAGTTCGTCTTCAACCGCTGGACCATCGGCGCCGATTTCTGCACCCAGACGCTGGGCATCCCGGCCGAGACGCTGGACGCACCGGGCTTCGACCTGCTGAGCCACATCGGCTTCACCAAGGCGCAGATCGAGGCGGCCAACACCTTCTGCTGCGGCGCCATGACGCTGGAAGGCGCGCCCTTCCTGAAGGACGAGCACCTGTCGGTGTTCGACTGCGCCAACCCCTGCGGCCGCATCGGCAAGCGCTTCCTGTCCTGGGAATCGCACATCACGATGATGGCGGCGGCGCAGCCCTTCATCTCCGGCGCCATCTCCAAGACCATCAACATGCCGAACACGGCGACGGTCGACGAGTGCAAGGACGCCTACCTGATGTCCTGGCGCCTGGGCCTGAAGGCGAACGCGCTGTACCGTGACGGCTCCAAGCTGAGCCAGCCGCTGCAGGCCGCCCTGCTCGATGACGAGGAGGATGGCGAGGCGGTCGAGGCGGTGATCGAGGCGCCGGCCGCAGTCCGCGCCCAGATGGTCACCGAGCGCATCGTCGAGAAGGTGATCGAGCGGGTGGTCGAGCGGAAGAGTAGCTCGCGCGAGCGTCTGCCGCACCGCCGCAAGGGCTACACCCAGAAGGCCAATGTCGGCGGCCACAAGGTGTATCTGCGCACCGGCGAGTATGAGGACGGCCGCCTGGGCGAGATCTTCATCGACATGCACAAGGAAGGCGCCGCCTTCCGGTCGCTGATGAACAACTTCGCCATCGCGGTGTCGATCGGCCTCCAATATGGCGTGCCGCTGGAGGAGTTCGTGGAGGCCTTCACCTTCACGCGCTTCGAGCCGTCGGGCATGGTGACCGGCAACGACACCATCAAGATGGCGACGTCGATCATCGACTACATCTTCCGCGAGATCGCCATCTCCTACCTGAACCGCACCGATCTGGCCCACGCCACGCCGGAGGATCTGGTCCCGTCGACGGTCGGCAGCGGCGACAAGCAGGGCGACCTGCCGGACACCCCGGTGCAGCCGTCGGACATCGTCCGCCGCATCGCGTCGACCGGCTATGTCCGCAACAACCTGCGCGTCCTGCATGGCGGCCAGACGGGCGGTCAGGTCCAGCGGGCCAGTGCCGCGGCGGCCTTCGCCGCCACCGGCACCGACACCGCTGCCGTGAGCGTCACGGCGTCGGCCGTCACCCAGGCTTCCGCCCAGACGGCCATGGCGGCCAGCCCGGCGGTCGCCGCCGCCACCGCCCAGGGCCATGTCGCCGCCACCGCGGCCACTGGCACGGCCTATGGCGGCAGCACCAGCGATCAGCGCTTCGACCGCATCCGCGAGGCCCGCGCCCGTGGCTACGAGGGCGACCCCTGCGGCGAGTGCGGCAACATGACCCTGGTCCGCAACGGCACCTGCCTGAAGTGCGACAGCTGCGGGTCGACCACCGGCTGCAGCTGATCCTGCACGGAGCGCTCCCCGGGAGCCTCGCCGGGCGATGAACGACGAAGGGGAGGGCGCGGGAAACCGCTCCCTCCCTTTTGCTTGTGTGCAAACAAATTTGCTGCGCGCTGTTTGGAACCATTCTCGTGTGGATGCAACAGCATGGCCGGATGATGAGGAGCCTTGACCGCGCCGCGTGTGTTCATGTTAGCTGACTCCCCCGGGACGCCGGCGCGGCGTTCCCGAAGCATGTCCGGAGGGATCAGGGGTCATGGATTCGGCCGGGACCGCGCTGGACGACCGCCTGCCGTCCGATCGCCTGTTGCGGGCAACCGCTGCGCAATGGAGCGCGGCCTTGGTCTGGACATCGGCCGACGGCACCATCGTCGGCGCCAATCCCGGTTTTGCCCGGCTGGCCGGCATCCCTCTGGATGCGCTGGTTGGTTGCCCGCTGCCCGCCCTGCTCGATTTCGGTGGTCGTGACTGGCTGGCGGTGTGGGATGGGGCGAAGGAGAACGACCATCCACCGCCCGGCACCGGTGCCTTGCGCGTTCCCCGCCGCGATCCGGTCCCGGTCGATCTGCACTGGCAGCATCTGACCGATGGCGACGACGTCCTGCTTCTGTGCGAGATGCGCGATTTCGACGAGCGCGAACGGGCGGAGGCGGTGGCACGCCTGCAGCAGAATGTCCTGGAACTGGTGGCCGCCGGCCGGTCGCTGAAACAGGTCCTGGATTTCCTCTGCAGGCAGGTGGAGGCCTGCGCGCCGGAGGTCGCCTGTTCGGTGATGCTGCGTGACGACGAGAACCGCATGCGGGTCGCCGCGGCCCCATCGCTGCCCGCCGTCTATGCCACTGCCATCGACGGGCTGGCCATCGGCCCCGACGTCGGCTGCTGCGGCAGCGCGATGAGCCAGGGAGAGGCGGTGATGTCCGTCGACATCGCCGAAGACCCGCGCTGGGCCCCCTATCGCGACGTGCCGCTGGCGCATGGGCTGGCCGCCTGCTGGTCCAACCCGATCAAGGGGCGGGACGCCCGGATGCTGGGCAGCTTTGCGCTCTATTACCGCGAGCCCCGCCCCGCCGCTCCCTTTCACCGCCGGCTGGTGGAGGCCTGCGTGCATCTGTGCGCGCTCGCCATCGAACATGACCGGGCACGGGCGGAGATCAACCGGCTGGCCTATTTCGACATGCTGACCGGGCTGCCCAACCGCCAGCTCCTGGCCGACCGCGCCACCGCGGCGCTGGCGCTGGCCGGACGCACGCGGCAGCCGGTGACGCTGATGTTCCTGGACATCGACCGGTTCAAGACCATCAACGATTCGCTGGGTCATGCGGTCGGCGACCGGCTGCTGGTGGAGGTGGCGACCCGGCTGAAGCGCCTGTTCATCGAGGGCGACACGCTGGCCCGGCTGGGTGGCGACGAGTTCGTGGCATTGCTGCCGGGCTGCGATGCCGCCCATGCCTCGCTGCTGGCCGAACGGGTGCTGGCCACCCTGTCGGTGCCGCTGACGGTGGCCGAGCTGACGCTGACCCCGACCGCAAGCATCGGCATCGCCGTGCATCCCGACGACGGCATGGACTTCGATACCCTGCTGCGCCAAGCCGATGCGGCGATGTACCGGGCCAAGCAGGCCGGCCGCAACCGCTGCCATTTCTTCCGCCGCGACATGAACGAACAGGCGGTGCGCCGGTTGGAGATGGAGGCAGCGCTGCGCGAGGCGCTGGACCGCCAGGAGGCCGGCTGCCCGGACGGCGAAGCACCGTTCGAGCTGCATTACCAGCCCCAGGTCCGGCTGAAGCCGCATTGCCTGTACCGGGTGGAGGCCCTGATCCGCTGGACCCACCCGCGCTGGGGGGCGGTGTCGCCGGTGGAATTCGTTCCGCTGGCCGAGGAATGCGGGCTGATCGACCGGCTGGACAGCTGGGTTCTGCAGACGTCGGTGGCACAGCTTGGCCGCTGGCGCGCGGCGGGGGTGCCGGTGCCGGGGATGGCGGTGAATGTCTCGGCCGTCCGTTTCGCCCGCGGCGATCTGCCGGATCAGGTCCGCGCCGCGCTCGCCGCCAACGGTATCCCGGCCAACGACCTGACGCTGGAGATCACAGAGCGGCTGATGATGACGGAGGAGGTCGGCGTCCATGACGCGCTGGATGCCCTGCATGCGCTGGGCGTCACCCTGTCGATCGACGATTTCGGTACCGGCTATTCGTCACTCAGCTATCTGAAGCGATTCCCCGTCGGCGAACTGAAGATCGACCGCAGCTTCGTCAAGGAGCTGGACATCGACGCCGCCAACCGGCCGCTGGTGCGGGCCATCATCCAGATCGGCGAGGCGCTGGGCCTGACCGTCGTGGCGGAGGGGGTGGAGCGCGAGGCCCAGCACCTGATGCTGGAGGCGGAGGGCTGCGCCATCGGCCAGGGCTACCGCTTCGCCCGGCCGATGGCGGCGGCGGCGCTGGTGGACTGGCTGAGGGGGGAGGGCAAGCACTGGACGCAGTGCCCGGCCGAGGCCTGCTTCAGCATCTGAAACATTTGCAGTGGAAATGGTCCCGTTTTTCTTTGGATTTACGGGGTACTTCGACCGCATTTCACCATTCGAATCGGTGCTTATGCGGATCCGCCGGAGTAATGGGGATCCGGCAATAGGATATAGTCGCAACGCTCCTTTGCCGGCAAAGCGCAGGTCATCCCGTTCTAGACCACGCGACTGTCTTGTGTCCCAACGTTTGGGGCGATAGAAGGTCCACTCAGCGGCATGTGCGGTCAAGCAAACTGACCACGGTGTTTCGCTGAGCGGAAAGGACCCGCCCGGTGGATCGCCCGTGGAGCACAAGGGGAGCACCCGCATGCCGGACGACCATGGGGCGAGAGGAATTCCGCGATGGCGAGCCAGGGTGAATCCAAGTGGGTCTACAGCTTCGGGGCCGGTGCCACCGAAGGACGGGCCGATATGAAGAACCTGCTGGGCGGCAAGGGCGCCAATCTGGCCGAGATGGCCAATCTTGGCCTGCCCGTTCCGCCGGGCTTCACGATCACCACCGAGCTGTGCACCTATTTCTACGCCAACGGCCGCTCCTATCCGCCGGAGCTGACGGCGCAGGTGACCGCCGCCATCGCGCGGCTGGAACAGGCGATGGACGCCAAGTTCGGCGACCCGGTCAACCCGCTGCTGGTGTCGGTCCGTTCCGGCGCCCGCGCGTCGATGCCCGGCATGATGGACACCGTCCTGAACCTGGGCCTGAACGACGCGACCGCCGCCGGCCTCGCCAAGCGGTCGGGCGACGGCCGCTTCGCCTACGACAGCTATCGCCGCTTCATCCAGATGTATTCCAACGTCGTGCTCGACGTTGAGCATCACCATTTCGAGGACATCCTCGACAACCACAAGCGCGACAAGTCCTACAACCTCGACACCGACCTGTCGGCCGAGGATTGGCAGGCGGTGATCGAGGACTACAAGAAGGCGGTCGAGCGCGAGCTGGGCCGGCCTTTCCCGCAGGATGTGCAGGAGCAGCTGTGGGGCGCCATCGGCGCCGTCTTCGGCTCCTGGATGAACGCCCGCGCCATCACCTACCGCAAGCTGCACGACATCCCGGCCGACTGGGGCACCGCGGTCAACGTGCAGTGCATGGTCTTCGGCAACATGGGCAACGACTGCGCCACCGGCGTGGCCTTCACCCGCAACCCGTCGACCGGTGAGAACGCCTTCTACGGCGAATATCTGGTCAACGCCCAGGGCGAGGACGTCGTCGCCGGCATCCGCACGCCGCAGCACCTGACCGTCGCCGGCAAGCTCGCCAACAAGTCCGACCTCCCCGCCATGGAGGAGGTGATGCCGGAGGTGTTCAACCAGCTGAACGAGGTCCGCCTCAAGCTGGAAAAGCACTACCGCGACATGCAGGACATCGAGTTCACGGTCCAGCAGAACAAGCTGTTCATGCTGCAGACCCGCAACGGCAAGCGCACCGCGCCGGCGGCGCTGAAGATCGCCGTCGATCTGGCGAACGAGGGCGTCATCGACCAGAACGAGGCGGTCCGCCGCATCGATCCGGCCTCGCTCGACCAGCTGCTGCACCCGACTCTCGACCCCAAGGCCGACCGTAAGGTCATCGCCAAGGGCCTGCCGGCCTCCCCCGGCGCCGCGTCCGGCAAGGTGGTGTTCACCGCCGACGAGGCCGAGCAGATGGCCGGCAAGGGCGAGGCGGTGATCCTCTGCCGCATTGAGACCTCGCCCGAGGACATCCACGGCATGCACGCCGCCCGCGGCATCCTGACCAGCCGCGGCGGCATGACCAGCCACGCGGCGGTGGTGGCCCGCGGCATGGGCCGTGCCTGCGTGTCGGGCGCCGGCGACCTGCGCATCGACTACAAGACCAAGCAGATGGGCGTGCGCGGCGTCACCGTGAAGGAAGGCGACATCGTCACCATCGACGGCTCCACCGGCGAGGTGATGCTGGGCGAGGTGCCGACGATCCAGCCGGAATTGTCGGGCGACTTCGCCACCCTGATGGGCTGGGCCGACAGCATCCGCCGGATGAAGATCCGCGCCAACGCCGAAACCCCGCTGGACGCCCGCACCGCGCGGAAGTTCGGCGCCGAGGGCATCGGCCTGTCGCGCACCGAGCACATGTTCTTCGACCCGGAGCGCATCCTGGCCGTCCGCGAGATGATCCTGGCGGAGGACGAGGCCGGCCGCCGCAAGGCGCTCGCCAAGCTGGAGCCCTTCCAGAAGAAGGACTTCGTCGACCTGTTCACGATCATGACCGGCCTGCCGGTGACGATCCGCCTGCTCGACCCGCCGCTGCACGAGTTCCTGCCGAACACCGAAGAGGACATGGCGGAGGTCGCCCAGGCCACCGGCACCGATCCGCTGCGGGTGCGCCACCGCACCATCCAGCTGCATGAAGCGAACCCGATGCTGGGCCATCGCGGCTGCCGTCTGGGCATCTCGTACCCCGAGATCTACGAGATGCAGGCCCGCGCCATCTTCGCCGCCGCCGCCGAGGTCGCCAAGACCACCGGCGAGGCCGTCATTCCCGAAGTGATGATCCCGCTGATCATCACGAAGAAGGAGTTCGACATCCTCAAGGCGGTGATCGACCGCGCCGCCGAGCAGGTGAAGGCCGAGACCGGCGTGACGGTGGAGTACCTGACCGGCACGATGATCGAGATCCCGCGCGCGGCCCTGAAGGCCGGCGAGATCGCCGAGTCGGCCGAGTTCTTCAGCTACGGCACCAACGACCTGACCCAGACCACGCTTGGCCTGTCGCGCGACGACGCCGGCAGCTTCCTGCCGGAGTACCAGCGCCAGGGCATCCTGGAGCAGGACCCGTTCCAGTCGCTGGACGTCACCGGCGTCGGCGAACTGGTGGAGATCGCCACCGAGCGCGGCCGCAAAGTCCGTCCGGACATCAAGCTGGGCATCTGCGGCGAGCATGGCGGCGACCCGGCCTCGATCTCCTTCTGCGAGAAGATCGGGCTGACCTATGTCTCCTGCTCGCCCTACCGCGTGCCGATCGCCCGCCTCGCCGCCGCCCAGGCCGCGCTGAACAGCGACACGGTCAAGCGCGACTGAGCCGGTTCGGATAGCTGAAACGACTTCGGCCCTCTTCCCGCAAGGGAAGGGGGCCGTTTCGTTTTGGAGGCGGAGGTGGGTGGGTGGAACAGCGTGGAACAGGTTTCGGGGGACTGTTCACTGTTCCATCGGGGGCGGCCGACCCGGCCTGCGGCGGTCGGATGGAACGTTTGGAACAGGTTGGAACGGTTTTCCGGGGGCTGTTCAGTGTTCCATTTGGCGGGGCGGGGGCGCGGGAGGACGGGCGCAAGGGGGCGTGGCACCGTTGGCGATGCATGCAGGACACTCCTCGGGCGGTTGAGGTTTATAGTCCTATCACGAATGGCGGTCGGCGGTAAGGGTGCGTGGAAAAGACAGTTGTGGCTTGAATGCCTCTGTGACATCAGCCCTTGACTCCTGCACGCCCTGAACCTAATTTATCTCACGTGATTGACGTGAGGTATGTGATCCGATGAAAATTGACCTGCTGGAAGTCGGTCGCAGCCCAATTTTGGCCGGCGCAATGAACGGCAGGATGGCTTTGAACCGCCTGCTTGAAGCTGCAAGCTCAGAAAGGGATGGTCCAGAACCGATTTTTTTAGATTTCTCTGATATAGACGTCGCAACAGCGAGTTTTCTGAGAGAGTCTGTTCTGGCTTTTCGAGAGATCATTCGCAAGAGAAAGTCAAATTTTTATCCTGCCATTGCAAACGCAAATGACGTTGTGCAAGACGAGCTCTTAGAGGTTCTGAGGTCGCGGGGCGAAGCCATAATGCTATGTTCGTTGGGGAAGAATGAAAATGTATCGAATGCTTTCCCGTTAGGTGAACTTGATCCTAAGCAGAGAATGACTTTTGATCTTGTACGCAGGCATGGAATAACTGATGCTGGTGAGTTGATGCGCGAATATGGTCAGAGTGAGGGAACAAAACACACAACCGCATGGAATAATCGATTGTCATCGTTGTCAAGCTTGGGTCTCGTTATCGAAGATAGTCAAGGTAGGTCGAAGCGATACCGTCCTCTTTTTGAAGGGAGTTGAGAGATGGGTGCTGACTTCGTCGAGAAGGCAACTCCTAGCTTCTTGAAGAGCTGGGATCGAGGGAAGGTTGAACTCGCTACGTCTGATCTCTTCACACGTAAGCCTTCCAAGGCTACCCGGACTGCAGCGGCTGATATTATAGGCAACACAAATCTCTCTGCAGGAGATAAACTAACTGTTGAGATTAGGGGAGGGGAGTTGTTCGCCCTCCGAGGAAACCGCAGCGTCGCCAAATTTCCGAATCCTTCTCCCGCTCTAATTCAGGCAATCGGAGATTCTTGCGGAATAGCAAAAGGTACTGTTGAGCAAGTTCATATATTCTCTGGTGTGGCGGAGATTTCAATATGTTGACGGGAATAGGAAAAAGAGAAGT
The DNA here is from genome assembly GCF_051124815.1 of Azospirillum sp. B2RO_4. Lineage (NCBI taxonomy): Bacteria > Pseudomonadati > Pseudomonadota > Alphaproteobacteria > Rhodospirillales > Azospirillaceae > Azospirillum > Azospirillum sp. B2RO_4. Next base: position 2,430,774 of record NZ_CP118485.1, on the reverse strand, counting down.
TAAGCGCGCTAGAATTCGTAGAAAGCTAAAAGCTGAAAAGAGTTTATGGGATAATCCTCGATCGGCATCAGGTTCATTAGGATGTGCAGTTTGTCCAGATAAAGAGCTTTGTGGGGGGCTGTCGATAGAATCTTCCCTCCTCGACTGTCTGCAGTTTTGTTGCGGAAATCCTGAGAATTGCGACCGAGTTTGTCGTAATCACCATGAATTTGCTGACAGGGTTCGTGAAGTTGGAACTTTTGAACTAAATACAGTTCCGCGCGCCCCTAAAGTTTATACTCCAGAATTGCCTCGAGTGGTGCCAATTATTTATCATAGATCGCGTCGGATAGTTCCTCCCAATATTTCAACAGTTGCACTGTCGCTCTACTCTCTTTTTAGCGCCCGCACCGGTCTGCCGCGTTTTTCATCTCACGAAGAGGTCTGCGAAAAATTTTGCATTCCTCCCGGAGCGCAGATTGTCCTGACTGGAACAAATAAGGATCCACCGCTGGAAAAATGGTGGGGCCTTGGTGAGGAATTGCGAAAAAATATTATAATTGCGATGAAGAATGTTGGAGTTTCTATTGTAACAACACCAAACTATAGCTTGTTTATAGATCGTCCTCGATGGGACGATATGCATTCAATGAAGAGAATAGCTATTGTTCATGAGGAGTTTATTAGATTTGGATTGCCGGCGGCTCTCCATATAAATGCTAGAACTGAACGAGATTTCGAAAGGTGGGGGGATTACATTAAAAGCCGAGATGAGATTAGTCATCTTGCTTATGAATTTACAACAGGAACAGGATGGCCAGGGCGTAGGAAAGCACATGCAGAGATGTTGACCAAGATGGTCAACGATATTGGGCGTCCCCTTAATTTGCTTGTGCGAGGTGGAGTTGACCTCCTTCCAGATATTGCAAAGTTTTTTGACAGAGTAACCTCTATTGACTCGTCGGCCTTCATGAGGACAATGATGCGTCATAAGGCGTATCCAAAAGGGAATTCAGAGGTTTCATGGGTGAGCTCTCCAACAGAACCGGAGGAGTGTTTGGATGATATTTTTTTCCATAATGTTGAGATGACAAGGCTTTTAGTGTCAGACATGCTGGAGAGTTTAAATTCGCGAAAGAGAGATTAGAAAGGCCAGCCTTGAAACCCATGAGATTTGACTTTCGCGCACTTGATGACTTATCTTTCGCTGCAGATCGGGGGCGGCTTGATGGTCGCCAAATTCCCAGATTTGAAGCTGAGGCAATTGGGCCTATACTAGAATTTGCGCGTTTAGCGGAGAGAAGGATATTGCCGTCTCTCCGAAGTGCTTCCTGGTTGTCGCTAGGAGAATTGGACGCCTTTATTCGAGCTCTTGATGATGGGCGCCTACATTGGGTGCTTCCAGAAACGCAGACCATGGGCTTTTTGCGCACATCATCTGACTTAGTGAATGATGAGAAGGCATGGGTTTCATTTGCCTTATGTGCTCAAAAAGCAGCAAACATGGCGGGGTTTAGTCGTAGAACGTCAGCACAGTTCGCTGGGGCGCTCGGTGAACTTCGTGACAATATTTACGAGCATTCTGGCGTAAGCGAAGATGGGATTATAGCATTTCGCGCTGAAAAAGGAGTGTTTGAATTTGCGGCAAGTGATCGTGGGATGGGGGTTTTAGAAAGCTTGAGAACATCAGATGACTATGCGGAAGTAATAGATTATGGTGAGGCATTAAGTCTGATATTGACCGATGGAGTTTCCAGATACGGTTTGAGTTCTGGAAGGGGGCGCGGATTTCGTCCAATTTTCATCGGCTTAGCAAACATCAATGGCTCACTGAGATTTCGATCTGGTGATCATGCTTTAATAATCAATGGACAAAACCCATCATTGATGTCAGCGCAAACTTCTCAGAAGACAATGATAGAAGGGTTTTCCGCATCAGTGATTTGTATTGTATAGGAGATGCTCCTTATCTGATTAGTATTTCCGGCCGGATTTTCATGCCGTCGTGGACCAGTCGCACAAGACCGTGCTTCGCCAAATCTTGCAGAGCGCGCGAGACGTTGGGTTGGGCGCGGTTGGCGAGTTGGGCGAGGCGGGAGACCGTCTCCGGGCGTTCGGTGGCGATCAGTTGCATCAACGCACGATTGGCCGGGGTCAGCACGCCGAGAAGGCCGGAGACCGACTCGCCATCCGTCACGGACTGCACCGGGAGAACCGGGCGGGTGCCCTGGGCGACCGCCAGCATCTCGTCGCGCAAATCATGCAAGCTCCGCATGGTCGGGCTCCCTGGTGTCTTCGGCGTGGTGGCTGGTGAGGCGCATCTAATATGCGCTTTGCGAGGGGATGCGGCTACCGCATTTGCGTCCGGCTTTGGCTGGGGATGTGCAGGGGCCATGCGGTTCTGGATTCTTGATCCAACCCTCACCCTCCCCACGCCTTCGGCGCGGGTCCAAAGTCGCTCGCAAGTCTCGCGACTGCGCTCCGCCTACGATCACCTTCGGTGCTCGTCCGGCCTACGGCCGTCGGCTCCGCGCCCTCTCCCGGGGCGGGCGATGGCATTCACACATCTCAGCGTCACTTAAGATATTGGGATAAAGCAATTTTGTCGGCCGTCATTCCCGCGAAGGCGGGAATCCAGCCACATCCGCCGCTGATCTGCGGAGTTTCCTGGATCCCCGCCTTCGCGGGGATGACGCAAAGTTCCTTTTGTCCCAGAAGCTTAGCGATGCCTGGAGTTGTGTGAATGCCATAGCCCCCCAGGGAGAGGGTGGTCGGGCGCGCTTTCGCGCGCCGCCAAGGGGCATGCTGCCCCTTCGCAATCCCCTGGCAAAGGCTGGCGCCTTTGCTGCCCCCTCACCCTGACCCTCTCCCCAGGGGGGAGAGGGGAAGTTTGCGGAGGGGAGGGGAGGGGGCGGGCCGTTACCGCCCCCTCGGCTTCGCCCTGGCGGTCGGTTCGGCTTCCAGCGGGTTGTCGGGCCAGTAATGTTTCGGGTACTGGCCCTTCAAATCCGCCTTCACCGCCTTGTAGGCGTTGGCCCAGAAGCTCGCGAGGTCGCGGGTGACCTGCACCGGGCGGCGGGCGGGGGACAGCAGGTGCAGCAGAAGCGGAACCCGGCCGCCGGCGATGCGCGGGGTCTCGGCAAGGCCGAACATCTCCTGCAGGCGCACCGCCAGAACCGGCTCCTCGCCGTCATAGTCGATGGGAATGCGGGAGCCGCTCGGCACCTCGACATGGGTTGGGGCCTCGGCGTCCAGGCGGGTCCGCAACTCCCAGGGTAGCAGGGCGCGCAAGGCGCTCGACAGGTCGATGCGCTCCAGATGGGCGCGGCGCGACACGCCGTCGAGGAAAGGGGCCAGCCACTCCTCCAGGCCGTCCATCAAGGCCGCGTCGGACAGGTCGGGCCAGACGTCGCCTTCCTTCATGCGCAGGAACATCACGCGGGTGCGCCATTTGCGCAGCTCGTCGGTCCAGGGCAGGCAGGCGGGGCCGAGCGCGCGGATGCCCTCGATCATCGCGGCGGTCATCGCCTCGGCCGGCGGCTTGGCCAGCTTCTCGTCCTTCAGGATCAGGGCGAACAGCATGCGGCGGCGCCGCGCCAGCACCATCTGCTCGCGCGTGTCCCAGGCGACGATGGTCTCGCTGCGGATGTCGTCGGCGAAGCTCTCCTCCAGATCGGCCAGCGTGACCGGGGCGGCCAGGAAGATGCGCGATTCGCGGGCGGCGCCGTCGAGGTCGGCGATGGCGAGCCACTCCTCGGCCGACAGCGGCTCGGCCTGCTGGAAATAGGCGCCGCGACCGCCCGACAGGCGATACTGCGCCGCAACCCCGCCGGGCTGGCCTCCGGGGCGGCGCTGGCCGATGCGGTCGGGATAGGCGAGCGCCACCAGGATGCCGACGGCGTTCGAGTCCATCGCGTCGTCGTCGCGCACGCCGAGCTGCCGGCGCCACTGCCGCGCCTGCTTCACCGCCTGCTGTGCCCCACCGCGATCGACGCTGAGGCCGCGCGCCGCACCCTGGCCGCCGCGCTCCTCGCCGCGCAGCAGGTCGACGCGCAGGCGCAGGTCGGCGTCGCGGAAGCCCGGTTGGGAGCGGACGATGTCGCGCTCGCCCAGCAGGGCCGCGACCAGACAGGCGAGCGCGCCCTGGCCCATCGCCTTGCCGGCCAGCATCATGTGGGCCAGACGCGGATGCACGCCGAAGCCGGCCATGCGGCGGCCGTGCGGGGTGATCGCGCCCGACCGGTCGAGCGCGCCGAGGCCGGTCAGCAGCTCGCGCGCCTGGGCCATCGCCGCGGCCGGCGGCTGGTCGAGCCAGGACAGGCTGGCGGGGTCGGAGACGCCCCACACCGCAAGCTCCAGCGCCAGCGGGGCGAGGTCGGCGTCGGCGATCTCCGGCGTGGTGAAGGGGGCCAGCGCCTTGTGCGTCGCCTCCGGCCACAGGCGGTAACAGACGCCGGGCTCCAGACGGCCGGCGCGGCCACGGCGCTGCTCGGCCGAGGCCTGGCTGACCTTCACCGTCGCCAGACGGGTCATGCCGCCGCGCGGGTCGAAACGCGGAACCCGCATCAGGCCGCTGTCGACCACGATGCGGATGCCCTCGATGGTCAGGCTGGTCTCGGCGATGGAGGTCGCCAGCACGATCTTGCGCTGGCCGGGCGGGGTGGGGGAGATGGCGCGGTCCTGCGCCTCGGCCGACAGGTCGCCATAGAGCGGGGCGATGATGGTGTTCGGGCCGAGGTCGGACTGGTCGAGCAGGGACTGGACGCGGCGGATCTCGCCGACACCGGGCAGGAAGACCAGGGCGTTGCCGGGTTCCTCACGCAGGGCGCGGCGAACGGCGGCGGCCACCGCGTCCTCGATGCGGGTGCCTTGGGTGGGCGCGTCGAGGTGGCGGGTCTCGACGGGGTAGGCGCGGCCCTCGCTGGTCACCATCGGGGCGGGGCCGTCTGCGTCGGCCAGCAGGGTGGCGACCGGGGCGGCGTCGAGCGTCGCCGACATGACGACAAGGCGCAGGTCGTCGCGCAGCGCGCCGCGCGCCTCCTGCACCAGGGCAAGGGCGAGGTCGCTGTCGATGCCGCGCTCGTGGAACTCGTCGAACAGGACGGCGCCGACGGCGGGAAGCTCCGGGTCCTCCTGCAGTTGGCGCAGGAACAGGCCGTCGGTCACCACCTCGATCCGGGTCTTCGGGCCGACCTTGGTGTCCAGGCGCACGCGGTAGCCGACGGTCTCGCCCACCGTCTCCCCCAGCATCGACGCCATCCGGCGGGCGGCGGCGCGGGCGGCGAGGCGCCGCGGCTCCAGCACCAGGATCTTGCGGCCCTTTGCCCAAGCGGCGTCGAGCAGGGCCAGCGGCACCCGCGTGGTCTTGCCGGCGCCGGGCGGAGCTTGGAGGACGGCGGTGCCGCGGCTGTCCAGCGCCTCCAGCAGGGCGGGAAGGACGGGATCGATTGGAAGGGCGGGGAAGGCGGGCTTGCTCATGAGGGGGAGTCTGCTGCCGCGAACCGGCGGGAAAGGCAATGGTTTTCGCGGAGTGGGCGGCACGGCGCGCGCCAAAAGGTCGCAGGGGCGGGGGAGGGGGACAGGGGCCGCGACCGATGACCGCAAAAAATGTATGGTTTTGGGGTCGTCGGGCTTATTCGCTTATCAAAGGGATCCATGACCGAAATCCACGACGCCGCCCTGTTCCTCGCCCACGCCTGCGTGCTGGAGGAGGACGCCGCCAACCGCTTCGCCGATCTGTCGGAGGCGATGAAGACCTATGGCAACCAAGAGGTCGCGGCCTTCTTCGGCCAGATGGCGAAATTCTCGCGCATGCATCTGGCCGAGGCGCGGGAACGGTCGGGCTTCCGCAAGATCCCCGACCTTGCGCCGGAAGACTTCCAGTGGCCGGACGGCGACAGCCCGGAAGCGGCCTCCATGGAAGGCTCGCACTATCTGATGACGGTGGAATACGCGCTGGAGCTGGCGCTGGAGAGCGAGAAGCGCGGGCAGGCCTTCTATGCCGAAGTGGCGAAGACCACCAGCGATCAGGAAGTCCGCATGATGGCCGAGGAGTTCGCCGCCGAAGAGGCCGAGCATGTCGCCCAGCTGGAGGTGTGGGCCAAGCGCTATCCGGCGCTGCAGCAGTAAGGGCCCGGCCTGAAGGAACGGATGAGGAAGGGGGCGTTGGCGGCCCCCTCCCCTGATTACTTTGACAGGGCGGACCAGTCGATCTCGTACACCTTGTCGGCCGGCTTGTAGGCCTTGAAGGCGGCGATCACGTCGTCGACGGTGACGTCGCCCGGCACATTCTGGATTTCATAGACGACCGAGCTGCCGCTGGTCGGGCCGACGTCGGCGTTGCGGTGAGCCTGCGAGACCAGCCCTTCGCCGGCCTTCTTGATCATGATGGAAGCCATGCATCCGTCTCCTGTTGCGACTCGCCCGACCGGAAAACCATAAACAAAAAGTGGTTTAACCGGAAGCTGGAAAGCGCGGGGACGGTTGCACTGCGTCATTTGGGGGCGGCAATCAGGGCAGCGCCGCTGCTTCGGTGACCACGGCGCGGCCGGGCATGCGGTCGGGCTGGGCGCCGGCCACCGCTCCGGCGATGCCGCCGGTCAGCCAGGCGGAGAAGGCGCTGCGTCCGTCGGCGCTGGCCTGACCGCAGGCGGTGGCGGGGACGGCGTCCTCGTCATCGTAGTTCCACAGCGGCAGGTTGATGCCGGTGGGCGCAGAAGACGGCTCGGCGGCGGACGCGGTGGCGATCAGGCCGCTGGAGCGCGGGGCGGCGGGTCGGCTGTGCACCTCGATCAGGGCGACGCGGATGCCGGCGGTCCAGGCGCGGTCGATGAAGGCGCGGACCTGCCGCGCGGTGGCGGTGGAGCCGTCGACGGCGCCGGGCGACCCGCCGGTCAGCCAGGCCGACGGCGTCGGGCCGCAGCCGCGCCGGTATTGCAGCGCCACCTGATCCTGCACATAGGCCTGCCCGCGATAGAGCCGCAACAGGCCGTGGCCGTAGCGCTCCAGCTCGTCGACCGGGCCACGGCTGGCGGTCAGCAGGTTGCGGTCGAGCAGGATCAGCGTCGGCTTGACGGCGATCAGCCGGTCGAGCAGCGGCTCGAAATCGGCGAACTGGGCCTGCCGGTGGACGATGCGCAGGAATTCCAGGTTGGGCACGCCACGCTCGGCGGCGACCTTCGCCATGCCGCGCTCGTCCAGCGTGGCGTCGCGCAGCGCGGTGTCGCCGAGCGCCACCACCATCACCGAATCGGGGTTGCGCGCCACCCGGTCGGCCATCGTGTCGATGCGGTTCAGGTTGTACCAGGCGAAGGGCTGGTCGTAGAGCATCGAACCGGCCCACAGGACCGCCAGCACCGCCAACCCGCACAGCGCCAGCGGTGCCAGCAGCAGCCCGGTCCCCAGCATCCACCAGCGCCTCCTGCCGCGGCGCGGTGTCGCGGCGGGAATGGTCTCATCGGCATGGGGAGGGACGGGGGAGAGGTCCTGTTTCGGCTCCTGCGGTTCAAGATCGGACATCGGGCGTCTCCAGGCGTGCTGCGGCTACTCTCACAACGCGCGGGGGAGGAGATTCGACCCATGGAAATTGGGGGTATCCCCAAGGTCCCGGAACACCCCCGTGGCAGGGTCCCGGTTTGCCGAACGCGCCGTTTCTGTGTAGGCTCCCTCCATCCAGGGAAGCCTTTCAGCAAGGTTGGGCGATGAGCACCGAGATCCGCACCTTCACCATTCCCGACGCCGCCGCCGAAGAGGCGCAGGTGCAGCTGTCCGCCTTCCTGCGGACGGTCGAGGTCCAGCGCATCGAGACCGCCTATGCCGACGGCGCGTGGCGGGTGCTGGTGCTGTTCACCGACCTCCGCCGCAAGGAGGAGTCGCAGCAGATCGAGGCGGCCATCGCCGCCGCGCTGAACGGCTGGCGCGACAAGGCCGCCACCCAGGCCGGGGTGACGCGCGACGCCATCCTGCCCGACGATCTGGTGCAGGAGATCGCCCGCTTCGCCCCGACGACGGAGCATGAGCTGTCGATCATCGTCAACGCCCGCGGTCAGGCCAGCTCGCCCTATGGCGGGGAGATCGTGCAGGTGGTCCGCTCGACGCTGGATCTGCTGATCGACTGAGCGCGTGGCGGCGGCGTTCGGGTGGGTTCTATCCGGTTCGGTCGGGTGCGGACACATCCAAAGGCTGCGCCGCCGCTGCCGTAAGCGTCAGTTGGTTCCTTGGCGCCGACGTGCCAGGATTGCGCCCTTCACCGGCATCGACGGATGAGGTGGTTTGTGGCTTCGAAAGATCACTCAAGGACTCGTGTCGCGGCGGATGCGGCGTGGCCCGCGGTTCCGGACTATCGGAAGATGGCCCAGGAACTGGCCCGATTGGGCGCGGAGGCCGCCCGGCGCGCCCGCATGACCGGCAACGGTCATTACGACCGGCTGGCGCACACCCTGACCGATCGGGCGGGGGAGATCCTGGACGATCTGGAGCGCGGCGGGAAGGTGTAGGGGGCTGAGGGTTTGGGAAAAAGAAAACGGCGCCCGGAATGGGCGCCGTTGTCGTTTGTGCGGGGTGGTTGCTGATTTGCCCCCACCCCGACCCTCCCCCGCTGGGCGGAGGAGGGAGTCTGTCGCAGTGCGGCGGGGTTCCCTCCCCCGCGGAGCGGGGGAGGGTTAGGGTGGGGGCAAGTGCGACCTGCCTCAGACCACCTTCCTTGGCCTCAGACCACCTTGGCGTCGTGCATGGCGGCGATCTGGTCCTTGTTGTAGCCGAGCTGGGCCAGGACCTCGTCGGTGTGCTCGCCGAGCAGCGGCGAACCGGTGACCTCGACCGTCATGTCGGAGAACTTGATCGGGCTGCCGACGGTCAGGTACTTGCCGCGCACCTTGTGGTCGACCTCGACGACCGTGCCGCTGGCGCGCAGCGACGGGTCGTTGGCGATCTCCTTCATCGACAGCACCGGGGCGCACGGGATGTCGTACTTGCGCAGGATGTCGACGGCCTCGAACTTGGTCTTGTCCTTCAGCCAATCCTCGATGATCGCGAAGATGTCGAAGATCTTGTCCTGGCGGGCTTCGGCGGTGTTGTAGGCCGGATCGTCGATCCACTCCTCGCGGCCGAGAGCCTTACAGATCGGCGCCCAGGCATGGCCCTGGATGGTGAAGTAGATGTAGGCGTTGGGATCGGTCTCCCAGCCCTTGCACTTCAGCACCCAGCCCGGCTGGCCGCCGCCGCCGGCATTGCCGCCGCGCGGAACCACGTCGGAGAAGGTGCCGTGCGGGTACTGCGGGTATTCCTCCAGATAGCCGACGCGGTCGAGGCGCTGCTGGTCGCGCAGCTTGACGCGGCAGAGGTTCAGCACGCTGTCCTGCATCGACACGGCGACCTTCTGGCCCTTGCCGGTCTTGGTGCGGGCCATCAGGGCGGTCAGGATGCCGATGGCGAGGTGCATGCCGGTGTTGCTGTCGCCGAGAGCGGCGGCGGACACGGTCGGCGGGCCATCCCAGAAGCCGGTGGTGGAGGCGGCGCCGCCGGCGCACTGGGCGACGTTCTCATAGACCTTCAGGTCCTGGTAATGGTGGCCGTCGCTGAAGCCCTTGACCGAGGCGACGATCAGGCCGGGGTTCAGCTCCTTGATCTTTTCCCAGCTGAAGCCCATGCGGTCGAGCGCGCCGGGGCCGAAATTCTCCACCAGAACGTCGGATTCCTTGATCAGACGGGTCAGGACTTCCTTGCCCTCGGCCGTCTTGGTGTCGAGCGTCAGGGAGCGCTTGTTGCTGTTCAGCATCGTGAAATAGAGCGCGTCGGCGCCCGGAATGTCACGCAGCTGGCTGCGGGTGACGTCGCCGGCACCCGGACGTTCGACCTTGATCACGTCCGCGCCGTACCAGGCCAGAAGCTGGGTGCAGGCGGGGCCGGCCTGCACATGGGTGAAGTCGATGATCTTAATGCCTTCGAGCGGCTTGGTCATGACTGCAACTCTCCCTTTTTCACGTAGTTTCAGTTTGTCTCTTGGATTTGCACTTCTGCCCGGCCGGCCCACGCCCGGAGATCGGGGGCGTCGGGTTCGCTTGCAGGCCGGAATTCGCTGATTGCCGCAGGGCGCCGTCAGCCGGCCGCCGCTTCGAGTTCGGTGAGGCGGCGGCGCAGTTTCCGTTCTTCGGTCCAGCGGGCGGTTTCGTCCCGCACCACGGCGACGATCCCGGACACCCCACCGTCGGTCCCGCGCAAAAGCGCGACGGTGAAGGCGATCGACAGGCTGTGCCCGTCCTTGTGCACCGCCGGAACCCGCAGCAGGTCATGGCCGTAGCGGGTCTCGCCGGTGGCCATGGTCTTTTCGTAGCCGTCCCAATGACGCTGGCGCTGGCGTTCGGGAATGATGATGTCGAGCGACTTGCCCATCGCCTCGCCGGCGGTGAAGCCGAACATCCGCTCCGCCGCCGCATTCCACAGCGTGATGGCGCCGGCCGGGTCGGACACGATGACGGCATCGCCGATCACCGCCACCAGCTGTTCGCAATCCACAACCGCGGGCGAACCCGCTGCTGCTGTCTGATCCATGTCGATCTCCTTGGCGCTCGCCCCCTCTTGGATTGGGCGCCGGGGGAGCCGGTGCGGCGGTGGCCATTGGGGGTTTGATGTCCCAAACCAAGGCCGCACTGACATTATCGATACGGTATACCAGATACCATCGACCATGCAAGAGGATTTGAGCGCTTCGCGAACTGTTGTTTGCGCCAACCTTTCGAAGGGGGGAGGGGCAATTGAAAACGCCCCGCAGCCGGGTGGGCCGCGGGGCGTCGGAAACAGGCGGAGCGGGAGACGGGGCTATCCGGGCTTTCGAGCGGGGCCCCCTTGAACGAAGATCGCCAGATGGCCGGCGGACGCACCGATCCCGCTTTCCTCATCCTCTCCTGTCCGGACGACCGGATGCCGGCGGAGGATCATGGGTAGCGATCTCCCAGACCAGTTTGTCGAGAATGGCGCGGGCGAAGCTGGCGCGGCTGTCCGCCACCCGGACGAAGCAATCGGCACCGCCGACGACGCTGGCGGTGAAGTAATCGGCGAGCCAGGCGACCTCGTCGAGGATGACCAGACCATTGACGGTGATGCCGGCTGCGGTGACGGTGTCGCGGGCATATTCCGGCCGGATGCCGATGTTGCTGGTGCCGTTGCTGACCAGATCGATGATCCGGCGGGACGACAGGAAGCCGCTGTCGCCGAACAGGGCGGCCGAGCGCAGCATCGCCGCGCCGATGCCGGTGCTGCCGGCGAAGTCTCGCCGTGGCGCCTGTTCGACCCGGTCGGCGAAGGCGCGGACGCTGTCGGCGCTATCGAGCAGGGTCCAGGGGATCAGCACCTGGAAGGACATCGGATCGGACCAGGACACCAGGGTCACGGCGACGCGGCGGTGCGGTCCGCTGTCGATGGCGGCGATGATGCGGGGGTCGCGAAACGCCGCGGCATGACCGGCCAGTTGGAAATCCAGCGTGTTGTCGACGATGCTGGCCGAAGCGTCGACCGCCAGCACCAGTTCAAGGTCGACGACGATCTGCGCGCGGCCCGGCGCGGCCCCGCCCGCAGCATACAGGACGAGGATGGCGGCAAGCGCCGGCACCCACCGCCTCCACAGCCGCCTCATCCGCTCGCGAACCGCCATGGCAAGACCCTCTCCGCTGGAGGAGCCGTCCGGGCCGGCAGGGTCCGGCATTCATCATGTGTGAACGAACGAAGGATAGCGCGATTTCCGGCAGGGCCGACGGGAAAACGGGGCAGAACAGAAAAAAGGACGCCGTGACAGCGTCCTTGCAGGGGGTCCAGGAACCGTTCGGCTCCCGGACCGGTGGGCATGGGAGGCTCGTCGCCTCCCATGATCCCTTATCCGCGTTGTCGGTCCGGTATCAGACGTCCAGCAGCAGGCGGCGCGGATCCTCGATCAGCTCCTTGATGCGGACGAGGAAGGTGACCGCTTCCTTGCCGTCGATGATGCGGTGGTCGTAGGACAGCGCCAGATACATCATCGGGCGGACCTCGATCTTGCCGCCGATGACGACCGCGCGGTCCATCGTCTTGTGCATGCCGAGGATGGCGGACTGCGGCGGGTTGATGATCGGGGTCGACATCAGCGAGCCGTAGACACCACCGTTGGAGATGGTGAAGGTGCCCCCCGTGAGTTCGTCCATCGACAGCTTGCCGTCACGGCCCTTCTTGCCGAGAGCGGCGATGGTGCCCTCGACGCCGGCGAAGTCCAGCTTGTCGGCGTCGCGGACGACCGGAACCACCAGACCCTGCGGCGTGCCGACGGCGACGCCGATGTCATAGTAGTTCTTGTAGACCATGTCGGTGCCGTCGATCTCGGCGTTGACGGCCGGGATCTCCTTCAGGGCCTGGACGGCGGCCTTGACGAAGAAGGACATGAAGCCGAGCCGCACCTTGTGGCGCTTTTCGAAATAGTCCTTGTACTCGGCGCGCAGAGCGATCGCCGCCGACATGTCCACCTCGTTGAAGGTGGTCAGCATGGCGGCGGTGTTCTGCGCCTCCTTCAGGCGCTCGGCGATGCGCTGGCGCAGGCGGGTCATGCGGACGCGCTCTTCCTGCGCGGCGCGCGGACGGTCGCCCTGGGTGCCGGCGGCCCACACCGGCTTCGGCGCCGGGGCCGGAGCGGCCGGCTTGGCGGCCGGAGCCGGGGCGGCGAGCACATCGCCCTTGGTCACGCGGCCGTCCTTGCCCGACCCGGCGATGGACGAGCCGTCGATGCCCTTCTCGTCCGCCAGCTTGCGGGCGGCCGGGCCGGAGGCGGCCAGGTTGCCCGGAGCGGCGGCCGGAGCCGGGGCCGGCGCGGCGGCCGGAGCCGGAGCGGCCGGGGCAGCGGCGGGAGCGGCGGCAGCCGGGGCGGCACCGGCGCCGGCGCCCTCGTTGATGACGCCCAGCAGGGCGCCGACCTCGACGTTCGCCCCTTCCGGAGCGACGATCTCGGCCAGCACGCCGGCGGCGGACGCGTTCACCTCAAGCGTGACCTTGTCGGTCTCCAGCTCGACCAGCGCCTCGTCCATGGCGACGGCCTCGCCGGCCTTCTTCAGCCAGCGGGCGACCGTCGCCTCGGAGACGGACTCACCCAGCGTGGGGACCTTGATGTCGGTAGCCATTTCTTATTCCTCGTTCGTCTTCTTGTTCGCTTGGGTGATGGTCAGCGGACCGTCAGGGCTTCGTCCAGAAGCTTGGCCTGCTCCTGGTTGTGGCGCTTCAGCAGGCCGGTCGCCGGCGAGGCGGTGGCCGGGCGGCCGACGTAGGACGGGCGGCCGGCCTTGTGGCCGACGTCCTTCAGCACGGCTTCCAGGCGGCGGTCGGCGAAATGCCAGGCGCCCTGGTTCTCCGGCTCTTCCTGGCACCAGACCAGCTCGGCGTTCGGATACTTGGCGAACTCGGCCGCCAGAGCGTCCTTCGGGAACGGGTAGAGCTGTTCCAGGCGCAGGATGACCACGTCCTTGATGCCGCGGCTCATGCGCTCCTGCAGCAGGTCGTAATAGACCTTGCCGGAGCAGACGACGATGCGGCGGATCTTGTCGTTGGCGGCCAGATCGTTGGCGGTCTCGCCCAGCACGCGGTGGAACGTGCTGCCCGGACCCATCTCCGACAGGTCGGAGATGCACAGCTTGTGGCGCAGCAGCGACTTCGGCGTGAACAGGACCAGCGGCTTGCGGAAGCTGCGGCGGATCTGACGGCGGAAGACGTGGAACAGGTTGGCCGGCGTCGTGACGTTGCAGATCTGCCAGTTGTCCTCGGCGCACATCTGCAGGAAGCGTTCCGGACGGGCGGAGGAGTGCTCCGGACCCTGGCCCTCGTAGCCGTGCGGCAGCAGCATCACCAGGCCGGACATGCGCAGCCACTTGGACTCGCCCGACGAGATGAACTGGTCGATGATGGTCTGCGCGGTGTTGGCGAAATCGCCGAACTGCGCCTCCCACAGCACCAGATTGTGCGGCTCGGCCAGCGAATAGCCGTATTCGTAACCGACGACGGCGGCTTCCGACAGCGGGCTGTCATGGACCTCGAAGGTCGCCTGATCCGGGCTGACGTGGCAGAGCGGGACGTACTTCTCTTCGGTGTTCTGGTCGTACATCACCGCATGGCGGTGCGAGAAGGTGCCGCGGCCGGAATCCTGGCCCGACAGGCGGACGCCGGTGCCCTCGGCGACCAGGGTGGCGTAGGCCAGCGCCTCGGCGGTCGCCCAGTCGATGCCTTCGCCCGATTCGAGCGTCTTCTTCTTGGCTTCCAGCTGGCGCGCGATCTTGGAGTTGATCGCGAAGTCCTTCGGGTACTCGCAGAGCTTGAAGCCGATCTGCTTCAGCTTGTCGATGTCCACGCCGGTCTCGCCGCGGTGGGCGGTGTCGGCGCCCTGCGCCTGCAGGCCGGCCCACTTGCCTTCCAGCCAGTCGGCCTTGTTCGGCTTGTAGGTGCTGGACGCCTCGAACTCACCCTCGAGCTTCTTCATGAAGTCCTGGGTGATCTGGTCGCCCTCGGCCTGGGTGATCACGTTCTCTTCGACCAGCTGCTTGGCGTACAGCTCGCGCGTGGTCGCGTGGGCGCGGATCTTCTTGTACATCAGCGGCTGGGTGAAGCCCGGCTCGTCACCCTCGTTGTGACCATGGCGGCGGTAGCAGACCATGTCGATCACGACGTCCCGCTTGAACTTCTGGCGGAACTCGATGGCGATGCGGCTGACATGGACGACGGCTTCGGGATCGTCGCCGTTCACGTGGAAGATCGGCGCCTGCACCATCTTGGCCATGTCGGAGCAGTACACGCCCGACCGCGAATAGGTCGGGTTGGTGGTGAAGCCGATCTGGTTGTTGATGATGAAGTGCATGGTGCCGCCGGTGCGGTAGCCGCGCAGCTCCGACAGGCCCAGCGTCTCGGCCACGATGCCCTGGCCGGCGAAGGCGGCGTCGCCGTGGATCAGCACGCCCATCACCTGCTCGCGCTCAAGGTCGCGGCGCTGCTGCTGCTTGGCGCGCACCTTGCCCAGCACGACCGGGTTGACCCATTCCAGGTGGGACGGGTTGGCGGTCAGCGACAGGTGGACGATGTTGCCGTTGAAGTCACGGTCCGACGAGGTGCCGAGATGGTACTTCACGTCGCCCGAACCCTGCACGTCCTGCGGGCTCGACGGGTTGCCCTGGAACTCCGAGAAGACGGCGGAGAAGGGCTTGCCCATGAAGTTGGTCAGCACGTTCAGACGGCCGCGGTGGGCCATGCCGACGACGACCTCCTTGAGGCCGAGCTGACCGCCGCGCTTCAGGATCTGCTCCAGCGCGGGGATCATCGACTCGCCGCCCTCAAGGCCGAAGCGCTTGGTGCCGGTGTATTTCAGCTGCAGGAACTTCTCGAAGCCCTCGGCCGCGGTCAGACGCTCCAGGATGGCGCGCTTGCCGTTCACCGTGAAGTCGGTGTGATTGCGGCCGCCCTCGATGCGCTCCTGGATCCAGGCCTTCTCTTCCGGATCCTGGATGTGCATGAACTCGACGCCGATCGTCCCGCAATAGGTCTTGTGCAGGATTTCCAGGATCTGGCGCAGCGACGCCGTTTCCAGGCCGAGCGAGTAGTTCAGGAAGATCGGACGGTCGAGGTCGTCCGGGCCGAAGCCGTAGGTCGCCGGATCCAGCTCCGGGTGCGGCTCGCGCTTTTCCAGGCCCAGCGGGTCGAAATGCGCGTTCATGTGGCCGCGGACGCGGAAGACGCGGATCAGCATCAGGGCGCGGATGCTGTCCAGCGTGGCGGCGCGCAGCTGCTGCGGGCTGATGCCGCCATAGACCTGCTGGGCGTGGGCCAGCATGGCGCCGTTGCCGGGGCCGTTCATCGCGGCGGCGGCGCCGTTCGCGGCGCCGTTGGGGGCGCCGACGATGAAGCTTTCGGCGACCGGGTCGCGCTTGGCCTTGGGGTCTTCCAGATCGGACACGGTCCAGGACGCGCCGCGCAGCTCGTCCAGGACGGCGCGCGAATCCTCGTCCAGATCCTGGAAGAAGCTGTTCCAGCTGGGGTCGACGGTGGCCGGGTTGGACAGGTAGCTGGCGTAGAGTTCGGCGACGTAACCGGCGTTCGAGCCGAAGAGGAACGAGGTCTGTTCCAGATTTGCCGACATGGTTTCACCTCGGGCCGTGCGCCCGGGTCCCTGTGGGAGATGATCGCGGGTGATGAAGGAGGCGGTGGGTCGATGGATACCCATGTGCAAGAACCGGCGGAAACAGCCGGTGGGGTGCCAGGCGCACCGCCGACGCTTGCATATGGGTTCCCAGGACCATCCGTCCAGGGGGCCGCCCGAAGAGGCGGCGGGCGGGGCACCGCAGCGTCCCGCCCGTCAACCTCGTCCTGGTCGTCCTCTTTTCAAAGGCAGCGGGCCGTGGGCGTCACCCGGAGGCGACGCCCGCAGGCCATCAGCCCTTGAACACCTTCAGCATGGTGGAGCCCAGGCTGGCGGGGCTGTCGGCGACGGCGATGCCGACCGACTTCATGAAGTCGATCTTGAAGTCGGCGGTGTCGTTGCCGCCGGAGATCACCGCGCCGGCATGGCCCATGCGGCGGCCCGGAGGCGCCGTGCGGCCGGCGATGAAGCCGACGACCGGCTTCTTCGTGCCCGAGGCCTTGATGAACTCGGCGCCGCGGACTTCGGCGTCGCCGCCGATCTCGCCGATCATGATGATGCCCTCGGTCTCCGGGTCCTTCACGAACAGCTCCAGGCTGTCGACGAAGTTGGTGCCGTTGACCGGATCGCCGCCGATGCCGATGCAGGTGGTCTGGCCGAGACCGGCCGCCGTTGTCTGCGCGACGGCCTCATAGGTCAGCGTGCCGGAGCGCGAGACGATGCCGATCTTGCCGCGCTTGTGGATGTGGCCCGGCATGATGCCGATCTTGCACTCGTCCGGCGTGATGATGCCGGGGCAGTTCGGGCCGATCAGGCGGGTCTTGGAGCCGTCCAGGGCGCGCTTGACGCGGACCATGTCCAGCACCGGGATGCCTTCGGTGATGCAGACCACCAGCGGGATCTCGGCGTCGATGGCTTCCAGGATCGCGTCCGCGGCGAAGGGCGGCGGCACGTAGATCACGGAGGCGTTGGCACCGGTCTTCTCCACCGCTTCCGACACGGTGTCGAAGATCGGCAGGTCGAGGTGCTTGGCGCCGCCCTTACCGGGCGTGACGCCGCCGACCATCTTGGTGCCGTAGGCGATGGCCTGCTCGGAGTGGAAGGTGCCCTGGGCTCCGGTGAAGCCCTGGCAGATCACCTTCGTGTTCTTATCGACGAGAACAGCCATGTTACGCGGCCTCCTTCACGGCCTTGACCACCTTTTCGGCGGCATCGGCGAGGTTGTCGGCCGAGAGGATCGGCAGGCCGGATTCGGCCAGGATCTTCTTGCCCAGATCGACGTTGGTGCCTTCCAGGCGCACCACCAGCGGAACGTGCAGGTGCACTTCGCGCGCCGCGGCGACCACGCCCTCGGCGATCACGTCGCAGCGCATGATGCCGCCGAAGATGTTGACCAGGATGCCTTCGACGTTGCTGTCGGACAGGATCAGTTTGAAGGCCGCGGTGACGCGTTCCTTCGTGGCGCCGCCGCCGACGTCGAGGAAGTTGGCCGGCTCGCCGCCATACAGCTTGATGATGTCCATGGTGGCCATCGCCAGACCGGCGCCGTTCACCATGCAGCCGATGTTGCCGTCGAGCTTGACGTAGTTGAGGCTGTGCTTGGCCGCCTCGATCTCCGCCGGATCCTCTTCGGCCTCGTCGCGCAGCTCTTCCACGTCCTTGTGACGGAACAGCGCGTTGTCGTCGAAGTTCATCTTGGCGTCGAGCGCCAGGATGTCGCCGGCGCCGGTGACGATCAGCGGGTTGATCTCGACGATGGCGCAGTCCAGGTCCACGAACGCCTTGTAGGCGGCCTGGATGAACTTGGCGGCGGCGCCGACCTGCTTGCCTTCCAGGCCCAGCGCGAACGCCACCTTGCGGGTGTGGTAGCCCTGGATGCCGGTGGCCGGATCGACGGCGACCTTGATGATCTTCTCCGGCGTGTTATGGGCGACCTCTTCGATCTCCATACCGCCTTCGGTCGAGGCCATGATCGTCACGCGGCCGGTGGCGCGGTCGATCAGCATGCCGAGATACAGCTCGCGCTTGATGTCGGCGCCTTCCTCGATGTAGAGGCGCTTGACCTCGCGGCCTTCCGCGCCGGTCTGCTTGGTGACCAGCACGTGGTTCAGCATCTCGGCGGCGTTCTTGCCGACATCCTCGATCGACTTGACGACGCGGACGCCGCCCTTGCCCTCGGGGTTGTCCTTGAAGCGGCCGGCGCCGCGGCCACCGGCGTGGATCTGGGACTTCACGACCCAGACCGGACCGCCCAGCTCGCGGGCGACCGTCTCGGCCTCCTGCGGGGTGTAGGCAACGCCGCCGCGGGGAACCGCGACGCCGTACTTCTTCAGCAGGCTTTTCGCCTGGTACTCATGGATGTTCATCGGGCGTCCATCTGTTTTTTGGTTCGGCTGACGAGAACGGGTCGACTGAAGGACAAGACGGGCGCACCACCGGCGCCGTCCCGGACCCGGAAAATGGGCCGGGACGGCGCCGGAGACCGCGCGGTCCGTTCCTTAGGAAGCGGCCTTTTCGGCGTCCAGCTTCTTGACGACGTCGACCAGCGTCTTCACCGCGTCGACGGAGTTCTGGAACATCGCCTTCTCTTCGTCGTTCAGCTCGATCTCGATGATCTTCTCGACGCCGCCGGCGCCGATGATCGTCGGGACGCCGACGTAGAGGTCGTCCTGGCCATACTGGCCGCTCAGGTGGGCGGCGACCGGCAGGACGCGCTTCTGGTCCTTCAGGTAGGACTCGGCCATCTGGATGGCGGAGGCGGCCGGGGCGTAGAAGGCCGAGCCGTTGCCCAGCAGCTTGACGATCTCGGCACCGCCGTCACGGGTGCGCTGAACGATGGCGTCCAGCTTCTCCTGCGTGGTCCAGCCCATCTTGACCAGATCGGGCAGCGGGATGCCGGCGACGGTGGAGTAGCGCACCAGCGGGACCATCGTGTCGCCGTGGCCGCCCAGCACGAAGGCGGTGACGTCCTCGACCGAGACGTTGAACTCTTCGGCCAGGAAGTAGCGGAAGCGGGCCGAGTCGAGCACGCCGGCCATGCCGACCACGCGCTCCGGCGGCAGGCCGGACGCCTGCTGCAGCACCCACACCATCACGTCGAGCGGGTTGGTGATGACGATGACGAAGGCGTTGGGGGCGTGCTTGCCGATGGCCTCGCCGACGGTCTTGCAGACGCCGGAATTGATGCCGATCAGGTCGTCGCGGCTCATGCCCGGCTTGCGCGGGATGCCGGCGGTGACGATGACGACGTCGGCGCCCTCGATGGCCGAATAATCGTTGCCGCCGGTCAGGCTGACGTTGTAGCCCTCGACCGGGGCGGCCTCGGCGAGATCGAGAGCCTTGCCGGCGGGGGTGCCTGGGACGATGTCGAACAGGACGACGTCGCCCAGTTCCTTCTGAGCAGCGAGCAGAGCCAGCGTGCCGCCGATCTGGCCGGCACCGACGAGCGCAATCTTCTTGCGAGCCATGGAGCGTTCCCTAAAACGTTTGAGCGTCCCCCATTCAGCGGGAGACTAGAACCGTTGGTCATTCTAACGTCTTAGGGATCCAGCGCCCCGAGATTTCGGAAGCGTAGGTAGCGCGTTTTGTCGCGGAGGGCAAGCCTGACCGCTAGCGAGGCATTGCAGCTTTGCGTCGCACCCCCGATGATCCTTTCCAACGACTGGACCGTTCGGCTTTATACGTGTGGTTCGCGTCCGGTCCTTACCTTGTTCAAAGACGGTCGAAGGAGAGCGCAGATGGCCAAGCTCGTGGCCCGTTTCATTCCCGGTCTGACCATGTCGCTGGCGCTTGCCGCCGGCATCGCCGGCGTCTCGGCGGCCGGTGCCGCCCAGGCCCAGACGGTCGGCGATTACAGCGCCGCCATCGCCGCCGCCCCCATCGTCGATGCCACGGCGGAAGCCAGCATCGCCTATTGCCGGCCGCTGACCAATTACGTCTACACCTCGATCCCCGCCGACCAGCGGGCGAACTGGGTGCTGCCGCTGGTGACGCTGGACGGATCGCAGCCGGCGGAACTGGCCGCCAAGCGCGAAACCTGCCTGAAGGTGCGCGAGCTGCCGCTGATCGCCTTCGATGCCGGCACCGGTGAGCAGATCGTCACCCCGGCCGAGGCGATGGAAGGCCCGACCGACCGCGGCCCCTATTACAAGGAGGTCTCGCCCGACGCCCCGGTGCCGCGCACCGGCCGCGCCACGCCGCGCCAGCCGATACCGCGCGGGGGCCTGCAGTAAGGTTCGAGGGGGCTCCCTCTCCCGTCCCGGGAGAGGGAAGGGGCCCATGCGGAGCATGGGAAGGGTGAGGGGTGAGGCAAGAAGCCATGCGGTTCGGGATTCTTGCGCCACCCCTCACCCTCCCCACCTTCGGCGGGTCCCCTCCCTCTCCCGGGGCGGGAGAGGGCGATGATCGTCGGGTGCGGCAGCCGCAGCTCTCCTACGGCCCGATGCCGTAGCGTTCCAGGTGTCGGGCCATCTCGGCGGGGGAGAGCGGGAAGCCGCTGCCCTGCCGGGCGTTCAGCATCGCGCGCGGGTGGATGCCGGCGGCGCGGGTCTGGATCTGCATGGCGCAGCGCATCGACAGGCCGGCACGCCAGACGAGGGCGGTGACCGCCTGCGGGTCGTGGGCATCCAGGATCAGGTCCACCACCTCCGGCGCGACGCGGGCGCGCAAGGTCAGCGCCGTCCGCACGAAGCCGGTCTCGTTCCACGACATCGCGTCGCCCAGCGCCGTCTCGTCCAGCTTGCCCAGCCGGTGCAGGCGGACGGCGCGGCGTTCCGGCGACTCGGCCGACTCGGGGGCTTCCGCCCAGTCGATGCGGCGGCGGGTGGTTGCGGCGATCTCCGCCACCGTGGAGTCGTCGAAGTCGGGACGCCGCCGCAAAGTCTCCACCACCGCCAGATCGACGAAATCGGCCAGCCGCAGCGCCAGCCGGCGGGGCAGGGCGGGACGGCGGGCCAGCTTCTCCCGCCAGTCGGGATGGTGGGCCGACCGCTCCACCAGAGATTCCAGCGTCGGTTCGGCGATCACCGCGCCGCTGTTGTCGAGCAGGATGCCGGTCGCCTCGGCATGGCCGCTGCCGGCGATGGCGTCGGACAGGGCGGCGCCGATGCTGTGGCGCCGGGCGATGGCCGACAGCGCCCAGCCGGCGGGAGCCGCGGCGACGATGTCCAGCAGATCCTCGTCGCTAAGCGCCGCGCAGCAGCGCAGAACCGGCTCCGCCACCGAGCGTTCGACATCGCGCGCCAGTGTCGCCACCACCGAGGGCGGGGCGCAGGCGATGTCCTTGATCGCCGTCGCCAGCGCCTCGCGCACACGGACGATGTGGTCGCGGGCCAGCTGTTCCAGCGCACGGACAGCGACCGTGCTGACGGTGTCGGCCCCGCCCGGCGGCAGGTCGGGCAGCAGCCGGCACAGCTTGCGGGCCAGATTGGAGCGCACGTCGGCGTCGCCCATCCCGGCCAGCCGCGATTCGACCAGCACGTCGCCGACCTGACGGGCGACGTTGCGGCCGGGCGGCGCGGGGGGAGGGGCCGCGTCGGCCGACTCGGCGAACAGATAGTCCATCAGTTCGGGCGCGACGCCGCAGTCCGTCTCCGGCGGGAGGCGGCGGGAGGGGCGGAACGGGGTGCGCCGGGCTGTCACCGGACCTGAAGCCTTGTGGTTGTGCCGCGGCGGGGCCGGAGCGGCAGTGGTGGGATCATGCGGTCCATCGAAGCGCCCCCCTGGTTAACGGCGTCCTAATTCGGCACTGGCCCGGCTTGTGACATCCGGCACGGCCGGTCGCGGGGCTCAGCGCCGCTTGGCGGCAGGGGTGGCGCCAAGCATGCTGCGTTGCGCCAGCATCGGGCGCGGCATCTGCCGGCCGCCCAGCACGCGAACCGGCACCGACTGCTCCAGCCGGTGCTTGTCGAACTGGTCGAAGATGCGCAGCAGCGCCTCCGCCGTGCCCTCTCCGTAATGGATGTCGGTGCGGGCGCGGTCCAGTTCGGTGCGCAGGCCGTCGCGCAGCCGGCCGAACAGGGCGTCGAACAGCGCCTGGAAATGCTCTTCTGCGAAGACGAAATGCCGTTCGCGCAGATGGTCGGTCATCCGGCGGATGAAGGTCTGGCGCTGCTGGTGGAACTGGCGGAAGCGCAGCATCACCCGGATGAAGGGCGTGTCCGCCAGCACCGCCAGCGTTTCCTCATGCGCCAGCCGCCGCCAGACCTCGGCATCGCGGTCGGTCCCCAGCCGGTTGAACAGGGCGACGGCGCTTGCGTTCAGCGCCTCCCATTCCTTTTCGTAGAACAGGGCGGTCAGCGTCGATTGCAGGCCGGGGAGGATAACCTGGGGAAAGCTGGCGCCGGTGACCGGGTCCATGCTGTCGGGCAGGCGGGTGCGCAGGGCGGAGACCATCAGGCGGGTGACGAAATCGCGGCGGCGGCCATCGTGATGAAGAGGCTGTTGCCCGTCCCCCGCCGCATCCCCCATCGTCGTGCAGCCGCCGCAGCCGGACGCGGTGCAGGAGGCTGCGGTACAGGATTGGCAGATCGACGCGAAGAGCGGCAGCACCGACGGCCAGTGCGCCATCATCAGCCCCATGGCGCGGGTGAATTCCTCGCGCGACAATACGCCCTTGGCGGTGAATTGCGGCTCCAGCGCCTCCTGAAAGGTGCTGACCAGAGCCTGGGCCGTGCGATGGTGACGTTCGAACGGCGGCGGATCGGCGGTCATCCCACGCCCCTCCCTCCCGATACATCCCGGCGGACGGGTCCTGTGGGCCAGCCGCGGTTACCGGAACAATTTATCAGGTATTTTATCCATCTTGGCTGTGACGGCCATCACAGGGGAGGGGCGGGAACCCGCCGGCGCAAAAAAAAGGCCGCTGCCCATGCGGGCGCGGCCTTTAGTCTAGGGAGGAAACGCACTGCAAAATGCAGTAACGAGGCGGAGTTTAAGCAGACGGCCGTGTTAGCGGTACCACCCTTTTCGAATTGGTGCGGTGCGACATCCGCATAGCGCGGTATGGAATTTGTTTAGACTCGCCTATATGGTGGGCGGAAAGGCAGTTTTCCGCACTTTTTTCGGGCATGGGGCCGGTCGCGGGTCAGACGGACGATCGATTTCGAAAATAATCGCGTTCGGATCGGTTCGGAAACGAAAAAAGGAGGCGCCTTCCGACGCCTCCCTTAGTCCCCTGGAAACCGGCGGGCGTCAGGCCGCCAGCTTCTCGCGGATCAGCGCCTTGGTCTCGTCGATGCCGTAGAGCTGGATGAAGGAGCCCATGCGCGGGCCGGTGGTCTGGCCCAGCAGCACCTCGTACAGAGCCTGGAACCACGCCCGCAGTTCGGTGAAGCCGTGAGTCTTGCCGACCTCGAACACCTCGTTCTGGATGGTGTCGGCACGGGCGTCGGCCGGCAGCCCGTCCAGCTTGGCCAGCAGGTCCTGCAGGGCCGCGCGTTCGGCGTCCGTGGGGGCGCGGAACCGCTTGGTCGGCTTCACCTGATCCTGGTAGTAGCGCACGGCATAGCCGACCATGCTGTCCAGGAAGGGGCTGTTCTCCGGCGTGGCGTCCGGCGCATAGCGGCGGATGAAGCCCCACATGGTGTCCTTGGTCTCGGCATTCGCCGCACCCGCCAGATTGAGCAGCAGGTTGAAGGACACGTCGGAGCGCACGGCCGGCGGCTTGCCGTTGTGGATGTGCCAGGCCGGGTTCTCCAGCTTCTTCGCCGGCTCCTCGCCATGGACCTTGTCGACGAAGGTCAGATACTCGTCGACGGCGCGCGGGATGACGTCGAAGTACAGGCGCTTGGCCGACTTCGGCTTCTGGAACATGTAGAGGGCGAGGCTTTCCTGCGGCGCGTAGGCCAGCCATTCCTCCATGGTCAGGCCGTTGCCTTTCGACTTGGAGATCTTCTGGCCCTTGTCGTCGAGGAACAGCTCGTAATTGAAGCCCTCCGGCGGGGTGCCGCCGAGGATTTTGCAGATCTTGCCGGCGAGGTCGGCCGAGGGGATCAGATCCTTGCCGTACATCTCGTAATCGACGCCGAGGCCGAACCAGCGCATGCCCCAATCGGGCTTCCACTGCAGCTTCACATGGCCGCCCGTGACCGGCAGTTCGACCTTCTTCCCGTCCTCGTCCTCGAAGACGATGGTGCCGGCATCGACGTTGCGCTCCAGCATCGGCACCTGGAGGACCCGGCCGGTCGAGGGGGAGACCGGCAGGAAGGGGCTGTAGGTCGCCTGACGCTCGGCGCCGAGGGTGGGCAGCATCACCGCCATCACCTCGTCGTAATGGCGCAGGATGCCGAGCAGCGCCTCGTCGAAGCGGCCTGACTTGTACCAGTCGGTGGACGACTGGAACTCGTACTCGAAGCCGAAGCTGTCGAGGAAGGCGCGCAGCCGGGCGTTGTTGTGGGCGCCGAAGCTGTCATGGGTGCCGAAGGGATCGGGCACCTGGGTCAGCGGCTTGCCCAGGTTGGCCGCCACCATCTCCTTGTTGGGGATGTTGTCGGGGACCTTGCGCAGCCCGTCCATGTCGTCCGAGAAGCAGAACAGCTTGGTCGGAATGTCGCTCATGGTCTGGAAGGCGTGGCGCACCATGCTGGTGCGCGCCACCTCGCCGAAGGTGCCGAGATGCGGCAGGCCCGACGGACCATAGCCGGTCTCGAACAGGACATAGCCTTTGGCGGGCGGCGCTTTCGCGAAGCGCGCGACCAGTTTGCGCGCCTCCTCGAACGGCCATGCCTTCGCCTGCAACGCCAGATCCCGTTCGCCGGTCATCGTCGGACCCTTTCGAAACCACATAGATAAAGTTGGGAATGAGGGCAAAGACCCTAGGGCCGGCGGGGCGTGGCGTCAACCACGGGTGTCCGGTGCGGGATGTGCGAGGGGGACGCTTGCGGCGCCCTTTCGCCCGGTCCATCCTGCGTTCCCCGCGGGATCGGCCTTGCGGGATCGGCCTTGCGGGAGCGGGCGGGGTTGGCGGGGTCCTTGGGCGATGAGCTGGCTGTATCTGATTGTGGCGATCCTGTTCGAGGTCGTCGGCACCTCCGCGATGAAGATGTCGGACGGCATGACGCGGCTGGGTCCGGCGGCGGCGGTGGTCGTCTGTTACGGCGTCGCCTTCCTGCTGCTGGCCAAGGCGCTGCGCACCATGGAGGTCGGCATCGCCTATGCGATCTGGTCGGCGACCGGCACCGCGGCCATCGCCGCCATCGGCGTGTTCGTGTTCGGCGAATCGCTGACGGTGATGAAGGTGGTCGGCATCCTTCTGATCGTTGCCGGGGTCGTCAGCCTGCACATGGCGAGCGGGACGGCGTGAGCACGATAGTTAGGCATTGACCTAAGTATATTCTCCCGCTAGGGTGCCGTCATGGATGCAGCACTCGACAGGACGTTCCGTGCGCTGGCGGACCCCACGCGCCGGGCGGTGATCCAGGCGCTTGGGCGCGGACCGGCATCGGTCGGCGACCTTGCGAAACCCTTCGGCATGGCTCTGCCCAGCTTCCTGCAGCATCTGAAGATGCTGGAGGACAGCGGGCTGGTCGAAACGCGAAAACAGGGGCGGGTACGCACCTGCACGCTGAAGCCGGAGGCGCTGGCGGCCGCGGAAAGCTGGCTGGAAGCGCAGCGGAGCCTGTGGACGAAGCGGCTCGACCAACTGGACAGCCTGGTGCTGGACCTGAACAAACGGGAGGAAGGGACACCATGACCGATGTGGTTTTCAACCCGCAGCTCGACCTCGAACTGAAGCGCGAGGTGGCGGTTCCGCCGGGCCTCGTCTGGCGGGCCTGGACCGAGCCGGAACTGCTGATGAAGTGGTTCACGCCGGCGCCCTGGCGGACCACCGCCTGTGAGATCGACCTGCGGCCCGGCGGCAAGTTCCGCACGGTGATGGAAGGGCCGAACGGCGAGAGGAACGACAGCACCGGTTGCTTCCTGGCTGTGGAGCCCGAGCGGCGGCTGGTCTTCACCGATGCGCTGGGTCCGGGCTTCCGCCCCACCGGCGGCGGTTTCATGACCGCGACCGTCACCATCGAGCCGACGGCCGGCGGCACGCTCTATACCGCCGTCGCGCTCCACAAGGACGAAGCGGCGAAACAGCAGCATGAGGAGATGGGCTTCCATCACGGCTGGAGCGCCGCGCTCGACCAGCTCGTCGCCCTGGTGAAGGGGCTGTAAAGGGACCTAAGCCCCGACCTTGAACGGGTTCACTTGCCGGGCGGCGCGTTCGACCGCCTCGGCGGGGCCGGGGCGGCCCAGGTAATAGCCCTGGGCGACGTCGCAGCGCAGGGCGCGCAGGGCTTCCAGCGTTTCGGCATCCTCCACGCCTTCGGCCACCGCGGTCAGGTTCAGGCTGTGGGCCATCTGGATGACGGCGGCGGTGATCTTGGCGCTGTCATGGTTGCTGGTGAGATCGGCGACGAAGCTGCGGTCGATCTTCAGCTTGTCCACCGCCAGACGGCCGATGTAGGACAGGTTGGAATAGCCGGTCCCGAAATCGTCGATCGACACCTGCACGCCCATCGCCTTGATGCGGCGCAGATTGTCCATCACCAATTCGGTGTTCTGGATCAGCATCGATTCGGTCAGCTCCAGCTCCAGCAGCAGCGGGTCGAGCCCGCTGTCGGCCAGCGCCCGCGTCACCGTGGCGACGAGGTCGCTGCGCTGAAGCTGCAGGGCCGACAGGTTGACCGCCACCGACAGCGACAGGCCGCGGGCATGCCATGCCGCCGCCTGCCGGCAGGCCTCGGTCAGGACCCAGGCGCCGATGGGCACGATCAGGCCGCTGTCCTCGGCGATCGGGATGAAGTCGCCGGGCGGGACCATGCCCTTGTCGGGGTGGTTCCAGCGCACGAGCGCCTCCGCACCGGTGACGGCGCCGCTCTCCAGACTGACCTGCGGCTGGTAATGGATCAGGAACTCCCCATGGTCGAGCGCGCGGCGCAGGCCGCTGCGGGTGGACAGGTGGGCCACCGCCTCGGCGTTCATCGCCTCGGCATAGAAGCGGTGGGTGTCGCGGCCGGCCGCCTTGGCGTGGTGCAGCGCGGTGTCGGCGTTCTTCAGCAGGGTGGCAAAGTCCTTGCCGTCGGCCGGGGCAAGCGCCACGCCCGACGACAGGGTGACGGTCAGCTCATGGCCGCCGACCTGGAAGGGCTCGGCCATCGCCTCGTGCAGGTTGGCGACGGCCTCCACCACCGCGTCGATGTCGGGCTGCCCGGACAGCAGCAGGATGAACTCGTCGCCGCCGCCGCGGCTGACCGTGTCGGTGTCGCGCACCGCCGCCTTCAGACGCTCCGCCACGGCGCGCAGCAGGGCGTCGCCGACGGCGTGGCCGAGGCTGTCGTTCACGGTTTTGAAGCGGTCGAGGCCGCAGGCGACCAGCGCCACCAGCCGGCCGTTGCGTTCCGACCGGGCCAGCGCCTGTTCGGTGCGGTCCTGCACCAGGACGCGGTTGGGCAGCAGGGTCAGCGCGTCGTGGCGCGACAGATACTCCATCCGCTCCTGCGCCGCCTTGCGTTCGGTGATGTCGCGGACGAGAACCAGCAGCCGACGGTCATTGCCGTCGATGACGGCGCGCCGCATGCTGACCTCCACCCAGAACAGCGAGCCGTCGAGCCGGCGGGCATGCCATTCGAACAGCTGCGGTTCGCCGTCGGCCGCCTTGCGGATGCGGGCCGCGGCGTCCTGCCGCGTGTAGGGCGGCACGCCCGAGCTGATCATCGCGACGGTGAGGTCCGACAGCGACAAATTGCCGACCCGGTACATCTCCCGCATGCGGCGGTTGACCTCCAGGATGGCGCCGCCGTCGAGGTCATGGATGAAGATGGCGTCGGTGACGCTGTCGAAGATGGTGCGGACGCGCTCCTCGCTGGCGGTCAGGGCGGCGACCGCGGCGCGCAGGCTTTCGGTCTTGCTTTCCACCTGCCGGCGCAGCAGCAGCACCCACACCAGCGCGCCGAAGCCCAGCACCGCCAGTCCGGCCAACAGCTTCAGCAGCAGGTCCATCATCTGGGGGCTGACGATGCCGGTCAGGCTGCGGCCGAGCCAGCGTTCCTCGACCGCCTTGCGTTCCTCCGGGGTGATGCGGGCGAAGCCGTCGGCGATCAGGCGGAACAGCGCCGTGTCGCCCTTGCGCACCGCCCAGTGCAGTTCGCCGGTGTAGAGCGGGTCGGTGTAGCGGAAGCGTCCCTGCACGCCGCGCTTGGTCATGTAATAGCGGGCGGAGGGGTCGTCCATGCAGAAGACGCGGGTTTCCTGCCTTGCGGCGGCGTCCACCATCGCTTCGAAGCCGGGATAGCGCTGGAAGGCGGTGATGCCCTGGTCGGTCAGCCATTCGATGCAGAAATCGCCGTCCTTCACCCCGACCGTGAAGGCGCGCAGCGACTCCACCCCGGTGATGCCGCTGAGGTCGGCGCTGAACCAGATCGGCACGTCGACGCGGGCATAGGGCTTGGAGAAGTCGTAGATCAGGTCGCGGGCGTCGTTGCGGAAGATCGTCTCGATGACGTCGGCGCCGCCGCTGTCCATGGTCTTGCGGGCGAGGCCCCAATCGAGCGGAAGCATGCGGACCGGGATGCCGGTCTTCTGCGACCACAGCGTCCATATGTCCTTCACGATGCCGACATGGGCGCCGTCGGGGGTGCGGAAACTGTAGGGCGGGTAAGTGTCGTCCAGCGTGACCCGAATTTCGGCCGGGCGCGGGCCGTCGTCCGGCGACGCGGCAGCCGGTGCCGTCACGCTGATCGCCACCGCCGGGTCGCCGGCCAGCAGGGACAGCAGCAGCACGGCAAGCAACCGCAGGACGGCCCGGCGCGCCGCGGAGCGGATCATGGCGGCGCACCCGTGGGGGCGGGCGGCGGACAGCGCGTGGCGGACATGGACATGGCCCTTGCCGAGGTCATGGACAGCGCAGGCGTGCGGGGCCTTCGCCCTCCCACCGCCATCGCCAGCTTATCCAAGAGGGTAACCCGTTCGACGCGCTGCGGCAACGGGGGGTTCTCCCCACCCTGTGACAAGCTCCCGCACTGAGCGAAATCGCGCCGGGGCCGGCGGTGGGATCAGGGGGTCGGGTCGGCGGAGGGCGGCCGGGGGACGGTCTGGCTGTTGGCCTGATTTTTGGCCTGGGCGCGCAGGGCGTCGCGGATTTCCTCCAGCAGCAGTTCCTGCCGCGGCGGGGTCTTCGGCGCTTCCTTGTGCAGGACATGCAGGCGGTTGACCTGCCGGACGATCATGAACAGGGCGCCCGACACGATCAGGAAATTGATGCAGCTGTTGATGAAGCGGCCGTAGTTGACGGTCGCCGCACCCGCCTTCTCGGCGGCCTGGAGCGAGTCGTAATGGCCGCCCGACAGGCTGATGAAGTAGTTCGAAAAGTCGATGCCGCCCATGATCCAGCCGATCGGCGGCATCAGGATGTCCTTGACCAGGGAATTGACGATCCCGGTGAAGGCGGCACCGATGATGATGCCGACGGCCAGCTCCACGACATTGCCGCGGCTGATGAATTTTTTGAATTCTTCGAACATGGCGTCCCGTTTTTCCGTGGTCGTGGAAGGGAAACGGGGTGGGGAGGGGTTGGTTTCATAAAGCCCCCTCTCCCCCCCGGGGAGAGGGCCGGGGTGAGGGGGATGCGCCGGTTGGATTCTCGTGGGAGGCGCGCGGTGCTCCCCCCTCACCCTAACCCTCTCCCCGGGGGGGAGAGGGGATAACTCCGACCCTTAAGCCATGCGGCCGTGGCAGTGCTTGAACTTCTTGCCCGACCCGCAGGGGCAGGCGGCGTTGCGCGGGGTGTTTTCCATCACCTCGGCCGGCAGCGGCTGGTCTTCCGGCGTGCCGGCCAGCGACGAGGCGCGGACCATGCCGTCGGGCAAGGCGTCGCCGTCACCGGCCCCCATGCCCGCCATCGCCAGCGCCGGGTCCATGCGGCCCTCGTGCATCTCCTGCATCTGGCGGGCGAACAGTTCCTCCTGCGACGGCGCCATGCGGATTTCGACATGCATCAGGATGGTGGTGACCTGCTCGCGCAGGGCCATCAGCATCGAGTCGAACAGCTCGAACGCCTCGCGCTTGTACTCGTTCAGCGGGTCCTTCTGGGCATAGGCGCGCAGGTTGATGCCCTGGCGCAGGTGGTCGAGCTGGAGGAGGTGGTCCTTCCATTCCTGGTCCAGGATCTGGAGCAGGATGCTCTTTTCCACATGCCGCATCGTCTCGGCGCCGTAGGCCTCCTCCTTGTCCGCATATTTGCGGTCGGCGGCCTCGCGCACGCGCTCCTCGATCTCCGGCTCGGCGATGCCCTCTTCCTTGGCCCACTCATGCACCGGCAGGTCCATGCCCAGCACGCGGTTGACCGCCTCGTGCAGGCCGTCGATGTCCCACTGCTCGGAGTAGCTGTTGGCCGGGATGGCGGCCGACACCATGTTGGCGATGATCTGGTGGCGCATCTCGCGGATTTCCTCCGCGATGTCCTCGCTCTCCATCACCTCGTGGCGCTGCTCGTAGACGACCTTGCGCTGGTCGTTCATGACGTTGTCGAACTTCAGCAGGTTCTTGCGGACCTCGAAGTGGTGCGCCTCGACCTTCTGCTGCGCCTTTTCCAGAGCCTTGTTGATCCAGGGATGGATGATCGCCTCGCCCTCCTTCAGGCCGAGGCGCTGGAGCATGCTGTCCATCCGCTCCGACCCGAAGATGCGCATCAGGTCGTCTTCCAGCGACAGGAAGAACTTCGAGGTGCCGGGGTCGCCCTGGCGGCCGGAACGGCCGCGCAGCTGGTTGTCGATGCGGCGGCTCTCGTGCCGCTCGGTGCCGATGACGTAGAGGCCGCCGGCCTGCTTCACCTTTTCGCGCGCCTCGGCGATCTCGGCCTCGATCTGCCTGATGCGGGCCTCGCGCTCCGGGCCTTCCGGGACGTCGGCCAGCTCGACCTCGATCCGCATCTGGAGATTGCCGCCGAGCTGGATGTCGGTGCCGCGGCCGGCCATGTTGGTGGCGACCGTCACCGCGCCGGCGCGGCCGGCCTGCGCGACGATGTAGGCTTCCTGCTCGTGGTGGCGGGCGTTCAGGACGTTGTGCGGGATGCCGCGCTTGGTCAGCAACTCCGACAGCAGTTCCGACTTCTCGATCGAGGTGGTGCCGACCAGCACCGGCTGGCCGCGCTTGCGCGCGTCCTCGATCAGGTCGGTCATCGCATGGTACTTCTCGGCCGCGGTGCGATAGACCTCGTCGTCATGGTCGATGCGCTTGACCGGGACGTTGGTCGGCATGTCGACCACTTCGAGGCCATAGATCTCGCCGAACTCCGCCGCTTCGGTCAGGGCGGTGCCGGTCATGCCGGCCAGCTTCGGGTAGATGCGGAAGTAGTTCTGGAAGGTGATGGAGGCCAGCGTCTGGTTCTCGCGCTGGATCGTCACCTTCTCCTTGGCTTCCAGCGCCTGGTGCAGGCCTTCGGAGAAGCGGCGGCCGTCCATCATGCGGCCGGTGAACTCGTCGATGATGACGACCTTGTCGTCCTTGACGATATAGTCCTTGTCGCGCTGGAACAGCATGTGGGCGCGCAGCGCCTGCTGCGAATGGTGGACCAGCGCCACGTTCTGGATGTCGTAGAGGCCGCCGGTCTTCAGCAGCCCGGCCTCGGCCAGCAACTGCTCCATATGCTCCTGGCCGGCTTCGGTGAAGCTGACGGAGCGGTGCTTCTCGTCCTTCTCGTAATCCTCAGGCACCAGCATCGGAATCAGCCGGTCGACCTGGACATACATCTCGGACGAGTCGGTGGAGGGGCCGGAGATGATCAGCGGCGTGCGCGCCTCGTCGATCAGGATCGAGTCAACCTCGTCGACGATGGCGAAGTTGAAGGGCCGCTGGACCAGCTCCTCCAGCCGGAACTTCATGTTGTCGCGCAGATAGTCGAAGCCGAACTCGTTGTTCGTGCCGTAGGTGATGTCGGCGGCATAGGCGGCGCGGCGCTCGTCGTCGTCCAGCCCATGGACGATGCAGCCGGTGGACAGCCCGAGGAAGCCGTAGACCCGCGCCATCCAGCCGCTGTCGCGCGAGGCGAGGTAGTCGTTCACGGTGACGACGTGGACACCCTTGCCTTCCAGCGCGTTCAGGTAGACGGCCAGCGTGGCGACCAGGGTCTTGCCTTCGCCGGTGCGCATCTCGGCGATCTTGCCGCTGTGCAGCACCATGCCGCCCATCAGCTGCACGTCGAAATGGCGCTGGCCCAGCACGCGCTTGGCCGCTTCGCGCACGGTGGCGAAGGCATCCGGCAGGATGTCGTCCAGCGTCTCGCCCTTGGCCAGCCGCTCGCGCAGCCAGTCGGTGCGACCCTTCAGCTGGTCGTCCGACAGCGCGGCGACCGACGGCTCCAGCGCGTTGATCTGAGCCACGGTCTTGTGCAGCGCCTTGACCGCGCGCGTGTTGGCGGTGCCGAAAATCTTGCGGGCGAGAGCGCCGAACATGAAAACCTCGGGAGTAAAGCGGAATGTGGGCCAGCCTATCGACGGGTCTCACATAGGACTATGGCAAGGCGCTGTCAACGAGACCGGGCCGGCGGGGCGCCGGTTGCGGCATTTGCGCGGCCGGTTCGGGCCGGAGGGCAGGGGACGGGAAGGCGGGGGAGAGGACATGGACCATCCATGACGGCCGCCGCCCTGTGCCGGCATGACCGATTCATGAATTCGCGTCCAGAAAGCACCGCGGCCGTTGGCCGGCGCCCGGCGGGACTGGTATCCCCTTGGCGGGGCACACAGCTATCAGGGCGATTGCCGGGCCATGGGGCGATGGGGACCCTTGCCCCGCGCGGCGTAGCCATGCTTAATCCCCTGCGGAATCGGGCGCGGAGCGGCGGATGGCTCCGATGCCGCAGACCATGCGAAACGGGCGCCGGCCCATCGGCCGCCCATTTGTGAAGCATCCGCCGGAAGGAAACAGACACGCCATGGTTCAACGAGTGTTCCGCACCGCGCTCCTGTCGGTTGCCGCCTGTGGCATCGCGCTGGCCGCCCACGCCCAGACGCCGGCTCCCGCCACCCCCGCGCCGGCCGCCGCTCCGGCTGCTTCCACTCCGGCCGCTCCGGCCGATCCGGTGGTCGCCCGCGTCAATGGCGAGGAGCTGCACAAGTCGGACGTCACCCGCATGGTCTCGCAGCTGCCGCCCCAGGTGCAGCAGATGCCGATCGAGATGATCTATCCGGCGGTGATCGACCAGCTGATCAGCGGCAAGCTGGTCGCGATGGCCGGCCAGAAGGCCGGTCTGGCCGATTCGGCCGAGGTGAAGGAGGAGCTGAAGCGCGCCGAGGAGCGCGCGGTGCAGCGCGCCTTCATCCAGAAGGAGATCAAGGCCCGCATCACGCCGGAAGCGCTGGACAAGGCCTATCAGGATTACCTGAAGGAGAACCCGGCGCAGGAGGAGGTCAAGGCCGCCCACATCCTGGTCGAGAAGGAAGACGAGGCCAAGGCCATCATCGCCCAGCTGAAGAAGGGTGCCGATTTCGCCAAGCTGGCCAAGGAGAAGTCCAAGGACGCCGCCGCGGCTGCCCAGGGCGGCGACCTCGGCTACTTCACCAAGGACGCGATGGTCGAGCCCTTCGCCAAGGCCGCCTTCGCCATGAAGCCGGGCGAGGTCAGCAAGGAGCCGGTCAAGACCCAGTTCGGCTGGCACATCATCAAGGTCGAGGACAAGCGGACCCAGCCGCAGCCGACGCTTGAGGAAGTGAAGCCGCAGCTGGAGCAGGCGCTGTCGAAGGACATCGTCACCGCCCTGGTCGAAGAGCTGCGCGGCAAGGCGAAGATCGAGACCTTCCAGATCGACGGCTCGCCGATGCCGAAGGAAGAGCCGGCCGCCGCCCCGGCGACCCCGGCCCCGGCCGCTCCCGCCACTCCGGCGGAGCCGGCGAAGAAGTAAGGGGGCGGGGGCGTATTGCCCCCACCCCGACCCTCCCCCGCTGGGCGGGGGAGGGGGTAAGTCGCAGAGCGGCGGCAGTTCCCTCCCCTGCGAAGCGGGGGAGGGTTAGGGTGGGGGCAATACGCCCGCACTCCAACTCTCCCCATCTCACGACGCGCCCAACCACCACTCCCCCACCACGGGAATTTCCTTCATGGCCACGACCCTCTCCCCCTTGGCTCCCGCAAGCTTCCCGACGCTGCCGCCCATCGCGGGCGTGCGCATCGCCACGGCGAACAGCGGCATCCGATACAAGGGCCGCGACGATCTGCTGCTGGCCGTGCTGGATCCCGGCACCGCTGTGGCCGGCGTGCTGACCCGGTCGCTGACCTGCTCGGCCCCGGTGATCTGGTGCCGCGACAGCCTGCCCAAGGGGTCGGCCCGCGCCGTGGTGGTGAATGCCGGCAACGCCAACGCCTTCACCGGCAAGGCGGGCAACGCCACCGTGCAGGCGACCGTCACCGCCGCCGCCGATCTGGCCGGCTGTGCTCCCGACGAGGTCTATATCGCGTCGACCGGCGTGATCGGCATTCCGCTGGCCGCCGACGCCATCGGCAAGTGCCTGGCGCCGATGGCGCCGAACCTGGCCGCCGATTCGGTCGCGTGGGAGAAGGCCGCCCGCGCCATCATGACCACCGACACCTTCCCGAAGGGGTCGGTGCGCACCGCCAGGATCGGCGGCACCACGGTGACCATCGCCGGCTTCGCCAAGGGCTCCGGCATGATCGCGCCCGACATGGCGACGATGCTGGGCTTCGTCTTCACCGACGCCGCCATCGCCGCTTCCGCGCTGCAGGACATGCTGTCGGAATTCACCGAGCGCACCTTCAACGCCGTCACGGTCGACGGCGACACCTCGACCAGCGACACGCTGCTGCTGTTCGCGACGGGCAAGGCCGGCAACGCCCCGGTGTCGAGCGCCGATGCCGCCGAACTGGCGGAGTTCCGCGCGGCGCTGGAGGATCTGCTGCTCGATCTGGCGCTGCAGGTGGTGCGTGACGGCGAGGGGGCGACCAAGTTCATCGCCATCACCGTGCGCGGCGCCGACAGCGACGCCGCCGCCAAGCGGATCGGCATGACGGTGGCGAACTCGCCGCTGGTCAAGACCGCCGTTGCCGGCGAGGACGCCAACTGGGGCCGCATCGTCGCCGCGATCGGCCGTGCCGGCGAGCGCGCCGACCGCGACCTGATCAGGATCACCGTCGGCGGCACCCTGATCTGCGCCGACGGGATGGAGGTTCCGGGTTACGACGAGACGCCGGTCGCCAACCACATGAAGGGCAAGGAGATCGACATCGACATCGACCTCGGCCTGGGCAAGGGGACGGCGAAGGTGTGGACCTGCGACCTGACGCACGGCTACATCGACATCAACGGCAGCTATCGGAGCTGACCAGCCACCGGAGCCGAGTGATGACCGCCTGTTTCGATCCCAGTTCCACCCCCGCCCGCGGCTCGCTGCCGGTGCTGATGGTGGTCGCGGTGGCGCTCGTCGATGCCGACGGGCGCGTGCTGCTGGCCCAGCGCCCGCCCGGCAAGTCGCTGGCCGGCCTGTGGGAGTTCCCCGGCGGCAAGGTCGATGCCGGGGAGACGCCCGAGGCCGCGCTGGTGCGCGAGTTGAAAGAGGAGCTGGGCATCGACACGGCGGCAAGCTGCCTCGCCCCCTTCACCTTCGCGTCCCACAGCTACGAGAGCTTCCATCTGCTGATGCCGCTCTATGTCTGCCGGGTGTGGGAGGGCGACGTGATGCCGCAGGAGGGGCAGAAACTCGCCTGGGTCTACCCGAACCGGATGGGCGATTACCCGATGCCGCCGGCCGACGTGCCGCTGGTGGCGATGCTGCGGGATTTGCTGTAGCGGCCGATACCGCGCGTTGAAAATCGGGCCGCGCGGCTGTATATTTTTCGGAGGTGGCCGGCGGGTGTTCCCGCACCCGCCGGCACGCTCCCGGTGTTTAGCGACGGATCAGGCGGATTTCGATCCGCCATCTCCTCCACTGGAGCACCAGGAAGAACGGCATCTTCTTCATGCCACCTTCCTCCTTCTGAAACGGCGGATGGACCACCCATCCGCCGTTTTCAGTTTACACGCGGACGATGAGCGGGCGCCACTGTTTCACACCAATGTGTGGTGGTGCCCGGGCGGGTCCGACCTTTGTTCCCGGGCGTGACCCTTTGCGGCTTTGCCCCGGGGGCGATCTGTGCGACATGATGGGACGTTGAGACGACAAGCCGGATCTCCGGCACCACTTTCCTGAACCGCATCGGCGTGGATTCGTTGTTTTCCTACAGCAACCGGGGTGCGTCGGATGACGATCCCGGTCAAAGGCCGGCCACGGCGCTCGACGCGCTGCGGACGGTGTTCGGCTACGACTCCTTCCGCGGCCAGCAGGCCGACATCATCGACCATGTGGTGCGCGGCGGCGACGCGCTGGTGCTGATGCCGACCGGCGGCGGCAAGTCGCTGTGCTACCAGATCCCGGCGCTGGTGCGCGACGGGGTGACGGTGGTGGTCTCGCCGCTGATCGCCCTGATGCGCGATCAGGTGACGGCCTTGCAGGAGCTTGGCGTCCGTGCCGCCTTCCTCAACTCCTCCCTCGGTCCGGCGGAGGCGCGGGAGGTGGAGCGGGCGATGGTGCAGGGCGAGATCGACCTCGTCTATGTCGCACCGGAACGGCTGGTGACGCCGCGCTTCCTCGACCTGCTCGACCGCACCCGGCTGGCGCTGTTCGCGCTGGACGAGGCGCATTGCGTGTCGCAGTGGGGGCATGACTTCCGCCCCGAATATCTGCAGCTGTCGATCCTGCACGAACGCCACCCGATGGTGCCGCGCATCGCGCTGACCGCCACCGCCGACGTGCAGACCCGTGCCGAGATCAAGGACAAGCTGGGGCTGACCGACGCCCGCGTCTTCCTGTCCAGCTTCGACCGGCCCAACATCACCTACCGCGTGGTGCCGAAGAAGAGCGAGCGCCAGCAGATGCTGGCCTTTCTGCGCGAGAACCACCCGGAAGACGCCGGCATCGTCTATTGCATGTCGCGCAACAAGGTGGAGGATGTCGCCGCCTGGCTGAACCAGCAGGGCCGCGAGGCTCTGCCCTACCATGCCGGGCTGCCGGCGGAGGTGCGCGAGGCCAACCAGGACCGCTTCATCAAGAGCGAGGGTCTGGTGATGGTCGCCACCGTCGCCTTCGGCATGGGCATCGACAAGCCGAACGTCCGCTTCGTCTGCCACCTCGACCCGCCCAAGAGCCTGGAAGCCTATTACCAGGAGACCGGCCGCGCCGGCCGCGACGGCTTGCCTGCCAACGCCTGGATGGCCTATGGCATGGCCGACGTGGTGATGCTGCGCCAGATGCTGGAACAGTCGGAGGCCGGCGACAG
Source organism: Azospirillum sp. B2RO_4 (assembly GCF_051124815.1). NCBI lineage: Bacteria > Pseudomonadati > Pseudomonadota > Alphaproteobacteria > Rhodospirillales > Azospirillaceae > Azospirillum > Azospirillum sp. B2RO_4. The sequence goes on along the minus strand of NZ_CP118485.1, from coordinate 2,393,366 downwards.
CCACCGCCGGGTGGAGCGCGGCAAGCTGGAGGCCCTGCTGGGCTTCTGCGAGACGCCGGACTGCCGCCGTCAGGTGCTGCTGAATTATTTCAACGAGACGCTGCCGGAGCCCTGCGGCAACTGCGACACCTGCCTCGACCCGGTCGAGACCTGGGACGGCACCATCGCCGCGCAGAAGGCGCTGTCGGCAGTCTACCGCACCGGGCAGCGTTACGGCGCCGGCCACCTGATCGACGTGCTGGTCGGCAACGCCACCGAGAAGGTGGTGCAGCAGAACCATGACCAGCTGAAGACCTTCGCCGTCGGCAAGGATCTGACCAAGGTCGAATGGCAGTCGGTCTACCGCCAGCTGGTGGCGACCGGCCTGCTGACCGTCGATCTGGAGGGCTATGGCGGCTTCCGCCTGACCGACGCCGGCGTCGCCGTCATCAAGGGGCAGCGGGTGGTGAAGCTGCGCAAGGACCCGGTGCTGGAACGCCGCCGCGGCGTCCACGACGCGCTGCGCCGCCACACGTCGCGGGGCGGAAGCTTGAGCGGCGAGGGCGTGTCGCGCTCGGGCGCCCGCGGTGCGCTGTCGGCGGCCGACGACGCGCTGTGGCATGCGCTGAAGGACTGCCGGACGGCGCTGGCCAAGGCGCAGAGCGTGCCGCCCTATGTGATCTTCCACGACAGCACGTTGCTGGAGATGGTGGCCCAGCGCCCCCGCGACCACGCCGCCTTCGCCCATCTGCCGGGGGTGGGCGGCCGCAAGCTGGAACGCTACGCCGACGCCTTCCTGGAGGTGATCCGGCAGCATGGATGAGGCGTTCGGGTGCATGGCAGGCTTGAGAGCGGGCGGTCGATTTTTCCGAAATTCACCGCTTGCATCCCGCGAAGCACCTCGCTATGTTCCGCGCCACAACGACGCCGCAGTAGCTCAGGGGTAGAGCAACTGATTCGTAATCAGTAGGTCCGGGGTTCAAATCCCTGTTGCGGCACCAGTTTTTTCAAGGGCTCGGCAAGCAATTGCCGAGCCCTTCGCGTTTACTTCAGCATGGTGCTTCTGTGTCAAGCTAAGCTATTCTGTGCTGGAGTGTGTCGTTAGATAGCGTGAATTAATACAGATGAGGGGAAAGTAAGTGTCAGACGGCGATCATCCTGTGGGCGCTGACGGGCTACCATTCTCTGAACATAACTTGGAAAAGCTGGCATGGGAAAAGAAGGCGCATGAGCTGAGCCTTTCTCAAGAAAGAGAAATAGAGTTAATTAAAATACGTAAGGAAATTTGGGAAAAAACAATAGATACACAGATGCATTTCAACGATATGTCTGGGAAATCGCGCCAGCTTGGCATCTCGCTTGTTATTGCTGCTCTTGGTTTGGCTGTGGTTTTGTTGTATAGGCGTGAGGATGCGACGGTCACTTTTTCGATTTTTGGTCTTATTGTTAGTACCCATATTTCTGGTATTATCGTAATGATTTCATCGATTTCCATTCTGGCAATCAAGCAGCTGGACTTGGAAGTTTATCACAAGATGCTACGCGGTGCGGTTGCGTTTGGTGAAGAAATAGAGACAATGCACTTGAGCAAAGATGTTCTAAAGACTGAAAAAGGGTTAACCGGCGCGATATCGCATTTTAGTCGGCACTCTGATGCGTCATTGCTGAAGTGTGGGGATGGCAGTCATTATATTGGAAGTAAAAGGGTAAATGCGGCTGATAAAATCAGAAGATTTTATTCTATAGCATTCTTTGCAACGCTGATACTTGGGGTATGCCTTACCGGAACCTTCCTGAACGTTAAATCGGCACCTTCTGGAGCGGTTCAGAACACGCAGACTGATTCAAAAAATGGACAGCAGTCTACGGAGAAGAGCGGATCATGAGGTTGTTGCGGGAAAAAAGAGAGGGTGTGTCCCTATAATAACGTATCTGAGAATCACCAGCAAGATAACGGAACTTCTTCAATGCAGCTTCTTGTATGCGACCTAGATAATACACTCTACGACTGGGTGTCTTATTTTGTTCCATCACTCTATGCTATGATTGAAGAAGCGTCAAAAGTATCTGGAATTCCGGAAAATGAGCTTGTCGCTGACATGCAGAAGGTGCACCAAAAGCATAAAGATGTTGAGCATCCTTTTTCTCTAATTGAGACTAATGTAATAAAAAATCGATATGCGGGGCTTAGTGACGAAGCGATCGCACTTGAACTAAACTCTGCGTTTTACGCTTTTAATAGATCTAGGAAGAAAAATCTCTGCCTTTATGAGGGAGTAGATCGTACGCTTGCATGTATAAAGGAAAAAGGGATAAAAATTGCTGCGCACACGGAAAGCAGGTTCCATTCGGTAATTGACCGTCTCACACGGCTCAACATCGAAAAATACTTTGACAATGTATACTGCCTTCAAAGAACTGAATTTTCGAGGCCCTATAAAACTCCTCCGAATAATCGTTACTATAGCGTTCTAAACCATAGAATAAAAGAATTGTTACATCGGCAAAGAAAGCCTAGCCCTGATGTTCTTATAGAAATATGCAGATCTCAGGGCATTGAACCCTCCAGGGCAGTGTACATAGGAGATAGTATAATAAAGGATGTGGCCATGGCTAACTCTGCTGGAGTTTTCTCTGTCTGGGCAAAATATGGGACTTCTTTTGATCGCGGCTTGTATGAAAAACTAGTGAAGGTATCTCATTGGTCGGTTGAAGATATAGAAAGAGAAATGAAGTTGAAAGAAGACTTTTGTAACGAAAAACCAATGGCGATTGCTGATGAATTTTCTGACATTCTTTCATATATCCTATAAATTCCTGATGTTTTGAGTTCTTGCGATATAAATTTTCAAAGCAGTATCAATGTGAACTTTTTGTTCTGGGGGTAGCTAAATTGCGAACCGGGCGCCGCATCCCCCGACACGGCGCCCGCCACTCACCTCACACTACCCCTCAGCCTCACTCCACCCCGTAAGGCGGCTTCGTGTACCCCGCCGGCGACAGGGTGAAGATTTCCGCGCCGTCGGCGGTCACGCCGATGGAATGCTCGAACTGGGCGGACAGCGACTTGTCCTTGGTCACGGCGGTCCAGCCGTCGCCCAGGATCTTCACGTCGGGGCGGCCGGTGTTGATCATCGGCTCGATGGTGAAGATCATGCCTTCCTTCAGCACCAGGCCCTCGCCCGGCTTGCCGTAATGCAGGACCGACGGCGGCTCGTGGAAGACGCGGCCGACGCCGTGGCCGCAGAAATCGCGCACCACCGAGAAACGGTGGGACTCGGCGAAGGTCTGGATGGCGTGGCCGATGTCGCCCAGCGTGGCGCCCGGCTTCACCGCGGCGATGCCGATCATCAGCGCGTCATAGGTGACGTCCACCAGCTTGCGCGCCTTCACGCCGACGTCGCCGCACAGATACATGCGGCTGCTGTCGCCGTACCAGCCGTCGACGATCGGGGTGACGTCGATGTTCAGGATGTCGCCGTCGACCAGACGCTTGTCGCCGGGGATGCCGTGGCAGACGACATGGTTGACCGAGATGCAATTGGCGCGCGGAAAACCGCGATAGCCCAGCGGGGCGGGGATACCGCGATGGTCGCGGATGAACTGTTCCAGCAGGCGGTCCAGCTCGCCGGTGGTGACGCCCGGCTGCACATAGGGGACGATGTAGTCCAGTGCCAGCGCGGCCAGACGGCCGGCCTTGCGCATGCCTTCGAATCCCTCCGGACCATGAAGGCGGACGCGGTTGGATTCGACGTGATCCTGTTCCAAGACGAAAGCCCCTATGCCAGGTAACCAAATGCCGGATGTTCGAGCCCGCCGCGGCGCTAAAGCCGGATCGGCAGCGGCCGGTCCAATTCAATCGATTCGGGCGTGATCGCGCAAGACCAACACAGCGCCTCCACCCCCGAATCCAATGCGCGGCGCAGACCATCATGATACGTCGGATCGAGATCGGCCGCCGTGCGGAAATGGGAACAATCGCTGCGCTGGACAAGGTAGAGCATGACCGCGCGGCAGCCCTGGGCCACCATCGCCGCCATCTCCTCCAGATGCTTGGCGCCGCGGGCGGTGACGCAGTCGGGGAATTCGGCGGCGTCACCATGGGGGCCGTCGGGGCGGCGGAGGTGGACGTTCTTCACTTCGACATAGGCGGCAGGCCGGGCGCCGGGCTTGGCCGGGTCGTCCTCCAGCAGCACGTCGATTCGGCTGTTGCGGCCGTATTTCACCTCGCGCCGCAGCCGGTCGTAACCGGCCAGTTCGGGGATGGTGCCGGCGGATATCGCGGCGGCGACCAGCGCGTTGGGATGGCCGGTGTTGACGCCGACCAGCCCCTCGCCCCAGGGAGCGGCGGCCTCCACCAGTTCCAGAGTGTAGGCCAGCTTGCGTTTCGGGTTGTCGGAGCGCGACAGCCAGACGGCGGAGCCGGGAAGGTCCAGCCCGATCATGCTGCCGGAATTGGGGACATGCGCCGTCACCTCCACCCCGTCCAACAGGACGTCGGCGAGAAACCGCTTGTAGCGGCGGATCAGGCGGCCTTGAAGAAGGGGGGTGGGAAAGCGCATCTTGGCCGCGACGCTACCCTTGGCCTTCCCGCTCGACAAGAGCGTTCCACGGAGACCCCCGCCGCCATGACGTCCGAAAGCACCGCCAACCCGACCGCTGCAAATCCCACTGCCGCCGTCCTGGTGATCGGCAACGAGATCCTGTCGGGCCGCACCAAGGACGCAAATCTCGGCCACATCGCTGAGAAGCTGACGGAGATCGGCGTGCGGCTGCGCGAGGCCCGCGTGGTGCCGGACGTGGAGGAGGAGGTCGTCGCCGCGGTCAATGCGCTGCGCGCCCGCTACACCTATGTCTTCACCACCGGCGGCATCGGCCCGACCCACGACGACATCACCGCCGCCTGCGTCGCCAAGGCCTTCGGCGTGGCGTTGGAGCGCAATCCGGAGGCGGTCGCCCGGTTGGAGCGCCATTACGCCGCCGGCCAACTGAACGAAGCGCGGCTGCGCATGGCCAACGTCCCGGCCGGCGGCATCCTGATCGACAACCCGATCAGCCAGGCGCCGGGTTTCCAGATCGGCAACGTCTTCGTCATGGCCGGGGTGCCCAACATCATGCGGGCGATGCTGGACGGCACCCTGCCGCGTCTGGCCGGCGGGCCGGCCCTGCATGCCCGCACGGTGGCCTGCGAATTGGCGGAGGGGGTGATCGCCGCCGAACTGTCGGCTCTGCAGGACCGTCATCCGGCCTTGGAGATCGGCAGCTATCCTTACTTCCGCGCCGGCTTCTTCGGCGTCAGCCTGGTCCTGCGCGGCACCGACGAGGCGGAGGTGACCGCGGCAACCGACGAGTTGGCGGAGATCGTCCGCCGCCTGGGCGGCACGCCGACCGTCACGGTTGGTACGAAAGGGTAGTCGGGCTATGACCGCCGGTATGTCGGCGGGTCGATTGTCGCAGACCGATTCGGTCCTACATTAACTGGCTGTCATCCAAATCAGCTTTGCCGCGGGAGTCCCGCCATGAAGAGCTTCGAGAAAGCAGCGCTGCTGTTTCTTCTCCGCCACCTGTTCGCCGGCATTGTCGGCGCCGTGGTTCTGGCGTCCGGGCTCTTGTGGTTCGACGTCGCCAAGCTGGCGACGCTGATCGGCAACAGCGACTACGGCATCACCGCCACGGTGATGCTCTATGCCGGCCTGATGCTGACCTTCGGCAGCGTGTCGATGGGAATCGGCATCATGACGATGAACGAGGATACCCGTCCTTAATCCGCTGCCGAACGCCCGGCGTCAGTTGCCGAATGGCCCGAAACGGTCGTAAGCCCAGACCAGCGCGACGATCAGCGCCAGCCACAGCGCGGCATTGCGCAGCACGACTCCGCGGTTCCGGCGAAGGGCGGCCGGCACCACCAGGACCGCGACCATCAGCAGCGCCACCAGCGACATCCATTGCGTCTCGTTCACGCCGCCTCCCTCCCTATGCCGGCCCTGTCCCGGGCCTGTCTCCCAGTTGCGCTTCCTTCGATATGGGAATGCCTGCGGTATTGCGAAGGCCTCTTGACCCGCAGCCCCGCGATTGTCTAAGTCATGACCACGGAACGGTGCGTTGCATATGGAAGTATGCAATCTGCGCGGGCAGCGTGGGACCGCTCCGTGGACATGAGCTTTGCCATACGGATCCGGTCGCCCGGGCTGGATTGCGGTGGCAGAGTCCGGGGCGCGGGCGTGGCGAAACCGGTAGACGCAAGGGACTTAAAATCCCTCGCCGCAAGGTATGCGGGTTCGAGTCCCGCCGCCCGCACCATCTTGAAAATAAACAGATTTATCCGCTTGTAGCGGGATGGCCCGGAAGGTCGGAACGCTCCGGGACCCACTCGCGTCCCACCCGTGCGACTCCCGTACCGGGGATCGCTCACCGTGTCTCGACCGGGCCGCAGGTCCGGCGGTGGGCCAGCAGGCAGTCTTCGGTTTTCGACTGCCGCATCAGGGCATCCATCAGCCAATAGCCCAGCACGAGGGCGATCATGATGGCGATGGCGGCGCCGAGATTGGCGGCCATGCGCGGGCGGTCGTCGTTCGGCGTCCTGTCGGGCGTCATTTCTTGCCCGGCTTCCGTTTGGTCCGGCCATTGGCCGCCTCGCCCTCCTTGCGCTGGAGGAACAGGCGGCCGGCCTGCATCGCGGCTGTACGGCTGATGTAGCTGCCGCAATCGAAGCGCTGGCCGTCGAACATCACCGTCAGGGTGAAAGTCTGCGGGGCGGCTTCATCGACCATGATCGAGGAAGGGGCGGCGGGCTTCATGGGGCGGTCTCTGCTTGTTGCCTGCGGCGCAGGGACTCATACGTCCCCGGCTGCGCGCAGGCCAGCAGCTTCGACCGGCCCGCCTCCCGATCAGCGTTCCACCTTTCCGCCGGCATTGGCCCAGGCGGCGAAGCCGCCGCGCAGGCGGTTGATGGTGCCGGTGTGGCCGGCGGCCATCATGCGTTCGGAAGCCGGGCCGCAGCGCATGCCGCCCTGGCAGTGGAAGACCAGATGCTTGCCCGAGTCGGTGGGCACGCGCGACGGGTCGAACCGCGACAGCGGGTTCAGGATCGCGCCGGGGATATGGCCGGCCGCATGCTCGTGCGGTTCGCGGACGTCGACGATCACCGCCTCGCCCTTGGAGTGCCATTGGATCGCGGTCGCCGCATCGATCTGCTGGATGCGGCCGGCGCCGCTCTGTCCGTCAGAGGGAGCGGCGGGAATCAGGCGGCGGAAAAGCGAGCACAGCGACATGGTTCGTGGTCCTTGCAAGGGCGGAGGGGGCGGCCTTGGACGGCCCTTGACCAATAAATTAGTATATCCTAATTTATTGGTCAAGGAATGGCGGTGCCGCCCGGGCACAGATGGTCCGGCGGACGCCATTCGGGAACAGGAGACGACCATGCATAAGAACTGGCCGCAGATGACCGGTGAGCTGTCCGGCGCCATCCGCGAACTGCGCGGCGGTGCGCCCGACGTCATGAAGGCCTTTTCCGGAATGGCCCAGGCGGCGTTGAAGGCGAATGCGCTCGACACCAAGACCAAGGAACTGATCGCGCTGGCCATCGCGGTGGCGATCCGCTGCGACGGCTGTGTTGCATTCCATGCCGAAGCGGCGATGAAGCAGGGGGCGAGCCGAGACGAAGTGATGGAGACGATGGGGATGGCGGTCTATATGGGCGCGGGGCCGTCGGTGATGTATGCCGCCCAGGCGGTCGAGGCGTTCGACCAGTTCGCCGAAAAGGCGGCCGGCTGATCCGGAGTCGGTTGACCTGAATACGCGATCCCAGGTGAGGGGATCGGGTGGTGCGGGCGGTCGGACTCGAACCGACACTCCTTGCGGAACCGGATTTTGAGTCCGGCGCGTCTACCAATTTCACCACGCCCGCAGCGACGCCTCTTCTAACGCAACCGTCCGGAAACGGAAAGGGCAAAAGAACGGGGCGTCCGGGCAACTCCGTCGGGACATCGCAAGGCGTGGGGACGCCGCCGCGGTGCCGCTTATTCCCCGCAGCGGCCGTGCCCCTGCCATGCCGTCGCAGGGGCGACGCGGGCATCGCGGACGGCTGGCCCAACGGCCCGGTACGCGCTACCTTGTCGGCCATGACGACCAAGCCCTTCATGACCCGCGTCTTCGACGATCCCCGCGTGGCCGCCCTGCTGTTGGCGCTGGCCAGCGCCGGGGTGCTGCTGTCGGCCCTGTTCTTCCAGTTCGTGCTGGATTACCAACCCTGCGTTTTGTGCATCATGCAGCGCTGGCCCTATGTGGCGGTGATGGTGCTGGGGCTGGTGACCTGGCTGTTCCGCCGCTGGAAGGGGCTGGGCGACGCGCTGCTGGTGGCGAGCGGGCTGGCCCTGCTGGCCGGCGCCGGCATCGCCGCCTATCATGTCGGGGTGGAGCAGCATTGGTGGGCCGGCACCTCGTCCTGCGGCGGGTCGGCGCCGGCCAATTCGCTGGAGGCGTTGCGCGCCCAGGTGATGGCCGCCCCGGTCACCCGCTGTGACGAAGTGGCGTGGTCGCTGTTCGGGATCTCAATGGCGGGCTACAACGTGGTGATCTCGCTGGCGCTGGCGGCCTACGCCTTCGTCGCGGCACGCATCGCCTACACCCGCACCCCGGTGTCGAGGACCGCATTGTGAGTGAAACGACGTCTGCCTCCGCTGTTTCCCGTTCCTGCTCGCTGCCCGGATCCCTGCCCGGTTCGATGCCCGGCGATCTGCCGCGGCGCGAGCGGCTGGCCCGCATCGTCCGCGTCGACCATGCCGGCGAGTACGGCGCCAAGCGCATCTATGAGGGCCAGATCGCCGTCATGGGCAAGGGGCGCCACGGCAAGACCCTGCGCCACATGGCGGAGCAGGAACTGGTCCATCTGGAATATTTCGAAAAGCAGCTGAACCGGCGCCGGGTGCGGCCGACCCTGCTGCAGCCGCTGTGGCACGTCACCGGCTTCCTGCTGGGCGCCGGCACCGCGATCCTGGGCGAGCGCGCCGCGATGGCCTGCACCGTCGCCGTGGAAGAGGTGATCGAGGAGCATTACGAGGCGCAGCTGAAGCATCTCGGCCCGGAGGAGCAGGAGCTGACCGACAGCATCCGCAAATTCCAGGCGGAGGAGGTCGAGCACCGCGACATCGGGCTGCAGAACGAGGCGGAGCGCGCGGCGGGCTATCCGATCCTGTCGGCGGCGATCAAGGCCGGCACGCGGGCGGTGATCTGGGTGGCCGAAAGGGTGTAGCGGGCGGGTGTAGCAGGCGGGCGCAGGGGGCGACGGCGTCCCCCCATCCGCGCCGTACTACATCGGGTCCAATTCCGAGTCCCAATAAAGAAAATCCCGCCAACTTTCATGGAGGAAGTTTGGCGGGAAGGCGCGTCCGTTCTCTTGCAGCTCATACGCACTGGGCTGGAAAGGCGGACTGAGGGGGATCATGCCGCAGACGTGGGGAAGGCGGTCGCCCTTCGCCAGATTGCAGGCCGAACAGGATGTGATGACGTTTTCCCACGTCGTCCGACCGCCGCGGGAGCGCGGAATCACATGGTCGAAGGTCAGGTCGTGGGTGGGGAAGGGGCGGCCGCAATACTGGCAGGTGAAGCGGTCGCGCAGGAAGACGTTGAAGCGGGTGAAGGCCGGGCGGCGCGTAGCCGGGATGAACTCTTTCAGCGAGATGACGCTGGGCAACCGGACTTCGAAACTTGGGGATCGGACGACCCGGTCATAGTGCGATACGATGTTGACCCGTTCGAGAAAGACCGCCTTGACCGCTTCCTGCCAGGACCATAGCGACAAGGGGAAGTAACTGAGCGGGCGGAAATCCGCGTTCAGCACCAGAGCCGGACAGTGATCGGGTGGTGGAGCCAATGGCCACTCCCTTATCTGAAACCGTTGTCTGACGTGTCTGGATCCCGGCACGCGACACTGGTGCGGCTTGTGCGCGGGGTCGTCTCTGCTCCGCCCCGGCGGCCGGATGGCGATCCGGGACAACCAGATACATAGTGGATCAGGGGGCCGGACTCAACATCTTGACCCGGTGCGGCCGAATTTCTTCACCGATGTGTAACCTTTTTTGCGCTGTGGACTTGCCCGGAAAGGCGGCAAACCGCCATCCGGACCTTCGCGCGGGGGCTGTGACATCGACAACGACATCGACAGAAAGTCCGGCCACCTCCCTTGTCCGCTTACCCCTCGTTAACCATGATCGCGCCATGGTGGACCTCGTTGATCCAAGCAGTTCCCGCCGGTCCGAGCCGGCCGGAAGCGACCCCGAGGAAAGTCCGCCATGACCGCCGTCATCATCGACCTCGCCCAGAAGCGCCGTGAACGCGAGGAGCGTGAGCGCCAGATCCGCATCGACGCGTTCGACCGCGAACTGCGCCGCCGTCTGGCGCTGTATCTGGAAGGCGAAGAGATCCCGGTCGAGCCAATCCGCGACAATCCTTATATTTGATGGGCCCCTACATCTAAGTCCGGGCGGTCCATCACATCCCGCGCCCTGTCCGGCGCGCGATCCGCTATAAAGCGGGGATGAGCGATCTCGTCACCCGCTTCGCCCCCAGCCCCACCGGGCACCTGCATCTGGGCCATGCCCATTCCGCGCTGTTCGGCTGGACCGCCGCCCGCAGCGCCGCCGCCCGTTTCCTGTTGCGGATCGAGGACATCGACCCCAACCGCTGCCGCCCGGAGTACGAGCGCGACCTGATCGAGGATCTGGCGTGGCTCGGTCTCGACTGGGACGGTCCGATCCGGCGCCAGTCCGACCATTTCGACGATTTCCGCGCTGCGCTGGCCCGGCTCGAGTCGCTGGGCGTGCTCTATCCCTGCTTCTGCACCCGCAAGGACATCGCCGCCGAGATCGCGCGGGCCGGTGCGGCGCCTCATGGTCCGGACGGGCCGCTCTATCCCGGCACCTGCCGGCATCGCTCGGCCGATGAGCGCGCCGAGCGGATCGGCCGTGGCGACGGTTGGGCGCTGCGACTCGACGTGGAGGCCGCGCGACGGCTGGTCGGGCCGTTGCGCTGGCACGACCGGGCAAAGGGTTGGCAGGATGCGACGCCGGAACTGCTGGGCGACGTGGTGCTGGCGCGCAAGGACACGCCGACCAGCTATCATCTCAGCGTCACTGTCGACGACCATCTGCAGGGGGTGACGCTGGTCACCCGTGGCGAGGATCTGTTCTTCGCCACCCACCTGCACCGGCTGCTGCAAGCGCTGCTGGGCTACGATCCGCCGGACTATCACCATCACGGCCTGCTGCGGAACGCGGCGGGCGAGCGGCTGGCCAAGCGCGACCGCGCCCAGTCGTTGCGCTCGCTCCGCGACGAGGGCCGCAGCCCGGCCGAGGTCAGGGCGCTGGCGGGGTTTCCGGGTTAGGACTCAGCCCATCTGCGCCACCGGCAGGGCGTGGGCGTGGACGGCGTGCCCGGCGGTGTCGCGCAGCGCCTCCGGCGTCAGGCTCTCTATGCCCAGCAGGGCCTCCGCCGCCAGGCGGCCGGAGATGACGCAGGCCTCGACGCCGGGACCGGGGAAGATTCCGGCGCCGGTCAGGCACAGGCCGGGGATCGGGCTGCGGCGGGTCAGCCGTTGCTGGTCGGGGGCGATGCCGTAGATGCTACCGGCGCTGGTGTGGGCGTAACGGGCGAAGGTGGCGGCGCTGGCCTCCTGCCGGGTGGTGATGTGGCGTTCAAGATCGGGGATCAGGCGGGCGGCGGCGGCGACCATCGCGTCGCCCTCCGCCCGCTTGCGCGCCTTGTAGGCGGGATCGGCGCGGTTCCAACCGGCATCGGCCGGGGCCAGCCGCAGCAGGGTTACCGCGGCATGGCCGGCGGGGGCGAGGCTGCGGTCGTGGATGGAAGGTACGGCGATCGCCATGCCGAAGCCGGCCTCGTCAGGCGGCAGGAAGGTCATCGCCGGCAGGTCGGGGACGATGTCCAGCCCCAGCGTGACCATGAAGGCGGAGGTCGAGGGACGCAGCGCCGCGCAACGGGCGGCGTGGGCGGCCGGCAGATGCTCCGCCCCCACCAGTTCCAGCATGGTCCGCCGGACGTCGGCGTTGGAGATCACGGCGGGGGCGCGGATGACGCGGCCATCGGCAGTTTCCACCCCGGCGGCGCGGCCGTTCTCGACCAGGATGCGGGTGACGGGGGTGCGCAGCTGGACCTCGCCGCCGTCGGCACGGATCGACTGGGCGAGCGCGTCGGCCAATGCTTGGGAGCCACCAGCGGGATATCGGCCGCCGGAGAACCAATAACCGAAGATCGGCGCCATCTGGCCGGCGGTGAGCAACTCGGCCCGGTCGCTGAGATAGCCGGTCAGCACGGTCAGCAGGCGCTGGCCGGCCGGGTCGGGGATGTAATGGTCCAGCATTTCCTTGAAGGGCCGGCCCATCCAGCGGAAAGCATGCGGGCAGTCGGTGACGTAGCGGCGCATCGCGGCCACCGAATCGGGGATGTTGGGCAGGCCGCGGTCGGCGCAGCCGCGAAACATCTCGTCATAGATCGCCCGCATCTCCGCCAGGAAGGCGGCGGCGCCGCCGGCGCTGGGCGGGTGGTCGGCGGCGATCTGGGTTGCCAGTCCATCGGCGTCATCGGCCAGTTGGAGCAACCTGCCGTTCATCACCACGCCGCGGCTGACCGGTTGCCACTCCACTTGGTCCCGGACGCCGAGCGTGCGCAGCAGATGGTCGACCGGGCCGCCGGGCTGGGCGCCGCTGATGTCGTGGACGCCGGCATCGAAGACGTAGCGGAAGGGCTCGGCACCCGCTTCGCCGCGGTTGGGCGCCTTGACCGTCCAACTGGTGCAGAAGCCGCCGGGGCGGTCATGCGCCTCCAGAACCGTGACCCGCGCCCCGGCCCGCGCCAGCAGCGCCGCCGCCGTCAGTCCGCCGATGCCGGAGCCGACCACCACCACGTCGCGGTCGTTCGGCGCGGTGCGCTTGCGGTTCAGGATCGCCGGTGCGGGCCAGGGGTGCGGGTCGGCTTCGCTGAGCCGGCGGCGCATGCCCATGGTGACCAGCCAGTTCGGCAGCAGCCGGTTTGCGACCATGCCCAGCGCGCTGGCGCCGATGGAGACCGGCGCCTCCCAGCCGGGCAGGGCGGCGAAGCCGAGGCCGCCGACCAGGAACAGCACGCCCCAGACCGCGGTCATCAGCCGGTTGACGGCGACGAACTGAGGCAGGTGCCAATACTCGCGCGGCCAGTCGTCGCGGGCATACTGGAGGGTGAAGGGGCTGCCGATGGCGATGCTGCCGAAGGCCATGGCGGACAGCGCCAGATGGACGGCGAAGCCGAGATTGCGCACCGGCCAGTCCCAGCCGAGCGGCGCGCAGAACGGCAGGGCGGCGAAGAAGGCGGCGGCGACCAGTTCCGGCGCCTTGTAGGATCCGCGCAGCTTGTCGAGGACGCAGAGGGCGAGGCTGGCCGTCAATGCGGCGAGAGAGGCCGGCAACAGTCCGGCGAGCGGCAGGACGGCGCCGAACAGCAGCCAGGGGGAAAAGCCCAGCAGGATGCGGAGGATGACGGGGAGTTTGACGGGCTTGCGCATCGGGAGGGTGCCTTCGCGGGGGAGGTGGGTTGCGAAGGACCATCGTCGGCGGGCGGGTGTACGTGCCAGTGCGGGTACGTGGGAGGCGGGGGTGGCTTCGTGAAGTGCGGCGTACGGCGTTTGGCGATGCGTGAAGTGCGGGGGCGTACGCTTTCGGGAGGGTGTACGTGTTTGGGGCGTTAGACCCCCACCTAGCCTCCCCCGCTCTCAGCGGACCTACGGTCCGCCTGCCGCGTCAGCACAAAGCGAAGCTTTGTGCGAGAGCTGGGCGGGGGAGGGACTGCCGCCACTCTCCCGTTTCAGCACTTGTTCCCTCCCCCGCCCAGCGGGGGAGGGTTAGGGTGGGGGTATCGAAGCCAACGCTACAACGGCCGCCGTGCCTTCAGCGCCGCGGTCAGCGTGCCGTCGTCGAGATAGTCCAGTTCGCCACCCACCGGTACGCCGTGGGCGAGGCGGGAGACCGAGACGTCGGAGTCGGTCAGGCGGTCGGTCACCACATGGGCGGTGGTTTGGCCGTCGACGGTGGCGTTCAGCGCCAGGATGATCTCGCGCACCGCCGGGTCCTTGGCGCGCTCGGCGAGGCCGGCGATGTTGAGGTCGTCGGGGCCGACGCCCTGCAGGGCCGACAAGAGGCCGCCCAGAACATGGTAGGTGCCGCGGAAGGCGCGGGTGCGTTCCAGCGCCCACAGATCGCCGGCATCCTCCACCACGCAGATGACCGAACGATCGCGGGTGGGGTCGGAGCAGACGGTGCAGGGATCGCGGCTGTCCAGGTTGCCGCAGATGGAGCAGGCGCGGATCGACTCGCCGGCCGCCGCCATCGCTTCCGACAGGGGCACCAGCAGGCTGTCCCGCCGCTTCATCAGATGCAGCGCCGCCCGCCGCGCCGACCGGGGACCGAGTCCCGGCAGCTTGGACAGCAACTGGATCAGGCGTTCGATTTCAGGTCCGATCATCAAGCGTACTCGCCTCTCCCCCCCGGGGAGAGGTCGGGCGGCGATAGCCGTCCGGGTGAGGGGGCGGACCCTCTCCCCCCCGGGGAGAGGGTGGCTGCTCCAGCAGCCGGGTGAGGGACTGCGCAACGCCTGGAAAATCCAAGGAACGCATCCCCCTCACCCTGACCCTCTCCCCGGGGGGGAGAGGGGATTTTTACGGATAATTTCGGGATCAGAACGGCAGCTTCATGCCGGGCGGCAGCTTCAGGCCGCCCATCATCTTCGAGGTTTCCTCGGCGACGTGGTGCTCGACCTTCTTCTTCGCGTCGTTGAAGGCGGCGACGATCAGGTCCTCCAGCACCTCGACGTCCTCGGGATCGACGACGGACTTGTCGAGCTTGACCTTCTTCATCTCGCTCTTGCCATTGACGGTCACGACGACCATGCCGGCGGCGCTCTGGCCGGTCACTTCGACCTGCTCCAGGCTCGCCTGCATTTCCTGCATCTTGGCCTGCATCTGCTGGGCCTGCTTCATCATGTTGCCGATATTCTTCATCGGTCAGTACTCTCCTTCGTCGTCGAGGGGGTAATAGACCCCATCGTCCTGCTGCTGAACCATGAAATCGGGTGTCTCGCCGTCATCCGCAACCGCCGCGCTCTCCGCCGCGGCAACTTCGGCGAGGTCGCGGACGTCGATGATCTTTGCGCCGCTGAAAGCCTCCAGCACGGCGCGCACCACCGGGTTGGCCTGTGCCTCGGCCCAGGCGCGGTGCTTTTCGGCTTGGTCCTGCTCGGCCAGCGTCGGCTGGGCCGGGCCTTCGGACAGGGCGACGATCCAGCGATGGCCGGTCCATTCGCTCAGGAACTGCCCGACCTTGGCCGGCAATGTCGGCGGGGCGCCTGGGCGGAGCTTCAGCTCAAGCCGGCCCGGCTCCATGCGGACCAGCTGGACCGTCTCCATCAGATAGCCGTAGAGCGCGCCCTCGCGCCGGTCGGAGAACAGCTGCACCAGCGTCCGGAAATCCGGCGGCATCGGCGACAGCTCCTCACCGGCCGCAATGGGGGCCGCAATGGGGGCCGGGGTGGCGGCGGGGGTGGGGGCCGCCTGCGCCACCGGGGCGCTTTGCGGTTGGGCGGAGCCCATGGTGCGGGCGACGGCGTGCGTGGACTGGCTGGCGACCGCGACGGGACCGCCGCCACCGCCGGGGCCGCGGCCCATCGGCGCGCCTCCACTGCCGCCATTGGCCTGCTGGGCCTGGAACTGGCGGATCAGGTCGCCCGGAGTCGGCAGGTCGGCGGCGTAGGACAGGCGGACGATCACCATCTCCAGCGCCTGCTGCGGCACCGGGGCGGCCTGCACCTCGTTCAGCCCCTTCAGCAGCAGCTGCCACGCGCGGGTCAGCGCCGGCATGCCGAGCTTGGTCGACAGGGTGGCACCGCGCGTGCGCTCCGCCTCCGGCAGGGAGGGGTCGTTGGCGCTGTCCGGCACCACCTTCAGGCGGGTCAGGTTGTGGACGAGGTCCAGCAGGTCCTGCAGGATCACCACCGGATCGGCGCCGACGCGGTGCAGGTCGGCCAGGATGTCCATCGCCTCGGCCGGCTTGGCGGAGACGGCGGCCTCGAACAGGTCGATGACGCGGGTGCGGTCAGCCAGACCCAGCATGTCGCGCACCTGCTGCGCGGTGACGGTGCCGGCGGCCAGCGCGATGGCCTGATCGAGCAGCGACAGCCCGTCGCGCACCGACCCGTCGGCGGCCCGCGCGATCAGGGCGGCGGCATCGCCCTCGATGTCGGCGCCTTCCATGGCGGTGACGCGGGTGAAATGCTCCTTCAACACCTGGGCGTCGACGCGGCGCAGGTCGAATCGCTGGCAGCGCGACAGCACCGTGACCGGGACCTTGCGGATCTCGGTGGTGGCGAAGACGAACTTCACATGGCTCGGCGGTTCCTCAAGCGTCTTCAGGAGCGCGTTGAACGCGCTCTTCGACAGCATGTGGACCTCGTCGATGATGTAGAGCTTGTAGCGGGCCGAGACCGGCGAGTAGCGCACGCCGTCGATGATCTCGCGGATGTCGTCGACGCCGGTGTGGCTGGCGGCGTCCATCTCCATCACGTCGACGTGGCGGTCCTCGGCGATGGCGCGGCAGTTGTCGCAGACGCCGCAGGGGGTGACCGTCGGCCCGCCGGTGCCGTCCGGGCCGGTGCAGTTCAGCGCGCGGGCGATGATGCGGGCAGTGGTGGTCTTGCCGACGCCGCGCACGCCGGTCAGCATGAAGGCCTGGGCGATGCGGCCGGACTGGATGGCGTTGGTCAGGGTGCGGACCAGCGCGTCCTGACCGATCAGCTCGTCGAAGGTCTTCGGCCGGTATTTGCGCGCCAGCACCCGGTAAGCCTGCCCGGTGGCGGGAGCCGCGGCGGGGGCGGAGACGGCGGTGATGTCGGCGGTGGTATCGGTCACGCGGCTGGCCTGTCGAAACGACGGGAGGGGAATTGCGGGCCGCAGGATAGCGTCCCGGCGCCGCGCTGTCGCCGTCTGTTTCGTGCTGGCAATTTGTGATGAGGGTGGGAGACTGGACGAACGACCCGAGCCGTAACTCGTTGCGGCTGCTTCCTTCCGGACCTGACCGGGTTGGCGAGGGACTCGTCCGACGCCAGCCTCCCGCCGCTGTTATGGCGATCTGTGCGGGCGGATGCAAGGGGAAACGATTCGCGTGTGGGGACGGCGTCGCGGATTATGGCCGATTATTTTTCGGACTATAATTTATGGCTCCGGCCATAATTGGTGCTAAGCGAGAAAGGAGAGGTGCCGTGGCACCTCCCCCGTCCGCCGAGCGTTTCTGCCGGATCACTGACCGGCGAGGTCGTAGGTCATGTAGAGGCTGTAGAGATAGCCGGCCGAGGTGTTGAGCGTGACCGACCAGCCCGCCGGCACATAGAGCGGATTGGGCAGCATCGCCGAACCCGTGATGGTGCTGGTGCTGGGCGAACAGGCGACGATCGGTCGGGCGGTCGCCCCGGTGCCGGGGGGAACCACGTTGACCGTCAGGTTCATCGCGCAGCCGGTGGTGATGGTCCGCAGATTGAGGCCATTGGTGTTGGTCGAACCGGCGATCAGGGTCTTGGTCGCCACGGTATCGACCGTGGAGAGGAAGGAGCCTCCGATCGGCTCCGCGGCGTTGACGGTGGCGGCGAAGGTCAGCGCGGCGAGGAAAGCGGCAAAAGCGGTCTTCATGGATGACGTCTCCGGCTAGGTTTGACGTCTTCCAATTACCGCGCACAGAAAGTTTTTGGGAAGAAATAGGAAAAAAGTCCAGCAACCCGTTGGCTGGTCAGGGAAATCCGTCAAAGAGGCTTTTGCCCTCCGGCTCCGGGATCAACGAAAAAGGGGGCGCTATGGCGCCCCCTTCCCGAACCCGCGTAATCGGGAACCGCTTACTTCTTCAGCGCCGCAACGCCCGGCAGTTCCTTGCCTTCCAACCATTCCAGGAAGGCGCCGCCGGCGGCGGACACGTAGGTGAACTTGTCCTCGACTCCGGCATGGGCCATCGCTGCGACGGTGTCGCCGCCGCCGGCGACCGACAGCAAGCCGCCGGCCTCGGTGCGGGCGGCGACCAGACCGGCCACCGCGTTGGTGCCGGCGTCGAAGGGCTGGATCTCGAAGGCGCCGAGCGGGCCGTTCCACACGACGGTCTTGGCGCCCTGCAGCTTCACGCCCAGGAATTCGACGGTGGCCGGGCCGATGTCCAGCGCCATCTCGTCAGCGCCGATGGCATCGAAGGCGACGACGCGGTTGGCGGCGCCGGCCTTGAACTCCTTGGCGACGACGAAGTCCTTCGGCAGCAGGATCTCGCAGTTGGCTTCCTTGGCGGTCGCCATGATGGCGCGGGCCTGGTCGGCCATGTCCTTCTCGCACAGCGAGGCGCCGACGTCGGTGCCCTGGGCGAACAGGAAGGTGTTGGCCATGCCGCCGCCCAGCACCAGCAGGTCCACCTTGCGGACCATGTTGCCGAGCAGCTCCAGCTTGGTGGAGATCTTCGCACCGCCGACGACGGCGGCCACGGGGCGCTCCGGCTTCTCCAGCGCCAGCGTCAGGGCCTTCAGCTCCGCTTCCATCAGGCGGCCGGCGGCGTTCGGCAGCAGGCGGGCGACACCCTCCGTCGAGGCATGGGCGCGGTGGGCGGCGGAGAAGGCGTCGTTGACGTAGATGTCGCCCAGCTCGGCCATCTGCTTGGCGAAGGCCGGATCGTTCTTTTCCTCTTCGGCGTGGAAGCGGGTGTTCTCCAGCAGGACGATGGCGCCGTCATGCACCTTGGCGATGGCCTCCTTGGCCTTGTCGCCGACGCAATCCTCGGCGAAGGCCACCTTCTGGCCGACGGCGGCGCTGAGCGCGTCCAGCACGTTGCGCAGGGAGTTCTTGGCGTCCGGGCCGTTCTTCGGGCGACCGAAATGCGACAGGACCACGACCTTGGCGCCCTTGGAGGACAGCTCCTTCAGGGTGGGGGCGAGGCGGTCGATGCGGGTGGTGTCGGACACCTTGCCGTCCTGCATCGGAACGTTCAGGTCGGCGCGGACCAGCACCGTCTTGCCGCTCACCTCAAGATCGTCGATCGTGTTGAAATCGGTCATCGTCACACTTCCCCAAGTTTGGCCGGTTCCTGTCGGGCCGGCCGTTTCAGTTTGCGGGAACCCAACCACAGCGCTGCTCGCTTTGCAACGCCCCAAGGGTGGGGTGAAATGGGGCATAATGACCCTGCAACCATGGCTAAAGCCTTGGCCGTACGGCCGGTTGCGATGGAGATGCGCCGCCCGTGGATGCTGCAACCCCAGGATCCTGCAACATTTCGGTAACTTGACCCTGTCCATAGGCTGTGCAAACACCCAACTGTAGGCCAATGGGCCGCAAAACGGGGGTTGAAGCGCAGGCGATGGCTGAGGCCGAGATCAACCGCGAGACGGAACTGAAGCTGACGGCGAAGCCGGAAGATTTCGACAAGCTTCGCGCCGCTCCCGCCATCGCAGACCGGACGGCTGGGCCGGCGGCGACGCGGACCCTGGAAAGCACCTACTACGACACCGAGGACCGCCGGCTCGCCGCGCGCAAGGTGACGCTGCGGGTGCGCAAGACCGGCGACGGCTATGTCCAGACGGTCAAGTCAGCGCCGGACGAAGACGGGCTGGGGCGTGGCGAGTGGGAATGCGCGGTGACCTCCGCCGCACCCGACCTGACGCTGATCGCCGACGGCGCCGCCATCGAGCTGCTGGGGGCGCTCAGCGACAAGGAACTGCGGCCGGTCTTCACCTCCATCGTCGAACGCACCACCCAGGACGTGACGCTGGGCGACGGCGACGATGCCGCGCTGATCGAGGTCGCCTTCGACCGCGGCCGGATCGAACTGCCCGACGGCCGGTCGCGCGACCTGTGCGAGGTCGAACTGGAGCTGAAGAACGGCACGCCCGCCGCGCTCTACGAACTGGCGCAGGAACTGACCAAGTCTGCCCCGCTGCGGCTGGAGATGCGGACCAAGGCGGAACGCGGCCACGCGCTTGCCAACGGCGCCGCCGACAAGGCGCTGAAGGCGGAAAAGCTGGTGCTGGACCCGGAGACCACGGTGGAGGGCGCGGTGGCGCGGATCGTCCGCGCCTGCCTCGCCCATATGGTGGCGAACGAGGCGGTGACGCTGGCCGGCGAGGATCCGGAGGGCGTGCACCAGATGCGCGTCGCGCTGCGCCGGCTGCGCTCGGCCACCGCGCTGTTCCGGCCCTTCATCCCGGCCATGCAGTATCTCTGGCTGGTCGGCGAGATCAAATGGCTGGCCGGCAGCCTGGGGCCGGCGCGCGACTGGGACGTGTTCGGCGAGGAACTGCTGGCGCCGGTGCGCGACGCCTTCCACAAGGCCGACGGCCATGGCCGCTCGGCGGTCGAGGACCTGGACGCGCTGGCGGCGGCGGCCGAGGCCAAGCGGCTGCGCGCCTATGAGGGCGTGCGCGAGGCGATCCGGTCCGAGCGCTACACCGCCTTCCTGCTGGGCGTCGGCAGCTGGGTGGAGAAGCGCGGCTGGCGCGACCAGCCGGTCAGCGAGGAGTCGGTGCGGCTGTTCCAGCCGGTGATCGGGCTGGCCGACCATCTGCTGAACAAGCGCCACAAGAAGGCCAAGCGGGCCGGCCACGGTTTCGCCCATCTGCCGGTGGCCCAACGCCACCGGCTGCGCATCGCCTTGAAGAAGCTGCGCTATGCCGTGGAGTTCTTCCGCAGCCTGTATGACGACAAGCCGGTGCGCCGCTACATCCAGCAGCTTGCCGCCCTGCAGGATGCGCTGGGGCATCTGAACGACGTGGCGACGGCGACGCGGCTTCTGCACGAGCTGCACGACGACGGCAGCCGCTCGGCTCCCGGCGAGCCGCGCGCCGCCGGCATCGTCATCGGCTGGCATGCCCGCGGGGTGGCCGACACCGAGGCGGCGCTGGTCGCCCTGTGGCATGATTTCATCGACACCAAGCATTTCTGGTCGAAGCCGGACGCCGCGGTGTAGAGTCCACGGCCATGCTCACAATCCTCGTCGCCAACATCAAGGGCGGCTGCGGCAAGACGACCGTCGCCACCCATCTCGCCGCCGCGTCCGCCGCGGCGGGCCTGCCCACCGTGCTGGCCGACGTCGACCGTCAGCGCTCCTCGCTCGGCTGGCTGGAGCGCCGGCCGGAGAAGGCGCCGCCGCTGGTCGGGCTGGACTGGGCCAAGGACTTCACCGACACGCCGCGCGGAACCAAGCGGCTGGTCATCGACGCACCCGCCGCGCTGAAGACCAAGCAGATCGAGGATCTGGTGAAGATGGCTGACATCGTCGTGTTGCCGGTGCTGCCCGGCGCCTTCGACGAGCAGGCGACACAGCGCTTCCTCACCAAGCTGGACGAGCTGAAGCGGATCGCCAAGAAGAAGACCACGGTGGCGGTGGTCGGCAACCGCATGCGCGCCCGCACCAAGGCCGCCGACCGGCTGGACCGCTTCCTGGGCGGCGTCGGCCATCAGGTGGTGACCCGGCTGCGCGACAGCCAGATCTATGCCGACGCGGCCGAAAGCGGTCTCAGCCTGTTCGACATGCCGGGCAAGCGCGCCGCCGAGCATCGCGGCGACTGGCAGCCGCTGCTGAGCTACATCGACGGGGTTTGAAGCAACCGGATTTAACTGGGCACCCGGTAAGGGCGGGCGTCCATCACACCCGCACCACCATGAACAGCCATTTGGTCGGGATCAGCGCGCTGCCGCTGGAATGCTCGGGATAGGCGACCTCCAGCCGGCGGCGGTAGGCGGCGAGGAAGCGGTCGAGTTCGGGGCCGGTCAGGCGGTCCATCACCGGGACCAGCGCCGACTGGTGCAGCCATTGCAGAAGCGGGACGTCGCCGTCCAGCGCGTGGAAATACTCGGTCTCCCACAGATCGACGGCGACGGCCTGGGGGCTGAGCCAGTCATAGTAATCCTGCGGGCCGTAGCTCCGGCCGCCGATTGGCGGGGCGGCGGGCCAGGCGCCGTGCAGCCGGTCGGACCAGGGACCGTCGGCAGCCGTGTCCAGCAGCAGGCGGTGGGCGGTCTGGTCCTGCGGGCGGGGCAGGGCGACGGCGAGCACGCCGCCGGGGCCGAGCGCCTGCAGCAGGTCGGGGAACAGCCGCTCATGCCCGGCGACGTGCTGCAGCCCACCTGCGGAGATGACGAGATCCGCCGGCCAGTGCGGGCGCCAGACCGTCAGGTCGGCCTGCTGGTAGCGCACGCGCGACGGCGTGTCGGCGGCCCAGCGCAGCATCGACGGGGACTGGTCGACCGCCAGCACGTCGGCCAGCGGCCAGCGCATCGCCAGCAACCGTGACAGCTGACCGGCACCGCAGCCGAGATCGACGATGGTGTTCGGCGTCAGGGAGAAGGGAAGCGCCGCCGTCAGGTCCATGACGGGACGACGGCGCAGGACGTCAATCGTCGCGAAGGCGTTGGGGTCCCATGCCATGTTCAGAGCCATGTGGCACCCGCTTGGTTGGGCGCCTGCCCCCCGGGGTGTTTCACCCGGCCTTCGCGTTTACCAGTCGCCTGTCGGCTTGGTCAGTGGGCGGAGCCCATGCGGTCGAAATAGCGGCCGATCGACGCGAAGATGAAGAGCACGCAGCCGAGGAAAACGATCAGACCGCCGGCCGCGAAGGCTTCGTCCGCCGCGCGCGAGGAGGCGAGCAGGCCGACGAAGGCCATGATGCCGGCGAGGATGGGGTTGATCCAGAAGGAGAAGGCTTTCACGTCCCGGAGTCCTTTCAGAACAAGGCGTTGTCAGGGTGGAAACGCCCGCCTCCCGCCCCGCCGGGCTGCCCGCGAACGCTTCGCTGTTGAAGGAATTCTGCGGGAGGGAGCCCGCGGAATCAATGCGACACAAACGACTTGTGCGCTGCAACAGCTACCGCAGCGGTGTCCGCGTTGCATTGCGGTATGTCAAGGGCGAAGGCCGTTCCTTCCGCGCCGCTCTCCACCAGCCGCAGATCGCCGCCATGGGCGCGCAGCACCTCGCGCGCGATGGCGAGGCCGAGGCCGATCCCGCCGGCCCGCGCCGATCCGGCGAAGGGCTGGAACAGGTTTTCCCGCGCGCGGGGGGCGAGGCCGGGGCCGTTGTCGGCGACGGTCAGGGTCAGGGTGCCCGCGCGCCCGGCGTGGGCGGACAGGCGCACCCGGTCGGCGCCTGCCTGCACCGCGTTGCGGCCGAGATTGACCAGGGCGCGGCCGAGCTGGGCGGCATCGACCTGGGCCAGGGTGCCGGCGGGGACGTCGTTGATCCACTCCGCCTCCACCCGGCCGCCGTCGGGACGGGCGGTGGCGAGCACCTCGGCCCCCGCCTCCTCGGCCAGCCGGTGCAGGTCGGTGGGCGCGGGGCTGAGCGGCAGGACGCCGTCGCGGGTGAAGGACAGGGTCTGGCTGCACAGTTCCACCGCCCGGTCGAGCGAGGCGACCAGCCGCGGCGTCACCCGTCGCACTTCCGGATCGGCGCTTTCGGTCATCCGCTCCGACAGGAGGGAGGCGGTGGAGAGGATGCCGCGCAGGTCGTGGTTGATCTTCGCCACCGCGGTGCCGAGCGTGGCGAGTCGCTCGCGCTGGCGCAGCGCCGCGCGCACCGTGCCCTGCATGGCGGCAAGCTCGCGCTCCGCCACGCCGATCTCGTCGGCGCGCCTGCCGGGCACCAGCGGCGGCGCGCCGTCGGGATCGCGGCGGAAGGCGACCACTTCGGCGGTCAGCCGCCGCATCGGCCGCACCAGCAGGGCGTGCAGCGTGACATAGACCAGGATGGCCGCGATCAGCGAGATGGCGACCGACACTGCCAGGATGCGGCGGGAAAAGTCCAGCATGGCGTCGATCAGCGGCCGTTCGTCCATCGTCACCTCGACACGCTGGGCCGGGTCGTTGGGCGAGCGGTCGATCACCCGGATCACCCGGTCGTGCCGCGGCCCCAGAGCGCCCCCCAGAGTGCCCTCCAACGCGCCCTCCAGGGCGAGCCACAGCGCGTTGCCGGCATCGACGAACTGCATGCCCATGCCGGTGCCGCGCAGGTCGTACACCGCATCGACCCGCGGCGGCATCGGGCTGGACAGCATGTAGACCCGCGCACCCGGCTGGATCAGGTCGATGACGTGGGTCCCGGTGTAGGCCAGCAGCTTCGCCTGAAGCTCCTTGGTCACCATCAGGTCGGGGGCGGCCTCCACCGACAGGGCTGCGATGTGGGCGGCGGCCAGCCGCTCCTCCAGATAACTCATGCGGAAGCGGGCGATGGAGGGGGCGTAGATCAGCACCTCCGCCAGCAGCACGAACAGGATAGTGAGCAGCAGCAGCTTGGCCGACAGGCTGGTCGCGACGGTGGGACGGGACATGGGGAGGACCAGCGGGGAGGGAGGGGGGTGTTGCCGGAACGCCATCGTACGACGGTGACAAACGAGCGTCACCAGTCCGGAGGCCCCGATCCTCTGGCGTTACCGCTTTGGCATTGGTAAGACAGGCGCCATGAGCGACCTTGCCCGTCACATCGACACCCTGTCGCGCGCCAACGTGCTGTGCCTTGGCGACGTGATGCTCGACCGTTTCGTCTATGGTTCGGTGGACCGGGTGTCGCCGGAGGCGCCGATCCCCGTCCTGCGCGTGGACCGCGAGGTTCCCAAACTGGGCGGCGCCGGCAATGTCGCCGCCAATCTGGTGGCGCTGGAGGCGGACTGCCGCTTCGTCTCGGTGGTGGGGCGCGACGGCATCGGCACCGACCTGCTGGCCCTGCTGCGGCGCGAGGGCGTCAGCGACGGCGCCATCGTGGTGGAAGACGGGCGGCAGACCACGGTCAAGACCCGCTTCATCGCCGGCCAGCAGCAGCTTCTGCGCACCGACATCGAGACGGTGGTGCCGATCACCGTCGCCGACCGCGTGCTGGAGCGCGTGCGCGAGCTGCTGCCCGAGGTGGGCGGCGTCATCCTGTCGGACTACGGCAAGGGCGTCCTGACCGACGAGCTGGTGGTGGCGGTGATCGCCGCCGCGCGGGACGCCGGGCGCATGGTGGTGGTGGACCCGAAGGGGCGCGATTACAGCCGCTATCGCGGGGCCGACATCGTCACGCCCAACCGCAAGGAGCTGATGGAGGCCACCGGCCTGCCGGCCCGCACCGACGAGGAGGTGATCGCCGCCGCGCGTCACCTGATCGCCACCTGCGGCATCGGCGCCGTCGTCGCCACCCGCAGCGAACAGGGCATGTCGGTGGTGACGGCCGGGGAGGCGGTGCATCTGCCGGCCGAGGCGCGCGAGGTGTTCGACGTATCGGGCGCCGGCGACACGGTGGTGGCGACGCTGACCGCCGCGCTGTCGGTGGGGATCGATCTGGTCGATTCGGCGCGGCTGGCCAATCTGGCGGCCGGCATCGTGGTGGGCAAGGTCGGCACCGCGGTCGTGCGCTCGGCCGAGCTGCTGTCCGGCCTGCACGAGCAGGAATGGCGCCACGGCGAGGAAAAGGTGCTGACCCGCGACGCCGCGGCGGAGCGGGCGGAGCGCTGGCGGCTGCGCGGCAAGCGGGTGGGCTTCACCAACGGCTGCTTCGACCTGCTGCACCCCGGCCACATCTCCCTGCTGAAACAGGCCCGCGCGGCCTGCGACGTGCTGGTGGTCGGGCTGAACAGCGACGCGTCGGTGAAGCGGCTGAAGGGCGACAGCCGGCCGGTGCAGAACGAGACGGCGCGCGCCACCGTGCTGGCGTCGCTGGGCTGCGTCGATCTGGTGGTGATCTTTGGCGAAGACACGCCGGAAACGCTGATCCACGCCCTGCGCCCCGACGTGCTGGTCAAGGGCGCGGACTACACCATCGCCACGGTGGTGGGGGCGGATTTCGTCCAGGGCTATGGCGGGAAAGTGGTGTTGGCCGAACTGGTGCAGGGCCAGAGCACGACCAACACCATCAAACGCATGAAAGGCTGAGACAAAAAGGCGGGCATCGGCGGCGAGCGTCGATTATAGCTTGTAAGCTGCCGATGCATGCCCCATCTATCGATGGTCGACGTTGCTCTGGGCTTTGTTATTCCGATCCGTCACGCGGATCTGGGTCTCTTCCCTGAAGTGAAATTGATGCGCCTGCGCAAACTCGCGCGGCGCAACGCCAGGAAGGGAACTGACCCATGGCTATCGGAACCGTCAAGTTTTTCAACTCCACCAAGGGCTTCGGCTTCATTCAGCCGGAAGACGGCACGGCCGACGTGTTCGTCCACATCTCCGCCGTCGAGCGCGCCGGGATCAGCAATCTCGGCGAAGGCCAGAAGCTGTCCTTCGACGCGATCCGCGATCCGCGCCGCGGCAAGGTTGCGGCCGAGAACCTCCGCGCTCTCTGAGCGCAGCAGGTTCGAAGAGAAAAAGGGCGGCTCCGGCCGCCTTTTTTTGTACCCGCCCCCTCGGTTGACGATGCCCGGCCCGACCGGCCCCCTGATCTTCCCAAGGATGATCGTCCCGAGGGAATGGCGAATTTCACGAAATGGATGGACATGAACGGTTTTAAGGATGCAGGGCTTTCGGAGCGTCTGAGCGCAGCCGCCGGCGCGAAGAAGGCACTGCTGGACAAGTTCAAGGCGCAGCCCGGTGTGAACGATCCGGTCTTCATGGAGCGCGAAGAGGCCCGGTTGGCCGTCCGCGTGGCCCGTGAGGCGCGCGAGGCCGAACGCAATGCGGCGCGCGAAGCCCGCAAGGCCGCCGAACAGGAAGCGTTGCAGGCCGAGCAGGCCGAACGGGCCGCCCGCGAGGCGCTGGCCGCCCAGGAGGTCGCCGAACAGGCCAAGCGCCAGGTGGCGACGGCAGCCGAGGCGAAGGCCGCCCGCGACGCCCGCTATGCGGCGCGCAAGGCCAGGAACCGCTGACCCGCATCGCGGGATGCCTTAGTCGACATGACGTGACGTGCCGCTCCGGTCGTCAAACCAAAACAGCCATGGAGCCTCATGCGTTCGATCCGAACCGCATTGGGCTCCATGGCTGTTTTGTTGGTGGGCGTTTTGCCGTCGGCCTTGGAAGGATGGATTTCCAAGGCCGCGCTGACTGCGGACTTACATCTTCTTCTGGACGTTGTCGGCGCCGCGTTCGATGGCGCGGCCACCGGCCTGCACGTCCTGGCCGGCGCCCTCGACGGTGTTGCAGGCGGCCAGCGTGGTGCCCAGCAGGGTGCCGAGGACGGCGAGCAGAGCGAACTTCTTGACGGTGGTCATGGTGGTCTCCGTTGCGGTGGCTGTGTGATGCCGATTGGAACGCAAGCGGGGCCGTAAAGGTTTCCGGATTCGAAAGGGGAGGGGGCTTGCGCAAAGGTGGTGCCCTTCGCTTCCGCCGTGGGATGGATTACATTGGGGTTGTTGCCGAACGTCCTGTCCCGGACCGGAGACCGCCATGCCGCTCGCCCGCCGCTTCACCCCGCTGACGACCGTCGAGGAATTCCTGGCAATGGAGTTCCGGGACGATGCCCGGTATGAGCTGGTCGATGGCGAGATCGTCGGGCAGGGGCATCCCAGCCGGGCGCACAGCACCTTGCAAGGTGCACTGACACGTCGGATCGGCAATTCGCTGGAAGACCGGAACCGTCGCACCGGCCAATCTTGCGTCGTCTTGCCGGAAGCCGGCGTCCGTCCGCATTTCGACCCGACCCACAATTACCGCGTCGCCGACCTTGCCGTGACCTGCGAGCCGTTCGATCCGGAAATTCCCTACACCACCGCGCCGGTGCTGCTGGTGGAGATTCTGTCGCCGACGGAGGAGAAGGCGCAGCGGGCCAAGCTGCACGCCTATGCCGCCATGCCGTCGGTGCGGGAGATCCTGTTCCTCGACTCGCGGATCGTCCGGGCGGAGCTGCACCGCCGCGATTCGGACAATCTCTGGCCGGCCGCGCCCGAGGTGCTGGAGGAGGACGGGCGGCTGGTGCTGGAGACCGCCGGCCTCGACATGCCGATGGCGGAGCTGTACCGCGACCTCGGGTTCTGACCTCCTTCCATCAGGCAACCCTGCGTCCAGAGACGAAGTGTCCCGTTGCCACGGGGCGTGAGCGCGGGCATAAATCGCCCCGCGGAATATCTCGCGGCCCTCCCCGCTGGATGGGACGGCTTTTGGCAACGAGCAAGAATGGCGAAAGGAAAGCCTCTCATGGCTGAAAGCACTTTTGACGTCGTCGTCGTCGGCGGCGGTCCCGGCGGGTATGTCTGCGCGATCCGTGCGGCGCAGCTCGGCTTCAAGGTCGCCTGCGTGGAAAAGCGGGGAACGCTCGGCGGCACCTGCCTGAACGTCGGCTGCATCCCGTCCAAGGCCCTGCTGGCCGCCTCGGAGAAGTTCGAGGAAGCGGCCCACGGCCTCGCCAAGTTCGGCATCAAGGTCGGCGGCGTCGAACTGGACCTGCCGGGCATGCTGGCCCACAAGGACAAGGTCGTTAAGGACAACGTCGGCGGCATCGAGTTCCTGTTCAAGAAGAACAAGGTCACCTGGCTGAAGGGCGCCGGCAAGATCACCGCCGCCAACACCGTCGAGGTCGAAGGCGTCGGCACCGTCACCGCGTCGAAGGCGATCGTCATCGCCACCGGCTCCGACGTGACCCCGCTGCCGGGCATTGCCATCGACGAGAAGCGCGTGGTGTCCTCCACCGGCGCCCTGTCGCTGCCGGAGGTGCCGAAGCATCTGGTCGTCATCGGCGGCGGCGTCATCGGTCTGGAGCTGGGCTCCGTCTGGGGCCGGCTGGGCGCCAAGGTGACGGTGGTCGAGTATCTCGACCGCGTGCTGCCGACGATGGACAACGAGCTGTCGAAGCAGGCCCAGCGCATCTTCGCCAAGCAGGGCATGGACTTCAAGCTGAGCACCAAGGTGACCGGCGCGTCGGTGACCGAGACCGGCGTGACCCTGACGGTCGAGCCCGCCGCCGGCGGCGAGGCGCAGACCATCGAGGCCGACACCGTCCTGGTCGCCATCGGCCGCCGCCCCTACACCGAAGGGCTGGGGCTTGAGGCGGTCGGCGTCGAGCTGGAGCGCGGCCGTGTGAAGATCGACGGCCATTTCCAGACCAACGTGCCCGGCATCTACGCCATCGGCGACGTGGTGGACGGCCCGATGCTGGCCCACAAGGCCGAGGAAGAGGGCGTGGCGCTGGCCGAGCAGCTGGCCGGCCAGAAGAGCCACGTCAACCACGACCTGGTTCCCGGCGTCGTCTACACTTGGCCGGAAGTCGCCGCCGTCGGCAAGACCGAGGAGCAGCTGAAGGCCGCGGGCGTCGCCTACAAGGCGGGCAAGTTCCCGTTCACCGCCAACGGCCGCGCCCGTGCCGGCGGCAACACCGACGGTTTCGTGAAGATCCTGTCGGATGCCTCCACCGATCAGGTGCTGGGCGTCCACATGATCGGCCCGAACGTGTCGGAGATGATCGGCGAGCTGGTTCTGGCCATGGAGTTCAGCGCGTCCGCCGAAGACGTCGCCCGCACCTGCCACGCCCACCCGACCCTGTCGGAAGCGGTCAAGGAAGCGGCGCTGGCGGTGGACGGTCGTCCGCTGCACATCTGATCCGCAGCCTGCAAAGTACGTAACGACGAAAGGCTCTCCCGCCGGCTGGCGGGAGAGCCTTTTTCGTTCTGGCGCCCATGCCGCCCGTCACGCCGCGCGGATGGTCGACAGGAAGCCGTTCACCGCAGTGCGCAGGCGGCCGGCGTCGCCGGCGAGCTGGCCGGAGACCGACAGGACGGTCTCGGCGGACCGGCCGGCTTCGACGGCGGCGCTGCGGACGTCGGCGATGGTCTTCGTCACCTCCTGGGTGCCGCTGGCGGCCTGCTGGACATTTCGGGCGATCTCGGCGGTGGCGGAGCCCTGTTCCTCCACCGCGGCGGCGATGGCGGTGGAGATCTCGTCGATCTGGGCGATGATGCCGCCGATGCCCTTGATGGCGCCGGCGGTCTCGTTGGTCACCCGCTGCATGCCGGTGACGTGGCCGGCGATCTCCTCCGTCGCGCGGGCGGTCTGGCTGGCCAAGCTCTTGACCTCCTGCGCCACCACGGCGAAGCCCTTGCCCGCCTCTCCGGCGCGGGCGGCCTCGATGGTGGCGTTCAGGGCCAGCAGGTTGGTCTGGCTGGCGATGTCCTGGATCAGCTGCACCACCGTGCCGATCTTCTCCGCCGCCTCGGTCAGGCTGAGTACTTGGCCATTGGCCTGCTGGGCTGCTCCCACCGCCTCGCGGGCGATCTGGGCGGAGCGGTTGACGCGCTCGCCGATCTCCTGGATCGACGCCGACAGCTCCTCGGTGGCGCTGGCGACGGTCTGCACGTTGCTGCTGGCATCCTGCGAGGCGTTGGCGACGACGCCGGCCTGCTGGCTGGTCTGGGTCGCGGTGGCGGTCATGGTCTGGGCGGTGCCGGTCATCGACTGGGCGGCGCGGTCGACGCCGTCCACCACATTCATCACCTGGGCTTCCAGAGTGTCGGCCAGCTGCAGCATGGCCTTGCGGCGTTCGGCGTCGGCCTTGGCCTGATCCTCGGCCCGCTGGTCGATCATCCGCTTCAGGTCGGCCAGCATCTTGCGCAGGGCGTCGGCGAGCGCGCCGACTTCGTCAGCCTGCCGGATGTCCAGCGTCTGGTCGAAGCGGCCGGCGGCGATGCCCTCGGCGAAGGCGACGCTGGCGCGGATCGGCCGGGCGACGCCGCCGGCGACCACCCACATCACCGCGACCGCGCCCAGTGCGACCAGGGCGCCGACGGTGACCTGCCACAGGATGCTGGAGTTGGCGCGCTCGCCCAGATTGGCGGCGAGAGCCATGCTGTCGGCCAGCACGATGTCCTTCGGCACCTGGACCAGCACGGCCCACGGCTTTTCGGTGTTGCCGAGCGTGATGGGAGCGAAGCTGCGCAGCATGTTGGTGGAGGCTTCGATGTCGACATGCGGCTTGCCCGCCTGGACGCTCGTAAGGTCCGCCTGCCACGAGGCATCGAAGGTGGAGATCGGCTGGCCGATCAGGTCGGGCCGCGCGCTGTGGGCGACGATCAGGCCCATGTTGCTGATGATGACCACCTGGCTGCGGCCTTCGAACACCGCGGCGCTGACCTTGGTCGACAGCTTCTGCACGAAGTCGAGGTTGAAGTCGGCGCCGGCCACGCCACGGAACTTGCCGCCGATGACGACCGGAACCGACAGGGTCGCCAGGAACACCTGCTTGCCCTGCACGATATAGGGCAGGGGGTCGAGCACGCTTTCGCGGCCGTTCTCCTGCGGGCCGATGTACCAGCCGCCCTTCATCACGCCGTTGGGGTGACGGTCGCGGCTGTCATACTCGACCAGCGGCTGCATGGCGATGCGGCCGTTCTGGTCGCGGTTCCAGTAGGGGATGAAGCGGCCGGTGGCGTCGGTGCCGGTTTCGCGGCGGTTGCGGAACTCCTCGTCCCGGCCGTCGAGCGCGTCCGGCTCCCAGGCCGAATAGGTGCCGTTGAACAGCGGGTTGTTCTTCAGGACCGACAGCAGGACGCCGTTGAAGGCCTCGCGCCGCTTTTCCGGCGGGACGTGGCCGGGCAGCCCATCGTCGGCGAGGCTGGCGAAGCTGCCGGCCATCGTCCGCGCGGCATTCAGTGCGGTGTCGAACTCCGACCGCAGCAGGCCGGCCTGGGTGGCTGCGAGGTTCTGCAGGGATTCCGTCGTCTTGCTCTCGATGATCCGTTCGACGTTGTCGGTCACGAACTCGTTGCTGGAGCGCGTCGACAGGACGGCGAAGCCGACGAGCACTGCGACGGTGCCCGCCAGACAGAGACCGGACAGCATCGCAATTTTTGACTGGATAGACTTTATTTGCATGATGGGTCCCCCGCTTAAGTCTCGCGCTGGGGAAGCATTCGATTTTTCCGGTTAATGAATTATAAACGCCTAATAAGGGGTGAGCGCTAGTCTTTCGGACGAAAGTATGATGTCCGTCAGTGATTGAAGCAATATCTTCGGCAAGTTGTGGTGGTGACTGAAGATGCGGAAAGTTGCTTTGGACATTATGTTCGCAAACGAATTACCGGCAATTTGCGTCCAGCATGGGGAAAGCCTCTTCCACCGGCCCGGAGAAAAGGCAGCTTGAATACCCGAATATGCATTCGATGATTGCGGAATCAGGTCCGCATCAGCCCTTGCGCGCCCGAGGATGGGCGTTGCGGTACACGTTCATCAGCTGCTCGTTCTCCACGTCCGTGTAGCGCTGGGTTGTGGAGAGCGAGGCGTGGCCGAGCAGGTCCTGGATGGCGCGCAGGTCGCCGCCGTCCGCCAAAAGATGGGTCGCGAAACTATGCCGCAGGGCGTGCGGGGTGGCGCTGTCGGGCATGCCCATCAGGGCGCGCAGCTTCTGCATCTGGTGCTGGGCAACGCTGGCGTTCAGCCGGCCGCCGCGGGTGCCGACGAACAGCGGGCCGTCGGGCGCCAGCGTGAAGGGGCACGACTCGATATAGGCGCGCACCGCCTCCGTCACCGCCGGCAGGACCGGGATCATGCGGTCCTTGCGCCCCTTGCCGGTGACGCGCAGCGTGTCGGTCAGCGGCGCGTCCTTGCGCGCCAGACCCAGCGCTTCGGAAATGCGCAGGCCGCAGCCGTAGAGAAGCGTGAAGAGGGCGCGGTCGCGCTTTCCGATCCAGGGTTCGTCGCGGTCGCGCTCGGCCTCCTCCAGCAGGCGGTCGGCGTCGATCTCCGTCAGCGGGCGCGGGGCGGGGCGTTTGACTTTCGGGGTGGCGAGGGTGGCGACGGCGGGATTGTGCAGCCGGCCGCTGCGGTCCATCCAGCGGAACAGGTTGCGCACCGCCGCCAGCTTGCGCGCCCGGCTGGCCCCGACCAGCCCATCCATCGCCAGCCTGGACATCCAGGCACGGAAATCCGCCGCCTTCAGGTCGCCCAGGTCGTTCAGCGAGGGCGGCGAGCCGCCGCGGAATTCGGTGAGGAAGCGCAGGAACTCGGCGACGTCGGCGGTGTAGGCCGACAGGGTGTGGCGGGAGACCGCCTTTTCGCTCTCCATCCAGCGGCGCCAGTGGACCAGCACGTCCTGAACGTCGGGCTTGGCGGAAAACCCCAATACCGGTTCGGTCACGCCGGCAGCTCCAGCCAGCCGCGGATGACCCGCTCGATGACGCGGGCGAGGAAGCCGACCAGCTCGGTGCCCTGGCCGGTGTGGAAGGTGTCGGGCTCGCGGCTGCCGAAGGCGAGCAGGCCGTCGGGCGTCTCGCTGGAAACCTGGATGCGGATCAGCGCCTCCGACCGGACGAGGCCGGCGCCGGGGCCGTAGATCTCGGGATCGCCCTGGATGTCGGTGTTCAGCACCACGTCGGCGCGGCCCAGCCGGTCGGCGATGGCGCCCGGCTCCACCACCCGCACGCCGGAGCGGTGGACATGGGGGATGTCGTTGCCGTTGGATTCGATGACCAGACAGGCGACGTCGAGGTCGAGCAGGACCGCGAGGTCGGTGGTGATGGTCTGGATCAGCTGCTCGAAGCTCTGGGCATCGAGCAGGAACAGGACCGCGGCATGGATGCGGTTCTGGCTGTTCAGGTTGGCCCGGCTGGTGCCGATCAGCTCGCGCTGCTGGTCCTTGAGGGTGCGGACCTCGGCGCGCAGCCGGTCGACCATGAAGGCCTGGAGGTCCACCACCCCACGCCCGCGGTCGACCGACGGCGGAGTCAGGTGGTGGACCAGATCGGCGTTCTGGGCCAGGAAGTCCGGGTGGGTCCGCAGATAGGCGCGCACATCCTCCGAAGAGAGCGTCGACGTCCGGTGCGGGCTGTGGCCCGGTTCGCGGCCCCTGTCGGCCATGATCGCTCCGGCCCGCCTTACAGGATCGACTGGCCGGTCTTCTTCCAGTCATCGACGAACTGGGAGAGACCCTTGTCGGTCAGCGGGTGGTTGAACAGCTGCTTCAGCACCGACGCCGGCGCGGTCACGACATGGGCGCCCAGGCGGGCGGCCTTGACGATGTGCATCGGGTTGCGGATCGAAGCGACCAGCACCTCGGTCTTGAAGGCGTCGTAGTTGTTATAGATCTCGCAGATGTCCTTGATGATGCCCATACCATCCTGGCCGATGTCGTCCAGGCGGCCGACGAAGGGCGACACGAAGCTGGCGCCGGCCTTGGCCGCCAGGATCGCCTGGGCGGGGGAGAAGCACAGCGTGACGTTGACCATCGTGCCTTCGGACGAGATGATCTTGCAGACCTTCAGGCCGGCCGGGGTCAGCGGCACCTTCACCGCGACGCGGTGGGAGATCTTGGCGATCTTGTGGGCCTCGGCGAGCATGGTCTCGAAGTCGGTGGACGCCACCTCGGCGCTGACCGGACCGTTGACGACGTCGCAAATCTCGGCCACGAGGTCGAGGAATTGACGGCCGGACTTGGCGATCAGGGAGGGGTTGGTGGTAACACCGTCCAGCAGGCCGGTATCGGCCAGATCGCGGATCTCGGCGATGTCGGCGGTGTCGACGAAGAACTTCATGACGAAGGGTCCATGCTTGCTGATGTTGACCGGAACCGGCCGCGCCGGAAAGCTGCCCGACGCGCCGTCCCGCCCGGTGCCCGGGACATGAGGCCACTCTAGCCGATGCGTTCGACTTCCGCCAGTTCCGCCCCGGGCTTTCAGGGGGATCTTCTTGGGGACACGCCCGAAACGGGGCAGCCCGAAGGCGATTCCGCGACCGAAACCGGCGATTTCCCGGCAAAGCCGCAGCCTCGCGGGTCCGACCGCCGCGTCGCCGTCCTGCTGCCGCTGCCGCTGCGCGAGGCCTACGACTACCGCGTGCCGGACGGCATGGATCTCGTCCCCGGCGATTTCGTCGAGGTGCCGCTGGGCCCGCGCCGGGTGATCGGCGTCGTCTGGGGTCCCGGCGCCGGGACGCTGGAGTCCGGCCGGCTGAAGCCGGTGGTGCGCCGGTTCGACGTGCCGCCGATGACCGAGGTCGGCCGCCGCTTCGTCGAATGGGTCGCCGCCTACACGATGACGCCGCCGGGCTTCGTCCTGCGCATGGCGGTCAGCGTGCCGTCGGCGCTGGAGCCGCCCAAGCCGATGCTGGCCTATCTGCGCAAGCAGGGGGCGGAGCCGCCGCCGGGCTTCAAGATGACCGACCCGCGCAAGCGCATCCTCGCCTTGCTGGAGGATACCCTCTCCGGGGGCCCGCCGCGCACCCCGGCGGAGCTGGCGGAGGAGGCCGGCTGCGGCGTGACGGTGGTGCGCGGGCTGGCCGAGGCCGGGCTGCTGGATCCCGTCATGCTGCAGCCGACACGGCTCGGCCGGCCGGACTGGCGCCGGCCCGGACCCAGCCTGTCGCCCGACCAGCGGGCGGCGGCCGACGATCTGCGGGCGCGGGTCGCGTCCGGCAGCTATTCCACTGTGCTGCTCGACGGCGTTACCGGGTCGGGCAAGACGGAGGTCTATTACGAGGCGATCTCGGCGGCGCTGGAACAGGGCAAACAGGCGCTGGTGCTGCTGCCGGAGATCGCGCTGTCGGCGCAGTGGCTCGACCGCTTCGCCCGGCGTTTCGGCGCGCCGCCGGCGGAATGGCATTCGGAGCTGACCGGCGCCCAGCGCCGCGACACCTGGCGCGCGGTGGCGAAGGGCGAGGTGCCGGTGGTGGTCGGCGCACGCTCGGCGCTGTTCCTGCCCTATCCGGATCTGGGCGTCATCATCGTCGATGAGGAGCACGACTCCGCCTACAAGCAGGAGGAGGGGGCGATCTACCACGCCCGCGACATGGCGGTGGCGCGGGCGCATCTCGGCGGGCTGCCGATCGCGCTGGTCTCCGCCACGCCGTCGCTGGAGACCAAGGTCAATGCCGACAGCCACCGCTACGCCCGCATCGAACTGCCGGCCCGCCATGGCGGCGCCGTGCTGCCCGACGTGGAACTGATCGACCTGCGGCGCGACCGTCCTCCCGCCCGGCATTGGCTGGCGCCCAGCCTGCGCAAGGCGCTGACCGACACGCTGGCCGGCGGCGAGCAGGCGATGCTGTTCCTAAACCGCCGCGGCTACGCCCCGCTGACCCTGTGCCGCGCCTGCGGCCACCGCATGCAATGTCCGAACTGCACGGCGTGGCTGGTGGAGCACCGGCTCGCCCGCAAGCTGCAATGCCACCATTGCGGTTTGCAGCAGCCCTTGCCCCATGCCTGCCCGGAATGCGGGGAGGAGGGCACCATGGCCGCCTGCGGTCCCGGCGTGGAGCGCATCGCCGAGGAGGTGGCGGAGCTGTTCCCCGAGGCGCGCGCCGCCATCATGGCGTCCGACACCCTGCATGGCCCGCGCGCCATCCAGGAGATGGTCGAGAGCATCGGCCGGCACGAGCTGGACATCATCATCGGTACCCAGGTGATGGCGAAGGGCCACCATTTCCCGATGCTGACGCTGGTGGGGGTGGTCGATGCCGATCTGGGGCTGAACGGTGGTGACCTGCGGGCGGCGGAGCGCACCTATCAGCTGCTGCATCAGGTGGCCGGGCGCGCCGGGCGCGGCGAACGGCCGGGGCGGGTGATGCTGCAGACCTTCATGCCCGAACATCCGGTGATGCAGGCGCTGGCCGCCGGCGACCGCGACGGCTTCTATCAGCTGGAGGCCGAGATGCGGCTGGAGGCCGGCATGCCGCCCTTCGGCCGGCTGGCGGCGCTGATCGTCTCCGGCGAGGATCCGACGCTGGTGGAGCGGGTGGCGATGGCGCTGGGCCGGGCCGCCCCGCGCAGCGACTCGGTCCACATATTGGGGCCGGCCCCGGCGCCGCTGGCCCTGCTGCGCGGACGGCACCGCCGCCGCCTGCTGCTGAAGGCGCCGCGCAGCACCCAGGTGCAGCCGCTGATCGCGGAATGGCTGGAGCGGGTCGAGATTCCGCCGGCCATCCGGGTGCAGATCGATGTCGACCCCTATAGCTTCCTTTAGCCGGCGTTAGGGCGGGCGGGGCAGGCTGCGGCGAATTGACACGATTCGCGCGCGGGAGGGAGCAGGCATGGCACCTGTGACGTTTGGTCCATTGCGCGGTGTCGGTCATGGTATTACCACGGCCGGGATGGTTCCGAATCCGAACTTCCTTCCCGGAGCCAAACGTCACAGGCACAGGTTCAGGCTGATGGTCGGCATGCTCTCCAAGCTTCGTCTGCGGGTTCAGCGGCAAACGCTGCTGACCGTCCTGCCTGTCCTTCTGCTGCTTGTGGTCATCGCCTTTGCCGCCGGCGCCCCGGCCCGCACCCGCGGCACCGATGCCGAAGCGCTGACGATGATCGACCGCGCCGAACAGCTGCTGGAGCGGATCGGTCCGGACGCGGCGGCCGAAGCCTTTGCCGCCCATGATAGCGCTTTCACCGACCGCGACCTCTACCCGATGCTGCTGGACGACAAGGGTGTGATGGTCGCCCATGGCTGGACCGCGACGCTGAACGGGTCGAACCTGAAGGAGCTGCGCGACGTAGACGGCAAGCCCTTCATCCGCGAGGCGCTGGACGGGGTGGCGCGCGACGGCCGCACCGACGTCACCTATCAATGGATCGATCCGCTGACCGGGCAGGTGACGCGCAAGACGATGCATGCCCGCCGTCTGGTTCTGAACGGCAAGCCCTACATGCTGGCGGTCGGCGTCTATCGTTGAGGCTTTTATGAAACCGCTGCGGCAGGATGCCGCAGGTCGCTTTTTTACATGGTGAAAATTACCGCGGCCAAATCCTGGGACCAAATCCGAGGGGCCAAATCCAAAAAGAGGTCAGGGCGAGCGCGGGCGGCGCGGGCGCCAGATCGACAGGCATTCGGCGGCGTTGTCGCCGGCCCCGATGCCGTACCAGCCCGAGCGGTCGTGGAAGGACAGGCTGTAGCGCCCCTTGGCGTCGCGTTCGAAGCGGAAGACCGGGCGGTCGACCTCCGGCAGCAGCACCAGAAGCCGGTCGTGGGTGCGTGCCGACTCGCGCAGCACGCCGACCCAATGGCCGTCCCGAATCTTCGGTTCGGCCACGGCGGCGAAGGCGTCCAGATCGTCCGGGGTAAAGCGGGCGCGGCTGAACTGGATGACGTTCGGCGCACGCTCCTCCAGCCGGATGCCGGCGCCGGCGTCGCTGTCCGCAGGGGTGTCGGTCGTCGGCAGGATGGTCATGGCGGATAGGGCCTCTGGTCTCTCGGGACCGGCTGAGGCGGGGCAAAACGACAGCAATACCAAGGTCGGATCGGCCGCCCGCGCGGTTCCGGCCGACCGTGGATCAGATTGGTTAACCTTGAATTAAACCACGAATAGGGCCACAACGAAGTCACAGCCGGTATGACCAGTCGAGCGGGACTCGAGTCCTCGGCGAACGCAGTTGCGACCAATGATTCCGCAGTTGCTCAAAACGCCGCAGCCAAATTGTCCAGACCCCGTTGCGTGGTGGCGATTCCTGTGATATTGGACCGCTCGCTTTCGCGGCCGGGGTGTTTGTGCCTCGGGTTGACACCCTATAAGGCCGCCGAATTCACCGTCTACCGAACTCAATTCGAGGGATCAGGTGGCATCCGAAGGAACAGGCGTATCCGAACTCGCCGCGCGTTACTCCACCGCGCTGTTCGAGCTTGCGGACGAAAACCAGGCGTTGGACACGGTCGCGAGCGATCTTGCCACGCTGAAGCAGATCCTGGCCGAGAGCGCTGACCTCCGTCGCCTCGTCCGCAGCCCCGTCATCAGCCGCGCCGATCAGGGCAAGGCCATGGCCGCTGTCCTGGACAGCGCCGGCGTGTCCGATCTGACCAAGCGCTTCATCGGGCTGGTGGCGGCCAACCGCCGCCTGTTCTCGATCGACGGGATGATCGACGGCTTCCTGGCCGAACTGGCCCGGCGCCGCGGCGAGGTCACGGCGCAGGTCACCTCGGCCCAGCCGCTGAGCGACGCCCAGCGCAATGCCGTCATCGACGCGCTCAAGGCGTCCATCGGTTCCAAGGTGTTGGTGAACACCTCCGTCGATCCGGAGCTGATCGGCGGCATGATCGTTAAGTTCGGCTCGCGCATGGTCGATACCTCGGTGCGCACGAAGCTGAACAAATTGCAACTCGCCATGAAGGCCTCAGGGGGATCAGTCTGATGGATATCCGCGCCGCAGAAATCTCTGCGATCCTCAAGCAGCAGATCGCGAATTTCGGGACCGAGGCGGATGTCGCCGAGGTTGGTCAGGTCCTGTCGGTGGGTGACGGCGTCGCCCGCGTGCACGGCCTGGACAACGTCCGCGCCGGCGAAATGGTCGAGTTCCCGGGTGGCCTGCAGGGCATGGCGCTGAACCTCGAGACCGACAATGTCGGTATCGTGATCTTCGGCGACGACCGCGGCATCAAGGAAGGCGACACCGTCAAGCGCACCGGCACCATCGTCGACGTTCCGGTCGGCCGTGGCCTGCTGGGCCGCGTGGTCGACGGCCTCGGCAACCCGATCGACGGCAAGGGTCCGCTGGTCGACGTCGAGCGCAAGCGCGTCGAGGTCAAGGCCCCCGGCATCATCCCGCGCAAGTCGGTGCACGAGCCGATGCAGACCGGCCTGAAGGCCGTCGACAGCCTGGTTCCGATCGGGCGCGGCCAGCGCGAGCTGATCATCGGTGACCGTCAGACCGGCAAGACCGCCGTCGTCATCGACACCTTCCTGAACCAGAAGCCGATCAACCAGGGCGACGACGAGAGCAAGAAGCTCTACTGCATCTACGTCGCCGTCGGCCAGAAGCGCTCCACCGTCGCCCAGATCGTCAAGACCCTGGAAGACGCCGGCGCCATGGAATACTCCATCGTCGTCGCCGCCACCGCGTCGGAGCCGGCTCCGCTGCAGTTCCTGGCGCCGTACACCGGCTGCACGATGGGCGAGTATTTCCGCGACAACGGCATGCACGCCCTGATCGTGTACGACGATCTGTCCAAGCAGGCCGTCGCCTACCGCCAGATGTCGCTGCTGCTCCGCCGTCCGCCGGGCCGCGAAGCCTATCCGGGCGACGTGTTCTACCTCCACAGCCGCCTGCTGGAGCGCGCCGCCAAGATGGGCGACGCCCACGGCAACGGCTCGCTGACCGCCCTGCCGGTCATCGAGACCCAGGCCGGCGACGTGTCCGCCTACATCCCGACCAACGTGATCTCGATCACCGACGGTCAGATCTTCCTGGAAACCGGCCTGTTCTATAAGGGCATCCGCCCCGCCATCAACGTCGGTCTGTCGGTGAGCCGCGTCGGCTCCGCCGCCCAGATCAAGGCGATGAAGCAGGTCGCCGGCACCATCAAGATGGAACTCGCGCAGTACCGCGAGATGGCCGCCTTCGCCCAGTTCGCATCGGACCTCGACGCCTCGACCCAGCGCCTGCTGGCCCGCGGCGCCCGTCTGACCGAGCTGCTGAAGCAGGGCCAGTTCCAGCCGCTGCCCGTCGAAGAGCAGGTCGTCTCGATCTTCGCCGGCGTGAAGGGCTACCTGGACGCCATCCGCGTCGAGGACGTGAACCGCTTCGAGGCCAAGTTCCTGTCGGAAATCCGCGCCAAGGGCGCCGATATCCTGGCGGCGATCCGCACCGACAAGCAGATCACCTCGGCGACCGAAGAGAAGCTGAAGGCCTTCCTCGACGGCTTCGCCAAGGTCTTCGTCTGACCGACCGCGCGCGGGGGCGGGAAACCGCCCCCCCCATCGTCCTGTAAAGACGGTCGCGGAATGACCTCGAGCGGAATTGAAGGGCCGGCATGCCTAACCTCAAGGACCTAAAGAACCGGATCGCGAGCGTCCAGTCGACGCGCAAGATCACCTCGGCCATGAAGATGGTCGCGGCTTCCAAGCTGCGCCGCGCCCAGGAGCAGGCGGAAGCCAGCGGTCCCTACGCGGAGCGTATGGGCCGCATGCTGTCGTCGCTGGCCGCCAACGTGCAGGACAGCGGCAACGGCCCGAAGCTGATGACCGGGACGGGCGCCGATCAGGTGCATCTGCTGGTCGTCATCAGCTCCGACCGCGGTCTGTGCGGCGCCTTCAACGGCTCCATCGTCCGCGAGGCCAAGCGCCAGATCACCCGCCTGCAGGGCGAGGGCAAGACCGTGAAGCTGCTGACCGTCGGCCGCAAGGCCCGCGACCAGCTGAAGCGCGAATACGCCTCCCTGATCGTCGAGAGCTACGAGGATGTCGGCCGCCGCCGGCTCGGCTTCAGCGATGCCGACATGGTAGCGACGAAGGTGCTGTCGATGTTCGACGCCGGCGAGTTCGACGTCTGCTCGGTCATCTTCAACAAGTTCAAGTCGGCGATCTCGCAGGTCGTCACGGTTCAGCAGCTCATCCCCTTCGCCGTCGCCACCGAGGCCGCCGAGGCCGCCGGCGCCGAGGCCAAGGCGATGTACGAGTTCGAGCCGGACGAGGAGCAGATCCTCGCCGAACTGCTGCCGCGCAACCTGTCCATCCAGATCTACCGCGCCCTCCTGGAGAGCGCCGCGTCCGAACAGGGCGCCCGGATGACCGCGATGGACAACGCGACGCGCAACGCCGGCGACATGATCAACAAGCTGACGATCACCTACAACCGGACGCGCCAGGCCTACATCACCAAGGAGCTGATCGAGATCATCTCCGGTGCCGAGGCCCTCTAAACGGCCGCATCCGACACGTAGCGTCCAGCCTATTTGCGCCGGCGACGGCATACCGACACTTACCGAGTTCCTAGGGAGCTTTACTCCATGGCCACCACCAATTCTGTCGGCAAGATCACGCAGGTCACGGGCGCCGTCGTGGACGTGCAGTTCGACGGCGACCTGCCGGCGATCCTGAACGCGCTGCACACCCAGAACGACGGCAAGACCCTCGTTCTGGAAGTGGCGCAGCACCTGGGCGAAAGCACGGTCCGCACCATCGCCATGGACAGCACCGACGGTCTGGTGCGTGGCGCCGAGGTGACCGATACCGGCGCCCCTATCGCCGTGCCGGTCGGCCCGGAGACGCTGGGCCGCATCATCAACGTCATCGGCGAGCCGATCGACGAGCGCGGCGCGGTCAATGCCGCCCGCTCGCTGCCGATCCACCGTCAGGCCCCGGACTTCGTCGACCAGTCGACGGACGCCGAAGTTCTGATCACCGGCATCAAGGTCATCGACCTGCTGGCCCCCTACGCCAAGGGCGGCAAGATCGGCCTGTTCGGCGGCGCCGGCGTCGGCAAGACCGTGACGATCATGGAGCTGATCAACAACGTCGCCAAGGCGCACGGCGGCGTGTCGGTGTTCGCCGGCGTGGGCGAGCGTACCCGTGAGGGCAACGACCTCTACCACGAGATGATCGAGTCGGGCGTCATCAAGCTCGACGGTCCGGGCTCCAAGGTGGCCCTGGTGTACGGCCAGATGAACGAGCCGCCGGGCGCCCGCGCCCGCGTCGCGCTGAGCGGCCTGACGCTCGCGGAATACTTCCGCGACGAGGAAGGCCAGGACGTGCTGTTCTTCGTGGACAACATCTTCCGCTTCACCCAGGCCGGTTCGGAAGTGTCGGCTCTGCTGGGCCGCATCCCGTCGGCGGTGGGTTACCAGCCGACGCTGGGCACCGACATGGGCGCCCTGCAGGAGCGCATCACCTCGACGAAGAAGGGCTCGATCACCTCGGTGCAGGCCATTTACGTGCCCGCCGACGATCTGACCGACCCGGCCCCGGCCGCCTCCTTCGCCCACCTGGACGCCACCACGGTGCTGTCGCGCTCGATCGCCGAAATGGCCATTTTCCCGGCCGTGGACCCGCTCGACTCGACCAGCCGCATCCTCGACCCGCGCGTCGTCGGTGAGGAGCACTACCAGGTCGCCCGTTCGGTCCAGAAGGTTCTGCAGACCTACAAGTCGCTGCAGGACATCATCGCCATCCTGGGCATGGACGAGCTGTCGGAAGAGGACAAGCTGGTCGTCGCCCGCGCCCGCAAGATCCAGCGCTTCCTGTCGCAGCCGTTCCACGTCGCCGAGGTGTTCACCGGCACCCCGGGCGTGCTGGTCAGCCTGGAAGACACCATCAAGGGCTTCAAGGGCATCGTGAACGGCGACTACGATCACCTGCCGGAGGCCGCCTTCTACATGGTCGGCACCATCGACGAGGCGATCGCCAAGGCCAAGAAGCTGGCCGCCGCCTGATCCTGATCCGGGATCGCGGCATTCCGACCCGGCTCCGACGTCCCCGTGACGGGGCCTGAGAAAGCCGGGCGGAAATCGACATCAGCACACCCCCTCCCCCCGTCAGCGGGGGAGGGGGTTCCTATGAAGAGGCACCAGGAAACCCATGGCCGATAAAGTCGAATTCGAGCTGGTCTCGCCGGAAAAGCTGCTGAAGTCGCAGCCCGTGGACATGGTCGTGGTGCCGGGTTCGGAAGGCGATTTCGGCGTGCTCGCCGGTCATTCGCCGATGATCTCGACCGTGCGTCCGGGTGTCATCGACGTCTATGAGGGCGACCGCGTGGTCGACCGCGTCTTCGTCGCCGGCGGCTTCGCCGAGGTCACCGAGGCCCGCTGCACCGTGCTGGCCGAGGAAGCGGTGGCGCTGACCGACCTGGACCGCGCCACGGTCGAGAAGCAGATCAAGGATCTGTCCGAAGACGTGGACGACAGCAAGTCGGACGCCGAGCGCGCCGCCGCCGAGTCCAAGCTGGCCGTCGCGCGCGCCAAGCTGGACGCGCTGACCCAGTCCTCCGCTCACTGAGCGGCAGCCGTCGGCCCGGTTCGCGTCGGTGCGGGTTTCCGGAGCCAACGGCATATATCTCTTCGGTCGAACGGGCGGCTTGGGCATCCAGGCCGCC
This sequence comes from Azospirillum sp. B2RO_4, assembly GCF_051124815.1. NCBI lineage: Bacteria > Pseudomonadati > Pseudomonadota > Alphaproteobacteria > Rhodospirillales > Azospirillaceae > Azospirillum > Azospirillum sp. B2RO_4. The sequence goes on along the minus strand of NZ_CP118485.1, from coordinate 2,349,681 downwards.
CGTTCGCGTTGCGACTTGGTTGCATCGCGAGAAAGAGCGATTACATTCGAAGGCCTGAACCGTGAACCCCGCCGTACCCGACGGCATAAAGGCGGGGACACGGCAGCAGCGAACCCTTTCCCGATATGAACCGGCCGCACCGGCAGCGCGGCCCACAAAGAGGCGGTAGAGCGGACATGGCGCGTGCGCATTGGCGAATCGACGAGCTTCCCTGGGACCGTTTCGACGCCGGCAAGATCGATCCCGATCTGGTCCCGCTGATCAAGGCGGCGGCCCTGGTGGAATTCAACGCCGACGACTACACAGCCTATCTGTGCAACGTCTTCAAGGACGATCCGGAGTTCCAGGAGGCCGCCCACGGCTGGGCGATCGAGGAGGTCCAGCACGGCGAGGCGCTGGGCCGCTGGGCCGAGCTGGTCGATCCGACCTTCGACTTCCGGGCGGCGGTCGAGCGCTTCCGCGCCGGTTACCGCGTGCCGATCGACCTCGACGCCTCGGTTCGCGGCTCGCGCACCGGCGAGATGATCGCCCGCTGCATGGTGGAGACCGGCACCAGCTCCTACTACGCCGCCATCGGCGATTCGACCGACGAGCCGGTGCTGAAGGAGATCTGCCGCAACATCGCCGCCGACGAACTGCGCCACTACAAGATCTTCTACACCTACGCCAAAAAGTATCTGGACCGCGAAGGGCTGAACAAGGTGCAGCGGCTGAAGGTGGCGCTGTCGCGCATCGGCGAGTCCGAGGACGACGAGCTGGCCTATGCCTACTACGCCGCCAACGCCCCGGCCGACGCCACCTACGAGCACAAGCTCTACAACGCGGCCTACAAGCGCCGCGCCTTCGGCCGCTATCGCCGCAAGCATGTCGACCGCGCCATCGCCATGGTGTTCAAGGCCTGCGGGCTGAAGCCGCACACGCGGCTGTGCAGCGTCGCCTCGCGCGGGGCGTGGTGGTTCATCGACCGTCAGGCCAGGAAGCTGGCGGCGCAGGCGGTTTGATCGCGGGCGGTCCGATCCCCGCCGCGACGCTGGCGGCGCCGGTCTCTTTGGGGTAGCCATGGCGGCGTGAACCACCCAAAGAGGGTTTCGGAGACATGAAGCTCTATTACAAGCCCGGCGCCTGCTCGCTGTCGCCGCACATCGTCCTGCGCGAGGCCGGGCTGCCCTTCGATCTGGTCAAGGTCGATCTGGCGGCCAAGACGCTGCCCGACGGCAGCGATTTCCGTGCAGTGAACCCGAAGGGGCAGGTGCCGACCCTGGCGCTCGATGAGGGCGGGATCCTGACCGAATGCGCGGTCATCGTCCAGTACGTTGCCGACAAGGCGCCGGACAGCGGCCTGATCCCGGCGGCCGGCACGATGGAGCGCTACCGCGTGCAGGAACTGCTGAACTTCATCGCCTCGGAGCTGCACAAGGGCGTCGTCCCGCTGTTCCCGATGCTGAAGGACGTCGTGTCGGAGACGTACAAGGGCTTCGCCGCCAAGGTGCTGGGCGCCAAGTTGTCGGTGCTGAACCAGCAGCTGGAGGGCAAGGCCTATCTGACCGGCGAGGTCTTCACCGTCGCCGACGCTTATGCCTACACGGTGCTGAGCTGGCTGCCGCGCATCGGCTTCGACCTGGCGCCCTGGCCGAATCTTGTGGCCTTCGCCGAGCGCGTGGCCGCCCGTCCGGCGGTGCAGGCGGCCCATGCTGCCGAAGCCCAGGGCTGACGGTCGGCCGGATTGACTGAAAAAGGCCCCGTCTCGCGAGAGACGGGGCCTTTTTCATGGTGGGAACTGCAGGATCAGGCGGCGCTGGGCTTGCGGCGCAGCGGGGTGTTGCCGCCGGGGGTGCCGGCGGTGCGCGGCGCCTGCTTCCCGCTCCCCTGGCTGTTGCCGTGAGACACGGCATGCGGAGCCGGGCGGCGGTCGTGGCGGTTCTGGTCGTTGCGGGCGGCGTCCGGACGCGGCGCGCCGGCCGGCTTGCCGGCCTTCTGCGGGGCCTTGGCAGCCTGCGGAGCCTTGCCCGGCTGCTGCGCGGCCTTCGGGGCCGCCTTCGGCGCGGCGTTCGCCGGGCGGGCCTGCTGCTGGTTGCGGTTGTTCTGGTTGCGGTTGCTGCCCGGCGCCTTCGGACGGGGCGGCGGCTTGGAGGAGGCGTGGATCTGCGCCACATCCACCGCATGGTAGGGGTGGGTGGTGTCGGACGGGATCGGCTGGCGGATCGTCTTCTCGATGTCCTTCAGATAGCCGACCTCTTCATGGTCGCAGAAGGACACGGCGCTGCCGTCGGTGCCGGCGCGCGCGGTCCGGCCGATGCGGTGGACGTAGCTTTCCGGCTCGTTCGGCAGGTCGAAGTTGATGACGTGGCTGATGCCGTCGATGTCGATGCCACGCGCGGCGATGTCGGTCGCCACCAGCGCCCGCAGTTCGCCGGCGCGGAAGCTTTCCAGCGCACGGACGCGGGCCGACTGCGACTTGTCGCCATGGATGGCGTCGGCGGCGATGCCGGCCTTCTTCAGGTGGTCGGCGATGCGGTCGGCGCCATGCTTGGTGCGGGCGAAGACGATGGTCCGGGCCATCGCGCTGTCTTCCAGCAGGTCGGCCAGCAGGCGGCGCTTGTCGCTGCGCTCGACGAACAGGACGCGCTGGTTGATGCGCTCCACCGTGGTCGACTGCGGCGTCACCTCGATGCGCTCGGCATCGGTCAGGATGCTGTTGGCAAGGTCCACCACCGCATCGGGCATGGTCGCGGAGAACAGCAGGGTCTGCCGTTCCTTCGGCAGCACCGCCACCACCTTCCGCACGTCGCGGATGAAGCCCATGTCGAGCATGCGGTCGGCCTCGTCCAGCACGAACAGCTCGATGCCGCCGAGATTGACGTGGTTCTGCGCCATCAGGTCGAGCAGGCGGCCGGGGGTGGCGATCAGCACCTCCGTCCCGCGGGCGATGGCGGCGACCTGCGGGCTCTGGCCGACGCCGCCATGGATGACGGTGCGGCGGATCGGCAGATGGCGGCCGTAGGTGGTGAAGCTGTCGCCGATCTGCAGCGCCAGCTCACGCGTCGGGGTCAGGATCAGGGCGCGCGGCGACTTGGCGGCCACGCGCTTCTTGTTCTGGAACAGCCGCTGCAGGATCGGCAGGGTGAAGGCGGCGGTCTTGCCGGTGCCGGTCTGGGCGAGGCCCAGCACGTCGCGGCCGGCCAGCAGAAGCGGGATGGCGCCGGCCTGGATCGGCGTGGCCGTGGAGTATCCCTCCTCCGCGACGGCGCGCAGAAGAGGCTCGATCAGGCCGAGGCCGGAAAATTCGGTCATGGAAGCGATGGTCCTGGTCACCAGAATGGGGGCCGCGCCAGGAGGGAGCGGCCGGGCTTGCGCGCTCCGCGGCGGGTTGGCGCGGAGCCGTCGGGCGGCGGGCGATCAGGTGCCTGCGCGGATTTGCGCGGCGCCGGGCGCCGTCCGACCCCGGACAGATAGGGCCGGTGGCTTGATTTGGCAAGCAAACTCGTTGCGCGGCAGGGGTGCGCCTGCCGATTCGGAGGGATCAAGCGGAGGCTGGACGGGCCGGCTGGGGGCGCGGGCCGCCGCCGCGGTCTTGCGGCATATGGTCGCGCCCCGGTGCCGTCTGCCGATGCTTACGGCTTCTTGATGACGCCGCAGGCGAGGCGGTCGCCGGAATTGCCGGCCGGCTGGCTGAGGTAATCGTCGGGCTGGGCGTGGATGATGATCGAGGTGCCGCCCTGCTTGAACAGGCCATCGGCGCCGTCGGTCAGGGTCACCATGTGGGTGATCGCCTCGAACCCGGCCTTGCCGGCCTCGTTGGCCCAGATGTTGGGAAGCTCGCCGTAATGCATGTGTTCGGCCTCAAGGCCGTGCTTGGAGCCCTGGGCGGCGAAATGGCCACCGGCCGCCTTGAAATCGGGGGTGCAGGCGCCGTTTTCGTGGATGTGGATGCCGTGCCAGCCCGGCGGCAGCCCTTCCAGCTGGCCATGCACCAGGATGCCGTGCGGGAACTTGGTGAAGGTGACGGTGCCCAGCGGCTTGCCCTGGGCATCGGCGATGGCGGCCTGGGCGGCCGGAGCGGGCGCGGCGGCGGCCGAAGCGGACTGCTGGGCGAGAGCGGGGGCGGCCGCCAGGGACAGGCCGGCGAGCAGCAGGGCCGGGGCGAAGCCCATATGGCGGGGCGGGGTGCACGACATTCCGGTGGTTCCTCCGTCTTGGCCGGCGCGCGGGATGCCGCCGGCGGATTCGCGACTCTGTATCGTTGCGAAACCGCTCTGGGATTGCGAACGGTTTTCAGTATGATGGGGTCTCGGCAAGCAAAGACCAGGGTTGGGGTTATGACGTCGCGTCTGGAAGCATTGTGCATGGAAAAGGGGCTGAAGATGACCGGGCAGCGCCGGGTCATCTCGCAGGTGTTGTCGGAGGCGGACGACCATCCCGACGTCGAGGAGGTGCATCGCCGCGCCGTGCAGATCGACCCGCGCATCTCCATCGCCACCGTCTACCGCACCATGCGGCTGCTGGAGGACGCGCAGGTGATCGAGCGCGTCGATCTGGGCGACGGGCGCGCACGCTACGAAGAGGCGACGGCCGACCACCACCATCACCTGATCGACACCCGCACCGGCCGGATCATCGAATTCGCCAGCCCGGAGCTGGAGGCGATGAAGGAACGGATCGCTCACGAACTCGGCTACAAGATTGTCGGCCACCGGCTGGAAATCTATGGCGTGCCGCTGGATGACGCCGGTGACGACGCCCGGGATGAGGAGGAGCGTCCATGACCGATCCCCGTTTCCTTGAGGCCGATCAGCCGATCGCCGACGCCATCGCCTGCCGCGACGCCGTGCAGCGCTGCTATTCCGGCCTGTGCCGCTGCGGCCAGCCGGAACGCTATGCGCTGGAGGCTGCGGTGACGGTCTATCGCTATCACCATCCGGAGATCCCGCCGGCCCAGGCGGAGACCATCGTCAGCCATTGGGTGGCGGGGCCGGTTCGGCATTGAGATATGAAGATAGTCCTTGACCACTTCCGCATAAAATCCTAGAACCAATCCTGTCAAGGCGATAGGTCCGCCCCTCGGACCTGCCGCCCGACAGCACCAAAGCTCCCCCTCGCTTCGGTCCGAAAAGGGCCGGCCGGACACTTCCAAAGTCCGGCCGGCCCTTTTCGTTTTCGCGTTTCGCCCGCGGCCGGCGCTGCGTCCCGCACGCATCCCGACAACCGGATGGCGGAACGATCCCTCCCGCCGTCACCTCAGCGGGAGCCGCAGGAACGCGAAAGGAAAATATCCACATGTCGACCAGCATCGCCCAGGCTTTCGTCAAGCAGTTCGAGCGCGAGGTCCACGAGGCCTATCAGCGCATGGGCTCCAAGCTGCGCAACACGGTGCGCAGCAAGAACAACGTGCAGGGCGCCTCCACCGTCTTCCAGAAGGTGGGCAAGGGCGCGGCATCCACCAAGTCGCGGCACGGCGCGGTTCCGGTGATGAACCTGGACCACACGCCGGTGGAATGTGCGCTGTACGATTTCTATGCCGGCGACTGGGTCGACCGGCTGGACGAGCTGAAGACCAACATCGACGAGCGCCAGATCATCGCCAATGCCGGCGCCTATGCGCTGGGCCGCAAGACCGACGAGCTGCTGATCGCCGAACTGAACAAGTCCGTCAACTATGCCGGCAGCGCCGCCGACGGGCTGACCAAGGCCAAGATCCTGGCCGCCTTCGAGATGATGGGCGAGGCCGACGTGCCGGACGACGGCCAGCGCTTCGCCGTCGTCGGCTGGAAGCAGTGGAGCCAGCTGCTGGGCATCGAGGAGTTCGCCAGCTCCGATTATGTCGGTTCTGACGAGCTGCCCTGGCGCGGCACCCAGGCCAAGCGCTGGCTCGGCACGCTGTGGCTGCCGCATTCCGGCCTGACGCTGAACGGCGGCGTCCGGCTCTGCCACTGGTACCACAAGACGGCGGTCGGCCATGCGGCGGGCGCCGACGTGAAGACCGACATCACCTGGCACGGCGACCGCGCGGCGCATTTCGTCAACAACATGATGAGCCAGGGCGCCGCGCTGATCGACACCACCGGCGTGGTGACCCTGCGCTGCCTGGAGAGCTGAGCGGGGGCTGATCCTCCCCCTCTCCCGCATCCCCCCACAAAATCCGGAGACTTCGATCCATGGCCTATGCGTCCAAGGATTTGAGCGTGCTCGCCTATGCGAACGGCTTCACGCTCTGGCACTACACCACGGCCGATGCGGCGACCGACGTCGACACCGCCGGCTATTTCAACGGCGCGGCCGACCTGCTGCGGGTGGGCGACATGCTGCTGGCGAACTGCGCAGTCGGCAGCGCCGCGCCGGCCACCGGCGTGCTGGTGGTGGCGGCCAGCGCCAACGGGGCGGTGGACGTCGCCAACCTGACGCCGTTCGGCAGCGCCAACAGCGACTGATCCGCCGACGGGGGAGGTGCCGCACCTCGACCGCAGAGGGCGGCGCCTTTCCGGAACCCTGGAACTGGAGACCAGCCCATGGCCCTGACCGCCATCGGCCTGTGCGGCCGGGCGCTGATCAAGCTCGGCGCCACCGCAATCGCGTCCTTCGACGACGGCTCCGCCGAGGCGGAGGTGGCCGCCGCCCTCTATGCACCGACGCGCGACGCGCTGCTGTCGGCCAATGCCTGGAGCTTCGCCAGTGTCCAGGCGACGCTGCCGCGGCTGGCCGAACCGCCGGTCGCTGATTACGCCTGCGCCTTCCAACTGCCGTCCGATTTCCTGCGGGCGCTGGGGGCGGGCGGCGACGGGCGGGGGCGCGGCCTGTCCTATCGCATCGTTGGCCGGACGCTGCTGTGCGATGCCGGCGCCGTCACCCTGTCCTACATCGGCCGGCCGGCGGAGGAGGATTTCCCGCCCTTCTTCGATCAGGTGCTGATCGCCCGGCTCGCCGCCGAGTTCTGCCTGCCGCTGACCGAAAGCTCGACACGGGCGGAGCTGCTGGCCCAGCTGGCCGAGAGCGAGTTCCGCCGCGCCCGCCAGATCGACGCCCAGCAGGACAGCCAGCCCGGATTCGAGGACTTCACCCTGATAGACGCACGGGCATGAAGGGGAGGGCGTGATGGGACGGCTGCATCAGGTCAAGACCAACTTCACCGCCGGCGAGGTTTCGCGCCGCCTGCTCGGGCGCGGCGACCTCAAGGCTTACGACAACGGCGCGCTGGCGCTGCGCAACCTGTTCATCGATCCGACCGGCGGGGTGACCCGGCGCTCCGGCCTTGCCTTCACCGCGCTGGCGCGGGGCGACGGCCGGCTGGTGGCGTTCGAGCGCAACGCCGAGCAGACCTATCTGCTGGTCTTCACCGACGGCTGGATCGACGTGTTCCAGGGCGGGACCAAGCTGGCCTCGGTCGCCGCACCCTGGACGTTGACGCAACTGGCGCAGATCACCTGGACGCAGAGCGCCGACACGTTGCTGGTCTGCCATCCCGACCTGCCGCCGCGCAAGCTGACGCGCGGCGACGACGGCGGATGGACGTTGTCGGACTGGGCCTTCGCGGTGGAGGGGGAACTGGTGCGCACGCCCTTTCACCGCTTCGGCGATCCGGCGGTGACGCTGACGCCGTCGGGGACCAGCGGGGCGATCAGCGTCACCGCATCGGCCCCGGTGTTCGACCCGCGCCATGACGGCACCCGCATCCGCATCAATGGCAAGCAACTGCTGGTGACCGGCGTGGTGTCGGCTACCCAGGTCAACGCCACGGTCAAGGAAACGCTGGCCGACACCCAGCCGACCACGAGTTGGGAGGAGCAGGCCTTTTCGGCATTGCGCGGCTGGCCGGTGTCGGCGGCCTTTCATCAGGACCGGCTGGTCATCGGCGGATCGCGCGATCTGCCCAACCGGCTGTGGCTGTCGCGCTCCGCCCAGATCTGGAACTTCGACCTGGGCGAGGGGCTGGACGATCAGGCCATCGAGTTCGGCATCCTGTCCGATCAGGTCAATGCGGTGCGCGCCGTCTTCTCCGGCCGGCATCTGCAGGTCTTCACCTCCGGCGCCGAATATATGGTGACCGGCGACCCGCTGACCCCGCAGAGCATGCAGGTCAACCGGCAGACGCGCATCGGCTCGCCGATGGACCGCGCCATCCCGCCGCGCGACGTGGAGGGGGCGACGCTGTTCGTGCCGCGCAACCGGCGCGAAATCCGCGAGTTCCTCTACACCGACACCGAGGCGGCCTATCAGGCCAACGATCTGGCGTTGCTCGCTCGCCATCTGGTGGCCAGCCCGCGCGACCAGGACTACGACCAGAACCGCCGGCTGCTGTTCGTGGCGATGGAGGACGGCACGCTGGGGGCGCTGACCGCCTACCGGGCGGAGACGGTCACCGCCTGGACCCTGCTTGAGACCGACGGGGCGGTGCGCTCCGTCGCCGCGGTGGGGGACGAGGTCTATGCGCTGGTGGAGCGGCGCGGCGTCTGGACCGTGGAGCGGTTCGACGACGCGTTGAACCTCGACGCCGCGATCACCGGCGAACGGGGTGAGGCAACCGCCGTCTGGGGCGGGCTGGCGCATCTGGAGGGGCGGACGGTCGCCATCGTCGCAGACGGGGTGATCCGCAACCCTGCCATGGTGCAGGCCGGCAGCGTCACGCTCGATCCGCCGGCGCGCAAGGTGGAGATCGGGTTGCCCTACACCCACCGGATCGAGCCGCTGCCGCCCAACCTGCTGGGGCAGGCGACCGGGGCCGACATCGTCCGGCTGGTTGCCGTCACCTTCCGGCTGGAGGAGACGGCAGCGCTGCGCGTCGATCTGGGACGCGGGTTGCAGGAACTTCCGCTTCACCGGCTGGGGCCGCAACCGGCCGGCGGGGTGCCGCCGCGCGTTTCCGGCGACCGCCGGCTGCGGGCGCTCGGCTGGCGCCATGACACCGATGTCCCGCTTTGGCGCATCGAACAGGATGCGCCGCTGCCTTTCACGCTGCTTTCCGTGACCATGGAACTGAAGGTGAATGACTGATGGGTGGAATCGCTCCCCTCGTGACCACGGCGCTGCCGTTGGCGAACTCCGTCATCGGCACCGTGCGCAACGCCGGCGCCGGCCAGTCCAGCGCCGCCGCGCAACAGGCCGCAGCCCAGCAAGCCGCTGCCGAACTGGAATACAAGCGCCAGCAGGATGCGGCGCAGGCTGCCGCCGCCCAGGCGGCGCTGGAGCAGAAATACCGCGAGGAAGCGGCGGCGGCCGAACGCAATGCCCAGGCCGCCGCCGCCGCCCGCCAGCAACAGGCCCAACTGGAGGCGGAGGCGCAGGCCCGCCAGTGGAGCCACGACGCCGAGTTGCGGCAACGGGAGGAGGAGTTGCAGCGCCAGAAGGATGAGGCCGCCGCTGCCGCCGCGGCGGCGGCGCGGGCCAAGGAGATGGACGATTACCGCGGGTCCCAGGAACAGACGCTGGCCCAGCTGCGCGCCAGCCAGGAGGAGGCGGTGCGCGCCAAGGAAACCGACGCGCAGACCCAGCTGGCACAACTGACCGCCGCGGCGGATGCCGCCGAACAGCGGCGGCTGGCGGCATTGCGGCAGGCGGTCAGCAAGACCCGCGCCGGGCTGGGGGCGCGCGGGGTGACCGCGCAGGACGGCTCCGGCGAGGCGATCCTGCTGGGGTTGACCAACTCCAGCGAGACCGAGCGCAAGGACGCCCAGGCCACCGACCAGCTGAAGCGCGCCGCCATCCAGCAGAGCCTGGACGAGGCCAAGCGCCGCAACCTGCTGGAGTTGTCGCAACTCGCCGACCGTCAGCGGCTGGAATACATGAGCAAGTTCTTTTGAGGAACGGCTCCCTCCTCTCTCTCCAACTCCGGCATTCTTTCGGCCGTCATTCCCGCGAAGGCGGGAATCCAGTCGTTTCAGCCGCTTGATTGCGGAGTTTCCTGGATCCCCGCCTTCGCGGGGATGACGCAGAATTTCCGGGCCTGCAGAAACCTACCAACGTCTGGAGACGTGGGAATGCCGTAGCCCGCCCAGGGAGAGGGCGTTTTTCTTTTGGAGTTCCCGATGTCCACGTCGCTTCTCATCCCGCGCGGGACCCCGCGCGTGCAGTATCTCGCCGACGGCATGCAGCGGGTCTTCACCTACCCGTTCCCGATCTTCACCGACGAGGATCTGCAGGTCTTCCTGGGCGCCGCGCTGCAGAGCACCGGTTACGCCGTCGGCGGGGCCGGTGCCAGCGCCGGCGGGGCGGTGACCTTCGCAACGGCGCCGGCGGAGGGAACACTGGTGCTGCTGCGCCGCCGGCTTCCCATCGAACGGCGCAGCGATTTCGGCGAGAGCGGGCCGCTGCCGGCCTCGGCCCTCAATGGCGAACTGGACCGGCTGACGGCGATGCTCCAGCAGGTGGCGGGCGACCAGGAACTGATGCTGCGCTTTGGCGACAGCGACCTGCCGGCCTCGCCGCTGCTGCCGGAGCGGGAACTGCGCCTGGGCAAGCTGCTGGCCTTCGACAGCGCCGGCAACCCCACGATCCGCCCGCCGGTGGACGAGGAGGCGCTGGCGACCTATGTGCCGCCGGGGGCCGGGGCCACCGCCCGGCCGGTGCGCGACAAGCTGGCCGACCTCGTATCGGTGAAGGATTTCGGCGCGGTGGGCGACGGGCTGGTCGACGACACGCTGGCCCTGCAGGCGGCGCTGACCTCGGCCCGCGCGGTGTTCGTGCCGCCGGGGACCTACCGCATCGCCAACACGCTGACGCTCGGCCATGGGCGGACGCTGTACGGGGTGGGGCAGGCGTCGGTGATCCGCGGCGCGTCCAACGGCTTCGACCTGATCCATCTGCCGGACGGCTACGCCACCCTGTCGGGCTTGCGGCTGGAACAGGGAAAGGTGGGGGTGCGGCTGTTCGGGCGCGACGGGCCTTGCGTGCAGAACAGCCTGACCGACCTGACGATCTGGGAGCCGGAGGTGGGGCTGGTCTTCGACGGCTACATCGACCCGAACCTGCCCTGCTATTGGAACAACATCGCCCGCGTGCTGGTGGCGCGGCCGTCGCGCCATGGGGTGTGGCTGACGCGGACGGGGGCTGGCGACACGCCGAACGCCAACCGCTTCCACGCCGTGCGGGTCTATTCGCTGTCGGCGCCGATGAGCGGCTGCGGATTCTTCGTCGAGCAGGGGCGCTTCAACAACGCCTTCTTCGACTGCGAGGCCAATCTGTGGCCGGAGGCGGAAGCCTGTTTCCGCGTCGGCGCCGTCACCGACAAGACGCTGATCGTGAATTTCTACGCCGAGTCTCTGGGGGCGTTGCCGAACTTGCAAATCGATGCCGGGTCGGTCGAGACGGCGGTCGTCAACCTGTTCTCCGCCGCCGCCGGGCCGGCGATCCTCGACCGGTCGGGCGGGCAATATACGGCGGTCAATGCCGGCTATCCGGAGAAGAACCGGCTTCAGCGCAGCCGCGTCACCGAACTGGTGGTCGAAGCGCTGCGCTATGACACCGAGTATGTGGAGCCGGCCGCGGGCGGGGTGGTGGCGCTGGACCTGAGCAGTTCGGTCTATCTGGTCAGCGCCTATGGCGGGGCCGTGGAGTTGCGGCTACCCGAGGCCGGGGACGCCAACGGCCATGCGGTGACGATCAAGCGCACCGATGCGTCGGTCAATCCACTGACGGTGACGGAGATCGGCGGGCCGGGACCGGACGGGCGGACGCTGTCGCTCGGCAACCGGTACGATTTCGTCACGCTGGTGTCGAACGGCGCCGGCTGGTGGATCGTCGCCGGCAACAGCCAGCCCGGCAATGCCCACTATCACGAGGCTCCCGGCCTGTTCGAGCCGGATCTGAACCAGCAGCTCTATCTGGTCAGCGCCTGGAGCGGGGCGGTGGAGGTGCGGTTGCCGGTGCCGTCGGCCCCGCATGCGGTCGGGCGGACGGTCACCGTCAAGAAGTCCGACACCGGCGGCAACCGCGTCACCGTCACCCAGGCCGGCGGTGGCGGGCCGGACAGCGAGGCCATCGCGCTGACCGCGCAGGGTCATGCGGTGACGGTGATGTCGAACGGCGCCGGCTGGCACATCCTGGGGCGGAATCCATGACGGGGAAGGACGAGGACGGCTTCTGCGCCTTCGTCCAGGGCTGGAACGCCATGGTGGAGCTGAAGACGCCCGCCCATCATGCGCGGATGGCCGGCTGGCTGGAGGAGCATATGGCCGGGCCGAACCGGCGCATGCTGCTGATGGCCTTCCGCGGCTCGGGCAAGTCGACGCTGGTCGGGCTGTTCGCGGCCTGGCTGCTGCTGCGCGACCCCAACCGCCGGCTGCTGGTGCTGGCCGCCGACCTGAAGCTGGCGATGAAGATGGTGCGCAACGTCAAGCGCATCCTGGAACGCCATCCCGATTGCAGCCATCTGAAACCGCCGACATCGGTGCGCGACCAATGGGCGGCCGACCGCTTCACCGTGGTACGGCCGATGGAACTGCGCGACCCGTCGATGGCGGCGGCGGGCATCGGCGGCAACATCACCGGCAGCCGCGCCGACGTGGTGATCTGCGACGATGTCGAGGTGCCGCGCAACGCCGACACCGCGGTGAAGCGCGCAGCATTGCGCGAGCGTCTGTCGGAGCTGGAGTATGTGCTGGTGCCGGGTGGGACGCAGCTCTATGTCGGCACGCCCCATGCGCAGGACAGCCTCTATGCCGAGGAGACCGACGACGGCAGTCCGCCCTTCCTGGACGGGTTCGAGCGGCTGGTCCTGCCGGTCTACACCGAGGATGAGCAGGGCCGCCGCAGCTACACCTGGAAGGAGCGCTTCGGCGAGGCGCATGTCGCCCGCATCCGCAAATCCACCGGCCCCAACAAATTCACCAGCCAGATGCTGCTGCGCCCGGTCAGCATCACCGACGGGGTGCTGAATGTCGACAATCTCGGCCGCTACGACGCGGAGCTGGAGTATCGCGAGGCGCTGGGCCGCGCGGTGCTGACTCTGGACGGGGTGAAGCTGGTGTCAGCCACCTGCTGGTGGGACCCGGCCTTCGCCCGGCCGGCGGGGGAGGGGGGCGGCAGGAGCCGGGGTGGCGACGGCAGCGTGGTCGCCGCGGTCTTCGCCGGGGAGAACGAGCGCTTCTACCTGCACCGGGTGCTGTATCTGGCCGTCGATCCCAAGGCGGAGGAGACGGAGGCCGACCAGCAATGCCGGCTGGTCTCCCGCTTCCTGGCCGACAACCATTTGCCGGCGGTCCACATCGAGATCAACGGCCTTGGCCGTTTCCTGCCCGGACTGCTGCGCAAACGGCTGCGCAACGATCGGCTGGCCGCCGGGGTGGTCGAGCAGAACAGCCGCACTCCCAAGGTCCGGCGCATCTTGGAAGCCTTCGACGCGCTGCTGGCCGACCGACGCCTGCTGGCCCATCGGCAGGTCTGGCAAACGCCGCTGATCCGCGAGATGCGCGACTGGCGCCCCGACGGCCGCTATCGCGGTCCCGACGACGGGCTGGACGCGGTGGCCGGCTGCCTGGGCGCCGAACCCTACCGCTTCGACCGCAGCACCGCCCCGGCAGAGCGCCGCGCCGACTGGCGCGGTGCGGGCGCGGTGATGGTGGAGGCGGATTGGGAGCTTTGAAGGTGGCAGTCGGGACCGGCACGACCGCATCTACCGGAGCCGTTGCTCCGCACTCGCGACGGTCATTCCCGCGAAGGCGGGAATCCAGCCGAAACAGCCGCTTGGATCGGACGACTGGATCCCCGCCTTCGCGGGGATGACGGCCAATCAGGTGCGGATTTGGCTTCGATTGCATGCCTTCGACAGAGCGGCCCTTTCCATCTTCCCCACCTTACGACAGGAGACCCCGATGCATGATGCCCTGACCGGAGGACTGGATCTCGCCTGGTGGATCACCGCCGTCGAGTTGCCGGCGATGGGCGGGCTGTTCTGGCTGATCGCGCGGGTGCGCAAGGATGCCGACAGCGCGCTGGACGATCTGCGGACCCGCGCCGAGGAGGCCCAGGCGCAGGTGCGCGAGAGCCTTGCCGCATACAAGCTGGAGGTCGCGAAGACCTATGTCTCCTTCGCGACGCTCAAGGACGTCGAACAGCGCCTGACCGACCATCTGCTGCGGATCGAGACCAAGCTCGATTCGGGCTTCATGCCGTTCGAGGGCGGGCGGCGCTGACCGGGGGCCTTGATCTGGACCGGGATCTTGACCGGGCGGGCCGGCTCAGTCGGCGTGGTGGATCATCGCCTGGTAGATCTTCCAGGCGACCTCGACCGACACGCCGCCGGCCCGCGCGCCGGCGGCCAGCATGGTGGCGCTCGGCTTCAGCGGGACCGCGGTCTGACCCGGTTCGCACAGCGCGCCCATGGCGGTGATCGAGGCGCCCAGATCGGCGTCGCAGGGCTGGCTCTTCTTAATCAGGGTCATGGCAATCGCGTTCATGGCGGTTCCTCCGTTGACTTGGGACCGTCACAGCAAAAGCGATGCCAACCGCTGCGAACGGCCTGAAGTCAGGGAATCGCGGAGGTTGAGGGGGCGAAGCGGCCGATCCGGCGGAGACGGGCGCCGTCGAATTTCAAAAATACCCGCAAAATGCCGAATAGTTTCGAGTGTGCTTTGCAAAATGCAACGCGCGAAGCGTGCGGAATTGCATTCGGGGAGTCGATCTTGCGTTGTGCTGCGGTGAGCAGAGCGGTGCGCGTCAAAGGCGCGGCGAAGCTGCGGCTTCGAGGTCTCTGGCCGGTGGCCGCGTGTTGCGTTAGTGTCCCACCCTCATGACCGACCGCATCATCCATCACATGTGCCGCGCGGACGAGTGGGACGCCGCCCGCCCGGCTGGCCGCTATCCCGGCTCGTCCCAGGATGTCCAGGACGGCTTCATCCATTTCTCGACCGCCGCGCAGGTGGTGGAGAGCGCCGCCAAGCACCGCGCCGGCCAGGACGGCCTGCTGCTGCTGACGGTGGACGCCGGCCGGCTGGGCGACGCCCTGCGCTGGGAGCCGTCGCGCGGCGGACAGCTGTTCCCGCATCTCTACGGGCCGCTGCCGGTGGATGCCGTGCTGCGCGTCGATCCGCTGCCGCTGGGGCCGGACGGGCGCCATGTCTTCCCGGCCGGCTTTCCCTTCACCCTTCAGGACCTCGTTCCGTGATCGACCTCTATCCGCTTGCCGGGCCGCTGCTGTTCCGCTTCGACCCTGAGACCGCGCATGGCCTGACCATCAAAATGCTGAAGAGCGGGCTGGTCCCGCCGGCCCGCGGCAGGAACGAACCGGCTCTGCACACCCGCGTCTGGGGGCTGGACTTCACCAACCCGGTCGGGCTGGCCGCCGGCTTCGACAAGAATGCCGAGGTGGTCGACGCCATGCTGAACCAGGGCTTCGGCTTCGTCGAACCCGGCAGCGTCACCCCGCGGCCCCAGCCCGGCAACCCGCGCCCCCGCCTGTTCAGGCTGGTGGAGCAGCGCGCGGTCATCAACCGCATGGGCTTCAACAACGAGGGGCTGGAGGCCTTTGCCGGGCGGCTGGAGCAGCGCCGCGAGAAGGCCAAGCGTGCGCCCGGCATCGTCGGCGCCAACCTGGGCAAGAACAAGGACACGGCCGACGCCGCCGACGATTACGTGATCGGCGTGCGCCGTCTGGCGCCGCTGGCCGATTATCTGGTCGTCAACGTCTCCTCCCCCAACACGCCGGGGCTGCGCGCGCTGCAGGGCCGCGACCCGCTGCGCGCCCTGCTGGAGCGGGTGCTGGAGGCGCGGGCATCCTGCGGCCTGAGCCGCAACCCGCCGCTGCTGCTGAAGATCGCCCCCGACCTGACGGTGGAGGACAAGAGCGACATCGCCGCGGTGGCGCTGGAGTCCGGCATCGACGGGCTGATCGTCTCCAACACCACCATCGCCCGGCCCGACACCATCCCGGCGGCGATGCGCAGCGAGGCCGGCGGCCTGTCCGGCGCACCGCTGTTCGAGCCCTCGACCTCCGTCCTGCGCGAGATCTACGCGCTGACCGGCGGCAAGCTGCCGATCGTCGGGGTGGGCGGCGTGGCGACGGGCGAGCACGCCTATGCCAAGATCCGTGCCGGCGCGTCGCTGGTGCAGCTCTATTCGGCGATGGTCTATGCCGGGCCGGCGGTGGTCCACCGCATCCGCCGCGAACTGGCGGAACTGCTGCGCCGCGACGGCTTCCGCTCCGTCGCCGAGGCGGTGGGGGCGGATCACCGCTGAGGGATCTCCACGTGAGGCCGCGCAGGATGCGGCGAGCAGGGGCGTAGCATTAACGGATCGTCAAGCGGGTGTCCCGACAGTGGGTCCCAGGGTTGGGACGCCCGCGCGGTTCAGTGTCATACTCCTGCCGGAGGCTGCGCACCCGTGAAGGCCCTGACCGCCGACCTCCGCCCCGGAACCGCCGCCTCATCCGCGGCCGTTCCCTTCATCCTGGTTCCCGCGATGACCCTGCTGACGCACCTCGTCTATGCGCTGGCCTATCTGATCGCCGGGGTTTCGGCCGGTGCGGCGCTGTGGGCGCTGCGCCCGGAAGCCGACCCGCTGGTGGCGTGGCTGGCCGGCGCGCTGGTGGTGCTGGCCGGCGCCCTGGTCCATGAGGTGGTGACGCGGCTGGAGCGAGAACGCAAGGCCGCCCGCCGCATCGCCCGCCTGAACGACCGGGTGGAGGAGCTGGCCCATCTGCTGGAGCAGCGGCTCGCCGCCGATCCCGGCACCCAGCCCGAGTCTGGCACCCGTTACGACGCGGTGATGCAGGAGGTGAGGCTTCTGCAGTCGCTGGTCGCCCGCCTGACCGAACGGCGCGCCCCCCGGCCGCCGGCCGCCAGCGCCGAGCGCCGTCCCGCACCGTCCGCTACGTCTCAGGCCGCCCCGGCGCCGGTGCCGATGGACGACGCCGCGGTGCTGGAGGCGGTGCGCGATGCGCTGAAGGCCGACCGCATCGACGTCTATCTCCAGCCCATCGTCAGCCTGCCCCAGCGCAAGCACCGCTTCTACGAGGTGTTCTCTCGGGTGCGGGCCGCCGACGGGCAGCAGATCATGCCCGACCGCTATTTGGACATCGCCGAGCGCGAGGGGCTGATCGCCACCATCGACAACCTGCTGCTGGTCCGCTGCGTCCAGCTGATCCGCGAGACGGAGCGGCGCCAGCACGCCATCGGCTTCTTCGCCAACATCTCCGCCGCGACACTGGCCGACGCGGAGTTCATGCGCCAGTTCCTGAACATGATGGCGCAGAACCACGCCCTGGTGCCGAAGCTGGTGTTCGAGTTGAGCCAGCACGACCTGCGCGTCGGCGGGGCGGTGACGATGGGCATCCTGTCGCAGCTGGCGCGGCTGGGCTTCCGCTTCTCGATGGATCAGGTGACGGACCTCGCCATCGACCTGGACCGGCTGCTGCGCCACGAGTTCCGCTGCATCAAGCTGGACCGCGCCCTGGTGCTCGACCCCGCCAATGCCGCGCGCATCCGCGAGCTGCGCCACCGCTGCGCCGCCGAGGGCATCGACCTGATCGTCGAGAAGATCGAGACGGAAAACCAACTGGTCGAGGTGCTCGACACCGGCTTTGACTTCGGCCAGGGCTACCTGTTCGGCGAACCGAGGCTGAGCCGGAAGCCGGAGTGAGTGAATGAGGCGAAGCGGTTTGCCCCCTCCCTAACCCTCCCCCGCCTCCGGCGGTGGAGGGGACTGCCGCCGATTCGCATAAGGCCCCCTCTCCCGCGGAACGCGGGGGAGGGTTGGGGAGGGGGCCTGCGCAGCAACATCTTGCGGTGCAGGGAAGTCTCACCGTACCGGTCCTTTCCCCTTGATTTCCGCCACCGCGCTTGACATTCCCCCACGCGGCGATGGAAATTTCGCGTTCCCGGCCAAGTCCGGGCACCCGATGCGGGTGAGACCAACACTAGTGAAATGGTGACTTCGGTGACGTCCAACATCGCCATCACGCTGCCCGACGGCAGCGTGCGGGAGTTCGACCGGCCGGTGACGGGGCTTGAGATTGCCCAGTCCATCGGTTCGCGCCTGGCCAAAGATGCGCTTGCCGTCAAGATCGACGGCACGGTGAAGGACCTCACCACCACCGTTACCACCAACGCCAAGATCGAGATCGTCACGCGCAACCACGCCGACGCTCTCGAGGTCATCCGCCACGACGCCGCCCATGTGCTGGCCGATGCGGTGCAGAAGCTCTATCCCGGCACGCAGGTCACGATCGGTCCGTCGATCGCCACCGGCTTCTACTATGACTTCGCGCGTGACGAGCCGTTCACGCCCGAGGATCTGGAGAAGATCGAGGCGAAGATGCGCGAGATCGTCGGGGCCGACATCCCGATCGTGCGCGAGGTCTGGGACCGCGACGAGGCGGTCGCCTACTTCAAGAAGCTCGGCGAGCATTACAAGGCCGAGCTGATCGAGGCGATCCCGCAGGCCGAGCCGGTGTCGATCTACCGCCAGGGCGACTGGCTGGATCTGTGCCGCGGGCCGCACGCCATGACCACGGGCAAGGTCGGGCAGGGCTTCAAGCTGATGAAGGTGGCCGGCGCCTATTGGCGCGGCGACAGCCGCAACCCCATGCTCCAGCGCATCTACGGCACCGCCTGGCGCGACGAGAAGGAGCTGAAGGCCTACCTGCACCAGATCGAGGAGGCGGAGAAGCGCGACCACCGCAAGCTGGGCAAGGAACTGGACCTGTTCCATGTGCAGGAAGAGGCGGTCGGCTCGGTCTTCTGGCATCCGAAGGGCTGGACGCTCTACCAGACGCTGGAAACCTACATCCGCACCAAGCTGAAGGCCGCCGGCTATGTCGAGGTCAAGACGCCGCAGCTGATCGACAGCTCGCTGTTCAAGGCGTCGGGCCACTGGGACATGTATGGCGACAACATGTTCAAGGTGGAGGCCGACGGCGGCGAGAAGCTGCTGGGCATCAAGCCGATGAACTGCCCCGGCCATGTCCAGATCTTCCGCCACGGCCTGCGCTCCTACCGCGACCTGCCGATCCGCATGGCGGAGTTCGGCGCCTGCCACCGCAACGAGCCGTCGGGCGCGCTGCACGGCATCATGCGCGTCCGCGCCTTCACCCAGGACGACGCCCACATCTTCTGCACCGAGGATCAGGTTCAGAGCGAGGCGGCCGAGTATTTCAAGCTGCAGCTCGGCGTCTACAAGGACCTGGGCTTCGACAAGATCTCGGTGAAGCTGGCGCTGCGTCCGGATGTCCGCACCGGCGCCGACGAGCTGTGGGACCGCGCCGAAGGGGCGCTGGCCCAGGCGCTGCGCGACGCCGGGCTGGAGTATGAGGAACTGCCGGGCGAGGGCGCCTTCTACGGCCCGAAGGTGGAATTCCACCTGACCGACGCCATCGGCCGGACCTGGCAGTGCGGCACGCTGCAGTACGATCCGAACCTGCCGGAACGACTCGATGCCAGCTACATCGGCGAGGATGGCGCCCGCCATCGGCCGATCATGCTGCACCGGGCGATCCTGGGGTCGATGGAGCGATTCATCGGCATGCTGATCGAGCATTACGCCGGCAAGTTCCCGCTGTGGCTGTCGCCGGTGCAGGTCACCGTCGCCACCATCACCAGCGAGGCCGACGGCTATGCCGAGGAAGTGGCCAAGCTGTTGAAGCGCAAGGGCCTGCGCGTCGAACTCGACACCCGCAACGAGAAGATCAACCTGAAGGTCCGCGAGCACAGCCTGCAGAAGGTGCCGCTGATGCTGGTTGTCGGAAAGCGGGAAGCGGACGAACGGACGGTCGCGCTCCGCGTGCTGGGCGGCAAGGATCAGGAAATTCTTGCCCTCGACGCGGCGGTGAATAAACTGGTTGAGGAAGCGAGATCGCCTGCCGGCGAAACCGTGACCGATTCGCCGTTTTAACCGACTGCGCGACGCCGCCGGCCCTCCTCTGGATGGCCGGCTTCCGCGTGGTTTAAGACCATGGAGAAGCGTCCATAGCCAGGATTCCGTCCGAAGCCGCCCCGACCCGCGAAGGCCCGCGGGTTAACCGGGAGATCTCGGCTCGTTCCGTTCGTCTCGTCGGTGCAGACGGCGAGATGATCGGGGTGGTGTCGTTGCGTGATGCTTTGCTGGCCGCTGAGGATGCCGGTCTTGACCTGGTCGAGATCGCTCCCCAGGCGGAACCGCCTGTCTGCAAAATCCTCGACTATGGCAAGTTCAAGTACGAGGCGCAGAAGAAGGCGAACGAGGCCCGCAAGAAGCAGAAGATCATCGAGGTCAAGGAGATCAAGCTCCGGCCGAACATCGATGACAACGACTATGACGTGAAGATGCGCTCGGCGCGCCGGTTCCTCGAGGAAGGTGACAAGGTCAAGGTGACCCTGCGCTTCCGCGGCCGTGAAATGGCGCACCAGGATCTGGGTATGAATGTGCTGGTCCGCGTCCGCGACGAGCTGGAGGCGCTGGCGAAGGTCGAGCAGATGCCGAAGCTCGAAGGCCGCCAGATGGTCATGGTGCTGGCTCCGCGCTGATGCGGGGCGAGGTTGCGGAAAAGGCCCGTCCGGGATGCCGGACGGGCCTTTTTTCTTTGCTGAATGCGGCAGTGCCTTGCCCCCTCCCTAACCCTCCCCCGCTTCGCGGGAGAGGGAACTCCGCCGCTTCGACATACTCCCTCTCCCGCAAAGCGGGGGAGGGTCGGGGAGGGGGCAACCGGCTCCTCAACTTCCTCACCGCAGCGGCCGGTCGTCGACGATCACGACATAGCAGGTGTGGCGGGTGTATTTCGCGCAGTTGTCGAGCGCGGCGCGGCGGGCGGCATCCTCGCTGGGCATGCCGGCCTTCCAGCCGAAGGCGCCGTCCTGAGACACCGCGAAGGCCTTGCGCCCGGAAGCCGCGACATAGGCGCCGAACTTGTCGCGGCCGGAGGCCGACAACTCCTTCGGCGGCTCCAGGCTGACGCGGGTGCCGCGCGGCGCCTCCGCCGGGGCGGCGGCATCGGCGCCAGCGCCGGCCGGGCGGTCGTTGAGATAGGCGATGCGGCAGCCCTTCTGGGTGTGCGACGCGCAATTCTCCAGCGCGCCCTTCTGCGCCTCGTCCAGGCTGCGCATGCCGGACTTCCAGCCATAGGCGCCGTCGGGCGACACGGCGAAGGCCTTGTTGCCGCCGGCCTCGACATAGGCGGGGAACTTGGCGCGGTTGGCGGCGGACAGCTCCGGCGGCGGGAGAAGCGCCGGCAGCGTCAGCGCCATCGGCATGTCGCGCAGCACCAGCCCATTCTTCGCCAGGAACCGGTCGACCATCGGCGTCCATTGCGGGATGGCGGCGCTGAAGAAGGAGTGTCCGTCTTTGCCGTTGGCGGGGGCGGCGATGAACTCCGCCCGTCCGCCCTCATGAGTATAGGCCTCCCACAGGCGCCGGGCGAGGTCGGGGCCGAAGAACAGATCGTTCTCGGCATAGATCCACAGGGTGGGAACGCGCGAACTGCGCCCCAGCGTACCGAAGGCGGCGACCAGCCGGTTCTCCTGGCAGACCTCGTTGTCGGCGACGGAGCCGCGGCCGCCGGCGAAGCTGATGGCGGCCTTCAGTCCCGGCGGCGGGTCGGCGCTGAGCGCGATGCTGGCAAGTCCGCCGGCCGAGACGCCGACAGCGACGATGCGGCTGGCGTCGGCGAAGGGTTGCGCCGTGACATAGCGGATGGCCTGACGCAGGTCCTCGGCGCTCTGGCGGGCGGAATGCAGGTAGTCGGGGTTGCTGCAGGCGCCGGTCGTCTCGCTGTATGGGCCGTCCGATCCGCCATAGCCGCGCCGCATCACCGCCACCACGGCCCAGCCGCGCCGCGCGAATTCACGGGCTTCCGGCAGGTAGCGCAACGGCGTCATCTGCGCCCGGTCCGCCGGGTTGCGCGGCGTGCCGTGGCTCAGCAGGACGATGGGGTAGGGGCCGGGGCCGTCCGGCCGCAGCAGCATCGCCTCCAGCGTGGCGGAGCTGCCGTCGGGGAAGCGCGCGGGGATCGACAGCGCCGTCTGCGTCAGCCCCTCCGCCAGGGCGGGGCCGCAGCACAGCAGCATGAACAGCAAGGGGAGCAGGCGGCGCAGGATCATGGTCGGCGCAGTCTTCGCGATGGAAGGGGGGCTGCGCTGTTGTACGCCAACTTTGGCTTGGCGTCAGGAGGGAGGTGCACGCTTGCGATTGCCCCCTCCCTAACCCTCCCCCACCTTCGGTGGGAGAGGGGACTGCTGCCGCTCTTGCGCGCAACTCCCTCTACCGCGATCGGACCGGCCTTTGGCCGGCCGAGGGCGGGGGAGGGAAGGGGCCCATGCGTCAGCATGGGCAGGGAGGGGGCAACGCTGTCCTACTCCACCCCTTGCCGCGCCACGCGCAGCGCGTCGGCCAGAACCTCAGCGTCGCCGATATGGTTGGCGAGCAGCAGGATCAGCTTGGCGTTCAGGCGGGTGCTCTGGTCGGGAGTCAGGTCGCGGTGGCTGTCGATCAGCAGTTGGTACACGTCGTCCGGGCTGGCGAAACGCTGCTCGGTCATCAGTTTGGCCATGGGGGCAACTCCGGAAAATCGGGGGATCAGCGGCCGGTGGCGCGGTTGAGCGCGGCGGACAGGGAGGCGGCGTCGAAGCGGCGCCAGCGGGCGGCGATGTGCTGGTCCGGGCGGATCAGATAGACGCTGCCCGGCGTCAGGTCGTAGCGCTCGCGCAGGCGGCCGGCGCTGTCCACCAGTTCGCCGGCGATGCCGCGGCGCCGCTCGGTCACCGCGTGCCAGACCAGCGGCAGCGGCCCGGCGGCGAGGCCGTCCAGCGCCTCCGCCACCTCGGCCGGAACCGGCCCGTCACCCGCGGCGTAGAGCACGGTGAAGCGGCCGTCCAGCGCCTCCATCAGCCAGCCGGCATGGCCGTCGCGTTCCACCGGCGCGTCGGTGGCGGGTGCTCCGGGCACCATCCGGCCGGCGAAGGTATCGCTGTCCGGCGTGTTCAGCGGGCTGTCGGTGTAGGTGGTGGGGGTGGACAGCCGGCCGGAATTGACCAGCGAGCGGGCGAAGGGCTGGTCGACCGCCAGTTCCAGCACGGCGTCGCGGAAGACGCGGCTCATCTCGCTCTTCGGTGTGATGAAGTCGGTGGAGCGGGTGGAGTTCAGGATGTTCTCCCTGGCCGCCGCCACCCGTTCGTCGCTGTAGCTGTCCAGCAGCGACTCCGGCGCCTTGCCGTCCAGCACCAGCGCCAGCTTCCACACCAGATTGTCGGCGTCGGGCACGCCGCTGTTGGCGCCGCGGGCACCGAAGGGCGAGACCTGATGGGCCGAATCGCCGGCGAACAGGATGCGGCCGTGGCGGAAGCGCTCCAGCCGGCGGCACTGGAAGGTGTAGACTGACACCCATTCCAGTTCGAACGGCGTGTCGGCGCCCAGCATCGCCTGGACGCGGGGGATGACGCGCTCCGGCTTCTTCTCCTCCTCCGGATCGGCGTCCCAACCCAGCTGGAAGTCCAGGCGCCAGACATTGTCGGGCTGCATGTGCAGCAGGGCCGACTGCTTGCGGTGGAAGGGCGGGTCGAACCAGAACCAGCGTTCCGCCGGGAAATCGGCCTTCATCACCACGTCGGCGATCAGGAAGCGGTCCTTGAACACCTCGCCCTGGAATTCCAGCCCCAGCATCTTGCGCACCGACGACTTGGCGCCGTCGCAGGCGATGACCCAATCGGCCTCCACCGCATGGACGCCGTCGGGGGTCTCGACCTGAAGCACGACATGATCGGCCTCCTGCTTGGCGGAGATGACGCGGGAGAGCCAGCGCAGGTCGATCAGGTCGTGCTTCCGCGCTTCGGTGACCAGGAAATCCTCCAGGTAATATTGCTGGAGGTTGATGAAGGCGGGGATCTTGTGGTCCGGCTCCGGCAGCAGGTCGAACTGGTAGACCATGCGGTCGCCGTTGAAGACCTTGCCGATCTTCCACACGACGCCCTTGTCGATCATGCGCTGGCCGACGCCCAGCCGGTCCCACACCTCCAGCGCGCGCTTGGCATAGCAGACGGCGCGGCTGCCGACGCTGACGGTGTCCTCGGCGTCGAGCACCACCACCGGCACGCCCTTGCGCGCGAAGTCGAGCGCGGCGGTCAGCCCGACCGGGCCGGCGCCGATGACCACCACCGGATGGCGCCGGACGGTGCCGGTGCGCTGTTCCTCCGACGGGACAAAGCTGTATTTCGGATAGCTGAAAGTCGCGTGCATTGGGCGTTTCCTCCCCCGGAAACCATGACAGGACGCGTTGGCGGCCCGGCCGCGGAGCAGCCGGCTTTGCGGTGATTTGTTATTGTTGCCAACGATACAGTTTCATTTGATACCAATCAAGCCTTCGCTTCATCATCGGCGGAGCCGCGGGGGAAGCGATACAGACATGCTCACTATGACGGAAAATCAGTATCGCGTACAGCGTGCGGCGGTGTAGCCTCGCGGCAAAAGACCGGCCAAAGACAGCCCAGACAGAGACACCGAGGAACGCCCGACAATGCCCAACCCCACCTTACCGCGCCCGACCGTCTACGCCATCGACGGCGTGATCCCGGTCATCGACCCGACCGCCTTCGTCCATCCCTCCGCCGTGCTGATCGGCGACGTGGTGGTGGGGCCTGGGTGCTATGTCGGCCCCTGCGCCAGCCTGCGCGGCGATTTCGGCCGGATCGTGCTGCAGCGGGGCAGCAACGTGCAGGACAACTGCACGATCCACGCCTTCCCCGGCCATGACGCCATCGTCGAGGAGGACGGGCATGTCGGCCATGGCGCCGTGCTGCACGGCTGCATCGTCCGCCGCAACGCGCTGGTCGGGATGAATGTGGTGGTGATGGACGGGGCGGAGATCGGCGAGGAGTCGATCGTCGCCGCCATGGCCTTCGTCAAGGCCGGCTTCGTCGTGCCGCCGCGCACGCTGGTCGCCGGCCTGCCGGCCAAGGTGATGCGCGAGCTGCGGCCGGACGAGGTCGCGTGGAAGTCGGAAGGCACGGAGGAATACCAGCGCCTCGCCCGCCGCTCGCTCGCCACCATGGTCGCCTGCGCCCCCCTGGAGGCGGAGGAGCCCGGCCGCGGTCGCGTCGATGCCGGGACAAGCCAGCCGCTGCACAAGGTGAAGGGAGGCTGAGGGGGCCTCCTCCCTCTACTCCTCCACCGGCTCCGTCTGCGCGCCCACCGGCGCCGGGCGGGTGGCGAGCTGGTCGGCGCGGGCCTGCAGCTTCGACAGCAGGGTGTCGAGCTGCGCCCGCTCGTCGATCGACAGGGCGTCGGTGACCTCTTCCTCGTAGGTCAGGGCCATCGGCACGATCTCCGCATAGATCGCCAGGGCCTTGGGCGTCAGGGTCAGCAGGGCCTTGCGCCGGTCGGTGTCCCCCGATTCGCGCAGGATCAGCGCCGAGTCGAGCATGCGGCTGATGGCGCGGCTGACCTGCACCTTGTCCATCGCGGTGCGCTGCGCGATCTCTCCCGCGCTCATCGTCTCGCCGCCGCCCAGCACGGCGATGATCCGCCATTCCGGGATCGTGATGCCGAACCGCTTCTCGTACAGCTTGGCCAGCGTGTGGCTGACGGTATTCGCCAGCACCGACAGCCGGTAGGGCAGGAAGCGCGTCAGGTGCAGCGCCGGGATGTCGGCCGGCGCGGCAGCGGATTTCGAAGATGCGGTGCTGGAGCGGCGGGCGGGCGGCATCGGCTGTCGTCGTCTGTAGGAGGAATCGCGGAGGATCCCATCCTGCGCCGGAATTTGGCTCTTGCAACAGTTTCAAACGAAACTAAAATGGCGGCAACGGAACAAGCCTGCCGGTTGCCGTCGCGGACGGGGCCAGCGGCAGTCAGGGGGAAGCGCCATGAAGAACTGGATTTCGTTTCCGAAGGTCGAAGGCACCGCGTCGCGTCAGGCCCATGTCCGGCTCCCCGCCGGCACCTACGAGCGCGAGATGGGGCGCGAGGGCTTCTTCGGCCCGGCGACCCAGATGCACCATGCCCACCCGCCGACCGGCTGGACCAGCTTCGACGGCCCGCTGCGCCCGCGCGCCTTCGACCTGAACCATGTCGATACCATGCCCGGCTGCCCGCTGGAGGCGCCGGCCCTGATGGGCAACGGGGCGACCCAGGTGCGGCTGTGGCGCTTCAAGGGCAAGATGGACCATCTGGTCCGCAACGCCGACGGCGACGACCTGCTGTTCTTCCACCAGGGCGGCGGCCACCTCTTCTGCGACTACGGCCATCTGGAGGTGCATGAGGGCGACTATGTCGTGCTGCCGCGCAACACCTGCTGGCGGCTGGAGACTGACGAGGCGGTGATGGTGCTGATGGTGGAGGCCACCAACGACGCCTACAAGCTGCCGCACAAGGGGCTGGTCGGCACCCACGCCATCTTCGATCCGGCGGTGCTGGACGTCCCGGCGCTGGACGATGCCTTCCAGGCGCAGAAGAACGAGCGCGAGACGCTGGTCCGGGTCAGGAAGCGCGGGCAGATCTGCGCCATGACCTATCCGTTCAACCCGCTGGATGCGGTGGGCTGGCATGGCGACCTGGCCCCGGTGCGGCTGAACTGGCGCGACATCCGGCCGCTGATGAGCCACCGCTATCACCTGCCGCCCTCGGCGCACAGCACCTGGATCGCGGGACGCTTCATCATCTGCACCTTCGTGCCGCGGCCCATCGAATCGGACCCGGAGGCGCTGAAGCTGCCCTATTATCACTCCAACGAGGATTTCGACGAGGTGCTGTTCTATCACCGCGGCCAGTTCTTCTCGCGCGACAACATCCATCCGGGCATGGTCACCTACCACCCCTCGGGTTTCCCGCACGGGCCGCATCCGAAGGCCTACGAGGTGGCGCAGAAGTTCGAGCGCAAGGAGACCGACGAGGTCGCGGTGATGATCGACACCCGCGATCCGCTGGACGTCTATCAGGCGATGGAAGGCGTCGAATGGGGCGGCTACGCCGACAGCTGGAAGGCGAAATGAGCGCCCACCCGGAAACAAGGGTCAAGGCTGCCGTACGCTGAAATTTCAGGAAGGGAAGAGACGAATGAAGCTGGCAAGTTTGAAGGCGGGCGGACGCGACGGCACCCTGGTCGTGGTGTCGCGCGACCTGACCCGCGCCACCCCGGTGCCGGAGATCGCCCGCACGCTGCAGGCGGCGCTGGACGACTGGACGGCGCTGGCGCTGAAGCTGGAGGAGGCCTATCGCGCGCTGAACGCCGATCCGGCGGCCGGCCGGCCCTTCGACCCGGCCGAAGCGGCCTCGCCGCTGCCGCGCGCTTACCAGTGGGCGGACGGATCGGCCTATGTCAACCATGTGGAACTGGTCCGCAAGGCGCGCGGGGCGGAGATGCCGCCCAGCTTCTGGACCGATCCGCTGATGTATCAGGGCTGTTCCGACAGCTTCCTGGCGCCGACCGACCCGATCCCGGCGGCGACCGAGGCCTGGGGCATCGACTTCGAGGCGGAGATCGCCGTCATCACCGGCGACGTGCCGATGGGCGTTTCGGCCGAGGCGGCGAGCGGCCACATCCGGCTGCTGATGCTGGTCAACGACGTGTCCTTGCGCAACCTGATCCCGGCGGAGCTGGGCAAGGGCTTCGGTTTCTTCCAGTCCAAGCCGGCCTCCAGCTTCTCCCCCGTCGCGGTGACGCCGGACGAGCTTGGCGACGCCTGGGACGGCGGCAAGCTGCACCGGCCGCTGGTGACGACGCTGAACGGCGAGGCTTTCGGCAAGCCGGATGCCGGGGTCGACATGACCTTCGACTTCCCGACGCTGATCGCGCACGCCGCCAAGACCCGCCATCTGGCGGCCGGCAGCATCATCGGTTCGGGCACCGTGTCGAACAAGCTGGACGGCGGCCCCGGCAAGCCGGTCGCGGCCGGCGGCGTCGGCTATTCCTGCCTCGCCGAGCTGCGGATGATCGAGTCCATCGAGCACGGCGCGCCGAAAACCCCCTTCATGCGCTTCGGCGACCGCGTGCGGATCGAGCTGTTCGACAAGGACGGAGCCAGCGTGTTCGGCGCCATCGACCAGCAGGTGGTGCGGTACGAGGGGGCTTGAGGGGAGGTCAGGCGGCGTTCAGTGGGCGCACACGTTCCTTGATCGCCGCCTCTCCCGTCCGGCGGGCGACACGCAGATCATATTGCGATTGCAGGTTCATCCAGAACTCCGGCTCGATGCCGAAATAGGTGCCGAGCCGCAGGGCCGTGTCTGCCGATACCGACCGGCGGCCGGCCACGATTTCGCTGATCCGGTTGGCCGGGACGTCGAGGTCGCGGGCCAGCCGGTTTGCGCTCAACCCGTGCGGAACCATGAATTCTTCCAAAAGGATTTCGCCGGGGGTGATGGGGGGGAGTTGTTCTGTCATCGGACGGTCTCCATCGGGAAAGCCGGTCAGTGGTAGTCGCAGATTTCAACGTCGTGGGCGTCGCCGTCGCGCCAGACGAAGCATAATCGCCATTGATCGTTGATACGGATCGAGTGCTGACCTTTGCGGTTGCCCTTCAACTCTTCCAAATGATTGCCAGGCGGCACCCGCAAAGCATTCAGGGACGGTGCCGCATCCAATATGGCGAGTTTGCGCCGTGCAGCCCGTTCGATGTTCTTCCAGCGGGGAACGACAAATCCTTCGTGAAGATCGGCGGTCGTTCTGTCACGATACGAACGGATCGCCATGGTGCCCGCCAATCGACTTCATGCTGCCTCATTTTGATACGCTGTACGTACAGCGTCAAGTGCTCCGCCATGCAATGATGGCCGCAAAATGAATAAACGCCCGGACCAGTGCGATCCGGGCGTTTCATCGTCGTCGTGATTCACTTCACCCCAGCGCGCCGGCCAGCAGGCGTTCCGGTGGCGGGGCTTCGGGGATGTGCTGGGAGACGTAGCCTTCGCTGTGGATCTGGTCGTCCCTGGCGCCCAGCGCGCGGGCGGCGGCGACGCAGGACTCGACGAAGGCGGGGCTGCCGGCGGTGAAGATGGCGTGGCCGGACAGGTCGGGGAACAGGTCGGGCAGGATGACGGGGATGCGGCCCTTCAGATGGCCGGCGGCCTCCTCGCGCGTCAGGGTCACCTTGACCTTGAAGTTGCGGTATTTGGCCTGCCAGTAGCTGAGCAGCCCCAGCTCATACACATCGGCCTGGGTGCAGGCGGAGAACAACAGCGTCACCGGCGGACGGTAGCCACGGCGCAGCGCCGCGTCGGTCAGCGCCAGGATGGGGGCGAGGCCGGAGCCGGCGGCCATGCACAGAACCGGGCTGTCCACCGACGGGTCGCCGATGAAGGTGCCGTAGGGGCCGGACAGCTTGACCATGCTGCCGACGGTCAGCGTGTCGTGGATCCAGCCGCTGGTCGGACCGCCGTCGACTCGGGTCACCTGCAGCACGATCTCGCCGTCCGGACGGGGCGCGTTGGCGATGGAATAGCAGCGCGGCGGCGCACCGGCGGCGGCATCGCCCAGCATCACATACTGGCCCGGCCAGTAGCGCAGCGGCTGGCCCAGCGGGCGCAGGCGCAGCTCCACGATGCGCGGCGTGCGCGGGATGCGGTCGGTGACGATGAACAGCACATTCTCGCGCGGTGGGAACAGCTTGGGCTGGGCGTCGGCGGTGCCGTATTCGATCACCAGCTCGTCGGAGATCGGCTTGGCCATGCACATCAGGCCATAGCCGTCCTTCCGTTCGGGCTGGGACAGCGCCATGTCCAGCACCATGCCCTGGTCGAACTGGCCGCTGAGGACCTTGACCTTGCATTCGCCGCAGGCGCCGGCGCGGCAGTTGTTGGGTAGGGCGTAGCCGGCCTGTTCCAGCGCCGACAGGACGGTCTCGCCGTCACGGCACTCGACCGTGCGGCCCGAGGGGTGGAGGCGGATGCGGCTCACCGGGGGGATCCTTGGGCGGGGAGGATTTGCGGAAAGACACTTGCCCCCACCCCGACCCTCCCCCGCTCTCGGCCGGCCAGAGGCCGGTCCGACGCAGGGGAGGGAGTTAAGTGCAAGGGCGGCGGAGTTCCCTCCCCTGCGAAGCGGGGGAGGGTTAGGGTGGGGGCAATAGGGCCGGCGCCTCAGAACACCGGAATGATCTCGTCCATGTCGACGTCCCGGACTTCCTCGCCGGTGATGCCGACCTCCGGGATCGCCGGGAACGGAATGTTGTACCGGTCCAGCACGCCCTTCAGGTTCAGCATGGCGTTGCGCCAGTTCTCCTTCTTCGCCTCGTAATCCGGGATGTGGAAGCCGGCGTTGCGGGCGATGGCCTCGGCCTCGCGCTGGGTGGCGATGAAGTCGTCGGGCAGGTCCCAGAACTGGGGCGGCGGCTCGAACAGGACGGCGGACAGGAACAGGTAGCCGGCGCGGATCTGCTTGGTGATGATCGACCGGTCCTCCACCGCCAGATGGGGATAGTCGCGCTCCATCACCGACATGCAGATCGCCATGTGGCGGCCCTCGTCGCGGCCGATGTTGCGGAAGGCCTCCTTGAACACCGGCTCGCTGCAGCCGGCCGCCATCTGGTGGAAGATGGTCGCCGCCGCGATCTCGCCCATCAGGAAGGAGCTGAACAGCACGGCCAGCGAGTATTTCGGAACCGCCTTCTTGTAGCCGTCCCAATAGCGCCCGCCATTGTAGTACAGCCAGTGCGCGTTCTTCTGCAGCCGGCGGCCGAGATCGGTCTTCGGCTCGTAGGTCAGCGGGCTGGTGGCCTCCAGCAGCTTGGTGATGGCCAGACCGCACATCTGCTCGTGGTTCTGCTCGTCGCGGGTGACGGAGAAGAAGCAGCGGCGGACGGGGTCCTCCTCATGCACCTCGTAGGTCTTGATCAGGGCATGGGCGAAGACCGGCGGGGCCGAGGCGTCGAACACCGACAGGATGGTCCACCAATAGGCGATGGCCTCCCGCTCTTCCCAGCTGTAGCGCGACACGTCGAAGCTGTCCCAGGGAAGCTTGGCGGGGTCCCAGTTCTCGCGCTGGGCGGCGGCGTAGACCTCTTCCAGCTTCTTGGTCTGCGACACCCAGGACAGCGGATAGACGTTCGGCTGCGGCGTGGCGGGGGGCAACTCCATCGTGTTGGCGATGGGGGTGTAGTCCTTGGACATGGGGGCGTTTCCTCCGGGGGCATTCCGCGGGCGCTCACATTACCATCGGCGCCCTGTGGTCTTTATATGACACAGAATTTCGAAATCATCAACGACATCTGTATCACATCATTCGGCCCGGAAAATGGGGTTAACTACCTGATTCTTATAAACAATGCATGCGAATGCGCCGAATTGATCCAGATCAATTCGTTCGTAAAGCTGACCTTTTCCGACAATGCGGTATCGAAAGGCTGGACCCCGCCGGGGGTCAGGCCGCTTCGAAGAGGGGGATGTTGCCGCGCACGAGTTCGCGTGCCGCCGGATCGACGTCGGCGACGATGCAGGCGTGCATGTAGGCCCGCGCCAGGACGTCCAGCGCGAAATCGGCATCGTGCGAGCGGCGGCGGAACTCCTCGATCCTGACCGGAGACCCGAAGACCGCCTGCCAGAAGGTCGGCGTGTCGAGCGGGCCGAAATTCATCGCCCAGAAGCCGAAATTGGGTTGCCCGACCGTGGTTTCACGCAGCAGCAGCTCGACCTTGGTGTGGCGCGTGTCGGCGGCGATGTGGGCGAAAAGCGTCTCCACCACATCCGGCGCGCCTTCCAGCACCTGCAGGAAGATGCCCTCGAACTCCACCAGGAAACCGGTAACACCCAACTCGCGGTTCTTGCGGGCGCTGAACAGGCAGATGTCGGCAAGGGCGCTGTAGGGCAGCCGGTCGACGGCCTCGCTGCGGTAGACGATGGTCAGCATGGGCGGTGTCCCGGGAACGGTTGGATCGGACGGCTGCGATCCCAGTTTACCGCGATAGATTGCATTTTATGTATGAACTTTAGGCCAAGGGACCGGCCCGCGCGGGTGCCCATTGTCGCAGATCGCTGGTCAGCCCACCGGTATGGTCTCCAAACCGCCGAACCGGCCGTGGAAGGCGGGCTGGGCATCGGGCAGCGGCCCGTTGGCGGTGGTCGCCGCCTGCATCAGGAAGGATTCCGACGGGCCGGCGAGGCGGCGGTAGAGGTTGCGGGTCAGCATCCGCGATTCCTGACCCGGCCAGTCCGCCGGCAGCAGGTCGGGCGGCAGCATCGGGTCGCGCAGCAGGATGCGGCGGAAGTCGTGGATCATCAGCGTGCGCAGGACGAAGCAGGCGGCGGGGTCCGGCGCCTCGGCGGCGTCGATCGCCGCCCAGACCGGACGGAAGTGATCCAGGAACGCCGCATAGTCGTGTTCGAGCTGGTCGATGTCCCAGCAGCCGCGCACCAGATCGCGCAGCGCGCCGAACCCTTCCGCCCGGTCCAGGCTGGCCTTCATGTGGACGATCCTGTCGGCGACTCCCAACTCGGCCAGCGAGCGGTGCATCGCCGCCTCGTCGCAGTTGGGATGGGCGTAGACGGTGGCCGACGCGGCGCCGAAGCCCTGCCAGGTCAGCTCCCGCCGCAGGGCGTCGCGCGTCTCGGCGTCCAGTGCGTTGGGCGGCACCATCAGCAGGTCCCAGCCGCGATCCCATTCGCGGGCCAGCGGCGCGTAGATCCGCCGTTCCGCCGCGGCGAAGCGCTCCTTCCCGCTGTCGGTGACGCGGTAGAAGCTGCGCCGGCCGATCTGGGTGTTGGTCAGCCAGTCGTCCTTGCCCAGACGAAAGACCGAGGTGCGGACGATCCGCTCGCTCATCCCGAACAGCCCCATCAGCTCGATCAGGCTGCCCAGCCACAGCGATCCGCCATGCGGCAGCACCGCGTCGCCATAGACGGTGATGATCAGCGACTTCGCCCGCGGCGCGATGGCTTCGGTCAACTGGGCGGCAAGGTCTTCGGGGCGGCGCGGGCGGGCCATGCGGGTGGGGCGTCCTTATGGGTGCGGCTTGTGATGCGGGCGGAGCGGAAAAAGACGGCACGACGGAGTTGTATACGAAACCCGGTGCCGGTTGGGCCAGTGCCACGACAGCGCGGGCGGCCGGGGTGGAGACAGGGGCGGCGGCCGATAGGAGGCAATCCGGACTTTCCGTTTGACAATCATTAATGTGATACACTAGGTTGGTCTCGCAAAGTAAATTTGTGTCATAAAACGAAATGACGATTCCCGGCCCGCGCGGCGGAGGGATCGCAAAGGGAAGGGGAGGCGGGCGGCAACATCCGTACTTCGATTGTGGTTGGATTGAGGTTCGGCCTGCCGAAATTTTTCTTTCGAAAAGATTTCGTTTGAAACATTATGTGAAGCAAATCATCCCGCCGCATCGGGACCGGGCCGTCGCCCGATCCGGTGACAAGGTGGGCAGCACTCGGGAGGACATCATGCGCAAAAGCCTGCTTGCCACCATCGCCTTCACTGCCATGACCGCCATGACGGCGGCGTCCGGCCTGCTGTCCGGGGCGGCGCAGGCCGCCGACCCGATCAAGGTCGGCGCCATCATCTCGGCCACCGGCCCGGCCTCCTTCCTCGGCGATCCGGAGAAGAAGGTGCTGGAGCTGTATGCCGACCGCATCAACAAGGCGGGCGGCGTCGACGGCCGTCAGGTTCAGCTGACCGTCTATGACGACGGCGGCGCGGCCGACAAGGCGGCCTCCTTCACCAAGCGCCTGATCGAGAGCGACGGCGTCGACGTGATCGTCGGCGGCACCACGACCGCGGCGACCATGGCGGCGGTGCCGCTGGTGGAGCGGGCCGGCGTGCCCTTCATCTCGCTGGCCGGCGCGGTGGTCATCGTCGATCCGGTGAAGAAGTGGGTGTTCAAGACCCCCCACACCGACCGCATGGCCGCGGAAAAGGTGATGGAGGACATGAAGAAGCGCGGCCTGACCAAGCTGGCCCTGCTGTCTGAGGATTCCGGCTTCGGCAAGTCCGGCCGCCAGCAGACCATGGAGGTCGCCAAGGAGCGCGGGATCGAACTGGTCGCCGACGAGACCTATGGCGCCAAGGACACCGACGTCACCGCGCAGCTGACCAAGATCAAGAACACCGCGTCCGCCCAGGCGGTTCTGGTGTTCGGCCTGGGCCAGGGTCCGGCGGTGGTGACCAAGAACTACCGCCAGCTCGGCATCTCGCTGCCGCTCTACCAGTCGCACGGCGTCGCGTCGAAGGAATACATCCGTCTGGCCGGCGGCGCCGCCGAGGGTGTCCGCCTGCCGGCCGCCGGTCTGGTCGTCGCCGCCCAGCTGCCCGACAGCGATCCGCAGAAGAAGGTCGTGACCGAGTTCACCAAGGTCTACGAGGACAGCTTCAATTCGGAGGTCTCGACCTTCGCCGGCCATGCCTATGACGGGCTGATGATCGCGCTGGACGCGGTGAAGCGCGCCGGCGGCACCGACAAGGCCAAGCTGCGCGACGCCATCGAGCAGACCAAGGGCTATGTCGGCACCGGCGGCACCGTGACCATGAGCCCGAAGGACCACATGGGCCTGACGCTGGACGCCTTCCACATGGTGGAGGTCAAGCAGGGCGACTGGTCGCTGGTGAAGTGAACCCAGCTCTCTGACGGGCGCAGCGTCCCTCTCCCGCCCCGGGAGAGGGAGGGGACCCGCCGTAGGCGGGGAGGGTGAGGGGTGATCCAAACATGGATTCCTGATCCTTGCCGCACCCTCACCCTTCCCAGGCTGCGCATGGGCCCCTTCCCTCTCCCGGGGCGGGAGAGGGAGTTTTGGAACCCAACGATGTTCGCGGAACTGCTGCAATACATGCTGTCGGGGCTGACCATCGGCGCGATCTATGCGCTGGCGGGGCTCGGCTTTTCGATCATCTACAACGCCAGCCACGTCATCAACTTCGCCCAGGGCGAATTCATCATGATCGGCGGCATGGCGTCGGCCACCCTGACCGCGTCGGGCGTGCCGCTGCCGCTGGCGATCCTGATCGGCTGCGGCGGCGCCATGCTGGTCGGTGTGCTGGTGGCGAAATTCGCGGTGGAGAGGGCGCGCAACGCCTCCACCGTCACCCTGATCATCATCACCATCGGCGCCTCGATCTTCCTGCGCGGCGTCGCCGAACTGGTCTGGGGCAAGGACTTCAAGCGGCTGGACGCCTTTTCCGGCGAGACGCCGATCCAGGTCCTGGGCGCCTCGATGCAGCCGCAGTCGCTGTGGGTGGTGGGCACCGCCGCGGTGCTGATCGTCGCCATCGGCCTGTTCTTCAACCGGACCTTGACCGGCAAGGCGATCCTCGCCACCTCGCACAACCGGCTGGCCGCACAGCTGGTCGGCATCGACGTGAAGCGGGTGGTGCTCGCCTCCTTCGCGCTGTCGGCGGCGCTGGGTGCAATCGGCGGCGCGGTGGTCGCCCCCATCACCTTCTCCTACACCGAGATGGGCATCATGCTGGGGCTGAAGGGCTTCACCGCCGCGGTGCTGGGCGGCCTGGGGAACGGGCCGGGCGCGGTGGTCGGCGGCGTGATCGTCGGCGTCGCCGAGGCGCTGGGCGCCGGCTACATCTCGTCGGCTTACAAAGATGCCATCGCCTTCGTCATCATCCTCGCCGTCCTGCTCTTCATGCCGAACGGGCTGTTCGGCAAGCGCGGCACCGAACGCGTATAAGGACCTTCAAGCCGATGAACGCACTTCTCCACGGGCGGCTGACCGGGCTGCTGGTCATGGGCGCGGTGATCGCGGTCCTGCCGGCCTTCCTGCCCAACAACTTCTATCTCGACATCGCCATCCTGGCCGGCTTCAACGCCGTGGTCTGCGTCGGGCTGAACCTGCTGATCGGCTATGCCGGGCAGATCAGCCTGGGCCATGCCGGCTTCTTCGGCATCGGCGCCTACGCCTCGGGCGTGCTGGTCGGCGTCTATGGCTGGCCGCCGGTGCTGGCGCTGCTGACCGGCGCCGTGGTGGTCGGGCTGCTGGCCTTCCTGGTCGCCAAGCCGATCCTGCGGCTGAAGGGGCACTATCTTGCCATGGCGACGCTGGGCATCGGCATCATCGTGTCGATCGTGCTGCGCACCGAAAGCGGCCTGACCGGCGGTCCCGACGGCATGATGGTGGAGCCATTCAAGATCTTCGGCGTCGAACTGTATGGCGAAAAGGTCTGGTACTGGGTGGTCGGCGTGCTGCTGGTCGGCGTGGTCTGGCTGTCCTTGAACCTGATCGATAGTCCGATGGGCCGGGCGCTGCGCGCCGTCCACGGGTCGGAGGTGGCGGCCGAGGTGGTCGGCGTCGACACCGCCCGCTTCAAGGTGCTGGTCTTCGTGGTCTCGGCGGTGTTCGCCAGCGTGGCCGGCAGCCTGTTCGCCCACTACACCGGCCTGATCACCCCGGCCAAGGCCGACTTCTTCAAGTCGATCGAGCTGGTGACCATGGTGGTGTTCGGCGGCATGGCCTCCACCTTCGGCGCCGTCGTCGGCGCGGTGGTGCTGACGCTGCTGCCGCAGGCGCTGACCGTCTTCCAGGATTACCAGCAGATCGTGCTTGGCGGCATCCTTATGGCGACCATGGTGTTCATGCCCAAGGGCCTACTCCCCACCCTGGCGGCGCTGCTCCCGGCGCGGAGGCGGGCATGAAGATGCTGGCGACCAACACCCATGGGGCCGATCTTTCCCCCGACACCACGTCGCAGGCCCGCCGCGTCGGCCCGCCGATCCTGAAGGTGGAGCATCTCAGCCGCGAGTTCGGCGGCGTGCTCGCCGTCGGCGATCTCAGCTTCACCGTCGCCGCCGGCGACATCCATTCGATCATCGGGCCGAACGGCGCAGGCAAGACCACGCTGTTCAATCTGGTGACCGGCGTCTACAAGCCGTCGGGCGGCCGGGTGCTGTTCGACGGGGCCGACGTGTCGGGCATGGCGCCCTACAAGCTGGCCGCGCGCGGCATGTCGCGCACCTTCCAGAACCTGCAGATCTTCTTCAACATGACGGCGCTGGAGAACGTCATGGTGGGGCGGCACCTGCACCTGAACACGCGGCTTCTGCCGGCCCTGTTCCGCTTTCCCTCGCTGGTGCGCAAGGACCGCGAGGCGAAGGACCGGGCGGCGCAGCTGATGACCGACGTCGGGCTGGAGAAATACATCGACGCCGACGCCGCCTCCATGCCCTACGGCGCGCTGAAACGGCTGGAGATCGCCCGCGCGCTGGCATCCGAGCCGAAGCTGCTCCTGCTGGACGAGCCGGCGGCCGGCCTGAACGCCACAGAAAGCCGCGAGATCGACGAGGTCATCAAGACCGTCGCCGCGTCCGGCGTCACCATCATCCTGGTGGAACACGACATGAAGATGGTGATGGGCATCTCGCACCGTATCACCGCCCTGAACCAGGGCCGCATGCTGGCCGAGGGAACGCCGCAGGAGGTGGCGGCCAACGCGGACGTCATCGCCGCCTATCTCGGCGCGGCACCGTGAGGGAGGCGCGGAGCATGCTTCTGGAGATCGAGGGCCTCAACAGCCATTACGGCCGCATCCACGCGCTGAAATCGGCCAGCCTGACCGTGCGGGAGGGCGAGTTGGTGGCGCTGGTCGGCGCCAACGGCGCCGGCAAGACGACGCTGCTGCGCACCCTGTCCGGCGTCCATCCCGCCAGCAGCGGGCGCATCACCTTCGACGGCTGCGACATCACCCGGATGAAGGCGTCGCGCCGCGTCGCCGAAGGGGTGGTGCAGGTGCCGGAGGGCCGGCAGCTGTTCGGTCCGCAGAGCGTGGAGGACAACCTCCGCCTCGGCGCCTACCGCCGCGGCAGCGGCAAGCCGGACGACGACATCGACCGGCTGTACGAGATGTTCCCGGTGCTGAAGGTCAAGCGCGACCAGCCGGCCGGCACCCTGTCGGGCGGCCAGCAGCAGATCGTGGCCCTGGGCCGTGCGCTGATGGCGAAGCCGCGCCTGCTGCTGCTCGACGAGCCCAGCATGGGGCTGGCGCCGCTCTTGGTGGCGGAGATCTTCGACGCCGTGCAGCGGCTGAAGCGGGAGGGGACGACCATCCTGCTGGTGGAGCAGAACGCCCATGCGGCGCTCGCCATCGCCGACCGCGGCTATGTGATCGAGACCGGCGAGATCGTGCTGAGCGACAGCGGCGCCGCGCTGTTGAGCAACGAGCGGGTGCGGCAGGCTTATCTGGGGCTGTGACGCTTTGATAGAGTGTCGGCTTCGGATGCCCCCTCCCTAACCCTCCCCCGCTTTGCGGGAGAGGGGGCTGCCGCCGCTTGACGATCAAACACACGCCGCCAAGCATCCCGCCCCCTCCACCGCCGAGGGCGGGGGAGGGATGGGGAGGGGGCCACCCCGCCACGACACATCAACGGACCCGAACCCGTGAAACTCCACACCTATTTCCGATCCTCCGCCGCCTATCGCGTGCGCATCGCCCTGAACCTGAAGGGGCTGGCGCCGGAGCAGGCCTTCGTCCATCTCCGCCGGGGCGAGCAGGCCAAGCCGCCCTATGCCGACCTCAACCCGGAGCATCTGGTGCCGGCGCTGGAGGTCGACGGGCCGGACGGGCACCATGTGCTGACCCAGTCGCTCGCCATCATCGAGTATCTGGACGAGACGCATCCCACGCCGGCGCTGCTGCCGGCCGATGCGCTGGGCCGGGCGCGGGTGCGGGCGCTGGCGCTGGCGGTCGCCTGCGACGTCCATCCGCTGAACAACCTTCGGGTGCTGAACCATCTGAAGACGATGGGCCACGGCCAGGAGGAGGTCGACGGCTGGTACCGGCACTGGATCGCCGTCGGGCTGACCGCGCTGGAAGCGCAGCTGGCCGGCGATCCGCGCACCGGGCGCTTCTGCCATGGCGACGAACCCGGACTGGCCGACATCCTGCTGGTGCCGCAGATGGCGAACGCCCGCCGGCTCGATTGCCCGCTGGACGGCTATCCCACCCTGCTGCGGATCGACGAGGCCTGCCGCGCCGTGCCGGCCTTCGCCGCCGCCGCGCCCGCCCGTCAGCCCGACGCGGAGGCCTGATCCCCCCACGCGAGACCCAGCTCCGCCTTTTGTCCCCGGCAGATCACATCCCCGCCCGTTGGTGTTAGCGGTTTCGCGACACCCTTCCGTGGTATAGAGGTAACCGGAATCGGGTGGGGACGGCGGCCGGACGATGTTGGGCAACTTTTCTTCGATGGCGTACGACCTTGCCGAGAACATCGCGGCAAGCGCCTTCGTCGTTCTCGCCTATACCTTCATGATCCGCCGTTCCGGCGGCTGGGGGCTGAACGCCCGTCAGATCGTCTTCGGCGCGGTGATGGCGCTGACCGCCGTTTTCTCGATGGTCCACCCGATCCATATCGGGCCGGGCATCTTCATCGATGCGCGCACGCCGCTGATCGGACTCAGCGCCCTGTTCGGCGGCCCGCTGTCCGCCGCCATCGCCGCCGCGACCGTCGCCGGCTACCGCATCCATCTGGGCGGGGCGGGGATGGAGGCGGGCGTCGCCAACGCGCTGCTGTCCTTCCTGACCGGCGTCGGCTTCGCGATGTGGGTGAAGCGGCGCGGAGTGACGCTCGGCGTCGTGTCGCTGCTGTCCTTCGGATTCCTGCTGGCCGTGGTGTCGCTGTCCACGCTGCTGCTGCTGCCCACCATCGATCTGATGCTGAAGGTGGGCAAGAGCACGGCGCCGGTCCTGCTGGCCATCGTCCCGCTCGGCACCCTGTTCCTGGGCGGCCTGCTGCTGCGCGAACAGCGCCACCATGATGCCGAGCGGCGGCTGGGCGAGAGCGAGGCGCGTTACCGCCTGCTGGCCGACAACGCCACCGACATGATCCTGGAGATGAAGGCGGACGGGGCGGTGCGCTACCTGTCGCCGTCGGTGCGCGACATCCTGGGCCATGATCCGGCGGAGATCGTCGGCCGCGCCCCGGCAACCCTGCTGCACCCCGACGATGTGGAGAGCGCCGCGACGGCCTTCGCCGGCATGAATCCGGGATCGCCGCCCGTCACCTTCACCCACCGGCTGCTCCACCGCGACGGCCATTACCTGTGGGTCGAATCCAGCATGCGGCCGACGGTGGGGGCCGATGGCGAGTTCGTGGTGGTCGGCGTCGTCCGCGACGTGACCGAGCGCAAACGCCAGGAGGAGGAACTGTCCGCCGCCCGCGCCGAGGCGGAGGCGGCCAACCGCGTGAAGTCGGAGTTCCTGGCCTCGATGAGCCACGAGATCCGCACGCCGCTGAACGGCGTCATCGGTTTCGCCGACCTGCTGCTGGGCACCGATCTGTCGGCCGAACAGCGCCAGTATGTGGCGCTCCAGCGCGAGGCCGGGCGCGGGCTGCTGGCGATCATCGGCGACATCCTGGATTATTCGAAGATCGAGGCCGGCAAGCTGGATCTCGAGGAACGCGCCTTCGACCTGCACCGGCTGCTGCGCGACTGCCGCGACCTGATGAGCAACGCCGCCTCGCAGAAGGGGCTGCTGCTGCAGCTGTCGCTGGGCGGCACCGTGCCGCGTTTCGTCCATGGCGACGAGGCGCGCATCCGCCAGATCCTGCTGAACCTCGTCGGCAACGCGGTGAAGTTCACCGAGCGCGGGTCGGTTCTGCTCTCGGCCGGGCTGCTGTCGGCGGAGGGCGGCGACGACGGGGCGCCGGTCCTGCTGCGTTTTTCCGTCAGCGACACCGGCCCCGGCATCACCTCGGCCGAGCAGGCCAACCTGTTCCAGCGCTTCAGCCAGGGCGACCGGTCCACCACTCGGCGCTATGGCGGCACCGGGCTCGGCCTCATCATCTCCAAACAGCTGTCGGAGCTGATGGGCGGGCGGATCGGCGTGCAGAGCAGTCCGGGCGTTGGCAGCACCTTCTGGTTCGAACTGCCGCTGCCGGTCGCCGCCGCGCCGGGTCTGGCCGCCGAGCGCCGGGAAACCGCGGCGTCGCGCAGTGCCCGCATCCTGCTGGCGGAGGACGTGCCGATGAACCAGATCGTCACCTCCTCCATCCTCTGCAAGGCCGGCCATACGGTCGAGGTGGTGGAGGACGGCATGCTGGCGGTCGAGGCGATGCGCAAGGGCGAGTTCGACCTCGTCCTGATGGACATGCAGATGCCACGCATGGACGGCTTGCAGGCGACCGCGGCGATCCGTCAGCTTGGCGGACGGCGGGGTGCCGTGCCCATCATCGCGCTGACCGCCAATGCGCTGACCGATCAGCTGCAGCTTTGCCTGGATGTCGGCATGAACGACCATGTGACCAAACCGATCGAGCGCGACACCCTGCTGACGGCGGTCGACCGCTGGCTCGACGCCGGGGCGGAGGATGCGCTGGACGACGCGGCCGTGCTGGCCGGGGTGGCTCCGGTCTCCGACACGCCGCCGGTGCTGAACCTCGCGACGCTGGAAACGCTTGCCGAAACGCTGGGCGCCGAGGTGTTGCCCCGCTTCGTCAACGGAACGCTGGCCGAACTGGCCCTGCGCGCCGACCGCATCAGCGAGGCGGAGTCGGCGAAGGCCGCGGCGGCCGACGCCCACGCCATGGTGTCGCTGGCCGGCAATGTCGGCCTTCTGGAGCTGTCGCGCATCGCCCGCAGGCTGCAGCATGCCTGCGAGCAGGATCGGCCCGACGCGCCGATGCTGAAGGCCGAGCTGCGCGACGCCGTCAACCGCGCCTCATCAGCCCTTCAGGCGGCGCTGCCCGCGCTCGGCGTGGCGGCCCTTGGCGTGGCGGTGGAGACGGTGGGGCGTTGAGGCTTTCGTCTACCGGTTGACGATCAGGGCGACGCCGGCCACGGCGACCGCGGCGCCGACCCAGGCACCCAGCGCCGGGCGCTGGCCCGTCAGCAGCCACATCATCGGCAGGATCAGGACGGGGCTGAGCGCCGACAGGGTGGCGACCACCCCGGCATTGCCGTGGGCCAGCCCGACCAGCAGCAGCGTCATCCCCAGTCCGACGCCCAGCAGTCCGTTGCCGGCGATCTGCAGCATCAGCTTCGGCGTCAGCCCGCGCGGCAGCAGCAACCCGCCCAGCATTCCACCAAAAACGCCGCCGGCCAGCCCGCCGCCCGCCGCCGCCGCGCCGCCGCCGCGGAGCGCCGACAGGGCGCCGATCGCCGTGAACATCAGCGCCGCCGTGGTGACCCGCACCGCGGCCGAGGCGATCGGATCGGCGCCGGCCGCCATCACCGGCTTGGCGATGATCGAGCCGGCGGCCTGCCCGACCGCCGCCAGCAGGCAGACCGACACGCCGGCCAGCAGGCTGCCCTGGATCGCCTCCCAACTGTGGGTGGAGCCGGAGCGCAGAGCCACCGCCAGCATCACCCCCAGCGTGACCAGCGCCACGCCCAGGACGGTCCAGGGTCCCAGCGCCTCTCCCAGCAGGGCATAGGCGAGCAGGGCGGTCAGCGGCGCGTTGGCGGCGTAGATCACCACGTTGCGGCGCGGTCCCAGCCGGCTGAGCGACCAGAACAGCGCCATGTCCCCGACGACGATCCCCAGCAGGCCCGACAGCGCCAGCGTCAGCGCCGATCCCGTGTCCAGCGTGTGCCAGCCGCCCATCAGCGTCGTGGCGATCAGCAGCGCGGTGGCGACGATGGTCAGCCGCACGCGGTTGAAGGCGATGGAGCCGAGCACCCGCACCGGTCCGATGGCGATCAGGCCGCCCGCGGCCCAGCACAGCGCCGCGCCCAGCGCGGCCATGTTGGCGATCATGATGGAAATACGAACCGATGGTTGAGGGGAAGGACCAGCACTCTACAGCCGACGCGCTCTGCCTGCGAAATGTGCAAGATGCATGGCCGGGCCGATCTTCCGTCCGTC
Source organism: Azospirillum sp. B2RO_4 (assembly GCF_051124815.1). Lineage (NCBI taxonomy): Bacteria > Pseudomonadati > Pseudomonadota > Alphaproteobacteria > Rhodospirillales > Azospirillaceae > Azospirillum > Azospirillum sp. B2RO_4. The sequence continues at coordinate 2,307,077 of NZ_CP118485.1, read as the reverse complement.
CGCCGGAACCGCGCCCGGCCCCCTGCCGTTGAGTCGGTCGGAACCCGCCTCTTGTGGCACAGCCGATACGAGGAGCACGCGACCGATGCGGACAGATTTCATGAGGCTTGGCGCCGTCGGCCCCGTCGCCCTGCTCGTTGCGGCGGGGCTTCTCTCCGCCCGGCCGGCGGCGGCCCAGACGGCAGGGGCGGCCCCGGCGGGCTGCGCCGCGATGGTGGAGCAGTTCGCCGCCAACCAGGGCCTGTCGACCGAACCGCCGCCGGTCGCCGTTCCCGGCACCGCCGCACCCGGCCTGTCCGGCTCCTCGCCGCGCGGGGAAGTGGGATCGGGCGTCAGCAGCGGGGAACTGGCGCAGTCCGGCGGCATGGTGGCGCCGCCCGCAGTGGGCGATCAGGCGGTGATCGAACCGCCGGCCATCGGCAGCAACATGCCGACCGCTCCCTCGGTCGCCCCCCAATCCAATTCACAGGCCAATTCACAGGCAAATTCGCGCACCGCGCCGGACAGCGGGCCGGGCGGTTCGGGTGGGGGCGACGGGCTGATGGGGCAGGCGGCGCGGAACGCCCAACTGGAATCGCTGGTCACCGCCGCCCGCAGCGCCGCCCGTGACGGCGACGAGACCCGCTGCATGAACAGCCTCGACGACGCCCGCCGGCTGTCGCGGACGGCACCCGGCGGCCATGGCGGCTGACCGGGGCGACATTTTCCGACCTTCAAGGAGCGATGCATGACCTTCAGCCTTGGACCCTATCCGCCCTCGCCGCCGCGTGAACCGTCCGTGCCCGACGCACCGCCGCCGGTGCCGGGCGATCCGTCGCGCCCGCCGCTGGGGGAGCCGCCGGTGCCGATTCCGGTTCCGCCGCGCGAACCGCCGCCGGTTCCGGACCGGCTGGCTGCGGACAGTCTGATGGACCGCCTGATGGGCTGATGCCCGTCCGAGCAGCGTCACGGATGCGATTTCACGGCCCGTCCGGCCTATTCGGAGCGGTCCCGACTTGCCAAGAGCGCCCGGACGGGCGATGTGTCAGGGGTTGGCGTCCGCCGGTCCAGAAGTCGGCCGGCATGGGCGCCGCTTCTGTTTGCCGGAGTTCGGGTTTCCCATGCACAATCAGCCGCCCCGCAGCCACGTCTATCGTCAGCCCAACGTCGTCGCCACCCAGGTGACGGCCACCGTGAAATGGTTCAACCCCGAACGCGGCTACGGCTTCGTCAAGGTCGGCGACAGCGGCAAGGACGCGTTGCTGCCGGCCTCGCTCGTCGTGCCCGCCGGCCACACCACCCTGCCGGACGGCGCCACCGTAGTCGTCGACATCGTCGAGGACCGCAAGGGCCAGCAGGTCAGCGTCCTGCATTCCGTCGACCTCTCCACCGCCGCTCCCACCCGCACGCCGGCGCGCGACCGCGGCTTTGGCGATCGGGGCGGCTTCCAGGGCCGCGGGCCGGATCGCGGCTTCCAGGACAGGGGCGGCCAGGACCGTGGCGGCTTCCAGGGCCGGGGCCAGGATCGCGGCCCGCGCCCGCCGCAGGCCGGCGGCCCGACCAGCGAGGTGGGCGCGACCGTGAAGTGGTTCAACGGCGGCAAGGGCTATGGCTTCGCGCAGCCCGACGACGGCGGGCGTGACGTCTTCATCCCCGCCCGTGCGCTGGAAAGCGCCGGCCTGCGCGGCCTGGACGACGGCCAGCGCGTGCGCATGACCATCCGCCAGGGCGAGAAGGGGATGGAAGCGGTCAGCCTCAAGATCGAGTGACCGCTTCCCCCGTTTGATAGCCGGCCGTCAGATGTCCGACGGCACGGAGGATTGGCCCAGATGCGCAGCCGCTTCCCGCTGGTTGCGGGCGGTGGCGTCATCCGGGACCGCCAGCCCGGCTTCCGGGCTGTTGACATGGGGGCCGCCGGAGTTGCGGCGGTCCTCTTCCTCGATCTCGCGCACGGCCTGCGCCCAGTGATCGAGATGGCGGTGGTCGGGCCGCCCTTCCTGTTCCCAAAGCTGATAGGCCCGTTCACGGACCCGAGGGTCGTCGGGACCCAGAGTGTGTTCCATGATGGTCGGTTCCTGTTCTGAACGTGGAGGGGGCCGTCAGGTCCGGTCCGGCTGGGAGGGGGAGGAAATCCGTTCCAGCGCGTCCTGAACCGCGCGGTCGTTCTTGGCATCGGTGGCAAGGTCGCCCAGCGAGACGATGCCGGTCAGCCGGTCGTTGCGGTCCACCACCGGCACCCGCCGGACCTGCTGGCCGGCCATCAGTTCGGTCACGCTGCCGACCGGGTCGTCCTCGTAGCAATAGCGCGGGTTGGCGGTCATCACCTCCGCCACCTTGCAGCGGTCGGGCTGCTTGCCGGCGGAAATCGCCCGGACGGTGATGTCGCGGTCGGTCACCACGCCGATCAGATCCCGCCCGTCGCAGACGGGAAGGATGCCGACGTTCAACTGGTCCATCAATTGCGCGGCCCGGCGGATGCTGTCGTCGGGCCGTACCGTCTGCACGTCGCGGGTCATGATCTCGCGGATTTTCATGCGGTGGCTTCCTGGCAGTGGGCGGTGGGCAGTGGGCGGTGGGCAAAGGGCGGTGGGCACAGTGGCGAAGGAGCGCGGTATTCCTGTCCCGTCCCCAACAGATGCGCCGGTCCGCCGTCCCGCTCAACCTACCCAGTAGAGTGGATCCACCCCGAAGAGCAGGGGATGCAGCATCAGCATGCCCACATAGGCCGCTAGCCCGCCGGCCAGCCGCGCCGGCCCCATCTCCGCCAGTCCGCGCAACGCCCCGCGCCAGCCCTGCGGCCCCGCCAGCGGCAGCAGCGAGGTCTCCGCCCGGAAGGCCCGGCCGCCGGGGCTGCGGCGCAGCACGATCTCGTTCTTCACCAGCGCGAACAGGGCGATGGCCGCCATGGTGCCGAACAGCAGCACGCGGCGCCCGTCGCCGGTGGCGTTCAGATGGGCCAGCGCCCACAGCAGCAGCGCCAGGCTGCCCGGCGCGCGGGTCAGGCGGTAGACGCCGCGCGGCGGGTTGGGCTCGCTCTGGCTGCCGAAACGGGTGGTGACGCGGGCGACCAGCAGCAGGAAGACGATGGGCATCACCACGGCGACCAGCGGAGCCGCCCAGTCGAAGGGGGTGAACACCACCTCCCCGCCGTCGGCGGCGCGATAGGCCAGCACGAACAGGGCCAGCGTTACCAGGGAGCCGACGGAATGGATCGTCGCAAAGCCGCCACGGCCGAGCCGGGCGATCAGGGCGGGCCGCACCCCCGGCCAGGACGGCAGGGCATGGCTGAGGAACAGCAGGGCGGCGGCGAGGGTGAGGGATGCGGTCATGATGGAGACACCAAACCGTGGACGAACGACCGCCGCCTTGATTGGGGTCAAGAGTCTTCCGGGTCAAGAAGGTGGCGAGCGAGGGAACGCCCGCATGTCTCGTGCGGTTCACAAGTGGAGACCGGCTCATCCTCCCCGACCTTTGTGGACCCAATGACCGAGTGGATCATCCAGATCGTGCAGCAGTTCGGCTATCTCGGCATCTTCCTGATGCTGATCCTGGCCCGCGTGCTGCCGCCGGTGCCGGCGGAGACGGTGATCCCGCTGGCCGGCATGGGCGCCGCGACCGGGGAGTTCAACCTGCTGCTGGTGGCGCTGGCCGCCGGTGCGGGCTCCGCCGTCGGGGAACTGGTGTGGTATCTGCCGGCCCACTGGATGGGGCGCGAACGGTTCGAGGCCTTCCTGCGCCGCCACGGCCATTGGCTGACGGTGAAGCCGGAGCAGGTCCACCGCGCCACCGAATGGTTCGCCCGGCGCGGCGGCCTCGCCGTGCTGCTGTGCCAGCCGCTGCCGGGGCTGCGCACGCTGATCTCGGTTCCCGCCGGGGCCTGCGGGCTGCCGATGGGGGTGTTCCTGCTCTATGCCGCCGCCGGCGCGGCGCTGTGGTCGCTGGTGCTGGCCGCCACCGGCTATCTGGTGCGGGTGGGCTTCCCCTGGATCGCCGACTGGATGGTGCCGGCGACGCTGGTGCTGTTCATCGTCCTGCTGGCGACCTACGTGCTGCGGCTGGTCCGCCACCGCAGGGACAACCGGCGGGCGGCGCAGAGCGAAATTTCACGCAGCGGCGGGTGAAGGGGCGCGGAACTTTCGTCCCGGCTCGCGCGTTTGAGGCGCGAGACATCCCCGAAAGGACATGGCCTTCCGGCCAGATACCGGTTTCCGGCGTGAAGCCCGATCCGAAAGGAACCGATCCGATGACCCGCAAATCCGCAATGACGATCCGGTGGCGAGCCGCCGCCGTGCTGTCGGCGGCGCTCGGCATGGCCGCCTGCGCCTCCGACGTGCCGCCGCCCACCGCCCAGCTTGGTGCCGCTTCCCAGGCGGTGCAGGAGGCCGAGCGCGCCAACGCCCTGCAATACGCCCCGGTGGCACTGCAGAGCGCCCGCGACAAGCTGGCCGCCGCCGACAAGGCGATGCGTGCCGACGAACGCACCCGCGCCCGCCGCCTCGCCGAGGAGGCCCGCGTCGATGCCGAACTGGCGACGGTGACCTCGCAGCGCGCGGTGACGCAGCAGGCCGCCAGCGCGGTGGCCAAGACCGCCATTCCCAACAGCTCGCGGTCGGCCGCCGCGCCGAACGCGGCGCCGGTCTACAGCGGGTCGTCCGGGAGCGCGCCGCCGTACAGCGGATCGAGCTATGGCACGCCCGCGCCGGCCGGCTCGCTTGGCACGAGCGGCGGCAACAGCTGGGGCTACAGCTATCCGGAGGTGCGTCAATGACCGCGTTCGCTCCCCGCACCATCCTCGTGCTGGCCGGGCTTGGTCTCGGGCTGGCCGGTTGCGCCACCCAGCCGACCGACAGCGCCGCCCTGACCCAGGCGCGCCAGGACTACAGCCTCGCCGCCGCCAATCCGCAGATCGCCGGCAACGCCCCCCTGCAGCTGCGCGACGCCGAGCAGGCGCTGCGCCGGGCCGAGGCGATGCGCGACCAGGGCGCCGACGCCGCCGAGGTCGACCACCAGGCCTACATCGCCAGCCGCCGGGTGCAGATCGCCCAGGAGACGGCCGGGGTGAAGGGCGCCCAAAACGTGGTCGCCAACGCCGACACCTACCGCCTCCAGGCCCGCAACAGCGAACTGGAGCAGCAGCTGCGCGACCTGCAGGCGCAGCGGACCGAGCGCGGGCTGGTCATGACGCTGGGCGACATCCTGTTCGCCACCGGCCGGGCGGAGCTGACCCCCGGCGCCTATGACCGGATCGACCGGCTTGCCAGCTTCCTGCAGGCGCAGCCCGGCCGCACCATCCGGATCGAGGGCCACACCGACAACACCGGCAGCGACGCCACCAACCTGCGCCTGTCGGAGGCCCGTGCCAACGCCGTCCGCGACGCGCTGACCGCCCGCGGCGTCTCGCCCTCGCGCATCGTCACCCAGGGCATGGGCGAGGCGCAACCGGTCGCCAGCAACAGCAACGACGCCGGCCGCCAGCAGAACCGCCGTGTCGAGATCGTCATCTCCGACGACGGCAGGGTCGCGCAGACGCGCTGACCGTCGGCCGGTCCTACCCAGCCCCCCGCCGGCGTCAGCCGCGCGGGGGGTGTTTTTTTGCCTGCACGGCCCGGAAGACGCCCCAGGCTCCGGCGGCGAGACCGACTGTCAGCAAGGCAGCGGCGCCGGCGCGCAGGGCGGAGCGCGGCGGCGCGGGCAGGCGCTTCCACGGCGCCCAGGCTTCGTCCGGGTCGTCCGGGTCGGCGATGCGCAATGCTGCGAAGGCCTGTTCGGTCAGGCTGGGATCGCTGGCCGGCAAATCCGCCAGCCGGCGGCCGGACGGCCGGCACAGCCGGTCGATGGCGGCCACCACGCTGCCGGTCCTCGCGATCTCCGCCTCCAGCCGGTCCTGTGCGAAGCCCATATGCTCGGCCAGCAGGCGGTTGCGCACGCCTTCGATGGCGGCCTTCGCCCGGTCCCGCTCCGGTCCATCCTCCTGCGGCGCTTCGATGGTCAGGTCGCATTCGCTGTCGTAGCCCATCGAGCGGTTGTTCAGGTTGGAAGACCCGATGCGCAGCAGCCGGCCATCGACCGCCACCACCTTGGAATGGACGATCACCGGCCGGCCCTGCTCCGTCACCGGGGTCAGGGCGCGCAGCCGGCCGAAGCGGTCGGCCTCGCGCAGGCAGCGCAAGGCGACCGAACGCGGCGTGTCCATGGCCATGCGGTCGAACCAGCTCGGGCTTTCCATCGACACCACCAGCACCACCTCCGGCCCGTCGGGTTCGGCCAGACGGCGGGCCAGCGCCTCGGCGACGCGGGCGGAGGCGAAATACTGGTTCTCCAGATAGATCGTCCGCTCCGCCGCGGCGATGGCGGCATAGGTCAGCGCCTCGCTTTCGCGGATCGCCGGCCGCTCTTCGGTCGTCGGCATGGTGGTCGCCGGCACGGTGCGCGACACGCCGACCTGCGCGTCGGTCAGGATCGGGTGGGCGCAGTCGGGCAGGGGGCAGTCCGGCCAGGGATCATGATCGGAGGACTCCAAATCTGGGGAAGGGCAGGGCTCCAGCGCCTCGCCGGTGGCGCAGCGCCAGCGCTCCCGCGCCAGTTCGGCGAGCGCGCGGGCGGCGTCGCCGTCGACCATCATCATCACGTCGTGGCGCGGGCCATAGGGTTCGCCGTCCGGACAGCGGCGGCGCGGGTCGTGGTCGCGATGCTCGGACGTGTCCCAGCGGTCGAAGGAGAAGTCGATCCCGCCGCAGAAGGCCAGCGCGTCGTCGATCACCAGCAGCTTCTGGTGCTGGGCGGCGCCGACCGGCAACTCGCCGTCCAGCCGGGCCGTCAGCCGGCGCCCGGTGCTGCGGTCCAGCCGTTCCAGCGGTTCGTGCGGGTGGTCCAGCGCGATGGGAAAGGGCATGTCCCATTTCAGCGCCCGCACATGCAGGCCGGGTTTCCTGCGCATCAGACGGGCGAGGAAGCGACCCAGCGTCTCCGGGCTGTCGGGATCGAGGCGCATGCGCGGGTCGATGTCCCAGCCGACCAGCAGGATCGACCGCCGCGCCCGCTCCATCGCGGCGCGGGCGGCGACGAAATAGTCGGCGCCATCGACCAGCACCGCCACCCGCCCGGCCCGTTCCGTCCGCCAGCAGGTGAGGCCGGGGCGGAGCACCGGGCCGACCACCCGCTGCGGCGGCTCGGGCGTGTCGGCGGGAAGGGGGGAGGACTGGAGCTTCATCGGGGCACGTCGGATTGTGGGAGGCGGAGGACCGTCCGCCTCGCGGCTTGAACCCCGGTGGCGCACCGATGTTCCCGTTTCGCCGGTGGGGCGTCCGTATCTCGCCGAAGGAGACCGGTTCGGTACGCTTTTTGTCACCGGCTTCCCCAAAAAAAGAAAAGGCGAAGACCGCAACCAAGTTCGCGCAGCCCTGTTCTAAACCGGTGAAAGACGCGAGGCATGCGCCGGAAGTCGCGAAGCGGCTCAAGGCGCGTCGTTAGCCTCACTTTGAAAGACGCCCGAATGCGAGGCGTTGCCACCATGAAGGAGTTCGAGGATGCGTAACCTGATGATCGGCGCCGTTTCTGCGGTTCTCCTGATGGCCGCACCGGCCATGGCCCAGACGGCGCAGTCGGAGAGCCCCGGCGCCCTCAAGAGCAGCGGCGCGTACGACACCGCCCCGGAAAGCAGCTATAAGGGCCCCGACGGCGTCGTCCGCACCGCGCCGGGCGCCACCACCTCGCCGTCGGCCGGCGCTTCGACCGGCGGTGTGGACATGCCGGGCACGTCCGGTTCGTCGGGCACCTACAGCAACGGCTCCGGCTCGTCGATGCCGGGCGTGACCACCGCGCCGTCGGGCATGGGCAACAACACCGGCAGCACCGTCCCGCGCGACAACCAGACCGCCACCGGCACCCACTGCCCGCCGGGCACCCCGAACTGCGGCCCGGACCAGGGCGGCAGCCAGTAACCTTCCGCATCGCGGCAGTCACCGCGGGCGCCCCGGAGCCATCCCTCCGGCGGCGCCCGCGTCGTTTCGGGCATGATGAAAACGGGCATGAGAGACCCGGAACGGCTCAAGCGCGCCCTCAGCCGGATGCGCGGACCGAACGGCGGGGCGGAGCCTCCACGAAGTCGTCCAGCGGGGCGGTGCCGGCGGCGGTGGCGACCAGACGGCGGAACAGCGCCTGTTGGCGGTTGTCGGCGACCAGATATTCCGGATGCCATTGCACGCCGATCAGGAAGGGCTCGTTCGGCGCCTCGATGCCCTGGACGACGCCGGCCCGTTCGCGGGCGACGACGCGCATCCCGTCGCCGACACGATCCACCGACTGGTGGTGCAGGGCGTTCACCCGGCATTCGGCGATGCCGAGGATGCGGTAGAGCCGGCTGTCCGGCTCGATCCGGATGCGCTTGCGCGGCAGCACGGTGCGCATGTGCGGCGCCTCCTCGTACACCTCGTGGATGTCGACGTGGAGCGAGCCGCCGCGGTGGACGTTGATCATCTGCGAACCGCGGCAGATGCCCAGCACCGGCAGCGCGATCTTCGCCGCGCAGTCCAGCGCCCGCAACTCCAGCCGGTCGCGTTCGGGATCGATGCGGATTTGCGGGCGGGCGGATTCGCCGTAGAGCGAGGCGTCGATGTCGTCGCCGCCGCCGACCACCAGCGCGTCCAGCCTGTCGATGGGAAAGGGAGACTCGGCCGTGATCCGGACGGACGAGGCGCCGGCCCGCCACAGGGCCAGCCGGTTGGCCATGGCGGCGATGCGGCTGCCATGGATCGAGGCGGTGATGCCGACCAGCGGCCGGGACCTGCCGACGATGGATGCCATGGCGATCCCCTCAGCCCGCCTGACGGGCGGAGTCGTCCATGACATCGCCCTGGCCGGAGGCTCCATGCGGGGTCGAATTGCGCAGGCTCGGATCGGCGGCAAACAGGGCGTCGATGCGCTCGGCCCAGCCGTCAAGCTGCTGCGCCTCGGTGGCCCGGCGGTAGTCGGTGCCGAGACTGTCCAGCAGGGCGCGGTCGGCGGCCAGCCGCTCCACCGTCACCCAGCGGTTCCAGTCGGCGGCGAGCGACCAGCCGGGGTCGCTCAGCCGCGCGTTCGGCAGCCGGTAATGGAAGGTCGGGCGCGGCCGGATATGCGGGTCCTCCATCGCCGCGGCCAGCCGGTCGCGGTCGAGATGGGCGAACAGCGGGAACAGGTCCAGCTCGCGGTTGCGGGTGGGGTTGTCGGCCAGATAATCGTCGATCAGCCCGCCGAGATCGGGACGGTAGGCGGGATCGACCACCTTGGCGGCGTAGGGCGTCGGAAAGGCGGCGATGAAGCCCGACAGCCGCCGGGTGACGTCGACGCGGATCTCCCGCCGCAGCCAGGGGGCCAGCAGCAGGAAGGCCTTCAAGGTGTCCAGCAGGTAATCGCCGTCGGTTCGCGCCACTTCCGGATTGAAATGCAGGCCGAAGGCGAAGAGCGGGCTGGCCTCCGTCCCGGCGGCGCCGAGCGCGCGCAGGCGGGCGACCATCTCCTCCAGGTCCGGCATCTGCTCCACCGTCACCGGCGGCGCGGCGATCTCGAAGGGCATCACCAGGCTGCCGATGTTGCCCCACAGCGGACGCAGCGGGTCGAGCATCGCCACCCCTCCTTTGCCGCTGTGGGCGGAGCGCATGTCCAGCTCCACCGTGAAGTCGCCGAGCCGGGTTCCCGTCACCAGACATCGGTGCGGGTTCTCGACGGCGATCGTTCCGCCGAACAGCCTGTGCACGCAGGCCGCGGCGGACGGCGCGTCCAGGTCGGCGAATTCAAGTTCCACCCCCACGCGGCGCGGCGTGCCCTGGGGAGTGGTGCGGAGCGGGGGGAGGAGGAAGGATGTCATCGCAAGCCTTCAACAGTGCATTCCGTGCGCTGTTCCCTCCGCCGGTCTTCGGCATAAATCGGGGCTGCGGAAGTCACTGTTCGACTTGCGCGCGGGAAATCGAGGAAGTGGTGCCGGCATACCCCTTTTGGCCCTAGCCGTCCGATGGTGGTATGTTTGGAGTTCGGATGTCAATGTCACTCAATTACCGGCACTTTAGAGAAAATCTACCGACTTTCGTTCATATCTTTTCGTTCATGCTGGGCCGCAGTTCTCTAAATTAACCGACGCTTAACCATAAGTGCGTTAGCGATAGATGCGCGGCACGGTGGGGCGTCTGCTGTTCCATCCGGTCGGCTTCGCGGAGGAGCCTCGTCTACGCCATGACCCTTCTGGCACGCCTCTTCATCCTGGTCCTGCTCGCGGTGCTTCCGGCGATCGGAATCCAGATCTACAGCGTGCTCGAACAGCGGGCGGAGCGCGAGGCCGACGTCACCCTCCAGGCCGAGCGGCTCCTGCGTCAGGTGGAAAACGAGCATTTCCGCATCATCGACAGTGCCCGCCTGATGGTCACGGCGGTGACCGAGACGCGATTCCTGCGCCGGGGCGAGATCGAAAACTGCCAGTCCTATCTGGAACGGCTGGCCGCCCGCTCCGCCGATTACCGGACCCTGTCGATCACCGACGCCGAAGGCCGCATCCTGTGCAGCGCCGACCCGTCGCGCATCGGCGCCTCTCTGGCGGCCCAGCCGCATTTCCGCCGGGCGATGGCCCAGGGACGTTTTTCCGTCGGCGAATGGACGATCACCCACTCCGGCGATGCCGGCGGTGAGTTGCCGGTGGCCGCTCCCTATGCCGATGCCGGCGGACGGCGGGCCGGGGTGGTCGCGCTGTCGCTCGACGTGTCGCGGCTGTCCGCCATGTTCGCCACCCGTCCGATGCCGGAGAACACCACCCTGACCGTCGCCGACCGCTCCGGCACCATCCTGGTCAAGTTGCCGGGCACGTCGGGCCGTCCGGGAGAACGGCTGCCGGCCAGCTATCTGCCGCTGCTGTCGGGCGCCGATGTCGGGTTGACGACGCTTCCCGGACTGGACGGCGTGCCGCGCATCCTGGCCTATTCCCCGCCGTCCGCCGGCATCCGCGACCTGTTCATCAGCGTCGGCGTCGACCGCAGCGCCGCGATGGGCGCGGTGGACCGCGCCACCCGCGACGGGCTGCTGATGACCCTGTCCGGCTTCCTGGTTGCCGCCGCCGCCGCCTGGATCGGCGGCACCCTGTTCATCCGCCGCCCGGTCGACGCGCTGGTCTCGGCCGCCCGCGACTGGAGCGAGGGCAAGACCACCACCCGCGTCAAGCTGTCCGACCGCTCGTCGGAGATCGGCCAGCTCGGCCACGCCTTCGACACCATGGCCGACCGGCTGGAGGCGCGGGAAGCCGCGCTGCGCCAGTCGGAGAGCCACATCCGCGCGGTGCTGGATGCGCTGCCGGCCTTCGTCGGCGTGCTGACGCCGGACGGGGCGGTGGCCCAGGTCAACCGCGTCGCGGCCGACGCCGCCGGGCTGCCGGCCGCGCGCATCATCGGCCGTCCATTCGACGAGATCTGCTGGCTGTCCTTCGACGACGCCGGGCGCGAGCGGCTGCGGCAGGCGCTGGCGCTGGGAGCGGGCGGGCGGTCCTCCCGCTTCGACGCCGGGCTGCGGCTGGCGCCGGGGAGGGAAACGGCAGGCCGTGAGACGGCCTTGCGTGAGATGACGGTGGACGTCAACCTGACCCCGATGGTCGACGCCGACGGCCATGTCACCCACCTGATCGCCACCGGCATCGACATCACCGAGCGCAAGCGCACCGAGGAGGCGCTGCGCGTCGCCGAGGAGCGCGTGCGCACCGGCCTGCGCAATTCCGGCGTGGTGGTGTTCAACCAGGACCAGGATTTGCGCTATACCTGGGCGCATTCGGAATGGCTCGGCGTCGCTCCCGACGCGCTGATCGGCCGTACCGACGCCGACCTGTTCGACCAAGGCGAGGATGCCGACGGCATGATGGCGCTGAAGCGCCGCGTGATGGACAGCGGCGTCGGCGCGCGGGAAGAGGTGCGCATCCGCTGCAAGGGTGAGGATCGCTTCTTCGACCTGACCGTCGATCCGCTGCGGGACCCCTCCGGTCGGGTGGAAGGCGTCACCTGCGCCGCCGTCGAGGTCACCGACCGCAAGAAGGCCGAGGCCGAACTGCGCCGCGCGCGGGAGGAGGCCGATCAGGCCAACGAGGGCAAGTCGAAGTTCCTCGCCGCCGCCAGCCACGACCTGCGCCAGCCGGTGCAGTCGCTCTACCTGTTCACCGCGGCGCTGAGCGACCGGCTGCAGGGCAATCCGGCCCTGCCGATCCTCGACAACATCCGCCAGGGGCTGGACACGCTGAAGACCCTGCTGGACGGGCTGCTGGACATGTCGCGGCTGGAATCCGGCAAGATCGTCGCCACCCCGGTCGAGGTGCGGCTGAACCAGCTGCTCGGCCGGCTGGTCGCCGAATACGGCCCGCGCGCCGCCCAGAAAGGGCTGGAACTGCGCGCCGTGCCGACCCGCGCCTGGGTCCGCACCGACCCGGCCCATCTGGAACGCATCCTGCGCAATCTGGTCGAGAACGCGCTGCGCTACACCACCAAGGGCAAGGTGCTGCTGGGCTGCCGCCGTACCCCGTCCGGCATGCGGGTGGAGGTGTGGGACACCGGCAGCGGCATCCCCGCCGACCGGCTGGAGGACATCTTCGAGGAGTTCACCCAGCTGGGCGAGCGCAGCGAACGCGGCCTCGGCCTCGGTCTGGCGATCGTCAAGCGCCTGTCGCGCCTGCTCGGTCATCCGGTGACGGTGCGCTCGTGGGAGGGCCGGGGCTCGGCCTTCGCGGTCGAGCTGCCGCGGGTGATCCTCGGCACTCCCAAGGGCAACTCCCGGAGCACGTCGCGTCCGGCCGGCGGCACCGCCGCTGCCGCGGCGACGCTGGCGCGCCACTCCGTTGCCAATGATGCCGCCGCGAACGCCGCCAACGACCGCGGTCAGGCGATCAGCGCCATCGCCAACGCCTTCGGCGGCGGGCGGAGCGGTGGCGGGGCCGCGAAGGGGGGAGCGGCGACGATTGCCGCCCCGGTTGTTTCCGGGGCCACGGAGGCCAAGGGCATGGTGCTGGTGATCGACGACGAGGCGATCATCCTGCTCGGCCTCAAGGCGATCCTGGAAGGCTGGGGCTATGACGTGCTGACCGCCAAGTCGGGCGATCAGGCGATGGAGCGGCTGCGCGCCGACGGCCGCTGCCCGCAGATCGTGCTGGCCGACTACCAGCTCCAGCAGGGCCGCACCGGTCCGGAGGCGGTCAGTGCCGTCCAGACCATGCTGGGCCAGACGGTCCCCGGCATCATCCTGACCGGCGACACCAGCACCGAACGCCAGGAGGAGGCCGAGCGCCGCGGCTTCCGCATCCTGCACAAGCCGGTCTTCCCCAACGACCTGCGCCGCATGATGGCAAGCGCCGGGGCGGCGTGAGGGTTGGGTGGATGTATCGTTACGTCAGCCCGCCGCGAAGGCGTCGAAGAACAGCCCGGCGGTTTCCTGGTTGGCGTGCCGGCGCGAGAGCTGGTAGCTGAGTTCGAGGATGTTCTTCGCGGGCACTTGGCAGGGCATGAACAGCTTGCGCACCAGCAGGGTGGCCGCCAATTCCTGCACCAGATGGAAATGGCTGTTCGCCCAGGCAGCTTCCTTGAAATGAACGATCTTGAAGCGGCTGAGCCGGAAAGCCAGGACCCCGGCGATCTTGCCGGATGAAATGCCGTGGGTACGGGAGCGGCGCGCCTGCATCGCCTGCACGTCGATCTCCGCCTCGTCGATGGCGAGGGCAAGCTCCTGCTGGCTGTACTCGACGCAGGAGAGAGGCAGCCGGAAGACGCGGCATGCCTCGATCAGGAAACCGACATAGTTCGTGTAGATCTGCTGTCGGATATCATCGGAAATGATGATCGGGGAAGCGGATGACGCCGCACCGGCACCGCCGCTCATTCCTGTTCGATACCCAACAGCCGGCGGAACGCCGCGACGTCGACGTCGTCGGACGCGTTGTGTTCCAGGGAGCGGCGCACCAGGGCATCGAGTTCTTCCGTGGTGCGAATGCCGTGGTTCAGGCAAACCTCGCCGCGGCTGCCACGCAGGCTCATCATGGTCCTGATCGACTCCTGAATCAGTTCGGGATTGTCGACGACGTCCTGAAGGTTCGGCATGGCGTTAACCCATGTTGTTCGCCCCGGCTCACGCAAGATGCGGATACGTAGGCCGGGTTTGAGGGCTTGTGCAAATAGGTAGGTTCCTAGCTACCTACCTATTCGAAGGGGTAGGACAATGGTCGCCTGGGGTCAAGCGCTTCTTTCGAGAGAGTGGCGCTTGTTTACCACACGCTCCGGTGTCGGAGCCTGCTGTCGCCGGGCTGCCGACAGGGAAAGCCGTTCCCTGTCGGCAGTTTATGGAGCAAGGCCTTACTTCGCCAGATTCCGCAGCACGAAGTTCAGCACGCCGCCGTTCCTGTAATACTCCACCTCGTCCAGCGTATCGATGCGCAGCAGCAGCGGGTAGGTCTCCACCGTTCCGCTGGCGCGGGTCAGGGTCAGGGTGACGTCCTTGCGCGGGCGCAGGTCCTGTTCGATGCCGGCGATGTCGAAGGTCTCCGACCCGTCCAGCTTCAGGTCGGCGCGGGTGACGCCGTCCTTGAACTGCAAGGGCAGGATGCCCATGCCGACGAGGTTGGAGCGGTGGATGCGCTCGAAGCTCTCGGCGATCACCGCGCGGATGCCCAGCAGGCGGGTGCCCTTCGCCGCCCAGTCGCGGCTCGACCCGGTGCCGTATTCCTTGCCGGCGACCACCACCAGCGGCACGCCCTCGTCGGCGTAGCGCATGGCGGCGGTGTAGATCGGCAGCCGCTCGCCCGACGGGTAATGCCTGGTCTCGCCGCCTTCGACGCCGGGGATCAGCTCGTTGCGGATGCGGATGTTGGCGAAGGTGCCGCGCATCATGACTTCATGGTTGCCGCGGCGGGCGCCGTAGCTGTTGAAGTCGCTGGGCCGCACCTGATAGCTCAGCAGATATTCGCCGGCCGGGCTGGTCTTCTTGATCGAGCCGGCGGGGGAGATGTGGTCGGTGGTGATGGAATCGCCCAGCACCGCCAGCGCCCGCGCGCCGCGCACGTCCGACACCGGGTCCGGCGTCTTGGTCAGGCCGGTGAAGAAGGGCGGCAGCTTCACGTAGGTGGAGCCTTCCTGCCACTGGTAGGTCTGGCCCTCCGCCGTGGCGATGGCCTGCCACTGTTCCGGACCCTTGAACACGTCGGAATAGCGGCTGCGGAACATCTCGGCGGTCAGCGAGGCGTCGATGGCGTCCTGCACCTCGCGGTTGCTCGGCCAGATGTCCTTCAGATAGACCGGGCCGTCGGTGCCGGTGCCGATGGGGTCCCTGGTCAGGTCGATGTTCAGGTTTCCGGCCAGCGCATAGGCGACGCACAGCGGCGGCGAGGCCAGATAGTTGGCGCGGGTGTGCGGGTTGACGCGGCCTTCGAAGTTGCGGTTGCCCGACAGCACGGCGCCGACCACGAGGTTGCCCTCCTCGACCGCCGCGGCGATCGGCTCCGGCAGCGGGCCGGAATTGCCGATGCAGGTGGTGCAGCCGTAGCCGACGATGTTGAAGCCGATGCGGTCGAGATAGGGCTGCAGCCCGGCCTTGGCGAGATAGTCGGTGACCACCTGCGATCCCGGCGCCAGCGAGGTCTTGACCCACGGCTTCTGCTTCAGCCCTTTCTCAACCGCCTTCTTGGCCAGCAGGCCGGCGGCGACCAGCACCGCCGGGTTGGAGGTGTTGGTGCAGGAGGTGATGGCGGCGATGACGACGGCGCCCTGTTCCAGGCTGTAGTCGGTGCCCTGGACCGGAACCGCCTTGTTCGGGTCGTCGGCCTTGTAGGCCTCGGTCATGTCCTTGGCGAAGCCCTGGGCGATGCCCGACAGGGCGACGCGGTCCTGCGGCCGCTTCGGCCCGGCCAGCGACGGCTCCACCGTGCCCATGTCCAGTTCGAGCACGTCGGTGAAGACCGGGTCGGGGCTGCCCGGCTCGCGCCACATGCCCTGGGCCTTGGCATAGGCCTCGACCAGCGCCACGCGGTCGGGGTCGCGGCCGGTGAAGGTCAGGTAGCGGATGGTCTCGGCATCGATCGGGAAGATGCCGCAGGTGGCGCCATATTCCGGCGCCATGTTGCCGATGGTGGCGCGGTCGGGCAGCGTCATGCTGTCCAGCCCCGGGCCGAAGAACTCCACGAACTTGCCGACCACGCCCTTCTTGCGCAGCATCTGGGTGACGGTCAGCACCAGATCGGTGGCGGTCATGCCCTCCTTCATCCGGCCGGTCAGCTTGAAGCCGACGACCTCGGGGATCAGCATGGAGATCGGCTGGCCCAGCATCGCCGCCTCCGCCTCGATGCCGCCGACGCCCCAGCCCAGCACGGACAGGCCGTTGACCATGGTGGTGTGGCTGTCGGTGCCGACCAGCGTGTCGGGATAGGCCACCGGCTTGCCCGACGGGTCGTTGTCGGCCCACACCACCTGCGCCAGATACTCGGTGTTGACCTGGTGGCAGATGCCGGTGCCCGGCGGCACCACACGGAAATTGTCGAAGGCCTTCTGGCCCCAGCGCAGGAACTCGTAGCGTTCCAGGTTGCGCTCGAACTCCAGGTCGACGTTCTTCTGGAAGGCGTCGGCGCCGCCGAAATAGTCGACCATCACCGAGTGGTCGATGACGAGGTCCACCGGAACCAGCGGGTTGATCCTCGTCGGGTCGCCGCCCAGCGACGCCATCGCCTCGCGCATCGCCGCCAGATCGCAGACCGCCGGCACGCCGGTGAAGTCCTGCATCAGCACGCGCGCCGGGCGATAGGCGATTTCACGATCCGACCGCTTGTCGACCAGCCACTGGGCCACCGCCTTCACGTCGTCGACCGAGACGGTGCGTCCGTCCTCGAACCGCAGCAGGTTTTCCAGCAGCACCTTCATGGAGAACGGCAGCCGCGACAGATCGCCGAGACCAGCATCCTCGGCGGCCTTCAGGCTGAAATAGTCGTAGCTCTTGCCGCCGGCGGTGAGGGAGCGGCGGGTCTTGAGCGAATCTTGGCCGGTGAAGGTGGTCACGGGAAAGACTCCTTGGCTTCTGTGGCTTTTGGATCCGGCCGTCCGGATCGTGGCTTTTGGTTCGGGCGGGCACCGGGAACGATGCCTGTGAAGAGGCTTCTCGTCGGATGGACTGGAAGGCCGCCGGACAGGACGCGCCATACAGCCAAGATGTAGGGCGCAAGGCCGGTCTATCAACGCGCCACATGACCCCCGCCGCAAGACAAAGGAGGCAGTCCGGCCCACGGGCCGAGAGTTGGCGTGCGCTTCGGTATTGGAAACGGTTACGGCGCGGTGGTCTATACATTACAAAGTTTTAGGCTATCCGGAAGTGAATATGCCTTTCAGCGGCTGCGCTGTCGGTCTAGTCTGCTGCGCGCGTACCGGTACGGATGCGGGAGGCAGGCGATGCAGGGCAGGGGTGGTCTTTGGGAAATGATCCGCACGGTGGCGGTCGCGGGGCTGGTCGCCCTCGGCGCCCGTTCGGTGGTGGCGCAGCCCTTTCACGTCCCATCGGGATCGATGGAGCCGACGCTGGAGGTCGGCGATTTCCTGTTCGCCAGCAAATTCCCCTACGGATACAGCCGTTACTCCTTCCCTCTCGATGCGCTTCCCATTGCCGGGCGGGTCCTGGGCCATGCACCAGAGCGCGGCGACATCGTGGTGTTCCGCCTGCCGCGCGACCCGGCGCAGACCTATGTGAAGCGGCTGGTCGGGCTGCCGGGCGATGTCGTGCAGATGCGGGGCGGCGTTCTGTATGTGAACGGCCAGCCGGCGGTGCTGGAGCGGGTGGAGGATTTCGTCGAGACGGCGGCCGACGGTCGGCACCGGACCATCCCGCAATTCGTGGAGCATCTGCCGGGCGGGCCTGCACACCGGGTCCTGCATGTGGCCGGGCGCGATGGTCTTGACGACACGCCGCCGCTGCGGGTGCCGGACGGCCATTATTTCATGCTGGGCGACAACCGCAGCAATTCTCTGGACAGCCGGGTGGCGGCAACGGCCGGCGGCGTCGGCTTCGTTCCCGCCGAGAACCTCGTCGGCCGGGCCGATCTGCGGCATTTCTCCGTCGATCCTTCGGCATTGGACCAACCGACCCGCTGGCCGGCCGCCCTGCGGCTCGACCGCATCGGGCTGATCCGCTGACGGGTGCGGCCTCTCACGCCGGCTTCATCGCCACATAGCGGACGAAGCGCAGGCCGCTGCCCAGCACCCGCAGCCGGGCCCACCACAGCGCAAGCTCCCGCTTCAGCGCCGCCAGCACCGGGGCCGGCGGCGGAACGGCGTTCGCCAGCGTGTCGGCCAGCCTGCGCACCCGGTCGATGATGTGGCGGCGGTGCAGCTGGGTCAGATCCTCCGAAATGCGGAGGTCGAGGTTGCGCTGGGTCAGCTCGTCGGCCATGCGGGTGGCGGTCCAGGGATAGACCTCCATCGGCTCCTCCTCCCGCCAGCCGTTCCAGGCGTCCCAGGAACCCGGGGTGCCGTCGATCACGTAATCGAACAGGGCGATGCCGCCCTTGGGCTTCACGCAGTCGCCGACACGGTCCAGGAACAGCTCCTTGTCGCGCAGCCGGTGGACGATGCGGTCGGCCATCACGAGGTCGAAGCTGCCGGCCTGGTTGAAATGCTCGGGGTCGTAATGGGCGATGGGCGCCTTCTTCGACAGGCCCAGCGCCTTCGACCGGTCCATCGCCAGCTTCGCCAGCAGCGGCGACGGCTCCAGCCCGGTCACCCAGGTGTCGCAGCTTTCCACCAGCGCCCGGGCGGTGCCGCCGAGGCCGGCCGACAGGTCCAGCACGCTCTTGGCCGGATTGAGCCCGAAGGAGCGGACGGAGTCGACCATCCAGGCCGCCTCTTCCGGGCCGGTCATGTCCCGGCCCCACAGAAGCTGCGCACCCTCGCTGCGCGCCGGCGACCAGACGGGTTCGCCGTGGCGGTCGAGCTGCATCAGCGCCAGACGGTCCAGTTCCGGATTGCCGCCGGCCGCCGGGTCGGACGATGCCGGGTCGGGCGATGCCGGATCCGACGCCGCCACAGGCCGGATGACGGTGCCGACCGCATCCACCGGTCCGGCATGGCGCCGCTCCGCCAGGTTACGCAGGTCAGACCGGTGCGAGACGCGGGGCAGGCGGGACAGGTCATAACCCTCCCACCAGGCGGCCAAACGGATGCGCCAGTCGGGGTTACGCCACCGCTCCAAATCCTGCGGACTGATCTGCGGAACCACGCATCTGTCCTTTCCAGGTCAAGGGGGACCTGCCGTACCACCCCTTCTGAGGCGTGACATAGGCATCCGGCACTGCGATTTAGAAGTAGGTGCGACCGAATTATCTGTCAAGAAACCAATATTTAACGATTTCGACTTTGTTTTCGCCAATTGTTGGAAAATTTTACCGGTTTTTGTCTGTGGGCTTGCTATGTGCGGCCATTGCGGCAGAGGTGCTGCCTCACTATACTCCGGTCGCAACCGACGAAGGGGGCTTCGCGTGCCGATCGAAACCGGTGAGGACACCGGCAATCCCTGGACCGTGCTGACCAGCACGACGAAATACGAAAACGCCTGGATGGAGGTGGTCGAACACAAGGTTCTGACCCCGAAGGGCGCCCCGGGAATCTACGGCGTCGTCCATCCCCGCAGCATCGCCACCGGCGTCGTGCCGATCCATGACGACGGCACGGTGACGCTGGTCGGCCAGTACCGCTTCCCGTTGAAGCAATACAGCTGGGAAATTCCCGAAGGCGGCGGGCGCAAGGGGTTGGAGCCGCAGGAATCCGCGGCGCGCGAACTGCGCGAGGAAACCGGCCTGACGGCGCGGCGCTGGATGCCGCTGATGAAGATGCATCTGTCCAACTGCATCACCGACGAGGTGGCTTATACCTTCGTCGCTTGGGGCCTGGAGCAGGGCGACTCCGCTCCCGACGAGACCGAGGTCCTGGCGGTGCGCCGCCTGCCCTTCGCTGAGGTGATCGATCTGGTGATGGACGGCGCCATCACCGACGCCATGGCGGTCGCCAGCCTGCTGAAGCTGAGGGTTCTGGTGGCGGAAGATGCGCTGCCCGAGGATCTTGCAAGCATTCTGCGCCTGTGACCTGCCTGCTCATCGGATCTCAATGACCGTCGTTTCCGGCCACGCCGTCGCCATCGATTTCGAAACCGCCAACGAGACCCGCACCAGCGCCTGCTCCATCGGCGTCGCCTGGATCGAGGACGGCCGCGTGACCCGGACGGAGGAGCATCTGATCCGCCCGCGCGAGATGCGCTTCAACTCCTTCAACAGCGCCATCCACGGCATCCGGGAGGAGGACGTCGCCGACGCCCCCGAATTCCCGGAGGTGTGGGCGACCTTGCGCGAACGGGTGCAGGGCCGGCTGATCCTGGCCCACAACGCCGCCTTCGACATCAGCGTCCTGCGCCACACCCTGACCGACTATGGCCTGGACTGGCCGGCCTGCGACTATCTCTGCACCGTGGTGATGGCGCGGCGCGCCTGGCCGACGCTGACCGCGCACCGGCTGAACCATCTGGCCGACTTCCTGGGCATCGCGCTGGACCACCACCATGCCGGCAGCGACGCCGAGGCCTGCGGCCGCATCGCGCTGGTCGCCGCGGCGGAGATGGGGCTGCGCGGCTTTGGCGACATCTCGCGCACCGGGATCAATCCGGGCCGCATCGCCCCCGGCGGCTATTCACCATGCAAGGGTGGCAAGACACCGCCACGGCGTCCGCGCGTGGTGGTGTGAAGGCGCAGCCGAGGCTTCCCCGCGGCCGGCCCCTGCGCTAGGCTCCCGCTCCACCGTTTGAAGGAGCGAACCGCATGCTGTTCATGTTCCATTGCGTCGACAAGGCGGGTGCCGCCGATATCCGCGCCGCCAACCGTGCCGAGCATCTGGCCTATCTGGAGGCCAACGCCGACCGCCTCTTCGTCGCCGGTCCGCTGCTGTCGGACGACCAGAGCGGCATGGTCGGCAGCCTGCTGATCGTCGAGTGCGCCGATGCCGCCGCGGCGCAGGACTTCGCCGCCGGCGACCCTTATGCCAAGGCCGGCCTGTTCGACAGCGTGACGATCCGGCCCTGGCGCCGCGTCTACCCCAAGGCCTGAGCGGGAGAGCGCCGGCGATGGCCTACTGGCTGGTGAAATCCGAGCCGTTCAAATATTCCTGGGACCGCATGGTTGCCGACGGCCGGACCCATTGGGACGGGGTGCGCAATTACCAGGCGTCCAACAATCTGAAGGCGATGGAGGTAGGCGACCGCGCCTTCTTCTATCACTCCAACGAAGGGCTGGAGATCGTCGGCATCGTCGAGATCGTCCGCACCTATTACCCGGACCCCAGCGACGAGTCCGGCCGCTTCGGCATGGTCGACGTCGCCCCGGTGATGCCGGTGAAGACGCCCGTCACGCTGAAGCAGATCAAGGCCGACCCGCTGCTGCAGTCGATGGCCCTGGTCCGCCAGTCCCGCCTGTCGGTCTGCCCGGTCAGCGAGGAGGAATGGGCGCGGGTGTGCGATCTGGCGGGAGTCGGCGTGCCGGCGTGAGGGGGGTGCTGCCGCATGCCCCCTCCCTAACCCTCCCCCGCCTTTGGCGGTGGAGGGGACTACCGCCGCTTCGCAGAAGGCACCCTCTCCCGCCTTAGCGGGGGAGGGTCGGGGAGGGGGCAAACGCCGACACGCTCCCCACTCAATCGAAACAACTGTTACTCCGCCGCGTCCTGCATCGCCGCGTGGAAGTCGTTGGTCGCCTGCAGCATGCGCCGGGCGATGTCGGCCATGCCGGCGGCGGAGGTGGCTGTGAGGGGCGCGCCCAGGGCACGCAGCGTGGCGTCGATGGCCGTCAGGCTGATGCCGTCTGCCAGACCGGTCAGGCGGCTGGCGGTGTCGCCCGCTTCGGGAAGATCGTCCGCGTTGGTGGTGCTGGCCATTGCGATCCTTGCCGCCGATGATCGTTACCGTGATGCAGCAACTCTATAGCGGTCGGTCGGTTAAGGTCGGGTTAAGCAAGGGACGGTTCGTTACAGAGCCGACATGGCCGATGCTGCACCGCGGCGCGGCGGATGGTCGCGGCAATGGACCCGCGCTCTCCCTGCCCGAACGGCGCCGAAACCTGCGTGCCTTGGTATGCTTGAGGAAGAAACAGTCTCGCGCTGCAAAATCAGCGACACAATCCTCCTTTGGTCGGGGGGCCTGCAGGGGCCGATTTGCTTGTTCGTCCCGCAACTTGTGTGGATAATGCCGCTCAATTCCGGGCGGCGGCCCGCCGCCCTGCAACATCTTCCGGCCAATTCGGAAGCAACGGGGGAATCGCACTCATGACCGACAACAGCTTCTTTCCGGTGAAGCCCGAGATCGCGGCGACCGCCCACGTGAACGCGGAAGCCTATGCCCGCATGTACGAGCAGTCGGTCAAGGACCCCGAGGCGTTCTGGGGCGAGCAGGGCAAGCGGCTCGACTGGATCAAGCCCTATAGCAAGGTGAAGGACGTCAATTACAATGACGACGTCCACATCCGCTGGTTCTACGACGGCACGCTGAACGTTTCCGCCAACTGCATCGACCGCCACCTCGCGACCCGCGGCGACCAGACCGCGATCCTGTTCGAAGGCGACGACCCCGGCGTTTCCAAGGCGATCACCTACAAGGAACTGCACGAGAAGGTCTGCCGTCTCGCCAACGTGATGAAGAAGAACGGCGTCAAGAAGGGCGACCGCGTCACCATCTACCTGCCGATGATCCCGGAGGCCGCCTATGCGATGCTGGCCTGCACCCGCATCGGCGCCATCCATTCCATCGTCTTCGGCGGCTTCTCGCCCGACAGCCTGAAGGACCGCATCGTCGACTGCGACAGCCACTTCGTCATCACCTCCGACGAGGGCCTGCGCGGCGGCCGCAGGGTGCCGCTGAAGGCCAACGCCGACAAGGCGGTGGCCGGAGCGCCGATGGTCAAGCATGTGCTGGTGGTCAAGCACACCGGCGGCGACGTCGCCTGGACCGAGGGCCGCGACCTCTGGTACCACGAAGAGATGGACAGCGTCTCCGCCGACTGCCCGCCGGAGGAGATGAACGCCGAGGATCCGCTGTTCATCCTCTACACCTCCGGCTCGACCGGCAAGCCGAAGGGCGTGCTGCACACCACCGGCGGCTATCTCGTCTACGCGTCGATGACCCACGAGTATGTCTTCGACTACAAGGACGGCGAGGTCTATTGGTGCACGGCCGACGTGGGTTGGGTCACCGGCCACAGCTACATCGTCTATGGTCCGCTCGCCAACGGCGCCACCACCCTGATGTTCGAAGGCGTGCCCACCTACCCGGACGTCTCGCGCTTCTGGCAGGTCATCGACAAGCACAAGGTCAACATCTTCTACACCGCGCCCACCGCCATCCGCTCGCTGATGCGCGAGGGTGAGGGCCCGGTCAAGAAGACCTCGCGCGCTTCGCTCCGCGTGCTGGGTTCGGTCGGTGAGCCGATCAATCCGGAAGCGTGGCTGTGGTATTACAATGTGGTCGGCGACGCCCGCTGCCCGATCGTCGACACCTGGTGGCAGACGGAGACCGGCGGCATCCTGATCACCCCGCTGGTCGGCGCCATCGGCCAGAAGCCGGGCTCGGCGACCAAGCCGTTCTTCGGCGTCCAGCCGGTCGTCGTCGACAACGAAGGCCAGATCCTGGAAGGCGAGACCGAGGGCAACCTCTGCATCGCCGACAGCTGGCCGGGCCAGATGCGCACGGTGTTCGGCGACCACGAGCGCTTCGTCCAGACCTACTTCTCGACCTTCCCGGGCAAGTACTTCACCGGTGACGGCTGCCGCCGCGACGCCGACGGCTATTACTGGATCACCGGCCGCGTCGACGACGTCATCAACGTGTCCGGCCACCGCATGGGCACCGCCGAGGTCGAAAGCGCGCTGGTCGCCCACCCGAAGGTCGCCGAGGCCGCGGTCGTCGGCTATCCGCACGACCTGAAGGGCCAGGGCATCTACGCCTACGTCACGCTGAACGCCGGCGAGACCCCGACGGAAGAACTGCGCAAGGAACTGGTCGCCTGGGTCCGCAAGGAGATCGGCCCGATCGCCTCGCCCGACCTGATCCAGTGGGCTCCCGGCCTGCCGAAGACCCGTTCGGGCAAGATCATGCGCCGCATCCTGCGCAAGATCGCCGCGAACGAGCATGACAGCCTGGGCGACACCTCGACGCTGGCCGATCCGGGTGTCGTGACCGACCTGATCGACAACCGCATGAACAACGCCTGATCGGCGGTTGATGGGAAAACGGGGGCGCTCCGGTTGGGGCGCCCCTTTTTCTTTGGGCGCGTCAGACCCCCACCCCAACCCTCCCCCGCTGGGCGGGGGAGGGGGCAAGTGCTTGTTCGGGAGAGTGGCGGAGTTCCCTCCCCTGCGTAGCGGGGGAGGGTTAGGGTGGGGGCATCGTCAGCCGACGACTCCCCAAACCGCGAACTCCCTCAACCCTCCGGCAGCACCAGCGGGGCGGCGGGGGAGATGGCGAAGGCGGTCGGGGAGGGGTGGCGTTCGGCGATCCGCTTGCGGGCGTCCTCCGCGCTGTCGGCGGCGACGGCATAGGTGCGCACGCCCGTCCACGGGGCGGTGGCATCCAGCGCCTCCACCGCGACATACCACAGCGGGCCGCTGGAGCGGGCGACGCGGTCGACGCAGTGGAACTCCATCGGCGCCAAGGCGGTATCGTCGGTCATGGCGGCCTGCAGGGACAGGATCTCGCCCTCGACTTCCGCCACCTCGCGGCGCAGGCCGGCCAGTGTCTCCTCCGCCTCCACCCGACGGACGGCGGCGAGCTTGGCGTAATTGGCGTAGACGTCCAGCCGTTCCTTCAGGGCGGCCAGCTTCTCCGACTGGCGGCGGGCGCGGATGCCGAGGATCCGTTCGCCCAGCATGCCGACGCCAAGGCTGGTGACCGCCCCCAGCAGCCAGACGATGGTCATGGCCCGACGGCTCCGGCTCCGGCAACCGCCTCTTCATCAGCGTTCTCGCTGGAAACGGTCACGCCCACCCCGTCGTGGAAGATGTTGCGGGTCAGCATCTGGGCGGCGGCGAAGTCGGAGGCCCAGACCTGCGCTTCGTTCTCGAAGCGCCAGATGGCGGGATGGACCACCGCCTTGGCGTCGGGACGGGCGGTGAAGCCGGGCGCCATCGCCAGACGGAAGACGAAGCGGTTGCGTCCCGGCTCATGCCGGCCGATCTCGTGGATGAAGCGGCGCGTGGTGGCGGCGCGCTTGCCGCCGCGGCGGTTGAGGATCAGCTTTTCGGTCGACAGTTCGACCAGCTTGGCCTTCATCTCCCCGATCTCGGCCTGCATGGCCTCAAGCTCGTTGGCTTGGCCTTCCAGGGAATCGCGTTCGGCGGTCAGGGTGGCGCCGCAGCGGCGGATCTGCCGGTCGGCTCGCAGGATCAAGGCGCGGCGGATGCCCAGGAACAGCAAGGTGGCGCCGATGCAGAACAGCGCCAGCAGCATCTCCGACGTCATAGGCGCCCGCTCCGCAAACCATCCTGCAAGTTGGAAGAGTTGTAGCGCAATCCGCGCGGGCACGCATCACAAGCAAGTGCCTTGCGGCCATGAAAAACGGCGCCCCGCAGGGCGCCGTCAGTCGTCACATCAGCGAAGAAGGATCACTTCCGCGCGGCGATGGCGGATTGCGCCGCCTTCACCAGATCGGGGCCGATCTGCTTGGTCCACTTGTCGAAGACCGGCTGGGTGGCGGTCTGGAAGGCCTTCTGCTCCTCCGCCGTCAGGCGCACCACATCGACGCCCTGGGCGGTGATTTCCTTCAGCAGGCTGTCGTCCTCGGCGGTGATGCCCTTGCGGGAGAGGGCCACCTCTTCCGCCGCGGCCTGGACGGCGGCGGCGCGAACCGCCTCCTGGTCTTCCTTCGACCAGCTGGCCCAGACTTCCTTGTTGACGACGAAGATCAGCGGGTCGGCGACATAGCCCCACAGGGTCAGGTTCTTCTGCCCCAGCGTGGCGAGCTTGGCGGCGACGAAGATGGCCAGCGGGTTCTCCTGCCCGTCGACGGCGCCGGTGGACAGCGCCGGCTGCGCGTCGGCCCAGCTCATCTGCGTCGGGTTGGCGCCCAGCGCGGTGAAGGTGTCGAGATAGAGCGGCGAGCCGACGACGCGGATCTTCATCCCCTTCAGGTCGGCCGGCGTGCGGATCGGGTGCTTGGAGTTGGAGATCTCGCGGAAGCCGTTCTCGCCCCAGGCCAGCGGCACCACGTCCTTGGTGGCGAGCAGGTCGAACAGCTTCTTGCCGACCTCGCCCTGGGTCAGGGCGTCGAGCGCCTTGTGGTCGGGCATCAGGAAGGGCAGGGAGAAGAGGTTCAGCTCCTTCACCTGCGGCGACCAGTTGATGGTTGAGCCGACCGCCATGTCGATGGTGCCCTGGCGGAGCGCGGTGAATTCCTTGGTCTGGTCGCCGTTCACCAGCGAGGTGCCGGGATACATCTTGATGTTGATGCGGCCGCCGGTCTTCTCCTTGACCAATTCGGCCCAGCGGTCGCCGCCGACACCCCAGGGGAAGGGCTTGCCCAGAACGGTGGAAAGCTTGTACTCCGCCTTGTAGTCGGCAGCGTTCGCCGCACCGGCAACCAAGGCCGGAACCGTCAGCGCGGCCAGCGCGATGCCGGCGAGCAGAGCCTTCAGCGATTTCATGCTTGTTTCCTCCCAAGCGCCCTATACGAAAGATACGGATCGGGATCGTACAGATGCACGCAGGACTGTTCCACGAGCAATTTTACACGACCGTCCGCGGTCCGAACAATGCGGCCATGCGGCTGGGCCTGATGCTCGGCGCTTGCGTCTGGCTGGCTTTGCCGGTCGCGGCGGGCGCCCAGGGCTTGCCAAGTCCGGCGATGCCGATGGGGCCGAACCCCAGCGAGTGCGAGATCCAGGCGGCGCTGCTCGGCACCACCGGCCCCAATTGCCCGCCGGTGGCGATGCAGCGGCCGGCCGTGCCGCCGCCGGCCGCTTCGCCGGCTTCACCTCCGACCGGGCGGCCGGCGCCGGTGACGGTGCCGCCCCTGCCGGGACCGGCGGCGATGCCGGCGCCGGAACTGCGCGCCGCCTTCCGGGTGGAATTCGATTTCAACTCCGCCCGCATCCGCCCGGAATCGCGGGCGACCCTCGACAAGGTGGCAACGGTGATGGCGGCGGCCGGCAACACCCGCTTTCGCATCGTCGGCCACACCGATGGCGTCGGCGGCGACGCGGCGAACCTTGCCCTGTCCAAACGGCGGGCGGCGGCGGTGGTCGAGTATCTGGTGTCGCACCACCACATCCGCCGCAACCGGCTGGAGGCGTCGGGCATGGGCGCGCGGGAGCTGCTGCTGCCCGACCAGCCCAAGGCGGCGGCCAACCGGCGGGTGGAGATCGTCAATCTCGGCGGCTGAAATTTTTTCGCAGGTGGGGGAACCTTCGGCGGTGTGAGGTGTTGCGCAGGGGCGCCCCCGGATCGTGGCTCTGCCGTGGCCCCGTGCGCACCGACCCTCCACCTTCCAACCGGGAGAGCCGATGCCCGACCACACCCCCATCCCCATCGACAGCCGCCGCATCGCCGACGACGAGGTCGGCAAGCCGGCGGTCTTCGGCGCCATCCTGTCCGGCCAGCCGCTGGAGATTCACCGCAACATCTTCGAAGGCGACTACAGCCGCTTCCGGTCGGGGGTGTGGCAGTGTACGCCGGGCCTCGTCGCCATGAAGGACTGGCCGTACCACGAATTCTGCGTGCTGCTGTCCGGCCGGGTCATTATCACGCCGGAGGGCGGCTCCCCGCGCGAATACAAGGCCGGCGACGCGCTTGTGCTGCCGATGGGCTTCACCGGCACCTGGGAGATCCTGGAGACGGTGCGCAAATACTACGCGGTGCAGGCGCGCCAGCCGCTGATGCGCCGGGTGAAGGAGCGGGTGAAGGGCTGGCTGCGGCCGGGTGCCAAGGATGGCCGGACGGGGAAGGCGCAGGCCGGCGCCGCGTTCTGATGCCTCGCCATTGGCCGGACGCCCGTGTTAGGGTCCGCCGCGCCGTCCGTCGGGGCGGCCTTTGAAGACCATGACGCCGGTGTTCCGACCATGACCAAGCACCCCATGACCCTCACCGAGATCGCCGAAGCGCTGGGCGCCGCGGTCGAAGGCGACGGCTCCCTCACCATCCTCCGCGCCGTCCATCCGTCGGAAGCGGAGGGGCCGCAGGATCTGGCGCTGGCGATGGACAAGGACCTGCTGGCCCTGCTGCCCGGCAGCAAGGCGGTCGCCGCCGTGGTCGCCGAAGGGGTCGAGGTGCCGGACACGATCAAGGGCCGCATCGTGGTGAAGCGTCCGCGCTATGCCATGGCCGGGATGCTCGACATCTTCGAGCGTCCGGTCCATGCCGAACCGGGCGTGTCGCCGCAGGCCTATGTGGCGCCCGACGCCGTGGTGGCGCCCGATGCCTCCATCGCCCCCTTCGCCTATGTCGGCCCGCGCGCCCGCATCGGGGCCGGGGTCGTCATCCTGCCGCACGTCACCGTCGGCGCCGACGCGGTGATCGGCGAGGGCTGCCTGCTGCATCCCGGTGCCCGCATCGGCGAGCGGGTGGAGATGGGCGCCCGCTGCATCATCCATCCCAACGCCGCCGTCGGCAATGACGGCTTCAGCTTCGTCACGCCCGAGCCGGGCAGCGTCGAATCGGCCAAGACCACCGGCCGCGTCGTCGGCACCAACGTGATGATCCGGCGGGTGAATTCCATCGGCACGGTGATCCTCGGCGACGATGTCGAGATCGGCGCCGGCGCCACCATCGACCGCGGCACGGTGACGGCCACCCGCATCGGCAACGGCACCAAGATCGACAACCTCGTCCAGATCGGCCACAACGTCCAGGTCGGCACCAACTGCATGCTGTGCGGCCATGTCGGCATCGCCGGCAGCACGGAGATCGGCGACCGCGTGGTGCTGGCCGGCAAGGTCGGCGTCGCCGACCATGTGAAGATCGGCAGCGACGCGGTGGTGGCCGCCAATTCCGGCGTCGGCATGGACATCCCGCCGAAGTCGGTGTGGATGGGCTACCCCGCCGTGCCGCGCGCCCGCGCCTTCGAACAATACAAGGGCCTCGCCCGCCTCAAACGCCTGTATGCCGACGTTTCCGACCTGAAGAAGCGCCTGACCGCCATCGACGGCGGCCCGGTGAAGGTCGAGGCGGAGCCGGCGGAGCAGCAGGAATAGGGGAGTTAGACCCCCACCTAACCTCCCCCGCTGGGCGGGGGAGGGACTGCCGCCCCTCTCCCGAACAAGCACTTGCTCCCTCCCCCGCCCAGCGGGGGAGGGTCGGGGTGGGGGCAAGTGTTTGCCACTCGAACCACTTACGTCCAATGACCTCCGGCCAGAACCCCACCCGCGAATCCATCCTTGGCGGCCCGGCCGTCATCCTGGTGCAGCCGCAGCTCGGCGAGAACATCGGCGCCTGTGCGCGCGCGATGCTGAATTGCGGGCTGACCGACCTTCGCCTCGTCAAGCCGCGCGACGGCTGGCCGAACGCGAAGGCCAGCGCGGCGGCGTCTGGCGCCGACCTCGTCATCGACAATGCGAAGATCTTCGAGACGACGGCCGAGGCGGTCGCCGATCTGGAGTCAGTCTTCGCCACCACGGTGCGCACCCGCGACATGATCCAGCGCTTCGTCACCCCGCGCGTCGCGGCCGGCGAGATGCGGGAACGCTATGCCGCCGGGCAGAAGGTCGGCGTGATGTTCGGGCCGGAGCGCACCGGGCTGGTCAACGACGACCTGACCTTCGCCCAGACGCTGGTGACGGTGCCGCTGAACCCGGCCTTCTCGTCGCTCAACCTGGCGCAGGCGGTGCTGCTGATCGGCTATGAGTGGTTCCAGGCCGGAGACCGCACGCCCGACCGCTTCCTGCACACCGGCCAGACCCGCCCGGCGACGATGGCGGAGCGGGTGAATTTCTTCGAGCGGTTGGAAGCGGCGCTGGACCGCACCGGCTTCTTCACCAGCGAGGAAAAGCGCCCGTCGATGGTCCGCACCCTGCGCAACGCCTTCGAGCGGATGGAGATGACCGAGCAGGAGGTGCGCACCTTCCACGGCGTCGTCGCCGCCCTGGTCCAGGGCGACAAGCGGAAAGGCGGGAGCCAGGACTGAATCCCCGCTATAGTGGGCGTCCATGGACTATGCGCTGCAGAACATGGATGTCGGGCTGGTGCTGCTGGACGGCGCGCGGCGGGTGCTGGCGCTGAACCCGGCGGCGGTGCGGCTGCTGGGGGAACGGGCGGCCGGGCTGGCCGGCGCCTATCTGCACGATTTGCACCCGCCCTCGCATAGGGCCAAGGTGGAGTTGCTGCTGGCCGCGGCGGGTGATCCGTCCGCGCCGGCGTCCGCCTGTTCGATGATGGTGGCGCTGCCCGGCCGGGTGCTGGTGGTCAAGGCCACCGCGCTGGCGCCCGCCGCGCTGGTGGCGGAGGGGAGCGCCGTCACCGCCCTGATGCTGATGGAGGCGGTGCGGCCCGCTGCGGCAGAGCCACAGGCCACGGCGATTCCGCCGCCGGAACCGCTGGTCAAGCTGCCGGTGGAGAAGGGGCAGGGCATCGTGCTGCTCGACCCGGCCGATGCCGTCTATCTGCAGGCCGACGGCCATTACACCACCGTCCACACCGCCGACGGCGCCTTCTTCTGCGGCCTGCCTTTGTCGGAGCTGGAGGCGCGGCTCGACGCCCGGTCCTTCGTGCGCACCCATCGCGGCTACATCGTCAACCTGCGCCATGCCCGCGCGGTGGAACGGCAGGACGGCCGCGCCGCCTTCGTCATGGCCGCCCCCGGCGCGCCCCGCGTGCCGGTCAGCCGCAACCGGGCCGACGCGCTGAAGAAGCGGCTGGCGCTGTAGGACGGCACCGTTCGTGCGGCGATCCGGCCGTTCGCGCGAGCCGGATGCGCTTGGTGCAGGCCCGCTTGAGGGTGGGGCCGCGGGCGGGAGAGCATCGGCGCAATGTTCCCCACTCCGCATCGCTACAGGAGACCGCCACCGTGGACAGCATCGACGCGCCCGACCGTTACGTCTCGTTCAAGGGCATCGACTGCGACGGCAACAGCCGCCGCATCATCGACCGGCTGTACATGCACATCGACGATCCCGCCAAGACCAACGCCTTCTGGGAGCGGTTCCGCGCCAAGCTGGCGGTCGCCGAGGACCCGCTGAAGCGGCAGGCCGACGGGCTGTGCCTGCTCTGCGCCAACATCTATTACATCGCCGACCTGTTCGAGGAGCATGACGACGAGGACGGGCTGGCGATGCTGCGCCAGCTGGAGGACGAATGCTGCTGAGCGCTCAGCGCCCGGTGTTCAGCGCCCGGTATTCAGCGCTCAGCGCTTGGGGCCCCTCGCCGGATCCTTCTCCGTTTCCTTGTCCGCCGCGGCATAGGCGATGCGCCAGACCGAACCGGAGGCGTCCTCGGCGATCAGCAGGGCGCCGTCGGCGGTCACCGCCAATCCGCTTGGCCGGCCCCAGACCTTCGGCGTCTCGTCACCCTCGGCGGCGCTTCCGGTGGCGGTGCCGGCGGGGCTGGTCACGCGGAAGCCGGTGACGAAGGTCTCGTAGGTGCCGGTCGGCTTGCTCTTGTCGAACGGCGCGGTGTCGAAGGGCACGAAGGCGACGGCGTAGCCGGTGGGGCGCGACCGGTTCCAGGAGCCGTGCAGCGAGACGAAGGCGCCCATGCGGTAGCGCTCCGGGAAATGGGTGGCGTCGCCGAAGACCAGCCCGATCGGCGCCGAATGCGCCTGGAACAGCAGCCCCGGCACCAGCGCGGCTTTCACCAGGTCGGGGCGCCGTTCGGCGAGGTCCGGCTGCGGGTTGTCGCCGATGTAGGAATAGGGCCAGCCATAGAAGCCGCCCGGCTTCACCATCGTCAGGAAATCGGGCACCAGCTGGTCGCCCAACCCGTCGCGCTCGTTCACCACGGCATAGAGGTCGCCGGTGCCGGGCTTGAAGGCGAGGCCGACCGGGTTGCGCAGGCCGGCGGCGTAGGTGCGCTGGCCGCTGCCGTCCATGCGGAATTCCTGGATGGTGGCGCGCGGTTCGGGTTCCACCCCGATGTTCGATTCCGATCCGATGCCGACATAGAAATGCCGCCCGTCCGGCGCCACCGCGATGGAGCGCGTGGCATGGCCGCCGCGCCGGCCGAAGGCGCCCTCGGCCGTCAGCCGCCGCCGTTCCCCCGCCTGGACGGTCCCGGCGGTCCAGGGCAGCCGCCACACGCCGGCCAGATCGCCGACCAGCACCGCCCCGTCGTGGAAGGCGAGGCCGAAGGGATGGTCGAATCCGTCGGCCCAGACCTGGGCCATCTCCGCCCGGCCGTCGCCGTCGGCATCGCGCAGCAGGGTCAGGCTGCCCGGCCGCTGCTGCGCCACCAGCACGTCGCCGTTGGGCAGGACCAGCAGGTTGCGCGCATTCTCCACATGGTCGCGGAACAGGGTGACGGTGAAGCCGCGCGGGACGCGCAGCGGCTGGTCCTCCGGACGCGGCACCTCCACCGCCTGGTTGGCGACGGCGGGGGTGGCGTAGGGCTTCGGCAGCGTTTCGATCCGCACATGGACCTCGGCGCCGACCGTCTGCATCGGGTCGGAACGCACCGGGCCGGTCATCGCCGCCTGGGCCAGGGCGGCGGCCGGCAGCATGGCCTGCACGAGGGCGGTTCCGGCGGCCAGCGCGAGCAGGCCGGCCAGAAGAGGCTTGAGCGACGGGGTAAGGCGGTCGGCCATCGGACGGGCGCTTTCACGGCGAAACGGAGGATCGGACGACGGTTGAGACAAATATCGGGCGTGACTATGGCGACGATGCCGCAGACCGCGCGGAAACGCAGGCGGGGCAAGGGGGGCTGTACCGGAGGGGTCCCCCGCAAGTGCCGGGTGTCGCCAACGCCATCGTTGCACCCATCAAGTTGCTTGCGGTCTCAGCCGGCGCAAGACCATACTCCGACCGATCTAGGCGGAAGGGCCGGCGGGCGGCGATGATTCGGCAATGATGGACAGACACGGGATCGACGCTGCGGCTCTCACGCTGTCGCCCACGCGGACCCGCCTGCTGCTGGCCGCCGCCTTCGCCCTGATCGCGCTGCTGGGTGCCGGCTTCTGGGGCTCCGTCGTCTGGGCCGATCGCGAAGAGACTCTGCGCCACAGCCGGGAACAGGCCCAATCCACCGCCCGGCTGCTGCAGGAGCATGTGCGGCGAACGGTCGCAACCGCCGACCTCGCCATCGGCCGCGCGCAGGATCTGATCCATCACCACGGCATGGTCGGCCTGGACACCAACCGCGAAGCCTGGATCACCATCCGCGACATGGTGGAGAACCTGCCGGAGATTGCAGCGCTGTGGGTGCATGGCCCGACCGGCGACAACATCCTGTCCAGCCGCCAGTTCCCGGCGCCGGCCGGCAACGCGTCCAACCGTGCCTATTTCCAGGCCCACCGGGACGGCGCCGATTTCCATGTCGGCGAGCGGATCACCGGCCGTCTGACCGGCGCCCAGTCCTTCACCGTCAGCCGCTCCATCCTGCAGGACGGCCGTTTCCTGGGCGTCATCCACGCCAACATCGAGATCGATTACTATCGGATGCTGTTCGAGGGGCTGGATCTCGGCCACGGATCGGCGATCGCGCTTTACCGCACCGATGGCAAGCCGGTGCTGCGTTTCCCCTCCACCGAACCGCTGGACGGGCCGGAAGGGCCGACGGTGCTGCGCCATGCGGCGGAGGCTGCGACCGAGACATTCGAGGTGGACGGGCCGGCGGGCAGGCGCATCCTGTCCTACCAGCGGGTACCGACCCTGCCGCTGGTCGTCTTCGTCGCCTTGTCGGAGGGGACGGAACTGGCGCCCTGGCGGGAGCGGTCCTTACGCGGCAGCATCCTGGTCGGGCTGGCGGTGCTGGCCTGCGCCGGGCTGGCCTATGCCGCGCTGCGCAGCCTGGAACGCGAGGTCGCCGGACGCCGCGAACTGGCCGACACCAATGCCGAGCTGGACGCCAAGAAGCGCGAGCTGGAAACCGCCAACGAGGCCTTCGCCAGCGCCAACCGCCGGCTGAACCTGATCCTGCATTCGGCGTCCGACAGCATCTGCGGCGTCGACCGCCAGGGGTTGATCACCTTCGCCAACCCTGCCACCTCCGCCCTGACCGGCTATGCCAACGAGGAGCTGCTGGGCGGCAACCTGCATCTGCTGATCCATTCCCGCCGCGCCGACGGCAGCCATTTCCCGGCGTTGGAATGCCCGGTGACCGAGGTGCTGCTGAGCGGGGAAAGCCGCCGCGGATTGGAGGACACATACTGGACCAAGACCGGCAAGCCGTTCCTGGTCGAATATACGGCCTCGCCCATGCTGGCCGACGGCAAGGTGGAGGGCGCCGTGGTGGTCTTCCACGAGATCGCCGAGCGCAAGCGGGCCGAAGCGGCGATGCAGCGCGCCCGTCTGGCGGCGGAGGCGGCGAGCCGGGCCAAGAGCGAGTTCCTGGCCAACATGAGCCACGAGATCCGCACGCCGATGAACGCGATCCTCGGGCTGATCCACCTGCTGCAGCAGACGGAGCTGACCGGCCGGCAGGCGGACTATGTGCAGAAGGTGCGGGTCTCGGCGCAATCGCTGCTGGGCATCCTGAACGACATCCTCGACTTCTCCAAGGTGGAGGCCGGCAAGCTGGAGCTGGAACGGGTCGATTTCCGCCTGGACGACCTCTTGCAGACGCTGGCGGTGATCGTCGGGTCGGCCGCGCAGGAGAAGGACATCGACGTCCTGTTCTCCGTCGCGCCGGACGTGCCGCTGGATCTGATCGGCGACCCGCTGCGTCTTCAGCAAGTCCTGATCAACCTGACCGGCAACGCCATCAAGTTCACCGAGGCCGGCGAGGTGGTGGTGTCGGTGCGGGTGCGGTCGCTGAGCAACGAGCGCGCCGTGCTGGACTTCGCCGTGCGCGACACCGGCATCGGCATCGCGCCGGAACAGCGCGAGCGGCTGTTCCAGGCCTTCAGCCAGGGCGACAGCTCCACCACGCGGCGCTTCGGCGGCACCGGTCTGGGGCTGGCGATCTGCGCGCGGCTGGTCCGGCTGATGAACGGCGCCATGGATGTGGAGAGCGAACCCGGCAAGGGCAGCGTCTTCCGCTTCCAAGCGGAATTCGGCCTCCAGCGCGGTGCGGCGGGACGACCGGCCCTGCCGCTGCGGGCGGTGCCGCGCGACCTGACGGTGCTGGTGGTCGACGACAACCCCACCGCGCGCGACGTGCTGGGCGAGATCGCCACCGCCTTCGGCTGGACGGTCAGCGCCTGCTGCGACGGGCGGTCCGCCATCGCCGAACTGGAGCGCGCCGCCGCCGCCGGCCATGCCTATGACGTGGTGCTGATGGACTGGAAGATGCCGGGGATGGACGGCATCGAGGCCGCACGCCGCATCCGCGCCGATGCCGAGTCCGGCACGCCGATGATCATCGTCATCAGCGGCTATGGCCGCGAGCGGCTGGGCAGCCGGTTCGAGGAGGCCGGAATCTCCGGTTTCCTGGTGAAGCCGGTCACCGCCTCCACCCTGCTCGACGCCGTGACGGTCGCCTATGCCAAAGGTGGCCATGCCGAAGGCGGTCTCCGCCTGCCGGTTCCGGTCCCGGCGCCCGCCGGGGAGCAGGGTGCCGCATCGCCCGGCGGCGGGCTGTGCGGGCCGGTCTGGGATGCCAGCCGGGGGCTGCATGGCCGTCGCCTGCTGCTGGCCGACGACAACGCCATCAGCCGTCAGGTGGCGCAGGAGATCCTCGAACGCGCCGGGGCGAGCATCACAACGGCCGACACCGGGCGGCAGGCGGTGGAGTGCGTGCGGACATCGGAGCAGCCCTTCGACGCCGTGCTGCTGGACGTGCAGATGCCGGACATGGACGGCTTCGCGGCCACCGCGGCGATCCGGGCGCTGCCGGGCGGACAAAAACTGCCGATCATCGCGATGACCGCGAGCGCCCTGCCGGCCGATCGGCAGCGCTGCCTCGACAATGGAATGGACGCCCATGTGCCGAAGCCGCTCGACCTGCCGCAGCTGTTCGCCACGCTGGCCCGCTGGATCGGCCCGCCGCTGGTGGCTGTCCGGCCCTCCACGCCCTGTGGTGCCGGGCCGATCCCGCCCCGGGGGGAAGCCATGCTGATGGCCGCCGGCACATCCGCGTCGGGCATCGCCGCCGCTTCGCCCGCGCCGGCCGGCCGCGGGGCCAATTTGCCTGACGAGTTGCCGGGCATCGACCTTGCCGACGCGCTCAACCGGCTGGACGGCGACGCCGGCCTGTTCCGCCGCTTCATCGGCCAGTTCGCCGGGAGCTATGGCGATGTCGTCGAACGGATCGCCGGAGCGCTGGAGGGCGGCGACCTGTCGGCGGCGAAATCCATCGCGCATGAGCTGAAGAGTGTCGCCGGCAACGTCGGCGCCCGCCGGCTGTCGGAGTCCGCCGATTCGGTGCAGATCGCGGCCCAGCGCGGGGATGCCGCGGCGGCGGCGGCCGAGGTGCCGGTGCTGCGTGCCGAACTGGCGCTGGTGCTGGATAGCGCACGCCGGCTGCAGGCGGAGACCGCCGGGGGGGCGGCCGACGGAGGGGCGGGAGATCCGGCCACGCCCGCGCGGTCGGCGGAAAGCCGGCGGCTGCTGGCCGGGCAGCTCCCGCAATTCGCAACATTGTTGCAGGACAGCAACTTCGCAGCGGCGGAAGAGTTCGCTATGCTGGCGCCGTTGCTGACGGACTGGATCGAGCCTTCGACGATGAAGGGGCTGTCCGCCGCCATCGACGCTCTGGACTTCACCAAGGCGCTTGGGATTGTGCAGCGGATCGCACGCGACCTCGGCCTTTCGCTACCGACGGTCTGAACGCGCCCATGGCCGAGCCCCGCCCGAAAATCCTGGTGGTTGACGATATCCCGTCCAACGTCCATGTGCTCAGCCGCATCCTGAAGGACGATTACGACATCTATTTCGCCACCGACGGCGAAAAGGCGCTGGATTTGGTCCAGGCGCGGATGCCCGACCTCGTCCTGCTGGACATCATGATGCCGGGGATGGACGGGTTCGAGGTGTGCCGCCGCATCAAGGACGATCCCACCACCCACGACATACCCGTCATCTTCATCTCCGCCAAGAGCGAGGTGGAGGACGAGACCCGTGGGCTGGAGGTAGGGGCCATCGACTTCATCACCAAGCCGATCAGCCCGCCCATCGTGAAGGCGCGGGTGCGCAACCATCTGCTGCTGAAACGGCAGGCCGACCTGCTGCGCAGCCTGTCCTTCCTGGACGGGCTGACCGGCATCGCCAACCGCCGCCGCTTCGACGAGGCGATGGCGCGCGAATGGCGGCGTTGCGCCCGGTCGCACCTGCCTCTGTCGCTCATCATCCTCGATGTCGACCATTTCAAGGCCTACAACGACCAGTACGGCCATCAGACCGGCGACGAATGCCTGCGCATCGTGGCCGAGGTGCTGGCGGAGCGGGCAAGGCGGCCGAGCGATCTTGTCGCCCGCTATGGCGGCGAGGAGTTCGTCTGCCTGCTGCCGGAGACCGACGGCCCCGGCGCCGCCCGCGTGGCCGAGGGGTTCCGGGCCGGCGTCGCCGAGCGCCGCATCCCGCATGCGCAGTCGCCGGTCGCCTCCTATGTCACCATCAGCCTGGGCGTCGCCACCGTGATCCCGTCCGCCGACAGCAGTCCCGAAAGACTGGCGGAGATGGCCGACCAGTTGCTCTACCGGGCCAAGCGCACCGGCCGGAACCGCGTGCAGGACGCCACGGTGCCGGCGCTGTGACCGCCCGGCCGCCCTCGTCGTCCATCCATGACGTCCGTGGCCGTGGCTTCATCCGCCGCGCGCCCCTGACCGACGCCTGGGATTGGGTCGACGACCGGGTCGCCCCGCCGCCCGCACGGCTTCTGCCCCTGGGGGCGTGTGTCGGGCAGCGGCTGGCCGATGCGGTCGCGGCGGTGGGCGACTGGCCGCCGGCCGACCGGGCGGCGGTGGACGGCTTTGCCGTGGCGGCGGCCGACACGCTGGGGGCCGGCTCCTACAACCCGGTGCCGCTGACGGCGGCGGTGGCGGTGAGCGCCGGCGACCCGCTGCCGCCGGGCTCGGACGCGGTGATCCCTTACGAGGCGGCACAGGCCGTCGGACCCTTCATCGAGGCGATCGACACGGTGGCGCCCGGCAGCGGGGTGGAGCGGCACGGCGCCTGGACCGTCGCCGGAAGTCCGCTGCTGCCGGCCGGACGGCGCCTGCGCCCCGGCGATCTCGGCCTGCTCGCCGCCGCCGGGCACGGCACCGTGCCGGTCCTGCCGGCGCCGCGTGTGCGCATCCTGCTGGCCGGCGGACCCAAGGCGGGCGCGCCGGAGCAGAACGGCGCGATGCTGGCGGCGCTGGTGGCGCGCGACGGCGGTGTGGTCGAGGCGGTCGAGGAACTGCCGGCCGACCTCGACGCCCTGGCCGAGGCGTTTGCCCGGCCGGGCGCCGACCTGATCCTGTCGGCCGGACGCACCGGCACCGGTCCCGACGATGTGGCGCCGCCCGCGCTGGCGCAGGCCGGCAGCCTCGACCTGCACGGCATCGCCATGCGGCCGGGGGGCAGCGCCGGGCTGGGGATCGCCGGCGGGCTTGCGGGCGGCGTTCCGGTCCTGCTGCTGCCGGGCGAGCCGATGGCGGCGCTGGCGGCCTATGAGCTGCTGGCCGGGCGGGCGGTGCGTCGTGCCGCCGGCTTGCCGGCCGCTCTGCCGCATGCGACGGTCGAGGCGGTGACCACGCGCAAGCTGGTGTCGGAGATCGGCAGCTATGACCTGCACCGGGTCCGGCTGGACGAGGACGGCCGGGTGGAGCCGGTGGCCTCGCCCAACTGGCCGGGACTGGCGGCGGCGGCGCGGGCCGACGGCTTCGTCCTGATCGGGGCGGACAGCGAAGGCGTGCCGGACGGCGCCTCAGTCACCATGTATCGTTTCGCCTGATTTTTGCTCAAGGGTTTGCCGCGTGCACAGCTCCGACCGCAGCCGTGAGGACATCCGCCGTTTCGTCGCCCAGGCCGCCCGCCAGGACCAGTTCCTGGAGGTGGTCAGCGGGGAGGAGGCGCGCGCCCGTTTCCACCGCCATCTCGACCTGTCGCCGCGGGGGGAGGAGCGGGTGCCGCTGTCCGCCGCGTTGGGCCGCATCCTGTCCGCCGACGTGGTGGCGGAGGTCGACGTGCCCGGCTTCGACCGCTCGGTGGTCGACGGCTTCGCCGTGCGAGCCGCCGACACGGTGGGGGCGGCCGAGGATCGTCCGGTCGCCCTGCGCCTGAACGACGAGGTACTGGCGGCCGGCCATGCCCCCGAACTGACGGTGGAGCCCGGCACCGCCACCGTGATCGCCACCGGCGGCATGCTGCCGCGTGGCGCCGACGCCGTGGTGATGGTGGAGACGACCGAGGCGGCGGAGCGGCCCGACGGCCTGTTCGTCACTCTGACCCGTCCGGCGACGCCCGGTGCCTTCGTCGCCGCCGCCGGCTCCGACATCGGGCGGGGCGAGGTGGTGCTGCGCCGGGGCCAGTCGCTGACCTCGCGCGAGATCGGCGTGCTGGCCGCCATCGGGCTGGCCGAGGTGCCGGTGGTGCGCCGGCCGCGCGTCGCCATCCTGTCGACCGGCGACGAGATCGTGGCGCCCGGCCAGCCGATCCGCACCGGGGCGGTCTATGACAGCAACGGTGCCATCCTGGCCGCCGCGGTGGCCGAGTTGGGCGGCGAACCGGTGCCGCTGGGCATCGCGCCGGACGAGGACGCGGCGCTGGAGCGGCTGGTCGCCCAGGGGCTGGAATGCGACGCGTTGCTGCTGTCCGGCGGCACGTCGAAGGGGGCCGGCGACCGCTCCCACCGCATCGTGGCGCGGCTGTCCGATCCCGGCATCGTCGCCCACGGCGTGGCGCTGAAGCCGGGCAAGCCGCTGTGCCTCGCGGTGACCGGCGGCAAGCC
The DNA here is from genome assembly GCF_051124815.1 of Azospirillum sp. B2RO_4. Taxonomy (NCBI): domain Bacteria; kingdom Pseudomonadati; phylum Pseudomonadota; class Alphaproteobacteria; order Rhodospirillales; family Azospirillaceae; genus Azospirillum; species Azospirillum sp. B2RO_4. The sequence continues at coordinate 2,267,114 of NZ_CP118485.1, read as the reverse complement.
GGTGGTGATCCTGCCGGGCTTCCCCACATCGGCCATGTTCACCTTCCACAGCTTCGTCGCGCCGGTGATCCGCGCCCTGGCCGGCCTGCCGCCGGCGCTTGCCGAAGAGGTGCCGGCCACCCTGCCGGTGCGGCTGGGGTCGGAGCGCGGACGTACCGAATATGTGATGGTCTCGCTGGTCCATGGAGCCAACGAGGACGAGCTGGCGGCTTATCCGCTGTCCAAGGGGTCGGGCGCGGTCACCGCCTTCAGCCATGCCGACGGCTTCCTGGCCATCGACGCCCAGGCGGAGGCGATGGAGGCCGGCACGCCGGTATCGGTCCAGCTGCTCGGCCGCTCCCTGTCGCCGGCCGACCTGATCGTGGTCGGCAGCCAGTGCATCGGGCTGAACGCTGTGGTCGGCCGGCTGATCGCCGAGGGGATGAGCGTCAAGGCGCTGAATGTCGGCTCGATGGGCGGGCTGGCGGCGGCGCGGCGCGGGGAGTGCGACATCGCCCCTGTCCATCTGATGGACCCCGCCACCGGCGCCTACAACACGCCCTTCCTGGCGCCGGGGCTGGATCTCGTCACCGGCTACCGCCGCATGCAGGGCATCGTCTTCCGCCGCGGCGACCCGCGGTTCGAGGGCAGGACGGCGGCGGAGGCGGTCGCAGCGGTCGCCGGTCTGGCCGACTGCATCCTGATCAACCGCAATGCCGGCAGCGGCACCCGCATCCTGACCGACCGGCTGCTGGGCGCGGCACGGCCGACCGGCTATTGGACACAGGCCAAGTCGCACAATGCGGTGGCCGTCGCGGTGGCGCAGAACCGCGCCGACTGGGGCGTCGCCATCGAAACCGCGGCGAACCTCTACGGACTGGGCTTCCTGCCGCTGCAGGAGGAGCATTACGACTTCGTCATCCCAACCGCCCGCCGCGACCGCCCGGCCGTCCGCCGCTTCGTCGAGGCGTTGGAAACGCCCGAGGTGGCGGAGGCCCTGCGCGCCATGGGCTTCATCAGATAGTCTCTGATCGAATCGTCCGGCAAATCCGAACAAAATGCCCCGTGTCGGGTTTTTTCGTGATCCGACGGTCGGGCGGTTGCGTACCGAAGGTCACGATGCGACATACAGCCCGGCGTGAAGACCCGCGGGATGCAGGATTGACGCAGGGTCCTTGAAAAAGGGGGCGCTGCCGCGAATTCCGGGAATGGGTGCCATCCCCGGCTTGTGCGGCGGCCGATGTTCCCCTTGAATGGGACCATGCAGGACCAGCACACCCCCGCGGCCGACACGGCCCCCAGCCTGGAATCCCTGCTCGTCGCCGTCGGGCGCGAGCGGGACAAACAGGCGTTCGGGGTGCTGTTCGGCCACTTCGCGCCGCGGCTGAAAACGTATCTGCGCCGGTTGGGATGCGATTCCGGTGCGGCGGAAGAGCTTGTTCAGGAGGTCATGCTGTTGGTCTGGCGTCGTGCCGAAACCTACGATCCGAGGCACGCCTCGGCCGGCACCTGGGTGTTCACCATCGCCCGCAACAAGCGAATCGATGTGCTGCGCCGCGAACAGCGGCCGGAGATCGATCCCGACGATCCCGCCCTCGTGCCCGAACCCGACGAGTCCGCCGACCGCCGGATCGAAGCGAAGGAAAGCAGCGGACGCCTGCGCGCCGCGCTGAAGGATCTGCCGCCGGAACAGGCCGAGCTTCTGCGCATGGCTTATTTCGAGGACAAGCCGCACAGCGTCATTTCCGCGGAGAACGGCATCCCGCTCGGCACCGTCAAATCGCGCCTGCGGCTGGCGATGGATCGCCTGCGCCGGTCGATGAAGGATGTCGGATGAGGCATTTCCGATGAACCGGCCGAGCCACCACCCCGGCGATACCCTGCTGATCGACTATGCCGGCGGCGCCCTGTGCGAGGGCGCTTCGCTGGCCGTCGCCACCCACATGGCCTTCTGCCCCGCCTGCCGCCACACGGTGGCGGAGATGGAGGCGATCGGCGGCGCCCTGCTGGACGATCTGGAGCCGGAACCGCTGTCCGACGGCTGCCTGGAAGCGCTGATGGCCCGCCTGGACCACGAGCGGCCGGCGCCCTGCCGTCCGGCGGTGAAGCCGTCGCCGGAACAGTCGCGCTATCCGGAACCGCTGCGCAGCTATCTGCGCGGGCGGCTCGACCGCGAGGGGCGGATCGGGGAAGGCGGTTGGCGCTTTCTTCAGCCGGGCATGCGCTGCATGGATTTGCTGTCGGGCCCGAACGGCACCACCCGGCTGATCCGCATGAAGGGCGGCGTCGGCGTGCCGCAGCACACCCATGGCGGCATCGAGCTGACCGTGGTGCTGGAGGGCGGCTTCTCCGACGAGTTCGGCGCCTTCCTGCCCGGCGATCTCGCCATCGGCGATCCGTCGCTGGTCCACCGGCCGGTGTCGGACCCGGAAGGCTGCCTGTGCCTCGCCACCACCATCGGCGGGCTGAGGCTGACCGGGCCGCTGGGGCGGTGGTTCAACCGTTTCGTGAAGTTCTGAAGACGAAATTCCGGGGGTGATGGGCGCCGGAGCGCCCATCGCACGCGCCTTACTGGAACGCGATCTTCGCGTTGTCGCCCGGATTCGGCGACTGGCCGGTCAGCTTCGCCTTCACATAGCCATAGGCGTAGACCATGGTGCTCGACGGGCTGTCCCAGTATTCGGCCTGATCGACCGACACCTTCAGCAGCGCCACCTCGGGATCGTCCGGACCCTGGGGGAACCAGGTGCTCATGATGTCGCGCCACAGGAAGCGGATCTTGTCGCGGTCGCGCACCACTTCGGCGACGCCGGAGACGGACACGTAATCCTGCTTGTCGGGGTTGGCGTAGGCGAGGTTGACGCGCCAGTGGCGGTCGATCTCGTCCACCTTTTCGGAATGGGCGCGGGTGAAGAACCACAAGGTTCCGTCTTCGAACCCCGCATGGGACAGCGTCGCCATCGGACGGGAGTTCATCCGGCCGTTGTCGTCCAGCGTCGTCATCATCGCGACCTGGACGCTCTTCATCATTTCCCAGAGCTTCTTGACTTCGCCCTGGTCCGGGTTATGGCCGGCGGTGGTGCTATGGACCATGGTCTGCCTCTCGTTCGGTAGCCCAACGGAGACTGGGGAACGCCCACCGGGGTCAGAATGTTCCGACCTGCCAATTCACTCCCCCGACAGACCAGGATCCTGTCCCGGCGTGATAGTGGTCGATCCGGGTCAGCGACCATGGGTCGATCCGCAGCCGCAGCGCCGCCTCCGGCGTGAGATCCAGCGCCAATGCCAGCGCGCCCCGGATGCTGCCGGCATGAATCACCGCAACCACATCGCGTCCGCCATGAAGGTCGGTCAGCCGCCGCAGCGCCGCCGCCGTGCGCTCCATCACCGTGGCGAAGCTCTCGCCGCCGGGCGGGGCGTGGCGGGCCGGGTTGCGCCAGAAGCGCGCCGCCGCCTCGGCATCGCGCAAGGCCGCGGTGTCGTGACTGATGCCCTCCCACTCGCCGAAATCCTGCTCGGCCAGCGCCGGCTCGACGACGGCGGTGTCGGCAAGCCGAGGGTTGCGGCTCCACAGCGCCTGGGCGGTCTGGCGGCTGCGGCGCAGCGGGCTGGTCAGCCACAGGGCGTCGGCGGGGAGGTTGGCCGCGAGCGCGGTGGCGGCGGCGCCGTTGCCGGTGTCGGCCTCGCGGTCGCTCGCCCCGCAGATCACGTTGTCGGGATTGTGGACAGGCGCATGGCGGATCAGCCACCAGCGGGTGACGGTCAGGGGGGTGAGGCTCACCGCGCTCATGCGACTGCTCCAAGGAAGGCCGAGAGGGTCAGCAGCACCGCGGCCTCCGCCACCTGCTGTGCTGCGCCGAAGACGTCGCCGGTGTGCCCGCCGATCTGCCGCCGGGCCAGCACCGCCACCGCGACCACCGCCAGGAGCGAGGCCGCCAGCGCCGGCAGGACCAAGCCGCGGAGGGCGACCGCCGCCAGCGCCGTGCCGGAGACGAGCGCCAGCAGCACCGTCGTCATCGCCGGGCGGCCCTGTGCCGCCGCCAGCCCGTCGCGCCGCGCCGGGGACAGGACGCGCGCCATCGCGGCCAGCCCACAGCGCGACAGGGCGCCGGCCGCAACCATCCCCGCGACCGCCGCCGGCACCGGCAGGGCGGCCAGCGCCGACGCACGGATGCCGATGGAGAAGACCAGCGCCAACACGCCATAGCTGCCGACCCGGCTGTCTCGCATGATCTCCAGCTTGCGTGCCAGATCGCGCCCGCCGCCGAAGCCGTCGGCGACGTCGGCCGCGCCATCCTCGTGCAGCCCGCCGGTCAGCCGCACGGTCGCCGCCAGCGCCAGCAGCGCGCAGGCCAACGGCGGCAGGTGAAGCAGTGCCGCCGCCGCAAAGACCGCCCCGCCCGCCAGTCCGACCAGCGCGCCGACAAGTGGAAACCATCCCATTGCCCGCGCCGACGCGCCCTCGGCCAACGAGCCGTTGAGCGGACCCAGCGGAGGAAAGGGCAGGCGGGTCAGGAACACCAGCGCCAGGGCGGCGTCCTGGGTCCAACTGGGCGGAGGGGGAGGGGCGGTGGTCGCGTCAGGCATGATCGGCATCGACTACGCCCAAGCGGCGTCCGGCGCAACCTCCTCCATTCCCTCTCCCGCCCCGGGAGAGGGAAGGGGCCCATGCGGAGCATGGGAAGGGTGAGGGGCATTCCAAGAAACCATGCGCTTCCGGATTCTTGGGTTACCCTTCACCCTCCCCACGCCTACGGCGCGGGTCCCCTACCTCTCCCGGGGCGGGAGAGGGCATGAAGCAGCGCATGGCAGCTTCGTTCGCACAGGTCCGATTCCTTGACCAAATCGGCCTGTCCGCCTACTTTGTCCGTTTGAACTCCCCCTACCAGCATCGAGTACCCATGGCCCGTCTTCCGATCCTCGTCGCCCCGCATCCGATCCTGAAGCGCAAGGCGCAACCCGTCGCCGAAGTGGATGCGCGCGTCGTCAAGCTGATGGACGACATGGTGGAGACCATGTACGACGCCAACGGCATCGGTCTGGCCGCCCCGCAGGTCGGCGTGCTCGACCGTGTCATCGTCGTCGACGTCCATGAGAAGGGCGAGCCGGCGAACCCGATGCGCCTCGCCAACCCGGAAATCGTCTGGTCGTCCGACGAGAAGTCGGTGTGCGAGGAAGGCTGCCTGTCGGTGCCGGAGCAGTATGCCGAGGTCACCCGTCCCCAGCGCATCCGCGTCCGCTATCTGGACGAAAAGAACCAGCAGCAGGAGATGGAGGCCGACGGCATGCTCGCCACCTGCATCCAGCATGAGATCGACCATCTGAACGGTGTCCTCTTCGTCGATTACCTGTCGATGCTGAAGCGGAACATCCTGCTGAAGAAGGTCCAGAAGATGCAGAAGGCGACGGCCTGATCCGCCTCGAACAGCTCCCATGACTCCGCTCCGTCTCGTCTTCATGGGCACGCCGGACTTCGCCGTGCCCAGCCTTGCCGCGCTGATCGAGGCGGGGCATCAGGTGGTCTGCGCCTACAGCCAGCCGCCTCGCCCGGCCGGCCGTGGTCAGCAGGTGCAGAAATCGCCCGTCCACCGCTTCGCCGAGGAGCACGGCATCCCCGTCCGCACGCCCAAGAGCCTGCGCAATGCCGAGGCGCAGGCGGAGTTCGCCGACCTCAAGGCCGACGTCGCGGTGGTCGCCGCCTATGGCCTGATCCTGCCGCAGCCGATCCTCGACGCGCCGCGGCTGGGTTGCGTCAACGTGCATGGCTCGCTGCTGCCGCGCTGGCGCGGGGCGGCGCCGATCCAGCGCTCCATCCTGGCCGGCGATGCCGAGACCGGAATCACCATCATGCAGATGGACATCGGCCTCGACACCGGGGCCATGCTGTCGAAGGAGGCGGTGGCGATCACCCCCGCCACCACCGCCAGCAGCCTGCATGACGAACTGGCCGCGCTCGGCGCCCGCATGATCGTTCCGGCGCTGGAAGGTCTGGCCGCCGGCACGCTGGCCGCGGTGCCGCAGCCGGAAGAGGGCGTCACCTACGCCGCCAAGCTGGCGCGCGAGGATGGCCGGCTCGACTGGACCCAGCCGGCGGATTACGTCGAGCGGCAGGTGCGGGCGCTGACGCCGTGGCCCGGCTGCTGGTTCGATGCGGCGAATGGCGAGCGCATCAAGGTGCTGGCCGCCGAACCTGCCGCTGGCACCGGCACGCCCGGTACATTGCTCGATGACCGGCTGACGGTCGCCTGCGCCGATGGTGCGGTGCGGCTGACCAAGGTACAGCGGCCGGGCAAGGCGCCGGTGGATGGCGCCGCCTTCCTGCGCGGCTTCGCGCTGGCGGTCGGGCAGCCGGTCTCCGCCGAGACCGTTGCGGACTGACCGCCGTGCAGCGCTGGAAACTGACCGTCGAGTATGACGGCCGTCCCTTCGTCGGCTGGCAGCGCCAGGACAACGGTCCCTCCGTCCAGCAGAGCCTGGAAGAGGCGGTGCAGCGCCTGTCGGGCGAGGTGGTGCGGGTCCATGGCTCCGGCCGTACCGACGCCGGGGTTCATGCGCTGGGGCAGGTCTGCCATTTCGACCTGGAAAAGCCCTTCACCGGCCTCAAGCTGCGCGACGCCCTGAACTTCCACCTGAAGCCGGCCCCTATCGCGGTACTGGAGGTGGAGGCGGTGGCCGAGGACTTCCATGCCCGCCTGACTTCCACCGGCCGCGCCTACGTCTACCGCATCGTCAACCGCCGGGCGCCGCTGGCACTCGACGCCGGCCGGGCATGGCACGTCACGCGCCCGCTGGACGCGGAGGCGATGCACGCAGCGGCGCAGGTGCTGGTCGGCCAGCATGACTTCACCAGCTTCCGCGCCGCGCTGTGTCAGGCGAAGTCGCCGGTGAAGACGCTCGACCGGCTGGATGTGGAGCGGCAGGGCGAGGAAATCCGCGTCCATGCCGCCGCGCGCTCCTTCCTGCACCATCAGGTCCGCAACATGGTCGGCACGCTGGAACTGGTCGGTGCCGGCAAATGGACTCCAGACGATGTCCGCCGCGCGCTGGAGGCCCGCGACCGCGCCAAGGCCGGGCCGACCTGCCCGCCGGACGGGCTGTATTTCATGGCGGCGCGTTACTGAGCGACGGCGCCTCCCGCCAACCGCTCCTTCCCGGTGGTGAAGACCGCCACCAGATGCTCGATTACCGTTCGCACCCGCGGCACCTCGCGGCGGTCGCGGTGGACGAGCAGCCACGCCTCGCGGGTCAGCGGCGGGCCGGGCAGCGGGCGGCGCTCCAGTCCCGGCACGCCGTCCGCCAGCATGCAGGGCAGGAAGGCGATGCCGAAGCCGGCGACCGCCGCGGCAAGCTGGCCCTGCACGCTGTTGGAGCGGAAGGCGACGCGCCGGCCGCCGCCATGACGGTCCAGCCACAGCGCCTCCGGCAACTCCGCCATCGACTCGTCATAGGCGATCAGCGTGTCGGGGGCGTCCGGTGCGGCATAGAGCCCATAGCCCAGCGTCGCCAGCCGCCGCCCGACCAAGTCGCCGCGCTGCGGACGGGCCAGCCGGATCGCCAGATCGGCCTCCCGCCGGGCGAGGCTGAGGGTGCGGTTGTCGACGAGGATTTCCAGGTCCAGGGACGGGTTGGCCGACCGCAGCGGCCCCAGCCGGGGGATCAGGAAGATGTCGGCCAGCGCCTGGGTCATCGTCAATCTGACGGTGCCGGTCAGCCCGGCGGCATTGCCCTCGCGGCGGCGGATCGCCTGTGCCCGCTCGTCCATCGCCTCGGCCAGGGCGCGGACGCTCTCGCCCTCCTGGGTCAGGACATAGCCGTCCGGGCGGCGCTCCATCAGGCTGCGGCCGAGCGTGGTCTCAAGTGCAGCCAGCCGGCGCCCCACCGTGGCGTGGCTCAGCCGAAGGCTGCGTGCCGCCGCAGACAGACTGCCGGCGCGCGCCAGTTCCAGGAAAACGCGCAGATCGTCCCAGTCGAGCGGGCCTGTGAATTTCTGAACAGTCATCGTGCAAGGATAACGGATGGCTGCGCATCGGTGAACGGGGCAGCATGGCCTCCATCACCATTCAACGACTGCGGAGCATTTCCCGATGACGACCCTTCCCGCCCGGACCCTGCGCCAGATCGTCGGCGCGCCGAGCACTCCCGCCCCGCTCGAGAAGGCGGTTCTGGTGCTGATCGATCTGCAGCGCGAATACACCGACGGTGCCCTGCGGCTGTCCGGCGTCGATGCGGCGGTGGAGCAGGCGGCGGCGCTGCTGGCCCTTGCCCGCGCCAACAGCGTGCCGGTGATCCACATCGTCCATCACACCGCGGCGGGTGCGCCGGTGTTCGACCCGACCGGGCCGATGGCGGAGATCGTCCCGGCGGTCGCCCCGCGCGCGGACGAGCCGGTGATCGTCAAGAAGCTTGCCAACGCCTTCGCCGGGACCGATCTGCAGACAGTGGCGCGCGATACCGGGCGGACGGAGATGATCGTCGCCGGCTTCATGACCCACAATTGCGTCAGCAGCACCGCGCGATCGGCGGTGGATCATGGCTGGCGGGTGACGGTCGTGGCGTCGGCCACCGCCACCCGCGACCTGCCGGACGGCAAGGGCGGCGTGGTGCCGGCGGCCGACATCCAGCGCGGCGTGCTGACCGGCCTGTCCGACAGCCTCGCCACCGTGGTCGAGGACGCGCGGGCCTGGGGGTGAGCAACAGGAGGGGGCGCGGTCGGCGCCCCCTGCGCATCCTTACTTCTTATCGGCCTTCCAGTAGTAGTTGGTGTCGAAGCTCGGACCCCAGACCAGGCCGCTGACGTTCTTGCGCTCCGCCACCATCTCCGTCTGCTGGAACATGATGACGAAGGGCGAGTCGGCCAGGACCGAGCGTTGCAGTTCCTCGTACATCTTGGCGCGCTTGGCGCTGTCGCGCTCCTCGACCGCGGCGGCGGTCTTCTTGGTCAGTTCCGGAATGTCCCAGGCGTTGCGCCAGGCCAGCGGCTTGGACTTGGCGTCGTCGCTGTTGTCCGGGTTGGAGGCGAAGGTGTCCGCGTTGGAGTTCGGATCCTGGTAATCCGCGCCCCACTGCTGGATCATCAGTTCATGGTTGCGGGCGCGGAACTTGGTCAGCACCTGCTTGCCGTCGCCGGGGATGATCTCGATCTTCACGCCGGCCTTGGCGGCGCTGGCCTGGATCGCCTGGGCCATGTCCTGGGTCGGGTTGGTGTTGCGCACGTCCATGCTGACGGTGAAGCCGTCGGGATAGCCGGCCTTCGCCAGCAGTTCCTTCGCCTTGGCCGGATCGTACTTGTAGGGGTTGTCGTTGACGGCGCCGAGGAAGCCCTTGGGCAGGAAGGCCTGATGGACGGCGCCGATGCCGTTCATGATCGAGCCGGCCATGCCGTCGTAATCGACCAGATACTTGAAGGCCTCGCGCACCTCGGGCTTGGCCAGGGCGGGGACCTTCTGGTTCAGGCTGAGATACCACAGCGTGCCCTTCGGCGCCTGGACCAGACGGATGGCGTCGCTGGACTTCAGCGGTTCGAACTGCTCCGGCTTCAGGTTGCGCGCGACGTCGACGTCACCCTTCTCCAGCAGCAGGCGCTGGGTCGCCGGTTCGGCGATGTGGCGGATCAGCACGCGCTTCAGCTTCGGCGCGCCGCGCCAGTATTTCGTGTTGGCGTCGAAGGTCAGCAGCTCGCTCGGCTTCCACTGTTTCAGGATGAAGGGGCCGGAGCCGGCGGAATTGGTCTTCAGCCAGCCGGCGCCGAAGTCGCCGTCCTTCTCCTTGCTCTTCACCAGCTTGGAATCGACGACCGACGCGACATCGGCGGTCAGGCAGTAGAGCACGAAGGTCGGCGCATAGGCCTTGTCGGTGGTGAAGACCAGCGTGTGCGGATCGGTGGCGCGCACCATCTGGTCGACATTGGCCGGGGTCAGGCCGAACTGGGTCAGGATGAAGGCCGGGCCCTTGTTCATCTTCACCGCGCGGGCGAAGGACCACGCCACGTCGTCGGCGGTCAGCGGGTTGCCGGAATGGAAATTGATGCCGTTGCGGATCTTGAAGGTGAAGGTCTTGCCGTCGGGCGACACGGTCCAGCTTTCGGCGACCTCGCCCTCGATCTTGCTGACGTCGTTGACGTCGAAATGGATCAGGCGGTCATAGACCTGTGCGCTGTATTCGGCGCCCGACAGCTCGAAGATCTCGCCGGGGTCGAGGCTGACGATGTCGTCGAACTGCCACGCCATCACCAGCGCATCCTTGGGCGTGGCGGCGTTGGCCGGGGCGGTGAGGCTGACGAGGGCGAGAGCGGCGGCGCCGAGAACGGTCTGGGCAATAAGGCCGCGCCTGAAGCTGGTCATCCGTGAAGTCTCCCTGGAGGCCCGTTCGGGCACTGTTGAGTGGGTGAATCTTCCTGCTGCCTTCCCCGGTATGTCAATCCGGCAGATTGGCCGTTTCCGCCCCGCCTGCCGTTTCCACCCGGGACGGGTTGCAATTCGTGGGGAAAGCGCCTAGCTCCTATCGCCCCCCGGCACCATTCTTGTATTCGCGGACATTCGGCAGAAGGAATCCACCGTCATGGGCTATACCGTCGCGGTCATCGGCGCCACCGGCAATGTCGGGCGCGAGATCCTGCAAACGCTGGCCGAGCGGAAGTTCCCGGCCGACAAGGTCATCGCGCTCGCCTCCGAAAAGTCGATCGGCCAGGAGGTGTCCTATGGCGAGGACGATATCCTCAAGGTCCAGGATTTGAACAAGTTCGACTTCCATGGCGTGGACATCGTGCTGTCGTCGCCCGGCGCCAAGGTCTCGGCCGTCCATGTGCCGCGCGCCGCCGCCGCCGGTGCCATGGTGATCGACAACACCTCGCACTTCCGCATGGACCCCGACGTGCCGCTGGTGGTGCCGGAGGTGAATCCGGAGGCGCTGGTCGGCTATCGCAAGCGCGGCATCATCGCCAACCCCAACTGCTCCACCATCCAGATGGCGGTGGCGCTGAAGCCGCTGCACGACCGTTACAGGATCCGCCGCGTCGTGGTGTCGACCTACCAGTCGGTGTCGGGCGCCGGCAAGGAGGCGATGGACGAGCTGTTCACCCAGACCCGCGCCATCTTCGTCAACGACCCCATCGCCAAGAGCGTCTTCCCCAAGCAGATCGCCTTCAACGTCATCCCCCAGATCGACGCCTTCATGGAGGACGGTTCCACCAGGGAAGAGTGGAAGATGATGGTGGAGACCAAGAAGATCCTCGATCCCAAGATCAAGGTCGCCGCCACCTGCGTCCGCGTGCCGACCTTCATCGGCCATGCCCTGTCGATCAACATCGAGACGGAGGAGCCGATCAGTGCGGAAGAGGCCCGCGTCATCCTGCGCGCCGCCCCCGGCGTTTCGGTGGTCGATCAGCAGACCAGCGACGGCTATGTCACGCCGGTCGAGGTCGCCGGCGACAACCCGGTCTTCGTCAGTCGCATCCGCGACGACTTCACGGTGGAGAACGGCCTGTCCTTCTGGTGCGTCGCCGACAACCTGCGCAAGGGCGCGGCGCTGAACGCCGTGCAGATCGCCGAGCTGCTGGTGCGGGATTACATGGTGGAGTGAAGGGGCGAGTGGGGGCAATTTGCTGGCGCTTCCCACCCTTCCAAATTGTCGGTAGGCTGAACCGTCCCACCTGACCGGGCGGTTCCGTGCCTCGCATCCTGCCGCTGCTGTGTTTCGTACTGCTGCTGCTCACCGGGTGCGGCGTCGATGCCGACCAGGATGCACTGTGCCGGAAGCTGATCCCGGCTTTCGATGACGGTCCCGTCACCGACTTGTCCACGCGCGCGTACGCCGAGGACAAGCGGGTGCTGCGCGTCGATTACCGCAGCGCCGGGCAGGCGCATTGGATCGCCTGCCGCTTCGCCGGCACGTCGATGGAGGAGGGGCGGCGGACCCTGGAGGCGGTGGCCACCGACCGCAGCGGCTGGCTGACCGGGATGCGCTTCGCCATGCTGCAGCAATGGCTGCGCATCCGGCCGCCGCGCGATGCCGTCGGCGGAGCGGTCGATACGGAACGGGCGCCGCCGACGCGCTGGACGCCGGTCCTGTTCCTGGTCCAGCAGATCATCAACGCCGCCACCGTCGCCTGCGTCTATGGGCTGCTGGCGCTGGGCTACACCCTGGTCTACGCCATCCTCGGCCAGATCAATCTGGCGATGGGGGAGCTGACGATGGTCGGCGCCATGCTGACGGCGATGGCGGCGGCCGGCCTGGGCATGGCCGGCTGGGCGACATGGCCGCCGGCGCTGCTGGGGGTGCTGGTGCTGGTGATGGGCTTTACCGCGGTGCAGGGCTGGACGATGGACCGGCTGGTCTTCCGCCGTCTGCGCGGGGTGCGCAGCCACACGCCGCTGATCGTCGCGGTCGGGCTGTCCATCGCCTATCAGGAGGGGGTGCGGCTGCTGCATGGCGCCCGCGACTGGTGGCCGGCGCCGGTGCTGACCGGGCGGTACGACCTGCTGAGCGACGGGGCCTTCACCGTCACCGCGCTGACGGCGCAGCTGGCGATCCTGGGGCTTACCGGCGGGCTCTATGCCCTGCTGTGGGGAATCATGCAGCGCACCGCCTTCGGCCGGGCGCATCGCGCCTGCACCGACGACATCGCGGCGGCGGAACTGGTGGGGGTGGACGTCAACCGCACGGTGGCGGCGACCTTCGCCATCGGCGGCGGGCTGGCCGCGGCGGCGGGGGCGGTGATCGCGCTCTATTATGGCGGGGTGAACTTCTTCACCGGCTATCTGATCGGCTTCAAGGCGCTGGCCGCGGCGGTGGTCGGCGGCATCGGATCGGTGCCGGGGGCGATGCTGGGCGGCGCCCTGCTGGGGCTGGTGGAGACCTTCTGGTCGGCCTATTTCGCGCTCGCCTACAAGGACATCGTCGCGTTCGGGCTGTTGACGCTGTTCCTGATCTACCGGCCGCAGGGATTGATGGGACAGGCGCGGGGAAGGGGCGATTAGGCGGGAGGTGCCGGTCGGAGACAAAAGACCCCGGCCGGCACCGTGAGCAGCCTCCTTACCCCACCTTCACCAGCGCGTGCCGCTTCTTGCCGGCGCTGAGCTTGACCACGCCGTCGGCGTTCAGGTCCGCCGCCGTCGCCTTCGCCGTCTCGTCGGCGATCGGCCCGTCGTTCAGCTTGGCCCCGCCGCCCTTGATGAGGCGCCGGGCCTCGCCCTTCGACGCCGCCAGACCGGCCGACACCAGCAAATCGACCACCGGCAGCCCGGCCTCCAGATCGGCGCGGGCGACCTCGATGCTGGGCAGCCCCTCGGCAGCGGCGCCTTCCTCGAAGGCGCGGCGCGCGGTCTCTGCGGCCTCCAGCGCGGCTTCCTCGCCATGGGCGAGCTTCGTCACCTCGTTGGCGAGGATCTTCTTGGCCTCGTTGATCTCGGCGCCCTGCAGGCTTTCCAGCCGGGCGACCTCGTCCAGCGGCAGTTCGGTGTAGAGGCGCAGGAAGCGGCCGACGTCGGCATCCTCGGTGTTGCGCCAGTATTGCCAGAAATCATAGCTGCTGAGCTTGTCGGCGGTCAGCCAAACCGCGCCGGCGGCCGTCTTGCCCATCTTGGCGCCCGACGAGGTGGTCAGCAGCGGCGTGGTCAGGCCGAACAGGTCGGCGCCGTCGGTGCGGCGGCCCAGTTCGACGCCGTTGACGATGTTGCCCCACTGGTCCGACCCGCCCATCTGCAGCGTGCAGCCATAGCGCCGCTTCAGCTCCACGAAGTCGTAGGCCTGGAGGATCATGTAGTTGAATTCGAGGAAGGTCAGCGGCTGCTCGCGGTCCAGCCGCAGCTTGACCGACTCGAAGCTCATCATCCGGTTGATGGTGAAATGCCGGCCGATGTCGCGCAGCAGCGGGATGTATTTCAGCTCGTCCAGCCAGTCGGCGTTGTTCGCCATCACCGCGTCGGTCGGGCCGTCCCCGAAGGTCAGGTAACGGCCGAAGATGCGCTTGATGCCCGCCATGTTGTTGCCGATGACCTCGTCGGTCAGCAGCTGGCGCGCCTCGTCCTTGCCCGACGGATCGCCGATCTTGGTGGTGCCGCCACCCATCAGGACGATCGGCTTGTGGCCGGTCTTCTGCAGCCAGCGCAGCATCATGATCGGCAGCAGGCTGCCGACATGCAAGGAGTCGGCGGTGCAGTCGAAGCCGATATAGGCGACGATCGGCCCCTTTTGCGCCCGCTCGTCCAGCGTGGCGAGGTCGGTGCACTGGTGGATGAACCCGCGCTCCTGAAGGGTGCGCAGGAACTCCGAAGAGGGGGCCGAGGGGGTGGTCGTCGTCATGGCCGCAATCCGGCTGTCGTTGAAATGAGGGGCGAGGAATTCCCGCGGTCTGTTACCACGGAACGGCCCCTGCCTCAATGCGGCGGCCGGATCGGGGTGGGGGAACTGCTCCATCCGCCGGCCCGTCCTCCGGCTCAAGCATCGCTGCGCTGCCGCAAGTCAAATCCCACAAGTCATGCCGGGGAATTCCCTCGATTCCATCCCAATCGCAATTGACATTGATTCGCAATACAGACGTCCTGCCTTGACTGTATTTTATGCAGCGCGCCGCCTTTCTAAATGAAAGTGACTATCAACTACATTTCTGTTTCTGCAGGAGATTTTTATTGTGCGAGTCCTTCTTCTGTGACAAGGTGCGACAAATTATCCATTCAGGAGCATCCCACCATGCAAGGCGATCAAGGGGTCCTGGACCGTTTGAACAAGCTGCTCACCGGCGAACTGAGCGCGGCCGACCAGTATCTGTCCCATGCGCGCAGCATGGAGGACATGGGCCTCAAGGCGCTCGCCGAGCGCATCTCGCACGAGCGGGAAGAGGAACTGGAGCATGCCGACAAGCTGATCCGCCGCATCCTGTTCCTGGAAGGCACCGCCGACGTCGCCAGCCGCGACCCGATTCACATCGGCAAGACCGTTCCGGAGATGATGCGGAACGACCTGAACCTTGAATATGAGGTGGTGGCCGCGCTGAAGGAGGCAATCGCCTATTGCGAGCAGGTGAAGGATTACGACACCCGCCGCATCCTGCTGGAACTGCTGGTCGACACCGAAGAAGACCACGCCCACTGGCTGGAACAGCAGCTTGGACTGATCGACATGCTCGGCCTGCAGAATTACCTGCAGTCGGCCATGGGCGGCTTCCCGACCTGAGCGGAGGACGGATCATGAAAGGCAGCAGCGACGTCATCGCCCAGCTTCAGATCGTCCTGAAGGACCAGCTGACGCAGATCAACCAGTATTTCCTGCACGCCCGCATGCTGAAGAACTGGGGCGTCAAGGCCCTGGGCAAGTGGGAGTATCACGCCTCCATCGAGGTGATGAAGAGTGCGGACGAGATCATCGAACGCATCCTGTTCATCGAGGCGATCCCCAACCTGCAGGACCTCGGCAAGCTGCACATCGGCGAGGACGTGCCGGAGATCCTCTCCAGCGACCTCGCCGCCGAGCAGGAAGCCCGCGACCGCATCGCCCACGCCATCGCCGTGTGCGAGGAAAAGGCCGACTACGTGTCGCGCGACGAGCTTTCCGAACTGCTGGAAGAGTCGGAAGAGCGCATCGACTATCTGGAAACCCAGCTGAGCCTGATCGACGACATCGGGCTGCCCAACTACATCCAGTCGGCGATGGGCGAGTTCAAGGACTGAGTTTTGGGGGGCGGTTGGCTTCGATTGCCCCCTCAAACCCGCCCCAGAATCTCCTCGGCCAGCGCCTGCATCTCGGCCGCCGCCTGGGTCTTGCGTGCGGCCTCCGTCACCGACAGGCCGGTCATCAGCGTGCCGGCATAGGCGGTGCGGTTGCCGACCTGGGCCGCCGCCAACTCCACCGCCGGCGGATCGACCAGCTCATGCACCTTGGCGATCAGTTCGTCGGCGATGCGGGCGCGCGGCGGCACGCGGTTCAGCACCAGCAGCAGCCGGCGCTTCTCCTGCGCCGCCAGATCGATGGTCGGATGCACCGCCCATAGGTCCATCGGGCTCGGCTGCACCGGGGCCACCACCAGCGTGGCGGCACGGACGGCGATGCGCGCCTCGGTCTGGGCGTGCGGCGGGCTGTCGATCACCACGATGTCGTGGGCGCGCGCCAGTTTCTCCACCTCGGCCTGGGTGCGCCAGCCGGTGATCTGCACATGGGTGAAACCGGGCTGCCCGCCGGTCGCCTCGGCCCGTACGGCGTGCCAACGGGTCAGGCTGCCCTGCGGGTCGATGTCGACGGTGGCGACGCGGTATCCCAGCTGCGCCCAGGCGATTGCGAGATGGGCGGCCAGCGTGGTCTTGCCGGCGCCGCCTTTCTGCTGCGCCACGGTGAAGACCTTGCCCGTCATGCCCGTACCCATCATGTTGTGTTCGGTGATTGCGCACTCCCCTCATAACCTTGGGCATGGCACCGGTGCAACCGCGCGAATTGACCCCCATCATGATTGACAGCCGCGTCGCGCTGGCTAGAAAGACGCCGTGACCGACCATTCCGCACCCGATACCGGTGAAAAGCGCCCGGCGCTGATCCCGGCCACCCCCGCCGGCATTGCCCGCGCGGCCGAGATGCTGCGCGCCGGCCGTCTGGTCGCCTTTCCGACCGAGACGGTCTATGGCCTGGGCGCCGACGCCACCGACGACCGCGCCGTGGCGGCCATCTTCGCCGCCAAGGGCCGGCCGCAGTTCAATCCGCTGATCGTCCATGTCCCCGATCTGGTCGCCGCCCACTCCTGGGGCCTGTTCGACGACCGCGCCCACGATCTGGCGACGCAGTTCTGGCCCGGCCCACTGACCATGGTCGTGCCGCGCCCGGCCAACTCCGCCCTGTCGCTGCTGGTCAGCGCCGGGCTTGACAGCATCGCCATCCGCGTGCCCAACCACCCGGTGGCCCAGGCCATCCTGCGCGCCGCCGGCAAGCCGGTCGCCGCCCCCAGCGCCAACCGCTCCGGCGCCGTCAGCCCGACCACGCCGCACCATGTGCTGGAAAGCCTGGGCGACCGGGTCGACGCCATCGTCACCGGCGGCAAATGCATGGTGGGCCTCGAGTCCACCGTCATCGACCTGACCGGCCCGGAGGCCGTTCTTCTGCGCCCCGGCGCGGTGCTGCCCGACGAAATGGAGCGGCTGATCGGCCCGGTCCGCCTGTCGGCCGGCGACCCGACGGCGCCCAAATCTCCGGGCCAGCTGGAAAGCCACTACGCCCCCAATGCGGCGGTGCGCCTGAACGCATCGTCGGCGGAGGAGGACGAGGCCTTCCTGACCTTCGGCCCCGACCGCTTCGTCTTCGGCGGCACCACGCGGCTGAACCTGAGCCTGGAAGGCGACCTGAACGAGGCGGCGGCCAACCTGTTCTCGCATCTGCGCAGCCTGGACCAGAGCGGGGCGAAGCGCATCGCCGTGATGCCGATCCCGGAGGTCGGGCTCGGGCTGGCGATCAACGACCGACTGCGCCGCGCCGCCGCGCCGCGGAGCTGAACCGCTGCGTTGCAGCAGGTCTGCGCAACAGTTGCATGGAAATGGGGGCGGCTAGATTGTAGAAGTGTCGCGTTTCGACGCGTCCACCTCCACCTGCCGGACCCCGTGCCATGACCAACATCGCCGCCGCTCTCGACCGGATCCGCGCCATCGTCGGCCCGTCCGGCATCCTCACCGACGCCGCCGACATGGCCCCGTACCTTGCGGAGTGGCGCGGGCGCTTCAAGGGCAACAGCCCGGCGGTGGTCCGCCCGGCCAGCACCGAGGAAGTCGCGGCGGTCGTCAAGGTCTGCGCCGAGGCCGGCATCCCCATCGTGCCGCAGGGCGGCAACACCAGCCTGGTCGGCGGCTCCATCCCCTATGAGGAGGGGCGCGAGATCGTGCTGAGCCTGTCGCGCATGAACCGCATCCGCGACATCGACACGCTGAACTACACCATGACGGTGGAGGCCGGTGTCGTCCTGACCAGCATCCAGGAGGCCGCGGCCGACGCCGACCGCCTGTTCCCGCTGAGCCTGGGGGCGGAGGGCACGGCGCAGATCGGCGGCCTGATCTCCACCAACGCCGGCGGCATCAACGTCCTGCGCTATGGCAACACCCGCGACCTCGTGCTGGGGCTGGAGGTGGTGCTGGCCGACGGCCGCGTCTGGGACGGCATGCGCCGGCTGCGCAAGAACAACACCGGCTACGACCTGAAGAATCTGTTCGTCGGCGCCGAAGGCACGCTGGGCATCGTCACCGCCGCCGTGCTGAAGCTGTTCCCGCGCCCGCGCCAGTCGATCACCGCCTTCGTCGCCGTGCCCAGCCCCGCCGCCGCCATCGAGCTGCTGGCCCGCCTGCGCGCCGCCTCCGGTGACGCCGTCTCGGCCTTCGAGCTGATGTCGCGCCGCTGCCTGGATTTCGCTCTGAAACACGTCGCCGGCACCATCGACCCGCTGTCGGAGCCCTCGCCCTGGTATGTGCTGACCGAGCTGACCGCCGGCACCAAGTCCGACGCCTTCCAGGAGACGGTGGAGACCGCGCTGGGCGAGGCGTTCGAGGCGGAACTGGCGACCGACGCCACGCTGGCCCAGTCGGACGCCCAGGCCAAGCAGCTGTGGTTCATCCGCGAGGCCATCGTCGAGGCGCAGAAGTTCGAAGGCGGCTCGATCAAGAACGACGTGTCGATCCCGGTTTCCCGTGTCGCCGAGTTTCTGGAACTGGCGGAAGCTGCGGTGATCGAAGCCTGCCCCGGCATCCGTCCGACCCCCTTCGGCCATGTCGGCGACGGCAACATCCACTTCAACCTCAGCCAGCCGGAAGGCGCCGACACCAAGGCCTATCTCGACCGCTGGGACGAGATCTGCCACGTCGTCAACGAGGTGATCTTCAAGCTCGACGGCTCGATCTCCGCCGAGCATGGCGTCGGCCGCTTCAAGAAGGACGAGATGCCGGTCATCAAGGGGCCGGTGGAGTTCGACATGTTGCGCGCCATCAAGGCGACGCTCGACCCCAAGGGCCTGCTGAATCCCGGCAAGATGCTGCCGTAAGGACCTAGCGCGTCATAATATTGCGGGGGACAGGCTTGCGGCGACAGACGTAGCGCGATGCTTGTCCCCGGCACGACACAAGGCTATGGTGCGGCCTCCGATTGTTCTGCGCCTGTCGTACCGCGAGAGAGAGTTTTTCCGATGTCCAAGCCGCGCACTCTGTTCGACAAGATTTGGGACAGCCACGTCGTGCATCGCCAGGACGACGGCACCTGCATCCTCTATATCGACCGCCATCTGGTCCATGAAGTGACCAGCCCGCAGGCGTTCGAAGGACTGCGCGTCGCCGGCCGCAAGGTGCGGCGTCCGGAAGCCACTCTCGCCGTGCCCGACCACAACGTCCCCACCACCGACCGCTCCAAGGGCATCACCGAGGAGGAAAGCCGGATCCAGGTGGAGACGCTGGACAAGAACGCCCGCGACTTCGGCGTCCGCTACTTCCCGATGGACGACGTCCGCCAGGGCATCGTGCACATCGTCGGCCCGGAACAGGGCTTCACGCTGCCCGGCGCCACCATCGTCTGCGGCGACAGCCACACCGCCACCCATGGCGCCTTCGGTGCGCTGGCCTTCGGCATCGGCACGTCGGAGGTGGAGCATGTGCTGGCCACCCAGACCCTGCTGCAGAAGCCGGCCAAGAACATGCTGATCCGCGTGGACGGCAAGGTGAACCCGGGCGTCACCGCCAAGGACATCGTGCTGGCCATCATCGGTAAGATCGGCACCGCCGGCGGCACCGGCTACGTCATCGAATTCGCGGGCGAAGCCATACGCGACCTGTCGATGGAAGGCCGCATGACCGTCTGCAACATGGCGATCGAAGGCGGCGCCCGCGCCGGCCTGATCGCCCCGGACGAGAAGACCTTCGCCTATGTCCAGGGCCGCGCCCTGGCCCCGAAGGCCGGCGCCTGGGAGCAGGCCGTCCAGTACTGGAAGACGCTGCCGTCGGACGAGGGCGCGGTCTATGACGCCACCGTCGTGCTGAACGCCGCCGACATCGCCCCGCAGGTCACCTGGGGCACCAGCCCGGAAGACGTGCTGCCGATCACCGCGACCGTGCCGAACCCTGCCGAGATCGCCGACGCCGGCAAGCGCGCCGCCGTCGAGCGCTCGCTCGCCTACATGGGCCTGACCCCCGGTCAGCCGCTGACCGAGGTGAAGGTGGACACCGTCTTCATCGGCTCCTGCACCAACGGCCGCATCGAAGACCTGCGCGCCGCCGCCGATGTCGCCAAGGGCCGCAAGGTCGCCGAGGGCGTGCGCGCCCTGGTCGTCCCCGGTTCGGGGCTGGTCAAGGAGCAGGCCGAGGAAGAGGGTCTGGACAAGATCTTCACCGAGGCCGGCTTCGAGTGGCGCGAGCCGGGCTGCTCCATGTGCCTGGCGATGAATGCCGATCGTCTGGCTCCTGGCGAGCGCAGCGCCTCGACCTCCAACCGCAATTTCGAAGGTCGTCAGGGCCGCGGCGGCCGCACCCATCTCGTCAGCCCAGCGATGGCCGTGGCGGCGGCGGTGACCGGCCATCTGGCCGACGTCCGCGCGCTGTAAGACTGTAAGGTTCGGTTGCTGAAGGGGCAGGGTCGGGGTTCTCCCCCGATCCCGCCCTTTTTGCTTGAGGCCTCAGCGCGTATGCGCCTCCGGCGGCGCCTTGGTGTCGGGCATCGGCGTGCCGTCGCCGCCCAGGAAGAACAGGTTGCGCAGGAAGCCCGGAGCCAGCACGGCCAGCGGGTTGACCGACACGTCCGGGTCGGACAGCGGCCCCTGAACATGCCAGGTGGCGGAAAAGATGCCCTGGCCCTCGCCGCCGCTCAGGATGTCGCCCAGCAGCGGGATCTGGCCGATCAGGCGGTTCAGGCCATAGACCGGGACGATGGTGCCCTGCAGGTTGGCGGTTTCCGTCTCCAGATCGATCTGCCCCTCCAGCGTCAGGCCGAGCGCCGAGCCCGAGGTGCGCAGATCCTTCAGCGTCAGCAGCCGGCCCTCCTTGCGGAAATCCGCCACCATGCGGCCGAAATTGACGCCTTTGCCGCCGCCCAGCAGCTCGGCGAAGCCCGACGGCGAGATGGCGTTCAGGATGCGGGCCAGCGCCGGGACGTCGATCAGCGTGTAATCGCGGATCTCGGCCTTGCCGACGATGGCGGCGTCGGCCCGCGGCTCGGCCGAGCGGCCGGTCAGGGTCAGCCGGCCGCCGCGCATGCGGTCGTTCAGATCCATCGCCTGCAGGGCGGAACCCAGATCCTCGGCAGTGATGGCAAGGTCGTAGACGCCCTGCGGACCCGGCCGCCATTTCAGCGACACGCCGCCGCCTTCGCTGCGGCCGGTGAGGTCCAGCAACGTCCAGGCGGTGGTGTTCCGCCGCATGGTTCCCGAGACCTGCCGCAGCCGCCGCCCCTCGCCGAACACCACCGAATCGAATTTGATGGCGACGTCCAGCGGCGTCTTGCGGCCATCGTCGGTGGGGGAGGGCGGCCCTTTGGGAGGCGGTGCGACGGCTCCTTCGCCCGATGGTGTCTTGCCGGTCAGGCCACGGGCGTCCAGGCTGGCGCCGGTGATGGTGCCGGCATAGCCGCCAGTCGATGGGCCACCGGCCGGCCCGCCCGGCTTGGCGGGAGGCAGTACGGTCAGGTCGGCGCGCAGGTCGGTCTGCCCCAGCTTGAAACTGGGGGTCTGCACCCGCGCCACCCGCTTGCCGCCGTCGGCCAGTTCCAGGTTGGTGACGCTCTTCAACCCGCCGGCATCGACGGTCAGGTTGCTGATGCGGGTGGGACGGTCCTTGTCGAACTCCAGCGTCAGCTTGGCCGTCCCGGGCTTGCCGGGAGGCTTGGCCCAGCCCAGCTCCTCGATCGACAGCCGGGTCTTTTCCAGGTTCAGATTGCCGGTCAGCAGCAGCTTGTGCTTGCGGTCCACGGTGAACAGGATGTCGGCGCCGAAGGGACCCTGCACCCGGTTTTCCAGGTCGATCCCGTGGGCGCGCAGATCGTCGGCGGTGGCGTCGCCCTTCACCGCGATGCGGGTGCGCGGACCCTTGGCGGCGCTGTCGAAGGACTCGTTCCAGTCGACGGTGACGGGAATGCCGTCCAGCTTGGTCGCGCCCTTGATCTGCATGGCCTTGAGGTCGAGCGCCAGCGACAGTTCGCCGTCGGTGGCGTTCAGCCCGGCCGCGACCTTCTCCACCGCCACCTTGTGCAGCTTGCCGGTCACGTCGAGTTCAAGCTGCTCCACCTTCAGGTCGGCCAGCAGGGGGAAGGCGAAATGCAGCTGCGCCTCGGCAGTGCCCTGCGTGCGCTTCGGGTCCATCTCCAGCTTGGTCGGATAGCCCAGCGGCGGCATGTCGATCAGCGTCAGGATGGAGCGCACCGGACCCTGGACCGGCAGGCGGATGTCCATCGTCTCCTTGCCGATGTCCAGCCCGCCGATCACCACCTTGCCGTCGCCGATCTCGATGTCGCCGGATTTCGGGTCGGCGATCCGGCCGCCCTTGGTCAGCACGGTGAAGGTCTTGCCGTCGGTCGTCGCCTCCAGCCCGGCGCCGGTGACCGCCGTCAGGTCGTGGAAGTAGCGGACGCTGATGTCCTGCCCGGCCATGGTGGCGAGGAAGCGGGTGGTCTCCGGCTCCCCCGATCCGTCGAGCGGCAGGGACAGCGCCGCCTCCGCCCGCGCCTCCGTCACCGTGCCGTGCGACAGGTTGCGGGTCACCCATTCCCGCGCATTGGGACCGGCGACGGTCGGCCAGTAGCGGTGCAGTTCGTCCAGCGCGACGCCGCGGGCGGTCGCCTGCGCCTCCACCGCCATGCGGTCGCCCTGGCGCAGCGCGGTGCCGCTGGCCTCGACCTTCGGCTGCGGCCCGCCGGCTTCGCCCAGCACCGCGCTCAGCCCGTCCAGCTCGATGCGGTCGAGGTCGCCATGCAGACGCAGCCGCGCCGACTCGACCGGCACCGGTCCTTCGAACAGGTCGGGGCGAAGCAACTGCCCACGCCCGGCGGCGATGTCGGCCTTGCCGCCGGTCGGCTGCAGCGACGGGTCGAAGGCGACCTCCACCGTTCCCGACAGTGGCAGGTCGGCGGCCTTCAGCGGCGCCAGCAGCGGGGCGAGGCCGGCGACGGCGGCGGGGGTGAAGCCGGTCAGGTGCGCGGTCGCCCGGCCGTCCTTGTCCGGTCCCTGCCGTCCCGACAACTCCAGCCCGGCGGTTCGGCCGCCGGCGGTCAGCGACAGGCTGGCCTGGAGGTCGCGTCCGCCATCGGTCTCCACCAGTTCGCCCCGGCCGCTCAGGCCCAGCGGTTTGCCGCCATCCGCCGCCGCCAGCGACAGGTCGTCGATCCGCAGCCGCCGGCCCGGCACGTCCAGGCTGCCGCGCAGTTCCAGGCTCCGCACCGCGACCGGCTCCGGCCGCAGGTCGGCGGGCAGGGCAACGGTGCCGGCGCCGCCGCGCAGGTCCAGATCGACCGTCATCGGTTCGAAGCGCGGGTCCAGCCGCGCCGAGACCGTGCCGGACAGCGGCAGCTTCACCGCCGACAGCGGCGCCATAGCCGGCCCGACCTCCGCCAGCGCCGCCGGCTCCAGCCCGTCGACCGACAGGGTCAGGTCGGTGGTGGCGTCGGCGATGTTGTAATGGCCGGCGGCGGCGACGGTCACCGCTTGCGGAGTCGCTCCACTGCCGCCATTGCCCAAATCCAGCGTGACGCGGGCGCGCCCCTGGGCGCCCTGGGAATCGCGGGTCAGCACGATGTCGGCGCGGGTGGCGTGCCAGGACAGATCGAGCATGCGGTTCTCGACCCGCAGGTCGGCGCCCACCACCGACAGCCGGCGCAGCAGCCCCAGCGGCCGGTCGATGTCGGGCGGGCGGCGCAGGCTGTCCAGCGCCTCGTCCATCAGGTCGGGTCCGCCATTCTCGGAACTGCCGGCGGACTCGGCGTCGGCCCGCACGTCGAAGGCGAGGCTGCCGTCGGCGCGGCGCAGCACGGTCAGGCGCGGCCGGACCAGATCCAGGCGCGTCGGCGACAGCGTGCCGCGGAACAGCGCCGGAATGGAGAAGCCGATGCCCATCTCCGGCACCGCGGCCAGTTCCGTCCCACCGGCATTCAGCGCCTGCACCCGGCGGGCGCGCAGATCGAGACGGCGGCCGCTGCTCTCAAGCCCGTCCTCGTCTTCCAGCGACAGCACCAGCTCGCCGATGTCGATGTGGAAGCGGCCGTCGCGGTCGCTTAGCGCCTGCTCGACATAGGGGATCAGCGGGTCGAGCGCGATCGGCCCCTGCGACAGCCGCCACGCG
Organism: Azospirillum sp. B2RO_4; assembly: GCF_051124815.1. Lineage (NCBI taxonomy): Bacteria > Pseudomonadati > Pseudomonadota > Alphaproteobacteria > Rhodospirillales > Azospirillaceae > Azospirillum > Azospirillum sp. B2RO_4. Next base: position 2,242,875 of record NZ_CP118485.1, on the reverse strand, counting down.
AACAGCCCGCCGGCGGCAAGCGCCACGGCGCCGACCCCGGTCAGCGTCAGCCCGAGGATTTTCGCGGTGCGGCGGATCATCGGGCACCGTCGGAAAAAGAAGGATAATTGGTCCGATTGACCTTCACGCCCGACACGTGCAGCTTTCTGCCCATGATTTGAGCAGGAAAGACGGTTGCCATGCCCAGCCCCATCGCGTTCTCAAGCCCCTTGCCGAAGCCCTTCGATGCCGCGCAGGCGGCGCTGGGGATGGAGCGCTGGCGCCAGCAGGCCGCCGCGGCGGAGCCGGAGACCCGTGCCTGGGCGGAGGCCTTCGCCGATTCGGAACCCGGCCGGGCGCTGATCGAGGCGGTGTGCGGCAACAGCCCGTATCTCGGCCACAGCCTGACGCGGGAGCTGCCCTTCGTCGCCCGGACGGTGCGGGACGGCTTTGACGACACCTTCGCCGCCCTGATCGCCTCGCTCCACGCCGAGCATGGCGAGGAAAAGTCGATGGACCGGCTGATGGCGGGCCTGCGCGTGGCGAAGCGGCGGGCGGCGCTGCTGATCGCGCTTGCCGACATCGCGGGCGAATGGCCGCTGTTCCGCGTCACCGGCGCCCTGTCGGAACTGGCGGAGACGGGGGTGCAGCTGGCCGCGAATTTCCTGCTGCGCCGCGCCGGGGAGGCGGGGACGCTGACGCTGCCGGATCCGCAGCGACCGTGGGTCGGTTCGGGCCTGATCGTGTTGGGCATGGGTAAGCTTGGCGGGCGCGAACTCAACTATTCCAGCGACATCGACCTGATCGTCCTGTACGACGACGCTGTTGTGCAGACGCCCCAGCCGGACAACCTCGCGCGAACCTTCATCAGGCTCGCACGCGATCTTGTCCGCATTATGGATGAACGGACCAAGGACGGCTACGTCTTCCGCACCGACCTTCGGCTTAGGCCGGATCCCGGAGCCACGCCGCTGGCGGTGTCCGTGTCGGCGGCCGAAATTTATTACGGCAGCGTCGGCCAGAACTGGGAACGCGCGGCGATGATCAAGGCCCGCCCCATCGCCGGCGATCCGGAGGCGGGGGCGTCCTTCATCCGCTTCCTGGAGCCCTTCGTCTGGCGTCGCAACCTGGATTTCGCCGCCATCCAGGACATCCATTCGATCAAGCGCCAGATCAACGCCCACAAGGGCCACCGCGAGGTGACGGTCAACGGCCACGACATCAAGGTCGGCCGCGGCGGCATCCGCGAGATCGAGTTCTTCGCCCAGACCCAGCAGCTGATCTTCGGCGGGCGCGACCCGCGCGTGCGCATCGCCCCGACCCTGATGGCGAACGAGGCGCTGCGCGACGTCGGCCGGGTGCCGCCGCAGACGGTGGAGGAGCTTGCCGGGGCCTATCGTTTCCTGCGCCGTGTCGAACATCGCATCCAGATGATCGACGACCAGCAGACCCACCGTATTCCCGCCGACGATGCCGGGGTGGCGCATCTGGCGACCTTCCTCGGCTATGACGACCCCGCCGCTTTCCGGGCGGAGTTGCTGGCGACGCTGGGGCAGGTCGAGGACCGCTATGCCGAGCTGTTCGAGGAGGCGCCGTCGCTGTCGGGGCCGGGCAATCTGGTCTTCACCGGCACCGACCCCGATCCCGGCACGGTGGAAACGCTGAGCGGCATGGGCTTCGCCGATCCGGCACGCGTCATCAACGTGGTGTCGGCCTGGCACCGCGGCCGTTACCGCGCCACCCGGTCGGGACGCGCGCGGGAACTGCTGACCGAGATGACGCCGGCCCTGCTGAGCGCGCTGGCCAAGACGCCGGCCCCCGATTCGGCGCTGATGAATTTCGACGACTTTCTGGGGAAGCTGCCGGCCGGCGTCGGGCTGTTCTCCCTGTTCGTCGCCAATCCCTGGCTCTTGGAGCTGGTGGCGGAGATCATGGGCATCGCGCCGCAGATGGCGAAGACGCTGTCGCGCAACCCGTCGCTGCTCGATGCCGTGCTGTCGCCGGATTTCTTCGATCCGCTTCCGGGCAAGGCGGACGGTCTGGCCGACGACCATGCCCGGGTGATGGCGCCGGCCCGCGATTTCGAGGATGCGCTGACCTTGGCCCGGCGCTGGACCAACGACCAGCGCTTCCGCGCCGGGGTTCATATCCTGCGCGGCATCACCGACGGCGACCGCTGCGGCGCCTTCCTTGCCGATCTGGCCGACATCGTCGTCCCCGACCTCGCCCGCCGGGTGGAGGAGGAGTTCGCCCAGCGCCATGGCCGGATTCCCGGCGGCGCCTGGGTGGTGGTGGCGATGGGCAAGCTGGGCAGCCGGCAGCTGACCATCACGTCGGACATCGACCTGATCGTCATCTACGACGTGGCGCCCGGAGACGGGCCGCGACTGTCGGATGGGACCAAGCCGCTGTCGCCCAACGAGTATTACATCAAGCTGACCCAGCGGCTGACCAACGCCATCACCGCGCCGATGGGCGACGGGCGGCTCTACGAGGTCGACATGCGGCTGCGCCCGTCGGGCAATGCCGGGCCGCTCGCCACCTCGCTGGACGCCTTCGTCAAGTATCAGGCCACCGACGCCTGGACATGGGAGCATATGGCGCTGACCCGCGCCCGCGTGATCGGCGGCGATGCGGAGTTGGGGGACCGCGTGTCGGCGGCGATCCGGTCGGCGCTGACAGCGCCGCGCGACGCCGACCGGCTGCTGTGGGATGTCGCCGACATGCGGCGGCGAATCGAGAAGGAGTTCGGGACGACCAACGTCTGGAACGTCAAATACGCCCGCGGCGGCCTGATCGACATCGAGTTCATCGCCCAGTACCTGCAACTGCGCCATGGGCACGAGCGGCCGGACATCCTGCACATCGGCACCGCCAAGGCGCTGCGCTGCGCCGCCCGGACCGGCGCGCTGGACCCGGCGGTGGCGGAAGAGCTGGAAACGACGCTGCGGCTGTGGCGGCGGGTGCAGGGCTTCCTGCGGCTGACCACCGCTGGGGTGCTCGACCCCAACCAGGTGTCGCCCAGCCTCCTGAGCGGACTGGTCCGCGCCGCCTTTCCTGACGAGCGTGAGCCTGGCACTGTTGACTTCCCGGAACTGGACCACAGAATCCGTGCCGTCGCCGCCCGCGCCCATGGCTATTTCAAGGCCCTGGTCGAGGAACCGGCTGGCCGTCTGGCCCCACCCAACACCGCCACGCCTCCGGCCTGAGGACAGAGATTCCGACCGGCAAGAAGGCCGGCAAGAAGAAGGATAATCGAGCAGCCATGACCGTAGACGTCGGATCGCCCGCCCCGGATTTCACCATGCCGACCGACGGCGGAGGCAGCGTCACGCTGTCGGCCCTGCGCGGCAAGCCGGTGGTGCTGTATTTCTACCCGAAGGACGACACGTCGGGCTGCACGTCGGAGGCCTGCGGCTTCCGCGACCAGCTGCCCGACTTTTCCGCCGTGGATGCGGTGGTGATCGGCGTCTCCAAGGACAGCGTCGCCAGCCACGACAAGTTCAAGGCCAAGCACGAACTGACCTTCACCCTGGCGTCGGACACCGATGGCGCCGTGTGCGAAGCCTATGGCACCTGGGTTGAAAAGAGCATGTACGGGCGTAAGTACATGGGTATCGACCGCGCCACCTTCCTGATCGACAAGGACGGCATCGTCCGCAACGTCTGGCGCAAGGTGAAGGTCACCGGCCATGTCGCCGCGGTTTTGAAGGCGGTGCAGGCGCTGTAACCTCCAGCGGGAGGGTGGGGCGCCTTTTTCTCCCGGTATGACCGGATGGGAAGAGCGCCCCGCCGGCCCGGCTATTCCCCCGGCGTGTGGGCGTACGCCCGAAGGGTATTTTTAGAATCGCCCCAAATCTGCCTACACTTCGTGCATTCCCGCACCAGAGGCCGCGCAACCCACCGCGGTTTTGGTCCTTCGGCTGCCCCAGGGATGCACACGCCATGAACGTTGCGAACATTGCCCGGCGCCTCGTCGCCGGAGAGCTTCATTATGCGCTGGGCCGGTTCGAATCGGTGCGGCGCGGCTACAGTGCTCTGCGCCGCCTGTCCCCCCGGTCCCGCAAGCGGGCGCCGGCCGGCCCGCCCATCTCGCTTCCTCCGCTCCCCATCAGCCTGTTCGCCGGCCAGACCATCGACCGCGCGTTGGCCGACCTGCGGCGCGACTCGATCGCGCTCGGTTTCGATCTGCCCTGGCCGATGGTGGAGGAGATGGTGGAGTTCGCCACCCACTCCCCCCTGCAGCGGCGGTTGCGCGACGACCGCATGTTCTATCGCCACGATGTCCGCAAGGGCCGGCTGGAGGATGGGTCACCCGCGGTGATGGGCATCGTCCCCGATCCGCTGGACTGTCCGGCGGTGCGCCGGATCTGCCGCGACCCGCTGCTGATGGAATGTGCCGGGGCTTTCCTGGGCTTCCCCGCCACCAAGATTATCCCGCGCCTGTTCTGGAGCTTCGTCACCGACGCCACCGACGACGAGCGCCGCCAACTGGGCCAGACCATCGACTGGCATTACGACGTCCATGACTTCCATTTCTGCTCTGCGCAGTTCTACCTGACCGATGTCGGGCCGGGCGCGGGAGAGCATGCGCTGGTCCGCGGCAGCCATCACGGCAAGTCGCTGCGCATGCTGCTGGGCTCCGCCAATGCCCGCGACGAGCAACTGTTCACCCGCTTTGCCCGCGACCGCATCCTGGTGGTGGAGGGGCCGGCCGGCACCGGCTTCATCGAGGATACCTCCTGCTACCACCGCGCCACCCCGCCGGCCAGCCGCGAGCGGCTGATGCTGCAGCTGTGGATCAGCTGAGCTAGACTGGTCCGCATCGTCACTGGGGGATGCGGATCGGATGATGGAAGCGAAGGACGGGCTGCGCACGGTCGTCGGCCTGATGAGCGGCACCTCGATGGACGGCATCGACGCCGCTCTGCTGCGCACCGACGGCCGCGACCGGGTGGAGGCGCTGGACTTCCTGACCATTCCCTATGACGACGGCTTCCGTGCCCGTCTGCGCGGCTGCCTGGGACGGACGGACAGCGGCGGGGCGGTCGCGGCGGTCGAGCGCGACCTGACCGACGCCCATGCCGACGCGGTGCGCCGCCTGCTCGACAAGGCGGGCGTCGCGGCAGCGGCGGTCGAGTTGATCGGCTTCCACGGCCACACCATCCACCACGACCCGGATCGGCGCATCACCCGCCAGATCGGCGACGGCGCCCGGCTGGCGGCGGCGACCGGCATCGCGGTGGTCAACGACTTCCGCAGCGCCGACGTCGCCGCGGGTGGGCAGGGGGCGCCTTTGGTCCCGCTGTTCCACCGGGCGCTGGCGCATGGGCTGCCGCGTCCGCTCGCCGTCCTCAACATCGGAGGTGTCGCCAATGTCAGCTGGATCGGCCCCCAACCGGCGGACGGGGAGGCCGATGTGGTCGCCTGCGACACCGGGCCGGGCAACGCCCTGATCGACGACTGGGTGCTGCGCCACGGGCTCGGCCGTTTCGATGGCGGCGGGGCGCTGGCGGCGGCGGGGCGGGTGGACGCTTCGGCGCTGGCGGCCCTGATGGCCCATCCCTATTTCGGCCGTCCGGCGCCCAAGTCGCTGGACCGCGACGCCTTCGACCCGGCGCCGGTGGCGGCATTGTCGCCGGAGGACGGCGCCGCCACCCTGACCGCCTTCACCGCAGAGTCGGTTGCCCAGGTCGTTCCCCACCTGCCGGCCCCACCGGTGCGCTGGCTGGTCTGCGGCGGCGGGCGGCACAATGCCACGCTGATGGCGATGCTGGCCGACCGGCTGGGCGTGCCCGTCGAGTCGGCCGATCTCGTCGGCTGGGACGGCGACGCGCTGGAGGCGCAGGCCTTCGGCTATCTGGCGGTTCGCAGCCTGCTCGGCCTGCCGCTCAGCCTGCCGGCGACCACCGGCGTGCCGGCGCCGATGCCGGGCGGGGTGTTCCACCCGCGGGCTTAATCGGTTGTGGAGCCGAGCAAATCCGCGAGCGCCGCCTGCTGGTCGACGCCGCGGAAGTCGGTCTTGCGCTCCATCGCGGCGGCGAGGCGGCGGCGGTAGTCGGTGCGCGGGATCTCGATGGCGCCGAATCGGCTCAGATGCTCCGTCACGAACTGGGTGTCGAGCAGGGCGAAGCCGGCGGCGCGCAGCCGGGCGATCAGATGGACCAGCGCCACCTTGCTGGCCCCGGTCTCGCGGCTGAACATGCTTTCGCCGAAATAGGCGCCGCCGATCGACACCCCATACAGCCCGCCGACCAGCCGGCCGTCGCGCCAGCATTCCACGCTGTGGGCGAATCCGCTGTCGAACAGGTCGCCGTAGAGGCGGACGATGTCGTCGTTGATCCAGGTCTTCGGCCGGTCTTCCGTCGCCTCGGCGCAACCCTCGATCACCGCGCGGAAGGCGCTGTCGAAGCGCAGTTCGAACGGGCAGCGGCGCAGCGTCTTGCGCAGGCTGCGCGGTACATGGAAACCGTCCAGCGGCAGGATGCCGCGGAGTTCCGGGTCGAACCAGTGAAGCTCCCGCGATTCGGCGCTCTCGGCCATCGGGAAGATGCCGGCGGCGTAGGCACGCAGCAAAATCGGTGCGGACAGGGTGAACATGCCGGTCACTATACCCGCTGATGGGGCGGAACGCGCAAACGTTCGGCCGAAGATTGGCTGAGTGATACTGGTGTCGAGACCCCGCGACAGCAATCTCCTTCCATGGTATGCAACGCAGGGAAGCACATCCGTGGGGAAGGCCGTCATGAGAAGCGTCGTCGCCGCCATTCTGTCCGTTATGGTTGCCGGACTGTTCATTGCAAGCCCCTCCTGGGCGCAGAGGCGGGCGGAGCCGGGCAACTTCGACTATTACCTGCTGTCGCTGTCCTGGACGCCGACCTATTGCGCCCGCGACAAGTACGGTCCCGATCCCGACCAGTGCGGCGACCGCAAATACGGCTTCGTCGTCCATGGCCTGTGGCCGCAATACAATGACGGCAGCTATCCCGCCACCTGCACCCGCGACCGCAACCTGCCCAAGGCGGTGGTGGACCAGACCATGCCGGTGATGCCCAGCGTCGGGCTGATGATGCATGAATGGCGCAAGCACGGGACCTGCTCCGGCCTGAACGCCACCGACTATTTCGCCAAGCTGCGCGCCGCGGCGTCCAAGGTGGCGATCCCGGAGCAGCTCAAGGTTCCCGGCCCGACCGTGCCGGCGACGCAGGTGGAGCGCCTGTTCCTGGAGGCCAACCCCGGCCTGACGGCGGAGGGGGTGGCGGTCATCTGCTCCCGCCGCGACGTGGCGGAGGTGCGGGTCTGCCTGAACAAGGATCTGGGCTTCGTCGCCTGTGGCCAGAAGGTGGTCGACCGCTGCCGCGACCGCGACGCCGCCCTGTCGCCCGACGTGGTCCCGTCCCAGCCGCGTCGCAACGCGACGCCGCCCGCCGCCCCGGCCCTGCCGCCGGCGCCTGCCGCGGCACCCGCCCCGGCAAGCGTCCCGGCGCAGTAAGGCTCAGCCGCCCGTTCCGTCCGCCAGCGACGCCATCACCGCCGGGATTTCCGCCAGCAATTCGCGGGCGAGGAATCCCAGCGGGCCGATTCGGCGGCTCAGCCGGTTGCCGGCCTCGCCATGCAGGTAGACGCCCCAGATGGCGGCCTGTTCCGGACTGGCGCCGCGGGCCAGCAGGCCGGTGACGATCCCGGCCAGCGTGTCGCCGGAACCGGAGGTCGCAAGCCCAACGGTGCCCTCGCGGTAGGCCCAGGCGCGCCCGTCCGGTGCGACGATGCGGGTGCAGCCACCCTTGAGCGCCACCACAGCCCTCAGCCGGGCAGCCGCCTGCCTTGCGCTGCCGAGCGGCTCGGCCATTACCTGTTCACGCGGGCAGCCCAGCAGGCCGGCCATCTCGCCGGCATGGGGGGTGACGACCACGCGGCCCTCATGCCGATGCAGCGGCGCCGGGTCCCGCCCCAGCCCGGCCAGCGCCCCGGCATCCAGCACGAAGCGCGGGCCGTTCTCGTCCCCGTCCGGCTTCAGGCGTCTCAGCAGATCGGCGGTCAGGGCCGCGGTTGCGGGCTCGTCCATCATGCCGGGGCCGATCAGCACCGTGTCGCAATGCGAGGCGCGCTCGGCCAGCGTCGGGGCCGCCTCTGCGGCGATCCCGCCATCCGGTGTCTCGGGCAGGCCGGCGACCAGGGTCTCCGGCAGGGCGAGGCCGAGATGCGCGGCGACGCTGGCGACGGTGGCGATCTGCAGCTTGCCGGCGCCTGCCCGCAGAACGCCGATCCCGGCCAGCAGGGCGCCGCCCGGCACCGGCACGCTGCCGGCCACCACCAGCGCCCGGCCGCGCGTCTCCTTGTCGCCGTCGCCGTCCGGCTGGGGCAGGGGCATGCCGCGCAGAAGCCCGGCGGTGATGGGGATCTCGGCGTCCAATCGGCTCTCCACGGCGGGTGGCGATTTATCGGGCGGCAATCTATCGAGCGGCGACTGCGGCATCCGGCTCGGCGGTGACCGGGGCGCCGGCCTCCTCCAGCGGGGCGACGAAGTTGTAGCGGTGCAGCAGCAGCCCGCCGCGCGGCCCGGCCTGGGCGTCGAAACGGTATTCGGTGACGGAGCAGTTGGCGACGTCGCCGGCCGCGTCGACGGCCAGGATTTCCTCCTCCGTCATGTTTTCCAGCAGATAGCGCAGGCACAGCACCACCACCTGGTGCCCGACGATCAGCACCCGCCGGCCGCCGTGGTGCAGGCTGACGGTGTCGAGCGCGCTGCGCAGACGCAGGATCACGTCGCACCAGCTCTCCCCTCCCGGCGGACGGTGATAGAACTTGCCGAGCAGGCGGCGGAAATCGGCCTGTTCGGGGAATTCCTGGCGGATGCCGGCGCTGGTCAGCCGGTCGAGAACGCCGAACTCCTTCTCGCGCAGCCGCTCGTCGATGACGAAATCGGCCGGGTCGATCGGCAGCCCACCCGACTGGTGCAGCCGTTCTGCCGTGCGCAGCGCCCGGCGATAGGGCGAGGTCAGCACCACGTCCGGCCGCTCCACCGCCGGCATGGCGGCGAACCAGCGGCCGAGCGCGTCGGACTGCCGCTCGCCCAGCGGGCTGAGCGGCACGTCGACGTCGCGTTCGTCGATGTCGATCCGGACATGGCCGGCGGCGTGGGCGGCGTCGCGCGCGACGTTCCCGGCGCTCTCGCCATGGCGGACGATCCACAATCGGTCGGGCCAGCGCTGTTGCATCGGCGATCCCATTCCCTGGCAGGCGAAACTGTCGGAAATAACCGCCGGGCGGGCCGAAAGGTCCCTCTGCCGTGCCGGTCACGGTATGGCAGCCATGCTGCCCGTTCGGCCGCTGCGGCGTCTCGGCACCTTGCCGCCGGCGCCGGCCGGGCCACACTTTCCTGTCCAGTTTCCCATCAGCAGCCAGTCTTCAACCATACAGAATGGATCGGACATGACGGACAGCCAGGACGCGGCCCCCCTGTTCCAGCCGGTGACGATCGGGCGCCTTACCCTGCCCAACCGCATCGCCATGGCGCCGCTGACCCGCAGCCGCACCGACAACGCCACCGGCGTGCCGACCGCGATGAACGCCGAATATTACGCCCAGCGCGCCGGCGCCGGCCTGATCATCGCCGAGGCGACGCAGATCTCGCCGCAGGGCAAGGGCTATGCCTACACTCCCGGCATCCACAGTGCCGAACAGGTGGCGGGCTGGAAGCTGGTGACCGACGCGGTCCACGCCAAGGGCGGGCACATGTGCCTGCAGCTCTGGCATGTCGGCCGCATCTCCCACCCCGACCTGCAGCCGGGCGGCGCCCTGCCGGTGGCGCCCTCCGCGGTCAAGCCGGAGATGAAGGCATTCACCGTCGACGGCTTCAAGGACATCCCGGCCCCGCGCGCACTGGAACTGTCGGAACTGCCGGGCATCGTCGAGGATTACCGCCGTGCCACCCGCAACGCGCTGGCCGCCGGGTTCGACATGGTGGAGGTGCATGCCGCCAACGGTTACCTGATCGACCAGTTCCTGCGCGACGGCACCAACAAGCGCACCGACGCCTATGGCGGCTCGGTCGAGAATCGCGCCCGCTTCCTGTTCGAGGTGCTGGACGCCGTGGTGGCGGAGGCCGGGGCCGACCGCGTCGGCATCCGCCTGTCGCCGCTGAGCCCGGCCAACGACGCCCAGGAAAGCGACCCGGTCGGCACCTTCAGCCCGGTGATCCGGCGGCTGAACGACTACGGCCTTGCCTACCTGCACATGATCGAGGGGGTGACCCGCGGCCCGCATCCCGGATTCGGCGGCGATCTGGCCGAGTTGCGTGGGCTCTACAAGGGCCGCTACATGGCCAACAACGTCTATGACCGCGCCATGGCGATCCAGGCGACGGCGAATGGCCACGCCGACATGATCGCCTTCGGCCGGCCCTTCATCGCCAACCCGGATCTGGTGGAGCGGCTGCGCATCGACGCTCCGCTGGCCGAGCCGGACCCCAAGACCTTCTATGGCGGCGACCGCCACGGCTACACCGACTATCCGACTTTGAGCCAGTCGGCAGCCTGATCCGGCGGCGCACGGCCCGCGTGCAAAAACCCTCCCGAGTCGCGCCGCGGCCGGCGGGCCGGGGGTGCCGGGCTCAGCCGGCGAGGCGGCACTTCGGTGCCGCTTCGGGCGGTCGGAAGCACCGGGGATGCGGCAAGCGTGAGCCAGGGGTGAGGCATTTAAGGGCGATTTGGTCATCTTTCCTTTGGAAGGCTTGACCTGGGACCGGATCCCTGTGACAAAAGACATTCGGCACACTCTATGAGCTTGAAGACACATGTTCGACCGCCCGCCCCGCCAGGGCTTCCGCGCTCCCGAGATCACCAAGTCCAACGTCACCGCCACCGTGAAGTGGTTCAACCCCACCAAGGGGTTCGGCTTCGTGTCGCCTGAGGACGGTTCGCCCGACGCCTTCCTGCACGTCTCTGCGGTTCAGGCCGCCGGCTACGACGCGCTGGACGAAGGCACCACCATCACCTGTGACCTGGCCCGTGGGCCGAAGGGTCCGCAGGTGGCCTCCATCCACACGGTCGATGCGTCGACCGCTCAGCGTTCGGCCCGTCCGCGGACCGGCGGCTTCGACCGTGGCGGCTATGACCGCGGCGGCTACGATGCCGGCGGCGCCGGTGGCGAAGAAGTCGACGGCACCGTGAAGTGGTTCAATGCCGACAAGGGCTTTGGCTTCATCACGCCCAGCACCGGTGGCAAGGACGTCTTCGTCCACGTCAACGTGCTGCGCCGTTCGGGCATGCAGACCCTTCAGGAAGGCGATCAGGTGCGCGTCACCGTTCGTCAGGGCCAGAAGGGTCCGGAAGCGGGCAAGGTCGAGTACCTGTAAGGCTCCGGGAAATCCGGGCCTCGGCCGCGCGGCGTTCGTCCTCTCCGGACGCGCACCTTACCGGCCGGCTCCGCTTGGCTGAATAGCCTCATGGGGTCCTGAGCCGCATCGGCTCCGGACCTCCCGGTGAGAATCCGGACTTTCAGCGCACGGCGCCTCCCTTCGGGGGCGCGCCGTGCGTTCCTGTCTTTTGTACTGCTGCTTTTGCGGTCCTGGCTCGTGAGTGATCCGGCCGTGGCGCTGTTCGGCCCGGCTGTTCGTTGCGTGTGTCTTCCGCTCATTCCTTTGTTTCTGCTTTCCTCGTGACGCCTTGTTCCTCTGCGCCGCCCTCCGGGGCGGCCGGCGCCACCTCTCCCTTCTGTTGCCCCCCTTGCTGCCACCCCCCTTTGCTGCCAAAGGTCCGATCCGGCATGAGCGAGGTGCTGACTGACTTGGTCGCCGTCCTGGCAGGCGGGGAAGGGCTGGAGGGCGGTGGCTGGTCCGCGGCCCAGCTGATCGGGTTCTGCGGCACTGTCGGCGGCATGCTCTGGCCCTTCTTCCGCAGCCGGGCCGGCATGCTGCTGGTGCAACTGGTGCCCTGCGTTTGCTTCGCCGTGCATTACGCCATGATGGGCGCGCCGACAGCGTCGGCGCTGAACGGGCTGGCGGCGCTGCAGGTGCTTGTGGCGCTGGCGATCGGTGCGCGGCCGGCCTTTCGGATCGTCTATCTGGCGATCCTTCCGGTGATCGCCGTGGTGATGGCCGTCACCTGGACCGGGCTGCCGTCCGTCTTCGCCGCGGCCGGGATGGCGGCGATCAGCCTTGCCCGCTATCAGACGCGGATCACCCTCTTCCGCGGCATCATGCTGGTGGCTTTGCCCTGTTGGTTCGTGCACAACAGTCTGGTGGGGTCGGTGCCGGCAATGATCTCGGACGTGACCGGAATCGCCGTCAATGCCTGGATGCTGCTGCGCGGCACCGGACTGACGCCGCCCTCACCAACACCAATGCCACCGGCTGCAGCAGCGATGCCGCCGGCGGCCGGGGAGGCGAAGCTGTCATGACCGTCAACCATTCAAACCTGTCGGCGGAAGACGCCGCCGCACTGCGCGCGATCCCGCTGTTCGCCAAGCTGACCGACCGCGCGGTGTCGCTGTTGGGCGGGGTCGCCATCGTTCGCCCGGTGTCGCGCGGCACCACCCTGTTCCTGCAGGACGAGCCGGCCGACCGCTTCTTCGTCCTGCTCGACGGCTGGGTGAAGCTGTATCGCCTGACCCGCGACGGGACGGAGGCGGTGGTCCATGTCATCGGCCCGGCGGAAAGCTTCGCCGAGGCCGCCATGTTCGCCGACGGCAAATTCCCGGTCTGCGCCGAGGCGGTGACCGATGCCCGCGTCATGACCCTGACCGCCGACGGCTTCGCCCGCTGCCTGCGCGAGGACGACCGCATCGCCTTCGGCATGCTGGGCTCTCTCTCCGTCCGTCTGCGCCATCTGGTGACGCAGATCGAACAGCTCCAGGTCCAGCCGGCGCCGCAGCGGGTCGCCGCGTTCCTGATGCGCGTCTGCCCGCCGGGCGACGGGCCGGCGCAGTTCCAGCTCCCCTTTGACAAGGCGCTGATCGCGCGGCGCCTGGGCATGCAGCCGGAAACCCTGTCGCGGGCGCTGGCAAAGCTGCGCGCCGTGGGCGTTGATACCCAGGGGCTGACCGTCAGCGTCGCCGAACGCGCTTCCCTGCGCGCCATGGCCGAGGCCGGCGAGGAGGAGTGACGGGGATCATACACCGGCGCTTGTGACAGCGTCGGCGGGACGGTTCAGACCCGATTGACGGCGCAGTCCCCCCGTGCGAGTTTGCACCCCTCCCGGTACCGCATTTGTTCAGGATTTCGAGGCAGCGATGGGCGACAGCAAGACGGTGGAGACGGCATCGGATCCGGCGCAGGATCTGGTGGCCTTCGCCGGTGACCGGCGCTTCGCCACCGTGATGGCGGACCCGCCCTGGCGCTTCGTCAACCGCACCGGCAAGATGGCGCCGGAGCATCGCCGCCTGTCGCGCTACGGCACCATGACGGTGGAGGACATCTGCGCCCTTCCGGTCGCCGACATCGCCGCCCCCACCGCGCACCTCTATCTCTGGGTCCCCAACGCCCTGCTGCCGGAAGGTCTGCAGGTGATGCGCAGCTGGGGGTTCGAGTACAAGACCAACCTGATCTGGCACAAGGTGCGCAAGGACGGCGGGTCCGACGGTCGTGGTGTCGGCTTCTACTTCCGCAACGTCACCGAACTGATCCTGTTCGGCGTGCGCGGCAAGAAGGCGCGCACGCTGCCGCCCGGCCGAACCCAGGTCAACCTGATCGAGAGCCGCAAGCGCGAACACAGCCGCAAGCCGGACGAGCAGTATGACCTGATCGAGTCCTGTAGCCCCGGCCCCTATCTGGAGATGTTCGCCCGCGGCGCCCGGCCCAACTGGTCGGTCTGGGGCAATCAGGCCGACGACGGCTACGAGCCGACCTGGAAGACCTACGCGTTCAATTCCGCGACCGACCGCGAGGCTGCGGCGGAGTAGGGGGCCGCATCAAAGCAGCCCCAACTCCTCCAGATCGCGCCTCAGCGCCTCGGCGCCCAGGAACAGGTGCGCCGACATTCCCACCGACCGCGCCGTCTCGACATTGTCGGGATTGTCGTCGATGAAATAGCAGTCTTTCGGTTCGAGACCGTAACGATCCGCCAGCAGCCGATAGATCGCCGGGTCCGGTTTCACCAGTCGTTCCTGACCCGAAACGATGATCCCGTCGAAGCCGTTCAGGAAGTCGAAGCGCTTGCGCGTCAGCTCGAACTTGTCGACCGAGAAGTTGGTGATGGCGTAGACGGGAACGCCGCGGGCCTTCAACTCCGCCAGGATGTCCGGAGTGCCGGGGATCGGGCCGGGCACCATGCGTTCCCACATGTCGTCATAGGCGCGGATCAGTTCGGCGCAGTCCGGATGCTCCTCGGTCAACTGGGCGACCGCGTCCGCCCAGGGACGGCCGCGGTCCTGCTCCAGATTCCAGGCCGGGGTGCAGACCCCGTCGAGGAAATCCTCCATCAGGTCTTCGTAGCCGTCGAACAGTTCGCGGTAGAGATGCCGCGGATCCCATTCGATCAGCACCTGCCCGACATCGAAGACGACGACGGACGGCTTCGCCTGCTCGGTCATTCCGGTCATCGAACGGTCCGCCTCAGCCCTTGGCGCGGGCGGCTTCGGTCAGCCGCTTCATGTCGTCCAGGCGGATGGCGCCGGGCACCAGTTCGTCGCCGAAGATGAAGGCGGGGGTGCCGCGGATGTTCAGCTTCTCGGCCAGCGCCTGGTTGGCGGCGATCACCTTCAGCACGTCCGGCGACTCCATGTCCTTCTTCAGCCGGTCGGTGTCGAGCCCGACCGACTTGGCGAGGCGCATGATGACGGCCTCGTCCAGCTGGCCGCGCTGGGCCATCAGGGCGTTGTGGAATTCCATGTACTTGCCCTGTGCGCGCGACGCGAGCGCCGCCTTGGAGGCGACCACCGAGGCCGGCCCCAGGATCGGGAATTCCTTCAGGACGAAGCGCAGCTTGGGATCGCCCTTGATCAGCGACTGGGTGTCGGCCTGCACCGCCTTGCAGTAGCCGCACTGGTAGTCGAAGAACTCCACCACCGTCACGTCGCCCTGCGGGTTGCCGGCGACCGGATCGGCGGGGTTGCGGGTCAGCTCCTGCTTGTTCTCGATCAGCGCCTTGCGGGCCTGTTCGGCCTCCGCCGTCTTCTGGCGCTCCTGCATGGCGTCGACGGCCTGCAGGATCACCTCCGGATGCTCCATCAGATAGTCGCGGACGATCTTCTCGATGGCGGTCTTCTGGCTGCTGTCGAAGCTCGCCGATTGCGCACGGGCCGGGGCGGCGGCGGACAGCGCCAGCGCCGCGACGGGCAGGGCCAACAGGGCGGAACGCAGGAACGGCAGGGCGGGGCGCATGAGGGCGGTCTCCGAAGCACGAAGGGAGTTGGGCCGAAGGCCGCCCACACTGGACCGACAATCCGGTCCGGACAAGTGCAAAGCGCCTGCCCGGACATCACCTTTACGCGATCAGCGATCGGCGATCATTTGGGATTGTCGATCATTTGGCGCGCAGCAGCTCGCCCACCGCCAGCAGCGCCATCTCGTCGCCGTCGGCCTTGCCGATGGTCCGGCCGGTGGAATAGGGCAGGTTGTTGTCGTTGACGACGACGATGTGGTCGGCGTCGACGACGTTCACCCCCTCAGGCCCGAGATGGGGCATGACGAAGCGACCCTCCGGCGCCTGACCGGCGCGGGCCTTGTGGTCGGGGTCGGCAATGTCGGTCAGGTCGATGTAGCCGACCTTGCGGACGAAGCCGTCGGCATCGGCCCCGGCGATGTCGATCTTGTAGATGCGCTTGAAGGCGGCCGGCGCGTTGAAGCAATCCGGCTTCGGCTCGCCCTGGCAGGCCTGGGTCCTGGCCCCTTCGGTGCTGTCGTCGCGCTCGATCACCAGGGCGGTGCCGGCGTCGATCATCGCCATGTCGGCGACGACGTTGGCGTTGTCCTCCAGTCTGTACTTCCATGACTTGCCGGTGTACGTGCGGCCGGCGACGTCGAACTCCAGGATACGGGTGTACGCGTGGCCGTCCTTGTTCTCGAAGCCGTTGGCGGCGGCGTTCCACAGCGGGCCTTCCAGCGACGGGTACAGTGTCTTGCCGTCCGGCGCCACGCCCATCGGCTCGAACCCGCGGGAGCGGCGGACCTCGAAACTGACGGCGCCGGGGACCGAGGGCAGGCCGTTGTTGCGGTAATGGTCGGGCGAGCGGGCCGGCTTGCCGTCGACCACGGTCTCATGCACGGCGATGACCACGCCGTCGCGGCTCAGCTCCAGGATATAGGGGCCGAACTCGTCGCCGATGAAGAGGCGGTCGTTCTGGACCACCAGCGATTCGGGGTCGAAATCGGCGCCGGTCAGATAGCGGCTGCTGCTGTTCTCGTTGACGATGGCGAAGGGGACCTTGCGGTCGGGATCGCGCAGGAAGATGGTCTCCAGCCGCTGCATGGCGCCGCTCTGCCAGTCCGGCTTGACGCGATGGACCATCAGCAGGGCGTCGACGGAGTTCACCTTGCTGCCGAAGCCGTTGTCGGTCAGGGCCAGGAACTCGCCGTTGCCCTGCGGCACGATGGCGGAGAAGCCCTGCACCGCCTGACCGGCGACCGGCAGCATGATCTCCGTCTCGCGCGGAACCTTGGGGGCGGAGGCGAAGGAGGTGGCGCGGACGCTGCCCACGGCGTCCACCCGCTTGCGGTCGGCATTGGTGAATTTGCCGGCGCTGGCGAACAGCGGCCCGGCATCGGCCGGCGGCTGCACCAGCGTGTCGGCCGGCAGCACCGCATGCCCGGCGAGCGTGGCGGGATAACGCTTGGCCTGCTGCTCCTGGGCCAAGGCCGGGATGGCGGCGAGGCCGGCTGACAGCAGCGCCGCGGTGGCGAGCAGGGGCACACGCCAGGGCTGGGGACGGACGGACGGCATGCGGTGTACTCCGTGGACGGAACCGCGCGCCCGGCTGGCGGGGCGCGCTCGATGTCCGCGGAATAGCAAGCGGCGATGACGTGGCCGGGACCGTTCGATGACCGTTGCGTTACCGGAAGGACGCTTTCGTCATATGACCCGCATGCTGATGTTATTGTCCGCCGCCGGTCTGGCCGCGGATGTCCTGGGCGCGCAGCCAGCCGGGCGAGCCGGCGGGCAGCAGCTTTTCCGCCCGCTCCGCCTGCGCCTTGGCCATCGGCATGTCGCCGCGTGCCAGCGCTTCCTCCGCCGTGGCGTAGGCCACCATGCCGTCGTTCTTCTTCATGCTCCAGGCCTGCGCGGTCAGCCGCCACAGGAAGGCGGACTGCGCCTTGCCTTTGGACGCGACCTGCAGGTTTTTCAGCGCCTCGTCCGCCAGACGGGGGTCGTGCTGCTCCAGCAGGGCGTGGGCGAGGGAGACGCGGATCGTTCCGGCTTCGGAACCAGCCAGATCGACGGCCTTTCGATACGGGGCCACCGCATCGGGCGCCCGGCCGGTCTGCAGCATCAGGTCGCCCTTCATCTCATAGAGGTAAGGGTTTTTCGGCTCATCGGCGATCAGCCCGTCGATCAGCGGCGTCGCCTGCCTGATGTCGCCCTGGCGGAAATAGGCATAGGCGCGGCCATAGCGGGCGGCGGGCGACGGGTCGTTCGCCTTGTAGCGCTGCAGGGCGCCGCGCGGATCGAGATAGCCGTACAGCTTGGCCTGGATGCGCCGCAGATCGGCCTCCGTCGCCGCCGGCAGATGGGCGTTGGCATAGCGGGAGCGGGAGACGAAGGACTTCACCGCGTCGATTCGCTCGCGGGTCAGCGGGTGGGTCAGGCGATAGCCGGCGTCGCGGTCGTTCATCAGCGGATCGCCGACGCCCAGCTTCTCCAGAAAGGTTTCCATTCCCTTGGCGGAAATGCCCGACTGCTCCAGGAATGACAGGCCGGCCTGATCGGCCGATGCCTCCTGTGTGCGGGAGAAGGACAGGTAGTTCCGCTCCGCCAGATGCTGGCCCAGCATGACGCCGGCGGCGCCCGCCCCGGCATTGCGCGAGGCCAGGCCGCCGATGACGCCCAGCCCCATGCCGAGCAGCGAGGAGAGGAAGGCGTTGTCCATCGCCTCCGCCCCGCGCACCAGATGGCCGCCGGCGATGTGGCCGGTCTCGTGCGCGATCACGCCCAGCAGCTGGTCGGCGTTGTCGACGTCCAGCAGCAGCCCGGTGTGGATGAAGATGTTCTGACCGCCGGCGACGAAGGCGTTCACCGACGGGTCGTTGACCAGCAGGATCTGCACCGAATCCGGGTCGACGCCCGCCGCCTGGAAGATTGGCCGGGCCATCTTGCGGATGATATGGTCCGTCTCGGCGTCGCTGAGGATTTGCATGTCCGAGCGGCGCTGCGCGCTCGCCGGTGGCGCTCCCCACACCAGCGACATCAGACAAACGGACATGATGGCGACGACCGAAACCAGCCTGCTGGGCTTGCGCACCGTGACGACCTCCGGCTTGGAAAAGCGGATTCCCGCGCGCGACCGGCGGAACTCCGGACCGCGACACACTCGCTTGCAAATCTGGCAACGGTTGGGCGCGGTTGCCATAGCTGCATCACTGCTGCCGGGCTGCGTCAACACCAAGTTCAAGACCGACGCCACGGTGCAGAGCTTCGTCGTCGCCGACGAACCCTATGCCGCCGGCGTGGGGCGCGACATCATCGCCCAAGGCGGCAAGGCCGGCGATGCGGTGGCGGCGATGGCGCTGGCGATGACCGCCAGCCTGCCGTCGCGGGTCGGTCTGACCGGCGGCGGCGTCTGCGTCCTGTTCGACGCCGCCTCGAAAAAGGCGCGCACCATCGATTTCCTGCCGCGCCCGGCCGGTGCCGGCGGCGTCGCCATGCCCGCCATGGCGCGCGGCCTGTTCGCCGTCCAGGCCTCCTCCGGCGTGATGCGGTGGGAGCAGGTCGTCTCCCCGGCCGAACAGCTGGCCCAGTTCTCCCCCGGCCTCAGCCGCGCGCTGGTGCAGGATTTGACCGCCTTCGGCGGGCGGCTGGCGCCCGATTCGGAGACGCGGCGCCGCTTCCTGGGCGCTGGCACGCCTGCGGTCGGTGCGGTGGTCGGGCAGCCGGAGCTGGCCGCGACCCTGTCGGTCCTGCGCCGTCAGGGCGTCGGCGCCTTTTACAGCGGGCCGCTCGCCGCCACGGTCGCCCAGGGCACCGGCATCGACCCGGCGCAGCTGCGCGCCTATCAGCCGCGCGTCGCCGGTACGCTGACCGTGCCCTTCGACATCAGCGACCTGCATGTGCCCGACCTGAACGAGCCGGAAGCCGGCGCCGCCCTGATCCAGGCCTGGAAGGCGGTGGCATCGCTGCCGCCGGCCGAGCGCGCCACCCGCGCCGCCCAGCTGCTGGGCGCCACCGGCAGGGGGGCCACCGCCGCCGGGGCCGGGGTGATGGTGATCGATCCCGACGAGAACGGTGCCGCCTGCGCCTTCACCCAGGGTGCGCCCTTCGGCACCGGCCGCGGCATTCCCGGCACCGGGATGCTGGTGGCCCAGGGGGTCGATCGCGGCGGCTTCGGCGCGCCGGCGCTGATCGCCAATTCCATCATCGGCCGCACGCTGTTCGCCGGGGTCGGCACCGCCAACGGCGACGACGGCCCGGCCGCCGGCCCGGCGGCGCTGCTGTCGGTCGCCCTTCCGGCCGGTCTGGAGGACAAGTCCACCGCCCCGCAGATCCAGGCGGCCCGTCCGCAATCCATCCCCGGACGGGTCAGCTTCGTCGGCTGCCGGGTTTCGATCGAGGACGGGGTCCGTTATTGCCAGACGGCAACCGACCCGCAAGCCGGCAGCCTGGGGCTGACGGTCGAAAGCGAACGCAAGCGGGAATGACGGCGTCCTGAAACGGCACGCCGAAAGAGAGTCCGGCCAAAGAGAGCCCGGTCAAAGAAAGTTAGAGACGAACGATCATGAGCAAGCAGCCCAAGGTTTCCAAGCGGGGCGCGATTCCGCCCTTCTTCGTGATGGAAGTGATGCGCGCCGCGGCCGAGCGCGAGGCCGCCGGTCTGGAGGTCCTGCATATGGAGGTGGGGCAGCCCTCCACCGGCGCGCCGAAGGGCGTGGTGCAGGCGGCGGCCACCGCGGTGGTGGGCGCCGACCCGCTGGGCTACACCGGCGCGCTCGGCATCCCGCCGCTGCGTGCGGCCATCGCCAAGTGGTACATGGATCGTTACGGTGTGGATGTGCCGGAGCGCCGCGTGGTCGTCACCACCGGGTCGTCGGGCGCCTTCCAGTTGGGCTTCCTCGCCGCCTTTGATCCGGGCGACCGGGTGGCGATGGCGTCACCCAGCTACCCCGCCTACCGCCACACCCTGACCGCGGCGGGCGTCGTCCCGGTGGAGCTGCCGACCGGGCCGGAGCATCGCTTCCAGCCGACCATCGAGCTGCTGGAGGCCCTGGACGAGCCGGTGCAGGGCCTGATCGTCGCCAGCCCGGCCAACCCGACCGGCACGATGCTGAGCCGCGAGGAACTGACCGCGCTCTCCGACTGGTGCCGCGCCAACGGCGTGCGCATGGTGTCGGACGAGATCTACCATGGCCTGACCTATGGCACCGACGCGGTGACCGCCGCCGAGGTGAACGATCAGGCGCTGGTGGTCAACAGCTTCTCCAAGTATTTCTCGATGACCGGCTGGCGTCTCGGCTGGATGATCGTGCCGGACGACCTGCTGCGCTCGGTCGAATGTCTGGCGCAGAACCTGTTCATCTCCGCACCGACCCTCAGTCAGGTTTCGGCGGTCGCGGCCTTCGACTGCACGGAGGAGCTGGACGGCCACGTCGCCCGCTATGCCCGCAACCGCGCGCTGCTGCTGGAGGAGTTGCCGAAGGCGGGGTTCACCAAGATGGCTCCGGCAGACGGCGCCTTCTACATCTATGCCGACGTGTCGGACATGACCGACGACAGCGAGGCGCTGGCGAAGCAGATCCTGGAGGAGACGGGCATCGCCTGCACCCCCGGCATCGATTTCGACACCGCCCGCGGCCGCCGCTTCCTGCGCTTCAGCTTCGCCGGGGCGGAGGAGACCATCGCCGAGGCGGTGCGGCGGCTGATCTCGTGGCGGGCGGGGAAGTAGGGGGCAGAGTTAGACCCCCACCTAACCTCCCCCGCTGGGCGGGGGAGGGACTGCCGCTGAACGCCGACAAAGGTCCAATGCCCTCCCCCGCCCAGTTCTCGCACAAAGCTTCGCTTTGTGCTGACGCGGCAGGCGGACCGTAGGTCCGCTGAGAGCGGGGGAGGGTCAGGGTGGGGGCTAACGCCGCACCAAAGCCATCGCCTTAAAACAGATGCTGCCCGCCGGTGATGAAGGTCTCCGTGCCCGTCACATAGGCCGAGTCCGGGCCGCAGAGATAGAAGATCACCGCAGCGACATCCTCCGGCTTGCCCATGCGCTTCAGCGGGATGCGCGGGATCAGCACGTCGTATTCCGGGCCGGTCATCGAGGTCTCGATCTCGCCGGGGGCGACGGCGTTGACGCGGACGCCGATCTCCGCGAACTCCACCGCCATTTCGCGGGTCAGGCCGGACAGCGCCGCCTTCGAGGTCGAATAGGCCGAGCCGGCGAAGGGATGCACCGAATGGCCGGCGATGGAGGTGACGTTGACGATCGCCCCCTTCGCCCGCGATAGCGGGGCGGCGAAGCCGCGCGCCAGCACCAGGGCGGCGAAGAAGTTCAGCTCGAACACCCGGTGCCAGCCCTCGATCGAGCCGTTCAGGCAGCCGAGCCGCTCCTTGATCGGGGTCTTCGGCGAGATGCCGGCGTTGTTGATCAGGGCGTGCAGCGGCGCGCCGTCCAGCGCCTTGTTCGCCTCCTCCACGAAGGCGGCGCGGCTGGCCGGGTCCGACAGGTCGGCCGGGATGTGGTGGGTCCAGTTGGGATCGCGCCGGCAATGCTCCGGCACCTCCTCGCGCGAGCAGGAGATCACGCGCCAGCCTTCGTTGCTGAACCGGGTGACGGTGGCGTGTCCGATACCCCGGCTGGCGCCGGTGAGAATGACGACTTTGCGGTGCGGCATGGGGGCTGCGCTTCACGAATGTTTGCGGTCGGCGGGGAAAGCGGACACCCTGGGAGCGGCCTCGGGTTTACGGATGCGGGAGCCTGCGCTCGCGATCCGCCGGTGGTCCACCGCCTGCGGCGATCCTAACCGCCGTCGTCCCGCCTGTCATCCGGCAGTATGCCGGCCACCGGTCCGCCGTCCGGCGCGGCGGAACGACGCAATCGCCGGCCTTGTCCATTGACGTTGCGGCCGGCAGCGCCAACCTTGGCGCAATCCCCGCACCGACGGAGCCAGCCCTTGCCGCGCCAGCCCTTCCGTCCCCTCGCCG
The DNA here is from genome assembly GCF_051124815.1 of Azospirillum sp. B2RO_4. Taxonomy (NCBI): domain Bacteria; kingdom Pseudomonadati; phylum Pseudomonadota; class Alphaproteobacteria; order Rhodospirillales; family Azospirillaceae; genus Azospirillum; species Azospirillum sp. B2RO_4. The sequence continues at coordinate 2,220,619 of NZ_CP118485.1, read as the reverse complement.
CCGTTCCGCGTCTCCGCTTCGCGCTGCTGACCGTTGCGGCGCTGTTCCTGAGCGCTCCCACCGCTTGGGCCGCGGAGGCCAGGGCGGAGGACGCCGCGCGCATCGGCTGCGTGCCGCCCGGTGTCTGGGCGGACGGCACCGGAACGGCGGTGGAGCCGGTGCCGCTGCTGCGCCGGATTGCCGAGGCGCCCGTGGTCCTGCTGGGGGAGCAGCATGACAAGCCGGACCATCACCGCTGGCAGCTCCACACCCTGGCCGGGCTGCACGCCCTGAATCCCGATCTTGCCGTCGGCATGGAGATGCTGCCGCGGCGGCTGCAGCCGGTGCTCGACCGCTGGGTGGCGGGGGAATTGACGGAGAACGAGTTCCTGAAGCAGACGGACTGGCGCACGGTCTGGGGCTTCGATCCGCAATTCTATCTGCCGATCCTGCAGTTCGCCCGCCTGCACCGGCTGCCGGTGGTGGCGCTGAATGTCGAACGCTCGCTGGTCAGTCGAACCGCCCGCAACGGCTGGGCCGCCATCCCGGAGGCCGACCGCGAGGGCGTCGGCACGCCGGCCCCCCCGACGGATGCCTACCGCAACCGCCTGACCGAGACGCTGGCGGCGCACGACCGCTCGGAAGCCCGCGCCGCCGCGCCCGACGATGCCCCCAGCAAGGCGGCCCAGCGCTTCATCGAGGCGCAGGGCGTCTGGGACCGCGCGATGGCGGAGAAGATCGCCGAGACCCGTCGCGCCACCGGCCGCAGCGTGATCGGCATCCTCGGCGAAGGGCATGTCGCCCGCAGGGAGGGCGTGCCGCACCAGCTGGCCGATCTCGGCATCGGCGACGCCGCCGTGCTGCTGCCCTGGGACGCCGACCGCGACTGCGACGAGCTTGACGGCCGCATCGCCGATGCCGTCTTCGGACTGGGGCCGGAGCGGGAGGATGCCGAGCCGCAACGGCCGAAGCTGGGCGTGCAACTCGATCCCACGCCGGAGGGCATCAGGGTGGGAGCGGTCGGCAACGGCAGCGTCGCCGAGGCGGCGGGCCTGCGCACCGGCGACCGCATCCTGATTGCCGCCGGAATGCCGGTGCGTGCACCGGCCGATCTGGTCGCGGTGATCCGCCGTCAGGCGCCGGGCACCTGGCTGCCGCTCACCATCCGGCGCGACGGGGCGGAGCAGGATGTGGTGGCGAAGTTTCCGGCGGACGGGGCGGGGACGCCTTAAAGCATCCTCTCCCACCGGGCGAGCGCGTCCGGCGTGGGGTTGACCGCCGGCGCGCAGTCCGACCGGCCGAGCCGCTCGTGATGCTCGCGCAGGGCCCAGACGACGGTGGGGAAGGCAAGCTCGCTCCAGGGGATGTCCTTCCAGGCGAACAGGCCGACCTCCAGGCTTTCCGGGCCGGGCTCCACGTCTGGAGACAGCAGGCGCGCGCGGAAGATCATCTGGACCTGGCTGATGCGCGGGATGTCGTAGATCGCCAGCAGATGGTCGATGTCGATGCGCGCCCGCGCCTCTTCCCAGGCTTCGCGGGCGGCGCCGTCGCGGGTGCTCTCGCGCTCTTCCATATAGCCGGCGGGCAGGGTCCAGAAGCCCTTGCGCGGCTCGATGGCGCGGCGGCAGAGCAGGATGCGGCCATCCTCCCAGGTCGCCACCGCGCCCACCACGATCAGCGGATTCTGATAGGCGATATAGCCGCAGTCCGGACACATCAGCCGCTCGCGGTCCTCGCCGGGTGGAATGCCGCGGACGCGCGGGCCGCCGCAGTTCGGGCCGCAATCGGGGGAATTGGTGTCGGGGGGCGTGTCGTTCGGCATGGCTTCCGATATGGCGCCGTATCCTTGGTTGGGCAAGCGGGGAAAGCGGCGGCTCGGCCGGTGCGGCCCTCTGTCCGTTCGTGCCCCGTTCCAATTCGCGATTTGTTCCGATAGGCTGTGCCCGTCTCGGACGGTGAGCCAGTGGTGAAGGAATTCGGGGTGACGCAGTTCCTGGTCAACGGGATGGTGATCGACGGGCAGTCGCTGGCGGTCGGGCTGGTGGCCGGCCTGCTGCTGGGCGCCGCCGTCGCCTGGGCGGTGATGCGCGCCGCCGCCGGCCGGGCGGAAGCCGCCGCCGCCGCCCTGCATGCGGAGTTCGCCACCCGTCTCGACCTTGCCGAACGGACCGAGGACGATCTGCGCGAGGAGATCGAGGCGCGCGACCACCAGATCGCCCGCCTGCATGGCGAGGTCGCCGATGCCCGCGAGCGCCATGCCCAGCTGTCCACCCGGCTGGAGGCGGAGCGCACCGCCGCGGCCGAGAAGATGGCGCTGCTGGAGCGCGCCCAGGCGGCACTGGCCGACAGCTTCAAGGCCCTGTCGGCGGAGGCGCTGCACCAGAACAACCGCAGCTTCCTCGATCTGGCGCGGGAGACCCTGACCGGCTTCCAGGAGCAGGCGAAGGGCGACCTCGACAAGCGCCAGACCGCCATCGCCGCTATCGTCGATCCGGTGCGCCAGTCGCTGGAAGCGATGGACCGCCAGATCCGCGAACTGGAAAGCACGCGGGCCGGCGCCTATGAGGGGCTGAAGCAGCAGGTGCTGTCGCTGGTGGAAACCCAGACCCAATTGCGGGCGGAGACCGGCAACCTCGTCCGCGCGCTGCGCACGCCGGCGGCGCGCGGGCGCTGGGGCGAAATCCAGCTGCGCCGGGTCTGCGAGATGGCGGGGATGCTCGACCATTGCGACTTCGTCGAGCAGGTTTCAGTCGACAGCGGCCGGCTGCGCCCCGACCTGATCGTAACGCTGCCCGGCGGCAAGACCATCGTGGTCGACGCCAAGACGCCGCTGGAAGGCTATCTGGACGGCATCCAGGCGGTAGAGGAGCCGGCGAGGCGAGACGGCATGGTCCGCCATGCCCGCCATGTTCGCGAGCATATGAAGCAGCTCGGCACCAAGGGCTATTGGGACCAGTTCGACGACAGCCCGGAATTCGTCGTGCTGTTCCTGCCCGGCGAGAATTTCTTCTCCGCGGCGCTGGAGCAGGACCCGGCGCTGATCGAGGCCGGCATCGACCATCGCGTCATCCTGGCGACCCCGACCACCCTGATCGCGCTGCTGCGCGCTGTCGCCTATGGCTGGCGGCAGGAGCGGCTGGCCGACAATGCCCGCGAAATCAGCGCGCTGGGGGCCGAGCTGTACAAGCGGCTGTCCGACCTGGGCGGCCATATGGAAAAGCTGGGCGGGCAGTTGGACAAGGCCGTCGGCTGCTACAACAGCGCGGTCGGCACGCTGGAATCGCGGGTGCTGGTCAGCGCGCGCCGCTTCCGCGACCTGCACGCCGCGCCGGAGGGGGCGGAGATGCCGCTGCTGGAACCGTTGGACCACAGCCCGCGCCGCCTGCAGTCGGCCGAACTGCGCGCCGTGCCACCGGTGGAGACCACGGCGGCCGATTGACGCGCGTCCGGCCGGGTGATGCGGCATTTCGTCGCTCTGGAGACGGCGCCCGGCGGACGTGCTATCCATGCCGCGTTACCGCCCTTCGACCCCATGGAACCCGCCGATGTCGGACCAGACCGCAACCGACCAGACCGTCCGCTGCGACCGCTGCGCCCACCGCTATCCTGCCGCCGAGGACGGGTGCCCGCGCTGCCGTTCGATTCGCCGCACCAACTCCGTGATCGTGGCGCTGCTGGTGATGCTGGTGATCCTCACGCTCGTCGGCTGGATCGGCACCTTGGTTCTGACCTGAGCCCGTATCCGGCACCTTGGTCTGTCCTTGCGCAGACTCTGCACAATCCGCGTGCAGAGCGCACAGCGAAACATCATTTCTGTTTCGCCCGATAATCGAGCAAGTTTTTTACTTGTCACATTAGCGTTATTTTGAGAAGCAACCCTGTGCCGTCGTCTCTGCGCAGGGGTTGCAACATGCTGAAGAACCTCCGGATTGCCGCGCTTACCAATCTGTTCGGGGTGGTGGTCACGCTCGGTTTCCTGGCGGTTGTCGTCACCAGCGCGCTGGCGATCCGCGAGTTGAAGGTGGGCGGGCCGATCTACCAGCGCATCGTGCTGGGCAAGGACCTGATCGCCGACATCCTGCCGCCGCCGGAATATGTGATCGAAGCCTATCTGGAGGCGACGCTGGCGATGAACGACCCGGCATCGGTCGACCAGCGCCGCGCGCGGCTGGCGCAACTGCGCAAGGATTACGACGAGCGGCATGAGTATTGGCTGAAGGAGAGCTTCGAGCCGTCGCTGCTCGACCAGCTGACCCGGACCTCCCACGCGCCGGTGATGCGTTTCTGGAGCGAGATCGAGACCAAGTTCCTGCCGGCGCTGGCCCGCAAGGACGAAGCGGCGGCGCGCGCCTCCTACGTGGCCATCGCTGACGCCTATGCCGCTCACCGCGCCATCGTCGACCGCATCGTCGAGGACACCACCCGCTACAACAGCGAGACGGAGGTCTATGCCGCCGGCCGCGAGAGCCTGTTCATGACCGCGGTGTGGGGCGTGTCGGCCCTGGTGCTGGCGGTCGTGGTGCTCGGCGTGCTGGGCATCCGGCGGCGGGTGGTGCGGCCGGTGGGCGAACTGACGGTGGCGATGCGGACCCTGGCCCAGGGCAACCTCGCCGTCGCCATTCCCGGCGCCGACCGCGGCGACGAGGTGGGGGCGATGGCCCAGGCGCTCAACGTCTTCAAGGAGAATGCCGAGGAGGCCGAGCGCCTGCGCCGCCTGCGCGACGAGGAGCGCGAACGGTCGGAGCGCGAAAAGCAGGCGGCCCTGCTGCGCATGGCCGAAACGGTGGAGACCGAGGCGTCGAACGCCGTCGACGTGGTCGCCAACCAGACCAGCCAGATGGCCGGCAACGCCACCCGCATGGCCGAATCGGCCCGGGCGGTCAGCGACAACAGCCAGAATGTCGCCGCCGCCGCGACCCAGGCGCTGTCGAACGCCCAGACCGTGGCCGCCGCGTCGGAGCAGCTCAGCGCCTCCATCCGCGAGATCGCGGCCCAGATCGGCACCGCCACCACGATGACCGGCGACGCCGTCGGCGCGTCGGTCCGGGCGGAGGAGACCATCCAGCGGCTGGCGGAGGCGGTGACCCGCATCGGCGAGGTGACCAACCTCATCAACGACGTCGCCGGCCAGACCAATCTGCTGGCACTGAACGCCACCATCGAGGCGGCGCGGGCCGGCGAGGCGGGCAAGGGCTTCGCCGTGGTGGCGAGCGAGGTGAAGCAGCTGGCCGGCCAGACCGCGCGGGCGACCGACGAGATCGAAAGCCAGATCGCCGCCATCCAGGCGACCACCGCCGAGGCGGTGAATGCCGTGCGCGCCATCGCCGAGCGGGTGCGCGGGGTCGAAACGGTGTCGGCCACCGTCGCCGCCGCCATCGAGGAGCAGGAGGCGGCGACCGGCGAGATCGCCCGCAACGTCGTCCAGACCTCCAACGCCGCGCAGGAGGTGGCGACCCGCATCGCCGCCGTTTCGCAGGAGGCGACCGCCACCGGCGAGCGCGCCAGCGAGGTCAATGCGCTGTCCACCCGCGTCGCCACCAGCATCGACCAGCTCCGCCGCGTCCTGATCGAGGCGATCCGCACGGCGACGCCGGAGGTGAACCGCCGGGCCGCCCCGCGCTATCCGCTGAACCGTCCGGGCCGGCTGACGGTGGCCGGGCGCGATGTGCCGGTGACGGTCGACAACGCCTCGGAAGGCGGTGCCCAACTGAGTGGATTGCCGCAGGAGGCGTGGAACGGACTGGCGGAAGGCACCGCGCTACGCGTTGCGCTGCCGGGGCTGGAGCCGGTGCCTGCCGTCGTGCGCGCGTTGGAACGCGGTGGCGCCGGGCGCCTGCATGTCACCTTCACCCTGGCCGGGGCCGAGCGCGACCGGTTCGCGGCGCAGTTCGGCCGCAGCGTCGCCGGGCTGGTGCCGATGGAGCGCGCGGCCTGAGCGGCTGGCCCGCCACAGCGGGCGAAAAGCCTTGAGGATGACAGGGATTTCATGACGTCCGGGCGGTGCGCGGGTCCAGAATGGCCTTGGTTCCAGGGCCTCCCGCCCATGCTGAAAGCCCGTCTGCCATGGTCGACACCACCGCCTGTCCCTATTGCGGGTCCGATTACGGGCATGGTCCCGACGACTGCCCGCTGTGCCGCTCCGCCCGACGCAAGGACCTGATCGTGCGCTGCGTCATCGGGCTGATGTTCCTGATTCCGATCCTGACGCTGTTCGCCACCATCCTGCTGGACAACGGCATGGGGAAGATGCTGTCGATGGATTGAAGGCGAGTGGGGGGGCGGCTGGCGCCTACAGATGGCCGGTCCGCGCCGACTGCTCCAGTGCCTTGATGTGCGACAGACCGGGCAGGATCTCCGACTTCACGAACTCCATGCGGCGGTTGGGGCCGCCGCCACCGCGGGCGAAGCGGTGCTTCCACAGGTTCATCTTCACCGCCAGACCGCACAGCACCCCGCCGATGGTGACGTGGTGGGACGAGATCAGCTCGCGGATCGACCGGAAGGTGTCGGCGTTGATGTCGCTCCAGAAATCCTTGGAGCGGTTGTCGAAGCTCTCGAACCGGCCGGTGATGGAGGTCGAGATGTCGGTCAGGTCGCGGGCGATGTCGTCGAGCATCCTGATCTGGCGCGGGTCGCGCTTGACCTCGGCGGAGCTGCGGATCTCGCCCATCCAGCCGACGAAGCGCTGCACCTCCGGCACGATCTCGTCCAGGCATTTGCGGAAATAGGCCAGCGACAGGAAGACGTCGCCATACTCCTCCAGGAACTGCGGGATCTCGCCCAGGCCGATGTCCAGCCGGTCGGCCATCATGCGCAGGTTGCGCAGAGCCTCGTCCCGGTTGGGGTTGGCGAACAGCTGGATGATGTCGGTCACGTCGGCGACCTGCACCTCCTCCGTGCCATAGACATATTCCATCAGCGGCCGGGTGAAGACCCGCATGTAGCTGGTCAGCTCCGCCTTCTTGCGGTCGGACAGGGTCAGCGATTCGACGTTGTTGACGTCGATGTTCAGCCGCCGCAGCTCGATCCGCGAGGAATAGACGTCGAAGCTGGAGGCGGCGCCGATCTTCTCCAGCTTCACCAGATCGCGTTCGATCTCGTCCTTGTAGGATTCGAAATAGGCTGGGATGTGGCGGGGGGAGACCTGCCCGCTGCCGGTCTGGGCATCGCGGAACATCTCCACCACCGTCTGCAGCCGGACATTCTTGATTAGGCGCGCATGCTGCAGGCCGGGCGTTTCCAGCGGGATCGCCGACAAGGGCAGGATGTGGAGGGAATCGCGCGCCTCGTCATCCCAGGCCCTACGCTTTTCCATGTCGGGAGCTGACTTCGTGTCCGCCGCCGTATCGCTTGCCCCGCCGTCCAACCGACCGTCCCCCACTGCCTTTTCACGTCCCGTAGCGGCGATTATCGCAGAGCGCACCTTACAACAGGAGTTAGGGCTGACAAGGATCGAGATGTGGCGGATTGCAGCGCAACCGGCCGCGGGCAGGCGGCGAGGGGGCGGCCGCCGTTGGCGGCGGCGCCCCGGCCGAACCGGTCAGTGGACGCTGACCGGCTCCATGTCGTTCTGCACGATGGCGGCGAAGGCCAGATCGCGGTCGGCAACCACGCTCAGCGGCGTGCCGTCGGCGGCGTGGATGGCGAAGGCGGCGGTTCCGTCCATCTCGACCGGGCGGACATAGGCGACGTCGCCCAGGCCGAAGCTGGCGAAATCCTGCGGCGACAGCTGGCGCAGCTGGGTGTGGGTATCGTTCATCATGATCGTGGTCTCCCGGCGGCTCCCCGTCATGGGCGACCGCGCGTGCAGAGTGTCGGGGGTAGAGTGTCGGAGAACAGGGGGGAAGGCCGTGACCTGGATCAGACTTTCCGGCGATCAGTCGTCCCGGCCATCGGCGGACACGTCGATGGTGCGGGGCATGGCGCCGCCGGCGGCCTTCTTCGGCTGTTCGATCTTGATGGTGCGGACCTTCGGCTCCGGCATCGGGCGGGTCAGGTCGATGTTGAGCAGCCCGTTGTCGAGCGAGCAGCCCACCACCTCGATCCCCTCGGCCAGGACGAAGCTGCGCTGGAACTGCCGCGCGGCGATTCCACGGTGCAGGTAGACGCGCGACTTGTCGTCGGTCTGGCGGCCGCGGATGACCAGCTGGTTGTCCTCGATCTGGACCGACAGGTCATCGGAGGTGAAGCCGGCCACGGCGAGCGTGATTCGCAGGCCGTCGTCGCCGATCTGCTCGATGTTGTAGGGGGGATAGCCTTCGGCCGAATTCTTGGCGATCCGGTCGAGCGTTCGCTCGAACTGGTCGAAGCCAAGCAGCAGCGGGCTGTTGAAGAGCGAAAGGCGAGTCGTCACGACGCATCCTCCTCACGACGGGAGCGAGTTGCGGAAGTTGGGCCCGTTTCCGGCGCCCGGCGGGTCGGCGGCCCAGCATCGGCCGGCGCCGCCATGCCTATAGATTGGGAGAGCCGAGGTCGCGGTCAAGAACCCTGTGAGCCTTGGGAATGGTTAAGAATTTCAGGCGCCTCGCCAAGCGCCATCGCCACCGCGTCGGCGATGGCGAGGCAGGAGGTCAGGCCGGGCGATTCGATGCCGAACAGGTTGACCAGACCGTCCACTCCATGGGTGTCCGGTCCCTGGATCAGGAAGTCGGCCTGCGGCTGTCCCGGCCCACTCAGCTTCGGCCGCACGCCGGAATAGGCCGGCACCAGTGCACCGTCCGGCAGACCCGGCCAATAGGCGCGCACCGCGCCGTAGAAGGAGTCGGCACGGGCGGGATCGACGGCGTAATCAATACTGCCCTCCACATCGCCCAGCCATTCCACGTCGGGACCGAATCGGGCCTGTCCGGCGAGGTCCAGCGTCAGGTGGACGCCCAGCCCGCCCTCCACCGGCACCGGATAGACCAGCCGCGAGAAGGGGGAGCGGCCGGCGGCCAGCGCATAGTAGTTGCCCTTCGCCAGCACGCGCGGCGGCACATGGACGGGGTCCAGACCCTCCAGCCCGCGCGCCACGCCCCAGGCGCCCAGCCCGGCGGCATTGACCAGGGTGGAGCAGGCGATGCGCATCGGCTCCGCCCCGCCGACCTCCAGTTCGAAGCCGGTGGCGGTGCGGTGCGAGCGCGTCAGCGGGCTCAGCAGCGCCAGCATTGCCCCGGCCTCCTCCGCGTCGCCCAACAGGGCCAGCATCAGCCCGTGGCTGTCGATGATGCCGGTGGAGGGCGACAGCAGGGCGCCGACGGTGCGCAGGTTGGGTTCCCACGTCCGCGCGGTGTCGGCGTCGATCTCGGTCAGGTCGGTGACGCCGTTGGCGGTGGCCTGGGCGCGGATCGCCGCCAGCTTCGGCAGCTGGTTCTCTTCCGTCGCGACGATCAGCTTGCCGACGCGGCGATGCTCCACGCCATGGGCGGCGCAATAGTCATACAACTCATCGCGGCCGGGCACGCACAGCCGGGCGCGCAGGCTGCCGGTGGGGTAATAGATGCCGGCATGGATGACCTCGGAGTTGCGCGAACTGGTACCGGTGCCGATGGCGTCCGCCGCCTCCAGCACGATCACCTCGCGCCCGGCCCGTGCCAGCCGCCGCGCCACCGCCAGCCCGACCACGCCCGCCCCGACGACCACGCACTCCACCCGTTCCATCGCGTCATCCCTGCCTGCAGCTTGCGGTGCCGGGAAAGGGAGCGCAAAAGGGTGGGAGGACGCAAGAAGTTCCGGATATGCCGTCGGGCTTGACTCCAGCCCGCCAATGGGTATTGTGCGCGCCTTCACCTCCTGGGAAAGCGGGCGCGCGCAATCTTTGACGCCCCGTCCGCCGCCTGTAACAGGGCGGATGGAACTACCGGGACAACATCAACTCGTGTCCAACGAGGCCTGAGAGTTATGAGCAAGCGTCAAGAGTCCAAGTACAAGATCGACCGCCGCCTTGGCGTCAACCTGTGGGGCCGTGCCAAGAGCCCGCTGAACAAGCGCGAGTATGGCCCGGGCCAGCATGGCCAGCGCCGCAAGAAGCCGTCGGACTACGGTCTGCAGCTGATGGCCAAGCAGAAGCTGAAGGGCTACTACGGCAACATCGGCGAGAAGCAGTTCCGCCGCATCTATGCCGAGGCCGTCCGCCGCAAGGGCGACACCGGCGAGAACCTGGTCGGCCTGCTGGAGCGCCGTCTGGACGCGGTGGTCTACCGCATGAAGTTCGCGCCGACCCCGTTCGCCGCGCGCCAGCTGATCAACCATGGCCACATCCTGGTCAACGGCCGCCGCCTGAACATCGCGTCGGCCCGCATCAAGGACAACGACACCGTCGAGGTGCGCGCCAAGTCCAAGCAGATGGCGCTGATCCTGGAAGCCTCCGCTTCCGGCGAGCGTGACATCCCCGATTACCTGGAAGTCGACAGCAGCGCGCTGAAGGGCCGCTTCGTCCGCGCCCCGCTGCTGGCCGACGTTCCGTACCCGGTCCAGATGGAACCGAACCTGGTCATCGAGTTCTACTCGCGCTGATCGGTCGGCTCCCGCCGAACGCGAAAGGCCGCTCCCTCGGGAGCGGCCTTTTTGCTTTTCGGCCGGTAGCGTCGGCGCCGTCGGTGTCGTCCGGCAGGCGGTGTCATTCCCGCCGCGTCAACAGCAGCGCCGTCAGGTCGTCGTCGATCGGGCCGGTCGCCCTCAGGTCGCCGAGCAGGCCGGACAGCAGGGCGGCGTCGTCCGGCTCCTGCAGGCGGCGGGCGAACAGGGTGGCGAGGCCGTATTCGTCCAGAACCTCGTGGCTGTCCTCGCCGCCGATCGGGATCTCGATGGCGGCGTCGGAATAGAGGAACAGGCGGGCGCCGGGCGGCATCGGCATCAGGCGGCTGTCGTAGCTGGCCGAGGCCAGCAGGCCGAGCGGCAGGCCGCTGCCGTCGCCCAGCCGCGGCGCCTCGTCGCCGGGATGCCACATCATCGGCGCCGTCGATCCGGCCGAGGCATAGTGGAACAGGCCGGCCGCCGGGTCGATCACGCCCGTCAGCATGGTCGCGAACTGGCCGCAGGGCAGCAGCCCGCACAGCCGCCGGTTCACGGCGGCCAGGAAATCCGCCGGGCTCAGCTCCGTGCTGCCGATCTGGCGGCAGATGGCGTCCAGCCGGAAGGTGTTGAGCGCCGCGCCGACGCCATGGCCGGAGAAGTCGACCAGATAGACTGCCACCCGGCCGTCCGGCAGCCGATCGATCCCCCAGAAATCGCCGCCCAGCTCGGACGAGGGGGCGAAATGGGTGTGGATGGCGATGCCGGTCGCCGCCTCCAGCTCCGCCAGCCGGTCGGGGCCGGGCAGCATCCGGGCCTGCATGGCGCGGGCCAGTTCCAGCTCGGCTTCCGTGCGGCTGTGATACTGCTGCAGGTCGCGCAGCATGGTGCGCTTGCGCAGATGGATGCGGACGCGGGCAAGCAGTTCCACCGCGTTGATCGGCTTGGTGACATAGTCGGTCGCCCCGGCGGCGAAGGCGCGGGCGCGGTCCTCCGCCCGGTTCAGGCTGGACTGCACCAGGACCGGCAGCGTTTTCCAGCGCGGGTCGGCGCGCAGGCGCCGGCACATCTCGAACCCGTCCATCTGCGGCATCATCAGGTCGAGCAGCACGAGGTCGGGCTTGAACCGCTCGATCCGGACCAGGGCGTCATGCCCGTCCTCCGCTTGTTCGATCAGGGTGATGCCGCCGCGCTCCAGCAATGCCAGCAGCAGATGGCGGTTGATGCGGTTGTCGTCGACGACCAATACGCGGGCACCGGCCAGCCCATCGAAGGCATCGCGCGTCTCGATCGGCAGCAGGCCGGGCGGCGGGGCTCCGGTCATGGCGCCGTCTCCCGCTCGATCCACAGCAAGGTGTGGTCGTCGCCGCTGCCCTGGCCCAGCGCAAAGCCCAGCGAGCGGACCACCGCATCGAAGCCTTCGCCTTCCGCCACCGCGCGGGCGATCATCCAGCCGAGCCCGATTCCGGTCCCGCCGGAATCCAGCGCTTCCAGCACGGCGACGGAGTAGAGCGCCAGCACGCCGCCGCGCGGCAGTTCCATCATTTCGCTGCGATAGCGGGTGCCGGGGGCGATGCCGATCGGCAGGCCGGTGGCGAGACCGAAATGCGGCCCGCCGTCGGCATCCAGGATCATCGGCGGCGCGCCGTCGGCCGAGGCGTGGATGAAGCGCCCGGCCTCGCCGTCCACCACCCCATAGGTCATGGTCGCCTTTTCCCCTGCGGCCAGAAGCCCGGCGGCGCGGTCGTTCAGCGCGGTCAGCAGGCCGGCGGCATCCTGGCCGTGGACGGGGCCAAGCTCCTGCAGAAGGGTATGCAGGCGGAAGGCGTTCAGTGCCGCCGAAACCCCGCGGCCGGCGACATTCAGCAGATAGACGCCGAAGCGCCGCCCGCCGAGCGGCAGAAGCCCCCACAGGTCGCCGCCGAGATGGGGGGAGATCGCGCTGTGGGCCCGCAGGCGGCAGCCGGCGGCGGCGGCCACCGCATCGCATTGCGCCGGGGTCGGCAGCAGATGCTCATGCATCGACCGGGCGATGGACAATTCCGCCTCCACCCGCGCCCGATAGGCCTGCAGACGGCGGATCAGCACCCGGTCTTCCAGATGGATGCGCACGCGGGCCAGCAGTTCGGTGCGTTCCAGCGGCTTCGACACCAGATCGGTGGTGCCGGCGGCGAAGGCGCGGTTGCGGTCCTCGCCGGACGACAGGGCGGTCTGTACCAGGATCGGCAGGTCGGCCGTCTCGGGCATGGCGCGCAGGCGGCGGCAGACCTCGAACCCGTCCATTCCCGGCATCATGATGTCGAGGATCAGCAGGTCGGGGAGGGCGGCCTCGATCATCGCCAGCGCCTCCAGCCCGCTTGCGGCGAAGGAAACCCGGCGGAAGCCGGCCTCGGTCAGGAAGGCGCCGATCAGGGTGCGGTTGAAGGCGGTGTCGTCCACCACCAGGACCGGGCAATCGAGGATGGTCCAGTCCGGCTCCTGGCAGTCGCAGGCAGGCCCGTCCGGTCGCTGCGGGTCGGCGATCCCGTCCGGCGGCGCCGAAACGGCCTCGCAGCCGGGGCTATGCCATCCCGCCGCGTTCACAGCCGGAACCTCAGGCGGATGCTGCGACCGCCATTTCCGATTTCCAGCTCTTCCGCGACGTTGCCGATCAGGTCCAGGCCGCGGCCGGAGGCGCCGGAGCTGGTGCGCGGGCCGGGGGTGAAGCCGGCGCCTTCGTCGGTGACCTCCACCGTCGCCAGCGCCCGGCCATCCTGCGCCGGCCCATCTTCCGCAGAATCGATCCGCACCGCGATGACGATGCGGCGGGCGGCCAGAGCCGGGTCGGCAAGACGGTCGCCCAGGTCGCGGGAAAAGCGTTCCAGTTCCTGCGCGCTCAACTCCTTCATGCCGGCGACGCCCAGATTGCCATGGACCAGCGCGTTGCTGACCGCCTCGTGCAGGGCCAACTCCAGATCGTCGCGGCGATCCCCTTCCAACGGGTGGCGCGCGTTCAGCGCAGCCAGCAGCCGCCCGCCGAGTTGGAGATCATGGGCAGTCCCGGTCGTCAGGTTGAGGTAGAGGTCGTTGCCCGCCGCTTCGGCGAGCAGCGGAACCAGCCCGGCGGCCTCGCTGCCGGCGGGCGGCTCGATCCAGGCGGCGACGGGGGGGAGCCACAGCTCGTCGGCATCGCTGCCGGGGGCCGCGCCGGTCAGCAGGATGGCCAGCGCCGCCGGCCCGGCGGGCTCCGCAACCGGGGCCAGACCCAGAGCCTGAGCCAGCCCGGCAAGCCGTTCGGCCGGCATCCGGGGAGCGGCGATGCCGGCGAAGCGGGTGCGGCATCCGGTGATCTGGGTCGTCCCGTCGCTCACCGGGATCAGTCCTCCATCGGAACGATCTTGGCGATCTGCGCCACGGTCAGCACCCGCTTCACCTGACCGGCGGCGCCCCGCAGAACGAATTGCTTGGCCGCGCGGTCCATCTCCTCGCGCGCGATCAGCAGCATGCCGATGCCGGCGGAATCGACGAACTCCAGCGACGACAGGTCGAGCACCTGGCGCTTGAGCCTGTTCTGCCCCATCTCGCCGATCAGGGTCCGCAACTTTGCATGGTCGTTGAAGGTCAGGCGGCCGCGCAAGCGGACGACCGCCTCCTGATCGCGCACTTCTATGCCGTAATCCATAGGCCCGTCTTTCCGGAAAGGTGGTTCACTGTACAGGCGGCGGGCGCACCGCGCTAGAAGAGTTCAATATCACCGCCGGAGCCGCTTCCCCCTGCGGCATTGAGGTCGAGCACGCCGTTTTCGTCCAGCGCGGTGCCTTCCAGCAGCAGTTTGCGGACGAAGCGCTCGCGCATTTCGCTGAGCGTGAAGCGGCCCATCAGCTGGTTCAGCCATTCCTGCGGCTCCCGCGCGCCGATGCCGGCGGGCACCTGCGCGCGGATCCGGGTTTCCAGCTCTCCCAGCCCGGCGCCCATGATGGCGAGGCTGTCGTTGATCGCCTCGATCCGCTGCTTGGTCAGGTCCTGGAACTGCATGCCGGTGATGACATGGGCGATGGTGGCGGACATGTCGGACGACACCGAGGCGGCCGTTTCCAGCACCGACTGGAAATGGGTGGTCTGCGCCACCAGGCTGTCCATCGTCTTGTCGACCCGCTCCTTGGCCAGCATCTGCGGCGACATGTCGGTGTTGGCGATCTGGCGCAGGATGTCGTGGCCGTTGCGGACGCCCTTCACCACGGCGGTGACCTTGCTGCGCATGCGCTCGGCCAGTTCGCCGGTGGAGCGGGAGAGGTGGCGCACCTCCTGCGCCACCACGGCGAAGGTGCGCCCGGCCTCGCCGGCGCGGCTGGCCTCGATGGTGGCGTTCAGCGCCAGGAAGTTGGTCTGGCGGTTGATGCCGTCGATGTCGCCGATCGACTTCTCCAGCTCGGCCACGTCCTTCTGCACGTCGTCCAGCAGATAGACCATGCTCATGGCGTGGCGCGACAGGGTGACGATGTTGGTCACCATGTCGGTGATGATGTCCTGCATGCCGACGACCAGCGTGTCGAGCGGCACCCGTTCGCCGTCGATGTCGACCGACCCGGCCATGGCGACGATCTGGGCCACCCGCTCCGACTGTTCCAGCGCCTTCTGGGCCAGCTCGCGGAAGCGGTCCGACAGGTCCAGGGTGGAGGTCTCCACATGGTTCGAGGTCCGCGTCAGCTCGCCCTGCACGACATCCAGCGTGCGGCGCTGCACATCGGCGAAGCCGAGCCATGTCGACAGAAGCTCCTCGGTGACCGCGACCTTGGCGTTTCCGCCCTGGGAGTCGTCCGGCGTCGCGGGCACGGCATCGGTGGAAGCGGGGGTAAACATACTGGTGCTCCTTGGAAACTCTGCCCGGATGCGCGGTGGAATCAGGCGCTGCGGGGGCGCTCGCCGACGGCGTCGAAGGCGCGCAGCATTTCGGCGGGGATTTGGGTGAGCGGCAGTTCGACCGCCACGGCGCCGGCCTCCCTGGCGGCCCGCGGCATGCCATAGACGACGCAGCTCGATTCCTGCTCGCCGATGGTGAAGGCGCCGGCCTCATGCATCGCCTTCATGCCGATGGCGCCGTCGCGGCCCATGCCGGACAGGATGACGCCGACGGAATTGTTGCCCGCCGCCTTGGCGACGGAGGCGAACAGCACGTCGACCGACGGCCGGTGGCCGCTGACCGCGGGGGTGTCCTGGATGTGGCAGACGAAGCCGGCGGTGTCGCGGACGATGGCGAGATGGCGGTCGCCGGGGGCGATCAGCACCAGCCCCTGGACCGGCCGGTCGCCATGGACGGCCACCCGGACGGTGGGCGCCGACAGCCGGTCGAGCCGGGCCGCGAAGCTGGGCACGTAGCTCGGCCCCATATGCTGGGTGATGACGATCGGCGGGCAATCGGCCGGCATGGCGGCCAGCACGTCGCGGATGCGCTCCACCCCGCCGGTCGAGGCGCCGATGGCGATCAGCCGCTTTCCCGACCCGGCGCGGCGCGGCGTCGGCAGGACACCGTGCGCGGCGGCCGGGCGGCGCATGGTCAGGCGTGCGGTGGCGGCGACGCGGATCTTGGAGACCAACTCCATCGCCGTCGCCTCGAACCCGTGCCCGTCGGAGCCGCCGGGCTTGGCGACGCAATCCACCGCCCCCAGTTCCAGCGCGCGGATGGCGGCGTCCGAGCCTTCGCGGGTCAGGGAAGAGACCATGATGACCGGCGTCGGCCGCAGGGTCATGATCTTCTCCAGGAAGGACAGGCCGTCCATCTTCGGCATTTCGACGTCCAGGGTGATGACGTCGGGGTTGGTGGCCTTGATGACCTCGCGCGCCTCGAAGGGGTCGCGGGCAACGCCGGCGACCTCCATCCCCGCCTCCCGGCTCAGGATGTCCTTCAGCATTTCGCGCATCAGGGCGCTGTCGTCGACGATGACGACACGGATCGGTCTGGGCATCGGTCAGCTCCCTCCCGGATCGGCGGGGGCGAACAGTTCAACGTCGCCTTCCTCGGGGGTCTGGCTCAGGTGGGTGATGAAGCGCCGTTCGCGGGTGACGGTGTCGGCCGCCGCCTCCGGCCGCAGCAGGCGCCGCAGCGCCCTGCCGCTGTGGGGAAAGTAATGCAGCCGCCGGGCGGAGCCGCCGCCCAGATCCTGGCCGGCCAGCGTCAGCCCCTCCGCCCGCACGTACTCGAGCGCGAACCGGCTGTTCAGCCCGCCGATGTCGTAGCTCGACTCGATGACCCGGCCGCCGCCGAACAGCTTGACCCGCAGGCGCCGGCGTTCGGCACCCGCGGCCAGCAGCGCGTTGATCAGCCGCTCCATCGCCACCGAGCCATAGCGCGCGGCGACGCCGGCCCCCTCCAGTTCGCTCGCCGGCAGGTCGGGCAGCATGAAATGGTTCATGCCGCCGATGCCGCGCACCGGGTCGTGGATGCAGGCCGCCACGCAGGATCCCAGCGTCGTCGCGATCATCAGGTCGGGGCGGTCGCTGACCGCCTGCTGGCCCAGCGCGATCTTGACGGTATCGACCTTGAATTCCTGGTTGAAGTAGCGCCCGCTGCCCAGACGGCGGGGGGATACGGCATGTGTGGAGTCGTGTCGGGGCAGGGGAACGGCGTTCATCGCTCAGTCCCTCCGGTAGATCGTCGGACCGGCCTGCCGGAACAGGTTCGACACGCCATACAGGCTCTCCGAGTGGCCGAGGAACAGATACCCGCCGGGGCGAAGCATCCGGGCGAAGTTTTCTATCACCTGCATCCGGCCGCGGCGGTCGAAATAGATCAGCACATTGCGGCAAAAGATCGCGTCGAACGGGCCGGACATCGGCCAATGTTCCAGCAGGTTCAGCGGCTTGACGGTGACGAGGCGTTTCAGCTCCTCGCCCATCGCCACCGCCGGCTCGCCGTCCAGCCTCACGTCCTGGGTGAAGCGCTGGCGGACCTGTGGCGGGATGCCGGTGGCGCCCGACAGCGGGTAGATGCCGCGCCGGGCGGTGTCCACCATGTGGGTGTCGATGTCGGTGGCGAGTATGCGGGCGTCCCAGCGGCGCAGGTCGGCGCCCATGGTGGAGACCAGAACCATCGCCATGGTGTAGGGCTCCGGCCCCGACGAACAGCCGGCCGACCACAGCCGCAGGCGCGGTTTCGGCCGGCCGGCGTTCAGGTCCCGCACCTCCGGCAGGACGGTGGAGGCGAGGAAGTCGAAATGGTGCGATTCGCGGTAGAAGCTGGTCAGGTTGGTGGTCAGCGCATTGACCAGGAAGCCGATCTCGTCTGCCACCTCGTCGCTCTGCAGCAGGGCGCAATAGGCGTCGAAATCGGGCAGCCGCAACTCGCGCAGGCGCCGCGCCAGCCGGGCATAGACCATCTCGGCCTTGTGCGGGGCCAGCGCGATGCCTGCCAGCTGATACAGCAGTCCGGCGATCAGGTCGAAATGGTGCCGCTCGAACCGGAACTCGCGTGCGCCGCCGAATACCGCGGCCGGTGAGGCGGCCGGTGTGGCGGCGGGGGAGCGCCGCAGTGTCGCGGGTTCGGTCGATAAGACGGGCGAGCGGTCGGTCATCGCGGCACCGGTGGCGTCCTCAGGCGGATTTGCGAGAAGCGGACTGGCGGTCCAGGGTGAAGAAGGTCATCTGGCGGCGCAGCTGGTCGGCCTGATCCTCCAGCGAGCGGGCGGCGGCTGTGCTTTCCTCCACCAGGGCGGCGTTCTTCTGGGTCATCTCGTCCATCTGGGCGATGGCGATGTTGACCTCGTCCAGGCCGGACGCCTGCTCGGTGGTCGCCCGCGCGATCTCCGACACCAGATCGGCGACGCGGCCGATGCCCGACACGATCTCGGTCAGCGAGCTGCCGGCGGAGCGCACGAGGTCGACGCCGTCGCGCACCTGCCCGCCGCTGTCCATGATCAGCGCCTTGATCTCCTTCGACGCCTGGGCGGAGCGCTGGGCGAGCTGCCGCACCTCCTGCGCCACCACGGCGAAGCCGCGCCCGGCGTCGCCGGCCCGCGCCGCCTCCACCGCCGCGTTCAGCGCCAGCAGGTTGGTCTGGAAGGCGATCTCGTCGATCACCCCGATGATGTCGGAGATCTTCTGCGACGACTGCTCGATCCGGCGCATCGCCTCCACCGCGCTGGTCGCCACGTCGCCGCCGCGCGAGGCTGCGCTGCGCGCCTCGGTGGCATAGCCGTTGACCTGCTGGGCGTTGTCGGCGTTGGAGCGCACGGTGGCGGCGAGCTGTTCCATGCTGGCCGCGGTCTCTTCCAGCGAGGATGCCTGCTGCTCGGTCCGCTCCGACAGGTCCATGCTGCCTTCCGCCACCTCGCGGCTGGCGACGGCGATGGAGCCGGCGGCCTGATCGATGCGCTGGACGATCTCCGACAGGCGGGCGACCGTGCCGTTGAAATCGTCCTTCAGCCGCTGGAACACGCCTTCATACTGCTTGTCGATGCGGCGGGTCAGGTCGCCCTGCGACAGCGCCTCCAGCACCGAAGCCAGTTCCTCGGTGACGGCGGCGATGTTCTCCGACAGCCGGTTAATGCCCTCGCTGACCAGCCGGAAGAAGCCCGTCTTGCCGTCCAGTGCGATGCGGTGGGTGAAGTCGCCGCGCACGGCATTCTCCACCATCGCGCTGATCTCCGCCTCGATCGCCAGCTCCTCGGTCAGGTCGCGCCATTCGATGACGGTGCCAAGCTTCTCGCCCTGGCGGCTGACGACGGGGTTGGCGATGACCTGGAAGGTGCGTCCGCCGGTCTTGGCCAAGCCGCGATGGGTCTGGGTCAGGTCGGCCAGCAGGCGGCGCTGGTGGCCGGGGTCGCGGTGGAAGACGTCGAAATTCTGTCCGACCAGCTTGTTCGGGTCGAAGCCGGGCAGGGACACGCGCAGGTCCGCCTCGGCGTGTCGGAACATGGCCATGATCGAGTCGTTGGCATAGAGGATGCGGCCGTCGACGTCCGCCATCATGATGTTGGCCGACACCCGTTCCAGCGCGATGCGGGAGCGCAGGGCCTCCACCGCCTCGTCCTTGAAGGCGGCGACGGCGCGGGCCATGTCGCCCAGCTCGTCCTTCTGCCCGGTGTGGGGGACGCTGACCGACAGCTTGCCTTCTGTCAGGTCGGACATCACCCGGCGGATGCCGGTGACCGGCCCGATGATCGAAGCGGCGATGCGGTTGGCGGCGACGATGCCGATCACCAGCGACAGCAGCCCCAGGCCCAGCGTCAGGCGGATGGTGAAGGCGGCCTCGCTCCCGGCCTCCTCCTCAGTCGCCTTGGCGCTGGCGGCGATGGAGGCGACGATGCCGTCGATGGCGCGGTTGATCGCGGTGGCGGCGGCGGCAAGCTCGTCGGTCAGCCGCTTCGCCTCGTCGTTGGCGGACATCGCGTCGCGGAAGGCGGTGCGGTAATCGCTGGCGCGGCCATTGATCTCGCGCAGGGCCGCCAGCAGGCTGCCGTTGCTGCGGACCACCGACGACAGCCGGGCGATGCTCTCGCTCATCGCCTTGCCCACCGCCTCGACCTGCGTCGCGGCTTCGGCGTCGCGCAGGCCGAGGGCGCGGTTGGCCCGGAAGCGGGTCATCAGCCAGCGGTTCTCCACCTCCTGCGCGCCGAAGGCGAAATCCTTGTCGCCCGACGCCTCGGCGGCGGCGACCATGTCCTCCAGCCGCTTGGTCACCTGGGCGCCAACCGGGTCCATGCGCTCGTGCAGCAGGCGGTCGGCCTGCTCGCGCACGGCGCGCACCGCCTCGAACCGCTCATGGTAGGCGGTGTGAAGGCTGCCCAGCTCGGCGAAGGCGGCGGCCTGGCTTGATGCCTTCAACTTGGCCTGCCGCGCCGCCATCGCCTGGTCGAACTCCCCGCGCAGGACGCGCAGGCGGTCCAGCGCCTCGGTCGAGCCGATGTTGATGTATTCGCGGGTCTGCAGCCGTTCGGCGGCCAGACGGCTTTCCAGATCCTTGGCGAAGACGGCGAGGTCGCCCGACGCGATGACGCCGTCGACGCGGCGGTTCAGCCCGTCCAGCCCGAAGATGCCGGTGCCGGACTGGGCGGCGATCAGCAGCAGCAGCAGGCCGAAGGCCAGCCACAGCCGTTTGCCGATGCGCATGTTGCTGAGGAAGGTGCCGGCTTCGGCGTTCGTACCGTCGGTGGCCATCGGTGACGTTCCCTCTTTTTCAAGGCTTCTTGTCGTTGTGTCCCGGGGGCTCGGCAGCCAGCCGCAGTCAGGTCGATTCCAGGGCGGTGCGGGGGATGGCGTCCTGGTCGACATGCTCGCCCGCGAACAGCTTGCCCACGTTCAGCAGGGTCACCATGCGGTTCTCGGCGGTGTAGAGGCCGCTGAGATATTCGGCGTCGATCAGCCCGCTGTCGACGTCGGGCGGCGGCTTGATCGCGTCATGGCCGATGGCCAGGATGTCGGAAATCGCGTCGACCAGGATGCCGCGGGTGCGCTCGCCCACCTGCATCACCACCACGACATGGCGCTTCGTCACCTGGGTCAGGCCGCCGCCGAAGCGGGCGCGCAGGTCGAAGATCGGGATGATGATGCCGCGCAGGTTGATGACGCCGCGGACATAGTCGGGCAGGTTCGGCAGGCGGCTTTCCGGCGTCCAGCCGCGGATTTCGCGCACGGCCAGGATGTTGACGCCATATTCCTCGCTGCCGACCGTGAAGGTCACATATTGCTCCTCCGTCCCGTTGGCGGCGGAGCCTGCGGCCGAAAGGTCGGTGCGGGAGCTGACGGGGGCGATTGCGGTGGAACTGCTCATCGCTGGGCCTCAAACCGTTTGGCGTTGACGCTGGTCGGATCTGTCCGCCGGGGCGGGCAGGGACGGGGAAGCGGAAGGGCTGCCGGCATCGCTGCCGGAATTGTTGTGGCGGCTCATTTCACGCAGGCCGGCCACGTCCAGGATCAGGGCGACCCGGCCGTCGCCAAGGATGGTCGCGGCGGCGACGCCGTCCAGCCGGCGGAAGTTGGCCTCCAGGCTCTTGATGACGACCTGCTGCTGGCCCAGCACCTCGTCCACCACGAGGCCGAGGCGGGAGCCGTCCTCCGTCTCCACCAGCACGACCAGCCCCTTGGTGGCGTCGTCGATGGCCTTGGGGATGCCGAACAGCCGATGCAGGTGGACCAGCCGCACATACTCGCCGCGCGCCATCATGACGTCGCACTTGTTGACCAGCCCATGCAGATCGGCGGGCTTGGGCCGCAGGCTCTCCACGATGTTGGTCAGCGGCAGGACGAAACGCTCCTCCCCCACCGAGATTACCATGCCGTCCAGCACCGCCAGCGTCAGCGGCAGCGACAGGACGAAGCGCGAGCCCTCGCCCGGCGTCGAATAGACGCCGATGCGCCCGCCCAGGCTGGAGATGTTCCGCCGCACCACATCCATGCCGACGCCGCGGCCGGACAGGTTGGACACCTGATCGGCGGTGGAGAAGCCGGGCAGGAAGATCAGGTTGTCGATCTCCTCGTCCGACAGGGTGGCTCCCGGCTGGACCAGCCCCTTCTCGATCGCCTTGGACAACACCTTGGCGCGGTTGATGCCGCGGCCGTCGTCGGTCACCTCGATCACGATGCGGCCGGACCGGTGGGCGGCCGACAGATGCACGGTGCCGGCGCGCGGCTTGCCGATGCGCTCCCGCTCGTCGGGGCCTTCCAGCCCATGGTCGATGGAGTTGCGGATCATGTGGGTCAGCGGATCGACGAGGTTCTCCACCACCGTCTTGTCGACCTCCGTCGTCTCGCCCGTGGTGACCAGCATCACCTCCTTGCCGGTCATGGCGGCGCATTCGCGCACCAGCCGCGGCATGCGCGAGAAGACGCTGGAGACCGGCTGGGCGCGGATCGACATCACGCTTTCGCGCAGTTCGCGGGTGTGCTGGGCGAGGCCTTCCAGCCCTTCCAGCAGTTCCTGGAACTGGCCCGGCGGCAGGTCGCGCAGATGCTCCGCGATCATCGCCTGGGTGATGACCATCTCGCCGACCATGTTGACCAGCCGGTCGATCTTGTCGAGGTCGACGCGGATGGTGTGGGTGGTCGGCCCGGTATGGTCGCCGCCGCCCGTGCCGCCGGCACCGCCGTTGGGGCGCTTGGCGCCGTCGCCGGGCTTCGCCGAGCCCGAGGTGGTGGCGGCCGGGGTGGCCGGTGGGGGTGGGGGAGCGGCCGGTTCCGGCAGGTTGGCGGCGGCCGGGACGGGAGCCGGCTGAGGGACCGGGGCAGGTTCGGCCGGCGCAATGATCGCGGGCGGTGGGGCTTCGGCGCTGATGCGGATGTCGCAGTCGTCGGCGACGAATTCGAACACGTCGTCGATCTGGGCGCGGTCGACCTGCGGGTCGGCCAGCAGCGTCACCGTCCAGGACAGGTGCAGCAGCTCGGCGTCGAGGTCGCGCAGCGACGGCAGCTGGTCCAGGTGGCAGACCACCTCCGCCTCGCCCAGCCGGCGCAGGGCGCGCAGCATGTAGGTCGGCTCGTTGCCGGACAGCAGCAGTTCGGCCTTCGGGCGGAAGGCGATGGTCCAGCGCACCTTGCCTTCGGGGACCGGGCCGGAGGGCGTGGAGGCCGGGTGATCGTCGCGGGCGGCCTGGATGGCGGCCAGGGCGTCGCCGAAGATGCCGGCTTCGTCATCCTCGTCGTCGGGGTAGGCCGTGGCGGGCGGCGGCGCCGCGGGCCCCTTCTCCGCCGGTGCTTCGGCCGGCGCTTCGGCCTTGCCCAGGAAGCGGCGGAGCGCGGCGACGGTGTCGTCGGTGGTGCCGGCCGGCGCCTCCGTCTCATCGGAGGCATGGGACAGCAGGCGGGCCAGCAGGTCGTTGGCGCGGATCAGCGTGTCGACCAGTTCGGTGGTGACGGGGATCTCGGCGTTGCGCACGCCGTCCATCACCGTTTCGAATTCATGGGCGAAGGCGACGAGATCGTTGAATCCGAAGGCGCCGCCGCCGCCCTTGATCGAATGGACGGCGCGGAAGATCGCGTTCACCTCGTCCATGTCGACCTCGCCGGGGGCGAGGCGCAGCAGCCCGGCCTCGGCGACGGCCAGCAATTCGGCGCTTTCGTCGAAGTAGGTCTGCTTGAAGCGGCTGAGATCGTCCACGGCTGTACCCCTTACTTCGCTGACGGCTTGCGGTCAGCCGCAGACCTTCTGCACCACCGACACCAGCTTGTCGGGGTTGAAGGGCTTCACGATCCAGCCGGTGGCGCCGGCGGCGCGGCCCTCGGCCTTCTTGCTTTCGTCCGCTTCGGTGGTCAGCATGAGGATCGGCAGGGTGCGGTGGGCCGGGATGGCGCGCAGCTTGCGGATCAGGGTCAGCCCGTCCATGACCGGCATGTTCAGGTCGGTGATGACCAGATCGACCTTGGTGGTGGCGATGGCGCTCATCGCCTGCTGGCCGTCGGCGGCCTCCACCACCTCGTAACCGGCGCCGCGCAGGGTGAAGGACACCATGTCGCGCATGGTCCGCGAATCGTCCACCGTCATCACTTTCTTCTTCACGCACGCCTCCACTGCTTCAGCCAGCCGGCCAGCCCCAGATCCTCGCAGGCATCGGCGAGGACCTCCGACGGGCGCAGGATGGCGAAGGAATTTCCCTGTTCCGCCGCATCGCGGGCGGCGACGACCAGCGCCTGGATGCAGGCGACGCTGATGCGTTCCACCGCGTCCGCCTGGACGGTGATGTCCACCGACGCCTTGAAGGCGGCGCGCAGGCTGTCGAGCAGAGGTTGCGCCATGGGCAAATCGAGGTCGCTCGGCAGGCCCAGGCGAATGCGCCCGTCATCCTCCTCCGTCCACTTGATCAGCGACACGCCACCCCTCCGTCCAAAGCCGGCCCGCTCCTGCGCATTCCGGTTGTAGGAGCGACGTTGCCAGAAGGCGTCTCAAGGATTCGTTAAGCGGAAGTGGTGGATGGGCCGGGTGTCGTTGAGAAGTTGGGGATAACCGCAATCAAAATTGGGACATGCCGCCGGGCGTCGGTGTGGCGGCCAGTGCAGAGGTATGCGGATCAGCCCTTTGCCCGGGCGATGAGCGGACGGAATTCCGCCAGCACCGATTCGTAGACCGGGCGTTTGAAGGCGACGATCATGCCCGGCAGTTCCTCGGCGTCGATCCATTTCCAGGCGTCGAATTCCGGATGATCGGTGTCGAGCCGGATGTCGGATTCGTCGCCGGTGAAGCGGGCCAGCATCCACATCTGTTCCTGCCCGCGCCAGCGGCCCTTCCACACCCGGCCCAGCAGATCGTCGGGCAGGTCGTAACGGTGGGGGGCGGCGGTCATGGCGATGAACTCCGCCTTCGCAGTGCCGATTTCCTCTTCCAGTTCGCGGAAGGCGGCGGTGCGGGCGTCCTCGCCGTCGTCGACGCCGCCCTGCGGCATCTGCCAGTCGGCCGCCGACCCGCAGCGCCGGGCGACGAACACCTCGCCGCGGTCGTTCAGCAGCATGATGCCGACGCAGGGGCGGTAGGGCAGGGCCCCACGATCAATAGGAGTACGGTCGATGGGGGCGGTCATGCCGGGGGCTCCGTTCGGATCAGGCTTTGGTGATGAAGAAATAGACGGTCATGCCGGCCCCCACCAGGATCACCATCTTGCGCAGGACCGATGGCGGGATGTGGCGGGCGACCGACGCGCCGGCATAGCCGCCGGCCATGGCGGCGACCAGCATGACAAGCGCCTCCGGCCAATAGACCGCTCCGCCGGCGACGAAGGCCGCCACGGCGACGGCGTTCAGGCAGCCGGAAACCAGCGACTTCAGGCCGTTCATGGCGTGCAGGTCGGTCAGGCCGAAGACGCCCAGCGTCGCCAGGATCAGGATGCCGATGCCGCCGCCGAAATAGCCGCCATAGACGGCGATCAGGAACTGCACCGCCAGCACCGTGCCGTGGCCGATGGTGAAGTTGCGGCGGATCCAGGCCGACGCGGTCGGGCCGACGGCGAACAGCAGCGTCGCGAACAGCAGAAGCCACGGCACGATGATCTCGAAGGTCTTCTGCGGCGTCCACAGCAGCAGCAGGGCGCCCAGCAGTCCGCCCACCAGACTGATGCCGAGGAAGGAGGGCAGGTGGATCTCGCGGATTCGGCCCAGCTCCCGCCGATAGCCGAAGGCGCTGGCCAGCGCGCCGGGCGACACCGCGACCGTGCTGGTGGCGTTGGCGTTCAGCGGCGGCACCCCGGCCATGATCAGCGCCGGAAAGGTCAGGAAGCTGCCGCCCCCGGCCACGGCGTTCAGCACGCCGGCGAAGAAGGCGGAGACGATCAGCAGCAGCGTCAGCATGTCACCTTACCCGAAAACTCAGCCCGGCCATGGAACGGCGCCTTGCGTTTTGCACACGCCCGCTCATACCGCAACGCCGAAGTCCCACAACCGCGCGGCTTTCGCAACCCCGAACAATTCGTTAAGGTCGTCGTCCCTTCAACGGATAGAGTGTCTGGAGACCTCCATGTCCGCCCTGCTCGACACCACCGACGCCCTGCACGACCAGATGCTGTCCCTCGGCAGCAAGGCCCGCGCCGCCGCGGCCGCGCTGGCGACCGTGCCAGGACCGTCGAAGGACCGGGCGTTGAGGGCGGCGGCGGCGGCTATCCGCGCCCGCGCGTCCGAGATCAAGGCCGCCAACGCCGAGGACATGGCGAACGCCCGCGACCTGTCCGGCCCCATGCGCGAACGGCTGATGCTGGACGACAAGCGCATCGAGGCGATGGCCAAGGGGCTGGAGGACATCGCCGACTTCCCCGATCCCATCGGCGGCGTGCTGGCGGAATGGACGCGGCCCAACGGCCTGCGCATCCAGCGTGTCCGCGTGCCGCTGGGCGTCGTCGGCATCATCTATGAAAGCCGGCCCAACGTGACGGCGGACGCCGGCGGCATCTGCCTGAAGTCGGGGAACGCCGCCATCCTGCGCGGCGGGTCGGAGAGCATCCGCTCGTCCCGCGCCATCGCCGACTGTCTGGTCCAGGGGCTGCGCGAGGCGGCGCTGCCGGAGGCGGCGATCCAACTGGTCCCCACCACCGACCGCGCCGCCGTCGGCCATATGCTGACGATGCGCGATTATATCGACGTCATCATCCCGCGCGGCGGCAAGTCGCTGATCCAGCGCATCGCCGACGAGAGCCGGGTGCCGGTGATCAAGCATCTGGACGGCAACTGCCATGTCTATGTCGATGCCGGCGCCGATCTGGAGAAGGCGCGCAAGGTGGTGCTGAACGCCAAGATGCGCCGCACCTCGATCTGTGGCGCCGCCGAAACGCTGCTGGTCGACCGTGCCATCGCCGACACCGCGCTGCCGCTGCTGGTGAAGGACCTGCTGGATGCCGGCTGCGCCGTGCGCGGCGACGCCGCGGCCCAGGCGGCCGATCCGCGGGTGACCGCCGTGGCGCCGGAGGATTGGGACACCGAATATCTCGACGCCATCATCGCCTGCGGCGTGGTGGACGGGGTGGATGCGGCAATCGACCACATCAACGCCCACAGCTCCCACCACACCGAATCGATCCTGACCGAGGATCCGGCGGCGGCGGAGCGGTTCCTGTCGCGGGTCGACAGCGGCATCGTGCTGTGGAACGCCTCGACCCAGTTCGCAGACGGCGGCGAGTTCGGCATGGGGGCGGAGATCGGCATCTCCACCGACAAGTTCCACGCCCGCGGCCCGGTGGGCGCCGAGCAGCTGACCAGCTACAAGTATGTCGTGCGCGGCGATGGCCAGACGCGACCGTAAAACCGACGCTCCTCCCGCCGGTGGAACCCTCTCCCCCCCGGGGAGAGGGCAGGGTGAGGGGGATGCGTTGCGAGGATCGTCCGGCAAACGGAACCCCCTCACCCAACCCTCTCCCCGCTTGCAGCGGACCGAAGGTCCGCCTGTCGCGTCAGCGCAAACGGAGTTTGCGCGAGAGCGGGGGGGAGAGGGGAAACGCTCCGGGCTAAAGTTCGGGTGCGAAAAAGCCCCCCATCTCTTCTCCGGCCCGCTCTATGCCGGCCTCACCGTCGGCATTCTCGGCGGGTCGTTCAATCCGGCCCATGCCGGGCACCGGCACATCAGCCTGTTCGCGCTGAAGGCGCTGGGGCTCGACCGTGTCTGGTGGATGGTCAGCCCGCAGAACCCGCTGAAGTCGGCGTCGGGCATGGCTTCGCTGTCCGACCGGATGGCGGAGGCGCGGGCGGTCGCCGCCCATCCGCGGATCGAGGTGACAGCGATAGAAACGGCGCTCGGCACCCGCTACACCGCCGACACGCTGGCCAAGCTTCAGCGCCGCTTCCCCGGAACACGCTTCGTTTGGTTGATGGGGGCGGACAATTTGCGACAAATTCCGCGCTGGAAGCACTGGAATCGAATCTTCGACTCGGTGGCCGTTGCGGTTTTCGCCCGCCCAACCTATTCTCTTGGAGCGTTGAGCGGCAAGGCCGCCCAGCGCTACACCCGTCGGCGGGTGTCGGTGTCGGGGGTCAAAGGGCTGGCGCGCCGCAGGCGGCCGGCCTGGGCGTTCTTACGCAACCCCTTGCACCCGGCCTCGGCGACGGCGATCCGGCAGGCACGGGCCGCCGGGTCGTGAAACCGTTGCAAGAGGTTGGAGCCATCACCACGCACACCGAAACGGCCGCGACCGCTCCGCGGCCAGCCGCCGTTCCCCAGATCCTGGAACCGCAGGACCTGAAGGCGCTCATTCAGGCGTCGCTCGACGCCGATCAGGCGGATGACGTCACCGTCATCGATCTCGCCGGGAAAACCACCTTCGCCGATTACATGATCGTGGCGTCGGGCCGCAACACGCGGCACATCGCCGCCATGGCGATGAAGCTGGCCGAAAAGCTGAAGCAGGCCGGCGTCCGCGGCGTCGAGATGGAAGGCATGGCCCAGTGCGACTGGGTCCTGGTCGATGCCGGCGACGTGATCGTCCACCTGTTCAAGCCGGAAGTCCGGACCTTCTACAACATCGAGAAGATGTGGGGTCTGGAACTGCCGACGCCGTCGGGCACGGCGCGGCTGAGCGCCTGACGGGAAGAGGGCGGAGGGCCGCATCATGCGTCTGTGGCTCGCCGCCGTCGGGCGGTCGCGGGGCGGACCGACCCGCGACCTGTTCGACGAGTATGTCGGACGGCTCGGGTGGCCCTTCACCCTGAAGGAGGTCGAGGTGAAGAAACGCCTCTCCTCCGACGAATTGAAACGGCAGGAGGCGGAGCTGCTGCTCGCCGCCGTGCCGGCCGGCGCCATCGTGGTGGCGCTGGATGAACGGGGCAAGGCGCTGCCCAGCGAAGCCTTCGCCGCCAAGATCGGCGACTGGCGCGACCGCGGCGCCGGCGACCTCGCTTTCCTGATCGGCGGTGCCGACGGCCATGGCGACGCGGTGCGCGCGCGGGCCGACTTCCTGCTCGCCTTCGGGCCGATGACCTGGCCCCACATGCTGGTGCGCGGCATGCTTGCGGAGCAACTCTATCGCGCCCAACAAATTCTTGCCGGTCACCCCTATCACAGATCCTGATTCCCTGCGTCGCATCCGGCGCGCGGAAAAGCGCCGGAGCCCAGAGCCCAAAAAAGCCAAACA
The DNA here is from genome assembly GCF_051124815.1 of Azospirillum sp. B2RO_4. NCBI lineage: Bacteria > Pseudomonadati > Pseudomonadota > Alphaproteobacteria > Rhodospirillales > Azospirillaceae > Azospirillum > Azospirillum sp. B2RO_4. The sequence goes on along the minus strand of NZ_CP118485.1, from coordinate 2,191,643 downwards.
CAAAACTCCGAGACCACAACCTTTCGAGAAAGGTAAGCGCGATGACCGAGACCAACCGACCCCGCCCCGTCGTCCTCTGCATCCTGGACGGCTGGGGCTATCGCGAGGAGCGGTCCGACAACGCGATTGCGCTGGGCGACACCCCGAACTGGGACCGCCTGTGGTCGGCCGAGCCGACGGCCTTCCTCGACGCCAGCGAGGAGGAGGTCGGGCTGCCCAAGGGCCAGATGGGCAACTCCGAGGTCGGGCACATGAATCTCGGTGCCGGCCGGGTCGTCATGCAGGACCTCGTTATGATCGACCACGCCATCGTCGAGGGCGAGCTTGAGCGCAACGCCGCGCTGAACGATCTGGTCAAGGCGATGCACAAGACCGGCGGACGCGTCCATCTGATGGGCCTGCTGTCGCCGGGCGGCGTCCATTCGCACCAGGATCACATCGCGGCGCTGGCCGGCGTGCTGTCGCGCGAGGGCGTGCCGGTGGCGGTCCATGCCTTCACCGACGGCCGCGACGTTCCGCCGCAGAGCGCCAAGGATCAGGTCGCCGAGTTCATGGCCGACGTCTTCGAGCTGCCGGGTGTGGAGGTGGCGACCGTCATCGGCCGCTATTACGCGATGGACCGCGACAAGCGCTGGGACCGCGTCGCCAAGGCCTATGCCGCGATGACCAGGGCGGAGGGCGAGCGCGCCGCCGACCCGATCCAGGCGATCGAGCAGAGCTATGCCGCCGACAAGCATGACGAATTCATCCTGCCGACGGTGATCGGCGACTATGCGGGCATGAAGGACGGCGACGCCATCCTGATGGCGAATTTCCGCGCCGACCGCGCCCGCGAGATCCTGGCCGCCTATGTCGATCCGGCTTTCGATGGCTTCCCGGTGGCCAACTCCCCGGCGGGCGGCGCGCCGAAGCTGGCCGCCGCCGTCGGCATGGTCGAATATTCGTCGGCGCTGGCCAAGCTGATGACCACCATCTTTCCGCCGAAATCTCTCACCAAGGTGCTGGGCGAGGTGGTTTCCGAGGCCGGAATGAAGCAGTTGCGCATCGCCGAGACGGAGAAGTACCCGCACGTCACCTTCTTCTTCAACGGCGGCGAGGAACGGGTCTATGAGGGCGAGGACCGCATCCTGGTGCCGTCGCCGAAGGTCGCCACCTACGACCTGCAGCCGGAGATGTCCGCCGCCGAGGTGACCGGCAAGCTGGTCGGCGCCATCGATTCCGGCAAGTACGACCTGATCGTCGTCAACTTCGCCAACCCCGACATGGTCGGCCACAGCGGCATGCTCGACGCCGCCATCAAAGCGGTCCAGGCGGTCGACGGCAGCCTGGGTCAGGTGGAGGCGGCGGTGCGCCGCGCCGGCGGCACCATGCTGGTCACCGCCGACCACGGCAATTGCGAGCTGATGAAGGATCCGGAGACCGGTGGCCCGCACACCGCCCACACGCTGGACAAGGTGCCGCTGATCCTGATCAACGGCCCGGCCGGTGCGAGGATCGAGAGCGGCCGTCTGGCCGACATCGCGCCGACGCTGCTCGACCTGCTGGGCCTGCCGAAGCCGGCCGAGATGACCGGCCGCAACCTGCTGGTCCGCACCGCCGCCCGCGCGGCGGCGGAGTAACGGATGGCGCCCGTCCCTTTCACCTCGTTGTCCCCCTCTCTACCCCGGGGAGAGGGTTGGGGTGAGGGGGGCGCGTGGCGTGGAGTCGCGGGAAGCCCGGCGCTTAAATTTACGTCCCGCAGCGCACCCCCCTCACCCAGCCCTCTCCCCGGGGGGGAGAGGGTATCCGCTGGGGAGAGGGTATCCGGGGCGGGAGAGGGTATCCTCGCCGGCTTCGTCGTCATCGCCGGCCTGATTCTCGCCCAGCCGGCGAATGCGCAAAGCGAAGCGCCCAAGGACACGCTGAAGCGGGTGGAGCAGCAGCTTCAGACCGGCAAGCAGCGCCAGCAGCAGTTGGAACGCCAGTCGCAGGCGCTTCAGACCGAACTGGACGACCTGCGCGGCCGGTTGATCTCGTTGGCCGATCAGGCGCGCGGACAGGAGCAGTCACTCGACCAACTGGAGGAGTCGCTCGCCGCGCTGGAGGCCGAGGAGCGGGAACGCTCCGCCGGTCTCGACGCCGAGCGGCAGCAGATCGCCACCCTGCTGGCCGCCCTGCAGCGGCTGGCGCGCATCCCGCCGGAAGCGGCGCTGGCCCGGCCGGAAAGTCCGGTCGACACGTTGCGCTCCGCCCTGCTGCTGCGCGATGCGGTGCCGGCGCTGAAAGCGCGGGCCGATGCGCTGGCCCAGGCGCTGACCGCGCTGGCCGACACCCGCGGCAAGCTGGTGGACCAGCGGGCGAAGGCGCTGGCGGCGCGGGTGGCGCTGTCCGAAAAGCAGGACGAGATGAACCGCCTGATCGCCCGGCGCGAAGAGCTGTCGCGCCAGACGGAGGAGGAGCGCGTCCAGGTCGGCCAGCGCATGGCGGACCTGTCCGGTCAGGCCACCGACCTGCGCCAGTTGATGGAGCGGATCGAGGCCGAACGCCGCGCCGCCATCGAGGCCGCCGCCCGCCGCGAGGCCGAGCGGCGCGAGGCGGAACGCCGGGAAGCCGCCCGCCGGGAAGCGGAAAAGCGCGAGGCCGAACGCCGCCTTGCAGCGCAAAAGGAAGCGGAGCGCAAGGCGGCCGAACGCAAGCTGGCCGACCTCCGCGCGGCGGAGCAGAAGGTGGCGGAACAGAAGGCCGCCGAGGAAAAGCGGGCGAAGGACGAAGCGGCCAGGGAAGCGGCGCGGGAGCGCGAACTGGCTGCGAAGTCTCCGGACGGCCCGCCGGCCATCGCCGGAATGGTCCTGCCCGCCGCCGGCAAGCTGACCACCCGCTTCGGCGAATCCGACCGTTTCGGCGCCACCAGCCGCGGCGTGACGGTGCAGACCCGCCCCGGCGCCGCCGTGGTGGCGCCGCGCGGCGGCACGATCGTGTTTGCCGGCCCGTTCAAAGGCTATGGCCTCATCTTGATCGTGGAACACGGCAACGGATATCATAGTCTGATTGCGGGTTTGGGCCGGATCGACACGGCCGTCGGGCGTAAGGTGGCCAGCGGGGAACCGCTGGCGGTCATGCCGTCGGACGGCAATCCGGATCTCTATTTCGAGCTGCGACGAAACGGCCAGCCGATCAACCCGCAACGCGGGTTCGGCGCCCCGGAGGGGAAAGGACAAGGGTAGATGAGGATGATCAAGCGCGCCGCCACGGCGGCTGCTCTGGTGTTTCTGGGCGCCGGCGTCGCCACCGTCACCGCGCAGTCCAGCAATTCGTCGGACACCTACCGGCAGTTGAACCTGTTCGGCGACGTCTTCGAGCGTGTCCGCGCCGAATATGTCGAGCCGGTGACCGACGAACAGCTGATCGAAGCGGCGATCAACGGGATGCTGACCTCGCTCGACCCGCATTCCAGCTATCTGAACAAGAAGAGCTTCCAGGACATGCAGGTCCAGACCCGCGGCGAGTTCGGCGGGCTGGGCATCGAGGTGACGATGGAGAACGGCCTGGTGAAGGTCGTGTCGCCCATCGACGACACCCCGGCCTTCCGCGCCGGCCTGCAGCCGGGCGACCTGATCGTCCAGTTGAACGGCGAAGCGGTGATGGGCCTCAGCCTGAACGAGGCGGTGGAGAAGATGCGCGGTCCGGTGGGCAGCGAGCTGAAGGTCACCGTCCGCCGCGGCGAGGCGGGCGAGCCCTTCACCGTGTCGCTGACACGCGCCGTCATCAAGGTGCAGTCGGTCCGCTACCGCACCGAGGGCGACATCGGCTATATCCGCATCACCAGCTTCAACGAGCAGACGCAGAGCGGGCTGGAGAAGGCGATCTCCTCGATCCAGCAGCAGTTGGGCGACAAGCTGAAGGGCTTCGTGCTCGACCTGCGCAACAATCCGGGCGGCCTGCTCGATCAGGCGGTGTCGGTGTCCGATACCTTCCTGGAGAAGGGCGAGATCGTGTCGACCCGCGGCCGGCGGGCGGAGGAGGGCACCCGCTTCAACGCCAAGCCGGGCGACCTGATCAAGGGCCTGCCGATGGTGGTTCTGGTCAACGGCGGATCCGCTTCGGCCTCGGAAATCGTCGCCGGCGCCCTGCAGGACCACAAGCGCGCGATCATCATGGGCACCCAGAGCTTCGGCAAGGGATCGGTGCAGACCATCATCCCGCTGCCCGGCCATGGCGCCATGCGGCTGACCACGGCGCGTTACTACACGCCGTCGGGCCGCTCGATTCAGCAGCTGGGCATCACCCCGGACATCGAGGTGCATGTCGCCAAGGTGGAGGATCTGGACAAGAACATCGTCCGCCGCCGCGAAGCCGACCTGAAGGGTGCGCTGGTCAACCCCGACGCCGCCAATCAGAACAAGGCGCCGCGTCCGGCCACCACCAACCCGGCGGCTCCCGGCACTCCCGCCGCCCCGAACCCGGCGACTCCCGCTCCGGGGCCGGGTGCCGGTGCTGCGCCGGGGGCAACGCCTGCGCCGGGTGCCGCTCCGGCCGAAGGCGCCGCGGCGGAGGGGGCGGAACAGCCCTTCGACTTCCAGCTCGCCCGCGCGCTGGATCTGCTGCGTGGCGTCGCCCTGTTCCAGCAGCGCGCCGCGGCGCGCTGACCGGAGCAACCGACGGTGAAGGCTCCCGCCCTGCTGGGTCGTCTGCGGTTCGATGTCCGGGGTCTGCGCCCCGGACTCGGCTGGCTGCGCCGTTTCCGCCGCAATGGAGGCGATTCGGCGGGCCGGCCGCGCAAACCGCTGTCCAAGCCTTTGCTGGCTGCCGTCGCCCTGGTGGCGGTCGCCGGCGGCGGGCTGGCCGGCTGGCTGGCGCTGAACGGCGAGGCGACGCGGGAGGCCTGGCAGGCATCGATTCCGGCGGCGACAGTGGCGGTCGCTCCGCTGCCGCCGCCCCCGGTGCCGGAACCCAAGGCCGCCGCGCCGGCGGCGCCCTTGCCCACCGATGCCGCCCCGCTGCCCCTGCCGGGCGTACCGGCGGCGGCGGTGACGCTGACCCCGGCGCCGGTGCCGGGGCTGGTGGAGGACAGCCGCAACGGCCCGCTGCCGCGCATCGCCCAGGACGGGCGCAAGCCCTGGCAGGTTTATGCCCGGCCCTTCCCGGCGACCGACAAACGGCCGCGCATCGCCATCGTCATGTCCGACCTGGGGCTCAGCGGCGTCACCACCGGCAATGCGCTGGCGAAGCTGCCGCCCGGCATCACGCTGGCCTTCCTGCCCTATGCCGAGCGGCTGGACGATTGGGTCGAGCGGGCCCGCACCAAGGGTCACGAGGTGATGCTGTCGGTGCCGATGGAGCCGCTGAACTACCCGCGTGACGACCCCGGCCCGAACGCGCTGCTGACCATGCTCGGTCCCGACCGCAATGTCGAACGGCTTGAATGGTCGCTGGGCAAAGCGGTCGGCTATGTCGGCATCACCAGCACCACCGGCAGCAAATTCACCGCCAACCCGGCGGCGATGCAGCCGGTGATCGACGTGCTGAAGGCGCGCGGCCTGCTGCTGGTCGATTCGCGGGTCAATCCGAAGAGCGTGGCCGGGCCGCTCGCCAATCTGGCCGGCGTGCCGCGGGCGCTGGGGGACCGCGTCATCGACCGCGACCTGTCGCGCGGCGCCATCGACGACCAGCTGCGCGAACTGGAGGAACTTGCCAAGACCAACGGCGCCGCCGTCGGTTTCGCCTCCCCCTATCCGACGACGATCGAACGCCTCAATCTGTGGCTGACTTCGCTGGCCGACCGTGGGATCGCGCTGGCCCCGGCGTCGGCGGTGGTCAACATCCAGAAATAGCAGGCCCAGAAATAGAGGCCCCTGAAATAGAGATTGCGACGGAACCGCCTGATGCGACAACGCGCATCGGGCGACTTTCCGTGTGCGGCTTGCCTGATTGCGTCCGTTGCGCGAATATCTCGACCGAATTTCGAATTGGTGGAGAGGGCGGATGTATCACCCCGAAGCGCTGGACCCCATCGTCGCCTTCCTGCGCGGGATCGGCATGCAGGTGGAATATGGCGAGGGCGGGCGCGACGGCTTTCTGCCCGGCGTGAACATCCATGCCGGCGCGCTCCATGTCGATCCGGAGACCCTGAAGGGACCGGGCGACCTTCTGCACGAGGCCGGCCACATCATCGTCATGCCTCGCCGCTACTGGCCGTTGCTGAACCGCGACGTGCAGACGGACATCGACGCCATCCTCGCCGACCAGACCGCGCGCGACGGCACCCCCGATCCGATCCTGACCCGTGCCGCCCGCCAGGGCGAGTTCATGTCGCAGGCCTGGTCCTATGCCGTGGTTCGGCATCTGGGCCTGCCGCAGGAATGCCTGTTCTTCCCCGGCTCCTACCAATATCAAGACTATCAGGGCACCCACCCGATGCAGGCCTGGATCGAGCAGGGGACCCATTTCGGCCTGATCAATCTGGCGCAGGCCGACTTCACCGGCTATGCGGGGATGTTCGCCTATATGGGCAACAACGGGCTGGCGCCGTTTCCGCAGATGGCAAAATGGACGTTGGATTGAAGGAGTTTCCGGCAGAAATCCCTCACCCGCAAAGCGCATCCCAATCCAGCGCCCCCGGATCCTCCACCAAGTGGTCCACCGCGTCGAAGACCACGGCGGGGTGCTGGGGCCAGGCGATGGTCAGCATGCCGGCGGCCTTGGCGCTGCGGGCGCCTGTGGGGCTGTCCTCGATCACCGCGCAGGCCTCCGGCGGCAGTCCCAGCATCTTCGCGGCCAGCAGGTAGGGCTCCGGATGGGGCTTGCCGTTGGCGACGTCCTCGCGGGCGATGCTGAAGCGGAAATGCGGGATCGACATCGCGCGCATGTTGGCGTCGACGATCATGCGCCCGCCGTTCGACACGCAGGCCTGCGCCAGACCGCGGGCGGCAAAGGCCTCCACCAGGGCGAAGGCGCCCTCGCGCGGGCGCACCCGATCGACGTTGGCGACATACTGGGCGTTGATCTCGTCGGCCCAGGCGTGCAGGTCGATGGGGAAGGGGCGGCGGGCGTGCAGGGCGGCGTAGATCTCGCGGAACGCCACGCCGTGCATCGACCGGCAATCCTCGTCGCTCAGCTCATGGCCATAGCCGCGGCAGACCTCGACGGTGATCTGCTGGTGCCAGGGTTCGCTGTCCATCAGCGTGCCGTCGATGTCCCACAGCACGGCCCGAATCGGGGTGCGCGACATCACGGTCACCGCACCACCAGATCGTCGCGGTGGATCATTTCGTCGCGCCCCTGATAGCCGAGGATCTCCGGGATCTCGGTGCTCTTGTGGCGCAGGATCCGGCGGGCGTCGTCGGCGCTGTAGGCGACGAGGCCGCGGGCGACCTCGCGCCCCTCCTGGGTGCGGACGATCACCACGTCGCCGCGGTCGAAGTCGCCCTGCACGGCGGTGACGCCGGCCGGAAGCAGACTGGCGCCGTGGGACAGGGCGCGCATGGCGCCGTCGTCGACCACCAGCACGCCGGTGGCGTTGACATGGCCGGCGATCCAGGCCTTGCGGGCGCTGGTCGGCTCGGCGGACGGCAGGAACCAGGTGCAGAGCGCCCCGCCATCCTCCGGCCGCCGCTCCAGTGCCGCCAGCGGGTTCATGCGTTTGCCCTTGGCGATGACCATGCGGCAGCCGGCCGACAGGGCGACGCGCGCCGCGGCGATCTTGGTCACCATGCCGCCGCTGCTGTAGCCGGGGGGCGGCTCGCCGGCCATGCCCTCGATCTCCGGCGTCAGTTCGCGCACGGTTGGGATGTGGCGGGCGTCCGGGTCCTTGCGCGGATCGGCGGTGTAGAGGCCGTCGATGTCCGACAGCAGCACCAGCGTGTCGGCGCTGACCATCTGCGCCACGCGGGCGGCCAACCGATCGTTGTCGCCGAAGCGGATTTCGGCGGTGGCGACGGTGTCGTTCTCGTTGATGACGGGAACGGCGCCAAGCTTCAGCAGCGTGTCGATGGTGTTGCGGGCGTTCAGGTGTCGCCGCCGCTCTTCCGTGTCCTCCAGCGTCACCAGCACCTGGGCGACGGTGACGTCGTGGCGGGCCAGCGTTTCCTGATAGGCGTGGGCGAGGCGAATCTGGCCGGTGGCTGCGGCGGCCTGCTTCTCTTCCAGCTTCAGCGCCCGGCCGACGAGGCCGAGATGTTCACGCCCGCAGGCGACGGCGCCGGAGGTGACGATCACCACCTCCTGCCCCCGCTTGCGGCAGGCGGCGACGTCGTCGGCCAGCGCATCGAGCCAGTCCCGGCGGATTTGCCGGGTTTCCCCATCGACCAGAAGGGCCGAGCCGATCTTTACGACCAGCCGGCGGGATTCGAGAAGGGTAGGGGCGTCAAGCGCCATGGCGGGAGGTTCCGTCCGTATCGTCGTCCGAACCGTCCTCTTCGTCCTCCGGCTCGTCCGCGTCAAGGACTTCGTCCGAGTCGCTTTCCAGCTCTTCGCCGTCCAGCTCCTCGCCCTCTTCGAGGTCGTCCTCCTCGAACTCCTCGGTCTCGCCGCCGACCCACTCGCCGGTTTCGTCGTCCCACTGCATCTCGCTGTCGTCGGGCAGCTTCTGGCCGACCGGCGGGCGCGGGATGGACCGGGTCGCCGGGGCGTGGATGACCTCGGGTTCTTCCGACTTGGACTCCTTGATGACCGTCAGCAGCCGGTAGAGCACCTGTTTAACGCCCTGGCCGGTGGCGCCGGACAGCACCATGACCTCGGCGCCCGATGCCTCCTCCAACGCCGCCTTCTTCTCCTCGATCTCCTCGTCCAGCAGGGCATCGGCCTTGTTCAGCCCGATGACCTCCGGCTTGTCGGCGAGGTTGCCGCCATAAGCCTCAAGCTCGTTCCGGATCGTGCGGTAGGAGGCGACGACGTCGTCGGCCGTGCCGTCGATCAGGTGCAGCAGGATGCGCGAGCGTTCGACATGGCCGAGGAAACGGTCGCCCAGCCCATGGCCCTCGTGCGCGCCCTCGATCAGGCCGGGGATGTCGGCGATGACGAACTCTTCGTCACCGGCGCGGACGACGCCCAGGTTGGGGGCCAGAGTGGTGAAGGGGTAGTCGGCGATCTTCGGCTTGGCCGCCGTGGTGGCGGCCAGGAAGGTCGACTTGCCGGCATTGGGCAGGCCCAGCAGGCCGGCGTCTGCGATCAGCTTCAGCCGCAGCCACACCCACTGCTCCTGCCCCGGCCAGCCGGGGTGGAACTTGCGCGGCGCCCGGTTGGTCGGCGTCTTGAAATGCGCGTTGCCGTGCCCGCCGTCGCCGCCGCGCAGGAAGACGCGGCGCTGACCGGCCTCGGTCAGGTCGCACAGCACGGTTTCCTGGTTCTCGTCCAGGATCTGGGTTCCGACCGGCACGCGCAGGACGACATCCTCGCCGCGCGCGCCGTTGCGGTTGCTGCCCATGCCGTGATGGCCGCGCTGCGCCTTGAAGTGCTGCTTGTAGCGGTAGTCGATCAGCGTGTTCAGGCCGTCCGCCGCCTCGATGATCACGTCGCCGCCGCGACCGCCGTCGCCGCCGTCCGGGCCGCCGAACTCGATGAACTTCTCGCGCCGGAACGCGACGGCACCGGGGCCGCCGTCACCGCTCTTCAGGAAGACCTTGGCTTGATCGAGAAACTTCATCGGGGAACCTGCCCGTAAACGGAAGGGAAACCGGCGGCGGGACGGCACCGGACTGAAAACGAAAATCGGGGAGCCGGTCGCCCGGTCCCCCGATTCTATCCCACAAGCGTGCTGGCCTGCGACACAGGCCGCGCAACGACCCTAGAGGTTACTCGGCCCGATCACTCGGCGGCGACGGCCGGAACTTCCTGGTCGTTGGCCGGAACGACGTTCACGAAGGTGCGGCCGTTCGAGCTGTGCTTGAAGTAGACCTGACCGTCGGCCATCGCGAACAGGGTGTGGTCGCGGCCGATGCCGACATTCTCGCCCGGGTGGAACTTGGTGCCACGCTGACGGACGATGATGTTGCCGGAGATGACGTTCTCGCCACCGAAACGCTTCACGCCGAGACGGCGACCGGCGGAGTCACGGCCGTTGCGGGACGAGCCGCCTGCCTTTTTGTGTGCCATGGGGTGTTGCTCCTAAACTGAAGATGCGCCTGGAAGCCCGACCGGAGGACCCGGATCAGGCCGCGCCGTTGATGCCGGTGATGCGCAGGACGGTCAGATCCTGGCGGTGGCCGTTCTTACGGCGGTAGTTCTGGCGGCGCTTCTTCTTGAAGACGATGATCTTCGGGCCGCGGTCCTGGGCGACGACCTCGGCGACGACCGAGGCGCCGGCCACGGTCGGGGTGCCGATGGTGGTGTTGCCTGCGTCGCCGACCATCAGCACGTCATCGAGCGTGATGGAGGCGCCAGCATCGGCCTCGAGCTTCTCAACACGGATCACGTCGCCATTGGCGACCTTGTACTGCTTGCCGCCGGTGCGGATCACTGCAAACATTGTCGTCACTGCCTATGTCAAAACAAACGGCGGGCTTCTCGCCCACCGTTCGATGCGCAAGCCCGTTCATGGGAGCGACGATCTATACTCAGGAGGGGCTGAGAGTCAACAGGGTTGCGGGCCAAGGCCTTCGCATTTTTCTGCAAAAAAGGCTTGCACGGCTCAAGGCGTTTATATAGGTTCCGCCCACCCCGCCAAACGGGGCAGCGGATGGGTGGCAGAGCGGTTGAATGCACCGCACTCGAAATGCGGCATACCCTCACGGGTATCGGGAGTTCGAATCTCCCCCCATCCGCCATTCTCTCTCTTCTGAGAGAGGGAAGATAGCACAAAGCGCCAGCCGGATCGGCTAGGCGCTTTTTTTATGCCCGGATGCCGCCTCGGCCGGTCGGGTTTCCCCTTTTTCGCCGCGCCGTCGCGATGGCCGTTCCCCCGGCTGGTTTGTTGGTCATGTCAATGCCAACGCCCAGATAACCAACGCTCAAGATCCCTTTGGTGCGATCAGCCAGGGGTGCGACCGGAGGGGTGCCGACATGAACACGCTCAGCCGCCGTGATGGATGCCTGCGATTCTCTTACGTCGTCGAGGGCGGCCTGCGCGTCGAAGGGACGCATGATCCGGCGGAGCAGGTGCTGATCCTGAAGGTGACGGCGCCGCAGGGGCGGGTGATTCATATGGATGCGATCCCCTGCGACGATCCCCGAGTCATCCTGGAGGCGCTCCGGGAATGGGGTGATCCGCCGGAGGAGGTGCGCGACGCGCTGCCGGCGTTGGGCGGCAACGCGATCCTGCTGGAAACGAGGCTTGGCGACTCGGTGCGGGCCTCGATCCGCCGTCACGGCATGAAGGTGGAGGTCCTCTTCATCGACGCCGACGGCCGGCGGCTGGCGGAACTGCGTGCCGGCAGCCTCGAAGCGCTCGACGCCAAGGCCGGCGGGTTGCTGCGCCTGTCGCAACGGACCCGCGCGGTGCTTGGCGCCTGGCTGTCGGCCGAGCCGTTGTGGCTGGCGGCATTTTTGCTGGGCGGGCCGTTCCTGGGGGCTCTGCTGATCGGATTCGGGGCGCAGGTGTCGCCTGAGCAGGTGCTTGTCACCGCCTATGCCGGTGCGGCCGGGCTGGTTGCCGCCTATGAACTGATGCGGGCGGGCTATGCGGAGTGGGTGCTGGCGCCGCCGGACAGCTTTGCGCGGCGGTGATGCCGCTCCGGCCGGCAGGTCGATAAAAAGCATTTTATCAGCATTGCTGATCTTCCGTTTGACGGAAAAACAAGAACCGATGCTGTGGTGACGGCATCGCTGGTCCGACCATCGCCCCGCCCGTCAATGGGCCAAACGACTGGGAGGACACCACATGACGCAGACTCGATTCTGGATTGCCGGCTGTGCGATTTCCCTGCTGTGGGCGGGCACGATTTCCATGGCGTCGGCTGCGGACCCGGCATTGGAAGGGTCAGTGCGCAAGGCGGTCAGTCCGCAGGCCCAGAGCTGGCTGTCCGACCCCACGGTTGTCGGGGCGGTGAAATCGCAGAATGCCAAGCATGCCGGCATCGCCCAGTCCAAGATCGACGAGATGGACAACCAGTGGAAGGCGGCGGCCAAGGCCGGCGGCGCCAATCCGGCCTTCGATGCGGTCTCGTCGAATGCCGTCTCCAAACAGTTGAAGCAGGTGGTGGCGGACAGCAAGGGGCGGATCGTCGAAATCCTGCTGATGGACGACCACGGCCTGAATGTTGGCCAGACCGCCGGAACCTCCGACTACTGGCAGGGCGACGAGCCGAAATGGCAGAAAATCTTCACCGGCAACGCCGATCTTTACATGACCGACCCGGAGAAGGACGACAAGAGCGGCGCCATGCTGACCGAAGCCAGCGTTCCGGTGCTGGACCCGGCCGGAAAGCAGAAGATCGGCGTTGCGATGATCGTTCTGGATACCGCGAAGCTGGGGCAATAGGCGCCGCGAGCACCGACTGATCGGCAAAGGAAACGGCGCTCCGGGTGGTCCGGGGCGCCGTTTTCATGTCCGCATCATGTGCGGACGGGCCGCGTCAGGCGTCAGGCCGCCTGCTGGGTCAGGGCGGGGGTCTCGACCTCCACCGCGTCGCTGCCGGCGGCGGTGACGATCGGAATGCTCCGCGGCTTCATCGCTTCGGGTACCTCGCGCGCCAGCTCGATGTGCAGAAGGCCATTCTGAAGAGACGCGTTGGTCACCTTGATGAAATCGGCCAGCTGAAAGCGGCGCTCGAACGCGCGCCCGGCGATACCCCGGTAGAGGAATTGGCCGGTCGGCTCGTCCTTCTTAGCTTTACCAGTGACGGTCAACGAGTTCTGGTGAGCGACGATGTTGAGGTCGTCGATCCCAAAGCCGGCGACGGCCATGGTGATCCGATACGAATCCTCGCTCAGCTTTTCGATGTTGTAGGGCGGATAGGATGCCGCCTCGTCACCGGTGGTCGCGGTCTCCAGCAGACGCGACAGGCGGTCGAAACCGACGGTGGAACGGAACAGCGGCGAAAGGTCGTAGCTACGCATGACATATCCTCCGAAAGAGCGATACGGCCGTCGAGGACCACGGCATCGGTCGGTCCTCTTGGGGCGGATTGGTGGCGGACCCCGTATGGGCATCCGCCGGACGAGCGAGAGATAATCGACGCTTTTCCCTGTTCAAGAGGGCGGGTCCACAAAGACCGGTCAATCCCCGCCTGGGGTTGCCGGGTGCCGCCCGGTCACCAATTGTTAATCAGTTGCGGCAAGGCTCACGCTAGGGCCGTAAGTCCGCAGGAGGGGGCCGACGACCATGACTTCGCACACCTTCTTCTTCAACGGTCCCTATGACGAGACGATGGCCCTCTTGATCGAGGCGCGGAATTACATCGCCTATCATGATGCGGCCGAACACCGGAAGCTGCCGCCGCAGGTCCGCCTTCAGATCTCCTACGAATCCATGCGGGTGACCAGCCGCCTGACCCAGGTGATGGCGTGGCTCTTGGCGCAGAAGGCCGTGCATGCCGGCGAGATGACGAAGGAGCAGGCGGCGAGCGAGGATTTCGCGCTGTCCGGCGGCGAAATCTGTTCCGATCCCAGCGGCCCCGACAACGAGGATCTGCCGTCCGGCCTGCGCAGCCTTCTGGAGCGCAGCCACAGCCTGTATATGCGCGTCCACCGACTCGACGCCATGGTCCGCGCCGATGTGGAGCGCGAGGCCGCGGCGGCGGTGGGATAGCGGTTTCACTGCGGATCATGTGCAAACGAAAAGGGCGTCCGAACCGGTCGGACGCCCTTTTCGCATCGGCAGGATAGAAGCGCGGTAACGCTTACTTCTTGAGGCCGAAGTTCGCGAAGCGCTTGTTGAACTTGGCGATCTGCCCGCCGGTGTCCAGCAGCTTCTGCACGCCGGTCCAGGCCGGGTGCGACTTCGGGTCGATGTCGAGGCGCAGCGTGTCGCCCGGCTTGCCCATGGTGGAGCGGGTCGTGAACGAGCTGCCGTCGGTCATGACCACGGTGATCTCGTGATAGTCGGGATGGATGTCAGTCTTCATGGCCGGGGTTCCTGCAAAGCGAGCGGCGTCTATACCAAAACCCCCTCCCCGGCGCAACCCCGGAATCTCTCCTCATTCGGGGGGCGGTGACGGCTTCCGCAGCCATTTTCCGGGCGGTTTAGCCGGCCCGTCGCCTTGTTGGCGCCATCGCACCGCGCTATATGCCAGCGATCCGCATCAATAACCCCAACAGACAAGCGGGAACCGCGTGGCTCGCCAACCCTCCCCCGACATGATCGCCGCCTCCGCCCGTGGCGAGGCGGATACCCGCCGCCGCGACCTTGGGCCTCTGCGCCGTCTGGTGCCGTTCCTGCTTCCCTATAAGTGGCGAATCCTGGGCGCCATGCTGGCGCTGACCGTGGCCGCCGGCACCGTGCTGGGGCTGGGGCAGGGGATGCGGGTGCTGATCGACCAGGGCTTTGCCGGCGGCGACACCTCGCTGCTCGACCGGGCGCTGCTGGTCCTGCTGGGGGTGATCGCGCTGATGGCGGCCTCCACCTATGGCCGCTTCTATCTGGTCAGTTGGGTCGGCGAGCGGGTGGTCGCCGACATCCGGCGCGCCGTCTACGACCATGTGCTGACCCTGTCGCCGGGATTCTTCGAGACGACCAAGACCGGCGAGATCCTGTCGCGCCTGACCACCGACACCACCCTGCTGCAGGTGGTGGTCGGGTCCTCCGCCTCCATCGCGCTGCGCAACACGCTGCTGTTCCTGGGCGGCACCGGCATGCTGCTGATCACCTCGCCCAAGCTCACCGGGCTGGTGGCGCTGGTGGTTCCGCTGGTGGTGGCGCCGATCGTCTTCTTCGGCCGGCGGGTGCGCAAGCTGTCGCGCGACAGCCAGGACCGCATCGCCGACATCGGATCCTTCGTCGAGGAGACGCTGGCCGCCATCCGCACGGTCCAGGCCTTCACCCACGAAGCCATCGACCGCGCCCTGTTCGGCCGCCGCGTGGAGGAGGCGTTCGACGTCGCCATCCGCCGGGTGCGGGTGCGGGCGGTGATGACGGTGATCGTCATCGTGCTGGTGTTCGGCGCCGTCGGCATCATCCTGTGGATCGGCGGCCATGACGTGGTGGCCGGGCGGATCACGCCGGGCGAGCTGTCGGCCTTCGTCATCTACTCCGTGGTGGTCGCCGGATCGGTCGGCGCCATCAGCGAGGTGATCGGCGACCTGCAGCGCGCCGCCGGTGCGACGGAGCGGCTTTTCAGCCTGCTGTCCGTCGAGTCGGAGATCCGCGCCCCCGCCGTGCCGAAGCGGCTGCCGGTCCCGGCTGCGGGTGCGCTGTCCTTCGACGCCGTCCGCTTCCATTACCCGTCTCGCCCGGATTGGGCGGCGCTGGAGGGGTTCTCGCTTGATGTGAAACCGGGCGAGCGGGTGGCCCTGGTCGGCCCGTCGGGCGCCGGCAAGTCGACGGTGTTCCAGCTTCTGCTGCGCTATTACGATCCGCAGGCCGGTTCGGTGCGGCTCGATGGGGTCGAACTGCGCGACGCCGATCCGGTGGAGGTGCGCCGCCATCTGGGTCTCGTGGCGCAGGACCCGGTGGTCTTCTCCGCCAACGCCTGGGAAAACATCCGCTACGGCCGGCCCGACGCCTCGGACACCGAGGTACGTGCCGCCGCCGAGGCCGCCCACGCCCTGGATTTCCTCGATGCGCTGCCGGAGGGGTTCG
Source organism: Azospirillum sp. B2RO_4 (assembly GCF_051124815.1). Lineage (NCBI taxonomy): Bacteria > Pseudomonadati > Pseudomonadota > Alphaproteobacteria > Rhodospirillales > Azospirillaceae > Azospirillum > Azospirillum sp. B2RO_4. The sequence goes on along the minus strand of NZ_CP118485.1, from coordinate 2,175,994 downwards.
ACACCTTCCTGGGCGAGAAGGGCGTGCGGCTGTCGGGCGGCCAGCGCCAGCGCCTCGCCATCGCCCGCGCCATCCTGCGCGACCCGCCGGTGCTGCTGCTGGACGAGGCGACCAGCGCGCTCGACGCCGAGAGCGAGCGGATGGTGCAGGACGCGCTCGACCGGCTGATGCATGGCCGCACGACGCTGATCGTCGCCCACCGGCTGGCGACGGTGCTGAACGCCGACCGCATCGTGGTGATGGACCAGGGCCGCGTGGTGGAAACCGGTACCCATGGCGAACTGGTGGCGCAGGGCGGCCTCTATGCGAGGCTGGCGGCGCTGCAGTTCGACCGCGCGGACGGGGTGGCGTAGGGGGACGTGTCGGCTTCGATGCCCCCTCCCTAACCCTCCCCCTCTTCGAGGTGGAGGGGACTGCCGCCGCATTGCGAATCCACCCTCTCCCGCGAAGCGGGGGAGGGAAGGGGCCCATGCGCAGCATGGGAAGGGAGGGGGCATCGACGCTTCCATCGAACCGCGCTACCCTTCTCCCTATCCCCAGCCCTGTAAGGCAGTGCGATGGCGCGGATATCGGCGGGCCGCCTGATGGCGGTGATGGTGAAGGAATTCATCCAGATGCGGCGCGACCGGCTGACCTTCGCCATGATGGTGGGGGTGCCGATCCTGCAGCTGATCCTGTTCGGCTTCGCCATCAACTCCGATCCCAAGGCGCTGCCGACGGCGGTGCTGGTCGCCGATTCCAGCCCCTTCGCCCGCACGCTGATCGCGGCGATGGAGAATTCCCGCTATTTCGCCATCACCCGAACCGCGGCGTCGGAGGCCGAGATCGATCGGATGCTGGCGGAGGGGGAGGTGCAGTTCGCCGTCACCATCCCCACCGGCTTCGCCCGCGACCTGCAGCGCGGCACCCGCCCGGTCCTGCTTGTGGAGGCCGACGCCACCGACCCCGCGGCGACCAGCAACGCCCTGTCGGCGCTGTCCACCATCGCCCGGCAGGCGCTGAACCCCGACCTGACCGGGCCGTTGGCGGCCTTGCGCGCCGGGCCGGACCCGGTGGAGCTGCGCGTTCACCGCCGCTACAACCCGGAAGGCATCACCCAATACAATGTCGTGCCGGGGCTGATGGGCGTGGTGCTGACTATGACCATGGTGATGATGACGGCGCTGGCCGTCACCCGCGAGCGGGAGCGCGGGACCATGGAGAATCTGCTGGCCATGCCGGTCCGGCCGTTCGAGGTCATGCTGGGCAAGATCGTGCCCTTCGTCGTCGTCGGCTATGTCCAGGTGCTGCTGATCGTGGTGGCGGCGCGGCTGCTGTTCGACGTGCCGATCGTGGGCAGCCTGGGGCTGCTGTCCGCCGTGCTGATCCTGTTCATCGCCGCCAATCTGGCCGTCGGCTTCACCTTCTCCACGCTGGCGCGCAACCAGCTGCAGGCGATGCAGATGTCCTTCTTCTTCTTCCTGCCGTCGATGCTGCTGTCGGGGTTCATGTTCCCCTTCCGCGGCATGCCGGGCTGGGCGCAGGCGGTGGGCGAGATCCTGCCGCTGACCCACTTCCTGCGCATCGTCCGCGGCATCCTGCTGAAAGGCAACGGATTCGCCGAGATCGCGGCGGAGGTGCTGGCGCTGGCCCTGTTCCTGACGGTGGTGACGGTGGTGGCGTTGAAGCGCTATCGCCAGACGCTGGACTGACAGCCGGAGACTGAGCGGCGTCAGGCGCGCGACAGATACTGGAACACCGCGCGTCGGCTCTCATAGCCGGTGTCTTCGTTGATGATGAGATCAAGTGCGCCGCTCTGAAAGCGCCGGTCCGGACCGACGAAGGCGGAGACCAGGAATCTCTTTTCCACTATCAGTCTGAATTGTGCAATGCCGTGCGGGGAGGCGGGATACTGATCGGCCGTCTTCATCTTATCATCGTGACCGATCACCGGGATGATCTTCACCAATCGGTTTTGCCCTGTCGCTGGTATGTCGGCGGCGACCTTCTGTGCCAAGTTGTAGACGCCCATGTTGCCCATCTGCTTCAGCAGCGAGTCGTGAACGGACTGGCGCGCTGCTTCCTTCGCCTCATCGTTGCTTGGCAGGCCAAACTTCCCGCCGGAAAAGTATGTGTAGCCGAAAAACTCAAATTCATTGGCGGCCAGAGGCTCTTTCAGCAGAAGAAGGTAATAGCCACGGCTAAGGCGCCCGCGATGGAAGCCGATCAATTCCTCTAAATGTGTGGGGTCACGGTTGATAATGTCGATCAGTCGCGTCACACAGCCGTATGCTGAAACGGTATCGCCAACATTGAAATTCCTTTTCGCCGACATCTTGACTAACACTTTCATAATGCTTCGACGGATAATGTATTGACCTTCCCATTGCTAATAACGAGCTGTCAATATTCCCGGTGCCAGTCCGGTCAGCCATGTTGGAGTGCTCCCGTGTGGCGGCGGAGCCCAGGGCGGGATTGTCGGACGCACCCCAAATGGACTGCCCGGATGGACCGGGCGTGGGCCTGACCGTCCGGTTGTGCGGTCCGGATGCATCCTCCATCATTCCTTAACCACGGATCCGCTATAGCGGTATCGACCGCGGTGCCGGGGACGGCGGGGGGGACGGATATGGGGATTCGTGCTTTCGGGGGGCGTGCCTTCAAGGTGATTGCGTGCGTCGGGCTGGTGGCCGCTCTGCTGGCGGCCGGCGATGCCGATGCCAAGTCGCGGAAGAAGAAAAAGCCGGTTCCGATCCCGGCCTACGCCACCAGCGTTGCCTGGGGGGCGGTGTCCGGCCCCTCGCTGGGGGCGCCCAGATCCATCGGCGGCTACGCGGCCGGCTGCATCGCCGGTGCCCGCGCCCTGCCGCCGGAAGGTGTCGGCTATCAGGTGATCCGCCTGTCGAGGCAGCGCAACTACGGCCATCCGGTGCTGGTCGACATGCTCCGCGACTTCGGTCAGCGGGTGGCGCATGCCGGGCTGGGCACGGCGCTGGTCGGCGACATGGGGCAGGCGCGCGGCGGGCCGATGCCGTCGGGCCATGCCAGCCACCAGATCGGGCTGGACGCCGATGTCTGGCTGCGGCTGGACCTGCCGCCGATGGGCCGCGCCGGGCGCGAACGGCTGGACGAGGTCAAATATGTCGATTACGACCGCATGCGCGTCACCGCCGACTGGTCGGACCGGCAGGCCCGGATGATCCAGATCGCCGCCAGCGATCCCCGCGTCGCCCGGATCTTCGTCAATCCGGCGATCAAGCTGGCGATGTGCCAGCGCAGTTGGTCCGACCGCGGATTCCTCAACAAGCTGCGGCCCTGGCATGGCCATGACGGCCACATGCACATCCGGCTGAACTGCCCGGCCGGCAGTCCGCTGTGTGAACAGCAGACGGCCCAGCCCGACGGCGACGGCTGTGACGACGAGTTGATGTCCTGGCTGGACAGCGCCTCCCCCGCGATCGAGCATCCGCCAGGTTACAAGCCAGAGCCGCGGGTGGTCCGCAAGATGCCGGCGGCCTGCGCCCCGGTGCTGAATGCGGCGGGCACGCGCATGGCCTCCCTGCCCGAATCGGGCGCCGCTCCTGCCAAAGCCGCGCGCTGACGGGTGTGTTTCCGCGGAGAAATTTTTCCACTTGCATGCAATTAGCGTCCGTCTAACCTGAAGCTGGACGGATTCTTGCGGGCGGTGTGTTTGGATCGCGCAGAGCAACCGCAAGGATACTACGTCCTGCGGCTTCGACTGGGCGGTTTCGACTGGGCGGCGTCGGATGGGAAAGTCGGCGATGACGGACAAAGGGCGATGACGGACAAGGACGGATCGTCCGGGCATGGACCGAGCCTGAAGACGCGCCTCTATGCGTGGTGGGAAGGCTATGACCTGTCCGGTCTGAAGGCGAAGAAGGGCGAGGAGCAGCCGCAACAGCCCGAACAGCCGCAGCCTGCCGCACCCGGCCCCGGCATGAACCGCTGGGGCAAGCCGCTGTGGACCGCCACCCGCATCGAGGTGGCTGAGAAAATGTGGGGCGAGGGCTTCAACACCCCCGGCGGCGCCGACCACATCCCCTATCTGGTCAAGCCGCTTGGCCTGAACCCGGCGATGAGCGTGCTGGACCTCGCCGCCGGGCTGGGCGGCACCAGCCGCACCATGGCCGGAAAATACGGCTGCTGGGTCACCGGTCTGGAGGCGTCGGAACTGCTGGCGAAGGAGGGGATGGTCCGCTCCTTCAAGCTGGGTCTGGAGAAGAAGGCGCCGATCGAGACCTTCAATCCCGAACATTTCGGCTATCCCAAGCGCGTCGACGCCATCGTCTACAAGGAAGGCCTGTTCTTCGTCCGCGACAAGGAACAGATGTTCGACGGCATGGAACTGGCGCTGAAGCCGCGCGGTCACCTGCTGATCACCGATTACATCGCCGAAGCGGATGTGATGGGCGCCAAGGCGATCCAGAACTGGTGCGACAAGGAGCCGGCGACGCCGAACCTGTGGCCGAAGGACCGCATGGCGAACGCGTTCGCCCAGCGCAACCTCGACCTCCGCATCGCCGAGGACATCTCCGACACCCACCGCGGCCTGATCCTGTCCGCCATCCAGGGGCTGGTCGAGCATCTGGAGAAATTCCAGCTCGACACCCCCACCAAGCTGGCGGTGATGGAGGAGGTCGAGTTGTGGGCCCGCCGCGTCGCCGCCATCGAGGCCGGGGTGCGGGTCTACCGCTTCTACGCGATCAAGCCGGCGGAGTAGGGGGCACTGCGCCCCATCCCAAAAAACTTTTGCGCAATCGCATTTTCTCCTTGAGCACAACGCGCGGTCTGGGTACATAGAGCGCCCCGCGTGACCCCAAGTAACGCGGACGCGCTTGTGGCGGAACTGGTAGACGCGCTAGGTTCAGGTCCTAGTGGCTGAAAGGCCGTGGGGGTTCGACTCCCTCCAAGCGCACCAACATCTCGTGTGTTGGTGAAGAGTAGAAGAAATATAGTGGGGCCATAGCTCAGCTGGGAGAGCGCTACAATGGCATTGTAGAGGTCAGGAGTTCGATCCTCCTTGGCTCCACCATTTCTTCCCGCCTGTCGGGGCGGCAAATTCCCGACCAATCCGGATATTTATCGGTACAGCCACTGTGGCTATCCTGCATCAGCAGGAGGCAGACAGGGTGTTACCACCTTGGAGAGCATGGCCGAACGGGTGCCGCGCACGGATAATTGCGCCTGTCGAACCGCGAATTTTCATCTGTTCGCTTCGATAAACACGCACCAGCGCCGCACGCCATTCCGATTTTCCGGAGCCCCCCGCCATGTCCACACGGATGGAACACGGGTTGAGGACGCTTGTCCTCGCCCTTTACGATGAAGCCGCATTGACGGCGGCTGCCAAAGGCCTGACCGGCCTGTTGGCCGAACGGGCGGCTTTGTACGAGGCGGCCAGCCTCGCCTCCGTCACCGCCCGTCGTGAGGTGTCCGAAGAAGAGGTGCTGCGCCTCGTGCTGTCGGCACGCCGGCTCCAGCGGCTCGGCGGCTCGCGCGACGACCGGCCGGTGCTCGTCCCCGCCCTGGCGGCGATGCCGCCGGTGCATCGGGCGGCCGAGGCGATGAAGCCGCGTCGCGGCCGTCTGGCGCTGTGGGCGATGCGGTCGCTTGCACGGCATCCCTCTGCGCCGCTGATCTGACGCGCGCCGCATTCCGAACCGGGCCGCTGCCGCCTTTCGCCGCAGCGGCCCGTCTCTTTCCCGGTCGATGGGTGTGGTCAATTGGGGGCGGCCCCATTCCGCGCGATTCCCGACGGTCCCCCGGCGAGGGGGAGCTATCGCGGATGCGCGCTGGTGCGCTGCAGCGGGACGGGGTACATACGCAAGGCTGTGCTTGCGCCGCAGTGATTGCATCGCGAGCATCCGCGCCTGCGTCGGATTGGCCTCCCCCGGAGTTGACCGTTGACCAGTGGATCGTTGACCAGCTTGCTGCCCGTCTCCCTCTCCACGCGCCGGCCCGTCGCCGCCGCGCGCCGTCCGGCTCGCCGGCGCTGACATTCGGGGATCGGAACGGGCATGCGCAGGACGACGATGAAGCCGCGGGCCGACTGGCGCCCGGGTCTCCGCAAATATCCCTACGGTGTGCGCGCCATGACGGCCGGCGCCGCCTGGCGGGAGGACACCGTTTATGAGTTCACCGCCTCGCAGATCGACCTGATCGAAAGCGTGGCGGACGAACTGCACAGCATGATCGCGGTCGCCGTTCGCCATGTGATGGAGCACAAGCTGTTCGCCTCGCTCGGCATCCGCGGCGACCTCGCGCGCATGCTGGAGGCGTCCTGGCTCGATTATTGGGCCGGCGGGCGGCGCAACGAACGGGCGGGCGGGCTCGCCGGACGATTGACGCTGGCCTATGACGGGCGCGACAGCGTCAAGCTGCTGGGCTGCAATTACGACACCTGCGAGGGGTTGTTCGCCGCCTCGACGATCCAGCGCAACTGGCGCGAGGCGATGGCCCCCGACGCCAACCAGTTCAACGGCCTGCACGAGGCGCTGGTGGAGCGGTGGGAGGAGTTGGCGACGGGCGTGCAGGGGCGCGGTCGCATGCATGCGACCTGCGCCACCCCCGATCCGGTGCGCGAGGGCGAACTGGTCTATCTTGCCGCCACCGCGGCGGAGGCCGGCATCGACACCCGCCTGCTGCCGCTGCAGTCCATCGCCTGGGACGGCCGCCGCTTCCTGGATGACGAGGGGCAGCCGATCTCCTGGCTGGCGAAGCTCTATCCCTGGGACGGGCTGGCCGACGACGGGTTCCTCCAACGGTTGCGCAGCAGCGGCATGAGCGTTCTGTCGCCGCTGTGGTGCTGGCTATGGTCGAACCACGGGCTGCTGGCCGTGCTGTCCTATCTCTATCCGCGCCACCCGAACCTGTGCCGTGCGGCGCTGGATCCCAGCGGCGTTGCCGGAGCGGACATGGTGACCGTTCGCGCCCTGCACGGGCTGGACGGCGCGCCGAGCCGCATCCTGGAACAGGGGGTGGTGATCGCCGACGACGGGCCGGATATCGGCGAGGATGTCGCGGCCCATGGCGCGGTCTGGCTGGAAACCCCGCCCGGATTCCGCGAGGAGGACACGCGCGCCGTCCTGCACGCCTGGATCGTCGGCGACAAGTGCCTGGGCATGGGGGTGCGGGAATCCGCCGATCCGCGCCTGGGATCCGGCGTCGGCCCGGATTCGGCGATGGTCCCGCACCTGTTCAGGGGCTGAATGCCGCGGTCGCGGCGCCTTTAAGGGGCGAAGGGGTTCTTAAGCGCTGGGCCGAAGGTCGCCTTGCGGGCGGCGCGCCAGATATTCTCGGCCGCCACGTCGTTGCCGCGATCCGCGATGGCCATGCCGGCCACGCCCGGCTGATGGCTGAGCCAGTCGCGCAACAGATTTTCAAAACGGGTGACCTCGCGCGGGTCGTCGCTGGCCAGGGTGATCGAGACGGTCAGTTCGGTGGTCATGGTCGGTTCCTTCCGATCTGTTGAACGGCCGGTCGACCCAGCAATAAAGCCGGACCGGCACGGTGGCCGAGAAGGTGCCCCCTATGCACGGATCCAAGCCTGCGCGCCTGTCCCGGCCCGCGCAATGAAAAAGGCGGGGTATGACCCCGCCTTCCGTGCCGCCCGCTTATCGGGAACGTTTTCCGCCGGACCTGTCCGACCGACCCGTTACTTTGTGTCCGACTTGGCTCCCGGGCTGGCGATGCTGGCGATCTGCTTCTGGAGTTCGTCGATCTGCTTCTGCAACTCGTCGAAGGTCACGCCGCCCGGACCGGCGGGCGGGTTGTTGGTCGACGCCGGGCCGGGCTGGCCGGCCGGACGCTGGCCGCCGGGCATTTCGTCCGGGGCGCCGGCTGCGCCGAAGGGCGTGAACATGCGCATGGCGCGCTCGAACATCGCCATGTTCTGCTTGCTGACCTCGTCCAGCCGGCCGAACGGGAACATGCCGCCCAGCGTGTTCTGGAAATAGTCGCGCATCTGCTCCTGATTGCGGGAGAAGGCCTGCATCGAATATTCCAGATAGCGCGGCACCACCGACTGCATGTTGTCGCCGTAGAAGCCGATCAACTGGCGCAGGAAGCTGATCGGCAGCAGGTTCTGCCCCTTGCTTTCCTCTTCCACGATGATCTGGGTCAGGACGGAGCGGGTGATGTCCTCACCGGTCTTGGCGTCATAGACCACGAAATCCAAGCCGTCCTTCACCATCTGGCACAGATGGTCCAGCGTCACGTAGCTGCTGGTGGCGGTATTGTAGAGCCGCCGGTTGGCGTACTTCTTGATCGTGATCGGAGCGGACTTCTGGTCTTCCTTGTCGGCCATCGCGGACTCTTTCAAGAAGGGACATGTTCCAGGGCAGGTGTTCCGGAACACGCGGGACAGGCGGCGGAAATTGTTCCGTCATTAGGACTACTCGAAGGGATAGCAATTTGTCCAGCGTTGCGCCGCGGCATAGCGCCGCGGTTGCGTTGGATCTGCCGGTCCAGACGGAGAAATGGAACGCGCCCGGGCCACTCCCGCCGTTACCCGAAAGGTCAGGTGGCCAGCCTTGCCGGACTGGTCAACCAGGTCCTTCCGCCCCTATAATCCGGCCATGGCCGACCCGTCGAATCCAGACCGACCCTCCGATCAATCATCCGGCGATCCGCCTTCCTACGAATCGCTGGCGCGCCGCTATCTGGACCTGTGGCAGGACCAATGGACGGCCAGCGCCGCCGATCCGGAAATGGCGGACATGATGACCCGCCTGTTCCAGATGATGGGGCAGGGTGCCGGGGCTTTTGGATTTGGAACGGGCGGCTTCGGAATGGGCGGGTTGGGTGGCGGCACCATGGCCGGCACCGGCTGGGATCCCCGCCCCTGGCCATTCCCGAACACCGGCTCCCCCCAACACGGACAGCCTTCCGATGAGCGATCGTCTGGCGGACGACAGACAGGCGGGGGGGACTCCGCCCGGCCCAGGGACAAGGCCGGGGATGCGGCAGGGGCCGCGCCCGCTGGCCCTGCATCTGACGGCGGCTCTGGGCAGCTTGCTCAGCTCCTCGGCCGCATTGCCGCTCTTGAGGAACGGCTTGCTGCCCTGGAGTCCGGCCCTGCGGGACCGGGCGGCGGCACTCAGGGACGAAATGTCGCAGGCCGACCGGATGAACCCGGGCCGGCCGCATCCGGACGTCGGGGCGGGCGGCGCCGACCGCCTGACCGGTGAGGTCGACCGCGAGATCCGCCGCCGCATCGACGCCGTCCTGACCGGAATCGAGCGGTATCGCCACCACCCCTACCGCCGCGACCTGCCCGACCCGCCAACGATCTGGACGGAAGGCGGATCGCGCCTGCTTGATTACGGGGGCGGCGGCCGGCCGGTCCTGTTCGTGCCGTCGCTGGTCAACCGCGGCTATATCCTGGACCTGTCGCGGGACAAGAGCCTGATGCGCTGGCTGGCGGCGCGAGGCTTCCGGCCGCTCCTGTTGGACTGGGGCAGGCCGGGGCCGCTGGAGCGCCGCTTCACCCTGACCGACTACATCGCCGGGCGGCTGGAGCGGGCGCTGAACTTCATCGTGGAGGAGGTGGGGGCGCCGGTGCCGGTGGTCGGCTATTGCATGGGCGGGCTGCTGGCCGCGGCGCTGGCGCAGCGCCGGCCGCGCGCCGTCGCCGGGCTGGTGCTGATGGCCACGCCCTGGGATTTCCATGCGGAGGATGCGGCCACGGCGCGCCGGGTGGCGACCTTCATCCAGCCCTGGGGACCGGTGCTGGACCGCTGGGGCGAGTTGCCGACCGATGCGCTGCAGGCGCTGTTCGCCCAGCTCGACCCGCTGCTGGCGCTCAAGAAGTTCACCGGCTTTGCCCGCATGGCGCCGAACTCGCGCGCCGCGGCCGCCTTCGTCGCGCTGGAGGATTGGCTGAACGACGGGGTGCCGCTGGTGGCCGGGGTGGCGCGCGACGCGCTGGCCGGCTGGTACGGGCGCAACGACACCATGGCCGGCACATGGATGGTCGCCGGCCTGCCGGTCGATCCCGGCGCCATCCGCGTCCCCACCCTGGCCCTGATCCCGGAGCGCGACCGCATCGTGCCGCCGGCCTCCGCCCTGGCGCTGGGCGCCGCGATCCCCGGCGCCCTGGTTCTGCGCCCGCCGCTCGGCCATATCGGAATGGTTGTGAGCGCGGGTGCCGAGACCGGAGTGTGGAAGCCGCTGGCCGAATGGCTTGCTGCGACAGGTTAGCGCCGCGACCTTCGGCCAGCTTGCACCTGTCATGTTGCCCGACTTAAGGTAACAATCACTCCGAGCGTCCCACCAGCGCTATAATAAAACTGTCCTATTTCGAGGAGCGTTCAATGACCGAAGTCGTCATCGCCGGTGCCGCCCGTACGCCCATCGGCAGCTTCAACGGTGCCCTCAGCGCCGTTCCCGCCCACGTCCTGGGCGAGGTCGCGATCCGCGAAGCGCTGGCCCGCGCCAAGACCGACGCGGCGGAAGTGAACGAGGTCATCTTTGGCCAGATCCTGACCGCCGGCCAGGGCCAGAACCCCGCCCGCCAAGCCGCCGTCAACGCCGGCATCCCGGTGGAGGCGACCGCCATCGGCGTCAACCAGCTCTGCGGTTCCGGCCTGCGCACCGTGGCGCTCGGCTATCAGGCGATCAAGAACGGCGACGCCGACGTTCTGGTCGTCGGCGGCCAGGAGAGCATGAGCATGGCGCCGCACGTCATGCACCTGCGCAACGGCACCAAGATGGGCACCGCCGAACTGCTCGATACCATGCTGCGCGACGGCCTGACCGACGCCTTCCATGGCTATCACATGGGCAACACCGCGGAAAACATCGCCCAGAAGTGGCAGCTGACCCGCGAGGAGCAGGACGCCTTCGCCGCCGCCAGCCAGCAGAAGGCCGAGGCCGCCCAGAAGTCGGGCCGCTTCAAGGACGAGATCGTCCCGGTCACCATCAAGGGCCGCAAGGGCGACGTCGTCGTGTCGGAGGACGAATACCCGAAGCACGGCACCACGGTGGAATCCCTGGCCAAGCTGCGCCCGGCCTTCTCGAAGGACGGCACTGTGACCGCCGGCAACGCCTCCGGCATCAATGACGGCGCCGCCGCCCTGGTGCTGATGACGGCGGAGAACGCGGCCAAGCGCGGCGTCACCCCGCTCGCCCGCATCGTCTCCTGGGCGACCGCCGGCGTCGATCCGGCGATCATGGGCACCGGCCCGATCCCGGCCTCGCGCAAGGCGCTGGAAAAGGCCGGCTGGACCGTCGACGACCTCGACCTGATCGAGGCGAACGAGGCGTTCGCCGCCCAGGCGCTGTCGGTCAACAAGGACCTGGGCTGGGACACCAGCAAGGTCAACGTCAATGGCGGCGCCATCGCGCTCGGCCACCCGGTCGGCGCGTCGGGCGCCCGCGTGCTGACCACGCTGCTGTTCGAAATGCAGAAGCGTGACGCGAAGAAGGGCCTCGCCACCCTGTGCATCGGCGGCGGCATGGGCATCGCCCTCTGCGTCCAGCGCGACTGAGGACCGGAACGGGCCGCTTTCCAATAGGGCAAGCGGCCCGCTTCGCTTGACGGTTTGGGACATCCGCCGGACCTGCGGAGGGAGTCCCGTACCCAAAAATAAAAAGTCAAAGAAACCAACCAACCATCACTAAATCTGGGGAGAAGAACTATGGCTCGTGTTGCAGTCGTCACTGGTGGCACCCGCGGCATCGGCGAGGCGGTTGCCGTCGCCCTGAAGAATGCCGGCTACAAGGTCGCCGCCAACTATGCCGGCAACGATCAGGCGGCGGAGGAGTTCACCGCCCGCACCGGCATCCCGACCTACAAGTTCGACGTCGCGGATTTCGACGCCTGCAAGAAGGGTATCGCCGCGATCGAGTCCGACCTGGGCCCGGTCGACGTGCTCATCAACAACGCCGGCATCACCCGTGACGGCGTGATGCACCGCATGACCTACGATCAGTGGGAGAAGGTGATCCACACCAACCTGTCCTCCTGCTTCAACATGTGCCGCAACGTCATCGACGGCATGCGCGAGCGCGGTTTCGGCCGCATCGTCAACATCGGCTCGGTGAACGGCCAGGCCGGCCAGTACGGTCAGGTCAACTACGCCGCCGCGAAGTCCGGCATCCACGGCTTCACCAAGGCGCTGGCGCAGGAGAGCGCGGCCAAGGGCATCACCGTCAACGCCATCGCGCCCGGCTACATTGACACCGACATGGTGCGCGCGGTTCCGGCCAACGTACTGGAGAAGATCGTCGCCCGCATCCCGGTCGGCCGCCTCGGCCGCGCGTCGGAGATCGCCAAGGCCGTGCTGTACCTCGTCGACGACGACAACGGCTTCATGACCGGCTCGACCCTGTCGGTCAACGGCGGCCAGCACATGTACTGATCCCAGGCCCTGATCCCTGGCCGGGTCTCGCACCCCGGTTCATGAGAGGTGACGAAGCCCCTTTCCTGTCTCCGGATGGACTCCATGGTCCGCCGGGGGTGGGGGAGGGGTTTTGTTTTTGAATTGGTCCCCACCGCACTTGACGGACCGGCCGCCGAGTTGAAGGTTATCGTCCGTTTCGGACGCACCACCATACTGGACACCCCGCGATGCCCTATACCTCGTTGCGCGACTTCATCGACCGGCTGGAGAAGGCGGGGCGGCTGGTGGTGGTGAAGGAACCGGTGTCCACCGTTCTGGAGATGACCGAGATCCAGACCCGCCTGCTGGCCGAGAACGGCCCGGCGGTTCTGTTCGAAAACGTCATCAAGGCCGACGGCACGCGCTCCGAGATGCCGGTGCTGGTCAATCTGTTCGGCACGGTGGAGCGGGTCGCCTGGGGCATGGACCGCGAGCCGCACCAGCTGCGCGCCGTCGGCGAGACGCTGGCCTTTCTCAAGCAGCCGGAGCCGCCGGGCGGCTTCCGCGAGGCGCTGGAACTGATCCCGCTCGCCAAGACAGTGCTGTCGATGAAGCCGAAGACGGTCGGCTCGGCGCCGTGCCAGGAGGTGGTGCTGACCGGCGACGACATCGACCTCGGCCGCCTGCCGGTGCAGGGCTGCTGGCCGGGCGAGCCGGCGCCGCTGATCACCTGGCCGCTGGTGGTGACCAAGGGGCCGACCGGGAAGCGCGAGGACGACTTCAACCTCGGCATCTACCGCATGCAGGTGCTGGGCAAGAACAAGACGATCATGCGCTGGCTGAAGCACCGCGGCGGTGCCCAGCACCATCACCGTTGGGCCGCCCATCAAGACAAAAAGGGCGGGAAGCGCGAGCCGCTGCCCTGCGCCGTCGTGCTGGGAGCCGATCCCGGCACCATCCTGGCGGCGGTGACTCCGGTGCCCGATACCTTGTCCGAATACCAGTTCGCCGGCCTGCTGCGCGGCAAGAAGGTCGAGCTGGTGGAGTGCAGGACGGTGCCGCTGAAGGTGCCGGCCCAGGCGGAAATCGTGCTGGAGGGCCATGTCAGCCTGGACGAATACGCCGACGAGGGGCCCTACGGCGACCACACCGGCTATTACAACTCGGTCGAGCCCTTCCCGGTCTTCACCGTCACCGCCATGACGATGCGGCGCAAGCCGATTTATCTCTCCACCTTCACCGGCCGTCCGCCCGACGAGCCGTCGGTGCTGGGCGAGGCGCTGAACGAGGTGTTCATCCCGCTGCTGGTCCAGCAGTTTCCGGAGATCGTCGATTTCTGGCTGCCGCCGGAAGGCTGCTCCTACCGCATCGCGGTGGTCAGCATGAAGAAGGCCTATCCGGGCCACGCCAAGCGCGTGATGATGGGCGTCTGGTCCTTCCTGCGCCAGTTCATGTACACCAAGTGGGTGATCGTCGTGGACGACGACATCGACGCGCGGAACTGGAAGGACGTGATGTGGGCGATCTCCACCCGCATGGACCCGGCCCGCGACATCACGGTGATCGAGGGCACGCCGATCGACTATCTCGACTTCGCCAGCCCGGAATCGGGGCTCGGAGGCAAGGTCGGCCTGGACGCCACCAACAAATGGCCGCCGGAAACCAAGCGCGAATGGGGCGAGAAGCTCCACATGACCGACGAGGTCGTGGAGAAGGTCAGCCGCAAATGGGACCTTTACGGCCTGCCCGGCAGCGGGAAGCCGATCTGGAAGTGAGGTGATTGCCCTCTCCCGCCCCGGGAGAGGGAAGGGGCCCAAGCAAAGCTTGGGAAGGGTGAGGGGTGATTCAAGGAACCATGCGGTTCGGGATTCTTGGATCACCCCTCACCCGGCCGCTTCGCGGCCACCCTCTCCCGGGGCGGGAGAGGGACCCGTACCCTACCGCCGCGGGTCGCGGCTCAGGCCCTTGGCCTGCAACTCCTCGAGATATTCGGCCCACAGGGCTTCCTGTTCGGCGCCGATCTCGTAAAGGTATTTCCAGCTGAAGATGCCGCTGTCGTGCAAATCGTCGAAGACGATGCGGATGGCGTAGTTGCCGACCGGCTCCAGCCGCATGATGCCGACATGGCGGCGGCCGGCAACCGTCTGCTTCTGGCTGGGGTTGTGGCCCTGCACCTCGGCGGACGGGCTGACCACGCGCAGGAACTCCGCCGGGTAGGAGAAGGTCCGGCCGTCGTCGAAATCGACCTCCAGCCGCTTCTCCTCCTTCTTCAGGCGGATTTCGGTCGGCCAGTGGACCGTGCCGAAGCCGTCATCACTCATCGTGCCGACCCCGCCTTGTCCAGGCTGCGGGCCTCGTCGATCAGCATGATCGGGATGCCGTCGCGAATCGGATAGGCCAGCCCGGCGCGCTCGCTGATCAGCTCGGCGCGCTCGGCGTCATAGCGCAGCGGCCCCTTGGTCAGCGGGCAGACCAGGATCTCCAGCAGCTTCGGGTCGACGCGGGCGTTGGTTTTCGCGTCGCTGCTCTTGTCCTCGGACGTCGCCATGTCGTGTCTCGTGGTGATTGGAAGGAAGGTCAATGCTTGGGCGGCGGACCGTCCCCGTCATGGCTGTCGAGAATGGCCATCTCGACCAGCCCGATCAAGAGCTTCCCGCGTTCCGCCAGGGTCGGCGCCTCCAGCAGCGCCTGTTTTTCGCCGGGCGTGAAGGGGCAGATCATCGCCAGCGAGTTGACCAGCCGCTCATCCAGCGTCGATTCGATGGATTTCCAGTCGACCGACAGGCCCTGGACCCGAAAATAGCTTTTCAGCGCGCCGAGCAGCCGGTTGCGGTCGATGTCGCCGCAGGACTCGGGCTCCAGGTCGGCGCGGAACGGGCGCCAGTCGGGAACCACCCGCCGGTAGCCGCGCGTCCCCTCCACCTCGCGTCCGATCTCGAACCGGGCGACTCCGGTCAGGGTGATGAGGCAACGGCCGTCGTCGGTCTCGGCGAAGCTGGTGATGCGGCCGGCGCAGCCGCAGGAATAGACGGCCGGCTCGCGCTCCCGTCCCGCCGGGTCGAGCGGCTGGACCATGCCGATCATGCGGCCGCTGCCCAGCGCGTCCTCGACCATGGCGAGATAGCGCGGCTCGAAGATGTTCAGCGGCAGCCGCGCCCGTGGCAGCAGCAGAACGCCGGCCAGCGGGAAGATCGGCATCATCGCCGGCAGCTGGCTGAACTCAGGGTCGAAGGGGTTTCTGGTCATGCCAATCAGATAGAACCCCTTCGCCGATGGAACAGCCGTCCTGTTTTTGGAAAAGCGTCAGCTGAACATCATGGTCGACAGGCGGCGGCGGGTCTTCACCGTCAGCGGGTCGGTCTGGCCGAAGGCCTCGAAGAACTTCACCAGCTGCTTGCGGGCGCCGTCCTCGTTCCAGGACCGGTCTCGCTTGAAGATCTCCAGCAGCTCGTCCACCGCGGCCTCGCGCTTGCCGGCGGCGAACAGCGCCATGGCGAGGTCGAAGCGCGAGGCATGGTCGTTGGGATCGTGGGCGACCTTCTCCATCAGCTCCGGAATCGGGCCGGCGTTGGCGGCCTGCTCCGCCACGTCGAGTGAGGCGCGGACGTTGGCCAGCTCCTTGTCCTTGGCGATGGCTTCCGGGGCCTGGGCCAGCATCTGCTTGGCGTTCTCCAGGTCGCCGGCGGCGATCAGGCAGCGGATGATGCCGGCATAGGCCTGGGCATTCTCCGGCTCGGCCTGCATGATCTGGCTGTAGAGATCGAGCGCACCCTGCAGGTCGCCGGCCTCCATCATCTCTTTGGCCTGGGCGAGGGCTTCCTCCAGCATATCGTCGGCACCACCGCCGGCACCGGCCTGCTTGGCCAGCGCTACCAGCTTGTCGACGAAGGCCTTCACCTGCGATTCGGGCAGGGCGCCCATGAAGCCGTCGACCGGACGGCCCTGGAAGAAGGCGTAGACCGCCGGGATCGACTGCACGCGCAGCTGCGAGGCGATCATCGGGTTGGCGTCGGTGTCGATCTTCACCAGACGCACCGCACCCTTGGCGGCGCGCACCACCTTTTCGATGATCGGGCCCAGCTGCTTGCAGGGGCCGCACCAGGGCGCCCAGAAATCGACGATCACCGGGACCTCGGCCGAGGCCTCGATCACGTCCGCCATGAAGGCGCGGTCGGTGCTGTCCTTGACGATGTCGGCGGCACCGGCGGCGGCGGGAGCGGCGGGCTTGGACCCGTTGGCGGGGGGCATGGAGAACATGGCGTGTTTCGGTCCCGTTGGTGATGCCTGGCCCATGAGGACATCCCGGTGGGCCATGGAGTTGCCGGTCCGGCCGCTGGCGGTCCGGACCCTATCGTTGCCGACATATGTGAGCGCGCAAGGCGGCTCAGGCAAGCATTGCGTGGAAACGGCCGCCCTGCCGGTCAGCCTCCGGCGCGGCCGAACTCGACGATCGCCGGTTCGTGACCGCAGGCGCGGATGAAGCGCAGCAGGTCGTCGCGCCGGATCGCCGTGGTGCGGTCGTTCAGCAGCGGATGATAGTTCAGCAGCTCATGCTCCATCATCGCCTGCTGCAGGACCACGCGAACCTTGCGCTCGGTGTCGTTGACCAGGGCGAAGGGCGTGACCGACCCCGGCCGGATGCCGAGGAAGCGCCAGAGCCGCTCCGCCGAGGCGAAGGACAGCCGCGCCGACCCGATGACCTTGTCCAGCCGATTCAGGTCGATTTGCGCATCCTCCAGCGCCACCACCAGCCAATGCTGGTCCCTCTTGTCCTTCAGGAACAGGTTCTTGCAATGGCCGCCGGGCAGGGCGCCGCGCAGGGCCTTGCTCTCCTCCACCGTGTGCAGCGGGGGGTGGCTGTGCGTGGTCGCCTGGATGCCCAAGGCGTCGAGCCGCGCCAGCAACTGGTCCGGAGAGGTCGGCAGCGGCGCGTCGCCATCTGGCAGGGAGGCGCCCGGAAGGGGGAGCGATGCGGTGTCCATGACGGCCCTTTTACCGGCTGTTCGGAAAATCGTCCAGCCGGTGAAAAAAACTGAAACAAGGCGCTTGCATTGCGTCGGCCGATGAGTATAGTCCGCCGCACACCGCCGGACGGCAGAAACAAACTGCTGGATGACGGTACGGAGCGCGGGCGTAGCTCAGGGGTAGAGCACAACCTTGCCAAGGTTGGGGTCGAGGGTTCGAATCCCTTCGCCCGCTCCATTTTCCTCCGGTCTTAACACCGGAGTATGCGATCTCAAAAGGCCGGACCTTCGGGTGCCGGCCTTTCGCATTTTGGCTCCGTGACAGCTTGCGAGCTGCCCGCCTGCTCTCCAGGCTGCGCACTTAACGGATGGCTCCGCACCTAATCTCCGCGTCATCCCCGCGAAGGCGGGGATCCAGGCTTAACCCATTGGTTCGGCTTGGGAAACACTGGATCCCCGCCTTCGCGGGGATGACGGTCGATGAGGGGTGTCCTTGGCTTCAAGAGCAATCAACCCTGTAGGTTCACGCCTGTGCACGCCAGTGGCGCAACCCGAGGCCCGGTCGGACGGCACACGGTCACTGCATAGCTTTTTAAAACTGTGGGGAAAGCTCCCGGACGCCCTGCCGTGCATCCGCCCAGTCGCGCGCGGTCGTCGGGCGGCCGTCGGCGTCGATCAGGCCGCGGGTGAACAGTTCTTCGGCGTGGCGGATGAAGAAGGCGGCGGTGCTCGGCCGCTCCCAATGCTCCATCCAGTTCTGCTCCAGGAAGGCCAGGATTCCCGGCTGGCCCAGTTCCACTTCCCACAGCACGCCGAGCAGGGAGGTCTGCTGCTCCTCGTGCATGCAATCCTCGAAGCACAGGCGCTTGTCGGCGCGTGCCTCCCGGCGGGCGGTGGTTTCCGGGCCGGGACCCAGGCCGTAATCGATCAGCGTCCGCCGCTCCGGCGTCGCGCACAGCCAGTGCGCCACCTCATGCACGATCACCGTCGCCTCGACATCGGTGCGGATTACCTTGCCGTCCCACATGAAGGAGCGGCTGGGCGGCTCGTCCAGCGTGTCGATGCCGTGGGCGTGGGCCAGCCGCACCGCGTCGGCCCGGTGGGCCGGCGTGTCGACGCCGCCGCCGGGCTCCTCCGCCGGCCGCACCGGCCAGGTCGCGGCGATCCGGCGGAAGGCGGCCCGCGCTTGGGCATGGCCGTCCAGATGGGCGTCGAAGGCGGCGATGGCCTTCGGCATGTCGTCGATGGCGATGGGGGTCAGGATCATCGCGCCTATGTGCCCAAGGGGGCGCCGTGGCGCAAGGGGAAAGTAACCGGCCAAAGAAGCAGGGCTGCCCGCCAGAAGAAGGGCGCCGGCAAGCCCCGGTCCATTCGGGTCCTGCCGGCGCCACAACTGTCACCGCAGCGCTGAAGATCGGTGCCGTTTCTTACGCGGCGCGCATTTCGGCCAGGAAGCGCGACACGAAGCCGCGCAGGTCGGTCGCCTCGTGATTCAGCCCGTCGGCGGCGGTCAGCACCTCGCGCGAGGCGTCGCCGGTGGAGGCGGCAGCATCCGACACGCCGGCGATGTTGCCGGACACCTGCTGCGTCCCGCGCGCCGCCTGCTGGACATTGCGGCTGATCTCCTTGGTGGCGGCGCCCTGTTCCTCCACCGCCGCGGCGATGGTGGTGGAAATGTGGTTGATCTCGGCGATCACCCGGCCGATCTCGGCGATGGCGCCGGCGGCCTGCCGGCTGATCTCCTGGATGCCGGCGATCTGGCTGCCGATCTCCTCCGTCGCCTTGGCCGTCTGGCTGGCGAGGTTCTTGACCTCCGACGCCACCACGGCGAAGCCCTTGCCCGCCTCGCCGGCGCGCGCCGCCTCGATGGTGGCGTTCAGGGCGAGCAGGTTTGTCTGGCTGGCGATGTCGGTGATCAGTTGCACCACCTCGCCGATGCGCTGGGCGGCGTCGACCAGACCGCGGACGGTGCCGTCTGTCTTCTCGGCGGTGGCGACCGCTTGCCCTGCGATACGGGTGCTTTCCGCCACCTGCCGGCCGATCTCGGCGATGGAGGCGGTCAGTTCCTCCGTCGCGGCGGCCACCGTCTCGACATTGCCGGTTGCTTCATTGGATGCGCTGGCCACCGCATCGGCCTGCCGGGTGGTCTGCTCCGCGGTGGCGGACATGGTCTGGGCGGTCGCCTGGAGCTGGGTCGCCGCCGCCGACACCCGGCCCAGCGCGTCCAGCACCAGCCGGTCGAACTCCTGGGTCAGCCGGTCGATGCGCTCGCCGCGGCCCCGCTGCGCCTCATGGGCGGCGCGTTGGGCCTCGGCCAGCCGGTCGCTCTCGATCAGGCTGTCCTTGAACACCTGCAGGGCCTTCGCCATGCCGCCGATCTCGTCGGCGCGGTCCAGGCCGGGGATGTCGACGCTGCGGTCGCCGCCGGCCAGCCGGGTCATGCGGTCGGTCATCGCGACCACCGGCCGCGACAGGCCACGTCCGATCAGCAGCGCCGTCGCCAGCCCGAGAACCACGGCAACCAGCGAGGCGAGCACCATTCCGCCGCGCGCCTTGTCGAGGAAGGCGCCGGTCGCCATGCCAAGGCTCTTCTGGTGGCCGACGCTGGCGTCTGTCAGTTGCTCCGCCTCCCTGGCGATGGAATCGCCGACGGGGATCAGCACCTCGTTGACCAAGCGGTCGCGTTCGGTCGTCGCCTTCACCACGGCATTGAAGCCGCTGATGTAGACGCGCAGCATGGCGGTGTAGGACATCGCCATCTTGCGGCGGTCGAGGTCGGTCAGCTTCGCCATCATCGCACCGCCACGGCTGGCGGCGTCGGTGAACTGCGACCGGGCCTGGCTGGCCAGCGCCGGAGTGCCGTCGACATTGTAGCGCGTCGCCGAGATGCGGGCCGACAGCATGTGGCGCAGCGCCATGCCCGCCAGATAAGCGGCGTCGGTGTCACCGGCCGCGCCGGCGCTGTCCATGATGCCGTCCAGCGCGGTTTCCAGCCGCGGCCCGATTTCGTCCAGATCGGCGATGGCCTTGCTGCGCTGCTCTTGGAACTCCATCATGGCGGTGAAGGCTTCCCGATACTGGGCAATCTCCTGCGCCATATTGTCGGCGGTCTGCAGCAGGGCGGGGTCGGTGAACAGGGCGCGGGCCTTGTCGATGGTTTGCGCCGCCGCCTCCGCGGTGCGGCGGACGGTGGCGCCGACCTCCGCATCGCCGGTCAGCAGGAAACGGGTGGCCTGCTGGCGCATCTCCAGCATCAGGGCCTGGATGCGTCCCAGCTCGTTGGTCTGCTGGCCGAGCCGCCGGTAGGTGTCCACGGCGCCGCCGGCCTCCGACAGCGCCGCGATGCCGATACCGCCGATCAGCACCAGGAACACCAGGATGCCGGCGCTGGCTGCCGTGATCTTCGTTCCTACGGAAAAGCGATTGAAAAGGCTCATGATCGAGGCCTCCGTCGGCACAGGGACGTTGCCCAACCTTTGCTCGGGGACGAGCCGAAAGGGTCAGGCATTGCGACCTGTTTCAGGAAGCGTGCCACATGCCCCGGTATGGTGCGGTTGTGTGTGCCGGCAACCGCAGAGGCCTATGGCTGACGTAGGGGAATACGCTCGTTCCGCCGCCGTGGAATAAACGGCAATGGCGGATGTTTGCCTGTTTCGTCGGATCGCAGGTGACCAGGGTCCGGACGCTTTCACGGGCGGACAGGCCATTTTTTGTGCCGTGGCGGTCACAGGAGAGGCATTTTGAACATCCCCCCGTATCGTGATATATGCCGAAGGGCGCAGCGGCCGACCGGGGTCGTCGCCGATCCCTTCATCTCCCGGTCCCTGACGCATTGACCCGACGGCTGGCCATGTCCATTCCCGACGCGCCCCTTTCCGCGGCTTCCCCGGAGGTCCGCACCGCTCCCGTCCGCCTTGAGGGCGGGGTGCTTCCATCGGCGAACCGGCCCCCGGCGAACAGGTCGGGGCGACCGCGACGCGGCTGCCTGTCGGTGGTCATTCCCTTCTATAACGAAGGTCCCAACATCGAGGCCCTGTTCGCCCGGCTGGTCCCGGTGCTGGACGGGCTGGACATGGATTGGGAGGTGGTCTGCGTCAACGACGGCAGCCGCGACGACACCATCGACCGGCTGCTGGACGTCCATGACCGCGAACCGCGGGTGAAGGTGGTCGATCTGTCGCGCAATTTCGGCAAGGAACTGGCCCTGTCCGCCGGCTTGAGCCACACCACCGGCGACGCCGTGGTGCCGATGGACGCCGACCTGCAGCATCCGCCGGAACTGCTGCCGGCCTTCATCGCCAAATGGCGCGAGGGCTTCGACGTGGTGGTGGCGGTGCGCCATGCCCGCGTCGGGCAGAGCCTGAAGCACCGGCTGTTCGCCCGCCTGTTCTACTGGGTCTTCGACCATCTGTCGGAGATCAAGCTGCCGCGCGAGGTCGGTGATTTCCGCCTGATGGACCGTCGCGTCGTCGAGGTCATCAACCGGATGCCGGAGCGCACGCGCTTCATGAAGGGCATCTTCGCCTGGGTCGGCTTCCGTCAGGCCGCGATCCCCTACGAACAGGGGGAGCGCGCCGGCGGCGACACCAAATGGGGTTTCGTCAAGCTGCTGCGCCTGTCCTTCGACGGGCTGACCGCCTTCTCCACCTTCCCCCTGCGGGTGTGGAGCCTGGTCGGGATGGCGGTGTCGGGTGTCGCCTTCGTCTATATCCTGATCCGCCTGATCCGCACGCTTGTCCACGGCATCGACGTGCCCGGCTATGAATCGCTGCTGGTCGCGGTGCTGTTCCTGGGCGGCATCCAACTGATCACGCTGGGCATCATCGGCGACTATCTGGGCCGTGTCTTCGCCGAGGTGAAGGGCCGGCCGCTGTTCATCGTGCGCTCCGCCCACGGCTTCGGCCCGGCGGATGGCCGGGATGAGCATGAGTTCGATCCCGTCGGCGGAACGGTGGAGCGGGAGCCGCGCCGATGAGCATCGAGACCGGTTTGCGTGGCGATGGGGATGCCGTCGGCGGCCCCACTTCCGCCACCCGCCGCCCCGGCATGGCTACGGCTGCGCCGTCCACCGCCGGCGCGGCCGGCGTCGTGCTGCCGCGCGGTGAGGCGGCCCTGTGGGACGGGCTGTCGCGGGCACTTCTGCTCGGCCTGCTGATCCTCGCGGCACTGACCTTCCTCAGCTACGGCATCAGCACGGACGAGGAGGTGCAGCATATCTACGGCAAGAAGCTGCTGTCCTATTATCTCAGCGGCTTCCAGGACCGGTCGGCCTTCCATTTCAAGGATCTGGCCTATTACGGCGGGCTGTTCGACCTCGTCACCGCCGTGATCGTGCCCTTCTCCCCCTTCGAGGAGTATGAGACGCGGCACCTGCTCTGCGCGCTGGTCGGCGTGCTGGGCATCGCCGGGACCTGGCGCTACACCCGGCTGCTGGCCGGCCCGCGCGCCGGCTTCATCGCGGCGGCTCTGCTGTCGCTGAGCGGTGTCTATTACGGCGCCATGTTCAACAACACCAAGGACGTGCCGTTCGCGGCCGGCATGGTGTGGACGCTCTATTTCGCCACCCGCATCCTGAAGCAGATGCCGCGGCCGAGCCGCAGCGCGGTGCTGAAGTTCGGGCTGGTGCTGGGCCTGACGCTGGCGATCCGCGTCGGCGCGGTGCTGGCCGGCTTCTATCTGGCGGTCGCCATGGCGATGCATTTCGCGCTGGTGACCCGGCAGGAGGGCCGGCGCTGGGCGCTGGTCGATGCGCGGCGCGCCTTCCTCAGCCTGTGGCCGGCGATTCCCGTCGCCTATGTCATCATGGCGGTGTTCTGGCCCTGGGTGGTGCAGCGGCCATTCCGCAACCCGCTGGAGGCCCTGCGCGTCGTTTCCCATTTCCCCATCGACATCCAGACGCTGTTCATGGGCGAGCTGGTCCATTCCAACGCTCCGCCGGCGCTGTACCTGCCGGTCTATCTGGCGGTGAAGCTGCCGGAGGCGGTGGTGATCGGCGTCGGCGTGGCGGTGGTGATGGCGGCGGTCTGGCTGGCGCGCGGCGGCTGGCGGCGAACCGGCGCCTTTACGGTCGTCCGCTACACGCCGCTGGTTCTGGCGGGCTTCCTGCCGATCCTGCTGTTCGTGCTGATGCGGCCGTCGGTCTACAACGGCATCCGCCATTTCCTGTTCCTGGCCCCGCCCATGGTGGTGATGGCCGCCATCGCCGCCGACCGGCTGTGGACTCTGTGCCAGCGCGGTGGCCGGGCGCTGGGGCAAACCTTCGCCGCGGCGATGACCGTGGTCGGCGTGGTGTACGCGTGGCAGCTGGGCGCCATGCACCCGAACCAGTACGTGTACTACAACCAGTTCGTCGGAGGCGTACGGGGCGCCGACGGCAAGTTCGAGCTGGATTACTGGGGCAACTCGCTGCACGAGGCGCTGCAGGAACTGATCGAGTATGTCGAGCGCGAGAATGACGGCCATGCGCCGCCGCGGCAATACACGCTGACCGTCTGCGGCAACACGCTGGCGGTGCGGTTCGAACTGCCGCCCTGGCTGCGTCTGGTCAACGGGATCGAGCCGGACTGGCGCAAGGCCGATTTCTTCCTGGCCTTCACCCAGGTGAAGCGCTGCCCGTCGCTGCTGGATGGTCATCCGATCCTGGAGATCGCGGCCGACGACGTTCCGCTGTCCATCGTCAAGGACCGCCGCCCGCCCAGGGCCGACATCCCCACCGAGTAATCGCCCACCGAATAGCCATCCCCGCTCTGCCAAGTCCGACCGGTCGGGCGGTGGCGGGGCGGTGGTGGAGTACCCCGGCGGCTCCCGCGCCGTCTTTCGCCGCATCGCCCTTCGCGGCCCTGTGCGCCCGCCGTACGTCCGCCCACTCTCTCCGTACTCTCGATTGAGGCCGGGCGGAGGCGGGGATGCGGCGCAGGCTGCTCTGGGGCGTTTTGTGTCTGCTGCTGTGGAGCGTTCCGCTCGGGCCTACCGGGGCCATCGGCCTGGACCGCGTTCCCGACCGGCTGGTGGACGACGTGACCCGAGCGGTCGAGGACCGGCAGCCACCGGCCGGTGCCGGCAGTCTGGTGGTCGGCGTGATCCGCGACGGCCGGACGCTGGTGGTCGGGCGCGGCGATACCGGACGCCCCGACGGCGGGCCGCCCGACGGGCGTACCCTGTTCCAGATCGCCTCGCTGACCAAGCCCTTCACCGGCACCATCATGGCGGAGCTGATGCGGGAGGGCCGGGTCGATCCCGCCGACCCGCTGCAGCGCCATCTGCGCCGCGTCGGCCCGGTGCCGGTCGCCCATGTGCCGGATTACGAGGGCCGGCCGATCCGGCTGCGCGACCTCGCCACCCACACTGCCGGCCTGCCCAACGTCCCCGAAACCCCGCGATTCTCCTGGAGCCGGCTGGAGGATCCGCGCAACCCCTACAAGCCGCTGTCGCGCGGCGAACTGGCGCTGTGGCTGTCCGGCTATCGGCTGCCGGTGCCGCCGGGCGTGCGCTTCAGCTATTCCAATGCCGGCATGTCGGTGCTGGGGGAGGCGCTGTCGGCGGCGACCGGTCAGCCTTACGAAACGCTGCTGAAGCGGGTGGTGACCGACCGTTTCGGGATGCGCGACACCACCCTGCATCCGACGGCCGAGCAGCGGGCGCGCAAGGCGGCCGGCCATGCCCACGGCCGGGTCGTTCCGGATTGGGAGGCACCGGCGATGCTGCCTGCCTTCGGCCTCTATTCCTCGGCCGACGATCTGCTGCGCTGGCTG
The DNA here is from genome assembly GCF_051124815.1 of Azospirillum sp. B2RO_4. NCBI lineage: Bacteria > Pseudomonadati > Pseudomonadota > Alphaproteobacteria > Rhodospirillales > Azospirillaceae > Azospirillum > Azospirillum sp. B2RO_4. The sequence goes on along the minus strand of NZ_CP118485.1, from coordinate 2,150,956 downwards.
TCCGCCAATCTCGGCGACTGTCCGGCGGGTGTGGCTGCCGGTCCGGACGGCCATGGCTGCGCCCCGCCGGTGGCGGCCACCCTGGCGCTGGCGCAGTCGGTGCAGGTGGACGGTCGCTCGCTGGCCGATCCGGGAAGCTTGGGAAGCGGGGCGATGGCGCTCGGCTGGTTCGTCGCCTGGGCCACGGACGGCACGCCGATCCATTGGCATTCCGGTTCCACCGGCGGCTTCAACGCCTACATCGCCTTCTCGAAGGCGCATCGCTGGGGCGTGGTGGCGCTGACCAACAGCGACCCAGACCGGGTCACCGCCGACCATGTGGTCATCGACCTCGTGCGCCGTCTGGAAGCACGGCCGGAGGTGGCCAGCCTGCCCTGAGGGCGAAAACCGATCAGTGCAGGCGGCGCGGCGGCTTGGCCGGAACCTCGACGTCGGCGCGGGCGTGGGCGATGGGGCCGGCCTGATGATGGGCGAGGCGCCAACTGCCCTTTTCGCGGGCGAACAGGTTGGTGGCGGCCAGCACGGCGTCGCCCAGCGTTTCCTCGCAGACCACCAGGGCGGTGTCGCCATGCAGGGTCACGCGCTCGTTCCGCGCCTCGACGACGATGCCGCTGGGGGCGCGCAGCACATCCCGCCAGCTGGTCAGCACCGCGTCGCGCCCGAACAGCGCGGTCCAGCCGGGATGGATGCAGGAGACGGGCAGCGTTTCCGCCCACAGGGCTTCCATCGCGGCGGCGTCGCGGTTGGTGAAGGCCCGATAGAAGGCTTGGTTCAGGGCCAGCAGCGTGTCGCGGTCGGTCATGGCGTTCATCCGGGCGATGGTTCCGGGAGGACGGACAGTGCACGGCCTCGGCAGGCCGCCACCGCGACCGCTTGTAAAGAAGCCATCCCGCATGGGCAAGCGCCGGTCCGGACGGATCCGGGCCGGCGCTGTGACAATGAACGCCTGAAACCGGGTCAGGCGGTCAGGTCGACGCCCTGCGGCTTCGCGGCCGTGCCGGCCGTCGCGGCGGATGCCGCACTGTCCGCAGCCCCGGTCTTCCCCGCCGACAGGCCCGCGATCGGCGTGGAGAGGTCGAGCGTCAGGTGGGTGACGCCGTCCTTCGACGTGGTCGGCTTCAGCACCGCCAGTCCCTTCATGCCGTCGCCGCCACCGTTCTTGGCGGCCATGTCGTTCAGCTTGCCGAGGATGTCCTTGATCTCGTCCTCGCTGAAGCCTTCGGAGCGGACGATCATGCCGGTCGACTTGCCGGTGGCGGTGGTGGTCATGCCGGTGGCGCTGAGCGCCATGTCGCCGCCCTTGCCCAGCGACGCCTGCAGCCGCTGGTCGTCGCGGCGGAAGTCCAGGGTGGACTTGGCGAAGGAGATCTTGACGCTGCGGTCGCCGTCCTGGATTTCCAGGTCGATCCCGTGCGACTCGATCGACCATTGCGACTGGGTGGCCTGCATGTCCACCGACAGGTCGCTGAGGTTCATGCCGTCGAGCTTGGACTTCAGGCCGTCGCCGAAGCCCTTCACGGCATCGTCGATGCGGTTCTGCGGAACGCCCAGTGCGCTCAGCGTATCGCCCAGCCCCTGCTTCAGCGCGTCGATGCCCTTGCCGAACATGCCGGCCAGACCCTTGCCGTGGTCCAGCGCCGACTGCATCAGCGATTGCGCCTGCTTGGCGCGATCCACGCCGCTGTTGGCGGAAGCCAGGCCACCGCCGCCGCTTGCAGCAGCCTGGGCGCCGCCCTTGCCGGTCATGCTGTCCAGCAGCGATTCCATCGACTGGCTGATGGTGTAGGCCGGCGACTGGGACTTCTTGTCGCCGTCCACCGGTTTCGCGTCCGATTTGGCCAGCCCGTCCTTCGCCGTGCCGGCCGTCTTTGACGAACCGTTCTGCACAGCCGTGGACAGCACCGACGGTTTGCCGTTCGGGCCGCTGAGCTCCGCGTAGTACATGGATGCCCCCGCATCGCGTTGTTTGTGCGCAAGCGGAAGCATGGCGCCAACAACCTTTACCATTTCTTAATTTCGCGATTTTCTTTCAATAATTGAAATAAATTCGTTACCTTACTAACTGTTCGCGACTGTGGAACTTCATTCGATCTCTTGCCGCCACTTGTTCCGCCTGCGTGATGACCTGCGACGAGCGGCGGCTTTCGCCCCGGGGATGGCGCTGCTACCCTTGCCGGAAAAGGACCCGCCAGAAGGAAGCCGACCATCATGACCGATCGCCTGTCCATCGCGCTCGCCCAGATCAACCCGACCGTGGGCGACCTCACTGCCAATGCCGTCCTGATCCGTGCGGCGAGGGCGGAGGCCGCGGCCCGCGGTGCCGACCTCGTCATCTGTCCCGCCGGCGCGTTGTCCGGCACCCCGCTTCTGGATCTGGCGGCGCTTCCCGTCTTCCTCGACGCGGTGGAGGCGACGGTGCAGGGGCTGGCGGAAGACACCGCCGACGGCGGCCCGGCCCTGCTGGTCGGCGCGCCCTGGCGGGAGGGCAAGGGGCGCCACAACGCCGCCCTGCTGCTGGACGGAGGCAAGCTCGCCGCAGTTCGTTTCCAGGCCGTAACGGATGCGGGAGAGATCGGTGCGCCGGAGGAAAACCGTTTCGATAACGGTCCGATGCCTGGCCCGATCAATGTCCGTGGGGTGCGGATCGGCCTGCTGATCGGCGGTGATCTGACGACCGGCGACGTGGCGGAGACCCTGGTTGAAAGCGGGGCGGAACTGCTGGTCGCGATGCTGGCCGGTCCCTTCGCTCCCGGCCGCGCCGACGAACGGCTGCAGGCTGGCGTCGCACGGGTGGTGGAATGCGGATTGCCGCTGGTTGCCGTGAACCTCGTCGGTGGGCAGGAGGAGCGGGTGTTCGACGGCGGCAGCTTCGCGCTTGCCGGCGGTGGCCGGCTGGTCGGCCAGGCCCCGCTGTTCGCCGAGCATCTGCTGCTGACCCGGTGGGAGCGCGGAGCCGACGATGGCTGGGACAGTTCCGAAGCCGAAACGATTGCTCCGGCCGAAGGGAGGGAGGCGCTCTACACGGCGCTGATGCTGGGTCTGCACGACGCCGTAACGAAAAGCGGCGCGCCGGGTGTCGTGATCGGGCTGACCGGCGGGCTGGATTCGGCGCTGGTCGCCGCGCTGGCGGTCGACGCGCTGGGGCCGGACCGGGTGCTGGCCGTGCGCGCTCCGCTGCCGGTCGGCAATTCGGTCGACAACTTGGCCGACAGCCTGGACGACACCGCGGAGATCGTCGAACTGCTGGGCTGCCGCCTGGACAATGTCGCGCTGGCACCGATGCTGAAGGCCGCCGACTCGCTGCTGGCCCCGGCCTTTGCCGGGCGGGAGTCGGCTGAGGCTGCCGACCGGCTGCATGCCCGCCTACGGTCTGCAACCCTGGCGGCGTTGGCGGAGCGGATGGGCGCCCTGCTGCTGTCCACGGCGGACCGGACCGATCGGCTGCTCGGCCTCGCAGCGGATGAGGCGGGCTGCGGCTATGCCGTGCTGGCCGACGTATCGAAAACGGACGTGCTGGAGCTGGCGCGCTGGCGCAATGCCAACCAGCCGGCGGGTTCGCGCGGGCCGGCCGGGCGGGTGGTTCCGGAACGGGTGCTGGCGCGCCGGCTGAAGGCCGGGACTCCGGCCGGACTGCCGCGGGTGGAGGCGCTGGACGATCTGTTGGCGGGCCTGCTCGACGGCGGGCTGTCGCCGGCCGACCTTGCCGGGCGCGGCCATGCGGCCGAGACGGTGGAGGCGGTCTGGCGGCTGGTGGTTCAAGCGGAAGCGGGCCGCCGCAGGTCCCCGCCGGGGCCGCGGATTTCACGCCGGACGGTCGCGTCGCTGCGTCGCTTTCCGGTTGCCGGCGGCTTCATCGACTTGATGTAGAGGGGACGGGGAGGGGGAGCGGTCCCCCTTCCCCCTTCGCATTCGCGCCGGCTTCAGCCGCGTGTCAGCTTGATGATGGTGGCGATCATGCCGAAGGTCCACAGCACGGCCGGCAGCACCACCCAGGTCGGGTGGAAGATGATCGCCAGCGGCATGATGAAGATCAGCAGCATGGCCGGGAAGACGAAAAGGGGCGAATTTCCCCAGTTGTTCAACAACCCGGCCGGGTTCTCGTCTTCACCGAAGTAAGCATCGGCGGTAACCGCTTGGTCCGTCATCTCGATCACCCAATTTTCTTGTGGTTATTCCCTGTCCCGCACTGCAGCAGGACACGGGTTCATACGCCACGATTCTTTGGATGACCAGAGCGCAGCCTTGGCCCGGCCTTTCGACTTTGGTCGAAGAAGTGATCACGCCGCTTCGGTCAGCGACAGCTGCGGACGGCGCAGGTTGGACTGGATGGTGAAGGGGGCGCGGACGCCGCCGTTGAACAGCTCGGCGCACTCCAGCGCCTTCAGCACGCGCTCTTCCGGCGGCTGGCCGATGGTGGAGGCCAGCGAACCCAGCGCATAGTCCGACCCGCAACCGATGGCGTGATAGCCGCGCACCGCCTCGCCGACCTGATAGTCGGACTGCACGGTGAACAGCCGGCCTTCCAGCCCGACCATGAAGGTGCCGCCGGTCTCCACGTCGTTGGAGCGGTGGGCGTAACCGCCATCCTTCAGGCAGTTGCGGACGGCATCGACGAAGTCCACGACCATGTAGCGGAACAGATCGATGTCATGCTCACGCGGCGGGACATCCAGCCGGTAATGCAGCAGCTGGCCCATGCGGAAGGAACTGGTGAAGCCGATCAGGCTGTCGCCATTGCGGAACACCTTGGTGTCGGCGCGCACCGTGATGTCCAGGCCGTTCACTCCGGCGCTGTCGCCGCCCATCCACACCCGGTCGCCGTCCACCAATCCCACAATGCAGGTCATCGCCAACCCTCGCCTGATAGAAAAGAAGCTGAGGCAAAGGGTGTGGGAAGGCGGTTAATGAATTATTGCCCAGCTTTGTGACATTACCGGTGACAAAGGAGGTATCGCTACCCCCTTCGCCGGCCGATTTCACTTGGTCACTTCGCCAGCTCGACCAGAGCCTTGACAGTATTCTCCGCACCCTCGGCGATCTGGACCAGATTGGCGTCCAGCATGTAGCAGGGCGAGGTGACGACCTTCAGGCCGCGGTCGATCACGATCTCGCCATGGCCGGTGGTGCGGTGGACGGCGCCCATCGATTCCAGCGCGGCGGCGGTGCCGGAATCGTTGCCGATGGTCAACTCGACGCTCTGCTGGCCCAGGATCTTGGCGAGGATGGCCGGCGCGATGCACAGGGCGCCGATCGGTTTCCCGGCCGCGCGCATGGCGGCGACCGCGGCGACCACCTGTGGGTTGACCGAACAGTCGGCGCCCTTGAAGGCGAAATCGCTGAGGTTCTTGGCGGCGCCGAAGCCGCCGGGGAAGATCAGCGCATCGACGTCGCCGGCCGAGAACTCGCTGAGCGCGGTGATCTTGCCGCGGGCGATGCGGGCCGATTCGACCAGCACGTTGCGGCTTTCGCCGGTCTCCTGGCCGGTCAGATGGTTGACGACATGGGCTTGCGGGATGTCGGGTGCGTAGCACACCGCGACCGCGCCGACCTTAGCGATGGCCAGCAGGGTGCAGACCGCCTCGTGGATTTCCGCACCGTCATACACGCCGCAACCCGACAGCACGACGCCGATGCGCAAGCTCTTGTCCGCCATAGGATGTCTCCGAGGATTGGATTTGCCGCCAAGCTAACGCAGTGCGTTTCCCGCGCCTACCGTGCCAACGGACGCAGGGCACCACCTGTTGCGCGGCTGCATCGGTGGCGGACCGCTTTCGGAAGGCGCGCCCGCCGTGCTAGGACTGCCCGCCTGTCCCGTCCGCAACCCGAGTCCAGCCATGTCCACCGCCGTCCGTTTCGCCCCCAGCCCGACCGGCCGCATCCATGTCGGCAATGTGCGCCTCGCGCTCGTCAACTGGCTGTTCGCGCGCAAGACCGGCGGCAGCTTCATGTTCCGGCTGGACGACACCGACGAGGAACGCTCCACCCAGGAGTTCGCCGACGCCATCGCCGCCGATTTGACGTGGCTCGGCCTGAGCTGGGATCGATTCGCCCGCGAAAGCGACCGCTATCCGCGCTATGACGAGGCGGCTGCGGCGCTGAAGGCCGCCGGCCGGCTCTATCCCTGCTACGAGACGCCGGAGGAGCTGAGCCTCAAGCGCGCCAGCCTGGTGTCGCAGGGCCGTCCGCCGATCTACGATCGTGCGGCGCTACGCCTGACCGACGAAGACCGCGCCCGGCTGGAAGGGGAGGGGCGCAAGGCCCACTGGCGCTTCAAGCTGACCCCGACTCCGGTGGAATGGACCGACCTTGTGCGCGGGCCGGTGCATTTCGAAGGCGCGGCGCTGAGCGACCCGGTGCTGATTCGCGAGGATGGCCGTCCGCTCTACACCCTGACCAGCGTGGTGGACGACGCCGACTTCGCCATCACCCACATCATCCGCGGCGAGGATCATGTCGCCAACACCGCGGTGCAGATCCAGATCTTTGAAGCCCTGGGCGAGGCGCTGGGCGCCGCCGTGCCGACCTTCGCCCATCTGCCGCTGCTGACCGATGCCGGCGGGCAGGGGCTGTCGAAGCGGCTGGGCAGCCTGTCGGTCGGCAGCCTGCGCGACGAGGACGGCATCGAGCCGATGGCGGTCAACAGCCTGCTGGCGAAGCTCGGTACCTCCGACCCGATCGAGGCGCGGCTGACGCTGGACGAACTGGTTGCCGAGTTCGACCTGTCGAAGATCGCCCGCGGCACGCCGAAATTCGATCCGGAGGAGTTGGGCCGGCTGAACGCCCGCATCCTGCACCTGACGCCGTTCGACGCCGTGGCCGCCCGATTGGAGGCGCAGGGTCTGACCGGCGCCGATGCCGCCTTCTGGGAGGCGGTGCGGCCCAATCTGGCGCGGCTGGGTGACGCGCGCGACTGGTGGGCGGTGACCCACGCGCCGGTGACGCCGGTGGTGGAGGATGCCGGCTTCCTGGCCCAGGCGGCGGCGCTGCTGCCCGACGAGCCGTGGGACCTCGGCACCTGGGGCGCCTGGACCAATGCGGTGAAGGGGGCGACAGGGCGCAAGGGCAAGGAGCTGTTCCTCCCTCTACGTCGGGCGCTGACCGGGCGCGACCATGGACCGGAATTGAAGAACCTGCTACCCCTGATCGGACGGGCGCGCAGCCTCCGGCGTCTGGCCGGCGAAACCGCCTGAAACCTCTCTTCATTCAGGAGTTCGGACCGTGCCGTTGGACCTCTACAACACGCTGACCCGCCGTAAGGAGCGCTTCGAGCCGCTTCGCCCGGACCATGTCGGCATGTATGTCTGTGGTCCGACCGTCTACGACACCGCCCACATCGGCAACGCCCGGCCGGTGGTGGTGTTCGACCTGCTGTTCCGGCTGCTGTCGCGGCTCTATCCGGCAGTGACCTATGTCCGCAACATCACCGATGTGGACGACAAGATCATCGACCGCGCCCGCGACAGCGGCGAGCCGATCGATGCGCTGACCGCGCGCACCACCGACCTGTTCCATGCCGACATGGACGCGCTGAACGCCCTGCGCCCGACCATCGAGCCGCGGGCGACCCAGCATATCGGCCAGATGATCGCGCTGATCGCCACGCTGATCGAACGCGGCAACGCCTATGCGGCGGAAGGGCACGTGCTGTTCTCCGTGCCGTCGATGCCCAGCTATGGCCAGCTGTCGCGCCGCTCGCTGGATGACATGATCGCCGGTGCGCGGGTGGAGGTGGCTCCCTACAAGCGCGACGCCTCCGACTTCGTGCTGTGGAAGCCCAGCACGCCCGACCAGCCCGGCTGGGACAGCCCGTGGGGCCGCGGGCGTCCGGGATGGCACATCGAATGCTCCGCCATGGCCAAGGAGCATCTTGGTCCCGTCTTCGACATCCATGGCGGCGGGCTGGACCTGATCTTTCCCCACCATGAGAACGAAATCGCGCAGAGCTGCTGCGCCAACGGCACCGACCGGCTGGCCCGCAACTGGGTCCACAACGGCTTCGTGACGGTCGAAGGCGAGAAGATGTCGAAGTCGCTCGGCAACTTCTTCACCGTGCACGACCTGCTGGACGAGTTCCCTGGCGAGGCGATCCGTTTGACGCTGCTGAGCGCGCATTATCGCCAGCCGCTGGACTTCACCCGCGAGGGCATCCGGCAGGCCAAGGGCGCGCTCGACCGCTGGTATCAGGCCCTGCGCGGCGAACCTGCACCGATCGCGGCAGAGCTGCCCTTCGACGTGCTGGCGGCGCTGGAGGACGACTTGAACAGCCCGCTCGCCATCGCGCATCTGCATGAGCTGGCGACGGCGGTGAACAAGGCGAAGAGCGATGCCGAGAAGGCGGCGGCCAAGGGCGCGCTGCTGGCGGCGGGGCAGCAGCTCGGCTTGCTGCAGCAGGAACCGGAGGCTTGGTTCCGCTGGGCGCCGGCCGGCGGCGGTGCCGAAGGGCTTAGCGACGCCGATGTCGAGCAGCTGATCGCCGACCGCAAGGCCGCCCGCGCCGCGAAGAACTTTACCGAGGCCGACCGCATCCGCAAAGAGCTGGCCGACAAGGGCATCGTCCTGGAAGACGGCCCGCAGGGCACGACCTGGAAGCGCGGGTGAGATGCGGGCATACCCTCTCCCGCCCCGGGAGAGGGAAGGGGCCCGCCGCGAAGCGGTGGGAAGGGTGAGGGGTGGTCCAAGGAACCATGCGGTTCGGAATTCTTGGACTCCCCCTCACCCTCCCTCTCCCGGGGCGGGAGAGGGCATCCTTCCTTCCCATTGTCCCTTCATCCGCAACAAATCTTCGCCGACTCCGCTGATTATCGCGCAGAACGATCAGGCTAATCTCCTCTTCAGACGAAACGCGGCCCACCCAGAGCTTTGGGGCGGCCACCCTGATCGAGGAGACCCTGACCATGATCGACAATCGCACCGCCCCTTATGCCGCCTTCCTGCTGCGCGTCGGCCTCGGCCTGCTGTTCCTGGCCCACGGCCTGGTGCTGAAGGTGCTGACCTTTACCATTCCCGGCACCGTCGGTTACTTCGAGAGCATCGGCTATCCCGGCGTTTTCGCCTATCTGGTGATCCTGGGCGAGATCGGCGGCGGGCTGCTGCTGATCGCCGGTGTCTACACCCGCTGGATCGCGCTGGCCCTGCTGCCGATCATGATCGGCGCCACGCTGCAGCATGTCGGCAACGGCTGGGTCTTCAACGCCCAGGGCGGTGGTTGGGAATTCCCGGCATTCTGGACGGTCCTGCTGGTGGTGCAGTCGCTGTTGGGTGAGGGGGCCTTCGCCTTGAAGGTTCCGGCGCTGGGCACCCCGGCCGCCCGTCGCGAACTGGCCTGAACCGCAATAGAAAACTGCATTCGGTTGCGACGCGGAACGGGGAGGGGGCAATTTGCCTCTTCCCCGTTCCGCGTCGCCGTCCCATTTGGTAGACAGGACGGAGACCAACCGGAGAGCCTGATGACCGTTTCGCCGAACGACCAGCACAAGACGGATTCGTCCGGGGTCCTGAATCTGCTGGACGACCTGATCGCCAAGGCGCGCGCCGCCGGTGCGGATGCCGCCGATGCCGTGCTGTTCGACAGCGCGTCCGTCTCCCTTTCCCATCGGCTGGGCCAGACCGAGAAGCTGGAGCGCTCCGAATCCGGCGATCTCGGCCTGCGGGTGTTCGTCGGCAAGCGGCAGGCCATCGTCTCCTCCACCGACCGCAGCGGCAAGGCGCTGGAGGAACTGGTCGAACGCGCCATCGCGATGGCCCGCGTGGTGCCGGAGGACGGCTTCGCCGGCATCGCCGATCCGGAGCAGCTGGCCCGCAGCTGGCCCGACCTCGACATCTGCGACAGCGAGGAACCGTCGGCGGAAACGCTGATCGAGCGCGCCCGCATCGCCGAAGAGGCGGCGCTGGCGGTCCAGGGCGTCACCAACTCCGAAGGGGGCGACGCCGGCTGGAGCCGTTCGACCATCGCGATCGCCGCCTCCAACGGCTTTGCCGGCAGCTATGGTGTGTCGCGCCAGTCGCTGTCGGCCTCCGTCCTGGCCGGGACCGGCACGGGGATGGAGCGCGACTATGATTACGACAGCAAGGTCTATGGCGCCGACCTGCGCGATCCCGCAGACATCGGGCGGGAGGCCGGCGAGCGTGCCGTCCGCCGCCTGAACCCGCGCCGGGTGAAGAGCTGCAAAGTGCCGGTGTTCTTCGACCCGCGGGTGTCGCGCGGCCTGCTCGGCCATCTGACCGGCGCCATCAGCGGCCCCAGCATCGCCCGCGGAACCAGCTTCCTGAAGGACAAGATGGGGCAGCGGATCTTCGCGCCTTCCATCACCATCGTCGACGACCCGCATGTGAAGCGCGGCCTGCGCTCCCGTCCCTTCGATGCGGAGGGCGTCGAAGTGTCGCGCCGAACGATCATCGAGGACGGCGTGCTGACGACGTGGCTGCTCGACCTGCGCTCCGCCCGGCAGCTCGGCCTGCAGACCACCGGCCATGCCGCCCGCGGCACCTCCGGCCCGCCCGGCCCGGCCCCGGCCAACGTCTATATGGCTGCCGGTAAGCGCAGCCGCGCCGACATGCTGGCGGAGATCAAGGATGGCTTCTACGTCACCGACCTGATGGGCATGGGCGTCAACGGCGTCACCGGCGATTACAGCCGCGGCGCCGGCGGCTTCTGGATCGAGAACGGCCAGATCACCTATCCGGTCAACGAGATCACCATTGCCGGCAACCTCAAGGACATGTTCCTGAACATGGAAGCCGCCGACGACCTGGAACTGCGCTTCGGCATGGATGCGCCGACCGTGCGCATCGACGGCATGACCATCGCCGGGATGTGAATCGCTTAGGGCCGAGGCGTCTCCGCCCACCTCTTCATCATTTGGCATCGTTCTTGCGCAGACAGCGGGCAACCCAAAGCGGGTTCGCCCGCTTTTTGTGCTGCATTTCCGCCACTCTGCCTGTCCAAACGTCAGCTAGGCCCTTGCGCATAAATGCCTGATCTGTTAGCAATCTGCCGCTTTTTTGGGCGAAATGCTGAAGGTTTGTGCAAATGGATGCGGCAAAGACGGGTGGCGACGTCCTTTTCGTGCTGATGGGCGCGGTGATGGTGCTGGCGATGCATTGCGGCTTCGCCCTGCTGGAGGTCGGGACGGTCCGGCGCAAGAATCAGGTCAACGCGCTGGTGAAGATCCTGTCGGACTTCGCCATGTCGACCATCGCCTATTTCTTCGTCGGCTATGCGGTCGCCTACGGCGTCGATTTCTTCGCCGATGCCCATACGCTGGTCGGCAAGGGTGCCGGCGGCTTCGCGGCCTATGGCTACGACCTCGTGAAGTTCTTCTTCCTGGCGACCTTCGCCGCCGCGGTGCCGGCCATCGTGTCGGGCGGCATCGCCGAGCGCGCCAAGTTCTGGCCGCAGGCCGGCGCCACCCTGGCGCTGATCGCGCTGTTCTATCCGCTGCTGGAAGGCACGGTGTGGGGCACCCGCTTCGGCCTGCAGAGCTGGATGGCGGCGACCTTCGGCCAGCCCTTCCACGACTTCGCCGGATCGGTTGTGGTGCATGCCTTCGGCGGCTGGGTGGCGTTGGGCGCCGTGCTGAACCTCGGCAACCGCCGCGGCCGCTATCGCGCCAACGGCTCGCTGATCGCCATTCCGCCGTCGAACATTCCCTTCCTGGCGCTGGGCGCCTGGGTGCTGTGCGTGGGCTGGTTCGGCTTCAACGTGATGAGCGCGCAGGTTCTGGACGGCGTGACCGGTCTGGTGGCGCTGAATTCGCTGATGGCGATGGTCGGCGGCATCGTCACTTCGCTGGTCATCAGCCGCACCGACCCCGGCTTCGTCCACAACGGCGCGCTGGCCGGTCTGGTGGCGGTCTGCGCCGGGTCCGACGTGATGCATCCGCTGGGCGCGCTGCTCACCGGCGGCATCGCCGGCCTGCTGTTCGTCTGGGCCTTCAACAAGTGCCAGATCGACTGGAAGATCGACGACGTGCTGGGCGTCTGGCCGCTGCACGGCCTGTGCGGACTGACCGGCGGCCTGCTGGCCGGCGTCTTCGGTCAGGAAGCGCTGGGCGGGCTGGGCGGCGTGTCGATCCTCAGCCAGATCGTCGGTACGCTGGGTGGCGCCGGTTTCGGATTCGCCGCCGGTCTGGCGGTCTATGGCCTGCTGCGCGTCACCGTCGGCATCCGCCTGGACCCCGAACAGGAGTACAAGGGCGCCGACCTGTCGTTGCACCACATCACCGCGTACCCGGAAGAGGACGCGCCGACCCTGTAATGCGCCGCGCACAAGTCCGCCGTCCCTTGGCCAACTCTTGCTTTGCCGGGGCGGCGGCTTTAGTGTCCGGCGCGAACTCCTCCCCCTCACGACGCCGGATTTTGACCGCCCCATGAAGGCCGCCATCGTCGTTTTCCCCGGCTCCAACCGCGAACGCGACGCCGTCGCCGCGCTGGAGGCCGCCAGCGGAACCAAGCCGTATCTGGTCTGGCACCGCGACACCGAACTGCCCAAGGTCGACCTGATCGTCGTGCCCGGCGGCTTCTCCTATGGCGATTACCTGCGCTCCGGCGCCATGGCGGCGCATTCGCCGATCATGCGCGAGGTGAAGGCGCGGGCCGATCAGGGCGTGCGGGTGCTCGGCATCTGCAACGGCTTTCAGATCATCACCGAGGCCGGTCTGCTGCCCGGCGCGCTGATGCGCAACGGCGGGCTGAAGTTCATTTGCCGCGTCCAGCATCTGCGGGTGGAGAACACCGACAGCCCCTTCACGGCGAAATACGCCAAGGGTCAGGTTGTCCGTTTCCCGATCGCCCACGGCGACGGCAACTATTGGACCGACGCCGAAACGGTGAAGCGTCTGGACGGCGAGGGCCAGGTGGCCTTCCGCTACATCGCCGACGAGACCCGCGCCGATCCGCGCGGCAATCCCAACGGTTCGGTCACGGACATCGCCGGCATCTTCAATGCCAAGCGCACCGTGCTGGGCCTGATGCCGCACCCCGAGGACGCGGTGGAGGCCCTGCACGGCAACACCGACGGCAAGCCCATGTTCGATGGTCTGGTGGAGGCCCTGTCGTGAGCGCTGAAGCTACCAAGGCGCAGGAGCGTCCGGTCACCGCCGAACTCGCCAAGGAGTTCGGCCTGTCCGCCGAGGAATACCGGAACGCCCTGGACATCCTGGGCCGCACCCCGACCTTCACCGAACTGGGCATCATCTCGGTCATGTGGTCGGAGCATTGCTCCTACAAGTCGTCGAAGGTCTGGCTGAAGACGCTGCCGACCACCGGCCCGCAGGTGATCTGCGGCCCCGGCGAGAATGCCGGCGTGGTCGACATCGGCGACGGCGACGCCGTCATCTTCAAGATGGAGAGCCACAACCACCCGTCCTACATCGAGCCCTTCCAGGGCGCGGCGACGGGCGTCGGCGGCATCCTGCGCGACGTGTTCACCATGGGCGCCCGACCCATCGCCAACATGAACGCGCTGCGCTTCGGCTCGCCCGAGCATTCCAAGACCCGCCATCTGGTGTCGGGCGTGGTCGCCGGCATCGCCCATTACGGCAACTGCGTCGGCGTGCCGACCGTGGGCGGCGAGACCAACTTCCACCCGGCCTTCAACGGCAACATCCTGGTCAACGCCATGACCGTGGGCGTGGCCAAGACCGACAGGATCTTCTATTCGGCCGCCGCCGGCATCGGCAACCCGGTCGTCTATGTCGGCTCCAAGACCGGCCGCGACGGCATCCACGGCGCCACGATGGCGTCGGCCGAGTTCACCGAGGATTCGGAGGAGAAGCGCCCGACCGTGCAGGTCGGCGACCCCTTCACCGAGAAGCTGCTGATCGAAGCCTGCCTGGAGCTGATGGAGACCGATGCCATCGTCGCCATCCAGGACATGGGCGCCGCCGGCCTGACCTCCTCCTCGGTCGAGATGGCCGGCAAGGGCGGTCTGGGCATCGAGCTGACGCTCGACACCCTGCCGATGCGCGAAGAGGCGATGACGCCCTATGAGATCATGCTCTCCGAAAGCCAGGAGCGCATGCTGATCATCCTGAAGCCCGGCCGCGAGGAGGTGGCGAAGGCCATCTTCGACAAGTGGGAGCTGGACTTCGCCGTCATCGGCCACCTGACCGACACCGGCAACCTCGTCATCAAGATGTATGGCGAGACCTGGTGCGACATGCCGATCGCCCCGGTGTCCAACGCCGCCCCGGAATACGACCGCCCGTGGGAGCCGACGCCGAAGACTTCGGACGTCGACGACAGCGCGCTGGCCGGCTATTCCGGCGACCTGGGCGACACGCTGACCAAGCTGTTCGGCTGCCCCGATCTGGCCTCCAAGCGCTGGATCTGGGAGCAGTATGACAGCCTCGTCGGCGGCGACACCCGCTTCATGTCGGGTCAGGCCGACGCCGCGGTCGTCCGCGTGCCGGGCCAGACCAAGGCGGTCGCCATCACCACCGACTGCACCCCGCGCTACTGCCTCGCCGACCCGGTCGAGGGCGGCAAGCAGGCTGTGGCCGAGGCGTGGCGCAACCTGTCGGCGGTGGGCGCCCTGCCGCTCGCCATCACCGACAACATGAACTTCGGCAACCCAGAGAAGCCGCGGATCATGGGCCAGTTCGTCGGCGCCGTTCAGGGCATCGGCGAGGCCTGCAAGGCGCTGGACTTCCCGGTCGTGTCGGGCAACGTCTCGCTCTACAACGAGACCAACGGCGAAGCGATCCTGCCGACCCCGGCCATCGGCGGCGTCGGCATCATGCCGGATGCGATGATCGCCGTCGGCATCGCCTTCAAGAACGAGGGCGACGTCATTCTCGCCGTGGGCGACACGAAGGGCCACATCGGCCAGTCGATCTTCCTGCGCGAGATCCTCGGCCGCGAGGAGGGGGCTCCCCCGCCGGTCGATCTGGCGGTGGAGCGCCGCAACGGCGACTTCGTCCGCGGCCTGATCCGCGACGGTCTGGTGGTGTCGAGCCACGACGTGGCCGACGGCGGCCTGATCGTCACCATCGCCGAGATGGCGCTGGCCGGCGGCATCGGCGCCTATCTGACCGGCTTCGACGGTGCGTCCCCGCGCGTGCTGTTCGGCGAGGACCAGGGCCGCTACGTCCTGGCCGTCCGTCCGGACGTCGCCGCGGCGGTGCAGGAAAAGGCCAAGGCGGCCGGCGTGCCGGTCAGCGTGCTGGGCGAGACCCACGGCACCGCGCTGTCGGGCCGTGGCGGCGACATCGTCTCGCTGAAGCGCCTGCGCGATGCCAACGAGAACTGGCTGCCGGACTATATGGCTGCCGAGCTGTAAGCCGGCCGAGCAATGGTGCAATTGGCGGGGTCGCTTCCTGTGAAGCGGCCCCGTCCGTTTTTCGGTGATCATTCCTTGCCGAACGTCCACCGTCGTGTACATACCGATGGATCGCGCTAAACTCGCCGTCCAAAGGGGTTGGAACGGTGCATCGATGCGCCTGGAGGCGGGGGAATGGGGTTTTCAGTCACCTTCTGGGGGGTGCGCGGCACGATCCCCTGCCCGATGGCCTCGCATCTGGGTTTCGGCGGCAATACGTCCTGCGTCGAAGTGCAGGCGGGCAAGCAGCGGATCATCATCGATGCCGGCACAGGACTGCGGATGCTGGGCCGCAAGCTGCTGGCCGAGGGGGTGACCAGCGCGACGCTGCTGCTGAGCCATACCCATCTGGACCATATCAGCGGCTTTCCCTTCTTTGCGCCGGCCTACACCAAGGGGTTCGACCTGCGGGTGATCTCCGGCCATCTGACAGGCAGTCCCGACATCGAATCGGTGATGGCGCGCCAGATGGAACGGCCGCTGTTCCCGGTGCCGCTGCGCACCATGGGCGGCAACCTGAGCTTCCTTGAGGTGCCCCCTGGTCACAGCTTCAAGCTGGAGGGTGGGGTGCGCATCCACACCGCGGCGCTGAACCACCCCGACGGCGCCACCGGTTACCGGATCGAGTATCAGGGACGGTCGGTGGCCTATGTCACCGATACCGAGCATGTGCCGGACCATCCAGACCGCAACATCCTGAACCTTGTCGACGGCGTCGATCTGCTGCTCTACGACTCGACCTACACCGACGAGGAATGGGCGCAGCGGGTCGGCTGGGGTCATTCGACCTGGATGGAGGCGGTGCGGATCGCCCGTGCCGCCCATGTGAAGACGCTGGGCCTGTTCCACCACGATCCCGACCATGACGACGCCGCCATGGAGCGGATCGAAGCGGCGGCCAAGGCGGAATTCCCGAACTGCTTTGCCGCGCGCGAGGGAACCACCATCTCCCTCGACTGATCTTCCCTGCGCATCGGGCATTATGACCGCCACCATCCTGATTCTGTTCACCGCCACCTATCTGGGCATGGCGCTGGGGCGCTTTCCCGGCCTCAGCATCGACCGCACCGGCATCGCACTGGTCGCGGCGATCCTGCTGCTGGCGACCGGGGCGCTCGACACCACGCAGCTGGTGGCGGCGGTAGATTTCCCGACGATCTTCATCCTGCTGGGGCTGATGATCCTGTCGGCGCAATATGCCGGCAGCGGATTCTACGACTGGTGCGCGCTCCGGGTCGCACGGGCGGCGCGGTCACCCGCCCGATTGCTGGCGGTGATCGTGCTGGTCGCCGGCGGTCTGTCGGCGGTGCTGGCGAACGACGTGGTCGTCTTCGCGATGACGCCGATGCTGTGCCTGGGCCTGCAGGCCCGAAGACTGGACCCGCGGCCCTACCTGATCGCGCTCGCGGGCGCGGCCAATGCCGGATCGGCGGCCACGCTGATCGGCAACCCGCAGAACATCCTGATCGGGCAGATCGGGCATCTCGATTTCTGGCGTTTCCTGGCGGTCTGCGGCGGCCCGGCCCTGGCGGCGATGGCCATCGTCTACGGCACCGTCTGGGTCGTCTGGCGCGGGCGCTTCGGAATGCCGCAGGAGGGCGGCGAACAGGTGGCACCGGTGGCGCTCGACCGCTGGCAGCTGGGCAAGGCGGTGGCGGCGACGCTGGTGCTGCTGGTGCTGTTCACCCGCGATATCCCGCAGGAACATGCGGTGCTGCTGGTCGCCGGCGTCATGATGATCAGCCGGCGCATGGCCAGCCGCGATATGTTGGGGATGGTCGACTGGCATCTGCTGGTGCTGTTCGCGGCGCTCTTCGCCATCAACCACGCGCTGGGTCTGACCGGCATCCCGGCGACGCTGGTCGGCGACCTGCAGGCGGCGGGATGGCTGCCCGACCGGTTGGCGGTGATTCTGCCGCTGTCGCTGGTGGGCAGCAACAGCATCGGCAATGTCCCGGCGGTGATCCTGCTGCTGGCCGCCTGGCCGTCGCCGCCGGAAGGGGCGCTCTATGGTCTGGCCCTGCTGTCGACCCTGGCCGGCAACCTGCTGCTGCCGGGCAGCCTCGCCAACATCATCGTGGCGGAGCGGGCGGCGGCGGCCGGTGTCCGGCTGGGTTTCGTCGAGCATGCCCGCTGCGGCGTGCCGATGGCGCTGCTGTCGATGGCGCTGGCGGCGGTCTGGCTGTGGGCCGGCGGCTGGATGGGGCTGTGACGCGTCATCTGTGACCTGTGATCAGCGTGTGATTTTCGGGACTGCAAGCCCCTTCTGCCGGGTGCGACAAATGGGGTACTCTGTTCGCGCACCGTTGCATGTGTGCCGGGTGGGGGAGCGCTGTGGGGCTGGTCGGCCAATTCCTTGAATTTATCGAAAGTGCGCCGAACCAGTCGCTGCGATCGCTCAGCGATCGGGTGCTGCGCAAATGCCGCGATCTGACGGGGGCGGAGGCCGGCACGGTCTTCATGCTGCGCGGGCAGGGGCGGCATCGGAATCTGGAGGCGGTCAGCGCCCAGAACGACGTGATCCGTGCCAAACCGAAGCTGTTTTCCGTGCCGGTGAGCCAAGCCTCCATCGTCGGATATGTCGCGGCGACCGGCGAGACTCTGCTGCTGGAGGATGCCTACGCCATCCCGGTGGAACGGCCTTACAGCTTCAACCCCGCCTTCGACCAGCGCACCGGATTCCGCACCCGGTCCATCATGGCCTTTGCGCTGAAAGGCTTCCGTGACCGGCCGATCGGTGTGGTGCAACTGATCAACCGCCGTCCGGTGGAGGGGCCGCCGGCTTTTCTGCCGGAACATGAACAGATGATCGCTCCGGTCAACCACATCGTCGGCCGGGCGCTGGAGCGGGCGGCGACGCTGGAGCGGCTGACCGAGCGCAACCGTGCCCTGACCCGCGAGCGCCGACGCGTCGCCGAGCTTCAGGCGGAGACGGAGCGCGCCTTCATGGTGTCGGTCAATCTGCTGGCCCGCGCCGCCGAGGTGCATGACGAGGACACCGGCAACCACATCCTGCGGGTCAACGAATACTCCCACGCACTGGCGACCTGGGCCGGTTGCAGCCGCGCCTTCTGCGCCGAGATCCGCTTTTCCGCCGCCCTGCACGATGTCGGCAAGATGAGCGTCGATCAGGCGGTGCTGCACAAGAAGGGCCGGCTCGACGACCGCGAACTGGCGGAGATGCGGCGCCATCCGGTCTATGGCCACGACATCCTGGTCGCGTCGGACCGGCTGAAGATGGCCGCCGAGATCGCGCTGTACCATCACGAGCAGTGGGCCGGAACCGGCTATCCGCGTGGCTTGAAGGGGGAGGAAATCCCGCTGGCTGCCCGCATCGTCGCCATCGCCGACTGCTACGACGCGTTGCGCAGCGCCCGTCCCTACAAACCGTCATTCAGCCACGAGAAGGCGGTCGACATCCTGCTGAACGGTGACGACCGTCTGGACCCCAGGGTCCATTTCGACCCGCGCCTGCTGTCGCTGTTCGCCGGCCGCCATGCGGAGTTCGATGCGATCTGGGAGCGGTTGAAGGATCAGGAGAGCGTCACGGCCTGAGAGGCCGGCGGATCACTCCGCCGGATTGGTCGCGGCCAGCGCGCGGCGGCGGACCCAGCGGAAGCTCTTGATCCCCAGCCACAGGCCGCCGATGGCAAGGCCGGTCAGCAGCAGGATCTTCGGCCCATCCTCGCCGATGGCGGCGGCGGCTTCACCGAACAGGTAACCGGCACCGGCAAAGCTCCAGGCCCAGATGCCGGCGGCGATGAAGTTCCAGAACAGGAAGCGCGACCACGGCATGCCGGAGGTGCCGATGGCGACGGATGCGATGTTGCGCACGCCATAGAGGAAGCGGAAGACCAGAATGAAGGCGACGCCGTACCTCTCCAGCCAGTTCAGGACCCGGCAGGCATGGGCATCGGCTGACGGAAAGCGGGCCAGTGCCTTCTTGCCCCAGCGGCGGCCCAGCCAGAACCACACCTGATCGCCCATGAAGCTGCCGACCCACACCGAACCGACCAGCCAATAGAGATTGACGATGCCAAGTTTGGCGCCCATCCCGCCGAAGATTACAAATGTTTCACCTTCAAAAAAGGCCCAGATAAAGGCCATCGGGTAAAAGGCGTTCCCCCATTCCTGCAACCAAGTGATCCAGTCCAAAGCCCCCTCCGGGAGACGTCGCTTGTGGGTTCGGCGGGCCCGGTGGCGCTTTGTAACCGCTATATTGTGCGATGCGGCATGTAGAGCGTGGGCTGGGACGGATCATGACATAAAGCCGCGCCGTTTGTCTCGGAAACTTTATTGACTAAGGGGCTGCCCCAACGGCGGGATGTGGCTCAGAAATCGTCGCCGGACAACTCGCCGACGGCCTGCCGGGCGGCGCGCAGAAGGGCGGGGTTGGGTTCCATCGGCACATCCCCATCCTCGCCATCGGCACCGCCGCGGTCGGGGACGGCGCGGCGCTTCAGTTCGCGCGCCGCCTCGATC
Source organism: Azospirillum sp. B2RO_4 (assembly GCF_051124815.1). Classification (NCBI taxonomy): domain Bacteria; kingdom Pseudomonadati; phylum Pseudomonadota; class Alphaproteobacteria; order Rhodospirillales; family Azospirillaceae; genus Azospirillum; species Azospirillum sp. B2RO_4. The sequence continues at coordinate 2,131,155 of NZ_CP118485.1, read as the reverse complement.
AGCAGATGGGCCAGCCGCTGGTCGGGCAGCGCCTGCACCAGCGCCCGAAGCTCTGGATTGGACAGTGCGGCCGGATCGAAGGCCGGCGGCGGCGGTGGAGGGGCGGGAGGGGCGAGCGGCAGGGTGGCGACAGCGGCCGCCATCGCCGCCGCCTTCGTCGCAACCCTGGGCAAGGGGGCGGCCTCCCGCACCACATCGACCGCGACCTGGGCGGCCATCGTCGAAGACGCGGCGGTCGTCGCGGCAGCCCGGGACCGGCGCGGCTTGCGCGCCGGTTCGGTCTCCGGCAGATCGTCGAACAGAAGCCGTTGGACGCTCATCGCTGCGGTTGCCCCCTGCGCTCCGCCAATATCGCCGGCGCTTCGCGCGCAGGCCATTCCCTGTTCACCCGCGGTTTGCGGTGTGTTCTCTTTTCATTCTAGGAAGAGCGCTGGGTTTGTCGAGCGGATTCTGCCGGCTATGTCCGAGGGGCATGGAGAAGAGCCAGCGCCTCCAGGAAGCGTTCGGGCCGCAGCACCCGCGTTTCGGCGGCGCGGCGCACCGACAGAAGCTGGCGGTCGACCGTCACCAGCCAGGGCACCGATCCGCCCACCGCCGCCGCCAGGAACATGTCGTCCTCCGGATCGCGGCACAGGCGCCCGACCGCGGCGGGGGCAACCAGCGTCATCTCCCCGCTGATGCGATCCAGGAAGGCGCGGCGATCCGCCGCGGGGGTGTAGCGGTCGAAGGTCGGGCGCATCAGCACCTCCTCCAGTTCCGCCAGCGTTTCGGTGCTGCCGACGAGGCCCCGGTCGGCGCGCACCCGCTCAACGCAGCGGCGGATCGCGTCGTGCCGGCGTGCAGCGGCATCGCCAAGCAGCGCATAGGCGACCAGGATGTTGGTGTCGAGCACGGCCCGGATCGGCGTCGGCGCCGAAGGGCGAACCGCGTCGGGGTCGGTGTTGTCGCGGCTGAGCATTGATATATTGCTGGACCATCGCGGTTGAAGTTGTCGGGGCCAGTGCGAAGCGTCTGTTGTGGGCAGGGGCGCTTTGCGGTAAGAAGCCCGCAAGGTGTGAACGGAACCTTTAGGACGGAAGTATCGGCATGACCAGCATCCTCGTCGTCGACGACAGCCGACTTGCGCGCAACATGGTCTCCAGCGTCATCGCCTCTCTGCGGCCTGACTGGACCATCGTCACCGCGGCCAGCGGCGAAGAGGGGCTGGAGATCGTCGGAGAGGTGCCGCCGGTCGCCGCCATCGTCGATTACAACATGCCGGGCATGGACGGGCTGCAGCTGGCCGAGCGACTGAAGGAGCGTTTCATCGGCCTGCCCATCGGCCTGCTGACCGCCAACGTCCAGGACGCGCTGAAGCGCAAGGCCGAGGCGCTGGGCGTCCGCTTCATCGCCAAGCCGATCACCTCGGACAAGATCCGCGAGTTTCTCGCCGCGGCCGGGCAGTGACGCCGATGGCCGACTCCACATCATCCGGCCCGGCATCGGAAGACCCGCTCCGCCTCGACGCCGACGAGGCCGACGCCATCGCAGAGCTGTTCAACATCGGCATGGGCGAACCGGCCGCCGCGCTCAGCTCCATGCTGGGCGAGGAGGTGCATCTGTCGGTGCCGTCCTTCGCGGTGTCGACCCGCGCCCGCATCACCAGCGAGGTGGGCGGCGAATTGGAGGGCGATCAGCCGGTCTGCGCCGTGCGCGGCGCCTTCACCGGCCCCTTCACCGGCGAAGCGATGCTGATCTTCCCCGAACGCGGCACGCTGGCCCTGGTCGGCCGCCTCGTCCCCGTCGATCCCGCCGCCAAGGCGCCGGGCGAGATGGAGCAGGATGCGCTGACCGAGATCGGCAACATCATCCTGAACGGCTGCCTCGCCAGTCTGTCCAACCTGATCGGCGGTGAGCTGTCGGGTGCGGTTCCGGGCTATGGCACCGGCGCGCCGTCGGCGGTCATCGGGTCCGCCACCGACCCGGTGCTGTTCGTGCGCATCGACATGGCGCTGGCCGCCGGCGATGCCAGCGGGCATGCGCTGTTCCTGCTGGACATCGCCTCGCTGGACGCCTTCCGCGAAGCGATCCGGCGGGCTTTGGCGGGGTTGTGAGGGTGCGGGGTTAGACCCCCACCTATCCTCCCCCGCTGGGCGGGGGAGGGACTGCCGCTGCTTTTCCGAACAAGCCCTTATCCCCTCCCCCGCCCAGCGGGGGAGGGTTAGGGTGGGGGTCTAACGCCCCACCCCCAAGCCTCACCCTTCGATCTTCGAGAAGTCGGCCACCGCGTTCAGCGTGGTGCGGATCTGCGTCAGCAGGCGCAGGCGGTTGGCGCGCAGGTCCTTGTCCTCCGCGTTCACCGTGACCTTGTCGAAGAAGGCATCCACCGGGCCGCGCAGCTTCGCCAGCGCCGCCATGGTGCCGGTGAAGTCCTCCGCGTCCAGAAGCGGCTTGGCGGTGGCCGAGGCCTCGTTCAGCGCGGCGAACAGCGCCTTTTCCTCGTCCTGGGCCAGACGGTCGGCGTCGACCGGCTGGTCGAAGCTGGCGCCGTCCTTCTTCTCCTCGATGCGGACGATGTTGGAGGCGCGCTTGTAGGCCGCTGCCAGGTTGGCGCCCTCCTCGGAGCCGACGAAGGCCTGCAGAGCCTTCACGCGGGCCAGCAGCCGGACCAGATCGTCCTCGCCGCCCAGTGCGAACACCGCATCCACCAGATCGTGACGCACGCCCTGCTCGCGCAGCACCACCTTCAGGCGGTCGGCGAAGAAGGACATCAGGTCGCCGCCGACGCTGCCGGCCGGGGCGAAGCCGCTGACCGTGTAGGCGCCATGGGCCGCAGCGAAAATCTCCGACAGCTTCACGCGCAGCCCGTTCTCCAGCACCAGCCGGATCACGCCCAGCGCGGCGCGGCGCAGCGCATAGGGGTCCTTCGACCCCGTCGGCTTCTCGTCGATGGCGAAGAAGCCGACCAGCGTGTCGATCTTGTCGGCCAGCGCCACCGCGACCGAAACCGGCGCGGTCGGGCAGGAGTCCGACGGACCCAGAGGCTTGTAATGGTCGGCAATCGCGTTGGCGACGTCGGCGCTCTCGCCCTGGCCCAGCGCGTAGTAACGGCCCATGATCCCCTGCACCTCGGGGAACTCGCCGACCACTTCGGTCACCAGATCGGCCTTGCAGAGCAGGGCGGCGCGGCTGGCGGCGTCGCTGTCGGCACCGATGGCGCGGGCGATCTCGGCGGCAAGCAGCTGTACGCGGGTGACCTTCTCGGCCACCGTGCCGAGCTTGGCGTGGAAGGTGATCTTCTCCAGCGCCGGGACGCGGGCTTCCAGCTTGGTCTTGCGGTCCTGGTCCCAGAAGAACTTGGCGTCGGACAGGCGGGCGCGCAGAACGCGCTCGTTGCCGGCGACCACGGCCTTGCCGCCGTCCAGCGTCTCGGTGTTCGCCACGACGATGAAGCGCGGGGCCATCCGGCCCTCGGCGTCCAGCACGGCGAAATACTTCTGATGGGTGCGCATGGAGGTGATGAGGACCTCCGACGGCACGTCCATGAAGCTCTCGTCGATGCCGCCCATCAGCACGACCGGCCATTCAACGAGGCCGGCGACCTCCTCCAGCAGGGCGTCGTCGGGCGACAGGGTCAGGCCCTGGGCGGCGGCCAGCGCCTCGGCATCGGCCTTGATCTTGGCCTTGCGCTCCTCGCGGTCCAGCACGACCTTGGCGGCGCGCAGCTTCTCCTTGTAGTCGGCGAAGCTCTCCACCGTGAAGGCGTCGGGCGCCAGGAAACGGTGGCCGCGGGTGACGTTGCCGAAGGCGACGCGGCCCTGGGTGCCGCCGATGTCATAGCCGCCGTCGAGCACGCGGCCGCCGAACAGCGCGATGATCGAGTGCAGCGGGCGGACCCAGCGCACGGTGCCGGTGCCCCAGCGCATCGACTTCGGCCAGGGCAGCTCGGCCATGGCGGCGGGGATGATCTCCGCCAGCACCCCGGCGGTCTCGCGGCCCTTCTTTTCGGTCACCGCGAAATAGAAGACGCCCTTGCCGGTGTCGCGCTGCTCGCACTGGTCGAGGCTGTCGAGGCCGGCCGACTTCAGGAAGCCGGCGACCGCCTGCTCCGGCGAGCCGACGCGCGGACCCTTCTTCTCCTCGCGCACGTCGGCGGTGCGCTCCGGCAGCCCGTCGACCACCAGGGCCAGACGGCGCGGGGTGGAATGCGCTTCGGCCTTGGCGAAGGTCAGGCCGTTCGCCGCCAGCTTGTCGGTGACGAGGCGCTTCAGGTCGTCGGCGGCCCGCGCCTGCATGCGGGCGGGGATTTCTTCGGAAAAGAATTCGATCAGGAGTTCGGTCATTGGATTACTTCGCCCCCGTCCAGACTTCACAGCAGGCCTTGGCCAGCGTGCGCACGCGGCCGATATAGGCGGCGCGCTCGACAACGCTGATCACGCCGCGGGCGTCCAGCAGGTTGAACAGATGCGACGCCTTGATGCACTGGTCATAGGCGGGCAGCGCAAGGTTCTGCGCGACCAGCGCCTGGCACTCGGCCTCGGCGTCCTTGAAATGCTGGAGCAGCATGTCGGTGTTGGCGAACTCGAAATTGTGCTTCGAATATTCGACCTCGGCGCGCTTGAACACGTCGCCGTACTTCACGCCCTGGCCGTTGAAGTCCAGGTCGTAGACATTCTCCACGCCCTGCACATACATGGCGAGGCGCTCCAGCCCATAGGTCAGCTCGACCGCGACGGGGTCGCATTCGATGCCGCCGACCTGCTGGAAATAGGTGTACTGCGTCACTTCCATGCCGTCGCACCACACTTCCCAGCCCAGGCCCCAGGCGCCCAGCGTCGGGCTTTCCCAGTCGTCCTCGACGAAGCGGATGTCGTGCAGCGCCGGGTCGATTCCGATGGCGCGCAGGCTGTCCAGGTAAAGCTCCTGCGCGTTGGCCGGCGAGGGCTTCATGATGACCTGGTACTGGTAGTAATGCTGCAGGCGGTTCGGGTTCTCGCCATAACGGCCGTCCTTCGGCCGGCGCGACGGCTGCACATAGGCCGCCTTCCAGGCATCCGGACCCAGCGCGCGCAGCGTGGTCGCCGGGTGGAAGGTGCCGGCGCCGACCTCCATGTCGTAGGGCTGCAGGATGACGCAACCCTGCTCCGACCAGAACTGGTGGAGCTTGAGGATCAGGGCCTGGAACGACAGGCCGCGGCGGTCGGCGGAGTTTCCGCCGTCGGAAGTCCCGATCTGGGAGGCCATGGACGGTCCACAATAGAAATGTTGAAAACGCGCCGCACGATAGGCGGGTGGGACCGTCAAATCAAGCCGCAGCGCGGAGCGCGGTCAGAGCGCAGCGCGGCAGACCGCTCCCGCCGTCAGCGTCCGTAGGGGCAGGCCGGGCGGCCGCAGGACACGGCGGAGCGGGGAGCGACATAGGCGCCGCATTCCGGACATTTCTCCATATCCTCCGCCTCCATGGCGGGGGTGTGCGTACCGGAGTCGCGCGCAGAGGCGCCAGCGGCATCGCGCCGTCCATCCGGGCGGCGGGCGGCGGTGCGGGCGCGGCCGATCTCCTGAACGCGGTTGACCCAGCGCCAGCCGTACCAGACCGCGCCGATCACCAGCGCAAGGAGAATAATCTTGGACAAGGATATCATCGCCGGCAACCCGTCTGATCTCCCGGGCATTCAGCCCGCGGGTGACGGGAAGTCAAGAGAATAGGGTGGGGACGGAAAAGGCGGGACCGCCGCAAAGGGGAGGCGGCGGTCCCGTCCGGCCGCGTTACTTGGCCGCGACCGCCGGGCGCCAGCTGTAGACCGGAACGACGCCGTAGGTGCGGGTCATGTCGGCCTGCCGCACGCTGCGCACCAGCACTTCCGCACCGGTCGCGACGCGGATGTCGGTGCCGAGCAGGCCGCAATCCTCCGGCACGATGTTGATGCACTGGGTGGCGTCGACCCGGGTCAGCACGATGTCGAAGGGCAGGCCGTTGCGGGCATAGACGCCGAGCAGCCCGGGGGCGGAGGTTGCCGTGCGCAGCGTGACGACCCCGGCCGGCAGCGCGCGGTCGCTGGGCGCGGTCGGGCGCTGGTTGTGGCTTTCGTCCCACACGGGCTGGCCCGAGGAATCCAGCTTCGACTGGGCTGCGGCGCCGCCGCTGAAGCCGGTGAGGGCCAAGGTTGCGCCGCTCATCGCCGTCAGGGCCAGAACCGCCATCCGAAACCGCGACATCGTCGTACTCCGTTCTTGTGTCCGTTCTTCTTGTCCCCCACGGTCGCGGGACCGGGAGGCGCGCTACTATATGGGATGCCGGAGGCGCCGCCACCCTAGCCCAGAACGCCTAGGGTTTTCCGCTTAGATGAAGGGGTAGTACCGACAGTTCGCTCTGGACGGACGGCTGATGCCTGTGAATTATGATTCGTCCATGCGTTGTTTGTCACGGGGCTGCTATGTGTCTTCGGTTGTCGGTTATCCTCGATCTGCGCGCGACGCCAAGGATCCTCATAAGGCATATTCCCGGCCTGGGTTGGCCCTTTTCCCGGTGCTTTCCATTCGGCGATGGTGGCATCCATGGGTGAACCGGTGCTGGAAACCGCGCGCCTGATCCTTCGGCCCACGCGCGCGGAGGACTTCGACGCATGGGCTGCGATGATGACCGATCCCCAGGCGACCGTCTTCATAGGCGGCCTGCAGTCGCGGTCCGTGGCGTGGCGTGGATTCGTCGGCATGGCCGGTGCCTGGGCGATCCAGGGCTTCGGCATGTTTTCGGTGATCGAGAAGGCCAGCGGCCGGTGGGTGGGACGGGTCGGCCCATGGGTGCCGGAAGGCTGGCCGGTGACGGAGGTCGGCTGGGTTCTTCCGCGCGAATGCTGGGGGCGCGGCTATGCGATGGAAAGTGCCGTCGCGGCCATCGACTGGGTGTTCGACCATCTCGGCTGGACCGAGGTCGTCCATTCGATCCACCCGGACAATGCCGCCTCCCAGGCCGTGGCGCGCCGTCTCGGTTCCCGGATCCGCGGGTCGGGCCTTCTGCCTGAACCGATGGTCCCCGCCGAGGCCGATTTCTGGCGCCAGACGCGGGAGGAGTGGTTCGGCGACGGTCGCGCCCAGGCAGTCCGGTCGCTGCAGCGCCGGACCTGCTGATCGGAAAGCCTGTCGGTAGCAATATTCCCGAGCAACGCAACTTTTTAACTTGTTCGAGACTGAGTCTTCACAGTACCGTCGTCATGCCCGCTGGACCCGACCGGCATGAATGATGGAGGCGATGAACATGGCCGACTCGACGGCTCTCGATCTCTTGAAGTCCCTCGCTACCGACCATGGCTTTCGCAGCCAGCTGCAATCTCTCGACGCACGGGGGAAGCGCGATCTTCTCCAGCGTTGCGGCTTCGGAACGCTGACGGCGTCCGACATGCGCACGGCCGCAGCGAACGCCTTCGGCGCGCAAGCGGAGGCTGCCGTTTCCCACCTCGTTCCGAGCGCAGGCGTGGTGAACGCCGTTGCCGCCAGCGCGTCCGCGATCGAGACCGCTGACGGCCGGGCGCTGGCTCCGCTGCCTGTGGCGATGAGCGCGTCCGCGATCGAGACCGCTGATGGCCGTGCGCTGGCGCCGACGCTTGTGGCGATGAGCGCGTCCGCAATCGAGACCGCTGATGGCTATGCGCTGGCTCCGCTGCCGGTGGCGATGAGCGCGTCTGCGATCGAGACCGCTGACGGCCGGGCGTTGGCTCCGACGCATGTCGCTGCCAGCGCGTCAGCGATTGAAACCGTCGATGCTCATGTGATGGCGTCGTTCAACGCGAACTTCAGCCATGCATCGGCCTCTGCTTATCAGAAGGCCGCCTGAATCCAGGGGCGGTAGTGGATGGGCTGGCTGAAGCAATGTCGAGTTGCTCCAGTCAGCCTGCCGCTTTCGTATTTGCGTAGTGCGGCTGTTGTTCAACACAATCCGATTGATGCGTCGTGTTTTCTTCGCGGATTGGCGGAGTTTCCGTCACATGCCGCACCAGCCGCCCAATATTAAATTTGTGCGCGATTTGTCGGAAGCTGCAGGATTTTGGTAGAAATTTGCCCGATTGCCTATGCTATTGGTTTAGCCGTTGCTCAACGATAGTAACAATCATATTGGCAGTCCCGTTGCAGGAGGGGCCAAATGGCCAGCGAACAGGCTCTTGACCTTATAAAGCGTCTCGCCACCGATGGCGGATTTAGGGATCAGTTGAACACGTCGGATATTGCCGGCAAGCACGCCCTTCTTGCGCAGGGCGGTTTCGCCGGAGTAACGGCGGAGGATGTGCGCTCTGCCGCGGCCGAGGCATTCGGCAATCTGTCGGACGAGACGGGTGTCGCAACCGTCGCTGAATCGATTGCGAATGCAGCGTCGGCTGTTTCGCTGGCGGGCGTTGCGCTTCCGTCCTTTGCCGGCGCGGGCATGGCCGGGCACGCCACTGCAGGTGCTGCCGGCACCGCCGGGTTTGCTGCCGCTGGCGCTCCGTCTCCTGCGGCCGGCGCTGCCGGTACTGCTGGCTTTGCTGCGGCGGGTGCTCCGTCGCCTGCGGCCGGTGCTGCCGGTATGGCTGGCTTCGCTGCGGCCGGTGCTGCCGGTACCGCCGGGTTTGCTGCGGCGGGCGCTCCGTCGCCTGCGGCCAGCGCTGCCGGCACGGCTGGGTTCGCCGCGGCGGGTGCTGCTGGCACGGCCGGGTTTGCTGCAGCCGGTGCTCCGTCTCCTGCGGCCAGCGCTGCCGGCACGGCCGGGTTCGCCGCGGCGGGTGCCGCCGGCACGGCCGGGTTCGCCGCTGCTGGCGCTCCGTCTCCTGCGGCCAGCGCTGCCGGTACGGCTGGGTTCGCCGCGGCGGGTGCTGCTGGCACCGCCGGGTTTGCTGCGGCTGGCGCTCCGTCTCCTGCGGCCAGCGCTGCCGGTACGGCTGGGTTCGCCGCGGCGGGTGCTGCTGGCACCGCCGGGTTTGCTGCGGCCGGTGCTCCGTCTCCTGCGGCCAGCGCTGCCGGCACGGCTGGCTTCGCTGCGGCCGGTGCTCCGTCTCCTGCGGCCAGCGCTGCCGGCACGGCTGGGTTCGCCGCAGCCGGTGCGCCGTCGCCTGCGGTCAGCGCTGCCGGCACGGCTGGGTTCGCCGCTGCTGGCGCTCCGTCGCCCGCGGCCAGTGCTGCCGGCATGGCCGGGTTTGCTGCGGCTGGCGCTCCGTCGCCCGCGGCCAGTGCTGCCGGCATGGCCGGGTTTGCTGCGGCTGGTGCTCCGTCGCCCGCGGCCAGCGCTGCCGGCATGGCCGGCTTCGCCGCGGCGGGTGCTGCTGGCACGGCCGGGTTTGCTGCGGCCGGTGCTCCGTCGCCCGCGGCCAGCGCTGCCGGCGCGGCCAATCCGGCGGCGACCGACGACGACACGCCGATCAAGTCGTGATGTCCAGGGGGCCGGCGTTCCCGTGACGTCCGGCCCCCGCGTCACGCTGGTTCCGCAGAGTTGGCTCTTGCCGACGGCGGCGTGACGATGAATGCTGACGTCCCTATCCGAACCGGCCGCAGCCGAGGGCCAAGACCGCACCCATGCCAGTCAACGCTTCGTTCGATCAAAGCCGCCCGGCATCGCCGCCTCCGGCCGTGCCGCAGTTCGGTGCCTCTCCCGTTCCGAATGGGACGGCGCCTTTCGGCATAAGGTTGGGCGATACCGTCCATCATGCAGCCAAGCGCTTTTTCCTGGGCACTCATCGCACGTCGACGCCGGAAGAGACGCTGGTCCGCATTGCTCCCCATTTCGCGCGCTGCGGAATCACCCGGCTGGCCGATGTCACCGGGCTGGACCGGCTGGGTATCCACACGGTGCTGGGCCACCGTCCCAACAGCCCCACCTTGTCGGGCAGTGCCGGCAAGGGGTTCAGCCTTGCCGCCGCCACCGTGTCGGCCGCGATGGAAGCGATCGAGTTCCACCACGCCGAGACGCTGCAGCTTCATTATCTTGAGGTCAGCTGGAACCAACTGCCCGCCGACGGGCGCATCCCGCTCGACCGGATTCCCGGCACCAAGGGCGGGGCTTTCCGTCCCGACAATCCGGAATTCTGGACCTGGGGCTGGGATCTGATGAACGGACGCCCGGTCGCCGCGCCGTGGACCTCCGTCGGTCTTTACAGCAACCCCGTCGCCCGGCCGGGCCTGCGCAGCTTCTATGCGATGGGGACCAACGGACTGGCCAGCGGCAACCACATCCTCGAGGCGATCGCCGCCGGCCTCTACGAGGTGATCGAGCGCGACTCGGTGGCGTGCTGGCGCTATGCCAGCGACGTACTGCGCATGCAGATGCCCCGGGTGGACCTGTCGACCATCGATGCGCCCTCCGTACGCGATCTGCTGCGCCGGTTCGACGAAGCCGGGATCCGCCCGTTGCTTTACGATGTCACCAATGACATGGGCGTGCCGAGCTATCTGGCGATGGTGTATGACCGGGACGTCCGCAAGACCGGCATGCATCGCGGTTACGGCAGCCATCTGGAGCCGGCGGTCGCCATGTGCCGGGCCCTGACCGAGGCGGTGCAGTCGCGCCTGGTGCTGATCGCGGGATCGCGGGACGACTTTTTCCGCCGCGACCTGATCCGCAACCAGAACGCCGACGGCATGGCGGAAATCGCGGCGCTCGAAAGCGCGCCGTGCAGCGTCGACGGCCGGCGCCATGCGAACCTCTCGACGCCGACTTTCGAGGGCGATATCGCGATACTGCTGGACGTCCTGCGCCGGTCCGGCATCGATCAGGCCCTGGTCTTCGACCTGACCCAGCCGGAGATCGGCATTCCGGTCGTGCGGGTGGTGGTGCCCGGCCTGGAAGGCTATCTCTTCGACTTCTATACCCCGGGCCCGCGCCCCGTGGCCTTCGCCAAGGCATTGCAGGCGCAGTCCGGCCGGGTGGGAGCGGTCGCATGAACAGGATGGGGCGCATGAAGATCTGCGTGTTCCTCGGCCCGACGATGCCGTTGGACGATGCCCGGGCGCTGCTGCCCGACGCGATCTATCTGCCGCCGGCGGCGCAGGCGGACGTTCTCAGCGCGATGACCATTCATCGCCCGGACGTGATCGCCTTGATCGACGGCGTGTTCGGCCAGTCGCTGTCAGTCTGGCACAAGGAGATCCTGTTCGCCCTGCATCAGGGGATCGCAGTCTATGGCGCATCCAGCATGGGCGCGTTGCGGGCGGCGGAATGCCATCCCTTCGGCATGGTGCCGGTGGGCGAGGTGGCGCGTCAGTTCATCGACGGCCGCCTGACCGGCGACGACGAGGTTGCGCTTGCCCACGCCGGACCGGAGGACGGCTATTTCCCGTTGTCGGAGCCGCTGGTGAATCTGCGCGCCAGCATGGCGGCGGCGCTGGCGGCGGGAGTGGTCGACGCCGCCTTGCACGATCGGGTGATCGCTGCGGCAAAGCGGCTCTACTTCACCGACCGCAAGCGCGACCGCATCTGGGCGGATGCCGGGCTGACCGACGCGGAGACGGAGCGGATCGAGGCGTTCCTGGCGGACGGTGCGGTCGACCAGAAGCGCCGCGATGCCGAGGTGCTGCTGAGCCATCTCGCCAGCCTGATCACCCCGCCGCGCCCGGCCCCCTTCACCTTCAACGCGTCGCATGCGTTCAACGTTCTGTACGAGCGCGACCGGCGCGTCGCCCACCGCGGCTACAGCGTGCCGCTGTCGGAAATCGCCAGCCATGCGGCGCTGCACCGTCCGGACTTCGCCCAGATCAACAAGGCGGCGCTCGGCCGGTTGTTGATCATTCAACTGGCGGAGGTGGTCGGCGTGACCGTCGATCAGGCGGCGATCGACGCCGAGGTCTGGCGTTTTTGCAACGCCAGGAAGCTCGGCAGCCCGGAGGCATTGGCCGACTGGTGCCGCCGCAACGACCTGACCGACGCCGAATTCGCCGAACTGATGCATGAGCTGGCGGTTGAGCGGGCGATGATCCGCTGGCTGATCCCCCGCCGCATGATGGCGCGCACGACCAAGCCGGTGCTGAACGAACTGCGCCTGCGCGGGCTGTACGAGGCGACGGCGGAGGAGGCGGCGCTGATCGAACAGGTGATGGCGCTGCATTTCGGCGACAACAGCCAGCAGCCGACCGAGTCGATCGATGAGCTGATCGCCGACCATCTCGCCCACACCAATTGCCGCATGGATGCGCCGGCCGACGTCTGGGCCAATGAGGCCGGCTTCAAGGACGTGCTCGACCTGCGCATCGACCTGATGCGGGCCAAGCAGGTGCGCGATCTGTTCCGCCGTCTGGCCGCCGAGGCGGAGGCGGCGCTTGGCAAGGCCGCGGAGGCCCTGCCCGAAGAGGAGATGCAGGCGTGACCGAGGTGACGATTCGCATACCGACTCCGCTGCGTGGCTTCGTCGGCGGGAAGGATCAGGTGGCGGTTCCGGGCGCCACCGTGCGCGAGGCGCTGGCGGCGCTGACCGCCGGGCAGGAGACGTTCCGCGACCGGCTGTTCACGGCGGAGGGCGAGTTGCGCCGGTTCGTGAACGTCTATCTCGGTCGCGACGACGTGCGGCGCCTGGGTGGGTTGGAGGCAGCGCTGCCGGCCGGCGCCACGCTGACGCTGATGGTCGCCCTGGCGGGTGGTTGAGGAGCAGTCATGAGCCTGAAGGACCGGCGCCTGTCCGACCTGCGCGCCCGCATTCCGGAAATCGCCGCCGCCGAGGCGCTGTCCCTGCAGGCGGGAGGCGCCCTGCTCGTCGATGTCCGCGAGGACGAGGAGACGGCGTCCGGCACGCCGGCCGGGGCGCTGCGCCTGCCGCGCGGTTTCCTGGAGCTGCGCATCGAAGAGGCGGCGCCCGATCCGGTGCGCCCGATCCTGCTGATGTGCGCCGGCGGCACCCGGTCGCTGTTCGCGGCCGAGGATCTGCTGCGGCTGGGCTATGGCGATGTGCGTTCGGTCGCCGGCGGCTTCTCCGCCTGGAAGGCCGCGGGCCTGCCGGTGGAGGTGCCGCCGCGGCTCGACGCCGCCCAGCGCGAGCGCTACCGCCGTCATCTGACCATGCCCGAGGTGGGCGAGGCCGGACAGCACAAGCTGCTGCGCAGCCGCGTCGCCCTGATCGGCGCCGGCGGCCTGGGGTCGCCGATCGCGCTGTATCTGGCGGCCGCCGGCGTCGGCCGGCTGACCTTGATCGACGATGACAGGGTGGAGCGCAGCAATCTGCAACGCCAGATTCTGCATGCCGAAAGCCGGCTGGGGCAGCGCAAGGTGGAGAGCGGACGGACCGCGCTGCTCGACCTGAACCCGACCATCGAGGTGGTGGCCCACGAAGCCCGGCTGGAAGCCGCCAACGTGCTGGACCTGCTCGTCGGCCACGACGTGGTGGTCGACGGGTCCGACAATCTGCCGACGCGCTATCTCGTCAACGATGCCTGCCTGCGGCTGGGCGTGCCGAACGTCTACGGCGCCATCTTCCGGTTCGAAGGGCAGGTCTCGGTGTTCGGCGGTGCCGCACCGGGCGTGCGCCCGTGTTACCGCTGCCTGTTCCCGGAACCGCCGCCGGCCGAATACGCCCCATCCTGTGCCGAGGCCGGCGTGCTGGGCGTGCTGCCCGGCGTGATCGGCACCATCATGGCGGCCGAGACGATCAAGCTTCTGCTGGGGCTGGGGGAACCGATGGCCGGCCGCCTGCTGCTCTATGACGGCCTGCGGGGCGAGTTCAGCGAGATCGCCGTACCGGTCGACCCGCACTGCCCATCCTGCGCCGCCGGCGCGTCATCGGAACTGACCGACATCGCGGCTGTGTGCGGGGCATGAAGGGATTGAGCCGGAATGTCCGGTCAGGCGGCGCTCTTCTGCTCGATGACGCTGTGGACCAGCTTTTTCAGCGCGACGAAATCGACGGGCTTGGTCACCAGATCGGTGGCGCCGATGTCGAGCGCCCGGCGGCGGTTCTCGTTGTCGCCATAGGCGGTGACCATGATGACCGGCACGTCCGGCGAATCGACCCGCAGGCGCTCCAGCAACTCCAGCCCGCTCATGCCCGGCATGTTGATGTCGCTGAGAACGAGCACCGCCTCCGGTTGCAATCCGGAGTTCAGATTTTGCAGCGCTTCCTCGGCGGAAGCGGCGAAGTGAAAGACCAATTCACCACGGCGGAGTTCGGCGCGAAAGCGCTGGCGGAACAGATCCTCGATGTCGGGTTCGTCGTCGACGACAAGAATTCCCAGGGTCATGTCTTTCGGCGCTCCCCTAACGACACCGCGGTCGCTGCACGCGGCAGCGTGATTGTGAATTCGGCGTGGTCGTTCTCGACGCTGGACACGTCGAATCGCCCCCTGTGCTGATGTACCACGATGTCATAGCTCAGCGAAAGGCCTAAGCCGGTCCCTTCCCCGGTCGGTTTGGTGGTGAAGAAGGGCGTGAACAGCTTGTCGAGGACGGCCGGCGGCATGCCGATGCCGTTGTCCCGGATGCGGATCGACACATCGGTCGCGCTTGCGGAGGTTGTGACGTCGACCCGCGGCGCGAAAGTCGGGTCGCCGCAGATCAGTTGGCGTTTCCGGACGGCGTAGAAACTGTTGGTGAACAGGTTGACCAGGACACGCGACACGTCCTGCGGCACCAGCTTCACCTCTCCGGCCACAAGGTCGAAATGCTTCGCCAATATGGCGTTGAAGGCACGATCCTGGGCGCGGAAGGCATGGTAGGACAGGGTCAGCGCCTCTTCGACCAGCGCATTCAGGTCCGTCGCCTGCCACTCGCCACCGCCGCCGCGCGAATGGGCCAGCATGCTTTTGACGATGCCGTCGGCGCGCCGGCCATGGTCGGCAATCTTGCGCAAGTTGCCTTGCAGGCTGCCGGCCAAATCGTTGACATCGATACGCGTGGCATCGTTCAGATGGTCGTTCAGCGGCTCCAGCAACTCCAGAAGCTCGTCCAGCAATTCGCCCGAAAGCTCGGCGAAATTGTTGACGAAGTTCAGCGGGTTCTTCAATTCATGGGCAATTCCGGCAGTCAATTGGCCCAATGCGGCCATCTTTTCCTGCACGATCAGCTGCCGCTGGGTTTCCCGCAGTTCCTTCAGGATCGCTTCGGCACGCTCCTTGGCCTGCCGAAGTTCATCCTCGATGCGTTTGCGGTCGGTGATGTCATGGTGGGTGATGACATAGCCGCCATCGGCCCGTGGCGCGGTGCGGATATCGAGGGTGCGGCCGTTCGGGACACGGCGCTCGGAGTTGAAGACACCCTTGACCAGATAGCGGGAGCACAATTCCGCGACGGTCTCTTCACAGGGAACGTCGCCGTAATCGCCGCGGGCGTGGTTGTAGGTCAAAATCAAGGCAACGGCGGTTCCGGGGGGGAACATGCCGATGGGATAGTCCCACAGCCGATAGAATTCGCTGTTGGCGCCTTCGACATTCAGGTCGCGATCCAGCATCAGAACGCCGTTCGGCATGGCGTCGATCGCCGCCTGCAGCAACTGTTCCTGGTGCGGCAGCTCGGCATTGGCGGCCAGCGGGCGCATCAGGGTCAGCATCTCCATCACCGCCGGCTGTCCGCCCCAGTCCACCGACTCCATGAGTTGGTCGAACCACTGGACGCTGCCGTCGGCGCGGTGCCGCTTGATCCGGCGGACCTGCGACCGGATCAATCCCTTCAGGCAGCGCGTGTAGACATCCTGTTCCGTGTGCCGGTCGTCCTCGGGAACCAGCGTCATGGCGCCCGGCAGCGCCTGGATGCTTTCGGCCGACTCGTATCCAAGCAGGCGGGCGAGGGTGGCGCTGCAATGCAGGATAGTGTCGTTGCTGTGGACGAGCAGGCCGGGCATCGCGGCGACGAGTTGGTCATGGTAGACCCGCCCGAGGTCCAGGGCTTCCTGCACGGACCGGGGCGGCAAAACCTTGAGGTTGGTGAAATCGTCCATGTCCGTTTCAACTCTCCCGTCGCCCGTATCGGTCTTGCGAGGTGGTCATCCAAGCCGTGTCAGGGGGCATCCAGCGGCAGGCGCAGGATCACGGTCGTTCCACGGCCGACTGCGCTGTCGATGTCGATCTCGCCGCCCAGCTTGCCGGTAACGAGATTGAACGCCGCATAAAGCCCCAGTCCCATGCTGCCCGATCCACGCCGGGTGGTGGCGAAGGGCTGGAAAAGCCGCGGCTGGATGTCGTCCGGAATGCCGCGGCCGTTGTCGGACACCACAAGTTCGATTCGCTCGTTGTCGAGCAGCCGGACCGAAACCGTGACCCGGCCCCGGCGGTTCCGGCTGCCGTCCGGCTCCTCCTCCAGTCCATCGGCTCCGCCGTCGGCCATCGCGCCGACGCCTTCCGCGACGGCCGCCGGGGCCGGCTCCGTCTCGAAGGCGTGGGCGAAGGCATTGGTCAGCAGGGCCAGGAGCACCTCGGTCAGCGCGCCGGGATAGGTGTCGAGGGCAATGCCGTCGGGGCAGTCAAGAACCAGCTGGTGCCTGGACGCGGCCGGCTGCACCTGCACCGCCAGCACGATGTCGGACAGATAATCGCGCAGGTCGAAGCGGCTGCGCGGGGAGTTGGCCTTGCCCTCCGTCACCAGCTTCAGGCTCTGGATCAGGGCGGCGGCGCGTTCGATGTTCGCGACCAGAAGCGTCGAAACCTCGCTGGCCGTGCCGATATACTCCTGAAAATCGCTTTTGCGCAGTTGCCCGCCGTTGAAGGTCAGGATGATCGCTTCCGAGGCAGTCTGCAGATGGGTGGCGGCGGTCAGCGCGATGCCGACGGGCGTGTTGATCTCGTGCGCGACCGCCGCGATCAACTGCCCGATCACCGCCATCTTCTCCGCCCGGATCAGGTCGGACTGCATGCGTTCGAGGTCGGCCAGCGCCTGTTCGGCCGAATCCTTGGCACGGCGCAGAGCCTCGGCCTGCACCTTGCGTTCGGTGATGTCATAGAGCCAGACGATGAAGACCGGCTTGCTTTCATAGTTGGTGCGGTCGACGGACATCGCCATCCACACCGTGTGCCCGTCCTCGCGGACGTAATGGATCTCTTCCGACGCCGACTGCGACCCGGCCTCCGACGGCCGTCCCGTCAGCCGGTCCTGGACATGGCGGAACAGGGTGGGGGCGCAGTGATGCTGCAGCGTCTCCGCCGGCACGCCGAACAGGTCGGTGCAGCGCTGGTTGCAGTAGAGCAGCTCGCCGGTTTCGGTGATGATCGCCACGCCGATCGGGCTGCCGTCCAGGACCCGGCGCAGGCGGGCGGCCTGGGCGCGCGACGCCGCCTCCGCCGTCCTGGTTTCCTGCAGCGCGTCGCGCAGCCGGCGCACGGAACGGCAGGCCTCCAGCGTCTTGTGGATGGTGGCTTCCAGATCGGCGAAATCGATGGGCTTGATGATGAAGTCGAAGGCGCCGCGGTTCATCGCCGCGCGGACATTGCCGAGATCGCCGTAGGCCGACACCATCACCGCCCGGATGTCGGCATTCACCTGAGGCAAATGGTCCAGCAGCGTCAGCCCGTCCATGCCCGGCATGTTGATGTCGCTCAGCACCATGTCGATGTCGGGGCGGGCGCGCAGGGTCTCCAGCGCCTCCTTCCCGTCATGGGCGAACAGGAATTCCAGTTCGCCGGCACGTACGGCGCGGCGGAAACGCTGCATGATCAGCGTCTGGACGTCCCGCTCGTCGTCGACAACCAGTATCTTGCCCATCCCGCCTTCCTACCGCCAACCCGCCCGACAGGCGGGCCGCTCCGCCGGACCCGCATGGCGCCCCATAGCGCACCCAGCTCCGCGCAGCCTACCATAAGCGCGCATCGTCCGAACGGGAAGGGCTGTGGCGTATGGCACCCCATCGGTTGTATGCCACTCGGGGGGCGAGCTTGGGCCGGACCGCAAGCGGGAATCCCTTCTTCAATGTGGGGCTTCGATGTGGGGCACGGATATCCTGCAGGATAACACGGGGCAGGATAACACGGGATTGCAGCGCCGCCAGACCATTGTAACGGATCGGCGGCCGATCACTCCCGCCGCTCTTCCGACTGCGGGACATCGGCCGGATTCCCGGCGAGCGGCAGCGTGAACCAGAATGCGGCTCCCTGGCCCGACTCGGGATCCGGCCCGGCCGGCGCGTCCGCCACCCCGATCCGGCCGCCGAGATGCTCGACGATTCGCTTGGCAATGGCCAGCCCCAGGCCGGTGCCGGCCGGCTTGCCGGTCAGCGTGTCGCCGGACTGGCGGAAGCGGTCGAACACCAGATCGCGGTCCTTCGCCGCAACGCCGGGGCCGCTGTCGGTCACCGTCACCCGCAGGAAGCCACTCTCCAACCGAGCCACCAGCCGGGTCCGGCCGCCGGGCGGCGTGAATTTGGCGGCGTTGGACAGCAGGTTGACGACGACCTGGATCACCCGGTCGACATCGCCGCGCACCGGCGGCAGGTGGTCCGGAATGTCCACCGACAGGGTGATGCCACGTTCCAGGAACAGCGCCTCCGTCGCGGCGACGGCCTCGGTCAGAGCCGGTCCGGCGTCGATGGTCTCGATCCGCCAGTCCAGCGCCCCGGCCTCGATCTTCGCCATGTCCAGCACCTGATTGATCAGGCGGGTCAGCCGCTCGCTCTCCTTGATGATGACGGCCAGGAACTCCTGCCGCTGGTCGATGTCGAGGTCGGGGGCGTCGTGCAGGATCTCGCTCAGCGCCCGGATCGAGGTCAGCGGCGTCCGCAGCTCGTGGGTGACGGTGGACAGGAAATCGTCCTTCAGCCGGTCCAGCTCGGTCAGCCGTTCGTTGGCGGCGCGCAGGGCGTCGGTGGCGCGCTCCAGCTCCGCGGTCTTGCGCTCCAGCTCGCGGCTGTGAGCGATGACGTCGCTGGTCTCGTCGAGCATGCGCAGAAGCTCCGCCGCCTCCACCGCCCCGGCCGAGACGGAGGAGGCGAGGGCGACGCGGGCGGACGCCCCGCCGATCGCGCCGGCCAGAAGCCGTTCGGCCAGCCGCAGCCGCTCCGGCCCGGCCGGTTCGTCCGGATCGGCGCCGGCGAAGGCCCGCTCGGCGCGCTGGGGTCCGAGGAAGCGGGCGACCACGCGTGTAAGGTCGCCGACGCTGGCGGCGCTGCGCCAGTCCGGCGGCGCTTCCAGCAGCGGCACAGCGCCGTTCGACGCGGGCTGGAAGACATCGACGAAGGCTGCGGCCTGCGCCCGCTCCGCTGCGCCGGGGCGATCGAACAGCGACAGGCCGACATAGGCGCCGATGTTGGCGATTGCGGTCCAGAACAGGGAATGGGCCAGCGAGTCCCAGCCCTCCAGCCCGAACAGCGCATAGGGCCGCAGGGCGGCAATGCCCCACGGCCCGTCGGCAATGAAGCTGGCCGGCAGCCAGCCCGACCGCGCGAAGCTGGGCAGCAGCAGGGTGTAGGCCCAGACCAGCGTCCCGGCCGTCACCCCGCCGATAGCGCCGCGCCGGGTCGCTCCGCGCCAATAAAGGCCGCCGATCAGCGCCGGGGCGAACTGCGCCACCGCGGTGAAGGAGATCAGTCCGATCGACACCAGCGCATAGGCCGACCCGGCCAGCCGGAAATATCCGTAGCCGAACAGCAGGATCGTCACGATGGCGATGCGCCTTACCGAGAGCAGCAGCGGCGCCAGATCGGCGGAGCGCGCCAGCGCGCGTGACCGCGTGCGCAGCAGGATCGGCATTACCAGATCGTTGCACAGCATGGTGGACAGCGCCACCGACTCCACGACGATCATCCCGGCCGCTGCCGACAGCCCGCCCAGGAAGGCCAGCAGCGCCAGCCAGTCGGCTCCGCCGCTCAGCGGCAGGGCAACCATGAACAGGTCGGGATCGAGCCGTCCGCCGAAGCTCAGCAGCCCCGACAGGGCAACCGGCAGCACGAACAGGTTGATGAGCAGGAGATAGAGCGGGAACAGCCAGACCGCGCGGTCGAGATGGCGCTCGTCCACCGATTCGATCACCATCACCTGGAATTGGCGCGGCAGGCACAGCATCGCCGCGGCCGACAGGATCGTGGTGGTGACCCACGCGCCCCATGGCCCGTTTCCCGATGCCGTATGTCCCAGTGCCGGATCGCTGCCCATCAGGCGGGCAAGATCGGGACGGGCGGCCGCCGCATCGAACAGGCTTCCCAGCCCGTCATGCAGGCCCCAGACGACGAACAGCCCGACCGCCAGGAAGGCAATCAGCTTCACCACAGATTCCAGGGCGATGGCGGCGACCATGCCGGGATGGTGTTCGGCGGCGTCGATCTGGCGGGCGCCGAAGACGATGGCAAACAGCGCCATCACCGCGGCGATCAGGAAGCCATGGTCGAGGAACGGGCCCTCCGCCGGCCCCAGCCCGCCGCCGCCGGTCAGCGCATCGAAACTGACGGCCACCGCCTTCAACTGCAGGGCGATGTAGGGCGTCACGCCCACGGTCGCGGTCAGCGCCACCAGCCCACCCAAGAGCGGGCTGTGGCCGTAGCGGCTGGCGAGGAAATCGGCGATGGAGGTGATGCGCTGCGCCTTGGCGATGCGCAGGATCTTGCGCAGGACCAGCGGCGCCAGCAGCATCAGCAGGGTCGGGCCGAGATAGACCGGCAGGAAGCCGATGCCCAGCGTCGCCGCCCGCCCGACCGAGCCGTAGAAGGTCCAGGTCGTGCAATAGACGCCCAGCGACAGCGCAAAGATCGTGGGGGAAGCGATGACGCTGCGCCCCGCCGCCTCCCGCCGGTCGGCCCAATGGGCGATGGCGAACAGGGCGGAAAGATAGGCGAGGGCGGCGATCAGGACGGCGGTCCACTCCAGTCCGACCTCCATGCCGCGCCCCTATCGTGTCCGGCCGGCCAGCGCGGCCAGCGCGATCACCGCCGCCCACAGGCCGAACACCCAGACATAGAGCGCCGGCACCCCCAGGATTCTTCCCTCCACCCCGAACAGGCCGAGCAGCGGCGGGTTGAACAGCGCCGCCGCCAGCAGGAACAGGCCGATCATCCGGTCGCGGTAGCGGCCAAGACTTCGGCCAGGATCACGGTCGGGCGCGCTCAAAAGGCGCGCTCCCGGGCGGCGAGTTCGACCAGGATGTTGGCGCCGCGGATGGCGTCGTCCAGCGTCCGAACGTCGCGCTCGCGCAACATCTCGACCATCCGCAGGAAGACCGCGGCGGTGACAAGGCTGTCGCCCAGCGCGGTGTGGCGGTCGACCACCTCGATGCCCAGCCGCTCGGCGATGCCGTCCAGCGTGTGGTCGCCGTCATTGCCCAGCAGCATGCGGGACAGCAGCATGGTGTCCAGCACCGGGCAGTCGAAGGACACCCCCGCCGCCCGTTCCTTCATCTTCAGGAATTTCAGGTCGAAGGCGGCGTTGTGCGCCACCATCACCGCACCGGAGACGAAGTTGCGGAACTGCGGCAGCACGGCGTCGATGGTCGGCTTGCCCGCCACCATGCCGTCGGTGATGCCGTGGAAGGGGACCGACTCCGGCGGGATCGGCCGGCGCGGATCGACCAGCGTGTTGAAGGTCTCGCCGGTCAGGATGCGCCCGCCGACCACGCGGACCGCGGCGATCTGGATGATCTCGTCGCCGGTGCTGGGCGACAGGCCGGTGGTCTCGGTGTCGAACACCACGTAATGCAGCCGGTCCAGCGGCGTGCGGCCAAGCTCGCTGGTCGCCAGCGGCTGGTGCAGCAGCCCGAAATCGAAGAACTCCGGCCGGGCGCCGGCCCGTGGCCGCGGTTGGGCGGTGCGCGGCGACTGCGCCGGCGGCAGCGGAACGCGCAGCCGGGCGCGGCCGGCACCGCCGGGAAGGTCGTTCGGCAGCGGCTCGCTCCAGGCGGTGCTGCGGTGGTGCTGCAGCACGTCGCCGGCGCTGAGGCCGCCCAGGCCGTCGGGCAGCGTCTGGTCCAGCCAGCCGTCCAGCGTGGCGCTGGGCACCGCCGGCCCTTGCCAGACGAGGTCGAGATAGACCCAGCGGTCGCCGTCCTGCGGCCCGGCGGCCTCCAGGTCGTAGGCGGTGGCGCCGGTCAGCGCCTGCACCCGCCCGATCAGATAGGCGAACAGCAGCACGAGGCTGTGGCTGTCGCCATGCACCCATTGCGGCAGGCCGGTCAGCGTCACCGTGGTGGCTGACTCCGCCCCGACCCGGTGGGCCACGAGGTTGATCAGGTTGTTGGAGTGGATGTCGCTCATCGGCCAGCTGCCGGTGACGACGTTGCGGTAGGCGGTGGTCACCCGCTCCAGCCGTTGCGACAGGCTGTCGCAGGATTCCAGCATCGCGCTTTCGAAGGCGGCGCGGTCGCCGGGGCCGAGGTCGGGGGCGTCGTACAGCGTCTCCACCGCCGCCCGCAGGTTGGCGATGGGCGCGCGGAAACCCTCCGTCGCCTCGCGCAGCAGGGCGTCGCGCTGGCCAAGCGCGGCCAGTTCGCTGGTGGCGTCGGACAGGGTCAGCACATAGCCGGTGATTGCCGGCGGCTCGTCCGATGCAGGGTCGGGGTCCTGCAGGATGGCGCTCATCCGGCCTTCCAGCAGGATGCGGCCGTCGGTGGTGGCGCCGACGAACTGCGCGGTGGTGCCGTGCTCGTGGTTGACGTGCCGGCCTTCGCGGACGCGCAGGCTCAGCCGTTCCAGCGTGTGGGTCACCGGCTCCGCCACCACGAAATGCAGAAGCGAGCGGCCGAGCCCGAGGTCGCCGGCAAGGTGGAGGATGTCGAGGGCGGTCTGGTTGTAGAGCAGGATCTGGTGCTTGGTGTTGCAGACCAGAACGCCTTCGTGCAGGTCGCGCAGCACGGCGGCCAGCTGGGTCTTCTGCTGCTCCGCCTTGGCGGTGTGGTCGGCGACGGTGCGGGCGATGTCGCGGCGGACCTGGGCCAGCTTGTCCGACAGCTCGTTCACCGCGCGCGCGATGGACAGCAGGTCGCCATAGCGGGAGAGCGGCACCCGGCCGCCGACGGCCCCCTCCGCATTGCCATGGGCGATCAGCCCGGCCTCGCGGCTCAGGGTTTCCGCGGCGCGCAGCAGGTAACGGTCGACCGTCAGCCAAAGCCCCCACACCGCCGCGGCGCAGGCCGCCGTCATCACCACGGCATAGGTCAGCAGCGGGTCCGAGGCGTCCGACCCGCGCACCGCCGCCGCCAGCCCGACCGCCAGCGCCACCAGACCGAAGCCGGTGACGCGGAAGGCCAGCGGGATCATGCGCCGGGGCAGGGGAGCGGGTGAGGGAGCGGCGGCGGCGGCCGTTGGTGCCGGGGCGGTCATGGCGCCGGCTCCCCGCCGCCGGTCGCAGCGGTCAGGCCCAGATGGCGGCGGACGGTGGTCAGCAGGTCGCGGGTGGAGAATGGCTTGGTGATGTAGTCGGTGGCGCCCAGCGCCATGCCCTTCTGCCGTTCGACGTCGCGGCTGCGCGCCGTCAGCATGATGATGGGAAGCGATTTCCAGGCCGGATTGGTCCGCAGGGTCTGGCAGACGTCGAAGCCGTCGCGCTTGGGCATCATCGCGTCGAGCAGGATCAGGTCGGGGGTGAAATTCTCCACCGAGCGCAGCGCCTCGTCCCCGTCGCGGGCGATGCGCACGTCGAACCCGGCGCGCTGCATGAGAACCTGGAGCGACAGGACGATGCTGGGCTCGTCGTCGACAACCAGGATGGTCGGCTTCATGGCGGGGCGTCCTCCGGTACGCCGGTCTTTTGCCGGCTTCCCAATTTGTGGCCGGGGCAATGCATTCGTGCCCTGGAATGTCCATGGTACGAGCAAAGAGAAGCGGGGATCAAGCGGCACTCCCGGCTCCCCCGACCAAAGAACGGGGGTGCCGAGCGCAAGAAAAAGCCCGGCCGCGACCAAATGTCGCCGCCGGGCTTTCGCTTGGATGACAGAGTGTCGCAGGGGCAAGAACCGGTGGCGAATCGCCTCCGATCCGGACCGGGATCAGCGCGTGGTCACGACGACCGGGTTGAGCCCCATCTTCGATTTCAACTGCTCCGCCTCGCGCTTGGCCGCGGCCGGATCGGGGAAGCCGCCGACGCGCACGGCGCGCCAGGACCGGTTGGAGCTGTCGGTCCAGTCCACCGTATAGGCCTGGAAACCGCTGCCTTGCAGCCGCTGCGCCAGCGAATCGGCGTTGGCCGTCACCGTGAAGGTGCCGACCTGCACGGTGTAGCGACCGGCCGGCTGCGTTGCGGACGGGGCTGTCGACGGCGCGGCAGACGGGGCGGCCTTGGGGTTCGGCTTCGACTCGCCATTGCCGGCCGATGCGGCGGGCGGGCGCTTCGCGGCATCCTTAGGCGGCGCCAGCATCGCCTGCAGCGCACCGGTATCGTTCGGCGCGGCGGCGGGCTGTTCCGGCTTGGCCGCTTCGGGTTTCGGCGGCTCCGGCTTCTGTGCGGCGGGCGCGGTCTCCGACGGGGTGGCGGCCCGCGGCTTCGGCGACGTGGCAGGGGCGGTTGCCGGGACGGACGGCGGCTCCGGCACCTTTAGGACCGGCGGCGGGCTGGCGGGCAGGGCGGCGACCGGTGGTGGCGGCGCGGCGGACGGCGCGGTCTGGACCGGTGCCGACTGGATCGGTGCCGTTTGGGCGGGAGCCGGCAGGCTTTCGGTCGCCGGGGCCGTGGTTGTCGACGTGGGAGCCGGATTGGCGGGCGCGCGGGTGATGGCCGGGGCCGGCACCAGCGGCGCCGAGTTGTTGGCCGCCGTCGTCACCGGCGCCGGATCGCCCGAGCCGAAATAGACCACCCCAACGGCGATGCCGCCGGCCGCCAGCAGGGCCAGCGCGATCTTGCCCAGCGGCAGGCTGCGGCCCGCGGGCTCCTCCTCCTCATACTCCACGTCCTCGTCCTGCGGGTCGGCCCGCAGATCCTCGTTCAAGGCGCGAAGCAGCTTGGCGATGTCCTCGTTCTCCGGCGGCGGAGTCTCGGAAGGTTTGCCGTTGGCCTTCATCTCGTCCTTGGAAGTCGGTGTCGTCAGGGTGGGAGCCCGCCGGGGCGGTGGCTGGAGCGTCACGGTCGACCTGCGCTTGCCCGTCATGCGGGCCGGCTGAATGCAGAAAAAGGGGCCTTCCGGTTGCCGGAACCGCGGTGACACGGCCCGGCTGCGGAAAGCCCCTTCTCTTTATCGTATTTTGCCGCTCCATCAAACCGCCATGCGGTCGCGCCCGGCGGATGGGCGGCATGAAAGAAGGGACGTCAGCCCTGGTGCGGCCGGTTGGGGTCGGTCGGTTGGGTGGGGGCCGGTTGGGGGGCGACAGGCTGGGCCGCCGCAGGCTGGGCCGGCTGGGCGGGGGCCGGGTTGATCGCGGCGGGAGGAGCCTGCGCGGTGGTCGCCGCGGGCGGATTGGCCTCGTCGCTCTCGTCCTTCAGGCCGGCCTTGAAGGCCTTCACACCCTTGGCGATGTCGCCCATCACGTTGGGCAGCTTGCCGGCGCCGAACAGGAGAAGCACGATGACCAGAACGATCAACCAGTGCCAGATGCTGAAACTGCCCATCGATCAATACCTCTGAAATTCGGTCGGAGCGGACGTCGTCGCGGTCGCCACCAATGTGAGTGCCCCTTCCGCGCCGCACAAGAGGCGGCCGTCGGGAAGGCCGTGATAAAGGACGCCCCTCAGGCCGCCGGGCCGCTTTCCGCCGGCTCCTCCGGCAGTTGGTGGCGCATGATCAGCGGCGCCTGGAAGGCGCTGAACAGCAAGGTCAGCGGCATGATGCCGAACACCTTGAAGTTGACCCACATGTCGGTGGCGAAGTTGCGCCACACCACCTCGTTCAGCACCGCCAGAAGCAGGAAGAACCAGGCCCAGCGGATGCCAAGCGTCCGCCAGCCGTCGTCCGACAGGTTCAGCACCGTGCCCAGCAGGCGCTTCATCACGTTGCGCCGCATCGCATGGGCGACGAACAGGACGATGGCGAACAGCAGGTTGACCAGGGTCGGCTTGATCTTGATGAACAGGTCGTCCTGCAGCCACAGCGTCAGGCCGCCGAACAGCAGCACGAATCCGGCGCCGACCACCGGCATGATCGGGATGCGGCGTTCCAGCCGCCAGGACACCGCCACCGCGATGGTGATGGCGACCATGAAGACCGCGGTGCCGGTCATGATGCCGGCCTGCGAATTGGCAACGAAGAAGGCGGCGAGCGGGCCGGCCTCGATCGCCAGACGTGCGAACTGGTTCATGCCCCCTGACATAGCCCGAACCGGCCGCCCATGAAAGGGGCGAATGTTGGCGGGCGGGACATTCGGGTGCGCTACTCCGCTCACCGAAAGGGTGGGAGCGGCGGTGACATTGCGCGGCCCGGCGGGGCAGAGCGCAAGCGGGGCTTTTCCCGCGTCGCGTGCTTCGCTACCTCTTTCGCCATCCGCCGATTAGCGGGGGACTGGACGAAAGGCAGATTTGTCATGGAAGCCGCCGAAGTGAAGGATCTGATCGACGAAGCCCATGAGCGGGAACGGGCGAAGCACCGCCCGGCCGAACGGCATCATGCCGAAGAGGAGGGCGGGCATGGGGTGAAGACCTCCACCGCCATCTACATCTCGGTCCTGGCGGCGGTGCTCGCCATCGTCAGCGTCGCCGGTTCCAACGCCGGCAAGGAGCTGATGGCCAGCGCCATCGAGGCGTCGGACAGCTTCGCCTATTATCAGGCCAAGACCCAGCGCCAGATCAGTCTGCGCCTCGCCGCCGACGAGATCGAGCTGCTATCCGCCGGCATGCCGGCCGAGGCGCAGGCCAAGGCGCTGCAGCGCTCCGCCGAATACCGCCAGTCGGCCGAACGGATGGAGGCCGACGAGGGCAAGAACAGCCGCAAGGACCTGCTGGGCAAGGCGAAGGCGGCGGAGCTGCGGCGCGACCATGCCGCGGCCCAGGACCCCTATTTCGACTTCGCCGAGGGGATGCTGCAGCTCGCCATCGTGCTGGCGTCGGTCTTCGCCATCACCAACAAGGGCTTCATCCTGTGGACCAGCCGCGCGCTGGCGGCGGCCGGCGTGCTGATGGCGGCGGACGGCTTCACCCTGATCCTGCCGCTGCCCTTCCTGTGATTGCTCAGAACTGGACAGACAGACGCAGGGAGCCGTAGTTGGTCAGCGATTTCTGGCCGCGGAATTCCGGCGTCTGCAGGGTCTGGGCATAGGTCAGGCCATAGCGGCCGTAGCGCAGGGTCAGGCCGGCCTGCATGCTGCCGACGAAGGGATGCTTGGCGACCGACCGGCTCTCGCGGAACGTGTTGCCGTCCAGGAAGATGTTGCGCGCCACCGCCCGCCCTTCGGCGCTGGCATAGACGTACCAGGAAAAGCGCCCCGGCCGCTCCGCATAGGGGCTGTCCTGGTAGGGGATGCTGGAGGTCGGGCGCGTCACCAGCGCGCCGACCGGCGGCGGCATGTTGCCGCCCAGCCGGACGGTGGCGCCGACCGCGGCGAAGGTAAGCACGTTGCCCAGGCTGCCGGCGACATGGGGGCTGAGGTCCCACTCCACCGGGCCGAGGCTGTTCGGCTTCTCGTCGCGCCAGACATGCTCATAGCTCAGCACCACGCCCGGCTCGTCATGCAACTGGTAGTTCCAGCCCTCAGGGTAGGTGGCGCCGTCGACGATCTTGTGGACCGTCTTCTGCGTCTGCTCCGCCAGCGAGGCCGGGCCGACCATGCCGAGGTCGAGGTCGATGCGGTCGACCGCCGTCGGCGCCTCGTTCAGCACCGACAGCCGGCCATAGAGCCAGCCGGCATAGGGGCGGTCCCGCGGATCCGGGTTGCGGGCGGTCAGATTGCTGGGCGTATAGATGTTCTGGCCGAAGGCGAAGCCATAGCGCCGCACCCCGCCCGGCTCGATCCATGGCACCAGATTGGCCAGCAAGTCGATGTTGCCGTAGGTCGGCCGCGCGCCGGAGAAGTAATAGAACTGGAACCCGTTGGTGTAATAGCGGTCGGTCCCGCCGCCGAACAGGTCGTTGTCGATCCAGAAGCCGATGGCCGGGCCGGAGGCCGCCGGCTCATCGCCGGGGGGAGGGGTGGTTTCCTGGGCGGTGGCCGCCGATGCGGTCAGCAGCAGGGTCGCAAATGCCGCGGCCAAAGCGGGGCCGCTGTTCGTCACCATTCCGGCACGCTCCATCCGTTTCGCACTGTAACGGACGGAGGGGGCGTGTGTTGCGCTGCGATGCGGCTTCTTTGGGGGTAGGGGCGGCCGTAACCGCCCCCCAATCCTCACACCCGCGCCCGCAGCCCCTCCACCGCTTCCTCCAGCGTCATGTCGATGCGCTTGATCCCGTGCAGAGCCAGGAAGCGCGCCTCGTTCTTCGACAGTTCGCCGGGGATCACCGCCCAATGACTGCCGGAGGAGCGCTTGGAGATTTGCCGGGCGAAAGTGCGCTGGATCTCGTGATCGAATCGGCAGCCGAGGAACAGGAAATGGCGGCCGGCGCGGCGCTCCTTCACGACGGCGGGGATCGGGGTCTGAATGTCGATCTCCGTCAGGATCTCGACATAGTCGCTGTCGGAGATCAGGTAGTTGCCGGCCGGCGTCGCCGCGCCCGATGGCTTGTACAGCACGGTGTCCCAGCCGGCCGCCGCGTCGGCCGTCGTCTCGGCGCCGTCGGGGGCGTAGTAGCGCACCCATTCGCCGGTCGATTGCGGGTGCGACACGCCTTGAATCTGGCCCCAGGTCCGGTCGGCGGCGGCGCTCAGCAGGCTGTCCAGCACGCTGTCGTACCAGACGTCGACCAGCAACGGCGGGGCCGGGACCGCCGCCAGCAGGGCATGGACCGGGGTCGCCGGCACGGTCTGGCGGAAGATCTCGTTGAGGATGGTCTCCAGCGTCTTGCGGTGCTTGCGCGTCTCGATGAACTGGGCGACTGCCGTCAGGTTGGAGCGGATGCGGCCGGGTGCGGCGACCTTGGCGTTCAGGCGCTGCACCAGCTCCGCCGAGTTGCGCGGGATCGGGCACTGGTCGGGGGGCAGCAGGGCGAAGGCGCCGGGGCCGAGATAGGGCACCACCTGCCGGGCCGCCAGCGCCGCGGCGATGTCGGCCAGCGCCGCCGCGGCGTCCGGAACCGTGACGGAGTCGGAATCGGTTGCAAGCGTGGTGACGGTCATGGATGCCTCTTCCCTCTTGGACTTCACAGATAGATCGCGGCGCCGGCACCGGTGTTGATGCTGGCGTCCTTCAGCGTTTCCACGATGAAGGCGACCTGATCGCGGGTGATCTTGCGGTGCAGCGGCAGGGCGAGCACGCGGTCGGCCGTCTTGGTGCAGACCGGGCAGGCGCCGCGGCCGGCACGGCTCTCGCCCAGCGCTTCGATGTAATATTGCTGGGTGTGCAGCGGCTGGCCGAAGTCGCTGGCGTCGATGTCGTGGGTGTCCAGATCCTCGATGATCGACCGGCGCCCCGACGCGGTGAAGCGGGTGCCGAGATGGACGCAATAGACCATCGGGTTGACCACCTCCGCACCCGGCCCGCGATAGGGTGGCTTGATCCCCTCGAAGCTCGCCATCGCCGCGTCGTAATAGGCGATGACCAGATTGCGGCGGGTCAGGATCTCCGGCAGGCGTTTCAACTGCACCAGGGCCAGCGCGGCGTTCAGGTCGCTCATCCCCGCCTGCCAGGGCAGGGTGCGGGTGATGACCACGGTGTTGCGGTGTTCCGTCTCGCGCCGGCGCATGTAGCGCAGCCGATGGGCGAGGTCGCGGTCGTCGGTGACGATCATGCCGCCTTGGCCGGCCAGCAGGATGCCGGGTTCGGAAAAGTCGAAGACCGCCGCGTCGCCGAAGGTGCCGACCATCCGCCCCTTGTAGGTGGAACCGATGGCCTCCGTCGAATCCTCCAGCAGGATCAGGCCCTTGGCGTCGGCCAGCGCGCGCAGTTCGTCCCAATGGGCGGGGTGGCCGTTGACGTTGGCGGCCAGGATCGCCTTGGTCTTCGGCGTGACCAGAGCTGCGGCCTTCTCCGGGTTGATGGTGTGCTGCCAATAGTCGATGTCGACCAGCACCGGCGTGGCGCCGGACAGTGCCACCGCATGCTGGACCTGATGCCAGCCGAAGGGGCTGCACAGCACCTCGTCCCCCTCGCCGATGCCGTAGCCCTTCAGCATCAGCAGCGTGGCCATGGTGCCGCTGGACACCGCCACCGCATGGTCGCGACCGACATAGGCGGCGAAGGCGTCCTCGAACGCCCGCACCATCCGCCCGTCGCTCAAGGCCCCGGACGACAGCAGGCGGCCGAGCATCTCAACCTCCGCACCGGAGATGTCGGGGTCGGTCAGCGGGATATAGTCGTCGACATCCTCATCGTCGGGGGCGGCGGGGTCCCATGCTGCGGCGGCATCGCTCATTCACTCGTCCTCGTCCCGTTGGGCGATCACGACACCGGTGGCAAGCTCCGGCTTGTCGGTGATGAGCCAGCAGTGGTTGTTGCCATCCACCAGATGCAGGTCGAAGCCCGCCTCTTCCCGGAAAGGATCTTCCGCCATCACCGCGGCCATGGCGCCGGTGACGGTCTTCAGGTCCGGGTTGGCCTCGCGCACGCCGCGGACCACGGCGTCGAGCGTGCCGCCCCCGGCGAACAGCCGGCCGGCCAGCGTGGCAATGCTGTCGATGCGCTCAGGCGACAGGGCCATCGGCGTCACTCCGTTCCGCGTTTCTTGGCTTCGACGGTGATCGGCAGGCGGGTGTCGTCCGGCATCTCCGGCAGGTCGAGCGTCCAGCCGTTGGCGATCTTGATCCAGCCGCCCCACAGGCCCGGCTTTTCCATCTCGACGATGGGTTCCTCCAGGTCCTTCTTGGCGACGTAGATCGTGTATTGCTCGGACGCCTTGCGGATCATCACCTTCATCGCGGACACTCCATCCTTTTGTTTTGGTTGTATTTTCTATGCTGC
This sequence comes from Azospirillum sp. B2RO_4, assembly GCF_051124815.1. Classification (NCBI taxonomy): domain Bacteria; kingdom Pseudomonadati; phylum Pseudomonadota; class Alphaproteobacteria; order Rhodospirillales; family Azospirillaceae; genus Azospirillum; species Azospirillum sp. B2RO_4. Next base: position 2,100,423 of record NZ_CP118485.1, on the reverse strand, counting down.
GACCAGCCGGGCATGCAGCGCCGGCAGTTCCGACAGGACGGCGTCCACCTCCGCCGCCGTGGTGTAGCGGCTGAGTGAAAAGCGCAGGCTGGCGGCGGCCTGGGCGCCGTTCAGCCCCATGGCGGTCAGCACATGGCTCGGCTCGTTGCCGCCGGAGGAGCAGGCGGCGCCCATCGACACGGCGATGCCGACGCGGTCGAGCCGCATCAGCAACTCTTCCGCATCGACCGGATGGCCGCGGCCGTCGGCGAAGCGGATGTTGCTGGTGTTGGGCAGCCGTGCGGCGCCGGCGCCATTCACGACGGCACCCGGCCAGCGGGCGAGGATGCCCTGTTCCAGCCGGTCGCGCAGAAAGGCGATCAGGTCGGCCTCGTCGAGCCAGAGGGACGCCAGCGAGGCGGCGGCGCCGAAGCCGACGATGCCCGGCACATTCTCGGTCCCGCCACGGCGCCGCCGTTCCTGATGGCCGTGAATCAGCGCATGGAAGGGTGCGCCCTTGCGGACATAAAGCGCGCCCACGCCCTTCGGCCCGTGCATCTTGTGGGCGGACAGCGTCAGGTAATCGGCGATGCCGCAATCGACCGACACCCGGCCGGCTGCCTGCACCGCGTCGCTGTGGAACAGCGCGCCGTGGGCGTGGGCGATGGCCGACGCGCCTTCGACCGGCATCAGCACGCCGGTCTCGTTGTTGGCCCACATCATGGAAACCAGCGCCGTCGCCTCCGTCACCACGGCGGCGAGATCGACCAGCGAGGGTAGGCCGTCGCAGTTCACCGGCAGGATGGTGATGCGCCAGCCGCGCTGGCGCAAATCGTCGAACAGGGCGAGCGTCGCCGGGTGCTCCACTGCGGTGGTGACGATGTGGTCACGGCGGTGGTCGGTCTCCTCGATGACGCGGAGCGCACCCAGGATCGCGGTGTGCGTCGCCTCGGTGGCGCTGCCGGTCATCACCAGATCGGCGGGCCTCGCGCCGATCAGGGCGGCGATCTGGGACTTGGCCTCTCCCACCGCGCGGCGGGCGGCCATGCCGGCGGAATGCGGGCTGGACGGGTTGGCGAACTCGCCGAACAGGTGCGGCATCATGGCGTCGCGCACTTCCGCAGCCAGGGCGGTGGTGGCGTTGTTGTCGAGATAGATAGTCATCGCATCGCCCCCCATCACATCACGCCCCTTCACATCACACCGGGCACGCCGCGCCGCGACCCGTCGGCCGGGACGATCTCCTCCTCCAGGCAGCCGACGACGGTGCCGCCGGGGAACTCCACCAGATAGACCGGCAGGCTGCCCTCCTCGGTGCGGCCGACGCGGACGATCACGCCGGGCGTGCCCTTCGGGGCCAGAAGCGCGCCGTCCGGCACCTGCGGATGGCTGCCGTCGTTGAACAGGTCCTCCTGCACCGTGACCCGCAGGCCCCAGTCGTACAGCGGTTCGCGCGGCGGGATGAAACCGGGCTTGGCGGCGGCTTCGACGTCGGACATCGCGAGGCTCCTTCTCAGGTGGGGACCGGGGTCTTGGATCGGGTTACTGGGGGTCGTTGCAATGGGCGTCGATCACCTCCAGCTCGCGCGCGCGCATGCCGACGACGACCCGTTTCTCATAAAAATCAACGGCGTAGATGTAATACATCTGCAGATAGGTCCCGACGGAGATGACGTAGCCGACATCGCCCTCGCGGATCAGGAAGTCGCCGACCGGCCGGCCGGGATAGGTGCCGTCGTTGCGCACGTCGCGCAGCGCCTTGACCTTGAAGCCCTGTTCCAGCACCGGCGGGCCGACCAGCTCGTTGGCGTCCTCGGCGCTGCGGGCGCGTTCGCGGCGATACGGAGTGGCGGTTTCAGTGTCGGTCATGGCGCTGGCGCTCCGTCGGTTGAGGGGCCGCTACAGCGGCGGAAGGTCGTTGGCGATTGCGAGGCCGGCGGCGCGCTGGCGGGCGATGGCGCGCACCTCCTCCTCCGGGTCGTCGAGCAGGGGACCGAGCTGTCCGGCGTCGATCCGTCCGGCGATGGCGAGGCGGACCATCCAGTCGGTATCCTGCAGCAGCACATGCAGCTTCGAGGTCGGCAGCCGCTGCGCCACCACCAGACGCACCCGCGGGCTGTCGTCCCAGGCGAGACTGGGCAGCCAGTCCATGGAAAGGCGGCGGGCGACCTCCACCCGCACCTCCGGATCCTCGTCATGCATCATCGCCGGCAGCATGCCGTCGGGGATCCGCCGCACCACGCGCAGCCGCACCGAACAGTCGCGGTCGCGCATCAGCGGAGCGAGGTCGGCATCCTCCAGCCGGCTGGCGACGGCGATCCGCACCTCGCGGTCGGGGTCGTCGCGCAGCTTCAGCAGCAGCCGGCGCGGCAGCCGCCGGGCCAGGACGGAGCGCACCGTCTCGTCCGGGTCGTTCATCAGGCGGGGAAGCTGGAAGATCGGGGCGAAGCGCGCGGCGTTCGCCCGCACTTCGAAATAGGGATGGTCGAGATGGCCGGCCGACAGGTCCGGGTTCCATTCGAAGAAGCGCTGGATGCGCTTGGCATAGCGGTCCTGCACGCAGGCCTTCAGCGGCAGGCAGTGTCCGGTCAGCTTGCCGCCTGCGGGGATGGCGGCGGTCAGGACGGCGGTCTCAGGGTCGAGGCGGCGGTCGCGGTGGGGGCAGGCGGTGCAGTCCACCGGTTCGCCGCGCCAATCCAGGGAGTCGAGGATGTCGTCGCTCATGCGCCGGCCTCCTCAAGTTCATCCTCATGGCGGTCGGCGACGGCGATCAGGCGGGCGGCGCCGAAACGGTCGTCGGGGTCGAGCTGGCAGACCTTGCCCAGCGCCTCACGCCCGGCGTCGAGCCGACCGGTGCGCAGCAGCAGATAGCCGATGGCGACCAGGGCGAACAGGAACAGGCGGGGTGCCGGCTCCAGCCCGCGGAAATCGGCGGTGGCCGGGGTGACGGCGCGCCAGTCGGTGTGGTTGACGCCGAGCGCGGCCATGGCGTGGCCGATCATGCGCTCGCCATAGACCAGCGCCTGATCGAGATTGGCCTTGTAGAAGTGGAACTTGTAATGGCCGAGATCGACCAGGCGATGGCCGGGAGCGACCTCGGCCGCGCGGGCGAGATGGGCGAGCGCCGCCCCGCTGTCGGCATAGCTGGCGGCGGCCAGATGCAGGCAGCGTTCCGCCTCGGGCGGAAGATCCCCGCCGTAGTAGCGGCGGGCGAGCCAGTCCTCATCCACCTCGTCCAGCATGGCGCGGTGCTCCTGGTTCAAGCCTTCATCCGATATCCTCCCCCTCTCCCCGGGGGGAGAGGGTCGGGGTGAGGGGGATGCACAGCGAGGATTCTCGGTTGAGTGCCGCAACGCCTCCCCCTCACCCTAACCCTCTCCCCGGGGGGGAGAGGGGATACCGGAGGCACTTCACATCACGCCGGGACGCAGCAGTCGGCCGGGCAGACGGCGGCGCATTGCGGGCTGTCGAACTGGCCCTGGCATTCGGTGCATTTCGCCGGGTCGATGACGTAGGTGCCCTTCTTCAGGCTGATGGCGATGTTCGGGCACTCGGCCTCGCAGGCGCCGCAGACGGTGCATTCGGCGGACTTGATCTTGTAGGCCATGGCTCTCTCCTTCGGTGATGGGATGGCTGTGGAAGGGGGAAAAGGGAGGTGTCAGGCGCGGCGCGCGGTCAGCGCCCCGGTACGGATCACCGCGTCCTGGCCGGCGCGGGACTGGACGACGCCCTGGCCGAGCCGCTCGGCATAGTCCTTGAAATAGGCCAGCGCCGATTCCTCGATGTAGTCGAAGGCGAAGCGGTCGACCGGCTCGATCCCGGCGTCGGCCAGCGACTTGGACGGGCAGCCGCCGATCTTGGCGACGAACACCGCGGTACAGTCGTTGATGGCGGCCAGCACGCCGTCCAGCGTGTCGACGTCGCCGGAGCCGCCCTCGCAATACTGGTCGACGCGGCGGTGGCCGACGAACTTGGCGCCGCTCGGGCCGACCTCGTAGATCTGGAATTCCTTGGCGTGGCCGAAATGCTCGTTGATGCGCTCGCCGCCCTTGGTGGCGACGGCGATCAGGATCGGGTCGACGGCGGTGCCGACGCTGTCCCGCACATCGGCCTGGGCGGCGGCCTTGGAGGCATGGCGTCCGGCGCGTTCGGCCTCGACATGCTCGCGGTAGCTGCGGCGGGCCTCGTCGTCATAGTCGATGGCGCCCATCGCCTCGATCTTGTCGGCGGTGAACTCCTCGCCGCGGTCCTCGCCCAGCAGGCCGACCGCATCGGCGCGGCACTGGCGGCAGTGGCGCATCAGCTTGGCGCCGCCCTCGCAGGCGTCCTGCACCACCTTCAACTCCTGTGCGGTCGGCCCGCGCTGGCCGTTCAGGCCGAACCAGGTGCCGTGGGCGGGGTCGGAGATCAGCGGCATGATGTTGTGCAGGAAGGCGCCGCGGCTCTTCACCGCCTTGTTCACTTCCAGCAGGTGTTCGTCGTTGACCCCGGGGATCATGACCGAGTTCACCTTCACCAGGATGCCGCGCGAGGTCAGCATCTCCAGCCCCAGCATCTGCTGCTCGTGCAGGATCTTGGCGGCATCCAGCCCGGTCCAGCGCTTGTGCTTGTAGAAGATCCACGGATAGATCTGCGCGCCGACCTCCGGATCGACCATGTTGATCGTGATGGTGACATGGTCGATGTTGTATTGCGCGATGGTGTCCACATGGTCCGGCAGGGCCAGGCCGTTGGTGGACAGGCAAAGCTTCAGGTCCGGCGCCTTCTTCTGCAGCATTTCGAAGGTGGCGAAGGTGTTCTTGCCGTTCGCCGCCAGACTGTCGCCGGGGCCGGCGATGCCGATCACCGACAGCTGCGGGATTTCCTGGGCGACGGCGAGGATTTTCTTGATCGCCTGATCGGGGGTCAGCTTTTCGGAGACCACGCCCGGCCGGCTCTCGTTCGAGCAATCGTATTTGCGGTTGCAGTAGTTGCACTGGATGTTGCAGGCCGGGGCGACCGCGACATGCATGCGGGCGAAATAGTGGTGCGCCTCTTCCGAATAGCAGGGATGGTTCTTCACCTTCTCCCACACCGCCGGGTCCATGTCGGCCGGCCCGTCGGACGATCCGCAGGACGACGACGAACAGCCGGACGCCGCCTCGGGCGCTGCCGGCATCGTCGCGGGCGGGGCCAGTTCCCCGAGCCCGAAGATGCTGTCGAGCGAAACCACGTTGCTCATCATCCACTCCTTCCCTGCCGTGCCGGACGACACCGTTGGACGAAGTGGAGAAAAGCAAGTTCGGGGCCAGAGCGGAGAATGCAGGAATTACAAGGGATTGCCGGGATTTGTCGGCGTCGCGGACGCTGTCGTCATTGCGACAATGGCGGGTATGGCAAGGGGCTTTGTCGGGGTGCCGACAAACCGGTCAGGCCAGTTCGCCGCGGAAGGCGACGACATGGTCCTGGCTCTCGTCCAGCGCCTCCGCCCCGAAGCCGATCAGGCCGCTGCCGACCAGCTTGGTCGAATCGCGGCGCAGCACCACCGGCGGCGACCCGCCGCTGCGGATGTAGGTGCCGTTGGTGGAATGGTCGGTCAGCAGAAAGCTTTCGCGGGTGAAGTCGATCACCGCATGCTGGCGCGAGGTCTGGCGCGAGGCGATGCGCAGGCCGCTGCTGTCCTCCCGGCCGATGGTGACACGCGGCAGCCCCCGGCTCATCGTGATGTCCTGCCCGCGGTAGGAGAGGTGCAGCGTCACCATGCTGCGTCCGGCCTCCGGCACCAGGGAGAAGCCCAGCGTTGTGCTTTCGATGGCGTCGTCGGCCTCGTCGTCGGTCCGAATCTGGTGGACGCGGATCGGTGCGGCCTTGCCCTTCATCGCGACGTTGCTCAGCGGCTTGGTCCGGCCCCGCAGGTCCGGCGACAGGCCGTCGACCAGTGCCTGGGTCGCCAGGATCTCGCCCGGCCGGGCGATCTGCTGCACCCTTGCGGCCACGTTGCAGGCGTCGCCGTACAGGTCGCCCACCCCTTCGATCACCGTACCGAAATGGATGCCGACGCGCAGGCGCATCCCGTGCTGGTCCTGGATGCCCATCATCGCGCAGGCGGCGCGGGCGCTGTCGTCGCAGACCGGAAAGGCGGCGAGCAGCCCGTCGCCCAGGCTCTTGATGACGCCGCCGCGCTGCTCCTCCACCAGCCGGCGCAGATGGGTCAGCACCCGCTGCGTCAGCGCCGCGGCGGTGGCGTTGCCGATCCGCTCGTACAGCATCGTGCTGTCGGCGATGTCGACGAACAGCAGGGCAAGGGGCTTTTCAAGCGAAGGCAAGACGGAGATCCGTTGGAACGGGGAACGCGCCATCGAACCGAGGGCCCGTCAGGGTAGCACGAAATTGCGGCGAGGTGTGACGGAGAGGGAGCTTCGCCCGATTCCTAGAATCTCTTGATCTCGATGTTGTACTTGCGCAGCGCGTAGCTCACCTGCCGCGTCGTCATGCCCAGCAGGCGGGCGGCCTTGGCCTGGACCCAGCCCGTCCGTTCCATCGCCCAGACCAGGCGGTCGCGCAACGGACCCGACTCGGGCTCGTCCAGCGGCAGGTCGGGGCCGGCTGCCGCCGGCTGCGGAGCCGGCGCGGACGGGGTGGCAGGGGTGGATGCCGCCGGCTGGGGAGCGGGCAGGGGAACGATGGCCGAGGGCGGCAGCGGCTGGGAGGCGCCGCAGACCGGCATCGGCCCGGCTCCGCAGCCGGACGCGCAGGCTGGCCATTGTGAACCGTTGGGGGCGCCGTTCGGGGTGCCGTTGGCGGGGGCCGGTACGGCCGGCGGCATGGCGGTGCCGTTCATGGGGGCTGGCTGAGTGCGTCCCTGTGCCGGATTGCCGGCGGCAGGATTGGTGGCAGCCGGGTTGGTGGGGGTCCCGCTCATCGACGGCGCCAGCCCGCCGACGGCGGCACCCATGGTGCGGTACTGGAACAGCACCGACGAGTTGCAGAGATTCATGCTGCAGGACAGGTCGGGCACGCGGATGGTGCCGTTGCGGCACTGTGTCGCCGCACGCTCGATGCAGTTCTCCAGTTCGCGCACGTTGCCGGGCCAGGTGCAGCGGTTCAGCACCTCCAGCGCTTCGGCGGCGATGTCCAGGTTCAGGCCGTTGTCGCGGCCGAACTTGGCGACGAAATGCTTGGCAAGCGTGGCGATGTCGCCGCGGCGTTCGCGCAGCGGCGGCAGATGGATCGTCACCACGTTGATGCGGAAATACAAATCGGCGCGGAACTTGCCGTGGCCGACCGCCTCCTCCAGGTTCAGGTTGGTGGCGCAGATCAGCCGCACGTCGGTCTTGATCGTCTTCGACCCGCCGACCCGCTCGAACTCCTGCTCCTGCAGCACGCGCAGCAGCTTGGCCTGGAAGTTGGAGGAGATGTCGCCGATCTCGTCGAGGAACAGGGTGCCGCCCGACGCCAGCTCGAACCGGCCCTTGTGGTCCTTCTGCGCGCCGGTGAAGGAACCCTTCTCGTGGCCGAACAGCTCCGACTCCAGAAGCGATTCGGGCAATGCTGCGCAGTTGACGCGGATGAAGGGAGCGTCCTTGCGCGGCGACAGGTTGTGGATGGCCCGCGCGATCAGCTCCTTGCCGGTGCCGCTCTCGCCGCGGATCAGCACGGTCGACTTGAAGGGGGCAACCCGGTGCACCTGGGCCAGCACGTCGACCATGTTCGGGCTGGTGCAGACCACGTCGTTGACGGGGGCCACGACCGGCCGCAGCTCCTTCTGGACGCGGAAGGTCTCGCGCATCATGAAGCGCCGCTCCTCCGCCACCGTCCGATGCAGGCGCACGGTCTGGCCGATCAGGTTGGCGACCATGGTCAGGAAGCGGACGTCGGAGCCGAAATGGCCGCTGGGGCCGTCGTCGGAGATGCGGTCGATTGTCAGCACGCCGATGACGGTGCCGGCGGCCTTGATCGGCACGCCGACCAGTGAGGCGACCTGTTCGTCCAGATCGTCGCGTCCGCCGGAGCGGTTGTTGAACAGCGGCTCTTCCGCCAGGTTGGGCACCACCGCCGGCATGCCGGTCTTCAGGATGCGGCCGCTGATGCCCTCGCCCTGGTTGTAGTCTATCTCCTGCGCCGGCGCGCCCTTCGGCAGCCCCTGCGCGGCGACGAGCCGCAGAGCCCCGTCCTCGCCCTGGAGATAGACCCGGCCCCGGTGCATCTGCAGCTGATATGAGAGCGCGCGCAGCACCTCGCGCAGGGTCTGTTCCAGATCGAGCGACGATCCGAGGATCTTGCTGACCTCGTAGATCGTCAGCAGCTCCAGGCTGGAGGATGACGCGGACTGGGCAGCACTCGGCATGATCGATCCCCTTGCTCGGCAGGGGGCCCGGGCATGGGCCGGACGGATTGGTCCAGGCATCACAATGCATCGGGTCCCGGCGTCGGCGCCTTGATCCGTACCTCCCGAAAACCGCGGCGACCGTTGGTCCGGCCACGCCGTTCATGCCCTGTTTTGGAGCCCGCCGTCCGGGCCGGGGCTGGCCGCAACTCTGTTCGTACGCGGCCAGCCGGTGGAAAGTGTCCGTGACTGCTCGCCGAAAGGCAAGACCTTTTGCATAGATTCTGCTGCGTCGCACAATGACCTTAGCCATTGGTGGAAGGGCCGAATCATGTTAATAACTGACCGGTCAGTTATAAAAAGGGGCGAGCCATGCCCTCCCGCCAATCCGGTCCCAACTCCGATCCCGACCCTGTGCCGCCCGGCGACCCGCCGCGCTGGCGCCGCCGCAAGGAGGCCCGCCCGCAGGAGATCGTTGCCGCCGCGATGGATGTCTTCGCCGAACGCGGCTTCGCCGCCGCAAGGCTGGAGGAGGTGGCGGCCCGCGCCGGCGTGAGCAAGGGCACGCTCTATCTCTACTTTCCCAGCAAGGACGATCTGTTCAAGGCGGTGATCCGCGCCGCCATCCTGCCCAACCTGCAGCAGGCCGAAGCGCTGGTCGCCGCGGCAGGCGGACCGTGCTTCCCGGTGCTGGAGCGGTTGCTGCGCATGGTGGCGCGGCTGATCGCGACGACCCGCATGGCCGTCATCCCGCGGCTGGTGATCGCCGAGGCCGGCAATTTCCCGGAGCTTGCCGCCTTCTACCACCGCGAGGTGATCCGCCGCGGCTTCGGCGTGCTGGCCGCCCTGCTGCGGCGGGGAATCGACAGCGGCGAGTTCCGCCCGGTGGCCGTCGATCCTACGGTGCGCCTCATCGTGGCACCGCTGCTGATGAGCGCGGTGTGGCGGACCTCCTTCGACGGTGTCGACGGCGAGCCGCCGCTGGACGTGACGGCGCTGGTGGAGGTCCACATCGGCAATCTGCGCCGGGTGCTTCTGCAGGATTCAGGGGAGGGCGCGGCATGAGCGGCTTTCTCGGGACCATCCTGGACGGGCTGGCCGCGCTGGCCTTGGCGGTCGGCCTGCCTTTCGCCGCGGACGGGCCGCCACCGCTCGCCCATGGCTATGTGGAGGGGGAGTATCTGCGCATCGCCGCCCCCAGCGCCGGGATGCTGGAGAGCCTGTCGGTCGCCCGCGGCACCCGGGTGGCGGCTGGGGCACCGCTGTTCGCCATCGACCGGGCCACCGCGACGGCGGAGCGCGACCGGCTGGCCGCGGCGCTGGCCCAGGCGCGGGCGCAACGCGCCGACCTCGCCACCGGCAAACGGCCGCAGGAGGTGGCGGTGCTGGCCGCACAGAAGGCGCGGGCGGAGGCGGCTCTGCGCTATTCCACCGCAGAACTGGCCCGGCAGCGCGAACTGGTCGCCCGCAAGGTCTCCTCTCCCGACAAGCTCGATCAGGCCCTTGCCGCCTACGACCGCGACCGCGGCCAGTTGGCGGAGGCGGAGGCGCAGCTGGCGGTGGCGGCGCTGCCCGCCCGTCCGGACCAGTTGCGGGCCGCAGACGAGGCGGTGACCCAGGCGGAGGCTGCATTGGCCCAGGCGGAGCGCCGGCTCGCCGATCTGGCGCCCGTCGCGCCGGCGGCGGCCCTGGTGGAGGATACGCTCTACAATCCCGGCGAATGGGTGCCAGCCGGCTCCCCGGTGGTGTCGCTGCTGCCGCCGGAGCGGGTGAAGCTGGTGCTGTTCGTGCCGGAAACCGTTATGGCGGGTGTGGCGCCGGGGGAAACCCTGTCGGTGCGTTGCGACGGCTGCCCGCCCGGCCTGTCGGCGCGGGTGACGCGGGTCGCCTCCCAGGCCGAATACACGCCGCCGGTGATCTACAGCGTCGGCAGCCGCGAGAAACTGGTCTTCCGGGTGGAGGCGGTGCCGGACCGGCCGCTGAATCCCGGACTGCCGGTCGATGTCTGGCCGGCGGATGTCCAACCGGCGGGGGCAGGGCAGTGACGGAGGAAAGCATTTCCGCCGCCGGCACTCCCGCCATCGACGTGCGCGGGCTGGTCAAGCGATTCGGCAGCAAGACCGTGGTCGACGACGTGTCGATCCGGGTGGAGACCGGGGAGATCTATGGCTTCCTCGGCCCGAACGGGTCCGGCAAGACCACGACGATCCGCCTGCTGTGCGGCCTGCTGACCCCCGACGCGGGGGAGGGCACCTGCCTCGGCCTCGACATCCGGCGGCAGAGCGCGGCGATCAAGCGGCAGGTCGGCTACATGACCCAGAAGTTCAGCTTCTGGGAGGATCTGAGCATCGCCGAGAACCTGGACTTCGTCGCCCGGATGTACGGTCTGCCCGACCGCCGCCGCCGGGTGGATGAGGCGCTGGAGCGGCTGGGACTGTCCAACCGCCGCACGCAGTTGGCCGGGGAGCTGTCAGGCGGCTGGAAGCAGCGCCTGGCGCTGGCCGCCTGCATCCTGCACGAACCGAAGCTTCTGCTGCTGGACGAGCCGACGGCGGGCGTCGATCCCAAGGCGCGGCGGGAGTTCTGGGACGAGATCCACCGGCTGGCCGGGGAAGGGCTGACCGTTCTTGTCAGCACCCACTACATGGACGAGGCGGAACGCTGCCACCGCATCGCCTATATCGCCTATGGAACGCTGATGACCTCCGGCACGGTCGAGCAGGTCGTCGCCGAATCGGGACTGCACACCCGTCTGGTGGCCGGCAACGGTCTGCACCGCATCGCCGCGGCGCTGGAAGGACAGCCGGGGGTGGAGATGGTCGCGGTCTTCGGCAGCCGCCTGCATGTCAGCGGCACCGACGCCGCCGCGCTGGACCGGGCGCTCGCTCCCTGGAGAGGACCGCCGGGAGCCGGACAGCCGGCGCTGCGGATCACCGCGACGGAGCCGACGCTGGAAGACGTCTTCATCCATCTGATGAACCGCAGCACCGACAATTTCCGCTGACGCGCTTACTCGGTCTTGGCCGAGGTGACGCCGGTGTTCTTGTTCCACTTCAGCGTCAGCTTGGTGATCTGGCACAGGTTCAGCCCCTGCCACACCGCCGATTCGCCGTCGTCATAAACGACCTTCATGTCCCACTTGCAGGTCTTTTCGGCCTTGTCGAAGGAGACCTCGAAATATTCGCCGTCCTCCAGAACATCGCGGCCGAGGATGTCCTCGTCCCAGCTGTTGTTGTTGTTCTCCGAGACATAGATGTGCTTCAGCGCATAGCCGGTCTTGTTCACGATGGTGAAATCCTGCTGTCCGGCGAACGCCGCACCATTCAGCAGGAACAGCGATGACGCAACCAGCAGGGCCTTGGCGGCGACGTTCTTCAAGATGAGCTCCGTATGGGGAAATTAAGTTTGTGTCGAAATTTGGGCACTGAAATCGAGAAACGTCAACTGTCGAGTTAATCCGAAAATTCGTCATGACTCTGAAGCTTTATTTCTTTCTTTGGCAAGAAAACGCCGATGGTGACCGCACGACGGCGCAGCGCGGAGGAACGGCGATGGGGTGCCGGTTGCCGGTTGCAAGAGGCCAATGGTCGCAAGCGCTTGGCGCGTCGGGAACTTTGTCGCGGCGCACACAATGTGGTACATGATGGAAACCGGCATCCGAAGCCGGGCAAGATCATGACCAAGTTCTGGACCGCAGCCGGTCCCGCCGGGGCGGTCCCAATCCAGGGGAAGGAACAACGCATGTCGGGATTCAAGGACGCGCCGCCGGACGACCGCTCGGAGCTGACTCCGGAGCAGGAAAGCGCCATCCGCATCGTCGCCAACAACCTGCATCGCCTGAACGACGCCGTCGTGAAGGCGGTCGAGGCCGGCGTCACGGTGGAACTGATGCGCACCGCCCGCTACCACAACGAGGCCGGCAACTGGGGCGACCAGCTCACCCCGGTGATCCGCCCCGGCAAGTGACCGCTTCCGGCCGACCAGGCCGGTAGCTTTGCGAAAAGGCCCCATCCGTCCAGCGGATGGCGGCCTTTTTTCGTATGTCGACAAAATCTGCGCGCTGACGGAAGAGAGGGTGGCCGGCAGCGGCAGCAGCCACAAACTTGTTGGGCATTCCGCTATCGATGCGAGGCCCAGCCATGCTGTCACGCGACCCTGAACGGCGCGCAGCCGCAAGCCGTGAACCGACCGATTGCCGCGCCGCCGGTTCCGATGCCGAGTCTTCCGAACGGGCGCCGACGCCGGGTGAACTGAACGCGATGTGGAAGCTGAACCGTCTGGAGCAGCCGACCTTCGACGATCTGACCCGCGGCCTGTGCCTTGGTCTCGTCTGGTGCATGGCGATGTGGACGCCGATGTTCCTCAGCGCGCTTACGTGACTCCGTCGGGCCGCGCCGATCCGGCATCGGCCCGCACCAGCGATCTGATGCGGGCCGCCAACTGGTCTGGGCTGAAGGGCTTGGCCAGAACGGACGCGGTGTCGGCGCCCATGGTGGCCAGCGACTCCGGGCTGTAGCCGGACGCCAGCAGCACGCGCAGTTGCGGCCAGCGTTCGCGGATCTGGCGGGCAAGGTCGATGCCGGAGACGCCGCCCGGCATGACGACGTCCGACACCACCAGATCGAAATTCCGGTCGGTCTCCAGCAGCGCCAGGGCCGACACCCCGTCCTCAGCGGTCTCCACCGCGAATCCCTCCTGTGCCAGCCCCTCGACGGTCGCCATCAGCACCAGCGGATTGTCCTCCACCACCAGGATGCGCAGCTGGCGCAGGTCCGCCGCCACGGCCGCCGGGGCCGGTGGCGGTTCTGCCGGCCGCAGGTCGGTCAGCGGCAGGTCGATGCGGACGCAGGTGCCCTCGCCCGGCCGGCTGTCGATGGCGGCGACGCCGCCCGACTGGCGGGCGAAGCCGTAGACCATCGACAGCCCGAGCCCCGTCCCCTTGCCGACGCCCTTGGTGGTGAAGAAGGGATCGAAGGCGCGGGCCATCACCTCCGGCGGCATGCCGGCCCCGGTATCGGAAACCGCGATGCGGGCGGTGCGCGGCTCCGGCCCGGGGGATGCGGAGATGCGGATGCGGCCGCCGCCGGGCATGGCGTCGCGGGCGTTCAGCACGAGGTTCAGGACCGCCATTTCCAACTGCACCGGATCGACGGCGATCGGCATCGGCGACGGGGCGATGTCCCACTCCAGGGCGATGTCGGCGCGGACCGACCGCTCCAGCAGGTCGGCCATCCGGCGCAGGCTGTCACCCAGATCGACCACCGCCGGGTTGACGGCGTCCTGCCGCGAGAAGGACAGCAGTTGCCGGGTCAGCTTCTCCGCCCGGTCCAGCGCGGTTCGCGCCCCGGCCAGGAAACGCTGGCCTTCGTCCGGCAGATGGCGGGACATCAGATGAAGGTTGGCAAGCGCGGCGGTCAGCAGGTTGTTGAAGTCATGCGCCACACCGCCGGTCAACTGGCCCAGCGCCTCCATCTTCTGGCTCTGGCGCAGTGCTTCCTCCAGCCGTTCACGGTTGCGCACCTCGTCCGCCCAGCGCCGGACCGCGGCACTTTCGGAGGCGGCGCGGCTGTAGGCGAGCCAGGCGATCAGCGCCAGCGCCAATGTCGCCGGGGCGACGAAAGCGCCGTCCAGCGCCATGTTCCGCCACCAGGAGCGGGCGATCTGCGCCTCGTCCAGCCCATAGACGACATAGACCGGGAAATCGCCGACCCGTTTGTAGGCGAACACGCGCGACAGTCCCTGCACATGGCTGCGCCCGGTGCGGAAGATCCCCTCGTTCGGATGTCTGCCGATCTCGGCACGCAGGCCGCGGTCGGCGGGCAGGGTGGGCAGCGCCGCCGTTGGTCGTGACGGGTCCAGGGTGGGGTAGCGCATCAGGATCGCGCCGTCCTCGCGGACCAGCGAAATGGACTCTCCCTCGTCGCCGATGACCTGCCGGTAGAAGCTGGAGAAGTAGTCGGGATTGACGATGGCGGCGATCATCCCGTCGAAGCTGCCGTCCGGACCGCCGGGACCGCTGCGGCGCCGGCTGATGCCGAAGCTGGGCTTGCCGGTGGCGGGATCGGCGACCGGGCCGGCGATGAGCAGCCCGGAGTCCTGTTCCCGCTGTTCCCGGAAATCCGCCCGGTTGCCGACATAGGTCTTGCGCGAAGGGAAGACGAGGCTGGAATTGCGCACGACCCCATCCGGATCGGTCAGCCCGATGGCGCCGATCTGGTCCAGTTCGCCTTTCAGCGCCCGCAGATATTGGTGCAGCGACTCCGACTCGGCGATCTCGCGCCAGCTGCGGCCGTGGATGCGCTCGTCCACCCGGTCCAGCACCTGGGCCATGGTGTCGAACACCTTCAGCACATGCTCATGCAGGATCAGGGCGTTCTTGTGGCTGTTCCGTTCGGCTTCCTCCTGGGCCTCCCACCGCTCCCGCCAGCCGATGCCGGCGAACAGCACCAGCGGCAGGGCGACCGACACCGCCAGGAGGAGGCGCAGGAGGCGCAAGGATCCCCTGCGGTCGGTGCGACGGTCGAAGCTGCGAAAGGGCATCACCACCCATTGCCAAGGAAATGGACCGTGCCGGCCCGCGCCGGCAGAGCGAAGCCCGCCCCGGTCACCATGGCCCAAGCATCTGAGGCCGGGCAACTCAGACTTTACGGCAGGACGCCGCCGGAGGCGTCAGGGGTCGCAGGTGCAGGCGCGGGGAAAGCGGCCCTCGGTCCAGCGGCGGCGGCGGCGGACATCGCATCCATCCTCGGCCGGCCGCGGCAGCCCGCAGGATTCGCCGAGCCGGTCGCGAAGATCGTCGAGCAGCGCGTTGGTCAGGATGGCGATGCCGGCGAAGAATGGCTCCCGGCAGCGGGTGGCTACCCGGCTGCAGAAATCGGGAACCCAGCGCAGCGGATGACGGTCGAGAAAGCGGACGGCATCGATCATGCGGTCGCGGCCGAGCAACTCCGCCAGCATCACCAGTTCCGTGGCGACATGGTCGTCCGGCAGCCGGTCGAGCGGCGGCTGCCGCAATGCCGTCTCAAGGCCGATCCGCCAGCGTGCCAGGGAGGCGGCGGCATCGGCCCGCAACTCCTCGTCCAGCCAGGGGCCTTCGGTCGGGCAGGCGCGCAGCTCGCCTGTCCGGTGGATGGTGGCGAAATCGGCAGCCAGCGGGGCGAGGCTGCGGCGGGTGATCCGCGCCGGCAGGTCGCTCACCACCTCGTCGACCAGGGCGGCGGCCTGCAGGGCGTCGTCGCGGTCTAGAGCCAGGGGGCCGCGGGCGACCGGGGCGTTGCGCAGCATCTCCAGCAGGGCGGGCGTCGGCTCTTCGGCATGCAGGTGGGCGAGAAGGCGCAGGCCGTCGGCGACGGCAGCCGGATCCAGGCCGCCGGTCCCGGTGCCGGCCCCGGTACCGTCCGTGACGGAGACCCCGTCCTGGCGGGGCGGTGACAGGGTTTCCAGAACCATGCTCTGCACGCTGTTCCTCCCGGCAGTCGGGCCGGATCGGGCGAGAGTGCCGGGACCGGGCCGCATGGGAACGCTGCACGAATGGATTTCGTGTCTTATGGAAGTCTTGCGGTGCCGCCGCTTGCGGCCGGAACATCGTCCGAACGTTTGCGCGATCTGTTGCAAGTCTCTACTACCAGGGGGGCAAGCATTGGTCAATGTGGCCGATTGAACGGGGAAAGGCATAGACCGGCGGTTGCCTTGCGACACGATGTCCGGCCTTATCGCAGGAACCGAACCCAAGCAGGAGGTCCCGCCGCCATGCCGCTTCCCCCCATCGAACAGGCCGATGCCGCACCGGAGGTGCGCGCCGTCTACGACGACATCAAGGCGACGCGCGATGTTCCCGACGTCAACAATTTCTGGAAGATGATCGCCCACCACCCGCCGACCCTGGCGCGGACCTGGGACAGCCTGAAGGAGGTGATGGCCCCCGGCGCGCTGGACCCGCTGGTGAAGGAGATGATCTTCGTCGCGGTCAGCGTCACCAACAACTGCCAATACTGCATCCGCTCGCACGAGGCGGCGGCGCGCCGGCTGGGCATGACCGACGCGCAGTTCGGCGAACTGATGGCGGTGGTGGGCATGGCGAACGAGACCAACCGCCTCGCCGTCGGCTATCAGGTGGACCTGGACGAGCGGCTGAAATGATCCGGGTCAGGCGGCGCGCGGCAGCGCCCGTGCCGCCGCCCCGTCCAGACGGCGCTGCGGCATGCCGTTGATCAGGTCGCTGCGGACGATGAAATGGGCGATGCTGCGGCCGTCGCCCAACTCCTCGCTGGCGATGCGCTCCACCCGGACCTCGACGTCCCAACCGATGTTGGCCCAGGCGGTACGGATGCGGCGGGCCAGTTCGCGGGCGCCGCGCTCGCTGAAGCTGTCGAGCCGACCGGCCGACGGGCCGGGGTGGAAGCGGGGATAGGGCTGGGGCATGGCCAAGTCTCCTTGATCGGCTGCGGCCCGCCGGACTGCCCGGCGATGCGATGAGCAAGGAATAATCCATTTTGGACTTATTTTGCGACCGAAAGTCGATGCCGAAACGGTATGGGCGTCAGGGCTCCTGCAGGCCGACCACCGTGTGCAGGGTGTCGAGGTCCTCCAGCGCCACCGCGAACTCGCGGTCGGCAGGCCTGTATTCGCGCAGGACCACTGCGTCGGGGCTGCGGCGCACGAACTCCTTCACCAGCACCGCCTTGTTGCGCTTGACCACCACGACGCCGGCCCCAGGCGCCGGCGGCTTGTGCGGGTTGACGTGCAGAAGCTGGGCCGGACGGAAGCGCGGCATCATCGACTCGCCGACCACATACATGGCGTAGGGATCGCGGGCGTTCTTCAGGTAATCGGGCCGCGCGATCCAGTCGATGGGGCCATCCTCCAGGAACATTTCCTGATCGACCCCGCCGCGCGCCGCCGCCCGCACCGGCATCGAGGCGGCGGCCTGCGCCTGCGGAACCGGTGCCGTGCGGAGCAGCGGCGCAAGCGCCGGACGGGTGGGGCGGGGCGCCGCCGGGGGAGCCGCCGGCATATCGAGGCCGAGCAGGTGCGCCGGTTCCACCCCCAGCGGGCGGGCGAGCTTGACCGCCCAATCGACGGTCATCTTGCGCTGGCCGGTCTCCAGCTTGTTGATCTGGGGCTGGGAGGTGCCCGCCAGTTCGGCCAGCTTCTCCTGGCTCAGCCCGGCGGCCTGCCGCAGTTCACGCATTGTGGTCATGGGCCGTTCATACCAAAACGGCTTTGGAAAGTCCATAACTGCGGCATAAATCCAGTTGCGCGCAGAAGCCGGCTTGGTCTAAACCATTGCGGTATGACGCTCGACGACTGGCTCACCCGGACCGCAACCAAGGAAGAGGCCTTTGCCGCCCTGATCGGGACGAGCCAGGCCACGGTCAACCGCTACCGCCATGGTCGCCGCGTTCCCCGTCCTGCCGTGATGGCCCGCATCGCCGCTGCCACCGGTGGGCAGGTGACGGCGAACGATTTCCATGGGCTAGGGTCGGGGTGAAGGCAACAGCGCTTTGCCCCCCCCGACCCTCCCCCGCATTGCGGGAGAGGGAGTTAAGCGCAAGTGCGGGGGAGGGTTAGGGAGGGGGCTTATAGGCACGCAACAAAAAAGGCCCCTTCCCGACGGGAAAGGGCCTTTCCTGTGAAGCTGCGGCTGTTACGAGAACAGGCTCGACACCGACCGCTCCTCGCTGATGCGCATGATCGCTTCGGCGAGCAGGGGGGCGATGGTCAGCTGGCGGATGTTGCGCGACACGCGCACCGCTTCGGTCGCCTGGATGCTGTCGGTGGTGACCAGCTGCTCCAGCGGCGAGACGGCGACGCGGGCGACCGCACCGCCGGACAGGACGCCGTGGGTGCAGAAGGCGTGGACCGACTTGGCGCCGGCTTCCATCAGCGCGACGGCGGCGTTGCACAGCGTGCCGCCCGAGTCGACGATGTCGTCGATCAGGATGCAGCGGCGCCCGTTGGCGTCACCGATGATGTTCATCACCTCCGACACGCCGGCGCGCTCGCGCCGCTTGTCGATGATGGCCAGATCGGCATCCAGGCGCTTGGCCAGTGCGCGGGCGCGCACCACGCCGCCGACGTCCGGCGACACGATGGTGACCTCGCCGATGTTCTCGAAGGACTGGCGGATGTCCTTCTCGAAGACCGGGGCGGCCATCAGGTTGTCGGTGGGGATGTCGAAGAAGCCCTGGATCTGACCCGCATGCAGGTCCATCGTCAGCACGCGGTTGGCGCCGGCCTGGGTGATCAGGTTGGCGACCAGCTTGGCCGAGATCGGCGTGCGCGGGCCGGTCTTGCGATCCTGCCGGGCGTAGCCGTAGTAGGGGATGACCGCCGTGATGCGCCGGGCCGACCCGCGCCGGAGCGCATCGATCGTCACCAGCAGTTCCATCAGGTTGTCGTTGGCCGGAGCCGAGGTCGACTGGACGACGAACACGTCCTCGCCGCGCACGTTCTCCAGGATCTCGACGAACACCTCCATGTCGGAGAAACGGCGCACGCTCGCTTTCGTCAGCGGCACGCCGAGACAGGTGGAGATCGCCTCGGCCAGCGGACGGTTGCTGTTGCCGGCAAGCACCTTCATCGGGGTCGGCTCTCTTTGCAGGGAAACGGCTCAAGGCACGTTCGCCGCTTGCGCGCCGTCGCCCCTTGAAAACGGGGCGGACCATAACAAAGGGTCGGGCCCATGTAAACGTTCCATGACGGTCGGGTCTTTCCCCATTGGGGAATGCCGCCCTGCGCGGGCGGCATGACGATGGCCCCGGCGGTTGCCCGTTCGGGCCGGTTCAGGTCTGCAGGACGATGGCCGAAAGGCCGCGGCCGTAATCCGATTCGCCCCGAAGGCAGGACCGGCGGTAGCTGAAGAAGCGGTCCTCCTCCGCCACCGTGTCGTTGGGACAGCGCTGGATCACCGTGACGCCGGAATCGCCCAGCCGGCGCGTGATATAGGCGGCCAGATCGAACAGGAAATGGCCGGGCTTGCGGGCCGGGGCGAAATAGTCGCGGTTGCGCGGGTCCTCCTCCTCGAACGGGGCGGGGAACTCCGGCCCGACCTCGTAGGAGCGCTGGGCGATGCAGGGGCCGATGCAGGCGACGATCCGGTTCGGCTTGGCGCCCAGTTCCACCATGCGGGCGACGGTCGCCTCGACGACGCCGGCCTTGGCGCCCTTCCAGCCGGCATGGGCGGCGCCGATCACCCGCGCCTTGCTGTCGGCGAACAGTACGGGCGCGCAGTCGGCGGTCAGGATGCCCAGCGCGATCCCCGACTGGCGGGTGGCCATGGCGTCGGCCTTCGGCGCCGTCTCGGGCGTCCAGGGTTCCTCCACCACGACGCAGGTCGGGCTGTGGACCTGATGGCAGGTGATGAGGTTGCCGGGCTCCACCTCCATCCGCGCTGCGGCGCGGGCGCGGTTCTCATGCACGGCCGCAGCGGAGTCGTTTGACCCCAGCCCGCAGTTCAGCGAGGCGTAGAGTCCGGTGGACACCCCGCCGGTGCGGGTGAAAAAGGCGTGGCGGATGTGGGTGATGTCGTTCAGCGCGCCGAGTGTGATCACGAACGCCGTCCTTCCCTGTTCTTTGGCCTCCCGCATGCCCGACGGGGCAGGGGGCCGCTATGCACGGTCCGCCAGGATTGTGTTTGTGGCGGTTATCGTGCGGTGTCTCTAACCGGTTTCGTCGCTTATTGATCAGAAGCCGGCCGGCGGGTTGGCGTCGGCGAAGGCTCCGGGCGTGGCGAGCGCGACCAGCTTGAACAGCCTGCCCATTTGCGCCGGATCGATCAAGCGGTCCAGCGCGCCGCGGATGTCCTGCGCCTGGGCCGGGCTGGCCTTGTCCGACAGGGCGGAAGCCCGCTGGCGGATGCCCAGCCGGGTCAGCCATTCCCCCTGCTCCACCGGGCCGAAGGGTTGGGCGCCGCCGTCGCGCGCCGCCGCGGCGATGCCGGCGAAATCGACATGGGCCGTCAGGTCGGCCTCGCCCGGCGCCTCCAGCACGGGAGCATAGGCATGGCGGCGCATCGCCTGCAGCGTGTCGCCGACCGCCGGACCCTGGGCATAACCATAGTCGATCACCAGCGCGGCACCGGGCGCGGCGGCCAGTCGGGAGCCGATCAGCCGCGCCACCGCCTGCGATGCGGGGGAGACCTCGACCACGCTGCCGTCGGGCGCGTTGCGAATGGCATCAGGCACCAGCCGGCTGCCGGAGCTGCCGAAGGCCTCCAACACGAAGCGGAATCGCGGCTCGCCTTCCGTGCTGTCGGGGTCGATGTCGACCAGCCGTTCGAACCAGCCATGGTTGGTCTTCTGCACCTGACGGATCGGCAGGGCGTCGAAGAATTCGTTGGCGATCAGGATGGTCGGGCCGTCCGGCACATCCTCCAGCCGGTCGTGCCACTGGACCGAGTCGCCCAGGATCGGCTGCAGCGTCTGGCGCTGGCGGTCGCGCAAGGCCGGACTGGTCTCCACCAGATGGACGACGGCATTGTCGCGGAACAGCGGCAGCACCGCCGCCGCCCGCAGCACGTCGGCCATCAGCGTGCCGCGGCCGGGACCCAGCTCCACCAGATGGAAGGGGCCGGGGCCGCCCAGCCGCGCCCATGTGTCGACGCACCAGAGCCCGACCAACTCGCCGAACATCTGGCTGATTTCCGGCGCGGTGGTGAAATCGCCGCCGCTGCCGAACGGATCGCGCCGCATGTAGTAGCCGAAACGCGGATGGCCCAGCGCCTCCGCCATGAAGGTGCCGACGCTGATCGGCCCGTCCATCATGATCCGGCGGGCCAGCAGGCGGGCCAGACTGTCCGGGGCGGCGCTTTCGTCATCCGGCATGACGTCGGAACCGGCCATTTTGTCAGGCCGGGATGGCGTGGCGCCGGCCGCGGACGACCAGCCACAGCCCGATCGCCAGCATCGGCAGCGACAGCAGCTGTCCCATCGTGGCGCCGGCGAACAGGAAGCCCAGCTGCGGGTCGGGCTCGCGGAAGAACTCCACGGTGATGCGCGACAGGCCGTAGCCGATCAGGAACAGCCCGCCGACCGTGCCCGGCCGGTGGCGCAGCGCCGGGGTACGGATGGCGATCGCCAGCAGGATGAACAGCACCACGCCTTCCAGCGCCGCCTCATAGAGCTGGCTGGGATGGCGCGGCACCTGCAGCGGGTCGCGCGGGAACACCATGGCATAGGCGAAATCCGGAGCCGGCCGGCCATACAGCTCGCCGTTGATGAAGTTGGCGATGCGGCCGAAGAACAGCCCGATGGGCGCGCAGGCGGCGATGATGTCGCCGAAGACGAAGGGCGAGATGCCGCGGCGCCAGCAGAACAGCCCGATGGCCGTCAGCACGCCGATCATGCCGCCATGGAAGGACATGCCGCCATGCCAGACCTGAAGGGCGTCCAGCGGGTTTTCCATGTAGTAGGGCAGGTTGTAGAACAGCACATAGCCGATCCGCCCGCCCAGAATGGTGCCGATCACCGCCCAGGTCAGGAAGTCGTCGAACTCCTCCGGCTTCGGCCGCAGTTCCGGGTCGAGCCGCGCCAGCCCCATGCAGTAGCGCCAGCCCAGCACGAAGCCGGCCAGATAGGCCAGCGCGTACCAGCGGACGACGATCGGGCCGACGGCGATGGCGACCGGATCGATGGTGGGAAAGGCAACGACTGGCAGGGTGGCGAACATGGGGACTCCGGTCAGCGGTACGGGTCGGGCTGCGACAGGAAATCCTGCACATAGCGCCGGACACCCTCTTCCAGCTCGGTGAAGGGCTGGTCGAACCCGGCGGCGCGCAGGCGATCCGTCGTCGCCTGCGTGAAATATTGGTATTTGCCGCGCAGATGCTCAGGCATGTCGAAGTACTCAATCCGGGGAGGCAGCCCCAGGGCGGCGAAGGTCGCCAGCGCGAGGTCCTTGAAGCTGCGCGCCTTGCCGGTGCCGACGTTGAACAGGCCGCTGACCTCCGGATGGTCGTACAGCCACAGCATCACCGCGACGCAGTCGTCGACATGGATGAAGTCGCGCAGCTGGCCGCCATCCTCGAAACCATCCTTGTGCGACTTGAACAGGCGCGCCGGATTGCCGGCCGTCAGCTGCGGATGCAGTTTGGCGACCACGCTCATCATGTCGCCCTTGTGGGCTTCGTTGGGGCCGTAGACGTTGAAGAACTTCAGCCCGGCCCATTGCGGCGGCACAAGATCGCCGCCGGCGACGGCGCGGGCGATGCGGCGGTCGACCAGAAGCTTGGACCAGCCATAGGCGTTCAGCGGCCGCAGCCGCGCCAGCCCGTCGCAGGAGCCGTCATCGTCGAATCCGGCGGAGCCGTCGCCATAGGTGGCGGCGGAGGAAGCGTAGATCAGCCGGCAGCCGCGCCACGAACACCAGCGCCACAGGTCCAGCGTCAGGGCCACATTGTTGGCGACGATCTTGTCGACGTCCCGCTCGGTGGTGGCGGAGATGGCGCCGAGATGGAAGACGGTGTCGATCTCGGCGGCATGCTGGTCGAGGAAGGCCAGCGTCTGCTCCGGCGGCACCAGCGCCGCGACCTCGCGCTTGGCGAGGTTCTGCCATTTCTCGCCGTCGCGGAAGCGGTCGACGACCGCCACGTCGGTGATGCCGCGCGCAGCCAATGCCGCGACAAGGTTGGACCCGATGAAGCCGGCCCCGCCGGTGACCACGATCATAGCGCTGTCCGCTGTTGCTCGACGCGTTTCGTGGGGACTTATAGGCGGGTGGGGCGGTGGGGGCAAGGTTGGGGGCGTGCAGGCTGGCGATGCCCCCACCTCAATCCTCCCCCGCTGGGCGGGGGAGGAGGCAAGTGCTGAAACGGGAGAGTGGCGGCAGTCCCTCCCCCGCCCAGCGGGGGAGGCTAGGTGGGGGTATCGAAGCCAGAACCTTACCGCGCCGCCCGGTTGGCCGCGCTCACCAGCGCCCGCAGCGAGGCGGTTACGATATCCGCGTCGATGCCGACGCCGAACAGCGTCCTGTCGCCGGTCTTCACCTCGACATAGGCGCAGGCCTGGGCATCCTCGCCGGAGCCGATGGCGTGCTCGCGGTAGTCGACGACGTGCAGATCGGTGCCGCAGCCCTGGCGCAGGGCGTCCAGGAAGGCGTCGATCGGGCCGTTGCCCTTGCCCTTGGTGGTGATGATCTCGCCGTGGCGGCGCATCACCACGCTCATGGCGCGGGCGCCGGAGTTCGGACCGCGCGGCTCGGTCGAATGCTCGACCAGTTCCAGCGGGCTGTCGGCGTCCAGATACTCGGCCTTGAAGGCGGCATGGATGTCGGCGGGCGACAGCTCCTTGCCGGTCTCGTCGGCGACGCGCTGCACCACCTTGGAGAACTCGATCTGCAGGCGGCGCGGGATCTGCAGGCCGTAATC
Source organism: Azospirillum sp. B2RO_4 (assembly GCF_051124815.1). Lineage (NCBI taxonomy): Bacteria > Pseudomonadati > Pseudomonadota > Alphaproteobacteria > Rhodospirillales > Azospirillaceae > Azospirillum > Azospirillum sp. B2RO_4. The sequence continues at coordinate 2,076,775 of NZ_CP118485.1, read as the reverse complement.
CTTCTCCAGCACATAGGCGATGCCGCCCTTGCCGGACTGGCTGTTGATGCGGATCACCGCCTCATAGCTGCGGCCCAGATCCTGCGGGTCGATGGGCAGGTACGGGACCTCCCACTTGCCGGTGTTGGACTTGGTCAGCGCCTTCAGACCCTTGTTGATGGCGTCCTGGTGCGAGCCCGAGAAGGCGGTGAACACCAGTTCGCCGGCATAGGGGTGGCGCGGATGGACCGGCAACTGCGTGCAGTATTCGGAAATGCGGACGATCTCGTTGATGTCGTCGATGTTCAGTTCCGGATCGACGCCCTGGGTGAACATGTTCAGCGCCAGCGTGACGACGTCGACGTTGCCGGTGCGCTCGCCGTTGCCGAACAGGGTGCCTTCGACGCGGTCGGCACCGGCCAGCAGCCCCATCTCCGCCGCAGCGACGCCGGTGCCGCGGTCGTTGTGCGGGTGCAGCGAGATGATCGCCGATTCGCGGTTCTTCAGGGTGCGGCAGAACCACTCGATCTGGTCGGCATGCACGTTCGGCATCGACATCTCGACCGTGGCCGGCAGGTTCAGGATGACCTTGTTGGTGGGCGACGCTCCCCAGGTCTCCATCACCGCCTCGCAGATCTCGACCGCGAAATCCAGCTCGGTGCCGGTGAAGCTTTCCGGCGAGTATTGCAGGACGATTTCGGTCTCCGGCGTCTCGGCGGCCAACTGCTTGATCAGCTTGGTGCCGGCGACGGCGATGTCGATGATGCCCTGGCGGTCCAGCCCGAACACCACGCGGCGCTGCAGCTCCGAGGTGGAGTTGTACAGGTGGACGACGGCGCGCTTGGCGCCCTTGATGCCGTCGAAGGTGCGACGGATCAACTCCTCGCGCGATTGGGTCAGCACCTGGATGGTGACGCCGTCGGGGATCTTGCCCTGCTCGATCACCTCGCGGCAGAAATCGAAATCGGTCTGCGAGGCGGCGGGGAAGCCGACCTCGATCTCCTTGAAGCCCATGCGCAGCAGCAGGTCGTACATCGCGCGCTTGCGGTCCGGCCCCATCGGCTCGATCAGCGCCTGGTTGCCGTCGCGCAGGTCGACGGAGCACCAGATCGGCGCCTTGTCCAGGGTGCGAGACGGCCATTGGCGGTCGGTCAGCTTCACCTGGGGGAAGGGGGCGTATTTGGACGGAGACTTCGGCAGGGTCGGGATGTTGGTCGCGGTGCTCATGACGTCGTTCGGCTCCAGTGGCGGCTCCGCCGCTCCAGGTCTTCTGTGCGGCCGGGAGGGGCGGATCGGAATTTGAAAGGCGGAGGGACCGGCGAGGGGTACGGCCGCGGAGCCGCCGGAAGTGGCTCAGCGACCGTCGGTAAGTCGCAGTCCCGGCCCCTGCCGGGCGACGCCGGTGCCGGCGCCTTTGCAAACATCGCTCATGGAACAGACACTTCGACCGATGGAAACGGGATGAGAACGCGACAAACCCGGACGCTTAAAGCGCCGGGCCGAGAAGTCGAAGAAGGGCGTTCTTGCGGTCGATGGTGTTCATGGGGCGCACTGTGCGCAGGTGCGGCATGGCTGTCAAGCCCGGATTGGCGAAGATCGGACTGCGGGATGCACCAACCATTGCCGCCGTCAGCTCCGGATCAGCCCCAGATCAAATGGTACAGCGTCGGCAGCAGCAGCGCCGTCGCCAGCCCGTTCAGCCCCATGCCCAGCCCGGCGAAGGCGCCGGCCACCTCGTTGACCTGCAGGGCGCGGGCGGTGCCGATGCCGTGCGCCGCCACCCCCATTCCGAAGCCGCGGGCGCGCCAGTCCTTGACCCGGACAAGGTTCAGCACCCAGGTGCCGAGGCTGGCGGCGACGATGCCGGTGATGATGACGAACACCGCGGTCAGCGACGGCAGGCCGCCGATCTGCTCCGACACGCCCATGGCGATGGGCGAGGTGACGGATTTCGGCGCCATCGACAGGATCGTCACCCTGGTGCCGCCGCAGAGCCAGACCAGCGCCACCGCGCTGAGCGCCGACGCCGCCGACCCAACCAGCAACGCCACCACCAGCGCCAGGGCGGAACGGCGCACCTCCTGGAACTGGTTGTAGAGCGGGACGGCGAGCGCCACCGTGGCCGGGCCGAGCAGGAAATGGACGAACTGCGCGCCGTCGAAATAGGTGCGGTAATCGATGCCCGACAGGCCGAGCGTGCCGGCGATCAGGACGACGGCGATCAGCACCGGGTTCAGCACCGGGCGCCGGCCCAGCTTCTCGAACACCCACAGGCCGATCTGGTAGGCGACAAGCGTCAGCGTCAGCCCCGCCAGCGGGCTTGCCGACAGATAGACCCAGATCTGGTGGAGATCGGCGCTCATGTCCGGTCTCCCTTCGCCGGATTGACGGCTGCCGATTCCTCCTCCAACCGCGGCTCGCTGCGGCTCAGCAGGAAGGCCATCAGCTTGGCGGTCACCGCGATACCGAACAGCGTGCTGCCGAACAGGGCGATCACGATCGGCAGAGCCTCCGTCTCCAGGCGGGTGACATGGACCATGACCCCGACACCGGCCGGCACGAACAGCAGGGACAGGTGACGCAGAAGCCCGCCGGCCGTGTCCTGGATCGCGGCCGGCACGCCGCCGCGCAGCAGCAGGCCGGCGAACAGCAGCAGCATGCCCAGAACCGGGCCGGGGACCGGCAGGTGCAGCAGACGGGCGGCCAACTCGCCGGCCAGTTGGCAGAGCAGCAGGAGCGTCAGGGTTCCGAGCATCGCGGACTCCGGTGGAAGGGGCGCTGTGCGTCCCTTCTACCGCAGTTGCGAAGGCGCCGGGCTGCATTCCGCGAATGCGAGCCTCGCGAATCGGCGATGAAGCTGACCGGAATGAAAGGGAGTTATTGCAGCTTGGTGCGGGCGTGCAGACCGCGGCGGACGACCGATTGGGCTTCCACCGTCACTTCCTTCTTACCGAACAGGCGCAGGAAGATGGCGTTGACGGTGGCGTGGGCGCTGACCGTCAGCGTGCCGGCCGCCGCATCTTCGGCGATGGTCAGCGGCGACAGGTGCGATCCCAAGAAGCCGTTGGGGAAGGCCTTGTCGAAGAAACTGCGGATGTGGCCGTCACGTTGCGAATCGAACATCACGCGGCCGCCGGCCAGGGCGGCGGCATCGACGGCCTGTGACAGCCGTGCCTCCACCGCATAGCTGCGCAGGGCATCGACGGTGCAGCCGGCGCCCAAAGCGGTCGGAATGGCGAGGATCAGGGCGACCACCAGAAGCAGGTGGCGGCCCGTCCGCCGGTCTTCGTGCCCGCCATAGGGCAGGGGACGATAGACCAAAGTCATTGCCGGCCTCCTAAGCAATTGCCTATGCAGAAAGGAGTGTTTTGGTTGGATGCATTACTCTTAGCATCATCCGACAAGCAGGCAAACCAGGAAATGCAGCAAAAGCACAGCAAAAATCGCGTCGCAAATTGCAATGTATTTTACGCAAAGGCGGTAACTCAAATTTGCGATGGTGCCTACAAAGGGTAGAGCCCTTCACAGCGGGTGGAGAGCGCAGCCTCGACTTTGAAAATCCCCCAGATTCGAAATGGACCCGAGACAAAAGCGAGGCAACCGGCCTTCAATCGGGCGTCGTTAAAGGTTCGTTCGTCTTCTTCGTCGGTAGGCTGGCGCCCAGATGCCTTGATCCATGCCGGAGCTGCCAGCGATGCCGTTTTTCCAAATGCCATTCCGCTACCGTTCAGAGGCTCGCCGGCCAGCCCGGCCGCTTCTGGATCATGCGCTGGCGGTTGCGCTGGTGGCGCTGCTGCTGTTCGGATTGTCGAGCGAGGTGCGCGGCGCGCTGGCCGGCCTTATGGCGCAGGTGGAGGGCGCTCGGACGGCGGTCGTGGCGCGCTGAACACGCGCGCGGCTTCTCCGTTTCCGTTCTGCCGGCTAGACTCGGCAGGCAATGACGGGGAGACGGCCCGATGAAGGGCGGCGTTTGGCGCGTGGTGATGCTTGGACTGGCGGTGGCCGCTGCCGCGCTGGTCTTTCTTGGCGTGGAAATCACGCAATTGGCGGCCGACAACCGCACCGCCTTCACCCGCGGGCTGGCGGTCTGCGGACTGGGTCTGCTGGCGGTCTGGTTCGTCTTCTCCCGCCTGTCGCGCCATTTCCGTGACCTCGACCGGCTGTCCGACCGCCTGTCCGGCACCCGCAGCCGGGTGGAACTGGAACCGATTTCCGGCGGACGGAGCGGCGAGCTGGCACGTCTTGCCGAAGCGGTGAACCTGGCCCGTGGCGGCGAACGCGGACTTGGTGACGGCCCTCTCGCGGGTGGACCGCTCGGGGGCGGCCGCGCGGAGCGGGCTTTGCGCGCGGTGCTGGCGCTGACCGGCGATCCCGTGTTGGTCCTCGACGATCTGGGGCGGGTGGAGCAATTGAACCCCGCCGCCGCACGCCTGCTGGAGGTGGAGGAGGGGGCAGACATCGGCAAGTCTCTGCTGCGCGACGATCTGGCCCGTGCGATGGAGCGGGCGCGCGGCGGCGGCGCTCCCGTGACCGCCGTGCTGCGCCGGATCGAAGAGGGCGAACTGTCGGCGCGGATCGCCGATCTGGGCCTGAGCGCCGGTGCGATCCTGTCCTTCCCCGCCCGCGGCATGGCCCATGCCGCCGGGCTCAGCGGCAAGCGCACGCTCAGCCTGCGGGCGGCCCCTGCCGCCGGCCCGCTCGGCGATGAGGAGCCGCTGGCGGCCCTGCCCTTCGTCGCGCTCTGGGTGGCGACGGCGGGGGCGGAGCCGGACAGCGGCCCGGTGATCGCAGTCGGCACCGTGCGGCTGGTGGGATCGCGCATCTTCCCCACTGTCTCGCTCGCCGTGCTGATCGACCCGATCGACCCCGTCCCGGCCGAGGCGACCGCCCGTCACGGCATCGGTACCGCCATGGTGGCGGGGGAGCGCCCGTTCGCCGCGGTGTGGCCGGCGATCCAGGATGCGCTGCACAACTGCATCGCCGTCGGCATCGGCATCGACGCGAGCCTTGCCGCCCTGGCGCGCTCGGCCGCCCAAGCCGGTATCGCCGATCCGTCGCTGCCGCCGTCGCTGGACCTAGGGGCGTTGGCGGCGGCGTTGGACCCTGTTTTGACCGGCGCGTCTCCGGAACGGTTGGCAGAGGCTTTCGGCGTGCCCCGTCACCCGCGCATTGGCCATAAGGGGGAGGGCCCCCAGGGCGAGGCGCTGTTCCAGGCCGAACTGGCCGTGGCGCTGCTGTCCCGGCTGACGGAGCGCGGAATCGTCACCCAGGGGCAGGCGCGGGCGCTGACCGCCGGTGCGATCGGACACGCCTCTCCTTAAGCATCCTCCGCCAGCCGGAACCCGCTCACCGACAGCCGGGTTTCCGGCCGCAGATAGTGTCGCGTCCAGGGGCCGGCATGGTCGAAGGGCGTCAGGCAGCTGCCGCCGCGCAGGACCATGCGGTTGCCGGCAAGCCGGCCATTGAACGCCTCATCCGGGACGGCTTTGTCCGCGCCGTGGGGCCGACGGTAGCCGGGATATGTCAGGAAGGCGTCGCCGGTCCATTCCCACACGTCGCCGCACATCTGCCAGGGGCCGGTGCCGTGGCAGGTCCCGGCGCGCGGATGGCGGTGGCCGGTGCCCAGCAGATTGCCCATGCTGTCGCAGCCGGCGGCGACCGCCTCCCACTCCGCCTCCCGCGGCAGGCGCTTGCCGGCCCAGCGGGCGTAGGCGTCGGCCTCGTACCAGCTGACATGGCAGACCGGCTGGTCGGGGTCGAGCGGCTGCATGCCGTATAGGGTGAAAACCTGCCATCGGGCGCCGGATTCGAAGCCGCCGCGCTCCCAATAGAGCGGGGCGCTCCAGCCTTCGGCGTGCGCGGTCTCCCACCCGTCGGTGAGCCACAGCGAGCGGTCGCTGTAGCCGCCGGCCTCGATGAAGGCCAGGAACTCTCCGCAGGTGACCGGGCGGGCGGCCAGCCGGTAAGGCTCCAGCCAGACGCGGTGACGCGGCCCCTCATGGTCGAAACCGGGCAGCGGCGTCGGCCGGCCGACCTCGACGAGGCCGCCGGGCTGCTCCAGCCAGCCGTCCGGTGGGGCGCCCAGATGCGGGTGGTCCGGCGCCTGCTCATAGGCCGGGCGCAGCGGGTTGCACCACAGGGCATGCTTGATGTGCAGCAGCATCCGCTCCTGGTGGCGCCGTTCATGGGCGATGGCCATCATCAGCGCCGATTCGGCGGCGTCCCACAGCGACTCGTCCAGCGCGTCGATCAAATGCAGCACCGCGCCGTTGATCTGGTCGCGGTGGCGCATGATCTCGGCCGCCGTCGGACGCGACAGCACGCGGGGAGGCGCGGGGCCTCCGTCGGTGCGGGCCGAGAACAGGTCGAGGAAGGCCGGGTCGGCCGGCCGATAGCCGGGGCTGAACGGAATCAGCACCGCGACCTCGAACAGCCAGCTGGTGTGGGCGAGGTGCCATTTCGCCGGCGCGCCGTCCGCCACCGTCTGGACCATCAGGTCTTCGGGCGACAGGGTGGCGACCAGCTCCGCGGTGCGGGCGCGCGCCTTCTGGAAGCGGGTGGCGAGGGCTTGCCGGCGTTCAGCGGCTGATGCCTCGGCTGAAGGCTCGGCGCTCTGGATGGGATGTGTGTCGGGCACGGGCGGTCCCTCCGAAATCCGAATCTTTCGGAGAGTGTCCACCCGGAGCGCCTCTTTTGGAATGCATGCATCCGTGGTGTTGGCGTCACCGCAAATAGCGGCTGCGACAGGACGCCGCATCAGTAAAGGCGTGGAGGATGCAGGGTGGTGCGTGCGCCGCCGGCCCAAAAACGAAAAGGCCGCCCGGAAGGCGGCCTTGTTCATTCGAAGCACAGCTCAGTGTCGGACAAGCCTTACTTGATCTTGGCTTCCTTGAACTCGACGTGCTTGCGCGCCACCGGGTCGTACTTGCGGAACGACAGCTTCTCGGTGGTCTTCTTCGGGTTCTTCTTCTTGACGTAGAAGAAACCGGTATCTGCCGTGCTCACCAGCTTGATGAGGACGGTGTTCTGCTTGGCCATGATCTCGATCCCGACAAAAAATCCGTGCCCCGCCGGCCCGGCGGGGGCGGCGTCGTAGCGGCGGAAAATACCGTCTGACGCCGCAATGTCAAGAGTTATGGGCGGTGAAATCGGCGTCCGACGGCAATTGCCACAGCGCCGCCGCCCCGCCGCCGCCTGCTGGCCCGCTCAGCGCTCCGCCACGGTGTTGACCACCGCGGAGGCGACCGCCCGCTGGTACAGCGCCGGCTCCGCCAGCAGCCGCATGGCGACCTGCAGGTCCAGTTCCGGCTCATGCTCCTTCCACGGGCAGGCTTCGCGCAGGGCGTTCAGCGCATGCTCGTCGTCGGCAGCCTTGGACCGCCAGCTGGCGATCTGCGCCGGGCGCAGCCGTCCCTCGCGCAGGTCGGACAGCAGCGCCTCCGGATCGGTCTGGCCGGGCCGGCTGGTGCAGACGGTGGGCTGTACGCCCTGGCGATGCAGAGTGTAGCCGGCCGGCGTGTAGATGCGGCTCCAGGTCAGGAACAACTCGCCGTCGTTGGGAAGGCGGTTGACCGTCTGGACGCTGCCCTTGCCGTAGCTGGACGCCCCCACCACCACCGCGCGGCCGGAGTCCTGCAGTGCGGACGCCACCACCTCGGCCGAGGAGGCGGACCGGCCGTCGACCAGAACCACCAGCGGCAGCCCGTCGAGCATGTCATCGGGGTTGGCGTCGAAGCGCTGGCGGCTTTCGGGGTTGCGCCCTTCGGTGGAGATGATCCGGCCGCGGCGGATGAAGAGGTCGGCGACCGCGACCGCCTGGTCGAGCAGCCCGCCCGGATTGCCGCGCAGGTCCAGAACCATGCCCTGCAGCGTCGGGCCGGCCGTCATCCGGATGGAGGTCACCGCCGAGCGCAGGCTGGAGGCCGTGGTGGCGTTGAAGCGGTCGAGCTTGACGATGCCGACGTCGCCGGACAGGGAATAGGTGACGGTGTTCGGCACCACCCGTTCGCGGCGGAGCGGCAGCCGACGCGGCGCGCCGCCGTCGCGGGCGACGGTGAGGGTGAGCAGGGTGCCGGTGGGACCGCGCAGACGCTCGCGCATGTCCGCCGCGCTCATCCGCGTCGTCAGGTCGCCGTCGATGGCCAGCAACTGGTCGCCGCCGACGATGCCGGCGCGCTCGGCCGGGCTGTGCGGCATGACGTCGTGCACGGTCACGCGGCCGTTGGCGGCGCTGTCCAGCGAAATTCCGACGCCGCCGTAACCTTCGCGCTGGGCGCGCTCGTTGCTGGCGCGCTGGACGCCGGTATAGCGGGAATAGCCGTCGAGATCGGCGGTGACGCCGTCGAAGACAACCTGATACAGCCGTTCCGGGGTCGCCTTCGCCAGGGTCGGCGAATGGCTGCGGGCGCGATCGATGATGCGGGTGGTCAGAGCGGCCCAGCCGGCGGCATCGCGATCCGTCGCAGCGCCATATTCCGCCGCCAGCGCGCCCGACACGTACAGGCGTACGGTGTTGCCGGCCTGCTCCACCGTCACCGACGGATCGATGGTGCTCAGTCCCTTCAGCCCGTCCATTCCGAGCCGGTCGAAGGAAACCGGGTCCAGATAGACCTCGGCGATCTTGCCGAACCCGACGGTGAAGACCTGTTCCGTCACCGGGGGCGGCGGCGCGGCGATCGCGACCTGCGGTGGCCCGGCGAAGGCGGTGGTGGCGAAAAGGGCTGCGGTGGGAAGCTGGAACGCAAGATGGCGGAGCGAACGGCCCAGGCGGCGCGCCGCGTTCGACATCGCGGAAACTCGAAAAGGCAGAACGCGGAGCGGTGCATTCGGATCGCACACGCCGTGGTCGCACAGGTTGTGATCGAACTGGGCCATGGGGCGAACCGCGGCCTCCCTTTCCTGCAGCCGGACCGGACGAGGATGTTGCCGATCCCGGATGGGTGATAGATACACCTTCGTTCAGGAGGTCGGGCGGGACAAAATTGCGGGCCGCACCACAATGTCGCGGATTGTCCGATTCTGTGTCGCCAAGGTCACGCTGGTATGGTGTGGATGTGGCCAAAGCTTGGCCGGGCCACGATTCGGCCACATTGTCCTAGCGTTGCCATTATGCAACGGCGTCAGCGGCACCCCGGTCGTCAGCCTGAGTCGGCGAGCCTGAACAGCGTGCTGCCGCCGACCGGATCGGCCTCCACCAGCACCACCTTGACCGGGCTGCTGAGGCGGTAGGTCCGCCCCGTACGCTGCCCCACCAGCGCGTGTGCCGCCTCGTCGTGATCGTACCGGTCGTCGGGCAGGCTGCTGGCCGGAATCAGGCCGTCGGCGCCGCTTTCGTCCAGCCGGACGAACAGCCCGAAGCGGCTGACGCCGGAGATGCGGCCGCTGAAGCGTTCCCCCACCCGGTCGGCCAGGAAGGCGGCAGTGTAGCGGTCCACCGCGTCGCGCTCCGCCGCGGCGGCGCGGCGTTCGGTGCCGGACAGATGCTCGCCGATCTCCGCCAGCCGGCCCAGCGTCTCGTCGTCCAGCCCGCCGACGCCCAGCCCCAGCGTGCGGATCAGCGCCCGGTGGACGATCAGGTCGGCATAGCGGCGGATCGGCGAGGTGAAATGGGCGTAGCGGTGCAGCGCCAGCCCGAAATGGCCGATGTTGTCCGGGCTGTAGGCGGCCTGGGCCTGGGCGCGCAGGATCACCTCGCTGACCAGCGGCGCGTGCGAGGTGCCCTCCACCTTGCGCAGGATGCGGGTGAAGTGGCTGGGCGTCAGGTCGGCGCTCTTGACCAGCGGATGGCCGATCTCCGCCAGGAAGCCGCGCAGCGCCTCCATCTTGTCCATCGAGGGGCGGTCGTGGATGCGGTAGAGGCCGGGCATGCTGCGCCCTTCCAGCACCTCCGCCGCCGCGACGTTGGCGGCGATCATGAACTCCTCGATCAGCCGGTGGCTGTCATGGCGCTCACGCCGGGCGATCTCGGCGACCCGGCCGCGCTCGTCGATCCGCACCCGGCGTTCCGGCAGGTCCAGTTCCAGCGTGCCGCGCTTGGCGCGGGCGGCGGCCAGCCGGGCGTACGCGCCGAACAGCGGGGCGATCACGCCATCGGCCAGCGTCGCCGTTGCCTCGTCCGGCCGGCCCTCGTGGCAATCCTGCACCTGTTCATAGGTCAGCCGCGCCGCTGACCGCATGAGTCCGCGGACCAGCCGATGCCGGATCAGCACACCGTTGCGGTCGATCCACAGGTGGAAGGCCAGACAGGCGCGATCCTCCCCCGGCCGGAGTGAGCACAGGCCGTTGGACAGCGCCTCCGGCAGCATCGGCAAGACGCGGTCGGGGAAGTACACCGAGTTGCCGCGCTCGTACGCCGTCCGGTCCAGCGCCGATCCGGGGCGTACGTAATAGGACACGTCGGCGATGGCGACGATCAGGTGCCAGCCGTCCGGGTTCTCCGGATCGGTGTCGGGCTCGGCCCACACCGCGTCGTCGAAGTCGCGGGCGTCGGCGCCGTCGATGGTCACCAGCGGGATGTCGCGCAGATCCTCGCGCTGCATCAGCGCCGGAACCGCCGCCAGTTCCGCTTCGCGCAATGCCGCATGCGGGAAGGCGGTGGGGATGCCGTGGGCGTGGATGGCGATCAGGCTGAAGGCGCGCGGCTCGTCGGTGGAGCCGAGACGTTCCACAACGCGGGCCTGCGGCTGGCCGGCTCGCCCGGCCGGCAGGATGTCGGCGAAGACGAGGTCACCCGCCTCGGCCTCGCCGCGGTTGGGCGGCAGCACCAGGAACTCGGTCTTGTGGCGGCGGTCGGTCGGGTGGATGCGCCCGCCATCGGCGCTCGGCCGGTAGACGCCGAGGATGCGGCCCTCGCGCTCACCGTCGATGCGGCGGATGACGCGGGCCTCATAGAGGCGGTCGTTGATGCGGGCGAGCTTCGCCAGCAGCGTGTCGCCGATGGCCAGCGGCTTGTCCTCGCCCCGTGACCTCTTCTCCGGCAGCAGGAAGATGCGTGGCGGGTCGCCCTCGCCGGTCCAGGTCAGCGGGCGGGCCGACAACTCGCCGTCCGCATCGGCGCCGGTGACCAGCAGCACGGCGACGGCGGGCAGCGCCTGCGGCGGGGCCATGCGCTTGTTGCGGCCGCGCTCCACCGCACCATCGGCCTCCAACTCGCGCAGCAGGTCCTTCAGCGTCTCGCGGTCGGCCGATCCGGACAGCTTGAAGGCGCGGGCGATCTCGCGCTTGCCCACCGGGGTGGTGCTGGACCGGATGAAGGCGAGGATGGCGTCCTTGCTGGGGAAATGGCTGTCGGTCACTGGGCGGGCGGTCCGTCGGTTCTTGTCGCTGGTATGGCTATATAGGGATCAATCGCCGTCAGGGCTCGTCGCCCATGGCCTGCCGGCCATCGCGCGGATGGCGTCGCTGCGCTCCAGCGCCTCGCGGAAGCCGGCGAGGGGGAAGCGCACCTCCGTCTTCTCGCCGGCCGGCGACTGGCCGACGATGGACACCTCGGGCGCCGGCGCCATCTTCTCCACCATGCGGCGGTTAATGTCGGGATCGATCACGGCGCAGGTGTTGGTCTCGAACCGGTAGGGCTTGCAGGGGGAGTCGGGCTTGAACACCGCCCGGTCGGCCCAGACCCGCACCAGCTTGTCGAGGTCCAGCGATTCGGCGGAGACGCGGAAGCGCAGCCCCTCGCGCCATTTCTCGGTCGAGCGCAGCCAGACCAGCCGGGCGGTGCGGTCGTTGGTGCCGCGGGCGGTCAACTCGCACTCCACCTGCCGGGTGCCGGTCCAGAGCTGGCAATAGAGCTTCCAGGACTTGAAGGTCTCGTCGAACTCCTGGAATGGCTTGTCGGCCGCCATGGCTGCGGGAGCGGCGCCAGGGGCGATGACCGCCAGCGTCGCCAGAGCGAGGATCAAACGCTGTCCGTGGCGGCGGGCGGGCATGGGTGGTCCTGTGGTCGTGGTGGTGTGTTGGTCCGGAAGAGTTTTGCCCCCTCCCTAACCCTCCCCCGCTTTGCGGGAGAGGGAACTCCGCTGCTCTTTTATCTAACCTCTGCAAGGATTCTGCCCCCTCTCCCGCGAAGCGGGGGAGGGATGGGGAGGGGGCATCGTCGGGGCGGTCACTCCCGCCGTTCCGCCCGGCGCCGCAGCAGGTGGTCGGCCAGCACGCAGGCCATCATCGCCTCGCCGACGGGGACGGCGCGGATGCCGACGCAGGGGTCGTGGCGGCCCTTGGTCAGGATGTCGGTGTCGTTGCCGGCGGTGTCCACCGTCTGGCGCGGCGTCAGGATCGAGCTGGTCGGCTTCACCGCGAAGCGGACGACGATGTCCTGCCCGGTGGAGATGCCGCCCAGGATGCCGCCGGCATTGTTGGACAGGAACTGCGGCTGGCCGTCGGCGCCCATGCGCATCTCGTCGGCGTTCAGCTCGCCGGTCAGTTCCGCGGCGGCGAAGCCGTTGCCGATCTCCACACCCTTCACCGCGTTGATGGTCATCATCGCGCAGGCGAGGTCGCTGTCCAGCTTGTCATAGAGCGGGTCGCCCAGACCCACCGGCACGCCGCTCGCCACCAGTTCCACCACCGCGCCGACCGACGAGCCGCTCTTGCGGATGTCGTCGAGATAGTCGGCCCACTGGGTGGCGGCAACCGGGTCGGGGCAGAAGAAGGGGTTGTTGTCGATCTCCGCCCAGTCCCACCGGCTGCGGTCGATCTTGTGCGGGCCGACCTGTACCAGGGCACCGCGCACCTGGATGGCGGGGCCCAGCACCTTGCGCGCCACAGCACCGGCCGCGACCCGGCAGGCGGTTTCCCGCGCCGAGGAGCGTCCGCCGCCCCGGTAATCGCGGATGCCGTATTTCTGCCAGTAGGTGTAGTCGGCATGGCCGGGGCGGAATTTGCCGGCAATGTCGCTGTAGTCCTTGGACCGCTGGTCGGTGTTCTCGATCAGCAGCGAGATCGGCGTGCCGGTCGTCTTGCCCTCAAACACGCCGGACAGGATCTTCACCTGATCGGGTTCCTGGCGCTGGGTGGTGTAGCGCGACTGGCCGGGCCGGCGCTTGTCCATCCAGGGCTGGATGTCGGCTTCCGCAACGAGGTCGATCAGCGACGGGCAGCCGTCCACGACGACGCCGATGGCCGGACCGTGGCTCTCGCCCCAGGTGGTGAAGCGGAAAAGCGTGCCGAAGCTGTTGCCGGCCATGGTGACATCCTCCCGAAACGAACCTGCGACCGCAAAGCGGTTGCGCGCGTTTCTTGCGGCCTTTCGGCGACAAGGTCAAGGAAGCGATGAACCGATTTTTAAGGGGAGATTTTAAAAGGGGAATGGTGCTGCCAGAGAGGATTGAACTCTCGACCTCTCCCTTACCAAGGGAGTGCTCTACCACTGAGCTACGGCAGCGCCGGGTACGAACGCCTGATCACAGGATCGGAGGAATGGTGCTGCCAGAGAGGATTGAACTCTCGACCTCTCCCTTACCAAGGGAGTGCTCTACCACTGAGCTACGGCAGCCCCGATAACCGATCATCGCAGAGGCGATGCGTCCGGGTGAGGCGTTCAGGCTTGACCGCCCCCCGAAGTGGCGCGGGTTATGCCACAGGCCTTTGGGGGATGCAAGCGCTTAAAATCACCCCGCGACTCACTTTTTTTCGCGCCCCGTACAAGCCCCCGGATCATGCCTGCGTCGCAGCGGTCGGAAGCACCGCCTCGGCGCGGAAATCGGGCACGACGGTGCCCAGGATCGACAGAACCCGCTCGCCGTCGCCGGCACGTGCCGCCGCCTCCAGCTCGCCCACCGCGCGGTTGATCAGCGCATAGTCGATCAGGCGGGGGGAGGCGAGGAAGACGCCGTCGGCCTCGGTGCGGCTCGGCGCCTCCGCCGCGGTAAGGATTTCCTCGAACAGCTTCTCGCCGGGGCGCAGGCCGGTATAGGCGATCTCGATGTCGACGCCCGGCCGGTAGCCGGCCAGCCGGATCATCTGGCGGGCGAGGTCGGCGATCTTCACCGGTTCGCCCATGTCCAGCACCAGGATCTTGCCGCGGTCCTCCGCGCGGGTGGCGCCGTGGGCGGAGGCCTGCAGCACCAGCTCCACCGCCTCGCGCACCGTCATGAAATAGCGGCGCATGTCGGGATGGGTGACGGTCAGCGGGCCGCCATTCGCCAACTGGCGGGTGAACAGCGGCACCACCGAGCCGGAGGAGCCCAGTACATTGCCGAAGCGCACCGTCATGTAGCGGGTGGCGTGGTCGGTCCCGTCGCGCGGCGGCAGGACGTCCAGCGCCTGGCAGTAGGTCTCGGCGAAGCGCTTGGCCGCGCCCATCACGCTGGTCGGACGGATCGCCTTGTCGGTGGAGATCAGCACCATGGCGAGGCAGCCGGCGGCGCGCGCGGCGTCCGCCACGTTGCGGGTGCCGATGACGTTGGTCAGCGCGCCCTCGCACGGGTTGGCCTCGACCAGGGGCACATGCTTGAGAGCCGCGGCATGGAAGACCAGGGCGGGGTGCTCGTCCTGGAACAGGCGCATGATGCGGTCGCGGTCGCGCACGTCGGCGATCACCGCGCGGGTGTCGAGGCCGGGGAACTTCTCCCGCACCTCCATCTCGATGCTGTAGAGGTTGAACTCCCCGGCATCGAGCAGGATCAGCCGTTCCGGTCCCAGCGTGGCGATCTGGCGGACCAGCTCGCTGCCGATGGTGCCGCCGGCGCCGGTGACGATCACCCGCCGCCCGCCGATCAGGCCGGAGATGGCGCCGCGGTCCAGCACCGCCTGCGGCCGGCCCAGCAGGTCCTCCAGCGCGATCGGCCGCACCTCCACGCCCTTGCCCTCGCCGAGCGCCGACTTGAACTCGGTCAGGCTGGGCAGGCGGGACATCACCAGCCCCAGTGCCTCCGCCCGGTCGAGCAGGTTGCGCAGCATCGCGCCCTTCAGCTCGGCATTGCCCTTGGTGATGATCAGCCGCTGCGGCCGCTCACCCTTGCGTTCCAGCGTGCGGACCACCTGCTCCAGATCGTCGGGGCCGCCCAGGACCGGTACGCCGCGCACCGCGTGGCCGATGCGCCTGCCCTTGTCGTCAAGGATGCCGACGACGCGGTAGGCGGACTGCCCCGGCTGGTCGAGCGAGCGGATGAACAGCTCCGCCGCATCGCCGACGCCCAGCAGCAGGACGGGGATACGCGGCACGCCCTCCACCGCCTCGGCCCAGCTGAAACGGCGGTCCTTCATGAAGCGGTAGGCGAAGCGCGGCCCGCCGAGCAGGAGCATCTGCACCAGCCACAGGATCGGCGGCAGGGACCGCGGCAGCAGCTCCGCACGCGTCAGCAGGAACATCGCCAGGACGAAGCACAGCACCGCCACCGTGACGGCGCGCACCACCTGCATCAGGTCGGGAATGGAGGCGTAGCGCCAGATGCCGCGGTACAGCCCGAACAGCACGAAGACGGCCGCCGAAACGCCGACCAGCGTCGGCAGCGCGATGACCAGCGCATCGAAATACAGACCGAAGGCGGAGCCGCCCACCCGCAGATACAGCGCAACGACCAGGGCCACCCCGGTCATCACCAGATCATGCAGGAAAACCAGGGATGCCCGTGCGGACGGGATACGCATGCCGCTAAACCTTGTTCATTCGTTCGGCTTGTTTCGACGTCGCGATCAGCCGCGGGAAGCTTTGAACCATTCCGCGGTGGCGCGCAACCCGGACGCAAGGTCATGGGGCGGGCGCCAGCCGAGCCTTTTACGGATGGGGCCGTCATCCACCGTCAGCGTGCCGGCCAGCCGGTCGAACACCGCGCGCGTGCCGGTCAGCGCCGCCCCCAGTGCCATCAGGCCGCGCGGAACCGGCACCAGCCGCGCCGGCCGGCCCAGTGCCGCGGCGATGGCGCGCACCAGATCGGCGGTCGACACCGGCTCGCCATCCTGGACCAGGAAGGTTTGGCCGGCGGCGTCAGGATGCTCCAGCACCGTCACCACCGCGTCGGCGAGGTTGCCGACATAGATCAGGCTGCGCCGGTTGTGGATGCCGCCGAGCGGCAGCGGCAGACCGGTCGCCACCAGCCTCACCAGCGCCCGCATGTTGCCGGCGGCGCCGGGGCCGTAGACCAGCGGCGGCCGGATCACCGCCACCTCCATGCCGGTGCGGGCGGAGATTTTGGCGAGCGCCCGCTCGGCCTCCAGTTTGGAGATGCCGTAGGGGCTGTGCGGGTCGGGCGGTATCGCGGCGTCCAGCGGGGTGGGGCGGCTTTCGTCCACCATCGCCTTGATGCTGCTGAGGAAGACGAAGCGCTTCACCCCGGCCGCCGCCGCCTGCTCCGCCAGCCGGACGGTGCCGGCGGTGTTGACGCGGCGGAACTCCGCCAGCGGGTCGGCGGCCTTGTCGCGCATCACATGGACGCGGGCCGCCATGTGGATCACCGCATCGACACCCTCCAACGCCGCGGTCCAATCGGTGTCGGGTCCGATGTCGCCGACCACCGCCGGCTCCCACGGCCCGTCCTTGGTGCTGCGCAGGGCGGCGCGCACCCGGTGTCCGCGGGCGACCAGCAGCGGGACGGTGTGGCGGCCGACGAAGCCGGTGGCGCCGGTCAGGAGAACGCGCATGGGCAGGACTGTCCGTGCTGGTGTCGTATCATGGATCGAACCATGCCTTAGTATCCGGTTTGGCCGGGTGACGCCACGGCGCAAAGTCCCAGAACCCTTTTCCAGCTTTCGGTTGGTGGTGGGAATGGCTATAAGCTGAATAGGGACGCGTGAATAAGGACGCTACCAAGACATGTCACACATTGTGGACGGTGCAAATGATCGGCACAGCCGGATCATCATCGTCAGCTTTAACTGCGCCGAGTTCGTCAATCGCGTCATTGGCTGTCTGCTCGACCAGACCGACCCCGCCTTCGAGGTGGTGATCGTCGACAATGCGTCGAAGGACGTCGACGGCATCGCCTTGCCCGCCGATCCGCGGTTCCGCATGATCCGGCTGGACAGCAATGTCGGCTTCGCAAAGGCCAACAACGTCGGCGCCGCCGGTGCCACCGTCCCCTGGATCGTCACGCTGAACCCCGACGCCTTCCCGCGCCGCGACTGGATGGAGCGGTTGCAAGCCGCCGCCCAGGAGCAGCCCGACGTGGCGATGTTCGGCTCGACCCAGCTTTTCTCACACGACCCCCGCATGATCGACGGGGAGGGTGACCAGTATTCCATTTTCGGCTTCGCCTGGCGGGTCAATTACCGCCGCATGCTGAAGCCGCCCTATTACAGCGGTGAGGTCTTCTCGCCCTGCGCCGCCGCCGCCATGTACCGGCGTGACTGTTTCGAGGCCGTCGGCGGTTTCGACGAGGATTTCTTCTGCTATTGCGAGGATGTCGACCTCGGCTTCCGCATCCGCCTCAACGGCGGCCCGGCGGTGCAGGTCGGCGACGCTGTGGTGGAGCATGTCAGCAGCGGCGTGTCCAAGCAGTACGGCACCTTCGCCCAGTATCACGGCGTCCGCAATCTGGTGTGGACGATGGTGAAGAACATGCCGCTGCCGCTGCTGCCGCTGGCCTTCGCGGGCCATGCGCTGCTGGTGGTCTATCTGGTGTTCCGCAGCCTGGGCAGCGGGCGCACCGGCGCCATCGGCCGCGGCATCCGCGATGCGCTGTGCGGGCTGCCGCGCATGATGGCCAAGCGCCGCGTCATCCAGCGTGACCGCAAGGCGACGCTGGGGCAGGTCGCCCGCATGATCGCCTGGAACCCGCTGTTGCTGAAGACCCGCGGCAGGCCGGGGCTGCGGAAGTCGCACAGCTCAGACCAGCCGCCATCCGTGGGTGTTGAAAAAGCGTAGGGCGGAGCGGGCGAACATGCGGATATGCGCGCTGCCCTTGCGCGCCGCCTTGCCGCCGAAATGCACCATGCGCACGTCCGGCACATAGGCGATCTCCCCAAGTGCCATCGCCCGGCGCGACAGGTCGAAATCCTCGAAATACAGGAAGTACCCGTCGTCGAACCCGCCGAGCCGGGTCAGCGCGTCGCGCCGGAACAGCATGAAGGCGCCGCTGACCTGCTCCAGCCCGGTGACGACGCTGTCGCCGGTGACGTCGCGCATCTCGTAGCGGCTCAGCCGTTTTGCGAACAGCCGCTTGACGGAGGCTGGCGCGAAAGCGCGCAGCCCCAGATCCAATACGGTCGGCCGGCGTTTGCACAGGAACTCCTGTTCCCCCGACGGGCCGAACACCTTGGGCGTCAGCAGCACGGTGCGCGGGTGCGCCTCCATATAGCGCCAGCCGGCCAGCAGCGCGTCCGGTTCCAGCAGGATGTCGTAGTTCAGGATCAGGTGGTATGGCGCATCGCCCCGGCGGATCGCCAGATTGTGCCCGGCGCCGTAGCCGACATTGCCATGTCCGGCGATCAGCGTCACCGGCGGACGGCCGGCCTCGGCATAGCGGTCCAGCAGCGGCCGGAACGGGTTCGACGCCGCGTCGCCGCCATCCGGAGCGCCATTGTCGATGACCCACAGCCGGGTTAGCACGCCGGCTGCTTCCGCCAGCCAGTCGGCCGCGGCACCGATGGTATCGAGCGAGCGGGCCAGCAGCTTGGGATCGGGGTGGTAGAGGACGACGGAGAGGTCGAGGAACGTGGTCGTCATGGGGATCAGACCTTCGACATGCGCGTCAGCGTCGCCAGCAGCAGCGCGACGGTGACTGCGCCCGGCGCCAGCGTCCAGGCGCCGAAAGTCCCGGCGGCCAGCGCGGCGGCGACGAGGACGAGGCTGTAGCCGATGATGGTCAGCACCACGCGGTCATGCCGGCCCGCACCCTTGGCTGCCTTCTGATAGAAATGCTCGCGGTGGGCCTGCCAGATCTTCTCGCCGCGCAGCAGCCGGCGCAGCAGCGTGATGGTGGCGTCTGTCAGGTAATAGGCGGGCAGGATCAGCGCCGCCGCCCAATCGCCGCGCGCCGCCAGCGAGGCCAGCAGGAAGGCCAGGATATGACCGAGCGGGATGCTGCCGACATCGCCCATGAACATGCGGGCCGGCCGCCAGTTGTGGGTCAGGAACCCCGCCGCCGCCCCGGCCAATGCCGCCCCGGCGACCCCGGTCAGCCCGAAATCGCCCATCGCCAGCGACACCAGCGCCACGCCGCCGCCGATCAGGATCGTCTCGCTGCCGGCCAGCCCGTCGATCCCGTCCATGAAATTATAGAGGTTGACGAACCACAGCCACAGGAAGGCCGTCGCCGCCCGGTCCAGCCCCCAGGGCAGCCAGCCCTGCCACACCAGCTGATCGTACGGCAGCGCCAACAGCCCGAAGGCCACCGCCAGCGCCTGCACCGCCAGCCGCAGCAGCGGCGACAGGGTGCGCCGGTCGTCCATCCACGACACCCCCATCAGCGCCAGCGTGCCCAGCAGCACCGCCCCGGTCTCCAGCGGCCGGCCGAAGGCGATCCCGGCGATGGCGAAGATCGGCACCACCGTCAGCATCACCGCCCAGCCGCCGCCGCGCGGGGTCGGCGCCTGATGGCTCGACCGCTCGTTCGGGATGTCCATGATGCTGCTGGCGAGCAGATAGCGCAGCACCCGCGTCGACAGGTACCAGCCGACGGCCAGACACAGCAGGAAGACGCCGATCAGCGTGGACGAATAGGCGGTGGAAGTCATGGTGGCTCTGGCGTTGTCGGGAAGGACATGCGATCGGTCGGCGAAGGCAGCCGCGAGGGCTGCCGCGAAGGCTGCCCTTGTATCACGTTTTCCCCCGCCGATGCCTAGAGCCGGCCACGCACTTGCCCCCGGTCATCGGGCTGCCGTCCGGAGGCCAAGAGTCCAAGTGCATTCGTTCAGCGATTCCAGCCGAACCGTTCCAGCAGATGGTCGGGAAGGAGGGCGTTGCAAGCGTCGATCTGGGACGGGGTGTAGACCGACCGCCATTCGTCCGGATCGCCCTTGCGGAAATGAACGCCACGGTCCTTCGGCAAGGGTGTGAACTGAAAGCGTTGCCGCGCAATGCCGTGGAAGTCGAGGATGCGGCCGAACAGACGATGTTCGTCCGTAATCAGTTCATCGTAGGTCGTCAGCAGGATGTTGAAGCGTCCCCGGTCGTAAACCTTCAGCCAACCGCGCAGCCAGTCGACCAGGGCCGGGAAATAATGGACGACGTTCCAGCCGATCTTGTCCGTCAGGGCCAGTTCGAAATATCCCGGTGGCGGCGTCGGCGTCACCCAGAGAAGGGCATCCTCGCGATTTTCCGCCTTCAGCAGGTCGAGGTGATGCACCCAGCTCAGCAACGCCTGGCGCGGATCACGGATGTGCAGGATCCAGCGGCCGACCAGCCGGTCCAGAATCTGGATGTTGATGTCCGACGGTTCGAAATGGTTCTGCGCGATGCTGCTCGCCCCGATGAAGGACTTTGCGCTCCAATACTGTACCTGATCGGCCAGCGTATAGCCGTTGCCGAGGTTGCTGAAGGGCATGCCGAGCGCTTGGCCCAGATGCTTATGGATGTAGACGCTGCCTGACTTCGGCATGGTGTTGATGAGGATGCTGGGCAGCGGAGGGGTGCGCAGCCGCTCCAGCTCGGCTTCGGCGGCCCGGCGCTCCTGCCGCTCGGCCTCGATGGCGGCGAGACAGGCGTCGAAGGAGGAGCGGAAGCGGTCGCGCTCTGCCGTCAACTGCCGGATCCGCTCCTCGGCATCGGCCAGTGAAGCCGCAAGGGTGGCTCGCCCGTCTTCCGTCAGGTCTTGCGGGACGGCTTCCGGGGCGCAGGGGGGAGAGACGGTCTCGGTGACGGCTTCGGCGTCGGTGCGGTCGGTCATGCTGATCTTCGGAAGCCTGCTTCAGGTTCGAGCGCCGCAGTATATGATGCCAGCCAGGGTGGTGGAAGATCGTGCCGTCACCCGATCCCGTGATAGCCCTTGTACCACTCCACGAAGCGGGGCAGGCCGATCTCGATCGGTGTCTTCGGCTCGAAGCCCAGCACCTGGCGGCTCAGGTCGATGTCGGCGGCGGTCTCCTGCACGTCGCCGGCCTGCATCGGCTCCATCACCTTGACGGCCTCGCGGCCGAACGCCTGCTCCAGCACGGTGATGAAGCGCATCAGCTCCTCGCACCGGTTGTTGCCGAGGTTGAAGACGCGGTGCGGGGCGCCGGTCTCCGCATCGACCGGGGCAGGGCGGTCGAGGGCGGCCAGGACGCCGGCGACGATGTCGTCGATATAGGTGAAGTCGCGCTTCATCTTGCCGCCGTTGAAGACGCGGATCGGCCGCCCGGCGGTGATGGCGTCGGCGAACAGCCAGGTTGCCATGTCCGGGCGGCTCCACGGGCCATAGACGGTGAAGAAGCGCAGGCCGGTCATCGGCATCTGATAAAGGTGGCTATAGGTGAAGGCCAGCATCTCAGCCGCCTTCTTGGTGGCGGCATAGACCGAAACCGGGCTGTCCACCCGGTCCTCCACCGAGAAGGGCATCTTACGATTGGCGCCATAGACGGACGAGGTCGAGGCATAGACGAAATGCTTCAGACCCGGCATGCGCCGCGCCGCCTCCAGCAGCGTCACCTGTCCGGTGACGTTGGCGTCGACATAGGCATAGGGATTCTCGATGGAGTAGCGAACTCCCGGCTGCGCCGCCAGATGAACCACGCCCGTCACGTCGTCGAATTGCGGCCACAGCCCCTCCACCGTCGCGCGGTCGGAGATGTCGGCCCTGATGAAGCGGAAGCCGGGCCGGCCGGTCAGCCGGGCCAGCCGCGCCTCCTTCAGCGCCACCGCGTAATAGTCGTTCAGGTTGTCGAGGCCGAGCACGCTCTCCCCGCGGTCCAGCAGCGCAGCCGCGACATGCGATCCGATGAAGCCGGCGGCCCCGGTGACGAGGATGGTCATGGTCCGACACCTTGATATGACGATGGTCCGCCGGTCTTATGCCCCAGCAGCGACCGGGGCGCCAGCCTCCATCCAAGCCGCTCCCATGACCGGTTCGCACGCTTGACAGCCGATCCGCCCTGCCGGTCTACTGCGCGACCGCGACACACCAGGACCGATGAGACCATCGATGCCCCCGAAAAAGAATCCGCTGAACCTGAATCCGCTGCAGCTGCGCACCCTGACCCTTCTGCAGGAGATCGCCCGTCTGGAGAACGCTCCGGCCGAGGATGAGGAGGGTGGCTTCCAGATCACCTCCCTGCCGCACGCGCACGGCAACCACTTCCACCTCGGCCATGCCGTGGTCGCCGCCAAGGACGCCACCGGCCTGCAGAACGACGCCGTCTGGACCATTCTGGAGCGCAAGGGCATCGTGAAGCGCATGCCCGGCGCCGCGATCCTGACCGCGACCGGTGTTGCATACGAGACCGGCCTGCGCGACCAGATCCTGCATCACTCCGACCACTGACACCCGCCTGTGAGGCTGGTTGCGGAGCCGCGCCGATGGACGACACCGCCGAGACGATGGACACCCCGCCGGCACCGGTGAAGCCGAAACCGGCGGTATCGGCCCGCGACGAACGCCTCGCCGCCCGTCTGCGCGAGAATCTGCGCAAACGCAAGGAGCAGGCGCGGCAGCGGGGGGAATGAAGGGGACGCAAGGCGCTGATGCCCCCTCCCTAACCCTCCCCGCTTTCAGCGGTGGAGGGGACTGCCGCCGATTGGGAAATCTCTCCCTCTCCCGCTTTAGCGGGGGAGGGTCGGGGAGGGGGCAAGCGGCCGCGAGGCCGCGGCGAACGCTAAGCCAAATCCTTCCTGAACCAGATCTGCTTGTGCCCCGGCGGATAGCCCTCCATCTCCGCCCACACCTCGTAGCCCTGCTTCGGGTAGAAGCCC
Source organism: Azospirillum sp. B2RO_4 (assembly GCF_051124815.1). Classification (NCBI taxonomy): domain Bacteria; kingdom Pseudomonadati; phylum Pseudomonadota; class Alphaproteobacteria; order Rhodospirillales; family Azospirillaceae; genus Azospirillum; species Azospirillum sp. B2RO_4. The sequence goes on along the minus strand of NZ_CP118485.1, from coordinate 2,054,034 downwards.
GGCGCCTGGAAGTCGTAGGTGTACAGCCGCGACCAGCGGCAGCCACGCGCCTTGGCCTCCGCCTCCGCCGCGGCCAGCAACCGGCCGCCGAGGCCGCTGCCGCGGGTGGAGTCGTCCACCCACAGCAGATCGACATACAGCCACTCCCAATTGGTGTAGCCGACCAGCCCGCCCTTCAGCGTGCCGTCCGCATCGCGGGCGACGGCCACCAAGTCGCGGCGGTCATAGGCGCGGCCGAGCGACGCCTCGTTGTAGGCGCGCAGGCCGTCGAAGACGCCGGCCAGATCGGCCGGGGCGGGTGTGTCCGTCACGGACAGGATGAAGCTTTGTGTCATGGGGCGAAGCTTAGCCGCGAGCGCGCGGAAGACCAGCGCCGTGATAAAGAACCGTCCATGCACCACAAGCGGCCCGGCTTTTCTTGAGCCTCGCCGCGCGCTCGGCTACAAACCAGCCTCAACCTTTCTCCACCCAATCGATACGCCAAGGAGTACCCCCGCGATGGGCATCATGCCGGACAGCTGGATCCGCGAGATGGCCGAGACCAAGGGCATGATCGAGCCCTTCGTCGAGACCCAGAAGCGCGAAGGCGTGATTTCCTACGGCGTGTCGTCCTACGGCTACGACGCCCGGGTCGCCGACGAGTTCAAGATCTTCACCAACGTCGACAACGCCATCGTCGATCCGAAGCGTTTCGACGATTCGAGCTTCGTCGACCGCAAGACCGACGTCTGCATCATCCCGCCCAACAGCTTCGCGCTGGCCCGCACGGTGGAATATTTCCGCATCCCGCGCGACGTTCTGGTCATCTGCCTGGGCAAGAGCACCTATGCCCGCTGCGGCCTGATCGTGAATGTCACCCCGCTGGAGCCGGAGTGGGAAGGCCACGTCACGCTGGAAATCTCCAACACCACACCGCTGCCCGCCAAGGTCTATGCGAACGAGGGGCTGTGCCAGTTCCTGTTCCTGAAGGGCGACAGCGTGTGCGAGGTGTCCTACGCCGACAAGTCCGGCAAATACATGGGGCAGAAGGGCGTCACGCTGCCCCGGCTCTGAGCACTCCTATCCTGAACGCCTCCAGGGGCGTATCCGCGAAAGAAACAGGTCCATGGACAAGATCCGCATCCGCGGCGGCCGCCCGCTGAACGGCTCCATCACCGTTGGTGGCGCCAAGAACGCCGCCCTGCCGCTGATGACGGCGTCGCTTCTTACTGACGAGACGCTGACGCTGACCAACCTGCCGATCCTGGCCGACATCAACACGCTGTGCAATCTGTTGTTGCAGCACGGCGTGGCGATCCACATGGCCGGGGCCGGCGGCGATTGCGCCGGCCGTGCCGTGGACTTCACCGCGCGCGACGTCACCAACACCACCGCCCCCTACGATCTGGTGCGCAAGATGCGCGCCAGCGTGCTGGTGCTGGGTCCGCTGCTGGCCCGCTGCGGCGAGGCCAAGGTGTCGCTGCCCGGCGGCTGCGCCATCGGCGCGCGTCCGGTGGACCTGCACATCAAGGGTCTGGAGGCGATGGGTGCCGACATCCGGATCGAGGCCGGCTATATCGTCGCCAAGGCCCCGGCCGGCGGCCTGCGCGGTGCGGAGTACGTCTTCCCCAAGGTGTCGGTCGGTGCGACCGAGAACCTGCTGATGGCCGCCACGCTGGCCAAGGGCACCACCATCCTGGTCAACGCCGCGCGCGAGCCGGAAGTGACCGACCTCGCCGAATGCCTGGTCAAGATGGGGGCGAAGATCACCGGCATCGGCACCGACCGGCTGGTGATCGAGGGTGTCGACCGGCTGCACGGCGCCCGCCACATGGTGGTTGCCGACCGCATCGAGACCGGCACCTACGCGATGGCGGCGGCGATCACCGGCGGCCGTCTTGACATCATGAACACCCGTCTCGATTTGATCAAAGCGGCGGTCAAGGCGCTGGCTCCGGCCGGCGTCGCCTTCGAGGAGATCGAAAACGGGATCCGCGTTTCGCGCGCCAATGGCGAACTGCACGGTGTCGATGTGATGACCGAGCCGTTCCCGGGCTTCCCCACCGACCTTCAGGCCCAGATGATGGCCCTGATGTGCACGGCGAAGGGCGCGGCGATGATCACGGAAACGATCTTCGAGAACCGCTTCATGCATGCGCCGGAGCTGACGCGCATGGGCGCGCGGATCACGGTCCACGGCTCGTCGGCCCTGGTGCGCGGCGTGGAGCGGCTGACCGGTGCGCCCGTGATGGCGACGGACCTGCGCGCTTCGGTGTCGCTGGTGCTCGCCGGGCTGGCGGCGGAGGGGGAGACGATGGTCAACCGCGTCTACCACCTCGACCGCGGCTATGAGCGGGTGGAGGAGAAGCTGGCCGCCTGCGGTGCGGAGATCGAACGCATCCACGGCGGCGACGAGTAAGCGGCGGGGGCGCCCCTCCCGCCTTCCCGATAAGGTTGGCCATTCCCGAGAGGTGCCCACGACCATGACGGCCTCAGCCATGACTCCGATCCGCCTGCGTGCCGAAGACGAGGAGGACCTGAAGATCGTCTCCGCCTGCCTGCAGGACGCCATCCTTCCGGTCGGCGACATGTGCTTCCAGCCCGACGACAAGCGGTTCGTCATGGTCGTCAACCGCTTCCGCTGGGAAGCCGCCGACCGCCCGCGTCCCGGCCCCGCCGCCGACGACGACGATCTGGCTCCCTACGAGCGGGTCCATTGCGGCGTGCGGGTGGACGGGGTGACCGGCGCCAAGCTGCGCGGTTTCGACCTGAAGGACCGCGGCCGAATTCTGGAATTGCTGTCGATGGAGACGATGGAGGGCGGGATCGCCCTGCATTTCGCCGGCGGCGGCTGCGTCCGCCTGGACGGTGCGTCCTGGCGCATGGTGGTGGAGGATCTGGGCGAGCCCTGGCCCACCGGCTGCAAACCCTGCCACCCCGACGAAGAACCGGCCTGATCAGTCGTATGGCGCGCGGGGCGCCGGTTCAGCGCTCCGCGACCTGGCTGTTGTTGTGAATGCGGCGGATCACGTCCTGCGCGGTCATCTTGTAGGTGACGGTGTCCACGTCCTCGCCCGGCGACAGTTGCGAGCGGGAGACGGTGAAGAAACGGTGGCCGACATCCAGCATGCCGCTGGCCTCGACCAGGATGCTGGTGTCCTTGCCGTCGGCGCTGGGCGAAACCGAAACGATCTGGCCCAGTTCTTCGCCGAGCAGACCGGTCACCTCGAGCCCGACAAGATCGTCGCCCCCGCGCGGATCGGCGGCCTGTACCGACTCGATGTGGGCGAATGGCAGGGTCGCTGCCAGCGCAAGGCCGGCCAACAGGGTCTGGAACCGCATGATTCGGGCTCCCTTCGCTGATGTGTGTCTCGTATGTCACAATCAACATGGGAATTGCGGGACAGTTCCCAGGGAACCATGCAGGGGTAATCCGGTTGCTGCGGCATGACCAACAGCGAAGGAAGCCCCTCCATGGCCCAGAACCTCAATGGCCAGAACCTCAATGGAAAGACCGTGGCCGTTCTCGCCACCGACGGCTTCGAACAGGTGGAACTGACCGAGCCGGTGAAGGCGCTGCGCGATGCCGGTGCCACCGTGCATGTGGTCGCCCCGAAAAGCAGGCAGATCCAGGGTTGGAATCACCATGACCGCGGCGACAAGGTCAATGTCGACGTGACGCTCGACCAGGCCGATGCCGGCCGCTACGACGCGCTGATGCTGCCGGGCGGCGTGATGAACCCGGATGCCCTCCGGCTGGAGCCGAAGGCGATCGAGTTCGTGAAGAGCTTCGTGACTTCGGATCGTCCCATCGCCGCAATTTGTCACGGCCCCTGGACGCTGATCGACGCCGGCGGCGTGCGCGGCAAGCGGATGACCTCCTGGCCGTCGCTGCAGACCGACCTGCGCAACGCGGGCGCGACCTGGGTCGACGAGCAGGTGGTGACCGACCATGGACTGGTCACCTCGCGCAAGCCCGACGACATTCCCGCCTTCTGCCGCAAAATGATTGAGGAGTTCTGCGAAGGCCGCCACGCCGGCCATCGCCACGCGGCGGAGTAGGGGGGGCGGGATTCTGGCGGAGTTATACCCCCACCTAACCTCCCCCACTGGGTGGGGGAGGGACTGCCGCAGCCCTCCCGCATCAGCACTCGCTCCCTCCCCCGCCCAGCGGGGGAGGGTTGGGGTGGGGGCAATCGAAGCCCGCACCTACACAAACTACCCCCTAAGCAGACACCAGCGGCGACAGCCCGTTCTGAATCGCCCACACCGCCGCCTGCGTGCGGTTCTGCGCGTTGATCTTCCGCATCACGTTCTTGAAATGCATCTTCACGGTCGATTCCGTGATGTGCAGATTGCGCGCGATGGCCTTGTTCGACTGGCCGGCCAGCAGGCAGCGCAGGATCTGCACCTCGCGCTTCGACAGGTCGCCGCTGGGCGGCATGGCGATCGGGGTCGGGCTGTGCTGCGGGCGTTCGTTGGCGGCGGCCATCAGCAGGCCGGCGACATGGGTCGGATAGACCACCTCGCCCAGCATCACCAGACGCAGCGAGCGCAGCAGGCTCTCGCTCGACATGCTCTTGTTCAGATAGGCGTCGGCGCCTGCCTTCAGCGACTGGGACAGGCTGCGGTCGGCGATGGTGTCGGCCAGCACGGCGATCCGCGCAGACGTGCCGTCGCGCAGGCGCCGGATGCCGGCAATCTCCTCGGGCATGCCGTCCTGGAGCGCCAGCACGATCAGGTCGGGCTCCTCGCCGTCGGCAATCAGGTCGAGCGCGTCATCGGCGCTGGCCGCGTGGGCGCTGACCCGGAAGGGGCCGCCGCCGATCAACGTTGCCAAGGCCGCCGAAAACAGCCGGTCATGGTCGACCAGCATCACATTCCATGTCGTCATTGATCATCCTCCGCTGAGCCACCCTTATCGCCGGGCGGCGGCGATCCCCCCTTTTTGTCCGCGCCTGAAGGATCAGGCCAAGGACCGGACCGGTCGATCCGGCCCACGCAGACTCCGAACATAGAAAATTAGAACAATATTGTTCGGAACAGCGGGCTTTACGCTTCATGCCGGGATGATTTATACGGTTCATTAACCAACGGCGCAAGGTGAGAACAGGAAAGTCACAGGCAATAGATCAGATTTGGCAGGAAATTGAACGCAGATCCGTTCATTCGATATTTAGGGGTAGCTGCGCCAAAGAGCGGCGCGAATGAACCGCTTTTCCGTTGGGGCTTTTTGGTGTTCTTGGCCCTACTGAGGAGTGGTCCGCTGAAAATAAGGGGACACGATGGAGTTCGAGCTTCAAGCGCGCGGTGGTTCGCGTAGCGCGGGCAATCCCACGCGGATTTTTCTGGTGGTTGACGAGCAGCCGATGGTGCGCCATGGCTTCGCTCTGTCCATCGGAGAAATCTGCCCCGGGACGCGCGTGCTGGAGGCCGGGTCGTTGGATGAAGCGCTGAACATCGGCCGCCAGACCCCCGAGCTGGCGCTGGTCCTGTACGACCCCGGTCCGCCGCGCGTGGACGACGAGGATGCCGGCGGCGCCCTCGCCGGGCTGCGCCGGCTGAAGGACGCGCTGGGCGACGTGCCGGTCCTGATCCTCACCAACTCCGACGAGGTTGCCGACATCGTCGACAGCGTCCGCATGGGCGCCCGCGGCTATGTGCTGAAGACCAGCCCGCCGGAGGTGCTGGAGCATGCCATCTCGCTGGCGCTCAGCGGCGACATCTTCCTGCCGCTGCCGCGCGCGGTGCTGAACGGGGCGTTGGCCGAGGGGCCGCGCGGCAATGACGACATCCTGGACCGCCTGACCGACCGCCAGCGCGACGTCTTCGAACTGCTGCTGGCCGGCCACTCCAACAAGGAGATCGCCCGCGGGCTGGGCGTGCTGGAAGGCACGGTGAAGGTGCATGTGCGCGCCATCATGCAGAAGCTGGGCGTGCGCAACCGAACCCAGGTCGCGGTGGTCGCCGCCCGCAACGGCTGTTTCAACGGCGAGGGCTGAGCGGAGTGTTCGTCCGCATTGCCTGAACGGCTGCGCTTCCGGCAGACTGGCGCCCGCAGATTCCAGTTGGGGAGCGGGCGCTTGGATCAGGTGGCGGTGACCGACAGGCCGGAGGTGACGGCCCGCGAGGAAAAGAAGGTTGCCGTCCATGGCGCGGCGACCGTCCGGTTCGAACATCGCCACGGCGAGACCCGGCTGGCGACCCTCTACCATCATGATCCGCTGCGGGTGCTGATGCCGGCGCCGCGCCGCGACGACCTGCCCATCGCGGTGCTCGCCACCACGTCCGGCGGGATGGTCGGCGGTGACCGCATGGACATCGCGCTGTCGGTCGGATCGGGCGCCAGGGCGCTGGTCACCACCCAGGCGGCCGAGAAGGTCTATCGCTCCACCGGTCCCGACTGCCGCATCGACACCGCCTTGTCGGTGGAGGACGGCGGCTGGCTGGAATGGATGCCGCAGGAGGCGATCGTCTTCGAAGGCTCCCGCCTGCGCCGTCTGACCCGCATCGACCTGTCGGGCGACGGCCGGGTCATTGCCGGCGAGATGCTGGTCTTCGGCCGCGCCGCCTTCGGCGAAACGGTGACGCGCGGCCTGATCCGCGACGCCTGGGAGGTCGCGCGCGACGGCCGCCTGATCTGGGCTGACGCCCTGCATCTGGACGACCACATCGCCGAGGCGCTGGCCCACCCCGCCGGCTTCGGGGGGGCCGCCGCCTGCGCCACCCTGCTGCACGCCGCCCCCGACGCCCCGGCCCATCTCGACGCCGTGCGTGCCCTGGCGGAACCGCTGGAGGGCGCCCGCATCGGCGCCACCGCGCTGGACGGTCTGCTGATCGTCCGCATTCTCGGCGGCGACGCCCGCGCCGTGCGTCGCGCCTATGCCACGCTATGGTCGGGTTTGCGCGCCGAGGCCGCCGGCCTGCCCATCCGCCTGCCGCGGCTGTGGGAGGTTTGAGGGCAGTGCGTGTACACGCGCGGCGTTTTTTCTCCGCGAATGTGATACTCTCTTGTGGTGTACGCATGTCGCGTACAGCGCGCTGAGGACATGATTGATGGACTCCTACCGCAAGAATTACGAACCGCTGCCGGATGTCGACGGGCTGGATGGCGTTCGTATGGACAACGGCAGTGAGGTGCTCGATTACGAGGCGGCGGTGCGGCATCTGACGGCCTCAAGCGCCTTCCTCGCCGAACGATCCAAGCGGATGGCTGCGCGCATCGCGCAGGGCTCCGCGAAGGAATGAACGACCGATTATCGACCCCGTTTCTCAAGCGGCGGCAGTTCCTAGTCGAGTGCGGACGTGCTGCCGTCACGGCACTGCCGGCCGGTCTCCGGCCCGTTCTGCTGATCGACAGCCTGCACCTCGATCGACTGGTTGAGGACTATGGCGCTTTGCGCGACCAGTTCGTGACCCGCCACGGCATGGGCGGGAACCTTCTGGCCAACCACAAGGTTGCGGCGCTCTATGTCTGGCTGCTGTCGAGGATACCGGCGGAATCGCTGTTCCTGTTCCCGGCCGACTCGCCGCCCGAATCACGCCGGCTCGTGATGGCGACCATGATGAATGCGGTCATCGTGGCTCTCCTCGGCATCGAGCCGTCACGTGTGGACGGGCTTTTGCAGGACGACCTCGAATACTGTCTTCTGAAGGAAGCACCGGCGAATCTTGAGTGGCTGTGCTGCACGCTCCATGCCCATTGCCTGCTGAACGGCGCACGGACGAACATTCCCCGTTACTGACGTCCAGCACTTTCAACCCTCTACGTCATACGACGCACTTGGCGGACCGCTTCGGCGTGGCATAATCGCCGGTAACGAACAGGGTGGCGAAAGGGCAATCCCCCGATGAACCTGACAGGGCGCGAGAAGGACAAGCTGCTCGTCGCGATGGCGGCGATGGTGGCGCGGCGGCGACTGGACCGCGGCGTCAAGCTGAACCATCCGGAGGCGGTCGCCCTCATCACCGACTATGTGGTGGAGGGCGCGCGCGACGGCCGCACGGTGGCCGAGCTGATGCGCGACGGCGCCACCGTGCTGACCCGCGATCAGGTGATGGACGGCGTGGCCGACATGATCCACGACATCCAGGTTGAAGCAACCTTCCCTGACGGCACCAAGCTCGTCACCGTCCACCAGCCGATCCGTTGAGGGGGGCAGCCCATGAAACCCGGTGAAATCTTCCCGGCGGCCGGCGAGATCGTGCTGAACGATGGCCGCGACACCGTCGAACTGGACGTCGCCAATGCCGGCGACCGGCCGATCCAGGTCGGCTCGCACTTCCACTTCTACGAGACCAACAGCGCGTTGACCTTCGACCGCGAGAAGGCACGCGGCTTCCGGCTCGACATTCCGGCCGGAACGGCGGTGCGTTTCGAGCCCGGCCAGACCCGGCGCGTGACGCTGGTCGCCTATGGCGGCGACCGGGTGGTGATCGGCTTCAACCGCATGGTCAACGGCGCCCTCTGACGGGCCGACAGGGAAGGGCGAAGGACATGGCGCACCGCATCGACCGGGCCGAATATGCGGCCCTCTACGGCCCGACCACCGGCGACCGCATCCGGCTGGCCGACACCGACCTTATCGTGGAGGTCGAGCGCGACCACACCGTCTATGGCGAGGAGGTGAAGTTCGGCGGCGGCAAGGTGATCCGCGACGGCATGGGGCAATCCCAGCGCTCGCGTCACCAGGGGGCGGTCGACACTGTCATCACCAATGCGCTGATCATCGACCATTGGGGCATCGTCAAGGCCGACATCGGCATCACCGGCGGGCGGATCGCCGCTATCGGCAAGGCCGGCAACCCAGACATCCAGCCCGGCGTCGACATCATCATCGGTCCGGGCACCGAGGTGATCGCCGGCGAGGGCAAGATCGTCACCGCCGGCGGCATCGACGCCCACATCCACTTCATCTGCCCGCAGCAGGTGGACGAGGCGCTGAACAGCGGCGTCACCACCATGCTGGGCGGCGGCACCGGTCCCGCAGCCGGAACCTCCGCCACCACCTGCACGCCGGGGCCGTGGCATATGGAGCGGATGCTCCAGGCCGCCGAAGGTCTGCCGATCAATCTCGGCTTCTTCGGCAAGGGCAACACCAGCCGCCCCGACGCGCTGCTGGAGCAGGTCGCCGCCGGCGCCTGCGGCCTGAAGCTGCACGAGGATTGGGGCACCACGCCGGACGCCATCGACACCTGCCTGACCGTCGCCGACCATCTGGACGTCCAGGTGGCGATCCACACCGACACGCTGAACGAATCGGGCTTCGTCGAGGACACCATCGCGGCGTTCAAGGGCCGCACCATCCACACCTTCCACACCGAAGGGGCGGGCGGCGGCCATGCGCCGGACATCATCCGGGTGGCCAGCCTCGCCAACGTGCTGCCCAGCTCGACCAACCCGACGCGGCCCTTCACCATCAACACGGTGGACGAGCATCTGGACATGCTGATGGTGTGCCACCACCTCAGCCCGCGCATTCCCGAAGACGTCGCCTTCGCCGAAAGCCGCATCCGGCGCGAGACCATCGCGGCGGAGGACATCCTGCACGACCTGGGCGTCTTCTCCATGATCTCGTCGGACAGCCAGGCGATGGGCCGGCTGGGCGAGGTGATCATCCGCACCTGGCAGACCGCCCACAAGATGAAGCTGCAGCGCGGCCGGCTGCCGCAGGAGACCGGTGACAACGACAATTTCCGGGTCAAGCGCTACATCGCCAAATACACCATCAATCCGGCGCTGTCGCACGGCATCGACCATGTCGTCGGCTCGGTCGAGGTCGGCAAGTTGGCTGATCTGGTGGTGTGGTCGCCGGCCTTCTTCGGTGTGAAGCCGGACATGGTCATCAAGTGCGGCACCATCGCCGCCGCGCTGATGGGCGATCCCAACGCCTCGATCCCGACGCCGCAGCCGGTGCATTACCGCCCGATGTTCGGCGCCTTCGGCCGCTCGCTCCAGGCCAGCAGCGTCACCTTCGTCAGCGCCAAGGCGATGGAGTTGGAGGTCGGCCGCCATCTCGGCCTGCAGCGCGAGCTGATCGCCGTCAAGGGCACCCGCACCGTCGGCAAGAAGGACATGATCCACAACGACGCCACCCCGCACATCGAGGTCGATCCGGAAACCTACGAGGTTCGGGCGGACGGGCAACTACTGACCTGCGAACCGGCCGAGGTCCTGCCGATGGCGCAGCGGTATTTCCTGTTCTGAGGCGTTTTTTCTTCCCCTCCCCCGCCCAGCGGGGGAGGGTTAGGGTGGGGGGAACCGCTTTGAGGATCTCTTCGGCTGCGCCGAACCCCCTCATCCCAACCTTCTCCCCAGGGGGGAGAAGGAGTCTTAAGCAGGGTCTATTCGTGATCGGTGTATTCGACTCAGGACATGGCGGATTGACGGTGCTGCGCGCCCTGGTGGATGCGGCACCCGACCGGCCTTTCGTCTATCTCGGCGACCATGCCGCCGCGCCCTACGGCCCGCGCAGCGAGGATGACATCTACCGGCTGACCATCGCCGGGATGGACCGGCTGTTCGCCCAGGGTTGCCGGCTGGTCGTCATCGCCTGCAACACCGCCGCGGCGGTGGCGCTGCGCCGTTTGCAGCAGGAATGGCTGCCGTCGGCCCATCCCGGCCGCAACGTGCTGGGCGTGCTGGTGCCGATGGTGGAGGCGATCACCCGCGTGCCGTGGATGATGGATACGGTTCCGGCCGACCATCTCGCCGAGCCGCGCAGCGTCGGCATCTTCGCCACGGCGGCGACGGTCAATTCCGGCTCCTTCCCGCGCGAGATCGGCAAGCGCGCACCGTCCGTCCGCGTCGTGCAGCAGGCCTGCCCCGACCTCGTGCCGCTGATCGAGCGGGGCGCATCGGATGACGAGATCGAACCGGCGGTCGCCGGCTATGTCCGTGTCCTGCTGGACAAGATGGGCAACCAGCCGCTGGACACGGTGGTGCTGGGCTGCACCCATTACCCGCTGGTCCGCCACCTGTTCGCCCGCGCGTTGCCGCCGGGGGTGGAGGTGCTGTGCCAACCGACGCTGACCGCCCGCTCGCTGGAGCAGTATCTCGACCGCCACCCCGAATACCGGCCTGATCCGGCGGAGCGGGGACTGAAATTCTTCACCACCGGGGACGCGGCGCTGGTCAGCGAACTGGCCGGCCGCTTCTTCGGCCACCCGACCCCCTTCGAACGGCTTTAGCTGATGACCGATCCCACCCGCCGCGCCACCCGAGTCCATGCCCGCGGCCATTGGCCGGCAGAGAGCGCGTCCGGCTCCGTGACGCTGGCCTTCGACGACCGCTTCCGCCGCCGCATGGCGATGACCGACGATGCCGGCGGCGCCTTCCTGCTCGACCTGCCGCGGGCGGTGGCGCTGGACGACGGCGACGGGCTGGAGCTGGGCGACGGCAGCTTCCTGCGCGTGGTCGCAGCGCCGGAAGAGTTGATGGAGGTCCGCGTGCCCGGCCCGGTGGAGGCCTTCGCGCGGGTCGCCTGGCATCTCGGCAACCGTCACCTGCCGGTGCAGATCGTCGGCGACACCATCCGCCTGCGCCGCGACCATGTGATCGAGGATATGCTGCGCGGTCTGGGGGCCGAGGTGCGTGACGTGACGGCACCCTTCATGCCCGAAGGCGGCGCCTATGGCGGACATTCGCATGGCGGCGGGCATGGGCATTCGCATTGAAGTCACTGATGGCGTCTCCACCCACGCCCTGACGCTCCTGCTGGCGTGGCTGTCGCCCAGCTTTCCGGTCGGCGGCTTCTCCTACAGCCATGGGATCGAGGCGGCGGTGGAGCAGGGGCTGGTGCGGGATCGGGCGACGATGATCGTCTGGCTCGACGGCATCCTGCGCCACGGCGCCGGTCGCACCGACGGCATGCTGTTCGCCGCCGCCCATCGCGCCGTGCTGGCCGGCGACGAGGCCGGCTTCGCCTGGGCGGTGGAGCGGGCCGACATCCTGCGCGCCTCCGCCGAAACCGCGCTCGAATCGCGGGCGCAGGGGCAGGCCTTCCTGCTGGCGATCCGCGCCGCCTGGCCGCTCGACGGGTTGCCGCGCTGGGATGCGGTGATCGCCTCCACCGGCCGGCCGGTCGCCTATGCGGTGGCGGTGGCGCTGGTGTCGGCGCTGATCGGCGTGGCGGAGGGGCCGGCGCTGACCGCCTATCTGCACGCCTTCGCCGCCAATCTGGTGTCGGCCGGTGTCCGGCTGGTGCCGCTGGGACAAACCGACGGGCAGCGGGCGCTGGCGGCGCTCGACCCCATCACCCACAGTGCTGCGGAGGCGGCGCTGACCGTCCCGCTGGACGATCTCGGCGGCCGGGCGATGGCCGTCGACTGGACCTCGATGATCCACGAAACCCAATATACGAGGCTGTTCCGCTCATGAGCGCTCTCCCCGCTATCGAAAAGAGCCACGCCGGTCCGCTTCGCGTCGGCATCGGCGGCCCCGTCGGCTCCGGCAAGACCGCGCTGACCGACGCGCTGTGCAAGCGCATGCGCGACGATTGGGAGGTCGCGGCGATCACCAACGACATCTACACCAAGGAGGACGCGGAATTCCTCACCCGCTCCGGCGCACTGAAGCCGGAACGGATCATGGGGGTGGAGACCGGCGGCTGTCCGCACACCGCGATCCGCGAGGATGCCTCGATCAACCTCGCCGCCGTCGACCAGATGAACGCGAAGTTCCCCGACCTCGACCTGATCTTCATCGAATCGGGCGGCGACAACCTCGCGGCGACCTTCTCGCCGGAGTTGGCGGACATCACCATCTACGTCATCGACGTGTCGGCCGGCGACAAGATCCCGCGCAAGGGCGGGCCGGGCATCACCCGGTCGGACCTGCTGGTCATCAACAAGACCGACCTTGCCCCGATGGTCGGCGCCAGCCTGGAGGTGATGGACCGCGACGCCCGCAAGATGCGCGGCGACCGCCCCTTCGTCTTCACCAACGTCAAGGCGGGCGAGGGACTGGACGCCATCCAGTCCTTCATCGTCCAGCGCGGCGGTCTGCCCCTGCCGGGCTGATCCCCCCTCCACAACTGGAAGAAGATTCGCGTTCGGGAACCTCCGGCTTGGCCATGCTGTTCATACGGCATGAGACGATTCAAGCCGGAGGATGCCCCGATGATGCGCCCGACCCCCAGTAGGACCTTGGGCACGGCCCTGCTGTTGGCCGCACTGGGACCCTTGACCATCGCTGCGCCCGCGCTGGCGGCCGACGATTGCGCGGTGGGGCTCGACCGGCTGGGACAGCAGGCGGCGGCCCTCGAAGCCGCCGGACCCGGCACCCCCGCTCCGGTGACCCAGCAGGAAACCGCACAGCTCCGCGCCCTGCAGCAGGCGGCGCAGGCCGCGGCGCAGAAGGGCAACGCGCCCGCCTGCCAAGCCATCCTGGGCGAGGCGGCGGCCCTGCAGGACTCCATCGCCCACCCCCGCGCCATCGCCGCCGACGAGCTTGAGGACGCCAAGCTGCGCAGCCCGGACGGCAAGGATCTCGGCAGCGTGTCCGAACTGATCATCGATCCCGCCAGCGGCCGGGTCGCCTATGCGGTGGTCGAGCTGGGCGGCTTCCTCGGCATCGGCGACAGCCACTTCCCGGTGCCGTGGGCGCTGTTCACTCCGTCCGGCGACGGCTATGTCCTGAATGTGCCGAAGGACAAGCTGACCAATGCCCCCCGCTTCGACGAGAAGAACCGTCCGAACATGAACGACCGCCAATGGGCGATGGCGGTCCACACCTATTACGGCGTGGCGCCCTACTGGATGCGCGATTCGGCGACGCTGGCCGCTATCGCCGGCTCGGCGGGCGGCGGCGATGCCTCGGCCGGCCCGCTGCGCCAGGAGGTGCAGCGCCTGTCGCAGGAGGTGGCGCGCCTGAACCGCGAACTGCAGCAGGCCCGCGGCGCCGCCGGCTCCTCCAGCGGCCAGCAGACCGGCGGGGGAAGCGGGAAGGGTGGTGCGTCGCAGGCGGCGCCGGAGTCCGCTTCGCAGGCACCCTCCGGGAACGGGACCCCTCAGCCGCCGGTTTCCCAACAGTGACGCGATAACGATCCGATGGCGGACGATCCCCGACCGGGACCCGCATTCAGGAGGACCGACATGGAATTCTCTTCCATCACCGAAACGGCCCAGCGCAATCTGCGCGGCCTCAACGACCGCATCCAGGAGTCCGATTGGGCTCGCGGTGTCGGCCATGGCATCAACGTCGGCCATACCGAGCGGCTGGCCTCGCTGGCCGGCGGCGTGGTACTGGCGGTCCTGGGCCTGCGCCGTCCCAACTGGACCGGTGCCGCCATGGCGCTTGCCGGCGGGGCGCTGGTCGCGCGCGGGCTGACCGGTTATTGCCCCGGCAAGGCGATGCTGTCCGACTGGACGCACAATGACCGGGCGGCCATTCCGTCGCAGGATGTGGACCAGGGCGTCCATCCCTACTCCCGGCATCCCGGCGACATCTATGAGGAAGCCTGTGAGGAGGAGATCGTCGACGAAGCTTCGCAGGAATCCTTCCCGGCCAGCGATCCGCCGTCGTTCTCGCCGGGTGTTGCTCGCTAAAGAGGCGGATCGCACAAGCGGCGTGACGCCATAACAGAAATGTCATCAAGAAACGGTCCGCCGGTCCTATGCCGGCGGGCCGTTTTGATATGGATCAATGAAAGACTGAAACAGTAGCAATTCTGCTTTTACTGCATGCTCACCGAACAATGCTGCGCAATGATTGAGACGCATGTGCGGATCGCGCCCATTGCACGTTGCAGACCTCCGGCGATTGGTTTATGGTGCACTGCACAAGGAGCGCCGCGTGATCTCACCCGGCGCAAGGCGGCCGGGGTTGCGGCCGCTCCTCCCGTCCCATTGACCGCAGGACAGTCCGCATGACCACGATCATTCCCGCCGCCGCCACGCTCGAAGGCAAGAAGGGGCTCGTCCTTGGCATTGCCAACGACCAGTCGATCGCCTGGGGCTGCGCCCGCGCCTTCCGCGCCATGGGTGCCGACCTCGCGGTCAGCTATCTGAACGACAAGGCCAAGAAGTTCGTCGAGCCGCTGGCCCAGCAGCTGGAGGCCGAGATCTTCGAACCGGTGGACGTCACCGGCGAAGGCCAGCTGAAAGCCATGTTCGACAAGATCGGCGAGAAGTGGGGCAAGCTCGACTTCGCGCTGCACAGCATCGCTTTCGCGCCGAAGGAGGACCTGCACGGCCGTGTCGTCGATTGCTCGCGCGAGGGCTTCCAGCAGGCGATGGACGTCTCCTGCCATTCCTTCATCCGCATGGCGAAATACGCCGAGCCTCTGATGAAGGACGGCGGGTCGCTGTTCACCATGTCCTATTTCGGCGCCAACCGCGTCATCGACAATTATGGCGTCATGGGTCCGGTCAAGGCGGCGCTGGAGGCCAGCGTGCGCTATCTGGCCGCCGAGCTGGGTCCGAAGGGCATCCGCGTCCACGCCATCTCGCCCGGCCCGATCAAGACCCGCGCGGCCTCCGGCATCGCCCATTTCGACGAGCTGATGAACAAGGCTGCCGAGCGCGCGCCCGAAGGCCGTCTGGTGACCATCGAGGAGGTCGGCTACACCACCGCCTTCCTCGCGACCGATGGCGCCAAGGGCATCACCGGCGACACCACCTATGTCGATTGCGGGTACTCGATCGTCGGTTGAGTTAAATCAATCATTGATTGAGGAATGGGGCGGGTGCGGCGACGCATCCGCCCCGCTCATTTCCGGCTCGCCTCTCGCGGGTGCGTCAAATTGCCGTGTGACGCCGGCGGCTGTTTGGGTGGGCTGGTAACACCATTCATAATCCTCCCCAACGAGGTGCCGGTTAAGGGGGGAGGCTGCAAGGTCATGGGCGCCATCACATGGCGACGGCAGTTGAGCGTCGGGCAGCCGGCCATCGACGACGATCACAAACACCTGATCGAGTATCTGAACGAACTCGACGCTGCGCTGGCCGCCCCGCGGTTCCAGCCGGTTCGCGTTGCCAAGATCCTGATCAAGCTTCTGGAATACACCAAGGAGCATTTCGCCCGCGAAGAGCGGATCATGCAGATCGTGCATTACCCGAAATTCGACGAGCATGTCGCCATGCACCGCGCCGCGGTCCAGAAGGTCAGCGAGCTGTCGAACCAGTTCTCCAACGAACCCACCCACGAGAACGCCGAGAGGCTCTATAAATTCACCGCCGACTGGCTGGTCCGCCACATCATCCTGACGGACACGCAGCTGACGCCTTACGTTCGCGGCGTGTGGGCGTGAGGCATCCGTCGGCGGGAGAAGCGAGCGCTTACCCCACGAACTCCGCCGCCCGGTAGCCCTGGGCATAGAGCAGGGCGGTCAGGTCGCCATGGTCGACGCGGGCGCGCGCTTCGGCAGCGACCACCGCCTTGGCGTGGAAGGCGACGCCCAGACCGGCGGCCAGCAGCATCGGCAAATCGTTGGCGCCGTCGCCGACGGCCATGGTCTCCGCCATCGGCACGCGGTGCTCGCCGGCATAGGCCATCAGTGCTTGCAGCTTGCTGTCCCTGTCCAGGATCGGCTCGATCACCTTGCCGGTCATCACGCCGCCGACCACCTCCAGCTCGTTGCCGCGGTCGTCGTCGAAGCCGATCCAGCTGCGCACCCGGCCGGTGAAGCAACGGAAGCCGCCCGACACCAGGACACAGGCGGCGCCGTTGGCGCGCATGGTGCCGACCAGCTGGGCCGCGCCCGGCATCAGGGTGGCGCGCTGCCACACCTCGTCGATCACCGTCTCCTTCAGGCCCTTCAGCAAGGCGACCCGCTCGCGCACCGCCTCCTTGAAATCGATCTCGCCGTTCATGGCGCGGGCGGTGATGGCGGCGATGTGGTCCTTCAGCCCGACATAGTCGCCCAGCTCGTCCAGCATCTCCTGCTCGATGATCGTCGATTCCATGTCGGCGACCAGCAGCCGCTTGCGCCGGGTCGCCGCCGGCTGGGCGACGATGTCCAGCGCTACACCAACCAGGGCATGGCGGATCGCAGCCTCCGCCTGTTCCGGCGCCAGGTTGCCGAAAGGCAGATCGCAGGCGGTGCCGGGAGCCAGCCAGGCCGGCGCGCCGGCATCGGCACCCAGGCCCACCAGCGCCGCCCTGGCGGTCTGGACGGCAGCCTCGTCGAGCGTGGCGGTGCGGGGGGCGATCAGCGTGGCGACGGCGTTCATCGGCGGGTGTCCCGAGCAAAAGAGGGCCTTTGCGCGCTGCCTACCACAGGCGCGGGGTCCGGTCCAACGAAGCTTCGGCGTCGGCATGCGGCTGGGGCATGCGGATGGGTGTTGCAAAGGGAGCGTCGCGGCCCCATGGAAGGGCGATGTACACGCTCACCGATGTCATCGTCATCGGCGGCCCGACCGCATCGGGCAAGTCGGGGCTGGCGCTGGCGGTTGCCGAGGCGTTCGGCGGCACCGTCATCAACGCCGACAGCATGCAGCTCTACGCCGATCTGGACGTGCTGACCGCCCGGCCGCCGGCGGAGGATCTGGCGCGGGCGCCCCATCGCCTGTATGGCGTGCTGCCGGCGGCGGAACGCGGGTCGGCGGCGCGCTGGCGCGAGATGGCTCTGGCGGAGATCGCCGCCGCCAGGGTTGACGGCCGGTTGCCGGTGGTGGTCGGCGGCACAGGTCTCTATCTGCGGGCCCTCATGCAGGGCCTGAGCGAGGTTCCGCCCATCCCGGACGAGATGCGCGCCGCCGCCCATGCCCGGCTGGCGGCCCTTGGCGGCGAGGCCTTCCGTGCCGAGCTGGTCGTCCGCGACCCGGCCTCGGCCAAGCTGAACCCCGGCGACACCACCCGCCTGACCCGCGCCTGGGAGGTGATGGAGGCCACCGGCCATCCGCTTTCCCACTGGCAGAGCCAAACGGCCCAGGGGGCGCCGGAGGATCTGCGCTTCACCATCCTCGTGCTCGACCCGCCGCGGGCCGACCTCTATGCCCAGTGCGACAAGCGCTTCCATCTGATGATGGAGCAGGGCGCACTGGAGGAGGTGCGGCGGTTGGACGCACTGGCTGATGAGCAGGCGCTCGCCCCCGACCTGCCGGTGCTGAAGGCCTTGGGCGTGCCGGAACTGCGCCGCGTCCTGCATGGCGAGATTCCGCTCGACGAGGCCGTTGCGCTGGCCCAGCAATCGACCCGTCGCTATGCCAAACGGCAGGTCACTTGGTTTCGGCATCAGATTGTTGGCAAATTCTCTGATATGCTGGTAAGTGATACAGGACAGCATAGCTGCCATACCATTGATCTGCCTTGTTCGCCTGCGGTACGAAATGCAATGCTCGACCGCCTGAGAACGATACTAAATTACTGATCCGAAGGAGAAGCACCGTGTCGGTTGATTGGGGTCATGTGTTCGCGGGCCGCGTGGGCGGCATGACGGCGTCCGAAATCCGGGAACTGCTGAAGCTGATCGACCGCCCGGAGATCATCTCCTTCGCCGGCGGCATTCCCGACCCGGATCTGTTCCCCAGCTCCGCCATCGCGCGGTCCTACGAGAAGATCTTCCAGTCCAACGCGGGAGCCGGCGCCGCCCTGCAGTATTCCATCACCGAGGGCTACACGCCGCTGCGGGAATGGATCTGCGATTACATGGGGCGTAAGGGCGTCAATGTCGGGCTGGACGGCGTTCTCATCACCAACGGGTCGCAGCAGGTGCTGGAATTCGTCGGCAAGCTGCTGATCGGCCCCGGCGACAAGATCGTCGTCACCCGCCCGACCTATCTCGGCGCGCTGCAGGCCTTCTCGCCCTACGAGCCGACCTATCTCTCCATCCCGATGGACGAGGAAGGGCCGGAGATGACGGCGCTGACCGAGGCGCTGGCCCAGAAGCCGAAGTTCTTCTATCTCGTCCCCGATTTCCAGAACCCGAACGGCACCACGGTGACGCTGGCCCGCCGCCACGCCATCCTGGACGCCTGCGAGGCGGCCGGCGTGCCGGTGATCGAGGACACCGCCTATTGCGAGCTGCGCTATGACGGCGAGCATCTGCCGCTGCTGGCGGCGCTGGATTGCGAGCGCAACGGCGGCAAGCTGACCAACGTGATCTTCGGCGGCACCTTCTCCAAGACGATGGTTCCGGCGATGCGCGTGGGCTGGGTCAATGCGGCGCCGGAAGTGGTGAACCGGCTGGTGCTGATGAAGCAGGCGGCCGACCTGCATGCCAGCACGATCAACCAGATCGTCATGCATGACGTCGTCTCGCAGATCTTCGACAGCCACATCAAGCTGCTGCGCACCCAGTACAAGGAGCGCCGCGACGCCATGCTGGCGGCGCTGGACGAATTCGCCCCGCCGGGCGTCACCTGGACCAAGCCGGAAGGCGGTCTGTTCGTCTGGATCGAAGCGCCGGAAGGCGTCGACGGCACCGAGCTGCTGGCCCGCGCCATCAAGGAGGCCAACGTCGCCTTCGTTCCGGGCTCGGCCTTCCATGCCGACCGGTCGGGCAAGAACACGCTGCGTCTGGCCTTCTCCGTCACCAAGCCGGCCCAGATCCGCGAGGGCATCCGCCGGCTGTGCGAACTGCTGAAGACCGCAGCCTGACGGGCTGCCCCATCACTCAGTCGCCCTTTGGAAACGGCGGCCGCGCTTCGGTGCGGCCGCCGTTTCCGTTTGCGGCAAGCGCCGGCGGGGCAGGGGGAGTGGCAGGGGACGGGGTGGGGCGGTCACCTCCAATGGGCGCGCAACAATTGGAAAAACTGCGGCAAAAAAACTTTGCAAACATTCGCGAATTGGGTTGACCTATGACGGATGATTTGACTAATTTGCCCGTCCCAGCACAGGCCATCGGGGCTAAGCCGTTGATATGAGCGGCATCCCCCTCGGCAGGGTTGGTGTTCCCAAGGAACCGGGCGCCCTAGAGGAGGCGCCCACATGAGAAGGTCGTGACCGATGTCCGAACAGAAGCTGACCGGCGCCCAGATCGTCATCAAAGCCCTGAAGGATCAGGGCGTTGACATCATCTTCGGCTATCCCGGCGGCGCCGTACTTCCCATCTACGACGCGCTGTTCCAGCAGAACGACCTGAAGCATGTCCTTGTACGCCACGAGCAGGCCGCGGTTCACGCGGCGGAGGGCTACGCGCGCTCGACCGGCAAGGTCGGCTGCGTGCTGGTGACCTCCGGCCCCGGCGCCACCAACGCGGTGACCGGCCTGCTGGACGCCCTGTGCGACAGCATTCCGATCGTCTGCCTGTCGGGCCAAGTGCCTACCCACCTGATCGGCAACGACGCCTTCCAGGAAGCCGACACCACCGGCATCACCCGTCCCTGCACCAAGCACAATTACCTGGTGAAGGACGTCGACAGCCTGGCCCGCACCCTGCACGAGGCCTTTTATGTCGCGCGCAGCGGCCGTCCCGGCCCGGTGCTGGTCGACATCCCGAAGGACGTGCAGTTCGCCGACGGCACCTACGTCCCGCCGGCGGAGGTCAAGCACAAGACCTACCGTCCGCAGGTGAAGGCGGAGATCGCCCGCATCGAAGAGGCGGTGGAACTGATCGCCAATGCCAAGCGGCCGGTCTTCTACACCGGCGGCGGCGTCATCAATGCCGGCCCCTTCGCCGCCAAGCTGCTGACCCAGTTCGTCAAGACCACCGGTTTTCCGATCACCTCCACCCTGATGGGTCTGGGCGCCTTCCCGGCGTCCGACAACCAGTGGCTGGGCATGGTCGGCATGCACGGTACGTACGAGGCGAACCTCGCCATGTACGAATGCGACGTCATGATCAACATCGGCGCCCGCTTCGACGACCGCGTGACCGGAAAGCTGTCGGCCTTCTCGCCGGGCTCCAAGAAGATCCATGTCGACATCGACCCCAGCTCGATCAACAAGAACGTGGCGGTCGACATCCCGATCGTCGGCGACTGCGGCGCCGTTCTGGAAGACATGCTGCGGATCTGGAAGGCGCGCGCCAAGAGCGCCGACAAGGCGGCGCTGAAGGAGTGGTGGGGCAAGGTCGAGGGCTGGCGCGCCCGCAACTGCCTGAACTACAACCGCACCGAATCGGTCATCAAGCCGCAGTACGCGCTGGAGCGCCTGCGTGAGGCCCTGCGCGGCAAGGACCACTACATCACGACGGAAGTCGGCCAGCACCAGATGTGGGCCGCCCAGTTCCTGCCCTTCGACCAGCCGAACCGCTGGATGACCTCGGGCGGCCTGGGCACCATGGGCTACGGCCTGCCGGCCGCCATCGGCGCCCAGCTGGCCCATCCCGACGCCATCGTGGTGGACGTGTCGGGCGAGGCGTCCTTCCTGATGAACATGCAGGAGATCGGCACGGCCGTGCAGTACCGCGCGCCGGTCAAGATCTTCATCCTGAACAACCAGTATATGGGCATGGTGCGCCAGTGGCAGGAACTGCTGCACGGCTCGCGCTATTCCCAGAGCTATTCCGAAGCCCTGCCGGACTTCGTGAAGCTGGCGGAGGCCTGGGGCTGCGTCGGCCTGCGCGCCACCACGGTGGCCGAGGTCGATCAGGTGATCGAGAAGATGCTGGCCGTCACCGACCGCCCCTGCATCGTCGACATCGCAGTCGATCAGAAGGAGAACTGCTTCCCGATGATTCCGGGCGGCAAGGCCCACAACGAGATCCTGTTCGGTCCGGACGACAGCCCGTCCGACGCCACGCCGGAAGACGGCATGGTGCTGGTCTGATCGGCTGACGACGAACGAACGGGGGAATGGGTCTCATGGAAAACGCGATCGAAAAGCACACCATCGCCGTGCTGGTGGACAACGAGCCGGGCGTCCTCGCCCGCGTCATCGGGCTGTTCTCCGGCCGCGGCTATAACATCGAAAGCCTGACGGTGGCGGAGGTGAACAACGCCGAGCACCTGTCGCGCATCACGCTGGTCACCTCCGGCACCCGGATGATCATTGAGCAGATCAAGGCGCAGCTCGGCCGGCTGGTTCCGGTCCACCGCGTCCATGACCTGACCGACGAGGGACCGTCGGTGGAGCGTGAACTGGCGCTGGTCAAGGTGGCCGGCACCGGCGACCGCCGGATCGAGGCGCTTCGCCTCGCCGACATCTTCCAGGCCAAGGTGGTGGACGCCACCCTGACCAGCTTCATCTTCGAACTGACCGGCACCACCGAGCAGGTCGACGACTTCGTCGGTCTGATGAGCCAGCTTGGCCTCGTGGAAGCCAGCCGCACCGGCGTGGTCGCCATGTCGAAGGGACCGGCGGCGTTCTGAGGCGCCGTTATCCGCAGAACAGCATTCTGCGAAAGATTGGGGCGGCAAAAACGCAAGGAAGCTTTGCGTTTCGCCGCTTCATCGAGCGATTGTTTCCCTTGACGGACGGCTTTGCTCAATGGAGTAATCCGCCGCAGGAAACGCACTCTGTCTTCGTTCGTTGCGAATTCAAGGAACCATCTCAATGCGCGTCTATTACGATCGTGATGCCGACGTCAACCTGATCAAGGGCAAGAAGGTCGTCATCGTCGGCTACGGCAGCCAGGGCCATGCCCACGCCCACAACCTGCGTGACAGCGGCGTGAAGGACGTGCGGATCGCGCTCCGCCCGGGTTCGGCCACCATCAAGAAGGCCGAGACCGCCGGCTTCACCGTGATGACCCCGGCCGAAGCCGCCGCCTGGGCCGACGTCGTGATGGTTCTGACCCCGGACGAGCTGCAGGCCGACCTGTACCGTGACGATCTGGCCCCGAACATGAAGCAGGGCGCCGCCCTGGCCTTCGCGCACGGCCTGAACGTCCACTTCAACCTGATCGAGCCGCGCGCCGACCTCGACGTGTTCATGATCGCGCCGAAGGGCCCCGGCCACACCGTGCGCAGCGAATACCAGCGTGGCGGCGGCGTGCCGTCGCTGGTCGCCGTGCACCAGAATGCCTCGGGCAACGCGCTGGACATCGCTCTGTCCTACGCCTCGGCCAATGGCGGCGGCCGCGCCGGCATCATCGAGACGACCTTCAAGGAAGAGTGCGAGACCGACCTGTTCGGTGAGCAGGCCGTGCTCTGCGGCGGCCTGACCGAGCTGATCCGCGCCGGCTACGAGACGCTGGTCGAGGCGGGCTACGCCCCCGAGATGGCCTACTTCGAGTGCCTGCACGAAGTGAAGCTGATCGTCGACCTGATGTACGAGGGCGGCATGGCCAACATGCGCTACTCGATCTCCAACACGGCCGAGTACGGCGACTACCGCACCGGCCCGCGCATCATCACGCCCGAGACCAAGGCCGAGATGAAGCGCGTGCTGACCGACATCCAGGAAGGCCGCTTCGTCCGCGACTGGATGCTGGAGTGCAAGGCCGGCCAGCCGTCCTTCAAGGCCATCCGCCGCCGCAACGCCGAGCACGAGATCGAGAAGGTCGGCGAGAAGCTGCGCGCCATGATGCCGTGGATCGCCGAGCGCCGTCTGGTCGACAAGTCGAAGAACTGATCCGGCGAAAGCCCCATCGGTCTGTTGAGAAGCGCGTCCCTTCGGGGGCGCGTTTTTCATTTGCACTCTCTCCGGGGCCGGGGAGGGCGAGCTTTACCCCCGCGGCTCCGGCATTCCGCTCGGCGGCGGGGTTTCGGCGACGGCGGCGCGGCCGGGGTCGCGCTTCTGCGTTTCCAGCAGGATGTCGCGGGCGATGGGGGCCGCTGCGGTCGATCCGCCGCCGCCATGCTCGACGAAGACGGCGCAGGCATAGCGCGGCGCCTGGATCGGCGCGAAGGCGACGAACAGAGCGTGGTCGCGCTCGCGCCAGGGCAGGTCCTCGTTCTTCTTCACGCCGCTGTTGCGCTCGGCCATCGTGATTCGGCGGACCTGGGCGGACCCGGTCTTGCCGGCCATCTCGTACCCGACCTCGGTGATTCGCGACTTGTAGGCGGTACCGTTGGGGGCGTTCACCACTTCGGTCATGCCGCGCAGCACGGTGTCGAGACTCTCCTTCTTCACGCCGATGCTGGGCCATGCGGTCTGTTCGCCGCTGACCGTCTTGATCTGCTTCGTCAGGTGCGGCTTGACCGCATAGCCGCCATTGGCCAGCCGGCAAACCATCACCGCCAGCTGCAGCGGCGTCGTCAGCACATAGCCCTGGCCGATGGAGGCGACCAGCGTCTCGCCCATGTCCCAGCCCTTGCCCAGCGTCGCCTTCTTCCAGGCGATGGAGGGGATCAGGCCGGCACGTTCGTGCGGCAGGTCGATGCCGGTGCGATGACCCAGGCCGAAGCGGTTGGACATCTCGGCGATGCGGTCGATGCCGATCCGGCGCGACACGTCGTAGAAGAACACGTCGCAGGAATGGCGCAGCGCGCCGACGAAATCCACAGTGCCGTGTCCGCCCCGCTTCCAGCAGTGGAACCGGTGGTCGCCCAACTCGAGGTAGCCGGGACAGAACACCGTGTGGCGGTTGCTGACCACCCCCGATTCCAGCGCCGCCAGCGCCGCCATCATCTTGAAGGTGGAGCCCGGCGGGTATTGGCCGACCACCGCCTTGTTGTTCAGCGGCGTCGCCGGGTTGGACAGCAGCTCCTCCCACAGTTCGGCGCTGATGCCCATGGTGAACTGGTTGGGGTCGTAGCTGGGGTGCGAGCACAGGGCGTAGATGCCGCCGGTGTGCACGTCCATCACCACCGCCGAGGCGCTGACCTCCTGCGACAGCCTTTCCTGCACGAAGCGCTGCAGCGACATGTCGATGGTCAGCTGAATTTCCCGGCCCGACTGCCCTTCGTCGCGCGACAGTTCGCGGATGACTCGGCCGACCGCGTTGACCTCCAACTGGCTGGTGCCGGCGGTGCCGCGCAGCACCTTCTCGTGAAACTTCTCGATGCCGGCCTTGCCGATGCGGAAGCCGGGAAGGGACAGCACGGGATCGCTGTTGCCGCTCAGTTCCGCTTCCGACACGGCACCAACATAGCCCAGGATATGGGCGGTGGCGTCCGCCTGCGGGTAATGCCGCAACTCGCCCACCTCGATCGACACGCCGGGCAGGTCGGGGGTGTTGGTCTCCAGCGTCGCCACCTGCTCCCACGTCAGGTTCTCGCGCACGGTGACGGGCACGAAGCGGCGCTTGCGGTGCAGTTCGCGCAGAACGCGGCGGCGGTCGCCGTCGGTCAGCGGCACGATGCGGGAGATCTTGTCGAGCGTTTCCTGGATGTTGTGGGTGCGTTCCGACACCACGACGACCCGGTAGTTCTGCTGGTTCACCGCCAGCGGCACGCCGAAACGGTCGACGATGTTGCCGCGCGAGGGCGCGATCAGCCGCAGGCTGATGCGGTTCTCTTCCGCCAGCATGGTGTAGCGGGCCGACTCGACGACCTGCAGGTAATACAGGCGACCGACCAGCGCGGACAGGCCGGCCAGCTTGATGCCGCCCAGCACCAGGGCGCGGCGCGCCAGCAGGCGGGAGCGGTCGGTGTCGCGATCGATTGAACTCATGAGGTCCGTCGGGGCCCTTTACCCGTTCAGGAACGCGCGGTGGACGCGGATCAGCAGCCAACCCACCGCAGGAAACACAGCCACCGTCAGCAGGCCCTGGAACAGCGCCGGCAGGATCGACAACGCGGCGGCGTCCAGCACCGAGAAGGCCAGCCATTGCAGCAGCACGGCACCAGCCATCACCAGCGTAAAGCCGAACCACAGCAGGGCGAAGGTGCTGGCCAGGAACACCCGGCGCTGGTTCAGCACCGCCCATTGGGCGACGACCAGCAGCAGGGCGTTCACGCCCAGCGGCCCGCCGACCAGGAAATCCTGCAGCAAGCCGATCAGAAAGGCCACCCCCGGACGCATCAGGTCAGGCCTGTGGATGGTCCAGTAATAGACCGAAACCAGCGTCAGGTTCGGTGCCACCGGGGCGTAGCCCGGCACCGGCACCGGGATCATGCCGACCAGCACCATCATCACCGTGACGGCGAAGGGCGCCAGATTGCGCCCGGTCTTGTCCACCTTCTGCCAGAAAGTCGCCGTCATATCGGCAAGTTCCCGGCCGGCGGACGGTCCGTCCGGTTCAAATCCACGTCCAGCTCACTTGGAATCCGGCGATGGGTCCAGATCGGTGCTCGGCAGGCCGAAATCTACCAGACGCAGATATTCGACGCGCGACAGATCGGCGCTGGGCAGGACGCGGATGCCGCGTTCGCTGACCGCGGTCACCACGCCGACCGGCAGGCCGGGCGGAAACAGACCGCCGTCACCCGAGGTCACCACCCGCTCGCCCACCTGGATCGGCGAATCGGGCGGCAGGTAGAGAAGCTTGGCCTGATCGGAATTGTCGCCGGCCAGGATCGAGCGCTGGCGCGTGTTCGACAGGATCACCGGAATGCGGGCGTTGATGTCGGTCAGCAGCAGGACGCGGGACGACCATTCGCCGACCTCGATCACCCGGCCGACCAGACCGGCCCCGGCCAGCGCCGCCTGTCCCTTGCGCACCCCGTCGCGCCGGCCGGCGGTGACCACCAGCGTGCGGACGAAGGAACTGCCGGGCGTGGCGATTACGCGGGCGGCGATGTAGTTGACGGCCGGCTCGGGGCGGACGCGCAGCAGGCTGCGCAGGCTGTTGTTCTCCGCCTCCAGCCGCAGTGCCGCCTGTTTCCACTGAAGCAGCCGGGCGTTCTCGGCCTTCAGCCGCTGGTTCTCGTCGAAGGCATTCTCAAGCTCCACCGCGGACTCGACCACGCGCGCCGCCGTCGCGGCGGGGCGGGAGATGGCGTCCAGGATGGGGGCGAAGGCATCGGTCACGCGTGCGCGGGCGCTGTCCACCGAAACGGACTCGATCTTGCCCACCATCATCAGCGCGACGGAGGCCAGAACCAGCAGAAGGAAGGAGAAGCGCTGCGCGAGAGCCCGCAAAGGGGCGGCAAGGCGGATGACGGAGCCGGATGAGCGTGGCTTCACAGGAAATTCCCGTCCAGATACGCGGTCCGTCTCCGGTCCTCGATCGCTCTGAGAGAGCGTGGGACCGGAGGCCTTCCAACCAGGGATACACCAATCAGTAGGCGCTGACCAAGACGTTTCGCAGCGTCTTCATCTCCTCCAGCGCGCGACCGGTGCCGAGCGCCACGCAGGAGAGAGGATCGTCGGCGATCGACACCGGCAGGCCGGTGGCGTGGCGCAGGACGAAGTCCAGGTTGCCCAGCAGGGCGCCGCCGCCGGTCAGCACGATGCCCTTGTCGACGATGTCGGCAGCCAGTTCCGGAGCGGTGTGCTCCAGCGCGACCTTCACCGCTTCGACGATGGCGGAGACGGGCTCGGCCAGCGACTCGGCGATCTGGCGTTCGGAGATGATCAACTCCTTGGGCACGCCGTTCATCAGGTCGCGGCCCTTGATCTCCAGGATGCGGCCTTCACCGTCCTCGGGCGGACAGGCAGAGCCGATTTCCTTCTTGATCCGCTCGGCGGAGCCTTCGCCGACCAGCAGATTGTGGCTGCGGCGGATGTAGCCGATGATGGCCTCGTCCATCTTGTCGCCGCCGACGCGGACCGACCGCGAGTAGACGATGCCGCCCAGCGACAGCACGGCCACTTCGGTGGTGCCGCCGCCGATGTCGACGACCATCGAACCCGTCGGTTCGGTCACCGGCAGCCCGGCGCCGATCGCGGCGGCCATCGGCTCCTCGATCAGGAAGACGCGGCGGGCGCCGGCGGCCTCCGCCGATTCCTGGATCGCCCGGCGTTCCACCGCGGTCGAGCCCGACGGCACGCAGATGATGACCTGCGGGCTGGCGAAGCTGCGGCGGTTGTGAACCTTGCGGATGAAATGCTTGATCATTTCCTCCGCAACTTCGAAATCGGCGATGACGCCGTCGCGAAGCGGCCGGATGGCCTGGATGTTTCCGGGCGTGCGGCCAAGCATCATCTTCGCCTCGTCACCGACGGCGAGGACCTGCTTTTTGCCGCGCACGTTGGCGATGGCGACGACGGACGGTTCGTTCAGGACGATGCCGCGGCCCTTGACATAGACCAGGGTGTTGGCCGTCCCCAGATCGATCGCCATGTCGGCGGACAGAACGCCGAGCAGTTTGGAGAGCATGGAGCTGACGAACTCTATCAAAGCGGTTGAGACGGCCGAGCCGGCGGACTGGCATAGCATGCCCGCCAACGGTTCCATAGTCGAATGCGCCCGCACGCTCAAGCGGAGAGTGCGCCCGGCAGCCCTGAAACCTGCCGCAGATACGGCCTCCGGAGGTCCGGTGACCGCAGCGGCGCGGTGTCTGGTGATCGGGACATTGGCGGGTTAGGGTTAATATTCCGTCAACGGCCAGAAGCCCTGCGGTCAAGCCCGTTCCGATCCGCCGACAGCCCGGAAAGCCGGTGTGGCCGTGACGTGTCTATCCCTGTCGATGCAGCGCCGCAACGGCCTTCTGCCGTCCGTGCCCGGCAATTCAGTGCTGGTCCGCCGCGGATTTGGCTCCCGGCTTCGCGGCGGGGGCGTGGTGGCCCTCCAGCCTGTCCATGCAGGCGAGCAGAACGCCGGAGATCACGAAGGTCATGTGGATGATGACCAGCCACATCAACTCGTCGCGCGAGGTCTGCGACAGGTTCATGAAGGCCTTCAGCAGGTGAATGCCCGAGATGGCGACGATCGAGGCGATCAGTTTCAGCTTCAATCCGCCGAAATCGACCTTGCCCATCCAGTCCGGCCGGTCCTCGTGATTGGCGACGTCGATCTTGGAGACGAAGTTCTCATAGCCGGCGAAGATCACCATCAGCAGAAGGTTGCCGGCGAAGGACAGGTCGATCAGCGTCAGCACGGCCAGAAGCACGTCCTTCTCGCTCATCTCCAGCACATGCGGGATGATGTGCAGGATCTCCTGCGTGAACTTCACCAGCAGGGCGCCCAGCGAGACGACCAGCCCGAGATAGAAGGGGGCGAGGAGCCAGCGGCTTGCGAAAATGATCTGTTCAAAGCGGCGTTCGATCATGGCGGGTTCGGCACGTCGTTGAGGGAGGGAATAGCGCGGACTCCGCGATGTGTCGCAATGCTGCGCCGCAAAATCAATCCGGCTTTTTCCTGAACGCGCGAGAGGGAGTGGAAGCCGCCTTTGGTCATAAGGATTGTCATCGTACCGTAACGTCCGGGAGCTATGGTGAGGGCTTTGCACAAGACCGCCGGGAAGGGTTTGGCGACCATGAAGACCTCCGCTCCGCACATCGTGTCCGCGTTCGAGGACGCGCTGAAGCGGCTGAAATCCGCCATCGTGCAGATGGCCGGCGCTGCGGAGACGCAGATCGATCAGGCGCTGACCTGCCTGGCCCAGCGCAATCCCGAGCTTGCGCGGGAAATCGTGGAGTCGGATGCGCGACTCGACTCCTTCGAACATGACATCGAAGCCCACTGCATGCGCCTGCTGGCCCTGCGCCAACCGGTTGCCGACGACCTGCGCGAGGTGATCGCGGCGCTGAAGATCGCCGGCAACCTGGAGCGGATCGGCGACCATGCCGCCAACACCGCCAAGCGGGCCGTCGCCATCTTCAGCCTGCCCGACGCCGGATCGATGGCGGGGCTGCCGCAGCTCGGCCGGCTGGTGCGCGAACGGCTCAGCGCCGTCATCGACGCCTATGTCGACAACGACGGCGAGGCGGCTCTGCGCATCTGGCGCACCGACGACGAGGTGGATGCGCTCTACACCAGCCTCGTTGCGGAGGTGGAACGGTCGGCACTGGCGGCGCCGGAGCAATTCACGGCGCATATGCACCTGATGATGATCGCCAAGAACCTGGAGCGGATCGGCGATCACGCGACCAACATCGCCGAGGTCGTCTATTTCGTCAGCACCGGCGAAGCCCTGCTGGACGAGCGTCCGAAGGCCGACCATTCCTATGATCCGGTGAGCTGAAACGGTGCAGCGCCGCAAGGCATAAGGCCATCGTGCGGCGCCTCACCGGGCCTATGGGGGATGGTAATTCCGTCGCGGAGCGATCACGTTATCGAAACGATGCTTCCGTCGCCCGCACACGAGACAAATCCGACCTGATGACCGACGACCTGATCCGCCTCTATGCCGCCATCCTCGACCGCCAGCAGATGGATCCGGCGCACTCCAAGACCGCGCGGCTGATCGCCGCCGGCCCGAAGAAGATCGCCAAGAAGGTGGGCGAGGAGGCGGTCGAGGTGGCGCTGGACGCCATGAACGAGGATCGCCAGGGCGTCATCAACGAAAGCGCCGACCTGCTGTACAACCTGTCGGTCCTGTGGGCGACGCTGAACATCCACCCCGACGACGTCTTCGCCGAAATCCGCCGGCGCGAGGCGCTTTACGGCATCGCCGAAAAATTGCCGAAGACGGCGGCGGAGCGCTGACGCCGGCACTTCAGCTCAAGCCACCCCGAGTCTCTGCAGCAACGGCAATCGCCGCTGTACGAAGGCCGCATGACGGCGCGCCAGTTCCGCCCGGTTGGCATCGTCTCCCTCGCAACGCTCACCGTCCCGGCCCAGCACGATGCCATCGGCCGACAGGTGACGCCAGGCGAAGGCAGCCGGCTCCTCACCCTGCTGCGCAGCCAGCAGGAACAGCGCCTCGATCCGCGACACCGGCACACCGGCCCCCAAAAGGGGTGAGGCGAGCTGCCCCGGCATGTCGCCGAAGCGGTGGCGCGCCAGCACCGCGGCGTTGAAGCGGTCGCTTGAGGTCTTCCGCTCGGCAAACCCGTCATCCGGCATGATCGGAGCCGCCAGCGACAGGCTGGTCAGCAGCACCAGCGCGCGCAGCACCGCTTCTTCCCCTTGCGCTGCCAGCGCCGGCCGGACCAGCAGCGCGTCGAGGCTCTGTGGCGCTTCGGACAGGGCCTCTGCCAGCGGGTGGTAGAGCGCCCGCGGGAAGGGCAGGCGGCCGACGGGCGTGGATGCGACCTCCGGCAGATCGTCGGCGGTGACCAGCAGCGTGAACCGGGTCTCCCCCAGCAGTGCGCGCCGCTCGGCCGGACCCAGCCGTTCGCCGCCCTTCACGAACAGGTCGCGGCGGAAGCTGCGGTTGGTCATCACGTCGCGCAGGGTTTCCGCCTGGGCGGGGTCGCCCGCCTCGGACGCCAGCGCCTGCTGCGCGGGGGAGAGGGTGAGGTCGTCCAACTGCTCCATCGGCACGGCGGCGCCGGCGAATTCCAGCTTCGCGCCGGCCAGTTCGCGCGCCACATCGGCATGGTAGAAGGCGGTCCAGTCACCGTTGAGATATTCGTGGGCGATGTAGTTCGGCGACTTGTGGCGAAGCTGCTCGATCCGCTCCACCACGCCGTCGGTGTTGGCGAACCAGCCGCCGCCCTGTGCCGCCATCCGCGCGGCGAACTCCACCGCGCGGGCGATGCGGTCGGGCAGGGGGCCGTCTCCCTCGGCGCAGCGCTCCACCAGGAGACGGCGCAGCGGCATGTGGGCGAGGGTTCCGGGCAGGGCGTTGTAGCTGACGAAGACGACAGCGCCGGGCGCCAGCCGGCGGCGCAGCGTGTCGAGCAGGATCGCGCGGTTCTCCGCGCTCACCCAGGACCAGACGCCGTGCAGGGCCACCGCGTCCAGCATGGGACCGTCGCGGCGGGCGTACTCGGCGAAGCTTTCCTCCAGGAATTCGGCGTTGGTCAGCCCGGCGTCGGCTGCCAGACGGCGGGTGCCGGCGATGTGGGAGGGGTTGAAGTCCATCGCCTCGAACCGCGCCGCCGGATGGGCCCCGGCCAGCAGCGCGCTGGTCAGCCCATGGCCGCAGCCGGGCTCCGCCATGGTAAAGCCGCCGCGGCGCAACGCCTCGGGCGGGCGCCGGCCGCGCAGCGTCAGCGCGAAGCAGAGCAGGGCCGGCGACCAGTCGCGATAGACGGCGCGGATATAGTCGATGCCGCCGACATAGCCTTCGGTCCAGCCGCCCATCCCCGATCTCCCGTTTTGATGTCCCGTTTCGCCAGCGCCGGTGTAGCCGCCGGGGCAGGAGTCCGGCCACCGAAAAGCGCGTGCCAAAAAATTCACATGGCGTGCGTTTTTGCTATCGACAGGCCAAAAGCCCTTCGCTATAAACCGCGCCACACCGGCCGGGACAACGGCTTGGCCGGCGCGATGAACAGTCGGCTGATTTCAGCAACGATTTCAGCGAGGTTCACCGCATCAAGAGATGGGCGCATAGCTCAGTTGGTAGAGCAGCTGACTCTTAATCAGCGGGTCCAAGGTTCGAGTCCTTGTGCGCCCACCATCTCTTGAACATTTCCTACGGATGGGCGCATAGCTCAGTTGGTAGAGCAGCTGACTCTTAATCAGCGGGTCCAAGGTTCGAGTCCTTGTGCGCCCACCATCCATAAGGGGCTGGAACCGAGCAGGTTCCGGCCCCTTTCCATTTCCGGGGTTTGTCGGGAGTGGTGGTGGCGTCTCGTATGATGCCCCCTCCCTAACCCTCCCCCACCTTCGGTGGGAGAGGGGACTGCCGCCGAACCTTCACCTCTCCGCCTGCGCCAGGAAATCCGCGGTCACCCGGTCCATCGTCGCCAGATGGGTGTGGAACCAGTCGGGGAAATGCTCGGTCACATACAGGCGGGCGCGGGCCTCCTTTCCCTCTTCCAGTTCGGCTTCCATTGTTGCGACCACGTTCAGGACGCGGGCGTGCTCGTCCTTGTGGCAATGCAGGGCGAAGAAGCCGTGCTGGGTCATCAACGCGTTCTCGCGGGCGAAATGCTCGCGCAGATGCTTGGCGAAGGCGGCGAAGGGAGCCTGGAGCTGGCCGACCGGTGCGTTGCAGGCCGCCTGAAGCAGGGCGACGGAATCGACATGGTCGCGGTCCATGACCTCGTAGCCAAGGAGGGGGACATCGGCAGATGGGGCGGCAGATGGGGCGGCGGACGTGGTGGTCGCAAGCATAATGTTCGCTTCCAAAAAAGATGGCCTTCGGAGACGACGCTCCGAAGGCCACCATACCCGCACGACCATCAGGGTTTCTTGACGGCGGTCAAGACGCCCGAATCGTCAGCCCTGCGCTTCGCCGGCCTCAAGCTCGTCGATGAAGCCGCGGATGACGCCGAGCCCCTTCTGCCAGAAGGCGGGGTCGGAGGCGTCGAGCCCGAAGGGGGCCAGCAGCTCCTTGTGGCGCAGCGTGCCGCCGGCCTCCAGCATCGCCAGATACTTCTCGGCGAAGCCCTTCTCTGCGTCCTGATAGACCGCATAGAGCGAGTTCACCAGGCAATCGCCGAACGCATAGGCGTAGACGTAGAAGGGCGAGTGGATGAAGTGGGGGATGTAGGACCAGTAATGCCGGTATCCCTCGTCGAAGCGCAGCGCCGGCCCCAGGCTTTCGACCTGCACCGCCATCCAGATTTCTCCGATGCGCTCCGGCGTCAGTTCGCCCTCGCGCCGTTCGGTGTGGACGCGGCGTTCGAAATCGAAGAAGGCGATCTGGCGCACCACCGTGTTCAACATGTCCTCGACCTTGCCCGCCAGCATGATGCGGCGGCGCTTCGGGTCGGTCTCCGCCGCCAGCAGGGCGCGGAAGGTCAGCATCTCGCCGAACACCGACGCGGTTTCCGCCAGCGTCAGCGGGGTATCGGACAGGAAATGACCTTGGCGGCCGGCCAGGATCTGGTGGACGCCGTGCCCCAGCTCATGGGCCAGCGTCATCACGTCGCGCGTCTTGCCCTGGTAGTTGACCAGCAGATAGGGGTGGACACTGGGCACGGTCGGGTGGGCGAAGGCGCCCGGCGCCTTGCCGGGACGGACCGGGGCGTCGATCCAGGGATTGTCGAAGAAGCGCTTGCCCAGACTGGCGAGGTCGGGGGAGAAGCGGCCGTAGGCGCCCAGCACGATGTCGCGCGCCTCGTCCCAGGGGATGCTGCGGTCGGCATCCTCCGGCAGGGGGGCGTTGCGGTCCCAGTAATCCAGATGGTCCTGGCCGAACCATTTGGCCTTCATCGCGTAATAGCGGTGCGACAGCTCCGGATAGGCACCTTTGACGGCGGAGACCAGCGCGTCGACGACTTCATCCTCGACCCGGTTTGAAAGGTTGCGGGCGGAGGTCGGCGTCGGATAATTGCGCCAGTCGTCCTCGATCTCCTTGTCCTTGGCCAACGTGTTGGTGATCAGCGAGAACAGCCGCGCATTCTCGCCCAGCACCTTGCCAACCGCCTCGCCGGCCTCGCGGCGAACGGCGGGGTTGCGGTCGGACAGGCGGTTCAGCGCCTCCGCACAGGTCAGTTCCTTGCCGCCCATGGGGAACCGCAGGCTGGCGATGGTCTCGTCGAACAGGCGGTTCCAGGCGGCGCGGCCGACCACGTGCTTTTCATGCAGCAGCCGCTCGATCTCGTCGGACAGCTGGTGGTCGCGGTAAAGGCGGACGTCGCGCAGCCACGGCTCGTAATGGCGCAGCGCCGCCGAAGCCTTCTGCTTGGCCGCCAGATCCTTGTCGTCCAGCCGGTTGATCTCCAGCGTGAAGAAGATCAGGTGGGCGGAGATGTCGTTCACCCGCTCCTGCGCCGACTGGTAGAACTTGGCGATGGCCGGATCGACCATGTTGCCGTTGTACACCAGCCCGGCATAGGACATGACGCGCGACAGCGTCTCGTCGATGTCCTCATAGCTGCGGATCGCCGCAGCCAGATCGTCGCCGTTCAGCGCCGCCAGCTTGCCGGCGTAGCGCTCGCGGAAGGCCTTGCACTCCCGCTCCATCCGGTCGAGGTCGGCCTTCAGCTCCGGCGAATCGGTGCCTGGGTAGAGGTCGCTCAGATCCCAGGTGGGAAGCGCGCCCAGATCGGAGGTGTCGTTTGCGGCCGTGGCGGCGCTGCTGGTCATCGGGTCGCTCCAGAGATTTGCCAGAGATTTGTCGGATCCATATAAGCGCGCACTCGGCGCGGGCAAAGCCTTCATCGGGCGGGCGGGCTTCCTGCCTTTCCGTCGATCGGATGCAGCGCCCGCCGTCCAGAGCGCAGGACCGCGCGCGACAGCTCGGCCAGCGCGGTTCCGGCGATCCGGCTCTGCTGCCAATAGAGCGGCACGTCCAGCGGCCGGCCGGGCACCAACTCCACCAGACGGCCGGCAGCCAGATGGTCGGTCACCAGCGGGTTGGGGTTCATTCCCCATCCCAGCCCGGCCAGCGCCCCGTCGACAAAGGCATGGGTGGAGGGCAGCCAATGGGTCGGCGGGGTCGGCACCTGCGCCGGATCGCCGTCGCCCAGCACCATGCACAGCCACTGCGCCTGCAGCCTGTCCTTGCGATTGAAGGTCAGGCAGGGTGCCTTCGCCAAGGCGTCCGCCGTCACCCCGTCGGCGAAATGGCGGCGCAGGTAATCCGGGCTGGCGGTGGCGCGGTAGCGGAGCGCGCCGAGCGGATGGCTGTTGCAGCCGGGGACCGGCGCCGCGCTGGCGGTGACGGCGGCCAGCACCTCGCCCTTGCGCAGCCACTCGGCGCTGTGGTCCTGGTCGTCCAGCACCAGATCGAACAGGCAGTCGGGCAGCTCGGCCATCGCCGCGACGAACCATGTGGCGAGGCTGTCGGCATTCACCGCGATTCGCAAGGTGACCGGACCGTCCGCCGGGCTCAGGCCGGGCAGGGTACCGCGCAGTTCGCTTTCCAGCAGCGCCACCTGCTCCACATGCTGGCACAGGCGCTGGCCGGCGGCGGTGCCGGTGCAGGGCTGGCCTCGCACGACCAGGACGGTGCCCAGCCGCTCCTCCAGCAGCTTCACCCGCTGTGACACCGCCGACGGGGTGACGTGCAGTTGCCGGGCGGCGCGCTCGAAGCTGCCGGTGCGGATCACGGCGGCCAGCGCCGTCAGCAGCGGATAGTCCAGCATGAATTAGCTCTGCTTAATCAGGGCAAGAAGGATTAAGTACGATAGAGGCCGTTCGGGTGGTAGCGGAATGGCATCCACCGACTCCGGAACCACCATGATGACCGACCTTTCCCCCGCCGCACTGCTGCCGGCCTTCCTGCCGGGATTGTTCCTCGGTTTCAGCCTGATCGTCGCCATTGGAGCGCAGAATGCCTTCGTGCTGCGTCAGGGCCTGCGCAACGAGCATGTGCTGGCGATCTGCGCCACCTGCGCCCTGTCGGACGCCGTCCTGATCCTGGCCGGGGTGAGCGGCTTCGCCACGGTCGCGGCGCGCTGGCCATGGCTGGAGCCGCTGATGCGCTATGCCGGCGCTGCTTTTCTCGTCGTTTATGGACTGCGCAGCGCCCGGTCGGCGTGGGCCGGCGGCAGCGGGCTGAACCCGGTCGACCGCGAGCCGGGCGGGCTTCTGCCGGCGCTGCTGACCTGCCTGGCGCTGACCTGGCTGAACCCGCATGTCTATCTGGACACGGTGGTGCTGGTAGGCTCCGTCTCCGCCCGCTTCGCCGAGGCGCGGGGGGCCTTTGCGTTGGGGGCGATGACGGCGTCCTTCCTGTTCTTCTTCGCGCTCGGCTATGGCGCCCGGCTGCTGCGTCCGCTGTTTGCCCGGCCCGGCGCGTGGCGGGTGATGGACGGCGTCATCGCGCTGGTGATGTGGGGTATCGCGGCGGGGCTGCTGATCGGTTAGGAGCGTGCGAACAAGGTGTCGTCCTCGCAGAACAGCAGCGACCGGTGGAGCGCGGTTCCTGCGATCGTGCCGGCGCCGACGGCCAGCGCCACCGATCCAGCGGCCCGTGCCGCATCGCCGCAGGCGAAGACACCGGGAATGCTGGTTTCCTGCATCGCATCGACGCGGATATGAGTGCCGATGGGGCTGTCCTCCGTCGCGCATCCAAGCTGTGCGGCCAGCGGGCTTGCAACGCGGCTTCGCGGCAGCACGAAAAGTCCGGCAAAAGGCAATCTACGTCCGTCGGCGAGCGAGACCACCGGTGAATCGCCGTCGATTCCGCTTATGGGTGCGGTCTCGACGGTCACCCCGCGCTGCGCCAAATGGGCCGACTGGTCGGCGTCGGGTTCGAACGCCCCGTTCAGGAGCAGTGTCGTCGGTCCCCAATCCGGAAGCATCAGCGCATGGTGCATGGATTGCCCGGACACGGCGACGACACCGATACGGCCCTGCATCAGCTCATAGCCGTGGCAATAGGGACAATGGAAGACGGAGCGCCCCCAACGTTCCGCCAGACCGGGGATCGCCGGCAGCTCGTCCACCACGCCGACGGAGATCAGCAGCCGGCGCCCTCGATAACCGATGCCGTCCGAGCCGGTGATCCGAAATCCCTCGCTTGTCTTGGAAGCCTCTTCGGCCCGACCGGTCGTCCAGGTGACGGTCGGATAGCGCATCAACTGATCGCGGGCTTCGGCGGCGATTTCTCCCGGCGGACGGCCATCCTGACCTAGGAAACCATGCGAATGGCTGGCGAAGCGGTTGCGCCGCAGTCCCTCATCCATCACCAGCACCCGGCGGCGGGCACGGGCCAACTGCAGCGCGGCGGCCATGCCGGCATAGCTGCCGCCGACGATGATGGCGTCATAGGTCGTCGTGTCGTTTCCGTTCATGCGGATCCCTTTCCTCGGATGAAACGGCCGCGCCATCCGCGGCCAAATCACGACACATGATAAGTTACATGAAAGGGCTTGGTCAATGTGACATGTAACTTATGAAGTGGCCTGAGTTGGCCGGCCGCCCTGCGCGACATCCGAAGGAATCGATCACCGATGAGACAGGACAGCCGCCTTTCCCGCATGCTGCATGTGCTGATCCATATGGACCGGCACGACGGGGCGCTGACGTCGGAGGCGATTGCCGAAATGCTGAACACGAATCCGGTGGTCATCCGCCGGACTATGGCGGGGCTGCGCGAAGCCGGCCATGTGCGGTCGGAAAAGGGCCATGGAGGCGGCTGGCGGCTGGCACGGCCGCTCGACGGGATCACTCTGCTGGATATTCACCGCGCATTGGGGGAACCGGGGGTCTTCGCCATCGGTCCGACCGCGGACGAACCGAGTTGTTTGGTGGAGCAGGCCGTCAATGCCGCTCTCGACGGGGCATTGCGTGAGGCGGAGGCGGTGCTGGTCCGCCATCTGGGCGAAGTAACGCTTGCCGATCTCGCAGCCGATTTCGACCGGCGCATGAAGGCGCTGGGCAAGTGCTGAGCGCTGACCCTAGCCCACCTTCGGCGTCTTTCCCTCCTGCGCCCGCCGAATCGCTGCTTCCACGCATTGCAGGTGCAGTTTCTTGCGCGCGAGCTGGCGGGCGCGGCGTTCCTCCAGGTCGGTGGTCGCCATCGCCTCGATGCTGCAACCACGCCAGCCATTGGCGTCCAGGGCGCGGGCGACCTCGGCATAGCCGAAATAGCCCTTGTCCGGCTGCTCCCACGGCGCGCGGAAATCGGCGCGGCGCAGGACGAAGCGGTTGGACTGGCTGCCGCCGCCCAGGTTGGTGAGACGGGCCACGATCAGGCGCTCGCCGTTGCCGTGAACGACGGTCAGGATCGGGCGAATCCCGGTGATGGGTGGATCGACGGCCATGTTCCATGCATAACGGTCCAGGGGCGTCCTGACCAGAGCGTCGCTGATCGCACTGCCGACGCTCCATCTCCCGCCCGAACGGAGAATCGCCCATGCGTCTCTTAAGCCGCCCCGTCCTGCACCATGTTCCCGGCTTGTCGTCCGCCGCCCTTGCATTCCTTCTGCTGAGCGGTCCCGCCGCGGCCCAGTTGGCACCCGCGCCGGCGGTGTCGCCGTCGGCGTGCGAGGCCTATGCGGCCGGGGCGATGATCGAGGCGCAATTGTTCTTTGGACGCAACATCGGCAACGAGCTTGGCGTGAGCGACCGCGAATGGACCGACTTTCTCGACCGGGAGGTGACGCCGCGCTTTCCCAACGGGCTGACCGTCGTCGAAGCCTCCGGCCACTGGCGTGACATCCAGACCGGCCATCTGGTGCGGGAACCCAGCAAAATCCTCACGCTGCTGGCCGACGGCGATCCTGCGACGCTGCGGCTGATCCACGAAATCGTCGATTTGTACAAGGACCGCTTCCACCAGCAGTCGGTCGGTCTGGCCATCCGGCCGGTCTGTGTTTCCTTCTGAAACAGCGGGGCTGTTCCAATTCCCGGAACATCGTTTCACGAATGGGGAATGCGACAGCCCGTCGCACCCCCGACCTTCTGACATTTGCCTGCACTTATGCTTTTGTCGCAGATTGTGGAGGCGGCGGAACTGATCGTTTCGCGGCCGAGAGGAAATGCGCACCGAATAGTACCAAAATAGAACGAGGGACGCCCTGCCATGAGCGCGATCGCCAGCACCACCACTGCCGGGTCTTTCGACCAGATGCATGCCCGCTCCCTGTCGGACCCGGCCGGGTTCTGGGGGGAGGCGGCGAA
This sequence comes from Azospirillum sp. B2RO_4, assembly GCF_051124815.1. NCBI lineage: Bacteria > Pseudomonadati > Pseudomonadota > Alphaproteobacteria > Rhodospirillales > Azospirillaceae > Azospirillum > Azospirillum sp. B2RO_4. Next base: position 2,014,888 of record NZ_CP118485.1, on the reverse strand, counting down.
GGACATCTCCTGGTACAAGCCATGGGACAAGGTGCTGGACGACAGCAACGCGCCCTTCTACCGCTGGTTCACCGGCGGGGAGCTGAACACCTGCTACAACGCGGTGGACCGCCATGTGGAAGGCGGGCGCGGCGATCAGGCTGCGATCATCTATGACAGCCCGGTCACCCAGACCGTTCAGACCATCACCTATGCCGAGTTGCAGGACCAGGTCGCCCGCTTCGCCGGCGCGCTGCGCGCCCAGGGCGTGGAGAAGGGCGACCGCGTCCTCCTCTACATGCCGATGATCCCGCAGTCGCTGGTCGCCATGCTGGCCTGCGCCCGTCTGGGCGCGGTTCATTCGGTGGTGTTCGGCGGTTTCGCCCCGCACGAACTGGCGACCCGCATCGACGACGCCAAGCCGAAGGCCATCGTCTCGGCCTCCTGCGGCATCGAGCCGAACCGCATCGTCAAGTACAAGCCGATGCTGGACGCCGCCATCGAGCAGTCGGCCCACAAGCCGGCCAGCGTCATCGTCTGGCAGCGCCCGCAGGAAACCGCTTCGCTGATCGAAGGCCGCGACGTCGACTGGGCCGAGGCGGTGGCGAAGGCCGAACCGGCGGAATGCGTGGCCGTGAAGGCGACCGACCCGCTCTACATCCTCTACACCTCCGGCACGACCGGCCAGCCCAAGGGCGTGGTGCGCGACAATGGCGGCCATGCGGTGGCGCTGCGCTGGACCATGACCAACATCTACAACGTCAAGCCGGGCGAGGTGTATTGGGCGGCGTCGGACGTGGGTTGGGTCGTCGGCCACTCCTACATCGTCTATGCGCCGCTGTTGACCGGCTGCACCACTGTGGTTTTCGAAGGCAAGCCGGTCGGCACCCCCGATCCGGGCACCTTCTGGCGCGTGATCGAGCAGCACAAGGTCGGCACGCTGTTCACCGCCCCCACCGCCTTCCGCGCCATCAAGCGCGAGGACCCGGACGCCAATTACCTGAAGAAATACGACCTGTCGCACTTCCGCGCCCTGTTCCTGGCCGGCGAGCGGTCGGACCCCGACACGCTGCATTGGGCCGAGGACAATCTGAACGTTCCGGTGATCGACCACTGGTGGCAGACCGAGACCGGCTGGGCGATCTCCGGCAACCCGCTGGGCGTCCACCTGTTCCCGATCAAGTACGGCTCCGCCACCCGGCCGATGCCCGGCTGGGACGTGCGGGTGCTGAACGCCGAGCTGAAGGAGGTTCCGCGCGGCGACATCGGCGCCATCTGCGTCAAGCTGCCGCTGCCTCCGGGCACGCTGCCGACGCTGTGGAACGCCGACGAGCGCTTCAAGAAGTCCTACCTCGCCGATTATCCCGGCTACTACCAGACCGGTGATGCCGGCTTCATCGACGATGACGGCTATGTCTATGTCATGGCCCGCACCGACGACATCATCAATGTCGCCGGCCACCGCCTGTCCACCGGCGCGATGGAAGAGGTGCTGTCGAGCCACAAGGACGTCGCCGAATGCGCGGTGATCGGCGTGGCCGACGATCTCAAGGGGCAGGTGCCGCTGGGCTTCGTCTGCCTGAAGGCCGGCGTGACCCGTCCGCACGAGGAGATCGTCAAGGAGGTCGTCCAGCTGGTGCGCGAGCAGATCGGCCCGGTCGCCGACTTCAAGCGCGCCCTGGTGGTCGACCGTCTGCCGAAGACCCGCTCCGGCAAGATACTGCGCGGCACCATGCAGAAGATCGCCGACAGCCAGGACTACAAGATGCCGGCGACCATCGACGATCCGGGCATCCTGCCGGAGATCGCCGACGCGCTGAAGACGCTGGGCTATGCCAAGACCAGCAGCACGCCTGCCTGACAGGCTTCATGAAAGCGGGGCGGCCTTCGGGCCGCCCTTCTTCATGTCGGGGCCGGGATCAGCATGAGACGACCGACAGGTTTTCCGGCTCCTCGCTGCCGAGGTCGAGCAGGGGCAGGAAACTCGCGGGCTCCTGCGCGCCGGAGAGCGCGTAGCGGCGGTTGAAGATATAGCAGGGCACGGCCTGCAGACCCATCTGGCGGGCAAGCGTATCGGCGGCAAGGACCGACGCCGATTCGGCATCGGTGGACAGTTGGCGCCGTGTCTCGACGAAGTCCATCCCCAGCCCGGCGGCGACGCTGGCCAGCGCGTCCGGATCGCCGATGTCCACGCCCTCGACGAAATAGGCGGCGAACAGCGCGTCGGCCATGGCATTGCCCAGTCCCTGACGGCCGGCGATGCGGACCAGACGGTGTGCGTCGAAGCTGTTGGGCGTGCGCTGGATGCGGTCGAGCGCCAGCGGCAATCCGTCGCGCGCCGCCGTATCCTCCACCACCCGGTGAATCTGCCGCGCCCGCTCCGCCCCGCCGAACTTGGCGGCGAGATAGTCGTCGCGCGACATCCCGCCGCGCGGCATGTCCGGGTTCAACTGGAACGGCTGCCAGCGGATTTCCGGGCGCAGGTTCGGCCGCTGCATCAGCGCACGGTCGAGCCGGCGCTTGCCGATATAGCACCAGGGGCAGATCAGGTCGGCGAAGGTTTCGATCAGCATGCCGCCACTATCCGCGCCTCCTCCAAATGGAGCAACCGCTTCTTCCGTCCCATCCCGCGGGCCGGAAGGACCCTGCAACCGTTTGTTAACCGAGTTGGCCCAACAGTCCTGAACAGTCCCGCCGATATTTGCAACGCCGGCGGACACATCCCGGTGGGCGATTCCCGATGAGCAATTCCTATGTCGACGGCAAGGTGCGCGAAGCGATCCTGGCGGCCAAGGGCAGCCGGATGAATGCGCAGAAGATCCTGATGGCCTGGGCTGTCGAGGATCCCGACCTGTTGCGCGGCATTGCCCAGCCCTTTCTGAAGGCCATCGCCGCCGCCGCCATCGAGCGCGCCGGCCGTCCGGCCAGCAGCAGGCCGGCCGCGCGCCCGGCCGCCGCCGGTGGGGCGGGGGGCGGGCGTCCGTCGGCATCCGGCCTCAGCCGCGATGCGCTCGAGAACCTGCTGAACCAGCTGGGCCGGGAGCCGGACGAGCAGCCGGCTCCGCAGCGTGCAACGCCTGCCGGCAAATCCGCGCCGGCGGCGAAGGGCGCCACCGTTCACAACGCACCGGCCGGCGGGCCGAATCATGAGAAGGCGATGATGGCGATCGCCAAGGCCTTCGTCGCCAAGAAGGTGCGCTAACGCCTTACGACCCGTTGTTGGCCGTATAGGGCGTGGCGTCGTCGAACCAACCGCGCTTGCGCGGCAGGGTCCGGACGTCCGGCGGCGGACTGGCCAGCGCGGTGTTGCCGTTGCGGTAGGGGTCCGGAATGTGGTGGCATTCGACGTCGGCCAGCGTGCGGTAGCAATAGAGCCGCGACCGGTCGACCTCCACCTTGTCGGGGCAATAATCGCCGTCCTTCTCGAAGCTGAGGATGGAGCAATCGCGCCCGGTGGCCGCCGACACGATGTAGTCGCCGATCGTCTTCTTGGTCGCGTTCAGCGTCACGACATCGGCCCCCGCCGCCGCCAGCCCGATTGGCGAGGTGCAGCCGGTCAGCGCCCACGCCGAAATCGCCAGCAGCAGGACAAGCCGGGTCCGCCTGGACCTCAATCGCGCCGCATCCATCCCTGCGCCCACCATCCTGCAAATCCTCTTGCCGGGCCCTCCTGCGACGCAGGGGTGACCCATCCTGCACATTGCGCGCGACCCCGGTTAACGAGCGATGAATTCGCCGATGGGGTGGGCCTCAACGAAGCAGGGTGCAGATGCGCGCCCGGCATTGTACCACGACGAAGGCGTCCTTTTCCTCGGTACAGCCGACTTTGAACGTCGTCGATCCTTCCCGCCCGACGGTGTAGCGCAGCACCTCGACCTTGGCCGGTGTGCAGTTGCCCATCGACTTGGCGATCTCCTTCGCTTCGGCCTGGGCCGCCGAGACATTGGCAGCCGCCATGGCGGGGCCCGCAGCCGCGAAGACGGCGACGGCCGGAAGAACGGCGATGAGACGGACGAGGAGCGAGTCGCGGAAGGTCATGGCCGGACTATCGCACGGGGTAGGGTGGTTCCGGAAGGGCTGCCTCCGAAATGTCGCAGTGATGCGAATCCCGCGCGCAGGACTGACGAAGCTGCTATTCTCGGCGCGAAACGCAAGCGGGACGGCGCCAGGCCGACCGCTGCCGGATACGGGTGGGGAAACGCATGACCTTGAATGAACGCCGGCTCGGCGACCGCATCCTTGCCGCGCTGGAGCTGGCGCTGGAACAGAAGCATCTCGACGTCGCCGAACATCTGGCCCGCGCGCTGGAAGAGACGCTGACCCGTTTCGGCGGACCGGATGCGGTCGATCACCGCGAACTGTCAGCCGGCATGCTGCAGGCCTTCGACCGGCTGGAGGCCCTGCGTCGCGACGCCCACCGCCTGCCATGAGCGGGTGGGGGCATCCCGGTGCCGCCGGCTCCGCCTCCGGAAAATTTTTTGCAATTTGGTGATTGACAGGCGGCGGCCGGGGCGACTACAAACCGCCCACCGAACGACGGGGGCCTTCAACGGTTCCAGTTGAAAACACTAAGCGGTTCAAGCCTTTGGCTCTGTGACGGCGCGGTGTTTTTAAACAAGTCGCTCTGCGCGGGTGTAGCTCAGTTGGTTAGAGCGCCGGCCTGTCACGCCGGAGGCCGCGGGTTCAAGTCCCGTCACTCGCGCCACTTTCTTTTTCAAATTGCGCGTAACGCGCCAGTATGTCCAAAGGACTCGCAAACCGCGGGTCCTTTTTCGCATGCGTATTGTCTTCCCTTTTCCCCGTTTTAAAAACGTGGTATTACCAAGCTCTCTCGCGGAGACCGGCTTGTCCTTCCGCGTGGTGAAAAGCGATTCAAAGCGCTTTCCTTGCCCACGGTCTCGGCATATATTCCGGCCCGTCTGATGGGCTAATCCAAGGCATGGCTGCCACGGCTTTGCGCTTCCGCCGATTTCCCGGCCGGAACGGCGCCCGTGGTCGTGGGCTTATGGGAGGAACGCGGTGTCGACTCCGCTGATCATTGAGTATCTTCCGATCCTGGTGTTTCTGCTGATCGGCATCGCGCTGGCCGCGGTGATGGTTGGGGCATCCTACGTCATCAGCCCGAAGAACCCGGACGCCGAGAAGGTCTCCCCCTACGAATGCGGCTTCGAGCCGTTCGAGGACGCGCGCACCAAGTTCGACGTGCGGTTCTACCTGGTCTCGATCCTGTTCATCATCTTCGACCTGGAAGTCGCCTTCCTGTTCCCGTGGGCGGTCGCCCTGGGCGACATCGGGCTGTTCGGCTTCTGGTCGATGATGCTGTTCCTGGGCATCCTGACCATCGGCTTCATTTATGAGTGGAAGAAAGGAGCTCTGGAATGGGAGTAGAGGTCGCCAAGCCGCTGGCGCCGATTCCGCCCGGACCGGAACAGGACGCCTACATCCGCGCGGTCTCGGACGAGATCCAGGACAAGGGCTTCGTGCTGGCGAAGTACGAGGATCTGCTGGCCTGGGCCCGGACCGGCTCGCTGTGGCCGATGACCTTCGGTCTGGCCTGCTGCGCGGTGGAGATGATCCACGCCTATATGAGCCGGTATGACCTGGACCGTTTCGGCGTGATTCCGCGTCCCAGCCCGCGCCAGTCCGACTGCATGATCGTCGCCGGCACCCTGACCAACAAGATGGCCCCGGCCCTCCGCAAGGTCTACGACCAGATGCCGGAGCCGCGCTGGGTCATCTCGATGGGCTCCTGTGCCAACGGCGGCGGCTACTACCACTATTCCTACGCGGTGGTGCGTGGTTGCGACCGGATCGTGCCGGTGGACATCTATGTGCCCGGCTGCCCGCCGACGGCGGAGGCGCTGATTTACGGCATCCTCCAGCTCCAGAAGAAGATCAAGCGCGGCAACCGCATCGCCCGCTGATCCCAGCGGACCGGACCGGCCGGGGCCGACAAGGCTCCGGACCCGCGGCCGGAAGAGAAGCGCGCTGAAGACAAGTAGGAAGGCAGGGTCCCACCCATGTCCGAACAGGCGTTGAAGGAACTCGGGGACGTCATCGCCGCCAAGATCGGCGACGACGTCCTGAAGGTCGAGGTGAAGCTCGGCGAATTGATGGTGACGGTCAAACGGCCGGCCATCCTGGCGGTGCTGACCGCGCTGCGCGACGATCCGGCCACCCGGTTCGAGCAGCTGACCGACATCACCGCGGTCGATTACCCGGATCGCGCGGAGCGGTTCGAGGTCGTCTACCAGCTGCTCAGCTACACCCACAACCGGCGCATGCGCGTGAAGCTGGCAACCGACGAGGACACGCCCGTCCCGTCGGCCGTTGCCGTCTTCAGCGCCGCGAACTGGTTCGAGCGCGAGGTGTGGGACCTGTTCGGCATCTTCTTCGAGAACCATCCGGACCTGCGCCGCATCCTCACCGACTACGGGTTCGAGGGGCACCCCTTCCGCAAGGACTTCCCGCTGACCGGCTACGTCGAAGCCCGCTACGACGAAGACCAGAAGCGCGTGATCTACGAGCCGGTCCGTCTGACCCAGGATTTCCGCGCCTTCGACTTCCTCAGCCCGTGGGAAGGCATGACCAACGTCATGCTGCCCGGCGATGAGAAGGCGGCCCTCCAGGACGGGAGCAAGAAGCCGTGAGCATGACCGTTTCGACCGAATCGGCGACCGGCGTCGTCTCGACTGGTCCGGGCGCGGCCATCAGCGCCTCCGGTCCCGAGACCAAGACGCAGATCAAGCCCTACACGATGAATTTCGGGCCGCAGCACCCGGCTGCCCACGGCGTGCTCCGTCTGGTGATGGAGCTGAACGGCGAGGTGGTGGAGCGCTGCGATCCGCACATCGGCCTGCTGCACCGCGGCACCGAAAAGCTGATCGAATACAAGACCTACATCCAGGCCGTGCCGTATTTCGACCGCCTGGACTATGTCAGCCCGATGTGCATGGAGCACGCCTATGTGCTCGGCATCGAGAACCTGCTGCAGATCAAGGCGCCGCTACGCGCCCAGTACATCCGCGTGCTGTTCTCGGAAATCACGCGCATCCTGAACCACATCCTGTCGATCACGACCGGTGCGCTGGACGTCGGCGCGATCACCCCGGCGCTGTGGGGCTTCGAGGAACGCGAAATCCTCATGGAGTTCTACGAGCGCGTGTCGGGTGCCCGCCTGCACGCCAACTATTTCCGGCCGGGCGGCGTCGCCTGGGACATCCCGGACGGCCTGCTGGACGACATCTGGGCCTTCACCGAGCGTTTTCCGAAGTTCATGGACGACCTCGAAAGCCTGCTGACCGAGAACCGCATCTTCAAGCAGCGCACGGTCGACATCGGCATCGTCACCAAGGAGCAGGCGCTCGACTGGGCCTTCACCGGTCCGATGCTGCGCGGCTCCGGCGTCGCCTGGGACCTGCGCAAGTCGCAGCCCTACGAAGTCTATGACCGCATGGAATTCGACGTCCCGGTCGGCCTGACCGGCGACTGCTGGGCGCGCTATCTGGTCCGCATGGAGGAGATGAAGCAGTCGCTGCGCATCATCCGCCAATGCTGCAAGGAGATGCCGGCCGGTCCCTACAAGATCGAGGACCGCAAGGTGTCCCCGCCGCCGCGCGGCGAGATGAAGCGCTCGATGGAAGCGCTGATCCACCACTTCAAGCTCTTCACCGAAGGCTTCCACGTTCCCGCCGGCGAGACCTACACCGCCATCGAGGCGCCCAAGGGCGAGTTCGGCGTGTATCTGGTGTCCGACGGCACCAACAAGCCCTACCGCTGCAAGATTCGCGCGCCGGGCTTCGCCCATCTTCAGGGCCTGGACTTCATGTCGAAGGGTCACATGCTGGCCGACGCCGTCGCCAACATCGCCTCGATGGACATCGTTTTCGGAGAAATCGATCGATGAGCGCGCCCGCTTCCGATCACGGCCACGCCGAGCCGACCAGCTTCACCTTCACCCAGGAAAACCTGGAACTGGCGAAGCGCATCATCGCCAAGTACCCGGAGGGCAAGCAGGCCAGCGCCTGCATGCCGCTGCTGGACGTGGCCCAGCGCCAGCACGGCGGCTGGCTGCCGCGCGTCGCCATGGACGCCGTGGCCGACCTGCTGGGCATGCCGCGCATCCGCGTGTACGAGGTCGCGACCTTCTACACGATGTACAACAAGAACCCGGTCGGCCGGCACCACGTCCAGGTCTGCACCACCACGCCCTGCTGGCTGCGCGGGTCGGACGAAATCGTCCACACCTGCAAGAAGAAGCTCGGCATCGAGGTGGGCGAGACCACGGCCGACGGCCAGTTCACGCTGGGCGAGGTCGAATGCTCGGGCGCCTGCGTCAACGCGCCGGTTGTGCAGATCGGTGATGATTACTACGAAGACGTGGCCCCGGAGCATATGGAGCGCATCCTCGACGCGTTGGCGCGCGGCGAGACGCCCAAGCCCGGTTCGCAGATCGGCCGTCAGTCCTCGGAGCCGGTCGGCGGCCCGACGACGCTGAAGGCCTTTACCACCGCGCAAGCGGACGCCACCACCGCGCAAGCGGAAGATTGAGGGGGAGGGGACAGCGATGCTTCGCGATGAGGACCGCATCTTCACCAACCTCTACGGCTACCAGGACTTCGGTCTCGAGGCGGCCCGCAAGCGCGGTGACTGGGACAACACGGCGTCCTTCCTGGCAAACGGCCGGGACTGGATCATCGAGCAGGTGAAGGAATCGGGGCTGCGCGGCCGCGGCGGCGCCGGCTTCTCGACCGGCATGAAGTGGTCCTTCATGCCGAAGAACGTGACCGACAAGCCGGTCTACCTCGTCATCAACGCCGACGAGGGCGAGCCCGGCACCTGCAAAGACCGCGACATCCTGCGCCACGATCCGCACAAGCTGATCGAAGGCTGCCTGATCGCCGGTTTCGCCATCGGCGCCAGCGCCTGCTACATCTACATCCGCGGCGAGTTCTACAACGAGGGCTCCAACGTCCAGCGCGCCATCGACGAGGCGTATGCGGCGGGGCTGATCGGCAAAAACGCCTGCGGCACCGGCTACAGCTACGATGTCTACATCCACCGGGGTGCGGGCGCGTATATCTGTGGCGAGGAAACCGCGCTCATCGAGTCGATCGAGGGCAAGAAGGGGCAGCCGCGCAACAAGCCGCCGTTCCCCGCCCAGGCCGGTCTCTATTCCTGCCCGACCACGGTGAACAACGTCGAGTCCATCGCGGTTGTTCCCACCATCCTGCGTCGCGGCGCTTCCTGGTTCGCCGGCCTCGGCCGTCCGAAGAACTCGGGCACCAAGCTCTTCTGCATCTCCGGGCACGTCAACAAGCCGTGCAACGTGGAAGAGGAGATGGGCATCCCGCTGAAGGAGCTGATCGAGAAGCATGCCGGCGGCGTGCGCGGCGGCTGGGACAACCTGCTGGGCATCATCCCCGGCGGCTCGTCGGTCCCGGTCCTGCCGAAGTCGATCTGCGACACCGTCCTGATGGACTTCGACAGCTTGCGCGAAGTGCAGTCGGGCCTCGGCACCGCCGCGGTGATCGTGATGGACAAGTCCACCGACATCGTGAAGGCCATCGCCCGCCTGTCGCAGTTCTATGCGCATGAGTCCTGCGGCCAGTGCACGCCGTGCCGCGAAGGCACCGGCTGGATGAACCGCGTCATGCAGCGCATGGTCACCGGCAACGCGCGCATGGAAGAGATCGACATGCTGCTGCAGGTCACCAAGCAGGTCGAAGGCCACACCATCTGCGCGCTCGGCGACGCTGCCGCCTGGCCGATCCAGGGCCTGTTCCGCCACTTCCGCCCGGAAGTGGAGCGGCGCATCCAGGCCTACCGCAACAGCGCCCCGCTGGCGGCCGAGTAAGGAGTTCCCGTTCCCATGCCGAAACTGACCATCGACGGGATCGAGATCGAGGTCGAGCCGGGCACCTCGATCCTCCAGGCTTGCGAGCAGCTGGGGATCGAGATTCCGCGCTTCTGCTACCACGAGCGCCTCAGCGTGCCGGCCAACTGCCGCATGTGCCTCGTGGAGATGGAGCGCGCGCCCAAGCCGGTCGCGTCCTGCGCCATGCCCTGCGGCGACGGAATGGTCGTCCGCACCAACAGCGAGACCGTCCTGAAGGCCCGCAAGGGCGTCATGGAGTTCCTGCTGATCAACCACCCGCTGGATTGCCCGATCTGCGATCAGGGCGGCGAGTGCGATCTGCAGGACCAGGCCATGGCCTATGGCTTCGACCGCGGCCGCTACGGCGAGAACAAGCGGGCGGTCAAGGACAAGTATATGGGTCCGGTCATCAAGACCATCATGACCCGTTGCATCCATTGCACCCGCTGCATCCGCTTCATCAACGAAGTGGCCGGTGTTCCCGATGTCGGCGCCGTCTATCGCGGCGAGCATATGGAGATCACCACCTTCGTCGAGAAGGCGATCGGTTCGGAACTCTCGGGCAACCTCGCCGACGTCTGCCCGGTCGGCGCGCTGACCCACAAGCCCTACGCCTTCACAGCGCGTCCGTGGGAGCTGCGCAAGACCGAGACCATCGACGTCCTCGACGCCGTCGGCTCCAACATCCGCGTCGACGCCCGTGGGCCCGAGGTGATGCGCGTCCTGCCGCGCGTCAACGACGATATCAACGAGGAGTGGCTGAACGACAAGAGCCGCTACTCTTACGATGGTCTGAAGCGCCAGCGCCTTGACCGCCCCTATATCCGCCAGAACGGCAAGCTGGTCCCGGCCAGCTGGGCGGAGGCCTTCACCGCCGTCGCGGCTCGCCTGAAGGGGCTGTCCGGCAACCGCATCGCCGCCATCGCGGGCGATCTGGTCGATGTCGAGGCGCAGTTCGCGCTCAAGGAGCTGCTGTCTCGTCTGGGTTCGACCAACCTGGACTGCCGTCAGGACGGTGCACGGTTCGACACCTCGGTGCGCGCCGGCTACCTGTTCAACTCGGGCATCGCCGGCATCGAGAAGGCCGACGTGATCCTGCTGGTCGGCACCAACCCGCGCTGGGAAGGCACGCTGGTCAACGCCCGCATCCGTAAGCGCTATCTGGCCGGCGGCGTCACCATCGCCTCCATCGGCGAGCAGCGCGACCTGACCTATCCCTACAGCGTGATCGGCTCCGGTCCGGACACGCTGCAGCAGCTGGTCGACGGCAGCCACCCGTTCTCCGAGACGCTGCGCGCCGCCAAGAACCCGATGATCATCGTCGGCATGGGCGCCTTCCAGCGCGCCGACGGTCTCGCGGTCCAGGCCGCCGCCCGTCTGGTCGGCGAGGTCTACGGCATGTTCCGCGACGACTGGAACGGCTTCAACGTCCTGCACACCGCCGCGGCGCGTGTCGGCGGCATCGAAGCCGGCTTCCTGCCGGGCGAGGGCGGCCGCGACATCCACGGCATCCTCGACGGCGCGTCGAAGGGCGAGATCGACTTCGTCTACCTGCTGGGCGCCGACGAGATCGACATGGCGAAGCTCGGCAACGCCTTCGTCGTCTATCAGGGCCACCATGGCGATGCCGGCGCCCACCGCGCCGACGTCATCCTGCCGGGTGCCGCCTATACCGAGAAGAACGCGGTCTACGTCAACACCGAGGGCCGTCCGCAGCTCGCCCGCCTCGCGGTCTTCCCGCCCGGCGAAGCGCGCGAGGACTGGAAGATCGTCCGCGCCCTGTCGGAAGTCCTGGGCGCCACGCTGCCCTTCGACACCCACGGCCAGCTGCGCCAGCGGCTGATGGCGGCGAACCCGATCTTCGGTGCGGTGGGCGAGATGACCCCGGCCAGCTGGGCGCCCTTCGGCGCGCAGGGTCCGGTCGACGCCGCCCCCTTCGTGACGCCGATCACCAACTTCTACATGACCGACCCGATCAGCCGGGCCTCGGTGACGATGGCCAACTGCACGGAAGCGCTGGTGGGCCCTGCTCAGGAGAGGACTGGCACCCATGGCTGAGTTCTGGAGCGGCTTCCTCCTGCCGCTGATCATTATGGTTCTGGAGATCCTGGCGATCACCGTGCCGCTGCTGGTGGCCGTCGCCTTCATGACCTATGCCGAGCGCAAGATCATGGGCGCGATGCAGCTGCGCCAGGGCCCGGCGATCGTCGGTCCCTTCGGCCTGATGCAGCCCTTCGCCGACGGCCTGAAGCTGTTCGCCAAGGAGCAGATCCTGCCGGAAGGCGCCAACCGCATCGTGTTCTACGTCGCGCCGATGCTGACCTTCTTCCTGGCGCTGATCGCCTGGGCGGTCATCCCGTTCGACTACGGGGTGGTTCTGTCCAACATCAACGTCGGCGTGCTGTACCTGTTCGCGATCTCCTCGCTGGGCGTGTACGGCATCGTGATGGCCGGCTGGGCCTCGAACTCGCGCTACGCCTTCCTCGGTGCGCTCCGCTCCGCGGCGCAGATGGTGTCCTACGAGGTCTCGATGGGCCTCATCATCATCACCGTGCTGCTGTGCGTCGGTTCGCTGAACCTGACCGACATCGTGCGGGCTCAGGAGACGGTCTGGTTCTGCATTCCGCTGCTGCCGATGTTCGTGATGTTCTTCATCTCGGCGCTCGCGGAAACCAACCGCGCCCCCTTCGACCTGCCGGAAGGCGAGTCGGAACTGGTCGCCGGCTTCATGGTCGAATACAGCTCGGCTCCCTTCGCGCTCTTCTTCCTTGGCGAATACGCCAACATGATCCTGATGAGCGCGATGACGAGCATCCTGTTCCTCGGCGGCTGGCTGCCCCCGCTGCCCTTCGCGCCCTTCACCTGGGTGCCGGGCATCGTGTGGTTCGCGCTGAAGATCGCGTTCTGCCTGTTCACCTATGTCTGGGTTCGCGCCACCGTGCCGCGCTACCGCTACGACCAGCTGATGCGGCTGGGTTGGAAGGTCTTCCTGCCCCTGTCGCTGTTCTGGGTCGTGCTGACCGCCGGCGTCCTGGTGACCTTCGGCTGGCTGCCGAAGTAAGCGACGGCGAAAGCCGGCAACCGAACCCACCACGACATGTCGATTTGAGTGCCGGCGAGCCGCCCGACCAATGGGCGGCCACCGGCGAGGAAGGAGACGAAGAGGCCATGGCGTTCCTCGACCGCGCGGCGCGCAGCCTGTTCCTGACCGAGCTGCTGGGCGGCATGGCGCTGACCTTGCGCTACATGTTCAAGCCCAAGGTCACGATCAACTACCCCTATGAGAAGGGCCCGATCAGCTCCCGCTTCCGCGGCGAGCATGTGCTCCGCCGCTATGCGAACGGCGAGGAGCGCTGCATCGCGTGCAAGCTGTGCGAAGCGGTGTGCCCGGCTCTCGCCATCACCATCGAGGCCGAACCGCGTGACGACGGCAGCCGCCGCACCACGCGCTACGACATCGACATGACCAAGTGCATCTACTGCGGCCTGTGCCAGGAAGCCTGCCCGGTCGATGCGGTGGTCATGGGGCCGAACTTCGAGTTCTCCACCGAATCCCGTGAAGAGCTTTTCTACAACAAGCAGAAGCTGCTGGCGAACGGCGACCGCTGGGAGGCGGAAATCGCCCAGAACCTCGCGGCCGAGGCTCCCTACCGGTAAGCGGAAGCGAGAAAAACGATGATACTCCAAGGCATCGCCTTCTACGTGTTCGCCGCGCTGCTGGTGGCCTCCGGTGTGATGGTCATCTCGGCGCGGAACCCCGTTCATTCGGTCCTTTTCCTGATCCTCGCCTTTTTCCAGGCGGCCGGTCTCTGCGTCCTGATGGGCGCCGAGTTCATCGCGATGATCCTCGTCATCGTCTATGTCGGCGCCGTCGCCGTGCTGTTCCTGTTCGTGGTCATGATGCTCGACATCAACTTCCGCGAGTTGCGCAAGGGTGCGATGGAAGCGCTGCCGCTGGGCGCGCTGGTCGGGCTGATCCTGCTGGCCGAACTGGCCGCCGTGCTCGGTGGCTGGATCGTGGCTCCGAACGTCGCCGCCATCGCCGGCGCGCCGACCCCGGCGCTCGATCAGGTGACGAACACCCATGCGCTGGGCCGGCTGATGTACACGCAGTACGTCTACCTGTTCCAGGCGTCGGGCATCGTCCTGCTGATCGCCATGATCGGCGCGATCGTGCTGACGCTGCGGCACCGTCCCGGCGTACGCAAACAGAATGTCGGCGCCCAGATCGCCCGTCGCCGGGAAGACGTGGTCGCCATCCGCAAGGTCTCGACCGGGGAGGGCGTGTGATCATGGAGATCGGTCTCGGACATTATCTGACGGTCTCGGCCATCATCTTCACGCTGGGTGTGCTGGGCATCTTCCTGAACCGGAAGAACGTCATCATCATCCTGATGTCGATCGAGATGATGCTGCTGGCGGTGAACCTGAACCTCGTCGCCTTCTCGACCTTCCTGCACGATCTGGTCGGCCAGATCTTCGCCATGATCATCCTGACCGTCGCCGCCGCCGAGGCGGCCATCGGCCTCGCCATCCTGGTGGTCTACTTCCGCAACCGCGGCTCGATCCGAGTCGAAGACATCAACATGATGAAGGGCTGAGGCGGCGCCATGGAAGTGCTAGTCGTATTCCTTCCGCTCCTGGCGTTCCTCGTCGCCGGATCGATCGCGCTGTTCAGCGGGCCGAAGGCCGAGCCGGCTGCCGCGGGTCACGGAAGCCACGGTCATGGCCATGACGATCACGGGCACGCCCAGATCGCTCATGCCCATGACGATCACTCCCACCACATCTCGCACGACGAGCTGGACCACGCGCACGACGACGCCCACGACGACCATCATGTCGTCGCCGGCCCGCCGACCGTGGGCGACCGCGTCTCGCAGTTCGTGACCGCTGGTGCCGTCATCGTCTCGGCGATCCTGTCCTGGATCCTGTTCTTCGACGTCGCCGTGCACGGCCATCCGCGCTCGATCGAGCTGATGACCTGGATCCAGAGCGGCACGCTCGACGTGAAGTGGGCGCTGCGCGTCGACCAGCTCACCGCGGTGATGCTGATCGTCGTCAACACCGTCTCGGCCTGCGTGCACGTCTACTCGGTCGGCTACATGGCCGAGGACCCGCAGAAGCCGCGTTTCATGGGCTACCTGTCGCTGTTCACCTTCGCCATGCTGATGCTGGTGACGGCGGACAACCTGGTCCAGCTGTTCTTCGGCTGGGAGGGCGTCGGTCTGGCCTCCTACCTGCTGATCAACTTCTGGTACGAGAAGCCGTCGGCCAACGCCGCCGCCATGAAGGCCTTCCTGGTCAACCGCGTCGGCGACTTCGGCTTCGCGCTCGGCATCTTCGCGATCTTCGTGCTGACCGGTTCGGTCCAGTTTGACGCGATCTTCGCCAAGGCCCCGACGCTGACCGGCGAGACGCTGCATTTCCTCAGCTGGGACTTCAACGGCCTGACCATCGCCTGCCTGCTGCTGTTCATGGGCGCCATGGGCAAGTCGGCGCAGCTCGGTCTGCACACCTGGCTGCCGGACGCGATGGAAGGCCCGACCCCGGTGTCGGCGCTCATCCACGCGGCCACCATGGTCACCGCCGGCGTCTTCATGCTCTGCCGCCTGTCGCCCGTCTTCGAATACGCCCCGACGGCGCTCGAGGTGGTGACGGTGGTCGGCGGCCTGACCGCTTTCGTCGCGGCGACCATCGGCTTCACCCAGTTCGACATCAAGCGCGTCATCGCCTATTCGACGATGTCGCAGCTCGGCTATATGTTCTTCGCCGCCGGCGTCTCGGCCTACGGCGCGGCCATGTTCCACCTGTTCACGCACGCCTTCTTCAAGGCGCTGCTGTTCCTTGGCGCCGGCTCGGTCATCCATGCCCTGCACCATGAGCAGGACATGCGGAAGATGGGCGGCGTCTGGCGCAAGATTCCCTTCACCTATGCGGTGATGTGGATCGGCAATCTGGCGCTCGCCGGCCTGCCCTTCTTTGCCGGCTACTATTCCAAGGACATGATCCTGGAGGCGGCCTTCGCCTCGGGCAGCGGGGTGGGGCGCTTCGCCTTCGCTCTGGGTATCGCCGCGGCGCTGCTGACCGCCTTCTACTCCTGGCGCCTGCTGTTCATGACCTTCCACGGCACGCCGCGGATGGACAAGGAAGTGTACGACCACGCCCACGAGTCGCCGGTCGTCATGCTGATCCCGCTCGCGGTCCTGACGCTGGGCGCCCTGTTCGCCGGCTTTGGCTTCCACGAGTATTTCGTGGGCCATGACCGGATGGAGTTCTGGGGCAAGGCGATCATGACCTTGCATGAGCATGATGCCATCGAAGCCGCCCATCATCACACTCCGGGCTGGGTTGCGATCCTGCCGCTGGTGGTCGGTCTGCTCGGTATCGCCATGGCCTACATCGGCTATGTGATGATGCCGCGCCTGCCAGGCCAGATCGCGGGTACCTTCCGTGGCATCCACCAGTTCCTCTACAACAAGTGGTATTTCGACGAGCTGTATGACGCGCTGTTCACCCGTCCGGCCAAGGCCCTGGGCTACGGCCTGTGGAAGTCGGGTGACGGTGCAGTGATCGACGGCGTGGGTCCGGACGGCATCGCCGCCGCCACCCGCGACGTCGCGGCACGCGCCAGCCGGCTGCAGTCGGGGTACGTCTATCACTACGCCTTTGCCATGGTGATCGGGGTCGTCCTGCTCGTCGCCTGGCTGTCGGTCTTCGGCTGAGCGGTTTCGAAGGAGAACAACAACAATGGCTAGCTGGCCGATCCTGTCGTTCGCGACCTTCCTGCCGCTCGTGGGCGTCGCGCTGATCCTGCTGTTCTGCCGGGGCAATTCCCCCGACGTGCTGCGGAACGTGCGGTACATCTCGCTGTGGACGACCCTCGTCACCTTCGTCCTGACGCTGCTGGTCTGGGCCAACTTCGATCCGCGCAATCCCGGCTATCAGATGGTCGAGAAGGCGGGCTGGATCCCCGAGTTCGGCATCAACTACCACATGGGCGTCGACGGCATTTCGGTGCTGTTCGTCGTCCTGGCCGGCTTCCTGATGCCGCTGTGCATCCTGGCGAGCTGGGAGTCGGTGCAGGTCCGCCTGAAGGAATACATGATTGCCTTCCTCGCGCTGGAAACCCTGATGATCGGGATGTTCTGCGCGCTGGACTTCGTGCTGTTCTACATGTTCTTCGAAGGCGTCCTGATCCCGATGTTCCTGATCATCGGGATCTGGGGCGGCCCGCGCCGCGTCTATGCAGCCTTCAAGTTCTTCCTCTACACGCTGCTCGGCTCGGTCCTGATGCTGCTGGCGATCCTGGCCATGTATTACGTGGCCGGCACCACCGACATCCCGACCATCACCGCCACCCAGTTCCCGCGCAACATGCAGCTGTGGCTGTGGCTGGCCTTCTTCGCCTCCTTCGCGGTGAAGGTGCCGATGTGGCCGGTCCACACCTGGCTGCCGGATGCCCACGTCGAAGCGCCGACCGCCGGTTCGGTGATCCTGGCCGGCGTGCTGCTGAAGATGGGCGGATACGGCTTCCTGCGCTTCAACATTCCAATCCTGCCGGAAGCGACCGAGTATTTCGCGCCGCTGATCTACACGCTGTCGGTCGTCGCCGTGATCTACACCTCGCTGGTCGCTCTCGCCCAGGAGGACATGAAGAAGCTGATCGCCTACTCGTCGGTCGCCCACATGGGCTTCGTCACCATCGGCATGTTCGCGCTGAACCAGCAGGGCATCGAGGGTTCGGTGTTCCAGATGCTGTCGCACGGCGTGGTGTCGGGTGCGCTGTTCCTGTGCGTCGGCGTCGTCTATGACCGGCTGCACACCCGCGAGATCGCCCGTTACGGCGGCCTTGTGAAGAACATGCCGAAATACGCGGTGGTGTTCCTGTTCATGACCATGGCCTCGGTCGGCCTGCCGGGTACCGCCGGCTTCGTCGGCGAGTTCCTGGTGCTGATGGGCGTCTTCCGCGACAACACCTGGGTTGCCGCTCTGGCCGCCACCGGCATGGTTCTGGGCGCCGCCTACGCGCTGTGGCTGTACCGCCGCGTCGTCTACGGCAAGCTGACCAAGCCGGACGTCAAGGCGATGTTCGACATGACCCCGCGCGAAATCGCGGTGTTCGTGCCGCTGATCGCCGTGGTCCTGTGGATGGGCATCTATCCCAGCAGCTTCCTGAACGTCACCTCGGCATCGGTCGAGCAGCTGATCCAGACCTACCAGACCAAGCTGGCCGCGTCGCACGCCGCGTCCGGTGTCTCGGTCGCCGCTCGGTAAGGGGTTCTTCGACATGACCGCAGTGTTTCCCGACATCTGGCCGGCCCTGCCGGAGATCTTCCTGGCGCTTTCGGGCGTCGCCCTGCTGATGCTGGGCGTGTTCCGCGGCGACGGCTTCACCCGTCCCGTCTCCTATCTGGCGATCGTCTGCATGCTGCTCGCCGCCGTCCTGGCGATGGGCTACGGCAGCGGCCGCGTGGTCACTTTCAACGGCATGTTCGTGATGGATGCCTTCGGCGTCTTCATGAAGGTGCTGGTGCTGGTCTCCGCCGCCTTCGCGGTCATCCTCTCGCTCGGCTTCAACGAGCGGGAGCAGATGGCCCGCTTCGAATTCCCGGTGCTGATGCTGTTCGCCACGCTCGGCATGCTGATGATGATTTCGGCCAACGATTTCATCTCGCTGTATGTCGGCCTGGAGACCCAGAGCCTGGCGCTCTACGTTATTGCGGCCTTCCGCCGCGACAGCGCCAAGTCGTCGGAAGCCGGCCTGAAGTATTTCGTCCTCGGCTCGCTCTCCTCGGGCATGCTGCTGTACGGTGCCTCGCTGGTTTATGGCTTTGCCGGCACCACCTCCTTCGACAAGGTGGCGGCGCTGTTCGCCGGCGGCGCCCATGTGTCGCCGGGTCTGGTGATCGGTCTGGTGTTCGTGATGGCCGGTCTGGCCTTCAAGATCTCGGCCGCTCCGTTCCACATGTGGACACCGGACGTGTATGAGGGTGCGCCGACCCCGGTGACCGCCTTCTTCGCCGCGGCGCCGAAGGTGGCGGCCATTTCCCTGCTGACCCGCGTGGTGATGGAGCCGTTCGGCCATCTCGCCGCCCAGTGGCATCAGGTGCTGGTGGCCACCGCCATCCTGTCGATGGTGATCGGTTCCTTCGTCGCCATCATGCAGACCAACATCAAGCGCCTGATGGCCTACAGCTCCATCGGCCATGTCGGCTACGCGCTGGTCGGCCTCACCACCGGGACCCAGGACGGCGTGCGCGGCGTGCTGATCTACATGGCGCTCTACATCGCCATGAACATCGGCGCCTTCGCGGTCATCCTCAGCATGAAGGCCAAGGGCCAGATGCTGGAGGAGATCAAGGACTTCGCCGGACTGTCCAAGACCAACCCGATGCTGGCAGCCACCATGGCGATCTTCATGTTCTCCATGGCCGGCATCCCGCCGATGGCGGGCTTCTTCGGCAAGCTCTATGTCTTCCTGGCCGCCGTCGCCGCGCAGGAATACACGCTGGCCGTCGTTGGCGTGCTGACCAGCGTCGTGGGTGCCTTCTACTACCTGCGCATCATCAAGATCATGTATTTCGATGAGCCCGCGGTGGTGGTCGACAAGGTCGATGACGACAGCATGACCGGCGTCCTTGTGCTGACCAGCCTGTTCACCCTGCTGTTCTTCGTCGCTCCGGCGCCGATCCTGAACGGTGCGGCGGCTGCCGCGGCGGCCCTGTTCGCCGGGTGACATCCGACCGATGACGGTATCGCTCGAAGCGGAGGCGGCGCGACTGCGCCTGCCTCCGGGCTTCCAGATCAAGGCCTTCGACTCCGTCGGCAGTACGAACGACGAAGCGAAGGCCTTGTCGCGTTCAGGGGCCCCCGAAGGGACCATCGTCTGGGCGCGCCGGCAGGACAGCGGCCGCGGCCGCCGTGGCCGGGCCTGGACCTCTCCCGAGGGCAATCTCTACAGCACGACGATCCTGCGGCCCGGCCTGCCACCGGCTGAGGCGGCGCAGATCTCTTTTGTCGCGGCGCTCGCAATCGCAGAAACAGCCGAGTCGGTCCTGCCGGATCCGAGCGGTGTTCGCTGCAAATGGCCGAATGACGTTCTGGTGCATGACCGCAAGCTGTCGGGCATCCTCCTCGAGTCGGAGCCGACGGCCGACGGCAAGGTCGCCTGGGTGGTGCTGGGGGTCGGCATCAACCTGCGGCATTTTCCCGCGACCGTCGATTACGGGGCCACCTCCCTGATCGCCGAGGGCGCACCGCCGATGGGGCCGGGCGCGCTGCTCGAGGTCTACGCGGAGCATCTGGCGACTTGGTATGGCCGCTGGCGCGCCCATGGTTTCACACCCGTGCGCGAGGCGTGGCTGGCGCGAGCCAGGGGGCTGGGCGGCCCGATCCAGGTCAGGCTGGCCGATCGGACGATCCCCGGCACCTTCGCCGATCTGGACAGCGACGGCGTTCTGTTGCTTGATCCAACGGACGGCGGGCCGCGGCAGCGGATCGCCGCCGGCGACGTGTTCTTTGCGCCGCCTCCCGAGAAGTGAGTCCGTCAGCCGAGTTCAATCGCCCACCGCCTTCAGGACCTTGCCATGCTGCTTGCCATCGACGCCGGAAACACGAATGTGGTGTTCGCCATTTACGACGGCGACCGCCAGCGCGGCATCTGGCGCACGGCGACCGATCCCAAACGCACTTCCGACGAATACATGGTGTGGCTGACCCACCTGATGGCGTTGAAGGGGCTGAAGCCGGTCGACATCCATGGCGCCATCATCGCCAGCGTGGTGCCCGGCGCCACCTTCAACCTCAAGCGGCTGTGCAAGGATCATTTCGGCTGCGAGCCGGTGATCGTCGGCCAGCCCGGCGTCGACCTTGGTGCCAAGGCGCTGGTCGACCGGCCGGAAGAGGTGGGTGCCGACCGTCTGGTCAACACGGTGGCCGCCGCGGCAACCTACAAGACCCCGCTGATCGTCATCGATTTCGGCACGGCGACAACCTTCGATGTGGTGGATGCCGACGGCAACTACTGCGGCGGCGTGATCGCGCCGGGGCTGAACCTGTCGCTGGAGGCCCTGCAGAGGGCCGCATCCAAGCTGCCGCGCGTCGAAATTCAGCCGCCCGCCGAGGTCATCGGCAAGAACACCATCGCCTGCATGCAGTCCGGCATCTTCTGGGGGTATGTCGGGCTGATCGAAGGGCTTGTTTCCCGCATCCGGGCGGAGTACGGCGAGCCCATGCGGGTGGTCGCCACCGGCGGATTGGCTGTTCTTTTCGCCAAGGCTACCCATGTCATCGAACACACCGACAACGAGCTGACGCTCCGCGGTCTCCTCCTGATCCACAAGCGCAACACGGTCCAATGACACAATCCTCCAAGACAGCCGCCGGAACGCCCGAAGCCCCGGCGGACACCTTCGTTCCGGAGGATGGTGCACTGTATTTCGTCCCACTCGGCGGTTCCGGCGAGATTGGGATGAACCTCAATCTCTACGGGCACCGCGGCAAATGGCTGATGGTGGACCTCGGCATCTCCTTTGCCGACGACACCATGCCCGGGCTGGACGTCATCATGCCGGACCCGACCTTCATCGCCGAGCGTCGCGGCGATCTGGTCGGTCTGGTGCTGACCCACGCGCATGAGGACCATCTGGGCGCCGTGCAGTATCTGTGGCCGGAACTGCGCTGCCCCGTCTATTGCACCCCCTTCACCGCAGCCTTCCTGCGCGCCAAGCTGCATGAGAAGGGCCTGAGCAGCACGGTGCCGATCCACGAGATCCCGCTGGGCGGCACGGTCGAGGTTGGTCCTTTCTCCGTCGAATATGTCACCATGACGCATTCGATCCCGGAGCCGAACGCGCTGGCCATCCGCACCTCGGCCGGGACCGTCCTGCACACCGGCGACTGGAAGCTGGATCCCGATCCGCTGGTCGGCGAGACGGCCGACGAGGAGCGGCTGCGCGCCATCGGCGACGAAGGGGTGCTGGCGCTGGTCGGTGACAGCACCAACGCGCTGGTGCCGGGCGCCGCCGGGTCGGAGGCGACCGTCCGCGACGCCCTGATGGACCTGTTCGGCCGCTACCGTGACCGCCGCATCGCCGTCAGCTGCTTCGCCACCAATGTGGCGCGGCTGGAGAGCATCGCCGCCGCCGCCGCCGCGCACGACCGCCATGTTGCGCTGGTCGGCCGCTCGCTGTGGCGCATCAACGAGGCGGCGCGGGCCACCGGTTATCTCGCCGACGTGCCGAAATTCCTCTCGGAGCATGACGCCAGCTATCTGCCGCGCGAAAAGCTGGTGCTGATCTGCACCGGCAGCCAGGGGGAGCCGCGCTCGGCCCTTGCCCGCATTGCCGCCAACGACCATCCGCAGGTGACGCTGTCGCGCGGCGACGTGGTGATCTTCTCGTCCCGCGAGATCCCCGGCAACGAGCGGGCCATCGGCCGGATGCAGAACCAGCTGGTCGCCCAGGGCGTCGAGCTGGTGACGGCGGACGAGGCGCCGGTCCATGTCTCCGGACATCCGGCGCGGGACGAGCTGGTGCGCATGTACCAGTGGGTGCGCCCGCGCATCGCCGTGCCCGTCCATGGCGAGCAGCGCCACCAGCAAGCCCACGCCGCCTTGGCCGAGGATTGTCAGGTCGCCCACAGCATCGTGCCGGCCAACGGCGACGTCCTCCGGCTCGACGGACCCGAGGGGGCGCGGGTGGTGGCCAACGTGCGCGCCGGGCGCATGGCGGTGGACGGCAAGCGTCTGGTGCCGCTCGACACCGGCATGATGCGGGCGCGCAACCGCATGGTGAACAACGGCGCCGCCGTGGTGACGCTGGTGATGACCGGCACCGGCGAGCTGATGACGGCGCCGCAGCTGGCGGTGATGGGGCTGATCGACGAGGCGACCGACCGTGACCTGCTGCTGGACGTGGTGGATGCGGTGCGCGAATCGGTGGCGATGCTGCCCAAGTCGGCACGGGCCGACGACGTCCAGGTGAAGGAGGCGGCGAGGATCGCCGTGCGCCGCTGCTTCAACGCGACCCACGGCAAGAAGCCGGTGACGGAGGTCCATCTGGTCCGCGTCTGAGAAAATCCCGAACCGGATTTGATGTATAACAGGCTTATCAGAGCCCGCTAACGGGCCAGCCAGCGAGAGGACACGCATGATCGGGAAGCTCAACCACGTCGCCATCGTCGTTCCGGACCTACCGGCGGCGACCGCGCTCTACCGCGACACGCTGGGCGCCGCCGTGTCGCAGCCGGTGGACCTGCCGCCGCACGGCGTCACCGTCGTCTTCGTCACCCTGCCCAACACCAAGATCGAGTTGCTGCATCCGTTCGGCGAGAAGTCGCCGATTGCCGGTTTCCTGGAAAAGAACCCGTCGGGCGGCATCCACCACATCTGCTATGAGGTGGAGGACATCCTGGCCGCCCGTGACCGGCTGAAGGAGCAGGGCGCCCGCGTGCTGGGTGACGGCGAGCCGAAGATCGGCGCCCACGACAAGCCGGTCCTGTTCCTGCACCCGAAGGATTTCTGCGGGACGCTGGTGGAACTGGAACAGGCCTGAGACGGCTGAACCGCGGAGGGGACGATGGACAACTGGGTGACGGGAGCCTTCGTTTACGTCGTCGTCTGGTGGGTGGTGCTGTTCGCGGTGCTGCCCTGGGGCGTCCGGACGCCGGAGAATCCGGAGCCGGGCATGGCCTCCTCCGCGCCGGTCGAGCCGCACATTCTGCGCAAATTCATGATCACGTCGCTGGTCGCCCTGCTGGTGTGGCTGGTGATCTTCGGCATCGAGCGGTCCGGCATCATCTCCTTCCGGGACATGGCGCGGGATATGTTCTGACGAACCAGAGGAGAGGATCGGGTGAGCCTGACCTATTGCGCGGCCGCGCCCGGCCATCCCCACCACGGCCCCTACCACGACGGCGAGTACGGTTTTCCCAGCAGCGACGACCGGGCGCTGTTCGAGCGTCTGGTGCTGGAGATCAATCAGGCCGGCCTGTCCTGGCTGACCATCCTGAAGAAGCGAGAGGCCTTCCGCGCCGCCTTCGACGGGTTCGACATCGACCGGGTCGCCGCCTATGGCGAGGCGGAGCGGGCGCGGCTGCTGGCCGATGCCGGCATCATCCGCAACCGTCTGAAGGTGGACGCGGTGATCGAGAACGCCCGCCGTATCGTCGCTTTGCGGGAAACCCATGGTTCCTTCGACGGCTGGCTGCGTGCCCATCATCCGCTGACCAAGGCGGAGTGGGTGAAGCTGTTCGGCCGGACCTTCCGCTTCACCGGCGGCGAAATCGTCGGGGAGTTCCTGATGAGCCTCGGCTATCTGCCGGGTGCCCATCAGGCCGACTGCCCCGTTCAGGCCGCCGTGCTTGCCCAGAGTCCGCCCTGGAAGGCTGCGGTAGACGCCGGATATCGCGGGTACGCGGCTATGGAATAGGCAAATGGTCGCCCAGAACGGCGGCAATCGCCGAAGCGCTGGGCAAAAATGCAAAAAAATTATGCACTGGGTGCCGCTGCCTCCGTTTTGGGCTTGCCATGCTCCTGGCACAGGTTCACTCTTTTGGAGTGATGAGGGAGGATATTCCTCCCTTTCCGACGCCTGGTGGCGATTCCTCCCTAAACTCGACAGGCCGCGCCGCTTTTGCCGCGCGGCCTTTCTTTATTCAGCGGCCGGGAGGGGACAGGGCAGGGCCGCGGACAGGAAATTTCCGCATCGCTCCAGAAAACGTTAACGGTTTACTTGGTAGCGTTGCTTGGCTTAGCTCGCATCGGGGTTTTCCCCAATCAGGGCAATCAGCCGGGCTGCGAGATCGCCATCGGTGGCCATACCGCCGGGGTGAATCCGCTTTGCCCAATTTTCAGTTCAGCCTTCACCCGCTTCGGCGGGTGGCCGGAAGAGGACGACAGTCGAGGCGCCGATGGCCGCGAATGAAAACGAACGGTTCGATCAGTTCGCCGCGGTTCTGTCGACTGAACTGTTGGAGCGGACAAAGAAAAGCATGGAGCTGCTGGCGCCGGAGCTTCAGCCATGCTCGATCCTGCCCTTCATCCAGACGCCGTCCTTCGTAGAATTTTATCAGGAGTTGGTGCGCGTCGGCATCCTGCCGGTGGTGCTCAGCCGCCGTCCGGTGCGCGCCATCGTCGGCGACGTCGATTGGGCGCGGGAAGGCCGGGAATATCTCCTGACGGTCCTGGACGACCGGTCCAACGCCATCTTCACCGCCTGGGAATATGCCTGGGACTCGCTGTGGGACGAGCGCAAGGTCGGGCAGGACAGCGGCGGCGGCGGAAACCAGGTCAAGCCGAAGAAGGGGTTCTTCAGCGCGCTGTTCAGCCGCAAGCGCGAGGAGAAGACGGACAACGGCGGCGGTGAGGGTGGCGAGGGCGGCGTCATGGCCGGCCTGCATACGATGCTGACCGAACTGGCGGAGAAGCGTGGATTTTTACCGCTGTTTCACGACGACGTGCGCATCCTGAAGGCGCTGCCGCGGCTGAAGCCCGGCCGCGTGGCGCAGGCGTGGAAGGAGATCTCGCAGTACCACCACCAGGAATTCTACCTGCCGGAGCCCGAACAGGCGAAGCCGGGTGTGACCTCCGACTGTCTGCAGAAATGGCATTACAATCTGCCGGACAAGATCGGCGAGTTCCTGGTGCTGAAGGCCGCGGTCGACCTGGAGCATGTGAACAAGGCCTTCATCGGCAAATACATCCGTCAATCGGCGCGGACCCAGGAGGAGGCGGAGAAAGGAATGCCCTACCTGTCGATCTACTGGAAATCCATGCGCAACACGGCTCCGGTGGCCGAGCGGCATACGCTGTGACCGCGCGCGGCACACTGTATGCCGGGCTGGCGGCGGCGATGTTCCTGGCGACCCTGCCGGCATCGGCGCAAACCCAGACGCCGCGTCCCGGCCCGGTGCCGCTGACGCCCGACGCCGCCCGCGACCGGCCGGTGGTCGATCTGTCGCTGTGCCAGCGGCTGACCCGTCATGTGCCGGCCGCCGACGTCGAATACCGGCCGGGTATGGATGTGCATGGCCGCGCGGTCGCCCCGGCCGACCTGCCCGGAAGCGCCGGGGCGCAGCCGCCGATCCCCATCGATCTGCCGCTGTCGGTCGATCTCGCCCGGCGGATGGGCATCGCTCTGCCGTCGGTGCCGTTCCTGCCCAATGATGTCACCGCGGTGTGGCTGACGGTCGTCGGGACACAGCTCTATCTGAACGGCCAGCCGATCGATCCGGGTGCCGAGGAACGCCTCTACGTCTACTGCCGCACCCGGTAACCGGCGGCGCGGCGGGGGGCTTACAGTGGACAAGTGCGGGCGACCTTCCTAAAGTCGCTCACCCGCCGCGCCCGTGTCCGTTCCTGTCCGCAGGAGCCATGCGTGCGCGGCCTTGTCGAACACCTCGCACACGAGAGCAGAGCCATGCGGCTGTCCAGCTTCTTCATGCCGACCCTCAAGGAGACCCCGACCGAGGCGCAGATCGTCTCGCACCGCCTGATGCTGCGGGCCGGGATGATCCGCCAGACCAGCGCCGGCATTTATGCCTGGCTGCCGCTGGGCTATCGGGTTCTGCGCAAGATCGAGCAGATCGTCCGCGAGGAGCAGGATGCCGCCGGCGCGCAGGAACTGCTGATGCCGACCATCCAGTCGGCCGATCTGTGGCGCGAGAGCGGCCGTTACGACGATTACGGCAAGGAGATGCTGCGCATCACCGACCGTCACGACCGCGAGATGCTGTTCGGCCCGACGAACGAGGAGATGATCACCGACATCTTCCGTACCTTCGTCAAGAGCTACCGCCAGCTGCCGCTGAACCTCTACCACATCCAGTGGAAGTTCCGTGACGAGATCCGCCCGCGCTTCGGCGTGATGCGTGGCCGCGAGTTCCTGATGAAGGACGCCTATTCCTTCGACATCGACGCGGACGGTGCGCGCCGCACCTATCAGAAGATGTTCCTGGCCTATCTCCGCACCTTCGCCCGCATCGGACTGAAGGCGATCCCGATGCGCGCCGACACCGGCCCGATCGGCGGCGACCTGAGCCACGAGTTCATCATCCTGGCCGAGACCGGCGAGAGCGGCGTCTTCTGCCACAAGGACTGGATGACCCTGGACGTGCTGAAGGACGCCCCCGGCATCGAGGACGACCTGCAGCCCTTCTTCGACCGCGTCACCGCCATCTATGCCGCGACCGACGAGAAGCACGACCCGGCCAACAGCCCGGTTCCGGAGTCGGAATTGGTGTCGGCCCGCGGCATCGAGGTCGGCCACATCTTCAACTTCGGCACCAAATACTCCAAGCCGATGAACGCCGTCGTCGCCGGTCCGAACGGCGAATCGATCCCGGTGGAGATGGGCAGCTACGGCATCGGCGTGTCGCGTCTGATGGGCGCCATCATCGAGGCCAGCCATGACGACAACGGCATCATCTGGCCGGACGCCGTCGCCCCCTTCAACGTCGGCCTGATCAACCTGAAGTCCGGCGACGCCGAGACCGACCGCGTCTGCGCCGAGCTGTATGCCAAGCTGGAATCGGCCGGCCTGGAGGTCGCCTATGACGACCGCGAGGAGCGCCCCGGCGCCAAGTTCGCCGACATGGACCTGATCGGCGTTCCCTGGCAACTGGTCGTCGGCCCGCGCGGCCTGAAGAACGGCGTCGTCGAGCTGAAGCGCCGCGCCACCGGCGAAAAGGAAGAGCTGCCGGTCGAGGCGGCGCTGGCGAAGCTGCTGGGTTGATCGGCCTAGCCTGAAGAGAGAGCCCGGATCGCCCAAAGCGGCGATCCGGGCTTTGCCCTTTTCCCGCCACGCTCAGGTTCTTATCTAGGGCATCGTCTCCGCCCGTCCACAGGGCCTCCCCCACAGGATCCCAGCTGCATGATCTTCAACGCCTTCGAACGCATGGTCGCGATGCGTTACCTTCGGGCGCGCCGCCAGGAAGGATTCATCTCGGTCATCGCGGGGTTCTCGCTGCTGGGCATTGCGCTCGGCGTGGCGACGCTCATCATCGTGATGGCGGTGATGAACGGCTTCCGGGCGGAGCTGCTGGGCCGGGTGCTCGGCCTCAACGGGCATCTCAACGTCTACAACATGCGCGGCGGGCCGCTGCCGGACTTCGACATCCTGGCCGGCAAGCTGCGCAACACGCCGGGCGTGGTCAACGTCACCCCGACGGTGGAGGGGCAGGCGCTGGTGTCGGTGCGCGGAGCCGCGTCGGGTGCCGTCATCCGCGGCGTCCGGCCGGAGGATTTCCGGGTGCGCCCGACGCTCGCCAACAACATCATCCGCGGTTCGGTCGATGAGTTCGGGGACGACCGCGTCGCCATCGGCGTCCGCATGGCCCAGCGTCTGGGCCTGAGCATCGGCGACCAGATCACGCTGATCGCCCCCCAAGGCAACGTCACCGCCTTCGGCACCGTGCCGCGGATGCGCAGCTATCCCATCGGCGCGATCTTCGACGTCGGCATGTTCGAATACGACAACAGCTTCATCTTCCTGCCGCTGGAGGAGGCGCAGGCCTTCTTCCGCACCGGCGACGCCGTGACCTCGCTGGAGGTCTTCGTCAGCGACCCGATGCAGATCGCGTCCGCTCGCGCCGCCGTCCAGTCGGTGGTGGCGGGGGAGGGCAGGGTGGTCGACTGGCAGCAGTCGAACGCCAGCTTCTTCACGGCGCTGCAGGTCGAACGCAACGTGATGTTCCTGATCCTGTCGCTGATCATCATGGTCGCCGCCTTCAACATCATCTCCAGCCTGATCATGCTGGTGAAGGACAAGGGGCGGGACATCGCGATCCTGCGCACCATGGGGGCGACGCGCGGCATGATCATGCGCATCTTCTTCCTGTCCGGCGCCAGCGTCGGGGTGACGGGGACCTTGCTGGGACTTGCGCTCGGCGTGTCCTTCGCGCTGAACATCGAGAGCATTCGGCAGGTCATCCAGGGACTGACCGGCACCAACCTGTTCAATGCCGAGATTTACTTCCTGTCCCACCTGCCGGCGAAGATCGACTGGAGCGAGGTCATACAGGTGACGCTGATGGCGCTGGGCCTGTCCTTCGCCGCCACCATCTACCCGTCCTGGCGCGCCGCCCGGCTCGACCCGGTGGAGGCCCTGCGCTATGAGTGATGCCGTCATGCAGCCGATGCTGGAACTGAAGGGCATCGTCCGCCGCTTCGAACAGGCTGGCGAGACGCTGGAGGTGCTGCGCGGGGTCGAACTGACCGTCGGCGCCGGGGAACTGGTGGCGCTGGTCGGCCCCTCGGGTGCCGGCAAATCGACGCTGCTGCACATCGCCGGATTGCTGGAACGGCCGACCGACGGCATCGTGAGAATCGCCGGCACCGACGTGTCCAACCTGGACGACGGCAAGCGGACGGAGGTGCGGCGCCGCTCCATCGGTTTCGTCTACCAGTTCCACCACCTGTTGCCGGAATTCTCGGCGCGGGAGAACATCGTCCTGCCGCAGATGATCGCCGGCGTGGCGAAGTCGGTCGCCCGCCAGCGCGCCGACGAGCTTCTGCGCATGGTCGGGCTGGAGCAGCGCGGCACCCACCGTCCGGCCCGCCTGTCGGGCGGCGAGCAGCAGCGCGTCGCCATCGCCCGCGCGCTGGCCAACGCCCCGTCGCTCCTGATCGCCGACGAGCCGACCGGCAACCTCGACCCCCATACGGCGGAGCATGTCTTCGCCATGCTGTCGGCCATCGTCCGGCAGGCCAAGGTCGGCGCCCTGGTGGCGACCCACAACCTCGACCTCGCCCGCCGCATGGACCGGGTTCTGGAGATGCGCGACGGTCATCTGGTTGAGTATCAGCCGTCGGAACTGGTCCCTCTGAGCGAGGTCGCCCCGGAAGCCTCCTGAGCAGTGTCATAGGCCGAAAGCGGATCCGCACCCCCGGTTGCCAAGCCGGCGCGGCGCCCCCACTCTCATGCGCGACCGCACCGGCTGAGCTGCGGCACCGACAAAGACAGGGGGCATCGGGGATGGACCAGCGGATCATCGACCTCTATGACGAGTACACCCATGCGCCGTTGCCGCGCCGGGTCTTCCTGGAGCGGCTGGCGGGGCTGGCGGGCAGCGCGGCGGCCATCCCGGCGATCCTGGCGGCGATCGAGCCCAACTATGCCCGCGCGGCCATCGTCGGTGAGGACGATACCCGTCTGGCGGCGGAGGATGTCAGTTTCCAGGGGGCGACCGGCGACGTGACCGGCTATCTCGCCCGGCCGAAGCTGATGGACAAGGCCCCGGCGGTGCTGGTCATCCACGAGAATCGCGGCCTGAACGCCTACGTCAAGGACGTCACCCGCCGTCTTGCCACCGAAGGCTTCGTGGCGATGGCGCCGGACCTGCTGTCGCCGCTGGGCGGTACGCCGCAGGACGCCGACAAGGCCCGGGACATGATCGGCCAGCTCGACACCGACAAGACGGTCAACAACCTGATCGCCGGCATGAGCTATCTGATGGCCTACCGCTATTCCTCGGCCAAGGTCGGGGCGGTCGGCTTCTGCTGGGGCGGCGGCATGATCAACCGGCTGGCGATCAAGGCGCCCGACTTGAAGGCCGGCGTCGCCTTCTACGGCCCGACCCCCGACCCGGCGCTGGTCGGTACGGTGAAGTCGCCGCTGCTGCTGCACTATGCCGGGCTGGACCAGCGCGTGAACGCCGGCATCCCCGCTTACGACGAGGCGCTGAAGAAGGCCGGCGTCGAGCACCAGATTTACATGTACGAGGGCGTCAACCACGCCTTCCACAACGACACCTCGGCCGAGCGCTACAACAAGGAGGCCGCCGATCTGGCCTGGAAGCGCACGGTGGAGTTCCTGAAGGCGAAGCTGGCGTAGGGGGGGGCGTGCCGTTGCCCCCTCCCTAACCCTCCCCCACCTTTGGTGGGAGAGGGGACTGCCGCCACTCCTTTGCAAGATGTTACGCCGCCAAGCGCCCCACCCCCTCTCCCGCGAAGCTCTCGCACAAAGCTCCGCTTTGTGCTGACGCGACAGGCGGACCGTAGGTCCGCTGAGAGCGGGGGAGGGATGGGGAGGGGGCAATCAGCCCGACATCTCTCCCAACACCGCCGCCGTCTCCACCACCGCCGCATACTCTCCATCCATGTTGGCGAGCGACAGGTCGTGGACCTCGCCGGCCGTCCGCAGCCTTCCCGACCGGTCCAGCCGGGCGAAGGTGAAGCAGGCGTCGGCCACCAGATGCACGTCGTAGCCGAGGTTGCCGGCCATCCGCACCGTCGCCTCGACGCTGTTGTTGGTGATGACGCCGGCCACCACCAGCGTGCCGATGCCGCGGGCGCGCAGCCAGTCGTCAAGCCCAGTGCCGACGAATGCGCTGTTCACCCGCTTGCCGATCACCGTCTCGCCGGGCAGCGGCATCGCCTCCTCCTTGAAGGCATGGCCGGGGCCGCCGGGGCGGTAGGTGGACTCGGGGCTTGTCGAATCGTGGCGGATGTGGACGATGGGCCGCCCTTGCCGCCGCCAAGCGGCCAGCAAAGCCGCGACGTTGGCCTCGGCCTGCGGGTTGTTGCGTGGGCCGATGAGGCTCCAGCGCGGGTCGTCGATGGCCTTTTGCAGGTCGACGATCAGCAAAGCGGTGTTTGCGGGCAGGGTTTCCATGCCGACGATCCTGCCGCGATAGTCCATCGCGTGACAAGTCCGCCGGTTTCTGGCTCTAATCCGGCGCTCGCCCCTCGTTTCCCGTTTCAAGCGCTCGTCCGGAGGCGCCGTGCTCGCATCCCCCCTGTCCCTTCTCGCCGTCGCTGCCGGAGGTGCCGCCGGATCGGTGGCGCGTTACCTGACGCTGCTGCTGATCGCGCAGTGGGTCGGCACCCGCTTTCCGATGGGGACGATCATCGTCAACGTGATCGGCTGCACGGCAATGGGGGTGCTGTCCGAACTGGCGAGCCTGACATGGTCGCCGCCGCCGGAAATCCGCGCCCTGATCCTGGTGGGCGTGCTGGGCGGCTTCACCACCTTCTCCTCCTTCACGCTGGACATCGGCGTTCTCGTCGCCCGTGACGAGCTCGCCGCGGCGGCGGGATACTTCCTCGCCTCGACGCTGTTCAGCGTGGTGGGCTTCTTTGCCGGCCTGTGGGCCGTGCGTTCTCTTGTTTCGGTGTCCCTCTGATGACTGACTCTCCCGATCACGCCGATATGCCGTCGACCGAAGCCAAAAGCGACAGCAAGGTCGAAACCCGCGTCGTCACGGCCGACGAGGCCGACATGCGGCTCGACCGCTGGTTCAAGCGGCATTTCCCCGACGTGAACCACAGCTACCTGCAGAAGCTGCTGCGTACGGGCCAAGTCCGCATCGACGGCAAGCGGGCGGAGACGTCGTCGCGGCTGGCGGCCGGGCAGGGCGTGCGCATCCCGCCGCTGGCCGCCTGGGCCGCGCCGGTCAGGGGGCCGAGCCAGGGGGCGGCCAAGCCCAAGGGCATGTCGGACAAGCAGATCGCCGAGCTGCAGGCGCTGGTGCTCTATCGCGACGCCGACGTCATCGCCATCAACAAGCCGGCCGGTCTGGCGGTGCAGGGCGGCACCGGCACCTCCAAGCATCTCGACGCCATGCTGGACGCCCTGCGCTTCGACGGCAACGAGCGGCCGAAGCTGGTCCACCGCTTGGACAAGGATACCTCGGGCGTCCTGCTGCTGGCCCGCACCACCTTCGCCGCCAGCAAGCTGACGGAGATGTTCCGCGGCAGCGGCGTGCGCAAGATCTACTGGGCCGTCACGGTCGGCGTGCCGACGCCCTACCAGGGCAAGATCGACCTCGCGCTGGCCAAGGAAGGCGGTCCGCATGGCGAGCGGGTCGCGGAGAACAAGGAAGAGGGCAAGCGCGCCGTCACCGTCTATTCGGTGCAGGAGAATGTCGGCAAGCAGGCGGCCTTCGTCGCCATGTGGCCGCTGACCGGCCGCACCCACCAGCTGCGCGTCCACATGGCCGCCGTCGGCACGCCGATTCTCGGCGACGGCAAATATGCCGGGCAGGGTGCGTTCCTGGCCGGGGCGGAGGTGGCGAAGAAGCTGCACCTGCACGCCCGCCGGCTGATCCTGCCGCACCCGCGCGGCGGCAAGATCATCGACGTGACGGCGCCGCTGCCCGACCACATGCAGGCGACCTGGAAGTATTTCGGCTTCAGCCCCAACCTGCGCGACGACCCGTTCGAGGATTTCGAATAATGGCGCCCCCTCTGCGCCTTGCCCTGTTCGACTGCGACGGCACCCTGGTCGACAGCCAGTTCGCCATCATCGACGCCATGACCCAGGCCTGGGCCGAGCATAAGCTGGGTGAACCCGATCCGGCCGACGTCCGCCGCATGGTCGGGCTGTCGCTGGTGGAGGCGGTTGCCCTGCTGCTGCCGCAGCGCAATGCCGACCTGCATGTCGCGGTGGCGGAGAGCTACAAGCGCGCCTTCTCCTCCGCCCGCAGCCGCGGCGAGGTGGACGAGCCGCTGTTCCCCGGCATCGTCGATACGCTGGCGGCGCTGGAGGGGGCAGGCGTGCTGCTGGGCGTCGCCACCGGCAAGTCGCGGCGCGGATTGGATGCAGTGCTGAAGGGCCATGGCCTGACTGGCCGCTTCGTCACCTTGCAGACCGCCGATGTCGGTCCCGGCAAGCCGAACCCGCACATGGTGCAGCGTGCGCTGGCGGAGACCGGCGTGGACGAGGCGGCGACGATTGTGATCGGCGACACGACCTACGACATTCAGATGGCCCGCAACGCGCGGGTGCGGTCGGTCGGCGTCTCCTGGGGCTACCACGCGGTGCCGGAGCTGGAGCGGGCGGGGGCCGACCGCATCGTCCACCGCGGGCGTGATGTCGCCACCGCGGTGCTGGAGCTTTTGGAAGGGTAAGCGATGAAGCGTTTCTACAAGGCGGCGGGTGTCGGCGAGACCGAGGGCGGCTTTCAGGTCGAGTTGGACGGCCGTCCGGTGCGCAGCCCGGCCAAGGCGCCGCTGGTATTCCCCAGCCGGCCGCTGGCCCAGGGCGTGGCGGACGAGTGGGAAGCGCAGGGCGACCGGATCGACGCCCATTCGATGCCGCTGATGCAGCTGTCGAGCACCGCGATCGACCTGATCCCGGCCAAGCGGCCGGACATCGTCCAGGCCATCAGCGCCTATGCCGGCACCGATCTGCTGTGCTACCGCGCCGAACATCCCCAGCCGTTGGTGGAACGGCAGGCGCAGCTCTGGCAGCCGCTGCTGGATTGGGCGGCGCTGACCTATGACGCGCCGCTGCATGTCTGCGCCGGGCTGATGCCCAAGCCGCAGCCGGAGGAGGCGCTGGCCGCCCTGCGCCGGGTGGTGGAGCGCACGGACGACTGGTATCTGTCGGCGCTGCAGACCACGACCGGCGTCTGCGGGTCGATCATCGTGGCGCTGGCCCTGCTGGAAGGCCGCCTCAGCGCGGAAGAGGCGTTCGAGGTCTCGCAGCTGGACGAGACCTATCAGATCGAGCAGTGGGGCGAAGACGCCGAGGCCACGAAGCGCCGCGCCAACGTGCGCGCGGAGATCGTGGCCTGCCGGCGGTTCGTGGATCTGCTGCGGGGGTGAGGTGGGGCGGTTGCCCCCTCCCTCCCACGGCGTCGCCGCGGGTCCCTCCCTCCCCCACCTTTGGTGGGAGAGGGCAAGTTCGCATTGCGGCGGCAGTCCCCTCTCCCTCGAAGAGGGGGAGGGTTAGGGAGGAGGCAATATCGCCTTACTTCGTGGTCGTGGTGCCGGTCGTCGAGCCGCTGGTGGTCGAGCCGTTGACCGGGGCGGCGCCCGGCGCGACCTTCTCGGTCTCGGCCGGCTTCCGGTTCTTGTTCAGCGACGTCATGGTGTCGTCGTACTTGAACTCCGGCATCGCCTTCACGTCGTCGCGGCTCATGCCGGCCAGGTTCAGGCGGTTGTTCTGCGAATCCCAGTTGGCGGCACTGTAATCGACCGCGACCTGCTTCTCGCCGATGCCGAGGAAGCCGCCGGAGCTGATGACCAGCTGCTTGGCCTTGCCATTGGCGTCGAGGATGACGTCTTCGATCTCGCCGATCTTGTTGTTGTCGCGGCCATAGACGTTCTTGCCGATCAGCTCGTCGGCGCTGGCCATCTGACCGCCGAGGCTGCCGGACGTCGCGGCGCTGCTGGAGGTCATGCTGTCCGACTTGGTGGCATCGGACTTCATCGTGTCCGACTTCACCGTGCCGGTCTTGGTGCCGTCCGGGGCTGCGGTGTTGGACATGCTGGAGGTGGAGGAGGACGGGTTGCCCACGGTCGGCGAAGTGGTCTGTGCGACGGCGGCGCCGGTCATGAGGGCCAGCGAAGCGGCGGAAGCGATCAGGATGCGACGCATGGGGGTGGCTCCTTTGTCGTTGTGTCGAGGACACGAGGTTCGTGTGTCGAGAGACATCGGAACAACAGCGACGGAGCCGTTTTTATTTCGCCTTCCGAGAATTCTTTTGGTGAGTGACTACCCCTTTGAGGTGCGGTCCCAGTCCGGTGCGTGCGGAGTCAGCGCCACCGGACCGGCCTGGAAGGTCAGGCCGTTCTCGGCCGCGCGCTGCACGTCCTCCAGCCGCAGCAGGGCGAGCGCGGCGCCGTCGCGGGCGCTGCGGATCTCACCGGCATCCTTCCCGTCGAGAGTCACCGGTGTGCCGGCCTCCGGCGTCGGACCATCGAATGTCACAGGGAACAGCTTCTTCTTGATGAGGGCGCGGTACTTGGTGCGGGCGGTCAGTTCCTGCCCCATATAGCAGCCCTTGTCCCAGGAGATGGCGTTCAGCGCGTCCATCCGGCTTTCCAGCGGGATCGACTTTTCCGGGATCAGGTCCAGCGTGCCGTCGGGAACGCCGAGCGACAGCCGCAGGCGGTCGTAGTCGGCTACGTCCCGCAGCGTCAATCCGGCCGACTCCAGTGCGGCGACGCCATCGGCCGGCAGGAACAGGCGGGCGCCCAAGGCCGGCAGCCTCGGATCGGTGAAGGCGATGCCGCCGGCGAAGGGCCGCGCCGCGCCCGGTTCGGCCGGCAGACCCAGCGCCTCCAGCGCGCCGTCCCCGAAGGCGACGGCCACGCGCAGCCGGTCCGCCCGGTCTTCCAGGGCGATCTTCGACCGCAGCTTGTACATCTTCAGCCGCCGCAGCAGGTCGGCGCGCCGGTCCGTTTCCGGATCCAGCAGCAGGACTGCGTCCCCGCCGCTGTCCGACTCGACAAGGCTGAAATCATGCAGGAACTTGCCCTGCGGGGTCAGGAACAGGGCATAGGCGGCATGGTCGGGCGTGACCCGCAGCACGTCGTTGGACACCAGCCCCTGCAGGAAGGCCTTGCGATCCTCGCCCGAAACCGCCACCACGCTCCGCTGGTCCAGCACCGCGTAACCCGCCGACATCCTAGCCTCCACGTCATCCGATCGCCTGAAGTGTTGGGCGGAACGGGTCCGCTGGCAAGAGTCTGCCGCGTTGCGGAGGGCTGGGTTGCGGGTGCCGACTGTGGCATGATGACCAAAGCGGCAGATGCATCACCGTTGGGCAGAGGATCGGTTGTTGACGGCCGGTGGTGCCGCCGGATTACTCTGTTGGTAGCGGTGGCACGGCTTTGGCAATGCCATGCAGGTTTGACCTTTTCCCGGATTCCTCCTCCTTGCCTTCGCACGCCGAGATCTCATCCCCGGACGCTCCGCCGCCCCGACTGGAGCTGCGCGGCATCACCAAGCGATTCCCCGGCTGTCTGGCCAACGACCATGTCGACCTCGTGCTGCAGCCGGGCGAGATCCATGCGTTGCTGGGTGAGAACGGAGCCGGCAAGTCCACCCTGGTCAAAATGATCTATGGGGTGCTGCACCCCGATTCCGGCACGATGCTGTGGCAGGGGGCGGAGACGACGGTGCCCGACCCGGCCGGTGCGCGGCGGCTCGGCATCGGCATGGTGTTCCAGCATTTCTCGCTGTTCGACACGCTGACGGTGACGGAAAACATCGCGCTCGGACTCGACAATGCCGGGCCTATGGACCAACTCGCCGGCCGCATCCGCGAGGTGTCGGAACGCTATGGTCTGGCGCTGGACCCCGGCCGCCATGTCTTCCACCTGTCGGTGGGCGAGCGGCAGCGGGTGGAGATCGTGCGCTGTCTGCTGCAGGACCCGAAGCTGCTGATCATGGACGAGCCGACCTCGGTCCTGACGCCGCAGGAGGCCGCCAAGCTGTTCGAGACGCTGCGCGTCCTGGCGGCGGAGGGCTGCACGATCCTCTACATCTCGCACAAGCTGGAGGAGATCCGTGCGCTGTGCAGCCGCGCCACCGTCCTGCGCGCCGGCAAGGTGGTGGGCGCCGCCGATCCGCGGCAGGAGACCGCGCGCAGTCTAGCCGAGATGATGATGGGGGCGGAGCTGTCCACCCCCGAACGGTCGCCGCAGGGTGCCGCCGGGGCCGCCCGTCTGACGGTGCGCCATCTGTCGACGACCTCCGACAACCCCTTCGCCACCAACCTGAAGGATGTCAGCTTCGAGGTGCGGGCGGGCGAGATTCTCGGCATCGCCGGTGTCGCCGGCAACGGACAGGCCGAGCTGATGGCGGCGCTGAGCGGCGAGGTGCTGCTGGCCGACGCCGATGCCGTGGAGATCGAAGGCACGTCGGCCGGTCGTCTGGGACCGCGGGCGCGCCGGGAACTCGGCCTCGCCTTCGTGCCGGAGGAGCGGCTGGGCCGCGGCGCCGTGCCGGAACTGAGCCTGTCGGAGAATGCGCTGCTGTCCGGCTATGCCCGCGAACCGCTGGTGCGCGGCGGCATGGTCCATTTCGCCCGCGCCCGCGCCTATGCCGAGACCATCATCCGCGGTTTCAACGTGGTCGCCCACGGCCATCGGGCGGAGGCGCGGTCGCTGTCCGGCGGCAATCTTCAGAAATTCATCATCGGCCGGGAAATCCTGCAGAAGCCCAAGCTCCTGGTCGTCGGCCAGCCGACCTGGGGCGTCGATGCCGGGGCTGCCGCGGCCATCCACAAGGCGCTGATCGAACTGGCGCGGTCGGGTGCGGCGGTGTTGGTCATCAGCCAGGATCTGGACGAGCTGTTCGTGCTGAGCGACCGGATTTCCGTGCTGTTCCACGGCCGCCTGTCCGACAGCCGGCCGACACACGAAACGACGGTGGAGCGCATCGGCCTGCTGATGGGCGGCCTGTTCGGCACGCCGCCGGACGAAGACGGGGAGATCACGCGTGCGGTCTGATGGGTATTTGAGCGCCGGAGACGCCGCATGAGCTTTATCCGTCTGGAACCGCGCGGGCAGGCGTCGAAGACCATGGTCTATGCCACGCCGCTGCTGGCGGTCGCGCTGACCCTGCTCAGCGGCTTCATCCTGTTCATGGCGATGGGCTTTGACCCGCTGAAGGCTCTCTATGCCTTCTTCGTCGCGCCGCTGACCTCGGTTCGCGGGGTGGGCGAGCTGGTGGTGAAGGCGACGCCGCTGGTGCTCTGCGCCGTCGGTCTTGCCATCGGCTTCCGCGCCAATGTCTGGAACATCGGTGCAGAAGGGCAGCTGACGCTGGGCGCCATCACCGGCGGCGGTCTGGCGCTGGCCTTCTACGGCGAGGGCGGCTGGTGGCTGCTGCCGCTGATGGTGATCGGCGGCGCCATCGGCGGGGCGGCCTGGGCGGCGGTGCCGGCCTATCTGCGGCTGCGCTTCAACGCCAGCGAGATCCTGACCAGCCTGATGCTGAATTATGTGGCTTTGCTGCTGCTGAACTATCTGGTCCATGGCCCATACCGTGACCCGGACGGCTTCGCCTTCCCCGAATCGCGGCTGTTCGAGGCCGATGCCACGCTGCCGATCCTGTGGGCGGGAACCCGCGTCCATCTGGGGGCGCTGTTCGCGCTGCTGGCCGTGGCCGGCGGCTGGCTGCTGATCGCGCGCACCTTCATCGGCTTCCAGATCAAGGTGATCGGCCTGACCCCGGCAGCTGCCGGCTATGCCGGTTTCGACCAGAAGCGCATCGTCTGGCTGACGCTGCTGCTGTCCGGCGCGCTGGCCGGCATCGCCGGCATGGGCGAGATCGCCGGCCCTATCGGCCAGATCACCGCCAGCATCTCGCCCGGCTACGGCTATACCGCCATCATCGTCGCCTTCCTGGGCCGGCTGCATCCGGTCGGCATCCTGCTGGCGGCGCTGCTGATGGCACTGTCCTTCATCGGCGGCGAAGCGGCGCAGATCGCCATGGGCCTGCCCAAGGCCATCACCGGAGTGTTCCAGGGCATGCTTCTGTTCTTCCTGCTGGCGAGCGACGTGCTGATCCGCTACCGGGTCCGCTTCGGAGCGCGGAGGGCCGCGGCATGAACGACCTTGCCCTGATCGGCCCGATCCTGGCCGCCATGTTCGCCGCCGCGACGCCGCTTCTGCTCGCTGCTCTTGGCGAACTGGTGGTCGAGAAGTCGGGTGTCCTCAACCTGGGTGTCGAGGGGATGATGCTGGTCGGCGCCGTCTGCGGCTTCGCCGTGACCGTGCAGACCGGCAGCGCCACCGCCGGCTTTCTCGTCGCCGCGCTGGCCGGTGCCGCCACCGCCTCGCTGTTCGCCGTGCTGACCCTGTTCCTGCTGGCGAATCAGGTGGCGACCGGGCTGGCGCTCACCCTGTTCGGCGTCGGCCTGTCGGCACTGATCGGCCAGGGTTTCGTCGGCATCCCACTGGACGGGCTGCCGAAGCTGTATATCCCCGGCCTGACCGACCTGCCGGTGGTGGGGCAGGCGGTGTTCGGCCAGGACATCATGGTCTATCTGGCGGTGGCCGCCGTGCCGCTGGTCCACCTGTTCCTCTACCGCACCCGCGCCGGCCTCGTGCTGCGCGCGGTGGGGGAGAACCACACGGCCGCCCATGCGCTGGGCTACAAGGTGCTGCGCATCCGCTTCCTGGCGGTGCTGTTCGGCGGGGCCATGGCCGGGCTGGGCGGCGCCTTCCTGTCGATGGACTACACGCCGATGTGGGCGGAGAACATGACGTCGGGCCGCGGCTGGATCGCGCTGGCGCTGGTGGTCTTCGCCACCTGGAAGCCGGCGCGCGCCATGCTGGGCGCCTGGCTGTTCGGCGGCGTCACCATCCTGCAGCTGCACGTCCAGGGGCTGGGCATCGACGTGCCGTCGCAGCTCTTGTCGATGCTGCCGTATCTGGCTACCGTTCTGGTTCTGGTGCTGATTTCGCGGGACGTCGCCCGCATCCGCCTGAACGCGCCGGCCTGTCTGGGAAAACTGTTTCATCCCGATGCTTGACGCGTCGTTTTGAAATCGAAACAAAGCCCATATCTAAAGACACTGTAGAACTAAGGAGCGTCGACGTGAACAGAAGGACGATGGGCAAGGCGGTGCTGGGCCTGGCCGGTGCCGCGGTCGCGCTGAGCGTGGGCATGGGCACCGGTTTGGGGTCCGCCTTCGCGCAGGAGAAGCTGAAGGTCGGGTTCGTCTATGTCGGCCCGGTCAGCGACCACGGCTACAGCTATCAGCACGACCAGGGCCGTCTGGCCGTGGAGAAGGCGCTGGGCGACAAGGTCACCACCACCTTCGTCGAAAACGTGCCGGAAGGCGCCGATGCGGAGCGGGTGATCGAACAGCTGGCCGCCAGCGGCCACAAGCTGATCTTCACCACGTCCTTCGGCTTCATGAACCCGACGCTGAAGGTGGCCAAGCGCCATCCCGAGGTGAAGTTCGAGCACGCCACCGGCTACAAGCGCGCCGAGAACGTCGCCACCTACTCGGGCCGCTTCTACGAGGCCCGCACGGTGGTCGGCGCCATCGCCGGCAAGATGACCAAGTCGAACATCATCGGCTACATCGGCTCCTATCCGATTCCCGAGGTGGTCGGCGGCATCAACGCCTTCACCATCGCGCTGCGCGAGCAGAACCCGAAGGCCGAGGTCCGCGTGGTCTGGGTCAACAGCTGGTACGACCCCGGCAAGGAAGCCGAGGCCGCCAAGGCACTGGCCGACCAGGGTGCCGACATCATCGTCCAGCACACCGACAGCCCGGCGCCGATCCAGACCGCGCAGGAGCGTGGGCTGTGGTCGGTCGGCCAGTCGTCC
Organism: Azospirillum sp. B2RO_4; assembly: GCF_051124815.1. Taxonomy (NCBI): domain Bacteria; kingdom Pseudomonadati; phylum Pseudomonadota; class Alphaproteobacteria; order Rhodospirillales; family Azospirillaceae; genus Azospirillum; species Azospirillum sp. B2RO_4. The sequence continues at coordinate 1,974,010 of NZ_CP118485.1, read as the reverse complement.
GACATGACCCGCTTCGGTCCGAAGTCGCACCTGACCGCGATCGTCGAGGACTGGAACGGCTATTACGTCGACCGCGTCAAGGCAGTGCTGGACGGCACCTGGAAGCCGATCGACACCTGGGGCGGCATCAAGACCGGCATGGTCGAGCTGGCGCCCTACAACCCGGCCATCCCGGCCGACGTCGTGAAGCTGGCCGACCAGATCAAGGCAGACATCGTGTCGGGCAAGCGCCACTCCTTCCAGGGCCCGGTCAAGGACCAGTCCGGCAAGGTCGTGATTCCGGAAGGCAAGCACGCCACCGACGAGCAGATCCTGAAGATGGACTGGTACGTCGAAGGCGTGCAGGGCAAGGTTCCGAAGTAAGCGCCGCGATCCCACGCGGCGGACCGGGGGCGCATGCCTCCGGCCCGCCCGCGCGGGTCGGCGATGTGGGCCGATGTGGGGAGGTGGGCGATGGACGGAAGCAGCCTCTACGACAGCGATTTCTACGCCTGGGCGAACGAACAGGCCGCCCTTCTGCGGGCCGGCAAGCTCGACGCGGCGGACATCGAGCACATCGCCGAGGAGATCGAGAGCATGGGGCGCAGCGAAAAGCGTGAACTTGTCAACCGCTTGGTCGTTCTGCTCCTTCATTTGCTGAAATGGCGCTATCAGGCGCCGCTGCGCGGCAATAGCTGGCGCCTCAGCATAGAGGAGCAGCGCTATCGGCTTGCCGCCCATTTGCGCGACAACCCAAGCCTCAAGTCGTCGCTCGCGGAGTCGGTAAAGGACGCATACCGGCTTTCTTTGATTGCGGCCGAACGCGAAACCGGTATTTCGCGACAAGTTTTTCCGGCGGAATGCCCGTGGAGCTTCGCCGAAATGATGGACGAGTCGTTCTGGCCGGAAGTCTGAACGGCGCCTTTCGACGCCGTCCCGCCTTACAGATATTCGCCCAGCAGCCGCAGGAATGGACGCGCTTCCTGCAGGACCAGGATGGTCTGGTGGAACAGGTCCTCGGGCGAGGCGTGGTGTTCCAGGCGGATTTCCGAGAACAGGATGATCTTCTGTCCGCCCTGGACGATGAAGCGGACATGCGGCAGCCCCTCGATCCCGCGCAGGACGGCCAGCAGGGCGCGGCGGCGCTCCGGCGCCTGGGCGGTGTAGGGCACATGGCCGACATCGGCCCAGATCTGGCAGATCGACCCTCCGCCCTCTTCCGCGCCTTCATGCCGGACGGCGACGTTGAAGGGCAGGCCGTCGGCCATGAAGGTCAGCTTGCAGGGGCGGGGCGGCTTGGCGATGCCCAGCACGCCTTCCGGCGTCACCTCGATCGAACCGGGGGTGATGGGCAGGGCGCCGTCCGGCACTTCGGCCAGCGATTGAATGGTCTTCAGATCGGGAACGGACAAGGCGGCACGCTCGGCTTCAGGGGCGACGAAGACGACAGCATGGGCGCCGGCCGCTAAAATTCTGTAAAGGCTCGGAACGCACAGCTAGAATGGCTGTTCGCTGTGGTCTGAAAATACGAAGAAAGCAGGCGATGTCCGCCATCGATACCGTCGTCGTCCCCATCCACCGTGCCGGCTGGCCCTTCATCGCCGGATTCGCCGTGGTTTCCCTGATCCTCGGTCTCGCCGTCTGGGCGCCGCTCGGCTGGATCGGCCTGGTGCTCACCCTGTGGTGCGCCTATTTCTTCCGCGATCCCGACCGGGTGACGCCGACGCGGCCCGGCCTGCTGGTCAGTCCGGCCGACGGGCGGGTCACCATGATCGTCCAGGCCGTCCCGCCCAAGGAGCTGGGCATGGGCGACAAGGCGCTGACCCGGATCAGCGTCTTCCTCAACGTCTTCAACGTCCACGTCAACCGCGTTCCGGCCGACGGCACCATCGTGGCGGCGGAATACCACAAGGGCACCTTCGTCAACGCCGCGCTGGACAAGGCGAGCGACGAGAATGAACGGATGGCCTTCCGCCACCGTCTGCCCGACGGGCGCGAGATCGCCTATGTCCAGATCGCCGGTCTGGTGGCGCGCCGCATCCTATGGTGGGTGAAGGCCGGGCAGGACGTGAAGGCGGGCGAGCGGTTCGGGCTGATCCGATTCGGCAGCCGCACCGACATCTATCTGCCCGACGGCGTCGCTCCGCTGGTCTGCGTCGGACAGACCGCCATCGGCGGCGAGACGATCCTGGCCGATCTGAACGGCACCGAACCGCAGCGGCAGGGGGACGTGCGGCGATGAAACGACCGCCCGTCTTCCGCCAGCAGATCTTCCGCCCGCACCGGGCCCGCCGTCCCGGCCGGCCGCATCCGCGGCTGAAAGGGCTGTCGATCAACCACCTGTTGCCGAACGTCCTGACGGTGCTGGCGCTCTGCTCCGGCCTGACGGCGATCCGATTCGCCATGCAGGGGCGGTGGGAGCCGGCGGTCATCGCCATCGTCATCGCCGCGATCCTGGATGCGCTCGACGGACGCATCGCCCGTCTGCTGAACGGGCAGAGCAAGTTCGGGGCGGAGCTGGACAGCCTGTCCGACGCCATCAGCTTCGGCGTCGCACCGGCCTTCATGATGTATCTGTGGGGGCTGAACGGGGCGGGCAGCCTGGGCTGGATCGCCGCCATGGCCTATGCCGTGTGCTGTGCGCTGCGTCTGGCGCGCTTCAACTCGCGTCTCGGCGTGGTCGATCTGCCGCCCTGGGCCTACAACTACTTCACCGGCGTGCCGGCGCCGGCCGGTGCCGGCCTTGTGCTGCTGCCGATGATCCTGGGATTCGAGATCGGGCCGCAGTATCCCGGCCACCCGGCGGTCATCGTGCCGTGGACTCTGCTGATCGGCGGGCTGATGGTCAGCACCCTGCCGACCTTCTCCTTCAAGGGTGCACGGGTTCCGGCCCACTGGGTGGTGCCGGCGCTGGCCGGTGTCGGTCTGCTGGCGGCGATGATGGTCAGCCAGCCCTGGTGGACCCTGTCGATCGTCGGGACCGTCTATATGGTCAGCCTGCCGTTCTCCATCGGCCAGTTCCGCAAGCTGCAGCGCGCCGCGGAACTAATGCGCACGGAGATCGAAGAGCCGGCTTCCGAGTCGCAGTCTTCCGAGTCGCCGGAGTCGCAGGCCGCCGCAGCCACGGCCCCCGAGGATGAGCCAAGGAAGCCGGTCTGACCGGCTTCCTGCTGTCTCATTCCGCCGCAGCCAATTCCGCCACCAGCTCGGCCGCCGATCCGGTGGCGGCCAGTTCGGCGACGGTGACCCGCGCCACCATCGGGATCTGTCCCAGGCAACGGCCGATGTGGTCGGTTTCCCCTTGCGGCAGGTCGCCGACCTCCATGGAGATGGCGAGCGTATCGTCGGTCAGCCGGCTGTGCAGGGCCAGCGGGACCAGCCCGCGCTTGGCGACGTATTCGAGGATGCGGGGCAGGGTGCCCGGATCGGCGTCGGCGACCAGCGAAAAGGCGACGCGGCGGCCGGGCGCGGTAACGCGCGCATCCGAAGCGGACGCGGCAACGGTGTTCATGGTCTTGGACATGGCGTGATCGAGCCTTCAGGCGGTTCTGCGGAATGGACGAGCGAAATCCCCGGCTCTCAAAGGAGAACCGGGCCGCTAATTCGCAGAATGCCGTCGAAGGGATGCACGTTCATGGACGGGAGCCTAAGCGCCCATTCGCCCACAGTCAACAGGGGTGAACTCGCCGAACGGTCGAGGGCGTCGCGTTCGGGGAACGCCGGAGGAGCACTCCTCTCCCTTGGTGGTGGCAAGCGGTCACGTTCGAGCAGGACAGGAACAAAGTCCAGGGGATGCCGTTCAGGTTCCGCTTGTCCGTCACAAATACTCCACCGGAAGGGAGAAGGCCATGCTCGGCACAATTCTGCTCATCATCCTGATTCTGCTGCTTCTGGGTGCCGTTCCGGCCTGGCCGCACAGCCGTGGCTGGGGATATGGTCCCAGCGGCATCCTCGGCGTGCTGCTGATCGTTCTGATCGTTCTGCTGCTGATGGGCCGGATCTGATCCCCAGCCCATTTGCGTGATGCTATCTGCCGGATGCGCGGCGGGGCCGGCGGAGTGCGAACATCAGCCATCCGACCGGCCCCAGCATCAGCACCATCACAAGCCAGCCGGCGCGCGGTCCGAAGGGGCAGCGCGACCCGGCCGGCGGACGCCAGCCACCGCCGCGGCGCGACAGCGCCACATGCAGCAGCGGCAGCCCGTACAGGGCGAACAGCACCAGCCAGGGGATCAGGGTCCCAGGAACCCAGGTGGAGAGATCGGCGTTCATCGCCCGACGATAGCATCATTCCCAGACCTGTTGCGACGGATCGTCACGTCATAGTACGCGGGCATCCAGTCTCGGTTGCGCTGCACACACGGCAACGAGGTTGAAGCCGGTAGGGACTTTCGGCTAGGGTCGTCGGCGAGTTCGTCCGAAGGGCCTAGCCATGGCACTGGAAATCGAGCGGCGCTTTCTGGTCCGCAAGGATGTCCGGCATCTCTGCCGGGATGGCGTCCGAATCCTCCAGGGATACCTGCCGTCCGACGGCGCCAGCACGGTTCGCGTTCGAATTGCGGAAGATCGCGCCACTTTGACCATCAAATCGCTGAAGCGCGGCGCCTGCCGGGACGAGGTGGAACACCCTCTGGCATTGGAGTTCGCCTGCCAACTCCTGCTGCTTGGCTGCGAAGGGCGGGTGATCGAAAAGACGCGCTACCGTCACTGCCAGGACGGGCTGTGCTGGGAGATCGACGTCTTCCACGGCGAGAATGCCGGGCTGATCATCGCGGAAGTCGAACTGGACTCGCCCGACCAGATGGTGCCGCTGCCGGACTGGATCGGCGCGGAGGTCACCACCCTGCGCGCCTACGGCAACTCCGCCCTCTCCCGCGCCCCTATCCGGCGCTGGTCGGCGGCCGCGGCCTGACGACGGGGACGTGGGGCGTGCGGCTCCGCTGCCGCACGCCTCCCAAGAAATTCAGGCTCAAAGGGTCAGGCCGTCCGTACTTTGTTCAGGAATCCCTGGACCTCGCCGCGCAGGCGGTCGGCCTGGGTGGCGAGCGTGCGGCTGGCGTCCAGGACCGCATCGGCGGCGCCGCCGGTCTTGGTGGCGGCGGTGGTCACCTCGGCGATGTTGCGCATCACCTGCTGGGTGCCTTCGGCCGCCTGCTGGACATTCTGGGCGATCTCGCGGGTGGCGCTGCCCTGCTGCTCCATCTCCTGGGCGATGTCGGTGACGGTGCCGCTGATGGCGGTGACCGCTTCGGAGATCGTGCGGATGGCGTCGACCGCGCTGGTGGTGGCGGTCTGCATCTCCGCGACCTGGGCGGAGATTTCCTCGGTCGCCTTGGCGGTCTGGCCGGCGAGGTTCTTCACCTCGGTCGCCACCACGGCGAAGCCCTTGCCGGCCTCGCCGGCGCGGGCGGCCTCGATGGTGGCGTTGAGCGCCAGCAGGTTGGTCTGCTCGGCAATCTCGCCGATCAGGCCGACGACCTGGCCGATCCGCTCGGCGGCGAGCGACAGCCCTTCGACGATGCTGTTGGTCTGCACCGCCTTGTCGGCGGCCCCCGAGGCGGTGGCGGAACTGGCGTTGAGCTGGCGGGAGATCTCGGCGATGGACGCCGACAGCTCCTCCGCCGCCGCCGCCACCGTCTGCACGTTGGCGGTGGCCTGCTGCGAGGCCGTGGCGACGGCCGTCGACTTCGCCGTGGTCAGCGCCGCATCGGACGACATCTCCTGAGCATCCCGGCCCAGCGAGGTGGCCGATTCGGTCAGCGACATGACGACGCCCGACACCGCCTGTTCGAAGCCGTTGGCGAACTCGTTCATCGTGCGGCGGCGGTCTGCGTCGATCTGGACACGCATCTCCTCCCGCTCGCGCTCCATACGCCTCATCTCCAGGGCGTTGTCCTTGAAGATGGTCATGGCGGCGGCCATGTTGCGCAGCTCGTCCTTGCGGTCGCCGCCGGGAACGTCGACCGTCAGGTCGCCTTCGGCCAGCCGGCCCATGGCGCCGGTCATGGCGTGCAGCGGGTGGGTGATGGCGCGGTCGATGATCCAGGCCATCAACATGCCAAGGACCAGCGCCACGGCGGCCCCCACCGCGATCACCATTCCGGCGCTGGCGCGCCCGGCTTCACGGTCGTCGCGCTGCAAGGCGACCAGCCGGCCGACCTGCCCGCTGACCGTCGCGGACGCCTTGGCCATCGCCGCCGATGCCTCGTGCTGCTTGGCGACGGCGGACGACAGCGAGGCGAATTCCGAGTCGAATGCCCGCGCGGCTTCGGTGATGGCGGCGATCAGTGCCCGCCCTTCCTGGTCGACCAGCACGGCGCCGGCCTGTTCGGCAAGCTCCAGGATCTCCTTCACCGCGGTGTCGGCCAAGGACTTCGCGTCGGCCGTGCCGGTCAGCAGGAAATCGCGCTGGCCCAGCATCGCCGATTGGGCGCCCTGCACCAGCCGCATCGCCAGACCGCGCAGCATCACCGCCTCGTTCACCTCGCTCTGGGCGTATTTGGAGGCCTCGCTCAGGGCTTCGGTCACCATTGCCTGGTTCTGCTGCAACTCCACCGCACGGTCCTGCACACCGCGCGCGGCCTCGTCGAGCCCGGTGGCCACCCCGGCCTCGGTGAGCGCCGCGATGCCCTTGCCGCGCAGAGCCTTGACGGTGTCGCGATAGGCGCGGGAATCGCCGGCGATCCGGGCGGCCAGTTCCTCGTCATTGGTGCCGACAAGGTCCTTGGCGACCGTGTCGGTGGTCTGGACCAGTTCGTCCAGCGCCGCCACGATGCGGTCGGCCAGTGCCTCGTCCGCATTGCGGCGGAGTTCGCTCTGCTGGCGCCGGACCTCCAGCACCCGTTCGATCACCCGGTTCGCGCGCTCGGCCGTGTCCATGCTGTGGCGCAGCTCGGTATCGGCGTCGCGCTTGCTGGTCATGTTCAGGTCATAGCGCTCGGACTGCTGCTTGCCGATCTTCTCGGCGATGTCGCGCAGCGCGCGGGCGCGGGTCTCCATGCTGGCGGTGCGGGCGTGCGCCTCGCCGTCCTGCGCGACGAAATTGGCAAAGGCGGCACGGTAGCCGTCGATGCCCGACAGAACCTCGTCTAGCAGACGCCGGCCCTCGCCCTCGGTCAGGGCGGCACGGGTTTCCTGCGCTTCGGTCTGCAGGGCGTCCAGCATGCCCGGAACATTGGCCGCGGCCTTGGCATCGCGTTCGGTGACGAAGCGCGCCTCCTCCAGCCGGACCGACTTCAACCGGGTGTCGAGGTCGGCGGTGTGTGACGCCAAATCGACCCGCTCGGCATAGGTGCTCAGGCTGTTCCAGCCGACGAACGCCACGCCAACGGTCAGCAGCAGCACGGCGGCGAAGCCAAGCGCGATCCGCGTTCCGATCGTCATGGATTTTGGACTCCCCGATGGCATCGCCTGTGCGGCGATCCTTTTCTCCCGATCATTGGGACGATTGAACCACAGCTCGGTTAACGTCCGGTTTGATTCAGGTCAGGGAACCCACTTATTTCAGAAGCGGTCGGGCATCCACGAGGGTGCGCCGCAAAATATGCGGTGCAAACGGTCGATCATCTTTTCTTCACCATGAAGCAAACCGGCTCTCCACAATGAACGAGCGCTTGCATGCCCTGTGAACAGACTGGCGAAGGCGGAGACGCCCAGGCGGATCGGCGGGTCAATGACTTGCTCTGTTTCGGAGATGTTGCCCCTGGATTGAGCAACCTCAAGGTGATATTTCCCGCAACTATCGTGGATTAAATTATCTTTTATCTCAAAAGTGGCAGATTCCACCAAGCCGGCCGGATAGCCGCGCGCCTTCAGCGCCAAGGTAATATTCAGTGAGCGAGCCAGCCACTCCTCGCGCAGGTCCAGCGTCACGCCGTCACCGGCCATCAGCGCCAGCGTGTCGTCGGGACCGCCGCGCCAAGTCACCCAGTCGACCTGGGCGCGGAAACCGGCCAGCAGGGCCATGGCCGGCTCCAGCGCCCGCGGCGAGGGCAGGCAGGCATCCGCGACGGCCAGACGCCCGTCCTGAGGCGGTGTCACTGCGATATAGCCGTCGTCATTACTGAAGAGGTCGGCCGGTTCGCCATCGGGGCAGAGGGCGAGCGTCCACAGCGCCTCCGTCCGTTCCGGCAGGCCGTTCCTTTCCGCCAGCATCGGCCGGCGGAGCATCGCCAGCGGCACGGCATCGAGCGGATCCGCGGGCAAAAGGGAAGTCGCGGTCGCTCCGGCCCGTGCGAAGGCCAGCGGCGGAGCGCTCCAGCGGCATGTGACACCGCCGCGGCCGAAGCCGAGTCGCTGATAGAAGGGAAGGGTTGCCGGGCAGAGGACCGACAGCGCCGCCCCGGCATTCCGCCCCTCCATCATCAGGGCCCGCATCAGCGCACTGCCATGGCCGGCGCCACGCAGGGCCGGGTCGACCGCCACCATGGCGATGGCCTGCACCGGAACCGGGCGCCCGCCGAACCACTGGTCCATCATCCAGTGCGCGGCACAGGCAGCCAGTATGGTGCCCGAGCCCCGTGGAACTCTCAGGACGCGGATGCTGTCGATGCCGAACAGCCCGGCATAGCGGTCGAACAGATCGCGGGAAAGCCCGAATCCGAGCCGAGCGAGACGTGCGACGGCGCTCAGTTCGTTGGGATGGGCCGGGCCGTACCCGTGATGTGGAGCGGGGAGGTAGACGGCCGTCCTCCGCTCATTCGGCGGCGGGCGGGACCGCGGCGACGCGGGTCGGGATCAGCGCGGCAAGGATCCGCGATTGCTCGTCCAGGCGGCCTTCCATCCGGCTGATGCGTTCGCCCTGATTGTGGACTGTGACCTGAAGATCTTTGAGGCGGTGGTCTATGCCGTCAAGGCGCTGGTCGACGCCATCAAGCTGCTGCTCCACCCTGTCGAGACGCTGTTCCACCCTGTCGAGACGTTGCTCTACACGGTCAAGGCGCTGTTCCACCCGCTCAAACTTCCCGTCGAAGTGGGTTTTCAGGTCCAGAATCGCGTTTAGAACTTCGGCATTGTTCGACATGCACGCCTCCGCAGGAATGATAGCGCAACAGCGCGGGCGGCGACAAGGTAAGCGGAGAGTGCCGCCGTGCGGAAGAAATGTCACTCAAACGTGTGCATTTGTCGCGCTTCTCAACCTGGTTGCCGCCCATCCGGCCGCCTCGCGCACAACGTCGCTGCCGTCCTCGCGTAGAGCTTCGGCGACCGGGCGCAGCGCCGGATCGCCGCTGTTGCCGATGGCGACCAGCACGTTGCGGACGAAGCGGTCGCGGCCGATGCGCTTGATGGGGGAGCCGCTGAACACCTGCCGGAATCCGGCATCGTCCAGTTGGGCCAGATCGGCCAGTCTCGGCGCGGTCAGTTCGGCGCGCGGCAGGAAGGCGGGCTCGACCGTTGCGCGGGCGAACTTGTTCCAGGGACAGGCGGCCAGACAATCGTCGCAGCCATAGATGCGGTTGCCCATCAGCGGCTTGAGGTCGTCGGGGATCGGCCCCTTGTGCTCGATGGTCAGGTAGCTGATGCAGCGCCGGGCGTCGATCTGGTAGGGCGCCGGAAAGGCGGCGGTCGGGCAGGCGGTCTGGCAGCGGTCGCAGGAGCCGCAACGGTCGCGGGCCGGCGGATCGGGCGGCAGATCCAGCGTCGTATAGATCTCGCCCAAAAACAGCCAGGAGCCATGGTCGCGCGACACCAGATTGGTGTGCTTGCCCTGCCATCCCAGCCCGGCCTGCGCCGCCAGCGGCTTTTCCATCACCGGCGCGGTGTCGACGAACACCTTCACCCCAGCCTTGGTCTGGTGGGCCAGCCATTGCGCCAGAGTCTTCAGCCGCCCCTTGATCAGGTCGTGATAGTCGCGGTTGCGGGCATAGACGGAGACGATGCCGCGGTCAGGGTGCTCCGCCAGCCGGCGCGGGTCGTCATGGGGGGCGTAGCTGGTGCCCAGCGCGATGACGGTGCGCGCCTCGTCCCACAGGGACTGCGGATGGCTGCGCTGGTCGCTGCGCTCGGCCATCCATCCCATGTCGCCGTGCCGTCCCTCGGCGACGAAGCGGGCAAGGCGCTCGCGCGCCTCCGGACCCAGCGCGGCGGGGGCGAAGCCCACCGCGTCGAATCCCACTGCCAGCGCACGGTCGCGGATGGACTCCCGCAGCCGCGCCGGGTCGGAGGGCAAGGTGCCGGTCTTAGCCGCGGCCACGGTAGGTCGGAACGTCCTGCGACGGGATCCAGACGCCCTTCGGCGGCTCTCCGGTCTGGAAGAACACGTCGATGGGAATGCCGCCGCGGGGATACCAGTAGCCGCCGATGCGCAGCCACACCGGCGACAGCTCGTCCACCAGCCGCTTGCCGATGCCGACCGTGCAGGCCTCGTGGAAGGCGCCGTGGTTGCGGAAACTGGTCAGGAACAGCTTGAGCGACTTGGATTCGACCAGCCAGTCGCCCGGCACGTAATCGATCATCAGATGGGCGAAGTCCGGCTGGCCTGTGATCGGGCAGAGCGAGGTGAACTCCGGCGCGGTGAAGCGCACGCAGTAGAGATCGCCGGGGTTCGGATTCGGCACCCGCTCCAGCACCGCCTCTTCCGGCGTCTTCGGTTGGACGGTGGAGCCGCCGAGCTGGGTCAGGCCGGCATAGATGTTCTCACTCATCGGTCTTTTCCTCCGCCACCCGCTCGGCTTTGGGCGGGCGGCCTTGCTTCGGCGGCTTGCCGGGCTTGGCGATGGGGTCCACGGTCGCTTCGATGTCGCCTTCGTTCATGCGGGCTTCCATCGCACTTGCGACCTCCTCGAAATTGCCGGCCTCGATGGCCTGCCGCATCGTCCGCATCACGTCCTGGTAGTAATGCAGGTTGTGCCAGGTCAGCAGCATCGGACCCAGCATCTCGTCCGCCTTGAACAGATGATGCAGATAGCCCCGGCTGTAGCTGCGGCAAGCGGGGCAGGTGCACTCGGCGTCGAGCGGACGCTCGTCGTGGGCATGGCGGGCGTTGCGGATGTTGATGGTGCCGCGGCGGACGAAGGCTTGGCCGGTGCGGCCCGAGCGGGTCGGCATCACGCAGTCGAACATGTCGACGCCGCGCCGCACCGCGCCGATCAGATCGCTCGGCCGGCCGACGCCCATCAGGTAGCGCGGGCGGTCCTTGACCATCAGCGGTTCGGTGAAGTCGAGCACCCGGAACATCGTCTCCTGGCCCTCGCCGACCGCCAGCCCGCCGATGGCGTAGCCGTCGAAGCCGATGTCGCTCAGGGCGGCGACGCTCTCGGCCCGCAATTCGGGATAGACGCTGCCCTGGACGATGCCGAACAGGCCGTAGCCCGGCCGCTCGACGAATGCGTCCTTGCTGCGACGCGCCCAGCGCATCGACAGGCGCATGGAGGATTCCGCCTGCGCCTCGGTCGCCGGGAATGGCGTGCACTCGTCCAGGCACATGGTGATGTTGCTGTCCAGCATGTGCTGGATCTGGATGGAGCGTTCCGGCGTCAGGTGATGGCGGCTGCCGTCCAGATGGGATTTGAAGGTGACGCCCTCCTCCGACATGGTGCGCAGGTCGGACAGGCTCATCACCTGGAAGCCGCCGCTGTCGGTCAGGATCGGCTTGTCCCAGTTCATGAAGCGGTGCAGGCCGCCCAGCTGCGCCACCCGCTCCGCCGTCGGGCGCAGCATCAGGTGATAGGTGTTGCCGAGCAGGATCTCCGCCCCGGTCGAGGCGACCGCGTCGGTGGTCATCGCCTTCACCGTCGCCGCGGTTCCGACCGGCATGAAGGCCGGCGTCTCGATGGTGCCGTGGGCGGTGGTGACGCGGCCGCGCCGCGCCCGCCCGTCGGTCGCCAGAAGGTCAAAGCCGATGCCGGTCATGATGGGTCCGTCCTGTGCAGCAGCGAGGCGTCGCCGTAGCTGAAGAAGCGATAGTTGGTGTCGATGGCGTGCCCATAGGCCGCCCGCATGCGGTCATAGCCGGCGAAGGCGCAGACCAGCATGAACAGGGTCGATTTCGGCAGGTGGAAGTTGGTCCACAGCAGATCGACGATGCGGAAACGGTAGCCGGGGGTGATGAAGATGTCGGTGTCGCCGCTGAAGGGGACCAGCGTCCCGTCCTCGCGCCCTGCCGTCTCCAGGATGCGCAGCGCCGTGGTGCCGACCGAGACGATCCGGCCGCCGGCCTTGCGCGTCTCGTTCACCGCAGCGGCGGTCTCGGCTGAGATCTCGCCCCACTCGCTGTGCATCTTGTGGTCGGCGATGTCGTCGACCTTCACCGGCAGGAAGGTGCCGGCGCCGACATGCAGCGTCACCGGCACCCGTCGCACCCCGCGTTCGTCCAGCGCGGCCAGAAGTTCGGGCGTGAAGTGCAGGCCGGCGGTGGGGGCGGCGACGGCGCCCTCGCGGGCGGCGAAGACGGTCTGGTAATCGGCGTTGTCGCCCTCGTCGGACTTGCGGCGGATATAGGGCGGCAGCGGCATCCGGCCATGGCGGTGCAGCGCCTCCATCAGCTCCGCCCCGCCGGCGGAGAAGCGCAGCCGCACCTCCATCCCGTCCTTGGCGATCACCTCGGCGCTGAAGTCATCCGCTATGACGATGGTGTCGCCGGGCTTCAGCCGCTTGCCGGGCTTGGAGAAGGTCGCCCATTCCCGCTCGCCCAGCCGCTTGTGCAGCGTGATCTCCACCGCCACCTCGCCGCGCCGGCCGTCGAGCCGGGCGGGGATGACGCGGGTGTCGTTGACGACCATCAGGTCGCCCGGCTGCAGCAGCGTCGGCAGGTCCCGCACGATGAAGTCGCGCAAGGTCGGGCCAACCTCCAGCAGGCGGGCGGCGTCACGCGGCCGGACGGGATGCTCGGCGATCCGGTCGGGCGGCAGGTCGAAGTCGAAATCGGCGGTCTTCATGGGAGGGGCAAGCTATAGACTGAACCGGTTTTATTGGGAAGGGACAGGAACGGGACGCAGGCTTGCCGGGATCCCTTCCCGTTTCCCCCATCCCGATCCGGAGGCCTCAGGCGGCACGCAGCTGGGTCAGGAAATCGGCGAGCTGGCGTTCCAGCGCCACCGCTTCCTCCGACAGGATGGTGGAGGCGTTCAGCACATTCTTGGCGGCGGTGCCGGTTTCCACCGCGGCGGCCGACACGCCGGTGATGTTGTGGTTCACGTCGCGGGTGCCGGTGGACGCCTGCTGTGCGTTGCGGGCGATTTCCCCGGTTGCGGAGGCCTGCTGCGAAACCGCCCCGGCGATGCCGGTTGCGATCTCGTTCATCGATTCGATGACGCGCGTGATGCCCTGGATGTCGGACACCGCTTCGCCTGTCGCGGCCTGGATCGCGGCGATCTGGGCGGAGATCTCCTCCGTTGCCTTGGCCGTCTGGTTGGCGAGATTCTTCACCTCGCTGGCCACCACGGCAAATCCCTTGCCGGCCTCTCCGGCCCGCGCGGCCTCGATGGTGGCGTTCAGCGCCAGAAGATTGGTCTGCGAGGCGATGGAGTTGATGAGCTGGACCACGTCGCCGACCTGACGGGCCGCGGCGGCCAGCCCATCCACCTTGGCATTGGCGTGACGCGCGCGCTCCACCGCCTCTTCGGCGATGCCGGTCGACTGGGATACCTGCCGGCCGATCTCCCCGACCGAGGCGGACAGTTCCTCCGCCGCCGCGGCCACCGTCTCGACGCTGGCGGAGGTCTGCTCGGTCGCGGCGGCGACCGCTTCGGAGCGGATGTTGGTCTGGTCGGCGGTGTCGGTCATCGTCTTCGCCGCCTGCAGCAGGACCCGCGCCTCTCCGGTCACGGTGCGCAGGACGCCGCCAATGCCCTGTTCCAGCCGGTCGGCGAGTTGCCGCATGGTGCGCACACGCTCCTCCTCCGCCCGAATGTCGGCGTGGCGCTGTTCCTCCTCCAGCCGGCGCTTTTCAATGGCATTGCCTTTGAACACGACCAGGGCCGATGCCATGGCTCCGATCTCGTCCGGGCGGCCTTCGGCGGGCACGTTCACGGCGGTGTCGCCGTCGGCCAGCCGGTGCATCGCTTCGGTCATGGCCGACAGCGGGCGGGTGACGCCGCGCGCGATCATGATGGCCGTGCCCAGACAGGCGATCAGCCCGATCATGCTGCCGGCAATCACGATCGTGATAAGCGTGTCGGCATCCGCCCGCACATGGTCGATCGACCGGTTCAGCTTGGCGATCTCCTCGACCGTCGCCGCATCGGTTTTGTCGACCAGGGCGTCCAGGCGTTCGGTTATGGCCTCTGCCGTCTTGTCGAAGTCGCCCATCAGGCGATTGCCGCCAGACGGACCCTCGGCGATGAATGCATCGGCCATCCGTTTGCCGGTGTCGTAGTAAGGAGCGAACGCCCCTGATGTCTCGCGCAACGCCTCCTGCACATCGGACAGTCCCAAGGCAGAGGCGAGCGCGGCGGCGCGTGCGATTTCCGCCTTGAAGCCCTCAGCATGTTCCGCCGCCTTGGCGGGGCCGTCATCCAGGCCGTCCTGACCACGGGTTGCCGATATGTCGGTCAGCCATTGTTGCACCTGGATGACATGGATCTGGATCTCCTTGATCGATTTGACCAGTTCCAGGCTCTTTTCCGTCACGCGGGCCGATGCGGCTTCGACGGTCTCCAGCGCGCCGCGCTCCTCGCTCACCGTCATCCAGGTTGCCGCCATCGAGAACACCAGAATGGCCGCGATCAACGCCATTGCCATCGACAGTTTGCGCCTGATCGACATCCGGACATATCCCCTGCTTTGGATCAGGCCGGACAGTGCGGAAATTCGATCGACCCGCTGTCAGGCACCTGGATTTTGAATATGCGACCAATGACCGCACTGTCGAGCAATTGCGTTCGCATTCAAACAAAAAGCCACAAAGATCCTGAGGGTCCGTTGGAAGATTTCGTGGACGGTTGGCTTTTATATTGACCGAGCATTCAAAGGGGGAGCGATACAAGGGGCCATATCAGGAGTGTCCCTTAGTCGGGGGGAGGCAATCCTTGTGCGGCGAGAGCGTCCGCCTGCCGCGCCGCCAGCGCATCCACGTCGAAGTCGCGGATCAGCCCCTGGAACATCTGGTACCAGTTCAACTCCGCCTTCAGATGCAGGAAGACCGAGCCCAGCCCCACCGCGGCGCGGTCCATGAAGACGAACTCGCGCGGGATCTCGACGCCGCCGACCCGGCGCAGCTCGGCGTGGACCTTGCCGGCCGTCTCGCGGCCGTAATGGCCGCCGTTGGTCTCCTCGATTTTGCGCTGGCGGTCCTCCATGATCGGGGCATAGACGAAGCGCGCCCAGATGTTCAGCACGTCGACCAGTTCGTTCGACGGGTTGACGAAGCCCCAGGTGCGGTAGGCCTCCACCGCCTGCTCGCGGTTCTCGGTGCGCAGCGCGTTGTAGAGGTCGATCACGCCCTTGACGAAGCTGGGCTTGAAGACGCGGATGCAGCCGAAATCCAGCAGGTTGATCGCGCGGTCGGGCCGAACCGTGTAGTTGCCCAGATGCGGGTCGCCGTGGATGACCCCGTAATTGTAGAAGGGCACGTACCACGCCCGGAACATGTTCATCGCCAATTCGTCGCGCGCCTCCGGATGCTCGGCGACGAACTCCAGGATCTTGCGGCCATGCACCCAGCCCATGGTCAGCAGCCGCTTGCTCGACAGCTCCGGCACCACGTCCGGCACATGGACGCCGGGCGTGCCGGCCAACATGGATTGATACAGGCGGGTGTGCCTGGCCTCGCGTTCGTAATCCAGCTCCTCACGCAGGCGGGCGCCGATCTCCTTCTGGATCTGGCGGGTGGAGATGGCGCTGTCGGTGCGCTCGAAGATCGCGAAGATCAACCCCAGCTGCCGCAGGTCGGCCTCCACCGCCGAGGCCATGTCGGGATATTGCAGCTTGCAGGCAAGCTCCCGCCCATCCAGGCCGATGGCCTTATGGACCTGTCCCAGCGACGCGGCGGCGGCGGCGGTGTGTTCGAAGCTGCGGAAGCGCGACTGCCAATTTGGACCAAGCTCGGTCGCCATCCGCCGCTTGACGAAGGGCCAGCCCATCGACGGCGCGTCGGCCTGCAGCTGCGCCAGTTCCTGGGTGTATTCCTTCGGCAGGGCATCGGGGATGGTGGACAGGATCTGCGCCACCTTCATCAACGGCCCTTTCAGCCCGCCGAGCGCCGCCCGCAGTTCGGCCGCGTGGCGTTCCCGCTCCACGCGGATCCCCAGCACGCGCTCGCCCGCCAGCCGCGCTGCCAGCCCGCCAACGGCGGTGCCGACCCGCGCGTACCGCGCGACCCGTCCGCCCCATGTGTTCTCATCGTGTTCCGGCATGCCCCACAAGGTGGGTTCGGTGCCGTGAAAAGGCCAGCCCTCCCCCGATTGGACAGGCGATCGGCGCCTCGAAACAACGCTGCGACGCAGCATGCGATTTTCTTGACAGCTCTGTGAAAGGGGAGCAGGCTCTGTCTTACAGTAATCGACATCGAGGTGAAGTGAGCGAGCATCGGAAACGCCTTACCGTTCAAGCAGATGGCTTGGGCGGAACAGTAGAGACCGATACCAGGGAGGGTGAGTAAGATCATGACTCCACCGGCGCTTACGTGATATTGCCGAACCATTCGGCCGAAATCGCTCAGTTTTATTTCGCCTGATTGGCGACACCATTTGGGCCGTTGATGCCCGATGCGAAAGCCCTCGCCCGACCTCGGAGCGAGGGCTTTTGTTTTGCGCGAAATCTTCAGATGAATAGGTTTCAGACGATACTGTTTGCGTATGAAATTAAATCCCGCTATCCACGGGGATGAATGGTGCGGCAGGGCGTCGCAGGCTGACGCGCACCCGCCACACGAGACCAAGGATGGGGAGGATTGCATGGGTCGGTTGCTGAAGCCCTTTGCATTGGCGACGCTGCTCGCCACGACCGCGTTGTCGGCTGTGGCGCTTTCCGCAAATGCCCAGACCGCCCAACCGGTGCGCATCGGCGTGCTGGCGGATGAGGCGGGCTTCGCATCGGACATCGGCGGCAAGGGCGCCGTGCTCGCCACCCGAATGGCGGTGGAGGATTTCGGCGGCAGCGTGCTCGGCCGGCCGGTGGAGGTGCTGTCCGCCGACATGCAAAACAAGCCGGACGTGGCGTCCAACATCGTGCGCAGCTGGTTCGACCGCGAAGGCGTCGACATGGTGACCGACATCCCGGTCTCCTCCGTCGCGCTGGCGGTGCAGGCGGTCGCGCGCGAGAAGAAGAAGGTGCTGATGATCAGCGCCGCGACGACCACCGAGCTGACCAACGCCCAATGTTCGCCCTACAGCATCCATTGGGCCGACGACACCGCGTCGCTGGCGGTCGGCACGACCAAGGCGGTGGTGCAGTCGGGCGGCACCAGCTGGTACTTCATCACCGCCGACTTCGCCTTCGGCTCGGCGATGGAGAAGGCGGCGACCGAGGCGATCAAACAGGCCGGCGGCACCGTGGTCGGCGGCGTGCGCCACCCGATGGGCACCAGCGATTTC
This sequence comes from Azospirillum sp. B2RO_4, assembly GCF_051124815.1. NCBI lineage: Bacteria > Pseudomonadati > Pseudomonadota > Alphaproteobacteria > Rhodospirillales > Azospirillaceae > Azospirillum > Azospirillum sp. B2RO_4. The sequence continues at coordinate 1,956,560 of NZ_CP118485.1, read as the reverse complement.
GGGTCCTACCTGCTCAGCGCCCAGGGCAGCGGCGCCAAGGTGGTGGCGCTCGCCAACGTTGGCGCGGAGACCATCGGCACGATCAAGCAGGCGGGCGAGTTCGGCCTGACCGAATCGGGGCAGCGGCTGGTCGGCTACATCGTCTTCATCACCGACATCCACTCGCTGGGTCTCGACCTCGCAAAGGGGCTGTATGTCACCAGCGGCTTCTATTGGGACAAGAACGACCAGACCCGGGCCTGGGCGAAGCGCTTCTTCGACCGGCACGGCAAGATGCCGACCAAGGAGCAGGCCAACACCTACCTCGCCACCCTGCATTGGCTGAAGGGCGTCAAGGCGGCGGGCACGACAGATGCCGAGGCGGTCACCGCCGCGATGAAGGCGATGCCGACCGACTATTTCGGCACCCCTGGCAGCATCCGCAAAGACGGCCGCGTGCTGTACGACCTCGAGCTGTACCAGGTGAAGGCCCCGGCGGAGAGCAAGGCGCCGTGGGACTATTACCGCCAAGTCCGTAGCATCCCGGCATCAGAAGCCTTCCTGCCGATTGAGTCCAGCGCCTGTCCCTTCGTGAAGGCCAAGTGAGGTTTGTGAAAGCCAAGTGATTGGCGCAGATGTGACCTGCGGGTCGCCGCCGGCGGAATCCGAGTCGAGAAGGGTTCCCGCCGGACTGCGATCCGGGTTACACTCCGCTCTTTAGTCACGGCGGGGACAGTACGTGGATCTACAGGTGCAAAGCGAGCGGCAGAACGACACCGGACGGTTGCGTTCGTCGGCGCTGGTGCGCCCGGTCTTCGCCGCGCTGGACCTTGGCACCAACAATTGCCGCCTGCTGATCGCCAAATCGGCGCCGGGCGGCTTCCGCGTCATCGACGCCTTTTCCCGCATCGTCCGCCTGGGCGAGGGGCTGAGCCGCAACGACCATCTGTCGGAACCCGCGATGGAGCGAACCATCGCGGCGCTTCGCGTCTGCGGCTCCAAGATCGAGCGTCGCGGCTGCACCGCCGTGCGCGCCGTCGGGACCGAGGCCTGCCGCCGCGCCGCCAACGGCGCGGCCTTCGTCGAGGCGGTGGAGCGCGAGACCGGCATCCCGCTCGAGATCATCTCCAGCCAGGAGGAAGGGCGTCTGGCGCTGGCCGGCTGTGCCGCGCTGCTGGAGCCGACCCATCCCTATGCCATCGTCTTCGACATCGGCGGCGGCTCCACCGAGCTGATGTGGCTGCAGGTGGAGAAGGGCAGGGCGCCGCGCCTGCTCGACCAGACCTCCATCCGCTGCGGCGTCATCGGCCTGACCGAGGAATATGGCGGCCCCAACGTCACCCGTGCCAACTACACCCAGATGGTGGAGGCGGTGGCCGACGCCATTGCGCCCTTCGAGGCGCGCAACCGCATCCAGAGCCGCGTCGCCGCCGGCAAGGTGCAGATGCTGGGCACCTCCGGCACGGTGACGACGCTGGCCGGTGTTCATCTGGGGCTGTGCCGCTATGACCGGCGGGCGGTGGACGGCAGCTATCTGCGGGTGGACCATGCCCGCGCGGTGATCGACCATCTGGTCGCCCAGGATTTCGACGGCCGCGCCCGCCATCCCTGCATCGGCCAGGACCGCGCCGATCTGGTGGTCGCCGGCTGCGCCGTCCTGGATGCGCTGTGCGACGTCTGGCCGGTGGAACGGCTGCGGATCGCCGACCGCGGCCTGCGTGAAGGGATTCTGGTGGACCTGATCGGTGCCGCCGGCGAATGAACCGGTAACGATACCGGATGTATGATCGGACAGGAGGGGAAAGGCTCCCCGCCTGCGCCGGATGACCGAGGAACTGCAGCGATCATGACCGAAAAGACTCCGTCGACGCGCCCGGGCGGGCGCCGTGCCACGGTCCGTGTGAAGACCGCCGGCAAGCGCACGGAATCCTCCAAGCGCTGGCTGGAGCGCCACCTGAACGATCCCTATGTGGCCGAGGCGACCAAGCGCGGCTATCGTTCGCGCGCAGCCTTCAAGCTGCTGCAACTGGACGAGAAGTTCCGTCTGCTCGGCCCCGGCAAGCGCGTGGTCGATCTGGGCGCCGCCCCCGGCGGCTGGACGCAGATCGCGGTGGAGAGGGTGCAGACCGCCAAGGACGGCTGGAAGGTGGTCGGGCTGGACATCCTGCCGATGGACCCGGTCCCCGGCGCCACCACCATGCAGGCCGACTTCCTGGAGGAAGGCGCCGCCGAGGCGCTGAAGGAAGCACTGGGCGGCCCGGCCGATCTGGTGCTGAGCGACATGGCCGCCCCCACCACCGGCCACCAGCAGACTGACCACCTGCGCATCATGGGGCTGGCCGAGGCGGCTTACGATTTCGCGGAGGAGGTGCTGGCCCCCGGCGGCGCCTTCGTCGCCAAGCTGTTCCAGGGCGGGGCGGAGCGCTCGCTGCTCGACCGGCTGCGGCGCGACTTCGCCGTGGTCAAGCACGCCAAGCCGCCGGCCAGCCGCGCCGAATCTTCGGAGACCTACGTCGTCGCCACCGGGTTCCGCGGCGGCAACGCCAACGACTAAGTACGCCGTTTTTCGCACTTGCATAACAGATGCTGTGTGCGCACGGGTTCACAAGCCCATGGTCTTGTGTATAAGTGCGCCACGTTTATCTTCCGGGAGATTCACACATGGCGCGCGACACCAAAATCCGCGAAGCCCTGACCTTCGACGACGTGCTGCTGGTTCCGGCCGAAAGCTCGGTCCTGCCGAACGACGTGGACACCCGGACAAGATTGACGAAGACCATCGAGCTGGGCATCCCGCTGATGTCCTCGGCGATGGACACGGTGACCGAGAGCCGTCTCGCCATCGCCATGGCTCAGGCCGGCGGCATCGGCGTCGTCCACCGCAACCTGACCATCGAGCAGCAGGCCGAAGAGGTCCGCAAGGTCAAGCGGTTCGAGTCGGGCATGGTCGTCAACCCGATCACCATCACGCCGAACGCCACGCTGGCCGACGCGCTGCAGCTGATGGCCGACTACCGCATCTCCGGCATCCCGGTGGTGGAGAGCCGCGATCAGCTCGGCAGCGGCAAGCTGGTCGGCATGCTGACCAACCGCGACGTCCGCTTCGCCACCGATCCCAAGCAGCCGGTCAGCGAACTGATGACCAAGGAGCTGGTGACCGTCCGCGAGGGCGTCAGCCAGGAGGAAGGCAAGCGCCTGCTCCACCAGCACCGCATCGAAAAGCTGCTGGTCGTCGACGAGGATTACCGCTGCATCGGCCTCGTCACCGTCAAGGACATCGAGAAGGCGCAGGCCTATCCGAACGCCTGCAAGGACGGCAAGGGCCGCCTGCGCGTCGCCGCCGCCACCGGCACCGGCAATGACGGTCTGGCCCGTGCGGAGGCTCTGTTCGACGCCGGCGTCGACGTGCTGGTGGTCGACACCGCGCACGGCCACTCCGCCAAGGTGCTGGAGCAGGTCCGCGCCGCCCGTGCCATGTCCGGCTATACCCAGGTTATCGCCGGCAACGTCGCCACCGCCGAAGCGGCCAGGGCGCTGATCGACGCCGGTGCGGACGCCGTCAAGGTCGGCATCGGTCCGGGCTCCATCTGCACCACCCGCATCATCGCCGGTGTCGGCGTGCCGCAGCTGACCGCGGTGATGGATGTGGTGGAGGAGTGCGAGAAGCACGGCATCCCGGTGATCGCTGACGGCGGCATCAAGTATTCGGGCGATCTGGCCAAGGCCATCGCCGGCGGCGCCAGCGTCGCCATGCTGGGCAGCCTGTTCGCCGGCACCGACGAGAGCCCGGGCGAGGTCATCCTGTTCCAGGGCCGCTCCTACAAGAGCTATCGCGGCATGGGCTCGGTCGGCGCCATGGCGCGCGGTTCGGCGGATCGTTACTTCCAGCAGGAGGTTTCGACCATGAAGCTGGTGCCGGAAGGCGTCGAAGGCCGCGTTCCCTACAAGGGCCCAGTGTCGGCGGTCATCCACCAGCTGGTCGGCGGCCTGCGCGCGGCCATGGGCTACACCGGCAGCGCCTCCATCGCCGAGATGCGCGAGAAGTGCCAGTTCGTCCGCATCACCAACGCGGGCCTGCGCGAGAGCCATGTCCACGACATCACCATCACCAACGAGTCGCCGAACTACCGGCAGGGGTAATGGTGCTTTTCTGAGAATGTCGTCGCCGGAAATCACCCGGCGACGACACTCCCCTCCGCCACCAGCTTCCAGGGCTGCCAGCCGCCCAGCCGCACGCCGACGGCGAGGCTGGTGAAGGGAATCCGCAATTCGATGTCCCGCGGCTGGAAGAAGGTCAGCCGTTCCGGCTCGCCCTTCTCGTCGAACTCCAGCCGGGCGCCTTTTGGCTCGGGCGCGTATTCGTCGCTCATCACCTGCCAGATTTCCAGGTCGCTGCCGTGGTTGGTGATCTTGTACTGGCCGCAGCGCCAGGTCGCCGATTCGCCGACGCTGCCCTCCACCACCTTCTTGTCGCCCTCCATCCGCACGTCGCCGATCCCGGCGGCCTCGCCCTTCATCGACGGTCCCTGCCGCTCGGCGCGGAAGCCCAGCCGCAGCCATGCGGAGCGGCTGTGCGGGATCAGCCGGCGCACGGTGCGCGCGTCCTCGGCCGCGAAATGGTCGGGATCGTCGTAGAGGATGCGGTCCAGCGCGGCAGCGACGATCATGCGGTCGTCGATGCGCAGGTCCGGTAGATAGGCTTTGCTCATCAGGCCAGCGGACTCCGAAGGGTGTGCCCGTCAGTATATAGGGACTTGGCCCGGTCGTCGCCGAGATGCGGCCGCCCGCCCCCGACAGACTCCCGAAACCGGTTCTCAGGCGCTATCCTGCGCGGCCCTTCTCCGGAAGCCCCCGATTCGGCACGAGACGCACCATGCAGGACCTGTTCGACACGCCGCCCGATCCCCGCAGCATCGCCGTCGATGCCCTGACGCCGGAACAGGCTGCGGCGGATCTGGCGGCGCTGGCTGCCGAGATCGCCCACCATGACCGGCTCTATCACCAGCAGGACCAGCCGGAGATCTCCGACGCCGACTATGACGCGCTGGTCCGCCGCAACCTTGCCATCGAGGCGCGCTTCCCCGACCTGCGCCGTGCCGATTCGCCCAGCCTGCGCGTCGGCGCCGCACCGGCCGCCGGCTTCGGCAAGGTTCGTCACGCCATCCCGATGCTGTCGCTGGGCAACGCCTTCGCGCCCGAGGACGTGGCGGAGTTCGACGCCCGTGTCCGCCGCTTCCTCGGCCTGACTGACGATGCGCCGCTGACCTTCGTGGCGGAACCGAAGATCGACGGCCTGTCCTGCTCGCTCCGCTACGAGAAGGGCGAGCTGGTGCTGGCCGCCACCCGCGGTGATGGGGCGGAGGGCGAGAACGTCACCGCCAATGTCCGCACCATCCGCGATGTGCCGCACCGCCTGCCGACGCCCTTCCCCGAGGTGCTGGAGGTCCGCGGCGAGGTCTATATGAGCCGCGACGACTTCCTGGCGATGAACGCCGCCCGCGCGGAGAAGGGCGATCAACTGTTCGCCAACCCCCGCAACGCGGCGGCCGGCAGCCTGCGCCAGCTCGATCCCTCCATCACCGCGTCCCGGCCGCTCTGCTTCTTCGGATATGCGCTGGGCGAGGTGTCCGAGCCGATTGCCGAGACCCAATGGGGCATCCGCGAGCGGCTGAAGGGCTGGGGCTTCCAACTGAACCGCCCGGCGGAGCTGTGCGACGGCAAGGAGAAGCTGCTGGCCTATTACGAGGGGATCGGCCGGCGGCGTGCCGGCCTTCCCTTCGACATCGACGGCGTCGTCTACAAGGTCGACAGCCTGGAGCTTCAGCAGCGGCTCGGCTTCGTCAGCCGGGCGCCGCGCTGGGCAATCGCGCACAAGTTCCCGGCCGAACAGGCGCAGACCCGGTTGAAGGCCATCACCATCCAGGTCGGCCGCACCGGCGCCCTGACCCCCGTCGCCGAACTGGAGGACATCACCGTCGGCGGCGTCGTGGTCAGCCGCGCCACCCTGCACAATGAGGACGAGATCGCCCGCAAGGACATCCGCGTCGGCGACCTCGTGGTGGTCCAGCGCGCCGGCGACGTCATCCCGCAGGTGGTGGAGGTGGTGCTGTCGCAGCGCCCCGCCGACTCCGTCCCCTATGTCGCGCCGGAGACCTGTCCGGTCTGCGGCAGCCTTGCCATCCGCGAGGCCGGGGAGGTGGTGCGCCGCTGCACCGGCGGCCTGATCTGTGCCGCCCAGGCGAAGGAACGCCTCCGTCATTTCGTCTCGCGCGACGCCTTCGACATCGAAGGGCTGGGCGAGAAGATCATCGAGGAGTTCTGGGACGAGGGCTTCATCAAGTCGCCGGTCGACATCTTTACCCTTGAGGGCCGTGTCGAACTGATCGGCCGGCCGGGCTGGAAGGAGAAGTCGGTCCAGAACCTGTTCAAGGCCATCCAGCAGCGCCGCGACGGCATCGACCTGCACCGGGTGATCTACGCGCTCGGCATCCGCCATGTCGGCGAGGTGACGGCCAAGTCGCTGGCCCGCCAGTACAAGACCATGCAGGGCTGGGTCGAGGGCATGCAGGCGGCGGAACGGGCGATGCCCGGCCAGGACTGGCGCGACCTGCACGAGTTGAAGGGCGTCGGCCGCGCCACCGCCGACGCCATTGTCGGCTGGTTCGCCGATCCGGAGTGCGGGGCGAAGCTGGACTTCTATGCCGGCAAAGACGGGGCCGGCAACGACGCGCTGCGGCTGGAAACCATCATCGCCTCGCTGGGGATCAAGGGGGTCAAGAAGCCGGCGGCTCAGGCGCTGGCCGATCGCTACGGTACGTTGGCCGAGTGGCGGGCGGTGATGGAGCGCGCGGCCGGTCAGGCGCCGGGTCAGCCCTGGCTCGATCTGGTTGCCACCCCCGATGTCGGCGAGGTCGCGGCGGAGGAGCTGGCCGGATTCTTCGCGGAGGAGCGCAACCTCGTCATCGTCCACGGCCTTATGGAGCGGTTGAACGTGCTGGAGGCCGAGGTGCCGAAGGCCAGCAACTCCCCCATCGCCGGAAAGACCGTGGTCTTCACAGGGACGCTGGAGCGGATGACCCGGTCGGAGGCGAAGGCGCGTGCCGAGTCGCTGGGTGCCAAGGTGGCGGGCTCCGTCTCCGGCAAGACCGACTATCTGGTCGCCGGGGCCGACGCCGGCAGCAAGGCGGCCAAGGCCAAGGAGCTGGGTGTCGAAATCCTGACCGAGGACGAATGGCTGGCCAGGATCGGCGGCTGACCGGTAACGGCGCCCGCATTCGTCAAAATGTCGCATCTCCGTTCGGTCGGATTGACGGACGGGGGCGGTGGGAGTGAAATCAGACAACGCTTATAGGAAAAGCGAAACCAAGCCGGACAGGCGGTCCGACCCTCCAGCGGAGGACGGCACCGACGGGCGGTCAACGCCCGCACCCGCCTGCCCGGCGCCAATCAGTCGGGGGACGAAGGAAACGCCATGGAGCCAATTCAGTGGTCGCGCTGGATGAGCGTGGGCAACGATGCGTTGGACGAGGATCACCGCGTCCTGATCGGCATCGTCAACAAGCTGTATGACGAGGCCAACCGTCAGGACCCCGCCCTCATCGAAGCCATCCTCAACGAACTGATCGCCTACACGCGCCATCATTTCGCGGAGGAGGAGGCGCAGATGGAGCGGCTGAACTATCCGACCTTCGCCGCACACAAGGCCCTGCACGACCGGCTGACCCGGCAAGTCGAAAGCTACCGCGACGATTTCCGCGCCAACGGCGGCCGGATCAGCGGCGAGGAGGTGTTCCTGTTCTGCTCCGACTGGCTGGGCAAGCACATCCTGAAGGAGGACACCCGCTTCGGCGAATATGCCGGTAACGGCGCGGAACTCGCGGTGGCGGAGTAGGGGAGAGTGGAGCCCCCCCCCGCTTATCCCTTGAAACGCAATGTAAAGAAAATTGTCTAAAATACTGAAATAACTGAGAAAACGGTAGACTGCCCCGAATTGCGCTCAGCGCCCGCCCCGAGAGGGGAGGGCGCTTTTCTTTTGCGTGATCCATCGCGACGGCGGGGGAGGGGAGTGCGCACAAAGAAAAAGCCCTCCCCGGTAGGGGAGGGCAGGGGCAAACCCAATCGAAAACAAGCCCGATCGAAACCCAGTGGCGATCAGGCGACCGCCAGCTGCTCCAGGCCACGGCGCGCGACCGGCAGCGACACCGCCGTCTCGTAGCGCCAGGCGCTGCGGTCGGCGAACAGCGCACGCAGCAACTGGTTGTTCAGCGCGTGGCCGGAGCGCACACCGTGGAAATGGCCGACGATCGGCGCGCCGGCCAGATACAGGTCGCCGACGGCGTCCAGGATCTTGTGCCGGACGAACTCGTCCTTGAAGCGCAGGCCCTCGGCGTTCATCACCGTGTCGCCGGAGATGACCACCGCGTTGTCGAGCGAGCCGCCGCGGGCGAGGCCCATCTTGCGCAGGCCCTCGACCTCGTGCAGGAAACCGAAGGTGCGGGCGCGGCTGATCTCGTCCTTGAAGCTGTCCGGGTCGATCTCCAGCGCGCGGGCCTGACGGGAGATGGCGGCGCTGTCGAAGTCGATCTCGAAGCTGTAGCTGGTGGCGTCGTCCGGCGTGAAGGAGGCGCTCTTGACGCCGTCGCCGATGACGACCGGCTTCAGGATGCGGATGATGCGGCGGGGCGACTTCTGCACGGCGATGCCGGCCTGCTCGATGGCGGCAACGAAGGGGGCGGCGCTGCCGTCCATGATCGGCACCTCGATGCCGTCCAGCGACACGATGGCGTTGTCGATGCCGCAGCCGGCCAGCGCGGACATCAGATGCTCGATCGTGCCGACGGTGGTGCCGTGGTCGTTGCCGATCACCGTGCACAGGCGGGTATCGACCACCGTGTCCCAGCGCGCCGGAATGACGGCGGCGGCACCACGAAGGTCGGTGCGCAGAAAGGTGATCCCGGAATTCGCATCGGCCGGCGAAATCGTCAGCGTGACGATGACGCCCGAATGCAGCCCGACGCCGGCGATGGTCACCGCCTTCTTCAGGGTCTGCTGGAACATTCCGTCCGCGTTGCTGCGATTGTTGGCCACGATGTCTTTTCCATCTTGGTCGTGAAGGAGAGGTTCCCAGCAATGCCGCGCCGCAAGATCTTGGAAGATCATCACGTCGGCAGCGTTCGCTTTCGACCATGCTGATAGGTAACACTCGAGGTTGGAAATCGGCAAATCACTCATTGTTACCGTTTGTTGCAGGGCAATAGTGGTGCGCAATACAAGCAATCAGCTTGGCCCAGCAAGAAAGAGGCAACAAAAAATCCCCGGAGACGCACGAGAGCGCCGCCGGGGTCCGAAAGGTTCGGTCAGGTTGTGGAGCCGCCGGCGCCGCGATTAGGAGGCTGCGGCGACGGCGGTTATCTCCGGCTTTCGCCGGGATCGGCCGGCCGCCGGAAAGGATCCGGCGGCCAAGGTCTGTTCACGTCCGGGCAGGGCCGTCCGCTCAGTTGGCCTGACGGCGCAGGAAGGCCGGAATGTCCAGCTCCTCCTGCTCGCCCGGCTTGGCATCCACCCGCGGGGCCGGAGCCTGCGGCTGCGGAGCGGCCGGATAGCCCGGAGCCTGCTGCGGAGCGCTCTGCTGCGGCGGGTAGGTCGGCTGCTGCTGCGGGGCCGCGGGATACTGGCCCGCCGGGTAGCCCTGGTGCGGAGCCTGCGGCTGCTGCGGATAGGTCGGCTGCTGCTGCGGATAGCTCTGGGGTGCGGGCTGATAGGCCTGCGGAGCCTGCTGCGGCTGGTACGCCTGCGGGGCCGGCTGATGCACGGGCTGGGGCGCGGGCGGGTGCGCCGGCTCGGACTTGCGGCCGAGGCCGGTCACCAGACCGAACAGGAAGTTGCCCTTGCGGGCCGGCGCCGGTTCCGGCGCAGGGGCCGGGGCCGGACCGACCGACAGGCCGCCGGGGTGCTGCTGATGACCCTGCGGCGCGGCATGGTGGTGCTGCGGCGCGGCCATCGCAGGCTGCTGCGGCTGATGCTGCGGCGGCTGGTGACCCTGCATCTGCGGCGCCTGGGGGGCGTGCTGCTGGGGAGCCGGCTGCTGCTGCGGGGCAGACAGCGGCGCGGCGCCGACGGTCACCGGCTGGCGCGGGGCATCGGCCGGCTTCGGCGCGAAGAAGTGGCCGCCCTGGTTCTCGCCATGCAGCGGACCGGCCGACGGCTTCGGCGCCTCCGCATGCTGCTGGGCCTGCGGGTGGGGCTGCTGCTGGGCCGGGTCGTGCTGGATGGCGGCGGCACCGGCGGTGACCGGCTGCGGCGTGCGCAGGCCGGCGGCGGCGCTGGGGATCGCCGAGGCCTGGGCGGCGGCCGGGGCCGGCGCGCCGGTCAGGTTGCCGGGAGCGGCCGGCTTCTTGGCGCGGTCGCCGGGGACCAGCGACAGGTTGACCGGGTGCAGGGTGCGCGGGTTGCTCATCGCCGCGGCGTCGATGCCGGTGGCGACGACGGACACGCGCATCACGCCGTCCAGCGAGCTGTCGAAGGTCGAGCCGAAGATGATGTTGGCGTCGGGATCGACCTCGTCACGGACGCGGTTGGCTGCCTCGTCGACCTCGAACAGGGTCATGTCGTAGCCGCCGGTGATGTTGATGAGGACGCCGCGGGCACCCTTCATCGACACGTCGTCCAGCAGCGGGTTGGAGATGGCGGCCTCGGCGGCCTCGATGGCGCGGCGCTCGCCGCCGGCCTCGCCGGTGCCCATCATCGCCTTGCCCATCTCGGTCATGACGGACCGGATGTCGGCGAAATCCAGGTTGATCAGGCCGGGCATCACCATCAGGTCGGTGACGCCGCGCACGCCCGAATGCAGAACGTCGTCGGCCATCTTGAAGGCGTCCGCGAAGGTCGTCTTCTCGTTGGCGATGCGGAACAGGTTCTGGTTCGGGATGATGATCAGGGTGTCGACATACTGCTGCAGTTCGGCGATGCCGCCTTCCGCCAGCCGCATGCGGTGGCCGCCCTCGAAATGGAAGGGCTTGGTGACGACGCCGACGGTCAGGATGCCGCGCTCGCGGGCCGCGCGCGCGATGACCGGGGCCGCACCGGTGCCGGTGCCGCCGCCCATGCCGGCGGTGATGAACACCATGTTGGAGCCTTCGAGATACTGGACGATCTCGTCGATCTGCTCCTCGGCCGAGGCGCGGCCGACATCCGGCTTGGAGCCGGCGCCCAGGCCGCGGGTGGTGCCGGTGCCGAGCTGGATGCGCTTTTCGCACAAGGAACCCTTCAGCGCCTGCGCGTCGGTGTTGCCGACGACGAAGTCCACGCCTTCCAGGTTCGACTTGATCATGTTGTTGACGGCGTTGCCGCCGGCGCCGCCGACGCCGAACACGGTGATGCGCGGCTTCAGTTCGGGCTCGATCTGGGGGATGGTCACGTTGATCATTCTGTTCAGGCCTCCACAACCTGTTTTCGTTGGGTTTGATGTTTGATATGCCGCGACCGGCGCCCGGTTGTGTCCGGTGTCTGTCCGATCGGGAATCGGTGAATGGCGGCGGGGAGAGTCATCTACAGATTCTCCCGCAGCCACAGGCCGACGCGGCCGAGGAGCCCGGTTGACGCGACCGCCTCTTGGCCGGTCACCATCAGCTCCGTCGGGTTGCGGACGGCATGTAGGAGAAGGCCCGCCACCGTCGAGAAGGCCGGTCCGCCATGCGCCTCGTTGAGGCCGGCGATCCGGGTGGGACGGGCGATGCGGACCTGCTTGTCCAGGATGGGGGCGGCCATCTCGCGCGTGTTGGGCAGCTGGCTGGCGCCGCCGGTCAGCACGACGCGCCGGCCGACCAGATGGGAATGGCCGGACTGCTCGATGGCGCTGCGCACCTCTTCGAAGATCTCTTCCATCCGCGCCTGGATGATGCTGACCAGGAAGGAACGCGGGTGGCTGGCGGTGCCGCTGCCGCTGCGCTCGTCCTCGCCGATCTGCGGCACCTCGATCATCTCGCGCTCGTCGGCCGGGTTCACCCGGGCGCTGCCATAGAGCACCTTCAGCCGTTCGGCATGGGACAGCGGCGTGGCCAGGCCGTGGGCGATGTCGTTGGTGACGTGGCGTCCGCCCAAGGGCACGAAGCCGGTCCACACCAGATTGCCCTCGGCGAAGATGGAGATGGTGGTGCCGCCGCCGCCGATGTCGACGCAGGCCGCGCCCATCTCCATCTCGTCCTCCACCAGACAGGCGAGGCCGGAGGCGAAGGGGCTGACCACGACGGAATCGACGTGCAGATGGCAGCGCCCGACGCAGGCGCCCAGTGTGAGAATGGCGCCCTTGGCCGCCGTGACCACATGCAGCTGGGTGCCCAGCGTATGGCCGCTCATCCCCTTGGGATCGCGGATGCCGCGGATGCCGTCCAGGGTGAAGCTCAGCGGGATGGTGTGGATCAGCGCCTGATCGGGGCCGGCCTGCAGGGTGCGGGCATGGGCCATGGCGCGGCGGATGTCGCCCTCCGTCACCTCCTGGCCGGAAACGGGGACGGTGGCGGTGAAGGCGTGGGAGCGGGGATTGCCCATCGACAGGTTGATGACGACGTCGTGCACCGTCTCGCCGGCCATCTGCTCGGCGGCATGCACGGCGGCGCCGATCGAGGTCTCCGCCGCCTCCATGTCGATGATGGTCCCGGCGCGGATGCCCGTGGCGATCTGGTGGCCGACGCCGATCACGCGGAGGGAGCCGGGCTCCTCCATCCGCGCGATGACGCAGCACACCTTCGTCGAGCCGACGTCCAGCGCCGTGACGATCCCGCCACGGGCCGGCCGCTTCGGCTTCTTGGCACCGTTGAATCCCATCCCGAACATGCCCCCCAAGACTTAACCTCTACTCTTGTCTGCCGGCGATAAGTGCTTCCCCACAAGATCTTATCGCAGGCCGGTCTTATGATTTCTTGCCGTTTTTCTTCTTCGTGTCGTCGTCCCAGCCCGGAAGCTGGGCGGTGGAGGAGGTCTGGATCGCGGCGCGATCCTGCAGGCGCATGTCGATGGCGACGATGTCGCGGTCCAGCACCCGGCTGGCGGTCTGCATCTGCTCCAGCTGGCGCAGGGCGCGGCGCATATCGGCGGTGCCTTCCGGCAGCTTCACCGTCACGCCGTTGCTGAGCTGCAGGTTCCAGCGGCGGTCGCTGATCCAGCTGGCCGAGGACAGCAGCGGCGCGACCGTGGGCGCGCCTTCCAGCGCCGACAGCAGCGTGTGGACCTGCTGCGGAGCATTGGCGCCAATCACCTGGGGCAGCGTCTCGATCCGCTGGTTGCCGCGGCGCGCCAGTTCCGCCGCGTCGGCCAGCGGACGGCCGGCGCGGTCGATGACGGTGAACTGGCGGTCGTGCTGCCAGATCGCCATCGGCTGGCGTTCGGACAGCTGGATATAGAGGAAGCCGGGCAGCCGTCGCTCGATGGAGGCCGACGACACCCACGGCAGTTCCTCCAGCCGCTGCTTGGCGTCGGCCAGATCGATCGACAGGATCGGCTCGCCCCGGCGCACGCCCAATGCGTCGAGCACGGCGTCGCGCTCCGTCTCGCTGCGGCCGACGACCAGAATCTCCGACAGGCGGAAGCCCATGTCGCCGGTCAGCCGGATGACGCTGTCCTGCGCCGCCTCAACCGTGTCGGCCAGGGTGCCGCGCTTCCAGGCGGAGCCGGCGGCGGCGGTCAGCCCCAGCACCGGCACCAGCAGCAGTGCCGCCTTGACGGCGGAGCGGGTCCAGCGCGGCCAGGCACGGCGCCGCTTGCCTTTCTGCGCCGACGCGGCCATGGCGCGCGGCGGGGTCGGCATCTCGTCCCGGGCGCGCGCACCGGCGGCGGCGCGAAAATCCGGGTCGGCCATCAGGCGAGCTGACATGCGGCGTTCTCCACGAGCCAGCCGACCAGCGCGCCGTAGGTGATCCCCACATGCGCGGCCTGTTCGGGCACCAGCGACAAGGGCGTCATGCCCGGCTGGTTGTTGATCTCCAGGAAGTACAGACCGTCCGTTCCCGGCCGGCTGTCATCCCAGCGGAAGTCGCTGCGCGACACGCCCCGGCAGCCCAGGGTGTGGTGCGCAAGTACCGCCAGCCGCTTCGCCTCCTCCGCCACGGCCTCGGGAACCGCGGCGGGGATGGTGTGGACGGCGTGGCCGGCGCTGTATTTCGCGGTGTAGTCGTAGACCTGAGCCTGAAAGACGATCTCGGTCACCGCCAAAGCGCGGTCACCCATGACGCCCACGGTCAGTTCGCGACCGGGGATGAACTCCTCGACCAGCGCGCGCTCACCGAAGATCCACGCATCGCCGACCGGGCTGTTCTGCCCCTCGCGGACCAGGGTTACGCCAACGGTCGAGCCCTCGTCCACAGGCTTGACGATATAGGGCGCAGGCATGGGGTGGTCGCCGCCGGTGATCTCACCGCGGGACAGAACCATGCCTTTGGGGGAGCGGATGCCGACGGTGTCCAGCACCCGCTTGGTCATCGCCTTGTCCATGGCGATGGCGGCGGCCTGGACGCCCGAATGGGTGTAGGGCAGGCCGAGGAATTCCAGCACGCCCTGGATCGTCCCGTCCTCGCCGCCGCGGCCGTGCAGGGCGTTGAACACCACGTCGGGGCGCGGGTGGGTCAGAGCGTGCATCAGCCCGCCCAGGTCGCGCTGAACGTCGACGGCGGTGACGCGGTAGCCTTCCTCCTCCAGCGCCTTGGCGACGCCGGCCCCGCTGACCAGCGACACCTCGCGCTCGGCCGACCAGCCGCCCATCAGGACGGCGACATGCTTCTTGTGGGCGTGGAGCAGGGCTTCGGTCATTGGGCGGCTCCTTCGGCGGCGGGAACGCCGATGCGCTTGATTTCCCACTCCAGCGTGACGCCGCTGGTCTCGAACACGCGGCGGCGGACCTCCTCGCCCAGCGCTTCAAGCTGGGCGGCGGTGGCCGTGCCGTTGTTGATCAGGAAGTTGCAGTGCTTTTCCGATACCTGGGCGTCGCCGATCGACAGGCCGCGGCAGCCGGCCCTGTCGATCAGCTCCCAGGCCTTATGCCCTTCAGGATTCTTGAAGGTCGACCCGCCGGTGCGCGAGCGGACAGGCTGGCTGTCGGCGCGCTTGTCGGAGATCTCGGCCATGCGGCGTGCGATCTCCAGCGGGTTGCCGGGTTCGCCGCGCAGGACCGCGCCGGTGAAGATGCAGTCCTCCGGCGCCGCGCTGTGGCGGTAGGTGAAGCCCATGCCGGCATGGCTGAACTCCAGCCGCCGGCCGTCGCGCGCCACGGCGCTGGCCGAGACCAGCACGTCGGCCAGTTCGCGGCCATAGGCGCCGCCGTTCATGCGGAGCGCGCCGCCGATGGTGCCGGGAATGCCGGAGAGGAACTCCAGCCCGGCGATCCCGGCGTCGCGGGCGACCATGGCGACATTCAGGTCGAGCGCCGCCGCGCCCGCGGTCAGCGTCGTTCCGTCGGCGGTGATGTCGGTGAAAGCGCGGCCGAGCCTGATGGTGACGCCCGGCACGCCGCCATCCCGCACCAGCAGGTTGGAGGCGACGCCGATCACCGTCACCGGCACCTCGGCCGGCAGGGCGGCCAGGAAGCCGGCAAGGTCGTCGGCGTCGGCCGGGCGGAACATCACCTCGGCCGGGCCGCCGACGCGGAACCACGTCACCGGCGCCAGCGGCGCGTCGGCGGTCAGCCGGCCGCGCACGGCGGGCATCCGTGTCATCAGATGGCCGTTTGGCAAATGGCCGTCAGGCGGGCTCATGCGGGGCGCTGCCGTCATCGCGTGGCGCCGTAGAGGGACGACAGCTCACCCGGCAGGGCGTTCGCCCACTGGGTGATGTTGCCGGCGCCCAGGCAGACGACGAAGTCGCCGGGCCGCGCCATCTCGCGCACGACCTGCGCCAGTTCCTGCTGGTTCTGCAGGGCGACGACATGGCGGTGGCCGTGCATGCGCAGGCCCTCCACCAGGCTGTCGCGGCTGACGCCCTCGATCGGCGCCTCACCGGCGGCGTAGACGTCGGCGACGATCACGGCGTCGGCGTCGTTGAAGCAGGTGCAGAACTCCTCGAACAGGGCGGCGAGGCGGGAATAGCGGTGCGGCTGGACCACGGCGATGGTGCGGCCGGTGCCGGCGGTGCGCGCGGCCTTCAGCACCGCGGCGATCTCCACCGGGTGGTGGCCGTAATCGTCGATGACGGTGATGCCGTTGGTTTCGCCGGTCTTGGTGAAGCGGCGCTTCACGCCCTGGAACTTGGCCATGCTGTCGCGCATCACCACGTCGGGCAGGCCCATCTCGTTGCCGACCGCGAAGCAGGCCAGCGAGTTCTGGACGTTGTGCGGCCCGTACATCGGCAGGCGCACGCCGGCGATGGCGCGGCTCTCGCCGGTGTGGCGGTCGTAGATCAGCACGTCGTACTTGGCGCCGTCCGGACCCAGCTCCACATTGACCGCGCGGATGTCGGCCTGCGGCGAGAAGCCGTAGGTGACGATGCGTCGGTCCGACACGCGGGGGATCATCGCCTGCACCTCGGGATGGTCGATGCAGAGCGCGGCGAAGCCGTAGAAGGGGATGTTCTGGACGAAGCTGTCGAAGGCGGCCCGCGCGTTGTCGAAGGTGCCGTAGAAGTCCAGATGCTCCGGATCCATGTTGGTGACGACGGCGATGCAGGCCGGCAGCTTCACGAAGGTGCCGTCGCTCTCGTCCGCCTCCACCACCATCCAGTCGCCGGTGCCGAGCCGGGTGTTGGAGCCGTAGGCGTTGATGATGCCGCCGTTGATGACTGTGGGGTCGAGGTTGGCATGCTCCAGCATATGGCCGACCATCGAGGTCGTCGTGGTCTTGCCATGGGTGCCGCCGATGGCGATGGCCCATTTCAGGCGCATCAGCTCGCCCAGCATCTCGGCGCGGCGGACCACCGGCACCAGGGCGGCGCGGGCGGCCACCACCTCCGGATTGTCGCGCTTGACGGCGGAGGAGACGACGACCACGGCGGCGCCGGCGATGTTCTCGCCGCGATGGCCGACGAACACCTTGATGCCCAGCTCGCGCAGGCGCTTGACGTTGGCGTTCTCGGCGAGGTCGGAGCCCTGGACGGTATAGCCCAGGTTCCGCAGCACCTCGGCGATGCCGCTCATGCCGATGCCGCCGATGCCGACGAAGTGGATGGTGCCGATCGAGAGGGGGAGGGCGCGCATGTCAGGCTTACTTTCCGCGGCGAAGCATCAGGCGAAGGGTGGCGTCGACCGCCTCATCGGACAGGTCGTCGGGGAGGGGCTGCGATCCGTGGATCATCGACAGGCGATCCCGCAGGAAGCCGCCTTCGGCGAGGAAGCGCGGCACCAGCGGGCAGCCCGGACGGTTGTACCAGCCGCCCTCGGTCCGCGTCATGTCCGCCGGCCAGTCCTGCAGCGGACGCGGCGTCGGTCGGGTCAGAGTCCTGGCTTTGATCATTCCGCGGCCCCCTTGGCGCTGGCGCCGGCGGCGGACCGCCGGGCGTTGTGGGATTGGTCGTGGTTGGTCAGGCTTGGGTCGGCGTTGTATGAATTGGTGCGGGCGGCCGGGCCGCCGTCGAGCATCGCCAGCACGGCGTCGGCCAGTGCGGTGGCGGCATCGGCGGTGCCCCAGCCGTGGGCGGCCCGCGCCGCCGCGGCGAGCGCCTGCGGGTCGGCGAGCAGGGAGGACAACCGCTCGGCCAGGGCCTGGGCGGTGAAGGAGGGCTGCGGAACCAGCCAGGCGGCGCCGGCCTCGGCCAGATGGCGGGCGTTGGCGGTCTGGTGGTCGTCGGTGGCGTGCGGGTAGGGCACCAGGATCGCCGGACGGCCGACGCAGGTCAGCTCGGCGATGGTGGAGGCGCCGGCGCGGGTGACGGCGAGGTGGCAGGAGGCCAGCCGCTCCGGCACGTCGCGGAAGAAGGTCTGCAACTCCAGCCGGGCGAGGCCCAGCGGCTCCAGCGCGTCGCGGGCGGCCTCCAGGTCTTCCGGGCGGCATTGCTGCGCCAGATGGATGCGGGCGCGCATCTCCTCCGGCAACAGGGCGAGCGCCGCCGGGATCACCTCGGAGAAGACGCGGGCGCCCTGGCTGCCGCCCATCACCAGAAGACGGATCGGGCCGGCGGCGCCGGGTGCCTCGTAGGGGGAAAGGCGGCGGGCGGCGACCGCCGGTCGGACGGGATTGCCGGTGCGGACGATCTTGGCGCGCTGCGCATCGCCCAGCTTCTCGATGTCGGAGAAGGCTACGGCAATGCGGCTGGCCCCGGCGACCAGCATCCGGTTGGCGCGGCCCAGCACGGCGTTCTGTTCGTGCAGCAGGGCCGGCAACTTCGACTGGATGGCGGCATAGACGGTGGGCACGGACGGGTAGCCGCCGAAACCGACGACCGCGGCGGGATCGAGCCGGCGCATCAGCGCCCGCGCCTCCAGAAGGCCGAGACCCATCTGCAGGGCGGCCTTCAGCTTGCCGGCGATGCCGGCGCCGGGCGAGGCGGCGCGGATGCGGTGGACCGGCACCTCCGGCAGATTCTCGCCGAAGGCGTGGCCGCGCTTGTCGGTGACCAGCGTCACCGCGCGGCCGCGGGACAGCAGCTCGCGCGCCAGGGCTTCGGCCGGGAACATGTGTCCGCCGGTGCCGCCCGCGGCCAGCACGATCACTTTGTTGGCGTTCGCGTCGTAGGTCGTCGCGCTCAAGTCCGTCGGCCTCCTCATTCCAGGGGGCCGAAGCGTTTGCGTGTCAAAGCCAGAACCATACCCATGCCGAACCCGAGTGCGAGCAGCGAGGAGCCGCCGTAGGAGATGAACGGCAGGGTCATGCCCTTGGTCGGCATAAGATGCAAGGACGAACCCATGTTGATCGCCGCCTGAAGCCCGAACTGGATCAGAAGACCGGCGGCGGCGAGCAGAACGAAATAGTTGTTGTCGTTGAAGATGCGGGCGAACCCACGCAGAACGACAAAGGCGAACAGCACCACCAGCCCTAAGCAGAAGATCAGCCCCAGCTCTTCCCCGGCGACGGCGAAGATGAAGTCGGCATGGCTGTCGGGCAGGTAGAACTTCACCGTGCCCTGACCGGGGCCGGTGCCCATCAGGCCGCCGTTGGCGAAGGCCTCCAGCGAGCGGTTGACCTGGTAGTTGTCGCCGGCATGCGGGTCGAGGAAGCGGTCGATGCGGCTGGTGACGTGCGGCAGCGTGTAATAGGCGCCGATCAGCCCGACGATGCCCAGCCCGCCGAGCCCCATCACCAGCACGAGGTTCAGCCCGGCCAGGAAGAACTGGGTGAACCAGACGGCGGAGACGACGAAGGTCATGCCCAGGTCGGGCTGCAGGATCAGGCCGACCATGGTGATGCCGTACAGCACCATCGACACCAGCGCGCCGGGGAAGCCCGGATTGGTGCGCGACAGCGAGAACAGCCACGCCGCGACAACGGCGAAGGCCGGTTTCACGAACTCCGACGGCTGGATCGACAGGCCGGGGACGTGGATCCAGCGGCGGGCGCCCTTGATCTCCACACCCACCACGAGCGTGGCGTAGACCAGCACCACCGAGATCAGGAACACCCCCAGCGCCACCCGCCGCACGCCGCGCGGGCTGAGCAGCGAGACGCCGATCATGATGATGATCGCGGGGATCAGCATCATCACGTGGCGTTCGACGAAATAGAAGGTGTCCTGGATGCCGATGCGCTCCGCCACCGGCGGGCTGGCCGCGGTGATCAGCACGGTGCCGAGGAACATCAGCAGGGCGACGGCGCCCAGCTGCCAGCGGTCGACGGTCCACCACCAGCGGCCGAAGATCGATTGGTCGGTGCGGTCGAAGGTGATCATGCAACGCCTCCGCTGGTACCGGTCCCGGTGTTCTCATGCGCCTCGATGATGCCCGCGACATAGGCCGCGAAGGCGTCGCCGCGCTTCTCGAAATTGGCGAACTGGTCCCACGACGCGCAGGCCGGGGACAACAGCACGCAGGCGCCCTCCAGCCGCTCCGCCAGCGCCATGCCGGCCGCCTTCGCGGTTGCGACATCCAGCGTTCCGCAGCGTGTATAGGCAATGCCCTGCGCATCGAGCCATGCGGCGAATTGTTCCTGCGCCTCGCCGATCAGGAAGGCGTGGCGCACGCGGCCCATATAGCCCTCCAGTCCGTTCAGCCCGGTGTCCTTGGCCTGTCCGCCGAGAATCCAGTAGATCGGGTCGAAGGTCGCCAGCGCCTTTTCCGTGGCGTCGGCGTTGGTCGCCTTGCTGTCGTTGACGAAGCGCACGCCCTCCAGACTGCCGACCAGCTGCTGCCGGTGGGCGAGGCCGGGGAAAGTCGCCATCGCCGCCACGATGGCCGGCACCGGCAGGCCGGCGGCCTTGCAGGTGGCGAAGGCGGCTGCGGCATTCTGCCAGTTGTGGGCGCCCAGCAGGGTCGGCAGCGCCGAGAGCGCAACCACCCGCGCCGCCTCGCCGTCGGTGTCGTCGACCAGCCAGCCTTCGGCGGCATAGATGCCGCCCGCCACCGGTCCCCGGGCGGAGATTGGCCAGATGCGCTGATCGCCGGCGGCGACGAGGTCGGCATGGATCGTCCGGCAATGCTCGTCGTCCACCCCGATCACCGCGGTGCGCGGCCAGGTCTGGCGGTGGAAGATCAGCTTCTTGGCGGCGACATAGCCCTCCATCCCGCCATGGCGGGCGAGATGGTCGGGCGTGATGTTCAGCAGGACCGCGATGTCGAAGGTGATGGAGTGGGTCAGCTCCAGCTGATAGCTCGACATTTCCAGGACGCAGGTGTTGCCCGCTCCGATGGGGTCGAAGGTCAGCACCGGCGTGCCGAGGTTGCCGCCCACCGCGGCCTTGCGCCCGGCGGCGGCCAGGATGTGGCCGATCAGGGTGGTGGTGGTCGATTTGCCGTTGGTGCCGGTGATGCCGATGAAGGCGCAGTCGCGCTCCGCCCGGCCCAGCAGTTCGATGTCGCAGATCAGCTCGATCCCCAGCGCGCGGGCGCGCTCGGCCACCGGGTGCGGCTTGGGGAAGGTGTGGGGGATACCGGGCGACCAGACGATGGTGGTCAGGTCCGACAGGTCGGCGGTGGCGAGATCGACGACGGCGAAGCCCTCCGCTTCCGCCGCGGCGCGGGAGGCGGGATTGTCGTCCCACACCCGCACCTCGGCGCCGCTGTCGCGCAGCGCGCGGGCGGTGGCGAGGCCGGACTTGCCCAGACCCATCACCGCGACGGGCAGCTCCTGCATATAGAACAGGTCGATCATCGCCGGTCCCCCCTCAGCGCAGCTTCAGCGTGGACAGGCCGACCAGCGCCAGGATCGAGGCGATGATCCAGAAGCGGATCACCACCGTCGGTTCGGCCCAGCCTTTTTTCTCGAAGTGATGGTGCAGCGGCGCCATGCGGAACACCCGTTTGCCGGTCAGCTTGAAGGACGCGACCTGCACGATCACCGACACCGTTTCCAGCACGAACAGGCCGCCGATGATGGCGAGAACGATCTCGTGCTTGGTCACCACGCTGACCGCGCCCAGCGCGCCGCCCAGCGACAGCGACCCGGTGTCGCCCATGAAGACCATCGCCGGCGGGGCGTTGTACCAGAGGAAGCCGATGCCGGCGCCGATCAGCGCGCCGCAGAAGATCGTCAGCTCGCCGGACCCCGGCACATGATGGATCTGGAGGTAGTTGGCGAAGATCGCATTGCCGGACAGGTAGGAGATCAGCGCGAAGCAGCCGGCCGCGATCATCGTCGGCACGATGGCCAGCCCGTCCAGGCCGTCGGTCAGGTTCACCGAATTCGACGCGCCGACCATGATGAAGGCGCCGAAGGGGACGAAGAACCAGGACAGCTGGATCAGGAAATCCTTGACGAAGGGCACAGCGACGCCGCCCGACAGCGGCGGGGCCGACACCCACATGATCAGCGCCGAGGCGACCAGCCCGATGGTGATCTCCCAGCCCAGGCGGAAGCGGCCGGACAGGCCCTTGGTGTTGCGCTTGGTCAGCTTCAGGTAATCGTCGCCGAAGCCGATCAGGCCGTAGCCGATGGTCACCAGCAGGACGATCCAGATATAGGCGTTGGTCAGGTCGGCCCACAGCAGGGTGCTGACCGTCATCGCGATCAGGATCATCAGGCCGCCCATGGTGGGCGTGCCCTTCTTCTTGAAATGGGTCTCCGGGCCGTCGGCGCGGATGGGCTGGCCTTCGCCCTGCTTGCGCTTCAGCCAGGCGATCAGGCGCGGAAAGAACACGAAGCTCATGACCAGCGACGTCAGCACGGCGCCGCCGGTCCGGAAGGTGAGATACCGGAACAGGTTGAACGGCGTGAAGACGTCGGCCAGACCGAAGAGGAGGTTGTAGAGCATTTGGGTCCGTCAGCCTCGCGGCGCCTGCGCGGACTGCGCCGCCGCCTGTGGCTGGTTGGTGGTTCGGGAGGCGGCTTTGTCCTCGCTTTCGCGCCCGCTGTCGAGTGCCGCGAGCGCATCGACGATCAGACCTGTACGACTGCCCAAGGACCCCTTGACCATGATGACGTCGCCGCCCTTCACGGTCCCGGTCACGATGGGGGCAAGCTCCACGCTGGTCTCGGTCCAGGCGCCGCGCATCGCCGCCGGCAGGCGGTCGAACAGCGCCTTCATGTGCGGTCCGCAGGCATAGACGGCGTCCACCTGCGCGGCGCGCAGCGGCTCGGCCAGCGCGATGTGCAGCGCGTCGGCGCGGTCGCCAAGCTCGCGCATGTCGCCCAGCACGGCGATGCGCCGGCCGCCGGCGCCGGGGTCGATCTTGCCCAGCACCTCCAGCGTCGCCGTCATGGCGGCCGGACTGGCGTTGTAGCTCTCGTCGATCAGGGTGAAGGCGCCCTGCGGCAGCTGGATGCGCTTGCGGGTGCCGCGGCCCTTGACCGGCTGCAGGCTGGACAGCGACCGCGCGGCGGCGGCGACATCGGCGCCCAGCGCCTTCACCGCCAGCAGCACCGCGAGGCTGTTCATCACCCAATGCTTGCCCGGCAGCGACAGGCAGTATTGCAGCCGCTCGCCGCGGATGACCGCCGTCACCGCACTGCAGGTGGCGTGCAGCGAGCAGTCGACCAGCCGGGCGTCGGCCTCCTCATGGGCGCCGAAGCTCCAGATTTTGGTCAGGCCGTGGCGGCGCGCGGCGGCGGCCAGCCGGGCATATTGCCCGTTGTCGCGGTTCAGCACGGCGACGCCGTCCGCGTCCAGCCCCTCGAAGATCTCGGCCTTGGCGTCGGCGATGGCCTCGACGCCGGAGAAGAATTCCAGATGCGCCGCCTCGACCGTGGTGATGATGGCGACATGCGGCTTGACCTGCCGCGACAGGGGGCCGAGTTCGCCGGCGTGGTTCATCCCCAGCTCGAACACGCCATAGGCGCAGTCGGCGGGCAGGCGGGCGAGCGACAGCGGCACGCCCCAATGGTTGTTCAGGCTGCCTTCGGTGGCATAGGTCGCTCCTTGCGCCGACAGGACGTGGCGCAGCGTCTCCTTGGTGCCGGTCTTGCCGACCGAGCCGGTGACGCCGACGAAGCGCGCGCCGCATCGCGCCCGCGCGACCTTGCCCAGCGCCGCCATGGCTTCCAGCGTGTCGACAGGGACGATCAGCAGCGGCGCGTCGGCGGGCAGCCCGTCCGGCAGATGGTCGACCAGCGCCGCGGCGGCCCCGGCCGCCAGGGCGGCGCCGACGAAGGCGTGCCCGTCGAAATTCGGCCCGCGGATGGCGACGAACAGGTCGCCCGGCGCCACCTTGCGGCTGTCGATGGTGACGCCGGTGGCGGTCCAGGCGGACGGGCCGGCCAGACGCCCGCCGGTGGCGGCCGCCGCGTCCTCCGCAGTCCAGAGGACCGTCTTGTCCGTCATCTCGCCGCTCATGCTCCAATCTCCGCTACGGCTTTCCGGGCCTCGTCCGCATCGTCGAACGGACGCACCTCGGTGCCGATCGTTTGTCCCTGTTCATGACCCTTGCCGGCGATGACCAGCACGTCGCCGGGTTGAAGCTGCCGCACCGCGGTGCGGATCGCCTCGGCCCGGTCGCCGATCTCCTCCAGGCGGCCGGCCAGTTCCCCGGTGGCGCCGGCCAGCACCTGACTCCGCACGAAAGCGGGGTCTTCGGTGCGCGGGTTGTCGTCGGTGACGATGGCGCGGTCGGCCAGCTTGGCCGCCAGCGCCCCCATCACCGGCCGCTTGCTGCGGTCGCGGTCGCCGCCGCAGCCGAACACCGTCACCAGATGGCGCGCGGCATGCGGCTTCAGCGCCCGCAGCACCGTTTCCAGCGCGTCGGGCGTGTGGGCGTAATCGACATAGACCGTCGCCCCGTTGGGGTGGGTCGCGACATGCTGCAGCCGGCCCGGCACGCCTTCCAGCGAGGGAAGGGCGGCGAGCGCCCGCTCGGCCTCAAAGCCGGATCCGATGACCAAGCCCAGCGCGCAGAGCACGTTCCAGGCCTGGAAGCGACCCGCCAGCGGCAGGTCCACCGTCACGTCGCGGCCGAGCACGGACAGGGCGAGGCGCTGACCATCGGCCAGCGGCTCCACCCCGGTCACCCGAAGCTCGGCACCGGCGAGACCATAGGACAGGACGCGGTGTCCACGGTGGTTACAAATGGTGGCAAAATGTTGAAATTCCGGAGAGTCGGCATTCAGTACCGCGACGGCGCCCGGCGGCAGGACCCGGTCGAACAGCATCGCCTTGGCGTCGCGGTACGCCTCCATCGTGCCGTGATAGTCCAGATGGTCCAGCGTCAGGTTGGTGAAGCCGGCGGCCTTGATCGCCACGCCGTCCAGCCGGAACTGCTCCAGCCCGTGACTCGACGCCTCCATCGCCAGATGGTCGATGCCGGCGTCCTTGGCGGCGGCGAGGTCGCGGTGCAGCGACACCGGGTCCGGAGTCGTCATCCCGCCATAGCCGTGCAGGCCGGGGCCGAGCAGGCCCAGCGTGCCCAGGCTGCCGGCGGGCAGGCCGAGCCGCGTCCAGATCTGGGCGGCGAACTGGACGGTGGAGGTCTTGCCGTTGGTGCCGGTCACCGCCACCACCGTCTCCGGCTGGCGCCCGCCATGAAAGGCGGCGGCCATGCGCGCGAAGGCGAGGCGGGGCTGCGGATCGGTCAGCAGGACGGCGGTGGAATCGGCCGGCAACTCGGTGCCCTCGGGCGCCAGCACCGCGACGGCGCCCTTGGCGATCGCGTCGGCGATGAAGGTGCGGCCGTCGGCCTTCACGCCGGGCAGGGCGGCAAAGACAAAGCCGGGCCTGACCGCGCGGCTGTCGGCGGTCAGCCCGGCGATGTCGGGATCGGCGGCGCCGACGGTGGCGTCAGCGCGGTTTGGTCTGAGTTGGGAAAGACGCAACGGTGCTTCCCTTCGACGGGGGTGGGGCGGTGACGGGGGGCAGGGACTGCTGCCAGTTGGTGGAACCGGCGGCGTTCAGGTAGGTGGAATTCAGGATTTCCGGCGCGTTCTCGTCCACCATCGGCACGTTCAGCAGCGGGCCGATCTGCTTGACGATGCGGCCCACCGCCGGGGCGGCGACCCAGCCGCCGGTGGCGTAGCCGTAGGTCTTGGCCGTGGCCTTGGGCTCGTCCACCAGCACATAGACGATGTAGCGCGGATCATTCATCGGGAAGGCGCCCAGGAACGACGACATGCGCGAGTTCTTCTGGTAATGCCGCCCCTTCTGCTTGTCGGCGGTGCCGGTTTTTCCACCGACGACATAACCCTTGACTTCCGCCGACTTGCCGGTGCCTTCGGTGACCACGAAGCGGAACATGCGCCGCATCATGTCGGAGGTCGAGCGCGACACCACCTGCTCTGTCGGGATCTCGTCGCCCGGCTTGCGCCTCAGCAGCGTCGGCTTGTGGAAGAGGCCGCCGTTGATGACGGACGCCGCGGCGGCCACCGTGTGCATCGGGCTGACCGAGATGCCGTGGCCGAAGGAGATGGTGTAGCTGTTGACCTCGCGCCACGGATTGGGCACCAGCGGCCAGCCGCTTTCCGGCAGTTCCAGACCGGTGGGCTTGGTGAAGCCCATCTTGGTCATGAAGGCCTTCTGCGCCGCCACGCCCACCTGCTGCACCATGCGCACGGAACCGAGGTTGGAGGAGTGCTGGAACACTTCCGCCACCGTCAGGGCGCGGTGCAGGTTGTGGTAGTCATTGATGGTGAAGCGGCCGATCTTGATCGGGTGGGCCGCGTCGAACATGTCCGACACCCGAATCTTGCCGCTGTCGAAGGCCAACGCGGAGTTGAAGATCTTGAAGGTCGAGCCCATCTCGTACACGCCGAGCGTCGCCCGGTTGAACAGCGTGTCGGGGTTCAGGCCGGTCGGGTCCTGCGGGTCGAAGTCGGGCAGGGAGACCATCGCCAGAACTTCGCCGTTGCGCACGTCGAAGACGATGCCGGCGGCACCGATGGCGCTGAACTCCTGCACCGTGGCGGCCAGTTCCTTCTTCAGGACATGCTGCAACCGCAGGTCGATGGAGAGCTGAAGCGGCGTTCCCGGATCCTCGGTCAGCCGTTTGTTGAAGCCCTGCTCCATGCCGGCAAGGCCGTTGTTGTCGATGCCGGTGAAGCCGACGACGTGGGAGGTCAGCGGGCCGGCGGGGTAGAAGCGGCGCTCCTCCCGTTCGAAGGCGATGCCGGGAATGCCGAGGCGGTGGACGGCGGCCTGCTGCTTCGGCGTCAGGTTGCGCTTCAGCCAGACGAAGCGGCGGTCGCCCACAAGCTTGGTCAGGACATCCTTGTAGTCGAGTTCCGGCAGGACGCTGACCAGCTTCTGCGCGGCCTCTTCCGGGCGCGACACCAGCTTGGGGTCGGCGTAGAGCGACTGGGTGACCAGCGAGGTCGCCAGCAGGTTGCCGTTGCGGTCGACGATGTCGGCACGGTTGGTGGTGGTGTTGTCCACCTCCAGCGCCACATGCTGGCGCGGTTCGCCGCCGCCCGCGAACAGGGTGGCCATCGCCAGCTTGACGCTGATCGCGGTGAAGACGGTCGTGACCACGGCAGCCGTCACCATCAGGCGGTAACGGCTCTGTTCCAGCGCAACCGCCAGCGAGGTCCGCGGCTTGGCGGACTGCTGCTGGGGTGACGGCGGAAAGGGCGAGGGCGCCGGCGGCGGCACATAGGTGCTGCCGGTGCTGGCGCCCGGCTGGCCGTAGCCGGCCGGGCCGCCGTGGTCGTGACCGTTCATCGATTGGCCCCCAGGCGCGCAACGAGCAGCCCGAGGCTGTCGGTCGGCTTGGGCTGGTAGGGCTGCTGGGCCGCGGCAGCCGCCTTGGGAGCCGGTGCCGGCGGGGTCGGGCGGGCCGCCAGTTCGGTCGGGCGCGCGGTCGGCGCGTTGGGCGCCAGCTTGCCGGCGGCGCGGTCGGGCGCCTTCTCCGCCGGGGCGCGGGCGGAGCCGGGCACCAGGGCGGAGGGCTTGATCCGGGCGGCGCGCGACGGATCGGCCAGACTGCCGGACGAGGGCAGGGAGGCGGGTACGACGACCGGCGCGCGTTCCAGCGCCTTGTCCATCGGCAGCGGCTTTACCAAGGCTGCACCGGCCGGCAGGCTGACCGGAACGATTCCGGCGGAGCCGCTGTTGTTGGGAGCGGCGGGGATGCGGGCGGCGGCGACCTGCGGGGCGCCGGTGCCGGGCGCGCGCACCATCGGCGGCAGCGGGGCAGGGTTGGTCTGCGACGGCGGTTGGACGGCGTCGCCCGGACGCATCGGGATCATGTCCATCGCCATGTACTGGCGCGGCTCGGTCGGCTGCAGCGCCAGATAGGCCTGCGCCATCTGTTCCAGCTTGGTGGGGTCGTTCAGGTAGCTCCACTCGGCCTTCAGGACCTGGATGGACTCCTGCTCCTGGATGATCTTGCGGTTCAGCCCGGCGAGCTTCTCCTCAAGATCCTGGACGTCGTAGCTGGTCTGGAACAGCACGCCACCGGCGGCCGCGATCAGGCCGCCCCAGAACAGCCAGGTCTTGCCTTTCATGCTGCCTCCTTGCCGGGCGCCGGGAACGCGGGCGCCTCGGTACGTTCAGCCGCGCGCAGCCGGGCGGACCGGGCGCGGGGGTTGTTGCGGGCTTCGGCCTCGCTCGGGTCCACGGGTTTCCGGGAGAGCAGGCGGAAGGATGGGTGATGCGCCGCGACCGCGGTCACGGGCGTATGGCGGGACGGGGAGGGCGGCGGCGAGGAGCGTTCCCGCAGGAACGCCTTGACCTCGCGGTCCTCCAGCGAATGGAAGGAGACGACGGCCAGACGCCCGCCGGGCGCCAGCAGCGACTCGGCGGCGGACAGGCCGCGCCGCAACTCGCCCAGTTCGTCGTTCACATGGATGCGCAGGGCCTGGAAGGTGCGGGTGGCCGGGTCGATCCCGTCGCCCTTCCCCTTCGGCACCACCGAACGGATGATGTCGGCCAGCCGCGCCGTGCGTTCGATCGGCGCCTCGCGGCGGGCGGCGACGATGGCGCGGGCGACGCGGCGCGACATCCGTTCCTCGCCCAGGCGATAGATGATGTCGGCCAACTCCGCCTCGTCGGCGCTGTTGACCACGTCGGCGGCGGTCGGCCCATCCCGTCCCATCCGCATGTCGAGCGGGCCGTCGAAGCGGAAGGAGAAGCCGCGCTCCGGCTCGTCGATCTGGGGAGAGGAGACGCCGACGTCGAGCGCCACGCCGTCGACCTTCTCGATGCCATGGTCCGCCAGCAGCGTGTCCATATCGCCGAATCGGCCCTCGATCACCTCGAGCCGGCCGGGGAATTCCTGCGCCAGGGCGCGGCCACGCTCGATCGCCGCGGGGTCGCGGTCGATGCCGATCACGCGGCAGGAGGCCGACCGCAGCAGGGCGCGGCTGTAGCCGCCGGCGCCGAAGGTGCCGTCGACGTAGAGAGCGCCGTCGCGCGGGGACAGCGCGGCGATCACCTCGTCCAGCAGGACGGGAATATGGATGCGGGTGTCGGTCATCAGGCGCCCTCCCCGCTCCGGCTGGCGGCGCCGCGGGAGGCCTTGGCGACGATCTGGCTCAGCGAGATGTCCTTGCGCACGACCTGCTCGCGAAGCGCGGCCTCGTGGGCCTTCAGCGCGTCGGGTTCCCAAATCTGGAAGGTCTTGCGGCGGCCGATGAAGGCGGCCTCCTCGGTGATGCCGGCGAACTCCGCCAGTTCCTTGGGCAGGACGATGCGGCCTTCGGCGTCGGAGGAAACGGGGATCAGCTTTCCGAAGATGAAGGTCTCGATCATGTCGCGCTCGTCGGCATCGAGGTCAGGGGATTCGAGGCTCTCGGAGAGGACGTCGAGATAGTCCTGGTCGGCGCCTTCCAGCGCCTGGTGGTTCAGCGAAGGCCAGAGGTAGACGGTGCTGGGAGCCGACGTCTTGGCAAGCGACTGCCTGAACTGTGCCGGGATGGACACACGCCCTTTCCTGTCAACTTTATTGACGTATGTGGACAGGAAAACGGCCATCGGCCCGGTGGTCCCCCCTGCTATCCCCCATGCGCGGTCGGGTGCCCCGCGCTAGCCCCGCTTGGCCCATTCAGCCCCCGCCCCCGGTGTTAACCAAAATGGGTAAGAGCCCCCCTTAAATGGGCATTCTTGGGATAGCATGGGACGGCATGGGCGTCAACGGCCCCCCGAGTATTCAGACGGGGGTGTCAAGACTTTTGGGTCAGGCTGTGGCATCCGAGCAAGTTGGTGTACGAAATCTCAGAATCTTCGCAGTATTCCGCTGGACTCCCGCGATGTGGATAAAGTTATCCACACAAGTTCTTCGAACGTTCCAAAATTTTAATAAAATATCGTGCTCACATGGTTTGTCACACGGTCGAATCGACCCCCTCGGACGGCATAGGACCTTGGGTGGGAAAACCCGGTCAGGCATGGGACGGCATGGGAAATCGCCCCACAGTTATCCACCGGCTGTGGATTAGTCTGGGGAAAATGTGGATGGGACCGTGCACATCCTGGGGATGGCCGCGGAAAAGCCCGGAGAAGCGCGGGGGCGGCGTGGGGAGAAGGGGCGTCTGCCCTGTGGATGACGCGGGCAGTCGCCCATGCCGGTGCCCATGCCGTCCCAGGCCGAACCATCCGATCGGGCGGGGCGGGGGCAAAAGGGTGCCACCATGGGGCAGCATGGGATCATGCGCCCAGCCGGGGGATCCGGATTGGGATGAACTGGGCAAAGGGTATGGGAAAAGCGCCAGATGGCCTGTAAGCCGGGTTCTGTATCCCGCCCCGAGGGGCAGGCGATGGCCATTCGTCTGGGACGCCGGTTGCCCGGACGCCTCGCGCGACCAACCCGAGCGGCGGCGCGGAAACGCGCTTGACCCACGCCCGTCCCGTTGCGGGGACGGTGGTCGGGCCGCTCCTATTCGGTCTTGCTCCCGGTGGGGTTTACCGTGCCGTCCCCGTTGCCGGGTCCGCGGTGCGCTCTTACCGCACCCTTTCACCCTTACCTGCGTCGAAACGCCGGCGGTTTGCTTTCTGTGGCACTTTCCCTAGGGTCGCCCCCGCCGGCCGTTAGCCGGCACCGTGTTTCCGTGGAGCCCGGACTTTCCTCCCCCGGTCGAAACCGAAGGCGGCCATCCGGCCATCTGGCGCGGTCGTTCATATAGGGAAGCGGCCGTGGGGGCAAATCCCAAATGGCGGGCCCAGATCAAGGGTGCCCGATCAGGGAGCCTGTTCGACGTCCGACGGGTCCGGCCCCAGTTCCACATTGGCATAGAGCGCCGATACCGGCACCTCGACGCCGACGCTGTCCAGACGCAGGACGTCGTCGGGCTCGACCAGCAGGTCGCATTGCCAGCGGCTGTCGTCCAGCCGGCGGTGCACCTCGACGAACAGGAACTCGCTCTGCACCAGCAGGATTTCCTGTACCGAGGGGATGGAGCGGTACACCGGCAGCTTCACCCTGCGGTCATGGTCCTCGGTGGAGCGCGACAGGATCTCCACGATCACCAGCGGGTCGGGCGTATGGTACTGCCCATGGCGGTGCGGCGTGCAGGTGACGGCAAGGTCCGCCTGGAAGAAGTTGCGGAAGCTGTTGGGCTTCAGGATGCCGGCCTCGGACCGGACGTGGCAGGGCGGGCGCTTGCGCAGAGTGCTGCCGATTTCCAGGGCAATGTTCCCGGCAACGATCTGGTGGGCGCCATAGCTGGGCGCCATCGCCACCGGCACGCCGTCGATCAGCTCGTACCGGGTCTGCGTCCCATCGTCCCACGACAGGAACTCGTCGACGCTCATCCGCTTATAGGCCAGGGACGACATGCCGCTCTCCCGCTCAGCTGGGTCGGAGTGCCTAATATAAGGGATCGGCCCCGCTTCGGCGAGACGTCATCACCGTCCGGTCAGCCGCAGCAGCGCGCGCAGACGCCGCACCGTCTCAGGATCGGGGGCGCCGGTCAGGCATTCGGGGTGGAAGTGGCGCTGAAAGGCCAGCAGAGCCCGCGGTTCGGCCGGGTCGTACCCATAGCGTCCCAGCAGGGCGGCGACCTCCGCATCGGTGAAGGGGCTGTCGTCGGCCTGGGATGGCGTGGGCCAAATCCCGAGTCCCTGGGCGGCGAGGTCCGGCCAGTCGAACAGCTCGCCCGGATCCTCCTTGCGGGTCGGCGCCACGTCGCTGTGGCCCAGCACGTCGGCGGGGGCGATCCCGTGGCGTTTCACGATGCCATGGCACAGCTCCGTTACCGCCGCCATCTGCACCGGCGGAAAGGGCCGATAGCCGAACTCATGGCCCGGATTCACGATCTCGACGCCGATGGAGCGGCTGTTGACATCGCCGGTGCCGCGCCAGCTCGACCGGCCGGCATGCCAGGCGCGCCGGTCCTCCGGCACATGGGCGTAGACGGTGCCGTCCTCGTCCACGGTGTAATGAGCGCTGACCTGGGCTGCCGGGTCGCACAGCCGGTCCAGCGCATGGGCGGCGGTGGGCATGCCGGTATAGTGCAGAATCAGCAGCTCCACCCGCGAACCATCGGCCCGTGGGCCGTGGTTGGGGGAGGGGCGGTCGATCCGGCGGAAGGCGCTCATGTCGGCATCTTATCAGGTCGGGCCGGTCAGGTCGGATTGGTGACGGTCTCGCTGACGGTGCGCGGGCGCCGCTTCACGATCACCGCGACTCCGCCGATGGTCAGCAAGCCGCCGATGGCGAGGTTCACCGTCAGCGGATCGCCCATCAGGAATGCGCCGCTGGCGACGCCGAAGACCGGCACCGTCAGCAGATAGGGCATGGTCTGGTTCACGTCATAGCGCCCAAGCAGCGGATACCACAGCCCATAGGCGACGATGGTGACCGCGACCGCCATGTAGACGATCGACGCCCAGCCCACCCAGGTGGAATTGGCCAGCGCCTCCATCTGCCCATGCTCCAGCAGCAGCGACAGGCCCAGCAGCTGCGGCATGGCGAACAGCGCCATCCAGCCGTTGACGGCGAAGCCGTTCACCGACCCGATCAGCTTCATCTGCACGCTGGCAACCGCGAAGGCGAAGCTGGCCGCCAGGATCAGCAGCAGCGAATAGAGCGACTCGCCCAGCCGCGGCTCGCCCGCGATCACCGCCACGCCGGCGAAGGCGGCGGCCATGCCGATGCCGCGGCGCCAGCCCAGCTTGTCCTTGAACACCAGCGCCGCCAGCAGGGAGGAGAAGGGCACCTGCGCCTGCGCCGCCAGCGAGGCGGTGGCGGCGTCGATCCCCTGCAGCCCTGTGAACATCATCGGGAAATGGATGCTGCCCAGCGTCACCGACAACAGCGCGATCTTCCACAGCTTGTCACGCGGCACGCGGAAGAACGGGATGATCAGCACCGCCACCAGGGCGAAGCGCAGGAACATCACGAACAGCGGCGGGAATTCGGCCAGCGCCCATTTCGCCACGACGAAATTCAGCCCCCACAGCGCCATCACCACCAGCGCCTGAAGGGTGTGGGCGAAACTCATGCCCGGCCGCCTTCCAGTTCCTCGCGCATCGCCTCCAACTCCAGCCAGCGCTCCTCCGCCGTGGCGAGCGCCGCCTGCTTGGCGTGCAACTGCTCGCTGGTCTTCTGGAACTTGGCGGGGTCGCGGGTGAACAGGTCGGGGTCGGCCAGTGCCTTTTCCAGCTTGGCGATCTCGGTCCCCAGCCCGTCCATGCGGGCCGGCAGCTCGTCCAGTTCGCGCTGGTCCTTGTAGCTCAACTTGCCGCGCGGCTTGGCCGCGGCGGCCGGGGCGGTGGCGGCCGGCTTCGGTTTGGCAGCGGCAGCGGCGGGCGCCGCCTTGGCCGGGCGCTGTACCAGATAGTCGGAATAGCCGCCGGCATATTCGGTGGCGGTGCCGTCGCCCTCCAGCGCGATGGTGGCGGTCACCAGCCGGTCGAGGAAGTCGCGGTCGTGGCTGACCAGCAGCAGCGTTCCCTGATAGTCGCCCAGCACGTCCTCCAGCAGGTCCAGCGTATCCATGTCGAGGTCGTTGGTCGGCTCGTCGAGGATCATCATGTTGCTGGGCTTGGCGAACAGCCGGGCCAGCAGCAGCCGGTTGCGCTCGCCGCCCGACAGCGCCTTCACCGGGCTGTCCAGCTGCCGGGTGTCGAACAGGAAGTCCTTGATATAGCCGGCGACGTGGCGCGACACGCCGTTGACCATCACCGCGTCGCCGCCGAAGGGGCACAGCACCTTGCGGATGGTGTCCTCCGGGTCCAGCCCTTCGCGCCGCTGGTCGAAATAGGCGGTGTCGAGGCTGGTGCCCAGCTTCACCGTGCCCTCATCGGGCTCCAACTGGCCGGTCAGCATCTTCAGCAGGGTGGATTTGCCGGCGCCATTCGGCCCGATCAGTCCCACCCGGTCGCCGCGCAGGATGCGGGTGGAGAAGTTCTTGACGATGGTCTTGCGCCCCTCGGGCGTGTCGAAGCCCTTGGAGATGCCGGTCGCCTCGATCACCAGCCGGCCGCCGCGCTCGGCCTCGGCGATGGCGAGCTTGGCCTGCTGGCCGCCCTTGATCTGCTCGGCGCGCCCGGCGCGAAGGTCCAGCAGGTTGCGGACGCGTCCCATGTTGCGGGTGCGCCGGGCGGAGATGCCCTCGCGCAGCCACTTCATCTCGCTTTCGATCTTGCGGTCCAGCTTGTGGGCCGCGGCCTCCTCCGCCTCGAACACCTCGGCCTGCCAGGTCTCGAACTCGGCGAAGCCGCGGTCGGTGGCGCGCACCGTTCCGCGGTCGAGCCAAAGCGTCCGCTTCGCCAGCCGGTTGAGGAAGGCGCGGTCGTGGCTGATCAGCAGCAGCCCGCCGCGGAAGGACAGCAACTCCTCCTCCAGCCACTCGATGGTGGGGAGGTCGAGATGGTTGGTCGGCTCGTCCAGCAGCATGACGTCGGGGTTGCCGACCAGCGTGCGGGCCAGCGCGGTGCGGCGCGATTCGCCGCCGGACAGGGTGCGGGGATCGAGCCCGCCGTCCACCTGCAGCCTGTCCAGAACCGCATCGACCCGGTGCGCCTCGTCCTGCTCGTCGGCGGGAAGGCCCTGCACGACATAATCGTGGACGGTGGCGCAGCCGGTGAAGTCCGGTTCCTGCGGCAGATAGGCGAGACGGGCGCCCGGCTGGACGAAGACGGTGCCGCCGTCGGGGTGGATCATCCCGGCCAGCACCTTCATCAGCGTCGACTTGCCCGACCCGTTGCGCCCGACCAGACAGGCGCGGTCCCCGCGGCCGATGGACAGGTCGATGCCGTCGAACAGCGGACGGCCGCCGAAGGTGACGGTGACGCCCTGGAGCGCCGTGATGGGTGCGGGAGGAGCCATGGACCGTTCGTGCGCCGGAAAATCGAGGGGAGGGGATGGGTTATAGCGTGCCATCCCCCTCCGCCGCGACCCGGAAAAACGGTTGGGCGGGTTGCGCCTTCCGCGCCCGCCGGCCGGTCACGCGGTCCCGGTCGGCGTCGGCACCTGCTGTTCCTGCATCTTGAAGCCGAAATAGGTGCCGTTGCTGATGCCGGTCAGGGCCAGCAGGTTGGCCGACAGCTCCGGCATGCCCAGCGTGCGGGTGACCTCGTAGAGGAAGGTGATGCCGAGCACGCCGGTCCAGGCGAGCAGCTGCAGCCGGTGGATGTTGTATCCGGCGGCGTCGCTCAGCAGGTCGGGGATCAGCCCTTGGGAGGGCGGATAGACCTCGGCCAGGCTGGCGGCCATGGCGGTTTGGTCGGGCGGGGTGACCGCCGCGGCGGCGAGGTAGGCGGCGGCATGCTGATGGCGCCGGGTGTCGTCGTCGCTCGGCCGGCGGTCCTGGAAGGCGGCCAGGACGGAGGTGCCGCCGACGATCCCCATCAGCGCCATGGTGCCCGTGGTGATGGTGTCCATCGACCCGGTGATGGTCAGGATGGCGACGTAGGAGGCGGTGACGATCCCGCTCCACCACAACAGCTGGAATCGGGCAAGGCTGTAGGGCGCCCGGTAATTGGCCGGCATCGGCACGCCGGCGATGGGGGTGATGGCGTCGGTGCGGCCGAAATGGCGGAAGAAGGCGGCCAGGAACAGGGACGCCACCAGCGCGAACCACACGGCGGCCAGCCCCAGGTCGCGGTCGCTGGCGCCCTGGATGGAGACCATCTTCGGTGCGGTGGCCATGCCGCCGGTGGCCGGGCCGAAGGCGACCGGCAGGATCTTGGCGCCGGCAAGGCTGAAGAAGCCGCTGAAGGCGGTCTGCCACGCCGTCCGCCGCTGTGCCGCGTCATCGCCGTTGCCGGAGATGGAGGTGGAGGCGGTGCCCACCAGTTCGCCCTTGGTCGAGCAGCCGAAGCTGGCGCGGGCGCCGGGGATGGTCTGGCCATTGGCGACCAGAACCAGGGCCTGCGCGTTCAGCGTCGCGGCCTGCGTGGCGCAGTCGGTGCCGGCCGGCGGCACCCCCAGGTTCAGCGTCAGCGGCTGTCCCAGCACAACCGTCGTGTCGGTGGCTGATGTCGGCATCTGCGCCTGCGCGGCGCCGCCCGCCGCGATCGTCGTTCCCAACACCGCGGCGAAGATCGTCCGGATGATCGTGCGTCGCATCGTCATGTCGCCCCCAAAGCGCGCGGGCAACCGATCGCCCGCCCCCTTGGGAACGATATGTCAGAAAACGGGACAAAGCCTATGGCAAAGCAATCTCAAATCATCAAAACCTGCGGGGACTAGCGACATCTCACGACAGCGCGGCGGTCCCCTCCCGCTCCCGGCGAATGCGGTCGTAGGCGGCATTGATCAGCGCGAGTTTCTGGGTGGCGAGGTCGATGAATTCCTGCGGCATGCCCTGAGCGATCAGCCGGTCCGGGTGGTGTTCGCGCACCAGCGCCCGGTGGGCGGCTTTCACCGCGTCGTCCTCGGCCAGACGCGACACCCCCAGCACGGCGTAGGGGTCCGATTCGGCCGGTCTGCCGGCCAGATGGTGGCCGGCGAGGATGCGGCGGAAGTCGGCCTCGTCGAAGCCGAAGATCGCGGCGACGGCATGCAGATACTCCACCTCCGTCTCGTGCAACTCGTCGTCGGCTTCGGCGATCATCAGCAGGCTGTCGAGCAGTTCCTCCAGCACCGCGTGCCTGTCCTCGAACAGCTTGGCGATCTGGCGGGCATACTCCTCGAACCCGCGGGTATCGCGGCGGGCGAGGTCGAAGACGCGGCCGACATTGTCCAACTCCTCCGGCGGGACGCGGAACAGCCGCTTGAAGGTGTCGACCTCCACCCGCTTCACCACGCCGTCGGCCCGCGCCATCTTGGCGGCCAGCGCGATCACGCCGATGGTGAAGGCGACGGTCTGCTTGGCCGCTTCGGCATCGGCGTCGCTCATGCCCCGGCGCGGTTGGTCGTCCGGACCGCAGGGCGACCACAAATCGACCGCATGCCCGGCCAGACCGCCCAGCAGGGCGCCGATCGGTCCGCCGGTGAACAGGCCGGCCGCGCCGCCCAGGATCTTGCCCCAAATGCTCATGCTACGCCCTTAAGTCCGCAGGCTCCCCAACCGGGGGCAGCATAGCGGCCGAGCGAGGGCGGGCCAACTGTGGCGCACCGGCAACATGCCAGCATTGTTCGCATTGCGAAGTTCTAATAAGCGCTTGCGATTCCCGGCGACCACGCCATGTTGCAATGCAACAAAGGGCGCCGCAGAGAGCGCCGGCCTGACAATGTCGGTGCCCGCCGGTGGCGGCGCCGGAGCCTGGGGAAAAACGTTCTGCGCGAATGCGTTTTCGGATTTCGAGAACCGTGAGCAGAGCCATGCCTGTCATCCGCAAGATCCTGCCGACCGAACTGCCCCAGTACCGGGCGCATCTTCTCCGCCTCGACCGGGCCGACCGTTATGCCCGCTTCACCGGCACTCTGTCGGACGAGGCGGTGGAGCGGCATTGCGCGGCCATCGACTGGGGCCGGACGGTCGTTCTCGGCGCGTTCGAGAACGGCGTGCTGCGCGGTGCCGTGGAACTGTGCGGCGACCGCATCCTCTGGCCGCAACAGGCGGAGTTCGGCATCAGCGTCGAGTCGGTGCTGCAGGGCAAGGGGGTCGGCAGCACGCTGGTCCGCCGCATCCTGACCGTCGCCCGCAACCGTGGCATCCGCCATGTCCACATGATGTGCCTGTCGGAGAATGTCCGCATGCGCGCCCTGGCCCGCCGTTTCGGTGGCCGGTTGGCGCTGGACAGCGGCGAGATCACCTCGCGCTTCGAGCTGCCGCCGCCCAACCAGTTCTCCCTTGCCCTGGAGGCGTTGGAGGATGGGACCGGCGCCTTCAACAGCATTTTGTCCGGCAACGCCATCCTTGGCCGCCTGCCCACCCCGTCGCCGCAGCGGCTGGCAGCCTGAACGGCGGGGTTCTTCGTCGGTGATCCTGTGTTCTTTCCGCCGCTTCCCAACCTCCTGATGGGGACGGGCCACGCAAGCGGTTGAAATTCGCTGCCGGATCGCGAAACTCCGGCCCACGCGCGGTGCGGTTGCCGCGCATGGAATTCGGCGGGTGCGACGATGGGTGAGACGGACAACGCGGCTGTGGCCGGTGGGGCGGAGACCAAGCCGGCCCGGTGGCAGTTCTGGGTGGATCGCGGCGGCACCTTCACCGACATCGTCGGCCGCCGGCCGGACGGATCGGTGGTGACGCACAAGCTGCTGTCGGAAAATCCGGAGCGCTATGCCGACGCCGCCGTCCAGGGGATCCGCGAGCTGCTCGGTCTGAAGCCGGGCCAGCCGATCCCGCCGGACACGGTGGAGGTGGTGAAGATGGGCACCACCGTCGCCACCAACGCCCTGCTGGAACGCAAGGGCGAGCCGACCGTCCTCGTCATTACCGAAGGGCTGGGCGATCAGTTGCGCATCGGCCATCAGGCCCGGCCGAAGATCTTCGCCCGCCATATCCATCTGCCCGACCAACTCTATTCCCATGTGGTGGAGGTGCCGGAGCGGGTGATGGCCGATGGCCGGGTGCTGAAGCCGATCGACCTGCACGCCGTCCGCCGCGGGCTGGAGGAGGCCTACCGCCAGGGCTTCCGCGCCGCCGCCATCGCGCTGATGCACGGCTACCGCTATCCGGAGCACGAACGGCAGGTCGCCTCGCTGGCCCGTGCGGTCGGCTTCACCCAGGTCTCCGTCAGCCATCTGGTCAGCCCGCTGATGAAGCTTGTCGGCCGCGGCGACACCACGGTGGCCGACGCCTATCTCTCCCCGGTGCTGCGCCGCTATGTCGACCGTGTCGCCAACGACCTCAGCGTCGACGGCACGCCGGTGCCGCTGATGTTCATGCAATCCAACGGCGGCCTGACCGACGCCCGCCGCTTCCAGGGCAAGGACGCCATCCTGTCGGGTCCGGCCGGCGGCGTGGTCGGGGCGGTGCGCACCGCCGGGATGGCCGGCTTCGACCGCGTCATCGGCTTCGACATGGGCGGCACCTCCACCGACGTGTCGCACTATGCCGGCGAGTACGAGCGCGCCTTCGACGCGGTGGTGGCCGGGGTGCGGGTGCGGGCGCCGATGATGCACATCCACACGGTGGCGGCCGGTGGCGGCTCGCTCTGCGTCTTCGACGGCACCCGCTTCCGTGTCGGGCCGGACAGTGCCGGCGCCAATCCGGGTCCCGCCTGCTACCGCCGCGGCGGGCCGCTGACCGTCACCGACTGCAACGTCATGGTCGGCAAGATCCAGCCGCGTTTCTTCCCGCATGTCTTCGGCCCGAACGGCGACCAACCGCTGGACGCCGAGGTGGTGAAGACCCGCTTCACCGAACTGGCCGCCACCGTCAACGCCAGGCTCGGCACGACGATGACTCCGCAGGAGGTCGCCGAGGGTTTCCTGCGCATCGCCGTCGACAACATGGCCAACGCCATCAAGAAGATCTCGGTCGAGCGCGGCTATGACGTCACCGGCTACACGCTGAACGGCTTCGGCGGAGCGGCGGGCCAGCATGTGTGTGCCGTCGCCGACGCTCTCGGCATGACGCGGGTGTTCCTGCACCCGCAGGCCGGCGTGCTGTCCGCCTACGGCATCGGTCTGGCCGACACAGTGGCCATCCGCGAGCGCGCCGTCGAGGGGCCGCTGAGCGACGCCGTGGTCGACCGGCTGACCATGCTGTTCACCGACCTGGAGACCGAGGGGCGGGCGGAGCTGACCCGCCAGGGCGTCGCCGCGGACAGGCAGGCGATCAACCGCCGCGTCCACCTGAAGGCCGCCGGTTCCGACACCACGCTGACCGTCGCCTTCGGCTCGAAGGTGGCGATGACCAAGTCCTTCGAGGAGGCGCACCGCCGCCGCT
This sequence comes from Azospirillum sp. B2RO_4, assembly GCF_051124815.1. Taxonomy (NCBI): domain Bacteria; kingdom Pseudomonadati; phylum Pseudomonadota; class Alphaproteobacteria; order Rhodospirillales; family Azospirillaceae; genus Azospirillum; species Azospirillum sp. B2RO_4. The sequence continues at coordinate 1,916,934 of NZ_CP118485.1, read as the reverse complement.
ACGGCTTCCTTACCCCCGGCACCGCGCTTGAGGTGGAGTCGGTGACCCTGGAGGCCGTCGGCCTGACCGACGTGCTGGAAGACCCGGAGCTTCCCGCCACCACCGCGGTGCTGCCGCGCCGGCTCGCTACCGTCGCCATGCATATCGGCGGCCAGCGCCGCGAGGCGCCGCTCTACGACCGCCGCCAGCTTCAGCCCGGCAACCGCGTCGTCGGCCCGGCGATCCTGGCCGAGGCCGTCTCCACCACCGTGGTCGAGCCCGGCTGGATGGCGGAGGTCACCCGCAAGAACCATCTGGTGCTGACCCGGCTGGAGCCGGCGACCCAGCGTCAGGCCGCCGGGGTGAAGGGCGGGGTCAAGGGCGGGGCGAAGGTCGATCCGGTGACACTGGAGGTCTTCAACAACCTGTTCATGTCCATCGCCGAGCGGATGGGCGTGACGCTGGAGAAGACCGCCCGCTCGGTGAACATCAAGGAGCGGCTGGACTTCTCCTGCGCCCTGTTCGACCGCGACGGCGGGCTGATCGCCAACGCCCCACACATGCCGGTCCATCTGGGGTCGATGGGCGAGAGCGTGCGTGCGGTCATCGAACGGCGCGGCGGGAGCTTCAATGCCGGCGAGAGCTTTGCGCTGAACGACCCGTACCATGGCGGCACCCATCTGCCGGACATCACCGTCGTCTCCCCGGTGTTCGACGAGGCGGGCAAGGAGCTGCTGTTCTTCGTCGCCTCGCGCGGGCATCACGCCGACGTCGGCGGCATCACCCCCGGCTCCATGCCGCCGGACAGCAAGACCATCGCCGACGAAGGCGTGCTGCTGGACTGCGTGCCGCTGGTGGAGAACGGCCAGTTCCGCGAGGAGGCGATGGTGGAGCTTCTGCGCTCCGGCCCGCATCCTGCACGCAATCCGGCACAGAACATCGGCGATCTGAAGGCGCAGGTCGCCGCCAACGAGCAGGGCACCCGCGAACTGCACCGTGTCGTCCGCCTGCACGGCCTGTCCACCGTCATCGCCTATATGCGCCACGTCCAGGACAATGCCGAGGAGCAGGTGCGCCGCGCCATCGGCGTGCTGAGCGACGGCGATTTTGCGGTGACGTTGGACAATGGCGCGGTGATCAAGCTGCGGGTGTCGATCGATCATGCCGCACGCTCGGCGATCGTCGATTTCTCCGGGACCAGCACCCAGCTGACCAACAATTTCAACGCCCCGTCGGCGGTTTGCCGGGCGGCGGTGCTGTATGTCTTCCGCTGTCTGGTGGACGACGAGATCCCGATGAACGAGGGCTGCCTGCGCCCGATCGAGATCGTCATCCCGCCGGGTTCCATGCTGTCGCCCAACCCGCCCGCCGCGGTGGTCGCCGGCAATGTGGAAACGAGCCAATGCATCGTTGACGCGCTGTTCGGCGCGCTGGGGGTGATGGCGTCTGCCCAGGGGACGATGAACAACACCACCTTCGGCAACGAGTGGCACCAGTATTACGAGACGGTCTGCGGCGGGTCCGGTGCCGGCAACGGCTTTGCAGGCACCGACGCGGTGCAGACCCACATGACCAACTCGCGCCTGACCGACCCGGAGGTGCTGGAATGGCGCTTCCCGGTGCTGGTGGAGAGCTTCCGCATCCGCCGCGGTTCCGGCGGGGCAGGGCGTTGGCGCGGCGGCGACGGCGTGATCCGCCGCCTGCGCTTCCTGGAGCCGATGACCGCCGCCATCCTCGCCAACCACCGCAAGATCGCCCCCTTCGGCTTGAAGGGTGGGGCGGACGGCGCGGTCGGTCGGACCTGGGTCCAGCGCAGCGACGGCAGCGTGCAGGAACTGGCGTCCCAGGACAGCACGGCGATGCGGCCGGGCGACGCCCTGGTGGTGGAGACGCCGGGCGGCGGCGGCTTCGGGGCGGTGGGGTAAGGCGGCGTCTGGAGGCGTTATGCCCCCTCCCTAACCCTCCCCCGCGATGGGACCGACCTTTGGTCGGCCGAGAGCGGGAGAGGGGACTCCGCCGCTTCTGCGGTTATGTCTTGCCGACAAGCGTCCTACCCCTTCTCCCGCGAAGCGGGGGAGGGATGGGGAGGGGGCATCCGCAGAAGCCCCCTCACTCCGCCCGATGCGGCGCGACGATACCGAAGCGGTGCATCTGCCGATGGATGGTGGAGCGGTCAACCCCCAGCGCCCGTGCCGTCGCCGACACGTTCCAGTGGTGCCGCCGCAAAGTCTCGCGCAGCCGGGCAGCCGGGTCCTCTTCCCCCTCGGGCTTCACCGCCGCCTCCGCCGGCCAGGCCTGGAACAGGCCGCTGTGCTGCACCGGCTCCGGAATATCGTCGAGGTCGATCAGCCCGCCGTCGCTGACCGCGCAGGCATAGTCGAGCGCATTCACCAGTTCCCGCACATTGCCCGGCCAGCCGTGGCCGCGCAGAGCCGCCAGCGCCGCCGGGGTCAGCCGGTAGCCGATGCCGTCGCGCTCCGTCCGCTCGGCCAGCAGCCGCTCGATCAGCCACTCCAGGTCGCCGCGCTGGCGCAGCGGCGGCACGGTGAACACCGCGCCGTTGAGACGAAAGTACAAGTCGTCGCGGAACTTGCCGGCCTTGACCAGTTCCACCAGATCGCGGTGGGTCGCGCCGATGACGCGGACATCGACCGAGACCGCCTTGGTCCGGCCGATCGGCGTCACCTCCCGCTCCGCCAGGACGCGCAGCAGGCGGGTCTGCGACGACAGCGGCATGTCGCCGATCTCGTCCAGGAACAGGGTGCCGCCGTCAGCCTCCAGGATCAGCCCCTTCTTGCCGCGCGCCGTCGCCCCGGTGAAGGAGCCGGGCTCGTAGCCGAACAGCTCGCTCTCGATCAGGTTTTCCGGCAGTGCGGCACAGTTGACGGCGACGAAGGGCTTGTTGCGGCGGACGCTGGCCTTGTGCAGGGCCTTGGCCAGATGCTCCTTGCCGGTGCCGGTCTCGCCATGAATCAGCAGGCTCATGCGGGTGTTGACCAGCTTCGCCGCCCGCGTCAACACCGCCTTCAGCGCCGGATCGCCGCCGGACACCACGTGCAATGGCTCCGGCAGCGTATCGCCGCGATGGTCGGGCACGTGGCTGCGCGGCAGCGACACGGCCGGTGGCGGCATCGCCTGGGCGAACAGCGGCAGACCGGTGCGGCGCAGGCGCAGCGTGCGCTGTTCGGTTGGCAGTGAGCGGACGAAGTGGACCAGATCGTCCACCTCGCAGTCGAACAGTTCGGCGAAGGAGCGGCCGAGCGGCGACACCCCATCCTCCACCAGCAGGTCGCGGGCCTTGTGGTTGAAGCCGACCACCCGCCCGCCGGCATCGAGCGCCAGGACGAAGTCGGGATCGACCTCCGCGAACTCCTGCGACGCCGACAGCTTCACCACCCAGTCGCGGCGGAAGTTGTTGTAGAGATTGGCGGTTTCGATCTTATGCACATAGGCGCGCACCATCTGCAGCGCCAGATACTGGCTGATCTTCGGCTCCGGCGAATGCAGGGCGGAGATGTCCAGCACCGCGGCCAGTTCGCCGCCGCTGTCGAACACCGGCGCCGCGGTGCAGGTCAACGGGATGTGGGTGGCGTCGAAATGGTCGGTCTGGTGGACGGTCAGCGCCTGGGCGGTGGCGATGCAGGTGCCGACCGCGCAGGTGCCGGCATGCCCCTCGTTCCAATCCGCTCCCAGATACAGGCCGGCCCGGCGCAGATGGTTGTCGAAGGTCGGGTCGCCGATGAAGTCCACCGTGACGCCGTTGCTGTCGGTCAGCAGCAGGACATAGCCCATCCCGGCCACCTGCCGGTACAGCGCCTCCAACCCGAAGCGGGCCATGCGCAGGAACTCGTCCATGGCGTCGCGATGCTCGCGCAGCCGTTCCTGCGGCAGGATGTGCGGCTCGCGCCCGACGGTGGGGTCCAGCTTGTGATCTGCGACGCAACGACGCCAGGAGCTTTCGATGATCGGATCGCGGGCGGTTCGCACGCCGGCGGAGACACGGCCGGTTGAGACACGGACGAGTTCATCGATGTGGGCCGCGCGTGCGCTGTCCATGGTCGTGCCTCCCGGTATCATCGTCCGCTTGTCCCGCGAACATATTTATAAGGAACAGTACCAACCGGCCGACCCGCTAGGCAACATGTGCAAAAGCATCAGGCCGGGCCGTGATCCCATCGCAGCCATCGCTGACGGCATACCGGCGTATGACCCCCGGCTTTTCGTTATTGTTGTGCGACATGACGTTAAGGACATTTGCACAAGTCGGGCCTCATGCTCCATAAACGGGCAAGGATCGCCGGGAGCTTTCGAGTTGCGGATTCTGATCGTCGACGATTCACCGCGCCACCTGACCATGATGGTGTATGAGCTGAACAAGCTCGGCTACGCCACCAGCGTGGCCCACAGCGGGGCCGCCGCCATCGAAGCGGTGGCGAATGAGCGCTTCGACGTGGTGATGGCCGACATCCGTCTGGCCGACATGACCGGCATCGAGCTGTGCTGGCACCTGCGCACCGCCCAGGGGCTTCGCCATCTCTACCTGATCCTGATGATCCCCGGCAGCATGACCGACCAGTTCCACGAACTGGTGGAGGCCGGTGCCGATGAGTTCCTGCGCAAGCCTCTGGACTGGAAGTGGACGGCGGCGCGCCTGCTGGCGGCCTCGCGAGTCGTGGCGATGCAGCGCGACCTGGAACGGCTGGCGACCACCGACGCCCTGACCGGCGCCATGAACCGCCGCCGCTTCCTGGAGAGGGGGGCTGAAGAGTTTACCCGCTCGCGACGATACGAACGCCCGCTGTCGGTGGTGATGCTGGACATCGACCACTTCAAGCGGGTCAACGACACCCACGGCCACGCCACCGGCGACGAGGCGATCCGCAGCACGGTGCGCGCCTGCAAGGACACCATGCGATCCTGCGACCTCATCGGCCGTCTGGGCGGTGAGGAGTTCGCCGTGGTGATGCCGGAAACCCCACCGGTGAACGCCTTCGCCGCTGCCCAGCGCCTCCGCCAAGCGATCGCCGCCCGGCCGGTGACGCTGGAGAACGGCGGCGAACTGTACCTGACCGTCAGCCTTGGACTGAGTTGGCTGACCGGCAACGATGCCGGCATCGAATCCCTGCTGGCCCGCGCCGACGCCGCGCTCTACCGCGCCAAGAACGCCGGCCGCAACCGCGTGGAGGTCGAACCGCAGATCGCACTGCCGAAGTCGATGACGGTGTAGGGGCTAGCTGGCTTGTTGGGGATGACGTCGGCGGATCTCGACCGGATGCGGGATTAGGGCTGAGGAGGACCGAACCCGAACACGCCATGGAAGGCCGCTCGAGCGGCTGTCAGCCAGTCGGATTCGGCATTCCCCAACTCACCCACCACCAACCGCTTATCCAGCGTCACCAACTTGTCGAACCGGACGACTGAAGGAACCTTGAGACCGTTGGACGGGCCTGGAGCGATCGGAAACGAGTCGGGTAGCGTTCCCGCGTAGCTCCGTGACGTGATGAACGCCAATACCAAATCCGCGCGCCGGTCATTGTCCCTTGAGACCACAAGGGCCGGACGCAGCTTTGAATCGGAAAGGTCGGTAAAGGGAAATGAGACGAAAACGATGCTGCCGAAATCAAACATTGCGCTTCTTGATGTCGGCGGCAGTGTAAAGATCCGGCTCATCCTCGAGCCAATCGAACGCGCCGCCTTCCTGCGCTATCTGAGCAATTGGAATGTCGTCGCTCTCAACCGTCTCGAAAATCACGCGCACGCGCTGCCGCGGCTGAATCCCTCGCCGCGCCATTTCCGCCTGAACCTGTCCGGCTTCGATATTTTCAAGCACTTGCCGCATGCCTGCACCTTAACGCAAAGCGGCCTGGACGCGCAACCTGAGTGCCGACGCGCCAAGCGCCTCGTCGGTGCCGGAAACACCATCGGCGCTGTCCTTCAGACGGCTTCTGTTGCCCAGGATTGGCTCTTAGAAAACCCAAAAAAACCAAAGGGCCGGCTCATTGCTGAGCCAGCCCTTTGTCTTTGATGGTAGCAGCGGAGGGATTTGAACCCCCGACCAAGGGATTATGATTCCCCTGCTCTACCACTGAGCTACGCTGCCATCGTGAGCGCCGTTGTTGGCGTTTCCGCCGCCGTTGGCTACCATCGTGTCCCGTCGTTGCCGCCGGGAGCCGCTATATAGGATAGGGCGACTTGGCCTGTCAACGCGGAATTTTCCAGGGGTGCGATTTTTTTCGGTCAGCTGGCGGAAAGCCGCATAACCCCCTGATTCAGGCTGCCGTTTCGCCTGCCTCCACACCCTCGGCCACACCTCCCGCCGTGCCGGAAATCCAGCCGCCGCCCAGCACGCGGTCGCCCTGATAGACGACGCAGGCCTGTCCGGGAGCGATGCCGTGCTGAGGCTCCAGCAGCTCCACCCGCGCGGTGCCGTCCGGGCCGGCGCGCCACAGGGCGGGGGCAGCCGGCTGGGCGGAGCGCAGCTTCACCGACACCTCAATGCCGGCCCCTTCGGCCAATTCAGACCCCAGCCAGTTCACGTCGCGCACCATCACCAGAGAGCGGGCGAGGTCGCGGCGCGGGCCGACGACGACGCGGCGGCGGGCGGGTTCCAGGCGGACGACGTAGAGCGCCTCCTCCTCCTGGCCGCGGATCCCGCCGATGCCCAGCCCCTTGCGCTGGCCGACCGTGTAGTGGACGACGCCCTTGTGGCGCCCCAGCACCCGCCCATCGACATGGACGATGTCGCCGGGCTCGACGGAGCCGGGGCGCAGCTTCGCCACCACCTCGGCATAGTTGCCGTTGGGGACGAAGCAGATGTCCTGACTGTCCGGCTTGGCCGCCACCTCCAGCCCGTGGCGCTCGGCCAGTGCGCGGGTCTCCGGCTTGGTCAGGCCGCCCAGCGGGAAGCGCAGGAATTCCAACTGCTCGCGCGTGGTGGCGAACAGGAAATAGCTCTGGTCCTTGCCCGGATCGACGGCACGGTGCAGTTCGGCACCCTGCGGGCCGGCGATGCGGCGGACGTAATGGCCGGTGGCGAGCGCCTCGGCGCCCAGGTCACGGGCGGTGTTCAGCAGGTCGCGGAACTTGACGCGCTGGTTGCAGCGCACGCAGGGGATCGGCGTCTCGCCGCGCAGATAGCTGTCGGCGAAATCGTCCATCACGTCCTGGCTGAAGCGGCCCTCGTAATCCAGGACGTAATGCGGGATGCCGATGCGGTCGGCGACCTGACGGGCGTCGTAGATGTCCTGGCCGGCGCAGCAGGCGCCCGGCTTCTGCAGGGCGAGGCCGTGGTCGTAAAGCTGCAGCGTGATGCCGACGACGTCATAGCCCTCCTCCCGCAGCACGGCGGCGGTGACGGAGGAATCGACCCCGCCGGACATCGCGACGACGACGCGGGTGTCCTGGGGGCGCTTGGAAAGGCCGAGGGAGTTCATGGCGCCCTATATAAGGCGGGCAGGCGCCCGGAAAAGGCAGGAAATAGGCCGCCGGGGGTTGCGTCTGCGTGACGTCGCCCCGGCGGCCGGAACAGGGTTCCCCTGGACCGTCACTTCATCGCGTTGTTGCTGCCGCCCGGCAGGCGGACAACCAGACCGTCCAGCTCTTCGGTCATGATGATCTGGCAACCCAGGCGCGAGGTCTTGGTCAGGCCGAAGGCGAGGTCCAGCATGTCCTCCTCGTCCTCCTGCGCATCCGGCAGGACGTCGAACCATTCCGGCTCGATCACGACATGGCAGGTGGAGCAGGCCAGCGAGCCCTCGCAGGCGCCTTCCAGGTCCAGGCTGTTCTTGTGCGCGATCTCCAGCACGGACAGGCCGAGCGGGGCCTCCACCTCGCGGCGGGTGCCATCGGGCTCGATGAAGGTCATCTTGGGCATGGGGTCCTCGTTCCTTTAAGGTTGCCTAGCGATTGTATGGGAAAATGTAACGGAAAAGCGGATCAGGGCCGCGGCGGTGTCAGGGCGGCGCGGCGGTCGCGGACCTCGGCGGCCAGCGCCTCCAGCCGTTCCAGCCGCGCCAGGATGCGGGCGGCGCCGTCGGAAGCCGGCGGGCTGTCGGGGCCGGAGGCCGTCTGCGCCTTGCGGAAGGCGGGGGTGAGATACTTGATGCAGGCCTCGACCCGCTGGCTGAGGTCCAGCCCGATGCGGTCCAGCTCCAGCGCATCGTCGGCGCGGGACAGCCGGGTGGCGAGGTCGGCGATCTCCTCATCCCCATTGCCGTCCACGTCCCCGACGGCCGGCGCGCCGCCCAGCAGGGCAAGCAGTGCATGGGCGCGGCGGATGGGATCGCGCAGCACCTCATAGGCGTCGCGCAGGGCCTCGATCTGGGCCTTGGCATTCGCCTGCTGGCGCGGGCCGCGGGCGGCGAAGCGCTCCGGGTCCATGGCGCGGGTGAAGCCGGCATGCTGCTTCGCCAACTGCTCCAGATCGATGTCGAAGCGGCGTTCCAGCCCCAGCCGGGTGAAGGGGTCGAGCGGGCGGGGCGGCTGGGCCGCACCGCAGGCGTGGCAGAACAGGGCGCGCGGCGCCACCGAGCGGCCGCAGGTGCCGCAAGGCTCCAGATCGCCGGCGATGGCGCCGGAAATTCCGCCGCTGCTGTTGCCGGGCGGGCCGGATTTGGAACGGGTCATGCGCACAGTCCGTCAAAACGCCGAAAGGATCGGCCGATAGGATCGATACCCCGACATCAGGCCGCCACTGCAAGCCGGCGGACCTTCCGCGGGGTCATACCCAGAAGCCGCAGCCGGCGCAATGCGCGAATGCGGACTTTCCGGGCGGGGGACAGATGGTCGCGCGGGCATGGCGGGCGCAAAGCCGGATCAGCCCTCCGCAGGCGCGCTTCGCCGTGCCATCGCGGCCCAGGCGGTCAGGAAGCGGTCCACGGCCTCGTCGTCGCTGGTCCAGCCCAGGCTGATCCGGATGGCGCTGGCGGCGGACCGGTCGTCCTCGCCCATCGCCGCCAGCACATGGGACGGCTTCACCTTGCCGCTGGAGCAGGCCGATCCGGCGCTGACCGCCACCCCGGCCAGGTCCAGCGTCATCACCTGGGTCTCGCCGGGCAGGCCGGGCAGCATCAGGCAGCTGGTGTTGGCGACGCGCGCGGCCCCGGCCCCCATCACGCGGGCGCGCGGCATGGCGTCCAGCGCCTCGCGCTCCAGCCGGTCGCGCAGGGCCGCGAGGTCGGCAGCCTCCGCCAACCCCTCCCGCGCCAGCCTTGCGGCGGCGCCGAAGCCGACGATGCCCAGCAGGTTCTCGGTGCCGGCCCGCTTGCGCCGCTCCTGCCCGCCGCCACGGATCAGCGCATCCGGTTCCAGCCCTTCGGCCAGGACCAGGGCGCCGACGCCGGTCGGGCCGCCCAGCTTGTGGGCCGACAGCGTCATCAGGTCGACGCCGAGGTCGGGCAGGGACAGCGGCAGCCGCCCGGCGGCCTGCACCGCGTCGCAATGGACCAGCGCGCCATGGGCATGGGCGATGCGGGCGGCCTCGGTTACCGGCTGGATCACACCTGTCTCGTTGTTGACCAGCATCAGCGAGACCAGCGCCGGGCCGTCCGCAGCGGCCAGCCGGCGTCCCAGGTTCTCCAGGTCGGCGACGCCGTCGCGGGTCACACCGAAGCGTTCCGCCTGGGGCCACGCGGCCAGCACCGACTCATGCTCGATGGCGGAGGTCAGCAGCCGGCGGCCGGGGAAGCCGCGCAGCGCGAAGTTGTTGGCCTCCGTCCCGCTGCCGGTGAACAGCACCTGCGCCGGCTTCACCCCCGCAAGTGCGGCGACGGCGGCGCGCGCCTCCTCCACCGCCCGGCGGGCGCTGCGGCCGAAGGCGTGAACGGAGGACGGGTTGCCGACCAGGTCCATCGCCTGACCCATCGCCGCCTTGACCTCCGGTTTCAGCGGAGCGGTGGCGTTGTGGTCGAGATAGACTCCGGTCCGCCGGAAGGGGGAGACGAACGGGACGGTCACTTTTCAGGCACGCTCAACTGCGAAGGCCAATCTCATCCGGCGGCGTTATTCGGCGGCGGCGACGGCGGTGCTGTCGGCGGCCGGGGCCGGGCGCAGCAGGTTCAGGCCGCTGGTGCCGATGATCCGCCGCTCCACCACGTCGGCCACGGTGACGGAGCTGAGATACATGTGGATCTGATTGCCCAGTTCCTCCCAAAGGTCGTGGGTCAGGCAGCGCGAGCGGTTGGTGCGGCAGCCCTGCGGTGTGCCGTTGGCGCAGCGGGTGGTGCGGATCGGCTCGTCCACCGCCAGGATGATGTCGGACACGCGGGTGGCGTCGGCCGGATGGGCCAGCAGATAGCCGCCGCCCGGGCCGCGCACGCTCTTGACCAGCCCGCCCTTGCGCAGCTTGGCGAACAGCTGTTCCAGATAGGACAGGGAGATTTCCTGCCGCTCCGCGATGTCCGCCAGCGCGACCGGGCTGCCCTGGCTGGTGGCCGCCAGATCGACCATCGCCATCACGGCATAGCGTCCCTTGGTGCTGAGTCTCATCGCGATTCTCCTTGCGCTTCGTGCATCCCGCCATTGTGGGACGCCACCGTCTCTAGTGGTGTGGATGTTGAATGGGGAAGGGCGGCGGGCGGGCGGTCCGCCTCCAGCTCGCCGACACGGGCCTGCAGCGCCGTCACCTGATCGAGCAGGCCGGTCAGCGCGCGGGCGACCGGATCGGGGATCTCGCCGCAGGGGGTGCCATAGGGCATGAATTTCCGGGTTTCCGCGCGGTCGCGCGGCACCACGGGCTTGGCCGGGATGCCGACCACGGCGGTGTCGGCGGGCACGTCGGCCACCACCACCGCGTTGGCGCCGATGCGCGCCCCGCGGCCGATGGTAATGGCGCCCAGGATCTTGGCGCCGGCGCCGACGATCACGCCGTCGCCCAGCGTCGGGTGGCGCTTGCCTTGGTTGAGCGAAGTGCCGCCCAGCGTCACCCCGTGATAGAGCATCACGTCGTCGCCGATCTCCGCCGTCTCGCCGATCACCACGCCCATGCCGTGGTCGATGAAGAAGCGGCGGCCGATGGTGGCGCCGGGGTGGATTTCGATGCCGGTCAGCGAGCGGGCGATCTGCGAGATCAGCCGGGCGGTGGTGTGCCAGCCGGCGTCGCGGGCGCGCCGGGCGATGCGGTGGAGCACGATGGCATGCAAGCCGGGATAGCAGAGCGCCACCTCGAACCGGGACCGGGCGGCGGGGTCCCGCGCCATGATCCCATCGATCTCTTCGCGAAGATGCTTGAACACGCCATCACCCGCCGTGGTATAGTCCGCCGCTCTCATCGGCCGCCCGCGCCCGGCTTCGGCCTGTCGGACCCTCGCGGTTCAGGACCTTTCCGGTTCGGACCCATTCGGGTTCGGCCGGCAGGGACCCGGACTCATCGATCGGTCCTGCAAGCGCTGGTGCCGGTCGGGCGGGTCAGGCGGGTTGTCCCGGAGGACGTTACGACGCATATATGATGACCAAGCAAAACGGTCAAGAATTGTGTGCGGAAAACCCCACTCCAAGACGGGAAAATCCGTGACGGGCCCGAAGGCCCGCGCCGGGGCGGCTTGCCGGATGAAGGTCCGGCCGGTCGCCGTGGCGGTCCCAACAACCCTTTGTCCGCGTCAGGAACGTCGTTCCCATGCCTGAAGTGCTCTTCAACGGTCCCGCCGGTCGCCTGGAAGGCCGTTACACCCACGGCAAGCAGCCGAACGCCCCGGTTGCGCTGCTGTTGCACCCGCACCCGCAGCACAATGGGACGATGAACAACAAGGTGGTCTTCACCCTGTTCCAGTCCTTCACCAAGCGCGGCTATTCGGCCCTGCGCTTCAACTTCCGCGGCGTCGGGCGCAGCCAGGGCACCTACGACAAGGGGGAGGGCGAGCTGGCCGATGCGGCGGCGGCGCTCGACTGGCTGCAGACCTACAACCCCAACGCGCCGCTCTGCTGGATCGGCGGCGTGTCCTTTGGCGCCTGGATCGGCATGCAACTGCTGATGCGCCGTCCGGAGATCGACGGCTTCGTCTCGGTCTCGCCGCCGGCGAACCTGTTCGACTTCTCCTTCCTGGCGCCGTGCCCGTCCTCGGGCCTGATCATCCATGGCGACAAGGACGAGGTGGTGCCCCAGGCCGCGGTGACCAAGCTGGTGACCAAGCTGTCGCACCAGAAGGACATCCGCATCGACCACCGTGTCGTTCCCGGCGCCAGCCACTTCTTCGTCAACCGCACCGACGATCTTGCGATCCAGGTGGACGACTATCTGGACAAGGCGCTGGGCAATCCCATCGCGGCGGTGGCGGAGTAAGTTAGACCCCCACCCTGACCCTCCCCCGCGCGAGCGGGGGAGCCAATCTCAACATACAAGGTTAGGTGGGGGCCTAAGTTTCCCATCCAGTCACTGCTCGCAGCCCAGAACCCACACGTCGTAGATCGGGTTCTCCATCGCCGACAGGGCGGGGCTGGAGGCGAACATCCAGCCGCTGAAGACCGGTTCCGCCTGCTCGCCGGGCTTGATCTCCGTCACTTCCAGAAAAGCAGCGGATTCCGGCGTTTCGATCGGCGGGTTTTCGCGGCAGGCGCGCAGCGTGATGCGCAGGCTGCTCATCGCCTTGGTCTCTCCGACCTTCATGGTGAAGGTGGATGTGCGGGCGGTGACCTTGTCCAGCCATTGCAGCTTGGCCGCCGGCCGCTCGATCATCTGGCTCGGGACCGGGGCGGCCTGGACCGACGCGGTTGCCAGCAGGGCGGCCGCCAGCGGGAAAAGTCGGAGAAGTCTCGTCACGTCGGATCGCTTCCGTAATTGCGGACGACGCCCCGCGGCAGGATCCGGTCAATCATTGGATCTCTGCCGGGGCGCTCCGCCTTCTATCCCGGAAGCGGGGTCAGCGTCCAGTGGCGGGGGCGCTGGGGTGTGTTGTGCGGATCGGGTGTATCAGCGCGTGACGGTGCTGCGCGAGGCGGGAGCGCTGTAGGTGGCGCCGGACCCGCTCTGGGCTTCGTCGCGGTCTTCGATCTTCTGGGTCGCCGCACCGGCGCCGGCCCCTGCGGCGGCGCCGACCACGGCCCCTACCGGTCCGCCGACCACCGCGCCGGCTGCGGCACCGCCAAGCCCGCCGGAGGCCGCCTTCTCTTCCATGTCGGCGCCGCAGGCGGCAGTCGCCAGGGCAAGGCCGAGCACGGCCAAATGGGACAGACGCATCGCATTTCCTCCTGCTTCATGATCCGGGGGGCACCGCCGTCCGGATTGAAGGAGGAACGCTTGAGCGTGACCGTCGGTTCCGGCCGCGCTCAGGGTCGGGTGCTTACAGCTTCGGCGGCTGGGCCGGCGCCTGACCCTGCTGGCCGCCGGAAGACTGGCCGCCGGAAGACTGGCCGTTGGCCTGTTCGCCGGACTTGCTCATGCTCTGCAGCGAGAAGATGACCTGACCCAGCAGCTGCTCCAGGCCCGGCGTGCTCTGCGTGAACTCGATCTTGCCGTTCGGCTTGATCATGTCGGGATCGCCGCCCGGCTCCAGCGACAGGAACTTGCCGCCCAGCAGGCTTTCCGAAGCGATGACCGCCGCGGTGTCCTTGGGCAGCTTCACCGAGTTGTCGACCGACAGATGGACGACCGCCTGATAGGTGGTGGGGTCGAGCGTCAGTCCGGTGACCGTGCCGACCTTCACGCCGCTGATGCGCACGTCGGCGCCGCTCTGCAGGCCGGTGATGCTGTTGAAGTTGGCGGTGACGTCATAGCCCTGCACCTTACGCAGGTCGGCGCTTTTGTAGGCGAAGGCAAGGAACACGGCGGCCACGGCGAGCACGACGCCGCCCAGCACGGTTTCGATCACATTCCGGCGCATAGAGCTATCCTGCTGCGAGTTCCCAAATCGAAACCCGGCCCCCGAAAAGGGACCGGGCTTTCCGTTCCGACGTGATGGTCAGTCCCGGCAGGGATCAGCTCGGCGTCCAAGGCTCGTAATCGCCGGTGGCCGGCACGCGCTGTCCGCCGGCCAGCACATGGCCGGGCGGGCGGTAGGCCTGGACCGAGCCCGACATGTTGGGCAGATGTTCCTTCTGCCACGGCTTGTGGAAGGCGCTCGATCCCTCGGGCAGCGGCTCCTTGGTGGTGTGGTGCAGCCACCCGTGCCATTCCGGCGGGATCTTGGAGGCGTCGGGCTCACCGGCATACAGGACCCAGCGGCGCTCGCGCGTACCGGGCTGGGTGTCCTTGGTGCGGTAATAGACGTTGCCGAAGCGGTCGCTGCCGACCTTGGCGCCCCGACGCCACGTGACGTAACGGATGTGGATGTTCGCCAGTTTGGTGAACAGGGAGATCGGCTCGCTCATCGTCGCTCACGAATTCCGGAGTCTGGCCCCGCGGACACGGGGCTGGTCGAATGCGGGCCGCACTATGACACCGCAAGTGCCGCGCGTCCACCCGTTGGTGAGGCTCAATTCGCCGGCTTTCGGCCCCTTGGGGGAGCAGAAGCGCCTTGGCGGCAGCCGCTCCGCGGGAACGCCCCGTTTTCCTTGACGCGCCCGGTCGATTGCCGTATGCACCCCGCGCATGCGCCGGCACCCCTGGAGGCCGGCGCCCTTTCGTTTTGGAGCATCGTCATGACCAAGATCATTCCGCTCGGCGCTGAGACGCGCGAACGGGCCGGCAAGGGGACCGCCCGCCAGACCCGCCGTGACGGCCGCATTCCGGCCGTCATCTACGGTGGCAAGCAGGCTCCCCTGACCATTTCGCTCGAGAAGTTCGAGTTCACCCGCGTCCTGCATCAGCCGGGCTTCTTCACCCACCTGTTCGAAGTGACCGTCGACGGCGCCGCCCACCGCGTCCTGCCGCGCGACGTGCAGTTCCACCCGGTGACCGACGTCCCGCTGCATGTCGACTTCCTGCGCGTGTCGGCCGACACCCGCACCAACGTGCAGGTTCCGGTCGAGTTCGTCGACCAGGACAAGTCGGTCGGCCTGAAGCGCGGCGGCGTGCTGAACATCGTCCGCCACGAGCTGGAGCTGACCTGCCCGGCCGACAGCATCCCCGAGCACATCACCATCTCGTGCGAGGGCTTCGACGTCGGCGACTCGATCCACATCTCCTCGGTCAAGCTGCCGGAGGGTGTGACCTCGACGATCACCGATCGCGATTTCACCATCGCGACCATCGTTGCGCCGTCGGGCCTGAAGTCGGAAGAGGCCGCCGCTTCCTGATAAGGAGCGTTCGACCTTCGAAGATGGTTACGGTGGGGGGCTTCGGCCCCCCGCTTCGTTTTGTGGGGTATGGCTTGGCGGAGGGATGAGGGACATGCTGCTTCTGGTCGGATTGGGCAACCCCGGCAACGAGTATGCCCGCAACCGCCACAACATCGGCTTCATGGCGGTGGAGACCATCGCCCAACGCCACCGCTTCACCCCGTGGAAGAAGCGTTTCCAGGGCCAGACCGCCGAGGGCACCGTCGCCGGCGACAAGGTGCTGGCGCTGGAGCCCGCCACCTTCATGAACCTGTCCGGCCAGTCGGTGGTGGCGGCCCTGCAGTTCTACAAGCTGAAGCCCGAGAACGTCGTCGTCATCCATGACGAGCTTGACCTGCCCCCCGGCAGGATCCGGGTGAAGAAGGGCGGCGGCCATGGCGGGCACAACGGCCTGCGCTCCATCGACGCGCATATCGGCAAGGAATACTGGCGCATCCGCCTGGGCATCGGCCATCCCGGCAACAAGGATCTGGTCAGCGGCTATGTCCTGCACGACTTCGCCAAGGCCGACCAGAGCTGGATCGACCCGCTGCTGGATGCCGTCTCCGACAGCCTCCCCCTGATGGTGGAAGGCCAACCGGAGATGTTCATGAACAAGGTGACGGTGGCGACACAGGCGCGATAAGCCGCGGCCTGCCAGTTCTTCCCCCACTTCGCGTTTGCGCTTTGTCCCCCATCGTAGGATAAAGCGCCTCAATTCCAGAATTTCCGACGGCGAGCACCCACCCATGGGCTTCAATTGCGGCATCGTCGGCCTGCCGAACGTCGGCAAGTCGACCCTTTTCAACGCGCTGACCGCCACCCAGGCGGCCGAGGCGGCGAATTTCCCCTTCTGCACCAAGGAGCCGAACGTCGGCCGCGTCGGCGTGCCGGACCCGCGGCAGGACAAGCTGGCGGAAATCGCCAAGTCGCAGAAGGTCGTCCCGACCCAGCTGGAGTTCGTGGACATCGCCGGCCTGATCCGCGGCGCGTCGAAGGGTGAAGGGCTGGGCAACCAGTTCCTCGCCAACATCCGCGAGGTCGACGCCATCGTCCATGTGCTGCGCTGCTTCGAGGATGACGATATCACCCATGTCGAGGGCAATGTCGATCCGCTGCGCGATGCCGAGGTGGTCGAGACCGAGCTGATGCTCGCCGACATGGAAAGCCTGGAACGCCAGCTGACCAGCCTGCAGAAGAAGGCCAAGGGCGGCGACAAGGACAGCAAGATCAAGGCCGACCTGATGGAGCGTGCCCTGAAGGTGCTGCAGGACGGCAAGCCCGCCCGCGTCGTCGAGCTGTCGGACGACGAGCGGCCGGTGTTCAAGCAGTTCATGCTGCTGACCGACAAGCCGGTGCTCTATGTCTGCAACGTCGAAGAAGCCGCGGCCGCCACCGGCAACGCCTTCTCCGCCAAGGTCGCCGAGAAGGCCAAGGCCGAGAACGCCGAGGTCGTCGTCATCTCCGCCGCCATCGAGTCCGAGGTCGCGCAGCTCTCCGACCCGGCCGAGAAGGCCGAATTCCTTGAGTCGATGGGGCTGGAGGAAACCGGCCTGAACAAGCTGATCCGTGCCGGCTTCAAGCTGCTGGACCTGATCACCTTCTTCACCGTCGGCCCGAAGGAGACGCGGGCCTGGACCGTGCGCCGCAACGCCAAGGCTCCCGAGGCGGCCGGCGTCATCCACACTGATTTCGAACGCGGCTTCATCCGTGCCGAGACCATCGACTATACCAGCTTCGTCACGCTGGGGGGCGAGCAGGGGGCGAAGGACGCCGGCAAGATGCGCCAGGAAGGCAAGGAATATGTCGTTCAGGACGGCGACATCTTCCACTTCCGCTTCAACGTCTGATCAGACGGAGTTTTGAGGGAGCGGTGGCATCACCGCTCCCTTTCCACCTCCGCCGTCACCCAACTGTCATATTGTCGTAGCAATCGACACTCCCCACCCTTCAGTTAGGGGTGTGTCCTGATCGCACCTCCCATCCGACAAGAGGGGGTGCGATGCAGGCAACGCGGGTGCTGCTGGAACTGGCCGGGAATGTCGTGCTGCTCCTGTGGGGGCTGCACATGGTGCAGAGCGGGTTGACCCGTGCGCTGGGCGGCGACCTGCGCCGCATCCTGGGGGCCGGGCTGCGCAACCGCTGGACCGCCTTCCTGTCCGGCATGGGCATCACCATGCTGCTGCAGAGCAGCACCGCCACCGGCCTGATGGCGACCGGCTTCACAGCCACCGGACTGGTGTCGCTGATGCCGGCGCTGGCAGTGATGCTGGGGGCCAATGTCGGCTCCACCCTGATCGTGCAGGTTCTGGCCTTCGACGTCGCCCATGTGGCGCCGGTCCTGCTGCTGGGCGGCTTCATCGCTTTCCGCCGCGGCGCACGGACGCGCAGCCGCGACCTGGGCCGGGTCGCCATCGGGCTGGGCCTGATGCTGCTGTCGCTGCATTTGCTGCTGGCGACCATCGCCCCGGCCGAGAACGCGCCGATGCTGCGGCGGATGCTGGCGATGCTGACCGCCGATCCGGTGGTGGCGGTGATGCTGGCGGCACTGCTGTCCTGGGCCGCCCATTCCAGCGTCGCCGCCATCCTGCTGATCGCCTCGCTGGCCAGCGGCGGGGTGATCGGGCCGGAGGCGGCGGTCGCCATGGTCGCCGGCGCCAATCTGGGCAGCGCCGTCAATCCGGTGGTGGAGGGGCCGGGCGGCGATGGGCGCAACCCGGCGGCAAGGCGGCTGCCGGTGGGCAACCTCATCAACCGGCTTGTCGGCTGCCTCATTGTCGTGCCGCTTCTGGGGCCAATCACGGCCGGCTTGCAGGCGGTGTCGCCGGATGCCACGCGGCTGGCGGCCAATTTCCACCTTGCCTTCAATCTGGCGATGGCCGGGCTGTTCATCGGGCCGCTTCCCTGGTTCGCGCGGATCCTCACCCGGATGTTCCCGGAGCGGGTTGCGGTGGCCGATCCGGCAATGCCGCTCTATCTCGACCGCAGCGCGCTCCGCGTCCCCCACCTCGCCATCGCCAACGCGTCGCGTGAGGCACTGCGCATGGCCGACACGGTGGACGGCATGCTGCGCGGCGCGTTGGACGTGATCCAGAGCGACGACCGCAAGCGGGTGCAGGAGATCCGGCGGATGGACGATGTGCTGGACCGGCTGCACGACGCCATCAAGCGCTACCTCACCCAGATCAATGTCGAGGATCTGGACGAACGCGACGCCCGCCGGGTCTCGGACGTGCTGACCTTCACCATCAACCTGGAGCATGTCGGCGACATCATCGACCGCAACCTGATGGAAGCGGCCTCCAAGAAGATCCGGCGCAGGCTGCGCTTCTCCACCGAGGGGGCGGCCGAGATCGCCGGCATGCTGGAACGGTTGAGCGAAACCCAGAGTCTGGCCGCCGCCGTCTTCGTGTCGGGCGACGTCCGATCCGCCCGCGCACTGATCCACGAGAAGGAGGTGATCCGCGATCTGGAGACCAGCGCCACCGAGGCCCATTTCGCCCGCCTGCGCGCCGGCCGCAAGGAAAGCGTGGAGACAAGCGCCCTTCATCTGGACATCCTGCGCGACCTGCGGCGGATCAACGCCCATCTGGTCGCCGCCGCCTATCCGGTGCTCGATCAATCGGGGGAGCTTCTGCCCAGCCGTCTCAAACGAGGGGTGGCGCGGGCGTGACCGTCTGCTCCCGATGGGGGTATGGCGTGGCTTCCGCTTCGACCTTTTCTTGTCACCGATCCAGCCACGTTAACACTTTCGTAACCATATAAAATTCGTCAAGCTCTTTCGCGACATGGTTAACAAACCGCTCCTGTGGTTGTTATGGCAGTGAGTGCCAAGGAACGGTTGTCGAGAGGAGCGGACGGTGGCGAACACGCACGCGACGTCGAACGGACCCAATGCACAGGGGGCATCCGACGCCGGATTCGCCGAGCGGGTACGCGACGCCATCGACCGGCAGGAACTTTCCCTGGTCTTTCAGCCGCAGGCGGACGTCGTCACCAACCGCCTGACCGGGTTCGAGGCGCTGTCGCGCTGGCGCCTGTCCGACGGCACCATGCTGCCGCCCGACGTCTTCGTGCCGATGGCGGAGCAGGGGGAGGCGATCCATCTTCTGGGCGAATGGACCCTGCGGACCGCCTGCAGGGTGGCCGCCGGCTGGCTGCGCGCCGGCTATCCCGATATTCCGGTGTCGGTGAACCTGTCGGCGCGGCAGCTCGACGATCCGGGGCTGGTGCTGAAGGTGCTGGCGATCCTGGCGGAGACCGGCCTGCCGGCCGCCAACCTGAAGCTGGAGCTGACCGAAACCAGCATGTTCAGCCAAGGTGCCGACGCCCGCGAGGCCTTGCTGCAACTGCGCGGCGCCGGAATCCGGCTGGTGCTGGACGATTTCGGCACCGGCTGGTCGTCGCTGGCGACCCTGCGCCGGGTGCCGGTGGAGGCGCTGAAGATCGATAAGCAGTTCGTCCAGGCGATGGTGGAGGACCGCGACGCCGCCGCCATCGTCCAGGCTGTGGTGGCGCTGGCCCATGCGCTGGATTTGGGCGTGGTGGCGGAAGGGGTGGAGACGCCGGAACAGCGGCTCTACCTGCAGGCCTACCGCTGCGACGTGCTGCAAGGCTATTGGCTGTCGCGCCCGCTGAGCGCCGACGGGGTGAGCGGGTTCCTGGCCGAGCGCAGCGTCATCGGCACCCTGCGGCCTATGGGGTCGGGGTCCGCCGCTGGGCCGCAGACATCAGGATGACCCGCCGGGTCTCGTCCCATTCCGTCAGTTCACCGGCCTCGTCTGCGGTGGCCCAGCAGGCTTCCAGCGCATCGTCGGCGCAGATCGGGTCGCCCTCGGCGCTCTCCGCCGCCACTTCGACCAGCGTATAGTGGTAATGGACGCGCCCCTCGGCATCGGGGGTGATGGCGTCGACCACGGTGACGATCCCGGTCGGCACCACCTCCAGCCCGGTCTCCTCCCGCACCTCGCGCACCGCGGTTTCGAACACGGTTTCGCCGACCGACTGCGCCCCGCCCGGCAGGCTCCATTGTCCCATCCGCGGCGCCTTGCCCCGCCGGATCAGCAGCACCTTGTCCCCGCGCCAGACGACGGCCCCGACACCGACCCAGGGGCGGTCGGGATATTCGCGGCTGGAACGGTCGGGCGGTGTGGCGGGAGGATTGGATTCGATGGTCATGGACGGCAGCCTAGCGCACCGCTTGACAGCCTGTCACCCCGTGCCGAGAGTTACAGCAGTGGCTATTGATGACGGAGGACTGGCCATGGGTGTGTTGTATTCCAAAGCCGACGACCCCGGTCTGGACGCCGCCATCGAGCGCGCATTGGCAGAGGGGCCTTTGACCATTGTCCGCCCCGGCAAGCCGTCGATGGTCATGTTGTCGGCCACAGACTATGAACGGCTGCGCGGAGAAATCTCTGCCCCGCAGGCGCCAAGACCCAGAAATTTGATCGAAGCGCTGCTGCGGCCAGTCGATACGGTTGGCATTGATCTGACCGAGGCAATCGGCGAACGCCATGGGCCAAATACCCGCAAGCCGGTCGATTTCGATACAGAGCCCTTATGACAGGCTTCTTGCTGGACACCAACATTCTGTCGGAACCACTACGGCCGAGACCGGATCCGCAAGCAATTGCCTGGCTGGAACGCATTCAGCCGTCAAACGCTTTTGTGAGTGTCATCAGCATCGGGGAAATCCATCGCGGGATTGCTAAGCTTCGCCATTCCAATGCCGCGAAGGCTGAACAGCTCGACATCTGGATAAAGGATGTGGAGACCTGGACTGAGCGCATACTTCCCGTATCTCTGACGGTCGCGACGCTCTGGGGACATCTTCGCAACGCTCACCGCAACTGCGATCCAGTGGACGCACTGATCGCTGCCACGGCACAAGCACACGGTTTGACGATCGCAACCCG
The DNA here is from genome assembly GCF_051124815.1 of Azospirillum sp. B2RO_4. Taxonomy (NCBI): domain Bacteria; kingdom Pseudomonadati; phylum Pseudomonadota; class Alphaproteobacteria; order Rhodospirillales; family Azospirillaceae; genus Azospirillum; species Azospirillum sp. B2RO_4. The sequence continues at coordinate 1,895,851 of NZ_CP118485.1, read as the reverse complement.
CAACGTCCGTGACTTTCACGTCTTTGGGATTCCTCTGCTGAACCCGTTCGAGGCCCCATGAAGCTCAACGAAATCCGCACCTTCATCGCCGTGGCCGATGCGCAGTCGGTGCAGGAAGCCGGCAATCGGCTGGGACTGACGCAGTCGGCCGTGTCGCGGCTGATCCAGCGGCTGGAAGCGGAACTGGGCGTCGTGCTGTTCGACCGGCAGACCAAGCCGCTGGCCCTGACCCGCGACGGCGAACTGGCGCTGGCCCATGCCCGGCGCATCCTGGCGGCGACAAGCGACTTCGCCGACGCTTTCGCCGGGTCGGCCGAGCCGCGCGGGCTGCTGCGGCTGGGGACGGCGCATGTGCTGACCGCGCTGGCCGCCGGCCGGCCACTGGACGAGTTGCGGGCCGGCTTCCCCGGCCTGACGTTGCGGCTGCATGCGGACTGGAGCAACCCGCTGATCGAGCAGGTCCGCGCCGGCAGCCTGGACGGTGCGCTGGTCCTGATGTGCGAGGATCAGGCGCCGCCCGACGATTTGCCGATCCGCCGGATCGGGACCGAACCGGTCAGCATCATCGCCTCTCCCGGCGACGGTTCCGCCGATCTGGCGACCATGAACCGGCGCGGCTGGGTGCTGCAGCCGAACGGCTGCCGGTACCGCGAGGCTCTCCATCAGGCGCTGGCGCCGCTCGGTCTGCAGCCGAACGTGACGGTGGAGGCCTATGACCAGAGCCTGCTGGTGTCGCTGGTGGCGCGCGGCGTCGGCTTCGGTCTGGCGCCGATGGGGCTGATCGCGCCGATCCCCGGTGCGGTCGCCATCCGGCCGCTCGAACTGCCCGATTTCCGGATGGCGGTGACGATCTGGCTGATCCAGTCGCGGACGACCGGCCGCATCGCCCCGGTGTTCGACCGGCTGGAGGAGTCGCTGCGGCGCGAACTGGCGGTCGGGAGGCCCGGTTACCCGACGGAACGGCACTCCATTCTGCATTCCGCCGCGGAATGACCCGGTTGCCGATTATGAATTTGCCGAACTGTTGGTGCCCGCCTATCGTCGGGGCATAGCAGTTCCACAACACCGGCGCGCAACGCCGGCCCCTTCCGGGAGGACGCCTTGACCACCGCCACCCCCGCACCGGCGCCCTCCTGGAGGACGCCCGCACTCGTCGTGATCTGCGGTTGCCTGATCTCGATGCTGGCCTTCGGACCGCGGTCGAGCATGGGCCTGTTCATCGGCCCGCTTTCGGAAACCCGCGGCTGGGGCCGCGACGTCTTCGCGCTGGCGATGGCGATCCAGAACATCCTGTGGGGCGCCGGCGGCCCCTTCGCCGGGGCGCTGACCGACCGCTACGGCCCGGCCCCGGTCCTGGCCGGCGGCGGCATCCTCTATGCGGCCGGTCTGGCGCTGATGCCCTACGCCACCACCAGCGTGGAACTGTACCTGACCGCCGGCGTGCTGATCGGGCTCGGCCTGTCCGGTGCGTCCTTCGGCATCATCATCGCCGGTTTCACCCGGCTGCTGCCGCCGGAAAAGCGCAGCTGGTCGGTCGGCATCGCCACCGCCGCCGGATCGATGGGCCAGTTCCTGTTCGCACCGATGGGCCAGGCCTTCATCGCCGGCTTCGGCTGGCAGACCGCGCTTCTGCTGCTGGCGGCCTCGATGATCGCCGTTCCGTTGTTGGCCAGCGTCTTCCCCGGCCCGAAGGGCATGACGGCGAGCGGCGCCCCGGCGGTGACCGGCGCCAACATCGGCTACATCGCCGCCGTGCGGCAGGCGTTCCAGCACCGTAGTTACGTGCTGCTCGTCTCGGGCTTTTTCGTCTGCGGCTTCCAGTTGGCCTTCATCACCACCCACCTGCCGCCCTATCTGACGGAGGCCGGCATCAGCCCGTCGCTGGCCGCCTGGGCGCTGGCGCTGATCGGCCTGTTCAACGTCATCGGTTCCTATGCGTCCGGCGTGCTGGCAGGCAAAGTCAGCAAGCGCTATCTGCTGTGTGCCAACTATTTCTCGCGCGGCATCGCCACGGCGGTCTTCATCCTGCTGCCGATCTCGCCGGTCACCGTCATCGCCTATGCCGCGGTGATGGGCCTGCTGTGGCTGTCAACCGTGCCGCCGACCTCCGGCCTCGTCGCGCTGATGTTCGGCACCCGCTACATGGGCACGCTCTACGGCTTCGCCTTCTTCAGCCATCAGGTCGGCGGCTTCCTGGGCGTCTGGCTGGGCGGCGTGCTGTACGAGCGCACGGGCTCCTACGACGTCGTCTGGTGGCTGGGCGTGGCGCTTGCCATGTTCGCGACCATCATCCACTGGCCGATCGCGGAGAAGCCCGCACCGTCGCTGGCGGCGGCCGAGGCGAAGGCGTAAGGTAAAGCACCATGAGCGACAGCCCCGCCCAATCCTCTTCCGGACTTCCCATCGGCCACGGGCTCGCCGCGGCGCTGCTGGGTGGCATCCTGCTGGTCTGGGCCGGGCTGATGGGGCTGTCGCTGCAGCGTGCCGCGCTGCCGGATGCGACCGACGGCCTGATGCTGGCGGTGTTTTCCCCCGGCACCAGCGATGCAGAGGCGATGACGGCGATGGTGCGGGCGGGCGGCGAGCCGGTTCGTTCCACCTGGCTCGGCTTCGCCTGGGTCGCCCGCGGAGTCGAGCCCGGTTTCGTCGGCCGGCTGAAGGCGGAGGGCGCATTGGCCGCCTTCGGCGAGCTTCCGGTCGGCCCGACGCTGGGCGGCTGCACCGCCACCCCGGTCGACACCGCGAAGATCGCGGCCACCAAGCTGCAATAGACCGCTCTTTCCGCCTTACAGGCCGGTGGGCGTCGCCCGCGTGTCGGCGGTGCGGGTGATGCCCTGGTCGATCAACGGCTGCAGCGCCGGGGCGAGGCTTTTCAGAAGCTGGGCGGGCAGGGCGCTGGTGAAGCGGTAGTTGTCGGCCTCCGGCCCATGGACGAAGGCGGTCATGGTGCCGAAGAAGCGGTCGCCGATGTAGAAGACGAAGGTCGCGGTGCGGTTGACCGCCTTCGATTCGATCAGCACGCCGCCCGGCCCCCAGCGGTCCAGCCGATGGTCGCCGGTGCCGGTCTTGCCGCCCATCGGGATCGGCGTGCCGGCCGGGTCCTTGAAAGAACCCCAGACGCGTTTGGCGGTGCCGTTCTGCGCCACGTCCATCAGGGCGCGGCGCAGGGTGGCGCAGACCTCCGGCCGCAGCACCCGCTCGCCCTTCAGCGGCCCCAGCCCCAGCTTCGCCTCGTAGGGCGTGCCGGCGGCGAAATGCAGCGAGCGGATCTTCACCGTCGGCTGGCGCACCCCGTCGTTCAGGATCAGCCCCATCAGCTCCGCCAGCGCCGCCGGGCGGTCGGCCGAGCTGCCGATGGCGGTCGCCAGCGACGGCACCAGCGTTTCGAACGGATAGCCGACGCTGCGCCACTGGGCGGTGATGCGCTTGAACGCCTCCTCCTCCAGCCCGATGCGGATGCGGGTGTTCTGGGCGGCCATGCCCTTCTTGAACAGCCAGCGATAGCTTTCCTGGCGCTCGTCGGCGCTGGCGGCCAGAACCTCGGCCCGCGTTGCGCCGGGATGCTGTTGGAGATAGGTAACCAGCCACAGCTCCAGCGGATGGACGCGGGCTAGATAGCCGAGGTCGTTCAGCGGGAAGCGGTCCGGCCCGTATTTGGCGTAGAGCGCCGAAAGCTGCCCGTCGGACAGCGACATCTTCGGCAGTCGGGCGCGCAGGAAGGCGGAGAACTCGGCGAGCCCGGCCTTGGGCCGCACGCTGCGGAAGATCACCGCCAGCCGGTGCGGCACCGGGCGCGAGCGGGTCGCCAGCCGGGCCAGCGCCTCGTCCGGAGTGCGCTTGCGGTAGTCGTTGTAGAAGCGGTTGAGGAAGTCCGATCCCTCGCGGTCGGCGAAGCGGGCGAGATAGGCCTGCCGGGCCGGGTGGTCGGGCGAGCGCAGGATGTCGGCGCCGTCGTCCGCCCCCTCGTCCATATAGAATTGGACGACGTCGCGCATCAGCCGGATGAAGGGCAGGTTGACGCTGTTCCGCAATGCCTCCTGCAGGGTGAGGATGCGGCCGTTGTCGTCCTTGTTGAAGTTCACGAAGCTGTGCTGGCCGCCGCCGGTGAAGAACACCTCGCCGGGGTTGGCGGAATAGCGCCGTTCCATCGCCGCATCCAGCATGGCCGGCAGCCGCCGGTCTGGGGCGGATGCCAGCCAGGAGGTTGCCCAGCGGGTCAAGTTGTCCGACGCCTCGTCCTCGACATCGGCCAGCAATTCCTTCGGCAGATGGGCGTAGCGGCTGTGCAGCTCCGCCATGATCTCCAGATATGTCGCCAACGTCCGCAGCTTGGCGGTGGAGCCGAGATCGAGCTTCGCCCCGTCGTTGATGTCCAGCGGCTGGTCGAGGTTGTCGGCCTGGACGCGCAGGTAATTGGCCTCCGGACCCCGCTCGTAGAGGGTGATCGAGTAGACCAGCTTGGACAGGTCGTTGTTGCGGGCATCGAGCAGCCGCTCGCCGGTCAACCCAAGAGAGCGGGCAAAGTCGGGCTCGTTCAGCTTGCCCAGCACCTCCACCACGCGGGCCTGCGTCTCGGCATCCAGGGTGGATTGCGCGGTGAGATCGATGCGGTCGAGCGCGTAGAGGTTCGGGACACCGAGCATGCCCAGCAGCCGGGCGCGGATGGCGTTGGTCGCCTTCTGCTCGACGAAGGAGGTGGCGGGGGCGGTCGGCGCCTCCTCGCGGAAGGCCAGCGGCGTGGCAAGCGCCGCGTCACGCAACGCAGGGTCGATCACCCCGGCCTGGGTCAGCGCCCGCAGATGGGCGTCGGCCAACCGGTCGAGCGCGGCACGGTCCTGGATCAGGTAATAGGAGGGCCGCCGCTGCGCCAGCAGCAGGGCCAGCACCTGCTTGTAGGCCAGTGCCTTCAGCTTCAGGGCACGGGCGTCTGTTGCCGGTTCGGCCAGCACGCGCTTGGCGATTGACAGGTCGGTGCCGAACCAAGCCCACAGCCCGTCGCCGAGCCCGTTCACCTCGCCGAAGCCGGCCCGTGCGGTCAGCGGGGTGGAGTTCAGGTAATCGACCAGGATGCGGCGGCGGGCCAGCGTGGTGTCCTCGCCGTCGCTGTAGGCGCGGACGCTGGCCGACGCCATCTGGCGCAGCTTCTCCACGCTGCCGGTGGTCTGGCCGTCGGGAGAGTGGCGGTATTTCTCGATCTGGGTGGCGAGGGTCGAGCCGCCGGGGGAACGCTGTCCCGGCCGGACCATCTGCAGGGGAAGCATCGCCACCGCCGCGCCGAAGCGGTCCCATTCCACCGCCGGATTGCGGCGCGGCTGGTCCTCGTCCAGCAATTCGCGGTTCTCGATGAACAGCAGCGTGTCGGCGACCAGCTTCGGCACGTCGGCGAAGCCGTCGAACACCCGTTCCGGGTAGCGCGCCGAATACATGACCGCGCCGTTGCGGTCGAGCAGGGTCAGTCCGGCCTGAGTCTTCTCGCGATAGATCGGAAAGCCGCCGCCGGCCATGAAGCGGTCGAGCGCCGGCGAAAGCACCGCCTGCCGTTCGACCGCGTAGAGGTCATGGGTCAGCGACTCGAGATAGCCGGGCAGGGCGGTGTAGCCGAACCGCTCGTTGTACGGCCCATGCTTGGGATAGCGCGCCTGCGGGTTGGGGCCTTCGCGCAAGGAAACAGTCATCGACTGGGCGACGCCGGACAGCAGCCGGGCCTGGAGGCGCGAGGTTTCCATTTCGCGCCAGCCGGCATAGCCGGCGGCAGCCACGGTGGTCGCCAGCGTGACCCCGATCGCCGCCCGCCGGGCCCAACGCCCAACCTGCATCCACCCCTTGGCCATCTCGGAAGCGAACCCCCTGCCGCCCAACTCACACGGTCGGTATAGGCCGGAACGATAGGGGGTTTATGGTTAACGGGGCGTTTAAGGCGGTACTCCTTACCCCTCCAGCAACGCCTTCGCCTGCGTCGCCAGTTCCGCCAGCGGGACCTCGACCTGTTCGCCCTTGACCAGATGCTTCAGGGTGGCGGTGCCGCGGGTCTTCTCGTCGGAGCCCATAAGCAGGACGACGGGGATGCCGGCGCGGTCGGCGTATTTCATCTGCTTGGCGATCTTGCCGCCGTCCAGCTGGATTTCCGTGTTGATGCCGGCGGCGCGCAGTTCGCTCGCCATGCGGAAATAGTCGGCGGACAGGGCCGGGTCCATCTGGGTCACCAGCACCTGGGCGGTGGGGGCGGCGTCCTTGATGAGACCGGCCTCTATCAGCTGGTAGAACAGGCGGGTGGCGCCGATGGAGATGCCGACGCCCGGCAGCTTCGACTTGGTGTAGTGGCTGGCGAGATTCTCGTAGCGCCCGCCGGAGCAGACCGAGCCGATGCCGGGATGGTCGTTCAGGAAGGTCTCGTAGACGGTGCCGGTGTAGTAATCGAGGCCCCGCGCGATGGCGAGGTTGATGCGCACCGTCCCCTCCGGCACCTGGAAAGCCTTGAGGCCCTCGATGACGGTGGTCAGTTCGCCGACGCCCTCGCGGAAGATGGCGTTCTCGATGTCGAGTGCGCCTAGCGCCGCCAAGGTCTCGGCGTTGCTGCCCTTCATGTCGATCAGAGACAGGATGATGTCGGCGGCATGCTCGGTCACGCCGAGGCCGAGCAGGCTCGCGCGGACCTTGTCGCGGCCGATCTTGTCCAGCTTGTCGATCTCGCGCAGCACCAGCACGCGGGTGTCGGCGTCGGCGACGCCCAGACCGTCGAGCAGGCCCAGCAGGATCTTGCGGTTGTTAACGTTGATGGTGAAGCCGCCGAAATTCAGCTCGGTGAAGACATGGTGGATCACCGCCGGGATCTCGGCGTCGTAATGGGCGGACAGGCTGTCCTTGCCGATCACGTCGATGTCGCACTGATAGAATTCGCGGAAACGCCCGCGCTGCGCCCGCTCGCCGCGATAGACCCGCTGGATCTGGTAGCGGCGGAAGGGGAAGGCGAGGTCGCGCTCATGCTCCGCCACATAGCGGGCGAGCGGCACGGTCAGGTCGAAGCGCAGCGCCAGTTCCGGCTTGTTGCCCTGCTGGATAGCGCCGGTGGACTGGACGAAATAGACCTGCTTCTCCGTCTCGCCGCCCGACTTGGTCAGCAGCGTGTCCACCGTTTCGAACACCGGGGTTTCGACGGGGACGAAGCCGAACCGCTCGTAACCGCGGCGGATGGTGTCCAGCATGCGCTGGAAGGCCACCTGCTGGCGCGGCAGCAGCTCCATCGTTCCGGGCGGGGTGCGGGGCGTGATCAGGCTCATCGGAGAAGGTCCGCGCTTGGATAGGAAAAGCGTGCGTTTTCTAGCCCCTTTCGCCGGCCCCGTCACCTGCGCCGGAAAATTTTTCAGTCGCGGCAGAAATTTTTCGGAAGGGCGTGGAATGAACGGAAGCGGAGCCGCGTTCATCTAAGCACGATCCCGCACCGAGGATCGCTCACCGAAATGGAGAAACCAAATGTCCGGCACCGTCTTCGGGTCGCGTATCCGCTCGTCCGTTTCGACCTTTGCGTTCGTCGCCCTGATGGCGACGGCCCCCGTGCTGAGCGCGGGTGCGGCAACGGTCGCGCCGGCCGCTCCGGCAACGCCGGCCCCCGCCGCGACGACCGACTCCACCACGACGACCCCCGCTCCGGCTGTGAAGGCCGAGCAGAAGGCCGTCACCAAGAGCGAGGCCACCAAGACCGAAGCCACCAAGACCGAAGCTACCAAGCACGAGGCAGGCAAGACCAAGCATGAGCAGGTCGCGGCCACTCCGAAGGCCGAGGTGACCAAGACCCAGGCCGATGCCGTCGCCAAGGAACTGGGCGCCAAGCCGACCGAGCAACTGACGGTCCAACTCGGCAAGTATCACGAGCAGATGCTGGCCGCCCACGCGCTGAAGGACAGCGCCGCCCGCGACAAGGCGGTGGCCGAGGCCCGGCAGCAGCTCGCCACCATCGGCGGCAAGCCGGTGACCGCCGAGCAGGCCGCGAAGATCGACAACATCCTGGGGGTTAAGACCTCGACGACCATCCAGTAAGGGCTCGGCAAGACGGCCAGCCCCCCGCCAACGCCGGCCGGCGGGGGGCTGCCGGCTTCACCTCATTTTGCCCGCCCAAGGTTCCGGTCCGGGGACCGCCTCTGTTGAGATGCGGCGGCGATGGCGATAGAACGTCGTCCAAGCGAACCGCCCCACTCGACAGCAGCGCCGGGACCCGATCCATGCCGAACGACCGCCTTGTCATCCGCCGTCCCGACGACTGGCATGTCCATCTGCGCGACGGCGCCATGCTGAAGGCTGTTCTGCCCTTCACCGCCCGTCAGTTCGGCCGCGCCATCGTCATGCCGAACCTGAAGCCGCCGGTGGCGACGGCCGCCGATGCCGTGGCCTATCGCGAGCGCATCCTGGCGGCCCTGCCGGACGGCGTGGATTTCACGCCGCTGATGACCGCCTATCTGACCGACGGCACCGACGCCGACGATCTGGCCCAGGGCTTCACGGACGGGGTGTTCGCGGCTGCCAAGCTCTATCCCGCCAACGCGACCACCAACAGCGCCCATGGCGTCACCGACATCGCCCGCATCGCTCCGGTGCTGGAGCGGATGGCGGAGATCGGCATGCCGCTGCTGATCCATGGCGAGGTGACCGACCAGTCGGTCGACATCTTCGACCGAGAGGCGGTGTTCATCGACACCATCCTGGCCCCGCTGCTGGAGCGCCATAAGAGCCTGCGCGTTGTGCTGGAGCATGTGACGACGGCCGACGCGGTGCAGTTCGTGCGGGCGCATGCCGCCAGCGGCCGGATCGGCGCCACCATCACCGCGCACCATCTGCTGATCAACCGCAGCCACATCTTCCAGGGCGGCATCCGCCCGCACCTCTACTGCCTGCCGATCGCCAAGCGCGAGACCCACCGGGTGGCGCTGGTCGAGGCGGCGATCTCCGGCGAGGGGCCGTTCTTCCTGGGCACCGACACGGCCCCGCACACGGTGACCGCCAAGGAAGCCGCCTGCGGCTGCGCCGGTTGCTTCACCGCCGCCAACGCGCTGGAGCTTTACGCCGAGGCCTTCGACGAGGCCGGTGCGCTCGACAGGCTGGAGGCCTTCGCCAGCATCAACGGTCCGCGTTTCTACAACATGCCGGTCAGCGAGGAGCGCGTGGCGCTGGAACGCCGCCCATCGGTCGCCCCCGACCTGATTCTGGTCAGCGAGGGCGACGCCGTCCTGCCTTTCCGCAGCGGCGAGTCCCTGCGCTGGAGCTATACGGGCGCGGTGTGAGGCGAAGAGGGCCGCGCCCGCTGAGGCGCGGCCTTTTCGGTCAGAACAGCGTTCCCTGCACCGGCACCACTCGCGGCTTGCGCGGCGCCGGCTTCTTCTCCGGCTTTGCCTCCGTCGGGGTTGCGGGTGCCGCCTCCGTCTTGGGCGCGCCGCCGTCGATGGTTGCTGCAACTTTGGCATCATCGGCGAAGACGATGTTGACGGCCAGACCGGGCGTCGCCTGATCGGCGCGGGTCACCGGGCGGCCGTCGCGGTCCTCGACCAGGGCGAAGCCGCGGGCCAGCACGCCCTTGTAGCTGTAACTTTCCAGCAGTTGGCCGAGCGACGCCAGCGTCGCCGCCTTGTCGGCAACCCCCTTGGCATAGCTGCGGTCGAGGCGCGGCGTCAGGTCGGCGACGCGGCGCTCTCCATCCGCCAGCTTCACCCGCGCCGGGGTCAGCGACAGCCGGCCGGCGACACGGTCGAAGCGTCCGCCGGCTGTAGTCACCGCATGGCGCAGGGCCGAGTCGAGCGCGCGGCTCTCCGACGCCAGCTTCTGGTCGGCCTGGGCGAGCTTCTCGCGCGGGTGGCGCAGCTTGGCGGCCAACTCGCCGACACGGGTGCGGCGGCGTTCCAGCAGGGCCGAGGCGGCAAGGTTCAACCGTTCGGCGCGGTCGTCCAGCCGCTGGGCATGGCCCTCCAGCAGGGCGCGGGGATCGCCCAGGCCGCGGGCCAGCCCCTCCACCCGGTTGCGGCGATCCGCCACCGCGCGCGACGCGCTGGCGAGCAGGCGGCGCTCGTCGTCCAGGATCTGGGCCAGCAATTCGCCACGCACCGGGACTGCCATTTCGGCGGCGGCGGTCGGGGTGGGGGCGCGCAGGTCGGACGCGAAGTCGATGAGGGTGGTGTCGGTCTCGTGTCCGACGGCGGAGATCAGCGGGATGGCGCTGACCGCCGCGGCGCGGACGACATTTTCCTCGTTGAAGGCCATCAGGTCTTCAAGCGAGCCGCCGCCGCGCGCGACGATGATCAGGTCCGGGCGGGGCACCCGCCCACCGGGCTGTATGCGGTTGAAGCCTTCGATGGCCGCCGTCACCTCGGCCGCCGCGCGCTCGCCCTGGACCGCGACCGGCCACAGCAGGACATGGCGGGGGAAGCGGTCGTTCAACCGGTGCAGGATGTCGCGGATCACCGCCCCGGTGGGAGAGGTGACGACGCCGATCACGTCGGGCAGGAAGGGGATGCGCTTCTTGCGGGCGGGGTCGAACAGACCCTCCGCCGCCAGCCGGCGCTTGCGCTCCTCCAGCATTTTCAGCAGCGCGCCTTCGCCGGCCAGTTCCATCGACTCGACGATCAGCTGGTATTGCGAGCGGCCGGGGTAGGTGGTCATGCGGCCGGTGACGATGACCTCCAGCCCTTCCTCCGGTCGGATCGCCAGCTTCGCCATGGTGCCGCGCCAGCACACCGCCTCGATCACCGCGGTGTCGTCCTTGAGGCGCATGTAGCAGTGACCGGAGCTGTGCTTCTTCGGCTGGCTGATCTCGCCGCGGACGCGGACGAAGCCGAATTCCTCCTCGATGCTGCGCTTCAGCCGGCGGGCGAGGTCGCCGACGGTGAATTCCGGAAGGTTGGAGCCGGGGCGCGGTTCCGGGGCGATCAGCGGTGCGGAGCTTTGGGGTGCGTTGTCGGACGTCATGGCGCTCTTGAGTTGGGGCGCCGCCATGATACAAGGCGCGCAGTTCGCAACAAGGCGGAAGGAGCGCCACCCCATGAAAGTCCTCGTCGTCGGATCGGGCGGTCGTGAGCACGCGCTCTGCTGGGCCATTTCCAATTCGCCGCTGTGCGACGCGCTCTATTGCGCGCCAGGCAATGCCGGCATCGCCGATGTCGCCACGCTGGTTCCCATCGGGTCGGAAGATGTGGATGGGCTGGTGCGCTTCGTCCAGGACAACGCCATCGACTTCGTCGTCGTCGGGCCGGAAGGCCCGCTGGTGCTGGGTCTGGTGGACAGGCTGACGGCGCTGGGCGTCAAGGCCTTCGGCCCGAGCGCGGCGGCGGCGGAGCTTGAGGGCTCCAAGGGCTTCATGAAGGACATCCTGGCGAAATACGGGGTGCCCACCGCCTTCTACGAGCGCTTCAAGGATCCGGAAGCCGCCAAGGCCTATGTCCGCAAGCATGGCGCGCCCATCGTGGTGAAGGCCGACGGGCTCGCCGCCGGCAAGGGAGTCACCGTCGCCCGCACCGAGCAGGAAGCCTTCGAGGCCATCGACGACGCGCTGGTCGGCGGCCGTTTCGGCGCTGCCGGTGCCGAGGTGGTGGTGGAGGAGTTCCTGGACGGCGAGGAGGTCAGCTTCTTCGCGCTGTGCGACGGCGAGAACGCGCTGCCGCTGGCGTCCGCCCAGGACCACAAGGCGGTCGGCGACGGCGACACCGGCCCCAACACCGGCGGCATGGGCGCCTATTCCCCGGCCCCGGTGCTGACCGCCGACCTGCAGGACCGCGTGATGCGCGAGATCATCCTGCCGACGGTCAAGGGCATGGCGGCGGAAGGCAAGCCCTTCAAGGGCGTGCTGTTCGCCGGCCTGATGATCATGCGGACGCCGGACGGCCCGGTGCCGAAAACGCTGGAGTTCAACGTCCGCTTCGGCGATCCCGAATGCCAGACGCTGATGATGCGGCTGAAGTCCGATGCGCTGGCGGCGCTGGTCGCGGCGGCCGACGGCGTGCTGGACAGCATCGACCTGCGCTGGCACGACCAGACCGCGCTGTGCGTGGTGATGGCGGCCAACGGCTATCCTGGCGATTACGCCAAGAACACCGAGATCCGCGGGCTGGACAAGGCCGGCGCCGTGGAGAACGTGACCGTCTTCCACGCCGGCACCAAGCGTGCCGAGGATGGCCGGGTTCTGTCGGTCGGCGGCCGGGTGCTCGGCGTCACCGCGCTGGCGCCGACGGTGGCGGAAGCGCAGGCGGCGGCCTACAAGGCGGTGGATGCGTTGGATTGGCCGGACGGCTTCTGCCGCCGCGACATCGGCTGGCGGGCGGTGGGACGGTAAGGGAAGGATCTACAAAAATAGCCATGAAAGGGCTATTTTGGAGCTTGCTTCCAACAGATGCCGTTTGCCCGGTATGGACACCGCTCCGCAGACCCGCGCGGCCATCGCCGCATTCCGCCAGGGGGCTGAAGCCGTCTTCGGCTCCCGTCTGGATCGAATCCTGTTATTCGGATCGCGGGCTCGCGACGACTATACCGACGAGTCCGATATCGATCTGGCCGTGATCCTGAAGGACGAACCGGCGGATCCGCTGGAGGAGGTGGATCGGGTCATGGACATCGCCTTCGTGCCGACCATGGAAGCGGGTCGCATCGTCCAGCCTTTCGTCTGGTCGGCGCGGACCTTGCGCACCTCCCAGCATCCTCTGATCAGGACGGTTCGGGAGCAGGGAGTGCCGGTGTGACCGGAACCATCGATCCATTGGCACGGTTGGGGCGGGCCGAGGAGGCTCTTAACGCTGCAAAGCTTCTTTATTCCGGTGGATTTCCTCGTGACTGCGTCAATCGTGCGCATCTGGCGATGGAACTGGCGGCGCTGGCAATCCTGACCCGTTACGGATTCGGCTCGAAGTCGCACCGTGGGGTACAGGCGCTTTTTTTCGAACATATTGCGAAGCCCGGCCTGATGCCGATGGACCATGCCCAGGCACTGGCGGCGGCATTGCGCGACCGTCTGCTGACCGATTACGAGGAACCTGCGGCGGACGTGACGCGCGAGCGTGCGGCCAAGCATCTTGCCAACGCCGAACGTTTTCTGTCCGAGGTGCGCTCCCTCCTGACCGCCGCGTCCTGATTGGTCAGGAGACAATCAGGTTCAACCGAGATCGGGGGCGCATCGCTGCGCCCCTTTTCCATGTCCGTACTTACGCCCGCAGACGCTCCGATGCGGACGCGATGTTCTGCGACACCACTTCGATGTCGCGGACCACGCGGGTGACGCTGTGGGCGATCTCCTTGGTCGCCGATTCCTGCTGCGACACGGCGGCGGCGATGGTGGTGGAGATTTGCTGGACGTCGGTGACGATGGCGCCGATGCGGCGGATGGCGTCCACTGCGTGCAGAGCTTCCTGCTGGACAGAGGCGATCTGCGCGGCGATGTCGTCGGCGGCGCTGCCGCTCTGCTGGGCCAGCGATTTCACCTCGTTCGCCACGACGGCGAAGCCGCGGCCGGCCTCTCCGGCACGGGCGGCTTCGATGGTCGCGTTCAGGGCCAGCAGGTTGGTCTGCGAGGCGATGCTGTTGATCAGCTTGGTGATGGCGCCGATGCGCTCGGCCGAGGTGACCAGGGCTTCCACCGCGGCGTTGGTGCGCGACGCCTCCTCCGACGCCTTCAGCGAGGCGCCCGACGCCTCGTTGGCGCGGTTGCTGATGTCGGAAATGGAGGCCGACAGTTCTTCCGTCGCGGCGGCGACGGTCTGGGCGTTGGCGGTAGCGCGGTCGGCGGCGGTGCCGACCTCGCGGTCCAGCGATTCGGCAAGGCCGGACACGGTGCGGCGGCGCTCGCCGTCCATCTCCACCTGCCGCAGCTCGGCCAGCTTCTCCGCATCGATGTCGATCAGCGATCCGCAGGCGCGCAGCGCCACGCCGTTGTTGTCGCGGGCGACGCCGCCGATGGCGCGGAACCAGCGATGGCTGCCGTCCTTCACCTTCAGGCGGTAATCGACATCGTAGCCGGTGCGACCGCTGCGGTCGTTCAGGCAGGCCATGAAGGCGTCGAAGGTGCGTCCGGCATCGTCCGGATGCAGCCGGTCGGCCCAGGAGCCGACGACGTTGGGGAAACCGACGGTGTCGTCGCGGTCGAAGCCGACGAGACGGCGGAATTCCGGCGACCAGTGCCAGCGGCTCTGCGCATGCATCGGATCGCCATTGTGGAAGACCGCATCCCAAAGCCCGACGCCGGCATGGCGGTCGAGCAGCTTGGCCCGCTCCAGTTCATTGCGCTCGGCATCGATGTCGATCAGCGAGCCGCAGGCACGCAGGGCCAGTCCGCTGCTGTCGCGGGCGACGCCGCCGATGGCGCGGAACCAGCGATAGCTGCCGTCCTTCACCTTCAACCGGTAATTCACGTCATAGCCGGTGCGGCCGCTGCGGTCGTTCAGGCAGGCCATGAAGGCGTCGAAGGTCCGTTTGGCGTCATCCGGATGCAGTCGGTCGGCCCAGGAACCGACGACGTTCGGGAAACCAACGGTGTCGTCATGGCCGAATCCGACGAGACGGCGGAATTCCGGCGACCAGTGCCAACGGCTTTGCGCATGCATCGGATCGCCGTTGTGGATCACCGCGTCCCACAGCCCGACACCCGCATGGCGCCCCAGCAGGGCCAGCTCTTCGGCGGCCTGATTGTCCTGTGGCTTGCGGAACGACAACATCTGCGACTCCTGATGGCTTAAAGCGGTCAGGGCATCATCGGCATATATTCGCTGAACAAACACTTAACAGACTAATCATTGTTCGCCTGCCAAATCTCCACGGTTGCTGGGGGATGGGGATTTACATCTATGCTCGCCACGAATGAATGCGCGGCAATGGTCGTCGAATTGAAAGAATTATATTTCCGGCCACTGGAGACAATATTGCGCGAGTCGCCCGCTCGGCCCCTGGGGAGGGCTCACCGCCGCTCCCTGAAGAAGCTCCGCAGCAGCGCTCCCGCCCGCGTCTCGCCGATGCCGCTGTAGACCTCCGGTGCGTGGTGGCAGGTCGGCTGCGTGAAGAAGCGCGGACCGTGATCGACGGCGCCGCCCTTGGGATCGTAGGCGCCGTAATAGACCCGCCGGATGCGGGCGAAGCTGATCGCCGCGGCACACAGCGCGCAAGGTTCCAGCGTCACATAGAGGTCGCAGCCGGGCAGGCGGGGCTGGCCACGGGCGGCGCAGGCTTCCCGGATCGCCAGCAGTTCGGCGTGGGCGGAGGGATCGCACAGCTCCTCCGTCCGGTTGCCGGCGGAGGCGAGGACGGAGCCCGTCGCGGGGTCGACGACGACGGCGCCGACCGGCACCTCGCCACGCGCGGCGGCGGCCTCGGCAGCGGCGAAGGCGAGGTCCATATAGCGGGGAGACGGCATGGCCGGGCAGGGTGCCAACCCCGTCGGGAGCGCGTCAACCGGATTCCGGTGTCCGGGCACTGGACTCGTGTTGCGGGCGGCGCGTCCAGGCCCTATGGTCCGGCCATGGACCGCTCCGATACCGCCAAGAAATCCAAATCCGCCACCCCTGCCGCCGGCTCCGCTGCCGCCGGCGGCGAACGCATCGCCAAGCGACTGGCGCGCGCCGGGCTCTGCTCGCGCCGCGACGCCGAACGCTGGATCGCCGAGGGCCGCGTCGCGGTCAACAGCCGTGTGCTCGACAGCCCGGCCTGCGTGGTCCGCTCCGGCGACATCGTGCAGGTCGACGGCAAGGTCATTCCGGAGCCGGAGCCGGCCCGCCTGTGGCGCTATCACAAGCCGTCGGGGCTGGTCACCACCGCCCGTGACGAGAAGGGGCGCGAAACCGTCTTCGACCGCCTGCCGCCCGACCTGCCGCGCGTGGTCTCCATCGGCCGTCTCGACCTGACGACCGAGGGGCTGCTGCTGCTGACCAACGACGGCGAGCTGGCCCGCTTCCTGGAACTGCCGGCCACCGGCTGGACCCGCCGCTATCGCGTGCGCGTCTTCGGCGAGGTGGACGAGAAGCAGCTGGCGGCGCTGGAAAAGGGGCCGACCATCGAAGGCGTGAAGTACGGCCCGATCGAAGCCGTTCTTGACCGCATCCAGGGCCGCAACGCCTGGCTGACCGTCAGCCTGAAGGAAGGCAAGAACCGCGAGATCCGCAAGGTGATGGAGTCGCTGGGGCTCCAGGTGAACCGGCTGATCCGCGTCGCCTATGGTCCCTTCCAGCTCGGCAAGCTGGAGGAGGGCGCTGTGGAGGAAGTGCCGAAGCGCGTCGTCCGCGAACAGATAGCCCCCTTCTTCGGCACGCCCGAAGGGGCGGAGCCTGCCGAGTCCGGGACCAAGCAGCGCGCCAAGGCGAGAGCCGATGCGGCGGTGAAGGCCGCTCCGGCGAAGGCGGCGTCCGGCGGCCGTGCGACCGGCAAGACGGATGCGAGGGCGGATGCCAAGGCCGCTCCGAAACGCGCGCCGCGCTCCGCCACCAAGCGGCACGAGGCCGAAGCCGCCCGCACCGAGGAGGCCAAGCCGGCCCGGCGGGGCGCATCGACCCGGGGCACCCTGTCTCTCGGCGGCGGTGCGGCCGGTGCGCGGGGGGCGAAGTCTGGCGGGTTCAAGGCCGGAGCCGCGAAGCCGGATGGTTCCCGGTCGGAGGGAGCCCGGTCGGAGGGAACAAAGTCCCGCGACTCCAAGCCGAGGGACGGCAAGCCGACGGGGCCGAAGCCGACTGGTCCGAAGGGCGCCGGTCCGGCGCCGCGTGGTGGCGGGCCGAAGGCCGGCGGCAGCGGCGATAGGTCCGGTGGCGGTGCCGGCGGACGGACGGAGCGCCCGCGTGCGGATCGTCGGCGGTAAGCACCGCGGCCGCAGTCTTGTGGCGCCGGGCGGGCGCGATACCCGTCCCACCACCGACCGCACCCGGCAAGCCATCTTCAATATCCTGGCGCATGCCGACTGGGCGCCCGAGTTCGAGGGCGCCGCGGTCGTCGACGCCTTCTGCGGTACTGGCGCGCTGGGGCTGGAAGCCCTGTCGCGCGGGGCGTCCTGGTGCGGCTTCCTCGACATGGGACGCCCGGCGCTGGATGCCGTGCGCGCCAATGTCGATGCGCTGCGCGAGGCAGGCAACGCTCAAATCCTGCGCGCCGACGCCACCAAGCCACCTCCGGCGTCCCGTGCCTGCATGCTGGCCTTTCTCGACCCGCCCTATGGCCAGGGGCTGGCGCCGCGTGCGCTGGAGGGTTTGCTGCGCGCCGGCTGGCTGGCCGACGGCGCGCTCGCGGTGGTTGAGGTTGCCGATCGCGACCCCCTGCCTCTTCCCGACGGTTTCACGGCGGTCGATGAACGCCGCTACGGCGATACCCGTGTCGCCTTCCTGACGGTCCGCCACCCGGCCTGACCGCAGGGTCGGGCCCCGCAGCCCCATCCCCGGGATTGCCGGTCCGCTGTTTCAATCCCCTCGAGTTCCATTTTTTGCCGACCATGTCCATCGGCCGGTGGTGACGCATTCCTTGCGTTCCAAGGCCGCCATCCGTGTTTTTCCATCATGCGGAAAGACGAAACGGACTGTTGAGTTCCAAAACAATCCGAGCAAAAGATCATGTGTCGCCGATGCGGTTCCTTATGGAAACGGCGGCATCTACCTATCTCCTAAGACTGCACACCCTCGTTCGAGGGGGCCGTGCAGGTACCGGCACGGCTTCTTTTTGCAGAACCTACGTCAAAGCGGGTGAACTGACACAAGAACCGGTGTGGACCGGGCATCCGGTGCGACACGAGTTGTAGCTTTTACTTGGTCTGTCTGTATGCCTACGGCGTCGATCCGTCCGTCGGTGTCTTTTTGTCCCCGGTTTTGGCATACCAGATTACATATCTGGCATTCCTAAATCGGGACAATCGAACTCCGAGCGATTGTCGGCATCCGCGCCGAGTTCCGGAAAGGAACCGTCAGCAAGAGCGGTCCGTCCGGGTCATTCCGCAATCGTGATTGGCGTGCCGGTCCCCGGGAGAGGGGCCGCGCCGCCGGCTCAGGCAAGTTAAACGGGAGGCACGATGGCTCAAATGAATTCACAACCGGCGGCATCGGCGCCGCCGGTGACCGATGCGGTCCGCTGGACGCAGATCGTCGTCGGCATCGTCTGCATGGTGGCGGCCGCCAACATCCAGTACGCCTGGACGCTGTTCGTCCCGGAAATCCAGGCGACCCATGGCTGGACGCGCGCGTCGATCCAGACCGCCTTCACCATCTTCGTCGTCGTGCAGACCTGGCTGACGCCGATCGAGGGCTATTTCATCGACAAATACGGCCCCCGCGTGATCGTCGCCGCGGGCGGCTTCTTCACCGGCCTGTCCTGGATCATCGACAGCTACGCCGGTTCGCTCGGCATGCTGTATGTCGGCTCGGCCATCGGCGGTATCGGCGTCGGTTGCGTCTACGCCACCTGCGTCAACAACGCGCTGAAGTGGTTTCCGGAAAAGCGCGGTCTGGCCGTGGGCCTGACGGCGGGCGGCTATGGCGCCGGCTCGGCGCTGACCATCCTGCCGATCTCGGCGATGATCCACAGCAGCGGCTATCAGACCACCTTCTTCTGGTTCGGCCTGCTGCAGGGCGCCATCATCATCGCCGCCTCGCTGTTCCTGCGCATGCCGCAGAAGGAGCAGGTCAAGGCCTCCACGAAGGTCGCCCAGACCCGCCGCGACTACACGCTGGGCGAAGCGATCCGCACCCCGGTGTTCTGGGTGATGTGGGCGATGTTCATCGGCACCGTCACCGGCGGCCTGATGGCGGTGGCCCAGCTGGGCGTCATCGCCCACGATCTGGGCGTGAAGGAAACGCCGGTCAGCGTGCTCGGCATCACCATGGCGGCTCTGCCCTTCGCCCTGATGCTGGACCGCGTGATGAACGGCATCTCGCGTCCGCTGTTCGGCTTCATTTCGGATCACATCGGCCGTGAGGCGACCATGTTCGTCGCCTTCACGCTGGAGGGCGTCGGCATCATCATGCTGAGCCGTTTCGGCCACGACCCGATGATGTTCCTGATCCTCAGCGGCATGGTCTTCCTGGCCTGGGGCGAAGTCTACAGCCTGTTCAGCGCCACTTCGGCCGACACCTTCGGCACCAAGCATGCCGGCAAGATCTACGGCGTCCTGTACTGCGCCAAGGGTGTCGCCGCCCTGCTGGTCCCGATGGGCAACCTGCTGATGGAAGCCACCGGCACCTGGGCGACCGTGCTGTACGTCACCGCCACCATGGACCTGACCGCGGCGGCCTGTGCGCTGCTGGTTCTGAAGCCGATGCTGGCCCGCCACCATGCCCGCAACGCGGAACTGGCGCGCCGTGCCGAGCAGGGTGAGACCGGACCTTCCGTCCCGGTCGGGGCCGCCGCCGGCACCGCCAACGGGTAAGGGAACAGCCGGGGGGCTGGTTCAGGGAACCGGCTGACGGAAATGGGTCGGGGATGCGCAAAGCACCCCGGCCCATTCCGTCATTCGATCCAGAAGGGACGATCCTTCGCCTTGTCCGATTTCGGGTCGCTCTGAGAGGCCTGCTGAAACCGTTCGGACGAGAACAGGATGCCCGGCTCTTCCTCCGCCTCATCCTTCTCGGGCTCGATCACGGTGAAGCCGCCGCGTCCGCTGGCCATATAGACGGCGTGGCCGATCATGCCGGTCAGCGCGAGGAACAGAAGGGCCTGGGTCTCGATCATGGTGAAAACGTCCTTATCGGAGAGGGGAGGGCGTCGACAGGAACAACAGCGCATGACCGCAAACGGCATCCCCCGCGGACGGTGATCGCCCACGGTGACGGCCGAGCCATGCTGTGCTGCAACATAAGCAAACTGGCATGCCATCGCAAAAAGTTTTGCATGCCAGATGCCCGATGCCTGACCTGCAACTTTGCCGCAGGGAGTCTTTCCGCCAAGGACCGGTCCTCCCCGCAACCAAACCGCCCCTGCCGCTGTTGCCCGCCTGTCGGCCCCGCTTTCAGGGCCGGGGATCGGCAAAAGGGATGGAGCGGCCATGATCCGGGACCTTTGGTACAAGAACGCGGTCATCTACAATCTGTCGCTGTCGACCTTCATGGACGCCAACGCCGACGGCATCGGCGATTTCCAGGGGCTGCTGCGCCGGTTGGATTACCTGCAGGGGCTTGGCGTGACCTGCCTGTGGCTGGGGCCGTTCCAGACCTCGCCGATGAAGGACGGCGGGTACGACGTCGCCGATTACTACAACGTCGATCCGCGCTATGGCACGCTGGGCGACTTCGTGGAGTTCACCCACGCCTGCGAGCAGCGCGGCATCCGGGTGATCATCGATCTGGTCATCAACCACACCTCCGACCAGCATCCCTGGTTCCAGCAGGCCCGCAGCGATCCCGACAGCAAATACCGCGACTGGTATGTCTGGTCCGACAAGAAGCCGGAGAATGCCGACCAGGGGTTGGTCTTTCCCGGCGTGCAGAAATCGACCTGGACCTATGACCGCGAAGCGAAGGCCTGGTATTTCCACCGCTTCTACAAGTTCCAGCCCGACCTGAACACCTCGCACCCGGAGGTGCATGCCGAACTGCTGAAGATCATGGGCTTCTGGATTCAGCTGGGCGTCGCCGGCTTCCGGATGGATGCCGTGCCCTTCATCATCGCGGAGAAGGGGGCGGACATCACCAAGCCGAAAGAGCAGTTCGGCATGCTGCGCAGTTTCCGCGAATTCGTGCAGTGGCGGCGCGGCGACGCCGTGCTGCTGGCGGAGGCCAACATCCTGCCGGAGGACGACCTGGAATATTTCGGCGAAGACGGCGACCGCTGCCACATGATGTTCAATTTCCAGGTCAACCAGCACCTGTTCTATGCGCTGGCCACTGCCGACACCGGGCCGCTGGCCAAGGCGCTGGAGATCACCAAGCCGCGCCCGGCCACCGCGCAATGGGGCAGCTTTCTGCGCAATCACGACGAACTCGACCTGGGCCGGCTGACCGACGAGCAGCGTCAGGCGGTGTTCGCCGCCTTTGGGCCCGAGAAATCCATGCAGCTCTATGACCGCGGCATCCGGCGGCGGCTGGCGCCGATGCTGCACGACGACCGGCGGCGGATCGAGCTGGCCTACAGCCTGATGTTCACCCTGCCGGGGACGCCGGTCATCCGTTACGGCGACGAGATCGGCATGGGCGACGACCTGTCCCTGTCCGAGCGCGAGTGCGCGCGCACGCCGATGCAATGGTCGGACGAGCCGCATGGCGGCTTCACCAAGTCCGACGAACCGGAAAGCCCGGTCATCAGCGGCGGCGTCTTCGGGTTCGAGCGGATCAACGCTGCGATCCAGCGCCGCGATCCCGAATCGCTGCTGAACTGGACCGAGCGCATCATCCGCATGCGCAAGGAGTGCCCGGAGATCGGCTGGGGCGACTTCCGGCTGCTGAAGACTGGCCGTAAGGAGGTGCTGGCTCTGCGCTATGACTGGCGCAACAACGGCGTGGTGGTTTTGCACAACCTGTCGGACCAACCGTGCGAGATCGTGCTGGACGTCGACGGGCACGGCGAATCCTGCCGGCTGGTCAACCTGCTGTCGGAGGACCACAGCGAACCCGACGAAGAAGGCCGTCACCGATTGGTAATGGAGGCCTATGGCTATCGCTGGTTCCGGGTCGGCGGGCTGGATTACCTGCTGCGCCGGACGGAGGCGGACAGGAAGCCCGGCGACGACGTTTAGGCGACATCCAGCCGGGCCGGCCCATCCGCATCGTTGCGGTCATAGGCGGCGCGGGCCTCCAGCATCTGTGCGATGTGGGTTTCGGCCCACACGCGCAGCGGCACCAGCGTTTCGGCTAGCGTCGCGCCCAGCGGCGTGATGGAATATTCGACGGTGACCGGCACGGTGGCGAAGACCTTGCGGCTGACCAGCCCGTCACGCTCCAGGCTTTTCAGGGTCTGCGACAGCATCTTCTGCGAGATGCCCTCGATCTCGCGGCGCAGCCGGTTGAAGCGCATCGGCCCGCCTTCCAGCAGTCCCAGGATCAGCACCGTCCATTTGTCGGCGATGCGGTCCAACGCCTGCCGCGTCGGGCAGGCGGAGGCATAGGCGTCCGGGAGTCCATCCACCTCCGACGGCCGCTTGCCGCCGAGCCCCAGCAGGCTGTTGTCCATCCGCATTCACTCCCAAGAGGTCGGCCCGGGCGGTTACGCCCAGCGGTTACACACGGGTGACCATGTCACGAAAAGGTGCCTTCTTTACACCAGATTTCTAAACGGCCATCAAGTCACCATTGGAAACCTAGTGGAAGACCACCTGCCATGAAGATCGCCATCATCGGCGCCGCCGGCCGCGCCGGCAGCCGCATCCAGGCCGAACTGCTCCGTCGCGGCCACAGCGTGACCGCCATCGTCCGCGATCCCTCCAAGGTCGTCGCCGCCCCCGGCCTGACGGTAAAGGCCGGCGACGCCAACGACGCCGGGACGCTTGCCCCGCTGCTGGCCGGCCATGACGCGGTGGTCAGCGCGGTGATGTTCCTGATGGGCGATGCCGACAGCCTGATCGGCGCGGTGAAACGGTCCGGCGTGCCGCGTTATCTGGTGGTCGGCGGCGCCGGCAGCCTGGAGGTGGCGCCGGGCGTGCGCGTGCTCGACCTGCCGGAATTCCCCGAGATCTACAAGGCCGAGGCCACCAAAGGCGCCGAGTTCCTCGACCGCCTGAAGGCCGAGCCCGACCTGAACTGGACCTTCCTGTCGCCGTCCGCCGAGTTCGTGCTGGGCGAGCGCACGGGCAAGTTCCGGCTGGGCGAGGACGCACTATTGGCGGATGAGACTGGCCGTAGCTGGATTTCTTACGAAGACTTCGCCGTGGCGCTGGCCGACGAGATTGAAATGCCGAATCACGAGCGCAAGCGGTTCACAGTTGGGTACTGAGGGGAGGCGTCAGAGGCGGAGCGACAGAAGGGGCGCCAGTTTGGCAAGGACCTGCTGGAGCACCGCCTCGGGCACCGAGCCGGCCGGGTCGAGTTGGCGTACGCGGCGGTCGAGGCTCTTCACCTGATCCGCCAGCACGACCCCGCCGACCGGCAGCCCTGGCGGCAGCGCGACTTCGAACGGGTAGCCCTTCACCTTGCTGGTGATCGGGCAGACCACGACGAAGGGCGTGCGATTGTGATAGGCGCGGGGCGACAGCACCAATCCGGGCCGTCGCCCCGCCTGTTCATGCCCTGCCTGCGGCGTGAAGTCGATCCACACCAGATCGCCGCGATCCGGCAGCATTACAGCAGTTCCTGCCCACGCGGCCCATCGTCGAAGGACTCGTCCGGCAGATTGTCCGCCGTGATGCCTGCGAGCAGATCGTCCAGGGCGTAGCGCGGCGTGGCCGGACGAATGACGATGCGTCCTTCCTCGACCTCTATTTCCACCGGCGTGCCTTCGGCGAAACCGGTCTGATCGGCAATCGGTCTCGGCAGGCGAAGGGCAAGGCTGTTGCCCCAACGAGCGACTTCGGTGCGCATGATGGGCTCCCACCGTAGATACGAGGAATATACATGACGTGGAGAAGAGGGTCGAGTGAACTCTGGGGGAAGCGCAGGCTTTTAGGCTTCTCAGTGGTCAGAATGTTGCAAGCGCGCATTATACTATTTATTGCGCTTCCCCCTTACCTCCGCCCAAACAGCCTCTCAATATCCGCCAGCTTCAACTCGACGTACGTCGGTCGCCCGTGGTTGCATTGCCCGCTGTGCGGAGTCGCTTCCATCTGGCGCAGCAGGGCGTTCATCTCGTCGACGCTCAGCGTGCGGCCGGCGCGGACGGAGCCGTGGCAGGCCATCGTCGCGCAGACCTCCTCCAGCCGCTCCTTCAGCGACAGGGCGTCGCCCAGTTCGGACAGTTCCTCGGCAAGGTCGCGGATCAGGTTCTTCACGTCCGACTGGCCGAGCAGGGCCGGCACCTCACGCACCATGACGCAGCCGTGGCCGAAGCCCTCGATCACCAGACCAAGTTCGGCCAGTTCGGCGCTGCGGGCCAGCAGGCGGTTGGCGGAGGGGTCGTCCAGCTCGATCAGTTCGGGGATCAGCAGGGCCTGGCGCTTCACCCCGCCTTCCAGCAGGGCGGTCTTCATCCGCTCATAGACCAGCCGTTCATGGGCGGCGTGCTGGTCGACGATGACGATGCCCTCGCGGGTCTGCGCCACGATGTAGGTGGTGTGGACCTGCGCCCGCGCCGCGCCCAGCGGGTGGCTGTCGGGCGGCGGCTCGGGCCTTTGCGCGGACGGGTCGGGGGTGCGGTATTCCGGCGGGCGGGCGCCGGGGGCGAAGCCGTTGCCGAAACCGCTGAGGCGGCCTTGCAGGGGCGGCAGGCCCGTCTGGGTCGGCGCCTGGAAGGCGGCGGAGCGCTCCGCCAGACCGCGCGGCACGGCGGCCGGCGTGTAGGACCCTCCCCAATTCCCGCCCGAACCGCCGCCGGAGCGGCCGTAGGGAAGGGGCGAGGGGGTGAAGCCGCTGTCGCTCTCGCCGGACTGTTCGGGCCGCAGGGCGCCCAGCGTGGCGAGGCCGACGGTGGTGGAGGCGCGGTGGCCGACCTCGGCGAGCGCGTGCTTCAGCGATCCTACGATCAGCCCGCGCACCAGACCCTGGTCGCGGAAGCGCACCTCGGCCTTGGCCGGGTGGACGTTCACGTCGACCTCCTGCGGGTCGATGTCGAGGAACAGCGCCAGCATCGGGTGGCGGTCGCGCGGCAGGAAATCGGCATAGGCGGCGCGCACGGCACCGACCATCAGCTTGTCGCGCACCGGGCGGCCGTTGACGAACAGGTGCTGGTGCTTGGCGGTCGGGCGGTGCAGGGTCGGCAGCCCGATCCAGCCGGCCAGCGACACGCCCTCGCGCTGCGCCATCACCGGGACGGCATTCTCCTGGAAATCGCGGCCCATCAGGGCGCCCAGCCGGGTCAGCCGGGCGTCCAGCAGGTCGCCTTGCGCCGCGCTCAACCGTAGGCCGCCGCGCCCGCCGTCGCTGAGCGTGAAGGCGACGCCGGGATGGGCCATCGCCAGCCGTTCCAGGCAATCGGCGATGTGGTCGTATTCGGTGCGCGACGCCTTCAGGAACTTCAGCCTGGCCGGAACGGCGGCGAACAGGTCGCGCACCTCGATCCGCGTGCCCTGGGCCAGCGCCGCCGGCTGCGGCGAGCCCTTGGCGCCGGCATCCACCGTCAGGCTCCAGGCGCTGTCGGCGCCGCGGGCGCGGCTGGTGATGGTCAGGCAGCTGACCGCGCCGATGGAGGGCAGCGCCTCTCCCCGGAAGCCGAGAGAGCGGATGTCGAGCAGGTCGTCGCCCGGCAGCTTTGAGGTGGCATGGCGTTCGACCGCCAGGACCAGTTCGTCGGCGGTCATGCCGCAGCCGTCGTCGGTGACGGCGATCAGCGATTTGCCGCCGTCGCGCGCCACCACGTCGATGCGGGTGGCGCCGGCATCGATGGCGTTCTCCACCAGCTCCTTGACGGCGGCGGCGGGACGTTCGACCACCTCGCCGGCGGCGATGCGGTTGACCAGTGTTTCGGGAAGCAGACGGATCGGCATGCCCATAGATATAGTGGCAGCCGACGCGCGGCACCACCATCTTCGGGCATGTTAGCGCGCTTAAAGACCCTTCAGCGCCTTCATGTACTCGACGAGCTTGCGTTCGTAGAAGGGTTGTGGCGACTGGTAGCGGGCGACGAGGCCGGCCTCTGCGGTCAGCTTCACCACCATTCCGATGCAGGACACGTCCACCGGATCGCCGCCGAGGTCGAACTGCAGGCGGAAGTCGAACTTCTGCTTGGCGATCAGGTCGCCGTCATAGGGACGGATGCGGAAGGAGCCGAGCACGAACTCCTCCGGCACATAGTCGTGGTGGTCGATCACGATTTTGGGCAGGGTGGACGGGCGCTCCTTACGCGGTTCCGCGGCGGCTTTCGTGCCGCCCGGTTCCTTGTTGCCTCCGGAGAATTTCGACAGCCAAGACATGAAGAGCGACGTCCCCTCGTTTCGAAGGCCTGAAACCGTGCCGACATATTCCGACAGTTTCGGCGCCATATCCTTTAACAACGGTTAATGACCTAAGCTTCGGTTACGGCACGGTAATTTCAGTATTCAGGATCCAAGCCGACGTTCCTGGCACGCGGCTTTCAGGGTTCCACCACCCTGCCGTCACGGCCGGGGCCGTGCTACGGTCGGTCCTCGCCTTGTCGCTGCCCCTTGGGGAAGGTCCGCCATGCCGCTGTTGCCGGTGATCCGCGATTTCGCCGCCGAGGCTTCGGACCCCCGCTGCTATGCGGCGCTGGACGGCGGGTGGTCGCTGGCGGTGGCCGACGTCACCGGCAGCACGCAACTGGCCGGGCAGGGCCGTCACCGAGACGTGAATTTCGTCGCTGCCGGGGTGGTCGCGGTGCTGTCCGACGCGGTGCGGGTCGGGCAGGAACCGGTAGCCTGCCAGTTCGGTGGCGACGGCGCCATCGCCGCGGTGCCGCCGGGGCGGGAGGATGCAGCGCGGGCTGCGCTCTCGGCACTCGCCCACTGGTCGGCGGCGGTGATGGATGTGCCGCTGCGCGTCGGGCTGGTGCCGGTGCGGGCGCTGCTCGACCAGGGGCTGGAGGTGATGGCCGCCCTGCACGACGTCGGCAACGGCAACAGCTTCGGGCTGTTCCTCGGCGCCGGGGTGGTGGCCGCCGACGCCTGGGTGAAGGAGGATGCGCGCTGGCGCCTGCCGCCGCAGGAAGGGCCGTTGCCGGGGCTGGAGTCGGTGTCCTGCCGCTGGAACCCGGTGCCGCCGCGGCACGGGACCGTTCTGTGCGTGATCGTCGATGCGGTCGATCCCGGCGCGGCCGGGCTGCTGGAACTGGCCCGCATCCAGCGCGCCATTGAAACCATCGTGCCCACCGCCGGCGCCGCGCCGTTGGGGCTTGGGGAGCGGCTGGAGGCGCGCTGGCCGCCGGACTGGCGCGCCCTGCTGATGGAAGCGCGCGGCGGCCGGGACGGCGCCCGCCTGGGAACGGGCATCCGGCGGGTGGGCAAGGCCCTGGCCGGGTCGGGGCTGCTGGTCCTGTTGCTGAAGCTGGGGCTGACGCTCGGCCGCTTCGATCCGCAGCGCTACCGCCGCCACATGGCGGAGCGTACCGATTTCCGCAAATCGGCGGGCGGGCCGCGGCTGGTGCTGGACGTGACGGAGGGGGAGGCGGACGCGATCGAAACTCTGCTGGCCCAGGCGGCCCAGGCCGGCTCGATCCGCTATGGCACCGCGCGGGCCGATGCCACCACCGTCACCTGTCTGGTCGGCGACGTGACGGCCGACCGCCATGTGCATTTCGTCGACGGCGCCGGACTGGGCTTCTGGCGGGCGTCGGTCATGCTGAAGGCGATGAAGGCGCGGGAAAAATCAGGGCGGGAAGGCGGGGCGGCGAAGGGGATGGAATCCGCCGCCCTGGGATGAGTTGGCGGAAAGCGGCGCAGGTGAAGGGATCAGAGCCGCCCGGCCACGCGCCGGCCGGCGTCGTCCGACGGCACGATCTCCGTCCCGACCGGCCAGAGCGCCAGCAGCGCGAGCTTCAGATGCGCCCAGGCGAAGGGCAGGCCGATGATGGTGATGGCAAGGCCGACCGCCGAGATCAGGTGGCCGAGCGCCAGCCACCAGCCGGCCAGCACGAACCAGACGATATTGCCGACGAAGCCCAAGGCACCGGTGCCCATGTCTTCGCGCCCGCGGAACTCATCCCGGCGTACAGCGGTTTGCCCAAAGGGGAGCAGGGTGTAATGGGCGATGGTCAGGGCGGACCGGGCCCAGGGCAGGCCGACGATGGACAACGCCATCAGAACCGCGGCCAGCAACCAGCCCAGCGCCATCCAGATGCCGCCCGTGAACAACCACAGCACATTGAGGAGAAGACTGAGCAGAGACATGACGAGAAACCCTCCCTTTCGCCGCAGATGTGGGGACGGTCGCACCGCGCGCCTAGAGGCGGGCCGTTCGGCTTCCGGCCTTTTGGACCTCGCTCCTTTGGAAGTTGGCCACCCCGAAGATGGGGCACCCCGTCCGGCGGCGCGAAAGAGGGGGTGGTGTATGCCATCCATGCCTTGAACCGTATCCGTTCGGTCCACAGATCCGGTACAGGCATCATGACGACGCATCCGGACGGGTCCTTCGTCGGCAGCATCGCCGGCGGGCCGCCCGTTTCCGGTTCACACGGATCGGAGGCCGCATGAACGAGGCTTTGAACACCGACTCCGGCGCCGATGCGCCGAATGTTCCGGGCGACGGCGAATCGCTCTCGCCGGTGGTCGCTGCCATCCTCGGCACCGCCGTCGCGGCGGCGGCCAAGCGCGGCGGCAATGGGGACGTGGTCCGCGGGCTGATCGCCGGTCTGCGCATCCTGCGGGCCACCGTCGAGGAAGAGGCCGGTTACACCATGGCCGCCGCGGTCGACAACGCCATCCGCACCCGCCTGCTGGCCGACAACCTGTCACGCCTGCGCGTGAGCGGGGAGAAGCCGCAGGCCATCCCGCTGCCGGATCCCGGACCGGGCGCCAGCGCCGCGGCCGCCATCTTCGAAAGCGCCGCGGAATCCTGCCTGACCGTCAACGCCCATGCCGAGGACAACGGGCCGTTGGAACATGCGGTCTTCGCCTTCACCGCACAGTTGCTGCAACAGCTGGGTGGTGCGCCGGAATGGCGCAGCCTGGCCGGCGAACTGCGCCGTCCGCTGGCGGTGATGCCGGATGGCGAGGGCGAGGAGGTGACCCTGCATTGACCGGCTGTCTTGCCGGCCGGCGGCCGGTGGTCGGCACAAGCCGGCAAGTCTTGGAATTTGCTTTGCTTTTGTCCTGTTTCGGCGGCGGCTGAAACCTTTTGCGGACAGGGCGGCTTTTGGGGCCCTGTTAAGGTTTCTGCCCGATTTATCGTACGGGACGATTTGGGTTCCGCTTCGTTAGGGTTGGCTTCGGCGATGGGACAGTCCCATCGCGGAATGCCAGCACCGGGGACCCCGACCGTGTTCTTTCACACCCAACCTTCCACCGTCCGCGCCGGACGGGCAGATACCGCCCGCTTCCCGGTGACCGGCTTGGCCGTGGACGGGGCCGTGAATGATGCCCTGGTCGGGGTGGGCGACCGCACGGCCGACCGTGCCGGCGATCCGTCGGGACGGCGGGTGATCTTCCTCCACCCCGGCAAGGGGGCGTGGTGGCGCCTGCTGGACCATGTGCCGACGGGCCAGGAATGGCTGACCGTGCCGGCGTCTGCCGGGGCGGCGATCCTCTCCCCTTTGCTGGTGGAGCGCGGCGGACGCCGGCCGGTGCTGGTGGCGGGGGCGGTGACGGCGCCGCTCGCCATCG
Source organism: Azospirillum sp. B2RO_4 (assembly GCF_051124815.1). Taxonomy (NCBI): domain Bacteria; kingdom Pseudomonadati; phylum Pseudomonadota; class Alphaproteobacteria; order Rhodospirillales; family Azospirillaceae; genus Azospirillum; species Azospirillum sp. B2RO_4. Next base: position 1,866,585 of record NZ_CP118485.1, on the reverse strand, counting down.
CCGCGGCGCTGGATTACCCGGAGCGGGTCGGCGGCGTGATGATCGTCGACGATGTCGGGGCCGAATCGCCGATGCGCCGCCGTTGGAATGCGCTGGCCGCCCGTTTCGGTTGGGCGCTGCCGGCGGTGCTGTCCGGTGATCTGGGAGAGCTCGATTCCGAATTGCCGGCAGTCCGGGTGCCGGTGACCCTGATGCAGGGCAGTGACCCGGCCGGTCTCTTTACACGGCTGGAAGACGGGCTGACCGGTTGCCGGACCTTGACGGTCGTCGCGGTGCCCGACGCCGCCGCCGTCCGCCCGCGGACCCATGCGGCGGAACTGCGCGGCGCGCTGCTGGCGCTGGTCTCCGCGGTGGAGCGCGCTCAGCGGTAGAAGGCCAAAGCGGGCAGGAGGGGGCGGCGCGGCCGCCCTCCGTCACAAACTCTGGGCGGTGAGAGCGGCCTGGGTGCGGTTGCGGACGCCGAGATGCCGCAGGATCGCGGTGACGTGGACCTTCACCGTGCCTTCCGTCAGCCCCAGCTCATGGGCGATCTGCTTGTTGGATTTGCCGTCGCGCAGGCGGGCCAGAACGTCGCGCTGGCGTGGCGTCAGCTGGTCGCCGTTGCCGTTTCCCAGCGCGGTGGATTCGTCCGTCGCGTCGCCGGAGCCGTTTCCGCCATGGCCGGCATGCATCTGCTCGACGCGGTCGCCACCGCGGATCGCCTGTTCGGGAAGATAGATGCCGCCGGCAAGCACCAATTGAAGGGCACCCAGCAGAACCTTGGCGCTGGAGGATTTCGGGATATAGCCGGCGGCGCCGTTCTCGAGAGCCGCCAGAAGGTCGGAACGCTTCTCCGACCCCGAGACCACCACCAGAAGCGCTTTCGGCAGGCTGGCATGGATGTCGCCCAGCGCAGAGAATCCGGTCCAGCCGGGCATCCCGAGATCGAGCAGGATCAGGTCGAAGGGTCTGGTGCCATCGCAGAGCGCCCGCACCTCGTCATAGGTGCTGGCTTCGAAAAAGGTCATGTCGGCGTCGAATTGCGCCAGCAGCCGGCGCAGACCGTCTCGGAACAGCAGGTGATCGTCGGCGATCAGCACGTTCATCGCGGGCATTTCCAGAAGGTTGCGGCGATCCGACACCGGGATGGCGTCATCGGCCCGGACGTTCACATAGGAACGCCGGTTCTGACGCTGTAGTTCGCTTTTGGTCTTAGACCGCTTCCTCTATGCCCGTCCTACTTCCCTGGCCCCCTTTCCTTGTGGAGAGGCAGGGCCGCACCCCGAATGCAGGGCGCCGGAAACGGAAATGTGCCGCAAAAGGCAACGCTCCGCTCCGCCGACCGCCTGCCCCGGATGGATGGGGCGGGCGGCCTGGACGGAAGGCGGGCGAGACCTTTTGGCAGAGCGGTCGATATGGATCCGAAAGGGATCAGACGGTGGCGGCGACGCCGGTCTCGGCAGCCTGATCGCCGATGCCGTTGTTCAGCGCCCAGATGGCGGCCTGGGTGCGGTTGGAGGCGTTGATCTTGCGCAGCAGGCTCTTCAGGTGAACCTTCACGGTGGCTTCCGTGATGTTCAGGTGGTTGGCGATCATCTTGTTGCTGTTGCCGTTCAGCAGGCAGCGCAGGATCTGAACCTCGCGCTGCGACAGGCCTTTGCGGCGGGTCGGCAGTTCGGCGCCCATATCCTCGGTGCGGCCGTTGACCAGCAACTCGGCCAGATGGGTCGGGAACACCTTCTCGCCCATCATCACCAGCTTCAGCGACTGCATCAGCGCCTCGCAGGCGATGTCCTTCAGCAGATAGCCGCCGGCGCCGGCGCTCAGGGCGGCCGACAGGCGGCGGGTTTCCAAGTCGTTGGTCAGGATGACCACCTTGATCGACGGGTGGTTCTCACGCAGCGTGCGCATCGCATCGACTTCCTCATCGGCGCCGCTCGGCAGGTCGATCAGGATCAGGTCGGGGTTGGTGCCGGTGCCGAGCGCCGACAGGCCCTCGCGCAGGCTGCCGGCCTCGCCGACGACGTTGAAGGGCGTGCCCTCGAACAGGCGCTTCATGCCTTCACGGAAAAGCTTGTTGGCGTCGATGAGGAAAACGTTGATGGCATCCATGGTCTCAGCCCGCCTTTTGTTCCGTTCGGATCGATGTGGCGCCGATTGGCGCTTCGGAGGCATCCCCGACCTTCCGCTCCTGCGTCCGGCCCATTCCCCCTCAGGGTTCGGGGGTGCCTCGTTGTGATCCATAGATACCCCCGATTTGCGCCGCGCAAAATTTCGCTTAGGTAAATTTCGCGTCGAGCAATGGGCATATGCCGTAAGCCTGCATAAGACAAGATGCGGACATAAATTAGCTCGCATTGGTCAGGTGGAATAACTGTCTGTGACAGAAAAGGGGAAATCGTTAACCTGATGCCTGTGATTTCGTCGGGACACTGAACTACAGCGATAATGGACTATCATAGGCAATGGACTCCGAAGATCAGGACTATGTCATCGCCCGTTGGTTGGAGTCCTACATCTCGAGAGCTTGCCATTCGGCATAAGCGCGGGCGCCGAGGAACACGGTCCCCGAAGGGATGAGGCGCTGCTCACGGGGGTCGTGCCGGCCGGCTCTGTGCTGTATACGTTCCAACCGCAACACAGCATTCGCATGCTTGAGCAGATTTTCGTTCATCCCCGGACCGGGACGCCATGTCAGACGCTTTTGATGATGATCCGCTGAGCCACGCCGCTCCTGCCGCAGCCGTTCCCGCTGCCGCGCAGCGCTTTGCCTATCTGGACGGGCTGAACCCGACACAGCGGGCGGCGGTGGAGGCTCTGGACGGACCGGTCCTGGTGCTGGCGGGAGCCGGCACCGGCAAGACGCGGGTGCTGACCACCCGGCTGGCCCATCTGCTGATGACGCGGCGCGCCGCCGCCTTCCAGATCCTGGCGGTGACCTTCACCAACAAGGCCGCCCGCGAGATGCGCGAGCGTGTCGCCCATCTGGTGGGGATCGAGCCGGAGGGCTGGTGGCTCGGCACCTTCCACGCGCTGGCCGCCCGCATCCTGCGCCGTCATGCCGAACTGGTCGGGCTGAAATCGAACTTCACCATCCTCGACACCGACGATCAGGTCCGCCTGATCAAGCAGTTGCTGGAAGCCGCCAACATCGATTCCAAGAAGTGGCCGCCCCGTCAGGTGCTGGGCGCCATCGAGCGCTGGAAGGACCGCGGTCTGACGCCGGATCGTCTCGGCGACGCCGACGGCGGCGAGGTGGCCGGCGGCCGGGTGGTGGCAATCTACCGCGCCTATCAGGAGCGCCTGCGCACCCTGAACGCCTGCGACTTCGGCGACCTGCTGCTGCACAACATCACGATCTTCCAGAACAATCCGGACGTGCTGGCGGAGTATCACCGCAAGTTCAAGTATGTTCTGGTGGACGAGTATCAGGATACCAACGTCGCGCAGTATTTGTGGCTGCGGATACTCTCCCAGGCGCACAAGAACATCTGCTGCGTCGGCGATGAAGATCAGTCCATCTACGCCTGGCGCGGTGCCGAGATCGGCAACATCCTGCGTTTCGAGACCGACTTCCCCGGCGCCACCATCGTCAAGCTGGAGCAGAACTACCGCTCCACCGGCCATATCCTGGCCGCGGCAAGCGGGCTGATCGCCAACAACCAGGGACGTCTCGGCAAGACGCTGTGGACCGAGGCCGACGGCGGCGAACCCGTCAAGGTCAAGGCGGTGTGGGACGGCGAGGAGGAGGCGCGCTGGGTCGGCGAGGAAATCGAGACGCTCCAGCGCAAAGGCACCTCTCTGGTGCAGATCGCCGTGCTTGTCCGCGCCGGTTTCCAGACCCGCGAGTTCGAAGAACGCTTCATCACGCTCGGCCTGCCTTACAAGGTGCTGGGCGGCCCGCGCTTCTACGAGCGGCAGGAAATCCGCGACGCGCTGGCCTATTTCCGCGTGGTCAATTCCGGCGACGACGATCTCGCCTTCGAGCGCATCGTCAATCTGCCCAAGCGCGGTGTCGGCCCGGCGGCGATGCAGACCCTCTACACGGCTGCCCGCGCGCGGGGGTTGTCGCTGACCGAGGCCGGCTGGGCGCTGACCGAGACCGACGAGCTGAAGCCGAAGCTGCGCGCCACCCTGCGCGGACTGCTGCAGGACTTCTTCCGCTGGCGGACCCTGATGGCGACGGTGCCGCACACCGAGCTTGCCCGCACCATCCTGGACGAGTCCGGCTACACCCGCATGTGGCAGGAGGACAAGACGCCCGAGGCCCCCGGCCGGCTGGAGAATCTGAAGGAACTCATCACCGCCATGGCGGAGTTCGAGAACTTGCCGGGCTTCCTGGAGCATGTCGCCCTGGTGATGGAGAATGCCGAGGCCGCCGGGATCGAGCAGGTGACGGTGATGACGCTGCACGGTGCCAAGGGGCTGGAGTTCGACCATGTCTTCCTGCCGGGCTGGGAGGAGGGTGTGTTCCCCAACCAGCGCGCGCTGGACGAGACCGGCATCGCCGGGCTGGAGGAGGAACGGCGGCTGGCCTATGTCGGCCTGACCCGCGCCCGCCGTCGCGCCTATGTCAGCCATGCCGCCAACCGCCGGCTCTACGGCAACTGGGTCAGCGCCGTGCCGTCCCGCTTCGTCGAGGAAATCCCGCAGGACAATGTGGAGGCGGAGGCCGCCAACGGCCTGTTCGCCGGCAGCGGCGGGCGCGGCGGCTTCGGGGGCGGTTTCGGCGGCGGGGCAGGGGGGTATGGCGGAGGCAGCGGGGCCGGTGGATTCCAGTTCCGCGGCTCCACCCGGCAAGCGCCGGCGCCGAAGACGATCACGCTGGACCAGGGTGCCTACGCGGTGGCGCCGCGCGCGCGGCCCGATGCGCCCTTCGCCAAGGGAGCGCGGGTCTTCCATCAGAAATTCGGATACGGCACGGTCGTCGCCGTGTCGGAGGACAAGCTGGAGATCGACTTCGACCATTCCGGCAGCAAGAAGGTGATGGACAGCTTCGTCGTGCCCGCCGACAAGGCGGGCTGAATTTGGGTATGCCTGCCGAGAAGGCAGGCAGATCCATCAGGCGGGCTGATCCGTACAGGGCGGGTTGCCGCAGTGTGACGGCCGTCACAGCCGCGGCAGCCGGTGCGGCTCAAGATTGCAACGGTGCAACAGAGCCGGAGGCCATCCGCCGTGTTCGGAACGGGCAGCGTCAGCTACGAGGTGCAGAGCCGCCGCGAAGGCCGTTGGCTCATCGAAGGGGCTTACACCGACCAGGAGTCGGCTCTGTCGGCCGCCCGCTCGCAACTGGCGGCCTCCGGGGTGGAGGAGGCGAAGGTGGTGAAGTTCCGCACCATCGCCGGCCTGTCGCTGGAAACCGTGATTCTGCACAAGACCGCGCCGCAGGCTCCGCGCAAGGGACTGACCTTGGGCGGTACGGCGGAGGGGGCGCCGCTCTGCCGCACGCCCGACGATCTGCGCGGCTTCGAGAGCCGGGTGGTGATCGGCCGGCTGCTGCGCCCCTATCTGGACGCCCAGCGCATCACCCCGACCGAACTGCTGCATTCCTGGCCGCTGTTCCGCCGGTTCGAGGAGCAGGGGGCGCTGCTGGGCGCCGCCATCCATGCCGCCGCCCGCCATCATGCCGACATCCACGGCGTTTCCCACGCCGCCCGCGCCCGCGAACTGCGCCAACTGGTGGAGGCGGTTATCGGCGCCGCCCGCGACGCGCTGGCCGAACGGCGCCGGCTGCCGCGCTTCGACTCCGGCGACCTGTCCGGCACCAGTGACCGCATCGAGGAGGCGGTGGCGCCGGCCGGTCATGACGCGCTGTTCCTGATCCTGCTGTGCCAGCATCTGGAGGCCGGCGGGCCGCTGGCGGGAAAGCTGGACCTGCTGCTGGCGATGATGGGCGAGGACGCCGAACCGCGCCATCTCGCCCTGCTGGACGGGGTGGTCGCCGACATCATGGGATCCGCCGACACGGTGAAGGAGTTGCTGGGTGCCCAGCCCAGCCTGCATGCCGGGCTCTGCGCGCTGGCGGACGGGCTGTTCGACCGCGAGCCCGATCCGGCGCTGGCGCCGATGGCCGCCTCCCTGCGCCGGGTCTGCCGCCTCGCCCTGCAGGGCCGAGCGCCGCAGAGCCGGGCGGTTCTGCTGGAACGTCTGCGCCAGAGCATCGCCGGCGACCAGCCGCTCGACCGCCGCGACGCCAAGGCGGACGGGATGCTGGCCCATGACCTTGCCGACCGGCTGAAGGGGGCGGACGGCGCGCTGCTCGGCGGCGCGGCGGTGGAGAAGGCGCTGGACCGCCGGCTGCTGCGCCACCGCCAGTCGGTCCTGCGCGCCCAGGGCATGCATGACATCGCCGACCGGTTGTCGGGGCGGTAGCGGGCAGCCGGACGAATAAGGATATCACCCGATAACCTGAAACCTTGGTCTCTTTCCGGCTTGATGCTAAAAACGCGGCTTCTGTTCTCGCGTCGTCGTCGGAAAGCCCCTGTCATGTCGCAAACCCCGCTCTGGCGCATCGCGCTGGTCGTTCCCGAAGCCCATGCGCCCGCCTTTGCCGAGGCGGTGGGGGACCATGCCGATGCGGTGTCGACCTTCGAACTGGAGGAGGGCGGCAACTGGCTGGTCGAGGCGACGCTGTACGGCGCCCCGGACGAGGCGCGGCTGCAATCCCGCGTCGCCGTGCTGGCCAAGGCGCTGGGGATCGAGGAGCCGAGGCTGGCGGTCGAGAACCTGCCGCCGATCGACTGGGTGTCGCACAGCTACCAGGGCTTCCCGCCGATTCGCGCCGGGCGCTTCTTCGTCCACGGCTCCCACCATGAGGGAATCGTGCCGGCCGGCAGCATCCCGCTGCTGGTCGACGCCGCCACCGCCTTCGGCACAGGGGAGCATGGCTCGACCAACGGCTGCCTCCAGGCGCTCGACCGGCTGTCGCGTCATCTGAAGCTGCCGCGCGGCGGCCGGCGCGGCGCGCTCGACATGGGCTGCGGCTCCGGCATTCTGGCGCTGGCGGTGGCCAAGCGCTGGCGCGTGCCGGTCACCGCCGTCGACATCGACCCGGAGGCCGTGCGCGTCACCGTCATCAACGCGGCGCTGAATGGGCAGAAGCGCATGATCCGCGCCCAGGGCGGCGACGGCTACCACACCCCGATCGTCGGGCGGCACAAGCCCTACACGCTCATCACCGCCAACATTCTGGCCCGTCCGCTGTCTCGCATGGCGCCGCAGCTGCGCCGCCATCTGAAGAAGGGCGGCTATGCCGTGCTGGCCGGCCTGCTGAACCGGCAGGAGCGCCACGTCATCCAGGCCCACCGCAACCAGGGTCTGCGGCTGGTGGCGCGCATCCCGGTCGGGGAATGGACCACTCTTGTGGTTAAGCGTTGAAACCTAAGGGCGGCGACGCGACTTCCTCCAGGGACGATGTTCCGACACGTTCCTGGGGAGCCACCATGCTGAACCGCATCCGGTCCTTGTTCACGGGCGAGCACGACGGCGTCGAGCCGGGCGAGGACGCCCTGCAGGCCGCCGCCGCCGCCTTGATGGTCGAGGCCGCGCGCACCGACGACACCATTTCCGAAGCGGAGCGCGACCGTATCCTTTCGGTTGTCCGCCGTCAGTTCAAACTGAGCGAGGAAGAGGCGCAGGACCTGCTGTCCGCCGCCGTTTTCGACACCGAGGACGTCTCGCCCTATCTTCGCTACGTCAGCGTCATCATGGACCGCTGCCCGCCCGGCCACCGCATCTGGATCATCGAGATGCTGTGGGAGGTCGCCTACGCCGACGGCGTGCTGAACGATCTGGAATCGAGCCTGCTGCGGCGGATCGGCGGGTTGCTGCACATCTCCGATGTGGAACGCGGCGAGGCCCGCAAGCGCGTTCTGGCGCGGTTGGGGCTGCCGGACGATGCGGGGCTTCCGGTCTAACTCGACTGCGGCGGCCTGTGCCCCTCCCAACCGGCATAGCCGCCGCCCCGCCGCTTGCGCAGCGCCTGCGGGGTGCCTAGCCTGTGTCCACAGGATTCACTCTTCCGAGGAACAGGTTCCGTGCCCAGCGCGCTTCCCTCCGCTGCCTATCGTGGCGACGACGCCCTTGCGACCCTGTTGACCGAGGCCGGGACCGGCCGGTCTCCCGCCGATGTCCGCGCGCTGCTGGCCGGCGTGCTGGCGGCGCCGGAGGGGGAGGAGCCCGCCGCCTGGACGGTGCTGGTTGGGGAAAATCTTCCGCCGGCCCTGACCGAACAGCTCCAGGCGCTGAAAGCCCTGCTGGCTGCCGAGGCGCCGTCGGTCAAGCCCGGCCCCGCCCAGCGTCTGGCCGATTTGCGCGCCGCGCTGAAGCGTCGCGACCTCGACGGCTTCATCATCCCGCGCGGCGACGAGCATCAGGGCGAGTATGTGCCGCCGCGCGCCCAGCGGCTGGGCTGGCTGACCGGCTTCACCGGGTCGGCCGGGAATGCGGTGGTCGCCGCCGACCGCGCCGCGATCTTCGTCGATGGCCGTTATACCCTCCAGGTCCGCGGCGAGGTGCCGGGCGACCTGTACGAGTACAGGCATCTGGTCGAGGATCCGCTGACCGACTGGATCGTCGCCGCCCTGCCTGACGGCGGGCGCTTCGGCTTCGATCCCTGGCTGCACACCATCGGCTGGGTGGAGAAGACCCGCGCCGCGCTGGAACGCGCCGGCATCCTGCTGGTGGCGTGCGAGGACAATCCGCTCGATTCGGTGTGGCACGGCCAGCCGCCGGCCCCGCTGACCCCCGTGGTGCCGCAGGACGACGCCTTCGCCGGCGAAAGCTCCGCCGACAAGCGAGCCCGCATCGCCGACGAACTGGGGCAGAAGGGCATCGCCGCCGCCGTGCTGACCCAGCCGGACAGCATCGCGTGGCTGCTGAACATCCGCGGTGCAGACGTGCCCTGCACGCCGCTGCCGCTGTCCTTCGCCATCCTGTCCGCCGATGCGTCGGTGGAGCTGTTCCTCGACCCGCGCAAGCTGGCGCCGCAGACCCGTGCCCACCTCGGCAATCGGGTGCGGGTGCGGCCGGTGGAGGAATTCGGGCCGGCGCTGGACGCCGTCGCCCGTGGTTCGGCCCGCGTGCTGGCCGACCCGTCCTGCACGTCGGCCTGGATCGTCGACCGTCTTCATCTGGCCGGTGCGAGGGTGGAACGCGACGGCGACCCCTGTGCCCTGCCGAAGTCCTGCAAGAACGCGGCGGAACTGGCCGGAACCCGCGCCGCCCATGTCCGCGACGGCGCCGCGCTCGTCCGCTTCCTGCACTGGTTCTCCGAAGAGGCGCCGAGGGGCAACCTCACCGAACTGGCGGTGGTGGAGCGGCTGCTGGCCTGCCGCCGGGAGAATGAGCGGTTCCGCGGCGTCAGCTTCGACACCATCGCCGGGGCCGGGCCGAACGGCGCCATCGTCCATTACCGCGTCACACCGGAGACCGACCGCCGGCTGGAGCCGGGCAGCCTGTTCCTGCTGGACAGCGGCGCGCAGTATCTGGACGGCACCACCGACGTCACCCGCACGCTGGCGGTCGGCGCGTTGGACCCGGCGACGGCGGCGGAGATGCGCGACCGCTTCACCCGCGTGCTGAAGGGCCACATCGCCCTGTCAACCGTCCGCTTCCCGCAGGGCACGACGGGCTCGCAACTGGACGTTCTGGCCCGGCTGCCGCTGTGGCAGGCGGGGCTGGACTATGACCATGGCACCGGCCATGGTGTCGGCAGCTTCCTGTCGGTGCATGAGGGGCCGCAGCGGGTGTCGAAGGTCGGCAACACCGTGGCCTTGCAGCCGGGCATGATCCTGTCCAACGAGCCCGGCTATTACAAGACCGGCGCCTATGGCATCCGCATCGAGAACCTGATCGTCGTCCGGCCGGTGGAGTCGGAAGGCAAGCTTGCCGGCGCAGAACGCCCGATGTTGGAGTTCGAGCCGCTGACCCTGGTGCCGATCGACCGGTCGGCGATCGAGCGGGCGCTTCTGACGGACGCGGAGACCGCCTGGGTCGACGCCTATCATGCGCGGGTGCGCGAGTCGCTGTCGCCGTTGCTGGACGAGGCGGCCCGCCGCTGGCTGGAGCAGGCGACCGCCCCCCTGTGACGGGGGCGGACGGCTGTATCAAATCATGGCCGCGAGCTGGGGGCGGCCCTGATTCCGCAAGATGTTGCCGTCCGTGGTAACACGTTCTTTACCAGCCTGCTGCAGTGTGACCCAAGGGGATGACTTTTGGCGGCAGTTAGGGCACTACAGTCGGCATCACTTCCCGGATTACGGCGCAGCCCCCGCGCCGGGTGGGCGTAACGGCCGGTCAGACACCGGCAACGGATTATTGCGGAGACGTCTAGATGAAGATCCTCGTCGTCGATGATTACGCCACCATGCGGCGCATCGTGCGGAACCTGTTGACCCAGATCGGCTACACCGACATCGACGAGGCCGGCGACGGCGTGTCGGCGCTGGCGAAGCTGCGTGAGAGCAAGTTCGGCCTCATCATCTCCGACTGGAACATGGAGCCGATGACCGGTCTGCAGCTGCTGAAGGAAATCCGCGCGGACGCGAAGCTGGCGGCGACGCCCTTCATCATGGTCACCGCCGAGAGCAAGACCGAGAACGTGATCGCCGCCAAGCAGGCCGGCGTGAACAACTACATCGTCAAGCCCTTCAACGCCGACACGCTGAAGCAGAAGATCCAGGCCGTCATCGGCGGCTGATCCTCGGTTTTCGCGATCGCGACTGACTGTTCGGTCCGGGCGGACGGCGGCACCTGCCGTTCGGTGCCCGGTCCGTAGGGCGGCTGGCGAATCCAGTTTGGGGAGTGGACCGGTTTGGAGCAGCTTCCGCAGCTGTCCGATGAGGAGTTCGAGCAGATCGAGGACGCCATCGCCCGATCGGCGAAGGGCAGGGCGTTCCTGCGGCGGCTCCACCGGCGGTCCCTCGGGGCCGCGACGGAGGAAGTGCGCGCCATGCTCCAGGAGTTCCGCGACTCCTGGAACCGCCAGAACGAGGCGGTGGAGGCCGGCAAGCATGTCGGCGTCCTGCGCCGCGAGCTGATGGAAATGGCCGCCTCGATCGAACAGGCGAGGCGGGAAGTGGCGGCGCTGCGGCCCCCCGACGGGTCGGGCGACAAGATCCTGTCCGCCACCAACGAGCTGGACGCCATCGTCATCTCGACCGAACGCGCGTCCTTCGAGATCCTGAACGCCGCCGAGCGGCTGATGGATCTGGCGGGCAAACTGCGGTCCAGCGGTGCCGATCCCGCGATGTGCGGCGAGATCGACACCCAGGTGAACGACATCTTCACCGCCTGTTCCTTCCAGGACCTGACCGGCCAGCGCACCAGCAAGGTCGTCAACGCGCTCCGCTACATCGAGCAGCGCGTCATGGCGATGATCAGCATCTGGGGCGAGGATGGGCTGGCCGGCATCATCGTCAAGGAAGAGCAGACGGACAGCCGTCCCGACGCCCATCTGCTGAACGGTCCGCAACTGGACGGCCATGGCGTCAGTCAGGCCGACGTCGACAGCATGTTCGACAGCCCGGCCCCGGTCGCGGCCCCGCCGCCCCCGCCGCCGCCTCCTCCGCCCGCTCCGGTCCAGTCGAGCCAGGCCGACATCGACAGCATGTTCGACAGTCCGGCCCCTGCTCCGGCCCCCGCTGCGGCTCCGGTCCAGGCGAGTCAGGCCGACATCGACAGCCTGTTCGATTCGCCCGCTCCCGCCGCCGCTCCGGCGGTGGCGAGCCAGTCGGACATCGACAGCATGTTCGACACGCCCGCACCCGCTCCGGCGAAAAAGCCGGTGCCGAAGCCGCCGGGCGCCGCACCGAAGGCGAAGGCTGCCGCCAAGCCGGCCGCACCGCCTCCGCCGCCCGCTGCAGCGGAGCCGCCGGTGCCGCTGGATCAGGCGGCCATCGACGCTCTGTTCGGTTAGGGGGCGGTTCGGCTCCGACACCGGCATTCCAATAAGGGCACTCCGACACCGGCTTTCAGGCTCTCTCCCGATTGACCGCCTCCGCCCGCCGATGGCTGGATGGCGTGCGGTCAGCCGATCCAAGCGCAGAACCGACGCACGCGACCAGACATCCACCACACACAGGCCACTGGCGGCCGTTTCCGAGAGGCGGGACCGAGGATGAAGCAGATGACCAAGCCCTTCATGGCCGAGCTTCAGAAAGCCCGCAAATCCGGGCATCCCTTCCAGTCCCTGATCGAGGACGGCGCGGCGGCCGCGGCCCTTCCGGTGCCCGCCCAGGTCGTCCAGGCCGACAACACCGAGGTGCTGCGCGCCATCGGCGATCTGGGCGCCAAGCTGGACCGCTTCCTGACCATGGACGCGGCGCAGATCGACCAGATCCAGGTGGAGATCGCCGACATATCCGGCAAGATCAAGGCGACCAAGGTGGAAATGGCGGCCATCCGTCACCCGCTGGCCGGCGACGACAAGTTCCAGCAGGCCAGCCAGGAACTGAGCGCCGTCGTCGCCGCGACGGAGGCCGCGACCAACACCATCATGGCCTGCGCCGAAGAGCTGGAAGAGGTTGTGTCGGAACTGAAGTCCTCCCTGCCGGAGGGCTATCACAACGACCGCGTCAACGACATGGTCGACGTGATCGTCCGCATCTACGAGGCCTGCAACTTCCAGGATCTGACCGGTCAGCGCATCACCAAGGTCGTCCGCGCCATGTCCTTCATCGAAGAGCGGGTCGACGCCATGATGGGCCTGTGGAACAAGCGCGAGTTCGAGGCGATGCCGCTGCCGCCGTCCGTCACCAAGAAGGACGAGGATCTGGACCTGCACGGCCCGGCCGAAGCCACACCCGAAAGCGGCAACATCAGCCAGGCCGACATCGACGCGCTGTTCGGGTAAGGCGCCGCGCCCGTCCATCTTCCGCCTGTTATCCGCATGAAGGCGGGGAGGGTCATATTGCCCGCCCCCGCGTTACCGCTTGCGGCGCCCTTACCCCGGCGTGCTATACAGGGGCAACTTCGAAAGCGCCCAAGACGACGATGCTTCCTCGCCCGTACCGCCTGCCGCTGACGGCCATCCTCCTGTCCGCCGCCCTGTCCGCCTGCTCCTCCACCAAGGAGGACGCGTATGTCGAACGCCCGGCCGACCAGCTTCTGTCGGAAGCCGACGCGGCGATGCGCGAGGACGCCTTCAAGAAGGCCGCAAAGCTCTACGACGAGGTGGAGCGCCAGCATCCCTATTCGGATTCGGCCAGCAAGGCGCAGCTTCTCGCCGCCTATGCCCACTATCAGGATCTGAAGTACGACGACGCCATCCTGGCGCTCGACCGCTTCATCCAGCTTCATCCGGGCAGCCCGGATGTCGACTATGCCTATTACATGCGGGCGCTGTGCTATTACGAGCAGATCACCGACGTGCGCCGCGATCAGAAGATGACGCGTCAGGCGCTCGACGCCCTGCAGGAGGTGGTCCGCCGCTTCCCCGAAAGCAAATACGCCCGCGACGCGAAGCTGAAGATCGACCTGACCAACGACCATCTTGCCGGTAAGGAGATGGAGGTCGGGCGCTTCTACCTGCGTCAGCATCAGTATACCGCCGCGATCAACCGGTTCCGCACCGTCGTTGAAAATTACCAGACCACGTCCCATGTGCCTGAGGCGCTGCACCGCCTGGTGGAGTGCTATCTGGCGCTGGGCGTGACCGACGAGGCGAAGGCCGCCGCGGCCGTGCTCGGCCACAACTTCCCCGGCAGCGAATGGTACACGGACAGCTACGCACTGCTGGTGGACGCCAATCTGCGTCCCGAGCGAAACGAGAAGTCGTGGCTCAATCGAGCCTGGAACTCCCTGTTCTAGGACGCTCCATGCTCGTGTCGCTGACGATCCGGGACGTCGTCCTGATCGAGCGGCTGAGCCTGTCCTTCCGCAAGGGCCTGTGCGCCCTCACCGGCGAGACCGGCGCCGGCAAGTCCATCCTGCTCGACGCGCTGGGGCTGGCCCTCGGCGCGCGTGCGGATTCGGGGCTGGTGCGCCATGGCGCCGAGCAGGCCGCCGTCACCGCGGAGTTCGAGCTGTCGGGTGACCACCCGGCCTTCGCCATCCTGAAGGAACAGGGGCTCGACGCCGATTCCGGCGACTCCGCCTCCGGTTACGGCACGCTGGTGATCCGCCGCACCGTCAACACCGACGGGCGCAGCCGCGCCTGGGTGAACGACCAGCCGGTCGGCGTCGGTCTGCTGAAGACGCTGGGCGCCGAGCTGGTCGAGGTGCATGGGCAGTTCGACACTCACGGCCTGCTGAACCCGCAGACCCACCGCAGCGTGCTGGACGCCTATGCCGGACTGTCGGCGCAGGCGGCGCAGGTTGCCGCCTCGCACCGCGCCTGGAGGCAGGTCGAGGATGCGCGCCATTCCGCCGCCGCCGACATCGCCCGCGCCCGCTCCGAAGAGGAATATCTCCGCCACGCCGTGGCCGAACTGGATGCGCTCGCGCCCAAGGCTGGCGAGGAGGAGGAGCTGTCGGAGACCCGCGCGGTGCTGATGCACCGGGAAAAGCTGGTCGACGGCATGAACGCCGCCTATGCGGAACTGTCGGGCGACCGTGGCGTCGAGCGCGCCCTGTCCTCGGCCATCCGCACCCTGAGCCGCATCGCCGACAAGGCCGGCGGCACCCTGGACCCGGTCATCGCCGCGCTCGACCGCGCCGCGACCGAGGCGGGGGAGGCCATCGCCGCGTTGCAGTCCGCCTCCAGCGGAGTCGATATGGACCCGCGTGCGCTGGAGAAGCTGGAGGAGCGGCTGTTCGCGCTCCGCGCCGCCGCCCGCAAGCATGGCGTCGATGTCGATGCGCTGGCCCCCCTTCGCGAGGAAATGGCCGGCCGGCTGCTGCTGATCGAGGATCAGGGCGACTTGCTGGCCAAGCTGGCGAAGGAGGCCGAACAGGCCCGCACCGCCTTCCACAAGGCCGCCGAGGCGCTGAGCGCCGCCCGCCGCGAGGCCGCCGGCCGTCTGGATGTGGCGGTCGCCGGCGAACTGGCGCCGCTGAAGATGGAGAAGGCCAAGTTCCGCACGCTGGTCGAACCGCTCGACGAGTCGGAATGGAACGCGTCCGGTATCGACCGCGTCGCCTTCCAGGTCGCCACCAACCCCGGTTCGCCGCCGGGTGCCTTGAACAAGATCGCCTCTGGCGGTGAGTTGGCGCGCTTCATGCTTGCGCTGAAGGTGGTGCTTGCCCAAACCTCCACCGTCGGCACGCTGGTGTTCGACGAGGTGGATACCGGCATCGGCGGCGCCGTCGCCGCGGCGGTGGGCGAGCGGCTGGAAACGCTGGGCCATGGCCTGCAGGTGCTGGTCGTCACCCACAGCCCGCAGGTCGCGGCGCGCGGCGCCGTTCACCTGAAGGTGCAGAAGTCGCAGAAGGGCGAGCAGGTCACCACCGGCGTCGCCGAACTGGACGGCGACGAGCGGCGCGAGGAGATCGCCCGCATGCTGTCCGGCGCCACCGTCACCGCAGAAGCCCGCGCGGCGGCTGACAGCCTGATCGCCGGCCGCGGCTGAGCCGCATGTCTCCGCGCATCGATCCGCAGGCCGGGATTCCGTCATAAGACTTGGAATTCCGGCCTGCTCGCCCACCCATCTTCACCGACAGGCTGGCAATGGGCTGTACAGAGCACGAGCCGTGTTCGCGCGCATGTTGAGAAATCTCAATACCCCCTCGTAAAATAAGTCTATGATAGGAATAATCATTCGCAACTCGTTCTAAAAAATTATCCTATGTTAAGTTAACGAGCCTTAATTAGATCATTGGTATAGCTATTTCGTAGCGTTGCAGCGTGCCGATTCCCTGACTAGATTGTTGATCAAATTCCTTGGCTGTGCGTGACAAACGCCGCCGGTTTAGCTTTCGCTTGAGGTCGCGTTTGTCCGAAGTCTTTGTTCGATGAGCGGCCCGGTTCCTTCGGGGTCTGTCGACCTCACCGATTGTGACCGGGAGCCCATCCACCAGCTGGGTCTTATCCAGCCAACCGGCTTCCTGATCGCCGTCACGGCCGATTGGATCATCCTGCATGTCTCGGCCAACATCGGCCGTTGGCTGGGGGTGGAGCCCGACGACCTGCTGGGGCATCCGCTGTCCCGCGTCATCAAGGGCGAGGCGCTGCACACCATTCGTGGCAGGCTGCAGGTTGCCCACATCAACGGCAGTGTCGAGCGCGCCTTCGGCGTCCATCTGTCTGAGACGACCCCCGTCTGCGACGTGGCCGTCCATCTGTCCGGCTCCACCATCGTGATCGAGGCGGAACCGAGCGAGGGGGAGGGGCCGCAGGATTCGGGATCGCTGCTGCGTTCGATGATCGCGCGGGTCCAGAACTCCCGCGGCTTCGACGGCTTCTGCCGGGAGGCAGCGCGCCAGATGCGGGCACTGACCGGGTTCGACCGGGTGATGGTCTACCGCTTCGATCCTGACGGAGCGGGAGAGGTGATCGCGGAATCGGCGGTGCACGGTATCGGCAGCTTCCTCGGCCAGCGCTATCCGGCATCCGACATTCCGCAGCAGGCCCGGCGCCTGTACGAGCGCAACTGGCTGCGCTGCATCGCCGACGTGAACGCACCGCCGGTGCCGGTGGTGCCGACGCTCGATCCCTTGGGCCAGCCGCTGGACCTGTCGCTCAGCCTGCTGCGCAGCGTCTCGCTGATCCATGTCGAATATCTGCGCAACATGGGCGTGAACGCCTCGCTGTCGGTGTCGATTCTGCGGCACGGCAAGCTGTGGGGCCTGTTCGCCTGCCATCACCGCCACGCCCGTTCGCTTTCCTTCGAACGGCGCACCACCGCCGAACTGTTCGGCCAGATGGTCTCGCTGCTTCTGGAAGGGCGGGAGCGCGAGCAGGAAAGCCAGCAGGAGGCGCAGGCCCGCCGCGCGCATGTCCGCATCATGTCGATGCTGGCCGACAGCGAATCGCCTATGGACAGTTTGGTCACCTTCGCAGCGGAACTGCGGACCCTGATCGAGTGCGACGGCTTCGCCTGCTGCATCGACGGCCAGCTGCACATGGAGGGCGAGACGCCGACGCGGGAGGAGACGCTGGGCGTCATGCGCTTCCTGCACCGGACGCCGCCCAGCAAGGTCTATGTGACCGACGAGCTGGGGGCGGTGCATCCGCCGGCCCGCGATTTCACCGAACGGGCCTGCGGTCTGCTGGCGATTCCGGTGTCGCGGACACCGCGCGATTATCTGGTCTTCTTCCGCAAGGAGATGATCCGCACCGTCACGTGGGGCGGCGATCCGTCCAAGCCGGCGCAGTATGGCCCCAACGGACCACGCCTGACCCCGCGCAAGAGCTTCGAGGCCTGGAAGGAGACGGTGCACGGCCGGTCCAAGCCCTGGAGCGAACTGGATGAGCGCAACGCCGAATCCCTGCGGGTGACCCTGCTGGAGGTGGTGCTGCGGCTGGCCGACGTCGCCGGACGCACCCGCAAGGAGGCGACCGAGCGGCAGGAACTGCTGATCGCCGAACTGAACCACCGCGTGCGCAACATCCTAAGTCTCGTCCGCGCCCTGGTGCGGCAGAGCGAGAGCGGAGCGGAAACGGTGCAGCAGTTCGCCGCCATCGTTGCCGGCCGCATCGAAGCGCTGGCCCGCGCCCATGACCAGATCACCGCCGACAATTGGGGCCCGGCATCCCTGCGCGCCCTGATCGCGGCGGAGATCGGCGCCTATCTGACAGCCAAGAGCGAGCGGGTGCGGCTGACCGGGCCGGAGGTATTGCTGGCGCCGCAGGCCTTCTCCGTCTTCGCCCTGGTGGTGCATGAGCTGACGACCAACTCGGCCAAATACGGCGCTCTCAGCGACAGCAGCGGCTGGGTCGAGGCCGACTGGTCGATCGACGAAGGCGGCCGTCTGCTGATCGACTGGCAGGAGAATGGCGGCCCGCCGGTGCGGGCGCCGTCGCGCACCGGTTTCGGCACCACGGTGATCGAGCGCTCCGTCCCCCATGATCTGCAGGGAGAGGCGGAGGTCACCTATGCGCTGTCCGGCCTGCGGGCGCGTTTCATGATCCCCGCCCAGTATGTCACCGTCGCCGCCAGCCTGCCGGACAGCGCCCGGCGCAGCCTGTCGGTGCCTGCGGCCGATTTCTCCATCGGTGGTCCGGTGCTGCTGCTGGAAGACAACATGATCATCGCCATGGCGACGGAGGACGTGTTGCTGAGCTTCAACGCCAGCCGGGTCAACACCGCCGCCGGCGTCCGCCACGCCCTGCGCCTGATTGACGAGGACCCGCCGGTTGTCGGCGTGCTGGACATCAACCTGGGCAGCGAGACCTCGCTCGCGGTCGCCGAGCGGCTGCGGGAGCTGGGAATACCCTTCGTCTTCGCGACCGGCTATGGCGAGAGCGCCGCGGTGCCGGAGCGGTTCGCGGACGTCCCGGTGCTGAAGAAGCCCTACGGATCGGATCAGGTGGTGCAGGTGCTGGCGTCGGTGATGGGGTAGGGAAGCCTACCCCCTCATCACCCCAAACCGAGCGAACAGCGCCACGCTGACCGCCACCGTGGCATTCAGCGACTCCACCGCGCCGGTCGTCGGCACCGACAGCCGCATCGCCGGGCAGTCGGCCGGCACGCCCTGACCCTCCTCGCCCAGGATCAGCCGCATGTCGGCCGGCCAGTCGAAGCGCGTCAGATCCTCGCCGCCGCCGTCCAGCGCATAGAGCGGCCCGGCCGCCTCATTCACCGCCGCCCAGCGCGGCCCGCGCAGCAGGGTCAGCGCGAACTGAGCGTTCGACGCGGCACGCAGGCATTTCGGATGGAAGGGATGCGCCGCGCCCTCCAGCAGCACGATCCGCGACACGCCGAAGGATGCTGCGCTGCGCAGCAGGGCGCCGAGATTGCTGGGGTCGCCCAGCGCGCACAACAGTTCCAGGCCCTGCGGCGGCTGCGACAGGTCGATGGCCGGCATCTTCGGCACCGCGCCGACCAGCAGCGGGAATCCGGTCCCCGACACGTCGAGCGTCCGGAACAGGGCGGGGGCCAGCTGTACCGGCTCCACCCCCGGCGGCAGGCGCCAGCCCGCGATCTGCGCCGGGTCGGTGAACAGCAGCCGCTCGAACCGCTCGGGATGCTGGCGTAGCGCTTCCGGCACGGTCTTCAGCCCGGCCAGCAGGAACTTGCCGTTCTTCTTCAGCCCACGGCTTTCCAGCGCCGATTCCCACAGCTTGTACTGCGGGTTCTGTGGGCTTTCGATCAGCAGCGGCGGGCGGGTCATGGCAACGGGCTTTCCGGCAGGGAGATGCCCTTGCCTTAGCACAGCCATGCCCACGAAGTCAGGGGGGCAGGCGCCGTCCCAGGAACAGCAGGGGACCGCGCTGGCAGGCATCGGTGAAGCCGGCGCGCTGGTAGAACTCGACATTGCGGGCGAAGACGGCGGTGACCAGATGCACGCCGGGCAGGCCGTCGGCGCGGCAATCGTCGGCGAAGCGGTCGACCAGCCGGCGGCCCAGCCCATGTTCCCGCCAGCCCGGCCGGACATTCACATGGAAATGGGCGGGATATGCCGCGAAATGGTCGGCGAAGACCTCGTATTTAGGGATGCGCCGCGCCAGATCGACCGACCCGGCGCTGTCCTTGCAGCCGGTCAGGTAGCCGACCACCAGCCCGTCGCCCGCCACCGCCATCCAGATGTCCCGTGGCGCCTCCGCCACGAACCAACCGGTCCAGGTGGCGAGGAAGGCCGCGCGATCGGCAGAGGAAGCGAATTCCGTCCGGGTGGTGGAGGCGAAGAAGATCTCCTCCAGCGCGGCCTGCGCCGCCCCGCGGTCGGGCAGGGCGGTCAGCCGTTCCAGCCGGATTTCTCCTCCAGCCGCCTTCGCTTCCGCTGTCATCACTTCCGCTGTGCGGTCTGGACCGACAGGGTGCGCGGGGTCAGCATGGTGTAGCGGCCACGCGCCTTCATCACGCCGGCTCCTTCCTCCGCCTGCGGACCATGGCCCCAGAACAGGTCGCCGCGCACAGGACCCTTGATGGCGCCGCCGGTGTCCTGCGCCACCACCAGCCGGTTGATGGCGCCGCCGGGAACCGGGGCATCGCGCACCTCCAGCCAGAGCGGCACGCCCAGCGGGATATGCTCGGCATCCACGGCGAGGCTGCGGCCTGGGGTCAGCTCCATGTTGCGGGCGCCGCGTGCGCCGACCTCGGGCTTGACCTTGAAGAAGACGTAGGAGGGGTTGAGGTTCATCACCCGCTGGGCCTCGGCCGGATGGTCCTTCAGCCAGCGGCGGATCAACTGCAACGACATCTGTTCCGGCGTGGCGTCGCCGCGGTCGATGATATGGCGGCCGATCGGGTAATAGCTGTGACCGTTCTGGCCGGCATAGTGGATGCCGACCACCGAGCCGTCGGCCATGACCGCCCGGCCGGAGCCCTGGATTTCCAGGAAGAAGGCGTCGACCGGGTCGTCCACCCACATCAGCTCCAGCCCCTTGCCCTTCAGCGCACCGGCCTCGATCCGGGCGCGGGTCGGCAGGCCGCGCTTGCCGCGCGCCGGCATGCGGTAGAGCGGGACGTTGTAGCGTTCGGTCCGCGTCCAGCTGCCGTGCAGCTCGATTTCGTAGTAACCGGTGAACAGGCCGTTCTCGCCGTTGCTGACGTCGCGCGGGGTGAAGAAGGTCTCGAAGAAGCGGCGGGCCGCCTCGCTGTCGCCGGGGGGCAGGTCGCGGACGGCGGCGCAGATGGCGCGCCAGTCGTCGGTGGTGCCGGCGGCGCGCAAAGACCCCAAGGCCTTGCCCGGCGGCTGGTTCTTCACCCAGCCGCAGGTGCGCTGCACCGCCGGGACCGCCTGGGCATGATCGTCGTCGATCCAGCCGGCGAGATGGCGGAAGTCGGGCGACACCTGATCCCAGGTCGGGCGCTGTGCGGTGCTCCGCTGCCCCTCCACCATCGGCGTGGTGCCGGCGCAGGCCGCCAGCGTCGCCAGCAGGCCGCCCAGCAGGGAGAGCCGCAGGAGCTGCCGTTTTTTGGGCCGCTTCATCTCACGCGCACACGCCACCCCAGCCGCAGCCGCCATCGCGCACTCCGCCACCAGCATTCGATCTGTCCGTCGAAGTCCCCGATCGTCCGACCGCATCGGCGATCCGGTCACGATAAGGTCACATCATCCGAACGTTTGTGCCGGTGGTTACCTCGAGTCGTCAATCCCCAACCTGCACTTTCGGATAGGTCGCGGCCGGTTGTCACGGGGGGGAGCCGGACGGGCCATCCGGAGGGTGAGCGGGGCAGCCGCGCGGCGGCAAGGCGTGACAGAGCGCGGCAAACGCGGTATCGACAGCCCATACGTGAAGGACCGTCCGCAACTGTGCATCCCGTCCCCGATCCGATGCGGGGGAACATGCGGGCGGCCGGTCCTGTTCGCCGCCATGTGACACCCCAAGGGACCAGACGCCATGACACCCGCCGCCCGCCTCCAGGCGGTCATCGATCTGCTGACCGAGATCGACGAGACCCCTCGCCCCGCCGACGCGGTGATGAGCGCCTATTTCCGCAACCGCCGCTACATCGGTTCGAAGGACCGCACCGCCATCGCCCAGATGGCCTACGCGATCCTGCGCCGCCATGCCCGGCTCGGCTGGTGGATCGAGCGCGGCGGCTACGAGCGCGCCACCCCGCGCGCCCGCGTGCTGGCCTATCTGTTGCTGGAAGAGAATCGCAACGCCGGCGTGGTGCTGGAGATGTTCAGCGGCGGCAAGTTCGCCCCGGCCCGCCTGACCGACGACGAACTGGCGCTGGTCGGCAAGCTGGAAAGCCACACCATGGACCATCCCGACATGCCGGAGACGGTGCGGGTGGAGTGTCCGGAGTGGGCGGAAACGGCGATGCGCGCCTCGCTTGGCGACCGCTTCGGGGTGGAGATGGAAAAGCTGCTGGAGGCGGCGCCGCTCGACCTGCGCATCAACCCGCTGAAGGCCAACCAGCAGAGCGCCATCAAGGCGCTGGCCAAGGCGCAGATCACGGCGGAGACCACGCGCTGGTCGCCGCTGGGCCTGCGGGTGAAGGGCCGGCCGCCGCTGGGCAGCGTCGACGCCTTCAAGGACGGTCTGGTGGAAATCCAGGACGAAGGCTCGCAGCTGGTCGCGCTGGCGGTGGCGCCGAAGCCGGGCCATCAGGTGGTCGATTTCTGCGCCGGCGCCGGCGGCAAGACGCTGGCCGTCGCGGCGCTGATGAAGAACAAGGGCCGCGTCGTCGCCTGCGACGTGCTCGACAAGCGCCTGAAGCGCGCCGCCGAGCGGTTCCGCCGCGCCGGCCTGCACAACATCGAAGCCCACCCGCTGACCAGCGAGCGCGATCCCTGGGTGAAGCGCCACAAGCGCAAGTTCGACCGCGTGCTGGTCGACGCCCCCTGCTCCGGCACCGGGACCTGGCGCCGCAATCCCGATGCCCGCTGGCGCCAGCTCGGCCCGGGCCTGGAACAGCTTCTGCCGCTGCAGGCCAACATCCTGGACAGCGCGGCGCGTCTGGTGAAGCCGGGCGGACGGCTGATCTACGCCACCTGCTCCATGCTGCATGACGAGAACGAGGCGCAGGTCGAGGCCTTCCTGCAGACCCACCACGATTTCATCGTGAAGCCCGTCGCCGAAGTGTGGGCGGAGGAGGAGGCCGGCGCGCCGCCGGTCGAGGGTCCGTACCTGCGCCTGACGCCTGCCAAGCACGATACCGACGGCTTCTTCGCCGCCGTGCTGGA
Organism: Azospirillum sp. B2RO_4; assembly: GCF_051124815.1. Classification (NCBI taxonomy): domain Bacteria; kingdom Pseudomonadati; phylum Pseudomonadota; class Alphaproteobacteria; order Rhodospirillales; family Azospirillaceae; genus Azospirillum; species Azospirillum sp. B2RO_4. Next base: position 1,843,926 of record NZ_CP118485.1, on the reverse strand, counting down.
ACGCCGCGCGGAAGAGACGGTTTCGGAGGAGAGCGTGTCCGACATCGGGCTTGAGCAGGGCGAGGTCGATCCGGTCGAACTGGGCAAGGCGATCGATGCTTGAGTGAAGGGGGGGTGGGGAGCAGTCGGCTTCGATTGCCCCCTCCCTAACCCTCCCCCTCTTCGAGGGAGAGGGGACTGCTGCCGCATCGCAAATCCCACCCTCTCCCGCGAAGCGGGGGAGGGAAGGGGCCCATGGCGTAGCCATGGGAAGGGAGGGGGCATTGTCAGCCAACTCCCCCGCCTTGACAGCCGGGGTGGCGCGCTCCTTATCGGTGGGGTAGGCTTTCCGCCGCCGACATCATCCGGGCGTATTCGCCCAATCCCCTCAAGAGGACCAGATGAAGTTCTCCTTCGCCAAGCCGTCCCTGCCGTCCTCCGGCGTGCTCGCCGTGACCGTCGCCGCCGACCGCAGCCTCGGCCCGATCGGGCGGGAGCTGGATCAGAAGACCGGCGGGGCGCTGGCCCGCGCCATGGCCGCCGCCCGCTTCACCGGCAAGAAGGACGAGACGCTGACGCTGCTCGCCCCGGCCGGGACCGAGCTCGACCGCATCCTGCTGGTCGGCATCGGCAAGGGCGCCGACCTGACCGATCTGGTCCTCCAGGCCGCCGGCGGCGCCATCGCCGTCCAGCTCGACAAGGCCGCCGACGAGGCCGCGCTGCTGGTCGAACTGCCGGAGGAGGCCAAGCTTTCCCCGGCCGCCGCCGCGGCCGAGATCGCCTTCGGCGCGCAGCTGCGCAGCTACAAGTTCGACAAGTACCGGACCAACGACCGGAAGTCCGACAAGAAGGACCCGAAGCCCAGCCTGCGCAAGGTGACGCTGCTGGTCGAGGATGACGGCGCCGCCAAGGCCGCCTTCAAGAAGCTCGACACGCTGGCCGACGCCATCCGCTTCACCCGCGATCTGGTGTCGGAACCGGCCAACGTCATCTATCCGGAAAGCCTGGCGGAGAAGACGAAGGACCTGGAGCAGTTCGGCGTCGAGGTCGAGATCCTCGACCAGAAGAAGCTGAAGAAGCTCGGCATGGGCGCCCTGCTGGGTGTCGCCCAGGGCAGCGCCTGCGAGCCGCGCGTGGTCGTCATGCGCTGGAACGGCAACCCCGATGCCGACGACAAGCGCCCGGTCGCCTTCATCGGCAAGGGTGTGACCTTCGACAGCGGCGGCATCTCGATCAAGGGTGCGGCCGGCATGGAAGACATGAAGTGGGACATGGGCGGCTCCGCCACCGTGATCGGCACCATGTACGCGCTGGCCGCCCGCAAGGCGAAGGTCAATGCCGTCGGCATCGTCGGTCTGGTGGAGAACATGCCGTCCGGAACGGCGCAGCGTCCCGGCGACATCGTCACCTCGGCCTCGGGCCAGACCATCGAGGTCATCAACACCGACGCCGAAGGCCGTCTGGTGCTGGCCGACTGCCTGTGGTACGCGCAGGACGCCTACAAGCCCAAGCTGATGATCGACCTCGCCACCCTGACCGGCGCCGTCATCGTCGCGCTGGGTCACGAGCATGCCGGCCTGTTCGCCAACGACGACGATCTCGCCATGAACCTGACGGCCGCCGGCCTGAAGGTGGGCCAGCCGGTGTGGCGGATGCCGCTCGGTGACGGCTATGACAAGGAAATCGACTCGCCGGCCGCCGACATGAAGAACACCGGGTCGGGCGGCGGCGCCGGCAGCATCGTCGGCGCGCAGTTCCTGAAGCGCTTCGTCAACGATGTGCCGTGGGCCCACATCGACATCGCCGGCGTGGCCTGGGCGAAGAAGGATGGGCCCACGGTGCCGAAGGGCGCCTCCGCCTTCGGCGTGCGTCTGCTCGACCGCTTCGTGGCGGAATACCACGAAGCCTGATGACCTGAGTTGTGTGAAGGAGCCATGACCGAAGTCCGCTTCTACCACCTGCAACGGCGCACGATGGAGCAGGCGCTGCCCAAGATCCTGGAGAAGGTTCTTGAGCGGAACTGGCGCGCCGTCGTGCTGGCCGGTTCGCCGGAGCGGGTGGACATGCTGAACCAGCATTTGTGGACCTACGATCCCGGCTCCTTCCTGCCGCACGGGGCGGCGCGCGACGGCTTCGCCGACAAGCAGCCGGTGTGGCTGACCGACGCCGACGAGAATCCCAACGGCGCCACCGTGCTGGTCACGGTGGACGGCTGCGTCAGCGACCGGATGGACGGCTTCGAACTGGTCTGCGACCTGTTCGACGGCAACGACGAGGAGGCGGTGCTGGCCGCCCGCCAGCGCTGGAAGGCCTGCAAGGCGGCCGGCCACAGCTTGACCTACTGGCAGCAGACCGAGCGCGGCGGCTGGGAAAAGCGGGCCTGAGCGGTGCCGGGCCGGGTGCCCGCCCGTTCATTTCGCCGGCCCTCTCATTTCGGATTGCATTCGATCCGTTCAGAGGCAAATCTAAATGCCCACGCGACGGTTCAAAGGTGCATGCTCCCGATGAACAGGAGCCAGATCGACCCGGCGCTCGCCCAGCAGGTCAAGGACGCGAGCATCCTGATCGTGGACGACAACCCGTCCAACGTCGACCTGCTGCGGGAAATCCTGAGCCACGACGGCTATCGCCATGTGCGCGGCGAGACCGATCCGCGCAAGGTGCCGGACCTCTGCGCGGCGGAGCCGTTCGACCTGCTGCTGATCGACATCCGCATGCCGCACATGAGCGGCTTCGACCTGATGGAGCGGCTGAAGCCGATCTTCGGCGACGATTACGTGCCGATCCTGGTGCTGACCGCCCAGACCGATCAGGAGACCCGGCGCAAGTCGCTGGAACTGGGCGCCAACGATTTCCTTACCAAGCCCTTCATCGCCTGGGAGCTTCTGCACCGTGTCCGCAACATGGTGGAAATCCGCAAGCTCTACCGCCGCGCCGCCGAACAGAACCGCGAGCTTGAACACCGGGTGACGGAGCGCACCGCCGAACTGTCGGATGCGCTGGAGGCGGCGCGCAAGGCCGACCGCGCCAAGCTGGATTTCCTGGCGGTGATGAGCCACGAGCTGCGCACGCCGCTGAACTCGATCATCGGCTTCGCCGACGTGCTGGCGGGGGAGGGGATGGGCAAGCTGGGCCATCCCGATTACCTGGAATATGTGAAGCTGATCGAGGAAAGCGGCCGGTCGCTGCTGACCATGGTCAACAACATCCTGGACTATACCCGCGGCTCCACCGGCTCCATCGAGATCCAGGAAAGCGATGTCAACATTCCCCAGATTCTGACCGGCTGCGCCGACATGCTGGCGCCAAAGGCGGCGGGAAAGCGGCTGACGCTGGCCGTCCATCCCTGTCCCGCCTTCCGCATGCGCATCGACCGCCGCCGGCTGCGCGAGATGGTGCTGAACCTGCTGGACAATGCGGTCAAGTTCACGCCTACCGGCGGCCATGTCGCCGTCGCGGTGGAGGACCGCGGAAATTTCGTCGGGCTGACCGTGCGCGATGACGGGCCGGGGATTCCGGCCGAGTTGATGGGTCGCATCTTCAACCCCTTCACCCAGGCCGAGCGCTCGCTGGTCCGACAGCATGAGGGGGTCGGGCTGGGGCTGCCCATCGTCCGCCGCTTCGCCGAACTGCATGGCGGCGGCGTGGAGATCGACAGCGCACCGGAGCGGGGGACGGCGGTGACGATCCTGCTGCCGAAGGAGCGGTTGCTGGAGGGGTGAGGTGCGGGCGTCGGGCCCCCTCCCTAACCCTCCCCCGCTCATGCGGGAGAGGGGACTGCCGCCGTTCTTTGCAAGATTTCAGCAAGTGTCCTGCCCCCTCTCCCACCGAAGGTGGGGGAGGGATGGGGAGGGGGCATCCACCCCCTCCATCAATGGAACGTGAACATCTCCGGCGCCGCGCCGATGCGCGCCACCAGCCCACCGCTGGGGGGCACTTGCCGCCACTGGTCACGCTGGGCATCGACAGGCTCGGACACCACGATCAGGCCATTCTCACCCCGGCGCCAATACAGGCTCGGGGGCTTGTCGTCGGAGGCCCAGCGGACCGCCCACACCCGTTCGCCGTCGGTCCAGGTGGCGGTGAAGCGCAGCGGCGCGGTGATGTCCAGCGCCTGCATCTCGTCGCGGATGGAATGCAGCACGCGCTGGAAGGCGCCGACCGACTCCTGCTCCAACCCCTGTCCCAGCGCCGCCAGGAAGATCGCCTCGCTGTCGGTGGTGCCGGTGCGGGCGCTGTACAGCTCGTCCGGGATCATCGCCTCCACCCGGCGGCGCAGGCGGGGCCAGTCGCCGATCTGCCCATTGTGCATGAACAGGAAGCGCCCGGCTTTGAAGGGATGGCAGTTGGCCCGGCTGACCGCGGTGCCGGTGGCTGCCCGCACATGGGCGAAGAACAGGTGGGAACGGACATGGCTGCAGATCGACTGCAGGTTCTCGTCCGACCAGGCCGGGCGGATCTCGCAATAGCGGCCGGGCTCGGTGCGCTCGCTGTACCAGCCGACGCCGAAACCGTCGCCGTTGGTCTCGGTCTTCGCCTCCGCGGCGTGCATCGACTGTTCGATCAGGGAATGGCAGGGCGTGCAGACCAGCGTTTCCAGGAACACGGGTTCGCCGCAATAGGCAAGAAACCGACACATCGACCGACGCACCATGGCAGCCGCGACAGGGAGTGCGTCAATTTGACCGGATGCGCCGTGTGAAACAAGGGGGCGGAGTCATGGAAGCGTCATGCCCGCCGCCACCTGTTGCATTTCCGCCGGTTATCGGCGGTTTCGCCCGATACTTGTCACCAGACCAGCTTGGGCAATGCCGCGACGCGCAGCGGCCCGACATAGAGCGCACGGTCCTGTACCGTGACCGGTGCCGTGACCACCGGTTCGCCGTTCGGGCCGGTCGGACGCGCCAGCATGGCCAATACGGTTTTGGCGATGGCGGCCTCGTTCGGGCGCATCATCGGCTTCACCGCATCCAGGATGGCCGGCGCGCCGCGGATCTCCGCCGTCAGCGCCGCCTGCGGCTGCAACTGGGCGTCCAGCGCCAGCGTGCCGGACAGCACCGCCCCCAGCGGTCCCCAATCCAGCGCCAGCCGGTCCAACTCCACCGTGCCGCCGTCGCGGCTCCAGGCAGACAGGCTCGCCGGTTCCGGCCGGGGCGGGGCACCCATGACGCGCAGGGTCAGTTCCGTCCGCTTCACTTCGCGGCCCAGCGTCGGCGGCATACCGTTGGGCAGGGTCAGCCCGTCGGCGCTGAGTGTCACGGTCAGGCCGGCGGTGCCGCGTTCGGCCGGCGGCTGGTCCGGCTGGGCGGCGCTGACGTCGAGCGCGGCGACCGGCACCGGCTGTCCGGCGACCCGCGCGGTCAGGCCGGTGAAGTGCAGGGCAAGCCGCTCCAGCGTACCGGACATCCGCATGGTCACGTCACCGCTGCCGCCCTGCGGGGCCAGAACGTCGACGGGCGGTTGACCGGGCTGAATGACGGACAGGCGCTGCTCGCCCGGAAAGGTGAGGGCGATGCGGGTCGGGTTCCACGGAGCGGCCTCCGCCACCAGGCCGGCGCCCTGCCAGTCGGCGCCGCGGGTCGCCAGATGGAGATTTTCCAACTCGGCCCGCAGGGTGAAGGGGAAGCCGCCGACCGTCAGCCCGCCATGTTCGACCACCGCGCCGTTGGCGCGCTGGTCGGCGACCCAGGTCTCCAGCCCCGCCCGCACGGAGCGGGCCGCCTGCCACCACCACAGCGAATAGAAAAGGGCAGGCAGCAGAAGGACCATCAGCAGCAGGATGGTCGCGATCCGGCGCCCGGTCAGCAGGCGGCGTGGGGCGGAAGAGGTGGCGTTGGGTCGCATCGGTGGCATGTCCGTTCCATCTCCGTACCGTTATAGCGACCCCGTAACCCGCATGCTAGGCTCGGTCGGTTCCGATTCGGCTCCGAACCATTCACCAGCGATCCCTCCCCCTGCGATCTCCCATGGCTCCCGATTCACCGCTTCCGACTCCTGCCTGGACCGGCGACATCGCCATCGAACCCGGCGCCGACCTGTGGGTGTTCGGCTATGGTTCGCTGATGTGGAACCCCGGCTTCATGTTCGCGGAGCGGCATGCGGCGACCCTGGCGGGATACCACCGCAGCTTCTGCGTCGCCTCTTACCGCTATCGCGGAACGCCGGAACGGCCGGGGCTGGTGCTGGGGCTGGACCGCGGCGGCTCCTGCCGGGGCATCGTCTTCCGGGTGGCCGCGGCGGAGGTGCCCTCGACCCTCGACTATCTGTGGGAGCGCGAGATGGACAGCCGGGTCTACCGGCCGAGGCTGCTGCGCGTGCGCCTGCGTGACGGCCGCTCGGCGGAAGGGCTGGAGTCGGTCAGCGCCTGCTGCTTCGTCGTCGACCGCAACCACCCGCAATACTGCCGAGGCCTGGACGAGGCTGCGGTCGTTTGTCGCATCGCCGGCTGCTGCGGCCAGCGCGGGCCCAACATCGATTACTTGGCCAACACAGTTGATCACTTGAAAGAGCTAGAGATCTGCGATGTCCGGTTGTCAAAGTTGTATGATCGGGTGCGCGCCTATGCGGGTTGATCTAGGCTTGGGATCTGTTTTTGGAGTCTTTTCGATCAATTGTGATGATTTTCCATCAATCTCTTAGCGGCCTGTAATCTTTTGACGTATTTGGCGTTTAATTTTGTTTCTACTATTCCGTTTTGACACTGACCGACCGAATCCATAGAATTCTAATATTCTATCCGGGAGGTCGTGCGAATGCAGAACGTCAGCATAAGAAAAAAATTCCTCACCATTTCCGCAGTTATGCTCTGCGCAATCATAGGTGTGGCCGCCATCCTTCTCTCTTCTCTTCACGCCACTCAACAGGAGGCCAGCGAGGCAAAGGTTCGTTCGATTGTCGAGGCGGCCATCGGTGTCGTCATAGATTTTGAAACCCGGGCCGCCAAGGGCGAGATGTCTGAGGATGCGGCGCGTACCGCAGCGCGCAACGCCTTGCGTGCGATGCGTTATGCCGGGAACGAATATCTGTTTGCCACAGATACCGATGGCTTGGTTGAAGTCCACGGTGGACAGCCGCAAATCGAAGGACGGAGTTTCAGCGGCTCCAAGGACCCGAATGGCATCCCCTTTGCGCAACTTCTTGTGGAAGAAGGTCTCAAGGGTGGCGGTTACGTCTCCTATTCCTGGCCGAAGGTGACGGGGGCCCAGCCAAGCCCGAAGATCGCCTATTCGCAGATGACGCCGGGATGGAAGTGGATCGTCGCCACCGGCGTCTATGTCGACGACATCGACGCCGAATTCCGCCGTCATGCGCTGCAGGCCGGATTGCTCGGTGGTGGTTTGGGCATCGCGGCGCTGTTGCTATCGCTGTGGATCGCCCGCTCCATCACGCATCCGCTGTCGCGGCTGACCGCGGCGATGCGCCGGCTGGCCGACGACGATCTCGACGTCGAGGTCACCGACACCGGTCGTCGCGACGAGATCGGCCTGATCGCCGCGACAGTCGGTGTGTTCAAGGAACGCGGGCTCGAAAACCGCCGGCTGCGTGCCGAGCAGGAGGAGATGCACGTCAAGGCGGAGGCCGAGAGGGTGGCCCTGCTGTCCAGGCTGGCCGATGGCTTCGAACGGTCGATCGGCGAGGTGGTGCGGCAGGTGACGGCCTCGGCCGGCACCATGCGCCAGACCGCCCAGTCACTGACCGCCAGCACCGGCACCGCCACCAGCCGCAGCAGCGCCGCCGCCCAGGCCGCGGAAGAGGCGGCGGTCAGCGTCAACACCGTTGCCGGCGCCACGGAGGAACTGTCCAGCTCCATCGGCGAGATCGGCCGGCAGGTCAGCGCCTCCAACGACGTGGCGAACCAGGCGGTGACCGAGGCAACCAAGACGAACGAGGTGATGAACGGCCTCGTCCGGGCCGCCAACGAGGTGGGCGAGGTGGTGAGCCTCATCAACTCCATCGCCGGGCAGACCAACCTGCTGGCGTTGAACGCCACCATCGAGGCCGCGCGTGCCGGCGAGCACGGCAAGGGCTTCGCCGTCGTGGCAAGCGAGGTAAAGGGTCTGGCCACCCAGACCGCCCGCGCCACCGAGGACATCCAGAGAAAGATCGCGGAAATCCAGCAGGCAACCAATGTGGCGGTGGTGGCGATCCGCGACATCGGCCATGTCATCGGCGAGATGACCAGCATCTCCAGCGCCATCGCCGCGGCGGTGGAGCAGCAGGGGGCCGCGACGCGCGACATCTCCGCCAACGTCCATCAGGCGGCCCAGGGGGCGCAGGCGGTCTCGATGAACGTCGCCGGCGCCAGCGAGGCGACCACCGATGCCGGCGCCAAGGCCAACGAGATGCTGGATGAATCCGGGCTCCTGACCGGCGTCGCCGACCGGCTGCGCCGCGAGGTGGACGGATTCCTGGAGAGCATCCGCGCGGCATGACGCCGCGCTGGCCCTTCGAAGATCCGGCGCCCATCTTCAGGGGCATGACGAAGCTGCGCATTCCGGTCCCGATCCTGGGGATCCTGGCGGGAGCGGCCTTGGCCCTGGGCGCAATCGCCCCGGCCGGTGCCGCCCCGCTGCACCACGACCTCGACCTGACGCTTGATCCTGCGGCCGGCCGGATAGAGGCGGTGGATCGGCTGACCCTGCCGGCCGGGACGCAGACCCTTCGGCTGGATCCGGCCTTGACGCTGCAGGAGGCGCGGGCCGGTGACAGGGGCCTTCCGGTGGATCGGCGCGGCGACCGGTTGCGGCTGGAGGTGCCGGAGGGAAGCGGACCGGTGACGCTCCGCTACGGCGGCCGGCTGCCGGGCTTTACCGCCGGCACCGGACTTGCGCTGGATGGCGAGGGCGCCTTCCTGCTGGGGCTCGGCGGCTGGCTGCCCGATCCGGTGACCGCGGTCGAGGAGCCGCCGACCTGGCGCCTGTCGGTGCGTGTGCCGGCGCCCTATGTCGCGGTCGCCACCGGCCGGCTGGTGGAGGAGGCGCGCGACGCCGCCGGCTATCGCGCGGTGTTCGAGGAAAGCCGCGGCGTCGAGGAACCCTCCGTCTTCGCCGGTCCCTGGACGGTGGAGGAGCGGATGGCTGGGGACCTCCGACTGCGGCTCTACCGCCATCCGGAGCAGACGGGGCTGGCCGACGGCTATCTCGGCCTGTCGGAGCAGGCGATCGCCGCCGGGTCCGCCCGCATCGGCGCCTATCCCTTCGACGGATTCAGCATCGTGTCGGTTCCGCCGCCGGTCGGGCTTGGCTTTCCCGGCCTGACCGCCATCGGCCGCGTCGTCCTGCCGCTGCCCTTCATCCGCAGCCAATCGCTGACCCACGAGATCATGCACAACTGGTGGGGCAACGGCGTGCGGGTCGATGGGGGCGGCAATTGGGCGGAGGGAATGACCACCTACATGGCCGATTATGCCGCCGCCCGCGAACGCGGCGCCGATGCCGCGCGGGCGATGCGGCTGGACTGGCTGCGCGACTATGCCGCCCTGCCGGCCGAGCGCGACCGACCGCTGACGGCGTTCCTGTCCAAGACGCACGATGCCTCGCAGATCGTCGGCTACGGCAAGGCGGCGATGCTGTTCCACATGCTGGAGGCGGAGATCGGGCACGACGCCTTCGACGCCGGGATCCGCCGCTTCTGGAGCGAACATGCCTTCCAGGCGGCCGGCTGGACCGACCTGCGCCATGCCTTCGAGGCGGCATCCGGCCGTGACCTGAGCGGCATGTTCAGTCAATGGGTGGAGCGGCGGGGCGCGCCGATGCTGACCCTGGTCGATGCCCGTGCCGATGGCGACGGTGTGCAGCTGACCCTGAGGCAGGAGGCTGACACGCCCTATGCCCTGACCGTGCCGGTGCGGCTGGAAACGGCGACGGGGGTGGAGGAGCGGAGCGTCCAACTCGACAGCCGGCAGGCGACGTTGCGCATTCCCGCGAAAGCGGAGGTTCGGGCGGTGGCGGTCGATCCCGATTTCGACCTGTTCCGCCGTCTGGCGCCGGGGGAGGCGCCGCCGATCCTGCGTGACGTGACCCTGCGTCCGGGTACGGAGCGGGTGATTGCCGCTGACGGCCCTATGGATGGCGAGGCGGCGGAGGCCGCAAGGACGTTGGCCGGTCGGCTGATCGACGGCGCCGGTCGGGAAAGCGCTGGTGGAGTGGCGCCGCTGTTGCTGGTCGGCACCGACGCGGCTGTGGCGCGGGAGTTGGAGGCGCGCGGACTGCCTCCGGTGCCGCCGGAACTGGCCGGGCGGGGCAGCGCGCGGGTATGGGTGTCGCACGCGGCGGACGGTCGCACGGCGCTGGTGGTGTCGGGCGTGGATGCAGAGGCGCTGAAGGCGCTCGTCCGTCCGCTTCCGCATTACGGGCGGCAGAGCTGGCTGGTCTTTGAGGGCGCGAAGGCGCTGGACCGCGGGGTGTGGGCGGTCGGCGACAGTCCGCTGCGGCGGATGGTGGGGCGGTGAGGGTGGGGGAGGTTAGGGTTCAGCTTACGATGCCCCCACCCCAACCCTCCCCCGCTGGGCGGGGGAGGGGGTAAGTACTTGTTCAGAAAGGCTGCGGCAGTCCCTCCCCCGCCCAGCGGGGGAGGTTAGGTGGGGGTCTAACCTAGCAAAAGCGATAACCTTCTCTACTTCCCCTCGCCCCAGACCAGCCCGTTGAACAGCGGCTCGATCACCGGCTGGCCGACGTCTCGGGTGATGAAGACCAGCTTGGTGCGGTGGTCGTCGCTGGGCCAGTCCTCCAGGCGGACGGGCGGGTGGAACATGTGCTGGACACCGTGGACGACCACGGGAAGCTCGCTTTCCTGGACGTTCAGCAAGCCCTTCACCCGCAGCAGGTTCTCGCCGGCCTGGGCGATCAGCGCCTCCATGAAGTCGACGAAGCCGTTCCAGGGAATCGGACGGTCGATCACCATGCAGAAGGCGCGGATGTGGTCGTCATGGCGGTTGGCGTCATGGTGATGATCGTGACCGCAGTCGGGACCGCAATGGTCGCCGTGATCGTGGTCATGATCGTGGTCATGGCCGTGCCCATGCCCATGATCGTGATCGTGGCCATGGTCGTGATGCCCATGCGCCTTGGCCTGCTCGTCGCGATAGGCCTCCTCGCGCAGCCAGCGGGCGACGTCGGGGCTCTTGGTCTCGGGGTTGTAGAGCCCGGCGTCGAACAGCTTGTTCGGATCGACCTCGCCATGGGCGGCGGGGATGATCGGGGCGGCCGGGTTGATGGCGGCGAGGCGCTGCATCAGGGCGGCGGTCGCCGCCGGGGTGGCGACGTCGGTCTTGGTCAGGACGATGCGGTCGGCGACGGCGGCTTGCTTCACGCTTTCCGGCTGCCGGTCGAGCTGGAGCGAGCCGTGCGCGGCGTCCACCGTGGCGATGACGCCGTCCAGGCGGAAGCGGGCGGCCAGCAGCGGGTCCGACATCAGGGTGTGGATGATCGGGGCGGGATCGGCCAGCCCGGTCGTCTCCACCACCACCCGGTCGAATTCGGGGATCTCGCCCTTCACCCGCTTCAGGAACAGGTCGCGGAGCGTGTCGACCAGATCGCCGCGGATGGTGCAGCACAGGCAGCCGCTGTCCATCAGCACCATGTTCTCCGACGCCTTGGCGACCAGCAGATGGTCGAGCCCGACCTCGCCGAACTCGTTGATGACGATGGCGGTGCGGGCCATGGCCGGGTTGCGCAGCAGCGCCTGCAGCAGCGTGGTCTTGCCGCTGCCGAGGAAGCCGGTCAGCACCGAGACGGGAAGACGGGCGGGAGGGGCGGCGGGAGCGCTCAACGGGGAATCTCCTGACAGGATTTGCACAGGCCGCGCACCTCGACGGTGGGGCGCTGGACGCGGAAGCCGCGCTCGGCCGCCGCGGCGATGATGGCGGCGCCGACGCCGGGATCGTCGATCTCGGCGGCATCGCCGCAGGCCTCGCACACCAGGAACTGTCCGGAATGGACATCCCCCGGTGCCGCACAGCCGACATAGGCGTTCAGCGACTCGATGCGGTGGACCAGCCCCTGTTCGACCAGGAACTCCAGCGCACGGTAGACGGTCAGCGGCGCCGCCGCCTTGCCGTCCTGCTGGCTGAGATCCTCCAGGATCGCATAGGCGCCGCGCGGCCGGTGGCTGGACCACACCAGCTCCAGCACGCGGCGGCGCAGCGCGGTCAGCCGCGCCCCCCGTTCGGCGCACAGCGCGTCGGCACGGGTCAGGGCATCGGCGATGCAGTGGGTATGGTCGTGAAGCGCGGACATGGGTGTTACTTTATAACACTCTGCCGGCTGTTGCAACGCGCCAAGGGAAAAGGCGGCCCCGGGGGAGGGGCCGCCTTGTCAGGTGGCGGTTGTTCTTTCTTTTTGGGACGGCGCGGCCGCACCGGGCCGCTGCCGGAAAGATAGCGACGGCGCGTGACCGTTTGCGGGCGCGGTGGTGACCGTTCAATGAAGATCGCCGCTCAGGTCGTGGACTCCGCCTTGCCCTTGCGCTCGTTGTAGAGGGCCAGCGCGCGGTCGCGGGCGACGGCATGGTCGAGGATCGGCCGCGGATAGTCGTCGCCCAGCCGGAGGCCGGCCTGCCGCAGCACCTCGGTCGGGGCGGCCCAGGGTTGGTGGATCCAGCGTGGCGGCAGCCGGTCCAGTTCGGGGACGTAGCGGCGGACGTAATCGCCCTGGGGGTCGAACTTTTCGCCCTGCAGAACCGGGTTGAAGACGCGGAAGAAGGGGGCGGCATCGGCGCCGCAGCCGGCCACCCACTGCCAGTTGCCGGCATTCTGGGCCAGATCGGCATCGACCAGCGTGTCCCAGAACCAGCGCTCCCCCTCCTGCCAGGGCAGCAGCAGATCCTTGATCAGGAAGGAGGCGACGATCATCCGCACCCGGTTGTGCATCCAGCCGGTCTCCCACAGTTGGCGCATGCCGGCATCGACGATGGGGTAGCCGGTGCGCCCGCGCTGCCAAGCCCGCAGGCCCGCCGCATCGTCGCGCCAGGGGAAGTCGGCGAAGCGGTGGTCGAGCGGGCTATCGGGCAACTCCGGCGCGTGGTGCAGCAGATGGTATTGGAACTCGCGCCAGCCGATTTCGCGCAGGAAGGCGTCGATGCCGGGCGCCAGTTCCGGCCGGGCGTCGGCGGCATGGCGGGCGGCGTGCCAGACCTGCCGCGGCCCGATCTCCCCGAAGGCCAGATGGGGCGACAGGGCGGAGGTGCCGGCACGGTCCGGCCGGTCGCGCTCCGTCGCATAGACCCCGACCGGCCCATCGAGGAAATCGGCGAGGTGGGACAGCGCCGCCGTCTCTCCCGGCACCCAGCGCTTGCGCAGGCCGGCGGCCCAATCGGGCTTGGTCGGCAGCAGGCCCCAACCGTCGAGATCGTCGCTGGCCGGGGCGGTCGCCGACGCCCTCAGTTCGGACGGCGCACGCGTCGGCAGCGGCGGGTTCAGCGTGGCCGACAGATGGCGCCAGAAGGGGGTGAAGACCTTGAAGGGACCGCCGCTCTTGTTGCGGACGGTCCAGGGCTCGGCCAGCAGGCCGGCGTTGAAGCTGCGCGTGTCGACGCCACGTTGCTTCAACCGGGTCTTGATCGCCGAATCGCGGGCAGTCTGAGCGGGAGTATAGCGGCGGTTCCACAGCACGCACTCCGCACCCGTCTCCGCGATCAGCGCGTCGAGCACGGCCCCCGGCTCGCCCCGGCGCAGTACCAGCGGCGAGCCGTGGCGTGCGCAGCAGGTGGCGAGCCGTTCCAGGCTGCCGTGCAGCCACCAGCGCTGCGCTCCGCCCAGCGCCCATGGATCCAAGGGGGGATCGCCGGCTTCCTCTTCCAGGATATAGAGCGGGATGACCGGCGCGCCGCGCTCGGCAGAGGCCAGGGCGGCGGCGGTCAGCGCCGGGTTGTCGGCAAGGCGCAGGTCGTTGCGGAACCAGACGATGATGGGGGCGGGCATGCGCGGTGCTCGGTTGGACTCATCCGGATCCACCGATATAGGCCGCGCTCACGCTTCGGCCAGAGCGTCAGCGTGCGCGATCCGGCGACAAACGGGCGCAGGGGAAGCGGTAGACCCGGCCGCGCGCCGTTATCAGCACTTCGAAACCCGGCGCCAGCAGCCCGTCGAAGGCGGCGTCCAGCACGTTCAGCCCGCCGGTGAAGCTGCCGAAGGCCGGCAGGATCAACTTGGCGCCGTCATGGGCGAAGCAGCGCTCGCGCACCCGCCGTCCGGCCAGCGCCACCGCGGCGGCCGGGTGAAGGTGTCCCGACAGTTCGCCCACCGCGCCCTGCTGGGCCTCGTGCCGGAAGGTCAGCGGGCCGACGGACAGCTCCGCCGCCACCCGGCCGCCGAAGCCCTGCGGCGGCTCCGGATCGTGGTTGCCGGTGATCCACACCCAATCGGCGACGGCGGCGGTCAGCCCGCGCAGCCGCTCCACGTCGGCGGTGTCCATCCGCTCCGCCGCGCGGCGGTCGTGGAAGCTGTCTCCCAGGCACAGCACGCGCGCCGGCCGGATTCGCGCGATCAACTCCCCCAGCCGGTCGAGCGTCGCCCGCGTGTCGTAGGGCGGCAGCATCCGGCCGCGCGCGGCGAAGGCTGACCCCTTTTCCAGATGCAGGTCGGCGACAGCGAGGATGCTTTCCGCCGGCCACAGCAGCGCGCCGGATGGATCGGCCAGCAGGTCGGCTCCGCGGAGGGTCAAGGCGGCACGGCTGTCATCGCCCTGACAGGCAGACCTGTGGACTTGGGAGGAAGCTGACAACATTCGTTTACCGGCAATCATCGGAAGCGGCCAATATCCATGAAATTTTTATGGGCATGATGTTTGCAGCCGGACGGGCCGCCGCCGTGGAGGCATGGCGGATCACAACCATACCCGGAGGATACCCATGGCCACAGTGACGTTCACCGGCCTGAACATGCCCAAGGACATGACCGTCTACGCTGTCGCCGGCGATACCGGCACTCTGCTGGCGCTGGCGAAGAAGCACGACATCCCGATCCCGTTCCAGTGCCAGGACGGCGAATGCGGCTCCTGCCTCGTCAAGGTGAGCTATCTGGACGGGAAGACTCCGATGGCCATCGACCTGACCGAAAAGGAGAAAGTCACCCTGTCCGTCAACGGCAAGCTGAACCGGAACCTGCTGGAGGCGGCCGAGAACGCCCACCTCCCGCCGCCCTACCGTCTGGCCTGCCAGTTCATCGTCCGTGACGAGACCATTCTCGTCGAATTCAGCGGCGAGCCGGGCGTGGAGCCGGAACTGCGCAAGTAACCTGCGGGCGGCTTGGGGCGGTGTCACAACGACAACCGCCCCTGCTGCGGGCGCCCGGTTGCCGATTTCGCAGGCCGTGGCGCAGCCAGTTCCGGCATCGCCTCCGCCAGAAGCTCGGCCTCGGCGGCGGCGAGCAGTTCGTCGGTGGCGCTGCCGTCCACCCGCTCGCGCCCGATCTCCAGGATCACCGGCACCGCCAGCGGAGAGATGCGGTCGAGGTCCTTGTGGGTGATGCGTCCGCGAACCCGCGCCAGGAAGTCGGACAGGCGGCGGATGTCGGTCAGCCCGCCCGCCGCATCGGCCCGTGTCGCCCGCAGCAGCACATGGCCGGGGTCGTGCTTGCGCAGCACGTCATAGATCAGGTCGGAGGAGAAGGTGACCTGCCGGCCCGTCTTTTCCTGCCCCGGATGGCGGCGGTCGATCACCCCGGCGATCAGCGCCACATTGCGGAAGGTCCGCCGCAGCATCGAGGATTCGTCCATCCAGGCTTCCAGATCGTCGCCCAGCATGTCCTGGTCGAACAGGGCGTCCATGTCGGTGCCCATATCCTGGGGAGATCTCAGCGACCACACCGCCAGCACATAGTCTGTGGCGACGAAGCCCAGCGGTCCCAGGCCGAAGCGCTCCATCCGCCGGGTCAGCAGCATGCCCAAGGTCTGGTGCGCATTGCGGCCCTCGAAGGCATAGGCGACGAGGAACTGCTTGCCCGCTTTGGGAAAGGTCTCCACCAGCAACCCGTCGCGATTCGGCAGGACCGAACGGTAGCGCTGCAGGCGCAGCCATTCCTGCACATCCTCCGGCAGCCCGTCCCACTGGCGCGGATCGGCCAGCATGGCGCGCACGCGCTCGGCCAGATGGGTGGTCAGCGGCAGCCGCCCGCCGGCATAGGCGGGGACCTTCGGATCGCCGGTGCCGCCCTTGGCGACCTGCGCCTCCATCTCGCGCACGCCGAGGAATTTCAGAAGCTGTCCGGCGAAGAGGAAGGTGTCGCCGGGGGTCAGGCCCTGGATGAAATACTCCTCCACCTCGCCCAGCACCGGGCCGCGGTTCAGCCGGACGCGCAGCAGCGCCTCCTGGGTAATGGTGCCGACATTCATCCGGTACTGGCGCGCCACCACCGGGCCGGCCACCGCCATCCGCCCATCCTCGCGCAGCCGCAACCGCTGGAACCGTTCATAGGCGCCGAGCGCGTAGCCGCCGGTGGTGACGAAATCCAGGACGTCGTCGAACTCGTCGCGCGTCATCGCGGCATAGGGGGCGGCGGAGACCACCTCCTCATACAGCTCATCCGGCAGGAAGGGGGCGGCGCAGGCCATGCCGAGCAGATGCTGGGCCAACACGTCCAGACCGCCCGGCCGCGGCGCCTCGCCGTCCAGCGTGTGGTCGTGCACCGCCTCCAGCGCCGCGCGGCATTCCAGCACTTCGAAGCGGTTGGCGGGGACCAGCAGGGCTCGGCTCGGCTCGTCCAGCCGGTGATTGGCGCGGCCGATGCGCTGGACCAGCCGGCTCGATCCCTTGGGTGCGCCGATCTGCACCACGAGATCCACCGCCGCCCAGTCGATGCCGAGATCGAGCGAGGAAGTGGCGACCACCGCCCGCAACTCGCCGCGCGCCATGGCGCCCTCGACCTTGCGGCGCTGTTCCACCGCCAGCGAGCCGTGGTGGAGCGCGATCGGCAGATTGTCGTCATTGACCCGCCACAGCGCCTGGAACACCAGCTCGGCCTGGGCGCGGGTGTTGACGAACAGCAGGGTGGTGCGCTGGCGGCGGATGCGCTCGTAAATCTCCTTCATGGCGTGCATCGCCATGTGGCCGGCCCAGGGCACCCGCTCCTGCGAGGTCAGGATCTCCACCTCCGCCTGCGCGCCGCTGCGACCCAGCACGAGCCGCACGTCGTCTGAGTCGGTTCCGTCATGCCGGCCACGGCGCGACAGCCAGGCCAGCAGCCGCTCCGGCTCCGCCACCGTGGCCGACAGCCCGACCCGCCGGGCGGCGGGGGCGAGGCGCGACAGCCGCGCCAGACCCAGCGCCAGCAGGTCGCCGCGCTTGGATCCTGCCAGCGCATGCAGCTCGTCGATGATGACGCAGCGGAGGTTGCGGAACAGCCGGTCGGCGTCGGTATAGGACAGCAGCAGAGCCAGACTTTCCGGCGTCGTCATCAGCATGTGCGGCGGATGGGTGCGCTGGCGCTTGCGCTTGGCTTCCGGCGTGTCGCCGGTGCGGGTCTCGGCGCGGATCGGCAGCCGCATCTCGGCGATGGGCTGTTCGAGATTGCGCTGGATGTCGACAGCCAGCGCCTTCAGCGGCGAGATGTAGAGGGTATGCAGCCCTTCGCGCGGTCTTTCCGCCAGCTCGATCAGCGATGGCAGGAAGCCGGCGAGCGTCTTGCCGCCGCCGGTCGGCGCGATCAGCAGGGCGCTTTCCCCCCGTTCCGCCGCCTCCACCATGGCGACCTGATGCGGGTGCGGCGCCCAGCCGCGCGACCGGAACCACGCGGCGACGTTGGGCGGGATCAGGGCGGGGGAGGGGGCATCCATGGCGGTCGGACTGTACCGGATCGCCTGGAACGGAGAAAGAACGAACTGGGGGAGGGCGTTACGCCGTCGCCGCCTTCTTCATCCCGAAGCAATGCTCCGGCCCCGGAAAGGCTCGGGCCCGCACCTCGGCGGCGTAGGTCGCGGCGGCCTCGCCGACCGTCTCGCCCAGGTTGGCGTAGCGCTTGACGAATTTCGGCTGGAAGGCGCCGAACAGGCCGAGCATGTCGTCGGTGACCAGCACCTGCCCATCGCAGGCCGGCGAGCCGCCGATGCCGATGGTGGGGATCGCCACCTCTTCGGTGATGCGACGGGCCAGCCCTTCCATCGTGCCCTCGATCACCAGGGTGAAGGCGCCGGCCTCCGCAATCGCGCGGGCGTCGGCGGCGATGCGTTCGGCGGCTTCGGCATCGCGGCCGACCGCCTTGTAGCCGCCCAGCGTGTTCACCGACTGCGGCGTCAACCCGACATGGCCCATCACCGGAATGCCGCGGGCGGTCAGGAAGGCCACCGTCTCCGCCATCTCCAGCCCGCCTTCCAGCTTGACCGCCTGGGCGCCGGTTTCCGCCATCACGCGGGCCGAGGCGCGGAAGGCGGCCTCCTTGCTCTCCTGATAGCTGCCGAAGGGCAGATCGACGACGACGCAGGCGCGCTCGGAGCCACGAACCACTGCGGCGCCATGGGCGATCATCATGTCCAGCGTCACCGGCAGCGTGCTGTCCAGTCCATAGACCACCATGCCCAGCGAATCGCCGACCAGCAGGATATCGACATGCGGATCGAGCAGCCGCGCCACCGGAGCGGTGTAGGCGGTCAGGCAGACGATCGGTTCGCCTCCCTTGCGGGCGCGCAACGCCGGGACCGAGTGGCGGGCGGTGAGGTTGGAAGCGCTCATGATCGGGTCTTTCCGGGCTGGCTGTTCGCTTGCCGACGGTTCCATACGCTGGTCCGGCAATACGCTTGACCGGCGGAAGGTTGAGGCAAGCGAAATGGCGCAGATACACCAAAACCGCCCACGCGAGGATCGCGGGACGGTCGGGTGCAAGACACAAGGGGTCTTGGGCGCGCATCACACGCGCCCTTCGCAGTCGCTACGTGCGACCGACGATTAATAGCCCTCGCGTTCCATCCGCTTGCGGAGCAGCTTGCGGGTGCGACGCACCGCTTCAGCCTTCTCACGCGCACGCTTCTCCGAGGGCTTCTCGTAGTTGCGACGCAGCTTCATTTCACGGAAAATGCCCTCGCGCTGCATCTTCTTCTTCAGCGCGCGGAGGGCCTGATCGACGTTGTTATCTCGGACCAGAACTTGCACGTTTACCGTCACCCTTCCAAGTGTGCCGTGTTGCGCAAAGGCAACAAATAGGTATGCGCGGCAGGCGCACCCCTTGTGTGGGCGCAGTGTGTAGCATGCCCCACCGCTTTTGTGAAGGGGAGTCTTCGGCCTCCAAGCATAAGCCCGGCCGGAAGCGCAGGAATCGGTTGCTCCAGCCGCGTTCGCACTCCAGATATAGCGGCATGCCAGTGCTTCCAATCGCCCGGATGGGCAACCCCGTACTCCGCAAGATCGCGGAGCCCATCGCCGACCCGACCGATCCGGCTGTATGCCGGCTGGCGGCCGACATGATCGCCACCATGCTGGACGCCCCCGGAGTCGGGCTGGCCGCCCCGCAGATATCGGAGTCGCGCCGGATTATCGTCTTCCGCGTTCCCGCCGACCGGGGCGAAGGGGAGGAGGTGGCGAACACTGTCCTGGTCAATCCGGTGATCGAACCACTGACGGACGACAGGGTTTTGGGTTGGGAAGGCTGCCTGTCGATTCCCGGCCTGCGGGGACTGGTTCCACGCTATGCCCGCATCCGCTACCGCGGCTATGGCCTGGACGGTGCCCGGATCGAGCGGGAAGCGTCGGGATTCCATGCCCGCGTGGTCCAGCATGAGGTCGACCACCTGGATGGCGTGCTCTATCTTGATCGCATGGACGATCTGCGGCTCCTGGTCTGCACCGAGGAAATGCATCACCTCAACGCCGCGCTGGCCGCGGCAAAGGACGCGCCGACCCCCGCCTGAGGGTGAGCGCAGGGAGAATTGGCGATGAGCATCGATACGCTTCGCGACGAGATCCTGGTGGCCAGCCTGCCCAACGTCGTCTTCGACGGCTGGAGCCTGCAGGCTCTGCGCGACGGCACCGAGATGGCGGGGCACGAGCCGTCGGCGCTGCTGCGCGCCTTCCCCGGCGGTGTCACCGATGCGGTGGAGCATTTCGCCGACTGGGCCGACCGCCAGATGCTGGACCGGCTGGAAGCCCAGCCGATGGCCGAGATGAAGGTGCGCGAGCGCATCTCCCTCGCCGTCCGCACCTATTTCGAGGTTCTGGAGCCCTATCGCGAAGCCAAGCGGCGGCAGCTGTCCTATCTGGCAATGCCGCAGAATGTGGCTCTCGGCCTGCGGTTGCTTTACCGCACGGTGGACGCCATGTGGTTCGCCGCCGGCGACACCTCCACCGACTACAACCACTACACCAAGCGGGCGCTGCTGTCGGCGGTGGTCAGCTCCTCCACCTTCTATTGGCTGGACGACAAGTCGGACGACCATGCGGAGACCCGCGCCTTCATCGACCGCCGGCTGGCCGACGTGATGGCGGTGGGCAAAGCGACCTCGTCGGTCGGCAAGCTCGGCTCGATGCTGAACTTCCTCCCCAACCCCCTGCGCTTCGCCCGCCAGATGCGCCAACGCACCGCCGGCGCCCAGGCGAGCAACGCGACGATCCACATGGCGGACAATATCTGAGGTGGATCTCTAACCCTCTGGAAAAGCAACAAGTTAGCGTCATCCCCGCGAAGGCGGGGATCTAGGAAACCCTGCGAATTATCCGCTGAGTCGGCTGGATTCCCGCCTTCGCAGGAATGACGGCCAAAAGAGCCTCGGGAGGGGGCCTATTCCGCGACGGCGGCCTTCTTCCGCTTCGTCTTCGCGGCCTTCTTCGCCGCCGCGCGCAAGGCCGCCTCGAACCCGGACCGGGCCCAGGGCAGCAGTTCGTCGCGCTCATCCAGCGCCGAGTCGGGTGGCGGGTAGTAGGACAGGGTGGTCGGCTTGTCCGGCATCGGCCGGAAGGGCTCCAGCGCCAGATCCGTGAACGCCGCGCGGTTCACGTCGTCCACCTTGAAGTACAGCGTGTCATCCGCGACCAGCGCGAAGGTCAGCCCGTCGATGGACAGGCCATAGCCGCCGAACATGCGGCGTGCCCGCACATCACCCAGCGGCGCCATCATCTCGCAGAGAGTGGCGACATACTCGCTGGGCGGCTGGGCGGGCATGTGCGGGAGACGGTTACTTTTTGCGGAAGGCGTCCAGCGCCACGACCTCGCCGCGCTTCGGCTCCTCGGCCGGGGCGGCTTCCTCCGCCTTTTCCTCGACGCGCTCGGCGGCGGGGCGGGGCGGCATGGTCGAGACCTCAGCCGATTCGGCGGTGGCCAGCGGCTGGAACTGCAGCGCGAAATTCACCGACGGATCGGCGAAAGTCGTGATGGCGGCGAAGGGGATCACCAGCCGCTCATGCACGTTGTTGAAGCTCAGCGTGACCTCGAAATGATCGTCCGTCACATCCAGCCCGTAATACTGGAACTGCAGGACGATGGTCATCTCGTTCGGATACTGGGAGGCCAGATAATCCGGGATGTCCACGCCGGGGAAGCCGGTGCGGAAGGTCAGGTAGAAATGGTGATTGCCCGGCAAGCCGCGCTCGGCAACCTCGGTCAGCGCGTCGCGGACAACGCCGCGCAACGCGGTTTCGACCATGCGGTCATAGCGGAGCTGCTCTTTCGGCATGCTTGGGCGAATCCCTGATAACGCGATCGGTCCGGCGTCCCGCCTTGGCCTTAGAGCCGGCATGAAACGCTGGAAGGAAGAGGTGTGGGCCTTCTGTTGCTAGGCGGCCCACGGCCCCACCCTTAGGCGCTAACCCTCGGGGATTAGGTTTAGGCTACCAGCCGCCGTTAGGCAGCGAGGCGAGCCTGAGCAACGTTGTCGTTGGCAACTATTGCAACGGCCCGATAACGGCGGAACCATGCCGAGCGAAAACCATGCCTTTACCACGCGTGTCGATCCTATTTCGCCCCCAACGACCCCGGTCAACGAGTCCGGTGTATGGTTGGTGGAGGCGCCGGGTACCGCCCCCGGGTCCACAACGCTTATTCCACAAGGCGTTTATCGCCATAGTCGGCGAACCGACGTCGCGAATATAGGCACTTGCGCCCGGCAAGGGAAGGGGGTGTGTGCATGATCGCCAAATGCGCTGCGGTGACGCGGGCTGGATCGTTCGTTCACCGTTTCCGGCAGCCACGCGGTCTGGTAAGACAGCCGGCACCGTAACCCCGGAGTCACCATGCCGATCACGCCCGAGCAGCGCGACGAAATCGATCGCCTGCGCGCCGTCACCGCCACCACCCGCCGCGCCACCGTGCCCGCGCTGGAAGAGATCCTCTATCAGCCGCTGGAGGTGCTGGACCATGGCTTCGTCCGCGTCATCGACTATATGGGCGACGATTCGGCGGTCGTGCAGGCGGCGCGCGTGTCCTATGGCAAGGGCACCAAGAAGGTCAGCGAGGATTCCGGCCTTATTAAGTATCTGATGCGCCACCGCCACTCGACCCCGTTCGAGATGTGCGAGATCAAGTTCCATGTGAAGCTGCCGATCTTCGTCGCACGCCAGTGGATTCGCCACCGCACCGCGAACGTGAACGAATATTCGGCCCGCTACTCCATTCTCGACCGCGAGTTCTATGTGCCGGCGCCGGAACAGCTTGGCGCCCAGGCCGTGGTGAACCGTCAGGGCCGCGGCGACGTGCTGGAGGGCGAGGAGGCGGCCGATGTCATGCGGCTGCTGCGCGAGGATTCCGAACGCGCCTACAGCCATTATGAAGAGATGCTGAACCACCGCGAGGACGGCAGCGTCATTGACCCGAGCCGCCAGGGTCTGGCGCGCGAACTGGCGCGGATGAACCTGTCCTTGAACTACTACACGCAGTGGTACTGGAAGGTCGATCTCCACAACCTTCTGCATTTCCTGTCGCTGCGCGCCGACAGCCACGCCCAGTACGAGATCCGCGTCTATGCCGACGCCATGCTGGACGTGGTGAAGCGCTGGGTCCCGGCGGTCTTCGAGTCCTTCACCGAATACCGCATGGGCGGCGCTCACCTGTCGCGCACCGGCCTGGACGTGGTGAAGCGCCTGCTGGCCGGTGAGCCGGTGACGCAGGAGGCCAGCGGCCTGTCCAAGCGCGAATGGCGCGAACTGATGGACCAGCTTGGCCGCACCGAAGCCTAAAAAGGACCGAAGACGATGACGCCGGATCAGGCCGAAAGCATCTACCGCCAGGGCCTGATCGCCGCGCAGGCCGGCCGCTGGGCCGAGGCGCAGGACCTTCTCGCCCAAGCCATCACCGCCCGCCCCGGCGTCGCCGTCTGGTGGGCCAATTACGGGCTGGTGCTGGAAAGCCAAGGCGACGTTCCGGGTGCGGCGCAGGCCTATGCCGGGGCGCTGAACCTCGACGGCGGTCTAGCCATGGCGATGGACGGCCTGCTGGTGATGGCGGAGACGCTGACCGGCGCCGGGCGCGCCGATCTGGCGGAGGGATGTTACCGCCGCGCCATCGCGCTCAGCCCCGCCACGCTGGCCGCGCTGGTGAATGCCGGCAATCTGCTGCGGGCCCAGGCTCGCAGGCCTGAGTCGGCGGCGCTGCACCGGCGCGCGGCACACATCGAACCCGACAACTGGATCCCGCCCTACAACATCGGCAACGCATTGGCCGAGATGAACCGGCCGGGCGAGGCCGACCGCGCCTATCGCGCCGGGCTGTGCCTGGAGCCGTCGCGGGTGGAACTGTGGGCCAACCGTGCCAGCCGGTCTCTTGCTCCTCAGGCCCGCATCGGCGAGGCCTTGGTAGCGCTCGACCGTGCCCTGCGGCTGGCGCCGGCCGCCGATTCGTTGCACAGCGCCCGACTGTTCCTGATGCAGTACGACCCGGCGCGGACGATGCCGCAGATCGCGCAGGCCCATGCCGACTGGGGCGCCCGCTATCCCGACCGGCCGGCCGCGGCGGTGGCGGCACCGGCGCCGAGACTGCGCGTCGGTTATGTCTCCGCCGATTTCCGCGCCCATCCTGTCGGTTATTTCCTTGAACCGGTGCTGGCCGCCCATGACCGCAGCGCGTTCGAGGCGATCTGCTATTCCAACACCGCCAATCCGGACGCGGTGACGGCGCGGCTGCGCGGTCTGGCCGATGGCTGGGTCGACAGCGCGGCTATGGACGACGCGGCCCTGCTGGAGCGCATCCGCGCCGACGGCATTCATATTCTTGTCGATCTGGCCGGCCACACGCTGGGCAACCGGTTGGGTGTCTTCGCCCGGCGGGCGGCGCCGGTGCAGGTCACCTGGGCCGGCTATGTCGGCACCACAGGCCTGCCGGCGATGGACTATCTGATTTCAGACCCGCGGCAGAGCCCGGAGGGTGCCGACGGTTGGGCCATCGAGGGCATCGTCCGCATGCCGGATGCCTATGTGCCCTGGTCGCCGCCGGCCGCCGCCCCCGCCGTGGCGCCGTTGCCGATGATCGCGCGCGGCGCCCCGACCTTCGGATCGCTGAACGCCCTGCCGAAGCTGAACGGGCAGGTCGCCGCCTTGTGGACGCGCCTGCTTGCAGCGGTGCCCGGATCGCGGCTGCTCCTGCGCACGCCCGGCCTGGACGATGCGGAATTGCGGGCGCGGACGCTGGCGCTGTTCACGGTTGCCGGGGCCGACCCGGCCCGCATCGAACTGCGCGGTGCCGCGCCTCACGCCGAATTTCTGGCGACTTATGGCGAAATCGACGTTGCGCTCGACCCCTTCCCCTATTCCGGCGGGCTGACGACGCTCGAGGCGCTGTGGATGGGTGTGCCGGTGGTGACGCTTGCCGGCGACCGGTTCTGCGCCCGCCATACGGTGACCCACCTGACCTCCGCCGGGCTTCCGGCGTTGGCGGTCGAAGGGGAGGAGGCCTACATCGCCATGGCGGCGGCGCTGGTGTCCGATCCGGACGGGCTGGCGAGCATCCGCAGCCGCCTGCGCGACCGCCTGGCCGCCTCGCCGGCTTTGGACGGCGTGCGCTTCACCCGCGCGCTGGAGGCCGCCTTCGGCGCCATGTGGCAGCGCGACGCGGCGGGGCAGGGGCGGGCGTCCTTCGCCTTGAACTTCGACTGAGGGCGGGGTGACCGACCGCCTCAGCCGCGGTCGTAATCGTCTTCCCGCTCGCCCGCATCGCCTTCCTCTTCCTCGGCGAGGCGCCGCTGGTTGGCCAGCATGTCGAGCGCACCCTGCAGGATGTAGGCGGCGGCCATCTTGTCCACCACCTCGTCCCGGCGCTTGCGGGTCATGTCGGCCTCACCGATCATGAAGCGTTCCACGGCAGAGGTGGACAGCCGCTCGTCCCAGAAGGCGATCTCGGCCTCCCAGCCCAGCAGGTCGGAACGCTCCAGCAGGTTTTTGGCAAAGGCGCGCACCGACTCGGCGCGCGGCCCCTCCGTCCCATCCATGTTCAGCGGCAGCCCGACCACCAGCCCGCCGATGCCGTAATCGCGGATGGTCTTGCCCAACTCGCGCGCGTCCTGGGTGAATTTGGTGCGCTTCAGCGTGCCGATGGGAGATGCGACGATCAGTCCGGGATCGGCGACCGCCAACCCGACTGTCTTGGTACCGACGTCAAGGCCAAGCAAACGTTGGTTTTTGCCCAGGCGGGCCGCGAGTTCGGAGAGGGTATGGATCATGGCCCGACCATAAGGCCGCAGCCTTGTCACTGCAAGATCGCTTGAGTTGTTGTAAAAGATACTTATTCTTCTAAGTATGAGCAGCGCACTCTCCCTTACCGCCCTGTCGCACCGGCCGCTTGCCGACGCCGACATCCCCACCGTCTGCGGCTTCCCACGCACCGCGGAGGAGCTGTATTTCCTGTTCCCGCGCGCGGTCTGGCCGCTGACCCCGGATCAGGTCCGGGCGACGCTGGGCCAGCGTCGCGACCCGACCGTGGCTACCTTGGCCGAGAATGGGCGGGAGCGCGTGGTCGGATATGCCAACTACGCCACTTTCGAGGATGGCCGCACCGCCAGCATCGGCAATGTCAGCGTCGACCCGACCCTGCGCCGCCGCGGCATCGCCGAATATCTGGTGCGGACGATGATCGACCGTGCCTTCGATCACCATCACCTGCCCGAACTGACGCTCTACTGCTTCAACACCAACACGCCGGGCCTGCTGCTCTATGCCAAGCTCGGCATGATGCCGATCGCGCTGGAGACGCGGGTGACGCCCTGGGGCGAGCCGATCGCGCTGTTCAAGCTGCGGATGGACCGCGCCAACTGGTGCGCTGCCGCCCCCATCGCCGCCTGACCGGACAGCCTCTTGCCTCGCCTTTGGCCGCAATCGTTGCGGATGAGGCCGGCGGGTGATAGCTTCGCGGCCGATTTCCAATGTTTTGGAAGAGAGTAGAGGCATGTCGCTCGACAAGGCCACGGTGGCCAAGATCGCGCATCTGGCCCGCATCAAGGTGCCGGACGAGGAACTGGAATCCCTGGCCGGGGAACTGAGCCAGATTCTGACCTTCGTGGAACAGCTCAACGAGGTCGACACGAAGGACGTGCCGCCGATGACCAGCGTTGCCGCGCAGAAGCTGCGCCGCCGCAAGGACGAGGTCACCGACGGCGGTTACGCCGCGCAGGTCCTGTCGAACGGTCCGGAAACGGCCGAAGGCTTCTATGTCGTGCCCAAGGTGGTCGAGTGATGACGGCGCTCACGCATCTGACGATGGCGGAGGCCCTCGGCGGCCTCGCCAAGAAGGAGTTCACCGCGGTCGAACTGACCGAGGCGCATGTGCGCGCGGTCGAGGCCGTGCGCCCCTTCAACATCTTCATCACCGAGACCCCCGATGCCGCCCTGTCGATGGCCAAGGCCAGCGACGAGCGCCGCGCCAAGGGGCAGGCCGGGCCGATGGACGGCCTGCCCATCGCGGTGAAGGACCTGTTCTGCACCAAGGGCGTGTCGACCACCGCCGGCAGCCACATCCTGGACGGCTTCAAGCCGGAGTACGAGTCCACGGTGACCTCCCAGCTGTGGCGTGACGGCGCCGTCATGCTGGGCAAGGTGAACCTGGACGAGTTCGCCATGGGCTCCGCCACCATCACCGCCCACCAGGGCGAGACGGTCAGCCCGTGGAGCCCCGGCGCGCCGGGCGCCTGGGAGAAGAAGATCGTCGCCGGCGGTTCGTCGGGCGGTTCGGCCGCGGTCATCGCCGCGCGTGCGGCGCTGGGCGCCACCGGCACCGACACCGGCGGCTCGATCCGCCAGCCGGCCGGTTATACCGGCACCGTCGGCATCAAGCCGACCTACGGCCGCTGCTCGCGCTGGGGCATCGTCGCCTACGCCTCCTCGCTCGATCAGGCCGGGCCGATGACCCGGACGGTCGAGGATGCGGCGATCATGCTGCGCTCCATGTGCGGCTTCGACCCGAAGGACTCGACCTCGGTCGACATGGCGGTTCCGGATTTCCGCGCCGCGCTGACCGGCGACATCCGCGGCCTGCGCGTCGGCATTCCGAAGGAATACCGGGTGGAGGGCCTGTCGGCCGAGATCGCCGCGCTGTGGGACCAGGGCATCGCCTGGCTGAAGGAGGCCGGCGCCGAGCCGGTCGAGGTCAGCCTGCCGCACACCAAATACGCGCTGGCCGCTTATTACATCATCGCGCCGGCGGAGGCGTCGTCCAACCTCGCGCGCTATGACGGCGTGCGCTACGGCCTGCGGGTCGAGGGCGGCAACCTCAAGGAAATGTACGAGAACACCCGCGGCGCCGGTTTCGGCAAGGAAGTGCAGCGCCGCATCCTGATCGGCACCTATGTGCTGTCGGCCGGCTATTACGACGCCTATTACAACAAGGCCCGTCAGGTGCGCACGCGCATCAAGTGGGACTTCGACGAGGCGTTCAAGAGCTGCGACGTCATCCTGACGCCGACCGCCCCCAGTACGCCGTTTGCCATCGGCGAGAAGATGGACGATCCGGTGCAGATGTACCTGAACGACGTCTTCACCGTTCCGATCAATCTCGCCGGCCTGCCGGCCATGTCGGTCCCGGCCGGTCTGGGCGCCGACGGCCTGCCGCTCGGCCTGCAGCTGATCGGCCGTCCTTTCGACGAGGAGACGCTGCTGCGCGTCGGCCAGGTCGTCGAAAAGGCCGCCAGCTTCACCGCGCTTCCGCCCTTCGTGGCGTGACGCGGGCAGCATGACAACGAAAGGGCCGGCTCGTGTGAGCCGGCCCTATTCGTTTGTGCCCTTTTCGTTTGAAGCGTCGTCAGCCGACACCTCGCCGTCACGCCCCGCCGATTCCCTGCACATAGCGCTCGCCGGTCTTCGGATCGATGTTCTCACCCGTGCCCGGCGTGCCCGGCGGCCCTTCGTCCTTGTCGCTCATCGGCTCGACCGCCGGCTTCACCGGAATCGGCTTGGTGGCGGGACGGTCGTTCTGCTGCGTCTTCTCTTCGGCCATGGCGGAAGTCTCCCTCTGTTGGCTCGGTTCACCTCCACCAACAGGCTGTCCGCCGCTTCGTCACCCTCCGCCCCCACTATTCGGCGGCTTCCAGCGCCACCCGCGCCAACTCCAGCAACTTCCTGTCCACCTCGGCGGCATCATAGCCGGGGGTGTCGGCCAGGGAGTCGCGCAGGCGCATGGTGATGAACTCACCGGTGTGGTGCTTCTCGTAAAGGCGGACGTCGCCCAGTGCCTTGGCGACGCGGTGCAGCCTATCGCGATCCATCTTGCCCTCCCGTCTTGGTCACCCAACTTGATCACTGCAGTGGCAACAGCCGGGCCGCCGCATCATTCCTGTGCGTTGAGTTCCTCTTGCGCCGTACTGCGCATGGATGCCGGAACAGGACGCGGCTCTCCGGCGTCCCTGTTCATGGCGGCAATCACTGGCGATTGGGGGCGAAGGCATGGACCCGGGACACGATCAACGGCGCGAACTGCTCACCCGCGTCCGCCATGTCGTCGAGCATTACGAGCGCCACAGCACCGCCGGCCCGGCCATCATGCGCGGCGTGCGCTATGACCTTGCGGTGCGGGCGACCGACCTGAACGGCGACGGCTGCCTGTTCCCGGCCTGTAACTGTGCAAAAGCGGACTGTGCGGAGCGAGGGTCATGTATTTCGCCAAATACAGATGGTTGGTTTAAATAGTTTAAAGCAAGCTCTAGGCAGAGTAACGTGAATTACGCTGAGGTTTATATCTAGGGGAATAGATTTATGATGAATAAATTGCAGTAAAGCATTGCAAGAAAATCTATCTTCCAATCCATGTCTTGATTGCATCATAAGCAAAATTTGTGATTAATCCTATAAATACAGCAAATATCACGGAAATGATTAAAAAAGTGCGGCGGTTCTTAAGCCTTCTGCATGACGATCCATCTATTGATGGATCTATCATCGCAAATGGGTAAAATGGATTCATCAGATTTGTTAATCCTCCAGCTGAAATATACATGCCACCAACAGCAAATGCACATATCCAAAACATTTTGGCCAAAGATGTAACGATATTTAGCTCGTGCAGCAAGTTCATTAGCTGTGAGCCAAGTATAGACATGGCTACCGCAAGAGGTGATAGCGCAGATATTTCGATATTAGAAAGAAAAACAGAAGAGCGCTTCCTAAGTTTTTTAGAAAACACATCAAAAAACGTTTTAAATCGATGTATCACTTGACGATGTGCTTTGATGAATACATAAATTATGCCAGATCTGCGATTTCCTTGGATGAATCTATCAAATATCATCTCAAATTTAAATTCTTCGCCATCAATCCTAATCTCTAGTTTTATTATCTCTTCTCCTGAATAGCATAGTTCAGATATATCTATGGCGGAGCTTCTCTTTATAATCATCCCGTCGTTCATATAAACAAAATATCTTATGCTTTTATCTAAATTTTGGTCTTCGATTATCTCAAAAAGAGTTGATTCGAGTGCTAGAAGATCCTTCATTGTTAGCGCATATCGGCTTTCTATCTTTCTTCTAAATTCAACATACCTGACAAAATCTTCATCCGAAAAATCGTCAGTATACGATGATGTCATTGCCATCTCTCTCAATAAGAATGAAGGAAAATACTGAATAAAAAGGGGGAAGCCTGTTACCTAGGTAACAGACTTCCCCTTCAGATATTACAAAGCTTTAGCTTTGGCTTTCTGAACGTTCTCTTCAATGCTTGTTAAGGAGGAACGTATAGCCAAAGGGGATGACGCTTATCAAACGCTGTAGTACATCTTGTACTCGATCGGGTGCGGCATGGTCTCGAAGGCCATCATCTCTTCCGTGCGGAGGTCGATGTAGCCGTCGATCATGTCCTGCGAGAAGACGTCGCCCTTGCGCAGGAACTCGTTGTCCTCGCGCAGAGAGTTCAGGGCTTCGCGCAGCGAGCCGCAGACGGTCGGGACCTTCGCCAGTTCTTCCGGCGGCAGGTCGTACAGGTTCTTGTCCATCGCGTCGCCAGGATGGATCTTGTTCTGGATGCCGTCCAGGCCGGCCATCAGCATGGCGGCGAAGGCCAGGTACGGGTTGGCCGACGGATCCGGGAAGCGGACCTCGACGCGCTTGCCCTTCGGCGAGGCGACGTACGGGATGCGGCAGGAGGCCGAACGGTTGCGGGCCGAGTAGGCCAGCAGCACCGGAGCCTCATAGCCCGGGACCAGACGCTTGTAGCTGTTGGTCGACGGGTTGGTGAAGGCGTTCAGCGCCTTGGCGTGCTTGATGATGCCGCCGATGTAGTACAGAGCCAGCTCCGACAGGTCGGCGTACTGGTTGCCGGCGAACAGCGGCTGGCCGTCCTTCCAGATCGACTGGTGGCAGTGCATGCCCGAACCGTTGTCGCCGAAGACCGGCTTCGGCATGAAGGTCGCGGTCTTGCCGTAGGCGTGGGCGACGTTGTGCACCACGTACTTGTAGTACTGCATGTTGTCGCCGGTGCGGACCAGCGTATCGAACTTGATGCCCAGCTCGTGCTGGGCGGCGGCCACCTCGTGGTGGTGCTTCTCGACCGGAACGCCCATCTCGGCCAGGACGCTCAGCATCTCGGCGCGCAGGTCATTGCAGCTGTCGATCGGGGCGACCGGGAAGTAGCCGCCCTTGGTGCCCGGGCGGTGGCCCAGGTTGCCGTCCTCGTAGTCCTTGCCCGACGAATAGGAACCCTCGTCCGAGGCGAACTCGTACGACACCTTGTTCATGTCTACGGAGTACTTCACGTCGTCGAACACGAAGAACTCGGCTTCCGGACCGAAGAAGACGGTGTCGCCGATGCCGGCCGAAGCGGTGTACTTCTCGGCGGCCTTGGCGATGCCGCGCGGGCAGCGGGCGTAGGAGCCACCGGTGCCCGGATCATAGACGTCGCAGAGGATGTTCAGCGTCGGCTGGGCGGCGAACGGATCCATCACGGCCGTCGTCGGGTCCAGCTTCAGGATCATGTCCGACTCTTCGATGCCCTTCCAGCCGGCGATCGAGGAACCGTCGAACATGATGCCGTCTTCGAACACGTCCTCGTCGATGGTCGAGACGTGCTGGGCGGTGTGGTGCAGCTTGCCGCGCGGGTCGGTGAAGCGCAGGTCCACGTACTTGACGTCGTGTTCCTTGATCAGGTCGAAGACCTTGCTGATGTCGGACATGTCTCTTTTTCCACGCTTTAAGAGGGTTGGATCCCGCTGCGTCAAGCCGCTGCCCAGGCCCCTGCGGGGGCTTGGCGGCGGAGGGCGGCGCTCGCGGCGGACGTTATCTCACGCCTTTCTTCCCCGCACAACGCGCCAACCCAAAAAGTCGCACGTTCGCCATAGGCGGCCATCGGCCGTTCGGCAAGGTGCGCGGCCGGGGCCGGCATGAGGTGATGGGGAAAGCGGCGCATGTTGGCGGATGCTGGTCGGGAGGGTGCCGGTTTGAAGGAAGGAGCCGGTGGACGATGCTATCCGGGCGCGATCAGATCGCGTCGGCGCCCTTTTCCCCGGTGCGGATGCGAACCACCTCCTCCACGGGCGTGACGAAGATCTTGCCGTCGCCGATGCGGCCGGTATGGGCGGCCTGCTGGATCGCCTCGATCGCCCGCTCCACCAGGGAATCCTCCATCACCACTTCGATCTTCACCTTCGGCAGGAAGTCCACGACATATTCCGCGCCGCGGTAAAGCTCCGTGTGGCCCTTCTGGCGGCCGAAGCCCTTGGCTTCGGTGACGGTGATCCCCTTGATCCCGACTTCGTGAAGGGCTTCCTTCACCTCGTCGAGCTTGAACGGCTTGATGATGGCTTCGATCTTCTTCATGGGTCTCTCGTGTACGAGGTGCCAACGCCGGCAGGCACCGTCCACGGCACTGCCGACAGCGACGACGATAAGCATGGAGCGTGCCACATTCGGCCGATCCGATCCGGCGGCATCGACGCTGGTCATAAGACGGTCGGGTGCCGTCCAATGGGGCAGGGGGCTGCCGAAGGATTCGGCGGAGTGAACAATATTTGTGCAGGTGGTGCAAGCGCTCCGCGCTGTCGGGCGCAGGACGGATGCTGCGGCCGGGCGGCGGAGGCAGCCTTGAGGAGCCGAAATAGGTTTTTTCATTTTTCTTGAAAAAGGTGCTTGACCGGAAAGCCGAGCTGGAGGATAACGCGGCTCCCGACGGCGGAAACGCTGACGGCGGCGGTGGTAGCTCAGTTGGTAGAGCCCTCGGTTGTGGTCCGAGTGGTCGTGGGTTCGAGTCCCATCCATCGCCCCATCTTCCCTTTTCTTTCCCCTGAAAATCCGTTCTTCTTATCGTCCGCACGGCTGGTTGGCCGTTTCGCGGGCGTTTATGCTTGTCTGCATCGTGCTTTCCGGGCAAAGACGCAGCCCACGGGTAGAATGGGGGCGCGCAACTTCGCCCTTCCAGAGTTCGCCCGCAAGGGAAGGCAGCGTCGGGGGAGTGGGGGATGGATGAGCTTCTGTCCGTCGCGGAGATGTATCGGGCCGACCAGCTGGCCATCGCCGCCGGGGTGCCGGGCCCGGCCCTGATGGAGGCCGCCGGTGCCGCCGTGGTCCGCGCCGTGTGCGAGCGCTGGGCGCCGCATCCGACCGCCGTGCTCTGCGGCCCCGGCAACAATGGCGGCGACGGCTTCGTCATCGCCCGGCTTCTGCTGGAAGCCGGCTGGCCGGTGCGGCTGGCTCTGCTCGGCACGCGTTCGGCCCTGACCGGCGACGCGGCGGTCGCGGCGGAGCGCTGGCCCGGCCCGATCGAGGCGGCCGATCCCTACATCCTCAAGGGCAACCCGCTTGTCATCGACGCATTGTTCGGCGCCGGCCTGTCCCGGCCGCTCGACGGGCTTGCCCGCGCCATCGTCGAAGCCATGGAGGGACGCACCGTCGTCGCTGTGGACGTGCCGAGCGGACTGCATGGTGACAGCGGCCGGGTGCTGGGGGCGGCTCCGCAAGCGGCGCTGACCGTCACCTTCTTCCGTCGCAAGCCCGGCCATGTGCTGTTGCCGGGCCGCACCTTGTGCGGCGAGGTGGTGGTCGCCGACATCGGCATTCCGGAGCGGGTACTGGACGGCATCGCGCCGCAGACCGCGGTGAACGAGCCGTCTTTGTGGCAGCACCGCTTTCCCTGGCCGGCGCTGGACGGCCACAAGTACGCACGCGGCCATGCGGTGGTGCTGGGCGGGGCACGGATGACGGGTGCGGCCCGGCTGGCCTCGGTCGCGGCCCTGCGCGCCGGTGTCGGACTGGTCACCATCGCCTGCCCGCAGGAAGCCTTCCCCATCTATGCCGCCGGCTGCGCCAGCGTGATCGTCGATCCGCTGGAGGACGACGGCGCCTTCGCCCGGCTGTTGCAGGACCCGCGCAAGAATGCGGTGCTGATCGGTCCGGGGGCGGGCAGGGGTGCGCAGACGCGCGCCGCGGTGATGGCCGCGCTGGACGCCCGACGGGCCTGTGTTCTGGATGCCGACGCGCTGACCAGTTTCGCCGAGTCGGCCGACGAGCTTCTCGACCGGCTCGACAAGCGCTGCGTCCTTACCCCGCACGAGGGGGAGTTCGCCCGGCTGTTCGGCGATTCGGTCGGCATGGACGGCGACAAGCTGTCGCGGGTCCGGGCCGCTGCCGCGCGGTCGGGCGCGGTCGTCGTCCTGAAAGGCGCCGATACCGTGGTCGCCGCCCCCGATGGCCGCGCGGTGGTCAACGTCAACGCACCGCCCGACCTGGCGACCGCCGGCACCGGCGACGTGCTGGCCGGCATCGTTCTGGGCCTGCTGGCGCAGGGAATGGACGGATTCGAGGCTGCCTGCACCGCCGTCTGGCTGCATGGCGAGGCCGGACGCGCGCTCGGCCCCGGCCTGATCTCCGACGATCTGGCGGGGGCGCTGCCCGGCGTGCTGAAGGCACTGAAGTCGCAGGGCTGAAGGCTGCCGAAGCCGCCCCGAGGGTTGACGACTGCGGTACCTCTGACGACGGCGTTCGCGCGACCCCTTGCGGCGTCGCTCCGGGCACGCCAGACTCCGGGGCATGAGCGACGCACCCGACACCACCATCCTGGAACCTGTGCCGCCATCCCCGGCCGCGCAGCCCAATTTCTTCGACCGCGCGCTGGACAACCTGCGCACCCGCTGGCGCGAGATCGCGGCGTCTGCCCGCGGTGCCGTGGGCGCGCCGCCGCGCACCCATCTGCCGAAGGAGGACGCGGAGCGTCTCAAGGAGCAGATCGAGGCCTGCCTGGAATCGCGCGGCGGCGAGGTTTCGGCGCGCGCCCGCGCCGCCCAGCTCGGCCGCACCTATCTGGCGCTGGATCCCCAGGGTCGGCGCAACTTCCTTGTAATGCTCGCGCGCGACTTCGACGTCGACCGCGATGCGGTGATGGACGCGATGGCGACCTTCCAGGCCGCCACCGACCCGGTGGCGCGCGGCCATGCCGAACGGGCTTTGCGCCGGGCGCTGGAGCCGCCGCGCCTGCGGTTGCTGACCCAGTTCAACGCCCTGCCGGAAGGGGTGAAGTTCCTGGTCGACCTGCGCGCCGAACTGATGGAGATGGCGCGCGGCGAACCCCTGCTGCAGGCGCTGGAAGACGACCTGAAGAACCTGCTGCGGGCGTGGTTCGACGTCGGCTTCCTGGAGATGCACCGCATCACCTGGGACAGTCCGGCCTCGCTGCTGGAAAAGCTGATCAAGTATGAGGCGGTGCACGAGATCAGCGGCTGGCAGGACCTGAAGGACCGGCTCGATTCGGATCGGCGCTGCTTCGCCTTCTTCCACCCGCGCATGCCGCACGAGCCGTTGATCTTCGTCGAGGTGGCTCTGGTCCAGGGCATGTCGGACAATGTGCAGGCCCTGCTCGACCCGACCGCCCCGGTCTGCGACCCCAAGAGCGCCGACAGCGCCATCTTCTATTCGATTTCCAACGCCCAGACCGGGCTGGCCGGCATCAGCTTCGGCAATTTCCTGATCAAGCGGGTGGTCGACGGGCTGGCGACCGAGTTCCCCAACATCAAGTGCTATGCCACCCTGTCGCCGATCCCCGGTTTCCGCCGCTGGTTCGACCGGACGCTCGATCGCGACGGCGATGCCGTGCTGACCAACACGGAGGCCGAGCGCATCGCCGAACGGTTGACCGAACTGGAACAGGCCGACGACGTCGAGTCCCCCACCGAAGGCGGCGTCGGCACCGACGAATCGCCGCTGCTTGCCCGTGCTCTCTCCCGTCCCGGCTGGGCGGACGACGATGACCTGCAGAAGCACCTGCGTGGGCCGCTGATGCGGCTGTGCGTGCATTACCTGACCGGTGTGCAGGAGGCGAAAGGCCACGGTCGTCCCCGCGCGCTGGACCCGGTGGCACATTTCCACCTGACCAACGGCGCGCGGATGGAGCGGCTGAACTGGCTGGCCGACCGCTCGGCCAAGGGGCTGAAGCAGTCGCTGGGGATGATGATCAATTACCGCTACCGGCTGGGCGAGATCGACGCCAATCACGAGGCCTACACCGGCGAAGGGCGCATCATCGCCTCGTCGGCGGTGCGCTCGCTGGGCAAGGCCGGCGGCTGACGCGAACAGAGCGTGCCTCACTCTCTTGAGTGGGGCCATTTTGCCTGTTTGCTTCCGGCGCGCTGTGCTATAGACCGGACTTCGCCGGCGGTCCGGCGGGTGTTTCGGCACCCGCCGCGGCTGCCTTTGCCATGAACGCGGGCGTGGCGGAATTGGTAGACGCGCTGGATTTAGGTTCCAGTGACTTCGGTCGTATGGGTTCAAGTCCCTTCGCCCGCACCATGGCAACACCTTGGACCGCATGGACAACACGGATTCGGGCCGCCCGGACGGGCGCCGCCGGGCCGGAACAACGAGATAGGCTTTCGTTCCGATGAACATCACCGAGACCAGCACCGACGGCCTCAAGCGCGAATTTCAGGTCGTCATTTCCGCCAAGGACATCGAAGAGAAGGTGAACGGCAAGCTGGAAGAGCTGCGCCGCACGGTCCAGCTGCCGGGCTTCCGTCCGGGCAAGGTGCCGGTCACCGTGATCAAGCAGCG
This sequence comes from Azospirillum sp. B2RO_4, assembly GCF_051124815.1. NCBI lineage: Bacteria > Pseudomonadati > Pseudomonadota > Alphaproteobacteria > Rhodospirillales > Azospirillaceae > Azospirillum > Azospirillum sp. B2RO_4. Next base: position 1,807,591 of record NZ_CP118485.1, on the reverse strand, counting down.
CTATTTCGGCGGCGTGCTGTCCGAGGTGCTGGAGGACGCCATCTCCGACAGCTCGCGCCAGGCGCTGAGCGAGCGCGGCCTGCGCATCGCCCTGCAGCCGAAGATCGAAGTCGAGAAGTACGAGGACGGCGGCGACCTCACCTACAAGATGGCGGTCGAACTGCTGCCGGACGTCGAGCCGGGCGACTTCTCGGGCATCGAGCTGGAGAAGCCGGTCGCCGAGGTCACCGAGGAGTCGGTGGAAGAGGCGCTGACCCGTCTGGCCTCCGCCCACTCCACCCAGGCCCCGGTCACCGAGGACCGCGCCGCCGAGACCGGCGACATCGCCGTGATCGACTTCGCGGGTTCCGTCGACGGCGAGGCCCTGCCGGGCATGGACGGCAAGGACTATCCGCTGGAACTGGGTGCCGGCCGCTTCGTGCCTGGCTTCGAGGAGCAGCTGGTCGGCGCCAAGGTCGGCGAGCACCGCACCGTCAACGTCACCTTCCCGGAAGACTACCCGCATGAGCGCCTGAAGGGCGCCGCGACGGTCTTCGAGGTCGACGTGAAGGAGCTGCGCAAGAACGTCCCGGCCGAGGTCAATGACGAACTCGCCAAGGAGTTCGGCATGGAGAGCCTGGAGAAGATGCGCGAAGCCATTCGCGACCGTATCAAGGGCGAGTATGACGGCCTGTCGCGCCTGCGCGTGAAGCGCCAGCTGCTCGACAAGCTGGCCGAGGCCCATTCCTTCGAGGTGCCGGCCGGCATGGTCGACATCGAGTTCGAGGGCATCTGGGCCCGTCTGCAGGAAGAGCTGAAGAACGGCACCGCCGGCGAGGACGCCGACAAGTCCGAGGACGAGCTGAAGGCCGAGTACCGCTCGATTGCAGAGCGCCGCGTCCGCCTGGGCCTGCTGCTGTCGGAAGTCGGCCGCCGCAACAACATCCAGGTCACCCAGGACGAGGTGAACCGTGCCCTGATCAACGAAGCCCGCCGCTTCCCCGGTCAGGAGCGTCAGGTGTTCGAGTTCTTCAAGCAGAACCAGCAGGCGCTCGAGAACCTCCGCGCCCCGATCTTCGAGGACAAGGTCGTCGACCACATCCTGGATCAGGCCAAGGTCACCGAGAAGACCGTCAGCGTCGAAGAGCTGAGCAAGGACGAGGACGAGGCTGAGGCCGCCTAACTCCCCGAAAGGAGTGGGGGCGGACTACCATCCGCCCCCAAAGGTTCCTATATGTGGTTCCGTGCCGGCAACGATCACCGGTTCAGCCAACTGCGGGGGCAGGGAAGAACACATGTACGACTTCGAGCCGAAGATGAATGCTCTGGTCCCGATGGTCATCGAACAGACCAACCGGGGCGAGCGCGCGTACGACATCTATTCGCGCCTGCTGAAGGAGCGGATCATCTTCCTGATCGGCGGAGTGAACGACGCCGTCGCCAGCCTGATCTGCTCGCAGCTGCTGTTCCTTGAGTCGGAGAACCCGAACAAGGACATCGCGCTCTACATCAATTCGCCGGGCGGCTACGTCTCGGCCGGCCTCGCCATCTACGACACCATGCAGTACATCCGTCCGCAGGTGTCGACGGTGTGCATGGGGCAGGCGGCCTCGATGGGCTCGCTGCTGCTGGCCGCCGGCGCGCCGGGCAAGCGCTTCTCGCTGCCCAACAGCCGCATCATGATCCACCAGCCGTCGGGCGGTGCCCAGGGCCAGGCCTCGGACATCGAAATCCAGGCCCAGGAAATCCTGAAGCTGCGCTCGCGCCTGAACGACATCTATGTCAAGCACACCGGGCAGGACCTCGACACCATCGAGACCGCCATGGAGCGCGACAAGTTCATGTCGCCGGAAGAGGCGAAGGCCTTCGGTCTGATCGACGAGGTGGTGGAGAAGCGCCCCGGCGTCGATCACCATTCGTAAGCCGCGGTTTCCAAGCCCTCCCAACAAAGGGTTGATCGGGTCGTGACGCTGTTGTTGAATGGCAGTGACACGATCCGGTCATAGGGACCGGTCATAGGGGAACCCCCCTGTGGCATGTCCGGTATGCGGATTGTGATGCGTCGGCAAAACGGCGCATGACCTTGTCGCGGACGCCGTCCGCGATAACCTGAGTAGGACCGGCGTCGGGGGGCGCCGCGAACGGGCATGGTCCTAGGGGGCCACGCCTCCCGCGAGATGACGGAGTACCGATGAGCAAGTCCAGCAGCGGCGATTCGAAGAATACGCTCTACTGCTCCTTCTGCGGCAAGAGCCAGCACGAGGTCCGCAAGCTGATTGCCGGTCCGACGGTGTTCATCTGTGATGAATGCGTCGAACTGTGCATGGACATCATTCGCGAGGAGAACAAGACGACCCTCGTGAAGTCCCGCGACGGGGTTCCGACTCCGCGCGACATTCATGCGGTGCTCGACGATTACGTCATCGGACAGTCCTACGCCAAGCGCGTGCTGTCCGTGGCGGTCCACAACCATTACAAGCGCCTCGCCCACGGGACGAAGCACAACGACGTCGAACTGGCGAAGTCGAACATCCTGCTGATCGGCCCGACCGGCTGCGGCAAGACGCTGCTGGCCCAGACCCTGGCCCGCATCATCGATGTTCCCTTCACCATGGCCGACGCCACGACGCTGACCGAAGCCGGTTACGTCGGCGAGGATGTCGAGAACATCATCCTCAAGCTGCTGCAGGCCGCCGATTACAACGTCGAGCGGGCGCAGCGCGGCATCGTCTACATCGACGAGGTCGACAAGATCAGCCGCAAGTCCGACAACCCGTCGATCACCCGCGACGTGTCGGGCGAGGGCGTGCAGCAGGCCCTGCTGAAGATCATGGAGGGCACCGTCGCCTCCGTGCCGCCGCAGGGCGGGCGCAAGCATCCCCAGCAGGAGTTCCTGCAGGTCGACACCAGCAACATCCTGTTCATCTGCGGCGGCGCCTTCGCCGGCCTGGACAAGATCATCGCCCAGCGCGGCAAGGGTACCAGCATCGGCTTCGGCGCCGATGTCCGTTCCGCCGACGAGCGCGCCACCGGCGAGATCCTGCACGAGGTCGAGCCCGAGGATCTGCTGAAGTTCGGCCTGATCCCCGAGTTCATCGGCCGTCTGCCGGTGCTCGCCACCCTGTCCGATCTGGACGAGGCGGCGCTGGTCGAGATCCTGAGCAAGCCGAAGAACGCCCTGGTCAAGCAGTACCAGCGCCTGTTCGAGATGGAGGATGTCCATCTGGAGTTCTCCGAGGACGCCATGCGCGCCATCGCCCACAAGGCGATCGCCCGCAAGACCGGCGCCCGCGGCCTACGCTCGATCATGGAAGCCATCCTGCTCGACCCGATGTTCGACCTGCCGGGACTGACCGGCATCGAGAGCATTCTGGTCAACAAGGAAGTGGTCGAAGGGCGCGCCAAGCCGCTCTACGTCCATGCCGAACGACGCAGCGAAGCCCCGGGGGCCTGATCGGACGACGGGTCGTCGGACTCTCTGTGGCGGGACGATGAGAGGGGCGCTTCGGCGCCCCTTTTTCTTTTCCGGCCTGTTTCAGATGCGGCCATTGCATGGGGCGGGAACCGTCCATTCCGAATCGTGCTTGTCCGGCGTGAGCGTAGCGGTTCGGCCATGCCCTGCGGCCTCAATTGAGGGGCGGGGCCTCCGTTTGGGCGGTCGAAGGGGTGGAAAATCGGCTCGAACCGCCTTTCAAGCCGTCCGAAAGGCGAGCAAAGGCGACCTTGGCCGGCCAAACGGCCGTTTCACCCTGCGGAAACGGTGGGAAGACGGTCGCTGCCACTTGAAGGGCGCATGGCCGTGTGCCACGTTAGTCCGGTGCCGTAGGCGATCCCCGCGCTCAACCCGAGGCGGGGTCCGTGTCAGGCCCATTCCGGGCTGGCGGCGATCCATTCATTGAGGCCCTGCCCATGATCGAACTCTCCCGTGGTGCCCTCTACCCGGTCCTGCCGCTGCGCGACATCGTGGTCTTCCCCCACATGATCGTGCCGCTGTTCGTCGGGCGCGAGAAGTCCGTGCGCGCGCTGGAAGACGTGATGAAGGATGATAAGCAGATTCTGCTCGTCACCCAGAAGAACGCCGCGCAGGACGATCCGACTCCGGCCGACATCTACAGCGTCGGCACCGTCGGCACCGTGTTGCAGTTGCTCAAGCTGCCGGACGGGACCGTCAAGGTGCTGGTGGAAGGTGGCCAGCGCGCCGCCATCACCAAGTTCGCCGACAATGAGGAGTTCTTCCAGGCCCAGGCCGAACTGGTCGAGGAAAAGACCGGCGAGAACCAGGAGCTGGAGGCGCTGAGCCGCGCCGTCGTCTCCCAGTTCGAGCAGTACATCAAGCTGAACAAGAAGATCCCGCCGGAAGTGCTGGTCTCGATCAACCAGATCGAGGAAGCCGGCAAGCTGGCCGACACCGTCGCCTCGCATCTGGCGCTGAAGATTCCGGAAAAGCAGCAGCTGCTGGAATGCGCCACCGTGTCGGAGCGTCTGGAGCGGGTCTATGCCTTCATGGAAGGCGAGATCGGCGTGCTGCAGGTGGAAAAGCGCATCCGCAACCGCGTCAAGCGGCAGATGGAGAAGACTCAGCGCGAGTACTATCTGAATGAGCAGCTGAAGGCGATCCAGAAGGAACTCGGCGAGACCGAGGACGGCCGCGACGAGTCGGCGGAGCTGGAAGAGAAGATCAACAAGACCCGCTTCTCCAAGGAAGCCCGCGAGAAGGCGCTCGCCGAGCTGAAGAAGTTGCGGTCGATGAGCCCGATGTCGGCGGAAGCCACCGTGGTCCGCAACTATCTGGATTGGATGCTGTCCATTCCGTGGAAGAAGCGCACCAAGGTGAAGCGCGACCTGAAGCTGGCCCAGAAGGTGCTGGACGCCGACCATTATGGTCTGGAGAAGGTCAAGGAGCGCATCCTCGAGTATCTCGCCGTCCAGAACCGCATGAACAAGGTCAAGGGCCCGATCCTCTGCCTCGTTGGCCCGCCCGGCGTCGGTAAGACCTCGCTCGGCAAGTCGATCGCCAAGTCCACCGGGCGCAACTTTGTCCGTATGTCGCTGGGCGGCGTCCGTGACGAGGCCGAGGTGCGCGGTCACCGCCGCACCTACATCGGCTCGATGCCCGGCAAGGTCATCCAGGGCATGAAGAAGGCCAAGTCCTCCAACCCGCTCTTCCTGCTGGACGAAATCGACAAGCTCGGCGCCGACTGGCGCGGCGATCCGTCGTCCGCCCTGCTGGAGGTTCTGGATCCGGAACAGAACGGCACCTTCAACGACCATTACCTGGAGGTCGATTACGACCTGTCCGACGTGATGTTCGTCTGCACGGCCAACACGATGCGCATGCCGCAGCCGCTGCTGGACCGCATGGAGATCATCCGCGTCGCCGGTTACACCGAGGACGAGAAGGTCGAGATCTCCAAGCGTCACCTGATCGAAAAGCAGATCGAGGCGAACGGCCTGAAGAAGGGCGAGTTCACCATCTCCGACGACGCGATGCGCGACCTGATCCGCTATTACACGCGGGAAGCCGGCGTCCGTTCGCTGGAGCGCGAGATCGCCAACCTCTGCCGCAAGGCGGTGAAGGAGATCCTGCTGAAGGGCGGCAACGCCAAGGTGTCGGTCACCCGCCGCAACCTCGACAAGTATGCCGGTGTCCGCCGCTTCCATTACGGCGAGGCGGAGCTGGAGGATCTGGTGGGCGTCACCACCGGTTTGGCCTGGACCGAGGTCGGCGGCGAGTTGCTGTCGATCGAGGCCGTCGGCCTGCCCGGCAAGGGCCGCGTCACCACCACCGGCAAGCTGGGCGACGTGATGAAGGAATCGGTCCAGGCGGCCGAGAGCTACGTCAAGTCGCGCGCCGTCGCCTTCGGCATCAAGCCGACGCTGTTCGAGAAGAAGGACATCCACGTCCACGTTCCCGAAGGCGCCACGCCGAAGGACGGTCCGTCGGCGGGTGTCGCCATGGCGACCTCCATCGTCTCGGTGCTGACCGGCATTCCGGTCCGCAAGGACGTGGCGATGACCGGCGAGATCACGCTGCGCGGCCGGGTCCTGCCCATCGGCGGCCTGAAGGAGAAGCTGCTGGCCGCTCTGCGCGGCGGCATCAAGCATGTGCTGATCCCGAAGGACAACGAGAAGGACTTGGCGGACATCCCCGACAACGTGAAGCGCGGGCTGGAGATCATGCCCGTCGGCACGGTTGACGAGGTGCTGCGCAACGCCCTGGTCCGTCCGCTGGAGCCGATCGAGTGGACCGAGCCCGAGGTCGATCCGGCCGCGGCGAAGGCCCAGGAGAAGGGTGCCGACGGCGAGGTCCTGCGTCACTGATCCGGGGCTGGAACGGCCATGATCTGATCGTAGCCGTCGCCGGACAGTCGACTTTTGGGACAACAGGAGCTTAGCCGCCCGTCGGGAATTGACGGGCGGCAAACGCTGTGCTTATCCTTTGCTTCCAAAAAGTCGTGGACGAAAAGTCCTGGGGCGGCTTTTGTCTTTCAGTATTTGCTGAATTTCGAAGGGGGATTGCGTGAACAAGAACGATCTCGTGGCGCATGTTGCCGAAGCGTCCGGTCTGTCGAAGACCGACGCCACGAAGGCCGTCGACGCCGTGTTCGACAGCATCGCCGAGTCCTTGAAGAACGGCGATGAGGTCCGTCTGGTCGGCTTCGGCACCTTCGCGGTGGCTGAGCGCCCCGCGACCGAGGGCCGCAACCCGCGCACCGGCGAGAAGATCGACATCCCGGCGTCCAAGCAGCCGAAGTTCAAGGCCGGCAAGACCCTCAAGGACGCTCTGAACTGAGCGTGAGGTTTAGCGAGCTTGAAGTTTTCGGCCCGTTCAGGGCATAGTGCGGCCGGCCGGGCAACCACCCGGCCGGCTTGCATTTCAGTGCATGATTTTTTCAGGTTCGGGCGATTAGCTCAGCGGTAGAGCGTCTCGTTTACACCGAGAATGTCGGGGGTTCGATCCCCTCATCGCCCACCATTCCCGCCTCTGCCGAGCCCCGTTCCGGGGCTTTTTTCATGCCCGCATGCCCATGAACGCGCACTGGGGAGCACCCGATGGCGCCCCCCTCGCCGGTCACTGCTCGCCGCAGGGGTTCGGCTGGTCCTTCATGCCGACATAGCCCTGCTTCGCGTCGTACAGGAACTGGTACTGCCGCAGGAAATGGCGGCCGGTGTTGATGAAGGGCGCGCGTGTGTCGGTGCTGGAGGGGATCACCTGCGCCGGTTCGTTCGGTGCGCCGGCGCCGACGATGAAGGCGTCGGTGGCGATCGGGTCGGCGGCGTTCGGAATCCGGACGGCTACCGAGGTGTTGGGCGCCAGCACACCCACCTTCTTCGTCGGCTCGCTCAGGTCCGTCTGCTCCACCTTGGCGAACTGGATCGCGGTCGGCAGCGTCATGTAGCTCTGCGGAATGCCGGTATCGACCAGGATGTTCGCCGGCGTGCAGATCGGACCGCTGGCGTCGCGGTTCTGATCCGGATTCACCGTGATGCATCCGCGCGGCATCATCCAGTCGCCGGGATATTGCGCGTAGGGTTCCAACTTGGCGAAGCGGAAGCCGGCGGTGTTGGCGGCGGTCAGGCCGACCTGGATGCCCTGGCGGCCGATGATGTAGCCCGTGTTCAGCGTGCCGTCGGCGATGGGCTGGCCGTTCACGCTGCGCAGGTTCAGCAGGACATTCTTGTCCGGCGTGCCCTGAGGCTGGAAATCCGCCTCCTGACCGAAGCCGACGCCCATATACAGCACCGGCTTTTCCGGGGCCGGCAGTCCGGGGCAGATCTGCTGGTCGGTCTGGTAGCTGTCACAGCGTCCGGATTTTTCCACGCCCAGGATGAAGACCTCCGATGTCGCCACCGGCTGGTTGGCGCGGTCATACAGGGTGACCGTCATCGGCACCCAGGTGCCGACCCACAGCACCTTGCTGCTCGACAGGAACTGCGTTCCCGGCTTGGCGCCCGGAGCGGATTTCAGCGTCTCGTAATTGGGAATATTCGCAGCGGACATGGCCACGCCGACCGATCCGGTGTCCATGGTCACCGTGTGGATCGTGCTGTCGCCGGCGATGCTGAAATTCAGCTTCGGCGGGTCGGTGAAGGACACGGGCTGGAAATTTGCGAAGGGAATGCATTGGGTTACGCTGGCGCCGCCGTAGTTCGGCAGGCTCTGGGCCAGCGCAGGAGTTGCCGCGGCCAGGGTCAGCGCTGCGGCGGTGACGGTGCGCGAGGTCCGACCGGAAAATCTCATGGAAAGCGCTCAGCAATAATTGCGTATTCCATGAGAATTACCGGCAGAGCGGGTGGAGTCCAGCGATCCTTTTCGCCAAAGTGGCGCGCCCTGTAACAATATCGGCAATCGTGAGCGCGGCTGTCGATCGGCGCTCAGCGGGCGTGCTGATCCAGAAAGCTGCGGCACTGGTCAAAATCACGCAGGCATGGGTCGGGCAGGGCGATTCCCTTGCGTTCCGCCAGGCTGCGGGCAAAGGCGACCATGCGCTCGGTCGGTTCGCGGCGGCGTCGCGGCTCCGGAATGGGCGAGGCCTCCGCCGGCGTGCTTTCGGGCACTGCGGCAGCGGGCGGCGCGCTGCCGGCTCCCCTGGTCTTGCGGGTGCGTCGTGATTTCGGTGTCGTCGCGTCCCCGTCGGCGGGTGCCGCCACCTTGCGGAGTCGCCGTCTTGCAGGCTTCGCCACATCGCCCGATACAGCGCCGCCGCCCCGCGCCGCCGTGCTTCGTCCGGTCGCGCCGCGGCGGGTGAATCGGACCTTGGCCGCGGGCAGGCCGAGATCCAGCGCGGCTCCACGCTGTCCGACCAATGCGCCGATCAGTCGGTCGGCCTCGCTGGCGATGGCGTCGATGACGTGGCGGAAATCGGCGCGGCCGGTCACCACCTCGTCCAGCTTCATCTCCCACAGCGCGGTGGTGCCGGGATCGACCAGGGTCGGGGCGGCGGCGCGCAGGGTTTCGAACAGATGCAGGCCGGCCGGGGTCGGCACCAGCCATTTGCCGTCGGCCCCCAGCAGGTTCTGCTTGCGCAGCCCCTTGATCACCTCGGCGCGGGTGGCGGGGGTGCCGATTCCCTTGGCCTCCTTCAGCCGGTCGCGCAGCGCCGGATCCTCGACGAACCGCCAGGCGTTCTGCATGGCGTCGACCAGCGTGCCTTCGTTGTAGCGCGGCGGTGCCTGGGTGCGCTTGGCCTCCACCTTGGGATCGCTCAGGGTCGCTTGCTCGCCGTCGGTCAGCGGCGGCAGGGTCTGCTCGGCCTCCTCCTCCGGCTTGCCATCGGATTCGGCGGAGCCGAAGGCGGCTTTCCAGCCCAGCTTCAGCGGAATGCGGCCGACGGCGCGGAAGGCGACCGGCTTGGCCCCCTCGGGCGTCGGCACCGGAACCGGCATGGTCACGCTGGTCTGGCGATATTGGTAATCCGGCATCACCGCGGCGAGATATGAGCGGCAGATCAGCGCGAACAGCCGCTTCTCGTCGTCGGTCAGCCGGACCAGCCGCGACTCCAGATCGTCCAGCACATTGACGTTGGGAATCACCGCATGGTGCGACACGCCTTCCAGCGCCTTGTCGCAAAAATGGCCGGACTTGCCCTTGCGGATCACCGGCCGGGAAATATCCAGATGGGCGAAGCCGCGCAGCCGGGTCAGCGCGCCGACGATGGCCGGCGCATCGGCGATCTGGTTCTCCGAGAGGTAGCGCGCCTCGGCGCGCGGATAGGTGATGAGCTTCTTGCCTTCGCCGTCATACAGCTCCTGCGCCACCGCCAGCGTGCGGTCGGCGGTCCAGCCCCAGCGCTGGCCGCAGGTCTTCTGCAGCGAGGGCAGGTCATACAGCTTCGGCGGCGCCTGCCGTTTCTCCTCGACCGTGACGGTCAGCGGGCCGCGGTGGCTGTCGGCGGCGCGGGCGATGGCCTCGGCGTTCGCGCGGTCCTTGATGCGGTCCTTCGGCGCCGGGGCGTGGCGCATCAGGAAGCTGCCCTCCGCCACGGTGGCGGTCGCCACGACCTCGAAATAATCCTCGGGCTTGAAGTTGCGGATTTCCAGCTCGCGCAGGCAGACGATGGCGAGAGTCGGGGTCTTCACCCGGCCGATGCCGATGACGCCGCGGGTGCCGGGGGCCAGCAGGGTCTTGGTCGCGGTGCGGGTCAGTGAAAGGTTGTAGATCTGGTCGGCCTGCTGGCGCGCCACCGCCGCCTCATAGAGCGGGCGCATGCTGTCGTTGGGCTTCAACTGGGCGAAGGCGTCGCGCAGGGTCTTCGGGTCCTGCGCCGTGAAAAGCGCGCGCCGCACCTTGCCGCGATAGCCGACATGCTCCAGGATCTCCTGGCCGATCAGCTGGCCCTCGCGGTCGCAGTCGGTGGCGAGGATCACCTCGTCGCAGGCGCGAAGGGCGGCGGTGATCGCCTGCAGTTTCGCAGCCTTGTTGCCGCCCTGGTCGGGGCGGGTGGGATAGAGCCCGTCCGGCTTCAGCAGGGTCGGCGACCAGCGCTTCCAGGCGGGATCGACCTCGTCCGGCTCGGCAAGCCGCAACAGATGGCCTTCGGCCGGCAGGATGCGGCCGTGGCGGTCGCCCAGGGCCGCGCGCAGGTCCTTCGCCTGGCTGGATTTTTCGGTGATGATCAGCGTCGCCATGCTGCGGAGGATACGGGATTGAAGGAAACGGAGCAAGAACATGCATGGACCCTGAGCGGCCTTGGCCTTGGCTTTATGGTCGCAGCCATTGTCGCGCTGGCGGCCCTTGCCGGTGCGCGTGAAGTCCATGCCGAACGGCCGCTGCTCCCAGGCGTCGGGCCCGGCGACCGGCGGGCGCCGGTGGATGCGACCGCGGATCCCTGGCGCAGCATCGTCCGGGTTCAGACCAATCTGGCGGGCCGCTGCACCGGGGCGCTGGTCGGCCTGCGCACGGTGGTGACCGCCGGCCACTGCCTGTTCAATCCGCGCACACGGCGCTTCCTGCAGGCGTCCTCCCTGCATGTCCTGTTCGGCTATGACCGGGGGGAGTTCACCCGCCACGTCACGGTCGCGCGGGTTGCGACCGACCCGGTCTACGATCCCGCGTCCGCGACTCCGATGGTCGCCGCCGACTGGGCGGTGCTGACCCTGTCGGAGCCCGCCCCGGCGTCGGTGCCTCCGCTGCCCCTCGGCGCCGGACACCTGCCGTCGGGAACGCCGGTGATGCTCGGCGGCTACAGCCAGGACCGGGCGCAAATCCTGATGGCCGACCGCGACTGTCATCTGTTGGGTGAAAGCGCCGGTCTGCTGGTGCACGATTGCGACGCCACGCGCGGGACCAGCGGCGGGCCGCTGCTGGTGCGGAGGTGGAATGGCGAGGGCTGGTCGGTTGCCGGAGTCGGTGTCGCCGCCGGCCCCGGCCCGGCCGTGCGCAATTTTGCGGTTCCGTCCGCGCGTTTCGCCGCACTTTTGGCGAAGGATACCGCTGCGGGTCAGCCCTGAGCGCATGAGACGCATTTTTCGCTTCGCGCGCGGCCCCGAATGGCATAGACGTACCCCCGTCTTTTTCGAGCCCCCCGGAACCCGGAGTCTTTCCGCAATGTCGATCCAGCGCTTCCACACCGGACCGCGCATGAGCCAGATGGTTGTCCACAAGGACACGGTCTATCTCGCCGGTCAGGTCGCCGACGAGCCGACGCCCGACGTCGAGCGTCAGACCGCCCAGATCCTGGCCCAGATCGACGCCTTGCTGGCGGAAGCGGGCAGCGACAAGAGCAAGCTGCTGTCGGCCACGATCTATCTGGTGGACATCGCCAGCTTCGGCGCGATGAACAAGGCGTGGGAGGCCTGGGTCGATCCGGCCAATTCGCCGGCCCGCGCCACGGTGGAAGCCAAGCTGGCCGCTCCTGAGTATCTCGTTGAAATTCAGGTCACCGCTGCTAAATAAGGCGGCGGAAACGGGGCGACCCGGCAGCCTCGGTTGGGGTGTGCCGGCGTGGCCCGAACGCTGTGAGGGCCGCGCGCTTCAATATTCCGACAAATTGCTTGTCGGTTTACGGAATGTTAATGACGCCTTAACAGATCGCCCGTAAAACCCCGACCAACCTCTGCCGCCGAAGCGGACGACCCTGACGGTCGCGCTTCGGTTGTCGCGTTACTGCAATGGAACCGCAACATGCCGCGCCAAACGCCACTGTCTGACATTCGGAACATCGGCATCATCGCCCACGTCGACGCGGGCAAGACGACGACCACCGAGCGTATTCTGTACTACACCGGTCGCAAGCACACGATCATCGACGTCCACGAGACGAAGGATCTGAAGACGTCGACCACGACCGACTACATGGAGCAGGAGCAGAAGCGCGGCATCACCATTCAGTCCGCCGCGGTCTCGGCCTTCTGGCGCGACAAGAAGATCAACGTCATCGACACCCCCGGCCACGTCGATTTCACCATCGAGGTGAACCGCTCGCTGCGTGTGCTCGACGGCGCGGTCGTGGTGTTCGACGGCGTCGCCGGCGTGGAGCCGCAGTCGGAGACCAACTGGCGTCTGGCGGACAACTACAACGTTCCGCGTATCTGCTACGTCAACAAGATGGACCGCTCCGGCGCCAACTTCCAGCGCTGCGTCAGCATGATCCGTCAGCGTCTGAATGCCCGTCCGGTCTGCATCCAGGTTCCGCTGGGCTCGGAAGACAACTTCCGCGGCATGGTCGACCTCGTCGAGATGAAGGCCTATGTCTGGTTCTCGGACGACAAGGACGCCAAGTGGGAAGTCTGGGAGGTCACCGACGATCTCGCCGAGAAGCTGAACCTGACCGTCAAGGAAGACCTCGACAACATCGCGCTGATCCCGTCGCTGCGCTCCGAGCTGGTCGACACCGCTCTGGAGCAGGACGACGCCGCGATGGAAGCCTACCTGGAGTCGGGTGAGGAGCCGTCGCCGGACGTTCTGCGCGCCTGCCTGCGCAAGGGCACCATCAAGAGCGCCTTCACCCCGGTGCTCTGCGGCTCGTCCTACAAGAACAAGGGCGTCCAGCAGGTTCTGGATGCGGTCGTCGATCTGCTGCCGGCCCCGACCGACGTCGAGGCGATCAAGACGGTGGACGAGGACGGCAACCCGAACGGCGAGCGTCTCAGCTCCGACGACGCGCCCTTCTCGGCGCTGGCCTTCAAGGTGCTGAACGACACCTACGGCTCGATGACCTTCGTCCGCGTCTATTCGGGCGTGCTGACCAAGGGCATGTCGATCCTGAACTCGACCCGCGGCAAGCGCGAGAAGATCGGCCGCATGGTCGAGATGTACGCGAAGGACGCCAACCCGATCGAGGAAGCCCGCGCCGGCGACATCATCGCGCTCGTCTCCCTGCAGGAGACCGAGACCGGTGACACGCTCTGCGACGCCGCCCACCCGGTCATCCTGGAGCGCATGCGCTTCCCCGACCCCGTCATCAGCGTCTCGGTCGAGCCGAAGACCAAGGGCGAGCAGGAGAAGTTCTCGATCGCGCTCGGCAAGATGGTCCGCGCCGATCCGTCGCTCCGTCTGGAGACCGACCGTGAAACCGGCCAGACCATCCTGCGCGGCATGGGCGAGCTGCACCTGGAAGTGACGCTGGACCGCATGCGCACGGAGTTCGGCGTGGAAGGCAACATGGGCAAGCCCCAGGTCGCCTACCGCGAGACGATCACCAAGCCGGTCGAATACACCTATACCCACAAGAAGCAGACCGGTGGTTCGGGCCAGTTCGCCGAAGTGAAGATCATCTTCGAGCCGCTGGAGCGTGGCGCCGGCTTCACCTTCAAGGACGAGACGGTCGGCGGTTCGGTTCCGCGCGAATATGTCCCGTCGGTCGGCAAGGGTCTGGAGATGCAGAAGGAAGACGGCGTCCTCGCCGGCTATCCGACGGTCGACTTCAGCGCCCGCCTGGTGGACGGCAAGTACCACGACGTCGACTCGAACGCCCTGACGTTCGAAATCGCCGCCAAGGCCTGCTTCCGTGAGGCTCTGCCGAAGGCCGGTCCGATCCTGCTGGAGCCGGTGATGAAGGTCGAGATCGTCACGCCGGAGGATTACCTGGGCGACGTCATCGGCGACGTGAACCGTCGTCGCGGCACCGTCCTGGGCCAGCTGGAGCGTGGTTCGAACATCGCCGTCGAGGCCAATGTCCCGCTGAACGAAATGTTCGGCTACATCGGCCAGCTGCGCGGCATGACCTCGGGCCGTGCGTCCTACTCGATGGAGTTCAGCCACTACGAGCCGGTGCCGCGCAACGTCACCGACGAGATCGTGGCCGGCCGCAACAAGGCCGCCTGATCGCCCGACCGGCAATCAGGAGACATCCGGTAAAGCAGACGGCCGGCGGAGCGATCCGCCGGCCGTTCGCCGTTTACGCCTCCTCCTTCGCCTGCACCAACGGTATAGGGGGCATAGGTCGGCGGCTCTAACGCCCAAGGGCAGCGCCTCTGACCAATTCTTTAGCGTTTTGCAACCAAAAAATAGTTGGCAGCTCGTCGAATCCGTGCCCAAATTTGGAGCATGATGATTCGACGCTTCTTTTCCTTGACAGTGCTTTTGCTGCTGACCCTCGGGGTGCCGGCTGGCGCGGGGCAGGGGAACATGCGTCTCGACAGTCTTTTCCAGGCTTTGCACAGCACCACCGACGCCGCCTATGCCGAATCGGTGGAGGAGCATATCTGGGACTTCTGGCTGGAGCATCCCGATCCGGTGATGGTGCGCGACATGCGCGCCGGGGTGTTCAGCCTGAACAGCGACGACTACGAGTCGGCGCTGCACGCCTTCGACGCGGTGGTCGCCCGCGACCCGTCCTATGCCGAAGGATGGAACAAGCGTGCCGCCGCCCACTACATGCTGGGCGACTATCGCGCCGCCATGCTGGACCTGCGCCATGCCCTGTCGCTCGAACCCCGTCACTTCGGGGCGCTGGTGGAGTTGGGCCTCGTTTATCTGGCGCTGGGCGATGAAAAGCCGGCGCTGCGGGCGTTCGATGCGGCGCTGAAAATCAACCCGCATCTCAGCCGCGTCCGCGTCCAGGCCGAGGCTATCCGTCATCGGATTGCCGGAACCGACCTGTAGGCGGACGGACCTGCGCCTCCGATGGTCACGCGTAGATTTTCACCGAAAAACTATCAATAGGAGTATAACCTTCGGCGGCACGACCGCCGAGCGGTTGCCAGGCCATGGCTGCACGCTTTGAAAGTGGCGTGTCGGCGCGATCGACGGGGGCGACCGGGGGCGTGATGTTCGACGAAGTGGTTCATGTGGTCGGCGAATTGCGTGTGCTGAGCGCGCTCGGCCTGCTCTGCCTGTCCTTCATTCTGCCGCTGACGATCTTCATCGGCCGCAGCAACATCAAGAATGTGCGGCAGAAGATCATCGCGGACCTCGAGTCGGTCTTCCGCATCGAAGGGCAGGAACACGACCAACTGATTCCCTCCTTCGAATTCGCCGCCTACAAATATCGCGCGTTGCCGCAGGGGCCGGACAACACCCAGCCATCTGAATGGCGCGCCTATTTTTTTCCGGTCGTGGTCTTCATCATGGTGTCCTTCAGCGGCTTCCTGACCTCCAGCGGCATGCTGCTGAGCAAGGACCGGCTGGACCATTTCCAGCCGCTGTTCAGCGGTATGACCCTGTACGGAGTCGACGGGGTCACGCCGATGGATCTGGTGCATTACCAGCTCCAAACCGTGGCGGTGCTGTCCTTCGCCTTCTTCGGTGCCTATGTCTGGTCGATCGACTACCTGATCCGCCGCATCTCCAATTACGATCTGTCGCCGATCTCTTTCCTGCGGGTGACCGGCCACATCATCCTGGCCTGCATCACCGCGGTAACCCTGCATCACGCCTATATGGACATGGCGAAGATCGTGCCGGAGGGGGCGGTCGGTGACGGCGTGCCGGAATTGCTGGTGGCTTTCCTGACCGGCTTCTTCCCCAAACTCGGCCTGCAGACTCTGCTGAGCCGGGTGCCTCAGTTGCAGGTCCGGCGGATCGATCCGCGAGCCCAGGGCTTCATCCGCGAATATCCGATCGACATGATTCTCGGCATCGACGCGGCCATCAAGTTCCGGCTGGCCGAGTTCGAGATCGAGGACGTGCAGAATCTGGCCACGGCAAACCCGATCCTGCTGTTCGTCGAGACGCCTTACGGCATCTACGAGACGATGGATTGGGTGGCGCAGGCGCAACTGATCCTGGCGCTGGACCTCGACCAGATCGAGGCTCTGCGGGTCATCAATGTCCGCACGATATTCGACATCGAGCGCTTCATGAGCCGGCCGGAGTCGCGGCCGCGGCTGGTGCAGGCGCTGAACTGCCCGAAGACCGACGGCAAGGGAACGGTGCTGCTGGCCGACCGCGGCATCGCGCTGGAAAATCTCGACTCGGTGGTGCAGGCGATCGGCGAGGATCTGCATGTCCAGCGCCTGCGCCAGATCTGGCGCAACATCGAACTGAAGCTCAGCCTTGACCTGCCGCAGGTCATGCGCGACCGTGCCTTGCTGAATGCCGGCCGGATGCCGCTGCGGCCGGTGCCGGTCGAGGATGTGACGGACGATCACTCTGGTTCCGACCTCGCGCAAGGCGCCACCGGCGCGGCGCCGGTCAGGCAACCGGTTCCGGCCGAATAGCGGCCGGCATTTCACCTTGACAAGCTCTGCGGTTTTTCTATAGTCGCACCCTCTCGCCACCCCGCAAGGGCGGCGGGTAACATTGTGCGTTCCCGGTTCCGGCGTGGTGCTGGCGGGATTTGCTCGGTGTGTAGGCGGCCCGACGGGCTGCCGTTGAGATATCGAGATCGAGGAGAGCAGCGTGGCGCGTATCGCTGGCGTCAACATCCCCGCGCAGAAGCGCGTGGAGATCGGGTTGACCTACATCCATGGCATCGGCCCCTTCAAGGCCAAGGAAATCTGCGCGAAGCTGGAAATCCCGGCCGAGCGTCGCGTGAATGAGCTGACGGACGACGAAGTCCTGAAGATCCGCGAGACCATCGACGCCGACTACCGCGTCGAGGGCGATCTTCGTCGTGAAGTCGCCATGAACATCAAGCGTCTGATGGACCTGGGCTGCTACCGCGGCCTGCGTCACCGCAAGGGCCTGCCGGTCCGCGGCCAGCGCACCCACACGAACGCCCGCACCCGCAAGGGTCCGGCCAAGCCGATCGCCGGCAAGAAGAAGTAAGAGGACGAACGCAAAATGGCAAAGCCCTCCGCTGCTTCTCAGCGCCTGCGTCGCCGCGAGCGCAAGAACATCACCGCCGGCGTCGCTCACGTGAACGCCTCGTTCAACAACACGATGATCACCATCACCGACGCGCAGGGCAACACCATTGCTTGGTCGTCGTCGGGCACCATGGGCTTCAAGGGTTCGCGCAAGTCGACGCCCTACGCCGCCCAGGTCGCTGCCGAGGACGCCGGCCGCAAGGCCCAGGAACACGGCATGAAGACCCTGGAAGTCGAAGTGAAGGGTCCGGGTTCGGGGCGTGAGTCCGCCCTGCGCGCCCTGCAGTCGATCGGCTTCCAGATCACGTCGATCCGCGACGTCACGCCGATCCCGCACAACGGCGTTCGCCCGCCGAAGAAGCGTCGCGTCTGATTTAGCATTGTTTCCGCACCCGCGGGGACCAGCCATTCCGGGACAGGGGGCCGCAGCCATCGCGGCCCCCTCAGCATGGGAATGGTTCGGGCCCCGCGGGTTCGTGTTCACCCGATGGCATCTTGAGGTCGATCCGTGCTTCAGAAGAACTGGCAGGAACTGATTAAGCCGAGCAAGCTGGACATCCAGCCCGGTGACGACGCCGACCGTTTCGCGACGGTGGTCGCCGAACCGCTGGAACGCGGCTTCGGTCTGACCCTGGGCAACGCCCTGCGCCGCATCCTGCTCTCCTCGCTGCAGGGTGCCGCCGTCACCTCGATCCACATCGACGGTGTGCTGCACGAGTTCTCGTCCATCCCCGGCGTCCGCGAGGACGTGACCGACATCGTCCTGAACATCAAGACGATGGGTCTGCGCATGGGCGGCGACGGCCCGAAGCGCATGCGCCTGCGCGCCGAAGGCCCGGGCGAGGTCAAGGCCGGCATGATCGAGACCGGTCCCGACATTCAGGTCATGGACCCGGAACTGGTCATCTGCACGCTGGACAATGGCGCGCGGCTGAACATGGAACTGACGGTCGAGACCGGCAAGGGCTATGTCCCGGCCAGCCAGAACCGTCCGGAAGACGCGCCCATCGGGCTCATTCCGATCGACGCCCTGTTCTCTCCGGTCCGCAAGGTGTCCTACAAGGTCGACAATGCCCGCGTCGGGCAGGTCACCGACTATGACCGCCTGTCGATGACGGTGGAGACCAACGGTTCGGTCAAGCCGGACGACGCGGTGGCTCTGGCCGCCCGCATCCTGCAGGACCAGCTGCAGCTGTTCATCAACTTCGAGGAGCCGACGCACGCCGTCTCCGAGGAGAAGCACGAGGAGGTTCCGTTCAACAAGAACCTGCTCCGCAAGGTGGACGAGCTGGAGCTGTCGGTCCGTTCGGCCAACTGCCTCAAGAACGACAACATCGTCTACATCGGCGATCTGGTGCAGAAGACGGAAGCGGAAATGCTCCGCACCCCGAACTTCGGCCGCAAGTCGCTGAACGAGATCAAGGAAGTGCTGTCCCAGATGGGGCTGCACCTGGGTATGGAAATCCCGAACTGGCCGCCGGAGAACATCGAAGAGCTGGCCAAGCGTCTGGAAGAGCCGTACTAAGCATCTCGCTGTTTCCCGCGCCCTTTCCGTCGTCAGGCGGGAAGGGCGCATTTCCCAGGGCCGTAACGGCCCGTCCCCGTTGCCGTACCAGCTCTCGACTGGGCGGCGGGGTTCACGATCGGCTCCCCGAGGGGGGCCATGCCATGAAGGAGGACCGCCATGCGTCACGGCGTTTCGGGACGTAAGTTCAGCAAGACCAGCAGCCACCGCAAGGCCATGTTCTCGAACATGGCGAACGCGGTGATCAAGCACGAGCAGATCACCACCACCCTGCCGAAGGCGAAGGACCTGCGTCCGATCGTCGAGAAGCTGATTACGCTCGGCAAGAAGGGTGGCCTGGCCAACCGTCGTCTGGCTTTCGCCCAGCTGCGCGACAACGACACGGTGACCAAGCTGTTCACCGTCCTGGCCGACCGCTACAAGGACCGCCAGGGTGGCTACAGCCGCGTCCTGAAGGCCGGCTTCCGCTATGGCGACGCCGCCGACATGGCGGTGTTCGAGCTGGTCGACCGCGACGTCGCCGCCAAGGGTCAGGATTCGGGCCCGACGCAGGATGCCGTCGATGCCGAAGCCGAGACCGCCGAGTAACATGACCGGACATCGCGCCGGTCATCCGCCCCGTGCGGCATCGGGCCTCAGGGCCCCGTGTCGTGCAGGACGGAACCGCCGATATCGGTGATATGTTAGACCCTTCCTTCGGGGACACCCCCCGGAGGAAGGGTTTTCTCTTATGTGGCCGGTCGAATGTTGCGTTCCCTTTACACGCGCCTCCAGCGCCTGTCCGCCCGCGACGATGCCGTCTGGTGGATGTCGGCGATCTCCTTCGCCGAAAGCTCCTTCTTCCCGCTGCCGCCGGACGTGATGCTGGTGCCGATGTGCCTGGAGACGCCGAAGCGACTCTGGTTCTACACCAACATCTGCGCCTTCGCGTCGCTTCTGGGCGGCCTGCTGGGCTATGCGCTGGGCTTCTATCTGTTCGAGAGCGTCGGGCGGATGATCATCGACTTCTACAATGCGCAGGAGTCGTTCCATCATTTCCAGGAGATGTTCACCGAATTCGGCCCCTGGTTCCTGATCCTGAAGGGGGTGACGCCGATCCCCTACAAGCTGCTGACGATCACCGCCGGATTCGCCCATCTGGACCTTACGGTCTTCATCCTCTGTTCGATCGTCGCGCGCTTCTCCCGATTCTACATGATCGCCATCCTGCTGCATTTCTACGGGCCGCAGGTTCAGCACATCATCGAGAAGCGGCTGATGCTGGTGGCCACCGTCCTGCTGGTCGTGGTGGTCGGCGGCCTGCTCAGCTTCAAGTTCGTCTGATCGCGCCGGTCCGGTCAGTCCGGCATCCCCTGGTCCTGCCGGTTGCGGCGGGACGGCGGCAGGGCGTCGCGGTCGGCACGGTCGCGGCGCACGATCATGACGATGGCAACGGCCACGAACAAACCGCCCAGCAGCGGAATGATCATCTCGGCCATGCCGACATTGGGCAGTGCCAGCGCGCGCGAGGCCAGCATCACGAGGCCAAGGACAAGCAGCGCCAGCAGCAGTCGCAGGGACCGGTTGCGCGGCGGTCTGCCGTCCGAATTCGGAGTCATTTCAGTCATTCCCTTCTTACAGCCGATATCGGCATAGTGGGGGCCGAACGGGGGATGGTCCAGAGGGGTGTGGCATTCCGTCATGCCGATGGCCGTCCTCACAACAAGAACAATAGGAGCCGTCGTGGCTAAGTTCCGTCCGGTCCGTCTCATCGCCCCGCTGGTGGCCGTGGCCCTGCTCGGCCTGTCGGCCTGCGCCGACCATCCGGCGTCGCGCCCTGCCGCCTCCGGCCCGGCGCCCACCGTCACCGTGGTCCCCGGCCCCTCCACCCCGCGCGGCGGTGCCGACGACCAGTCGCTGCGGATCGACGGCGGCACCGGTTCCGGCGCTTCCTGTCAGGCCCAGTGCGAGCGGAGCCACAATGTCTGCATGGATTCGGTCGCCGCGCGCAACCAGGGCGGCATCGACCGCACCGATTCGACCCCCTTCAGTCCGACCGACAACTGCAGCTATCAGCTGAAGCAGTGCTATCAGCGCTGCGGCGCGGCGCGCTGAGGCACCCGTCATGGCGAAACGCGGCGAGTCGGGCGGGGATGCCGGGCTGTTCTCTGCGGCGGCTCCCCGCCCGCTCGCCGACCGGCTGCGTCCGCGCACGCTGGACGAGGTGGTCGGACAGGACCATCTGCTGAAGCCCGACGGGCCGCTGGGCCGCATGGTCGCGGCGCGGCGGCTGGCCTCCATGATCCTGTGGGGGCCGCCCGGCTGCGGCAAGACCACCATCGCCCGCCTGCTGGCCCACAGCACCGACCTGCATTTCGAACCGCTGTCGGCGGTCTTCTCCGGCGTCGCGGATCTGCGCAAGGTCTTCGACGCCGCCCGCGCCCGGCGGGTGGCGGGGCAGGGCACGCTGCTGTTCATCGACGAGATCCATCGCTTCAACCGCTCCCAGCAGGACGGCTTCCTGCCCTTCGTCGAGGACGGCACCGTCACGCTGGTCGGCGCCACCACCGAGAATCCGTCCTTCGAACTGAATGCCGCCTTGCTGTCGCGGGCGCAGGTCTTCGTGCTGAACCGCCTGGACGACGCGGCGCTGGAAAAGCTGCTGTCGCGGGCGGAGGCGGAGATGGGACGGCCGCTGCCGCTGGACGCCGACGCGCGCGCCGCGGTGAAGGCGATGGCCGACGGCGACGGGCGCTTCTGCCTGAACCTGTGCGAGGAGCTGTTCGCGCTGCCGGGTGAGACGGTGCTGGACACCAATGCGCTCGCCGCCACCATCCAGCGCCGCGCCCCGCTCTACGACAAGGCGCAGGAGGGGCACTACAACCTCATCAGCGCCCTGCACAAGTCGCTGCGCGGGTCGGACACCGACGCGGCGCTCTACTGGTACAGCCGCATGCTGGATGGCGGGGAGGACCCGCGCTACATCGCGCGGCGCCTGACCCGATTCGCGGTGGAGGATGTCGGGCTGGCCGATCCCAACGCCCTGACCCAGGCGATCGCCGCTTGGGAGGCTTACGAGCGGCTGGGCAGCCCGGAGGGTGAACTCGCCCTGGCGCAGTTGGTCATCTATCTGGGGACGGCGCCGAAATCGAACGCCGGTTACGCGGCCTACAAATCTGCGGTGCGGGCGGCGAAGGAGACGGGGTCGCTGATGCCGCCCAAGCATATCCTGAACGCACCGACCAAGCTGATGAAGAGCATCGGCTACGGCAAGGGATACGAGTACGACCACGATACGGCGGAGGGCTTCTCCGGCCAGAACTACTTCCCCGAGGGGATGGCGCGGCGCGAGTTTTACCAGCCGGTGGAGCGGGGGTTCGAACGCGACCTGCGCAAGCGGCTGGACTATTGGGCGCGGTTGCGCGAACGGCGGGGGGAAGAATAGGGAGCGATGCATTTGCCCCCTCCCTCCCACGCTGGCGCGCGGGTCCCTCCCTCCCCCGCTTCGCGGTAGAGGGGGAGCTTGCAGGGCGGCGGCAGTCCCCTCTCCCGCGAAGCGGGGGAGGGTTAGGGAGGGGGCCGAGTAGTGTTAGAAATTAGAACCACCAGCGAAAGCCGTCAGGCAGCCATCCCATCGGCCGGCGCCGAGGCGATCAGGCGGTAGTGGCTGGTGTCGGCGAGGACCGAGCAGCTCAGGGTCTTCGACACGCCCTCGTCTTCGGTGCTGACGACGCGGGCGTGCGGGATGCCCAGCAGGCTGACCGTTGCCGTCACCCGCCAACCGCGTCCGCCGGCGCTGCCGACCGGTTGGAAAACCTGCCCGATCTGGACATGCTTCTTGCTCATGACGGATAAACCCTCGGACGGCCGGTTGCCCTTGGACAAATTCCGGCCTGTTGCGCAAAACCTCAACCCACAGTTAAGCGCAGCGGCGAGTCGCGATCAACAGGGAAACCGTCGCAAGTCCCCCGGATCGGCAAACCCGATGTGAATTGTCACGGGGCCGTTGCCCCGCCGTCAACATCCCGACTTCGGCAGCGCCTCGATCTTGTCCAGCACCGCGTTGACGGTGAAATCGCCGTAATCGATCTGCATGGACTCGGCGATGCCGTTTTCCAGCAGATGCAGGCTCATTTCATATTCCGGCTGGGCCGAATCGCTCTGGGTTGGGAAGAAGGCCATGCGGATCGGCCAAGCCTTGCCCACCTTCAGCAGCGGGTCCTTGCCGGCGTCCGTCGGCGCGCCGGGCTTGCCGACGACGGTGGACACCTCGGTCGGTCCCTCCGCGTCGGACCCGTCGAAGATGGTGCGGGTGAAGAAGGGATCCTTCCGTTCGGCATGGTCCAGGATCGCCAGCGTGTGGGCGGTCGGGAACATGGTGCCGGCCGGCAGTTCCATCTCCTGCGGTTCGGGCTTGGTGAACTGGGCGGTGCCGGCGCCGTCGCGGTTCAGGTTCGCCTCGCCGCGCACCTCTTCGTCCACCTCGCCATTCACCAGCTTGCGGACGTTGAAGCGGTAGCGCAGGCCGTCCTTGGACTCCCAGGTCGTGTAGTTGGTGTTCATCGCCATGTCGTCGCCTTCGCTGTAGACGAAGCGCAGCTGGAAGCGCTGCTCCGTCGTCCAGCCGTCGCAGGCGTCGGCCCATTCGAACATCATGCGGCCACGGACATCGCTGACCTTCGATCCGTTGCGCGCCGAGGCCAGCGACATGGTGTAGATCGCGCGGTGCGGCTGGATCCTTGCCGCCACCGCCGCCATGGAGGTCGCGGCCGGCTGAGCCAGTGTAGGGGAGGCCGCGAAGAGCGCACCGGTGGAAACGGCGGCCGCGAGGACCGCGCCGACGGTTGCCGGAAAGGCGGAAATACGGTCGAGCAAGACGGGATCCACAGGTGATTGACGGCTCTTGGTGAAGTATGGGTGTTTTTGCCGCGGTCCGAAAGGCCCGCCACCCGAATGTCCTATCAATGGAAGGGAACCGCCGGAATGACAAGCCCTGCCGAGTTGCCGTTCGCGGCGCAGTCGGACAGTCCCGCCTCCAGCCCTGCCTCCGGTCAGGCATCCCGCCCGGTGCTGCTGCTGACCCGCCGTCTTCCCGATGCGGTGGAGGCACGGGCGTCGCGCGACTACCGCGCGCTGCTCAATCCCGAGGACCGTGCCTTCAGCGGGGCGGAGATCGCCGCCCGTGCCGCGGAGGCCGGGGCCGACGCCGTGCTGTGCTGTGCCGGCGACCGGCTGGACGCCGGCGCCATCGCGGCTCTGCCGGAGCGGGTGCGGGTGCTGGCGACCTTCTCCGTCGGCACCGACCATATCGACCTGGAGGCGGCCCGCGCCCGCGGCCTGACCGTCACAAACACGCCCGACGTGCTGACCGACGCCACCGCCGACATCGCGCTGCTTCTGCTGCTGGGGGCCGCGCGGCGCGCCTCGGAGGGCGAGCGGATGATCCGCGCCAATGCCTGGACCGGCTGGACGCCGACCCAGTTGATGGGCACCCATGTCGGCGGCAAGCGGTTGGGCATCGTCGGCATGGGCCGCATCGGACAGGCGGTGGCGGCGCGCGCCCGCGCCTTTGGCATGACCATCCATTACAGCAACCGCCGCCGGCTGGCTCCAGAGTTGGAACTGGGCGCCATCTATCACGCGGATCCGGAGGCGATGCTGCCGGTCTGCGATGTCCTGTCGCTTCACTTCCCCGCCACGGCGGAAACCCGGCATTGGCTGAACGCCGAACGGATCGAGCTGCTGCCGCCGGGGGCCATCCTGATCAACACCGCGCGCGGCAGCGTCGTGGACGACGATGCGGTGATCGATGCGTTGAAGGCCGGATGGCTGGCGTCCGCCGGGCTCGACGTGTTCGAGAACGAGCCGAACCTGCATCCCGGCTATCGCGACCTGCCCAACGCCTTCCTGCTGCCGCATCTGGGCAGCGCGACGGTTGAGACGCGGAATGCCATGGGATTCAAGGCGCTGGACAACATCGACGCGGTGATGGCCGGGCGGGAGGCGCCGGATCGCGTGGTGTGATGGGGGCGGAGCCTTTTGCCGGGCCAGCCCCTCACCGGCAGGGATTTCCTGCCCCGAACGGATGGGGTGGGCAGAAGATGCCGGTCCACTAGGAAAGAGGCTCCATCCCGTCCCGACGATCCGGCGGCGCAATCCGCCGGAAATGCATAAAATGCTTGGTATCTGCGGGGTGCGGCGGGTTGGCACAGTGGTTGCTTAGGTAAGGGCGAAGTGTTCCGACCTTCATCAGAGGAGCCGACCCCATGAACGCCATCGTCGCCGCCCTGGACCTGAAGCACCACACCTCCGACCGTTTCGACGTGCCGGCCGGATGGTCGCCGGTCGCGTTGGCCTCGCGTGTCGGGCTTCTGCGGGGGACCGAGCGCCAGACGCTGGACGAGACGATCGCGCTGCTCGCCGAAGCCAAGGAGACGATCGCCGAGCTGCATGAGCGCATCGCTTACCTGGAAAGCCTGACGATGACGGACGAGCTGACCGGCCTGTTGAACCGGCGCGGCTTCTACAGCCACTTCCGGCGCGAGCTGGCCTCGGCCCGCCGCAACGGGTCCGCCGGCGGCCTTCTGGTCATGATCGACCTGGACGGCTTCAAGGCGATCAACGACACCCATGGCCATGTTGCCGGTGACGCCTATCTGCGGCAGGTGGCGCGGATGATCGTCGGCAATGTCCGACAGGAGGACGTGGTCGCCCGGCTGGGTGGTGACGAGTTCGCCGTGCTGTTGACCAACACCGACACCGCCAGCGGCCTGACCCGCGCCCGCCAGCTCGCCGCCATCGCCGACGCCACCCATGTGGAATGGGGTGGGCAGTCGCTGCCGGTCCGTTTCTCCGTCGGCACCCAGCCCTATGGCGCCGACGACAGCGAGGACGAGGTGATGCGCCGAGCCGACGCCATGATGTACGGCGCCAAGGGTGCCCGCCGCCGTGATGCCAAGCGCAAGGTGAAGCGGGCGGCCTGAGCCGCCGCCCGGCTCCATCCCGGTATATTGCCGTTGCCGATAACCGATCGCCGCCTGCGTCCGCCGCGGGCGGTTTTTCGTTTGAATGCAGGACGGTCGGCGGTCATCAGGGCTGTCATCCAGCGCACCGGTAACGACTATTTAACCGTCGCGACCTAATCAGAAAGGGGTTATACCGGATCTTCGATCCCGCAACTGCGGTGCGCGATCCGGCAAGGGACGGCGTGAACGCGGGGGTCACACCCAGGGAGGATGCATGTCAGCGGAGCCGTGCGGTCCATTGGCGACCGGTGGTGGGCCGACCAAGACCGTCCTCATCGTCGAGGACAACGAGCTGAACATGAAGCTCTTTCATGACCTGCTCGAAGCGCACGGCTATGGCACGCTGCAGACCCGCGAAGGCATGGATGCGATGCGGCTGGCCCGCCAGCACCGTCCCGACCTGATCCTGATGGATATCCAGCTGCCGGAGGTTTCCGGGCTGGAGGTGACCCGCTGGATCAAGGACGATCCGGAACTGAGGAGCATTCCGGTCGTGGCCGTCACCGCATTCGCCATGAAAGGTGATGAAGAGAAAATCCGTCAGGGCGGCTGCGAGGATTATGTGGCAAAGCCCATTTCGGTTGTGAAGTTCCTCGAAACAGTCAAAAAGTTTCTCGGCTGAGTTAGTTTTCTCTGTAGCAATTCTGCAGGAATTTCCTTCCGATGTCCGCGCGTGTCCTTGTCGTCGACGATGTACTGCCGAATGTGAAGCTGCTCGCGGCGAAGCTGACGCGCGAGTACTTCAATGTTCTGACAGCCTTCAACGGACCCGACGCGCTTGAGATGGTGCGGAAGGAATCGCCGGACATCGTTCTGCTCGACGTCATGATGCCGGGCATGGACGGATTCGAGGTGTGCGAGAAGATCCGCTCCGATCCCGCCACCATGCACATTCCGGTGGTGATGGTCACGGCGCTGTCGGACATCGCCGACCGCGTCCGCGGGCTGGAGGCCGGGGCCGACGATTTCCTGACCAAGCCGGTGAACGACATCGCGCTGTTCGCGCGCGTCCGCTCGCTGGTGCGGCTGAAGATGATGATGGACGAATGGCGTCTGCGCGAAACCACGTCCGGCCAGTTCGGCGTCATCGAGCGCAGCGGCACCATGCTGAGCGAATCCTTCGAGCGGGCGAACGTGCTGGTGCTGGAGGATTCCGCCCTCGACCTGGAAAAGGTGACGGAGACGCTTCAGCGCGACCACAACGTGGTTTTCTCCGCCGACACCGGTGCCAAGGCGCTGGAACGCGCGCTGGGCACACCGCTCGATCTGGTGGTGGTCAGCCTGACCCTGCTGAACGAGGACGGTCTGCGGCTCTGTTCGCAGCTTCGCTCGCACGAGCGCACGCGGCAGGTGCCGATCCTGCTGATGGTGGACGACGGCGACCTGGGGCAGGTGGCGAAGGGGCTGGAACTCGGCGCCAACGACTATGTCATCAAGCCGGTTGACCGGAACGAACTGCTGGCCCGTGCCCGCACCCAGATCCGGCGCAAGCGCTATCAGGAGCGGCTGCGCTCCAATTACGAGCAGAGCCTGTCGATGGCGCTGACCGACAGCCTGACCGGCGTCTTCAACCGCCGCTACGTCAACGCCCATCTGCCGCGGCTGCTGGAACGCGCCATCGACAGCCACAAGCCGGTGTCGGTGCTGATGTTCGACATCGACCATTTCAAGGTGGTCAACGACACCTACGGCCACGCCATCGGCGACGAGGTTCTGCGCGAGGTGTCCGCCCGCGCCAGCCGCAACCTGCGCACCTTCGACCTCGTCGCCCGGCTGGGTGGCGAGGAGTTCATCGTCATCCTGCCGGACACCGACGGGGAAGCCGCGCTGATCGTCGCCGAACGCCTGCGTTCGCGCATCGCCGACACTCCCTTCGCCGTGTCGGCCGGCCGC
Organism: Azospirillum sp. B2RO_4; assembly: GCF_051124815.1. NCBI lineage: Bacteria > Pseudomonadati > Pseudomonadota > Alphaproteobacteria > Rhodospirillales > Azospirillaceae > Azospirillum > Azospirillum sp. B2RO_4. The sequence goes on along the minus strand of NZ_CP118485.1, from coordinate 1,779,997 downwards.
GGTGAGATCAACGTGACGGTGTCCGTCGGCATTTCCATCGGCGGGCGGCTGGGCGATACCGCCGAAGGGCTGGTCCGCCGGGCCGACGAAGCGCTGTACGAAGCCAAGCGGTCGGGCCGCAACTGCGTCATCGCCGACGCGCGCGCCGACCAGTTGGAGGGGTAGGGGCGGGGCTTTCGATTCGTCCTCTTGCCGATCTTGCTGCGCCGCACCATGTGGCAAAGCCGTTCGTTTCCACCGGCATCCATGGGGGACCGATGCTCGCCACCGCCAGCGGCGCCATCACCCATCTGGGCAGCAGCAGCCTTCTCGTTCCGCTTTCCGCCCTCTATGCGACCGCGCTTTGGCGGCACCATTCGGCGCCGCTGGCGCTGCGCTGGCTGCTCGCCCTGTCGCTGTGCCTCGGCGCCATGGTAGTGCTGAAACTGGTGGGGCATGGCTGCGGCCTGCCGGACTTTCCGCTGTTCCCGTCGCTGTTCGCCGGCGACCGTTTCGTCAGCCCCAGCGGCCATGCCGCTTTCTCCGCCGTCTTCTACGGGTCGGTGTCGGCTCTGGCGGCGCGCAATGCCCAATCGCGCTGGCTCCGGATTGCGCTGCCGCTGGCGGCGGTCGCGCTGGTGCTGGCCATCGGCGCTTCGCGCGTCGCCGTTTCGGCCCATTCGGGAGCGGAGGTGGTGGCCGGACTGATGATCGGCGGGCTCTCGGCCCTGCTGTTCCTGTGGAGCAGCCGCAACGACGCCGCGCCGCGCCTGCGACCCTCCCCCTGGCTGGCGGGAGCGATGGCGCTTGGGCTGGCCCTGTTGGTCCATGCCGGCGATCCGTCCTTCGTTGAGGGGACGATCCGCTGGGCCGCCCATCAGTTGGGCAGCGAGGGCGGCCTGTGCGAACTGGCCGGCCGGGTGTTCCCCGGCAATCGCGGGTAAATCACCAACCGGGGTGAAGCCGGTGGCATCCTGTGCTATGACGGACGGCCGCGCCCGGTTCCGCCGATGCGGCGCCATTCGCGTCAATGCTTGAGCCTAAGGCTTGCGCCATGCCGCGCAAGATCCTATACCGACGCCCCGTTTCCGTTCCGTTCCGCCCCATTCCATCAGCTTTCGTCTGGTCACCTCGCACCGCATGTCGCTTTTCGATGCCCTGCCGCGTGGCCCTTCGTCGGGTGGCGCCGCCGTCCCCTTCGGTCAGGAGGACCTGACGCGCGTCTTCGATGCCAAGACGCTGCAGCGCGGCCGTACGCTGATGATGACCGGTGCGGTGACGCTGGGTCCCCCCGGCGGCGACCGGATCGAGGCGGAGGTCAGCGATCTCGGCCGCCGGCTGACGGTGACGGTGACGCCGGTGCAGGGCAAGCGCAGCATCGTGCTCGACCGCAGCTGTTCCTGTGGCCGCAACGCCTGCGCCCATATGGCGGCGGCGGCGATGCTTGCGCTGGAAAGCCGGCCGGAATGGCGCCGCGCCTCCCTGTTCGACGTCGCCGACGTGAAAGCGCCGCTGGCCCCGCCTCCGCCTCCGCCGCCTGTCCCGGTGGCCCCTCCGGTGGCAGCCACGGCCCCCTCGGCACCGCCCGCTCCAAAGCCCCCGCTGACACTGGTCCGCCCGCCGGTCCCGCCGCCGATCCGCAGCGTGGCGCCTCCGCCGCCGCCTGCGTCACCCAAGCCGGAACCGGTGCGCAGCCTGCGCTGGACGCTGGAACCGGGGCAGGGCGACGTCGCCTGCTACATCCTGGCGGAGTTCGTGGCGGAGGGGGCGACCGACGCCAGCCCCGCCAGCCCGCGCGACGTGCTGGCCAAGGCCCCGCGCTCCGTCGACGGCGATGCCGACCGCGCCATCGCCCGGCTGCTCGGCGGTGGCGGGACCGAACGCACCCCCGTCGCCAAGAGCCGGGGGGAGGCGGTGGACCGCCTGCTGCGCCGCCTGCTCTCCACCGGGCGCCTGCGCTGGCGCGACGGCACCCCGCTGGCCGAGGCGCCGGGCCGCACCGTCCGCACCTTCCGCGACCCCGCCACCCGCAAGCTGCGCCCGACCGGCCTGCCGGAACGCAGCGTGCTGGTGAAGGGCCAGTCCTATTGGTGCGTGGACAGTGCCACCGGCACCGTCTTCCCGGTCGATCTCCAGGTGGTCGAGGTGCCGAAGGCCAAGCCGGTGCCGGCCGCTCCGCCACCGCCGCCGGTCCCATCCAAGGCGACGCCGTCCCGCCTGTTCGGCCCGTCGCGCGGTTCCGTCGCGTCGATGCCGCGCATCACGGCGCCGCCGTCGATGCCGGGTTCCAGCTTCCGCGACAACGCCATTCCCGGCGTGCGCAGTGGGGCGGCGGACGCGGCGGCCATCGTCGAGCGCTCCCCCCGGATCATCGCCCGCCTTGGCCGCGTGGTTACGCCGGCCGACGGACTGGTCGACGTGCTGCGCCTGTCCTTCGACTATGGCGAGCCCGGCCGCGCGGTGGAGATCGAGCCCGACGACCAGCGGCAGTTCGCCCGCTATGAGGATGAGTTCGGCGACGTCACCTTCGTCCGCCGCGACAAGGCCGACGAGCAGGCGGCGATGGACCGGCTGTCCGGCCTCGGCTTCGCCCAGGCACGGATCGAGCCGCCGAAGGGTGCGCTGAACGCCCGCGGCTCCCGCGTCCACTGGCTGACCGGCCGGGACGTCGAGGAACGCTGGCAGCATTTCCTGACCAACGAGGTCCCCGCCCTGACCAAGGCCGGCTGGATCGTCGAGGTCGGGGCCGATTTCGGCACAAAGGTCATCGAACCGGGCGCGGAGGTCGAAGTCGCCGTCCGCGATGCCGGCGACGGCTGGTTCGACCTGGATGTCGGCGTCGAGATCGACGGCGAGCGCCAACCCCTTCTGCCGATCCTCGCCCGTCTGGTGGAGAAGGGCGGTCTGTCGACCACCCGTGTCATCGACGGCCGCGCCCACATCGTGCTGGACGACGGCAATGTCCTGGCCCTACCGGCCGAGCGGATCGAGCGGCTGCTGAGCGTTCTCGAAGCGATGCTGGACAGCGGGCGCAGCAGCGGCGACCGGCTGAAGGTGCCGCTGGCCGAGGCCGACTCGCTGCTGGACATCGACGACCTGATCGCCCGCCGCGGCGACGAGACGGCGCAGATCGACGGCTATCTCCAGCGCCTGCGCGCCGACGAGGTGCCGGGCGACATGACGCCGCCGCCGGGCTTCAAGGGCGAGCTGCGCGACTACCAACGCGGCGGCCTCGCCTGGATGCAGAGCCTGCGCGCCAACAATGTCGCCGGCATCCTCGCCGACGACATGGGGCTGGGCAAGACCGCCCAGACGCTGGCCCACATCGCCATGGAGGAGCATGAGGGGCGGCTGACCGAACCCTGTCTGGTGGTGGTGCCGACCAGCCTCGTGCCCAACTGGGTGGCGGAAGCGGAGCGCTTCACCCCGCATCTGCGGGTGGTGGTGCTGCACGGTGTCGACCGCCACGGCAAGCTTGCGGAACTCGACCGCGCCCACATCGTCGTCACCACCTATGGCGTGGTGGCGCGCGACGTCGATCTGCTGAAGCGGCTGACCTGGCACATGATCGTGCTGGACGAGGCGCAGGCGATCAAGAACCCCGACGGCAAGGCGACCCGCGCGGTGGCGGCGCTGCCGGCGCGGCACCGGCTCTGCCTGTCCGGTACGCCGGTGGAGAACAATCTGGGCGAGCTGTGGAGCCAGTTCGCTTTCCTGATGCCGGGCCTGCTGGGCGACCGCAAGGAGTTCGGCAAGCGCTATCGCGTGCCCATCGAGAAGCGCGGCGACAACACCCGCGCGAACCTGCTGATGCGCCGCATCCGCCCCTTCCTGCTCCGCCGCACCAAGGAGGCGGTGGCGAAGGAACTGCCGCCGAAGACCGAGGTGGTGGTGCGCATCGACCTGGAACGCGACCAGCGCGACCTCTACGAGACCATCCGCCTGTCGGTGAACGAGACGGTGCGCGCGGCGCTGGCCGCCAGCGGCAAGGGGCTAGGCCAGAACGCCATCGCGGTGATCGACGCGCTTCTGAAGCTGCGGCAGGTCTGCTGCGACCCGCGCCTGCTGAAATCCATCGCCGCGCTGGGCGGCAAGGCGCGGCCGAGCGCCAAGCTGCACGCCCTGACCGAAATGGTGAAGGAGATGGTGCCGGAAGGCCGCCGCATCCTGATCTTCTCGCAGTTCACCACCATGCTCGACCTCATCAAGCTGGAACTGGAGAAGGCGCACATCCCCTATGTCGAGTTGACCGGCCGCACGCTGGACCGCGCCGAGCCGGTGAACCGTTTTCAGAACCGCGAGGTCCCGGTCTTCCTCATCAGCCTGAAGGCCGGCGGCCGCGGCCTGAACCTGACTGCCGCCGACACGGTGATCCACTACGATCCCTGGTGGAACCCTGCCGCCGAGGATCAGGCGACCGACCGCGCCTATCGCATCGGCCAGGACAAGCCGGTCTTCGTCTACAAGCTGATCGCCGCCAACACGGTGGAGGAGCGCATCCTCGACCTCCAGCGCCGCAAGGGCAGCCTGTCCGCCGCCACCATCGAAGGCAAGGGGCTGGTCAGCGCGCTCGACGGCGGCGACATCGACTATCTGCTCGGCGATGGGGACGGCGACGAGGAGTAGGCGCAGGCCTCAGTGCGCACGCTTCGCCGCCAGCAAACTGGCGACCGCCGCGCCGTTCCTGCCGGAACGCTCGCCGATGGCGGTCAGGGTTTCGCCCGGCGCGGCGTCGATGTTCGCGGCCTTCAGCACCTCCACCGCCTTGTCGGGTGTCAGCCCCAGCGCCGGCGCCGCCGCTTCCAGCGTCGCGCCCGACAGGGCGCCGAACACCGCCCCCGGATTGACGCTGCCGCCGCCGGTGGTGCCGGTCATGCCGGTGAAGACCACGGACACGACGATGCTGGCGATGAAAGCGGCTTGCGCGGCGTACCGTTTCAGATAGCCCAGGAAAGCCCGCCAGTTCTTCACCAGATGCCAGAGGGCGATGGCTGAGAATGCCATGCTCAGCCATTCGTGGGAGAAGCGCACCAGCCCGGTGTTCCAGTGCAGGAGCAGCATCACGCCGGTCACCGTGGACACGACGAAGGTGACGATGGTGACGGGGGTGACCACGTCGCGGGTCATGGTCTTGGAAATGGTCATGGCGGTCGCCCTTGATCCGGTGTCGTTTCTTGTTGGCGTCCATGATCGCGCGCGACTGTAACTGGACAATATCCGGCGGGGTGCTGCTGTGTAACAGTGTGTAACGCGCCGGCCGGCATGCTATCGGCCGCTTCGCCCGTCATTGTCAGCGATCGTGTTTGGGGAGTGTCATGGCCTCGATTCAGGAAGCCCTTCGGGTCGCCGTCGACCATCACGGGGCCGGGCGGCTGCGGGAGGCGGAAATCCTCTATGGCCGCATCCTCGACGCCGCTCCCGGAATGCATGCCGCCTCCCACCTGCTGGGCATGCTGCTGGCACAGACGGGCCGCCTGGAGGCCGCGGCGACGCGCATCGCGGCAGCCGTGGATACTCGGCCTGACATCGCCGATTACCACCGCGATCTCGGCAAGGTCCATCAGGCGCTGGGCCACCCGGCGGAGGCCATGGCCAGCCAGCGCCGCGCCGCCGCCCTGCAGCCCGACGACGCGGCGGTCCTGGCTCTCCTCGGCGTGGCGGCGCAGATGACGGGCGACACCGACGCCGCCATCGACGCGCTGGGCCGGGCGCTGACGCTCGAACCGGGCGACGGCGAGACCCGGCAGCGCCTGTCCCTGCTGCTGGAACTGCGCGGCATCCACCATCTGGAGCAGGGCCGGGCAGAGGCGGCTGTCGCCGACCTGTCGCGCTTGGTTGCCGTGGAGGCGCCGACGGCGGAGCGGCTGTTCCAACTCGGCAACGCCTTGTCCCGCGCCGGCCGGCCGGCCGATGCGTTGGTCCGCTATCGGCAGGCGCTGGCGCTGCAGCCCGACCATGTCGGGGCGGTCTTCAACCTCGGCATCCTGACGCGGCAAGCGGCTGCCCTGGATCTGGAGGCACTTGAACAGGCGGCGACCAGTCTGAGCCGGGCGGTGGTGCTGGCGCCCGATTTTCTCGATGCGCGCGAGAACCTTGCCATCCTTCTGTTCCAGACCTATCGGGAGGCGGAATCGCTGATCCAGATCGACAGGCTTCTGACGCAGAAGGCGCTACTCGCGGCGCGGGAAGGCGCGCAGCTCGCCCTTCCGCCGCTTCGCGACCGTCCTGCCGCTGCGGAGAGGCGCATCCGCGACGTCGTCGCCTTCAGCCTGTGGGGGACGGCCGACATCTACCATCGCGGGGCGCTGGAGAATGCCCGGCTGGTGCGGTCGGTCTATCCCGGCTGGACTTGCCGGATTTACCACGACGACAGCGTGCCGCCGGAGATTCTGGCGGAATTGGACGCGCTGGGGGCTGAGCGGATGGTGATGCCGTCCGGCAGCGGCCCGGTCAGAGGCCTCTACTGGCGCTTTCTCGCCTCCGACGACCCGACCGTCCGCCGTTTCGTCTGCCGTGACTGCGATTCGCGGGTCGGGCCGCGCGAGCGGGCGGCGGTGGAGGCATGGATCGCCTCGGGCAAGGCCTTCCACGTCATGCGCGACCACCCGCTGCACGGCGAACTGATGCTGGCCGGCATGTGGGGCGGGGCCGCCGGCCTGCTGCCGCCGCTGGAACCGCTGATCGACCGCTTCGCCGCGGCGGAGGCCGACCGCTGGCAGGACCAGCGCTTCCTGCGCTCCCACCTGTGGCCGCTGATCGCCGATGCCTGTCTGGTCCATGACAGCCACCAGGCCGGCCATGGCGCCCCGTTCCCCGACCATCCCGGCGACCCGGCGGAACATGCCGTTGGCCGGCGCATTGTGTAGGCCGCAATCCTATCCAAGACGACCGCCGCGCCCGCCTGTTAGACTGCGGCATGGACCAGCAATCGGCATTGACCCGGACTCCGGCCGGCGGCGGCGACTTCGCCCGGCTATGGCGGGAAGCGCGCTTCGACGGCATGGAATGCCTGAACGCCCGCTTCCAGCGCCACAGCTATGCCCCGCACACGCACGAGACCTATGTGGTCGGGGTCATCACCGCCGGGACTGAGTTGTACCGTTGCCGTGGCGCCGACCGGGTGGCGCGGGCCGGACAGGTGGTTGTGCTGGACCCGGAGGTTCTGCATGACGGCCGCCCGGCCGAGGACGGCTATGCCTACCGCATGTTCTACCCCTCGGTGGCGCTGTTCGAACAGGCGATGACCGAGGCGCTGGGCCGGCCCGTCGCCCCGCATTTCGCCGCCACCGAACTGGACGACCCGGAATTGTTCCAGGCTCTGCGCGGTCTCCATCATGGGTTGGAGGGGCCGTACCGCGAACCGCTGCGCACCGACACCGACGCGCTGCGCGCCTTCACCGCGATCGCCCTGCGCCATGGCGACCTGACTGCGCGTCCACCGGTGGCCGGGCAGGAGCCGGCGGCCGTCCGCCGTGCGCGGGAGTATCTGGACGCCCATCTCGACAGCCCGGTGGAACTGGCCGATCTGGCCGAGGCGGCAGGGCTCAGCCGCTTCCATCTGCTGCGCGTCTTCCGCGCGGCGGTGGGCACCACACCGCACGGCTATCTGACGGACCGCCGCGTCGCCCAAGCCAAGCGGCTGCTCGCCGGGCCTCTGCCGCTGGCCGATGTGGCGCTGGCCTGCGGCTTCTGCGATCAGGCGCATTTCAACCGGGTGTTCAAGGGGCGGGTCGGCGTCTCCCCCGGCCACTACCGGCGCGGCAGCAATCCCATCCAAGACGCGCCCGCCGTGGCCGCCTAACCTCCCGGCCATGAGCACGCACACAAGCATGGGCAGCATCACCATAACGACATCCCCGCGGCAGGAGTTCGCGGCGGGCGTCGTCCATTGCCTGCCCCTCGTGGCCGGCGCCGTTCCCTTCGGCTTTCTGCTGGGCAGCCTCGCCGCCAAGGCCGGGTTGTCGGCGCTGGACATGGGGCTGATGAGCGCGCTGGTCTTCGCCGGCAGTTCCCAGTTCGTCGCGGTCGAACTGCTGGACAAGGGCAGCGCCGGGCTGGCGGTGGTCGGCGCCATCCTGCTGGTCAATTTGCGCCATCTGCTGATGGGCGCGACGCTGGAGCCGCGCTTTCGCGGTGTTCCCCGCGCACGGGCCGGGCTGGCGCTGTTCTTCATGACCGACGAGCAATGGGCGCTGGCGCTCCGCCGCGGGCCGGAGTTGACGCTGGCCTACTGGTACGGGGTGGCGGCGACGCTCTATCTGGCGTGGCTGGCCAGCACGGTGGCCGGAACACTTGCCGGCGCGCTGATCGCCGACCCGGCCGCCTGGGGGCTGGATTTCACCTTCATCGCCGTCTTCCTCTGCCTGCTCGCCGGGTTCTGGCGCGGTGCCCGTTCGCTGCCGCCTTGGCTGGCGAGTGCCGCCGCCGCGCTGGCCGTCCATGCGCTGTCGCCGGCGGGGACGTGGCACATCCTGGCCGGCGCCCTGGCCGGCGGAGCGGTCGCCGCCCTCCAAGCAAAGGGGCAGGGGAGGGCGCAGGATGCTTGAGTCGCTGCATTTGGACTGGAGCGTCTTTGCCATCGTGCTGGGCGGGGCGCTGGTCACCTGGATGACGCGGATCGGCGGGCCGTGGCTGATCGCACGGGTGCGGCTTGGCCGGGCGGCCAGCGCGGCGCTGGAGGCGACGCCGGGCGCGGTTCTGGTCGCCCTGGTGGCGCCCGCCGCCCTGTCGCGCCCATCCGACGCGCTGGCCGCCGCCTTCGTCTGCCTGATCGCCCGGCGCGTGCCGATGGTGGTGGCGGTGGTGGCCGGCGTGGTTGCCGTCGTGCTGCTGCGCCGCCTGCTGTAGCCGCCATCAGTTGCCACTCTTGCAAACTGCCGTCTGGTGAAGCGCGCGGGGGATGCCTATAAGTCGGGGATGACCGACCCGATCTCCGCCCCCGCCGCATCCGCCGCCAACCCGGCTGGCTTCGACCCGCACGCCCTGCCGCCGCTGCGCGACGTGATCGCGCGTTTCGGGCTGGAGGCGCGCAAGTCGCTGGGTCAGAACTTCCTGCTCGACCTGAACCTGACGGGGCGGATCGCGCGCTCGGCCAATCTGCCGGCCGGCACCACCGCCATCGAGGTCGGTCCCGGTCCCGGCGGCCTGACCCGCGCGCTGTTGGCGACAAATGCGGTGAAGGTCATCGCCATCGAACGCGACCGCCGCTTCATCGAGGCGCTGCAGGACGTCATCGAGGCATCGCAGGGCCGCCTGAGCATCGTCGAGGCCGACGCCCTGACGGTGGACCCGGAGGAACTCGCCCCCGCCCCGCGCGCCATCGTCGCCAATCTGCCCTACAACGTCGCGACGCCGCTTCTCCTCGGCTGGCTGGCGCGGATCGAGGCCTATGTCAGCCTGACCCTGATGTTCCAGAAGGAAGTTGCCGACCGGCTGGTGGCGAAGCCGGGCAGCAAGGCCTATGGCCGGCTGTCGGTCATCACCCAATGGCGCTCCGACGCCCGCGTCCTGTTCAACCTGCCGCCGCGCGCCTTCACCCCGCCGCCGAAGGTCGAATCGACCGTCGTCCATCTGACCCCACGGGCCAACCCCGAACCGGCCGATTGGCGCGCCCTGGAGCAGGTCACCGCCGCCGCCTTCGGCCAGCGCCGCAAGATGCTGCGCCAGAGCCTGAAGTCGCTGGGCAATGCCGAAGCGCTGCTGGAGGAAACCGGCATCGCCCCGACCGCGCGTGCGGAGGAGATCGATGTCGCCGGCTTCGCCGCGCTGGCCCGCGCCTTCCGCGCCCGCCATCCGCTGGAGCCGCCGCCGGAGGAGCCGACATGATCCGGGTCAACCCCCGCATCAGCCTGGACGAGAGCGAATTGCAGGAGGAGTTCGTCCGTGCCTCGGGCCCCGGCGGCCAGCACGTCAACAAGACCGAGACGGCCGTTCAACTGCGTTTTGACGTGCGCCATTCGCCGAACCTGCCCGACCCGGTGCGCTACCGCTTGGAGCGGCTGGCAGGCTCCCGCCTGACCCAGGACGGGGTTCTGATCCTGGTCGCCGACCGCCACCGCTCGCAGATGCGCAACCGCGAAGACGCCCGCGAGCGCCTGATCGACCTGATCCGCGAAGCCGCCGCCCCGCCGCCGCCACCCCGCCGCCCGACCAAGCCGACCAAGGGTTCCAAGGAGCGGCGGCTGGAAGGGAAGGCCAAGCGGTCGGAGGTGAAGAAGATGCGCGGGAACGTTCACGACTGACTACGGACCTTCCCAGGCATGCCCGCCATGAGGCAGGCGCATTGGACGGTTCAACCGACCCGTGCCAGCCTTGCGTTTCGCTTGCCTGTGAAACATTTCCCGGTCGGGACAGGTCCGGGGTCGGAGACGTTCGATGAGCCACCCTTCCGCCGCCCTGCCGTCGCCGACCTCGGCGCGGCTGTCCGTCGGCTTCGCCTGGGTTGGGCATTCGCTGATGCACATCGTGTCGGCGCTGTTCCTGACCATCGTGCTGGCGCTGGAAACGGAATGGAAGCTCTCCTATGACGAGCTGATCCGGTTGTGGACGCTGGGCGCCTTCATGATCGGGCTGGGGGCGCCGCTCGCCGGATGGCTGGGCGATCGCTGGAGTTCGGCCGGCATGATCGCCGTCTTCTACCTGATGACCGGCGGCGGCGCGGTTCTGGCCGGGCTGTCGGACGGGCCGGAGATGCTGATGTGGTCGCTGGCCCTGCTGGGGTTGGGGGCGTCGATCTACCACCCCGTCGGCATGGCCTGGATGATGGCGAACGCCGAGAATCGCGGCAAGGCGATGGGCTGGCTCGGCCTGTTCGGCACCTTCGGCGTCGCCACCGCCGCCGTGGTCGCCGGCAGCCTGACGCAATGGCTGAACTGGCGCATGGCCTTCATCATCCCCGGCGCGATCTGCCTCGTGCTGGGCGTCGTTCTTGCCCTGCTGATGATGACCGGCGTCGTTCAGGACCGCCACGCCGACGTGAAGCCGCAGCCCAAGCCGTCGCGCGGGGATGTCGTGCGCGCCTTCTTCGTGCTGTCGCTGACCATGGTCTGCGCCGGCCTGATCTTCAACGCCATGCAGGTGGTGCTGCCCAAGCTGTTCGAGGCGCGGTTGGGCGGCTGGCTCGGTACCGGCACGCTGGGGGTCGGCGGGCTGGTGACGGCGGTCTACCTGATCTCCGCCCTGCCGCAGATGATCGGGGGTGTGCTGGCCGACCGCCATTCGCTGAAGCGGGTCTATATACTGTGCCTGCTGGCCCAGATCCCGCTGATGGCCGCAGTCGCCGTGCTGGCCGACGTGCCGCTGGTTGCCGCCGCCGCCTTCGTGGTCATCGCCTCGCAAACGCAGATCCCGGCGGAGAACATGCTGCTGGCCCGCTATACCCCGGACAAGCACCGCGGTCTGGCCTACGGCGCCAAATACATCCTGTCCTTCGGTGCCGGTCCGCTGGCGGTGCAGCTGGTTGCCTGGGTCTTCGAGCGGACGGGCGAGTTCACCATGCTCTACCTGACCCTGTCGGCGCTGGCCGCCATCGCCTTTGCCGCCGCCCTGCTGCTGCCCGACGACCGCCGCATGGCCGAACCGGTGGCGGAGCCGCTGCCGGCGGCGGAGTGACCCGCCGCCGGATTGGAGGTCCTTAGCCAAGCGTCTTGTTCAGCGCCTGATCCAGGTCGGCGATGATGTCCTCCGGCGTTTCCAGCCCGATCGACAGGCGGATCACGTCGGGGCCGGCGCCGGCCGAGGCCTGGGCTTCTGCCGACAGCTGGCGGTGGGTGGTCGAGGACGGGTGGATGATCAGCGACCGGGCATCGCCGATGTTGGCGAGGTGGCTGAACAGCTCCACGCTCTCCACCACCTTCACGCCGGCCTCGAAGCCGCCCTTGACGCCGAAGGTCAGCACCGCACCGGCACCGCGCGGCAGGTACTTCTTCGCGAGATCGCGATACTTGGACGATTCCAACCCGGCATAGCTGACCCAGCTCACCGCCGGATGGCTTTCCAGGAACTGTGCCACCTTCAGCGCGCTGTCGGCGTGGCGCTGCATGCGCAGCGGCAGGGTTTCGATGCCGTTCAGCGTCAGGAAGGCGTTCATCGGCGCCTGGCTCGGACCCAGGTCGCGCAGGCCGACGGCATGGCCGTGGATGGTGAAGGCCAGATGGCCGAAGGTCTCGTGGAAGCGCAGGCCGTGATAGCCAGGGTCCGGCTCGCTCAGCGCCGGGAACTTGCCGGACTTGCTCCAGTCGAACTTGCCGCTGTCCACCACCACGCCGCCGACGGAGGTGCCGTTGCCGGACAGGAACTTGGTGGTCGAATGCACGACCAGCGTGGCGCCCCACTGGATCGGGTTGATCAGGTATGGGGTGGCGAGCGTGTTGTCGACGATCAGCGGGATGCCGGCATCGTCGGCGATCCTGGCGATGGCCTCGATGTCGGTCACTACGCCGCCGGGATTGGCGAGGCTTTCAACGAAGATCGCCTTGGTCTTCTCGGTCAGCGCCGCCTTGACGTTGTCCACAGTGTCGGTGTCGACGAAGCTCGGCTGCCACCCGAAGGCGCGCGGGAAGCTGATGCCGAGCTGGTTCAGCGAGCCGCCATAGAGCTTCTTCGAGGCGACGATGTGGTCGCCCGGCGCCATCAGCGGGAACAGCGCCAGCAGCTGCGCCGCATGGCCGGACGAGGTCGCGGTGGCGCCGGCGCCGCCTTCCAGGTTCGCCAGACGCTCCTCCAGCACCGCGACCGTCGGATTGGTCAGGCGGGAATAGATGAAGCCGACCTTCTGCAGGTTGAACAGCGAGGCCGCGTCGTCGACATTCTCGAAGACGAAGCTGGTGGTCTGGTAGATCGGCGTCTGCCGCGCGCCTGTGGCCGGGTCGGGAGCGGCGCCGGCATGGATGGCGCGGGTCTCGAAGCCGAAGCTCTTCTGCTCAGTCATCTGCGTGTTTCCCCCAATTTTTCAGATCAGCTTTTTGAACGATTTCGTAGGCGTCCTGCGGCGTGTGACCAGAACATTGGAATTGACCCCGATCCGACCGATCTCGCCGTAGAGCCTCTGGATTTCCATCTTCGGGCAGCGGTCCATCACCACGGTCAGCCCGGCTGCCTGGGCCCGTGCCGCCGCCTCGTCGTTGCGGACACCCAACTGCATCCACACCATTTTGGCCCCGGCGGCGATCGCCTCGTCCGTCACTCCGCCGGCGGCGGTGGAATTGCGGAAGATGTCGACCATGTCCGGCGGCTCCGGAAGATCCTTGAGGCTGGCGTAGACCGGCAGGCCGAGAATGGTCTGGCCCGCCATCTTCGGATTGACCGGGATGACCTGATAGCCCTTGTCGCGCAGGTACTTCATCACGAAGAAGCTGGCCTTCACCGGGTCGGCGCTGGCCCCGACCACGGCAATGCTCTTCACGCTCTCAAGAGCGCCGCGGAGGAAGGCGTCGGTGTAGTCCGCCGGATCGGTGATTTTCAGGTCGGTCATCGGCCGCACCAGACCGGCGTGCGCTTGCCCAGGAAGGCGTCGATGCCCTCGGCGGCATCCTGCGCCATCATGTTCTCGGTCATCACCTTGGCGGCGTAGGCATAGGCGCCCTCCACGTCCAGATCGATCTGGCGGTAGAACGCCTCCTTGCCGGTGGCGAGGGTCAGCGGCGACTTGGACGCGATCTTGGCAGCGACGCTGTCCACGACCTCGTCCAACTGGTCGGCCGGGACCGCGCGATTGACGAGGCCGATGCGCTCCGCCTCCTCGGCGTCGATCAGGTCGCCCAGCAGCAGCATCTCCATCGCCGCCTTGCGCCCGACCGCGCGGGTCAACGCCACCATCGGCGTCGAGCAGAACAGCCCGATGTTGACGCCCGGAGTCGCGAAGCGCGCCTCCTCTTCGCAATAGGCGAGGTCGCAGGTCGCCACCAGCTGGCAGCCTGCGGCGGTCGCCACGCCGCGCACCTTGGCGATCACCGGCTGGCGGACGCGGTTGATCGTCAGCATCAGGCGGGAGCACTGGGTGAACAGCGCCTCGTACAGCTCGCGCGACGGCGCGGCGCGCATCTCCTTGAGGTCATGCCCGGCGCAGAAGGCGCCACCGGCCCCGGCCAGCACCACGGCACGCACCGAGTTGTCCTCGTGGATCGCGTCCAGCGCGTCCTGCAACGCCGCCATCAGCCCCACCGACAGGGCATTCCGCGCTTTCGGCCGGTTCAGCGTCAGTATGGCGACCCCATCGCGATCCTGGCGCAGGACCAGGGATGTATCCTGCGGGGGATGGGGTTCGTGTGTCGAAACCGCGGCGCTCATGGTCGTTGTCCTCCCGTATTCCTTTGGTTGCGCACCGCCGGCAGCTTAACGCGCTGGGCCTATGCGTGACACGGGGAACCTGCAGGGCAGGGGCAATGAGACGACAAGCCGACTGGGATTTCAACAAGAAAAATCGTCGAAACTGAATTAATCTCTTCTGATTTAGTAGGAAAATTAATTGCGTAAATCCCCTCTCCCGTGGTGGGAGAGGGGGCTTCGGTTACGATGCCTTGGCGGTCTTCTTCTTCGGCGCGGCGGCTTCCGCCGGAGCATCCTTGGCGGCCTTGGCCTTGCTCGCCTTCTTGGCGGCCGGCTTTTTCGCCGGAGCTTTCGCCTTGGCGGGCTTGTCCGTCTCCGCACCCTCGGCCTTGGCCGCTTCAGCCTCCTTCGGGGCCTTGCCCTTCTTGGCGGCGTCCTTGGCGACCTTGGCGTCGATCAACTCCAACGCCTGTTCCAGCGTGATGCTGTCCGGCTCGGTCCCCTTGGGGATCGAGGCATAGACGCTGGCGTGCTTCACATAGGGACCGAAGCGGCCGGAGCCCATGGTGATCGGCTTGCCGGTCTTCGGGTGGTCGCCCAGCGTCTTGGCGGGAGCCGACGCCTTCTTCGCCGCGCCGGCCAGCAGGTCGACGGCGCGGTTGATGCCAATGGTCAGCACGTCGTCATCGGGGGTCAGCGACTTGTAGACGCTGCCATGCTTCAGATAGGGGCCGAAGCGACCGATGCCGGCGCTGATCTCCTCGGCCGTCTCCGGGTGGTTGCCGATGACGCGGGGCAGTGCCAGCAGCTTCAGCGCGGTGTCGAGATCGACGTCGCCCGCCGCCATGCCCTTGGGCAGCGACACCCGCTTGGGCTTCGGCGTGTCGTCCTTCTTCTTTTTCTTCGCCTTGGGCTTCTTGCCGTCGGCGGCAGGCTCTTCCGCCGCCGGCTCCTCCGGCGGAGCGACCATGGCGGCGGGCGCCGGGCCCAACTGGATGTAGGCACCGTAGGGGCCGCGGCGCACCGTCACCGGCAGACCGGTTTCCGGATCGTTGCCCAGCTCGCGTGGGCCTTCCTGCGCCTCGCCATTCTCGTCGTTGGCGACGGCCAGCGGCCGGGTGTAGCGGCAGTCGGGATAGCGCGAGCAGCCGATGAAGGCGCCCATCTTGCCCAGCTTCAGACCCAGCCGGCCCTCGCGGCAGACCGGGCAGACGCGCGGGTCATGGCCGTCCTCGGTGGCGGCGGGGAAGAAATGGGCGCCGAGTTCATTGTCGAGCGTTGTCAGCACCTGGGTGATCGTCAGGTCCTTGGTGCCGTTCACCGCCGCGTCGAAGGCGGTCCAGAAATCGCGCAGGACGGTCTTCCAATCGATCTTGCCGTCGGAGATCTCGTCCAGCTGGTTCTCCAGCTCCGCCGTGAAGTTGTACTCCACATAGCGGTGGAAGAAATTCTCCAGGAAGGCGGTGACCAGCCGGCCGCGGTCTTCAGGGATGAAGCGCCGCTTGTCGAGCCGGACGTAATTGCGGTCCTGCAGCACCTGCAGGATCGAGGCATAGGTCGACGGTCGGCCGATCCCCAGCTCCTCAAGCTTCTTGACGAGGCTGGCTTCGGAGTAGCGCGGCGGCGGTTGGGTGAAATGCTGGTCCGGGACGATGTCGCCGCGGTCCAGGGCGTCGCCCTGGTCCATGGCCGGCAGGCGGCGTTCCTGCTGGTCGTCCTCGGCCGCGTCATCGCGATCCTCCTGATAGACCTTCAGGAAGCCGTCGAACACGACGATGGAGCCGGTGGCCCGCAGCACGACGTCCTTCGACGGGCTGGCGATGTCGACCGCCACCTGATCCAGCACTGCGCTTTCCATCTGGCTGGCCAGCGTGCGCTTCCAGATCAGTTCATAGAGCCGCAGCTCGTCGCTTTCCAGATAGCCGGACACCGATTCGGGGCGGCGGTGCAGGTCGGTCGGTCGGATGGCCTCGTGGGCCTCCTGGGCGTTCTTGGCGGCGGTCTTGTAGACGCGCGGCTGGGCCGGGACGTAACGCTCGCCATAGTGCGAGCCGATCAGGCCGCGGGCGCCTTCGATGGCCTCCTGCGACAGGCTGACGCCGTCGGTTCGCATGTAGGTGATGAGGCCGACCGTCTCGCCGCCGATGTCCACGCCCTCATACAGCTTCTGCGCCGTGCGCATGGTGCGGGTGGCGCCGAAGCCCAGCTTGCGCGAGGCCTCCTGCTGCAAGGTGGAGGTGGTGAAGGGCGGCGACGGGTTGCGGCGGCTCTGCTTGCGCTCGACCTGCGACACGGCGAAGGTCTGCGGGCGGATCTTCGCCACCGCGGCCTCGGCCGCCTCCTGGTTGGGCAGGCCGAACTTGTCGAGCCTCCTGCCGTCCAGCTGGGTCAGAGACGCGGTGAAGGAGGACCCGGCCGGCGTGGTGAAGCCCACCGCGATCGACCAGTATTCCTGCGGCTTGAAGACCTCGATCTCCGACTCGCGCTCGCAGATCAGGCGCAGGGCCACCGATTGCACGCGGCCGGCCGACTTGGAGCCGGGCAGCTTGCGCCACAGCACCGGCGACAGGGTGAAGCCGACCAGATAGTCCAGCGCCCGGCGCGCCAGATAGGCATCGACCAACTCCTGCGACACGGCGCGCGGGTTGGCCATTGCAGTCTGGACGGCGGATTTGGTGATTTCGTTGAAGGTGACGCGCTGGACGTCGCGATTGTCGGAGAGGTGCTTTTCGCGAAGGAGTTCGGACAGGTGCCAGGCGATGGCCTCTCCCTCGCGATCCGGGTCGGTTGCGAGGTAGATGCGGTCGGCCGACTTCACCGCCTTGGCGATCTCGTCGATGTGGCGCTTGGAGCGGTCGCCCAGCTCCCATTCCATCGCGAAATCTTCATCCGGGCGCACCGAGCCGTCCCGCGCCGGAAGGTCGCGGACATGGCCGAAACTGGCGATGACGGTGTAGTCGTCGCCCAGATACTTGTTGATGGTCTTCGCCTTGGCCGGCGATTCGACGATGACGACGTTGCTGCCCGGCAAGAAACCAGCCCTTCGCGTATGCCCACTCAAACCACGGCGATGCCGATCAGGCGAGAGAGACCTGATGACCGGGAAGACGCTGGACTCGGCCGGCAAGCTCAAGTTCCAGAACCACGGTCAGCACCACCGGAGCGGACAATTGGCACCCGCGAACGAGTTCGTCAATGGTGACGGGCGAGTGGCCCAGGTTTTCCAGCACCAGGGCGCGTGCCTTTGCAAGGTCGGATTCGTCCGGTTCGGTTGCAGGAGAAGGGGTATGGGTGGGGGCGCTGAACAGGTCGCGCTGCCGTTCCGCCAGCGTCGGCGGCCGCAGATTTTCGATCGCGCGAAGCACGTCGTCGGCCCGCTCCACCAGCGTGGCGCCCTGGCGCAGCAGGTTGTTGGTGCCGTGGCAGCGCGGGTCGAGCGGGGAACCCGGCACCGCCATCACCTCGCGCCCCTGTTCCAGAGCCATCCGCGCAGTGATGAGAGAGCCGGAGCGCAACGCCGCCTCCACCACCAGCACGCCCAGCGACAGGCCGGAGATCAGGCGGTTGCGGCGGGGAAAATGTCGGGCCTGCGGCTGGGTGCCGATGGGGCTTTCCGCCACCACCACGCCCTGCGCCACGATGTCGCGGTAGAGCCCTTCGTTCTCCGGCGGATAGACGACGTCGATGCCGCCGGCCAGAACGGCGGCGGTGCCGCTGGCGATCGAGCCGGCATGGGCGGCGGTGTCGATGCCGCGGGCAAGGCCGGAGACGACCAACAGCCCGGCCGCCCCGAGTTCGCGCGCCAGCGATTCGGCAAACTTCTTGCCGTTCAGCGAAGCATTGCGTGCGCCGACGATGGCGACCGCGCGTAGCCGTAGCAGGTGGGCGTGCCCGGCGACCGAGATCACCGGCGGCGCATCGTCCACCGCGGCCAGCGGTTCCGGATAGTCGGGTTCGCAGGCGCAGAGCAGCCGGGCGCCGAAGCGCCGGTTGGCCTGCATCTCCCGCTCCGCCTCGGCCTTGGAGGCGACCCGCAGCGGCTTGGCTCGTCCGCCGCGCCGCGCAAGTTCCGGTAGGGCGTCCAGTGCCCTGGAGGCACTGCCATACTGTTCCAGCAGACGCTGAAAGGTGATCGGACCCACGTTTTCCGTACGGATCAGGCGAATCCAGTCGATCCGTTCGGCATCGGTCAAGGGATGGCGCGGTTGTGTCATGTCCGGAGTTAATACAACCAGTCTGCGGTACGCACAACATGCATTTGTATGAAGAGGTGTTTCTGCCGGTGCCTATATGTCCTTCCTGTGTGGCCGCCGCATGTCCGACCGGTTCGACACGCCTTGTGGTCCGCGGGAGTCGCTTCGGTCGGTCTGCTCCGGTCGGTGCCGCTTCAGGACATGAAGCGAATGTTTCGATGAAACATTGCTTTCAGGCGCATATTCTCAACCAAAGTTATCACCGCAGATTTGTCTATGAGACTTTTTTTATATGCTATTGGTTAAGCGAGGAAACATCTTCCTCTGTTTCAGAACCATAAAGAAGATGTCACAACATGTCGGAGTTACCCTTATGGAAATCCCTTAAATTGCCGGTATCATCGGGTCCATACCAGCGTACTCACGAGGGAAGGCCGATGTTCGGACGGGCGAAGATCAATCAGGCGCTGGGGCGCAAGATGGCGGCACTCGATGCGCTGCGCGCCAAGGTGATGGTGGCGGATGAGAATCTGACCATCGTCCACGTCAATCCCGCCGTGGTGACGTTGCTGCGCGAGGCCGAGAGCGACCTGCGCAAGGATTTGCCCCGCCTGGACGTCAATCGGCTGGTCGGCAGCAACATCGACGTATTCCACAAGAACCCGGGCCACCAACGCGGGCTGCTGGCGTCGCTGACCAAGCCGTACGGCGCCACCATCAAGGTCGGCGGACACCAGTTCGACCTGCTGGTCACGCCGTTGACCGAGGACGGCCGGCGCATCGGCTTCGTCGTCGAATGGGCCGATGCCAAGGAGCGGCTGGAGAACCTCGACTACGCCGCGCAGATGGCGGCGATCAACCGGTCGCAGGCGGTGATCGAGTTCACGACCGAGGGCATCATTACCAGGGCCAACGACAATTTCCTGAAGGTGATGGGCTATCGCCTGGACGAGGTCGTCGGTAAGCACCACAACATTTTCGTAGAGCAGGCCTATCGCGACAGTGCCGACTATGCCCGTTTCTGGGAAACCCTGCGGCGCGGCGAATTCCAGGCGGCGCAATACAAGCGGATCGGCAAGTCCGGCAATCCGGTTTGGATCGAAGGCGCCTACAACCCGATTCTCGACGAGAAGGGGCGGGTCGTCAAAGTGGTGAAGTTCGCGGTCGACGTGACCGCGCAGGTCTCGCTGCTCAACAACCTCAAAGTCCTGATCGACAAGAATTTCGGCGAGATCGATCAGGCGCTCCACCTGTCGATGGGGGAGGCGCATTCCGCCAATGACGCCGCCGGCTCCACCTCCGCCAGCGTCCAGGCGGTGGCGGCGAGTGCGGAGGAACTGGTCGCCTCCATCGGCGAGATTTCCCAGAGCATGACGCGTGCGCGTTCGGCGACCGACGGCGCCTTCGACCGCACCGTCGCGGTGGCGGAAAGCACCGACCGCCTGGCCGCCGCCGCCCAGGCGATGAACGGCATCGTCGGGCTGATCAACAGCATCGCCGGCCAGATCAACCTGCTTGCGCTGAACGCCACCATCGAAGCGGCCCGCGCCGGCGAGGCGGGCAAGGGCTTTGCCGTCGTCGCCTCGGAGGTGAAGAACCTCGCCAATCAGGCCGGGAAGGCGACCGAGCAGATCTCCGCCGAGATCGAAGGCATCCAATCGACCTCGACCGAGGTCGCCAACGCGCTGAACGCCATCCGCGAGGCCGTCTCGGTGGTGCGGGAACATGTGACCGGCACGGCGTCGGCGGTGGAGGAGCAGAGCGCCGTCACCCAGAACATGTCGTCCAACATGCAGAGCGCGTCCGCCGCCGTGGCGACGGTGACGTCCAACATCTCCGCCATCTCCACCGCGGTCAGTCAGGTGGCCGGTGCGGTCGGTCGGACGAAGGAGGCGGCGCACGTCCTGGTGCGGTGATGCGAATCGGGGCCGGGCGCCGCGACAATCGGTGCCCGGCCCGTTTTATCGCTCAGCGTTTGTGGAACACCGGCCGGCGCTTCTCGAAGAAGGCGGTGATTCCCTCCTTCGCCTCGCCATGGTGCAGCGCCTCGACGAACAGGTCGCTTTCGCGGGCAAGCTGGGTGGCGAAGCTGCCATAGGCCAGTTCCATCAGCTTCTTCGCCCGGCCCATGGCACCGGCCGGTCCCTCGGCGATGGTCTGCGCCCAGGCGGTCGCCTCGTCCAGCGCCCGGCCCGGCGCGGTGACGCGGTTGACGACACCGGCGGCATGCAGACGCGCGGCATCGACGGGTCCGCCGGTCAGCATCAGTTCGGCATAGAGTTGCGGCGGCAGCGCGCGGGCGAGCGAGGCGGAGGCGCCGCCGTCGGCGGTCAGCCCGACCCTGACATAGGCGGTCAGGAACTGCGCATCCTCCGCCGCGACGATCAGGTCGCAGGCCAGCGCCAGCGAGAAGCCGGCCCCGGCGGCCGGCCCCTCCACGGCGGCGATGATCGGCTTGGGGCATTCGCGCATGGACCGGACCCAGCCGTGGAAACGCTCGATCCCGTCCCGGTTCTCCGACCGCGAGCGGTTGCCATGGTGATAGAGGTTGTTGAGGTGCCCGCCGCTGCTGAAGGCGCCGCCGGCGCCGGTCAGCACGATGGCGCCGATGCCGGGGTCGTGCGTCGCCTCGTCCAGCGCGTCGCGGCCGGCCGCCATCATCTTCAAGCCCAGCGCATTGCGGGTGCCGGCGTCGCTCATGGTCAGCACCATGACGCGCCCCTGGCGGTCCACCGTCATGCTGCCGGTATCCTGACGTTCGTTCATGGTCGTTTCTTCCCCGGTTGTCATTGTCCGGCGAAGGGACCCTCGCCGGATGGTAGAGCCACTGTGCCAGCCGGTGGCCGCCGCTCCAATCCGTACGACCGGTATAGGAAGGCCCTGAGCGGCACGGGAAACGGCTGTTTTTCGCCAATACCCCTTCTTACATTGGGGTGAGACTTATCGCCGCGCGAAGCGGCGGCACCGAACAGCGGGGGCAGGGGATGGCGCTGGTGCTGGACCGGCATGGCCGGAGCCGAGGAACTGGACAGGTCGCCGTTGCGCCGATCCCGCCCTATGCCAACCGCTCCGTCATCCTTGTCTGCGTGCTGGCCTTCGTCCTGCGGCTGCCGCCGGAATCCTTCGCCTTCGTACCCGCCTATTTCTTCGGAACGGTCGAGCTGGCGGGGCCGCTGCCGACCGCTGCGCTTTGGCGCGGGCTTTTCGGGCATGTGCTGATCCATGGCGACCTGACGCATCTGGTCTCCAACATGGCCGTGCTGTGGCTGTTGGGTGACGTGGTGGAGCGGGAGGCCGGACATCTCCGCTATCTGGCGCTGTTCATCACCGGAATGGTGGCGGCGGCGCTGACGGAGGGGCTGCTCGCCGTCGACCGGATGGCGCCGCTGATCGGGGCGAGCGGGGCGATCTGTGCGCTGATGGGCGCCTTCCTGTGGATGCGGCCGCGCTTCGGGCTGCTGTCACGGCGTCTCCCCCGGCGGCTGGCGCAGGGGGTGATCCTGCTTTTCGCGCTGTTGAACGCGGCGATGACGCTGGTGCCGCTGGACGCCGACTCCCCGCTTGCCGAGGTTGGCTGGGCCGCGCATGCGGGCGGTCTGGCGGCCGGATTGCTGTTGGGCGGCGTGCTACTGTGCCTGCGTCCCAAGCACGGCCGGCCGGCCGGCGTTCCTTGAGGGGGCGCGTTTCTTTCCCACTGTTGGCGATTGTGAAGCGTGCTGGGGTGACCCGTTGCCGTCGGCGTGAAAAAGCACTATTTTTGGGGAAGGCGCGCCGAGGTCGTGACCCCCGGCGCGCCGACCCGATCAGCGGTTCAGGTATTCAAGCACCAGCTTGACCACCTGCAACAGCAGGATCAGGAGAGTGAGGATTTTATCCATCCTCTTGCCCTCCGTTGGTGCGGCGCGGGCGGTGGCCGATCCACCGCCCCGACCGCGCGGCAAACATGCCAAGCATCCCATCCCGTTGGAAGCTGCAAGTTGCACGCGATGGCGTGTGCTCGCCTTTGCATGCGTACGAAGCGCTTGCCCGTGATGTGGCCGACGGCGTGTTTCGGAACTGCCGCCGATGAACGAAAGTAGGGGTGGGTGCCATTCCGGGCGTCGCATATATCATCGGTACACGTAACCATTCAGGCGACGGCAAGACGGGTCCGCGGTTGATCGATGAGGCTGATGGATGCTCCTCCGAGCAGATGTCAGTCCTGGTATCTTTCCGCGATGCATTGCTTTGAAAATCCTGCAGAGGGCGACGGACTTCCGTCGCCGTTTCAGCCGCGCCTGCGCGCTGTATTTTCCATGCGATGGAATAGGCCGGGAATGGAAGCCATGCATTTTGACGAATTGCCCAACAGCCATCGCAATTTCTAGGATTGTTCAGGCACCATAGTGTCTTCTGTTCGGCAAATGGCGTCATCGTTCAACCGGCGCCATGGCCATAACGATGAGGAAACGTTCATGAAGCGTCGTTCCTTCCTGACCTCCGCCGGTGTCGGCGTCGCCGCCAGCACCCTGGCGGCCCCCGCCATCGCGCAGACCCAGCCGGAAATCCATTGGCGTCTGGCGTCCAGCTTCCCCAAGAGCCTGGACACGATCTATGGTGGCGCCGACACCATCGCCGCCCGCGTCGCCGCGGCCACCGACGGCAAGTTCCAGATCCGTCCCTTCGCCGCCGGTGAGATCGTCCCCGGCCTGCAGGTGCTGGACGCGGTGCAGAACGGCACGGTCGAATGCGGCCACACCGCCAGCTATTACTATGTCGGCAAGGACCCGACCTTCACCTTCGACGCGACGGTGCCCTTCGGTCTGAACGCCCGCCAGCAGAACGCCTGGATCTACAATGGTGGCGGCATGCCGCTGCTGCGCGAGTTCTTCGACGGCTACGGCGTCGTGAACTTCCCGGCCGGCAACACCGGCGTGCAGATGGGCGGCTGGTTCCGCAAGGAAATCAAGACCGTCGAGGATCTGAAGGGCCTGAAGTTCCGCATCGGCGGCTTCGCCGGGCAGGTCCTGGCCAAGCTGGGCGTCGTGCCGCAGCAGATCGCCGGCGGCGACATCTATCCGTCGCTGGAAAAGGGCACCATCGACGCCGCCGAGTGGATCGGCCCCTATGACGACGAGAAGCTCGGCTTCAACAAGGTCGCCAAGTACTACTACTACCCGGGCTGGTGGGAAGGCGGGCTGAACGTCTCGCTGCTGGTCAACAAGCAGCAGTGGGAACAATTGCCCAAGCAGTACAAGGCCGTTCTGGAGGCCGCCTGCTTCGAAGCCAACCTGACCATGAACGCCAAGTACGACGCCGAGAATCCGGCGGCGCTGAAGCGACTGGTTGGCGGCGGCGCCCAACTGCGCCCCTTCCCGCGCGACGTGATGGAGGCCTGCTACAAGGCCGCCATCGAGCTGTATGACGAAACGGCCAAGTCCAACCCGAAGTTCGCCAAGATCTACGAGCAGTGGAAGAAGTTCCGCGACGACGAATATCTGTGGTTCCGGGTGGCCGAGAACTCCTTCGACAACTTTGCTTTCACGGCCGGCCTGAAGCGCTGACCGCAGAAAGCCGGATTTAGCCAGTTTCGACTGCGGCCCCCGCATCCCCTCCCGGATGCGGGGGCTTTCTTTTTCAAGAGGGGCGGCCGGGTGCCAGCAGGTTGGCGATCATGGTCTGCACCACCTCGTCATTCTGGTTGAAGGTTGTGGTCTTCACCCGCAGCACGCCCTGGTCGGGTCGCTTGGCGGAGCGGCGGGCCTCCATCACCTCCATCTCGATGCGCAGCACGTCGCCGGGCCGGGTCGGGCGGGGCCAGCCGATGGAATCGACGCCCATGCCGATATAGCCGCCCGCCAGTTCGGCATTGCTGCCAACGATCATCCGCATGGTCATCCCCGCGGTGTGCCAGCCGCTGGCCGCCAGCCCGCGGAACAGCGTGTCCTTCGCCGCCTCGGGGTCCAGATGGAAGGGCTGCGGGTCGAACTTTTCGGCATAGGCGACGATCTCCGCCGCCTCGACGGTCAGCGGCCCGCCGGTGAAGCGGTCGCCCACCGTGACATCCTCGAAATAGCGCATCCCCCGGAACTCCGTTCATCGTGACGGACAGGTCCGCACCGCCCGGCGATGATACAGACCTGTCTCCTCGTTGCGATGGTAGAGACAGGTCTGTATCATTGTCAACGGCGGGCTTGAACCCGGCCGTTCGGAACGGATGGAGCGGGAATGGTGGAAGCTGAAGGCGCAAGGAAGCCGGCGCGGGATCGGATCCTCGATACGGCGGCGGAGTTGTTCTATCGCGAGGGCATCCGCGCCGTCGGCATCGACACCATCATCGCCAAATCCGGCGTCGCGAAGATGAGCCTGTACCGGAACTTCGAATCCAAGGATGATCTGGTCTGCGCCTACCTGGAACGCAGCATCGCCCAGCACGGGGCATGGTGGGACCGGGTGGTAGCCCGCCATCCCGGCGACCCGCGCGCCCAGATGAAGGCGCTGTTCGTGGCACTCGCCCACTGGATCGACCATCCGAAGTTCCAGGGCTGCCCCTTCACCAGCGCCGCCGCGGAGTTGCGCGACCCCGCCAACCCGGCCCGTGGGCTGGCGCTGGCCCATAAGCGCATGGTGCGCGACCGTCTGCACGCGTTGGCGGTCGCGGCCGGCGCCGCCGATCCGGACCGGCTGTGCGCGCAGCTTCAATTGCTGATGGAAGGCGCCTATGCCGCTGGTCGTGCGCTGGATCTGGGACCGGGCAACGACGCGGTGGCAAGCGCGGCTGCGGCGCTGATCGACGGGGCATGTGGACAGGCGCGGCCATAGGCGGCGGGTGCGCCCGGTCTCAACCGCCCCAAACGCAAAAAAGCGCCGCAGGTCGGCCCCGCGGCGCTTCATCAACTCTGTGTGCGCTGCCTCAGTCGGCGCCGACGCGGTCGCGGACGGACTGGCCGGGGCGGTAATCCTGCAGGCGGGTGGCGCGCAGGCCGCGCATGCCGTGGCTGTCGATCAGCCGCTGCCAGGACAGGAATTCCTCCACCGACAGCGTGTAGCGGCGGCAGGCCTCTTCCAGGCTTATCAGGCCCGAACGGACGCCGGCGACCACTTCCGCCTTGCGGCGCATCACCCAACGCTTGGTGTCGGGCGGGGGAAGGTCGTTTTCGGTCATGGGACGCCCTTCGGGACCAATGACCGATGCACCGGCTGCCAATTCGTCGCCGGTGTCGAGTTCGATGAGTGCCATGCGCGGACGCTCCAACCCAAACTGTGGATTCCACGATTTCGGGGTACTGTATGCGCCGGCACTTAACAAATGCCTAAACGAAAGGGTTAACTTTTTATCGGGTGGTAGTCGCTCACCCGACCGGACGGGCGGTCGCGACGCCCCGTCCGGCAAGCGGTCCGACAATCCGTCTGTGCAACGAATGCCGATCAATAGACGGTGGTCAGCTTCGACAGCGGGACTTCGCTGGCGCCGATGTTCAGCACGGTTTCGCCGTCCTTGTTGCTGCCGATACCGGCGACGGTGCCGAAGGTGTAGGTGGTGGTCTTGATGGTGTCGGTCTTGTTCTCCGCCAACGGCGCCACGTTCATGCGGTAGGTGCCCGGCTGGACCGCGCGGCCGTTGTTGTCCTTGAAGTCCCAGTTGACGGCGTGCTTGGTGCCGGCGGTGGTCTCGCCCGGCATCGAGCGGATGATGTTGCCGTTGGCATCCAGGATGTCGACGCGCACCGACTTGGCCGATGTCGCCAGCTCGTAACCGAGCGGCGCCTGGGTCATGCCCTGGCTGTACTGGAAGTTGTCGCCCTCGAAGGCGACGGTGCGGCCGAGATAGGCGAGGTTGGTCGACGCGGTGCCGGCCGACTGCAGCTGAACCAGCTTGTCCAGGCGGCTGTTGGTGCCGATGTTCTGCTCGACGTTGGCGAAGTCGACCAACTGCTTGGTCATGTCATTGGTGTCGAGCGGCTTCAGCGGGTCCTGGTTCTTCATCTGCGTGGTCAGCATGGTGAGGAACGTCTGGAAATTGTCGCCGAGGCCCTTGGTGGCCGATGCGGTCTTGTCGGCATCGGTTTGCGGGGTCTTGGCCGTTTCGGACGCCGTCTTCGACCCGGTGGACAGGCCACCCGAATAGGTGCCGTACTGGTTCAGGGTCGGGCTGGTGGTGTTGGTCGTCGTGGTCATGGCGGTCGTCCTTCGTTGGCCTCGCGGCCGATATCTCTCTTGTGACGGTGGGCTGCGGCGGAATGGCCGCCGTCCTCGTCGTCAGGCGCGGATGTCGACGCGCCCGTTGCCGAGCGTTGCCGTGTAGACGGTGCTGCCGGTCTCGTCATCGTCGCCACCCCCGCCGAAGCCGCGGCCGCGCCGACCCGATCCACCACCCCTGCCGTCCCCCCGGCCGTCACCGGCGAAGGGATTGCCTTCGCCGCGCAGGCTGAAGTTCAGGCTGTTCGAGTCCGTCTGCAGCCCAGCGTCTTGCAAGGCGCGTTCCAGGCTGCGGCTGTCACGCTGCAGAAGTTCGAGGGTCTGCGCCTTTTCAACCGCGACCATCGCGTTGACCCGGCCATCGGCGCCGATGTCCAGCTTGATGTCGATCCGGCCAAGTTCGGCCGGGTGCAGGTTGATGGTGAACTGGTCGACCTCGTCGCCGACATTCTTCTTGATGTGGACGGCGATCTGGTCGTGCACGCCCATCGCCATGCCGGCGCCGCGCGATGGCCGGAGCGTCGCGGTCGCCTGCGGCTGGTCGAGCCCGGGAATGCCGCCGTGAGCACCTTCCATCGCGGCCAGGGCGGGATGAGTGTGCGGGCTGGCGGTGGCGGTGCCGGCCGCCCCGCCGGTCGCGCCGGTCGCATCGATTCCCTCCAGCGTCGCGGCGGCCGTACCCGTCGCAGCGGTCGTGACGGTTTCCGCCACCGGGGCGGCAGGCACCGCCGGCGGCACCGGCTGCTGCGGCATCGCCTGGGTCTGGGGTTGGGCATCGTTCCGGCCGCCGCCTTCGCTGCCGGCATGCTTGCCGTTCTGCTTGGCTTCGCCCGTCTTGGCCTTTGCTGCGGCCAGCAGGTCGGCGAAGCGGTCGGGCAGGGCGACGTCCTCGTCGCTCGGCAGGGCTTCGGCACCGGCATCTGCCTGGGACGCGTCCGCGGTCTTCGCCGCGTCGCCATCCACGGCACCGCCCTTGCCGGCGGCCTTCGCGGATACGTCGGCACCTGCGGCCTGTCCATCCGCCATCGCGCCGGCGGCTGCAGCCTGCGCCTGGGCAAGCTGGGCCGCGGGATCGAGGGAGCCGGCCGTGCCGGATCCGGCGGCCCCGGCCTTCGCGTCATCATCGGCGCCGGCGCCCGCCTCATCGGCGGCATCCTTCGCCGCGGCCTGTCCAGCCGGCATCAGTCCGGCGAGGATCAGATCGCTGGCCTGCGGCATCGGCTGCGGCGGCACCGGCTGAGCGGCCGGAGGCTGTTCGGCGGCGGACTGCTCGTCGGGCTGGGGTTGCTCGTCGGTTGCGGCATCGGCCGAAGCGATATCGGTCTGCGCGGCATCCTCGGCCGAAGCGGCTGCATCGTCCGTCGCAGCGGCATCGTCGGCCGCCGCGGTCTTGGTGTCGTCCGCCTTCGCCGCGACAGTCTTGGAGGGATCGGCCGTTGCCGCCTCCGCCTTTGCATCCTTCGCCGGCTTTTCGGCCTTGGCCGGCCGATGGTCGTCCTGCCTGGCCTGGACCTTGCGGTCATCGTCGGTCCTGGCGCTCTTCGACTCCGGAGCACGGACCGTGTCGGCAGCATCCGCGGCCTGACGGGTGGCCTGGGCCGTGCGGTCGCGGGTCAGGTCGGGTTTCGGTTCGGCACGCACCGGCTGCTTGCGCTGGGCATCCGCCCGGCGGGCGTCGTTGGCCTCCTTGGCCGCGTCCTTTGCGGCGTCCTTGGCCGCGTCGCGTGCCGCCGCATCGGCCTGCTCACGCTTGCGCGCGGCGGCGTCGGTCAGCATCCGGTCCATCATCTTGGAAAACAGGTCGTTCTTCGTCCCGGTCCCCTGCGTCTGCTGGGACTGGCTGAGACCGTCGAACAAGGACGCGGCGATGTTGTTCGATTGGACTTCCATGGAACGGCCTCTCAGGGACGGCGGAACGCACCGACGGCGATGCGGAGGGTTCAATGCAACAGGCGGGCCAGTCTGGATACTGGGCTATCGGGCTCTCCAAGCGGTGCGGGGCGGCAGTTCCCGCCCCATGGCGCAGGCCCGACCGGCAATTTCCGCCGGGTGCGGGGCCTTTCTTGCCGCAACGGCCCGATACCAACGAGCCCGATCCCAAAGGGGGAAGGCCCGGAAAGAAAAAGGCCGCCCCTGTGGAGAGAGGCGGCCGTCCGAAAAATCTCGGCAGTCACGGATGAAGGCTGTTCGGATCAGAGCCGGGTGTTCAGCGCCGCCGAGGTGCGCGGCCCGCTGGGCGGCGGGGAATAGCCGCGGCCCCCGCCCATGTGGGCGGCATAGGCGGTGGTCGGCGCCTTCTGCTGGCGGGTGATGACGCCGACGACGGTGTCGACCATCACCTTCTGCGCCTCGCCGCCGATCCGCAGGGCCTCCGCATTGTCGGCGGTGGCGGCATAGAGCTTGCCGGTCGCATCCTTCAGCGCGGTCTTCAGCTCCTGCGGCAAGCCCATCAACCCGTCGCGGTCGACGCGCAGCAGGCGGCTGATTTCTTCATAGACCAGCGTCATCGGCTGTTTGTCCTTGGCGATCTGAGCCAGCTCCTTGGCCGGGCGGCGGGCACGGACGGCGGCGGCCTCGCGCTCCAGCAGGGCGGTCAGGCGGCCCATCAGCTCGACCAGCGCCACCGCGCGTTCCTGTGCGTTCTTCGGCAGGTTGGCCGCCGGCTTGGCCGGCTGGGGGAAACGGACGTCGACCTTATCCATGGCTGGCCTCCTGGGCGCGAAGAAGCTCTGCGTAAACCTGCTTGGCGATGCCGAAGCCGCCGCGCTGGGTGATCTGTTTGCCGAACTGCTCGACCAGCATCGGCCGGAACATCTCCTCGCCGCGCCCGCCGCCGAAGGTCTCGTCGCTCTGGATCCCCTCGAACATGGGGCTCAGCATCTGCGACACGAACTGGCTCTCGAACTCGTTGGCGGACTTGCGCAGCTGGGCAAGCTTTGCCGGGTCGGTCTTGGCCTCCAGATCGGAAATCTTTGCCAGGGTGCGCACGCCGAACCCTGCGGCCTGGGCGCGCTCGACAAGCGAGGCGCTACGCGGGGCCGAAGCGGCGGAAAGGGCGGGGCTCATGGACATCAGATCACCTCGATCTCGGCTTGCAGGGCGCCGGCGGCCTTGATCGACTGGAGAATGGCGATCATGTCCCGCGGTCCCACCCCAAGCGCATTCAAGGACTGTACCAACTCCTGCAGCGTCACCCCGGAATTCATCACGGCGAGGCGGTTGTTGGACTGTTCGTCGACCTGGATGTCGGTGCGCGGCACCACCGCCGTCTGGCCCTGGCTGAACGGGCCGGGCTGGCTGACCTGCGGGGTTTCCGTGATGCGGATGGTCAGGTTGCCCTGGGCGATGGCGACGGTGGAGATGCGGACATTCTCTCCCATCACGATCACGCCGGACTTCTCGTCCACCACCACGCGGGCGACCTGATCGGGGGTGATGCGCAGCTGTTCGATCTCCGTCACCAGCCCGACCACGTCGCCGCGGCGCGTCTCCGGCACGTTGATGAGGACGGAGGCCGGGTCGGTCGCCTGGGCGCGGTTGCCGCGCAGCTGGATGTTGATGGCGGTCGCCACCCGCTGGGCGGTGGTGAAGTCCGGATTGCGCAAGGACAGCCGCAGCACCGGCAGTTCGGCCAGCGAGAACTGGATTTCCCGCTCCACGATGGCGCCGGAGGAGATGCGGCCGGAGGTCGGCACGCCGCGGGTCACGCTGGCCCCCTGGCCCTGGGCGGTGAAGCCCGACACCGCGATCGGCCCCTGCGCCACCGCATAGACCTCGCCGTCGGCGCCCATCATCGGGGTGACCAGCAGGGTGCCGCCCAGCAGGCTCTTGGAGTCGCCCATCGCCGACACCGTCACGTCGATGCGCGTCCCCTGGGCGGCATAGGCACCCAGCGTCGCCGTCACCATCACCGCCGCCACGTTCTTCGTGCGCAGGTTGGTGCCGCGGGTGTTGACGCCCATCCGCTCCAGC
This sequence comes from Azospirillum sp. B2RO_4, assembly GCF_051124815.1. NCBI lineage: Bacteria > Pseudomonadati > Pseudomonadota > Alphaproteobacteria > Rhodospirillales > Azospirillaceae > Azospirillum > Azospirillum sp. B2RO_4. The sequence continues at coordinate 1,749,410 of NZ_CP118485.1, read as the reverse complement.
ATGCCGGTCAGGCTCTGCTCGGTGAAGGGAGAGTTGTTCAGGCTGTCGCCGGTGCCGTTCAGACCCACCACGAGGCCATAGCCGATCAGCATGTTGTCGCGCACGCCCTCGACATCCACGATGTCCTTGATACGGGCGGACGCGGCCAGTGCCGGTGCGGCCGGGACACCGAACGCCAGCAGGGCGGTCAGCACGGCCAGGACGGCACGGCGGCGCAGAAGGCGAAGGGCGGTGGGAAGCATGACGCGGACACTCCTGAACTCGTGCCCATCCCTATACAAACGCCGTGCCAGACGCGGAAAACGGCGGCAATCCGTGCTTGTCCTGAAAAACGGCCCAAAGATGGCGCCTTTCGGTCACAGCCGACCGGCAAATTTTGCCCGATTGCGGCAAACCTTGACCGGATGTTAAGGTTGGTCCATCTACAGTGCGCGCGTTTACGCATCCTTTACTGCAAACGGTTGCACGGATCATGAAAGTCGAAGGCTCCGGTAACATACGCGGCAGCGGTTCGGTACGCCGCACCGGCAAGTCCGAAGGCTCGTCCGGCGCCGCATTCTCCAAGCAATTGGTGGGGGAGGCGGGATCCGCCCACGGCGTCAGCGGCACCGCCGCCACCGCCGGGGTTTCGGGCGTGCTGGCCCTGCAGGAGGTCGATGCGACCGACGACGCCACCGCGCGTGCGTCGCGCGGCAAGATGCGGGCGGAAGAGATGCTCGACCGGCTGGAGGAAATCCAGCACGGCCTGCTGTCCGGTACCCTGTCCATGCAGAAGCTGGTCGATCTGGCGAAGGTGGTGCAGACGCGCCGCGCCCAGGTCGACGATCCCGGTCTGGCCGAAATCCTGGATGAAATCGATCTGCGGGCGCAGGTCGAATTGGCGAAGCTGACCTCCTGACTCCTCGGGAGCAGTTGGGCCGATGCCCCGTGGCCGTCCGCCGGCAGTCTGGCGGGGCAGGGCGCGGCCCGACCCGTGGCGCCATGACCGACGGGTCACATGCCCCGATGGGGTAGCGGTACGGCGCGGCCAATGTGCCACTCTGACAAATCTTTTTTATTCCAAGGGCTTGTTTGGTCGTTTTAGGGGCGAACCAATGGGTTGCGGTCCCGCCGTGGCGTGCCTATACTCCGCGCCGCCCGGATCACCCCTTTTTCGCTGGATGCTTTCGGATGACGTCGCCGCTTCTGCCCCAGAACTATTCCCCGTCGGAAGACGAGGAGTTCATGAACCCGATCATGCGGGAGTATTTCCGCCAGAAGCTGCTGCGCTGGCGCGCGGAGCTTCTTGCGGAATCGACCGGCACGCTGAACAGCCTCCAGGAAGGCGGTATCCAGGAACCGGATATCGCCGACCGCGCCTCGGCTGAGACCGACCGCGCGCTGGAACTGCGCACCCGTGACCGAGAACGCAAGCTGATCTCCAAGATCGACGCCGCGCTGGAGCGTCTGGTCGACGGCAGCTACGGCTATTGCGAGGAGACGGGCGATCCCATCTCCGTGCGCCGGCTGGATGCCCGTCCGATCGCGACGCTGAGCCTGGAGGCCCAGGAGCGTCACGAGCGGATGGAACGGACCCAGCGCGACGACTGACGCCGCGCCGTCTTCCGGCAGGTCACGGTCTTCCCGGCGCCTGTCGCCGGGGCGAGGCGGCCTGTGTTTCGCCGGAGGCCGCACCGACTGATTGGAAAGCGCCGGTCCCCGACCGGCGCTTTCGTCGTTTCAGGTCGCCGCCAGCACTCCTGCTCCATCCGCACCATCCCCATCACCGGCGGCGCTGCCGGCATAGTCGAGCATCCGCCGGGCGATCTCGCGTTCGCCCATGAAGACGGCGTCGGCGCCGGTGCGGTCGAGATGGGCCACCGCCTCGTCGCTGTGGGCGCGGGCGGCGATGGCGACGGACGGATTCACCGATCGGGCCTGCTGGACGACGCCGCCGCCCTCCAGCGCGTCGGGAACCGTGACCAGCAGCAGCGAGGCGCCCTGCACCCCGGCGCGCTCCAGAATTCCGGCGGCGTTGGCATTGCCGTAGATCGCCCGCACGCCCGCCGCCTGAAGGGTCTTCACCCGTTCGCGCTGAAGGTCGATCACCACCAGCGGCCGGTCTTCCGCCAGCAGGGCCTGCGTGACGTAGCGGCCGACCCGCCCATGGCCGACGACGATGACATGGCCGCTCAAGGCCTGGTAATCGCGCAGTTCCGGCGCGGTGTCGGCTGGAGGCAGCGGCTCCGCCTCGTCCGGGAACAGGCGCTGGACCACGGCGAACAGCAGCGGGTTGGCGGTGATCGACAGCAGTGCGCCCGCCAGGATCAGCCCCTGGCCCTCTTCCGGCAGGATGCCGAGCTGCATGCCCAGCGCCACCAGGATGAAGGAGAATTCGCCGATCTGCGCCAGACTGACCGCCACCGTCACCGCCGTGCGCAGCGGATAGCGGAACAGCAGGACCAGACCGAAAGCCGCCGCCGACTTGCCCAGCAGGATGATCGCCAGCGTCGCCAGCACCGCCCAGGGCGACCGCGTCAGCACCGCCGGGTCGAACAGCATGCCGACCGACACGAAGAACAGCACGGCGAAGGCGTCCTGCAGGGGAAGGGTCTGTTCCGCCGCGCGGTGGCTGAGGTCGGATTCGTTCAGCACCATTCCGGCGAAGAAGGCGCCCAGCGCGAAGGACACGCTGAACAGGGTGGCGGAGCCATAGGCGATGCCGAGCGCCAGGGCCAGCACGCAGAGGGTGAACAGCTCGCGCGAGCCGGTGCGGGCGATGCGCTCCAGCACCCAGGGCACGACCCGCCGGCCGCCGACCAGCATCAGGGCGACGAACAGCGCCACCTTCCCCAGCGTCCACGCCAGCGACAACAGCACCTCGCCGTCCATCCCGCCGCCGCTTTCCAGCATGCGGGCCACCGGCGGCAACAGCACCAGCGCCAGCACCATCGCCAGATCCTCGACGATCAGCCAGCCGATGGCGATCCGCCCGCGTTCGGTGCGGAACAGGTTCAACTGCTCCAGCGCGCGCAGCAGCACCACCGTGCTCGCCACCGACAGTGCCAGCCCGAACACCAGCCCGGCCGCCAGGCTCCAGCCGAGAAAACTGGCCAATCCCCAGCCCATCGCCGTTGCGATGGCGATCTGCACCACCGCGCCGGGCACCGCGATCGCCCGCACCTTCATCAGGTCGTCCAGCGAGAAATGCAGACCCACGCCGAACATCAGCAGGATCACCCCGATCTCCGCCAGCTGAGAGGCCAGCTGCATGTCGCCGACGAAGCCCGGGGTGAACGGGCCGATGGCGACGCCGGCCAGAAGATATCCCACCAGCGGCGACAGGCGCAGCCGGTGGGCCAAGGCGCCGAAGACGAAGGCCAGGACGATGGCAGCCACCATGGTGGCGATCAGGGGAACATGATGGGGCATGCGGCGGCGTCTCCGGCGGCAGGGGAAGGGCGCGGATGGAACTTGGATTCCGGGATGGTCGTGCTCATATTGTGGTGGAAATGGTCAACTTCAACGCTTATGGCCGAGCTTTTCCGGGGAAAAATATGCTTACGAAAGGTGTTTTGACTCCGGGGCTGTGCCGTGCGGCCCGCGGCTTCCTGGACTGGACGCAGGAGGAGCTTGCCGAACGGGCGACGGTCTCCCGCGGGACCATCCGCGACTTCGAAAAGGGGCGCCACGCCCTGCACCGAAGCACCGAAACCCTGCTGGCCACAGCCTTCACCGCCGCCGGCCTGCTGCTGGTCGCGCGGGAGGACGGGGGGCCGGGCGTGCTCCATCCCGGCGAACCGCCGCCCGAATAGGGGCAGGGCTGCCCCATGGAACCAACGCCACTCCCCGGCGGTTCGGAACGGAACGCTTGACAGCGGTTCCCAACCCGGAGGCCGGACATGGACAACGAGACCTTCAACCTCGACCTGCGCAAATTTCTCAAGCAGGTCGGCGTCACCTCCCAGCGGGAGATCGAACTGGCGGTCGGCCGCGCGCTGGCGGAAGGCAAGCTGGACGGGATGAAGACCCTGCCGGTCCGCATGGTGCTGACGGTGGACGGCATCGACCTGACGCACGAGGTTACCGGCGAACTGTCGCTGGACCAGCCGCCGCAATGACCGGTCAGGCCGGGTGCAACTGCGGCGTTATGCTCAGGATCGCCGCGGTGATCCGCCGTTCGGTCCAAGGCACGTCATGGTGGGCCGCGGTCAGATAGCTGCTGTTGGCATCGCGGGCCCATTCTGCCGGGAACAGGGCAACCGTCTTGCCGGAGGCCCGGCCGAACACGCCTTCATAGGGCCGGCCCTCCAGTGCACACGCCATCGCCCGGCACAGGTCGCTGCCCGCCAGATTGCCGAGATGGGTGGTCTGGGTTGGGCGGGCGTTGAACTCCAGGAAAACGGGAGGGCCGCCGTCCTCCGGCAGGATGGCGTCGATGCCGCCGAAACCGGAGTAGCGCGTCAGCTCCACCATCCTGCGGGCCATTTCCATCAGTTGCGGAAGGTCAGCCAGTTCGATCACAGAGGCGGGGCCGAATGGTGCCGGCTGGTGTTGCAGGACGGTATAGGCGAAGCCCTCCAGCATCCGTCCGTCCAGCGCGCAGAACGATACCGATGCTGCCCGCCCGCGCACGAACTCCTGCGCGACGACCTGCCGGCCGGCCGGAAAGGCGTTGGTCCGTTCCAGTTCTGCGACCATATCGGTCGCGTGCCGGGCGTCGGATGCCAGGAAAACCCCGCGGCCGGCGGAACTGCCGTCGTATTTCAGCAGAAGCGGCGCGCCGAGTCCGGACAGATCGTTTGAGGCGAGGCGCCGTGGATCGACCGGGACCTGACGTGGCGTCCGAATGCCGGCTTCCGCCGCGAGTTCCACGCAGCGCGAGCGCGCCTCTTCCCAACAAACGTCGCCGTACCAGCCCTGGAGAAAGCGCAGCCTGCGTGCATCGGCGCTGTCCCCCGCCAGCCGTTCGAGCAGCTGGCCGGCCAAGCCGAGCACCCGGACAGCGCTTTCCTCGCACCCGATGACGATGTCCGCACCCAACTGCGCCGCCGCGCGCGCGGCGGTGACCGTCAGGTCGTCGGCCGGCATTCCCGGGGCGAAAGGGTACCTGCCGTCGACATGGTCGCTGAACTCGAGCAGTGAATTCCGGGGGCAGATGGCGAAGACGCGAAATCCTGCCGCTTTCAGCGCGGCCGGCATCCTGGCGGTGCCGTAACGATACATCGCGGAGGAAACCAGCAATGCCGTTGGCATACATACCTTCGCAGGGAGGAGCTGGAGCGAACGATTTATACTTTAAGTTTCCCCACTGCAACCCATTCCGCCTATGCGGCCAACCCGGATGCTTGAGCTGGAGACGGCTTTCCGATAGGGATGGGTCCGCACCGCCAACCGTAAGGAAAGCCCCCTGCGATGAGCGACGATCCCGATTGCCTGGGCATGTGTGCCATCGACGGCGACGTCTGTACCGGTTGCGGCCGCACGCTGGACCAGATCAATGCGGCCCTGGACCGTGCCGATGGCGACAGCGACGCCGAGACCGGCCGGTCGGCCGGTTGAGGTCGCCGGCCTTTTCCCGCGACGATCTCCGGCTATCGCTGTTTCCTCCTCATCGCCAGTCGGACAAACGACCGAGGAGCAGCATGATGGCCGACCAGCCCAACCGGAATCCAACCGACGCCGACCGCAGCGAAACGCCGCAGAAGCCTGCCGATGCCGGCAAGGCTGGTGGCGGCAAGATCAGCCGGGTCACCGAGAAGGCCCAGGAAGAGGCAGCCAAGGACCGTGCCCGCGAAGGCGGTTACCAGTAGGCGGCTATCATACCATCGCGAGACGGCCCGGCTTCCGATGCGGAAGGCCGGGCCGTTCCATTTTTGATGCATGAAGCGGCCGATTGCTTTTGAAAGAGATTGTTGCGTTGCTAATTTCCCGTTGTGAGAGGCAATATGATGGGGAAATACAACCATGTGCACGGATTTTCTGGTTGAGGCGGCTGATGGAACGGTCGTCAACGGCCGCAGTATGGAGTTCGGCATCGACCTGAAAGGCGCCCTGATCGTTCGGGCGCCGGGCAAATCTGCCGGTCTGGTCGGATGGCTGGAGGACAAGCTCCATCTGGTCCCGAAATACGGCTATGTCGGCGTGACCTCCTTCGGGCTGCCGATCTGCTCCGATGGCGTGAACAGCCAGGGCCTGTCCACCGGCGCGCTTTGGCTGCCCGGATCGGAGTATCAGGCGCCCGACGCCAAGGCGACGAACGTCTTCTGCGGGTTTTTCGTCGACTGGCTTCTGGGCAACTGCGCCACGGTGGCGGAAGTTCGGCAGGCGTTGGAAAGTGGCGCAGTCCGGGTCGTCGGCGACCAGTGGGTGGCGAAGGCCGGGCCGCTGCATTTCCCGGTTCACGACGCCGCCGGCAACAGCATCGTCATCGAATTTCTCGGCGGCCAGCCGGTGATCAGCGACAACCCCGTGAAGGTGCTGACCAACCTGCCGACCTTCCCCTGGCATCTGACCAATCTGGGGAATTATGTCAATCTGACCCCCTGGGACGCGGATCCGATGACCGTCGGCGACCTGACCGTCTCCCGTCCCGGCCATGGGACCGGGCTGGCCGGCCTTCCCGGCAACGCCACGCCGCCCGCCCGCTTCATCCGCACGGCTCTTCTGAAGCAGTTCGCCGATCCGCCGGCGACCGCGGCCGAGGCGCAGGGACTTGCCTTCCACCTGCTGAACGCCGTCGACATCCCCAAGGGCACGGTGCGCGCCCGCAAATCCGACGGGACGGTGGAGTGCGACTATACCCAGTGGGTGGTGGTGAAGGACCTGACCAACCGCACCCTCACCATCCGCATGGCCGCCTCGCCGCTCGCCTGGAGCCTGGATCTGAAGACGGTGGATTTCGAGGGCATGAACGGCCGGCAGATCGCCGTTCCGACCACGATGGCGAACCCGCTGCCGGTGTAAGGGCGAACAGCAGAATGTGGCGCTTGCGGCCTGGGGGTACGCCACTCTCCCCGTGACGGTCGGTAGCTTCGCTCCCACCGAACCGGACCGGCGTTTTCCCGGTTGTCGAGGCCGCAAGCGCCATCAGCATACGCGCTGAGATCGTGAAGCACGCAACAGCGGATCGTAGGGACGGTGCGTATGGTCATCCTCGTTCTGCCGATCATGGCTTGCCCGAGGAGATGAACGATGACGAGTGACCTCACCTTGTCCCAGAGCATCACCAACGCGGCTGATCTGATTGATTGCGTCGCCCAGCGAGAGGCTTATCGCCGGGCGACCGAACTTATCGGACCGGCCCTGGGGCGCATCGGCGGCAACATGGCGGTTGGCGTGATGGATGGGTTCACCGCGCTATCGCAGCAATCCGCGGAAGGCTGAGTCGGCGGCGCACCGTGCCATCATAGAGATAACGGCCCGGCAACATCGCCCCGGCACAACCCACCGGGCGGCAGCAATTGCCCATCCGGCCCGACGGCCTTCGACTCTCTCCGAAACAGGGATGGACCATGGGGGAACTCTTCCCCCATGGCCCCACTCCCGCAAGCGTTACGCCGGCTTTCCTCAGAACGGCATGATGATGTCATACAGCTGCTGGCCGTAGCGCGGCTGCTGGACGTCGGTGATCTGGCCGCGGCCGCCGTAGGAAATGCGGGCCTCGGCGATCTTCTCGTAGCTGATGGTGTTCTGGGCGGTGATGTCTTCCGGACGGATCACGCCGTGGATCTGCAGGTCGCGCAGCTCGTAATTGACGCGGACTTCCTGGCGGCCCTGGATGACCAGATTGCCGTTGGGCAGGGACTGGACCACCAGCGCCGCCACCTTCAGGTCGATCTGCTCGTTGCGGTTGACCGATCCCTTGCCATCGTTCGACGTGTCGCTCGACAGGTCCACCAGGCTGGAGGCCGAGGCGCCGGCCGGCAGGACGCGGCTCAGCGTGGCGCCCTCCAGGCCGAACAGGCTTGGCATGCCGGCCTTCTCGGTGTTGGCGCGCGACCGCTTGCTCTCGTTCGACAGCTTGGCCTGATCGGCGATGGAGATGTTGATCGTCAGGATGTCGCCGACCTTGGCCGCGCGCTGGTCCTTGAAGAAGGCCTTGGCGCCGGTCCGCCACAGCGAGTTCGGGTTGCGCTCCGTCGGCAGCGGGGTCGGCATCGGCAGGCTGATCGGCTGGTAGCCGGGCTTGGCCTGCGGATCCTGGATGCTGGACATCTCCGGGGCCTTGCCGATGTCGGCGATGCGCGAGGCGGCGCCGCAGGCGGTCAGGGAGGTGGCGGCGGCGGCGACCATCGCGAAGCGGATCAGACGGGCGGTCATGGTGGCGGACATTGGAGCTTTCTCCTTACTGCGCGATGGTGCCGGGCTTTGCCACGGCGACGACGTTGGGGCCTGCGACCGTCGCTTCGACGATGCGGTTGGATTGGGTGTTCACGACGCGGATGACCTCGCCCTTGCCGCCATCCTGCAGAGCCTTGCCCTGGGTGGTCAGCGTCATGGACGGCGTCTGCAGGGTGATGGTGACCATGGCGCCCTTGTCGACCATGCGCGGCGACTGCAGGTCGCGCAGGCGGACGGGCTGGTTGGTGGACACGCCGCGCTTGGGCGTCATGCCGATCAGCTGCGCGTCGGTGGCGGCGGTGTCGCTGGTGGTCTGGTCGGCCCGCATATCCTGCCAGTCGATGTCGCCCGGGCCGATGATGTCGCCGGGCAGGACGCGCCGCGACAGCACCGGGATCTGCACCACGCCGAAGGCGCGGCCCGACACCGGCAGGCGAACCTGGCTGCCGGTCACCACGATCTCGGCGGCGAAGCGACCCTGGACCGGGCTGTAATAGAGGTTCTCCACCGCCAGCCCGCCGGCGCCCTGCGGAGCGCGCAGCTCCACCGCGCGGTTGTCCAGTTCCATCTGCAGCCGGCCGGCGGTGATGACCCGCGACAGCGCATCCGACAGCACCGCCTCCACATGCGGCATGCCATAGACCACGTCGGGAGCCGGGGCCGCGACGCCGGCAGCCGGAACCGCAGCGACCGCGGCGGCCTGCGCCGCGACCGGAGCGGTCAGCAGGGCGGCTCCGAGGAGCAGGGCGGAGAGGCGGCGGTTGGCGAGGTGGCGGATCATGGCGGTAATTCCCGATGTGAAGGCTGAAGCGAGGCGGCGCCCGGATTGCTCCATGCGCCGTTACTTCATCTGGCTGGCCTGCTGCATCATCTCGTCGGTGGTCTTGATGACCTTGGAGTTCATCTCGTAGGCGCGCTGGGCGGTGATCAGGGTCGTGATCTCCTGCACAACGTTGACGTTCGAGGTCTCCAGCGCGCCCTGGGTGACGCGGCCGAAGCCGGGGGCGCCGGGGTTGCCGGTCACCGACTGGCCAGACGCGCCGGACTCCAGGAACAGGTTGTCGCCGGTGGCTTCCAGGCCGGCGGCGTTGGCGAAGGTGGCGAGCTGGAGCTGGCCGACATTCTGGGTGGCGGTCTGGCCGTCCAGCTTCACCAGCACCTCGCCCGACGAGTTGATCGAGATGTCGACGGCGTCGGTCGGGATGGTGATGTTCGGCTGGACCGGATAGCCGTCGGCGGTGACGATCATGCCTTCCGGCGACAGCTTGAAGTTGCCGGCGCGGGTGTAGGCGGTGTCGCCGCTGGGCAGCGTCACCTGGAAATAGCCCGAGCCGTTGATCGCGACGTCCAGCTTGTTGTCGGTGATGTTCAGGTTGCCCTGTTCCAGCACGCGGGCCACCGCGGCGACGCGCACGCCGGCACCCACCTGCACGCCGGTCGGCACCACGGTGCCGGCATCCGACGAGGTCGAGCCGATGCGGCGAAAATTCTGGTACAGCAGGTCCTGGAACTCGGCCCGCTGCTTCTTGTAGCCGGTCGTCGTCGAGTTGGCGATGTTGTTGGAGATCGTCTCGACGTTGAGCTGCTGGGCGATCATGCCGGTGGCGCCGATGGCGAGGCTGCGCATTGTGGTCTTCTCCTCTCGTCGTCGGTCTGGATCAGGCCGTCCGGCCCAGACGCTGGATCATCGTGCGGATACGCTCGTGCTCGTTTTCGATCATCCGCTGGGCGGACATGTACTGACGCTGGATTTCGATCATCTGCGTCATCTCGACGACGGGCTTTACGTTAGAACCCTCAAGCAAACCTTGTGCCACTTTGGTCTCGACCGGGGCCGGCTCCGGCTGCTCGTCGCTGACATACAGGCCGTTGCCGACCTCGGTCATCAGTTGCTCGTTCTTGAAGGTGACGATGTTCAGCTTGCCGACCGGCCCCAGTTCGGTGGCGACGGTGCCGTCGCCGCTGACCTTCACGTCGCTGGTGCCGTTCGGGATGGTGATCGGCTGGCCGTTGTTGGCAAGGACCGGCAGGCCGCCGGCATCCACCAGCTGGCGCTGGTCGTTCAGGCGGAAATTGCCGGCGCGGGTGTAACGCGGTCCGCTGGCGGTATCGACGGTGAAGTATCCCTGGCCGGTCAGCGCCAGATCCAGCGGGTTGCCGGTCTGGGTCATGGCGCCGTTGGCGAGGTCGCGCACCACGGCGCGGTCCTGGACGAAGCTTACCTTCTCGTGGATGCCTGGCTTTTCCAGAAATTCGGTGAACAGCATCCGCTGGTTCTTGTAGCCGGTCGTGTTCATGTTCGCGATGTTGTTCGACGTAACGTCCAGCTCGCGGCGCAACGCCATCTGGCGCGACAGGGCGACGTAGATCGAATTTTCCATCTTGCGGCCTCTTCACCTTGCGAACGGATCGGGCGACAGCGTCCGACCGGCGAAAAGGGTATTGCAGGCGGCGTGCCAACTTCGGCAAGTGCTGGAAATCCGCGGAGTCCGGGCAAGACGGGGGCGTTCCCGCCGCATGGGGCAGGGGATGCCGGGCAGAATCTGCCGGGGGTGGGGCGCTCCTTGCCGGGTTGGACCGGGCAAGACTCTCCCGTTCCCGCCGCATTGTCGGTGCGGCAGGGCGATGGACCGCGGTCCCGCCGCTCCGAACGGGATTTCGGGCGGTCGCGGTCGGACTCCGGGCGCGGAGTGCCGGGCAGACCCAATCAAGAACCGTGCCGAAATGGTGACAGAGGGGGGAAACCTGCCCGTCCGGGGCGGTCCATTCCCCACTCGAAAGGAGTTATTAACTATCCCAAAAGTAGCTTTGACCGTGTCAGGCGGGTGAAGCCTGAGCCGTTGCGCACCTCGAACGATCCCAGGATGTCATGGCTGCCGAAACCGACGCCGGTGAACTGACCGACGGCCTGCCCCGGAAGAAATTCAGCGGGAAGAAGCTGGTCCTGTTCGTCGTTCTTCCCCTTGTCCTGCTGATCGGCGCCGGTGCCGGGGTCTATTTCTCCGGCCTGCTCGACAGCTTCCTGGGGAAGGAGAAGCCGGCGGAGGAGGGCGAACACGCCGCCGCCGCGGAGGGCGAGCATGGGGCGGAGGCCGGCAAGGCCGACCCGCATGCGGCGCCGATCTTCTACGATCTGCCGGACATGCTGGTGAACCTGAACACCGGCAACAAGCGTCCGGCCTTCCTGAAGATCAAGATCTCCATCCAGCTGTCGAAGCCGGAGGATGTCGGCGCGGTGGAGCATGTGTTGCCGCGCATCATCGACAATTTCCAGGTTTACCTGCGCGAATTGCGGCTGGAGGACCTGCGCGGGTCGGCCGGCATGTACCGGCTGCGCCAGGAACTGCTTTTGCGCATCACCGCCGCCGCTTTTCCGGTGAAGGTGAAAGACGTGCTGTTCAAGGAAATGCTGGTCCAGTGAGGGCCCGGTCAGCTGGGGATAGGGGCCGATGAGCGACACCGGTGAACTGAGCGAAGAGGAACGGCTTGCCGCGGAATGGGCGGCATTGGCCGAGGACAGCGGCGATGTCGGCGACATGGGCGGCGGCGGATCGACGCGCGTCCTGAACCAGGACGAAATCGACAGCCTGCTGGGCTTCGACCAGGGTGGCGCCGGCGACGGCGACAACTCCGGCATCATGGCGCTGGTCAACTCGGCGCTGGTCAACTACGAACGCCTGCCCATGCTGGAGGTGGTCTTCGACCGCCTCGTCCGCATGATGTCGACCTCTCTGCGCAACTTCACCTCCGACAATGTCGAGGTCAGCCTCGACCAGATTTCCTCGGTCCGTTTCGGCGATTACCTCAACTCCATCCCGCTGCCGGCGATGCTGTCGGTCTTCAAGGCGGAGGAGTGGGACAATTACGGCCTGATGGTCGTCGATTCCGCATTGATCTATTCCATCGTCGACGTGCTGCTCGGCGGCCGGCGCGGCACGGCGGCGATGCGCATCGAAGGCCGTCCCTACACCACCATCGAACGCAACCTCGTGGAACGCATGGTCCATGTGGTGCTGTCCGACCTGTCCGCCGCCTTCGACCCGCTGTCGCCCGTCACCTTCCGCTTCGACCGGCTGGAGACCAACCCGCGCTTTGCCACCATCGCGCGGCCGGCCAACGCGGCGGTGCTGGTCAAGCTGCGCATCGACATGGAGGATCGCGGCGGCCGGCTGGAGCTGATGATCCCCTACGCGACACTGGAGCCGGTGCGTGAGCTGCTGCTCCAGATGTTCATGGGCGAAAAGTTCGGCCGTGACTCGATCTGGGAAACCCACCTGGCCTCGGAACTGATGGTGACGGACGTCGACCTGTCGGCCGTGCTGGACGAGGTGACGATGACCCTGCACGACGTGCTGAACTGGCGCGTCGGCACCCGCATCCTGCTGAACGCCACCCCCGACGGCGCCATCGAGCTGCGCTGCGGCGACGTGTCGATGTTCCAGGGGCGGATGGGGCGCAAGGGCGGGCACATCGCCGTCCGCCTGGAAAAGGAACTGCCCAAGCAGGAGGTCATGAGGCTATGAGTCCGCTGGTCTCCATCATCATCGACGTCGTGATGGTCGGCCTGCTGGCCGCGACCATCGCCTACGCGATCATCCTGAACCGGCAGATCATCGCGCTGCGCGAGAGCCGCGGCGAGATGGCCGAGCTGATCCAGGGCCTGAACGACGCGATGGCGCGGGCGGAGACCGGCGTCCGTACGCTGAAGAAGGCGGCCGGTGACACTGGCGAGGATCTCCAGCGCACCGTCAACAAGGCGCAGACCCTGCGTGACGAGCTGGAATTCATGATCGAGGCCGCCGACGCGCTGGCCAACCGGCTGGGCAATGTCGGTGACCGCGATGGTGGCCGTGATGTCAGCCGGCGCGACAGCGGTGCCCGGCCGGCGGCGGTCGCCCCGGCGCTGGCGTCGCGCGCTCCCGCCAAGGCGCCGCTGGTCGCGCCGCGTCCGGCCCTGCGCAGCCTTCCGGTCGAGGACGACCACGACCATGACGATCATCACGCCCCGCCGCCGGCCCGGCTGGACGCGCCGCCGCGCCGCGCCGCCGCACGGGCCGAACCGCCGGCCGAGGCACGCGATCCCATCACCCGGGACGGCGAGAGCCTGTCCAGGGCCGAACGTGAACTTCTGCAGGCGATCGAGAACGCCGGCAAGGGGCTTGGATGACCATGCGCACCAGTGACGGCAAGCCCGCCCCGGCGGGCGTCGAACCCAAGGTCGTGATCCGCCCGGCCGGCGCCGCCCCGACAGGCGTCCGCACCTCGCCCACGCTGGCCGCCCAGCAGGCGCTATTGCCGGCGGTGCGTCCCGCCGCCGGCAAGGGTCCGGCCAAGGCTTCGGCGAAGAAGGGCAAGGCGAAGGCCAAGGCGCGCAAGCCGGCGACGCCCCGCGTTCCGCTGACCGAGCGGCTGCGCGCCCGCGCACGCAATTTCCGCTTCCGCCTGCTGCCGCTGACCATCTTCGTAGCGGTGATGATGCTGGGCGTGCGGGTCGGCGACCTGTGGCGCCTCGCCACCCACGACGCTCGCCTGCCGGACTTCCCGGTCACCTTCGCCCAGGGGCCGCAAAGCTCCACCCCGGCGACGCCGCCCGCTCAGATGCCGTCGGCCACGACCAAGCCGGCCGGCAAGGATGCGCCGCCGGCCCCCGGCGGGTCGAGCGGCCCGGCCGACGCCCCGGCTGCCAACGCGCCGCTGGCGCCGCTTGGCCCCATCGACAACCAGGAACTGCTGCAGCACTTCGCCGAGCGCCGCGCCGAGATCGAGCGCCGCACCAAGGAGATGGAGCAGCGCGAAGCCCTGCTGGCCGCCGCCGAGAAGCGGATCGACCAGAAGGTGGCGGAAATGGAAAAGACCAAGTCCGACATCCAGAAGCTGATGGCCCAGGGCGACCAGCAGCAGTCGGCCCAGCTCGACAGTCTGGTGAAGATCTACGAGACGATGAAGCCCAAGGACGCCGCCCGCATCTTCGAGGAACTCGACATGCCGGTGCTGCTGGGCGTCATCCAGAAGATGAAGGAACAGAAGACCGCCCCGATCCTGGCCGCCATGGACCCGGTCAAGGCCAAGGAAGTCACCTCGGCCCTGGTGGAGCGCCGCGTGCCGCTGTCGGCGACGGTCACGGCGCCGAAGTAGGGGGAGTGGTTACTTAGCGGGAGAAGTCTCGCTGTGGTGCCCCCTCCCTAACCCTCCCCCGCTTCGCGGGAGAGGGAGGGACCCGCGGCGAAGCCGTGGGAGGGAGGGGGCCCCCGTGAGCACCCCACCCAACCTCACATGAACCGATTGTTCTTTGGGAAGCCGTTCGGCGGCATCTTGCCCTGGCCGGCGCGGTCGCCCATCCAGCCCGTCAGGTCGGTGACGACGAAGTTGCGCTCGCCGTTCTTCCAGCTCAGGCCCTCGGCCAGCGTGAAGGTCTTCACGTCGGCGACGCTGGCGTCCTTGTATTTCTGAAGCTGGACGCCCTTGCCGCGGGTCATCACCGGCACCTGCTCCAGCGGGAAGACCAGAAGCTTGCGGTTGTTGCCGATGATGGCGACGGTATCGCCGGTCACCGGATGGCAGATGCGGGCGGACTTGCCGTCCTCAAGGTTCAGCACCTGTTTGCCGGCGCGGGTCTGGGCCAGCACCTCCGCCTCGTCCACACGGAAGCCGCGGCCATCTTCCGACACCACCAGCAGGGTGCGGCCGGGCTGGTGGCGGAACAGGTCGACGATGTCGACGTCGTTGCCGAGGTCGATCATCAGCCGCACCGGCTCGCCGAAGCCGCGGCCGCGCGGCAGCTTGTCGACGCCGATGGTGAAGAACTTGCCGTTGCTGGCGAAGACCAGAAGCTTGTCGGTCGTCTCGCACCGCTCGATGAAGCCGCGCGAATCGCCGTCCTTGTACTTCACGTCCTCCGTCTCGGCGTCGGTCAGATGACCTCGCACCGTGCGGATCCAGCCCTTGGCGGAGCAGATGACGGTCACCGGCTCGCGCTCCACCAGCGCGTCCAGCGGCACCTCGATCACGGTGGGCGCGTCGGCCACGTCAGTGCGGCGCTTGCCCAGTGCGCCGGCGCCGAACTTCTTCTTGATCTCGGCGACGCCCTCGGCAATCCGCTTCCAGCGCAGGGCTTCGTCGCCCAGCAGTTCCAGCAGGCCGTTCTTTTCCTTGGTCAGGGCGTCGTGCTCGCGCCGGATCTCCATCTCCTCCAGCTTGCGCAGGTTGCGCAGGCGCATGTTGAGGATGGCGTCGGCCTGGACGTCGGTCAGGGTGAAGGCGCGGATCAGCTCCTGCTTGGGCTCGTCCTCCTCGCGGATGATGCGGATGACCTCGTCGAGATTGAGGTACGCGGCGAGATAGCCGCCGAGAACCTCCAGACGGTGGTCGATCTGCTTCAGCCGATGGTTGGACCGGCGGAGCAGCACCTCGTGCCGGTGGTCGAGGAAGGCCTGCAGCACCTCGCGCAGGTTCATCACCCGCGGCACATGATCGGCGCCCAGCACGTTCATGTTCATCGAGAAGCGGATTTCCAGGTCGGTCGCCTGGAACAGCGAGGCCATCAGCACCTCGGGATCCACGTTCCGGCTCTTCGGCACCAGGACGAGACGGACGTCCTCGGCCGACTCGTCGCGGACATCCTCCAGCAGGATCAGCTTCTTGGCCAGCAGCAGTTCGGCGATCTTCTCGACCAGCCGGGCCTTCTGCACCTGATAGGGCATCTCGGTGACGACGATCTGCCAGGTGCCTTGCCCCAGTTTCTCCACCTCCCAGCGGGCGCGCAGGCGGAAGGCGCCGCGGCCGGTGCGGTAGGCCTCGATCACATTCTGTCGCGACTCGACCAGCACGCCGCCGGTGGGGAAATCCGGGCCGGGCATGAAGCCGACCAGTGTCTCGATCGGGGCGTCGCGATGCTTGATCAGGTGGCGCAGGGCGTCGCAGATCTCGCCGACATTGTGCGGCGGGATGTTGGTGGCCATGCCGACGGCGATGCCGCTCGACCCGTTGGCCAGCAGGTTGGGGAAGTTGGCGGGCAGGACCGCCGGCTCGTCGCCGTCGCCGTCATAGGTCGGGCGGAAATCGACGGCGTCCTCGTCGATGCCCTCCAGCAGGGCCTTGGCGACCTCGGTCAGGCGGGCTTCGGTGTACCGCATCGCCGCGGCGTTATCGCCGTCGATGTTGCCGAAATTGCCCTGGCCGTCGACCAGCGGATAGCGGACGGAGAAGTCCTGCGCCAGTCGCACCAGCGCGTCGTAGACGGAGGTGTCGCCGTGCGGATGGAACTTACCGATCACGTCGCCGACGACGCGGGCCGACTTCTTCGGCGGCGTCGTCGGCTCCAGCCGGAGCTGGCTCATGGCGAACAGCAGCCGCCTGTGCACCGGCTTCAGCCCGTCGCGCACATCGGGCAGCGAGCGGGACATGATGGTGGACAGCGCGTAGCTGAGATACCGCTCGCCGAGCGCGTCGGCCAGCGGCTTTTCCAGAATCTCGGAGGCAGGGTTTTGCGGCTTCATGATGATGGGGTCTAGCAGTTTCAGGCGGAGCGCGCTACCGCGTTCGCGTAACGTTCTCTCAACCGTTCGCGCGCGGGCGGCAACGGCCCGTTCAGCACGTGGCGTTCCAGGAAATGCGCGGTCAGCCGCAGCCCATCGGCCACGGCCACCGGTCCGCCGCCACCGCGCCCGGCCAGGAAATCCGGCAGGGGAAGCAATCGGTCGCGATAAGGCTCCCCCACCGATGCGGTCACCGCGCGGCCGGTGCGCGGGCTGACATAGGCGAGATAATCGTTGGCCCCCGACACTGCGCAGCGGTCGAGGTCGAGGCCGAATCCAAGCTCCGCCAGCAGCCCGACCTCCCACCGTACATAGCTCTCGGCCCAGGCCGGGTTGTCGAGCAGGTCGAACAGGGCGAGCAGCCCGTCGAAAAGGGCAGGGTGGGCCTCCCGTTCCGGCAAGGCGGCTTCCACCAGTGCGCAGGCGCTGATCAGCGCGGCCAGAGCCTGGGCATCGTCGAAGAAGTTGGCGGCGTAGCCCTTCACCGGCTCCAGCGTGAAATGGCCGAGATGCTCCGGCAGACGGCCGCGCCAGCGGGCATGGACCAGTGTCCCCGGCTCCAGCGTGCCGCGTTGGCGCGTCGACCGGCCGCCCATCACCATGCCGGCATGGCGGCCGTGTTCGCGCGTCAGCAGAGTCGCGACGGCGGACCCCTCCCCTTGGGGGCGGGTGGACAGAACGATTCCCTGATCGGACCAATCCATCGGTGCCGGTCCCGGACGAGGTTGGGAGTTATCCTAATATAGGAAAAAATTTCGCAGAAGGAACCCTCGGCAATCGGGATATCCGGTGACCGGCAGGCATTTATGGTTTCTTCACCAAAACGCCCCTACAATCGGAGGCTCAACGGTGGGAGGCCCCACCAATCGCTGACCGCCGACTGGTCCGACGAGGGGTCTTGAACACCAACATCGACCGATATCTGCTGGCGGAAAAGGCCGGAACCGAAGGCGTCTGGGATTGGGACCTGCGTAGCGACACGCTGTACCTCTCCCCCCGCTTCAAGGATTTCCTCGGGCTGACGCCGGGCGATGCAAGCCGCGACTCCAACCGGCCGAACGACTGGCTGTCGCTGGTCCACCCTGAGGATGTCGACTGGCTGCATGCGTCCTTCGAGGCGCAGATGGTCGGTCTGTCCGTCCCCTTCCAGATCGAACACCGCGTCCGCCGCGCCGATTCCTCCGCGACCGCCAAGCCGCACTGGCGCTGGCTGGTCTGCCGCGGCATGGCGGTGATGGACGATTCGGGGGAGCCGATCCGGCTGGTGGGATCGGTCGCCGACATCACCGACCGCAAGCATGCCGAACAGGAGCTGCGCCGCAGCGAGGAACGCTATGCGCTCGCCGCCGCGGCCAGCAACGACGGGCTCTACGACTGGGATCTGGTTACCGACCGCGTCTATTTTTCGCCGCGTTGGGCCTCGCTGCTCGGGCTGTCCCCGGCCGAGCTGACGGACAACCCGCAGGAATGGCTGGGCCGCATCCTTCCGGCCGACCGCGCGATTCTGACCGACGCGATGGCCGCACTCGGCGGGGCAGGGGCAGGAGCAGGGGCCGAATCGGAAGCGGCCTTCCAGGTCGAATACCGCATGCGCAACGCCGCCGGGGCGATCCGCTGGATGGCCTGCCGCGGCATCGCCGTGCTGGACGCCGACGGCAAGCCGATCCGGCTGGTCGGCAGCCAGGCCGACGTGACCGACCGCAAGACCGCCGAACAGCGCCTGCGTCAGAGCGAAGAGCGCTATGCCCTCGCTGCCGCCGGTGCCGCCGACGGGCTGTGGGACTGGCACATCGACAGCGGCGAGGTCTATTACTCGCCGCGCTGGAAGGCGATGCTGGGCTTCGGGGAGGCGGAGATCGCCGGCTCCATCGACGAATGGTTCCAGCGGGTCGCACCCGGCGACCTGGACGGGCTGCGCACCGCGCTCAACATGCATCTGACCGGCGAACGCCCGCACCTCCAGCATGAATTCCGCATCCGCGACAAGGCCGGGCTGGAGTTGTGGATGCTGGTGCGCGGGTTGGCGGTCCGGAACGAGAAGGGCTGTGCCGTCCGCATGGCCGGCTCGATGACCGACATCACCGCGCGCAAGAAGGCCGAACAGCAGATCCTGTTCGACGCCGTCCACGACAGCATGACCGGCCTGCCCAACCGCACGCTTCTGCTGGACCGCATCGGCCAGGCTCTGGACCGCAACCGCCGCGCCGGCGCCCGGCCCTTCGCCACCATCATCATCGACCTGGACCGCTTCAAAGCGATCAACGATGCGCTGGGCAGCAGCGCCGGCGACCGCGTGCTGCGCATCGTCGCCCGGCGTCTCGACGCCAGCCGCCGCGTCGGCGACACACTGGCCCGCCTGTCGGCCGACGAGTTCGCGGTGCTGGTTGACGAACTGGACGACGCCGGTGACGCGCTGGAGGCGGCGGAGCGCATGGCCCGCTCCATTTCACGGCCGGTCACGCTGGAGGAGGGGCGCGACGTCGTGCTGACGGCGTCGATCGGTGTGGCGCTGAGCCAGACCGGCTACGACCGGGCGGAGGACATGCTGCGCGACGCCAGCCTCGCCATGTACCGAGCCAAGAGCGGCGGGCGGGCGCGCATCGACGTGTTCGACACCAATCTGCGCCGGCAGGCGATGGCCGCCATGCGGATGGAGGCAGACCTGCGCGCGGCCCTGGAGCAGGGGCAGCTCTGCCTGCATTACCAGCCCATCGTCCTGCTGGAGACCGGCGCCATCGCGGGATTCGAGGCGTTGATGCGCTGGAACCACCCCGACCGCGGCTTGGTCTCTCCCGCCGAGTTCATCCCGCTGGCCGAGGAGACCGGCCTGATCGCGCCGATGGGCCGCTGGGCGCTGGGCGAGGCGGTGCGGCAACTGGCGGCGTGGCAGGCGCGTTTCCCCCGCGCCACCCCGCTGTTCATGAGCGTCAACGTCTCCACCCGCCAGTTCCGCGACGACGACATCGTCGGCGCGGTGCGCGACCTGCTGGACGCGGTGCCGATCCCGCCCTCCAGCCTGAAGCTGGAACTGACGGAAAGCCTGCTGGTCCAGGATCCGGATGAATGCCGGATGCTGATGCAGAGCCTGCGCGACATGGACGTGCGCCTGTCGATCGACGATTTCGGCACCGGCTATTCCTCGCTGGCCTATCTGCACAAGCTGCCGGTCGACGTGCTGAAGATCGACCGCAGCTTTGTCCGCGCGGTGTCGACGGGGGAGGGCAACGCCGCCATCGTCCAGGTCATTGCAGGCCTTGCCACCATTTTGCGGCTGGATTGCGTGGCGGAAGGGGTGGAAACGGCGGACGAAGCGGTGTATCTGCGCGGTCTGTGCCAATACGCCCAGGGCTATCACTTCGCCCGCCCCGCCCTGCCGGAGGCGGTCGAGCGCCTGCTGGCCGCCGAGGACGCGCACATCGCCTTGCCAGCACCGGCCTGAAGCCGTGCGAGCCGTCGTTAATTGGAGTTTGCCTTATGTCCGACCGCAACTGCGGTGAATGCACCCTCTGCTGCAAGCTGATGGGCGTACCCGAGCTGAAGAAGCCCGCAGCCAAATGGTGCGCATCCTGCGATCAGGGCAAGGGCTGCTCGATCTACGAGGAACGGCCGCAATCCTGCCGGAACTTCCAGTGCTTCTGGCTGATGGACGAGAATTTTCCCGACGAGTTCCGTCCCGACCGCATCCACGCGCTGGCCGCCTTCAACGACGTGAAGGACAGCTGCGTCCTGCATGTCGATCCCGCCAAGCCGCGCGCCATGGGCAGTCCGGAGGTGCAGGCGCTGACCGACGCGCTGCTGAAGGTCTATTCCAAGGTGTTCTTCCTCTGCGGCAAGGAAAGCGCGCTGATGCAGCGCTGACGGCCGGTGCGGCGACCGGTGTCAAGGCCCAAGAGTTGAACGAAACCCGCGGCTTCGCGCCGCAGCGTTAAACCTCTGAAATACAGTCTTCAATTCCCGATCGCGCTTGATCCCGACCATTTGCTTCCTGCATAATCCGGTCAGCAAAAGAAAGCTGGGGCGGATCGGCCGGAAGGCCGGCGGCAAGCCCGGATGGACGGGAGGAAACGCACAACAACGTCGGGACTCCATGGAACCGGGCGGATGGCGCAATGCGCCGGTGCCCACCGGTTCCATGGTTCCCAGCGGTGCGCCGTCCGGGTCGGTCGAGCGTGCATCCCACTCATTCCCGCTTTCCCTGCTCACCCGGCATCGTCCGGTCCCGTGAGGGGCTTGGCATGCCCGGGTGCGGGCCGGCATGCCTTGGCAGGGCGTCCGCCGGTTCGGCGATAAGAACGCATAACAGAGAATGGACAAGGGAGCTTCTGCATGAAACGTCGTGCATTTCTGACCTCCGCCGGTGTGGGCGTCGCCGCCAGCACGCTTGCCGCCCCCGCCATCGCCCAGTCCACGCCCGAGATCAAGTGGCGCTGCGCCTCCAGCTTCCCGAAGAGCCTCGACACCATCTATGGCGGTGCGGAGTTCGTGGCGAAGCGCGTGGCCGAGCTGACGGACAACAAGTTCCAGATCCGCGTCTTCGCAGCTGGCGAGATCGTTCCGGCTCTGCAGGTTCTGGACGCGGTCAAGGACGGCACGATCGAGTGCGGCCACACCGTCTCCTACTATTACGTCGGCAAGGATCCGACCTTCGCCTTCGACGCGGCGATGCCGTTCGGCCTGAACGCCCGCCAGCAGAACGCCTGGATGACCCATGGCGGCGGCAAGGAACTGATGGCGGAGTTCTTCGCCGGCCACAATCTGGTCGCCATCGGCGCAGGCAACACCGGCACCCAGATGGGCGGCTGGTTCCGCAAGGAAATCAAGACCGTCGAGGACCTGAAGGGCCTGAAGTTCCGCATCGGCGGCTATGCCGGCACCATCATGGCCAAGCTGGGCGTCGTGCCGCAGCAGATCGGCGGCGGCGACATCTATCCGGCGCTGGAAAAGGGCACCATCGACGGTGCCGAGTTCGTCGGCCCCTATGACGACGAGAAGCTCGGCTTCAACAAGGTCGCCAAGTACTACTACTATCCCGGCTGGTGGGAAGGCGGCCCGCAGGTCTCCATGATGTTCGGCAAGGAGAAGTTCGAGTCGCTGCCGCCGGCCTACAAGGCAGCGCTCCAGGCGGCCTGCGCCGACGCCACGCTGGACATGCTGGGCAAGTACGACGTCCAGAACATGACCGCGCTGAAGCGTCTGGTCGCCTCCGGCACCCAGTTGCGCCCGTTCCCGAACGAAGTGATGCAGGCCTGCTATCAGGCCGCCATTGAGGTGTACGAGGACGAAGCGGCGAAGAACGAGAAGTTCCGCAAGATCTACGACGCGTGGAAGAAGTTCCGCGAGGAAGAGTATCTGTGGTTCCGCGTCGCCGAATACAGCTTCGACCGCTTCGTCTACGCAGCCCCGCCGCTTGAGAAGAAGAAGTAAGAAGTTTTTTGGTAGGGGGCATCGGCTTCGATTGCCCCCTCCCACCCTCAAACCTCGATCACCAGCCCATCATACGCCGGCTCGACCCCCTCCGGCAGGATTCGCAGCAGGCTGTCGTAGTCCATGCTGTTGTCCATGTGGGTCAGATAGGCCCGGCGAGGCTTTACCCGCTCGATCCACTCCAGCGTCAACGCCAGATGGGCATGTACGGGATGGGGCGGCTCGATCCGGCCGCAATCGACCACCCAGGTGTCCACCCCCGCCAGCGCCTCGAACGCGCGGTCGTCCAACCGCACCACGTCGGTCGAATAGGCGAAGCGCCCGAACCGGTAGCCGACCGTCCGCATATAGCCGTGATCCTGCTCGAACGGCGTCACCTCCAACCCCTTCACGCTGAACGGCCCGGCGATCCGATGCGTTTTCAGCACCGGCCGGTAGAAGGGATATCCCTCCGGCAGCGGATCGAAGCAGTAGGGGAAGCGGACCTCAATGTCCCGCAGATGATCGTCCCAGCCATAGGCGTCGATCGGCGCATGCATGTGCCGGCAGATCTCGCGCAGTTCGTCGATGCCGTGGCAATGGTCGGCATGCTGGTGGGTCCACAGCACGGCGTCCAGCCGCGCACAGCCGCTGTCGAGCAGTTGCTGCCGCAGGTCGGGAGAGGTGTCGACCAGCACCGATACCTCGCCGGTCTCCACCAGCACCGACGGGCGCATGCGGCGGTTCTTCGGATTGGCGGGATCGCAGCGGCCCCACTGGCCGCCGGGGATGCCGGCGATCACCGGCACGCCACGCGACCCGCCGCAGCCCAGCACGGTCACGCGCATCGCGCCGGGTGATGCGCCGGCTTCGTTCATGCAGCAGCCTTGTCTTGGGCGGCCTTGTCGAACAGGCGGAAGAAATTGTCGGTGGTGATGCGGGCCAGTTCCTCCGCCGACACGCCCTTCACCTCCGCCACGCAGGCCGCGGTGTGGGCGACGTAAGCCGGTTCATTGCGCTTGCCGCGGAAGGGGATGGGCGCGAGATAGGGTGCGTCCGTCTCCACCAGGATGCGGTCGAGCGGCACGTCCTTCACGATGGCGCGCAGCTCTTCCGACTTCTTGAAGGTGACGATCCCCGACAGCGACAGGGTGAAGCCGTACTCGACCGCCTCTTCCGCCAACGCCCGGCCGGAGCTGAAGCAATGCAGCAGCCCCTTCACCCTTTGTCCGGCCGCTTCCTCCTTGACGATGCGCATGGTGTCGTCGTCGGCGTCGCGGGTGTGGATGATCAGCGGCAGGCCGGTCTCCAGGCTGGCGCGGATGTGCCGGCGGAAGCACTCCTGCTGCCGGTCGCGCGGGCTCTTGTCATAGAAGTAGTCGAGCCCGGTCTCGCCCAGCCCGATCACCTTGGGATGGCGCGACAGCTCCACCAGCTTGTCCACGGTGGTGATGGCGAACTCCTCCGCCGCCTGATGGGGATGGACCCCCACCGAGCAGAGGATGTCGTCATAGCGCTCCGCCACCGCCAGGATGCGTTCGAACCGGCTGATGTAGGTGCAGATGGTGACCATCCGCCCGATGCCGGCCTGCCGGGCACGGTCGACGACCGCGTCCAGTTCTTCGGCGAAATCGGGAAAGTCGAGATGGCAATGGCTGTCGACGAGCATACGGGGAACTCAGGCCTTCGGTTCTTCGACGTAACGCGGGAAGACGCCCTGCGGCGTCGGCAGCGGGGTGCCGGCCGCGAGTGCTCCCGACGGCCCCAGCGTGCCGAAGCCGCGCGCATCCGGACCCAGCGCCAGCAGGTCGAGGATCTTGGCGGAGGCGTCCGGCATCACCGGCTGGGTCAGGATGGCGAGATGGCGGATCGTCTCGGCCAGCACATACAGCACGGTCGCCATGCGCGCCGGGTCGGTCTTCTTCAGCGCCCACGGCGCCTGTTCGTCGACATAGCGGTTGGCATCGCCGACCACGGCCCAGATGGCGTCCAACGCCTTGTGGAAGGCTTGCGCCTTGAACTCCGCCCGGACGATGTCGAGCATGCCGTAGGCCGCACCCAGAAGGGCGTTGTCGGCGTCCGTGAATTCGCCCGGGGTCGGCACGGCGCCGCCGCAGTTCTTGCCGATCATCGACAGGACGCGCTGCACCAGATTGCCGTAATCGTTGGCCAGGTTGCCGTTGATCCGGTTGACCATCTGCTTGTGCGAGAAGTCGCCGTCATTGCCGAACGGCACTTCGCGCAGCAGGAAATAGCGGGTCTGATCGAGGCCGTAGGTGTTGACCAGGGTCTCCGGCGCGATGACGTTGCCGAGAGACTTCGACATCTTCTGGCCTTCGATCGTCCACCAGCCATGGGCGAACACTCGGCGGGGCGGCTGCAGGCCGGCGGCCATCAGGAAGGCCGGCCAATAGACGGCATGGAAGCGCAGGATATCCTTGCCGACCATGTGCAGGTCGGCCGGCCAGTATTTGGCATACTCGCCCGTCGTGTCGGGATAGCCGACGGCGGTGATGTAGTTCGCCAGCGCGTCGAGCCAGACATACATGATGTGGGCGTCGTCGCCCGGCACCGGGATGCCCCACTTGAAGGTGGTGCGGCTGACCGACAGGTCCTTCAGGCCCGACTTGACGAAGGACATCACCTCGTTGCGCTTGCCGGCCGGGGCGATGAAGTCCGGGTTCTGTTCATAGAACTCGATCAGCCGGTCCTGCCAGGCCGAGAGCTTGAAGAAGTAGGACGGCTCCTCCACCCATTCGCACTCGGCGCCGGTGGGGGCGATCTTCTTGCCCTCAGGATTGGTGGTCAGCTCGTCCTCGCCATAGAAGGCTTCGTCGCGAACCGAATACCAGCCGGCGTAGGAACCCAGATAGATCTCGCCGCGATCCTTCAGCACCGTCCACAGCGCCTGCACCGACTTGACGTGGCGCGGCTCGGTGGTGCGGATGAAGTCGTCGTTGGAATAGTTCATCAGCGATACCAGATCGCGGAAGTTCTGCGACACCCGGTCGGTGAACTCCTGCGGCGCGATGCCGGCCTTCTCCGCCGACTTCTCCACCTTCTGGCCGTGCTCGTCGGTGCCGGTCAGGAACTTCACGTCATAGCCATCGAGGCGCATGAACCGGGCGAGGACGTCGCAGGCAAGCGTCGTGTAGGCGTGGCCGATGTGCGGCACGTCGTTCACGTAATAGATCGGCGTCGTCAGATAGAAGGTCTTGGGCCCGGCCATTTGCGGCACTTTCTTTCAAGTCAGGTTCAACCGGCAGGTTCTGAAATAACCCTAGGCGGCTGCCGTCTCCAGCGCCGCCAGGGCGTTCAGGACCACCTGCTTGCGGTCCAGGTTTGCGGATTCCGCGCGCGCGAAAAGACGCTGAACCTTTTCCCACACCTCCACCCAACGTTCAAGACCGCGGGCGTTGGCCAGCCGGGTCATCAGGGCGGCCTCGCCCGGCACCACCTCCGCCGGCCAGGACCCGCGGGCGAGCGAACGGGCGAAGCGGGCCAGCCACCAGACCAGCAGTTCGGTCGCGGTTTCGAACATTCCGTCGTCCTGCTTGCGGGTCAGCTTGTCGCCGAAGGCATGCGCCGCGGCGATATCGATGCGCGGCAGGTCGGACAACAGCCCGATCATCTCGCGGTAGAGCGCCAGTCCACCGGCATCGGCAAGGTCGATGGAGCGGCCGACGCTGCCTTCCGACAGGCGGGCCAGCGCCGGGCGGTCGTCGGCGGCGATGTCCGGCCTGTGCTGCCCCAGCAAATCGATGACGGTGTCTTCGGCCAGTGGCTTCAGCGTCAGCTTGCGGCAGCGCGATCGGATGGTCGGCAGCATGCCGCCGGGATTATCGCTGACCAGCAGCAGCAGGGCGCCGGGCGGCGGCTCCTCCAGGATCTTCAGGATGGCGTTCAGGCCGCTCAGGTTCATGCGGTCGGCACCGTCGATCACCGCGACGCGCCAGCCGCCTTCCGCCGAGGTCCGGCGCAGGAAGGGGCCGATCTTGCGCACGTCGTCCACCGCGATGTCGCGCTTCAGCCGGCCCTTCTTCTCGTCGCGCTGGCGTTCGATGGTCAGCAGATCGGCATGCCCGCCCGACGCCACACGGCGGAACACCGGATGGTCCGGACCGATGTGCAGCGAGGTTACCGGTGCCGCTCCGCCCAAGAGACTATTGCCGAACAGGCTGTCTCCGGGCGGGTCCTGGGCCAGGACGAAGCGGGCGAAGCGGAAGGCCAGCGTCGCCTTGCCGATCCCCGGCGAACCGCCGATCAGCCAGGCATGCGGCAGCCGGCCGGAGTTCCAGGCCTCCAGCAGCAACCCCTCCGCCTCCTCATGTCCGACGAGGTCCGGGTTACGCCGGGGGGCAAGCACCTCTTCCGCGGCCGATGCTGCGGCAGGGGTGGATGTCCGCGCCTTGCTCACGACGCGAGCCCCAGCCGGCCGGCAACGGCGTCCCAGACGCGGGCCTGCACCCCGTCCAGGTCGGCATCCGCATCCACCACCGCGCAGCGCTCCGGCTCCCGCCGGGCGATGTCGAGGAAGCCGTCGCGCAGCCGCTGGTGAAAGCCGATGTCCATCCGCTCATAACGGTCCTCGCCGCCATGGCGCGAGGCGGCGCGGCGCAGGCCTGTCTCCACGTCGATGTCGAGGATCAGCGTCAGGTCGGGCCGGAACTCGCCCAGTGCCGCCCGCTGCAAGGTCTCCACCAGCTCGCGCCCCAGCCCCAGCCCATAGCCCTGATAGGCCATGGTGCTGTCGAAGAAGCGGTCGCACAGCACCCACTTGCCGGCCTCCAGCGCCGGCCACACCGTCCGTTCCAGATGGTCGCGGCGGGCGGCGGTGTGCAGCAGCGCCTCCGTCACCGGACTCCAGCGGCCGGTCTCGCCGGTCACCAGCAGGGCGCGGATTTCCTCCGCCCCCGGCGATCCGCCCGGTTCGCGCGTCGTCACGACCTCGATGCCCCGGGTGCGCAGGGACTCGGCCAGACGGCGCAGCTGCGTCGACTTGCCGGCCCCTTCGCCGCCTTCCAGCGTGATGAAGCGGCCACGGTTGGCGGAGGCGGCGAAGGAGGTCGGCATGGTCGTCACGATTACAGGCTGTTGCCGAAGACGAGATATTTGGCGGCGGCGAAGGCGCGGCCGACGAAGCCGGCCTTCGGCACGTCCTGCGCCGCCACCACCGGCACCTCCTTGCCCGGGAAGCCGGGGGCGGAGATGACCAGCTTGCCGACAGTGTCGCCCTTCTTGATCGGGGCGGCAACCGGCGCGCTGCTGACCAGCGACACCTTCATGCCGGGGCGGTCGGTGCGGGCCATGGTGACGCTCAGGTTCTGCGGCACGGTGACGGGAACGCTGTCCTGTTCGCCCAGCCAGACCGGCACCTGCTCGATCGTCTCGCCGCCCTTGTAGAGGGTGTAGGAGGCGAATTCACGGAAGCCCCATTCGATCAGACGGGCCGATTCGTCGGCGCGCGCCTGCATGCTGGGCAGGCCGTTGACCACCAGCAGCAGGCGCCGCCCCTCGCGCTCGCCCGACGCGGTCAGGCCATAGCCGCCGGCGTCGGTGTGGCCGGTCTTCATGCCGTCCACATCCATGCCGCGGTACAGCAGAGGGTTGCGGTTGCCCTGGTTGATGCCGTGGTACTTGAACTCCCGGATCGAGTAGTAATGGTAGAATTCCGGAAATTCCTTGATCAGATGCTCGGCCAGGATCGCCAGATCGCGGGCGGTCATATAGTGGTTCGGGTCGGGCCAGCCGGTGGAGTTGACGAAGTTGCTGTTCTTCAGCCCCAACTCGCGCGCCTTCTTGTTCGCCTGCTCGGCGAAGGACCCTTCCGACCCGGCCAGACCTTCGGCCAGCACGATGCAGGCGTCGTTGCCGGACTGGACGATCATGCCCTTGATCAGGTCATCAACCTTGATGTTGTTGTGAAGCTCCACGAACATCTTGGAGCCCTGCATCCGCCAGGCGCGCTCGCTGACCGGCAGCGTGCTTTCCAGCGTCAGACGGCCGGCCTTGATCGCCTCGAAGGTCAGATAGGCGGTCATGATCTTGCTCATCGACGAGGGCGCCATCCGCTCGTCGGCATTCTTCTCGAACAGCACGGTGTTCGAGGTCAGATCGACCAGGATCGCCTGCTTGGCGATGGTGTCGATGGTCGCGGCCTGGACCGAAACCGCGGTGAAGCCGGCGCCAATCGTGGCCCCGGCCATCGCAATTCCGGCCGCAACAGCGACGGAACGGCCGAAAACGGCACACAGGCGGACGACAACAGCGTTCATGGCAACAATCCTCCAAGGGCACTCGGTACAGGCATTGGGTCACTGGCGCTCGCGAAGAGCGGCCGGGGATGAGGTCGGGTGGACGGATCAATCCACCACGATTTTGGCCTCCGTAAGGCCGGCTTGGATAATCTGGTTCAGCAGGCTGTCGGCCCGGTCCACGCTGTCCAGAGGGCCGACGCGGACGCGGTGCAGGGTCATGCCGGCCGACCGGGTCCGGCTGACGCTGGCATGCTGGCCGATGGCCGACAGCCGGGCGCGTGCCTTCGCCACATTCTCCTCGCTGCCGAAGGCGCCGACCTGCACATAGATGGCCTCATGTGCCTTCACCGGCAATTGCGCCACGACGGGGGCCGGCACGAAGCGTCCTTCCGACATGGTGCCGGCGACGGTGGCGGGCGGGGGAATGGGGGCGCCGACGACCGCCGGGCGGGCAGCCGCCAGCGTCGTCACCGGCCCGGCCGGCCCCGTCACCTCGATCCGGCCGCGCGGAGCGGCCTTCGGCGGCGGGCCGTCCAGTTCGGCCAGCATCGGGGCGGGCGTGCCCTGGCGCGCAGCGGCTGCGATGGCGCGGCTTTCCTCCGCCAGGATCTGCACGCGCACCTTGGCGGTGCCGGGACCGTCGAAGCCCAGCAGCTGGGCGCCGCGCCGCGACATGTCGATGATGCGGCCGTTGGCGTAGGGGCCACGGTCGTTGATGCGCACCACGATGGCCCGACCGTTGTCCAGATTGGTGACCCGGACCAGGCTCGGCATCGGCAGCGTCTTGTGCGCGGCGGTCAATTCGTTCTGATCGTAGATTTCACCGTTGGCGGTGTTCTTCTCATGGAAGCCGGGACCGTACCACGAGGCGATGCCGGTCTCGTCGTAGCTGTAATCTTCCTTGGGATAGTACCAGACGCCGTTGATCTGATAGGGCTTTCCCACCTTGTAGACGCCGCTGGTCGGAAGGCCCGATCCGGTGACGGCGGGCTTCTGCGCGCAGGCGGCGAGCGCTGCCACGCCGACCAGCACGACGACCCTGCTCACCCCGCGCCAGCGACGCATCCGCCAAACCCCTTGCTTCTCCAAACCCGGCCGGAACGCCGGGGCGGCGGCACTCTAGCGGGTTGGCATCGCCGCGCCAATGCCTCGAACGCGGCAGAAACACGATGACACAGCCGGTGCGCGGGCCGGACCTTCAGGGGGCGGGGAACAGGCTTTCGGTGCGGCCCATCAGCCAATAGGCGGTCAGCCCGATCCATTCCCGCACGGCGTCGTCCAGGATCACCAAATTCTGCCCGAACTCGAACCGCAGATACGGCTTGGCGTCATGCCGGGTGCGGTAATCGACAGGGTAGGGGATGACCTCCCACCCGATCCGCCGAAATATGCCGACCGACCGCGGCATGTGCATGGCCGACGTGACGAGCACCCAGCGCTCCCCCGGCGCCGGCTTGACCATCTCCTTGCTGAAGACCGCGTTTTCCCAAGTGTTGCGGGAGTCCGCCTCATAGATCACTCGGTCGGCGGGGATGCCGGCCTGAGCCAAGGCGGCGCGGGCGGTGACGTCCTCCTTGTACTCCTGGCCCAGCAGCCGGCCGGACCCGCCGGTGAAGACAGCCTTGGCCTCGGGATGGCGGCGGACGAGGTCGGCGAAGCCCAGGATGCGCTCGGCCGCCTCATTGACGGAGGGATCGCCGCGGTCGGCGGTGATCGGCGGGTTGACCGCGCCGCCCAGCATGACGATGCCGTCGATCCGCCCCTCAGGCTCCACCCGCGGGAAGCGGTTCTCCAGCGGCAGGGCGACCAGCGCGCCCAGCCCCGTATACATGACCAGCAGAAGCAGCGCCGCCGCCAGCGTCACCAGCCGCCGCCCGGCGCGCTGCCAGCGCCGCGTCCGCATCAGCACCACCCCCAGCGCCACCGCCAGCACCAGCGCATTGCCGGGCGCGAAGACGCCCCACAGCAGCTTCGACAGGATGAAGGACAGCACCGGGGCATCCATGGCTGTGAGAGGGAGGCCGGAGCATAAGCGGGGCGCCAAGGCGGGGCAACCGTGGTCGCTCCCGGTGCCGTCAGCCTCCGACCGGCGTGCACAGCTCCACGAGGGTGCCGTCGGGACAGCGGATGAAGGAGACGGTCTGTCCCCATGGCATGGCCTTCGGCGGCGCCAGTTCGGCGGCGCCGGCGGCCAGCGCCGTGGCGTGCGCCGCCTCCACATCGTCGGTGACCAGGGCGATCTCGACGCCCAATGGCTTGTCGCTGCCGCTGGCGAACACATAGCCGGCGGAATGATGCGACAGTGCCAGTTCCTGGCTGGCGAAGGACAGGGTGGTGGTGCCGGTGTCCAACTCGCCATAGTCGCCCGTTTCGGCGAGGAAGCGGCGGTTCAGGCCGAAAGCCTTCTCGAAGAAGGCCAGCGATGCGGCGACGTTGGGAACGTAGAGAATGGTGTAGCCGAATCTCATTGGACTACTCGCAGGGGTTGGAATGCCTGGGCACTCTATCACGCTCTGTCGCGCCAGTACCCCCACACCGAAGCCGGCGGCAGGTTCCGCAGCGTGAAGCCCAGCCGTTCCCCCTTCAGCCCCAGGGCCCTGCGGTTCAGCGGCGAGTGCGGCATGAAGCTGTAGAGCAGGAAGCGTCCGCCCGGCCGCAGGATGCGGAAGGTGGCGTCCAGCACTTCGCGCTGGAACTCCAGCGGGAAGGTGATCATCGGGATGCCGATCACCACCGTGCCGACCTTGCCGCACAACGCCTCCCCCAGCAGCTCCGGCGCGTTGCGGCAGTCGTCGGCGATGACGGTGACGGCGGGGCAGCGGGCGCGCAGATGGCGGGCGAGGTCGCGGTCGATTTCGAAGCTGTAGAGCCGGTCGGCGGGGATGCCGGACTCCAGGATCGCGGCGGTGATCGGGCCGGTGCCGCCGCCGAACTCCACCACCGCCTCGTCCGGTTCGCAGCGGATTTCGCGGGTGATCCGGCGCCGCAGTGCCTGCGAGGAGGGGGCGACCGACCCCATCGCCCAGGGATCGGCCAGCCAACGGCGGAAGAACAGCCAGGATTCGGAAAGCGATGCGGGCGCGGTCTGGTTCATCGGTGGACCTCCCTGGATCGGGGCGGCCCATCCGCGGCTCACCCTACAGCGGAGTTGCTGCCATAAGATGGTGACCTGCGTATGACAGCCCGCTCGCCACCAGCGTCAGGAACACCAGCGCCGCCACGGTCAGCCCCAGCCCGATGCCGATGGCGCCGCCGTCGCGCTCGATCAGCCCCAGCGAGATCAGCACCAGCGCGAAGCCCGGCAGCCAGCCGGTCAGCGGCAGCGGCACGATGCAGGTCAGTGTCAGGATGAACAGCAGAAGCCCGAACCAGCGCTCCTGATCGATGCGGGCGAGCCGGTGCAGCCGCGGCTTCAGCATCCGCTCGATCCCGGTCAGGCGCGGCATGGCGGCGTCCAGCGTGCGCGCCGCCAGCCCGGTGCCGATGGACCGCCGCAGCAGCCAGTCCGGCAGCCGCGCCCCGCGCCGGCCGAAGGCGAGCTGGGCGGTGTAGAGCACGATCGGCAGGTCGAACAGGCAGGACACGCCCAGTGGCACCGGCGCGATGGTCGGCAGCGACAGCGCCAGCAGGATGGTGCCGAGCGAGCGGTCGCCCAGCGCCCGGATCAGATCACCCAGCGTGACCCGCCCTGCCGGCAGGTTGGCGCGGAAACGGGCCAGCACGTCCGACGTGCGTTCCTCCTCCACCCCGTCGCACAGCGCGGGCAGGGCGATGGCGCCGTCGCGCTGCGGTTGGCCGGCATCATCGGCGAGCGGGTGATCGATGTGGTGATCGGCGTTCAAACGCCGGCCTCCGCCGCGGCGCTCTCGTAGAGTTCGAGCGCCTCCAGCCAGGTTTCCTCGGCAGTCGCCAGTTTCTTCTCCACCGTGCCCAGTTCGATCTGCAGCTTGGTCAGCTTGTCCGACGGGCCGCTGTAGAGCGCGGGGTCGGACATCTTCGCCTCGATCTTGCGCTTCTCCTCGCTCAGCTTGGTCACCAGCGCCTCGGCGTCGGTGGCCTTGCGCTTCAGCGGGGCGAGCGCCGTGCGCGCTTCGGCGGCGGCGCGGCGCTGGTCCTTCTTGTTCGGCCCGGCGTCACGCTCCGCACCGCCCTTCGCCACCGCCCGTTCCGCCCTGGCGCGGTCGAGCAGATAGCGGCGGTAATCATCGAGGTCGCCGTCATAGGCCTGCACCGTGCCGTCGGCGACCAGCAGCAGCCGGTCCACCGTCATCTCGATCAGGTGGGGGTCGTGGCTGATGATGATGACGGCGCCGGGGAAGTCGTTGATCGCCTCGATCAGCGCTTCGCGGCTATCGATGTCCAGATGGTTGGTCGGTTCGTCCAGCATCAGGATGTGCGGGACTTCCCGGCTCATCAGCGCCAGCAGCAGGCGGGCCTTCTCGCCGCCCGACAGGTTGGAAATCTTGGTCTCCGCCTTCGCCTGGGGGAAGCCGAAGCGGCCGAGATGGGCGCGTACCTTCTCCTCCAGCGCCAGCGGCATGATGCGCTGTGTCTGCTGGATCGGCGTCAGCGACAGGTCCAGTTCCTCGGCCTGATGCTGGGCGAAATAGCCGATGCGCAGCTTGGACGAGCGCCGCATCTCGCCGGCCATCGGCTGCAGCCGGTTGGCCAGCAGCTTGACCAGCGTCGATTTGCCGTTGCCGTTGGCGCCCAGGAGGCCGATGCGGTCCTCCATGTCGATGCGCAGGTTGACCCGCCGCAGGATCACCTTGTCGCCATAGCCGATGCTCACCCCCTCCAGCGCGATCAGCGGCGGCGCCAGCTCGTCGGGGGCTGGGAAGTTGAAGACGACCTCGGGATCGTCCTCCATCAGCGTAATCGACTCCATCTTCTCCAGCAGCTTCAGGCGGCTCTGCGCCTGACGGGCCTTGCTGGCCTTGAAGCGGAAGCGGTCGACATAGGACATCATGTGCTTGCGCCGCGCCTCCTGCTTGGCGGCCATGGAGGCGATGCGCTCCTGGTTGGCGCGGCGCTGCGCCAGGAACTGGTCGTAATTGCCGCTGTAGGTGACGAGCTTGCCCTGGTCGATGTGGATCGTCGTGGTCGGCACCGCGTTCAGCAGCTCGCGGTCGTGGCTGACCAGCAGGATGGTGTGCGGGTAGTTCTTCAGATAGCCCTCGAGCCAGATGGTCGCTTCGAGGTCGAGGTGGTTGGTCGGCTCGTCCAGCAGCAGCAGATCGGGGCGGGAGAACAACACGCCGGCCAGCGCCACGCGCATCCGCCAGCCGCCGGAGAAGTCGGAGCAGGGCCGCTGTTGCGCCTCGGCGTCGAAGCCCAGGCCGGACAGCACCTGCGCGGCGCGCGACGGGGCGGAGTGCGCCTCGATGTCGGCGAGCCGGGCGTGGATTTCGCCGATGCGCATCGGGTCGGTCGCCGTCTCCGCCTCGGCCAGCAGGGCGGTGCGTTCGGTGTCGGCGGCCAGCACCGCGTCGATCAGCGTGGTCGGGCCGCTGGGGGCCTCCTGCGCCACCATGCCCATCCGCATGCCGGCCGGCAGGGTGACGGCGCCGGCGTCCGTCTGCAGCTGGCCCGAGATCAGCTTCAGCAGGGTCGATTTCCCGGTGCCGTTGCGCCCGACCAGCGCCACGCGATGCCCTTTGGGCACCACCGCCGTCGCGTGGTCGAACAACACTCGGCCGCCGAAGCGGAAGGTCAGGTCATTGATGTGCAGCATAGCGCGCGAGGATGTAGCACGAGGGGCCGCCGATTTGAAGCGGGGGTCGGCGAATGGCACGGCTTTGTCCCGCGCGGGACGGCCCGGTTGCCGGGGCACCGGCCGGGGGGCGGCCGGCGAATTTGTTTGAACACGACCAAAATGGAGAACGGAGGCGTCAACCCCCGTTTTTTAATTGAACGTCCAATCAAAAAAAACCAGGCTGTGCTCCTGGAATATGGGTGCCGCGAATGATGGTGCTGCGAACCAATGCACCCTTGGACCCTGGGACCTGAGCCCGGGAGGATGGGAGACAGGAGATGACGCGTTTCGGACGGCAGGCCCATTACATCCACGGTCGCCCCTTCACGGGCGAGGGTGAGGAGCGCTTCGCCACCGTCAATCCGGCGACCGGGGAAACTCTGGCCGAGGTCGCGCAGGCGACGTCTGCGGACCTTGACCGCGCAGTCGACAGCGCACGGGCCGGGCAGGCGGTGTGGGCGGCGATGACGGCGATGGAGCGGGCACGGGTGCTGCGCCGGGCCGTCGACCTGCTGCGCGAGCGCAACGACGCGCTGGCGGAAATCGAAACGCTGGACACCGGCAAGCCGCTGAGCGAGACGCGGGCGGTCGACATCGCCACCGGCGCCGACGTGCTGGAATATTACGCCGGTCTCGCCCCCGCGCTGGAAGGCCGCCAGATCCCGCTGCGTCCAAGCTCCTTCGTCTATACCCGGCGCGAGCCGCTGGGGGTGGTGGCCGGGATCGGCGCCTGGAACTACCCGATCCAGATCGCGCTGTGGAAATCGGCTCCGGCGCTGGCCGCCGGCAACGCCATGATCTTCAAGCCGAGCGAGGTGACGCCGCTGACCGCCCTGCATCTGGCGGCGATCTACAGCGAGGCCGGCTTGCCCGACGGCGTGTTCAACGTCGTCCAGGGCGACGGCAGGGTCGGCGCCATGCTGGCCGCCCATCCCGGCATCGAGAAGCTGTCCTTCACCGGTGGGGTGGAGACCGGCAAGCGGGTGATGGCCACCGCCGGCGGATCGACCCTGAAGGAGGTGACGATGGAGCTGGGCGGGAAGTCGCCGCTGATCGTCTTCGCCGACGCCGACCTCGACCGCGCCGCCGACATCGCCATGATGGCGAACTTCTACAGTTCCGGTCAGGTCTGCACCAACGGCACCCGCGTGTTCGTCCACCGCGGCATCGCGGCTGCCTTCGAGGAGCGGTTGCTGGCCCGCGTGCGCCGCATCCGCATGGGCGATCCGCTGGACCCCGACACCAACTTCGGCCCGCTCGCCAGCTTTGCCCACCGCGAGAAGGTGCTGCGCTACATCGAGGCCGGCAAGGCCGACGGCGCAAGGCTGCTGGCCGGCGGCGGCGTGCCGGAAGGCGCAGCCTTCGCCCGCGGCGCCTATGTCGCGCCGACCGTCTTCACCGACTGCCACGACGGCATGACCATCGTGCGCGAGGAGATTTTCGGCCCGGTCCTGTCGCTCCTGACCTTCGATGACGAAGAGGAGGTCATCGGCCGCGCCAACGCCACCAGCTATGGCCTTGCCGCCGGGCTGGTCACCGGCGATCTGGCCCGCGCCCACCGGGTGATCCACCGGCTGGAGGCCGGCATCTGCTGGATCAACGGCTGGGGTGAATCGCCGCCGGAGATGCCGGTCGGCGGCTACAAGCAGTCGGGCATCGGCCGCGAGAACGGCGTCGAGACGCTCGACCATTACACCCGCGTCAAATCGGTTCAGGTCGAACTCGGCGCCTATTCGTCGGTGTTCTGAGCCCGCGTTTCAGAGAAGGGGTGTTCGATGTCGAATTCACCGACCTCCGGGGCCGCTGCGCCGGGGAAGGGCGCAGCCATTGCCGCCGTCTCCCCCGCGGTGCGCGAGTATGACTACATCATCGTCGGCGCCGGGTCGGCGGGCAACGTGCTCGCCTGCCGCCTGACCGAGGATGCCGGCGTCAGCGTCCTGCTGCTGGAGGCGGGCGGACCCGACCACCGGCTGGACTACCGCACCCAGATGCCGGCGGCGCTCGCCTTTCCGCTGCAGGGACGCCGCTACAACTGGGCCTACGAGACCGAGCCCGAACCGCACATGGACAACCGCCGGATGGAGTGCGGGCGCGGCAAGGGGCTGGGCGGCTCGTCGCTGATCAACGGCATGTGCTACATCCGCGGCAACGCGCTGGATTATGACGGCTGGGCCGAACTGCCGGGGCTTGAGGACTGGAGCTATCTCGACTGCCTGCCCTATTTCCGCAAGGCGGAGACGCGCGACGCCGGTCCCAACGCCTATCACGGCGGCGACGGCCCGCTGTTCGTCACCACCGCCAAGCCGGGGGTCAATCCGCTCTACGAGGCGATGGTGGAGGCGGGGGCGCAGGCCGGCTATGGCCGCACCGACGACCTGAACGGCTACCGCCAGGAGGGCTTCGGCCCGATGGACCGAACCGTGACCGCGCGGGGGCGTCGCTGCAGCACCGCCCGCGGCTATCTGGATCTGGCGCGGGAGAGGCCGGGGCTGACCATCGTCACCCATGCGCTGACCGACCGCATCCTGTTCGACGGACGCCGCGCCGTCGGCGTCGCCTATCTGCGCAACGGCACGCCGGTGACGGTGCGGGCGCGGCGGGAGGTGCTGCTGTGCGCCGGCGCCATCGCCTCCCCGGCGATCCTGCAGCGGTCGGGGGTAGGGCCGTCGCCGCTGCTGCGCGAGTTGGGTGTGCAGACGGTGCTCGACCTGCCGGGCGTCGGCGGCGATCTCCAGGACCATCTGGAGATGTACATCCAGTATGAGTGCCGCCAGCCGGTGTCGCTCTATCCCGCGCTGAAATGGTGGAACCAGCCGGCCATCGGCGCCGAGTGGCTGTTCATGGGCACCGGCATCGGCGCCAGCAACCAGTTCGAGGCCGGCGGCTTCATCCGCACCGGCGACGACGTGCCCTGGCCCAACATCCAGTATCACTTCCTTCCCGTCGCCATCAGCTACAACGGCACCAACGCGGTGGAGGCGCACGGCTTCCAGGCCCATGTCGGCTCCATGAGATCGCCCAGCAAGGGGCGGGTCCATGCCCGGTCGCGCGATCCGGGGCAGGCGCCCAGCATCCTGTTCAACTACATGGCCGATCCGCAGGACTGGCAGGAGTTCCGCGCCGGCATCCGCATCACCCGCGACATCATGCGCCAGCGCGCCCTGGCTCCCTACCGCGGGGAGGAGATCAGCCCCGGTGCCGATTGCGTCACCGACGCCGACCTCGACGCCTTCGTCCGCCATCACGCCGAGACCGCCTATCACC
Organism: Azospirillum sp. B2RO_4; assembly: GCF_051124815.1. Lineage (NCBI taxonomy): Bacteria > Pseudomonadati > Pseudomonadota > Alphaproteobacteria > Rhodospirillales > Azospirillaceae > Azospirillum > Azospirillum sp. B2RO_4. Next base: position 1,711,875 of record NZ_CP118485.1, on the reverse strand, counting down.
CCTGCGGCACCTGCCGGATGGGGGCCGACGACGGCGCGGTGGTCGACGGACAGGGCCGGGTGCATGGGCTGGAGGGCCTGCGCGTCATCGACGCCTCGATCATGCCGCGCATCGTCACCGGCAACCTGAACGCGCCCACCATCATGATGGCGGAGAAGCTGGCCGACGCGGTGCGCGGCCGTCCGCCGCTGCCGCGCGCCGACGTCCCCTATTACGTCGCCGAGGTCGCCGCCATGGAGAGGGAGGGCCAGAGGGACCAACGACTGCGGGCGTAAGACCCGTACGCCGACAACGACAACCACAAGCAAGGAGAACAGGGATATGGGCAAGACATTAGGTAGGATTTCCAGTCTCGCCGTCGGCCTGATGCTGGCGGCAGGGACCGCCGCCATGCCGGCGGGGCCGGCGCTCGCCGCCGATCCGGCCTCCTGCCAGTCGGTGCGTTTCGGCGACGTCGGCTGGACCGACATCGCGGCGACGACCGCGCTGGCGTCGGTCACGCTGGAGGCGCTGGGCTACAAGCCGACCACCAGCATCTCCTCCGTGCCGGTCGTCTATCTGGGGCTGAAGACCAAGTCGCTGGACGTGTTCCTCGGCAACTGGATGCCGACCATGGAAAGCTTCATCAAGCCGGTGCTGGAGGACGGCTCGGTCGAGGTGACGCGCGTCAACCTGGAGGGCGCCAAATACACGCTGGCCGTCCCGACCTATGCCGCCGAGGCCGGGTTGAAGAGCTTCAAGGATCTGGCGAAGTACAAGGACAAGCTGGACGGCAAAATCTACGGCATCGAGGCCGGCAACGACGGCAACCTCGTCATCGAGAAGATGCTGAAGGAAGGGGCGTTCGGCCTGAAGGACTTCAAGCTGGTCGAATCCAGCGAGGCCGGCATGCTGGCCGAGGTGAAGCGCGCGACCCGGTCCAAGAAATGGATCGTCTTCCTGGGCTGGGCGCCGCATCCGATGAACAAGACGATGGACATCACCTATCTGGCGGACGGCGACGACTGGTTCGGCCCGAATTACGGCGGCGCCACCGTCAGCACCAACGTGCGCAAAGGCTATGCCACCGAATGCCCGAACGTCGGCAAGTTCCTGTCCAATCTGGCCTTCACCGTGGACATGGAGAATTCGGTGATGGACGGCATCATGAACGGCGGCCGCAAGCCGGAAGCGGTGGCCGCCGAGTGGCTGAAAAAGAACCCCGCCATCCTGAAGACCTGGCTGTCCGGCGTCACCACGCTGGATGGCAAGGACGGCCTGGCCGCCGCGCAGGCCAAGCTGGGCGCGGTCAAATCCTGACCTGACACCGCGTTTCTGCATTGCCTCCTCGACTTCGGCCGCGACGGGATGCCGCCGCGGCCGTCTTTTTTCGGGAAGCAGGCGATGTCCGGCCCCCAACGAACGCCTTGCCGCGCCGCGAAAGCGCCTCTATAAAGCGGCCCATCCGGCGCCCCGGTCTTCCGGCGGCGCCTGCGTGTTTTTCAAACGGCGAAAAGCCCCATTCCCGCAGGAGTCACCACCATGGCCGTCGAACGGACCCTTTCGATCATCAAGCCCGATGCCACCCGCCGCAACCTGACCGGCAAGATCAACGCCAAGTTCGAAGACGGCGGCCTGCGCATCATCGCCCAGAAGCGCGTCCAGCTCTCCAAGGCCCAGGCCGAGCAGTTCTACGGCGTGCACCGCGAGCGTCCGTTCTTCGGCGATCTGGTCTCCTTCATGATCTCCGGCCCGGTGGTCCTGCAGGTTCTGGAAGGCGAGAACGCCATCGCCCGCAATCGCGAGATCATGGGCGCCACCAACCCGGCCAACGCCGCCGAGGGCACCATCCGCAAGGAGTTCGCCGAGTCGATCGAGGCCAACTCGGTCCACGGTTCGGACGCCCCGGAGACCGCCGCCCAGGAGATCGCCTTCTTCTTCGCCGGCATCGAGCTGGTGGGCTGATCCCGCGCGCCTGACCCCGCGTCAGGCTTGCCGAAAGGGCCGCTTCCGCAAGGGGGCGGCCTTTTTTGCGTTTTGGTTCAAGCTCTGGCAGTATCGGGGGCCGTGACCATTTTGCCCCGCAGACGCCGGGGCCGATCCCGACAGGAGTTGCCCGCGATGGAATCCCAATCCGCAAAGCCGATCATCGCGGCGCTGCTGCAACCGCTGCCGGTGCTGACCCAGCCGCAGGCGCGCAACGATCTGTCCGACGAATCCGTGGTGCGGCTGCTGGTCCGCCAGTTCATCGACCTCAGCCTGGACGCCTTCAACCAGGTCCTGCAGGGCAAGCTGGATCAGGACGAGGCGGTGGACGGCATCAACCGTCAGGCCATCGCGCTCAACTCCGTCTTCCTCGGCACCAGCGGCTTCGAAACCGTCATCACCCACCCGTGGAACACCCCGGACCAGCTGGGTGCCTTCCTGAAGGACGTGGTGGCGCTGGAATATCCGGAGGACGATTGCGTCCGCGCCATGCTGATCCACCTTGCGACCCAGGTGATGCACGCGCTGCGCCTGCCCGACGAGGAGCGCAACGAGGAGGTGGAGGCGCTGACCCTTGACGCCGCCGACCTGCTGCTCGGCCGCGCCCCGGAGGATGACGGCGAGATCGATATCGACATCGACGTCTGAGCGGTCGCCTCCCTTGCCCCCGGCGGCTTCACCCCGCCGGGTTCAGGTTCACTTCGATCAGCACCGTGTCCTCGATAAAGTCGGCGCTGTGCCAGGCTTCGGGGTCGAAGCGGATGACCATTCCCGGACGCAAATCCACCGGTCCGGCTTCGCAGGTCAGCAGGGCGCGGCCCTCCACGACGATGACGAACTGTTCGTGCGCGTGGGAATGGCGCGGGGCGGCGGTCCCGGCCTTGATGACGATGTGCTTCAGCGACGCGCCGGTGCCGGGGAAGCTGCGCCGTTCCACCCCGTCGGTCGTCTGGGCCGGTAGGTTGCTCCAGGTGATCACGTCGGCCTTGGGGGTGGCGGGGGGCGTGGCTGGGGCCATGGGGCGGGGTCCTTCCTTGGAAAACTCACCGGCTTATCAACGTCAACCCGTTGATACGGGCGCCGTCGCATCCCGGATCTCCCGCGGTCGCCGGATCTGCTCCGGCCTGTCGCATCCGTGCCAAAGCTGGGGTGCTAAACCTGCTGTTAACGCCTGACCTTCTAAGACGGGATAATCCGGCGGCATCGCGGCCGGAGCATCTTCCGGACCGACGGAGGCGTTGTGGACGTTGCAGACACCGATCGACCGCTCCGCACTGCGGGTGCCGCTGAACCGGTGTCCGGGCCTTCCCGTCTGTCCGCCTCGTTTCCCGGTGCCCTGGCCGCACTGACCGGTGTCGGCACGCTTCTGGCCCTGTCCGCATCCGGCCGGATCGATCTGCCGACCGCGGCCGCGCTGGCCGCTGCCGGCGGGCTGGCATTGTGGAGCGCGGTTCGCGCCGGCTCGGCCGCCGCGGCACTGGCCCGTTCCGACGCCGCCCTGGTCCGGGCGCGGGACGAACTGGAGGGACTGCGCGCCCGCTCGCGCGACTTCGCCGCCGTCTCCCCCGGCTGGTTCTGGGAAACCGGGTCGGACCACCGCTATCTGTCGCTCTCGGGCGGGCTGACCGATCTGCTCGGCTGCGATCCGCGAACCGTGTTCGGCGATTCGCTGTTCGATCTGGGGCCATTGGTCGCCGACGAGGCGACCTGGGCCGAATACCGCGCCGACATCGAGTCCGGCCGGCCCTTCCGCGATCTGGAGGTCAGCTTCGAAGGTGTGGACGGCCGTGACCTCGTGTTGCGGCTCAGCGCCGTGCCGGTGCGCGGCGCCGACGGGCGCTTCCGCGGCTATCGCGGCTGCGGCGTCGATGCCACCGCCGAGACGCTGGCGCTGGTGGAGGCGCGCTTCATGCAGGCGGTGGTGCATGACGCCATCGACAGCGTGTCCGAAGGCTTCGTCCTGTTCAGTGCCGACGGCCGGCTGCTGATCTGCAACGAGCAGTACCGCCGCGCCTATCCGACCATCGCCGACATGTTGACCCCCGGCCGCAGCTTCGCCGAGATTCTGCGCGCGGCGGCCGAGCGTGGCGGCTTCGAGGGTGCCGACGACATCGGTGCCTGGGTCGAGCAGCGGCTGACCCGCCACCTGCAGCATTCCGCACCGGTCGACGGCCGGCTGTCCGACGGGCGCTGGTACCGCATCAGCGAACATGCCACCGGCACCGGCGGCGTGGTGAAGATCCTGATGGACATCACCGAGCTGAAGACGCGGGAGCAGGAGCTGGCCGACCAGACCGCCCGCCTGAAACAGACGGTCGCCGCCCTGCGCGAAAGCGAGCTGCGCTACCGCCAATTGGTGGAACTTGCGCCCTACGGCATCGTCATCTGGGACCGCGCCGCCATCCGCTTCGCCAATGGCGCCGCTGCGGCGATCCTCGGCATGGCGGCGGATGTGCTGGAGGGCCAGCCGCTCGCCGGCTTCCTGGAGGATGGCGACGCGCTGGCGGCGACGCTCGCCACGGCCGCCGACGGCGAGGAAAAGCGTCTGGAATGCGACGCCCTGCGCCCCGACGGCGAGCGCCGCCGGATGGAGGTCGCGGCCAGCCAGGCCGTCTATGCCGGCGAGCCGGCGGTGCTGCTGGTGCTGAACGACATCACCGACCGCCGCCGCGTCGAGGGCGAACTGCAGCGCGCCCAGAAGATGGAGGCGGTGGGCCGCATGGCCGGCGGCATCGCGCACGAGTTCAACAACATGCTGACCGCCATCGGCGGCTTCGCCCGGCTGGCGGAGCGCAATCCCGCCGATCCCGACCGCGTGCTGACCTGTGTGCAGGAGATCGCCAAGGCATCGGAACGGGCGGCGGCGCTGACCGGCCAGCTTCTGGACTTCTCACACCGCCGCGTCACCGACGAGCGCGAGGTGGTGGCCGTCGCGCCGCTGGTGCGCGACCTGCGCGTCTTCCTGAAACCGCTGCTCAGCGCCGGCATCGACGTGGCGATCCTGGCGGAGGATGAAGGCGCGCATGTGCTGGTCAACCCGGTCACGCTGAATCAGGCGCTGCTGAACCTCGCGCTGAACGGCCGCGACGCCATGCCCAATGGCGGCACGCTGACCATCGCCCTGACGACCGAGGTTCCGGACGATGCCTTCTTCGCCCGCCATCGCGGTCTGAGGCCCGGCCGTTACGTGGTGATCCGCGTGACCGACCAGGGCACGGGCATCCCGGCCGAGATCCGCGACCGTATCTGGGAGCCCTTCTTCACCACCAAGGAGCCGGGGAAGGGCACCGGGCTCGGCCTGTGGATGGTCTACGGCACGGCGCAGCAGTCCGGCGGTGCCGTCGAACTGGAGGACGCCGCAGGGGACGCCGGGCACGGCGCCGGCTTCGCCCTCTACCTGCCTGCCGTCGATACGCCCGCCGAGCCGGCCGGGCTCGATCCCCTGCACGTCGCCGAGGGGGAAGGGGCGGTCATCCTGCTGGTCGATGACGAGGACTCGGTCCGCCGTTACCTGCGCCTCGTGCTGGAGGAGGCCGGCTGTACGGTGGTGGAGGCGTCGGACGGCCAGGAGGCGCTGACACGCTATGACGAGGCCGGCGGCCTGTTCGACGCGGTGGTCAGCGACGTGTCGATGCCGCGGATGAACGGGCTGGAACTGGCCCGCGCGCTGGAGTCCCGAAACCAGCTTCTGCCGATCCTGTTCCTGACCGGCTATGCCTCTCGCGAGACGGCGGCCGGGCTGACGGCGCAGGAGGGGCGGCAGATCGTGATGAAGCCGGTGGCGCCGGAACGGCTGCTGGCCGCGCTCCGCGACCTTCTGGCCTTGTGAGGGCGGGCATGGACGCTCCCCGTCACGAGTCTCCGGCAGCGGAACCTGCAGCGGACGAAGCCGACGCTTCCTCTCCCGCCGCCTGCCGCGAGCCTGCCGACTTCTACACGCCCGCCGGCCGCGACGGCGTCGGCCGCTTCTGCCGCCGTTTCCTTGATGAAAACGCGCTGACCGCGACGGAGCTGCTGCACCACCCGCGCCACCAGACCGCGCTGTCCAACACCGCCACCTTCGTCGCCATCCTGACCCAGGCCGAGCGGGCGATGGACCGGAAGGGCGGGATGACCCCGCTGGTCAACGAGATCGCCCGGCTGTCGCGCGAGCGGCTGAAGGAAAACCCGCCGCCCGACTTCCTGCCCGACGCCTATCCCGGCACGGCGGCGGAGCTGCTGTCGGTCGGCGGCTTCCTCGGCCGCTTCCTGCTCGATGCCGCCGTTACCCAGCACATCGCCACCTGCCGCAGCTTTGCCGAGAAGGCGGAGTCGCTGCTGGACCTGGCGGAGACCACCGAGCATCCCGACGCGCTGGCGCCGCTGGAGCGGCTGCTGGGCGAAATCCTGCTGAGCGACGCCGGCACCGCATCCTGCGCGCGCGATGCGCCTTTCGTCACGCTGATCGACCTGATCGTGACGCTGATCGCCGCCGACCGGCCGATGGTGGAGGAGGCTCCGCCGGTGTTCCGGCGGCTCGACGTTCTGATGCGCCAGGTACCGATGCCGGGCTTGCGCGATGCGCTGGCCGCCGCCTTCCGCCGCGAGATGGCCAAGCCCGCCTGCTTCACCATCTCCAGCGCCGGCGACATGTTCGGCATCGAGGCGGTTCAGCGCGAGATCCTGGCGCTGAGCGACCTGTCCGCCCGCCTGCGCGACCGCGAGGGCGCCTATGTCGGCGGTGCCCGCACCGAGGCGGCTTTGCAGCGCCGCACCGCCCTGCTGGTCAACGAGGACACGGTTCCGGAGATCACCCGCGGCCGCAATTTCGTGCAGAAGCTGCGCATCCTGCTGGTGCTGCAGAAGATGCCGCTGTCGCCCTCCGCGGCCAAGGCGGTGACCGATTACCTGAAGAGCTTCTTCGACAGCCGCGACTTCGCCGGCCGCCTGCTGGACTGCTGGAAGGACCGGAACGAGAAGCTGAAGGGGTTGGCGGAGGTGCAGCGCATGGTTCTGTCCAGCGCCTTCCCCGAGGAGGAGCGGGAATATCTCGGCGGCCAGCTCGACGACATCCAGAACGCCTTCCTGCGCACACAGCGCGTGCTGGCCCCGCTGATCCAGGCCAAGGACGACCCGCCGGTGGACAGCGTGCTCGACATCGTCCGGCTGGCGGGGGAGGGGGCGATCTGCAGCGGCAAGAGCCGGTTGGCGGTGGCCCGTGTGCTCTACCGCCACTGCCACCGCCCGCGCTTCGTCCGCCATGTGCTGCTGAACGCGCCGGGACCGAAGGAGCGGGTGGCGCGGGCGAACTGGCTGCGGCAGTCGCTGGCAATGGTCGGCGTGCCCTTCATCGACCTCGCCACCCAGCGCGTTCTCGTGGTGGACGACGAGGCCGGGCCGCGCGCCCTGGTCACCTCCGTCCTGCAGGAGCTTGGCATCGGCCATGTCGACAGCGCCGCCGACGGGCAGGAGGCGCTGGAGCGCTTCCGGACCGATGGCACGGCCTACGACCTGATCATCTGCGACTGGATGATGCCGCGTCTGAGCGGTCTCGATTTGCTGAAGCAGGTGCGCGAATCCCGCAGCGACCTGCCGTTCCTGATGGTCACCGCGCTGGCGACTCTGGATGCGGTGAAAAAGGCGCTCGCCCATCAGGTCAGCGGCTATATCGCCAAGCCCTTCACGCCCGACCAGCTGGAGGAGAAGATCTTCCTGGTGCTGGCGCAGAAGGGGATGGGCGAGTAGGGGACTTCTGTCGCGCCGGGCTGTTGTGGTGTGCGAGACCCTATCGAAGGAGCCATCCCATGGCAGACCAGAAACCGGCCAGCAGCAATGTGCTGTCCAACGAACCCGACCGCGACATCGCCGATCCGTTGAAAGCGGCGGAAGCGGTTTCCGACACCGGAAAGCCGATTACCCCCGACACCGAATCGGCCAAACATATCGACCGACCTGCAGAAAAGGGAAAGGCGGGAAAGACGGAGTGAGCACGCTCTCCCAAGAGAGGCTCAGCGCAACTCCAGGCCGGCCTGTTTGAAGGCGCGGGCGAGGGCATCGACGATGGCCGGATCGACCTCGCCCGTTCCATAATCGAGGTTCATGACGGCGTACCACGGCACGCCGGCCTTGTTCGCCAGCATCCGTGTCGACCAGCCAAGGCGCAAGCGTGCCTCTTGGCACTGCGACCCGGTCATGATGCGTCGACTCCACACGTTAGCGTTTGCCTTCCATGGCATTGCCCCGGACCCATCGCGAGAGGCCCGAATGGCCGATCCCGCCCGCAACCTGGGGCTATCCACAATAGTGCAAGAATTTGCCCGGCTTGTCATGTGTCGGGTTGTTGCAGAGCGAAACGCTCTGCTTTGCTGGATTGTCATGGAAGGCAATTCGCCGACATTCGATGAAAACCGCGGGAAGTCCGTGCGGCCATCAATATGGCCTTATCATTGATGTGGACTTGTGCAGACTGTCGGCTTCCGGGTCGAACCGCCGGAACGGCAAGGCATATATGAAGATTTTTTGAAGTGCGCTTTGCCGAGTGCGCCGCCGCCTCCGGTTGCGCCCCTCCACATGGCTGCAGCGCCGTAAGACACTCAGCCAATGGTCTTGGACAGCAGGATCAGGTTCCGGTCACCTTCGCGCCGGTAGCTGGCATGGTCCATCGTCTTCTGGACCAGGAACACGCCCAGGCCGCCGACGCGGCGGTCGTCGACGTCGCTGGTCAGGTCGGGCGGCGGGGCTTCGGCGAAGGGGTCGAAGGCGTCGGCATCGTCCTCCACCTCCGCCCGCAGTTCCGTGCCGTCCGCTTCCATCCGCACCCTGATCTCGTGCGGACCGGCATCGCCATAGCCGTAGGACACGGTGTTGGTGATGAGTTCGTCGAAACAGAGGTTGAACTTGAAGGAGAGGTCGGGGGGCAGGTCGTTGCGCTCGATGAAGTCGTCCACCGCGGCGGCCAGCCGTTCCAGTTCCGACAGGTCGTTGCGCAGGACCATTTCCAGGCGGTTCTTCACGGTATCGTCCATCCGCTCTGCTCCCAGTCCGCCCGTTATGCCGCCACGCCGGCCACTGCCCAGCGGCGCAGGGCCGTCAGGGCGATCCGCTCCACCTCGCTCCAGCCGAGCCCGCTCGCCATCTCCGCCAGCGCCACCAGCCGGCTGCGGGCGCCGGTGTCGCCGACCGGCGCATTGCCCAGATCGGCGGTCAGCCCGGCGACGAGGCCGTAGAGCATGGTCGACAGGCTGTGCATCAGCGCCGCGCAATCGGGCGCGGTCAGCCGGGTGGCGAACAGATAAAGCTGGCCGACACCGCGCAGCCGGGCGGCGAAGCTCTCCGCCGTGCCGGCCCCTGTCGCGACCTCGCCGCGCAGCTCTTCCACCGACAGGCTGGCGAAGCGGCCGGCGGCGGCGATGAACTCGGCCACCGCGTCCTGGGGCAGGCCGCCGGTGGCCTGTCTGCCGGTCTCGAACAGGCGCTGCGCCATGACGATCAGCTCCTCGATGTTGGCGAGGATGATGGCGACGCCGAAGCGGGCCAGCCCGTCGTTGCCGTCGGTGCAGGCGCGCAGGATCTGCGTCACCTTGCGGATGACCTGCACGGCGAACATCAGCATGGCGCTGCGGCTCTGCGCCAGTTCGGCCTCGGCGCCCAGCTCCTCCAGCGCGTGCTGCAGGATCTCCAGCCGCAGGAAGTCGAGCGACAGCATCTGGATGTCCGGGTTGTCGCCGTCCATCAGCACGCGGTTCAGCTCGCCGGAATAGAGGAAGAAGCGGCCGGACAGGTCGAAGGCGATGCGTGCCGCCGACATCTTCGCCCGGTCGGCCGCCGGCGTGCCGGCCAGTGCGCGGGTCATCGCCGCGAACAGCCGGACCATCGGCATCCAGTCGCGCCGCTGGCTGGCCGGCGTAGCGCGCGGCGCCGGGGTGGAAGCGACGATCAGCTCGGTCAGCGGCTCGATCCCGGCGCCGAGCAGCACCGACTGCCAGCGCTGGGCGTCGCCGCCGCTGCCCGCCTGCCAATCGGCCAGCATGTCCAGCAGTTCGGTCAGCTTGCGTGCGTCCAGCGGCTGGCCGGGGATGGCGCGCAGGGCGGTTTCCAGTGCCGCCGCCAGCGCATCGCGGTCGCGCAAGGGGGCGACGGTGGGAACCTCCGCATTGAACAGCGTCAGCTCGGCGGTGGGCGCAGCCGCCTGCATGGTGCCGGCGACCACCAGAGCATGGCGCAGCGCCTCGGCGAACTCCGCGGCGCTGGCGTAGCGGTCGGCCGGCGCCTTGGCCAGTGCCTTCAGGATCACGGTGTCGAAGGGCGGTGGCAGCTCCGGGTTGCCGTGCGACGGCGGCGGCGGCTCGACGAACAGGATCTGCTGCATCACCGTGGCGACGGAGCCGGAGAAGGGCCGCCGCTGCGCCAGCAGGTAATAGAGCACCACCCCGGTGGAGAACAGGTCGCTGCGGGCGTCGGCCTTCTCCCCGCGCAGAACCTCCGGCGCCATGTAGGCGGGGGTGCCCAGCAGGTCGCCGGCCTGGGTCAGGTCGGAGGAGGAGATCTGCGCGATGCCGAAATCGGCCAGCTTCGGTGTCAGGTCGTCCTGCACCACGATGTTGGCCGGCTTGATGTCGCGGTGGATGACGTTGCGGGCATGGGCGAAGGCCAGCGCGTCCAGCACCGCCGCCATCAGCGCGCCGCCCTGCTGCACCGACAACGGCGTGTCGGCCTCCAGATACTGCTTCAGCTCCCGCCCCTGGATCAGCTCCATGGCGAGGTAGGGCGCGTCGCCCTGGGCCGCATCGAGCGTACCGTAATCATGGACGCGGACGATGTTGGGGTGGTCCAGCTTCAACCCGATCTGCGCCTCCCGCCCGAAGCGGGCGAGCACGGCGTTGCGTTCCGCCGCGGCCAGCAGTTCGGCGCGCAGCAGCTTCAGCGCGACCGGCTGTCCGGATCGCCCGTCGGTGGCGCGATAGACCACGCTCATCGCACCCTGGCCCAGCACCCCCTCGACCCGATAGGGGCCGATGGGGCCGGGAAGCACGCCGCCTACAGCGCCGTCGGGCATCGGAAACTCTCCAGCAGGTTCTTGCCGAAGGGGTTGTTCACGCTGTCGGCCCGCAGGGCGAAGACCGCCTTGCGGGTGCCCACCGTCACCGAGAAGGTGAAGCGGTCGGGCTGCGGCGTGGACTCCAGCTTGCCGTCGGCGAGGAAATGGAACAAGGCCCAGGGACCCTGGCGCGAGATGCCGGCCGGTTCGCCCGGCAGCGGCGGGCCGAAGCCGAGGCGCACGCTGCTGCTGCCCTCCGCCCCCGGCCATTTCATCACCTGCGGGCGGGGCGGGCCGTGCTGGTAGATCAGCGTCTGGCCGTCGATGTCCATCGCCACCTGGGTCGCTTTGGCGTCCAGCTCCACCGGCGTGATCTCGAACACCACCTTGGCGGCGGTCGCCCCGGCCGGGAACAGGCTGTCGCGGATGCGTGCCGCCCGCTCGAACTGGTCGAGCACGGCGGGGGGAATGCCCAGATCGACCTGATCCACCTTCTGCCAGGCCCAGGGGCTGACCGTCATGTCGACGAAGGGGCGCAGGTTGGTGTTGAAGAACTGGTCGATCATGCCGCCCGGCGCAAACAGCTTGGCGAAATCGGCCGAGGTCACGTCGACCGGGCTGTTCGGCACCATGGGGAAGCGGTTGTCGAGCGCCGCCCGGCAGAAGGGCAGGACGGTGGACTGCCACGCCTTGTTGATCTGCGTCCGCGCACCGCCGGCACTGACCGTCGCCGCGCTCTGCGCCACGGTGGCGACCATGCCGCCGACCGGATCGGGCAGGTCGCGGGCGAGGGTGCGCAGCTGCGCCGCCACAGCACCCTTGTTATCACCTACGCCGCCGCCGCCGGCCAGCCCGGCCAGCAGCGCGCCGTTCTGGTCGGGCGCGTTGGCGGCCCGCGCGATCTGCTGGTACAGCTCGCCCAGCAGCTTCAGCGAGTCGTCCAACTTCGGCGGCGCGCCGCCTTCGCCCTGCACCAACTCGCGCAGGGCCTTGAAATGGTCGTTGATCGGCTGGCCCGGCGGCGGACCCTCCGGCTGCAGCGAAACCCCGGCCAGCCGCGCCAGATAGGCGGCGTTGGTGCCGGTGGACTCCACCGCCTTCTCCCCCACCTGCGCCTGCTGCGCCACGCCGGCCAGCGGCCCGCCGGCGACCGGTCCCTTGCCGTCGGCCGGCTTGTCATTCGGTCCTGGCGCCAGCGTGGTCTGCCGCACCATGGCGGTCAGCCACAGCTTCAGCGGCGATTGCGGGCCGGACAGCGTGTTCAGCACGTCGGCCGCCTGGTTGAGGCTGCGCAGCGGCACGATCACCACGTCGCCCAGCATCTCGTCCCACTGGCGGGCGTAGCGGTCGAGATAGACGGCAAGGATGCCCTGTTCCAGCCGCTGGGCGCCGGCGACCGCCTGCGGCCCGCTGCTCGGCTGGCCCAGCACCCAGTTCTCGGCCACCAGCGCCTTGGCGACCTTGGGCAGCGCCGGCAGCACCGCCTTGTGGAAGCCGTCATAGGTGTAGAGGCCGGGGACGCCGTCCGACAGCGGCTTGCCCGACGGGCGGATCAGCACCCGACCGGCCAACGGCCCGGCATTGTCGACCAGCCGCCAGTCGGCCAGCGCCTGGATCTCCGGACGGTCGCGCAGGATGGCGAAGCCGCGTTCGGCCAGCGGATAGTTGGTCAGGCTCTGCCGAGCCTCCTCGACCAGCGCCTCGTCCAGCGGCAGGGTGGGCAGGGGGGCGGCCAGCATGGCGTCCAGATGGGTGCGCAGGTCGCGCCGGATGCCGTCATAGGCGGGGCCGGGCAGCGACGCCATCCAGTCGAGCGCCATCCATTCCGACACCAGCGCCTTGTCCATCGGCCCCTTGCCGGCCAGCATCAGATAGACCTTCAGCGCCTGGAACAAATATTCGGGCCGGCCGCGCTCGTGGCGCAACTGCCCTTCCACCCGCAGGAAGACGCGCGGCAGCAGCACGGTGTTCAGCGCCCGGCCATAGACGGTCCCGCTCTGCCGGCCCAGCCGGTCGCCTTGATAGAGGCCGCCGGTCATCTCCAGCGGCGGCGGCTCGGTCCAGCCGGCGGGGATGGCGCGCAGCGTGTTCAGCGGTGGCACGATGGTGATGAAATCGGTGTCGTCCACTTTGGTCAGCGACCGCGGCGCGACGGCGAGCGGCTCCAGCTCGGCCTGCGCCTTGGCGGCGGCGGCATCGACGCCGGCGACCAGTGCGGCATTGCCGGTGAAGCTGTTGGCCCAGAAGGCGGCGACCGCCAGCCCGGCCAGCAGCATCGCCGCCATCGCCCCGCCGCGCAGCAGGCGCCGCCGGCGCTCCAGCCCGCCGTCGGTGCCGACCAGCCCGGCCTCGGCGAACACCACCTCGCGCAGGGTGCGGGTCAGGAAGAAGCTGCGCCCGCCGCTGGCCGCCGGCAGCACCGGCCGCTCCAGCCCGAAGGACCCGGCCACCATCTCCGACAAACGGTCGACCGGGGCGCCGTCCTGTGTGCCGCTGGTCAGATAGACGCCGCGCAGCAGCGCCCGTTCCTCGTAGCGGTTGGGTTCGAAGATCACCATCAGCAGGTCGGCGATGGCCGGCTTCAGCGCTGCGATCTGCGCCGGGAACAGGGTGTCGAGCGAGCGGCGCTGGATGTCGGATTCGCCATGGACGCGGTCCAGCACGCGGCGGGCGATGCGTCCGGTCAGCGCGTCGAACTCCTCGCCGAATCGGTAGACCGGGGCGTCGTCACCCTTCCTGCCGTCGTCCAGCGGGAAGGTGACGCCCCAGACCTGCTCGCGCTCCTCGCGGCTGAGATCGTCGAAGAACTCGGCGAAGCCGGCGATCAGGTCGGCCTTGGTCAGCAGCACATAGACCGGAACGCGCGACCCGACCTGTCCGCGCAGCTCCTTCAGCCGCAGCTTCAACTGCTCGGCATGACCCTTGCGCTCCGGCTCGCTCCAGGCGGAAAGCTCGGCGAGGCTGACGGCCAGCAGGATGCCGTTGACCGGCTGGCGCGGGCGGTGGCGCTTCAGCAGGGCGATGAAGTTCTTCCACACCTTGCCGTCGATGGCGGGCTGGCTGTCCTGGGTGATGTAGCGCCCGGCGGTGTCGATCAGCACCGCCTCGTCGGTGAACCACCAGTCGCAGTTGCGGGTGCCGCCGACATCGCGCAGCGCCGCCCGCCCCATCTCCGCCGCCAGCGGAAAGCGCAGACCGGAGTTGGCCAGCGCCGTCGTCTTGCCCGCCCCCGGCGCGCCGATCAGCAGATACCAGGGCAGCTGGTAGAGATAGCGCTGCCCCCATTTGCCGCCGAAACGCGCCTTGCGCAACTGGTCCAGCGCCTCGCGCAGCCGGCCGCGCAGCAGGTCGGTTTCCTGGCCGACGGCCTCGGAATCGGGATCGCCCTTGGCGGCAGGCGTCGCCTTGGTCAGCGCCTGCACCATGCGGTCGTTGGCGCTGCGATGGCGATACAGCGACCATTGCATCGCCAGCGCCCACACCAGCAGGATGCCGAACACCACCGCCAGCCGGATGGTCGCATCCTCCAGCGGGAAGGCGCCGGACACGGCGACGAGCGGCCCCAGGAACCAGACGATGGCGCCCAGGCACAGCGCCGCGACCAGCGTCAGGAACCAGCGGGAGGTCAGGGCGGAGAGGATGGATTTCAGCATCGGTGTTTCGCCATCGGTCAGGGCGCCAGCACGATGTCGACGCGCCGGTTGGCCTGACGGCCCTCCGCCGTCGTGTTGGGGGCGATCGGGTCGGTGTCGCCGCGCCCTTCGGCGCTCAGGCGGCTGCCGTTGTCCATGCCGGCATCGGCGCCCAGAATCTCGGTCATCAACCGCTGCACCTTGTCGGCCCGCGCTTCCGACAATTCCTGGTTGGACGGGTAGCGCAGCGAACGGATGGCGACGCTGTCGGTGTTGCCGATCACGGAAATCCGGCCCTTCTCGGGACGCAGCGCCTCGGCCACATGCTTGAACACCTCGACATAGCGCGGCTCAATGCGGTCACTGCCCGACGCGAAGACGTTCAGCCGGGTGCGGACCAGCACGCGGCCGTCGGCGCCGCCGCTGACCTCCACCAGCCCCGCCTTGATGTCGGCGGCCAGCGCCGCGGCGACGCGGTCGGCCACGGTCCGGCTGGGCGGCGGGGCGGGCAGGGTGGCCGGCGCCTCAATCCGCGCGACCTGCACCGGCTTGTCCGGGATCAGCCCGGCCAGCCGGCGATAGGCGGCGTCCGACTGGTCGGCGAGCGCGAAGACGAACCAGGCATAGAGCGCCGCCAGCAGCGCCACGATCATCACGGCCGGAACCCACAGCGGGATGGTGGCCGCCAGCGGGCGGAACCCGTCGGCCTGCCCGCGCCAATGGGGCGACAGGTCGCGTTCCGCCTCGCCACGCTGCTTGCGGATGACGCGGTACAGCCGGTCGCGCAGCTTCGCCAGATCGCTGTAGCCGCGCGGCATGACGCGGAACTTGCCCTCGAACCCCAGCGATACGCAGAGGTAGAACAGCTCCAGTTCCATCAGGTGGCGGTCGGGCGCATCGGCCATCTGGTCGAGCAGGTCGAAGAAGCGCTCGCCGCCCCAGGTCTCCTTCTGGATGGTGGAGACCATGCTCTTGTGCGCCCACAGGCTTTGACTGCCCCAGGGGGTCGCCAGCACCACATCGTCCACCGTGGCGCACAGCGCATAGCCGGCGTTGCGGATCTGGGCGGCGGGCAGGCCGGCGCGCACCGTCGCCGCCTCGAACCGCTGCATCTCGGCGATCACCCGCTCGCGCAAGGACTCCACGTCGCGGTGCTGGGTCAGCTCGCGCACCCGCACCACCATCGCCAGGATGGGTGCCGCGGCGGTGACCAGCGGGTTGTCGCTGACCGCCGTCAACGCCGTCAGTGCCGCGTCGTCCAGCGGCCGGAAACCGGGGGAGAAGGGCGCCTGGACGGGGGCGGAGGCGGGAGCAGGCGCGGCGGACGGCTTGGCCGATGCGAAGGCGGGCGGCGCGAAGGCTGCCGGGGCAGGAGAGAAGGATGCGGCGCCCTGACCGAAGGCGGGCGGCACCAGCCCGGCCGCCGGATTGGCGGCGCCACCGCCGGCCGGCGCGGCCGGGCGCTGGAACGCCATCGGCTGCATCACCGTGGCGTCGATGTCGTCCGGTTCGTCGAACGGGTTCTTGTCGGGCGGCGGCCGGACGCTCATGACGGCCCCTTCAGGATCAGGTTGTGCTTGGCGGCGGGCGGCTGGTCGGTGGAGACCTTCGGCGTGGGCTCGGCCTTTTCGACCTTGGGCGTGTCGGCCTTTGCCTTGTCGGCATCCGGCTTTTCGGCATCCGGCTTCGCGTCTTCAGCCTTGTCCGCGGCCGGCTTGTCGCCCTCGGCCTCGCCGTCGGCCGCCGGCGTATCGCCGTCCTCGCCATCCTGCCGGACCAGCGTGATGGTGCTGCCCTTGGCGGTCAGGAGGAAGTTGTTCGCCTTGTTCGCCTCAACCGGCTGCAGGGCGCGCCAGCCGGCTTCCTCATAGGCGCGGAAGGCGGCGGCGATGGCCAGCGTCTTGACGTCCGGCTTGGGCTGGATCGTCACGGTCTGCTTGCCGTCCGGCTGCACCGCCAGTTCCTGCCGGTCGAGCAGGGTGGGGCCGAGCGTCGCCTTGTCCTGGTCCATGACCTGGAAGAAATCGGCGTTGGCGAAGGCGTCGCTGGGGCCGAGTTGATAGAGCCGCAGCATCACCGGCGATGGCCGGCCGCTGGGATCGGGGTTCAGCACCTTCGCCCCCACCACCGTCAGCCGGATGGTGGTCGGCGGCGGCGGCTTCGGCGCGGAGGAGCAGGCGGCCAGCGCCAGCGCTGCAACCAGTGCGGCAGCGGACCATGTCGTCTTCCGGATCCGCATCCAGCCGGCAATCCTCTGCATCACCACACCTTTCCCCTTATACGTTCGGGTATAGCAGGGCACGAACGGATGGTCATCCCTAACCAAAGGCGCCGGCGTGACAATTCCTCGACCGCCGGCTGGAGAGGTTGAACCGGCGGCGGCGGGGGGACAGACTCGGGCGCGGGGGATGGTCCACAACGCAGCTGCGAATGGAATAAAGCCGGTTCGCGCGCTGTTCGTGGTGCGGATCCCCGGGGGACAATTGACGAAGGTACCAACGCCATGCCCACGCTTTGGACCCGGATGAAAGCCGAACTGGGCGACAGCGACGCGCAGTACCGGCTGGCGGAGATGTTGCGGACGACCGATGTCGTTGCCTCCGTCCACTGGTATCGGCGCGCGGCCCGCCAGGGCCATGTCGCGGCGCAGACCATGCTGGCCTTCCTGCTCGCCAACGGCATCGGCGTGCCGCCAGACCCACGCCGGGCGGTGTCCTGGTACCGCCGCGCCGCCGCCAAGGGCGACGTCGGGGCACAGAACAACCTGGGCTTCATGCATGAACATGGCGCCGGCGTGCCCTGCGACCCGGCCAAGGCGGCGCTGTGGTACCGGCTGGCCGCGCTGCAGCATTCGGCCCCCGCCCAGGTCAACCTTGCCCTTCTGCTGCTCGACGGCCGCGGCGTCGACCGCGATGAGGTCGAGGCGGTGCGCTGGCTGCGCGCCGCCGCAGAACAGGGCCACCCCGCTGCCCAATACCGGCTCGGCCTGTGCCTGCGCGAGGGGGTCGGCATCGAGCGTGACGCCGCCGAAGCCGCCCTGTGGCTGCAGGCCGCCGCCGCGGCCGGCGACCGCGAGGCGCTGGTCGCATTGGCCGAGCTGCGCCAGACCGTCGTCCCGGCCTGGGCCGGTGGCGCGGAGGAAAGCGGCGCGGAGGATGAGGACGAGGCGATCGGCTGGCAGCATCAGGCGGAACGGCGTCCCATGCAGGGCGCCCAGGCCGGAGCGATGCCGCCGGGCTGACGCCCGTCCCATCCGGCCCCCGTCATTCGATCACGCCCAGCTTGCGCCAGACCGGCAGGCTGTTGCGCAGGCACCAGTCCATGCTGTCGGCAATGGCCTTGCGGCTGGCGTCATCGGCATTCTCCGGGGCGGCCAGCCGGCGCATCGCGTGGCCGACCAGGGCGTCCAGCGTCTCCGGCACGCCTTCGCACAGGCCGTCATAGAGCAGCGCCTCCATCGTGCTGACATGCAGGCCGGCCCCGCCGACCGAGGCGGCGAAGGCGCTGCTCTTTCGCCCCTCGCTGGTGGCGAGTTCATTGGCGGCGGCGCGGTTGTGGGCCAGCACGCCCGGCAGCGGCGTCACGGTTTCGGGCGGGTTCGGCACCGGGATCGCCTGGTTGGAGCCGGTCAGCATGCCGGCGATCTCCACCGCCGACAGGTTGCCGCCGGCCCGCCGAACCTCCGGCAACTCCATCAGGTCGCCGATGCGGCGCGGACCTTCGGCCAGCGCATCGAAGATCGGCTCATAGTGCTTGGCCTCCAGCGTCGCCTCGCCCAGCGGAACCTGGATGGTGGTGCGGGCGTCGGTGCGCGGGATGGTCAACGCCATCGCCATATCCATCAGCATCGCATCGCGCCTGGCCACGCTGATGCGCCGGGTGCCGCGCACGAAGACGTCGCGGCGGAAGGGCCGGCCGACGCAATAGTCCTTGAAGGTCTCGCGCAGGCTGGGCACGCCGATGGTATCGAGCGCCTTGCGTTGGTCGGGCGTCAGGGCGAGGTCCGGGTAGTTCTCGAACAGGGTGGCCGAACCGGCATAGGTCAGCTTCGCCTCGCCCAACTCGCGCGCGACATCGACATGGTAGAGCGGCTGCCAGCTGCCGTTCAGATATTCGTGCGCCAGATAGACCGACTGGTCGGTGGCGCTCTGCGTCTTGGTCTCGCCGCGCAGCTTGCCGAACATCGCCTCGTCGCCCAGGATCTTGGCCCCGGCCTTGTAGAGCTGTTCGGCGAAGTCCAGACCGGCCTTCACCTGCACGTCGCTGCGCTGATGGACCAGCCCGGAATACTCATAGAGCAGCCGCTGCAGCGGCATCATCGGCGCCCAGCCCGGCATGGCGTTGTAGCTGACATAGACCAGTCCGCCCGGCTTCAGCTTCTTCGCCAGGAAGCGCGCGATCGCGCCCCGGTTCATCGGGCTGACCCAGCTGTAGACGCCGTGCAGCGTGACGAAGTCGAACTCCGGCAGCTCCGGGCCCTCGCCGTCGGCCATCTCGGCGAAGCTCGCCTCGTGGAAGCTGATGTTGGTCAGGCCGGCCGCCTCGGCGGCGTCGCGGGCGCGGGCGATGTGGGCGGGGTGGAAGTCCACCGCATGGAACCGCCCCTGCGGGTTGGCCGCCGCGAACAGCGCCACCGTCGTGCCGTGGCCGCAGCCGAGTTCGCAATAGTCGAACCCGTTGGCCGTGGACGGCGGGGCGATGCCGTTGATCAGGCAGCTCAGCGTCAGATGCGCCGGCCCCTGTTCACGGTAGAAGCCCGGCAGATATTCAATGTCCGACACATAGCCGGCGCTCCAGTCGCTCATTGGGTCCTCGTCGTTCTAAGGCGGGGCGTCGCAATGGCGCGCCTCACAAATCCTGCATCGGAAACACCGCGTCCTTGCGCTCGACCGGGCTCGGCGCATGCAGCACCCAGCCGTTCCAGCCCAGCCGCGTGGCGTCGCGGTCGTCCTCCCCGGCGGCCAGCCGGGCGCCCGGCACTTCCGGCGCCTGCAACGTGACCTGAAGCTCGAAATCCAGCTCCGGCCCGACATACATGCGCACCAGATCCTGGAGCTTCCGGAACTCGCGGCCTTCCGGCATGAAGTCGCGGAACTGGTCGTGGTTCAGCGGACCGATGCGCAGCCGGAACTTGCCCTGGACGTCCCAGGCGCGGTCGCCGGCCAGCGCATCGATGCCCAGCCGGCAATGCCGGCCCTCGGGTTCGGCCAGAGTCGGCAGCCGCGTCTGCCCGTCCGCCGCGATGGGCAGCCAGCCGCCGACGAAGCTCTCCACCGTCACCGGCCGGCCGAGGAAGTCCGACAGCATCTCCTGCAGATCGACGGCCGAGCGGGTCCCGCGCGACAGCAGCCCGGAATAATGCAGGAGCGTCTCGTCCTCCACCACCAGCCGCTTGGTCAGCGACGGCTGGCCGATGCCGACGAAGCTGGACAGCGTGGTGCTGACCGGATCGGGCTCGCGCGAACCCTGCCCGCGCTCGAAGGACACCGGCAGCCGGTATTTGGCCCAGGCGCGGTAGAAAAGCGAGAAGCTGCGGTGATGGAAGACGTCGAAGAAGTCGCGCAGAGACCGGTTCCGCTCGCGCAGACTGCGGATCATGATCTCGGTGTAGTGCTGCGGCAGCACGCCCAGCGGCCCGACCAACCCCATGAAGGCGCCGACCACCGTCGGCGGCCGTCCGTCCTGGCCCGGCTCCGCCCCCGCCACCTGATTGCCGGGGAAGGTCAACGAGGTTTCGGCGCGCAGACGCACCACCTCCTCGCGCGGGTCATGGTCATGGCCCACGGCGTGGCGGCGGGCGTTGCGCGGGTCGCGCGCATCGCGCCGGGCCTGCCACTCCAACACCCGTACCGCCTGGAAGAAGTCGAAGCGGTGGGGGGTGCGGAACAGCCGGTCGATCACAGAAGCGGGCGATTGCCGGCGCGGGCGGGCCATGTGCGAAGCACTCCGGTGCGGCCCTTGACCGTAGCGGTCAGCCGCGTGAAGGAATTGATCGAGCAGTACAGCCCCAGGAAATGGTCGAGGATCATCGCCAGCAGGAACATGCCGCTGCCGCTGAAGCGCTGCGGGTCGAATTCGATACCGACATCGATGCCGCGGCAGATGGCGTCGCCCCAGGCGACATCGCCCGGCCGCGACGGCGCCCGCGCGGTGCCGCGCCTGGTCGTCACCTTGACGAGCCCGTCGGCGATGCCGCGCGTCTCGGCCGAATCGCGGAAATCGTAGAGCCGCAGGATCTCGCGCAGCGCTTCCGTCCCCTCCGCCCCGCCGGAGATCGACAGATGGTTCAGCAGCAGGTGGGAGACGAGGCGCCAGCGATGGCCCTTGCGCTCGGCGATGCGCAGGGTCGGCGTCGGCGGCGTCAGGCAGGCGACACCGGACACCGCCGCCATGCCCTCCATCAGCTTCAGCTGCGGGTGGCCGCCGCCATAGGGCAGTTGCGAGGGCAGGTCGCGGTTCAGGCAGGTCGTCTCGACCGACAGCACGGATTCCGCCGGGCTGGACGGGTCGAAATCGAGATCGACCAGCGCCAGATGCACTTCGGTTCCCGGATCGCGCCCGCCGGCCGGGCGGCGGCTGGCAGTGTAATAAGTGCGGCTGACCGCCTCCACCCCGCCATGGCGCAGTCCGTAGAAGGGCAGGAAGCGACGCTGCTTGCCGTCGGGATCGGTGGCCAGCACGCTGTCGACCGAATAGACCTCCAGCGCGCCGGGACGGCGGGCGTCGGGCACCACCCGGTGCTCGTGCTGGGTCTGGGTCAGCGCCACCGGCTCCGCCCGCTGGCGGAACAGGTTGACCACCGGGGTGCAGCCGAGCGCAAAATTGTCTTTCGACACCGCGCGTTCCAGGTCGCCGTCGGTGCTGTTCAGATAGATGAAAATCTCCAGCGTGCCGCCGGCGCGCCGCAGCACCTTCGGCGAGATGTTCAGGTCGAAGAACAGGAACTTCTCGGGGAAAGCGAAATATTCGGTCAGCAGCCGGTAGCCGCCATGCGAGCGGGCAGGGTAGGGCAGCATGCCCTCCTCGTCGCCGAAACCGACCGGGCGGATGGCGTCGGGGCCGAGGATCACCGCGTTCGGATCATGCGGATCGTCGGCCAGCGCCACCGAGACGGCGTTGTTGAAGATCAGCTCGTGCAGGGCATAGACCTGCTGCGGCTGGCCGCGCAGGAAGAAGCGCAGGGTTTCCGGCCCCAACTCGGTGAAGGTCATCTCCGGCACGCGGCAGCGCAGGGTCAGCCGCAGCGCCGCCACAGCATCGCCTGCCCGCGGGTTGGGCGGTGCCACCAGCGGCCGGCCGCTCAGCACCGCCTGATCCAGATCGACCGGCCACAGCGTCGCCGGGTAGACGGTGCGGAAGCGGCAGGTCTCGCCACGCAGCGCCTCGGTCTCCAACTCCGTCCCCTTCGGCACGGTGTGGGCGCCGGTCAGGTCGGGGCTGCTCCGCATCTGCACCACCGCCATCGACGGGATCGGCGCCAGGTAATGCGGATAGAGCACGTCGAGCAGCGTGTCGACCAGCTCCGGATATTCGTCGTCCAGCTTGCGGCTGATGCGGGCATTGAGGAAGGCGACGCCCTCCAGCAGCCGGGCGACATGCGGGTCCTCCACCGCGTCGGCGCTGAGCCGCAGCCGGCCGGCGATCTTCGGATGCGCCTCCGAGAACTCCGCCGCCATGCGGCGCAGATAGGTCAGCTCGCGGTTGTAATATGGGAGGAGTTCGTCAGCCACGGGCCTTGCTCGTCACGGTGACCATGTTGGAGGTGGGATCGACCACCGAATCGAACACCATCGGTTCGGGTGCCGGATCGGCGTGTATCAGCGCCTCGATCCGGAAGCGCAGCGTGCGGTCGGCCGGGTCGCTGTTCTCGACCATGCTCACCGCCAGCTGGGCGAAGCGCGGCTCCCACCGCCGGATCGCCGCCTCGATCTGCGCCACCACCTCGCGCCGGCGGGATTCGGTGCCGACATTCTCGACCAGCAGGTCGTGGCAGCCATAGCCGAGGATCGAGTCCGCCAGTTCCGTCAGGTCGTCCGGCCAGCCCAGCACCCGCCGCCGGGTGTTCAGCAGATTCTCCAGGTCGCGCCGGATCGCCGCCCGCAGGTCCGCCACGGTGTGCGGCCGCGGCGCCATATGCTCCGGCGTGTCGTCGAGCAGACGGTCCAGGACGGACAGGGTGATGGACTGGTTGCGATCCATGGTGGCTTTCGGAAGGTGCTTAGGCGCTTGCCCCCACCCTAACCCTCCCCCGCTGGGCGGGGGAGGGGACAGGTGCTGATGCGGGAGAGCGGCGGCAGTCCCTCCCCCGCCCAGCGGGGGAGGTTAGGTGGGGGCACCGGAGGAAAGGCTTTACACCGCCCCCGAGAACTCCAGCGTCCCCAGCTGCATCATCGGCACCGCCTCTTCCCCCACCAGGAAGCAGCGCTGGCCCTGGCCCCGAATGGGCGCGTCCTCCGACCATTCCGTTACCCGGCCCAGCTTCACCGCGGCGTCGGCATCGGCGGGGGCGCCGCCATACAGTGCCGGCAGATAGACCTCGCCGTCCGGGCCGCCGCGCACCGTCATGTGGGCCGGCCGCCACAGCAGGTCGCGCGGCCGTTCGGGCGCACGGAACTCGACCAGCTCCACCGTCTCGGTGGCGATCCAGAAATACTTGCCGGTGCTGGTGTAGACCTCGAAGAAGCCGCCGGTCAGGTCGTCCAGGTCGCGGAAATCCTCGAACGGCGTGCCGTCATGGCTGCCGGACACCGGCGGGCGCATCTCCTCCGCCTGGGCCAGCTTCGCCACCGCGTCGGCGGTGTCGCCGGCGCGGAGCGCCACCAGCGCCTCCAGATGCAGGCGCAGATGGTCGGCGGGCTGGTCGATGAACTCCGGCACCCGGCCGTCGGCGAACAGCTGGCCGCGCGCCTGCTCGGCGCGCACCAGCTGGCGGAACAGCGCCATGGTGACGGCGACCTGCGGTTCCTGCGTGCCGATGGTGTCGAGCTGCAGATCGGCGCGTTCCAGGTTGCCGGCGAAGCTCAGCAGCTCGGCCAGGAAGACGCGGCGGTCGAGATCGGTCGGCTTCTTCTTGATCTCGCCGTTCAGCGCGGTGATCGCCTCGTCGAGGCGGCCCGCCTGGAACAGCTGGGCTGCGGTTTCGCTCATGATCGGTTTCTCCCCTGGATGGAACGCCCGATGCGGATCAGGCTGCCCCGCCGGTTTGGGCCAGCTCCGTCACCAGCTTGAAGGTCGAGAAGACCTGATCAAGCTGGAAGTGCGGCCGTAGATGGATGACGCATTGATAGTTGCCGGGCTTGCCCGGGATGGCGCGGACCTGGATGCTGCCCTCCCGCAGGGGATAGCGCGCCTTCTGGTCCAGGCTGGCGTCGTCGTTGCCCAGGCAATAGCCGTGCAGCCAGCTCTGCAGGTCGCGCTCGCACTCTTCCGGGGTGACGAAGGCGCCGACACGGTCGCGCACCATAACCTTCAGGAAATGGGCGAAGCGCGCCACGCAGAACATGTAGCGCATCATGGCCGACAGCCGGGCGTTGGCGGTCGCCGTCGCGGTGGTGTACTGCCCGACCCGCTGGACCGACTGGTTGCCGTAGAAGACCAGATAGGGCGTGTCCTTGCAGCGGCTGACCGGGATGAAGCCCAGATCGTCCAGGTCCCGTTCCAACTGGTCGGAGATCGAGACCTCGACCGAGAATTTCTGGGCCACCTTCGTGGCGTCGGTGGCGAAGTCCGGCACCACCAGCTCGGTCACCAGCCCGCCGCCGACCACATCGCGCTGGGCGCCCCGGATGTCGGCGAACCAGCCGTGATGCAGGAAGGAGCGGATCAGCACGGTGCCGAAGGCGTAGACGGCATTGCCCCAGCAGTGATCCTCCAGCCGCATGCCGCCTTCACCACCGAGCGACTCCTCGCGGAAGCGGAAGCCGTGGCGGGCCTGCGGATCGTCGCCGTAGGGTTCGCGCATCAGCACGCGCGGCAGAGCCACGCCTATAAAGCGTGAATCCTCGGTTTCCTGGAAGCGGTGCCAGCGCTGGTATTCCGCCTGCCGCAGCACCGATTTCAGATCCAGCGGCAGGCCAAGCTCGTGGAAGGTCTCCAGCCCGAACAGCTCAGGCGCCGCCCCGACGATGGCGGGGGCGAAAGCCGCCGCGGCGACCTGGGCCAGCCCCTTCAGGCCGGACACGTCGTCGGTCGGCCGTTCCTTGGTCGGACGATGCTGCACCGCATAGTCACACAGCAGCACGCCGAAGGGACGGCCGCCGGGCATGCCGAATTCGTCGCTGTAGACCTTGTTGAACAGCTGGCTCTGGTCGAACTCGATCGCGCGTTCCTGGTCGCGGCACAGTTCGGCCCAGGTCAGGTTCAGCAGCCGCAGCACCACCGTCTCGGCAGTCTGCGCCTGCTTCACCAGCGTGCGCACCCCGCGCCACGAACCTTCCAGCGACTGGAAGCGCTTGTGGTGCAGGATGGCATTGACCTGATCGGACAGCAGCGCGTCGATGGCCGCGATGTCGCGGTCGAGCGCGGCGCGCAGCATGTCCAGGCTGTCGTAAACGGGAAGGGTGATCCCGAACCACAGGCGAAGCGCTTCTCCCGGACCTTTCGCCGCCAGAAAGGCGTCGAGCAGGCCGGGGTCGTCGCGGCCGATCGCCATGTCGACCGCCCGCAGACGCAACGGCCGTTCCAGGACCGTCGCCTCCGCGTCGTCGGCATGAAAGTCGGCCGCTGACTCGCTCATGCGGCTATCAGCCGGCCTGCGGGATGCGGGCGACCATGCGCATGGAGGTGGTCAGTTCCTCCATCTGCAGCCACGGGCGCATCCAGGCGACGGCGTTGTAGGAGCCGGGCTTGCCCGGGATCTCCTTCACCTGCACCTTGGCTTCGGCCAGCGGATACTTCGCCTTCATCTCCTGGCCCGCGGCTTCGTTGCCGTTGACGTAGTTCAGGATCCAGCGGTTCAGCCACGCCTCGCAGTCGCTCGCCTCCATGAAGGAGCCGATCTTGTCGCGCGCCATGATCTTCAGGTAATGGGCGAAACGCGAGGTCGCCATGATGTAGGGCAGGCGGGCGGAGATCGCGGCGTTCGCGGTCGCCTCCGGCCGGTCGTACTTCTTGGGCTTCTGCGTGGTCTGGGCGCCGAAGAAGACGGCGTAGTCCTGGTTCTTGTAGTGGCAGAGCGGCAGGAAGCCCAGCTTCGACAGCTCGGCCTCGCGGCGGTCGGTGATGCCGATTTCGGTCGGGCACTTGGCGTCGCTGTCGCCGTCGTCCGAGGTGAAGGTGTGGAAGGGCAGGTTCTCCACCTTGCCGCCGCCCTCGGCGCCGCGGATGGCCGTGCACCAGCCATACTGCGAGAAGGCGTTGGTCAGGCGCTGGCCCATCGCGTAGGAGGCGTTCATCCAGCAATAGTCGTTGTGCGCCATCGGCCGGGCGATGCCGCCCTCGTACGGGGCCTCCTCGTACTCGAATTCCTCGACCGGCTTGGTGTTGGCGCCGTAGGGCATGCGGGCCAGCACGCGCGGCATGGTCAGCGTGACGAAGCGGCTGTCGTCGCTCTCACGGAAGCTGCGCCACTTCGTGTATTCCACGCTGTCGAAGATCTTCTCGAGGTCGCGCGGCTTCGACAGCTCGGTCATGTCCTCGAAGCCGAACAGCTTGGGGCTGGCGGCGGAGATGAACGGCGCGAAGGCGGCCGCCGCGACGTTGGAGACGCCGGTCAGCAACTCCATGTCGTCGGGGTGGTTGGTGAACTCGTAGTCGCCGATCAGTGCGCCGTAGGGTTCGCCGCCGGCGATGCCGAACTCGTTCTCGTAGATCTTCTTGAACAGGTTGCTCTGGTCGAACTCGACCGCCTTCGAGATGTCCTTGTACAGGTCCTTCTTCGGGCAGTTCATGACGCGGATCTTGAGCGTGGAGCCCGTCTCCGAGTTCATGACCAGATAGTTCAGGCCGCGCCACGAGCCTTCCAGCTTCTGGAACTTCTCGTGGTGCATGATGGCGTTGAGCTGCTTGCTGATCTTGGCGTCGATCGCGGCGATCGCCTTATTGATCGTCTGGCCCAGGTTCTTGTTGAAGGTGACCGTGCCGGCCAGCGCTTCCTGGGTCAGGGTGCGCAGCAGCTCCTGCGCACGATCCGGCTCCGTCTGCTTGGTGGCGGCGATGGCCTGGTCGAGGATCGAGAGGCCGGTACCTTCGGCGACCGCGCCGGCGGCGGCAGCGCCCTGGGTCTGAGCGTCGCTCATGGGATCAGCCCTCCTTCGTCTCGGTGCCGAGCTCGCCGCTCAGCGCCTTCAGCTCGTCGGTGTTCTGCAGCACGCGCTCCAGCAGGCCTTCCAGCTCTTCCGAACGGTCGGCCTTGCTCAGCAGGTCGCGCAGCTGGTTGCGGGTCTCCAGCAGCTTGCGCAGCGGCTCCACCTGCTGCACGACGCGGCCCGGCTCGAAATCCTCCATCGACTTGAAGGCGAGATCGACCGACAGCTGGGTGCCGTCGTCGGCCAGCGTGTTGTCGACCTTCATCTTCAGGCCGGGCGTCATCCGGGCCATCACGTCGTTGAAGTTGTCGCGGTCGATCTGAATGAACTTGCGGTCCTTCAGCGGCTTCAGCGGCTCGGTCGGATCGCCCGAGAAGTCGCCGAGCACGCCCACGACGAAGGGCAGCTCCTTGACGACCGTCGCGCCCTCGGTCTCGACGTCATAGGTGATGTGGACGCGGGGCTTACGCACGCGATCCAGCTTCTGGTGGATACTCGCCATGTGATCGGACCTCCCTGCTCACGCCGTAGGATAGGCGATGATCGTCAATACCCGGATTGTTCCGCCGGCGGCGGCGCCTTGGCGCCGGAGGCGATGAAGAACTGCCGCCGCGTTTCCTCGTCGGTGATGAGTTCCTGCAAAAGCTCCTGCAGCGGCATGCGGCCGCGGCGCACCACCTCCTCCAGCGTGTAGGAGATGGGGGAATGCGGTTCCGTCTTGCGGAAGAAATCGGCGACCTGCAAGAGGACCTTGAAGGCCTCCTCGCGCGTTGTCACAGCCCCGCTGGCCTGGACCTTCGCCGTCGCGGTCACCGCCCCGCCGCCGGCCGCCACCAGCTCGGTCGATCCCGAAGGGCCGTCGGCCGCCGCCGCCGGCTCGTCGCCGGACAGGGTCGCCAGGCGGTCGCGCGCGGCATAGTTCACCGCGTCCAGCGCGGCGGCCAGCACGTTGCGGATGTTGCCCGCGGGCGGCGAATCGTAGCCGGCCTTGTCGTACAGGGTCTTGCCCAGCGCCTCGAACTCGTCGATGGCGCCCTGGATGTCCTCGACCAGCGTCTTGAATTCCGACGCCGGCGTCTCGCGCACGCTCTGCTCGAACTGTTCCCAAGTGACAGCACCGTTGTCGATTCGCGCCTGACGGCGCGCTTCGTCGGTGATCTTCGCCAGTTCGATGGCCTGTTCGTACTGCCAGAGCGAGTAGGGGATGTCCCCCATCGTCAGCGGCACCTTGCGGATCGGCTGGATCAGCGTGCCGTCGGCCGATTCGCCATTCAGGCCGGTCAGCGGGCCGACGCGGGTGGCGATGCCGTCCTCGTCCGGCGCGGGATACAGCCCGTCCCAGAACCGCTCCACCAGGCCGCGGGCCAGCGCGAAGCCGTCACGCAGGCCGGCATAGCCCTCCGCCCGCAGCAGCGCCTCGATGAACCAGGCGGTGACCTCCAGGTCCTTGGCCTGGGTGCGCAGGATTCTGGGGCTGACATCCAGGATGGTGCGCCATTCCGGCAGCAGCCCGCCGGCGTCGTCCTCCACGTCCATGGAGCGTTCCGCAGCGCGGGCGGCGCTGCGCGCATCCTTGACCGTGTAGTAGTCGGCCGAAGCGTTCTCGCGCAGGTCGATCCCCGACTCGGAATCTCCCTCGATCGGCTGCAGAAGCTCTTCAATGTCGAAAATCTGCGGTGACGCCATGTAAGGAGAGCACCCTTTCCGCATTCATATGAAGGAAGCGATAGCCGACCGCCGGCCCTCCCTCGAGTTTGGGAGTAAGCGTTCGGGCCGCAAAATTGATAGCGTTACTTATAACGGTTCGACAAGGCTATTCGTCATGCCCCGTGTGGACGAACGAAATATTGCAGATGCGTAACAAATTAGCCGGTGGGCTACCCAGACAAGCTTGACGAAACGCAATTGCGGATGAATGCTGCCGGTCTGACGTCGGAACGAAGCCCCTCGGGATGCCTTTTGCGATGACTCCTGACGCCGACCCGTACAACCCGAAAGACGCCGCCACCGGCTTTCCCGTCGATGTGGCCGTGGACACCGGCGTGCCCGTGCTGGTGGAAAAGCGCGACGCCTCCGGCCGGCTGCTGGCACGGGTCGGCATTGCCGCAGGCGTGCTGGAGGGACCGTGCCTCTTTTTCGCGGAGGATGGCGAGACGGTGGTATCGCGGATGACGTTCCGCGCCGGCCGTCCGCTCGTGCCGCAACCACCGGGCATCCCGTCGCCCTTCCTGTCCGGCAGCCCGGTGGCTGCCGGCGAATCGCCGTTCTGACCGGCCGGAGTCACCAGGATGCCGCCTGCCGCCCGCCTCGGCGACCTGATCAAGCAGGACACGCCGCACTGCCACGCACCGATCCACCCGCCGGCCCCGGTGCCGGCGCCGGCACCCCATCCGGGACTGCCGCTGGCGATCATTCTGGGCAGTCCGACGGTTCTGATCGGCAAGATGCCGGCGGCGCGGCTGACCGACATCTCCGCCCCGTGCGTTCTGCCCGGATGCATTCCGGCCGGTCCCGGCATGATCTCGCAAGGGTCGGGCACCGTTCTCATCAACAGCCTGCCAGCGGCCCGGATCAACGACATGACCGCACACACCAGTTGCGTCGCCCCGATCCCCGCCCCGGTCGGCAAGGTGCTGCCGCCCGGCTGCCCCACCGTCATCATCGGCGGCTGACCACATGCGCCTCGGCCATTTCGAGAGCCTGCATCCGGTTTGCCCGCGCTGCCTCGCCACCGGCGGAGCCGCGGTGCCGCTGGCGCTGGGCATGGTGGAAGAAGCGACGGCGGACGAGGTGCGTTGGGGCACGCTGGTGTGCGGCAACGACGCCTGCGCCATGGAATATCCGATCGTCGACGGTGTTCCGATCCTGGTTCCAGACCTGCGCGGCTGGATGGCGGCCAACGGCCATCTGCTGACCACGCGCACCGATCTGCCGGCGGCGATGGAGGGCGTGCTGGGCGACGGCTTCGGCCCCGACAGCGCCTTCAACGCCACGCGCCAGCACCTGTCCAGCTATGGCTGGGACCATTACGGCGACCTCGACCCCGCGACGCCGGCGGGCGAGGCGGGCTCGGTGGTGCGCTGTCTCGATGCCGGGCTGGAGCGGTTGGGACCGCTGACTTCGGGTGCGGTGCTGGATCTCGGCTGCGGCGCCGGACGGACCAGCTTCGAACTGGCGGAACGGACCGGCGGCCTCGTGGTCGGGCTCGACCTTCACTGGCCGCTGCTGATGCTGGCGCGACGGGTGATGGAGCGGGGTGAGGCGGTCTTTCCGCTGCGCCGCTCCGGCATCGCCTATGACCGCCGGCGGATCGAGGTGCGGTTCGCCGGGGCGGAGCGGGTCGATTTCTGGATCGGCGACGCGATGTTCCCGCCCTTCGCTCCACGGCGGTTCGCCCTGGTCGCCGCGATGAATGTGCTGGACTGCGTGGCCTCGCCGCCGGCGCTGCTGCGCGCCATCGACGGGGCGGTGGCGGACGGCGGCGGCGCGCTGCTGGCGACGCCCTTCGACTGGTCGACCCAGGCGACGCCGGTGGAGGCCTGGCTCGGCGGCCATTCCCAGCGCGGCGACGATTCCGGCCGCTGCGAAGCGGTGCTGGCCCGGCTCCTGACGCCGGGTGCCCATCCGCAGTCCGTTACGCGACTGCACGCTGAAGGAGAAGCCCTGGACATGCCGTGGACCGTTCGCATGCATGACCGCGCATGCATGCAATATCTTGCGCATATCGTCATGTTGCGGGCGTGAAACGGGCAAGTCGCGGAGCGGCAATCCGTCTGCAGCGAGGTATCGCAGTGGATTTTTCCAAATGGCTTGGCCACAGTTCGACTTGCAGCCGCAGGATGAACCACCCTAACGGGGGCCAGCCGGTTACTTGAGGTCGAGCGGGTCCGGTTTCCGATGCGCGCCGTTCGGCGCCGTCCGGCGAAACCGGCCGCAGAAGGTCCGAAGGGCCTTCCAGTCGGAACGATAAGGGTCACACGAAGGGGGTGGAGCTATGGTGGCGGTCGATCTGCAGAGCATGATTTCCCGGCTGAATCCTCTGTGCCGGCGGGCGCTGGAGGCTGCGGCCGGACAGACGCTGTCGCGCACGCATTACAACTGCGAGATCGAGCACTGGCTTCTCCAGCTGATCGGTGCCGCGGACGGCGACGTCTCCGCCATCCTGCGCGTCTACGAGATCGACGCCGGCCGGCTGTCGGCCGACCTGACGCGGGTGCTGGACAAGCTGAAGACCGGCAACAGCCGCGCCCCCGCCCTGTCGCCCAACCTTGTCCAGCTGATGCGCGAGGCGTGGGTGCTGGCCTCCCTGCAGTATGGCGAGGGGGCGGTGCGCTCCGGCCATCTGCTGACGGCTCTGCTGTCGGACGAATCGCTGTCGGCGCAGGCCCGCGACATGTCCGGCCAGTTCGCGAAGATCACCGCCGAGGCTCTGCGCCGCGACCTGCCCAAGATCGTCGCCGACACGGCGGAGGCGCGGACCAGCGCCCCGGTCGCTGCGGCCGCCGGCGGCGCTGCCGGCGGGACAGCCGCGGGCGGCGCGCCGAAGGTCGGCGGGGCGACCCCCAACCTCGACCAGTACACCATCGACCTGACGGACCGCGCCAAGAACGGCAAGATCGATCCGGTGCTGGGCCGCGACGCCGAGATCCGCCAGATCATCGACGTGCTGACCCGCCGCCGCCAGAACAACCCGATCCTGACCGGCGAGGCCGGCGTCGGCAAGACGGCGGTGGTCGAAGGCTTTGCTCTGCGCATCGCCGCCGGCGACGTGCCGCCGGACCTGCGCAACGTCCGCCTGCTTTCGCTCGACCTCGGCCTGCTGCAGGCCGGCGCCGGCATGAAGGGCGAGTTCGAGAACCGGCTGAAGGGCGTCATCGACGAGGTGAAGGGCTCAAGCCAGCCCATCATCATGTTCATCGACGAGGCGCACACCCTGATCGGCGCCGGCGGGCAGGCCGGCCAGAACGACGCCGCCAACCTTCTGAAGCCCGCGCTCGCCCGTGGCGAGATGCGCACCATCGCCGCCACCACCTGGGCCGAATACAAGAAGTATTTCGAGAAGGACCCGGCGCTGACCCGCCGCTTCCAGGTGGTGAAGGTGGAGGAGCCGGCGGAGCCGGTCGCCGTCGACATGATGCGCGGCCTGACCGCCACGCTGGAGAAGCACCACAAGGTCCGCATCGTGACCGAGGGGCTGATCGAATCGGTCCGCCTGTCCAGCCGCTACATCCCGGCGCGCCAGCTGCCCGACAAGGCGGTCAGCCTGCTCGACACCGCCTGCGCCCGCGTGGCGATGAGTCAGACCGCGACCCCGCCCGCCATCGAGGACCGACGCCGCACGATCCAGCTGACCGAGACCGAGGTCGCGATCCTGGAACGCGAGGAGGCCATCGGCATCGACCATGCCGAACTGCTCGCCGCGCTGAAGGACAAGATCGCCGCCACCCAGGCCGATCTGGAGACGCTGGAAGCGCGCTGGACCAAGGAACTGGAACTGGTCAAGGCGATCAACGAGACCCGCGATCAGCTGGTCGCCGCGCATGAGCAGGCCAAGGCCCCGGCCGCAGAGGGCGCAGCTGGGGGAGCCGCTCCCGCGGAGCCGCTCGACGCGGAGGCGCTGAACGCCAAACTGAGTGCGCTGACCACCGAGCTGACCGCGCTGCAGGGCGAGGATCCCCTGGTCAAGGTCGCGGTGGACGGGCAGGCGGTGGCCGAGGTGGTCGCCAACTGGACCGGCGTGCCGGTCGGCCGCATGGTCTCCAACGAGATCAAGACGATCCTGTCGCTCGCCGACCGCATGAAGGAGCGGATCATCGGCCAGGACCACGCGCTGGATGCCATCGCCCAGGCGATGTGGACCAGCCGGGCCAAGCTGACCGACCCGCGCAAGCCGATCGGCGTCTTCCTGATGGTCGGCACGTCGGGCGTCGGCAAGACCGAGACGGCGCTGACCCTTGCCGACCTGATCTATGGCGGCGAGCAGAACGTCACCACCATCAACATGACCGAGTACAAGGAGGAGCATAAGGTCTCCCTTCTGCTCGGTTCGCCTCCCGGCTATGTCGGCTTCGGCGAGGGCGGTGTCCTGACCGAGGCGGTGCGCCGCCGGCCCTACAGCGTCGTCCTGCTGGACGAGCTGGAGAAGGCCCATCCCGGCGTGCAGGACATCTTCTTCCAGGTGTTCGACAAGGGCACGATCAAGGACGGCGAAGGCCGCGACATCGACTTCAAGAACACCGTCATCATCATGACGTCGAACGCCGGCACCGACCTGATCCACAAGCTGTGCGCCGATCCGGAGACCGCGCCGGACGCCGACGGCCTGCTGGAGGCG
Organism: Azospirillum sp. B2RO_4; assembly: GCF_051124815.1. NCBI lineage: Bacteria > Pseudomonadati > Pseudomonadota > Alphaproteobacteria > Rhodospirillales > Azospirillaceae > Azospirillum > Azospirillum sp. B2RO_4. The sequence continues at coordinate 1,678,683 of NZ_CP118485.1, read as the reverse complement.
CTGCATCCGGAACTGCAGAAGAGCTTCAAGCCGGCCTTCCTCGGCCGCTGCACGGTCATCCCCTACTTCCAGCTGTCGGATGAAAATCTGGCGAAGATCGTGGTCCTGCAGTTGAACCGCATCGCCAAGCGCGTGGTGCAGAACTACAAGGCCGCCTTCTCCTACTCCGACGATCTGGTACAGAGCATCGTCAGCCGCTGCCAGGAGGTGTCGAGCGGTGCCCGCAACATCGAGACCATCCTGAGCCGCACGCTGCTGCCGGAAATCTCGTCCCGCATCCTCGCCCGCATGGGCGACGGCGAACCGATCACCCGCGTCCACGTCTCGGTCGATGGCGAAGACCGCTTCGTCTACGACATCGCCTGATACGCAATGATGCGGGAGGGCCGGGGCGGGAGCGTGAAAAAAAGACCGGGCGGTGACGCCCGTCACAGCAACCGCCTCAATTCTTTCGTAACCATACTGCGCAGATCAAGCTTACCCGTTAAGACCGACCTTTAAAGAGCGAGGAGACCAACATGGCGATCTACATCAAGTACGAAGGCATCGACGGCGAAGCCACCCACGAGACCCACAAGAAGTGGCTGGACGTCGGTTCGCTGCAGTGGGGCGTCGGCCGCGCCATCAGCACCCCGTCGGGTTCGACCGCCAACCGCGAGGCGTCGGAGCCGTCGGTGTCGGAAGTGACCATCACCAAGCTGATGGACAGCTCCTCGCCGAAGTTCTTCGTCGAATCCTGCACCGGCGCCATCGGCAAGAAGGTGCAGATCCACCTCGTCACCACCGGCAGCCCGGGCAACACCTACGCTGAGTACACCCTGACCAACGCCCTGGTCTCGGCCTACTCGATGTCGTCGGGCGGCGACCGTCCGTCGGAGTCGATCTCCATCAGCTTCACCAAGATGGAGTACAAGTTCATCCCGTACGACGACAAGAACAAGGCCGGCACGCCGATCTCGGTCTCCTACGACCTGTCGACGACCAAGAGCGCCTAAGTTCGGCTGCGCTTGCCCCCACCCCGACCCTCCCCCGCTTCGCAAGGGAGGGGGAGGGTTAGGGTGGGGGCAAGACCATCCTCGACCATTGCTTCCCACACACATAGGACCAAGCCCGCATGTCGGATGCGCCCACCATCTCGCAGACCGGCCGGCTTCTGTCGCTGACCTCGCCGTTGGGCGCGGACGTGCTGATCCCGGTGGCCGTCGAGGGGGAGGAAGGGCTGTCGCGCCTGTTCCGCTACACCATCACGCTGATCTCCCCGCGGATGACCATCGCGCCGGCCGACATCCTGGGGAAGTCGCTGACGCTGTCCATCGCGCGCAAGGGCGGCGATCCCCGCATCGTCAACGGCATCGTCAGCAGCTTTTCCGCCGGACCGCTGGCGCTCCGCGGCTATCGCCAGTACACAGCCGAGATCGTGCCGACCCTGTGGCTGGCCACGCTTCGCTCCGACTGCCAGGTCTTCCAGGAGAAGTCCGTCGTGCAGATCGTCGACGCCATGCTGTCCGACTGCGGCGTGACCGAGGTGAAGAAGCAGGGCCTGTCCGGCACCCACAATGCCCGGCCGGTCTGCGTCCAGTATCGCGAGACCCATTACGACTTCATCGCCCGCCTGCTGCAGGACGAGGGCATCTATTTCTATTTCCAGCACGAGGCCGGCAAGCACACGCTGGTGTTGAGCGACAGCGCGTCCGGCTATACCGACTGCCTGGACAAGGACGTCATCCACGCCACCTCGGCGCAGGGCAACACGCTGGCCATCGACGGCTGGGCGCATTCGCAGTCCTACGTGTCCGGCAAGTGGACGCTGAAGGACTATAATTTCGAGACGCCCAGCACCGACCTGACCGCCAGCACCACGACGGTGCTCAGCGTTCCCGCCTTCAAGTCGCACGAGATGTTCAGTTATCCCGGCGGCCATATGGTGAAGGCCGACGGCACCACCCTGTCCCGCCTGCGCATGGAGGAAACCGAGACCGGATACGAGCGGGTGGAGGGCAGCGCGACCTATCGCGGCCTGTTCGCCGGCGGCAAGATCTCGATGACCGGCCATGCGGTGACGGCGGAGGTCGGCAAGGGCTATGTCCTGACCGATCTGGCGTTGAGCGCCCAGGACCAGAGCCATCTGGGCAATGGCGGCGTTCCGCCGTCCTTCTCCTGCCGTTTCGCTGCGATCCCCGAGGCCACCGTGTTCCGTCCGCCGCCGGTGCCGCGCCCGCGCACCCATGGGCCGGACACCGCGACCGTGGTCGGCCCCAGCGGCGAGGAGATCTATTGCGACAAGTACGGCCGCGTGCGGGTGCAGTTCCATTGGGACCGCAAGGGCACCAAAGACGAGAAGAGCTTCGTCTGGCTGCGCGTCGCCCAGACCATGGCGGGCAAGAACTGGGGAACCATCTTCACCCCGCGCGTCGGCATGGAGGTGCTGGTCGATTACATCGGCGGCGACCCCGACCGGCCCTTGATCGTCGGCTGCGTCTACAACGCGGAGAACATGCCGCCCTACACGCTGCCCGACAACAAGACGCAGAGCGGCATCAAGACGCGCTCCAGCAAAGGCGGCGACGCGGCCACCTTCAACGAGCTGCGTTTCGAGGACAAGAAGGACGCGGAGGAGATCTACTTCCACGCCCAGAAGGACTTCACCCGGATGGTGGAGAACGACGACACGCTGACCGTCGATCACGACCAGACCATCACCATCAAGAACGACCGCACCGAAACGGTGTCGGAAGGCAACGAGTCGGTCACGATCGCCAAGGGCAACCGCAGCGTCACCGTGTCGGAAGGCAACGACAGCCACGATGTGACCAAGGGCAACCAGTCCCTGACGGTGGGGGAGGGCAACCGCACCGTCACCGTCAGCAAGGGCAACGACACCCACACGGTCAGCAAGGGCAACCGGACGGTGGAGGTCGGGCAGGGCAACGACAGCCTCACCGTCGGCCAGGGCGACATGGCGATCGACGTGAAGCAGGGCGACTACGCGCTGAAGCTCGGGATGGGCGATGTGTCGGTGAAGGCCAGCACCGGCAAGATCACCATGGAGGCCACCACCTCGATCGAGCTGAAGGTCGGCGGCAACAGCGTGAAGATCGACCAGACCGGAGTCACCATCAAGGGCATGATGGTCAATGTGACCGGCGAAACGCAGGTGCAGATCAAGGGCAAGATCACCCAGGTGAACGGCGACGCGATGGTTAAGATCCAGGGCGGCGTGGTAACCATCAATTGACGAAACACCGTCCACAGTGGGGCGGTCATAAAAGCGGGGTTGGGACGGTGGAGATCGGGTTGTTGCCGAAGTTGCGCTTCGCCCGCGCGGCCGAAGCGGTCGCGGGGCTGGACCTGTCGGCGGAAGCGACGGCGCTGTTCGCGCCGAACGCCCCGACATCCGCCTATCTGAAGGCGCTGATCGACGCCGAGCTGTTTGCGGACGCCATCCGTCTGCTGGGCATGGCGCTGCCGCGGCGCGAAGCGGTGTGGTGGGGCTGTCTGGCCGCCCGCGGCGCGCTCCCTCCGGAGCCGGCCCCTGCCGATGGCGCCGCGCTTGAGGCGGCGGAGGCCTGGGTATTCCGGCCGACGGAGGAAAACCGCCGCGCCTGCTACGCCCCGGCCGAAGCGATGAATTTTTCGACGCCTTGCGCCTATGCCGCCATGGCCGCCTTCTGGTCCGGCGGCAGCCTCGCCCCGCCCGACGCGGCGGTGGTCGTGCCGCCGGGCGACGGACTGACCGGAACCGCCGCCGCCGCCGCGGTCCTGCTCGCCGCCGCCGCCGTGCCGAAGGAGATCAAGGCCCGCCACCGCGCCTCGCTGGCCCAGGCGCTGGACATCGCCAATGGCGGCAGCGGCAAGGTGGGGGCATAATCCAATGAAGCTTCGCCTGACCCTGATCCAATGCCCGCCGTCGCAGGGTTCCGACATCGCCCGCGACCTCGGCACCGGCCGGCTGGTGATCGGCCGCGGTCCCGATTGCGACTGGATCCTGAACGACCCGGAACGGACGCTGTCCAAGATCCACTGCATGGTGGAGTTCAAGGGCGGCGTCTACATCGTCATCGACAGTTCGACCAACGGCGTCTTCCTCAACGACGCGCCGGCCCCGATCGGCCGCGGCAACTCCGCCGTGGTGGGCGAGGGCGACCGGCTGCGCCTGGGTGGCTTCGTGATGCGCGCCGGCTTCGCCGCGGAAGAGGCGCCGGCCGCCAACGATCCGTTCCTGGCGGTGCTGCGCGGCTCCGATGCCCCGGCTCAGTCCGCGCAGGCGGCGGAGGACGACCCCTTCGCCGTATCGGCCTTCAACAGCGGCGCGGTGCCGGTGATGCCGATCCCGGACGACGAGGATCTGTTCGGCGACTTGCCGCGCGCCGACGACCGATGGAGCGATAAGCCGTCCGGCGGGTGGCAGCCCAGCGCCGCATCAGGTCAATCGGGGACGCAGCCCGATGCCTACGGACGCGACGCGGACTGGGCCGGCGCGGCCCAGCGCGATTTCTCGCCGGACAGCCTCGGCACCATCCGCGTTGCGCCCGAACAGCCGGCCTTCGACCAGGGAAGCGGCGGCGGCAGCGGTGGATTGTCGATCCCCGACGACTGGCTGGACGATCCGGTCGATCTGCCGCCGGCTCAGCCCGCTCCCCTCGTGGCACCGGCCTCGCCCCAAACATCGCTCCCGCCATCGCCTCATTCATCACCCGCGCCATCGCCGCCTGCAGCGGCCCCTCAGCCCATTGCGGACGGCCTTCCGCCCGAGGACTGGGCGGACGATCCGCTGGTACCGCCGGCCTTTGGCGCGCGCCCGGCATTCACCGCGCCACCGGCCGCCGACCCTGGCTTTGACTCCGGATTCGACACCGCTCCCGCCGCATCCGATCCTTTGGCCCGCGCGCTGGCCGACGTTGTGCTGTCGCTGGCGCGGCGGCAGGCGGCGCTGGAAGCGTTGCTCGGCCTCGATCCGGAAGACACGCTGACGCAGGGGGCTTCGCCCTTGCTCCGCGCGGCGGATGCCGACGATGCGCTGGCCCGGCTGCGCGCCTTGCCGCCGGGGGAGGCGGAGGCGCTGCTGCAATCGGCCGCGGCCGACGGCGCCGCCCACCAGTCGGCCCTGCTGGCGGCGGTGCGCGAACTGACCGGCGAGACGGCCGACGGCGGCACCCGACTGGCGGCGCTCTACCGCCGGCTCCTGCCCATCCACCGCCACGCGCTCGGCGGTTGACGGCGGAGAACGACCCATGACGACGACCACCAGCCTGCAAGAGGGAAAGCGCCCATGAGTTGGGACGACAAGGTCATCTGGTCCGAAGGCATGTTCCTGCGGGCGCAGCATTTCCAGCAGCAGGACCGCTATGTCGAACGGCTGGTGCGCGGCCGGGTGGCGGGCTTGCGTCCCTTCGCCTGGGGCATTAGCGAACTGACGATCAACCGGGAGCTTCTGGCCGTCGGCAAGTTCGCCGTTCTGCGCTGCAAGGGCATCCTGGAGGACGGGACGCCGATCAATATCCCCGACGACGACGATCCGCCGCCGCCGCTCGACCTGCCGGAGACGCTGGCCAACAGCATCGTCTATCTGGCCCTGCCGGTTCGCCAGCGCGGCGGCGTGGAGTTCGAGGTGGGTGAGAGCGCCGACGCCGCCACCCGCTATGTCGGCGAGGAAACGGAAACGGTCGACGCCATCGCCGGGTCGGCCAGCGTGTCGCGCATCCGCACCGGGCGGCTCCGCTTGCGCTACCGGCTGGAACGGCAGGAGCGCGCGGGCTACCACTGCCTCGGCCTTGCCCGCATCCAGGAAGTGCGGTCGGACCGTCGGGCCACGCTGGACGAGCGCTATGTTCCGCCGACCCTGAACGTCCAGGCGCTGGCCCCGCTGGCCGGCTACATCACCGAAATCCAGGGACTGCTGAACAGCCGGTCGGAGGCGCTGGCCGCCCGCGTCGCCGGCTCCAACGGGCGCGGCGCCGGCGAGATGGCCGATTTCCTGATGCTCCAGGTCGCCAACCGTTCCGAACCGCTGTTCGCCAACGTCGCCCGCATGCCGGACATCCATCCGGAACGGCTGCACGGCATGATGCTGTCGCTGGCCGGCGAGCTGGCCACCTTCACCGCGGTCAACAAGCGGCCGCCTGGGTTCCCGCCCTATCGGCACGACGATCTGCAGGGCACGATGGAGCCGGTGATGGCGGAGATCCGCCGCTCGCTCAGCGCGGTGCTGGAACAGACCGCCATTCCCATCGACCTGCTGGAACGCAAATACGGCATCCGTGTCGGTACCATTGCCGACCGCTCGCTCATCACCACCGCCACCTTCGTGCTGGCGGTGCGGGCGGACATGCCGGGCGAGGCGCTGCGCCGCAACTTCCCGGCGCTGGTCAAGATCGGTCCGGTCGAACAGATCCGCGAGCTGGTCAATGTCCAGTTGCCCGGCATCCGAGTAAGACCGCTGCCCGTCGCACCCCGGCAACTGCCCTATCATGCCGGGGCCGTGTATTTTGAACTCGAACGCGGTAGCCCGATTTGGAAACAGCTTGCAACTTCGGGCGGAATCGCGGTTCATCTAGCGGGTGACTTCCCCCAGGTGGCGATGGAGCTTTGGGCGATCCGTGGCTGATGCATCACCAATTCATCATGTAGGGTTGCAATGAGGCTCGGCGGCGTGCTGGCCCTGCGTACGGGCGCCGTCATCGCCGCGACGGTGGCGACGGCCGTACTGCTGTCCGTCGCCCTGTCGGGACTGAAATTCGAACAGAAGCTGCGCGAGGTCACGACATCCCGCCTGACGGTGGTGGCGGACGAGATGAGGCGCCGGGTCGAATACGGGCTGACGCTTGGCCTCGACCTGTCCGAACTGGTCGATCTGCAGGCGCAGGCCGAACGCGCCGCCTCCGGCGAGGAGATCCTCGGGGTGGAGGTGGTGGACGACCGCGGCATCGTGCTGTTCGCGTCCGACCGCAACAGCGTCGGCCGCCCCAGCCCGATCCGGTGGAGCGAGGATCCCGGCAGCACGCTGCGCCAGCGCATCGACGGCGACGTGCTGGTGATCGGCACCGGCGTGCGCAACAGCTTCGGCCAGCCGGTGGGCGAGGTGATCCTGCGTTCCTCGCTTGCCGGCCTGAAGGCACGGGTTGCGGCGGTCGAAGACGGGTTGCGTCTTGGCACCCTGGCCCTGGTGCTGATCGCCGCGCTTGCGACATTCGCCGCCGTCTTCATCGTCGTGCGCCAGGGCGGCGGTCGCCGCGGACTGGCTGACGGCGCGGCGCCGCTGGGCATGGTCCGTGACCGTCTGAACCACGGCATCGCCGACGCCGACCGCGCCATCGAGGAGCTGGAGCGGGAGCTGGACGCGATGGCCCCCCTCGGCATTCCACCGGTGAACATGGCATCGCCGATGCCGAAAGGGGCCGCGCCATGACCGGAAAAGGAAAGTCCAGCGCCGCGAAGGCCGCGCCGGCCCGACAGCGCGACCCGATCAGCGCGCTGGTGCTGCGGCTGACCATCGTCACGGTGGCGGTCCTGCTCGTCGCGGCGGGGGCGGCGTCCTGGCTGTCGCTGCGCAGCTTCGACCCGCTGTTCCAGCCGGAACTCGCGCGCAAGGCGCAGACGGTCGGCGGCCTGCTGGCGGCGCAGATCGACCGGGGCCTTGGCGTGCGCATCCCGCTGGACCGCATGGCCGGCCTGGACGCCCTGCTGGCGGCGGAGGTCGATCGCCACGACGACATCGCCTATATCGCGGTGACCGATCCGGCCGGGCGCATCGTGGCGACGGCGGGCAAGCCGCTTGCCGGACTATCGTCCGTGCCGGCCGGCCGTCTGTCCGGACCCGCCGACGGACGACTGGTGAGCGGCTTCGTCGATGTCGAGAACCCGCTGGGCGGGACCGGCGCATCGGCCGGCGCGCTGCATGTCGGCATCGACAGCGCCTTCCTGGCCAAGGCCTCCACCGATCTGGCGCTCGACGTGCTGTCGGTGGTCATCGTTTCCGTCCTGCTGATCTTCGAAGTGCTGCAACTGGTGGTCAATCTCGCCATGCGGCGGGTGCTGACCCTGCGGCTGCTGGCCGACCGGGCGGAGGAGGGCGATTTCCGCGCCACTTTGCCGGTGGCTCCGGAGCCGGCCGGACCACAAGCCGCCGGGGCCAATGACGACCGCGCGCTGGAAGGCGGCGTGCGGGCCGCGCTCGACGGCGTCAACGCCCGCCATGCCGGGCTCGCCGCGCGGGTGGCCGAGCTGCGGAGCCGCCTGGGCGACGACGATCCACGTGTCGGCCGGGCGGAGGCTGGTTTGGCCGCGCTCGCCAGCCGTTTCCGCTTCCGCGATCCGCAGTCCGCAACCCCGCCGCCGACGCCGCTGAACCTCGTCTTCCTGCGTCTGCCGGTCTTCCTGTTCTGCCTGTCGGAAGAGCTGTCGCGGCCCTTCCTGCCGGCCTATGCCAAATCCTTCGCCGGCGAGGTGCCGTGGCTGACGCCGGACATGGTGGTCAGCCTGCCGATCACGCTGTTCATGCTGATCTGGGCGCTGTCGCAGCCGGGCGGGGCGCGCTTCTCCGAACGGTGGGGGCGGGCGCGCTCCTTCACCATCGGCGCATTGGTGGGTTCCGTCAGTCTGGCGCTGACCGCCTATGCCGGTTCGCTGTTCGAACTGATGCTGTGGCGCTGCCTGACCGCGCTCGGCTATGGGCTGGTGCTCATCACCGCGCAGGGCATCGTGGTCGACCACACCACACCGCGCAACCGGGCGGCCGGCATGGCGATGTTCATTGGCGCCCTGCTGGCGGCCGGCGTCTGCGGCCCGGTCGGCGGCGGCATCATCGCCGATCAGGCGGGCTTCCGCGCCACCTTCCTGCTGGGCGCGGTCCTGGCGCTGGGTTCCGGCCTGTCGGTCAGCCTTCTGCTGCTGCGCGGCCGCTCCGCGGCGCGTCCGGCCGGGGCCGCACCGCGTCCGGCCATGGGCAGCGCGCTGCCGCTGTTCCGCGATTTCCGCTTCTCCGCCCTGATGGTGCTGAGCGCGATCCCGACCAAGATCGCGTCAACCGCCTTCCTCTTCTGCCTCGTCCCGCTTTTGCTGACCGCCGATGGCGCCACCAAGGCGGAGATCGGCCGGGTGCAGATGATGTATTTCGTCGCCTTCATCCTGGTCTCGCCTCTGGCCGCCAGCCTGTCCGACCGCTGGCAGGCGCGGCGCGGCTTCATCGCCGCCGGCGGCATCGGCACGCTGGCCAGCTGCCTGCCCATCGTCGCCACCCAGGCGCTGTGGGGGCCGCCGCTGGCCATCGCCCTGTTCGGGCTGTCCCAGGCGCTGGTCGGCGCGCCGCAACTGACGCTGGTCTCGCAGATCGCCCGCGAAGGCGGCCTGCAGGAGACGGCGGCCATCGGCTGGTACCGGCTGATCGAGCGGCTGGGTGGTGCGCTCGGCCCCGTCACCGCGATGGCGGTGGCGGTCGCCACTTCCTACCGCGAGGCGATGCTGGGCATCGGCCTTCTGTGCGGGGCAAGCGCCCTGCTGTTCTGGATTCTCTTCCGCACCGGCCGGCCGGCCACCCCGGCAACCCGGCCGCAGGAGGCTTGACCGCGATGAGCGCGAACTTCTTCGATGAGAACGATCTGCGGCGCATCCGCCGCCGCTCTCTGCTGCGGCTGGCGGCCGCCGGCGGGCTGGCGCTGCCGGGCCTGCCATTGGCCGGCAATGCGCTGATCGGGTCGGCGCTCGCCGCCGCGGCGCCGGACAAGACCTTCCGCATCACCATGGTGCTGGGCCGCGGCGAGAGCGACAACGAATACGGCTTCAAGGACTATCTCGCCCGCCGCGGGCTGAAGGTCGACTACACCATCCGCAACACCGGCGGCGACATGGCCAAGCTGCCGGGCATTATCGAAGAGATCAAGGACACCCGCCCCGATCTGATCTACAGCTGGGGCACGCCGCAGACCCGCGGCCTCGTCGGCCCCTTCGACGAGCCGGACCCGCGCAAATACGTCACCGACATCCCGGTCGTCTTCACCTTCGTCGCCGCTCCGGTGGATGCGAAGATCGTGCCCGACCTCGCCCATTCCGGGCGCAACGTCACCGGCACCATCCACATCGCCCCGATCGCGGTGCAACTGAACACCATCCAGGCCTACCGTCCGGTCAAAAAGCTGGGGGTGGTCTACAACCCGAAGGAGCGCAACTCCGTCCTCACCATCGAAGGGCTGCGGGCGGAGACGGCACTGCGCGGGCTGGAGCTGATCGAGGAGCCGGTGCCGCTGAACGACCGCGGCGAACCGATTTCCGCCGCGGTTCCCGACGCCATCGCCCGCGCGGCGCAGCGCGGGGCGGAGATGCTGTATATCGGTCCCGACACCTTCATCGCCTTCCACAACCGCAGCGTCGTGGCGGCGGAGGCGTTGCGGCTGCATCTGCCGACCTTCTCCGTCACCGAACTGATCGTGCGCACCGACAAGGCGATGCTGGCGCTGGCCAGCAGCGCCTACGGCATCGGCCGCTTCACCGCCTTCAAGGCGGCGCAAATCCTGCTCGACGGCGCCAAGCCGGCCGACATCCCGGTGGAAACGCTGAAGCGCTTCTCCGTCATCATCAACATGGCCACGGTACGGGCGCTGGAATATTACCCGCCCATCGGCCTCCTGAACTTCGCGGAAATCATCGAATCGTGAGTGGCGAATTATGAGCGTCCTGCCCCCCGTCCCCCTGCCGTTCGGCGCGATCCCCCTGCGCGGCGACGCCGCGCGCGCGGTCGCCGCCGTCCGCTTGAGGGTGCTGGCCGCCGACCTGCCGGACGGGCTGACCGTCCGCATGATGGACCTGGACGATTCCAACCTGCTCGCCGACTTCCGCGTCCGCGTGGTGGCGACGCTGGAAGACCCCGACCATTACCGCATGGCGGGGGAAGTCGGGAACTTTGTTGCCGACCATCTGGGCGATCGCGGCCTGACCGCCGGAATCTTCCGTAAGGGCGCGCTGGTCGCCTATGGCGCGCTGGGCCTGCCGTCGGTCGGCGATCACAACCGGGGCCGCGACCTCGACCTTCCGGAAGCGGAGTTGCCCTGGGTCGCGCACATGTCGTCGGCGATGGTCGACCCTTCGGAGCGCGGGCGCGGCCTGCATCACCGCCTGATCGATTGGCGGATCGAGGTGGCGGAGGCGCTCGGCCGCCGGCATCTGGTCACCACCGTCAGCACGCGCAACCACCGCAGCTGGGGTCATCTGGCCCGGCACGGCATCTATCCGAAGCGGCTGGTCCGCGTCGGCGGCGATCTGGTGCGGCTGCTGGTTCACCGCGACTTCACCGCGGATCCGGTCTTCGACACCGCCAGCGCCGAACTGGTCGCCGTGGACGAACTGGCCTCGCGCTGGGACGTGTTCGACCGCGGCCATGTCTGGGGCCGCGTCGCAGCGGGTGAGGGAGCGTCGCAACGCTGGTACGCCTTGTGTGGCCGGGAGCGCGATTCGCGCTGATTAGGCCGCGTTGACTGGGCCGCGCTGATCGGGAGCTGATCGGCAGACGGCCGGAGGGAGAGGACCGGAATGGGATCGGGCAGTTTCGGGGCGCGGCTGGCGGCGTTCGTGGCGGTGGCGGTGTTCGTCGCAGGCCTGTCCGCCGTCGTGCTGTGGACGCGCGAACAGGCGCGTCGCCTGGACGAGGCCGTGTCCTCCCAGGTCGGCTTCGTGCTGAGCGAGGCGAAGACATCGCTCGAGACCCAGCTGAATCTGGGCCTTGCGCTCGGCGACCTGCCGCAGGTCGATGTGCTGCTGGCCCGCGCCCGCGCCGCCCTTCCCGGCATCCAGTCCGTCGCCGTCCTCGACGAGGCCGGCACCATCCTCTTCTCCACCAACGCGGTGGAGGTGGGGGAGGCGCTGCCGCCCCGCCCGGCATCGGCGTCAGACGGTGCCGACGGTGACGTCAGCGGCTTCTGGTCGGAGGTGCGAGGGGCCGAGCGGGTCTATGGCGTCGGTCTCGCCACCAGCTTCGACACGGCGGCCGGCAGCGTGCTGGTCCGCATGCCGTCCGGCGCGATGGCGGAGCCGATGCGCCATTATGCCCTGACCCTGTCGATCGGCGCGGTGCTGATCGTGCTGCCGCTGGCCCTGATCGGCTGGCTGGCCGGGCTGGGGATCGCCGCCGGGCCGCGCCGGTCCCTGGCGGACCTCGCAGCATCGCTGGAAGGGCTGGGGGAGGGGACGACCGCTCTTCCCGCCCCATCCGCTGTCCATTCCACCGCCAAATCTCTTGGCCTGCCCGCACCCGCCTTCACCGAAGCGGTGCGGCGGCGCCTGACCATCCTCGACGAGGCGGAGCGCGAAGTCGCCCGTCTGGACGAACTCGCATGACATCGCGCAGACACCGCTCCTTCCTGCTCGGCATCCCGGCCGTCATCCTGCTGGCCGCGGCGCTGGCGATGGCAGGCATCGGGCTTCTCGGCACCTGGCTGGCGCAGGAGCAACTGGGCGAGGCCCGCGCCGCCAAGGCCGCCGCGGTGGCGGAGGCGGTGCAGCACGATCTGGAACGCGCCATCGGCTACGGCATTCCGCTTCCGCGTATCGAGGGAGTCGGCGCCTTCCTGCAGGGAATCGCCGACCGCAACCCGGACATCGGCTTCCTGGCGCTGACCGGCGCCGACGGCACGCTTCTCCAGTCGGCGGCCACCGGCGGCTCCCTTCCCGGCGGCAAGCAGATGGAGACGATGGCCGGCTCGCTGCGCAGCCTGCCGACGCCCGAGACCCGCGCCGCGACCCTCCAGCCGATCGAGCGCGACGGCTTCTTGATCCTGCGCCTGCCGGTGCGCATCGGCCGCCTGTCGTCGGAAGGCGGCGGCGGCGGGGTGGGGCAGCCGCCCGCCGGCCATGTGCTGGTGGGGGTGCAGCCCGGTCAGGTGCGCGGCCAGATCGCCGGAGAGTTGGCGACGGTGGCGCTCGGCGGTCTGGCGGTCCTGCTCCTGCTGGCCGAACTGGCCGGCGTGCTGGCCCGCGCCAGCTTCCGTGCGCCGCTGCGCCGGCTGGCCCGCGCGATGGAGGAGGCCGCGGCCGGCCGCTTCGCCACGCTGCTGGGCCGTCGTCCGCGCGATCAGGTCGGCCGCCTGCTCTTCTCCTTCAACGCCGTGGTCTTCGGCCTGCATGAGCGCCGGCAACGCTTCGCCGCCCATGCCGAGGAGGTGCGCGCCGCCGTCTTCGACCCGGAGGTCGCTGAAGCCGTCGACCGCACCCGCCGCTCCGCGCTGGAGGCGCTCGGCACCGGCCTGGAGGCCGCTCCCCGGCGCGAGGTCGATTCCCGTGCCGACGACATCCATTCCTTCGCCCTTCTGGCGGCGTCCGCCGCGGCGATGCTGGCACTGGGCGCCGGGGCGGGCATCGGGGACCTGTCCGGCGGCATGCTCGCCGCTCTGCCGACGGTCGCGGTGGCCGGTCTGGTCGGCGGTCACGCGATTCCCGCCCGCCTGCGCCGGATCGCCGCCCTTTTGGCCGCGCTTCTTCTTCTGGCGGCGGGCGTCGCGGCGATCGCCGCGACGTCGGCGTCCGCTCCGGTATCCGGCCTCCTTGGAGCGCTGTCGGGAGGCTTCGCCGCCGGGTTGGCACTGTCCTATGTGCGGCGACAGACCGGGGACGGTGGCCTTCCATCGATCCTGCGGGCGCTGGCGGTCGGTGTCCTGGCCGCGCTGCTTTGGGCAGTGGCTGTCGATTGGGACGGCGGCCTGCTCGCTGCGTCGGCCCTGCTTCCCGCCGGGCTGGCCTTGCTGCTGGCGCGGCCCATCGTTGTTCCGCGGAGCTGAGAGGCCCCCATGCTGCTCCAGACCCGCATCATTCTGTTCGTGCTCGCCACCGTCACCATCGTGGCCGGCCTGCTTCTCGGTTTCGCCGCCCTGCGCGAGGACGCCGCCGACGAGCGTGCGCGGGAACTGGAACTGGCTCGGCTCGAAACCTCCTGGCAGCTCGCCGTCTCCGGCGCCGTCGGCCGCATCGACCAGGGACTCGGCCGGCTGGCCGGCGATGCCGAGATCGCCCGCGCGGTGGAGGTGGAGGAGCGCGGCGCGCTCGATCGCCGGGTCGCCGCGCTGGGGATTCTCGCCGCCCCCGCCACCGGCGGCATCACCGACATCAACCTGCTGTCGAAGACGGGCGACCTGCTCTACAGCAGCGATCCGGCCTTCGATCCGGCGCCGCTGCTGAACCGCGGCGCGCTCGACGCCATCCTGTCCGGGCAGAAGCTGGCGCGGGGCGTCCGTCTGGTCGATGGCGAGCGTCTTGTGGTGGTGGCCGGCGTGCCGATCTATGCCGGGACCGGGGCCGGCGGCGGCGCGGGCAGCGGGGCCGGCGTCACCGGCGCCGCAGTGGCCGGGCTGGATTTCGTCGCGGCGCTCGACGTGCTGCGGCGGACCACCGGCGGGCGCGTCTTCGCCGTCGGCCGCAGCGGTGCCGCGCTGGATGGCGAGACCGATCCGCTCTGGCCGGCGGTCAAGCCGCTGGTCCGCCCGGCGGAGCGCAGCATCACCCATGTCGCCGACGGCGGGCGCCGCTACGCCCTGGCCAGCCTGCCGGTCGCCGATCTCGCCGGCGGGCGCGTCGCCACCGTGCTGATCGCCACCGACGTCACCCAGGCGGTGGAGGAGCAGGCGCTGTGGTCGGTCGCCTATGTCGCGGCGGTCGGGCTGGTGCTGCTGGGCGCGCTGGGGCTGCTCTACGGCTTCCTGCGGCGGAACTTCTCCACGCTCGACGGGGCGGTGAAAGCGTTGCAGGACCTCTCCCACGGCCGGTCGATGGGCTATGTCGAGCTGCCGGCCGGCAATGACGAGATCGGCCGCATCGCCGGCGCGGTGGAGGTCTTCCGCGGCGTGATGCGCGAGATCGAGCGCAGCGCCGGCCAGCGCGAACGCCGCCTGCGCCGCCAGCAGCGCTTCATCCGCCGCCAGATGGAGGCGCTGGCCGTCACGCTGGAGGAGGATGCCCGCCAGACCCTGCTGGAGGAGCTTCGCCAGATCGAGGCGGAGACCCACGACGCACAATCCTCGCAATCCAAGGGGGTGGGCGACGAGCTTGGACTGCTGGCGCTGGGCTTCTCCCGTCTGGCGACGCGGGTCAGCACCCAGCAGGTGCAGCTGACCCAGATGGTGCGCGACCTGCGCGAGGCACTGGAGGACAAGCGCCGCCTCATCAGCCTGCAGCAGGAGCTGGAGATCGCCCGCACCATGCAGCTGACCATCCTGCCCCAGGTCTTCCCCGATCTGGCCGAGCTGGACATCGCGGCGCGCATGATCCCGGCCAAGGAGGTCGGCGGCGATTTCTACGATTTCTTCCCGATCTCCGAGCACAAGGTGGCGCTGGTCATCGCCGACGTGTCGGGCAAGGGCATCCCGGCCGCCTTCTTCATGCTGATCACCCGCACGATGCTGCGCGCCATCGCCGAATCGGGCGTCGGCCCGGCGGAGACGATGCGCCGGGTCAACAACCTGCTGGCGGCGGAGAACGAGCAGATGATGTTCGTCACCGTCTTCTATGGCGAGCTGGACCTGCGCACCGGTGTGCTGGCCTATTCCAACGGCGGCCACAACCCGCCGCTGCGCATGACCGCGTCCGGCGCGGTGAAGGAACTGGAGCGCACCCCCGGCATCGCGCTGGCCGCCATGCCCGACATGCCTTTCGGCGAGAAGAGCCTCATGCTCGACACCGGTGACATGGTCTTTCTGTTCACCGACGGCGTGACCGAGGCCTTCAACGGCGAAAATGTGATGTATGGCGACCCCCGCCTTGCCGCCGCGGTCGCCGGCCAGTCCAGAGCGTCCGCCCGCGACGGGCTGGACGGGGTGCTGACCGACGTGGCCCGCTTTACCGCCGGCGCGCCGCAGTCCGACGACATCACCTGTCTCGTCCTGCGCTGGCGCGGGGCGGCGGACGCTCCTGTGTCCGCCCTGGCGGCGCTGTCCGATCCGGTCGCCTGACGGCCGCGTTCGCGAGGAATCGTTCGCCGCACCGCGAATGCGTCGTCGGACGTCCGCCGACATGGTATAAGCACCAACGTGGTAAGACGAGGCGAGGGCAGGGTATGAACATCACCGAACAGTCGGTCAACGGCGTCACCGTTCTGCGGGCGGAGGGTCGGATCGACAGCGGCAATGCCGGCGAATTCGAATCGGCTCTGCTGTCGGCCATCGGCGCCGAGGGCACGCGGCTTGTTGTCGATATGGCTCAGCTTTCCTACATCAGTTCAGCCGGGCTTCGTTGCCTGCTCGTCGCCGCCAAGGCGGCTCGGACGAAGCGCGGCTCGATCGCCCTTTCTGCCATGGCGCCGCACATCCGCGAGGTGTTCGACGTCAGCGGCTTCTCGTCCCTGTTCGAGATCCACGCCGACGCGTCTGCGGCGGTCGCGGCGCTCGGCGGGTGAGGGGATAAGGGGGCGGGCTTCCGCCGGCCGTTGCCGGCTTTTCGATAAGGCGGTTCCCCAAAAGGAACCGGGTGTATGATGGGAAGTGCCATTCGGCCCAACATCCTGGTCGTGGAGGATTCTCCGGCCGTCCGCCTGTCCGTCGCCGGCTATCTGGAAGGGCGCGGCTTCGAGGTGACGGAGGCGGAGAACGGACGCGCGGCCATCCGCGCGCTCGACCGCCGCAGCTTCGACCTGATCGTCACCGACGTGCTGATGCCCGAGGTCGACGGAATCGAACTCATCAAGGCCGCGCGCAACGCCCAGCCCGAGGTGAAGATCCTCGCCATGTCCGGCGGGGCTCCCAACATGCCGGCGGGCTATCTCTTGAAGATGACCCGCATGTTCAATGCGGATGAGATCATCTACAAGCCCTTCCTCAATGAAGAGTTGGGGGCCGCGGTTGCCCGTCTGCTCGACCAGCCGCTGCCAAATTAAGCAGATCGACGCGCCTGCCCAATAATGGGGCGCAAAAGAAAACGGCTTCGGTGCATGAAGCGCCGAAGCCGCAAGTGATGCGTGGAACCAACCGCTCTCCACCACGCAAGCGCCGTGCCAGAACTCCCGGAGAAGCCGGGGGCCGGCCCCTGAAATTCCGGAACGCCGATTGACCGCTCCTGTTGTTCGGGGAAGGACGGGCTCGCCCACGCCATTCGTGGCGCGAAGCCCGCATTCCAAGAATCCGGAAATGAGGGAGCCGACCACGATGGCGCAGTACGAAAATCGGTGGCGGGGCGAAGGCCGCGATTGGCGCGACGACGACCGGGAGCCGAACCGGCATCGCGACTGGGGCGAGGGGCCGCAGCACAGCGGCGGCTATGGCCAGGACGATGACCGCCGTCACGAAAGCATGTATCGCCCGCAGGGCCACCGCCACCAGGACGAACAGGGCCGCAGCTACCGTGATGCCGGCTATGGCGGGCGCGTCGGCAACGAATCCGGCGGCTATGGCCGTGAGTCCTATTCCGACAGCGACGACCGCCGCCGCGACAATTCCCGCGAGATGGAGCGGGTCTATGACCGCAACTTCGGCGGCGGCCGTAACATGAACCGGGGCGGCTACGGCGCCGGTTACGGCGGGGGCTCCGGCGGCAGCGGCTATGGCGGCTATGCCGGAGCCGGCAATGCCGGAACCGAGGGGAACTATACCAGCCGTGACATCGGCAGCGCCGATTACCGCGACCGCGATTACGGCGTGCGCCCCTATGGCGAGAACGACCGCGGTGTGCGTGACTACGGCTCGCGCGGCTATGGCGGCCGGGAGTATGGCGAGCGCGACCGTGGCGACTGGAGCCGGCGCGACTTCGGCGGCCAAGGCGGTGGTTACGAGCGTGACGACCGCAATCGCTCCTGGGGTGAGGACCGTGGCAGCATGTTCCGCGGCGGGGAAAGCCGCGGCGACTATGGCGGCGGCTACGCCGACGACCGGTACGAGCGCCGGGGCGACGACCGTGGCCGGAACCGTGACCGCGGCTTCTGGGAACAGGCCGGCGACGAGATCGCCTCCTGGTTCGGCGACGACGATGCCGAGCGGCGCCGCCACGAGGACGAACGCCGTGCCGCCCAGCATAGAGGTCGTGGGCCACGCGGCTACAGCCGCTCCGACGAACGGGTGCGCGAGGATGTCAGCGACCGACTGACCGACGACGCCTATATCGACGCCTCCGACATCGAGGTGACGGTCAGCGGCGGCGAGGTTACGCTGACCGGCATGGTCCCCGACCGCAACACCAAGCGCCGGGCCGAGGATGTCGCCGAATCGGTGTCCGGCGTCTCTCACGTGCAGAACAACCTGCGCGTCCGCAGCCAGACAGGAAGCCAGAGCGGCACGGGCTGGGGCGGCTCCACCGGCGCCGGCGCCTCCGCCATGGCGGCCGCGGGCAGCGATACCACTTCCACGTCGATGAACCGGACGACCGGCGGCCATCAGGGCTCCGACACCACCACCGGCGCCGCCGGCACCAGCGGCGGGCCGGCGGCGGCCTCGGCCGGCACCGGTTCGATAGCCGGCTCGACCACCGGCGTGACCGGCTCAACCGGCACCGGCCGCTCGCCCTCCACGCGGGGCTGACCGGCAGGCCTCCCGTTCCGACGCAAGGGCCCGAAGCCCGGCCTCCCAGGCATCTCCGCCTGGGCGGGTCGGGCTTCGCGCCCTTTTTCGTGAGGGATCGGCGCCTGCCGCGGTGACGCTGTCAGCCCCTTGCCGGGCAAGGGTTTTCGGCAGATGACGCGGAATTCATTTTTCTTGGAGACTGGTTCCTTGACACTCTAAGGATCTCGACTATCGTCAGTTTTTGAAACCCGTGAGTTCCATTCATGCCTCTTGATGCGGAAGAGATACCTGACTGGCGCGCTCGGCGGCGCGAGGTGATCCTCAACGCCGCGGCGGAGCTGTTTGCCGGCCGCGATTACGCCTCCGTCCAGGTTGAGGAGGTGGCAAAGCGTGCCGGCGTGGGCAAGGCCACGCTCTACCGTTACTTCCCCTCCAAGGAAGAGCTGTATCTGGAATCGCTCGAACGGGCGCTGGGTGGGCTGGAGCACAAGCTGAACGTCGAACTGGCGCCGCAGCAGGTTCCCGCCTCCGTCCGCCTGTCGGCGATGGTCTCCGCCCTGGTGAACACGCTGAGCGAGCAGTTGCAGACGTTGAAGCTGCTGGGCGGCGACCAGTCCGATCTGGCCGACCGTACCCGCCGCATCCTGCGCCGCCGCAGCCAGCGCAGCGCGACGGCCCTGCAGCAGGTCCTGGCGGAAGGCATGCAGTCCGGCGAATTCCGCAAGATCGACCTGGAAATCGTGCCTCTGCTCATCATCGGCATGGTCCGTGGCGGGATCATGCAGGTGGACGATCGCCCGCGCGAGGCGTTGGAGCGCTCCGTCATCGATTTTCTGATGTCCGGCATAACCAATCTGCCCCCCTTCATATAAGCGTTTGCCGGCCACAGGCTCCGGCGACTGGAGTCCCATCCGATGAGACGGTTTTTCCTGGTCCTGCTGATCGCCGCACTGGTCGGCGGCGGCGGGTACTACTGGTATGCCTTCCACAATGGCGGGGCGGGCAGCGGGACCGCCGGGGACGGGGCCAGGAAGACCCAGGCGCAGGCCTCCGCCCGCACCGTGCCGGTGGTGACGCAGAAGGTGGCGGTGCAGGCCGTTCCTGAACAGATCGTCACCATCGGCAGCGTCCAGCCCATCGCCGCCATCGCGATCAAGGCCCGCGTCGACAGCGTTGTGGAGACCGTGAACTTCACCGAGGGGCAGGAGGTTAAGGCCGGCGACACGCTATTCACCCTCGATAGCCGCTCGCTCGACGCCCAGTTGCGTCAGGCCCAGGCCAATCTGGAACGCGACCGCGCCAACCTGGACAAGGCCAGGGGCGACGTGAAGCGCTATGGCGAGCTGGTGCGCACCAGCGCCATCTCCCGCACCACCTACGACGCCGCCGTCGCCACCGCCGACGCGCTGGAAGGGACGGTGAAGGCCGACCTTGCGGCGATCGAGGCGGCGAAGGTGTCGCTCAGCTTCACCCGCATCACCGCGCCGATGGACGGCCGCACCGGCACGATCACCGCCAAGGTCGGCACCATGGTCCGTGCCGCCGACGCCAACCCGCTGGTCACCCTGACCCAGCTTCGCCCGATCAACGTCGCCTTCAACGTTCCGGAAAAGCATCTGCCGGCGATCCGCGCCGCGATGGCCGCCGGCTCGCTTCCCGTCGCCGCCAGCATCGCCGGCAGCCACGGCGAGAAGGCGGAAGGCAAGCTGTCCTTCGTCGACAGCCAAGTCGATCAGCAGACCGGCACCATCCTGGTGAAGGGCGAGTTTCCCAACGCCGACACCCGGCTGTGGCCGGGCCAGTTCGTCGACACCGTCCTGACCCTGCGGGTCGAGCAGGACGCACTGACCATCCCCGATCTGGCGGTGCAGACCGGCCAGAAGGGCCGCTTCGTCTATGTCGTCAAGCCCGACGAGACGGCGGAGGTCCGCCCCGTCACCATCGAGCGCAGCCATGGCGGACTCAGCGTCGTCGCCTCCGGCCTGCAGGCGGGGGAGCGGGTGGTGGTCGACGGCCAGTCGCGCCTGTTCCCCGGCGCCAAAATCAGCGAGCGCGCCGGAAAGCCCGCCACTCCGCCGCCCGGCGAAACGGCTGAGGGCGGCCGGCGGCAGGGCTCCGCCGCCAAGGGCTCCGCTGTTGAGGAGACTGCCGGCACCCGGACGCAGACCGCCGGGGGTGCGACGTGAACCTTTCCGAACTCTGCATCCGCCGTCCGGTGATGACCATTCTCCTGACGGCGGCGCTGGTGCTGAGCGGTCTGGCGGCCTACCGGCAGTTGCCCACCGCGGCGCTCCCTCGGGTGGATTTTCCGGTCATCAGCGTCAGCGCCAGCCTGCCCGGCGCCTCGCCGGAGACGATGGCGGCCTCCATCGCCAGCCCGCTGGAGCGCGAGTTCTCCACCATTGCTGGCATCGACACCATCACGTCGAACAGCACGCTTGGCAGCACCAGCATCACCATCCAGTTCGTGCTGGAGCGCGACATCGACGCGGCGGCGGCCGACGTGCAGGCGGCCATCGCCCGCACCCAGCGCCGGCTGCCGGCGGAGATGACGACCCCGCCCAGCTACCGCAAGGTCAATCCGGCCGACCAGCCGATCCTGTTCCTGTCGCTGAACTCGCCGACGCTGCCGCTGGCCCGGCTGAACGACATCGCCGAGACGCTGATCCAGCCGAAGGTCGCGACCCTGCCGGGCGTGGCCCAGGTGCAGATCTACGGCTCGCAGAAATATGCGGTACGGGTGCAGGTCAACCCCAATGCGCTGGCGCTCCGCGGCATCGGCATCGACGAACTGCAGAAGGCGCTGGCCGCCGCCAACGCCAACACGCCCGTCGGCACCCTGACCGGCCAGCAGCAGCAGCTGGTGATCGCCGCCAACCCGCAGCTTCCCGACGCCGACGCCTTCCGCCAGCTGATCGTCGCCTATCGTAACAACGCCCCCGTGCGGCTGGGCGACGTGGCGAAGGTGCTGGACAGCGTCGAGAACGACCGCACCGCCAGCTGGCTGAACGGCACCCGCAGCATCATGCTGGCGGTGCAGCGCCAGCCCGACGCCAACACGGTCGACGTGGTCGACCGCGTGCGCGAACTGGTGCCGGTGTTCCAGGCCCAGCTTCCGGCCTCGGCCGCCATCCAGGTGGTCAACGACCGCTCGCAATCGATCCGGCAGGCGGTGGAGGACGTGCAGTTCACCCTCGCCCTGACCATCGTGCTGGTCGTTCTGGTGATCTTCCTGTTCCTGCGCCGGCTGTCGGCGACGCTGATCCCGGCGCTGGCCGTGCCAATCTCGCTGATCGCGACGGCGGGCGGCATGCATTTGCTGGGCTTTTCCGTCGACAACATTTCGCTGATGGCGCTGACTCTGGCCGTAGGCCTCGTGGTGGACGACGCCATCGTCATGATGGAGAACATCGTCCGCTACGTCGAAGAGGGGATGAAGCCGTTCGAGGCCGCGATCAAGGGCTCGCGCGAGATCGGCTTCACCATCCTGTCGATCACCCTGTCGCTGGTCGCGGTCTTCATCCCGATCCTGCTGATGGGCGGCGTGGTCGGGCGGCTGTTCCATGAATTCGCCCTGGTGGTGACGATGGCGATCGCGGCCTCGGCCTTCGTGTCGCTGACGCTGACGCCGATGATGTGCTCGCGCTTCCTCACCCATGCCCATGACCAGAAGGAAAACTGGTTCGGCCGCACGCTGGAGGCGGGCTTTTCCGCCCTGCTGAACGGCTATGGCCGCACCCTGCGCTGGACCCTGCGCCACCGGCCGCTGATGGGGCTGGTGATGATCGGCACCATCGTCG
Organism: Azospirillum sp. B2RO_4; assembly: GCF_051124815.1. Taxonomy (NCBI): domain Bacteria; kingdom Pseudomonadati; phylum Pseudomonadota; class Alphaproteobacteria; order Rhodospirillales; family Azospirillaceae; genus Azospirillum; species Azospirillum sp. B2RO_4. The sequence continues at coordinate 1,656,428 of NZ_CP118485.1, read as the reverse complement.
GCACCGTCCTGCTCTATCAGGCGATCCCCAAGGGCTTCTTCCCGACCGAGGACATCGGCCAGATCTTCGTGACGACGGAGGCACGGGCCGACATCGCCTTCCCGGCGATGGCGGAGCGGCAGCAGCAGGTCGCCGCCATCGTCAAGGCCAACCCGGCGGTGGTGGACGTCATCTCCTCCGTCGGGACCGGCGGCAACACCGGCAACATGGGCCGCATGTTCATCACCCTGAAGCCGCGCGACGAGCGTCCCTCGGCGACTGAGGTGATCCAGCAGCTTCGCCGTCAGGTCGCCGGCATCCCCGGCATGGCGGTCTACATGCAGCCGGTGCAGAACCTGCGCATCGGCGGCCGGTCGTCCAAGAGCCTCTACCAATACACCATCCAGGGACTGGATCTGGACGAGCTGTACCAGTGGTCCGACCGGCTGGAGCAGGCGCTGCGCGGCATCCCGATCCTGCAGGACGTGACCAGCGACCTTCAGCTCAACAACCCGCAGGCCTATGTCCACATCGACCGCGAGAAGGCGGCGACGCTGGGCATCGGCGTCGATCAGGTGCGCTCCACCCTCTACAGCGCCTTCGGCCAGCGGCAGGTCTCGACCATCTACACCCCCAGCAACGACTATCAGGTGATGATCGAGCTGGAGCCGAAGTACCAGGGCGACGACAGTTCGTTGTCGCGCATCTATGTCCGCTCCGCCACCAGCGGCAAGCTGGTTCCGCTCGACGCCTTCGCGCGGGTGGAGCGCACGGCCGGCCCGCTGGCGGTGGCGCACCAGGGGCAGCTTCCCGCCGTCACCCTGTCCTTCAACCTCGCCCCCGGCGCTTCGCTTGGCCAGGCGGTCGACCTGATCCGCGGGGCGGAGCGCGAGATGGGGCTGCCCGCCACCATCACCACCGGCTTCGCCGGCACCGCGCAGGTGTTCCAGGACGCCCAGTCGGGGCAGGCCCTGCTGTTGGCGGCGGCGGTGCTGGTGATCTACATCGTGCTGGGCGTGCTGTACGAGAGCTTCATCCACCCGCTGACGATCCTGTCCGGCCTCCCCTCGGCGGCGATCGGGGCGCTGGCGACGCTGATGCTGTTCGACGTCGAACTCAGCGTCATCGCCATCATCGGCATCCTGATGCTGATCGGTATCGTGAAGAAGAACGCGATCATGATGATCGACTTCGCGGTAGAGGCCCGGCGCAACGGCATGGCGGCGCGCGACGCCATCGAGCAGGCCTGCCTGCTGCGTTTCCGCCCGATCATGATGACGACCATGGCGGCGATCATGGGCACCCTGCCCATCGCCATCGCCCACGGCGCCGCCGCGGAACTGCGCCAGCCTTTGGGCCTCGCCGTGGTCGGCGGGCTGTGCGTGTCGCAGGTGCTGACGCTCTACATCACGCCGTCGCTCTACCTCTACATGGAGGATTTCGGCCACTTCGTCGGCAATCTGTTCCGCAGCCGCAAGGCGGACCTGCCGCATGGTCCGATGCCGGCCAGTGGCGACGATTGAGGGGGCAAACGTCCGGAACCTTACACCGCGATCTGCGTGACCATCGGCGTGTTCACCCCGGCGTCGGCGCGACGGTAGGCGTCGATGGCTTCCGACCAGGGTTCGATGGTCAGGCCGCTGCCCATGGCTTCCTGATGGATGCTTTGCGCGACATAGCCGGCATTGGGAAGGGCGTTCAGCGGCACCGGCCCGCCATTGACCGGGCCGGCATCCTCCGCTGCACCGCCGATGGCAAATCCGCCAGTCGATCCGCGGGACGATTTCGCCCGTGTCGCCGTCGACTCGGCATCGGCGCGCCCGCTACCCTGCAGAGCGTCGCCGGTCTCCTCGGTGCCGTCCTTGCCGCGCTTGCGTTCCTCCTCGCCCGGAATGCGGCGGATCGGCTGGATCGCCGCGGCATCGCTCGCCAGCATCTGACGCAGCTTCGCGAGGCCCGCGTTGGGCGACGCGCCGGTCGGTGCGGGAAGGGCGGCCAGTCCGGACAAGGGGCGGTTACCTCAGAACAGCCGGTGGAACACGGGAGTAAGCGCAGCATCGCTCAGGCAGTATCGCTCATCCGGCGATCTTGCACAAACCACCTGCGATTCGAAACAGGGTAGTGCGGCAAAGGTTCCGAAATAATTAAAATGCCCCACAAATGTCCCCGGATTGCGACTCCATGGCGCAGAGGAGAACTCGGCAGGAAGAAATGGGGCTGTTACAGTAGCCCCTTCGATAGCGGACCAGCAAACCGATGGATGGCGCGCAGACCTTGCCAGCCCAGATTCCCGACCTTCCCCAGAGTCCTGAATATCCGGCGACCAGGCCCCTTCCGGGTGATGGACCTGGGCCGGAGCCCGTAACCGGCGACGATCTCGCCGTGCTGGCTTTGGAGCAGATGGACCAGGGCGTGATGCTGGTCGATGCCGACCTGACGGTGCGCGTCATCAACGGCCGGATGTACGAGATGTTCGAGGTGCCGCGCGGCTACATGCCCGGCGCCGACTATGCCCGTATCGTCCATTACCTTGCCCACCGCGGCGAATACGGCCCCGGCGACCCCGATGCCGTCGCCGCCCGCCAATTGGATCGTGCGCGCCGCGCCGACCCGCCCCTGTACGAGCACCGCCGCCCCAATGGCCGGGTGCTGGAGGTGCGGACCCGACCGACCTCCGGCGGCGGCTTCGTCCGCACCTACTCAGACGTGACCGAGCGGCGGCGGGCGGAGGACGACCTCGCGATCCAGCGCCATCTGCTGCGCCTGACGCTGGAGAATATGGGGCAAGGCATCGTCCTGCTCGACCGCGACCTGCATTACATCGCCTGGAACAGCAACGCGCTGGACATACTGGGCGTGTCGGAGGAGGAGATGCGCGCCAACCCGGCGTTGCCCGACGTGGTGCGACACCAGATTGCCAGCGGCATGGTCGGACTGCCTTTCGGCGCTCCCGATCTCGGCGATGATCTGGACGCCAAGACTGCTTATCTGATGGACCGCATCGGCCGGCCGGAGAGCGAGTTCGTCTATGCCCGGCCCCAGGGCGACGGCCGCTTCATCGAGGTGCGGGTGGTACCGCTGCCGGACGGCGGGCAGGTGCGGACCTTCACCGACATCACCGACCGCCTGATCGCCGACGAGGCGCTGCGCCAGAGCCGAGAGATCCTGACCGGGGTGATCGACGCCATCCCGGCCCTGATCGACGTGAAGGACCGCGACGGCACCGTCCGCCTGACCAACCGCTACTACCGCGAGACCTACGGCCCCGCCGCCGCCCCGCCGCCGGGGCCGGCCACCGACCGTGCCGTCGCTCTCGACCGGCTGGTGGTGGACAGCGGCCAGGGTGTCCCTTTCCACGAGGACCGCGCTCCCGACGGCGACGGCGCGATGCGCGACTGGCTGACCACCAAGATGCCGCTGACTGACGATGACGGCGAGGTCACCCACATCGTCACCGTGGCCCTCGACATCACCGCAAGGAAGCGGGCGGAGGCCGAACTGCGCGACGCCCAGGCCAGCCTGATCCAGGCGGAGAAGCTGTCCTCGCTGGCCCAGTTGGTCGCCGGCGTGGCGCATGAGGTGAACACCCCCATCGGCGTCACCCTGACCGCCATCTCCCATCTGGCGGATGAGGTCGGCCGCATCCGCAACTTGTTCGAAGAGAACCGCATCCGCCGCAGCGATTTCCAGGACTTCCTGGACGTCGCGTGGGAATCGACGCGGATGATCCTGTCGAATGTGGAGCGTGCCACCGGCCTGATCCAGAGCTTCAAACAGGTCGCCTCCGACCAGGCCAGCGGCGAACGCCGTGCCTTCGACCTCGCCGCCTATGTCGACGAGATTCTGCTGAGCCTGCGCCCGCGCCTGCGCCGCACGCGGGTGACGGTTGAGTTGGACATCCCCACCGGCCTGATCGTCGACGGCTATCCCGGTTCCTTCGCGCAGGTGCTGTCGAACCTGATCATCAACGCCCTGGTCCACGCCTATTACGAGGGCGAAACCGGCCGCATCCTGCTGTCCGCCCGCGAGCAGCCGGCTGGCTGGATCGAGATGCATTACGCCGACGACGGCAAGGGCATCCCCGCCGACATCCGCTCCCGCATCTTCGATCCTTTCTTCACCACCAAGCGCAGCCTGGGCGCCAGCGGTTTGGGCCTCAGCATCTGCGCCAACATCATGACCGGCACCATGCGCGGCAGCATCGCGCTGGAGGACGGTGAGGGGAAGGGAACGCGCTTCGTGCTGCGGTTTCCGGTGGGGTAGGGGGCTGTTGGAGAGGGGCGGAGAGGTCCCCGGTTCCGCCGTCCGTCAGGCCGCCTTATGTGCCACGACGACAGCCGCCAGTGCCGGCTCCCGTTTGATCACGAACAACAGCGTTTGAACCGCCGTATCCGGGACGGTGCGGCTTTGCTCCCAATCGCGCAGCGTGCCGACCGGGAAGCCGAAGCGAGCGGTGAACTCCGTCTGGGTAAGGTTCAGCTTGGCACGGATTCCGCGGATGTTGACGCCACCGGCCGGGTGAATGGGCCGCACCAGTTCCGGCGGCGCATCGGAGAGGTCTGGCGTCGCGTCGGGATCGTCGGCGATCTGGCGGGCGATTTCCTCATCCGTCATCGCGTCGATACGCGTGAGGTCGAATATCGCGGCGTATGCGGCAGCCCGCTGCTCGGGGGGGGAGATGGTCAGCCATATCTTTATTGCTTTCTTTCTGATTTCTTAGTGTTCTTGATTAATTCACAAAATTTTTTTTGGTATCAAGAATGTTGAGGACAAATAGGGAATCCAGTGCAAGAAAAACTATTTCCTATTTCATCCTGTATATCTTTCCGTTATAATGTTCTCCGCCGATAAAAACTTTTGGAGAGGCGTTCTCGATTAAAAATATTTTCACCTCCGGCCTATAGGCATACTTATAGCGATACATCTGGCAAACGAATATCATCCCATTTTGTAGCTTGTAGGGTTTTTCATAATCGCATCCTTCAAATGTATCCAGAATCCGCGTTGAAACAACAGAGCCATTGTGCAGGTAGGCTTCTATTTTTTCATTGTCTATTGTAATAACATTTCTCCCCTGCGCTATTATCCTCGGATAAAATGCGAAATGATAGTTATAATCTTTGCATTCAAGTATTCCTCCACCTTCGATTTCAAATAATTTTCCGTATTCGCACCCATCGAATTCCCCGGAAATGGTGAATTCTGATGCTGCTATAGCGTTGATGGGGAAAATCACGATAGAAAATATTATTGAAGCCACATTGATGTAATTTTTATTCATCGACATCCACCCTATAAATACGCGAGCATCGAAAATGCATAGAGCTTTTTTGTTTGCCTGCATCTTCTTCTTTCTAAGATTCGGGAACAATCCTTAGCAGAAAACAATACCACTTTCGGCTAATTAAGGCCAGGGTTTGAGCTCCTGTCTGATCTTCGTTTTGCATCGCTTTCTCTGGATAAGGTGAGCACAGCTCCAACGACCGCATTGCGAATTCGCAATGCCACCCGCCCCCCAACCTATTAGCCTGTGCTCATATCTTTCCTCAAAGCCGCGCGTCAGCGGCGCCGGAATGGAGCACATGCCATGGCCACCCACGCCGACCTGAACGCCCCGATCTATGAGCACTTCAACCCCGGCATCTTCGTGCTCGGGCTGCTCGCCGCGGCGTTGATGCTGCTGATCCTGCCGATCGGCTTCATTTTCCACCCGAGCATCGTGCTCTACGCGGCCCTGCTCGGCACCGCGCTGTTCTTCGTCGCGATCTGGAAGATGACCGCCGGGTCGAAGCGGCCCTGAAAAAAGGAAGGAGCCCGCCCCGGCATCACCGGGGCGGGCTCCTTCGCTTCACATTACCTCACTGAACGACCCGAACCACCTCACTCCGCCGCGATCGGCTGCGGGGCGGCGACCGGGGCGCGGAAGGTCTCCAGCAGCTTGGCTTCCTTCGCCTTCGCCGCCGCCACGTTGCGGGCCTTCACCGGGCCGTAGCCGCGCATCTCCATCGGCAGCGAGGCGATCTCCACCGCCAGGGCCAGCTTCTCGCGGGTCAGGCCGTTCAGCAGTTCGCCGACAACCGCCTCATAGTCGGCGATCAACTGGCGCTCCTGCCGGCGCTCGGCGGTGCGGCCGAACGGGTCCAGACGGGTGCCGCGCAGGCGCTTGCCCTTGGCCAGCAGGCGCAGTGCATGCAGCATCCACGGGCCGAAGGTCTTCTTCTTCGGTTCGCCACCCTCCTCGTCGGTATCGCCCATCACCGGCGGGGCCATGTGGAAGGTCAGCTTCCAGTCGCCTTCGAACATGCGCTGCACATTCTCGACGAAGCCGCTGTCGGTGTAGAGGCGCGCCACCTCATACTCGTCCTTGTAGGCCATCAGCTTGAAGTGGGCGCGGGCGACCGCCTCGGTCAGCGCGGTGGAGCCGGGGACCTTCTGCTGCTCCGTCCGGCGGGTCCAGTCGATTAGCGCGTGATAGCGGGCGGCGTAGGCGGCGTCCTGGTAATCGACCAGGAAGCGGTGACGGCGCTCGATCACCTCCTCCAGGCTGCCGGACGGACGGCGCTGGTCGAGCAGCAGCGATTGCGTGGTCTGCACCGGCTCCTGCGGCTTGGCGGCGGCCTCGACGGCGGCCAGATCGACGGCGGCGCGGCGGCCCCACTGGAAGGCGTCGAGGTTCAGCTTCACCGACACGCCGTTCAGTTCGATGGCCTTCAGGATCGACTGCTCGGTCAGCGGGATCAGCCCCTTCTGCCACGCATAGCCCATCAGGAACGGGTTGGCATAGATGCTGTCGCCCAGCAGCGCGGTGGCCAGCTTCGTCGCGTCGAAGGCGTCGACATTCGACTCGCCGCCGCAGGCCTTGCGGATGTCGCCGACCAGATCGCGCACCGGGATCACCATGTCCGGCTTCTTGATGAAGTCGGCGGTGATGCTGTCGTGGGTGTTGATGACGGCGCGGGTGCGGCCGGGGGTCATCTTCGACAGGCCGTCGCCGGCCGCCGCGACGATCAGGTCGCAGCCCAGCACCGCGTCGGCGCCGCCGGCAGCAATGCGGACGGAGTGGATATCCTCCGGCGTGTTGGCGATGCGGATGTGGCTGGTCACCGCGCCGCCCTTCTGGGCGAGGCCGGTCATGTCGAGCACGCCGACGCCCTTGCCCTCGATGTGGGCGGCCATGCCCAGCAGCGCGCCGATGGTGACGACGCCGGTGCCGCCGACGCCGGTGACATACAGGCTCCAGGTCTTGTCGAAGGCCGGGATGACGGGGGCGGGCAGGGCGGAGGCGTCGGCCGACTTCGCCGCCGCCGGCTTCGGTTTCCGCAGCTGCCCGCCTTCCACCGTCACGAAGCTCGGGCAGAAGCCCTTGGTGCAGGAATAATCCTTGTTGCAGCTGGACTGGTCGATCTGGCGCTTGCGGCCGAACTCGGTCTCCTGCGGGATCACCGACACGCAGGACGACTTGGCGGAGCAATCGCCGCAGCCTTCGCAGACCAGCTCGTTGATGACCACCCGCTTGGCCGGGTCGACCATCTTGCCGCGCTTGCGGCGGCGCCGCTTCTCGGTGGCGCAGGTCTGGTCATAGATCAGGACGCTGACGCCGGGGACCTCGCGCATCTCCTTCTGCACGCGGTCGAGGTCGTCGCGGTGCTCGACGTTGGCGTATTGCGGCAGGCCGCTGTTGATGCCGTACTTCTCCGGCTCGTCCGAGACCACGGTGATGCGCTGGACGCCCTCCGCCCGCAGGACGTTGGCGATCGACTGCACGGTCAGCGTGCCGTCGAAGGGCTGGCCGCCGGTCATCGCGACCGCGTCGTTGAACAGGATCTTGTAGGTGATGTTCACCTTGGCGGCGATGGCCTGACGGATCGCCAGGATGCCGGAGTGGAAATAGGTGCCGTCGCCCAGATTGGCGAAGATGTGCTTTTCGTCGGTGAAGGCGGCCTGACCGACCCACGGCACGCCCTCGCCGCCCATCTGGGTGAAGGTGTCGGTCGAGCGGTCCAGCCACGTCGCCATATAGTGGCAGCCGATGCCGCCCAGCGCGCGGCTGCCCTCCGGTACGACGGTGGAGGTGTTGTGCGGGCAGCCGGAGCAGAAGGTCGGCTTGCGCACCACACGTGCCACATGGGCCTTCTGCTTCTCCTGCGCGTCGAGGAAGGCGATGCGGCGGACGAGATTCTCGTTGTCGATGAAGCGCTGCAGGCGGCGGCCGATCACGACGGCGATCTGCGCCGGGGTCAGCTCGCCGGCACTGGGCAGGATCCACTCGCCCTCCTCGTCGAACTTGCCGACCACCTTCGGACGGACGTCGGGGTTCCAGTTGTAAAGCTGTTCCTTCAGCTGGTTCTCGATGACCGCGCGCTTTTCCTCGACCACGACGATCTCTTCCAGGCCCTCGGCGAAGTGGCGGACGCCGTCGCGCTCCAGCGGCCAGGGCATGCCGACCTTGTAGACGGTGATGCCCCAATCGGCCGCCATCTCCTCGGTGATGCCCAGCTCGTCGAAGGCCTGGCGGACGTCGAGATAGCTCTTGCCAGTGGTGACGATGCCAAAGCGCGGACGCGGGCTCTCCATCACCACCTTGTCCAGCTTGTTGGCACGCGCGAACGCCAGGGCGGCGTACAGCTTGTGCTTCATCAGCCGGTGTTCCTGCTCCAGCGGCGGGTCGGGCCAGCGGATGTTCAGGCCGCCCGGCGGCATCGGGAAATCGGCGGGGATGACCGGGGACACGCGGTGCGGGTCGATATAGACCGACGCCGAGGTGTCCACCGTCTCCGCGATCGTCTTCATGGCGATCCAGCAGCCGGAGAAGCGGCTCATCTGCCAGCCGATTAGGCCGTAATCCAGGATCTCCTGCACCCCCGACGGGTTCAGCACCGGGATCATCGCGTGCATATAGGCGTGTTCGGACTGGTGCGGGAAGGTGGAGGATTTGCAGTTGTGGTCGTCGCCGGTCAGCACCAGCACGCCGCCATGCTTCGAGGTGCCGGCCGCGTTGGCATGCTTGAACACGTCGCCGGAGCGGTCGACGCCGGGGCCCTTGCCGTACCACATGGAAAAGACGCCGTCATACTTGGCGCCCTTGAACATGCCGACCTGCTGGCTGCCCCAGACGGCGGTGGCGCCAAGCTCCTCGTTCACGCCGGGCTGGAACTGGATGTGGTTCTTTTCCAGGAACTTGCGGGCGTTCCACAGATTCTGGTCGAAACCGCCCAGCGGCGAGCCGCGATAGCCGGAAATGAAGCAGCCGGTGTTCAGCCCGGCGGCGAGATCGCGCTGGCGCTGCATCATCGGCAGGCGCACCAGCGCCTGGGTGCCGGTGAGGTAAACGCGACCCTCTTCCAGCGCGTACTTGTCTTCGAGTGAGACAGTTGCGAGCGCCATTCTTCATTCCCTCCCATCGGTCGGCAGCCTGGCATACTCCTGCACGGAGTGCTGGGGCGTCGATTTGTTCGCTGGGCAAAAAGGTAATGAAGGCTGTCTTATATCGCAACGCCTGTGGCCGGCCGGATCGCAAAAAGCAAGGATCGGCCGGCAACCGGCGGTCTTCCGTAACGGAGCGTATGGAATGCCCTGCCTTGCGGAAATTCCCGCTCCGCTCACCTCTCGCCCAGAACCTGTCCAAGCGATATGGGGACGGACTCAGCGGCCGGTGAGGGGGGACTTGCCCGGAGGCGTCGGGCTGCCGCCTTCGGGCCAGCCGCCGAAGTCGGTGTGGCCGCGGGCGGCCAGGGTGCGGACGCTGGCGCGCAGCGTGCGGATCAGGCACAGCGCCACCGCCATCGACTGGGTGCCGCCATCCGACCCCACCAACCATCGCAAGGCAGCGGCATGGGCCTGCAGGGCGTCGGTATAGCCCTCGACATCCGGTTCCACCCAGGTGACACAGGTGGACAGCGACGCGACGATGGAGGACGCGGCGGAATCGCCGGCGGCGGCGATCTGCAGGTCGGACAGGGCGTGGCGCAGCCGGCTGCCGATCGGGTCGGGCCGGTCGATGGCCGCCTCCAGCTTGTCGAGCGCCAGCAGCAGCCGCACCCGCTTCGGATCGTCGCTGCGCATGGTGGCGGCGCTGCGGTCCGGTGGCGTCACCGAAGCCGGGACGGCCGCGGGCGGCATCGGAGGCGGCAACTGCGGCGCGCCATTAACCACCGGGCGCGGAGCCGCCGGCCGGGGGGCGGGCAGGCCGGTGGCGGAGATGCCGCCCTGGTCGGCCGGACGTGCTGAGTTCGGGCGGCTTTCGCCGCGGGTCGCGGTTCCGTCGGTGGTCGCACCGGTGGCCCCTCCGCTGGAGGTGCGCGGCGTGCCGTCGCGGCGGTTCAGCACCGCGTCGATGCGCCGGGCCAGCGTGGCGGCGGGTACAGGCTTTGCCAGCACGGAATCGGCGCCGGCATCCCAGGCGCTGCGCACGGTGGCGAGGTCGGCGTTGGCGGTCAGCACGATGATCGGCATGTTGGGCCGCAGGCTGCCCGGTGACTGTCGGATCCACTGGATCAACTGCGCGCCGCCCACCGGCTCCATCACCCAGTCGGTCACCATCAGGTCGAACACCTCGCGCCGCAGGGCGTCCTTGGCCTCCTGCCCATTGGCGACCGCGGTGATCTGGCCGACGCCCCACAGACCCAGCATGTCCTTCAACGCCCGCTGCAGCAGCGGATTGTCGTCGACAATCAGGATCTTCACGGGGGAGGCGGGGCGCTTCGTCATGGAGTGGTTCCGATGATGCGGCTGTGTCTGTCCCCATATCCGCCTCGCCCCGCTGCTTTTCATGGGATGGGGACGGGTAAGCGACCAATGAGACGTCCCCTGCACCGTTGGGTGGACCGGGTTATCCCCGCAGCCGTTCGAAAGGGTAGCCTGTCGGCGGAGCCACCCCTTTCGATGCGCCGCCATGGGTGTGGCGCATATCAGAAAATACTGATGATGGTGGACTGGCCGCCCCCGCACTCCTATGATTCCCGCCGGTCTCCTGTGGGAAAGGGCGGTGCGATGGACGGCGGTTGCGGTGGCGGTTCCTGTGGCGGAGGGTCCTGTGGTGGCGGATCATCCCGTCCGTCCGGTGGGCCGGAAGACCTGAAGCACACGATGCGGATGGCGATGGTGGTGAACGGGCTGCTTGGCGCCCTGCTGCTTGCCGCCGCCAATGCGACGCAGGCGGTCTCGCTGTGGGCGGCGGCGCTCTTGGTGCTGAACCACGCCGCCGGCCACGCGGTGACCCTGGCCGGCACGGGGCAGCGGCCCGAGCTGCGCGCCCGGTTGTCGCTGCTGCAGGGGGTGGTGCTGGCGGTTGCCGCCGTGGCTCTGGTGGTGACGGCCGGGCGCAGCATTGCCGGCATGGCGATCCCGGACGTGCCGCTCGCCAGCCTTGCCCTTTTGCTGGCCATCGGCGTGACGGTGGCGACCGCGACCCTGCTGTTCGCCAACCGGCGCGGCACGCTGACCCTGCGGGCGATCTGGCTGTGCTCGCGCAAGGACGTTCTGCCGCTCGCCGCCGGTCTGGTCGGGCTGGCGGCAAGCTGGCTTCTGCTGGACGGCGCGCCCGATGCGCTGGTCGGCGCTGGCGTGGCGGCGGTTCTGCTGGCCGGCGCCTGGGGGCTGCTGCGCGGCGGGGTGGCGGGTGAGGGATTAGCGGGACGGTCACGCTAACCCCCACCTATCCTCCCCCGCTGGGCGGGGGAGGGACTGCCGCCACTCTCCCGCCTAAGCACTAATCCCCTCCCCCGCCCAGCGGGGGAGGGTTAGGGTGGGGGTCTAACTTCTCAACCGCGAACCCTAGGGCGTGTCGTCAGTTGAGCCAGATGACAGCCGACACGAGGTAAACAGCCGCCAAAAAAGTGCTGGCAAGCTTGTCGTATCGAGTGGCAATGGCTCGGAAGCCCTTCATCTTGTTGAAGAATCGCTCGACGAGATTACGTTCGCGGTACAAGGCGAAATCGGTATCGCGGGCGATCAGCCGATTCGCCTTGGACGGGATGACGGGGACGATGTCGCGCTCCTTCAAGGCGTCGATCAAGGCGTCGCCATCATAGGCCTTGTCGGCGATGAGGGCCTGCGGCTCGACCGCGTCGAGCAGAGGGGCGGCTTGGCTGAAGTCAGAGGCCTGACCGGGGGTCAGGGAGATCGCCACCGGGTTGCCCAAGGCGTCCACGATGGCATGGATCTTCGTCGTCAGCCCCCCTCGTGATCGGCCGATGGCTTGGCAGGCGCCCCCTTTTTTCGCGCCCCGGCGCTGTGCTGGTGGGCGCGGACGATGGTCGCGTCGAGCATCATGTACTCGTTGTCGCCATCCTCGGCCAGGGCCTTGAAAAGGCGCTCGAACACCCCGCTCTCGCACCAGCGGCGGTAGCGGCGGTGGGTGTTCTTCCAATCCCCGAACCGGGTGGGCAGGTCGCGCCAGGGAATGCCAGCCCGGTAACGGTACAGCACCGCCTCGACAAACAGCCGGTTGTCCTTCGCCGTCCCCCCGACATGGCCCGCCCGCCCCGGCAGAAAAGCCTGGACCCGATCCCACTGGTCGTCGCGCAAAGCATAGCGTCGCATCCGTCGGCCCTCCCGTCAGCCGACCTTCTATGAATCACGCATTCCTACCGCTGGGAATCCCATAACTGACGACACGCCCTAACACCCCCAACCCTCCCTAAGACCGCTGCCGCAACCGCTCCAGCAGCCCCTTGGTGGCGAACCCGTCCGGGATCTCGCCGATGGACGCCTGGAACCGCCGCACCGCGCTGCGCGTGTTCGCCCCGACGATGCCGTCGGCCGCACCCGGCTCCATGCCCAACGCCGCGAGCCGCTGCTGAAGGTCGACGCGTTCGTCGCGGCTCAGCGCCTGTTCCTCGCGCGGCCAGTTGCCGCGGACGCCGGGCTTGCCGGTCATGCGGTCGGCCAGCAATGCCACGGCCAGCGAATAGCTGGTCGACGGGTTGTAGCGCATGATCGCGCGGAAATTGTCGCGCACCAGGAAGGCCGGCCCGCGATGCCCGGCCAGCACCAGCACCGATGCCGGGGCGTCGCCGTCCAGTTCGCTGCCGTCCAGCGGACGCACGCCCAGCCGTCGCCATTCCGACAGCGGCTTGGTCATGCCCAACTCCGCCTGATCGTAGGGGAAGCCGTCGGGCAACCGCACCTCCTGCCCCCAGGGCTCGCCCGGCCGCCAGCCGTTGGCGAGCACGAACTTGGCGGTGGAGGCCAGCACGTCGGGCATGCTGCCCCAGATGTCGCGATGGCCGTCGCCGTCCTCGTCCACCGCGTTGCGCAGGAAGACGGTCGGCATGAACTGGGTCTGCCCCATCGCCCCGGCCCAGGAGCCGCTCATCCGCTCCGGCGCGATGTCGCCGGAATCGAGGATGCGCAGGGCCGCCAGCAGTTCCGAGCGGAAATAGGCGGCGCGGCGGCCCTCGAAGGCCAGCGTCGTCAGCGCGTCGATGACCGAGAAGTTGCCGGTGGATTTGCCGAAGTCCGACTCCACGCCCCAGAAGGCGACCAGGATCTCCCCCGGCACGCCGGTGCGGCGGGTGATGCGGGAAAGCAACGCCGCATGCTCCTGCAGCTTCTGCCGGCCGTCCTGGACGCGCTTTTCGTTCACGGCGCTGTCCAAATACTGCCACACTTGCCGGGTGAACTCGGGCTGGGCCGAATCCAGCTCCACGACGCGGTCGGACAACTTCACCCGCTGGAAGGCGCGGTCGAAGGTCTGCGGACGGATGCCCTGGCCCAGCGCCTCGGCACGCAACGCCGCCAGCCATTCGGCGAAGGAGACGGACTGCTGCGCCGCTGCCGCCGGGGCCGGGATGGTGGCAGTTGTCGGGCTGCCGGAGGCGACCGGGGCGGTGGCGCCTGTGCTCTGGCAGCCGGCCATCAGCAGGGTGGCGAGAAGGAGACGGGCGGGATGACGGAACGGGACTCGCATGCGCTCGACCGTGATCGGAGGGGGAACCGGGGCGTGACCCTAAGGCCCCCGGCCGCAAGGCTCAACCGACAAATGGGCGCCTCCGGGGTAGAACCCCCGATTGCGGCGCAGACCAGCTTGCAGGGCCGGCGGACCGGTCCATATCAAAATCCAACGCATCGCTTTCGCAATTCCCGTCCGGCTGGTATCCGCATTTGGGTGCCGATCCCGGGAAGACCGGTTCCCGACAAGGATGATGGAACGGGAGCGAAATCCGGAACACCGCCTTCCTCAATCGCGTTGAACTGGAGGCGCTCCGATCCGGAAACCGCATCGATCGGGTGCCGCTTCGATGAAGAGGCCGCCTTCTGTCACGGAACGCCAAGGGTGCCGTCGCCATGAAAATCGTGATCTTCGGCTTGACCAACGGGTATCGCCAGGATGGCGGGCACAGATCGCGCTGGCGTGCGCTGATCCAGGCGCTGGCGATCCGCGGCCATCGGGTCGTCGCGGTCGAACGCAGCGGCCCGGACAGGCCGACGCCTTGGACGATCCCCGGCGGAGACGTGCTGTCCTACGGAGCCTGGGACGATGTCGCGGTGGAGGCGGCGGCGCAGGCCGACGATGCCGGCGTGGCGCTGGTGGTGGCGCAAGGGCCGGACGCCCGTCTCGCCGCCGAGCTCGTCCGTCAGTCCAAGGCGCCGCGCCGCGTGCTCTACGATCCCGAAGCCGCGGTCAGCCTGACCGCGCTTGAGGCGGGGGAGGCGGTGGCACATCTGCCGGCCGACGGGCTGGGGGGCTTCGACATGGTGCTGGCCTCGTGCGGCGGGCCGGCGCTGGACCGCTACCGCGCCAAGGCCGGGGCGGAGTCGGTGGCCCCGCTCTATCCCTGGATCGTGCCGGAGGCGGACAAGCCCGGCGACTTCAAGCGGGAGTATCTGGGCGATCTCTGCTGCATCGTCGGCGGGCCGGACGGTATCCGCGAGGGTCTGGACCGCTTCTTCATCGATCCCGCCCAGCGGCTGACCCGCCGTCGCTTCGTGCTGGTCGGCGCCGACCTGCCGGATGGCGTGCCGCGCGCCTCCAACATCCTGACCTTCCCTGATCTGGACCCGGCGCAGCATGCCGACGTGCTGGCTTCGGCCAGTCTGGCGCTGACGCTGGCCCGCGACGACGAGCGCAGGATCGGCTGGTGTCCGTCCGATCGGCTGTTCCTGGCCGCCGCCTGCGGCTCCGCCATAGTCGCCGACCAGTGGGAGGGGCTGGACAGCTTCTTCGAACCCGGCCGCGAGATCCTGGTGGCTGCCCAGACCGACGACGTCACCACCGCGATGATGCTGCCACGCAACCACCTGACCGACCTCGGCCGCCGGGCGCGCAAGCGGGTGCTGGCCGAACACAGCGCCGAACGCCGCGTGCAGGAGCTGCGCGGCATCCTCGACCTGAAAGGCGGCGGCGACGACTGACGGCATCCGGTCCGACACATCCGGTTCGATGGGGGTGCACGAGAGCGGGGAGCGGGCTATGGTCCGCTCCCCGTTTCGTTTGCGCCAAATCAAGGGAGCCCGCCGCCGATGCCGACCGTCACCATCCGCCCCGCCGTCGAGGAGGATTGCACCACCATCCTGCGGTTCGTCCGCGAGTTGGCGGAGTTCGAGCGCGAATCCGACGCGGTAAAGGCGACCGAGGAGGATTTCCGCCGCGACGGCTGGGGGCCGCAGCCGGTGTTCGAGGCGCTGATCGCCGAACTGGACGGCACCCCGGTCGGCTTCGCCCTGACCTTCCGCAACTTCTCCACCTGGGAGGGGCGGCCTGGCCTGTATGTCGAGGATCTCTACGTGACCCCCGACGCGCGGCGCTACGGCGTCGGACGCAAGCTGCTGTCCGCGGTGGCGCAGCGCGCGGTGGAGCGCGGCTACCGTCGTGTCGACCTCAGTGTGCTGGATTGGAACCCGGCGCGGGGATTCTACGACCGGATCGGCTTCCGCCAGATGAAGGAATGGCTTCCCTACCGCCTGACCGGCGAGGCACTGGCCAATCTCGCATCCGAGGGGCTCGCATCCGACGGGCTTGCGTCCGAAGGGAAGGCCGGGGAGGAGTAAGGCATGGGATCAGGCGGCGCGGTTCAATGCGGACGCGCCGATGATCTCGGCATAGTCGGCGCGTTCGGTGCGCAGGTTTGCCAGAAGATCGACCAGGCTGTCGCGAATGAAGGCGTCGTCCTGCTCGACGATGGTGTCTTGGGTCAGTCGAATGAACTGATCGAGAAGCGCGATATGGGCCGCAGAGGATGCGTTGATCTTCTTGGTGTTGACGGCGCCGATCATGTAAATCTCCCTTGGCCTGAGCGTTCCCGATGGCCTTATTGAGCCATCGGGCCAGTTAAAGACTTCCTAACGGGACTATGCGGCAGGTGGTATCTTCGGGGGTACTTCCGATCTATGGTCTCGTCGCCTACGACCACCCCGAAGAGTTACCCAAAATGTCTATTGGGGCGCTCGATACCCTGCTGCAATAGGTCACTGTCGGATGTCCCGGCGGGTGTCATGCACTATGACAACACGCGCCGTTATGTCAGGTTGCTCAGAGCGCCTGAGGGAATTGGAGGGAGGAACTACCAAAGGGTGCAGTCCCTCCAACCCCGTTTGAGATCGCGCCCCCCTTGAAATGCCGGTGGTTGTACGGGTTCAGGCGGCGCGGCGGGCCGTCATGCGATCCCGGGCGTCGGCCCGTTCCAGCGCGCGGGCGATCAGATCGTCGAAGATCCCGCCGATGGGCGCATCCATCACCGCGGCCCGTCCGGCCAGCATCGGGCCTTCCATCAGAACGGATCCTTCCTCCCCCGGACCAAGAACGCGCCAGCCGCGGCTTTTCATCTCCGAAACGCGCGTCCGGGCAATGAAGGCGCGGATATGGTCGTGTGCCAGATCGTCCATTCTGTTCCCCCTGTCGCTGTCGCCCTATTGCTGCCGGTAACCGCCGGACTTGCGGCGTTCGACCGGTCACTGGGAAAAGGGTACGGAAGAACCGCGAACGCAACAAGAACAAATTCGGGGGTGAAGTGAGGATTTCTGCCGAGTCGCCCAAGCTTCCGCTTGGTCCGCCCCAAACCGCCCCTCCAGACGCCCCCTTGCCGTCGGCGCCCTCACCGCAAAGATCAGGCGGGGCGGAGGCATTTGCAACCCGCCCCATCCGTGACCAAAAGCGGCGATCAGGAAAGGTCCGACCATGAGCGGTGTCCGCACCGAAACCGACAGCTTCGGCCCCATAGATGTTCCGGCCGACCGATACTGGGGCGCGCAGACCCAGCGCTCGCTCCAGAATTTCCGCATCGGCGGGGAGCGTATGCCGGCCCCGCTGGTGCGTGCGCTGGGCATCCAGAAGCGCGCGGCTGCCGCCGCCAACCTGAAGCTGGGCTTGCTCGACCCGAAGCTCGGCGCCGCGATCATGGAGGCGGCCGACGAGGTGATCGACGGCCGGCTGGCCGACCATTTCCCGCTGGTGGTGTGGCAGACCGGCTCCGGCACCCAGTCCAACATGAACGCCAACGAGGTGATCGCGAATCGTGCCATCGAGAAGCTGGGCGGAACCATGGGGTCGAAGACGCCGATCCACCCCAACGACCATGTCAACATGGGCCAGTCGTCGAACGACAGCTTCCCCACCGCCATGCACATCGCGGCGGCCGACGAGATCGTGCGCAGCCTGATCCCGGCGCTGGAGCATCTGCGCAGCGCGCTCGACGCCAAGGCCGACGCCTTCCAGGAGATCGTCAAGATCGGCCGCACCCATCTGCAGGACGCGACGCCGCTGACGCTTGGGCAGGAGTTTTCCGGCTACGCCGCGCAGGTCTCCTACGGCATCGCGCGGGTGAAGGGCGCGCTGCCGCAGCTCTACCGGCTGGCCCAGGGCGGCACGGCGGTCGGCACCGGTCTGAACGCCAAGCCGGGCTTCGCCGAGGCGTTCGCGGAGGAGGTGGCTGCCTTCACCGGCCTACCCTTCGTCACCGCGGAGAACAAGTTCGAGGCGCTGGCGACCCATGATTCATTGGTCGACGTGCATGGCCATCTGAACACGCTGGCGGTGTCGCTGATGAAGATCGCCAACGACATCCGCCTGCTGGGCTCCGGCCCGCGGTCGGGCATCGGCGAGCTGTCGCTGCCGGAGAACGAGCCGGGATCCTCCATCATGCCCGGCAAGGTCAACCCGACCCAGTCGGAGGCGATGACGATGGTCTGCGCCCAGGTGATGGGCAACCACACCACCGTGACCGTCGCCGGCGCCACCGGCCATTTCGAACTGAACGTGTTCAAGCCGGTGATCGCCTTCAACGTCCTGCAGTCGATCCGCCTGCTGGCCGACGCGGCGAACAGCTTCACCGACAATTGCGTGGTGGGAATCGAGGCCAACCGCGACCGCATCGCCCGGCTGGTGTCGGACAGCCTGATGCTGGTAACGGCGCTCAACCCCCACATCGGCTATGACAATGCGGCGAAGATCGCCAAGAAAGCCCACAAGGAAGGGACAAGTCTAAAGGAGGCCGGGCGGGAACTCGGACTCCTGACGGATGAGCAATTCGATCAATGGGTTCGACCCGAACGGATGGTTGGTCCAGGCTAAGCTTGGGGTTAGGGTGGGGGTGTGTCGTTCGCGGCCGTTCCGGCCTTCCTCTGACCACCCCCATCCCCCACTGAGATGCGTGCGTGACCATGAAGAAGCGTTCGGTTCTGATCGCCGGCCATCCTACCAGCGTCTCCCTCGAGGAAGAGTTCTGGGACGCCCTGAAATCCGTGGCGCAGTCCCGCGGCCTGTCGGTGAACGCCCTGATCGAGGAAATCGACCAGAGCCGCACCGGCAATCTTTCCAGTGCCATCCGCGTCTATGTGTTGAAGGCGGTGCAGGGCCGCGGGGAGTGAACCGTCCCGCGGTTGGCCGCGATGGACAGGCGGAGGCAGCCGGCGTACACGCTTGCTGGCCGTCCGTCTCCCGCTGAGACCCCGCCGCCGAGATTCGCCGCCATGCCACCCGCCGTCTTGCCCGCCGACCTCACCACGCTCGACATCGTCGCCTTCGTCTGGTTCGTCGGCTCCTGGGTCGGCTTCACCATCACCCAGGACCATCTGCTGACCGGCCGCAACGTGCTGAACCAGCATCTGCGGATCGTGCGCCGCCACTGGATCGAACGGATGCTGGAGCGGGACAACCGCATCCTCGATTCGCAGCTGTTCGGCCACACCATGCACAGCTGCACCTTCTTCGCCTCCACCAACATGCTGGTGCTGGCCGGTCTGATCGGGTCCTTCGGTGCGGCGGAGCGGGCGCAGCAGTTCATCTCCGACCTGTCCTTTGCCGTCCAGACCTCGCCCCAGCTGTTCGAGATCAAGATGCTGCTGATGGTGGTGATCTTCACCTTCGGCTTCTTCAAGTTCACCTGGGCGCTGCGCCAGTACAATTACTGCTGCGCCCTGATCGGCTCGGCGCCGATGCCGCCGGTTCCGCCGGACGACCGCAAGGAAATCGCCCGGACCATCGGCGAGGCGCTGACCCTGGCAATCACCGCGCTGAACGGCGGAATCCGCGCCTATTACTTCGCGCTGGCGGCGCTGGTCTGGGTCATCGGTCCGATTCCGCTGATCCTGGCCTCCAGCGGCGTCGTTCTGGTTCTTACCCGCCGTCAGGCATTTTCCGCCACGGAGAAGGTCATCCGCGTGCAGACCCAGTGGTTGGAGAGAAACGATTCAACCAAGATGAAATAACATTTAAAAAGCCACCGTGTTTTCCGCGCGTGCGACCAAATATCCTCTACCTGATGGCGAGTTGCGGCGTCTAAGGTCGGTGCATCAGAAGACGGCGCGACGAACTTCCCGCGCGACGCAGAGGATAAGAGGGCGACGATGGACGCCGATACCGCACTGAGCATCATGGAAACCCTGGATCAGGCCGAAGCGCTGCTGCGCCGCATGCACCTGCGCGACGGCTGTGCGGGCGCAAATGCGCTGGCCCATAACCGGCAATTGCTGGACGCCGCCCGCCACCGGCTGGAGCAGGTCCACAGCATCGAGGGGATGGGTGCCTTCAGCGGCGATGAATTCAATGGAGCCGCGGCGCTCGCCTGATCCGGCGGGCCCGGGGCAGTCCCGGCTCACCCCTTCAGCAGCACCTTGCCGCCGCTGCGCACCTTCGACCAGTCCTTGGCGAAATAGGCGAAGTCGCGTGACGGCCGGCTGAACAGGAAGCCCTGGGCCAGCGACACACCGAGCCCGCTCAGCAGGTCGGCGTGCACCGTCTCCTCCACCTGTTCGCCGATCAGGTCCAGACCCAGCTGGCGGCAGACGTCGACCATCGACCGCAGCATGGCCATGTCGCGCGGATTGCCGACGGCGCCGCGGACGAAACTGCCGTCGATCTTGGCGTAATCGGCCTGGATGCCGTACAGCGACTGGAAGCTGGTCGAACCGGCGCCGACATCGTCCAGGCAGATGCGGAACCCGCAACCGCGCAGCTTCTGCAGCACCTCGTTCAGCTTGGCGATATCGGTGACGACGACGGTTTCCGTCACCTCGATCAGCAGCTTCGCGGCCAGATCGCCATAGGGGGCGACGACCGACTGGAACTGCTTGAGGAAGATCGGGCTCATCAGCGTCTTGGCCGACAGGTTGATCGCCACGTCCGGCAGTTTGGGCTCCTTGTGAAACTCCTGCAGCGTGTCCAGCACCGTGCGGGTCAGCAGAAGGTCGAAGTCGTAGATCAGCCCGACATCCTCGGCGAAGGTGATGAAGTCGGCCGGCGACTTCATCCCGTCGACACGGGTCAGCGCCTCCAGATGGTGGACGGCGCCGGTGCCGATGTCGACGATCGGCTGGTAGACGACGATGAAGTCGCGGTTGTCGATGGTGGCGCGCAGCTGGCCGATCCGCTCCACCGCGCCGGCCATCAGCCGGTTGGCGCCATCCTCCAGGCTGGAGATGGTGAACTCCCCGCCTTGGGCCGAGGCGAAGGCCTGCACCGTATAGACCAGCGCGCGGGCCGCATCGGCCGCATCCAGCCGGTCGTCGGCCATGTCCAGCGTCCAGGACCGGATGCCGCCGGGCAGGGCGCCGCCCGCCGCCTCGATGATCTGGGCGATGTGGCCCTGCACCTCGTTCCCGTCGATGTCCGCGGCATGGACGATGCCATAGCGGTCGCCGGTCAATTGGCCCGCGCTGTCGCCGTCGGCGGAGATGCCGCGCAGATAGGCGTCGATGCCCTCGCGCACCTCCATCGCGGCCCCTTCCGGCATCGCCTCCACCATCGTCTGCAGCCCTTCGACCAGCAGCAGGGTCAACCCCTGGTCGAGCCCCTTCTCGCGGGCGGCGAGGATCCGCTCCTCCAGAATGCCGGCGAAGCCGGTCTGGTCCAGCAACTCGCCCTGCGCCGCGGCGGTGGCGCCTTGGCGCGGCGGTGCGGTCAGCAGCACGGTCAGGAACAGCGACCCCGGACAGGAATCGAGCCGGCACCCGCCCAGCAGAGCCGGGAACTGCTGCCCGTCGAAGGCTTGGAACAGCACGCGCGACGGCTTGATCCGCGCCTTTTCCCGGATGCGGTCGAACAGGACATGGACGTATTTGCGGTCGCCGGGGGCCACCACCTCCATCAGGTTGGTGCCGACCAGCCCGCCGACCTCGCCCTTGGTCAGGCGGCAGCGCGCCCCGGCGGAAAACAGGATGTTGCCCTGCGCGTCCGTCTCGATCAGCAGATCGGCGGCGGCGAAGGCAAAACCGACGAAGCGGTCGCGGTCGCGGCCTGACGACGGACGGCGCGGCGCCGCCGAACCGGCAGCCGGCGTCACGACCGGCCCGACGATCGGAGCCATCACCGGGGCGGGGCGTCCCGCACTGTCCTGCGCCAAGGGCATGGTCATGAGGTTACAAATTGCATCAAAGTTTAGAGAGTTTCAGTATGAATGTGACCGAGAGTAACCAATATCGCCATAGGTTAGAAGAGACTCCGTTGCCGACGACCTTCGGCCTAACAAAACGCGACAATTTGTGACATCTATTCGGCAAATGCCAACAATCCTGCGGCACCTTGCCTTCCGACTGTCTTTGCGGAAATTATCGTTACCGAAAACTTGATGCGATCATTCCGGGACCGCAATGAACGATGTCGAATGCACCGGTCGGGACTCGGCACCCCCCGCGAGCGGCGTGTAGAGGGGCTGCCGGGAGTCCCGCACCCGGTGCACCGGATCAGGTGACTTCCACGGTTGCCGGCTGGACAGTGGGTTTGCGCCGGCCCAGAAGCACGGCGTTGAAGCTCGTCTGACCGGGCATTTCGACGAAGCGGTAGGTCAGCGCGGATATTGCAACCACCGTCGCCAGATAGGAGAGCGCAAGCCCATCCATCACCCAGGCGCCGCCGAAGAAGATCAGCCTGGTCTCTTCGCCGCCGACCGCCGTCTCGACAAACAACGGCTGGCCCAGCAGCTTCTGCATCACGGCCGCGATCTTCTGATACAGGGCGATGACCAGAGCATGCACCATGTAGATGGAGTAGGAGCGGGCGCCCAGCCATTGGAACGGCCCCTTCGCCAGCAGATGCGAGAGGACTCCCCCCTCGAAGGCGAACACCCAGACCACCAGACCGAACAGCAGCGGCGAAGCGAAGGACAGGGCGTTGCCACGCGCCGCCGCCACGAACACGATCACCGCGGTCAGGCAGGCCGCCTCGACTAGCCCCGCCATCGGCAGCCTTGCCAGCCCGGCGTCGCGGGCGGCCATGAACAGCCGATAGACGACGTGTCCGGCGAAGAATCCGTACAGGCAGCGGAGATAGCCGAGGTCGAAACTGGTGTCGATGTAATGGTCCGACCATCCCATGACCACGAAGGCGCCGGTGGCCGACAGCGCCACGGCCGCACCTGTCACCAGCCATGTGCGGCGGGCAAAAAGACAGACCAGGGCGAAGGTGATGTAGGCGAAGACCTCCGCGCTGATCGACCAGCTCGGCATGTTCCAGGTCAGCTCGCTCTCAATGCCCAATGAATGGAGCAGGAAGAGGTTGCTGAGGATGGATGACGGTGCGAAACGGCCGGTGAAGGCCGCGGCTTCGCCGTGGATCGCCAGCGCCTTGACGATTTCCAGCGGAATGAAGGCGACCAGGGTGGCCGCATGCAGGGGCCAGACACGGCCCAGCCGCCGGACCAGGAAAATCCCGGCATCAGGAGCCGAGTTCAGGCGCCCGAGATAGGCGTGGGTAATGACGAAGCCACTGAGAACGAAGAAAAAATCGACAAACAGATAACTGCCTCGAACAAAGGGATTGATATAAAAATTTCCTAATGCGCTGAAGTGGAATAAAGCCACGAATAAGGCGCATAAGCCGCGCCAGCCGTCCAGAACTGGGAAACGCATTAGGCCTCTCCTAATCGGGGTGTCAATACAGTCAGGTCATGTCGATCGCCGATGCTAAGGTTGCGGCAGAATATTCCTTCGAAAGGTAAGGAATACGGGATTTAATACCGCCGGGAGAAAGTAAATGTCAGCGACGCAACCAAATAGCCGAAAATGCGGTTTATTCCGAATGACGGCCGACAATTACCCCGGTCTGGTTCACGGAGTGGGTCGTGCAATTGCAGGTGAGTGCGGATTTGCCGGATTGTCCGACGGCCATAGTGCCGATGGCACAATCCGCCACACGGATTCGCTCCCCTGCCACCGGCTGGGTGCCGCCGCGGCAGTACGCCTCCTGCGCCCAGCGGTTGAACCTTCTCACGATTGTGCCCGGCCGGTCCGCCCGGCATCCTCCAATCATCTCGTCGCGGCCGGAGAACCGGATGATGCCCATCCACCGGCGCAGCGCGTGCAGTGGCTGCAGTTCGGCCGTGACGAGAACGAATTCCGACCTGACCTGAATCCCCGCAAGAAAATGGCCCCGCGACCGTTCCGGTCGGCGGGGCCTTCAGGTTTCTGAGCAAAAGGAACCGTCAGCGGCGCGGGAACAGCCGGTTGACGTGGCCCATCTTGCGGCCGGGCCGGGCTTCCGCCTTGCCGTACAGGTGCAGCCGGGCGCCGGGTTCGGCCAGCAGGTCGGGCCAGCGCAGCACGTCGTCGCCGATCAGGTTGGTCATCTCGGCATCGGCCACCCGCTCCACCGATCCCAGCGGCAGGCCGCAGACCGCGCGCACCAACTGCTCGAACTGGCAGGTGGCGCAGGCGTCCATGGTCCAGTGGCCGGAATTGTGCGGGCGCGGTGCCATTTCGTTGACCAGCACGGCCCCGTCGGCGGTGACGAACATCTCCACCGCCAGCACGCCCACCAGATCGAGCGCCTCGGCGATGCGGCGCGCGATACGGTCGGCCTCCGCCGCGGTCTCATCCGATACCTTGTCCGCCGCGGCGGGGGCGATGGTGACGTCGAGGATGCCGTCCTTGTGGCGGTTCTCCACCGCCGGATAGGCGACCATCGCGCCGTCGGCGCCGCGTGCGACGATCACCGACACCTCGCAGGCGAAGGTGACGAAGCCCTCGACGATGCCCTCCACCCCCGGCTTGCCGCCGCCGATGCTGGCCCAGGCCGCCGCCGGATCGCTGCCGCTGTCCAGACGCGCCTGTCCCTTGCCGTCATAGCCGAGCCGCGTCGATTTCAGCACGCAGCGCGGACCGATCTCCGCCACCGCGCTGGCGACCTCCTCGGCGCTGTTGGCCGCCCGCCAGGGTGCCGTCGCGATGCCGAGCCCGTTGACGAAGCTCTTCTCCGCGATGCGGTCCTGCGCCACCGACAGCACGTTCGGGCCGGGGTTCAGATTGGTGAAGCGGCGCAGATGCTCGGCCGTGGCGACCGGCACATTCTCCCACTCCAGCGTCACGACATCGACCGAGCGGGCGAAGCGCTCCAGCGCCTCCAGATCGTCCCAGTCCGCCACCGTCGCCGCGGCGCTGACCTGCGCCGCCGGGCTGTCGGCCGCATCGGGGGCGTAGACATGGGTCTTGTAGCCAAGCCGTGCCGCGGCCAGCGCCGTCATCCGGCCAAGCTGTCCGGCACCCAGCATGCCGATGGTGGAACCGGGGGCGAGGCGGGGCAGGGGAGTGCCGGTCATGGCCGTCGGGCTTTCTGTCTGTCAGGCGGGATCGCGTCAGGTCGGATCGTCTACGGGGGCCTCGGCCACCGCGGCGGTCTGGCGGGCGCGCCAGCCGTCCAGCGCCTCGGCCACCGCCGGGTCCATCAGCGCGATGACCGAGCCGGCCAGCAGCGCGGCGTTGATGGCGCCGGCCTTGCCGATGGCCAGCGTGCCCACGGGCACGCCGCCCGGCATCTGCACGATGGACAGCAGGCTGTCCATGCCCTTCAGCGCATGGCTTTCGACCGGAACGCCGAACACCGGCAGCGGCGTCATCGACGCGGCCATGCCCGGCAGATGGGCGGCCCCGCCGGCCCCGGCGATCACCACCTTCAGCCCGCGCGCCTTGGCGGTGGTGGCGTATTCCACCAGCCGGTGCGGCGTGCGGTGGGCGGAAACGATGCGGACCTCGTGCGGGACGCCCAGCGCCGCCAGCGTGTCGGCGGCATGCTTCATCGTCGTCCAATCGGACTGGCTGCCCATGATGATGCCGACCAGCGGCTGGACGCCGGCAGCCGAAGGGGTGCTGTTCGGGGAGTGGTCGGCGGTCACGGCCTGGCGCTTTCCTCAAGGTCCGGAAAGCGGCGCATTATAGGAAGAGTCGGGCGCCTGTCCAGAGGCGGCGCCGCTCCGCCACCTTCGGCCATGACGAATCCCAGCCTGCGGCTGCGACATTCCGGCCCTTCCGGTGAAACATGGTTCCACCTATGGTGCCGTCATATATGGACTGGATAGACCCTGCTCATTCCCGGAACCGGACCCATCGCATGACCGACAGCGTTCCCAGCGACGACCAGCGCAAAGAGCACCGCGACATCCGTGCCGCCATGGCGGAGGAGCGGATGGCCGCCGTCGGCATCGACGAGGCGTCGATCGAGACGCTGGTGCGGACCTTCTACGGCAAGATCATGAAGGACGAGGAGCTTGGTCCGATCTTCGGCCGCGCCATCACCGATTGGGAGCCGCATCTGCGCAAGATGATGGATTTCTGGTCGTCCATCGCCCTGCTGACCCAGCGTTACGACGGCCGTCCGATGCCGGTCCACATCTCGCTTGGGCTGGAGCCGCCGCATTTCGAGCGGTGGCTCGGCCTGTTCCGCGAGACCGCCCACGAGGTCCTGCCGGCCGAGGGCGCCAATTTCCTGATCGGCAAGGCCGAGAACATCGCCCGCAGCTTCCAGATGGGCATCCAGTTCTTCACGGTGCCCAAGAAGGGGTGAGGGGAACTTCCCTATCAAGGAAACCGTCATTCCCGCGAAGGCGGGAATCCAGTCTTTTCAGGTGCTTGATCCGGAAGCCTGGATCCCCCCTTCGCGGGGATGACGTCCAAAGGCCCGTCCGGTTAGGCCCCGTCCGGTTAGGCAATGATGTCCGGCAGCAGCCGGCTTTCCAGGACCATGATCTGGTCCTTCAGCATCAGCTTTCGCTTCTTCAGCCGCTGCATCTGCAACTGGTCGTAGGGCGCGCGTTCCACCAGCCGGGCGATGACGTCGTCCAGGTCGCGGTGCTCGCTGCGCAAGCTCGCCAGCTTTTCCTTCAAAATCTCTTGCTCGTTCATCGCGCCCGTTAGGAATGGCCGTTGCCCCGGGTGGATCGGGGGTGCTCTTGCGGGTGACCCGTTGGCTGGGCGGGCCGGACTATACCAGAAATCCGGCGGCACGGCACCGGCAAACCGCCGGTTCGGTCCTTTGGCCATCCGGGATATCACCGCGGCGAGGAGATCGGCCCGATGCCTCCTTTGCGGATACCGGCAATGATTGCGGGAAGCGCCTGTTCCGGTAACATGGTGGTCCATTTCAATGAACAGGCGAACGGGACGGGAAACCCTCAATGACTGCCCCAATTAAAGCCGGCAAACGTATCGGCATCCTGACCAGTGGCGGCGATTGCGCCGGGCTGAACGCGGTCATCCGTGCGGTGGTTCACCGCGCCACCGGCTATGGCTGGCAGGTGCTGGGCATCAAGGAAGGCACCCAGGGCCTGCTTCAGCGCCCGGTGCAGTACCAGACGCTCGACCTCGGCTGCGTCGACGGCCACATGATGCGCCAGGGCGGCACCATCCTGGGCACGACCAACCGCGGCGACCCCTTCGCCTATCCCATGCCCGACGGCACGCTGAAGGACCGCTCCGACGAGATCATCGGCGGCTACCGCGAACTCGGCCTGGATGCGCTGATCGGCATCGGCGGCGACGGCAGCTTCGCCATCCTGCACAAGCTGGCGCAGAAGGGCGGCTTCCCGATGGTGGGCGTGCCAAAGACCATCGACAACGACCTCGGCAAGACCGAGGTGTCGGTCGGATACGACACCGCCGTCGCCGTGGCGGTGGAGGCGCTGGACCGCCTGCAACCCACTGCCGCCAGCCATCACCGCGTGATGGTTCTGGAGGTGATGGGCCGCGACGCCGGCCACATCGCGCTGGCGGCCGGCATCGCCGGCGGGGCCGACGTGATCCTGATCCCGGAAATCGCCTATTCCATCGAAAGCATCGCCGCCAAGATCAAGGACGTCCGCGAGACCGGCCGCAACTTCGCCCTGGTCGTGGTGTCGGAGGCGGTGAAGACCCTGGAGGGCAGCGGCGTCAAGAAGGTGCTGCAGGGCGGCGAGAAGCGCTATGGCGGCATCGGCGACTATATCGGCGAGAAGATCGCCGACGCCACCGGGGCCGAGACCCGCGTCACCGTGCTGGGCCATGTCCAGCGCGGCAGCATGCCCAGCCCGCGCGACCGTCTGATCGCGTCGGCCTTCGGCGTCCATGCCGTCGACCTGATCGCGGAGGGCAAGTTCAACCGCATGGTCGCCTGGTCCAACCGAAGCGTCATCGACGTGCCGATCACCGAGGCGATCGAGCATTACTCCTGCGTCGAACTGGACGGTGCGCTGGTGAAGACCGCCCGCGGCCTGAACATCAGCTTCGGCGACTGACGGGCACGATGTCGGCGAATCCGTTCTGGGACTTCTCCCTGGCCGTCTACGGACGGCCGGGGGTGCCTGCCTGCTGTCTGGCCCTGCAGGACCGGCGCGGGGTGGACGTCAATGTTCTGCTGTTCGCCGCCTGGGTCGGGCTGGAGTGCGGCGTCCGCATGTCCGCCGACGATCTTGCCCGCATCGACGGGGCGGTGTCCGGCTGGCGCGACGAGATGGTACGCCCGCTGCGCGCCCTGCGCCGCCGCGCCAAGCTGGAGGACGACACTCTCTACCGCCGCATGAAGGCCGCGGAACTGGAAGCCGAGCGTGTCCAGCAGGACTTCCTGTTCGCCGCCGGCGGATTCCTGACGCAGCCGGGCGGCAGCGTGGAAATGGCCGCCGCCAACATGGCGCTGCTGGTTCCCGGCGGCGACCCGGCGCTGGACGAACTGGTGGGGCGGCTGAATTGGCCCCCTACCGGTTCAGAATCAGTTCGTTCGGATTGCGGGTGACGTTGGACACCAGCACCGGCTTGCCCGCATAGAAGGCGCTGCAGCGCTTGCCGCTGACCAGACGGGTCAGCGCCGCTTCCCACTCGCGTCCCTTGGGGCCGATGATGCGCAGCTTCAACTGGTCGACCAGCGGCACGACCTTGAAGGACTCGATCTCGATCGGCTCGGCGCTGGTGGCGGTGAAGACGTCCTGCTTCAGCGTCAGGGTCTTGCCGTTGATCTCCAGCGTCACGTCCTGCGCCCAGGGGCAGCCATTCGATTTGGCGCCTTCGTTGGCCTGCGCGGCAGCAGCCCCCAATCCCAGCAACAGGGCGGCGGCGAGAGTGATCCGGCGGAGACCGGATTGGCAAAATGCCCGGATTGGGCCGGAGGTCATGATCCGCTCCTTGGAATGCGGCGCGGACAATAGCGATGCGTCAGTCTCATGACAATCCAGGGAAAATCCCGATCCTGTGACCGTTTGCGACGAATTCCGACCGTGCCCGGCTGGACCGGGGTGGGGGCGCCGGGGCATGATCTGGACCGAGGCTGCATTCCCGCCAACCCACAAGAGTCCCGATGGTCACTTTGTCGCAGGCCCTGCTGATCGCCCTCGACCACCATCAGGCGGGCCGGGTGGCGGAAGCGGAGGACATCTATCGTCGAATCCTCAATGCCGATCCGGAACATGCCGACGCCATGGAACTGCTGGGCGTGCTCGCCGCCCAGACCGGCCGGTTCAATGCGGCCGGCCGCATCCTGAGGCTCGCAGTGGCGCTGCGTCCCGAGGGGGCCGGCGGCCTGTCCAACCTCGCCGGGGTGGAGCAGTCGGCCGGCGCACTCGATGCTGCGGTACGGCTCTATGGCCGGGCGCTGCGTCTCATGCCGGGGCTTGCCGACGCCCACGCCAGCCATGCGGGCGCTTTGCGTCGGTTGGGGCGAACGGAGGCGGCGCTGCTCGCCGCCGGTAGGGCGCTCGCTCTCGCGCCCGGTCATGCCGACGCGCTGGTGAACCGGGCCGCCGCCCTGCTGTCGTCCGGCGATGCAGCATCGGCCGAACTCTGTGCCCGCCGCTCGCTTCGCCTGAACGCCCGCTCCGCCGTCGCCCACGCGACGCTGGCCGCCGCGCTGGCACCGCAACGCCGCTGGAAGGAAGCGGAGACCGCCGCCCGCGATTCGCTGGCGCTCGACGGGAATGCCGGCGAGGCATGGGAGGTGCTGGGCGCCGTTCTGGCCAAGCTCGGCCGCTTCCCGGAGTCGCTGGAGGCTTTTGCGGCGGCCGAGCGGTTGCGGCCCGGTCTCTCGCCGAATTCGTCGCTCTATGCGGCGCGCGGCACCGCCCTGATCGCCATGGCCCGACCGGCGGAGGCGGCGGCCGACTTCGACCGCGCCCTGGCCGACCGGCCGCAGGATGCCGGCCTGCACTGGAATCTCGGCTTCGCCCGTCTGATGGCCGGGGATTACGGGCGTGGCTGGCCGGAGTTCGACTGGCGCCGCCATGACGACCGTGCCGAACCGCCCTGGCGCCGCCTCAATCAGCCGACATGGCGCGGCGAGCCGTTGAGCGGCCGGACCATCCTGCTCTATGCCGAACAGGGGCTGGGGGACACGCTGCAGTTCCTGCGCTATGTCCCGCTGGTGGCGGCCCGCGGCGGCCGGGTGGTGCTGGAGGTGCAGCGCCCGCTGCTGTCGCTGATGTCCGGGGTGGAGGGCGCGGCGCAGGTCATTGCCCGCGGCGACCCCTTGCCGCCCTTCGACCTCGAATGCCCGCTGATGAGTCTGCCGCGTGCCTTCGGCACCGTCTTGGACGGCGTGCCGGCCGACGTTCCCTACCTGCGCCCCGATCCCGTGCGAGTCGCCCGCTGGCGGGAGAGGCTCGGGGCCCCTACCGCGCTCCGCGTCGGCGTCGTCTGGGCCGGCAACCCGCGCTTTCCCGGCGACGAGGACCGCTCACCCAGGCTGGCCGGCCTGCGTGGGCTGCTCGACGTGCCGGGCTGCCGATACTATGGCCTGCAGATGGGGCCGGGGCGTGCCGACCTCGCCGATACCGCCCTGCCGGACGCCTTTACCGACCTCGGGCCGGAGATCGCCGACTTCGCCGATACGGCGGCGATCATGGCGAACCTCGACCTCGTGGTGTCGTCCTGCACCGGGCCGGCCCATCTGGCAGGCGCGCTCGGCGTGCCGCTGTGGCTGGCGCTGCCCTTCTCGCCCGACTGGCGCTGGCTGACCGGCCGCGACGACAGCCCCTGGTATCCGACCGCCCGCCTGTTCCGGCAACCGGCGCCCGGCGACTGGTTGTCGGTCGCCGGGCGCATGGCTGCGGAACTGGCGGCGCTGGTTCAGCGCTTCAGCCCGTCGCCGTAGCGCGAGCAGTCGTAATCGTCGGTCCCGGCCTCGGCCCGGCCGCCGTTGGAGGTGTTGTAGCGCGGATCCTCGCAGCGGCCGTTGCGGGCGTAAGGCGCATCGGAACTTCCCGACCCGAACAGCCCGCCGCCGCTGCCGCCGAACAGCCCGCCGCCACTGCCGCTGCTGCTGGTCTGATTGCAGGCGGCCAGCGCCAGCGGCACGGCGGCGACGATAAGAACCCGAAGCGCGGTCTTCATGGCATTCCCTTCCCGGTTGGTGTTGGCGAAGAAAAAACATTCCTTCGCCTTCAACAGGGCAGGGCGCCGGGAAATTCCCGAGCCTGTGCTTCGGCCGATCTTTACTCGAACGGCTGGAACAGGCGGGTGGTGGGATTGATCGCCCACATTTCGCCCGTCTGGATGTCGAACCACCAGCCATGGATGTTCAGCGTGCCGGCTTCCACCCCGTCGCGCACGAAGGGGAAGGTCATCAGATTGTCGACCGACGCGCGGACCGCCGCCCGCTCGATCACCGCCGGGGTGCTCTGCAGCTTTTCCGCATCGGCCCGCGCCTGTTCGGAGCCCTCCGGCCCGACATAGGGGTCGAGCGCCGAACCGGCGATGGACACCCAGGGGGAGACGAAATCGTCGTCCGACTTCTGGCCGGCGCGCAGCCGGATCAGGCCCTGGATGCCGCCGCACTGGGCATGGCCCAGCACGATGATCTCCGAAACCTTCAGCGACTTGACCGCATACTCGATGGCGGCCGAGGTGCCGTGATAGGCGCCGTCGGGCTGGTAGGGCGGGACGAGGTTGGCGACGTTGCGCACGACGAACAGCTCGCCCGGCTCCGCGGTGGTCAGCAGGGCAGGGTCGACACGGCTGTCGGAACAGCCGATCACCAGCACCTCCGGGTGCTGCCCTTCGGTCACCAATTGCCGCATGCTGTCGGGACGCCGCTCGTAGTAACGGGCGCGGAAGGACTTGATGCCGGCCAGAAGCTGGCGGATGGGCTCGCTCGGTTTGCTGCTGAAGGGCATGGTCGGCCTGTTCCCGTTGCTGCCGGCCGGCGGCGTTGCCGGCTCCGCGTCATAATTCATCGACAGCGGTATAACGGCATTGCGTCCGCGCACCAAGCCGCCAGTTGCGCAGTGCCGCAACAAGCCATCCGCGGCGATGGTCGGTCAGGCCTCTTCCGGTCGTTCGCCCCACCGCCGCAGGTTGCCGGCGTCCAGTCCGAACAGGTCCAGCACCCGCCCGACCGAATGGTCGACCAGATCGTCGATGCTCTGCGGCTTGGCGTAGAAGGCGGGGACCGGCGGCGCGATCACCGCACCCATTTCGGCCAGCGCGGTCATGGTACGCAGGTGGCCCAGATGCAGCGGCGTCTCCCGCACCATCAGCACCAGCCGCCGCCGCTCCTTCAGCGCCACGTCGGCCGCCCGCGTCAGCAGGGTGGAGGTGACGCCGCTGGCGATCTCGCTCATCGTGCGGACGGAACAGGGGGCGACCACCATGCCCAGGGTGCGGAAGCTGCCGCTGGACACCGCCGCGCCGATGTCGGCGGCGGCATAGCTCACATCGGCCAGCGCCCTCAGCTCCGCCACTTTCATGGCGGTTTCGTGCGCCAGCGTGACCTCGGCGGAGCGGCTGACGACCAGATGCGATTCGACGCCGATCCGCCGCAGCGTCTGCAGCATGCGGATGCCATAGATCACCCCCGACGCGCCGCTGATGCCGACGACGAGTCGGGGCCGAGGGGTGGCGGAATCGGTCATGGGGTCTGGCATCCTGGGACTACAGGCACATCCAGCGAAGAAGCTTCTCTCGGCCGTCATTCCCGCGAAGGCGGGAATCCAGACTTCACCAGAACTTGCACCGGAAACTCTGGATCCCCGCCTTCGCGGGGATGACGGCCGATGAAGATCCCCTTTTCCGGTCAAAGGCGGTGGGGGGCATTCCATGCCCGCCGTCGAAGCTCTGACCGGACATGCGACCTCAGCGAGCGTCTTCCTGTTCGGAATAGCTGTCGTCGTCGCGGTTCTCGCCATAGAAGTCCTCGGCAGCCTCCTCCGGCGGACGGGGCACGCCGCCGCGGCGGATGGCGAGCGCCAGCGCCTCTTCCAGCTCACGCTGAGAGCAGAGGCCCAGCATCACCGGACCGCGCGGCTTGATGTTGGCGACGTTCCAGTGGGTGCGGTCGCGCACCGCGGCGATGGTCGGCTTGGTGGTGCCGATCAGGCGGCAGATCTGGGCGTCCGACAGCTCCGGGTGGTGCTTCAGCAGCCAGGCGATGGCGTCGGGCTTGTCGCCGCGCTTGGTGATCGGCGTGTAGCGCGGACCCTTGGACCGGGAGGCGACCTGCGGAAGGTCGGCGACCAGAAGCTTCAGGCGCAGATCCTGGTTCTTCTCGCAGCGTTCGATTTCCTGCTTGGTCAGCTGGCCGTTGGCGATGGGGTCCAGCCCCACCATGCCGACCGCGACCTCGCCGTCGGCGATGGCCTGGACTTCCAGCGAATGCATGCCGCAGAAGGCGGCGATCTGCTCGAAGGACAAGGACGTGTTCTCGACCAGCCAGACGGCTGTCGCTTTCGGCATCAAGGGCAGTGCCATCATCCCTCCTGACAAACTCTTCACCGGCCGCACCCGCTGGCGGGTGGTGCGGCCGGCCGTTCGAACTGGTTATGCGGCGCGGGGGCGGCTTCGCGGCCCCGGGGTTACCCCCGTGGCGGCCGCCCCATTCTCGTCACCACGATATAGGGCGATTACCGGTCCGCGTAAGCATGCTTGCGCAGGCGCACCGGGAAATCCCGGCCGCCCGCTCGCCTCTGCTAACCTGTCTTGGCAGCAGATGGCAAGCCCGACGGCGCCCACACGGTGAAGAAAAGCGCAAAATCAAGCGGACTCCGGCCCCACCGTCAGCACGATCTTGCCGATATGCGCGCTGCTTTCCATCAGCCGGTGCGCCTCGTCGACCTGTTCCAGCGGGAAGGTGGTGTGAATCTGCGGCTTGATGCCGCCGGACTCCAGCAGCGGCCACACATGCTCGCGCAGCGCCGCGGCGATGCGGCCCTTCTCCGCCACCGGGCGGGCACGCAACGTGGATCCGGTCAGGGTCAGCCGCTTGGTCATCACCGGCGCCATGTTCAGAGACACCTTCGATCCCTGCAGGAAGGCGATGGAGACGTGGCGGCCGTCCACCGCCATGATCTCGATGTCGCGGGCGATGTAATCGCCGCCGACCATGTCCAGAACGACGTCCACGCCGCGCCCGCCGGTCGCCTCGCGGATCACCGCGACGAAATCCTCGGTCTTGTAGTTGATGGCGCGGTCGGCGCCGAGCTCCTCGCAGGCGCGGCACTTGTCGTCGCTGCCGGCGGTGGTGAACACGGTGGCGCCGAAGGCCTTGGCCAGCTGGATCGCGGTGGTGCCGATGCCGCTCGACCCGCCATGGATCAGCAGCGTCTCGCCGCGCTTCAGGGCGCCGCGCTCGAACACGTTGGTCCAGACGGTGAAGAAAGTCTCGGGCACCGCCGCCGCCTCGACCATCGACAGCGGGGCGGGGACGGGCAGGGCCTGCACCGCCGGCACCACGCAGTATTCGGCATAGCCGCCGCCGGCAACCAGCGCGCAGACCTTGTCGCCGCTGGCCCAGGTCTCGACGCCTTCGCCGATGGCGATCACCGTGCCGGACAACTCCAGCCCAGGCAGGTCGGACGCGCCCGGCGGCGGGTCGTAGCGACCCTGGCGCTGCAGCGTGTCGGGGCGGTTCACCCCGGCGGCGGCGACCTCCACCAGGATTTCGCCGGGACCGGGCACCGGCGCCGGGCGGCGCGTCGGGCGCAGCACCTCCGGCCCTCCGGGCTGGGTGATCTCGACGCAGCGCATGCTGTCGGGCAGGTTCAAGCCCATGGTGGTCGTCCCTTCCATTTTTGTCTGTCCGTTCCGGCGCCTGACGGCAGCGGCACGTTGGCATTGTCCGGTGCGAAAGGTAGATTTGGCGGAGCGGCCTGACAAGGCGAAGGCGAACCAAGCGGCAGGGGAGGGACCCACAGCATGGCCATCGACGACCGTTTCGAGGATCTGGAACCGCGCAAGGCCAAGCCGGCGCCCAAGGACCTGACCGTGATGGGCGTGGCCGAGATCGAGGCCTACATCGCCACGCTGGAGGCGGAGATCGACCGCGCCCGCTCCGCCATCGCCGCCAAGCAGGCACAGAAATCGGCGGCCGAGGCCTTCTTCAGGAAGGGATGAAAAAAAAGGCCCTCTCCCGCCGGGGAGAGGGCTTGTTGTTCCGGTTATCGGCCGCTTACCGCCCGCCCTTTAACGCCCAATGCCGACCAGATCGCGGTAGCAGTGCCATGAGGCGTGCCCGACCACCGGCAGCGCGATCGCCAGCCCGATGAAGGCGGTGACCATCCCGGCGCTCATGAACAGGGCGATGAGGAAGCCCCAGGCGATCATCGGCTTGATGTTGGCGCGCACCACGGCAATGCTGGTCGCCATCGCGGTGAAGACGTCGGTCTCGCGGTCCAGCAGCATCGGCACCGACACCACGGCGATGGAGAACACCGCGGTGGCGATGATCCCGCCGAACACCGTCCCGGTCAGCAGAAACGGAATGGTCTCCGCCGAGAAGAAGATGCGGTCGACCAACTGGTCCAGCGCCGGCGGCTCCCCGGAGAAGAACAGGGCGAAGATCAGGAAGGCGATGCGGATCCAGGCCAGCATCGCCAGCATCAGGACCATGCCGATCCCGGCGATCTGCACACCGTTGCGGCGATAGGCGGCCACCACCTTGCCGAAGGTCGGACGTTCCCCCAGCTCCAGCAGCCGGCTGGTCTCGTACAACCCGACCGCGAACAGCGGCCCTACCAGCATGAAGCCCGCCGCCATCGGCAGCAGCAGATACTCCATGTCCAGCATCGCCAGCCCGACCACGAGGACGAAGCTGGAGATCACCGCCAGCGCGCCATAGGCGAAGCTGATGCCGGGCGCCGCCATCATGTCCTGCCAGGCCGACGCCAGCCAGACCCACGGACGGTCCATCTCGACCGACCGGATCGGCGGAAGCCAGGCCGGGGTATGCGTCTGTGGCGTGTGTGCCGGTCCGCGAAACGACGTCATGTCGACCATGATGACGGCCCTCCCCATGAACCCAAGGACAGCGCCCGCCGGCGCCCATGAGGGAACTCTCACACAGTCGCGCTGATAGTCGCAATAGGGAACTATCGGTATATCCAATAGTAACAATAACGCTGAGGTTATTCCCACTCGCAAGCTTGGTCTTTTCCGTGCTTTTGTCCTGTCCGCTCACTCCTCGCCGTCAAGCTTATGCCCATCCAAAGTCTGAGTTCGCCGCTCGGCCTCCTTGCGGTCGCGCTCCTTCTCCGCCTTGGTGCGGCCGAATCGGGCCCGATTCGCCTCGGCTTCCTTGGCGCGCTCGGCCTTGTCGCGGGTCTTGCGGAAACGGTTGAGGTTGACCACGTCGCCCATGGCACGGTCTCCGGTGGCTGATTTCAATGGTTCGGGCGCCGCGCGGCCGGTCGGGACGGTCGGCGGACGGGAAATCTCGCGGAAAAAATTCGGGCCGGCCCCGACTTGGCCGTGGGATTGCCCAAATTGCTTGTTTCTTCTGCGGGCGCTAGCTTACCGAAGGACGGCGCGCACCGGAAGCGGACGGTGCGGCGGGTGGGGGAACGAGTCTTTGTATCGACGTGGCAAAGGGGCGCGGCCGACGACAAGGCCGGACGCAGGGAAGGCGGAAACCCGGTGAAGAAGATCCTGATCGCTGCACTGGCCGGACTGGCGGTTCTGGCCGGTCTGCTGTTGGCGGCGCCTAGCCTCATCGATTGGAACGCCTACAAGGGCGCCATCGCCGAGCGTGTGTCGCAGGCGACCGGCCGGCAGGTGGAGTTGCATGGCGACGTCGGCTTCACGCTGCTGCCGTCGCCGGCTCTGACCGTTCGCGACGCCCGGCTCGCCAATGCCGCCGGCGCCGCCGAAACCGACATGGTGCGCCTGAAGAAGCTGGACGCCCGGGTGGCGCTCGGCCCCCTGCTGGGCGGCCGCATCCAGGTGGAGAGCATCGCGCTGGTCGAGCCCACCTTCGTGGTGGAGGTGTTGAAGGACGGCCGCATCAACTGGGACCTGTCCACCGCCGGGGCCCGCGCCGGTGACGGCCTGGGTGCCGCCGAGGGGTTGGTCTCCGCCGTCAGCTTCGATCAGGTGATGATCGAAAACGGCACCATCATCTACCGCGACGACCGCAACGGCCGAACGGAGACGGTCGAGAAGCTGAACGCCCGCATCGCCGCCGGCAGTCTGAACGGCCCCTTCCAGCTTCAGGGCGACTTCCGCCTGCGCGGCCTGTCCCTGCATGGCGAGGCGACCGCCGGCCGCTTCACCGAAGGCGCGGCGGTGCCGGTGCGCGCCACCCTGTCGATGCCGCACACCGACGCGACCCTGCGCTTCGCCGGCATCCTGACCGGCGGCACCGGCGGGAGTAATACTGGCGGCGGGTCCAAGGTGCAGGGCGACCTGCGGGCCGAGGGCAGCGACTTCGCCAAGCTGGTGGACGCCCCCGCCTCCGGCTGGGCTCCCGCGGCGCTGGGCCAGTCCTTCAGCCTGCGCGCGACGGTGGAGGCGGGGACCAGCCTCGCCACCTTCTCCGGCCTGGAAGCCCAACTGGGCGACACGCGGGCCACCGGCAACGCCACGCTGCGCGCCGGCGATCCGGCCAAGCGCGAGACTCCGCGCACCGAACTTACCCTTGCCGTCAATCGGCTGGACCTCGATGCCTGGCTGGCCCAAGGCAGGCGCAACGGCGCCGCCGCGAGCAATGGCAGCGGCCGGGGTACGCCCGCACCCACCGCCGGAGCCGCGGGCGATAAGGCGCCGCTGCCGTCCTTCGCGCTGCCGACCGGTGTGGAGGCGAAGCTGGACGTCGCCGTCGACGCCATAGGCTACAACCGCGGCGTGGTGCGCCAGGGCCGGATCGAGGCCAGCCTGTCCGCCGGGCGGCTCAACATCGACCGGGTCAGCGCGCTGCTGCCCGGCGGCTCCGACTTCGTCGCGGCGGGCGAAGTGACCACGCCGGGCGGGCAGCCGACGCTCGACCTGCGGATGGAGGCGAATGCGGATAACCTGCGCGCCCTGCTGGAATGGGCGAAGCTGGATCCGCGCGGCGTCCCCGCCGACCGGCTGCGCCGCGCCTCGCTGTCGGCGCGGCTGCAGGGCCACGCCGACCGCTTCGAGCTGTCGGGACTGGATTTCCGCTTCGACAGCAGCCGGCTCAGCGGTGCCGTCGCCTATGTCGACCGCGGCCGGCCGGCCTTCGGCGCGCGGCTGGAGCTGGACCGACTCAACCTGGACGGCTACCTGCCGGCCGATCCCGCTCCCACGCAGCCTGCATCCCAACCCCAAACCCAGCCGGCTCCGCGCGCCGCCGCCTCCGACGGCGGCCAGACCCCGCAGCGGTTGCTCGGCCTTGCCGACGCCAACCTCGATCTGCGGGTCGGCCAGCTGACGGTCGGCGGCCTGCCGGTCCAGGGGCTCCACCTCGACGCCACGGTCGCCTCCGGCGCGCTGACGGTGCGCGAGGCCAAGGTGGACGACCTCGCCGGTCTGCAGGCGCGGATCGACGGGCAAGTCGCCAGCCTGATCCCGCTGCGCGGCGTCAACATCGCCCTGGCTGCGGATGCCAAGTCGCTGAGCGGCCTGCCCAGCGCCGTCTCCTGGCCGTCCGGCCTGCCGGTGCCGGAACGTCTGGGGGCGGTCAGCGTCAAGGCCCGGCTTGCCGGCGACGGCGAGCGGCTGGCGGTGGAGGCGTCGGCCGGCATGCTCGGCGGTACGGTGGAGGCCGGCGGCGCCCTGCTCGGCCTCGACCGCAAGCCCGAAGCCGACCTGAAGCTGCGCGTCACCCACCCGGAGATGGGGCGCATCGCCGCCCTGTTCACCGACAGCGGACTGGCCCGCGCCTACGGCCCGCTGGACCTCTATGGCGAGTTGTCGGGGACTGGGGCATCTCCCGTCCTGAAGAACCTGCAGGGGCTGGTCGCCGGCATCCCTGTGCGCGGCAAGCTGACCCTCGACCGCAAGTCGGAGCGCACCGCCTTCCAGGCCGACATCCAGACCGGCGACCTCGACCTCGACCGGCTGCGCAACGCGCCGCTGGTCGGCGAGGGCACCGGTCGCACTGCGACTTCCGCGGCCGATCCCACTGCCGACCTGCCGCCGGCCGACCCGCTGTCGGACCTCCGTTGGATGCAGTCGCTGGACGGGCGGCTCGGCCTGACCTCCACCTCGTTGACGGTGGCGGGGCAGCGCATCGTCCAGCCGGCGCTGCGTGCCACCCTGGACAACGGCGTCGCGACCCTGGAGCAGCTGGACGGCGAATGGCAGGGCGGTCAGATCGGTCTCAGCGGCCGGCTCGCCGCCGCGCCGGGGCAGGCGCCGAAGCTCGATGCCGACCTCACCGTCATCAAGGCCGACATGGGCGGCGCGCTGTCCGGCTTCGCCGGGCTCGGCCTCAGCGGCGGCACCGTCGATCTCGACGTGACGCTGTCGGGCAGCGGCCGCGGCGATGCGCTGCTGCGCAGCCTGACCGGCCGGGGCCGGGCGGTGGCGTCGGGCGGCGTGCTGCGCGGCGTCGACCTCGCCGCATTGCGCAGCCGCCTCGCCGGGGCGGAGCGCACGCAGGAGGTGCTGGGCGCCGTCGCCGGCGCGCTGCAGGGCGGCGAGACCAAGCTGGACCGTCTGGATGCCCGCTTCGCCATCGCCGACGGGGTTATCCGCACCGAGGACGCCCGCCTGACCACCGCGCCGGCCGACGGCACGCTGACCGGCACCGTCTCCATTCCCGACGAGCGGGTGGATCTCGGCCTGACCCTGGCGGTAAAGGCGGACGGCGATCTGCCGCCGCTGACGCTGCGCATGGCAGGTCCCTGGGCCGCGCCGACCCAGACGCTGGACCTCAAGGCCCTGCGTGACCACTTCAACGCAGCCGCGCCCGCCAAATAAGGGCTGGCCCGGATGACGTCCTGCCCCCAGGGCAATGGGCGTTCCAAGGGCGTTGAAGTCGCGGCGTGCGGCGTCCATAATGAACGAACGGTAACCGGAAGTCAGAGCGATGCAGGTGGACAACAGGATTTTGGACGACCTCGCCCGTGTGGCAGGTGGCGCGCTTGGCGCCTTCTCGTCCTTGCGCGAAGAGGCAGAAGGCCAACTGCGGGCCCAGCTCGAACGGGTTCTGTCACGGATGGACGTCGTCAGCCGCGAGGAATACGAGGCTGTCCGCGCCATGGCCGCCAAGGCCCGCGAGGAGCAGGAGGCGATGGCCGAGCGGCTTGCCGCGCTGGAGGCCACCGTCGCATCGCTGAGCGCCGCGCAGGCACCGCAGCCGGTCGCGGCCGGATCCACTCCCGCCGCGGCCAAGCCCGCCGCTGCAGGCGAGGACAAGCCCGACACCACGGCCGCCCCGGCACCCTGATCGGCGGCGCCGCCGAACCCGCCGGACGCTTCCTCCCGTCGACACGCGCCGTCATCCCGCGTCGCGTCCTGCGGCGGGGATGGTCCGCGGCAGCATCACGCCCGGCCTTGGCCAAGCCCGCCATTTCGTCATCTTCGGGGTATTGCCCCGGACCCGCGCGCCAACGCCGGCGCGTCGCTGTGGTCCGGGTGAACGGTACCGCCCATAGCGCCTTCACAGGAGGACGCGCACATGTCGGCAGTCGCCGTAGAGACCACCACTTCCGCCCACAATCCGCTCGACGTGGTCGAGGAGATCGTCACCGCCAACGAATGGCCTTTCGACCGCGCGACCGAGGACGAGTTGGTCGTCGAGATCGGCGGGCGCTGGTGCGATTACCGGCTTTATTTCGTCTGGCAGCCGGACGTCAGCGCGATGCAGTTCTCCTGCCAGTTCGACATGAAGGTCCAGGCCGCCCGCCGCACCGCCGTCGCCGAACTGCTGGCCGAGGTCAACGGCCGCATGTGGCTCGGCCACTTCGACGTCTGCTCGGAAGAGCACACGCCGATGTTCCGCCAGACCATGCTGCTGCGCGGCTCGCGTGGCGCCGCGGTGGAACAGCTGGAGGATCTGGTGGAGATCGCCCTGTCGGAGTGCGAGCGCTTCTACCCCGCCTTCCAGTTCGTGATCTGGGGCGGCAAGTCGGCCTCGGAGGCGGTGTCCGCCGCCATTCTCGACACCATGGGCGAAGCGTAAGCCAAAAAACCTGAAGCGAAGGGGAAGGTCACGGTCATGACGGCGGAATCGGGTGCGTCGCTGCTGCTGGTCGGTTGCGGGAAGATGGGCGGGGCGATGCTGGACGGCTGGCTCGCCGCCGGGACCGCGTCTCGCGTCGTGGTGGTCGACCGCGCCGGTCTGCCGCAATCGGTGGCGGGCGATTCGCGTGTCACCCTGGCATCCGGTGCCGACGCGCTGCCGGACGGCTTCGTTCCCGACGTGATCGTGCTGGCGGTGAAGCCGCAGGTGATGGAGGACGCGCTGCCGTCCTATCGCGCCCTGGTCCGTCCCGGCACCGTCTTTCTGTCGATCGCCGCCGGCAAGACCATCGCCTACTTCGAGCGGCTGCTGGGGGAGGGGGCGGTCGTCGTCCGCTCCATGCCCAACACGCCGGCCGCCATCGGTCGCGGCATGACCGTCGCCGTGCCGAATGCCCGCGTCAGCGCCGCCCAGCGCGATCTGTCCGACCGCCTGCTGCGGGCCGTCGGCGACGTCGCCTGGGTCGAGGACGAAGGGCTTCTCGACCCCGTCACCGCCGTGTCGGGCAGCGGCCCGGCCTATGTCTTCTTCCTGGTCGAGGCGATGGCCAAGGCCGGCGAGGCCGCCGGTCTGCCCGCCGATCTGGCGATGCGTCTGGCCCGCGCGACCGTATCCGGCGCCGGCGCCCTGCTCGACGCTTCGCCCCAGCAGGAGGCCGCCGACCTGCGCAAGGCGGTGACCAGCCCCAACGGCACCACCCAGGCCGCGCTTGAGGTGCTGATGGCCGAGGACGGCGTGCAGCCGGTGATGAACGCCGCCATCGCCGCCGCCACCCGGCGGTCGCGCGAGCTGGCTGGTTGAGGGGGGAAACGTCGCCATGACCACCCTCAGCCCCTCCGCCGCCCGCATCCAGGCCCTGCTGGACGGCATCGGCCTCGGCCATCATGTGGTCGAGCATGAGGGCAGCACCCGCACCTCGGAAGACGCCGCGAACTCCGTCGGCTGCGAGGTGGCGCAGATCGCCAAGTCGCTGATCTTCCGCACCAAGGAGACCGGCAGTCCGGTCCTGGTCGTCGCCAGCGGCGCCAACCGGGTGGACGAGAAGGCGGTCGGCCGTCTGATCGGCGAGAAGATCGAGCGGGCCGACCCGGAGTTCGTCCGCGAGTCGACCGGCTTCGCCATCGGCGGCGTTCCGCCCATCGGCCATGCCGTCCCGCCACTGGTGCTGATCGACGACGACCTGTTGCGGCTGGAGACCATCTGGGCCGCCGCCGGCACGCCCAACGCCGTCTTCCGCCTGACCCCCGCCGATCTGGTCAGCATGACCGGCGGCCGGGTGGAAACCGTCCGCAAGGCATAACTGAAGGGGTGGACGGGTGACGTTCGCCCGTCCGCACACCATTTTATCAGGCGATCCCTGTCGCCTGGAGGTGGTGCCATGTCCGACATGTCGTCCGACAAGCCTGAAGACAACAGCTTCCGTTCCGGTCCAACGGATCCCGATGCCCTCGACCGAGCCGTGGCATCGGCGGCGATGGGGCTGGCGGCCGAGAAGGGCTGGCGCCGCGTCAGCCTGCTGGAGGTCGCGCACACCGCCGGCATCCCGCTGTCGCGTTTCCATCACCGCTATCGCGGGCGTGCCGATCTCCTGGCGGCGGTGTCGCGGGTCGCCGATGAAACCGTTCTCGCCGGCGACATCGCCGCCGATCCGACCGAATCGGCGCGCGACCGGCTGTTCGACGTGATGATGCGCCGCTTCGACGCGCTGCGCCCCTTCCGCGACGGGCTGCGGTCGGTGGTGCGCGACCTGCCGGCCGATCCCGCGACCGCGCTGGCTTTCTCCTGCGCCTTCGGCCGTTCCATGGCCTGGATGCTGCGCGCCGCCGGGATCGATCCGGACCAGCGCGGCGGCGCGGCGCTGGTCGCCGGCCTCGGCACCGTCCATGCGCGGGTGATGCGGGTGTTCCTGAACGACGATACCGCCGACCTCTCGCGCACGATGGCGGCGCTCGACAATGCGTTGCGCGGGGCGGAGCGCTGGGGCGCGACCTTCTGCCGCTGGACCAACCGGCGCGGTCCACCGGGACGGCCATCGGGAACAGAGTCCATGTCGTCAGGCATTTAGCGACGTGCGGGCGATCCGCGGCGTCGGCTTTCTCCCGCCAAGGTTATGCTGCGGCGCAAAAAAACCGGATTGACTAACTTTTCGGCACTCTGCATAGTCGGCCTCTGTAATGTTGCGACGCAACATGTCCGTATTCCGATGCGGGCAGCAAACACCGATACCGGGATGAGAAACATGGCCAAGATCAGCGGTAACCCCTTCCTCGAATTCGATCCGTCCAAGATGATGGGCGACCTGAAGGTGCCGGGTGTGGACGTCGAGTCCATCATCGCCAGCCAGCGCCGCAACATCGAGGCGGTGACCGCTGCCAACCAGCTGGCCTTCGAAGGCTTCCAGGCGATCGTCCGTCGTCAGGCCGAGGTGCTGCGCACCGTCGCCGAGGACGTGAACCGCGCCGTCGGCGAGCTGTCGGCCGCCGGCACCCCGGAAGAGAAGGCCGCCAAGCAGGCCGATCTGGTCAAGGCCGCCTTCGAGAAGTCGCTGGCCAACATCCGCGAGCTGAGCGAGATGATCGCCAAGTCGAACACCGAGGCCGCCGAGATCCTGACCAAGCGCGTGTCGGACAGCCTGGACGAGGTCAAGGCCGCCATCGCCAAGGCGAAGGCCTGATCCTCCGCCGGTAATCAGCGAAGAGGGGTCGCCATCGGCGGCCCCTTTTTCGTTTGCGCCGGATGGACCTGACCCGCCTTACCGGTTCCGATGCCGGTCCCGCCGCGCTACCCTGGCGCCGACTGCAAGAACCGCATCGGACCCGTCATGACCATCTCCTACGACGACTTCGCCAAGGTCGACATCCGTGTCGGCACCATCCGCGCCGTCGATGCCTTTCCGGAGGCGCGCAAGCCGGCCTACAAGCTGACCATCGACTTCGGCGGCGAGATCGGCACCAAACGCAGTTCCGCCCAGATCACCAGCCATTACGCCGCCGACGCGCTGGTCGGCCGTCAGGTGCTGGCGGTGGTGAATTTCCCTCCCAAGCGGATCGGCCCCTTCACCAGCGAGGTGCTGTGCCTGGGCCTGCCCGATGCCGAGGGCGCGGTGGTGCTGGTCGGCCCAGATCATGCGGTGCCGGACGGGGCGCGGCTGTTCTGATTTCGGTCGGCATTGCAAGGCGGCATGAAAGATTCGATCACGCCCTACCTCCGAAAAAGTCGCTCCGAGGTTGAATTCATGCAGATATCGTAAGGCGACAAGTTGCCGCAGGAGTCGTATGTATTTTAAATGAATGCAGTCTAAACCGGGATGGCATAGTGCGGCGCGACTGCGACTTCGCATCTGCAATATGTTTCCTGGTGGATGGCACTCATGGACGCCCTGCGCGCCTTTGTCGGCCGGCTTTCGATCTCCACGAAAGTCACGGTGTTGAACCTCTTCGGCATGCTGGTCCTCAGCACCG
This sequence comes from Azospirillum sp. B2RO_4, assembly GCF_051124815.1. Classification (NCBI taxonomy): domain Bacteria; kingdom Pseudomonadati; phylum Pseudomonadota; class Alphaproteobacteria; order Rhodospirillales; family Azospirillaceae; genus Azospirillum; species Azospirillum sp. B2RO_4. The sequence continues at coordinate 1,611,971 of NZ_CP118485.1, read as the reverse complement.
CCATCCTGTTCGCGATCGGTCAGGTGATCGTCCGCGATCTGGAGCGGCAGGCGATCGACATGCAGCGGCTCAGCATGGACATCGCATGGTCGTCGCTGCAGGAGCGCGGCGGCAATTTCACCGTCGCAGACGGCAAGCTGCTGCTGGACGGTGTCGTGATGAACGACAACAATCTCGTGGTCGACAAGATCAAGCGCATCACCGGGGGCACCGCCACGCTGTTCCTGGGCGACCGCCGAATCGCCACCAACGTCACCAAGCCCGACGGCAGCCGCGCCGTCGGCACCACGCTGGCGCAGGGGCCGGCCTATGAGTCGGTGCTGCGCCAGGGCGTTCCTTTCCGCGGCATGGTCGATATCCTGGGCGAGCCCTATTACGCCGCCTACGACCCGATCAAGGACGCGGCCGGCAAGCCGGTCGGCATCCTCTATGTCGGCATCAAGAAGGCGGAGGTGTTCAAGACCTTCGACGACAGCATGCGCTTCGCCACCATGCTGGTGGTGATCTGCGCCCTGGTCCTGGCGGTGCCGGGTTATCTGGTGTCGCGTTGGCTGCTCCGTCCGCTTGGCCAGCTCAGCCATGTGATGACCGCGCTCTCCTCCGGCGATCTTTCCGCCAGTGTCGCCGGCGCCAACCGGCTGGACGAGATCGGTGCGATGTCGCGCTCCGTCCTCGTCTTCCGCGACGGCATGGCCGAGGCGGAACGCCTGCGCGCCGAGCAGGAGCATCAGCGCATCCAGGGCGAGGCGCAGAAGCGCAAGGCGCTGCAGTCGATGGCCGATACGGTGGAGCAGGAAAGCCGCAGCGCCGTCGAGCGGGTCGCCGCCCGCACGCAGGAGATGGACCGCAATGCCGGCGCCATGGCGACATCGGCCGGTCTGGTCGGGTCCAACGCCCAGAACGTCGCCGCCGCCGCGGCCCAGGCGCTCAGCAATGCCCAGGCGGTGGCCTCCGCCGCCGAGCAGCTCTCGGCCTCCATCGAGGAGATCGGCAATCAGGTCGGCCATGCCGCCGGGGTCACCCGCGCCGCCGTCGCCGCCAGCAACCGGACCGAAACCACCATCGAATCGCTGTCCTCGGCGGTCAGCCGCATCGGCGATGTGGCGGAACTGATCCAGGGCATCGCCGCCCAGACCAACCTGCTTGCCCTGAACGCTACCATCGAAGCGGCGCGGGCCGGGGAGGCGGGCAAGGGATTCGCCGTCGTCGCCGGCGAGGTGAAGAACCTCGCCAACCAGACCTCGCGCTCGACCGAGGAGATCTCGCGCCTGATCGCGGAAATCCAGGCGGTCACCGCCCGCAGCGTCGAGGAGGTGCGCGACATCAGCCGCACCATCGGCGAGATCGATGCCATTTCGGGGACGGTCGCCGCCGCGGTGGAACAGCAGGCGTCGGCGACTCAGGAGATTTCGCGCAATGTCGGCCAGACCGCCGGCGCGGCCACCGACGTCTCGACCCGCATCGACGAGGTGTCGCGCGAGGCCAAGGTGACGGAGGAACGCGCCGACATGCTGCGCGCCGGGGCGTCGGAAGTGACCCACAGCATCGACGAGCTGATGCATGTGCTGGTCCGCGCCGTGCGTACGGCGACCGACGACGTCGACCGCCGCAGCGTGCCGCGCTATCGCGTCGAGGCACCCTGCGTCGTGGACGGCGGGGCGGAGGGCCGCCTGACGGTGCGCCTGCTGGACATCTCGCGCCACGGCGCGGCGCTGGGCGAGGCCGACGCCGTCGGCGCCCGCGGCATCCTGCTGTTCGACAGCCTGGGCGTGGCGCTGCCCTTCGACGCCTTCAACCGGGAGGAGGGGGTGGTGCGTATCCGGTTCCGGTTGGCCGAGGTCGACCGTCAGGCATTCGACGCTCGCTTCGACCGCTTCGAAGAGGCGATGGCCGGGCGCCGCCTGGCTGGCTGATCCCGGTTCGCCGGGTCAGTACTGGCTTGGCGGCGATGCCGGACCATCAGACTCCGGCCCGGCGGACGGCGGCGGCGTGGACGTGCGGCGGGGTCATGCCGGTCCGCGCCTGTTCGAGGGCGCCCTGCTGCCGGGCGGCGAAGACGCCGGCTTCCGTCCGGTTGCGGAAATGCAGCTTGGACAGCACGCTGCGCACCATCGATTTGATGACCGCCTCGGACAGGTCCAGTGCGTTGGCGATGGTCCGGTTGTTCATGCCCTCGCCCAGCAGGCGCAGAGTCTCGAACTCCGGATCCGACAGGCGCGGCAGCAGCGTGAGCCGGATCTCGTCGACGCCGAGGCGTGACAGGAACTGCTTGGGCATCAGGCAATGGCCTTCCAGCCCCAGGTCCAGCAACTCGTTGATGCGGTCGACGTTCAGATCCTCGAACACCCACGCGTCGGCGAAGGCCAGGATATGGGCGGCGTCCAGCAGCTCACGCGACGACAGGACGACGACGATCCGCGAGCGGCGGGACAGCCGCAGATAGACCATCGGTTCGTTCTCGCGCAGCGCCGTGAACTGCTGCAGCCCGATCAGGATCGCATCCGGCGTCAGCGCGCTCTGGGTCAGCTCCCCGATGTCGTGCAGAACCGTGACCCGGTGGCGACCGCCACGGTCCAGTTGCTGCACCACGTTCTCGGTCAGCGCGTTGTTGTCGAGGATCAGGCAGACATGCATGGGAGTCACCGCGTTGCGGGTCTGGTGAGATGCTTTCTCATGGGCGTACTCATGGTGTGTGTGCATGGGTCAGCTCTGTCTGGAGGAGGCATCCACGGCCGGCCCGGCTCAGGGCATTGCCGCCTGCGTCTAAGGGTTGAAGAGGAACCGGCCGGTTGGCCCAGGCACGTCATCATAAAACTCACGTCATCCGGAAAATTATTGTGGGCATCGAAGTATTTCCGTGTGGACCGGAAACTCCCCCTTCGTCGGGATCGGGGAAGTCCTGTTCGCACCGCGTGATTTAGAAATGAACGGTGCTCCGCGTAAATCAGGCGATGGATGATCAGCCAAGATCGCTTTTCGTCTCCTTGTTGGTCGCCTCAGGTTTCGAAACGGTAACACCTATGGAATGATGTGTGCTGAGCGGGTCACAGGGGAATGCGCGTTGGTACAGGCATCCATCAGGGCTATCCTTTCGGTTTGGTCGACGGTTTCCCTTACTCTTCTGCGCGGCCGAATCGGGATTAACCAAATCCTTGCCACACGAACGCCGCAAAGATGGCAAGGTTCCACAAAAATTCCCGTCACTAATGGAGACAGCAGGTCTCTTTTTGAATGATCCCGATCGAGCCAAGTGAATCCGATGGGCTCGCGCGATAACTCTATTCGCAAGCGCAGAAAAAACTATGACCTTCGGCGGAGGCAACTCTTGGTCGTGCCATGACCAAAGGTGCCTCGAAGGGTCATGTCGGCTTCGAATGACCTATGGCCCTTGTCGGGATACAGGGTCCCGACCGATCGTGGTATCAGATACCCAACACAGCGAAGAACAAGCCCACAACGGCAGACGGTCTTCCGGCCGATGTCCGCAGAGGGCGTACAGACCAATCGACCACCAAGCCATGTATTCGGCGCGAATGTGGTGATCCGGGTGCCGCGGGGGCGTGCCGGACAACAGACAACAGCCCTGACGGGCGGTCGTCCGCAAGCGGACGGCACCGGCAAGGGCCGGCGAGCGAGGATGACGGGGACCATGAAGATTCTGATCGGGGACGACCATCTGCTGTTTCGCGAAGGCCTGCGGCGTCTGCTTGAGCAACTGCAGGGCGAGGCCGGCTTCGTCGAGGCCGGGACCTTCGACGAGGTGCTGGACCAGTGCCGGGCCGGCACGACCTTCGACATCATCCTGATGGACCTGCATATGCCGAACTGGCCGGGCTTCGACGGCCTGCGCGAGATCCAGGCGCTGCAGCCGGGCGTCCCGGTGGTGGTGATCTCCGCGTCGGAGGCTCTGGGCGACATCCGCGGCGCGCTCGACCATGGCGCGACCGGCTACATCCCGAAGTCGAGCAGCGTGAAGGTGATGATGGGCGCCCTGAACCTGGTGTTCTCGGGCGGCATCTACCTGCCGCCGGGCGCGCTCACCGCCAGCATGGAGGCCGCGCCGCGCCGCCGCACGGTGGACATGTCCGACCGCAGCGCCGGCTACGGCCTGACCCAGCGCCAGCGCGAAGTGCTGGAATGCCTGCGCCTCGGCAAGTCGAACAAGCAGATCGCCTATGAGCTGGGCCTGTCGGAAGGCACCGTGAAGATCCACGTCACCGCCATCTTCAAGTCGCTGGGCGTCAAGAACCGCACCCAGGCCGTCATCGCCGCCGCCGCCATGTCGGCGTAAGCCGACGAGGGAGATGTCGGCGTAAGCCGACGAGGGAGATGTCGGCGTAACAGCCCGCCTCATAGTCAGAGCATCGACCGATCCGGGGCACGTACGGGTCGCGGAACTGGGCCGTGGGGAATCGCCTCCGCGGCTCGTTTTCTTTTGGCGGCAACGGCCGGACACCTGTCCGCGGCAGTGAGCCTCTTGACCCGGCGGGTTGCCCGATGCTATCCGCCCCTCTTGATCTTGTGGAATCATCCGTCCGCTTCACCGGCCGGACCGGTTCCGCCTGACCCGCGCCGCCATCCGGGCCGTGCGCGACGCCGCCACCGCAGGGACGCCACCGCAGCGCCATGAGCGATATTTTCCGCGAAGTCGACGAGGATCTGCGCCGGGACCGCGCGGAGCACATCTTCAAGAAATACGGCGGCGCCATGATCGCCGCGGCCGTCCTGGTCGTCGCCGGAACCGGCGGCTACAGCTACTGGCGCCATTGGCAGGCGCAGCAGAAGCAGGAGCAGACCGCCGCCCTGGTCACCGCCATCTCGCAGAGCGCGCAGGGCCCGGAAAAGGGGATCGAGGCGCTGTCTGCCTTCGCCGGCTCGGCCAAGCCCGACCTCGCCGCCATCGCGCAGTTCAACGCCGCGGCGCTGCTGATCCGCCAGAGCAAGCCGGACGAGGCCGCGACCGTCTATGACGGCATCGCCGCCAATGGTTCCGTGCCCGCAGAATACCGCGACCTCGCCACCCTGCTGGCGGTGACGCAGCGTGCGGAGAAGGGCGACCCGGCGCAGCTGACGGCGAAGCTGCAGCCGCTGACCGTCGACAGCAGCCCCTGGCGCTTCACCGCGCGCGAGCTGACGGCGATGCTGGCTGCCCGCGCCGGGGATACCGAGAAGGCGCGCACGCTCTACAAGCAACTGGCGGATGACCAGCAAGCGCCGTCGGGCGTGCGTGGCCGTGCCGCCGATCTCGCCTCCCTCTACGGCAAGGGCTGATCCAGGGCCATGAAGACCAACAAGACCAAGGCCGGCTCCATCCGCCGCGCGGCGCTGCTGTCCGCATCGCTGCTGTCCGTCTTCCTCGCCGGCTGCGACACCATCGACGGCTGGTTCGGCAAGACGCCCGATCCGCCCCTGCCGGGCAAGCGCGTCGCCGTCCTCCAGCGCGAGCGCAAGGTGGAGCCGGACGCCCAGCTCGCCGCCGTCGCCGTCACCGTGCCGCCGCCGGTCGCCAACGCGGCCTGGGCGCAGCCCGGCGGCACGCCGGACCATGTGCTGGGCAACCTCGCCCTGTCGGCCAACCCGTCCGACGCCTGGCGCGCCGACATCGGTTCGGGCTCCAGCAGCTCGCGCGCCCTGCTCGGCACGCCGGTGATCGCCGACGGCCGCATCTTCGCGATGGACGCCGACTCGCACGTCGCCGCGCTGAACGAGCGCAGCGGCCAGTCGCTGTGGCGGGTCGACACCCGGCCGGAGAACGAGCGGGGCGGGGCCACCGGCGGCGGCGTCGCCTATGCCGACGGCCGCGTCTATGCCGCCACCGGCTTCGCCGAGGTGCTGTCGCTCGAGGCATCCACCGGCAAGATCCTGTGGCGCAAGCGCATCGCCGGCCCGGTCCGCGGTGCGCCGACGGTTGCCGGCGGCCGGGTTCTGGTCATCACGCTCGACAACCAGACCATCGCGCTCTCCACCGACGACGGTTCGGTGCAGTGGTCGCAGCAGGGCATCCTGGAGACCGCCGGCCTGCTCGGCGCCGCCAGCCCCGCCGCGACCGGCACACTGGTCGTCTCCCCCTATTCCTCGGGCGAGCTGTTCGGCCTGCGTCCGGAAAACGGCCGCGTTTCCTGGCAGGACAGCCTCGCCGCCATCCGCCGCACCGGCCAGCTGAGCAATCTGGCCGACATCCGCGGCCTGCCGGTGGTCGACCGCGGTTATGTCTATGCCATCGGCCATTCCGGCCGCATGGTCGCCATCGACGAGCGCATCGGCGTCCGCATCTGGGAAACCGAGATCGGCGGCGTCCAGACGCCGTGGGTCGCCGGCGATTACCTGTTCGTCGTCACCAACGACCAGGAGGTCGTCGCGGTGGCGCGCCAGACCGGCAAGGTCCGCTGGGTGGCGCCGCTCGCCCGCTTCAAGGATCCGGAGGACAAGTCCGGTCCGATCGTCTGGTCCGGCCCGGTGATGGCGGGCAGCCGCCTGTGGGTCACCGGTTCCAACGGCCAGCTGCTCGGCCTGTCGCCGTCGGACGGCCGGGTGGAGGTTACCCGTTCGCTTCCCACCGGTTCCTACTTGCCGCCGGTCGTTGCCAACAACACTCTTTATGTGCTGTGCGACAACGGAACGCTGGTCGCGTTCCGCTGATCGCGGATTTCCTCCGTCTGTTGTGAAAGGCCTTTGGCCCCATGTCGTTCACCGTGGTCCTCGTCGGTCGGCCGAATGTCGGCAAATCGACTCTCTTCAACCGTCTGGCCGGCAAGAAACTGGCCCTGGTGGACGATACGCCGGGCGTCACCCGTGACTGGCGCTCGGCCCCGGCCCATGTCGGCGGCCTGTCCTTCACGGTGGTCGATACCGCCGGCCTGGAGGACGTGACCGACGACAGCCTGGAGGCGCGCATGCGCCGCCAGACCGAGCAGGCGCTTGAGCGCGCCGACGTGGCGCTGTTCATCATCGACGCCCGTGCCGGCATCACCCCGCTGGACCGCCATTTCGCCAAACTGCTGCGCCGGAGCAAGACCCCGGTCCTGTTGGTCGCCAACAAGACCGAAGGCAAGGCCAGCCAGCCCGGCATGTTCGAATCCTACGAGCTGGGCCTCGGCGATCCGATTCCGCTGTCCGCCGAGCATGGCGAGGGCATGGCCGATCTGGTCGAGGCGCTGCTGCCCTATGCCCCGCCGGAGGATGACTCCAAGGCCGAGGAGAAGGACGACGGCTTCGATCCCTCCATTCCGGTCGGCGACCAGCCGGAACCGGAGGAGGATCGCAGCAAGCCGATCCAGATCGCCATTGTCGGCCGTCCGAACGTCGGCAAATCGACCCTTCTGAACAGCCTGCTGGGCGAGGAGCGCGTGCTGACCGGCCCCGAGGCCGGCATGACCCGCGACGCGATCACGGTCGATTGGGAATGGCGCGACCGCCGCTTCAAGCTGGTCGACACCGCCGGCATGCGCCGCCGCGCCCGCGTCGACGAGAAGGTGGAGAAGCTGGCGGTCGCCGACAGCCTGCGCGTCATCCGTATGGCCAATGTCGTGGTGCTGGTGGTCGATGCCGCCGCCATCCTCGACAAGCAGGATCTGACCATCGCCCGTCTGGTGATCTCGGAAGGCCGCGCCCTGGTGATCGCCGTCAACAAGTGGGACACGGTCGACGACCGCGCCATGGCGCTGCGTCAGGTCGAGGACAAGCTGCAGGCCTCGCTCGGCTACATCAAGGGCGTGAAGGTCGTCACCATCTCGGCGCTGAAGGGCCACAAGCTGGACACGCTGCTGGACGGCGTGCTGGAGACCTACACCGTCTGGAACCGCCGCATCCCGACGGCGCAGCTGAACCGCTGGATCGAAGGCGTTCTGGAGCATCACCCGCCGCCCCTGGTCGAGGGCCGCCGGGTCAAGATCCGCTACGTCACCCAGGTGAAGACCCGTCCGCCGACCTTCGCTCTGTTCGTCAACAAGCCGCTGGATTTGCCGGAAAGCTATCAGCGCTATCTGACCACCCACCTGCGCGACAGCTTCGACATGCCCGGCGTGCCGGTGCGCCTGCTGCTGCGCAAGGGCAAGAACCCCTACGCCGAGGATTGATCCGCGGATTCCCCCTCTCCTCAGGCGGGGAGAGGGAAGAATGTGAGTGGGTCAAACGCCGCCAAGGAGCCACCCCGACTCAATAATGCGGCGGCGGCCGGTCGTCCTGCGGGGAGGCGATGGCGTATTCCGCCGCCTCCACCCGGTCGCGCATGCGCTTCAATTGGGCGGTCAGGCGATCGATGGTCTGGCCCTGGGCGAAGATGACCTCGGACATCTCCTCCGCCATGCGCTCGTGATGGGCGAGGCGGCTTTCCAGATCGGCGAGGCGTTGTTCGAGAGCGGGATCCATTAGGCACCGGTCAGGGAAAGTGAAAGGGAAGACGGGGAACGGGCCGCAAGATGGACCATTCCCCGCTCCGGGTCGAGTTGCCTTTCCGCTCACACCATTGCAGAGGTGCCGGCCAGCCAGCCGGACAGGCCGGTCAGCACCAGCACCGTCAGGCCGGCCAGCCTTAGGGTCAGCGGCGCCATCGCCAGCCCGCCCATCAGCTTGTCGTTGCGCAACAGCAACAGCATCGGGATCAGGATGAAGGGCAGGGTCAGCGCCAGCACCACCTGACTCAGCACCAGCAACCCGTCCACCGCGCCGTCACCGGCACTGCCCAGAACCGCCAGCGCCGGGATGAGCGAGGCGCCACGGGTGATCAGCGCGCGGGTGATCGGGCGCAGCCGCAGGTTCAGAAAGCCTTCCGTCACCATCTGCCCGGCCATCGTGCCGGTGGTGGTGGAGCTTTGCCCGGCAGCCAGCAGGGCGATGGCGAAGACCAGCGCGGCGGCGCCGCCGATGCTGCTGCCCAGCAGGGCGTGCGCATCCTCGATGCCGGGGGCGCTGCCGGCTCCGGCCCCCTGGAAGGCCACTGCTGCCACCGCCAGGATGGCGCCGTTGACCAGACCGGCCAGGGCCAGTGCACTCGACAGGTCGATGGTCAGCCAGCGCGCGGCCTGCCGGCGCTCCTCCTCCGTCTTCACCTCGGCCAAGCGCGAGCGCACCAGACCGGAGTGCAGGAACAGGTTGTGCGGCATGACGGTGGCACCGACGATGCCCAGCGACAGGTACAGCATCTGCGGATCGCGGGCCATGTCGACGCTGGGCATCAGGCCGGCCAGCAGGGCGGCGGGGTCGGGGCGGGCGATCACCAGTTCCCAGGCGAAGCAGACCACCACCACGCTCATCAGCGCGCCGACGACCAGTTCAGGGGCGCGGCCTCGGGCGCCGGGCAGGGCCAGGATGCCGAAGGTCAGCACGGCGGAGATCACCACGCCGGCCATGATCGGGATGCCGAACAGCAGCTTCAATGCAATGGCGCTGCCCAGCAGTTCAGCCAGATCGGTGGCGATCATCGCCAGTTCCGACACCGCCCACACCAGCATCGCCACCGGGCGCGGGAAACGCAGGCGAATCAGCCGTGCCAGATCGGTGCCGGTCGCCAGCGTCAGCCGGACGATCAGCCCTTGCAGGAAGATGCCGGCGAGACTGGCGATCAGCACCGCCGACAGCAGCGCGAAGCCGAAGCTGGAGCCCGCCGCGATGTCCGTCGCCCAGTTTCCGGGGTCCATATACCCGACCGCCACCACGAAGCCGGGGCCGAGCATCGTCCAGAAGCGTCGCCCGCCTGCCGGGGCAGCAGTGCGGACGGAATCGGCGGTGGTGGGGGATGCGGTCTTCACGCCGGTTGCTCCTGAACGGTCCGATGGCGGCCAGAGGATTGGCTGCCGATGCAACTTGGCAGGATATTTCGATAGCGTCCAATCGATGCTTTCTAACATCGAGATAGGCGTTACCTATGGAAATGGGCGCTCTGCCAAGGCAGGTCCAGTTCAGAACAGCATGATGGTCACTTCGTTCGCAGTGCAGCAGTGCCATGCGGGCGAATTTCGGCGGGAACCATTCGGGATGCTCAGCGCCGGCTTTTATCGTCGACGGGGGCCGAAACGCTTGCGCGGAGCGCCGCGGAAACCGGCGGCGGGCGGTGGCTCGCGGCGGCGGGCGCGGGACGCCAGCGCTTCCGACAGGCGCTGGCCGATGGCGTCACGGGCGCTGCGCACACGCTCCCGGTCGGGCAGCGCATCCGGGAACTTGCGCGCGGCCCAGAAATAGAGGTCGCAGGCGCGAGACGCCGCTTCCAGCACATCGGCGGCCAGCCCATCGAACCGCGCCGGGATCAGTCGGGCAAGCGGCAGGACCTCACCGGCCTCCACCGCGTCCAGGATGGCGGCGAAGACCTTGGCGTCCTCCGGCTCCTCCAGATCGGCGGGGGCGAGCAGCAGGTCGAGCTTGGCGGCGAGCGCCAGCCGCCGCGCGTCCAGCATCGGCGCGGCGCGGCGGAGCGCCGACAGGTCGGCCAACCGGAAAGGGGAGCCGGCGGTGGCGGCGGTGCCGAAGCACTCCACCAGCAGCCGCGTCTCGTCGCTGTCTATGTGGCTGGCGAGGCGGGCCAGCATGGCGCGGGTCGGGCGCACGGGCAGGGGCGCGTCGGCGCGCAGGCGGCGGTCGGGCGCCTCCAGCAGGCGCTTCAACGCGGCGGGGGTGCCGCGGGCGATGACGCCGAAATGCCCTTCTTCGAACTGGCCGAAGCGGCCGGCGCGGCCGGCGATCTGCTTCACCTCCGTCGCGGTCAGCGGGCGGACGCTGCTGCCGTCGAACTTCTCCAGCGCGGTGAACAACACGCGGCGGCAGGGTAGGTTCAGCCCCATGCCGATGGCGTCGGTCGCCACCACCACGTCTGCCTGGCCGGCCAGGAAGCGCGCCGCCTCACGCCGCCGCACCGCCGGGGCCAGCGCGCCATAGATTGCGGCGACCGACAGCCCTTGCGCCAGCAGAGTGTCGCGGACGCTGTGGACCTCACGGCGGGAGAAGGCGATCAGGGCGTCGCCGCGCTCCACCTCCGTCCAGTCGAGCCGGCGGTCGAGCATCGACAGCGGGGTCTTGCGGTCGAGTTCCACCACCTCCAGCGCCTCGCCGAGATGGGCGGCGGCACGCTCCACCAGCGGGCGGACCTCCGGCGCGCCGAGAATATAGACGGTCTCGGCCGGAACGCCCATCAAGGCGGCAGTCCAGGCCCATCCGCGCGCGGGGTCGGCCAGCATCTGGATTTCGTCGATCACCGCGACCTCCACCGGGCGGTCGGGGTCCATCACCTCGATGGTGGAGGCGGTGTGGCGGGCGCCGGGGGTGCGGATCTCCTCCTCGCCGGTGATGAGGGTGGTTGGTGTGCCTTCGGCGTTCAGCCGCTCCATCACTTCCAGTGCCAGCAGGCGCAAGGGCGCCAGATAGACGCCGTCGCGCGCCTCGCGAAGTGCCGAAATGGCGCGGTGTGTCTTGCCGGAGTTGGTCGGGCCGATCACCAGCACCAGCTTGCGGTTCATGCCGCGCGCCACGGGAAACAGCCGTTCGAAGCGGGAGAAGTCGAAATGACGGTCGACGTAGGTCCGGCCGCGCGCCTCCGCCCGGTCACGCCGCCACTGGTCGTATTCGCGGTCCCAGCGGTCGAGCAACTCGTCGGAGTCCGTCCGGTTGCGGGCGGCCTTGCCCAGCCGCTCGGTGAGGCTGGCAAAGCCCCAGTCGGGGTCGTCGCCGGCCCGCTCCGCCAGATCGCGCAAGCGGGCGGCGACGCGGGACAGCGCCTCGTCCAGGGCGGTGCGCAGGGCCGGGTCATGGTCGAGCCGGGCCGACAGTTCGCCGTCGGAAAGGTCTGACAGGTCCAGCGCATCGAAGGTCCGCGATACCTGCAGGCGGATGGCCGGAGCCATGCCGGGCCAGGGCAGGTCGTCGATGCGGACGGCGCGGACGCGGGTACGGTCCTCGCAGGACAGCAACGCGGTGTGGGTTCCGGCCAGCGCGCGGCGACCCTGGGCCAGCAACGCATCGCGGCGGCGGGCGCGGTCGATGCGGCCGGTGATTTCCATCAGGATGGCCTCGCGCCGCTCCGCCGGGACCAGCAGGTCGCGCTTGCCCTTGGGCAACGGCAGGCCGAGCGGCACCAGACCGCGCGCCTCGGCGTCAGGCATCCGCAGCACGCCGGCGGCCCCCAGCGTCGTCACCTCCGGATGGGCGACGGCGAGGTCGTGGACCAGATGCGGGTCGGCGGGTGTGTGAGCGTCGTCTGTCATGTGGCTTGTCCGGAGGCGATGTGGTGCAGCACGATGCCGCTGGTGGTCGCCACGTTGAGCGAATCGAAACCGCCGGCCATAGGGATGCGCACGCTGCGGGCACGCGCCAGCAGGGCAGGCGGCAGGCCCGGCCCCTCCGACCCGAACAGCAACGCCGCGCGGCGGGGCGGGGCCAGGGCGTCCAGCGTCTCGGCACCGGCGGGGCTGAGCGCCACCGCCTCGAACCCGAACCGGTCAAGCAGGGCGAGCGGGTCCTCGCCCGGAGCGAGCTTGGCCGTCGGCACCAGCAGGGTCGCGCCGACGGATACGCGGATTGCCTTGCGGTAGAGCGGATCGCAGCAACCCGGATCGAGGATCACCGCATCGGCGCCGAAGGCGGCGGCGTTGCGGAAGATGCCGCCCATGTTGTCGTGGTTGCCGATGCCGAACAGCATGACGATTCGGGCGACCGGGCCGCAGGCATCGAGCAGGTCCGCCGCGCTCGGCACGGCAGTCTTCTCGCCGACGGCAAGGATGCCGCGATGCAGGGGAAAGCCGGCGATGCGGTCGAGCACCCCTTGTGTGGCGGTGTAGATGGGGGTGTCCGCGGGCAGCGCGGCCAGCATCGGCTCCAGCGCCGTCACCCGCTTGTCGGCGATCAGCAGCGAGCGGGCGCGGTAGCGGGTGGACTGCACGAGGCTGCGCACCACCACCGCACCCTCCGCGATGAACAGCCCGTCACGGCCGACGAGGTCGCGCTCCCGCACGTCGCGATAGGGCTCGATGCGCGGATCCTCGGGGTCGGTGATCGGGATGATGGTGGGCAAGCGGGCAACTCGGCGTCGGGGGTGTGCGCCTACTTAGTGCATGTCGGGGGCGCTTTCCAATGGCATACCCCCTTGCCGATGCTGAAGCTTCCCCTCATGTTGCGATGCAGCATAAAAAATGAGGAGCCGCCGGACATGACCATGATCCGAAGGCTGTGGAACCGCATGCGCGGCAGGGCGAAGCTGGTGCCGCGCGTTCTGCCTGCGGAACCGTTGGAACTGTCTGGGCCGGGGCCGATGCTGGCCCTGCCGCGGCCCAAGCCGATGCTGGCGCTGGCGTTGCAGGGCGGTGGCGCGCACGGCGCCTTCACCTGGGGCGTGATCGACCGGCTGCTGGAGGAGGATATCCGGCTGGTCGGCGTCAGTGGCGCCAGCGCCGGGGCGATGAACGCGACGATGCTCGTGCAGGGCTGGGCAAGGGGCGGGCGCGACGGGGCTCGGGCCGAACTGGCGAATTTCTGGGAGCGGGTGAGCGCCGCCGGCCGGCTTGGGCCGATCAGGCCAAGCCTGACCGACCGGCTGCTCGGCCGCTGGAACGTCGATCATGCGCCGGGGACCCATCTGCTGGATTGGGCGAAGCGCTGGGTCACCCCCTATCAGACGCAGGCGGCCGATTTCCACCCGCTGCGCGGATTGCTGGCGGAAATGGTGGATCCGGAACTGATTCGGCGGAGCGGGCTGCGGCTGTTCGTCAGCGCCACCAATGTGCGCAGCGGCGCCCTGCGGCTGTTCGACGAGACGGAGCTTCAGGTCGATCATCTGCTGGCCTCCGCCTGCCTTCCGCACCTGTTCCGCGCGGTGCGGATCGATGGGGAGGATTATTGGGACGGCGGCTATCTCGCCAATCCCCCGCTGTCGCCGCTGGCGGAGGCCTTTCCCGGTGCCGACCTGATGGTGGTGGCGATCAACCCCTTCACCTGCGCCACCACGCCGGAGGACCCGGCCGGCATCGCCGCCCGGCTGAACCAGATCACCTTCAACGCCGCCCTGCTGCAGGAGATGCGCTGCCTGTCCGCCCTTCGCGACGCTCCGCGCCTGCACCTGATCGGCGCCGACGAGCATTTGCAGGATTTGGGGCTCTATTCGAAGCTGATGACCGACTGGAGCTTCCTCAACTGGCTGCGCGACGCGGGGCGCGAGGCGGCCGGGCGCTGGGTGGAGGAGAATCTTGGCCGCGTCGGCGTGGAAGGCACCGCCCGCTCGCCGGCCCTGGCCTGAAGCTCACTGCCTGAAGCTCACTGCCTGACGCTCACTGCCTGACGCTCACTCCGCAGGGTGCTGCCCCGTCGGTTGCTGCCCCGTCAATTGCTGTTGGGCGTCCGGATCGGTGTGGGCGAACCAGCGCTTCATCCGGCGCGACAGCCCGTCCAGATAAGTCAGCGCCACCGGCACCACCAGCAGCGTCAGGATGGTGGAGGACAGGAGGCCGCCGATCACCGCATGGGCCATCGGTGCCCGCTGCTGCGCGCCCTCGCCGATGCCGAGCGCTAGCGGGATCATTCCGAAGATCATCGCCGCGGTGGTCATCACGATGGGGCGCAGGCGGATGATCCCGGCCTCCACCAGCGCGTCGTGCAGGCCGGCGCCGCGCTTGCGCGCCTGGTTGGCGAAATCGACCAGCAGAATGGCGTTCTTGGTCACCAGACCCATCAGCATGATGAAGCCGATGGCGCTGAAGATGTTCAGCGTCGATCCCGCCACCAGCAGCCCCAGGAACACGCCGACCAGCGACAGCGGCAGCGAGGCCATGATGGCGAGCGGCTGCAGGAAGCTGCCGAACTGAGAGGCCAGGATCAGGTAGATCAGGATGACGGCAAGCGCCAGCGCCTGCGCCGCGTAACCGCTGGTCTCCGCGATGTCCTTGGTCGAGCCGCCGAAGACGATGCGGTAGCCGGGCGGCAGCTCGATCTTGGCGAGGGCCGCCTGCAACTCGCGCCCGGCGTCACCGGCGGCGCGGCCCTGGACGTTGGCCTGGACATTCACCTCGCGCTGCAGGTCGCGCCGGTTGATCTGCGAGGCGCCGAGCGTGGTCGTCACATCCGCCACCTGGGACAGCGGGATCATGCGCGGTGTGCCGTTGGCGTCCTTACCGCCCGACAGATAGATGCGGTCCAGATCGGCGCGGCCGGCGCGGGCGGCCTCCGGCAGGCGGACCAACACGTCGTAGCTCTCGCCGTCCGGCGCCTTCCAACTCGACACCGTGTCGCCGGCGAACAGCGGGCGCAGTGTGTCGGCGACCTTGGTGGTGCTTATGCCGAGATCGCTGGCAAGTTCGCGCTCCAGCCGGACGGCCAGCGTCGGCTTGGCCGCCTTCAGCGTGCTGTCGACATCGACGAAGCCGGGGATGGCGCGCATGGCGCCGACGACCTTCTGCGACAGCCGGTCCAACTCGGCGATGTCGCGGCCCTGCACCGACACCTGGATCTGCTTCTGCACGCCGCCGACGCCGGGGATGGCGATGCCCATGGTCACGCCGGGGATCGCCGACAGCCGTTGGCGCAGCAGCGGCGCAAGGTCGTTCGGTGAGCGCTTGCGCTGGTCGATGGGGACGTAGCGCAGATAGATGCTGCCGCGGTTGTGGCCGATCGACACGCCGGTGTTCACGGTGCTGTAAGTATAGGCGATTTCCGGGAACTCGCGGATCGCGGCCTCGACCTGTTTGGTCTTGGCGGTGGTCGCGGCCAGCGACGAGCCGACGGGGGTTTCCACCTCGACGATCTGCTCGCCCAGGTCGGCGGCGGGCACGAACTCGACGCCGATATGCGGGACCAGCAGAAAGCTGCCGAAGAAGATCGCCAGCGCCGCGACCGCCACCAGCCAGCGCCGCCGCAGGCCCCAGCGCAGCAGCCGGCCATAGCCGTGGGAGACGGACTCGAACCCCCGCTCGAACGCGGCGGCAAAGCGACCGAAGATGGAGCGGCCGTGTTTGCCGTGCGCTGCCGGGTCGTACCAGAGGCTGGACAGCATGGGATCGAGCGTGAAGGACACGAACAGAGAGATCAGCACCGCCGCCGAGACGGTGATGCCGAATTGCAGGAAGAAGCGGCCGATGATGCCGCCCATGAAGGCGACCGGCAGGAACACCGCGACGATGGTCAGCGTCGTCGCCAGAACCGCCAGCCCGATCTCCGCCGTGCCGTCGAGTGCCGCCTGCCGGTGGCCCTGGCCGCGGGCGAGGTGGCGCATGATGTTCTCGCGCACGACGATGGCGTCGTCGATCAGGATGCCGATGGCGAGCGACAGCGCCATCAGCGTCATCATGTTCAGCGTGAAGCCCATCGCCGCCAGCATGCCGAAGGTGCCGAGCACGGCGACCGGCAGGGTCAGGGCGGTGATGACCGTGCTGCGCCAGGACCCGAGGAAGACCATGACGATCAGGATGGTCAGGATACCGCCCTCGACCAGCGTCTTCTGCACGTTGCTGAGCGAGTTGGTGATGCCGCGGGAGCTGTCGCGCACCACCGCCAGCGTCACGTCCGGCGGCAGGGAGCCGTTGGTGCGAAGATCCTCGATCGCCGCATGCAGGCCGCGCGCAACCTCCACCGTGTTGGCGCCCTGGACCTTCACCACGTCGACGGCCAGCGCCGGGTTGCCGTTCAGCAAGGCTGCGGAGTCCTGCTCCTCCTGCCCGTCGATCACCTCGGCGACCTGACCCAGCCGCACCGGGCTGTTGCCGCGGCGGGCGACGATCAGGTCCAGCAGATCGCGCGGGTTGCGGACGCGCCCCTCGACCTGGACCACGCGTTCCCGCCCCTGGCCGGTGACGGTGCCGGCGGGCACGTCCTGGTTCTCGCCGGTGACGGTGGCGATCACCTCGTCGACGCCGACGTTCAGCGCCTCCAGCTTTTCCCGCTTCAGGCGGACCAGGATCTGGCGCTTCACCCCGCCGGCGATGGTCGCCTTGCCGACGCCGCGGACATTCTGCAGCCGCTTCAGGATGATCTGGTCGGTGAGCGTGGTGAGGTCGCGCAGACTGCGCAGGTCGGAGGTGACCGCGATGGACAGGATCGGCTGGTCATCCGGGTTGAAGCGGGTGATCTGCGGGTCCTTCACCTCGTCGCGGAAGGTCGCGCGGATGGCCGAGACCTTCTCGCGCACGTCCTGCAACGCCTGGACCGAGGAGGTCTTCAGGTCGAACTCGGCGATCACCACCGACTGGCCTTCATAGGAGCGCGAGGTCAGCGTCTTGATGCCGGCAATGGTGTTGATCGCATCCTCGACCGGTCGGGTGATGTCGGTCTCCACCGTCTCCGGGCTGGCGCCGGGATAGCTGGTGCTGACCACCACCACCGGGAAATCGACGTCGGGAAACAGGTCGACGCCCAGCCGGTTGTAGGAGAAGAGGCCGAGCACCATCAGCGCCACCATCATCATGGTGGCGAAGACCGGGTTGTCGACGCTGATGCGGGTGATCGGCATGGCGGTTGCTCCGGATCAGGCGCCGGCAACCGTGACGGGGCGGCCGGCGGTCAGGCCGGGCAGGTTGCCGGTGACGACGCGGTCGCCCGGCGCCAGCCCTTCCACCTGCACCAGATCGCCCCGCGCCCACGACGCCACCCGCGTGACCGGCCGGCGTTCGGTGCGGCCATCGGCGATGATCAGAACGAAGTCGCCCCGCTCGTCATGGCGGACGGCGAACGGCGGCACGGCGATGGCGCCCGATGCCTGCGCCACCAGAACCTCGCCGCTGGCGAACATGCCGCCGCGCAGCGCGCCGTCCTTGTTGTCGATCGTCACATAGACGGGAATGGCGCGCGATCCCGCCCGCGCCATCGGATTGATGCGGGCGAGGCGGCCGGCGAACTCCCGCTCGCCGAATCCTTCCACCCGCAGTGTCGCGGTCTGGCCGACGGCGAGCCGCGCCACCTGCTCCGCCGGGACGGTCGCCTCGACCTCCACCCGCGACAGGTCGACGATGGTGAACATGGCGGCGTTCACCGCCAGATTCTCCCCCGGATTGACCGAGCGGGTGGCGACCATGCCGTCGATGGGGCTGACGACCACGGCGTCGCGCAGGGCCTTGCGCGCCAGTTCCACCTGGGCGGCCAGCGCATCGACCTGCGCGCGCTGGAAGCCGAAGCTGCTTTCGGCCTGATCCAGGCTGGTGTCGGAAACGATGTTGCTGCGGTTCAGCGTGCGATTCTTGGCCAATGTCTTTTCGGCCAGCACCATCTGGGCGCGGGCGCCTTCCAGATTGGCCTGCTTCTCGTTCAGGCGGGCCGTCAGTTCGACCGTGTCGAAGCGGGCCAGCACGTCGCCGCGGCGCACAGCCTGCCCCTCGCGCACCAGCACCTCGGCCAACCTCGCAGCCACTTCCGCCTTCACCGCCGACTGCTCCATCGGGGAAACGGAGCCGCTGAGGCGCACGGTTTCCGTCAGTGCGCGCGGTACGACCGCCGTGACTTCCAGCGCCGTCAGTTCCACCGGCCGTTCCGCCGCCGGAATGGCCGCAGCGGGGGGCGGTGCCGCCGGGCTGCGGGCACGCCACAGGGCAACCCCGCCGCCGGCCGCAATCAGGACCAGCAGGACCAGCAACAGCCTGCCGAACCGCCGCCGCGGACGGGGCGGGGGCGGTGCATCGCCCTGCGGCGAAGGCCGCTGGGGCTGCAAAGGCTGGGGAGCCGGTGTGAAGGTCCGTTGCGGGGCGGTCATGATGGTCGATCCAGTTCGGCCGGCGCAGGGCCATCAAGAGGTACGATCAAGGCATGCGATCAAGACATTCGACTGGGACGGCGTCGGTTGAGGGCTTGGCCGGCGCCTTCCATTAGGGGTGGCGGCGATGTTCCGTCAAGGTTCTCGTTGTCGCGCCATTGATGGGACTGGGTGATGGGGTGGTCCTATCCAGATGGGCAGCGAAGATTGGCATACCAGCATTTGCCAAAAATCCTAATTGTCGACTTCGTTACAAGGGATAAATCGGGCAACTTTGAGGCATCTTCGGGACAGGATTCGGTAAATGGCCGTGATGTCGCTTGACAGGCGTGGCCTATACATTGAAAAGCGATCCAACTCTTGTCCCGCCCGCGCCAACAGCACGGAAATTCACTCGTGGTCATACGAAACCTCGCGACGATCAACGCCGCCGGTGCAATGCTGTGCCTCGCCCTCGGTCTGGCCGGCTGCGCCTCCGAAGCGCCGCAGGTGCAGACGGCCCCGCCGGTCGAAGCCGCTTATGTCCCGGACCCGAACGATCCGCTGTCGCGCTGGGTCCCGCTGATCCGCGAGGCTTCCCAGAAATACGACATGCCGGAAAAATGGATCCGCGCGGTGATGATGCGGGAGAGCAATGGCCGTGCGACCACCAACAGCGGCAAGGTTCTGACCAGCTCCGCCGGCGCCCTCGGGCTGATGCAGGTGATGCCCGGCACCTATGAGCTGATGCGGACGCAATATGGTCTCGGTCCCGACCCGTCCGACCCCCACGACAACATCATGGCCGGCACCGCGTACCTGCGCGAGATGTACGACCTGTTCGGCGCTCCCGGTTTCCTGGCCGCCTACAATTGCGGCCCGGCCTGCTACGCCCAACATCTGGCCGGCAAGCAGCGGCTGCCGCGCGAGACGAAGTTGTATCTGGCGGCCCTGACCCCGGTGCTGCGTGGCGTCGGGCCGCGCGAGCCGTCGCAGGCCGCCGGTGCCTCGGCCATCGAGGTCGCGGTCGTTCCGGACGACGCGCCCAAGCCGCACGGCGGCAAGCCTGCCGCCCCGCCGCAGCGGTCCGAGCCGGCGCCGGTCGTGGTCGCGTCCGTCGAGCCGGGCTCCCGTGCGCCAGAATCCCGTGCGGTCGAGCCGCGCCGAATGGAGCCGCGCCCGGCCGAGCCGAAACTCGCCGAGCCGGCCCCCGTCGCGGTCGCGTCGCTGCCCGCACCGGTGCTGCCGGCGGCCAAACCGGTCCAGGTCGCCAGCCTCGACCAGGCGCCGGCGCCGACCACGCATCGGGTCAGCCCGCAATTCACCACCCAGGTCGCCGAAGCGCTGCTTCCGCCACAGTCGGTCGGCAAGGGAGAGCGCGTGGTGATGCGCTTCGTTTCCCAACGCGCCGATGGCTGCGGCAGCCTCGCCGGCCGCGACCGCGCCTGCGTCGCGCTGGCTGACGCACGGTAATACAAGAAGGCGGCCGGACATTTTCCCCATATCTGGAGAACAGGGCCGGCCGCCGTCTTTTCAGCGTGAGCTGAGCGATATTTTTTGCGCCCTTGCGGTCGGATTTGATCCGCATCACTTACGGATCGCCTCGCCACTGGCATAACGGTGAGATGGACCGGTCCAAACACACATCCAGCCCATACCCTCCCTGCAGCTGTTGCGGTGAAGAGGTGCTGCTTGGCGAACCCATGTATTGGACGCCGGAGCGTCCGGGCCATGTCTGGCACGACCTGTGCGCCCAGAGGGAGGGCCTTCTGCCGGCCACCCCCAAGCCGATGCGGGGCAAGCGGCGCAGTCCCAGGACGCAGACGGTCGAGTCTCTGTTTTGAGCGGCAACTGAACGGACAAAAGAAAAGGGGCGGTTTCCCGCCCCTTCGTCTTTCATCGGCAGAACCTTCCGCCCGCCTCATTCCCACTCGATGGTGCCGGGCGGCTTCGACGTGATGTCGTAGACCACGCGGTTGACGCCGCGCACCTCGTTGACGATGCGGTTGGACACGCGCGCCAGGAAGTCGTGGGGGAAGGGGTACCAGTCGGCGGTCATGCCGTCGGTAGAGGTCACCGCGCGCAGGGCCAGCACATGGTCGTAGGTGCGGCCGTCGCCCATCACGCCGACGGTGCGGACCGGCAGCAGAACGGCGAAGGCCTGCCAGATCGCGTCGTAGAGGCCGGCGTTGCGGATTTCCTCCAGATAGATCGTGTCGGCCTTGCGCAGGATCTCCAGCTTCTCCGGGGTGATCTCGCCGGGAACGCGGATGGCGAGGCCCGGGCCGGGGAAGGGGTGGCGGCCGATGAAGGCCGGCGGCAGGCCGAGTTCGCGGCCCAGAGCGCGGACCTCGTCCTTGAACAGCTCACGCAGCGGCTCGACCAGCTTCAGCTTCATCCGCTCCGGCAGGCCGCCGACATTGTGGTGCGACTTGATGGTGACCGACGGGCCGCCGGTGAAGGACACGCTCTCGATCACGTCGGGGTAGAGGGTGCCCTGGGCCAGGAATTCCGCACCGCCGACCTTGGCGCTCTCCTCGTCGAAGACGTCGATGAACAGGCCGCCGATGATCTTGCGCTTCTGCTCCGGATCGGTGACGCCGGCCAGCTTGCCCAGGAACAGGTCCGACGCCTCGCGGTGGACCAGCGGGATGTTGTAGTGGTCGCGGAACAGCCGCACGACCTCTTCCGACTCGCCGGCGCGCATCAGGCCGGTGTCGACGAAGATGCAGGTCAGCTGGTCGCCGATGGCCTCGTGGATCAGCACGGCCGCGACCGACGAATCGACGCCGCCCGACAGGCCGCAGATCACCTTGCCCTTGCCGACCTGGGCGCGGATCTTCTCGATCGCCTGCTGCTTGAAGGCGGCCATGGTCCAGTCGCCCTTGATGCCGGCGACCCGGTGGACGAAGTTCGCCAGCAGCTGCGCGCCGTGCGGGGTATGGACCACCTCCGGGTGGAACTGCACGCCATACATGCGGCGCTGGTCATTGGCGATGGCGGCGAAGGGCGCGCCGTCGCTGACCGCCACGGCGCGGAAGCCGTCCGGCAGCGCGGTGACGCGGTCGCCGTGGCTCATCCACACCTGTTCCTTCGACCCGACCTCCCACAGCCCGTCGAACAGGGCGCAGGGTTCCTTGATCTCGATGAAGGCGCGGCCGAATTCGCGGTGGTCGGAGCCGGAGACGTTGCCGCCCAACTGCTGGCACATCGTCTGCTGGCCATAGCAGATGCCGAGCACCGGGACCTTCAGGTCGAACACCGCCTGCGGCGCGCGCGGGCCGTTCGCCTCGGTGACGGAGGCCGGGCTGCCCGACAGGATGATCGCCTTCGGGTCATACTCGCGGATACGCTCGTCGCTCATGCCGAAGGGATGGATTTCGCAATAGACCCCGCTCTCGCGCACGCGGCGGGCGATGAGCTGGGTCACCTGCGACCCGAAATCGAGAATGAGGACGCGTTCGGCGGAAAGGGAAGCGGCGCTGGACATCGGCGAATCCTGATGCGTGGGGACTCAAGTCCCCTCACTACCGCACCTCCGGCCCCGCCGACAAGCGTGCAAGCGGCGTCAGGTCGCGCCAGCCATAGGCGATCTCCACCAAATCGGTGCTGGCGAAGCGGATCGGCCGTTCCGCCACCTTGATGCCGCCCAACCGTTCGTAGAACCAGCGCGACGGGTTGTCGCGCAGGCACCACACCGCGGCCGACCGGACGCCGGCCGCCAGGAAACGGTCGGCCATCGCCGCCATCAGCCGCCGTCCGATGCCGTAACCCTTTGCATCGTCAAGCAGATAGAGCGCGTGGAATTCCCCCGCATGGCCCTGCACCGCGACCCGCCGCGTGCCGAAGGAGGCGATTCCGACGATGGTGCCGGGTGCGGCGATCCCGCCGGTGACATCCATGGCGACGAAGGCGCCTTGGCCGGGGCCGCGCGTCTCGGCGATGGCTGCCCAGCGCTGGGCGGCGGCCGGCTCGGACAGGTTGACCAGGAACTGCGCCGGGATCAGGCCCGGATAAGTCGACCGCCAGCTCTGCACATGCACACGGGCCATGCCGTCGGCGTCCGACGCGTGTGCCCGGCGGATTGCGACCGTGGTGTCCGTCATCGACCGACCCTCCCGTGCAGCCTGTATACCAACAGTTTGGGGTGCGGATGCAGGAAGTCCAGCCGTAAAAAGAGGCAGGAATGCGTCGCCAACGATAGGGCCGCGCGATTGGCGGGAGGGAGGCCTGCCCCCGGCCCGGTTGTCATCGCGACGCAACAGGGGTAAACAGCCGGAACTGTTCCGGCGGGGGCCCGCACCGAGTCCATCGGGCGGGACCGCGCCAGTCCGCCTCAAGCGCCATGGCGGCGCCGCGGGCGGGGCTCCGGAGACCGGACACCGCATGTATTCCTCGCCTACGCTTTCCCGTTACATCGGGCGGCAGTTCATCGTCTGGTTCTGCCTGCTGATGGTGATCCTGCTCGCCATCGTGCTGCTGCTGGACACGGTGGAACTGCTGCGCCGCGCCGGCACCAAACCGCACGTGACCTTTGGGCTGGTCGTGGAGATGGCCCTGCTGAAACTGCCGGAGATCGGCCAGCAGATCTTCCCCTTCGTCATCCTGTTCGCGGGCATGTTCACCTTCTGGCGGCTGACGCGAAGCGCCGAGCTGGTGGTCGCCCGTGCCGTCGGCGTCTCCGCCTGGCAATTCCTGATGCCGGTGATGTTCGCCGCCGCCGCCATCGGCGTGGTGAAGGTGACGCTGATCAATCCGGTCGGCGCCGTGTTCATCGCCAAGTACGAGCAGTTGCAGGACCGCTATCTGAAACTGCAGTCGAGCACGCTGAACATTTCGCGCTCCGGCTTGTGGCTGCGCCAGACCAACGAGAAGGAACAGTTCTTCATTCATGCGGAGTTGGTGAACCCGGTGACCTTCGAACTGTCGAACGTCATCGTCTTCCTGTTCGATGCCGACCAGAACTATCTGGGTCGTGTCGACGCGCCCAGCGCCGAGTTGAAGGACCGCAAGTGGGAACTGCAGGACGCGGTTCTGAACCGGGCCAAAAAGGATCCGGAGAAGCTCGACAGCTATACGATTCCGACCGAACTGGACATGGCCACCATCGAGGAGAGCTTCGCCCCGCCGGAGACGATTTCCTTCTGGGAACTGCCGCGCTTCATCCACACGCTGGAGACCACCGGCTTCCCCGCCGTGCGGCACCGGCTGCATTACCAGTCGCTGCTGGCCCAGCCCTTCCTGTTCCTGGCGATGGTGCTGTTCGCCGCCGCCTTCTCCTTGCGGCTGCCGCGGCGTGGCGGAACCATGGCGATGGTCACCGGCGGCGTGCTGACCGGATTCGTGCTGTTCGTGATGACCGACGTGGTTCGCACCTTCGGCATGTCGGAGACGATCCCCATCGTGATGGCAGCCTGGAGTCCCGCCGGCATCAGCCTGTTGCTGGGCACCGCCGCTCTGCTTCATCTGGAGGACGGCTGACATCTTGAGGACAGCTGACGCCGGCAGGCCGGCCGGGTGGGGTGGGGCCATTCGCCGCAAAGCGGCCGGTTATCGCCTTCGGTCATAATTCCGCCCGTTTGGTTTTGCACTGGTTTGCCGGGTCCGATTCCGTTTGCATGGGGCACCGGCCCCACCGTAATAACGGGCGACCCGTTTTTGGAGCTTGAGCAGCATGTCGAGTTTGCGAGCCGTCCGGACCACCGTCGCCGTGGCGACCGCCTGCGCGCTTCTGGCCCTGCCCGCCGCGGCGCAGTCCGTCAAGGCCGCCGCCGGCGCGGCGGCCCCCCGGCCGTCCGATCAGGGCACGCAGGTGGCGCGGGCACCGGGGTCCGAAGGCATCGCCGCCGTGGTGAATGACGAGGTCGTCTCGGTTTCGGACGTCAACGCCCGCATCCGCATGGCTCTGCTGAACGCCGGGGCCGCCGGCAATCCGGAGACGATCAAGCGCCTGACCCCGCAGGTGATGCGCCTGCTGATCGACGAACGGCTGCAGATGCAGGAGGCCAAGCGCCTGGGCATCACGGTCTCCGCCTCCGAGATCGAGGACGCCATCAAGCGCATCGCCGAGCAGAATCGGATGAACGGCCAGCAGCTTCAGGAAACGCTGAAGCGGCAGAATGTCCCGGTCTCCACCCTGAAGGATCAGATCAGGGCGCTCCTCGCCTGGCAGAAGGTGATGCAGCGCCGCATCCGCCAGGAGGTCGTCGTCGGCGAGGACGAGATCGACGCGGCGATGGAGCGGCTGAAGGCCAACATCGGCAAGCCCGAGTATCTGGTCGCCGAGATCTTCCTGGCGGTGGACAGCCCCGACCAGGACGACGAGGTCCGCCGCAATGCCGAGCGTCTGGTCGAAGAGGTGAAGCGTGGTGGCAATTTCGCCGCGCTGGCCCGCCAGTTCTCGCAGTCGGCCGGCGCCGCGTCGGGCGGCGATCTCGGCTGGGTGCGCAGCGGTGAACTGTCGCCCGAGGTGGACAAGGCGCTGGCCGGGATGCGCGGCGGGCAGTTGTCAGCGCCGATCCGCACCGCCACCGGTTATCATATCCTGCTGGTGCGCGGCCAACGGCCCTTCGGCAGCAGCGGCGGCGAGGTTCCGATGCCGGTCGCCCAGCCGCCGGCGCCCCGTCCGCAGCCGCGGCCCGACGTGGCCAAGGCCACCGTCAACATGAAGCAGATCATCATCCCGATCGAGTCCAAGGAGCAGGCCAAGGCCGTCAAGGAACAGGCCGAGAAGCTGCGAAAGTCGATCAAGAGCTGCTCCGACTTCCAGGCGCGCGCCAAGGAAACCGGGATGCCGGAATCGGGCGACATGGGCACCATGCGGGTCAAGGACATGGCGCCGGGCCTGCAGAACCTGGCGCTGGGTATCCCGCTGGGGCAGGCCAGCCCCGTGCTGATGAGCCAGGCCGCCGCGGTGATCCTGATCGTCTGCAAGCGCGACGTGCCGATGATCCAGCCGCCGCCGCAAGCCCAGCCCGCTCCGCCGCCGCCGCCGGCTCCCACGCCGATCAAGGAGGCCAAGCTGCCGGGCCGCGACGAGATCGAGCGTGAGCTGATCGCCGAACGGGCGGAGCTGCTGTCGCGCCGCTACCTCCGCGACCTGCGCCGCACCGCCTTCATCGAGACGCGCCTGTGACCGCCGCCCCGCCGGATAACCTGCCGCTGGCCCTCACCATGGGAGAGCCGGCGGGCATCGGCGGGGACATCACGCTGAAGGCCTGGGCATCCCGGAATGAGGCCGCCCTGCCGCCCTTCGTCGTTCTGGACGATCCCGCGCGGCTGGCGGCGCTGGCCGCCAAGCTCGGATTGGCGGTTCCGGTGCAGGCCGTGTCGTCGCCGGACGAGGCTGTGGCGCTGTTCGGCCGCGCGCTGCCGGTCCTGCCGGTGGGGCTCGGCACCACCGTCGTCGCCGGCAAGCCCGACCCGGCCAACGGTGCGGCGGTGATCGCCAGCATCGACCGGGCGGTCACCCTGGTGCAGGCGGGGCAGGCTGCGGCCGTGGTCACCAACCCGATCCAGAAATCCGCGCTTTACGCCGCCGGCTTCCGCCATCCCGGCCACACCGAGTATCTGGCGCATCTGGCCGGGCTGGCCGACGAGCCGATCATGATGCTGGCGGCGGCCGACCTGCGGGTGGTGCCGGTGACCATCCATGTGTCGGTGCGCGAGGCCGTGAATTCGCTGACCACCGCAGCCATCGTCCATGCCGGCCGCGTCACCGCGGCGTCCCTGGCGCGTGACTTCGGCATCGGGCGGCCGAGGCTGGCCGTCGCCGGACTAAACCCCCACGCGGGCGAGGGTGGGGCGATGGGGCGAGAGGAGATCGACATCATCGAGCCGGCCGTCGCCATCCTGCGCGCGGACGGCATCGACGTCTCCGGCCCGCGTCCGCCCGACACCATGTTCCACGCCGCCGCCCGCCGCGGTTATGACGCAGCGCTGTGCATGTACCACGATCAGGCGCTGATCCCGGTGAAGACGGTGGATTTCGACGGCGGCGTGAACATCACGCTGGGCCTGCCCTTCGTTCGCACCTCGCCCGACCACGGGACCGCGCTGGACATCGCCGGCACGGGCGCCGCCAACGCGACCAGCCTGATCGCGGCGCTGAAGACGGCCGATCGGATGGCGCGGAACCGGCGGCGAGGCAGCGCTTCTTAAGCGCGGTACTGCCGTACAAATCTCTGCCGCAAATGAAAAAGGAGCGCTCGTGCGCTCCTTTTCTCATGGACATCCTTCCGGTGCGATCAGCCCCGGTCGTCGGGATCGTACATCGTCGGCCCACCCTGTTGGTCATGGTGGGACGGCGCCTGCTCGCGGTGATGGTGGGTGCGGGCGATGAAGGGCGCCAGTTCCTGGAGTTCGATAAAGTTGTCGGCCTGCCTGCGCAGTTCGTCTGCGACCATCGGCGGCTGCGAGCGGACGGTGCTGACGACGCTGAAGCGCACGCCCTTGCGCTGCACCGCCTCCACCAGCCGGCGGAAGTCGCCGTCGCCGGAGAACAGCAGGATGTGATCGACATGGTCGGCCATCTCCATCACGTCGATGGCCAGCTCGATATCCATGTTGCCCTTGATCTTGCGCCGGCCCGATGCGTCGGTGAATTCCTTGGTCGGCTTGGTCACCATGGTGTAGCCGTTGTAGTCGAGCCAGTCTACCAGCGGACGGATCGGCGAATACTCCTGATCCTCGACCAGGGCGGTGTAATAGAAGGCGCGCACGAGTCGGCCCTCCCCGGCGAAGCCGTCACGCAACCTTTTGTAATCAATGTCAAAGCCTAATGAACGTGCTGCGGCGTAGAGGTTGGCGCCGTCAATGAACAGTGCGAGACGCTCTTCCTTGTAAAACAACTTGCTGACATCGCGCGGCAAAGTCGAATTCCGATCCAAGGCTATAATCCTTCTCCAAAAGTTCTACCTGTTTGAAACTAGGCGCATTCATGTTTTGTCGTTAACAAGATAAGGCGTTTCGCACCGGACGGCAAGTGATGATCATCGCGGTGGGTATGGGCTCTGCATTGTTAGGTTTACTAGGAGCGGCAGCCGGGTATCACGGAGAAGCTTCCTGAATTGAGCGATGACTAATGACCTATGATACCGTATTTTCTACAGATTCGGAGTGTAATGACGGGGCATGAGAATTGCTCTCAACAGACAAGCCGTGGCATTCAGGGAAATGCGGCGTTTTGCCACACTTGATTTAGGTTGGGCCATTGCGTCCAGCTTTCTCATGATCTTCAGGTGGCATGCATGAAGTGACCACCATCTGGTCGGGATTCTATCCGCTATAAAGCTTGTGTGTAATCAATGTCTTATGAGGAATGCCAGCAAAGATCCATCGAATCTGCATCACTTTTCTGATAAGAATCACACATTGGTACGGTATGTATAGAGTTGCTGCTGGAGCGTATCGTGGTCATCAAACGCGGCAGTCGCCTTGGCCTCATCCTATTGAAGGCGTCCAGTTTAGAACTAACGCTTGCCGGAAGACGGCTATGTGGTTTCAATAAGGCTGGGTACAATCCGGAGCGCGGGGTGGCTAGATATCTGCCTGCGCGATTTTCTGTAGTATACGCTGAAGTTTGTAAAGTCGCTTAATCGTCCATGTTGAAAGTCTGTAACCGAGCGGCTTGAAGAATTGGGGGGAGAAATGGATCGTTATCGTGAGCAGGTTCAATCCTATGCTGAATATGGCAGGAGTGGGAGAGCTTCTTTGCCCGTGTTCAACAGAAGCGTAGGGCATGCGGCAATCATAATAGAGATACTGTTTAGAGAGTCAGAAAAAGAAGTTGATATATTGACTGGATGTTTGAATCAGGACGTTTACGGGAAAAGTGAAGTGATTAGCGCTTGCCGTGATTTCCTAATTAAAGGAGGGCGTGTAAGAGTGCTCGTAGAAAGATTTGAAGAGTTTTCCATAAACGACCACCCTATGATTTTAGGTATATCTGACGTAGCTGGGCAGGGCTGCTTTGATGTAAGATTCGTTCCTGAAGAACGTCAAAGTTTATACACATATCATTTTGCGGTTTCTGACGGAAAATCCTATCGAATGGAAGGGGATCGGACCAAGACTGAGGCAATAGCGCAGTTTGGAGACGTGCAAATTTCCGGGTCTCTTGTAGAAAGATTCAACGAGCTTTGGGAATCATCGGTTTCCGTTCCCTGCATGGCTTAGGATTGCGGTGTTAGATAAAAAGTAGGGCTTTTGAAATGGTTGAATTTACAGATTCTGGCATGGCTCACAATATTGCGTTAGAAGTTGTTGAAATACTTCATAGCAATGTTCATGTCGAGGGCGTTCTGCATCTGGGTGCGTTGTCTACAGCAGTTTTATTGGCTTTTCTTGGGATAGATCGATTAGAGATCCATGATCCTATCGGAAAACAAATTTCTGAGTTTCGGCAAGAGACTTTCGATCGACTGGTGGCTTGCGGTTACGTGGAGGAAGGTAGCTACATAGGCCCGAACTCTCTTGGGATGCGGCAAGATATGCGCACTCTTTGCTATGTCTCAGGAGTCAAAGGGATACAGCATCCAAAAATGCTCTCCAGATTAAGGTTGCTTAACCAACGACTTGATAAGGTAATCATAAAAACGGTCGGTTCTCTTGCTGCTGCCGCATTCTTTATTCTTGTATGTTCAACGATGTGGCCGAGATTCTTTGGTTTCGCTACCACGACATGGTTTATTGATATGTCGTTTACTTTTTTTGTGCTTCAGCTTCTGGCTGTTGGCGGAATGGGGTTTTGGCACCGTCGTGTGGGAAACTGGCTTCGAGCACGGCGTGAAGTAATCATGGACGCGCTTCAAAAGCAGGTTATCGATGTAACGAATTTTGGAATGCGTAGTCAACTGATAGAGCAGGCAGGCACCCCGTTGGGGTCCTCAATCGCGTGTCCAGCAAAAAGTCCGACGTCCAACAGGGCGGTTCCGACTGATTGCCGCGCTGTGCTCGGAGCCAATGGTAAACCATATACCTATTGCCCTACGGTCGGAATAAAGTGTCCGGAAACGGCATGATCCATATCGGATGCGCTAGACTTTATGGGTGATTCCTTTTTCCTGGGCCTCTCTGCCTGACGCAATGCAGCAACGCTGTCGTTCGCGCTTGCACCTATCGGGCCACATCCATATAGTCTAGAGCCTCCTATGACTCCGGAGTTCGTCTGGCATGGCCCGCGTTACCGTTGAAGATTGCGTCCTGAAGGTTCCGAACCGTTTCGAGCTGGTCATGATGGCTGCCCAGCGCGCCCGCGAGGTCGCGAGCGGCGCTCCGCTGTCGATCGACCGCGACAACGACAAGAACCCGGTCGTGGCGCTCCGCGAGATCGCGGACGAGACGGTGTCGCTTGATTATCTGAAGAACGCCCTGATCAAGGGCCATCAGAAGCATGTCGAGCCGGACGAGCCGGAGGAAGAGATCGTCGAGCTGATGGCCGGCGAGAATGACTGGGCTGCGCGCGGCAACGCCTCGCTGGGCGACGAAGACGGCATGAGCGAGAGCGACGGCGAGGAGCTGGGCGAAGAGGACGACATCGCCGCAGACATGGATGCCGAGCCGGGCGCTGGTTTCGCCATGACCGAGGATCCCGACGGAGACCTCTGATTCTGGACAACGACCGCAGAACACGGAGGGGGCTCGACGCCCCCTCGCCGAAGAATGGGGTGGGGAGCATCCGGCTCCCTTTCGGTTCGCTCAGGACCACCACGCACACATTTGAGGCGCCGCGCGCGCCGGGTCGGGCCGCATGATCCGGCAATACGAGCTTGTCGAGCGCGTCAAGGCGTATGATCCCTCGGCCGACGAGGATCTGCTCAACCGCGCCTATGTCTTCTCGATGAAGGCGCACGGATCGCAGACGCGCGCGTCGGGCGATCCCTACTTCCTCCATCCGCTGGAGGTCGCGGGCATCCTCACCCAGATGAAGCTGGACGCCGGCACCATCGCCACGGCGCTGCTTCACGACACGGTCGAGGACACGGTCGCCACGCTCGAGGACATCGAGCGGGTGTTCGGCAAGGAGATCGCCCGGCTGGTCGACGGCGTGACCAAGCTGTCGCGGCTGGAGCTGAACAGCGAACAGGCCAAGCAGGCGGAGAATTTCCGCAAGCTGGTGATTGCGATGTCTGAGGACATCCGCGTCCTGCTGGTGAAGCTGGCCGACCGGCTTCACAACATGCGCACGCTGTTCCACCTGAAGAAGCCGGAAAAGCGCCGCCGCATCGCCCGCGAAACCATCGAAATCTACTCGCCCTTGGCCGAACGCATCGGCATGCACAAGATCAAGGACGAGCTGGACGATCTTGCCTTCGCCGAACTGAACCCCGACGCGCGCGACAGCATCCTGGCCCAGCTGGCCCGCCTGCGCAGCGAGGGCGAGAACCGCGTCCAGACCATCATCACCGAGTTGCGCGAGCTGCTGGCGTCCGAAGGGCTGCCCGACGTGTCGGTGACCGGCCGTGAGAAATCGGCCTATTCGATCTGGCGCAAGCTGCAGCGCAAGAATGTCAGTTTCGAGCAGCTGTCCGACATCATGGCCTTCCGCATCACGGTCGGCACGGTCGGCGAATGCTATCAGGCGCTGGGCATCGTGCACGCGCATTACCCGGTCGTGCCGGGGCGCTTCAAGGATTACATCTCCACGCCCAAGCCCAACGGCTACCGCAGCCTGCACACCGGCGTGATCGGTCCCGGCCGCAACCGGATCGAGGTGCAGATCCGCACCCAGGACATGCACGAGATCGCCGAGTTGGGCGTCGCCGCCCACTGGGCCTACAAGCAGGACCACCAGCCGCGCCCGACCGGCGGCGAATACCGCTGGCTGCGCGAGCTGCTGGACATCCTGGAGCACGCGCAGAAGCCGGAAGAGTTCCTGGAACACACCAAGCTGGAGCTGTTCCAGGATCAGGTGTTCTGCTTCACGCCGAAGGGCGATCTGATCGCGCTGCCGCGCGGAGCAACGCCGGTCGACTTCGCCTATGCCGTCCACTCGCAGGTCGGCGACCATTGCGTCGGCGCCAAGATCAACGGCCGCATGCTGCCGCTGCGCACACAGCTGCAGAACGGCGATCAGGTCGACATCGTCACCTCCAAGGCGCAGACTCCGGTCCCGGGCTGGGAGCGCTTCGTCGTCACCGGCAAGGCCCGCGCCCGCATCCGCAAGTTTCTGCGCACCCAGCAGCGCGCCCAGTATATGGAACTGGGCCGCGGCATGCTGATGCGGCAGTTCAAGTCGGAGGGTTACGAGTTCACCGAAAAGGCGCTGGAAAACGTCATCAAGATTTTCCAGCAGCCGACGGTGGACGATCTGATGGCCGGTGTGGGCTCCGGCCTGCATTCGGTGCGCGAGGTCTTCCACGCCGTCTTCCCCGGCCACAAGGCGCAGACCGCTCCCGCCGTCCGCGATGTCGAGGAGAGCACGCCGAAGCCCAAGGCGAAGACCCGCAAGGAATCGGCACTGCCGATCCGCGGCCTGATCCCCGGCATGGCCGTGCATTACGCGCGCTGCTGCCATCCGCTGCCGGGCGACCGCATCGTCGGCATCGTCACCACCGGCAAGGGTGTGACGATCCACACCATCGACTGCGAGACGTTGGAAAGCTTCCACGAATCGCCGGAGCGCTGGATCGACGTGTCGTGGGAGACCGGCCCGGATTCACCGGAGGAGCATGTCGGCCGCATCAGCGTCGTCATCGCCAATGAACAGGGCTCGCTCGGCACGCTGTTCACGGTGATCGGCAAGAATCAGGGCAACGTCATCCATCAGAAGATCACGAACCGCAGCACCGATTATTTCGAGCTGCTGATCGACATCGATGTGAAGGATGCCAAGCACCTGACCAACATCATGGCTGCCCTGCGCGCCACCCCGGCCATCCATTCGGTGGAGCGGGCGCGGGGACGGTAAATTCCCTGTCATCCGCGGCTGCACCGGTCGGTTCGGCGTGACGGAAGGCCGGTGCACCGCTATATAGACGGAATCGCCCCCGCCCGTTCCGGCGGGCGGCGGCGCTTTGGAGTCCGTGCATGTCCCGTTTCCTGCGCCTCGGCGTGAACATCGACCATGTGGCGACCGTCCGCAACGCGCGCGGCGGGGCGCATCCCGATCCCGTGCGCGCGGCGAGGCTCGCCATCGAGGCCGGTGCCGACGGGATCACCGCCCACCTGCGCGAGGACCGGCGCCACATCGTGGATCGCGACATCGACCGGCTGATGGCCGAGATCGACCGTCCGCTGAACCTGGAGATGGCGGCGACGGACGAGATGCTGGCCATCGCGCTGCGCCACAAGCCGCACGCTGCTTGCCTCGTCCCGGAGAAGCGC
Organism: Azospirillum sp. B2RO_4; assembly: GCF_051124815.1. Lineage (NCBI taxonomy): Bacteria > Pseudomonadati > Pseudomonadota > Alphaproteobacteria > Rhodospirillales > Azospirillaceae > Azospirillum > Azospirillum sp. B2RO_4. The sequence goes on along the minus strand of NZ_CP118485.1, from coordinate 1,579,021 downwards.
ACCGAGGTAACGACCGAAGGCGGGCTGGACGTCATCGGCCAATACGACCAGCTGGTCCGCCCGGTGGGTGAGTTGGGCGGCGCCGGCATCCGCGTCTCCCTGTTCATCGATCCGGAGCCGGCGCAGCTCGACGCCGCCAAGCGTCTCGGCGCCCCGGTGGTGGAACTGCACACCGGCGCCTATTGCGACGCCCATGACGCTTCGGCGCGCGAGGTGGAGTTGGCGCGCATCGTCCGCGCCGCCGCCCATGCCGAGGCCATCGGGCTGGAATGCCATGCCGGCCATGGCCTGAGCTATGACACGGTTGGCCCGGTGGCGGCGATCCAGACCATCGTCGAGTTGAACATCGGCCATTTCCTGATCGGCGAGGCGATTTTCGTCGGGCTGACCAACTCGATCGCCCGCATGCGCAAGGCCATGGACACGGCGCGGAACGCGGCGGCGCCTGCCCGATGATGATGTCCGGCACCATCCTCGGCATCGGCAACGACCTGATCGACATCCGGCGGGTCGAGAATTCGCTGGAGCGTTTCGGCAAGCGCTTCATCGACCGCATCTTCACCGAGGTCGAACAGGCCAAGTCGGAACGCCGCGCCGGATCCGCCGCGAAGAACAACGCCCGCGCCTCGACCTATGCCAAGCGCTTCGCCGCCAAGGAGGCGTGTTCCAAGGCGCTCGGCACCGGCTTCCGCGACGGGGTGTTCTGGCGCGACATGGGGGTGGTCAACCTGCCGTCCGGCCAACCGACCATGCGCCTGACCGGCGGCGCGCTGGCCCGGCTGGAGGCGATCACGCCGCCGGGCATGCGGGCCCGCATCCATGTGACGCTGACCGACGAGTATCCGATGGCCGAGGCCTTCGTCGTCATCAGCGCCGAACCGATCGAGTCCGCCCCACCCGAGTCATCAATGCCCACAAATACGGCGAACCCAGAATGACCTTTCAGAAAGAAACGGCGTCCAACGCCAAGACCAAGGAATCCGGGTTCGCCGAGACCGTCAAGACGGTGATCTTCGCCGTGCTGATCGCCTTCGGCGTGCGGACGTTCGCCTTCGAACCGTTCAACATCCCGTCGGGGTCGATGATCCCGACCCTGCTGATCGGCGATTACCTGTTCGTATCGAAATACAGCTACGGGTACAGCAAATACACGGTCGGCTTCGGCCTGCCGCTGTTCGAGGGGCGCATCTTCGGCTCCATGCCCGAACGCGGCGACGTGGCGGTGTTCAAGCTGCCGCGCGACAACAAGACCGACTACATCAAGCGGGTGATCGGCCTGCCGGGCGACAGCATCCAGATGATCGGCGGCATCCTGCACATCAACGGCCAGCCGGTGAAGCGCGAGCGGATCGAGGATTACGTCACCACCGATCCGCTGGGCCGCAGCATCCGCACCGCCCAGTTCATCGAGACTCTGCCGAACGGCCGCACCCACCGCATCATCGAGGAGTCGGACAACGGTCCGCTCGACAACACCCCGGTGTTCAAGGTGCCGGCCGGCCATCTGTTCATGATGGGCGACAACCGCGACAACTCGCTGGACAGCCGCGTGCCGTCGCAGGTCGGCTTCGTTCCCATCGAGAACATGGTCGGCCGCGCCGAATTCCTGTTCTTCTCGCTCGACGAGGGCACGCGCTTCTACGAGATCTGGCGCTGGCCGGTCGATCTGCGCTTCAGCCGCCTGTTCAACGGAGTCCGGTAAGTGTCCATCGTCACCAAGGCGCCTGCCGATGCGGGCGCCGGCTCCGAACCCGAGACCGACGGCGCCGTCCAGTCCGCGGACGTCGCCGGCCTCGCGCGTGCGCTGGGCTATGAGTTTTCCAACCCGTCGCTGCTGCGCGACGCCGTCACCCACCCGAGCCTGATGGGGCTGGAACGGGCCGGCCGCAAGTCGCACAAGGGGCCTGGCATCGCCTATGAGCGGCTGGAGTTCCTGGGCGACCGCGTCGTCGGGCTGGTGGTCGCACAATGGCTGCTGGAGCGCTACCCGAACGAGCGCGAAGGAGCGCTGGCCAAGCGGCATGCCGCGCTGGTGCGCCGGGAATCGCTGGGCCGCGTCGCCGACACCATCGGGTTGGGCGCCTATCTGCGTCTGTCGCCGGCGGAAGCCCAGAGCGGCGGCCGCGAGAACCGAACCATCCTGGGCGACGCCTGCGAGGCGGTGCTGGGCGCCATGTATCTCGACGGCGGGCTGGAGCCGGTGACGCGCTTCGTCCGTGAGGCGCTCGCCGGCGAGATCGACAAGGCGACGCCGCCGCCGTTGGACAGCAAGACGACGCTGCAGGAATGGGCGCAGGGACGCGGCAAGCCGCTTCCCCGCTATGAACTGATCGAACGCAGTGGCCCGGCGCACGAGCCGCTGTTCGTGGTTGCGGTGCATGTCGCGGGAATGGAACCGGTCAACGGCTCCGGCTCGTCGAAGCGCATTGCGGAAAAGAAGGCGGCCAGCGCATTGCTGCGCCAGGTGGGAGTACAGGTCGATGACTGACGGTCGCGACGACATCGACAAGATGCAGAACGAGACGCCCGGTTCCGAAGCCACGGAGCCGACTCCTGAGTCCATGGCCCCGGAGTCCGAGATGGACGACGAGACGCTCGACCATGAGGACGCTGGCGGCGAGGACGCCGAAGACGGCGACTTCGAAGACGAAGACTATGAGGACGACGACTTCGACGATGAGGACGCTCTGCGCGGGCAGCCCATCTCGGTCCTGCCGCCGCTGCCGGCAATGCCGGATCATCCGCGTTGCGGCTTCATCGCCCTGGTCGGCGCCCCCAATGCCGGCAAGTCGACGCTGCTGAACGCGATGATCGGCAGCAAGGTGTCGATCGTCAGCCCGAAGGTGCAGACCACCCGCACCCGCGTGCTCGGCATCACCATCCAGGGCGACGCCCAGATGATCTTCGTCGACACCCCCGGCATCTTCAAGCCGAAGCGCCGGCTGGACCGCGCCATGGTGGCGGCTGCCTGGCAGGGGGCGGAGGACGCCGACGTGATCGGCGTGCTGTACGACGTGTCGCGCCGCTCCATCGACGAGGACACCCGCAGCATCGTCGCCCGGCTGAAGGAGCAGGGGCGCGAGGCGATCCTGATCCTGAACAAGATCGATCTGGTGAAGCGCGACGTCCTGCTGGGCATCGCCGACGCCTTCCGGCAGGAGGGCATCTTCTCCGACATCTTCATGGTGTCGGCCTTCACCGAGGATGGCGTCGCCGATCTGAAGCAGTTCCTGGCCGACCGCTTGCCGGAAGGGCCTTGGCATTTCCCGGAAGACCAGATCTCCGACATGCCGATGCGCCTGCTGGCGGCGGAGATCACCCGCGAGAAGCTGTTTCTGCAGCTTCACCAGGAGCTTCCCTATTCCGCGACGGTCGAGACCGAGGTGTGGGAGGAGTTCGACGACGGTTCAGTGAAGATCTCGCAGGTCATCTTCGTGCAGCGTGAAAGCCAGAAGGCCATCGTGCTGGGCAAGGGCGGCCAGCGGATCAAGGCGCTGGGTTCCGCCGCCAGGTCCGAGTTGACGTCGATGCTGGAACGCCGCGTCCACCTGATCCTGTTCGTGAAGGTGCGCGAGGGCTGGGTCGACGATCCGGAACGCTATTCGGCCTGGGGGCTGGATTTCGGGGCGTCCTGAACGACAAAGGCCCTCTCCAACGGGAGAGGGCCTTTTCCATTCCAGGGCTCTTAAGGCCCTATGCTGCCAGCAGGCGCAGATGGCCGTCGAATTCGTCCAGCGCGCGCATCAGCTCCATCATGGCCTGATCGGCTTGGGCGCGGGCGAAGGGCCAGGCGTCGTCGTCGGCCATATGGGTGGCCTCGATGCGGGCGATGGCGCGATTGTTCAGGCCGCGGAGGCGGTCGAGCGTGCGCTCCCACGTCTCTCGCCGGTCGCTGTCCGCACGCTCCACCATGGATCGCAGGGTTTCCATGCGGTCGGTGGCGCGCAGGACGAGATCACGGCTCAGCGTGTCGAAGGCTTGCCGGTTGCGGCGGCTCATGAAGTGTCCTCCTTTGATCCTCAACCGATTTTGACCTCTCGGCCGGTCGGCAGGATATCCCGACGCCGATACTGCGCAAACGCACCGGAAGCGCAGTCGTCACAGCCCCTTTGGGAGAAGCCGTAACGATTTTGCAATGCGATTTAGCAGTTGCGGGATGTCCGTCCGAATCCATATCCCGCCGGGTTGCCCCGGCCTGAAAAGGACAAGGCAAACCCGGTGGCCGAGGAAGTCTTCCTGGTTGGATTGCGTTTCCTCCAGGGCCGGTTTCATCCGGCCCGTTGGCGCTTTTATACGCCGCCTTTTTGACGACGTTCTTTTGTTTTGGTGACGCTTTTGTGCCGCATTGGTGGGGCAGGGTCAATCCGCCCAAAAATCATAGACGGCGCGCAATCTGTCGCAGCCTAAAGGCGAGGTTCTAATCCTGGAACCGGCCGGAAAGTCGGAAGTGGTAGAGCGTTCGTGCGCGTATTCACTCGGCCGCGACGGCATAGGCTGGGATGGCTTCGGCATTGGCCGGTTCGGGCATCGTCGGCGTACCGCAGCAGGGGGCGGCGGCCGGCGTCGCGGCGATTGCCGCCTGTTGGGCCATCACGGCGCGATGCTCGCTGGCCATGCTGCGCATGGTGGGCACGCATTTGCCGCACTGGACCTGGCAATTGTGATGGCGGAACACCGAGGCCGGGGTCGTGGCGCCTTGATCAAGCGCGGCCTTGACCTTCTTGTCGTTCAACGCGTGGCAGATGCAGACGTACATTAGCCCTCGGCGACGGTCGGTTGCGGTGCGTGTCCTGCATCCAGCAATAGCTGAGACTGAGAATCGTTGTCAATGCTGCTATTGCGAACCAATTGCATGTAAGAACTTTCGCGACGCTTTGTCACAACCCCCTTCGCGTCAGTTCGAAAGTGGCGCTCCGCATCCTTGCGCTTGCATTCGGCGGCCGGCGGCGGTAGCCCGTGGGGCATGGACGACAGCACCCCCAAAAACGACTCCGTAAGCGCTCCGCAGACCTCGCCGGGTGCGGTGGTGACTCCGCTCGGCCAGACGGTCTATCTGGCGGCGGACGGTTTCCTCGACGATCTGGTGGCGGAACTGGGGGAGGTCGCGTCGGTCGACGGCCGGCTGGTCTTCGTCGACGGCCCGGCGCGGCCGGCGGCCTGGGCGCAGAACATCTGGTACGACCCGGTGCGGATCGAGTTCGCCTCGATCAAGGGCGGTGCCAAGGCGCTGCGCGGCATCCAGCGCAATTGGGCGCTGTGGTCGCAGCGGCATCACCGCCGTGCCGCCCTGATCCAGGAGAATCTGCCGCATGTCTCGGCCAAGCCGGTGATCTTCCCGTCGCCCCTGCCGACGGCTCCGCTGGGCTCCTGGACGCTGACGGACGAGTCCACCATCATCGCCGCCGCGCACTGCTCCAGCCCCTTCCGCAATGGCGAGGTCACCTTTGTCGAGAACCGCACCGTGCCGCCCAACCGCGCCTACCTGAAGCTGTGGGAGGCGCTGACCCTGTTCGGGGAGCAGCCGGGGCCGGGCGACCGTTGCCTCGACCTCGGCGCCTGTCCGGGCGGCTGGACCTGGGTGCTGCACGAGTTGGGGGCGTCGGTGGTCAGCGTCGACAAGGCGCCGCTCGACCCTGCCATCGCCGCCCTGCCGCGTGTGGAGATCCGCCAGGAAAGCGCCTTCGGCCTGAAGCCGGCGGCGGTCGGCCCGGTGGACTGGCTGTGCTGCGACGTGATCTGCTACCCGACGCGTCTGCTGCGGTTGGTGAAGGAGTGGATGGACAGCGGGCTGGCCAAGCGCTTCATCTGCACGCTGAAGTTCCAGGCGGAGACCGACCACGAGACCGCCCGCGCCTTCGCGGCGATCCCCGGCGGCCGGGTGGTCCACCTGCACCACAACAAGCACGAGCTGACCTGGATGTGGCCTGCGCAGTAAACGCGGTTCCTTCGGTCGTTTCCGTCAGGCCAGCGCCCGCCCTTCGGCATAACCGAAGCTGACATAATGCTGCCGGGCGCCGGACAGGCTGCCGCCGACGGCGGCGTTGACGTCCGGGTTGGCGGCCAGATAGGCGGCGGCGTCGAATCTGCCGAGGGACCGTCCCTCGAAGCGGCCGAACTGGATGTAATGGAGTTCCACGGCCTCGCGGTTGTTGCCGAAGGCGGCGATCAGGTCGGGATTGCTGGCTTCGTAGGACAGCGTGTCGAACAGGCTGGAATTGCGGCCCTCGCGATAGCCGTTGGTGATGAAATGGTTGGTGGCGGCGGTGGCGTCGGTTCCGAATGCCGACATCAGATCGCCATAGCCTGCCAGATAGTTGTAGGGGTCGAACCCACTGAGGCTGCGGCCTTCGTAAACGCCGGAGTTGGCGAGATGCTGCGCCGCGGCTGCCGTGTCGGTGCCGAAAGCGGCGATCAGGTCGCCATTCGACGCGATGTAGCGCAGGGTGTCGAAGCTTCCCGACGCCGCGGGCGACAGCGCGGTGCTGCTGTCGGAAAAGCGCAGATACTCGATGTTGGTCAGGATATCGGTGCCGTTGGCGCCGTTGACGATATATCGGCTGCCGTCCAGTTGCTGAACGCTGTATTGCGCGCGGCTGCCGCTGAACACCACCGTATCCGTGCCGGCGCCGCCATCCAGCGCATTGCCCAGGCTGTTGACGGTGAAGCTGTCGTTGCCGCTGCCGCCGATCGCCTGCTGCATCTTCGTGCCGTAGGCCAGCGCCAGGAAGGTGGTGGAACCCGCGCTGCTGAACTGTCCATCGCGCAGGTCCAGCGACAGCGCCGCCGTCTGGGCGCTGCCGTTCAGGCTGTTGTGCCCGTTGGGATCCCACAGGGTGATGAAGCTGCCGGTGTTCAGCGTATAGCTGGTGTCGCCGGGGGCGGCCGACATATTGGCGCCGTAGAGATACTGGATCGCTGCGATGTCGTACAGGCTGGGGCCGGTCAGGTAGGTATTCGACGGCAGTGCGTCGCTGTCGTTGTAGGACATGATGCTGTAGGCATAATTGTCCTGCGCGGAGGACAGGTACGGCCCCTCCGTCCCCTCGTCGGAGCCGGCATTGTAGTTGCCGGGATGCTTCAGGCCCAACGCATGGCCGATCTCGTGGATGATCGTCATGTAGCCGTAGCTGCCCGTCGTCGGGTTGGTGTTCGTGGCGCTGTCGTTGGCCAGGAAGACCTGACCGCCCTGGGAGGCGGTGGACGGGTAATAGGCATAGGCCGCCGACTGGCCATACTGCCGGTTGGTGCCGAAAGCCACATCCGCGGCGGTCGGGTTGGCGATCTCGGTGAAGGTGATGTTGGCGACCGCGCTCCATGCCGCCAGCGCCTGCCGGACGGCAGCCTGCTGAGCGCTGTTCATGGCGGCGAATCCGGCCGAATCGGCGCTGGAGATTTGCCGCGCGCTGGTCAGGAAACTGTAGGTGACGGTCGCGGCGGCACCGACGGAACTGCCGTTCAGCACGGTGCCGTTGTTGCCCCAATGCGGCGTCCCGCTGGCGAGCAGGGCGGAAATGCTGTCGGTCAGCGCTGACTGGCTCATGGACGCTCGGTTCCCGCGGCGGTCGGTTGGGGTGTCCAGGGAGATTCCGGACTACCGCTTATACGAAATACGAGCAAGGTCTCCAGCGCAACAGGTCAGGCACGGCGCAGCGCCAGTTCGATGGACGGACGCAGCATCGAGGCTGCGGCATGGCCGATCTCCACAGCCTCCGCCGCGCGGTCGAATTCCAGGATGCCGATATGGGCCAGCCGCGGCGCGATCAGCACGTCCGGCGGCTCGCCGGCCAAACGCGAGCGGGTGATGCGGTCCTGCATGATGTCGATGGAGCCCGCCATCACCTCCAGGGCGTTCGGCATCGGCTTGTGGGACTGGGCATCGTCGATCTGATCGGCCAGGAAACGGGTCCGCCGGGTGGGCTTGCGGCCGAGCCAGGTGGAGATCTGGCTGGTCAGATGCGAAAAGGCGGGGGAGCCCGCATCACCGCCTGCAACCACCGGCTCCGGCACCTTGGCCGACACCGCCTTGACCGCGTCCGATTTGCCGCGGCCATTCGGCCGGCCGAGCGGCGACAGCTCGCTGTTCAAATTGACCGCCACCACCACGTCGGCGCCGAGGGCGCGACACAGCGAGACCGGTACCGGATTGACCAGCGCACCGTCGACCAGCAGGTGATGGTCGCGCCGCACCGCCGGGAACAGGCCGGGCATGGCGGCCGACGCCAGCACCGCCGACATCAGCGGACCGTCGCGCAGCCACATCTCCCGTCCGGTCGAAAGATCGGTGGCGACGGTGGCGAAGGGCAGGGGCAGATCCTCGATCAGGACATTGCTGCGCTCGTTGTCGAAGCGGCCGAACGCCTTCTCCGCGGCGACCAGACCGCCACGGCGGAAGGTGAGGTCGATGATGCCGAGCATGCCCAGCCAGCCCATCTTCTGCGCCCAGGACTGCAACTCGTCCATCTGGTCGGTCAGATAGGCAGCGCCGACCGCGGCGCCGATGGAGGTTCCGCAAATGATGTCGGGCTTAATTCCGATCTCTTCCAGCGCGCGCAGGACGCCGATGTGCGCCCAACCCCGCGCAGCGCCGCTGCCCAGCGCAAGCCCGATCTTCAGGTCGGTTCCCTTCGCCATCCGCTTCCCCCGTCAGCGCCCCCACGAGAATCCGACAGCGGATCGGAGGCTTGATCTAGAGCTTATCATCTAGGCATTGCCGCCCGGTATCGGAAGCTGCCGGAAGTGGCACGCCGCCGGAGTTCCGGCGATCGCCGCAGGTGAAATGGCAAATGACGAAAATTTATCCGATCTTTGACCTGGATCATCGGATTCGAAGCGGCGACTGTGGCATTTCTGTGCCAGTACGAAGGTATGATCGCCCTTCCAGCTGTTTTTAACCATGCGTCAACTGGACACGATACATTTTCGTTGCGTTGCAGTGTAGTCCCCGAACCCGGAAGGCTTGCCATGGCCGACGAACTGAAAAGCTTCAGAAAGGATTGGAAACGCTGGTCGACCGCGGAGCGGCTGATTGCCGTCACCCTGCTGGTCCTGGCGGCCCTTCTTGGTGCGCCGGCCGCCGCCGGTCTGTTCTGATCGGCAGCCTGCCCCAATACCGTCGCACGGGCCACAGTGTGGCGCGCCGGCAACTTCGACGGTGCCATGGGAGCGGCGACAGGGTCCTCTTTACGGGCTATTAACCCTCACGACCCTACGCTTGGCCGGCTCGGACAGTTCCTGGGACGGTTGGGCGCCACGATCGGACGGAGCCTCGAACCTCCGCCGCACAGGGCACTCGACGGGCGCTCGCTGGAGGGCGCGGACCGGGGTGGTTCCGGCATATTCCGCCAAGGCCTTGCCCCTCTCGCTGGACACGCCCGATGACCTTCTCCGCCCAATCCGCCGTGACGGAACAGAAGCTCCTGAGACAGCGCCTCGACGCCGCCTTTGCGGAAGCAGCAACGCCGCTGTCGCGGGACGAGGTGACGGACATCGTCCGCAACATCCTGGGCAGCATGGACGGCGACATTTCCGCCACCGACCTGCGCCTCTACAAGGAAGTGGTGGACCTCGCCAAGTTCATCGAGACGGCCAAGCAGGAAATCGCGGCGCTGCAGCCGGCCGAAATCCGCGATGAACATATCCGCACCGCCACGGACGAGCTGGACGCGGTGATCGGCGCGACCGAGAAGGCGACCTTCGCCATCTTTGACGCCTGCGACGCCATCGGCGCCATCGCCGGCCAGACGGACGCGGACAACTCGGCGAAGCTGAACGACCAGATCACCAAGATCTACGAGGCCTGCAACTTCCAGGATATTACCGGCCAGCGCATCAGCAAGGTGGTGCGAACGCTGAAGCACATCGAATCGAAGGTCGACATGATCGTCGCCGCCTTCGGCAGCGAAGTGCGGCAGAACCATGCCCCACGGCTGGCAAAGCTGGCGGCGGAGGAGGCGGAGGCCGCCGTCCATTACGAACCGATGAGCGAGGAAGAGGCGGACAAGCAGCTTCTGCACGGCCCGCAGATGCCCGGCAACGCCATGGACCAGGACGAGATCGACCGTCTGCTGGCCAGCTTCGACTGACGCCATGCTGCCCGGCGCACCCATCAGCAGGCCCACCGGCGGCCACACGGCCCAAGGTGCAGGACCGGGAACGGGAAGCGCCGGGCTGCCGCCGCTGCGGGTGGCGCGTGTCGGCGGCACCGGCATTGGCGGGCATGCCAACCCGAACAACGGCAGCATCCTGCTTCTGCTGTCGCTGTTCCTGCTGCTTCTGGTCTTCTTCATCGTGCTGAACGCCAATTCGGTGCAGACGGTGCAGAAGGTGAAGGCGGTCGCCGCTTCGCTGGAGCGGACCTTTCCCAGCTTCGTCATCGACCCGCGCCTGCGCGAAGGCTCCGAACCTGTGGCGTCCCGCGCCGGTACGGTCTTCGCCGTGCAGCGGCTGGAGGATGTCGGCACCCTGTTCGCCACAGCGGTGGCGGTCGCCAAGGTGGAGGTGGTCGCCCCCGGCCAGTTGCTGGAGGTTCGGCTGCCCGCCGACGACCTGTTCCTTCCCGGCACCATGACCCTGCGGCCGGACCGCCAGGGCCTGATCGATCGCATCGCCGACGCCTTGCGTCAGTCGCGCCAGGGCGAGCGGGTGGAGCTGGACGCGCTGCTCGGCATCGGGCCGACGGGAACGCCCAGCCAGCCGCCGGGTCCGGTCGCCCGTGCCGGCGTTCTGGCCCGCGCGCTGGTCGAGGATGGGGCGCCGGCCGGCAATGTCACCATCGGGATCGAACGCGGGGAGCCGGGCGGCGTGCGCCTGCTGTTTTCCCTGCGCTGGGACGAGGACCGGGCAGCCGCGAAAGCCCCGAAGGCAGGGAAGACGGAGGTGCGGAAATGATCCGCATTCCGGGCGTCGTCAACAAGGCCGGGATGGCAGGGGCGGAAGATCGCGGCGGCCAGCGCAAGACGCTGTGGCTGATCAGCTTCACCGACCTGATCTCCCTCATGCTCGCCTTCTTCGTCCTGATGTATTCCATGAGCGAGCCGGAGGCGGAGCGCTGGACCCGTCTGGCGAAGGGCGTGGCGGAGGCGATCCCCGCCGCGCGGTCGACCGCCGTCACCCCCTCCGACCGCCCCGCCGATCCCGGCGCCGCCTTCAACGCAAAGGCGGTGGAGGCACGGGCGGCCATCGACCTGCATTATCTGGCGGCCCTGCTGGGAAGCCAGCTGCGGTCGAATACGGAACTGGCGGTGGTCGAGGTTCGGCGCGAGGATGACCGTGTCGTCATCCGCCTGCCGGGCGAGCGGATGTTCGATCCGACCGGCGCCGCCTTCACCGAAGAGGGACGGCGGGTGCTGTTCCTGCTGGGCGCAGTCATCGGCCGGATCGGCAACCGGATCGAGCTGGTCGGCCATGCGGAGCACGAGGATGCGACCGGTGGCGTGGCCTGGGAACGGGCACTGACGCGGGCGGTCGCCGTGTCCGCGGCGCTGCGCGAGACCGGCTATCGCCGCGATCTGGTGGCACGGGCAGTGATGATGCCGGTTGATGGAGTGGGGGGCGCCGGCAACGGGCGCCTGCCGGTGGACATCGTGGTGCGAGAGGAAGGAGCGGATTGAGGTGACGGACCGGACGGCCCAGGAGTGGAAGCGCTGGCTGCGCGGCTGTGCCGCGGCGGTGGCGCTGCTTGCCGTGCCGGTCCTGCTGTCCCCCCTCGCCGCGGACGCCGCCACGGTTCCGGTGCGCGGCGGCACCCACAAGGATTTCGGCAGGCTGGTCTTCGACTGGCCGGGCAAGGTCGATTATACCGCATCGGTCGAAGGCGACCGGCTGGTCGTCACCTTCACCGACAGCATCGATGCACCGCTCGACCGCTTGGTCCGGGCGCTGCCCGGCTATCTGGCCGCCGGACGGATCGAGGCGGACGGCAAGACGGTCTCGTTCGACCTGAAGCGTCCGGTCTCGCTGAAAAGCTTCCGCAACGGCAACGCCATTGCCATCGACCTGTCGCCGGCTGCGCCGCAGACGCCCGCCAAAGCGGAGGTCGCGAAGGCAGAGCCCGCGAAAGCCGAAACCGCCAAAGCCGAAGCCATAAGGCCGGTTCCGTCCGCCGGTCGGCTGCGCGTGCGCGGGGCTGACCAGCCGGACCAGAGCCGCCTGACCTTCGACTGGCCGTCGCCGGTCGGCTACACGGTCACGCGCGACGGCGCCGCGGTGACGGTGGCCTTCGACAAGGGCGGCACCGCCGACCTGTCGGCGGTCTCCAAGGCGGCGTTGCGCAACATCCGGAATGTGGAGGCCTATCGGCGGGCCGACGGCGCGCTGGCCGTGACGCTCGCCGTGCCGCAGGATGCCGAGGTGACCGACAGCGCATCGGGCAAGTCGGTGATGTTGTCCGTCGGCAATCCCGGCTCCCGCGCCGGCCTGCCCAAAAGCGAGGGTACGTCGGGATCGCGGGGCAGCGAAGGCGGGCAGGCCAGGGAAGGCGGCAGGGACACGCCGACCACGGCGTCGGCGACCTCCGGTCGCTCGGCCACCGCGGCGAATGCCGCGGCTCCCGCACCAGTGGCGAATGTTGCGGCGCCTCCCAACACTCCGCCGACGGAGGCAAAGGCCGCACCGGCAGCCCCAGCCGATGCCAAGTCCCAGCCGGCGGCGGGGCCGAAGGGACCGGTGCTGACCTTCGACACCGGCGGGCCGGCCTCCATCGCCGTCTATCCGCGGGCGGGCCAGCTTTACGTCGTGTTCGACCGGCCGATGCCGATCGGCGCCGGCAAGCTCAGCGGCCCGGGGTCCGAGTTGATGGGCGCGGTGGAGCCGGTGCCGGCAACCGGCGGCACGGTGTTCCGCACCAAGATCGGCCCGATGGTCTGGCCGACGGTGGAACGGCAGGGCACCACTTGGCGCATCCTGTCTTCCGCCCGCCCGGCCAACATGGGCAGCGCCAACGATCTCCGCGTCGAACCCGACCCCGATTTCCTGCTGGGCGCCCGGTTGCTGGTGCGTGCGCCGGACGCGGCGAACGTCGTGCAGTTCGCCGATCCCGACGTCGGCGACCGCATCCAGGTCGTCCCGCTGCCCAGTCCGGGGCAGGGCGTGCCCGAACCGCACCGGTATCCCGACCTGGAAGTGATGCCGTCCTATCAGGGTGTGGTGGTGCGGCCGATCTCCGACAATGTGACGGTGCGCGCGATCAAGGAAGGGGTGGAACTGACGACTGCGGGCGGTCTGCACCTGTCGCCGGCCGCCGATGCCGGCAATCCGGCTGTTGCGCCGGCGCCGGCGCCGGCGCCGCCGCCTGGCCCGGCATCCGCGCCCCAACCGGTTCCGTCGCAACTGGCCGCGGCACCGCTTCCGGTCAACCCGCCGGCCGGCGGCGCCTCGTCCGCCATGGAACCGCCGAAGGCGCAGCCCGCTCAGATGCAGGGCCGCCGCCTGTTCAACCTGCCGGCCTGGAAGCATGGCGACCTCGACCATTTCACCGAGGCACGGCAGGATCTGCAGTTGGCCGTGGTCAACGCGCCGGAATCGGAGCGGCCGAAGGCGCAGCTCGACCTTGCGCGCTTCTATTTCGCCAATGGGTTCGGGCAGGAGACGCTCGGCATGCTGGACGTGCTGCAGCAGAACCAACCGGACCTTGAGGGCTGGCCGGAGTTCCGCGCGTTGCGCGGCGCCGCCCGCGTGCTGACCGGCGATCTGGACGGGGCGGAGGCCGACCTGTCGATCCCGTCGCTGGCCGGCAATCCGGAAGCCAGTCTGTGGCGCGCCGCCATCGCCGCCGACCGCCGCGACTGGCCCAAGGCGATGGCCGGCTTCAAGGCGTCCGGCCCGATCCTGAACAGCTACCCCGAACCGATGATCGGGAAGCTCGGCCTGCGGGCGGCGGAAGCGGCGTTGGAGACGCGCGACACCGCCACCGCCAAGCGGCTGTTCGACCGGGTGATCGAGCACAGCGGCCCGGATCAGGAGGAGAACCCGCAGACGCAATATCTGCGCGGCCTGCTCTTCGCCCAGACCGGTGAGATCGATCAGGCGCGGGAACAGCTGACCGCCGCCTACAACAGCTATGACCGGCTCTATCGCGCCAAGGCCGGGCTGGCGCTGACCAATCTGGAGCTGTCGGAAGGCAAGATGTCGCCGACCGCCGCGGCGGAGCAGTTGGCCGGCCTGACCTTCACCTGGCGCGGCGACGATCTGGAGATGCAGATCCGCTCCCGCATGGGCGAGGTGCTGATCGCCGGCGGCGAATATGCCAAGGGCTTCAACACCATGAAGGAGACCGCGGCCCTGGTCGCCGACACGCCCAGGGCCGAGGCGATCACCAAGGAGATGTCGCGCATCTTCGCCGACCTGTTCAAGGACGGGGCGCAGCGCCTGCCGACGCTGGACGCGCTTCAGCTCTACGACCAGTTCCGCGAATTGACCCCGGTGGGCGAGGCCGGCGACGAGATCATCCGGCAGCTGGCGGAACGGCTGATCTCCATCGATCTGCTGAACCGCGCCGCCGACCTGCTGCAGCATCAGGTGGAATACCGTCTGTCCGGTCTGGACAAGGCCCGGGTCGGCACGCGTCTGGCCTCCGTCCGGCTGCTCGACAACAAGCCGGAAGAGGCGCTGAAGGCGCTGGAACTGTCCAATGTCGCCGGACTGCCGGCCGACCTGACGGCCGAACGGCGGCTGATGCAGGCCAAGGCGCTGGCCGAGCTGAACCGCGGCGACGAGGCGATGCAGCTTCTGGCCCAGGACGACAGCACCAACGCCAATCTGCTGCGCGTCGACATCGCGTGGAAGGGGCAGAAATGGGATGCGGCGGCGCTGGCCCTGAACAAGGTGATCGGCCCGCCGCCCGCGGCCGGCAAGCCGCTGGACCCCAACATGTCGCAGTTGGTGCTGAACCGTGCGGTGGCGCTGGCGCTGGCCGGCGACGGCAACGGGCTGAACCTGCTGAAGAAGGATTTCGAAGGCTCGATGAAGGGCGGGCCGAATGAGGACGCCTTCCGCATCCTGACCCGCCCCGAACAGGCGATGGGCCTGATCGACGTCGGCACCATCCGCTCCCGCGTCGCGGAAGTGGATATGTTCAAGAAATTTTTGAAGGAATATCGCGGCGGCAAGCAGGCCGGCGACAAGCCGACTTCGTAAGGCGGCGGGACGCCTTGCGGGGGATTGCTGCGCCCCGCCGCCCGCTCCGCGCCGACGGCCTGGGGCCGTTACTTCGGCAGCAGAACCTTGTCGATGACGTGGACGACGCCGTTGGACTGTTCGACGTCGGCAATGGTGACGCGCGCCATGTTGCCGGAGGCGTCCGCAACCATCACGGCGTCGCCGGACTGGGTGAAGGTCAGCGGCATGCCTTCCACCGTCTTCAGCATCGCCTTGCCGTTGCCCTTCTTGATGTCCGCCACGATGTCCTTGGCGTCCAGCTTGCCGGGAATGACGTGATAGGTCAGCACCTTGGTCAGCTGGGCCTTGTTCTCCGGCTTCAGCAGGGTGTCGACGGTGCCGGCGGGCAGGGCGGCGAAGGCCTCGTTGGTGGGGGCGAAGACGGTGAAGGGACCCTTGCCGTTCAGCGTGTCGACCAGCCCGGCGGCCTTCACGGCGGCGACGAGGGTGGTGTGGTCCTTGGACTGGGACGCATTCTCCACGATGGTCTTGCTGGGGTACATCGGCGCGCCGCCGACCATCTTCTCCATGGCCGCATTGGCGCAACCGGCAAAAAGAAGGGTGGCGATCGCCACGGTGGCAACCTTCTTCATAGCATTCCCTCTTGTCGGTGAAGGTCCGCTTTCCGCGGACACAACACCGTTACGGGGGAGGCTTTGGTTCAGATCACAGCAGAATTTGTGCGTGATGATGATTTTTGTTTGATTGAAAGAGGTAATGCTTTGGTGGTGCGATCGTCGCCTCCCGCCGGCTAGAGCTGCACCTGCGTTCCCAGTTCCACCACACGGTTGGGCGGCAGCTTGAAGAAGTCGGTGGCGCTGACGGAGGTGCGGGACATCACCACGAACAGCTTCTCCCGCCACAGCGCCATCTGGGAGTTCATCTGCGGGATCAGCGTTTCCCGGCCCAGGAAGAAGGAGGTCGCCATCACGTCGAACTCCAGCCCGAAGGCCTTGCACAGCCGCAGCGCCTTGGGGATGTTCGGCTCCTGCGAGAAGCCGTAGCGCACGGTGATGCGGTAGAAGCCGTCGGCCAGCCCCTCCACCACCACGCGGTCCTTGGCGGGGACACGCGGCACATCCTCCACCACCACGGTGACGAACACGATGCGTTCGTGCAGGACCTGATTGTGCTTCAGGTTGTGCAGCAGGGCGATCGGCACGGTGTTGGAACTGGAGGTCATGAAGACCGCCGTACCCTTCACCCGCTGGATGTCGCCCTTCTTCGCCTGACGCTGGATGAAGGCGTCGAGCGGCAGCGATTCCTCGGCCAGCCGCTTGGTCAGCACGGCCCGGCCGCGGCGCCATGTGGACATCAGGCCCAGCGTGACGCAGGCGATCACCAGCGGCACCCAGCCGCCATGGGGAATCTTCACCGCGTTGGCGGCGAAGAAGGACACCTCCACCACCAGGAAGGTGGCGCCGACGGCGAAGCAGAGCGGCAGGCTCCAGTTCCAGCGGCGCCGCGCCACCACCAGGAACAGGGTGGTGGTGATGATCATGTCGCCGGTCACCGCGATGCCATAGGCGGCGGCGAGACGGCTGGAGGACTGGAAGACCAGCACCAGCCCCAGCACCGCGGCCAGCAGGCCCCAATTGGCGCGGGGAATGTAGATCTGCCCCTCCTCCTCGTTGGAGGTGTGGCGGATGTCGAGTCGCGGGCACAGGCCCAACTGCACCGCCTGCCGGGTCAGCGAGAAGACGCCGGAGATCACCGCCTGGCTGGCGATCACGGTGGCGGCGGTGGACAGGCCGATCAGCGGATAGAGCCCCCATTCCGGCGCCAGCAGATAGAAGGGGCTGCGCACCGACGTCGGGTCGTTCAGCAGTAGCGCGCACTGGCCCAGATAGTTCAGCAGCAGGCCCGGCAGCACCACGGCCAACCACGCCACCTGGATCGGGCGGCGGCCGAAATGGCCCATGTCGGCATAGAGCGCCTCGCCGCCGGTCACCGCCAGCACCACGGCGCCCAGCACGAGAAAGCCGGCGACGCCGTGTTCGGCGAAGAAGGCGATGGCATAGTACGGGTTGAAGGCGACCAGCACGCTTGGCTGCCGGATCACCTCCAGCAGACCGAGGATGCCGAGCGTGGAGAACCACACCAGCATGATCGGACCGAACAGTGCGCCGACGCGCGAGGTGCCGTGGCTCTGGATGGCGAACAGGGCGATCAGGATGGCGACGGTCAGCGGCACCACCGACGATTCCAGCGCCGGTTCCGCCACGCCCAGCCCCTCGACCGCCGACAGCACGGACATCGCCGGGGTGATCATGCCGTCGCCGTAGAACAGCGCCGCGCCGAACAGGCCGAGCGCCGTCAGGACCGTCAGCTTGCCCGACGCATCCGGCCGCGTCTTCGACGCCAGCGCCAGAAGCGAGAGGATGCCGCCCTCGCCCTTGTTGTCGGCCCGCATGACGAAGCCCACATACTTGACGGTGACGACCATCACCAGCGCCCAGAACACCAGCGACATGATGCCCAGCACATTGTCATGGGTCAGGGCGAGCCCATGCTCGCCGGCGAAGCATTCGCGCAGCGTGTAGAGCGGGCTGGTGCCGATGTCGCCATACACGACCCCGAGGGCACCCAGGGTCAGCGTCGCGAGCTTGCCGGAGTCGGGCGGCGCGGCCTTCAAAGCGGTATCAGTCATGCAGTGATTGCGGTCCGAAGTTGGTCCGTCGTTCGATGGCGCCCGGTGCGGCGGCGATGGTCCGGCCCGCCGCCCCTTCGGCGGTTGCGAACGGTCGGAGCCATCCGGCGGGATTGGCTTACCGGCCAATCATCCCACCGACGCACATCGCCTTTCCTCATACGCGCTTACGGCGCCCAACGCCAGCACCGGCTTGCGCCATGAAGGCCAAGCCTGGGGGCTGCGACGAAGTGCGCAGGGCTCTTCCCGCTATGCGGGCACTTTCAGAGCGTGCCGAAGCTGCGCGCCAGCGATCCGGCGATCAGATACCACCCGTCGACCAGCACGAAGAAGATGATCTTGAACGGGATGGCGACCATGGTCGGCGGCAGCATCATCATGCCCATCGACATCAGGATGGACGACACCACCATGTCGATGATCAGGAATGGCAGGAACAGCAGAAAGCCGATCTCGAACCCGCGCTTGATCTCCGAGATCATGAAGGCCGGGACCAGGACGTGCAGCGGCATGTCGTTCGGCTCCTGCACGTTCTGCAGGCGGGCCATGTCCATGAACAGGCGCAGGTCCTTTTCGCTGGTGTGATGCAGCATGAAATCGCGCAAGGGCGCCACCGTGCGGCGGAACGCCTCCATCTCGTCGATTTCCTGGTTCATCAGCGGCTGTATGCCCTGGGTGTAGCTGCGCTCGAACACCGGGGCCATGACGAAGAATGTCAGGAACAGCGCCAGCGACATCATCACCGTGGTCGGCGGCACCTGCTGCACGCCCAGCGCGTTGCGCAGGAAGGACAGCACGATGACGATGCGGGTGAAGGCCGTCATCATGATGAGGATCGACGGCGCCAGCGACAGCACCGTGATCAGCCCGATGGTCTGAACGATGCGCCCGGTGGCGGTGCCGCCGGCGTCGCCCAGGTCGAAGGTCAGGCTCTGCGCCAGCGCGGGTCCTGCGCTCAGGCCCAGTGCCACCCCGACGGCGAGAGCCAGCGCCAGCCCCGCGGCTGCAGGCTTCCACCAGGATGTCAGGCGCCTCGGGATCGCCGCCGTCATCGCGGCTGGCTCCCGGCCGGCGCGGACGCGGCGGGGGAATCGGCCGTCCCGGCGAGAGCGGCGTCGAATCCCCCGGCCGGGGCGCTGTCGACCAGCAGGTCGCCGTTGGCGCTCAGCAGGATCAGATGCTCGCGGTCGTCGCGGCGGACCAGGATCAGCCTACGCTTGGCATCGATCGGCAGCGCCTCCACCACGCTCAGCCGGCGCTGGCGGGAACGTCCGCGCACGGTGCCGCCGGCCATGCCGGCCCGGCGCATCACCCAGGCGACGACCATGATGAGCGCCACCACGAAGAGAAGCGCCATCAGGAAACGGATGTACTGGTCGAGATCCATGGAAAGGGCAGGCTTTCTGTATCAGGGCGTATCGTCGGGACGGCCCGGAGCGGCCGGGTTCCCGGAGCGGCCGTAGGCGGCGGCGGCGCGCTGGCGGGCGGTGTGCGGATCGTCGCGGCCGGCCAGCGCGGCGGCGATGGTCTCCTCCCGCCGGGCCTGCTGGTCGGTCAGCGCGGCGGCCAGCGGCGCCAGCGCCGCGACAAGATCGCCGAGCGGGCCGAGCAGGGTCCGCGCCTCTCCCCGCGGCAGGGACTCGGCGGCGAGGCAGAGATGGGCGACGCGTTCCTCCAACCCGGCGAGGTCGATCAGCACGCCGGCCTCGGCCTGCGTGCGCGCATCGTCGAGCGTCGCACTCAGCGCCAATGCCTGTTCCACGATCCGGCCGGCCGACTCGGTGCTTTCGGGCGCAGGAGGGGCGGGCGAAGGGGAGGCGGGTGGCGGACGGGTCACGGCTTGTCCTCCTCGATGATGTCCTCGGAGTGCGGTTCCGAAGGCATCGTGCCGTTGGCGCGATAGACATAGGCGAGGATTTCCGCCACTGCGGCGATTGCTTCGACGGGGATATCGCTGTCGACTTCGATGGCTGACAGGATCTCGACCAGATCGGCGTCCTCGCGTACCTTCACGCCGTTGGCGAAGGCGACCTCCAGGATCTGCTCCGCCACCGTTCCCTTGCCGGTGGCGACGATCCGCGGCAGCGTCTCCGTCCCCAGATGGTATTTCAGTGCAACCGCGACCGGCCGCCGGGCAAGGGAGCCCCGGGCAGGGGACTGCGTCTTGCCGGCTGGCGGCGAGGCGGGGGGGCGGGCTTGCGCGGACAAAGGGCGGCCTTGTCGAGGGGGCGTCGATGGGGCGTCGAGTGGGGGGTCCTTCCTGGGCCGCATCCTGGACCGGTAGGCTTAACGAACTGTAAAGGCAGCGGGGCCGGCCGATTCGCGGCGGTGGAGATTCATCCTTCGTTAACGCAAACGGGCGACCATCGGAGACTGTGGCGATGCCCGTTACGGGCGTCGAACTGCGGATTTGGCAGTGGTATTCCAGCGGCATCGGGCGGGATCAGGGCCATGGACCTCGGAAATCTCGGCATCTTCAAACTGATGTCGCGCAAGATGGACTGGCTGACCCAGCGTCAGGAAGTCATCTCGCAGAACATCGCCAACGCCGACACGCCGGAGTACAAGGGCCGCGACCTGAAGCCCTTCACCTTCCGCGACGCGCTCGGCGACAGCCGGCGGCTGACCCCGGTGGCGACCAACCCGTCCCACTTGGCCGGCACCCGCGGTCCCGGCGGTATGGCGCAGGAGCAGAAGGCGCGCGACCCGTACGAGACGGCGCCGGACGGCAACAACGTCGTTCTGGAAGAACAGATGATGCGGATGAGCCAGAATTCGATGGATTACCAGACCATCACCAACCTGTACAAAAAGCAGGTGGCGATGATCAAGTCGGCGATCCGCTCTGGCAGTTGATCGGCCGGGCAGTTGATGGGCTTGGATTTGCCGGCGGGTTTTTGAGGAGGCGGTGCGATGGATCTCTACAAGTCGATGGCGGTGTCCGCCTCGGGCATGAAGGCGCAGGGAACGCGCCTGAAGGTCATTTCGGAGAATCTGGCGAACGCCAACACCACCGCGGAAACGCCGGGCGATCTGCCCTATCGTCGCAAGACGGTCATCTTCAAGAACGAGCTGGACCGTGCGATGGACGTCGACAAGGTCCGGGTCGCCAAGGTCGATGTGGACAAGAGCGATTTCCAGCGCCGCTACGATCCCTCCCATCCGTCGGCCGACGCCGACGGTTATGTGCTGATGCCCAACGTCAACACGGTGGTGGAGGCGATGGACATGCGCGAGGCCCAGCGCAGCTACGAAGCCAACCTGTCGGCCATCGATACCGCGCGCCAGATGCTGACCCGCACCATCGACATCCTGCGCACCTGACCTATTCCCGCCGCATCGCCCCTGACCCTCCCGACCGACCGGAACCGCCGCCATGATCAATCCGCTGAACGCCGCCGCGGCCTACGCCACCACCGCCGCCAAGACGACCGGCCCCGGCATGTCCGCACGCGACGGCCTCTCCTTCGGCGACGTGCTGGAGCAGGCGGCCAAGGAAAGCATCGGCACCCTGAAGAAGAGCGAGGACATGTCGGCCCTGGCCTCCGTCGGCAAGGCCGACCTGAACGACGTCGTCCAGGCCGTGACCAACGCCGAGGTGACGTTGCAGACCGTCACCGCGGTGCGCGACAAGGTGCTGAACGCCTATCAGGAAATCCTGCGCATGCCGATGTGACGGCGTCCGTTTCGCACCCTCCGCCGTTCTGAACCAGTCGTCATGAACGAGACCGAAGTCATCGAACTCTGCCGCACGTCCATCGTCACGCTGGTGATGGTCTGCGGGCCGATTCTGGTCATCATGATGGCGGTCGGCACCGTCATCTCCATTTTCCAGGCGGTCACCCAGATCAGTGAGCAGACCCTCGCCATGGTGCCGAAGGTGCTGCTGGTCTTCGGTCTCAGCATCCTGCTGATGCCTTTCATGCTGGGGAAGCTGACCGACTTCTTCGAGCATGAGGTGGCCGACCGCATTGTCGCCATCGGCGTCGGCGCCTCCGACAATGGCGGCGCGCCCTTCACCCCCGGTACCGGCGTGACGCCGCCCCCGGCCCCGACCGCCGCCGCGGCGGGCCAATGAACGTCCTGCAGCAACTCCTGGGCGAACAGATCTTCGTCTGGTTGTTGGTCTTCATGCGGGTCGGCACCGCCTTCAGCGTGATGCCGACCATCGGCGACGCCTTCGTTCCCACCCGCATGCGCCTGCTGTTCGCGCTGGCGGTCAGCACGCTGGTGGCGCCGGCGATCCGGCCGATGCTGCCGCCGATGCCCGGTAACCTGTTTCAACTGCTGGTGCTGGCCGCCGGCGAAATGACGGTGGGGATTTTCCTCGGCACCATCGCCCGGCTGCTGATGGGCGCGCTGGAGGTGGCCGGCACCATCATCAGCCTGCAGAGCGGCCTTGCCAACGCGCAGATCTTCAACCCGGCGCTGGCGACCTCCGGCTCTCTGCCCGGGTCCCTGATGGGCTGGCTGGGGCTGCTGTTGATTTTCGTGACCGACCTGCATCATCTGCTGATCATGGCGGTGGTCGACAGCTATGCCACCTTCACGCCGGGGGCGGCGATTCCCATCGACGACATGGCGAACGTTGTCGGGCAGCTGGTGTCGAAAAGCTTCATGCTGGGGGTGCAGATGGCCGCCCCCTTCCTGATCACCGGCATGCTGTTCGCGCTGGCGCTGGGGCTGCTGAACAAGCTGGCGCCGCAGGTTCAGGTGTTCCAGCTGTTCACCTCCGTCCAGGTGCTGCTGGGCCTGTTCATGTTCGCGCTGACGCTGGGCGCGATGATGCTGTTCTGGCTGTCGCGCTTCGAATCGACCTTCGTCGAATTCCTGAAGCCGCTGTAGAGGGAGGACGCCGGTGTCGGAAGAGGCTGACGAGTCCTCCAAAACAGAAGAGCCGACAGGCAAAAAGCTCGACGAGGCTCACAAACAGGGCCAGTTCGCGATGACCCGCGAGGCTGCGAACTGGTTGATGGTCGCGGCGATGCTGGTGGTGCTGGTCTCCATCCTGCCCGGCACCATGAAAGGGCTGGTCTTCCGGCTGAATTACTATTTAGAGAATCTGGATCAGTTCACCTTCGATCGCGCCGGGGTCGGCGCTCTGCTGTTCCGGGTGATGCGCGACGTCATGTGGGCGCTGTGGCTGCCCATCCTGCTGTTCGTGGTGGCCGGCGTGATGTCGACCATCGGGCAGACCGGCTTCCACGTCTCATGGCAGCTGATCGCGCCGAAATTCGGCAAGCTGAACCCGTTGCCCGGCCTGATGAACATGTTCAAGGCCAACCAGGGCGTGGAACTGCTGAAGAGCATCGCCAAGCTGGCGGTGGTGGGCGGCGTCGCCTACATGGCACTCGTGCCGATGTTCGGCGGCATCGAGGCGTATATCGGCATCGACATCGTCACCATGCTGCTGCAGTTGGACGGGCTGGCCCATCGGCTGCTGATCTGGGTCCTGGTGGTGCTCACCTTCATCGCCGCCGGCGACTTCCTGTGGCAGAAGCAGCAGTTTGACAAGAAGATGAAGATGACCAAGCAGGAGGTGAAGGACGAGCACAAGCAGCAGGAAGGCGACCCCGTCGTCAAGGGCCGCATCCGGCAGTTGCGGTTCGAGCGCGCGCGCAAGCGCATGATGGCGGCGGTGCCGAACGCCGACGTGGTGGTCACCAACCCGACCCACTTCGCGGTCGCGCTGAAATACGACCCGACCCAGATGGGCGCGCCGATGGTGCTGGCGAAGGGTGTCGATCAGGTCGCCTTCAAGATTCGCGAGATCGCCGAATCGAACAATGTTCCGGTCATAGAAAACCCGCCCCTCGCCCGTGCGCTCTATGCCGCTTGCGATATCGACGAAGAAGTTCCGTCCGAGCACTATCGGGCGGTCGCCGAAGTCATTACCTATGTCTTCAAGCTCAAAGGGCGGGCGCTGCGCAACTGATCCGGCTCCGTAACGGTTGACGGGACCGGGTGGAGCGTCCGACCATCGCAGGTGGCGCGACGGAGATGCCCGGTCGGTGAAATCCGCTCCGGGGGCATTTCCCCGGATGACCGTGTGGGGTTTGGAGTATTGGTGGACGAGACAACTTCCCTTTCCGACACCGCACGCAATGCAGCGAACCACCGGGCATCTTCCGGCGGCATGCTGATGCTCATCCAATATGCGCTGGCGCCGGCCGGGCTGCTGGTGCTGGCCGCCGGGCTTCTGCTGGACCGCGACGAGGTCGGCTGGGCGGGCGCCGGGCTGGCGGCGGCAGGCGTGGCTCTGCTGATTGCCCGCAGCGTGTCGGTGGTGCGGCGGTCGGCGCGCATCGGCGCGCTGCTGAGCGGTGCGCTGGAAGGGATGCCGGCCGGGCAGCTGGTCTGCGACGGGGCGGACGAGGTGGTGTTCGTCAACGCGGCCTTCCGCGAATTGGCGGGCTGGCGCCGCGGCGAACGGCCCCTGGACGCCCTGGCGCGCCAGTTTTCCGGCGATCCCGACAGTGCGCGCGAGTTCCGCCGCCTGCGCGAGCGGGTGAGGGCCGGTGCCGCCGCTTCGGCCGAACTGGCGATCCCGGCGCTGGACAACCACCCGCCGGAATGGCGCAAGGTGCAGGGGCAGCCGGTCGCCGGCTTCCCCGGTTCCGTCCATTGGCGGATCGAGGACATCACCGCCCGGTGGGAGCTTGAGCATGTCATGCTGCGTGAGCAGGCCAAGCTGGCCGACTTCATGGAGCATGCGCCGGTCGGCTTCTTCTCGGTCGATCAGAACGGCCAATTCCTGTTCGTCAACGCCACGCTGGCCCAGTGGCTGGAGGCTGCGCCCGGCGACCTGACCGACGGCGAATCGCGGCTGCACGGCATCCTGGCGGTGCCCCCGGTCTCCGCGGCCCCCTACGACCTGTTCGATCACGGCGGCGGCGAACAGCGCGGCGAACTGACCATGGTGGGGCTGCGCGGCCGGCGTTTCCAGGTCGCGGTTGCGCAGAGCGTGGTGCGGGCCGACGACGGCACCATTCACACCCGGTCGGTCGTGCGCGACCTGTCGCCGGAACGGGAATGGCAGGAGGCCCTGCGCCAGTCCGAACAGCGGTTCCAGCGCTTCTTCGAAGACGCGCCGATCGGCATCGCCCTGGTCGACGAGACCGGCCAGTTGACCGAATGCAACGAGGCCTTCCTGGCACTGATCGGCAGCGAGGCGGGCAGCGTCATCAACCGCCCGATGGCCGACCTGATCGTCCCGGCGGAGCGCGAGACGGTGACCGCAAGATTGAAATCGGTGCAGGGCGGCGCCGATCCGGCCCATCCGCTGGAGGTACGGCTGTCCGGCGGGCGGGAACTGACCGCCCAGCTCTATGCCCGGCGCCTTGCCAACCCGGTGCGCACCGATGGCCGTGCGGATGGCGGCAAGGCGGATGGCAGTCGGGCCGACGGAGTGGGCCTGATTCTGCACTTCATCGACATGACCGAGCGCAAGAGCCTGGAGGCCCAGTTCGCCCAGTCGCAGAAGATGCAGGCGGTCGGCCAGTTGGCCGGCGGCGTGGCACACGACTTCAACAACCTGCTGACGGCGATGATCGGCTTCTGCGACCTGCTGCTTCTGCGGCACAAGCCGGGCGACCAGTCCTTCAGCGACATCATGCAGATCAAGCAGAACGCCAACCGCGCCGCCAACCTCGTGCGGCAGCTGCTGGCCTTCTCGCGCCAGCAGACCCTGCAGCCGCGCGTCATCAACGTGACCGACGTGCTGGCGGAGCTGGCGAACCTGCTGCGCCGGCTGATCGGCGAGAACATCGAACTGAAGATGATCCACGGCCGCGACCTGGGGCTGGTCAAGGTCGACCAGAACCAGCTGGAGCAGGTCATCATCAATCTGGTGGTCAATGCCCGCGACGCCATGGCCGGCGGCGGCAAGCTGACCATCAACACCACCAACTACGTCGTCAGCCAGCCGGAACGGCGGGAGCATGAGACGATCCCGTCCGGCAGCTATGTCTCCATCGAGGTGATCGACACCGGCTGCGGCATCGCGCGGGAGAATCTGCAGCGCATCTTCGAGCCCTTCTACACCACCAAGGAGGTCGGGTCGGGCACCGGGCTCGGCCTGTCGACGGTGTACGGCATCGTCCGGCAGACCGGCGGCTTCGTGCTGGTCGATTCGGCGGTGGGGGAGGGGACGACCTTCACCATCCTGCTGCCGCACCACCAGGGCGAACTGCGCCCGGTCGACACCGCCGAACCGCGCGAGCGGCGCGGCAGCGACCTGACCGGCACCGGCACCATCCTGCTGGTGGAGGACGAGGACGCCGTACGGGTGTTCTCCGCCCGCGCGCTGCGCAACAAGGGCTATCAGGTGCTGGAGGCGAAGAACGGCGAGGCGGCGCTGCAGCAGATCGAGACCAACGGCGCGTCCATCGACCTGCTGATCACCGACGTGGTCATGCCGCAGATGGATGGCCCGACGCTGGCCCGCCATGTCCGCAGGCTGCGCCCGGAGATGCGGGTGATCTTCATCTCCGGCTACGCCGAGGACCGCCTGGGCGAGATCGACGGCGTCGAAGTCGCCCATTTCCTGCCCAAACCCTTCTCGCTGAAGCAGCTGGCATCCAAGGTGAAGGAGGTCATCCGCGACGGACGGTGAGAGCGAAAAATCGCCTGCAAGAATGCCCCCGAAAATGTCCTGCAAAATAGGAACGCACAGGCAACATCAGCCCTTGCAAAAGAGAACGAAGAGAGTACATTCAGCCTCGTTGCAAGAGCGCCGACCGTGTGTTCTAAGAGAGGGGTACCGGGCATGTCGTCCGCACAGCTTCGTTTGGTCGAGAAGGATTCCATGGACAAGCAGAAGGCGCTCGATGCCGCCCTGAGCCAGATCGAACGCGCGTTCGGCAAGGGCTCGATCATGAAGCTTGGCGCCCGTGAGAACTTGGTCGAGACGGAGGTCATTTCCACCGGCTCCCTTGGTCTCGATATCGCGCTGGGCATCGGCGGCCTGCCGAAGGGCCGCATCATCGAAATCTACGGGCCGGAAAGCTCGGGCAAGACCACGCTGGCGCTGCACGCCATCGCCCAGGCCCAGAAGGCCGGCGGCACCTGCGCCTTCGTCGATGCGGAGCATGCGCTCGATCCGTCCTATGCCCGCAAGCTCGGCGTCAACATCGACGAACTGCTGATCTCCCAGCCGGATGCCGGTGAGCAGGCGCTGGAGATCGCCGACACGCTGGTGCGCTCCGGCGCCATCGACGTGCTGGTGGTCGACTCGGTGGCCGCGCTGGTTCCGCGCGCCGAACTGGAAGGCGAGATGGGCGACAGCCATGTCGGCCTGCACGCCCGTTTGATGAGCCAGGCTCTGCGCAAGCTGACCGGCTCGATCTCCAAGTCGAACTGCCTGGTGATCTTCATCAACCAGATCCGCCTGAAGATCGGCGTGATGTTCGGCAACCCGGAGACGACGACGGGCGGCAACGCGCTGAAGTTCTACGCCTCCGTCCGTCTTGACATCCGCCGCATCGGCTCGATCAAGGACCGCGACACCGTCGTCGGCAACCAGACCCGCGTCAAGGTGGTGAAGAACAAGATGGCTCCGCCCTTCCGCGTGGTCGAGTTCGACATCATGTACGGCGAGGGCGTGTCGAAAGTCGGCGAACTGCTCGACCTCGGCATCCAGGCGGGCGTGGTCGACAAGTCGGGCGCGTGGTTCAGCTATGACGGAACCCGCATCGGCCAGGGCCGCGAGAACGCCAAGACCTACCTGCGCAACAACCCCGAGATGGCCGATGCGATCGAGGCCAAGATCCGCGGCAACGCCGGTCTGGTCGCCGACGCGATGATGGGCACCCCGGAAGCCGACGGCGAAGCCTCCACTCCGGAGTGAGGCCAGGGTCGGTGGAATGAGAAGCCCCGCCTTCCGGAAGGAAGGCGGGGTTTTTTATTTGGGAAAGTGTCGGCTTCGAGTGCCCCCTCCCTAACCCTCCCCCTCCCTAACCCTCCCCCGCTGGGCGGGGGAAGGTTAGGGAGGGGGCATTCTTCAGCCGACATCTCTCCAAACCAGCCCTCACACATCCACCACCATATGCGGCCGGAAGGCCCCTTCCAGCGTCAGCAGCAGGTGCAGGTAGACCGCCACCTTGCGGGCGCGGTCGCTGTTGCGGGCGAGGCAATCACGCAATTGTTCGGCCAGCTGGGCGGTTTCCGCGTCAAGTTCGGGGGTGGCGGCGACGGCGGCCTGGACGATGTGTTCGGGATCGACGGGGACTGGCGCCGCCGGGTCCTTCAGCAGGGCTTCGGCCAGTGCCTCTTCGTCATGGTGGACCGGGGGGGGGCTGGGCGGAGGGGGAGGAGCGCGCCGCGACAGATGGCTGCGGAGATTGTCCTTCAGCCGGGTCCGCTGACGCTCGTCCAGCCCGTCGAACTGATCGACCTCATCGAACAGGAGATCATAGAGCCGGCGGCGCTGCGGGTTGGGCGGGTTGTGGTCACGCCGTTCCTGCTCACGGTCGTGCCGTTCCTGGCGGGGGTTGCGGCGGCTGTTGCGGTCGGTGGCGTTGCCGCTCCGCTCGACGCCCGCCGTGGTGCGGACGCTGAACTCCGGCGGGCCGATGCCGCGGCCGGAGGTGAGATTGCCGGACATGGGCCGCCTCCCGGGAAATGATCCCCTGAAAGACCAAGTCTGGCAGAGCCGGCGCTTTCGTCAATGTGAAAGCGCCGGCTTTCCAAGGGTCAATCGCCGGCCCCGGCCCCGACGGCGCCGTCGGCGGCTTCCGGCTTGCTCTTGCCGAAGCCGATGGTGGGGAAGACGTTGATCAGCGCGGTGATGAAGGCGGCCAGATAGGGCAGCGACTGCACCACCAGCAGGCCCGACCACATGAAGGCGTCGCGGTTCTCATGGCCGAAGACCATGACGATGGCCAGCGCCGCGCCCCACAGCGACACCAGCAACACCAGCTCCTCGCGCGCCATCAGGAAAGCCTGCATCAGCGCCGGCTGGTTCTCGCATTTCGGCGTGCGGACGAAGGGCCGGCCGGAGGTGAAGATGCCCAGCCACATGGCGCGGCCGACCGTGTGGGTCAGCGCCATGCCGGCCACCGCCGCCCCGACCTTGTCCCAGAACCCGCACTTCACCCGCGCTTCGTAGAGCCAGAGCGACGCGCCGACCTTGAAGGCGAAGACGCTGAGCGTCGGGATCATGAAGACATTGGGCGGGAACTCGAAGTACTTGGGGAAGGCCATCAGCCCGATCGACCAGATGATGCCGGCGATGCCGAACACCATGTGGGCGGCATCGGCGAACCAGGGCAGCCAGCCGGTGATGAAATGGTACTTCTGGCCGGTGGTCAGCTCCTTCGCACCCGGCGACAGCTGGCGCCAGTGGTGCTTCAGGATCTGCACGGCGCCATAGGCCCAGCGGAAACGCTGCGTCTTGTAGGCGGAGAAGCTGTCGGGAACCAGTCCCTTGCCGTAGCTCTCCGGCATATAGACGGCCTCATAGCCATGCTCGAACAGACGCAGGCCGAGGTCGGCGTCCTCGGTGATGCACCACTCGCCCCAGCGGCCGACCTTTTCCAGGGCCGACTTGCGGATGATGGTCATGGTCCCGTGCTGGATGATCGCGTTGCGCTCGTTCCGCTGGATCATGCCGATGTGGAAGAAGCCGGCATATTCCCAGTTGGTCATGCGCTGGAACAGGTCGTGTTCCCACTCGCGATAATCCTGCGGCGACTGGACGAAGCCGACCTCCGGCCGGCTGAAGTGCGGGATGGTGGCCTTCAGCCAGTCGGGATGAACCTGATAGTCGCTGTCGATGACGGCGATGTGCTCGGCATCGGGGGCGGTCTGCGCCAGACCGAAATTCAGCGCGCCTGCCTTGAAACCCGGCCAGTTGTCGAGGTGGAAGAAGCGGAACTTCGGTCCCAGCTTCTTGCAGTATTCCTCGATCGGACGCCAGACCGCCGGGTCTTTGGTGTTGTTGTCCAGCAGCAGGACTTCGTAATTCGGGTAGTCAAGATTGGCCAGCGCGTCCAGCGTCTGCATGACCATGTGCGGCGGCTCGTTGTAGCAGGGCACATGGATCGACACCTTCGCCGCGTTGGGCAGCGGGGCGGCGGAGCAGGGGATGAACTTGCGCTTGAACTTGTGCTGCCAGACGACCTCGGTCAGTTCCATGCCGTCGATCAGCATGACCGCGAACAGCACCAGCTGGCAGAAGATCAGCAAGCCCCAGGCGATTTCGGTGGTGAGGGCGAGGCCGGCGGCGGACGCCGCGCTGACGGTGAAGACCAGGACGGAGGCCACCGCCTGGATCAGCGCGCCGTAGAAGATCTGGCCGCCGATCTTCAGGTCGCTGCGGCGCCACAGGAAGAACACCAGCGGCAGGAAGCCCAGCGCGATGGCGGTCGCGCATTTGATCTCCCAGTTGCGAACCTCATGCACCCCGCCGATCATCGGGAACTTCGGGTTGCGCTGATAGTCCCACAGGCCCCAGCTGGTGCCGGCGGTGCCCTCGATCTCCCGCTTCCACGGCTGGTCGAAGGCCTCCATGATGAAGTAGTCGAGCTTGTTCTGCGCGGCGACGTTCAGGAAGTTACGGATGAACTTGGCCTGATTGACCTGACTGGCCTCGGCGCCGCGGCGCCACGGGCCGTCGGCCGGCCAGCCGATCTCGCCGATCAGGATGTGCTTGTTCGGATATTTCTGCTTCAACTCGTTGTAGCGGAACATGGCGTAGTCGACCGACTGGTCGACCGGAACGCCTTCCCAATAGGGCAGCAGGTGGACGGCGAGGAAATCGACGGCCTCGGCCAGTTCCGGATGCTTCAGCCAGACGTGCCACGGCTCGGCGATGGAGACCGGGACGTTGACCTTCTTCTTCACGCGCTTGATGTAGTCGATGGCCTGCGGGACGGTCAGGTCGGCGCGCAGGATCGCCTCGTTGCCGACCAGCACGCGGCGGACGTTGCTGTTGGCGCGGGCCAGCTTGATCAGGCCGGCCAGTTCGGGCTCGTCGATCTCCGGCTTGCCGGTGGTCCAGGCGCCGGCGGTGACCGGCAGCCCATGCTTGGCGGCGATGGCCGCCACCATTTCGGAGCCGTCGGTGGTCGAGTAGGTGCGGACGGCCTTTACCGCGCCCTCCAGCGCGTCCATGTCCTTTTCGATGTCTTCGGCGGACGCCTTGTCGCCCTTCGACGGGCTCTTGTCCGAGTGGAAGGGGGTATAGGCGACGCCGGTGATGGCACCTGCCCAGGACCGCTCGTCCACCGGACGGTTCCACAGCGCCCAGAAGGCGATGTTGCCGAGGATCACCAGGATCAGAACCGCAAAGGCCGATTTGCGCATGTGGGTCGTTCTCGCTCGCCGCACCAGAAAACATGGATACGGCCCGCGGACATGGCGCAAGGGGATCGTTTCCGCCCCGACCATCTCCCCGGACCGAACTGAATAATCGTCCATCGAATGCCGCTGCGCCGTATGGCCGACGCGCACGTCAATCTATACAAGCTTCGCGGTTGCCCCGCCACTGCCGCCTATAACAGGGCAGCCTCCGGATTATTCCCCGGCGGCGCCCGGCCCAGGCCATGAATGGAGTGAAGCATGTTTTCCCTTAACGAACGGCTACGGGCCGACACCCGCCCTGTAACCGATCTGGGGTTGTGCCGGGTTTTGCTGATGAACAACCGGCTGTGGCCCTGGCTGATCCTGGTGCCGATGCGGGAAGGGGCGGTGGAGATCCATCGCTTGGATGAGGGCGATCAGAAGACGCTGATGCAGGAAATCGCGCAGGCGTCCCGCGTGGTGGAGCGGCTGTTCGCGCCGGACAAGATGAATGTCGGGGCGCTGGGCAACATGGTGCCGCAACTGCACGTCCATGTGATCGGTCGGACGCGCGGCGATCCGGCATGGCCGGGTCCGGTCTGGGGTTCCGGCCATGCCGAACCGTACGAGCAGGCCGACGCCGATGCCCTGGTGGACCGGCTGGCGGAGGCGTTCCGCGCGAACCCGTGAACTTTATCGGAGCAGGAGTGTTTGTGTGGTCAACCATCTTATCGGGAGACCGCCGCCATGACCGATCAGGACCGCTCCAAAACCGTGACCTCCGACGCGCCGTCGGACGCCGCCCAGCGAATCGAGGACAAGCTGGTCGACAAGACCGGCAAAGCGTCCGGCGATCCCGACAAGCCCGTCCAGAAGAAGTGGGAGGAAATGGGCGAGCGGGAGAACATCGTCGAGCAGACCCAGCGCGAGGGCGGCGGGGCCTGAGGGGCGAACGGTTGCCCCCTCCCTAACCCTCCCCCACCTTCGGTGGGAGAGGGAATTCCGCTGCTATGCGGTTCAGTACTCTGACAGGCGTCTTGCCCCCTCTCCCGCGTTAGCGGGGGAGGGATGGGGAGGGGGCAAGCAGCGTCGACGCCCTTACCGCTTCACCGTACAGCTCAGCGCCAGCACGTCCGCCGCCTTGTCCAGATCGTCGGCGCGGACCAGCACATAGTCGGTGTTGTAGGTGGAGATCGCGAAGATCGGCAGATGGGCCTGGGCCAGCGGAACGGCGATGCGGGCCAGGATGCCGAACAGGGAGAAGTCCACCACGCCCTCCACCCGGAAGGCGCGCCAGCCGCGTTCGGCCTTCACGTCATCGGGCACCCGGTCCTCGCGGCAGAGAATCGAAAGCTCCTCTCCTGTGCGGGTGGCGCCGACCAGCGGGTCGGTCCAGTCGAGCCAGTCGGGCAGGCTGCTGCCGGGCGGAAGCTGCGCCACCGCCAGACGGTCGGGCAGGATCGTCAGGGTCAGGCCGGTCTGCTCCCGCACCAATGCCGCGGTCAGCGTTGCCTCGTCCACCTCGAAGGGCTTCAGGATGCGCCGCGCGCGGGCGGCCAGAGACGGCACGCCGGAGCGCATGGCTCGGCCCAGCATCTCCGCCGAGGTGGCGCGCAGGCCGGCGTCCTTCTCGGCCAGATCGACCACAGCCTGCAACGCGCTGGTCTGGACGATGCGGCTCGGGCTGTTCTCGAACCAGTCCGCCAGCAGGACGGCGGCGCGGTGGCGCTGCTCCTCCGTCATGGTCAGGCGCGGCACGATCTGGGCGAGGTGCCAGCGCACCTCCGCCTGTTCGATGGCGACGGCGTCGGTCAGCAGATGCTCGACATAGGGGTCGAGCCAGCCGGCATTGCCGCGCGATACCCGTTCCAGCGCGTCGGCGGCGCGCATGCGCACGCTGGCATTGCGGTCGAACAGGCAGCCGACCAGTTCCGCCAGCTTGCCGCGGTTGGCCGACACCTCGTCGGCGACGGAAGGGGCGTCGCCCACCGTCCGCCGGTCGCCGATCGCCAGCCGGCGGGCGAGCGAGGCATTCCTGATCAGTTCATCCATCTCAGCGCCGCCCGGTCGGACGGCCGAACCGCGACGGCGTGCCGAAGCGCGAGGCGATCTTGGCCCCGGTCGGCTTCGGCGGCGGAGGGGGAGGGGGCGGCGGTGGGGTTTCACCGCGCGGCACGCCGCCGCCGGACGCCATCTCCGCCAGATCCTTGACCAGCTTCTGCACACTGCGCACGCGGGCCTGCGGATCGGGCCATTCGCGGACATAAACCAGCTTGTGGTCGGGCCGCAGCTTCATCAGCGTCAGGTGCTGGGCGATGTAGGTCAGCAGCTTGGCCGGTTCGGCATAGAAATTGTCGTGGAAGGCCAGCACCAAGCCCTTCGGCCCGGCATCGACCCGGTCGATGTTGGCCTGTTTGCACATGCGCTTGATGGTGACGACGTCCAGCAGGTTCTCGACCTCCTCCGGCAGCTTGCCGAAGCGGTCGATCAGTTCGGCGGCGAAGCCGTCCACCTCCGCCCGGTCGACCAGATCGGCGATGCGGCGGTAGAGCGACAGGCGCACGGTCAGGTCGGGGACGTAGCTTTCCGGGATCAGCACCGGCGTGCCCAGGTTGATCTGCGGCACCCACTCCTGCGCCGCCGCCGCCGCGACGGCGCCCTCCTGCATCGCGGCGCGGGCGTTGGCGACCGCCTCTTCCAGCATCTGCTGGTAAAGCTCGACGCCGACCTCGCGCACCTGACCCGACTGCTCCTCGCCCAGCAGGTTGCCGGCGCCGCGGATGTCCATGTCGTGGCTGGCGAGCTGGAAGCCGGCGCCCAGGCTGTCCAGCGTCTCGATGACGTGCAGGCGCTGCTGTGCGGTGGCGTTCAGCGGCTTGTTCGGCGCGTAGGTCAGATAGGCATAGCCGCGCTTCTTCGACCGGCCGACGCGGCCGCGGATCTGATAGAGCTGGGCCAGTCCGAACAGGTCGGCGCGGTGGACGATCAGCGTGTTGGCGTTGGGGATGTCCAGGCCGCTTTCGATGATGTTGGTGGCGAGCAGGACCTCGAACTTGCCTTCGTCGAAGGCGGTCATCACGTCTTCCAGCTCACTGGCCGGCATCTGGCCGTGGGCGGTGACGATCTTCACCTCCGGCACCAGATCGCGCACCCGCTCGGCCACCTTCGCCAGATCCTCGATGCGCGGGCAGACATAGAAGCTCTGGCCGCCACGGTAATGCTCGCGCAGGATGGCCTCGCGGATCACCACGGGGTCGTAGGGCAGGACGAAGGTTCGCACCGCCAGACGGTCCACCGGCGGGGTGGCGATCAGCGACAGCTCGCGCACGCCGGACAGCGCCATCTGCAAGGTGCGCGGAATCGGCGTGGCGGTCAGGGTCAGCACATGGATGTCGGCGCGCAGTTCCTTCAGCCGCTCCTTCTGCTTCACGCCGAAATGCTGCTCCTCGTCGACGATGACCATGCCGAGCCGCTTGAAGTCGAGACCCTTGGCGAGCAGGGCATGGGTGCCGACGACGATGTCGGCCGTGCCCTCCGCCAGTTCCTTCTTCACCAGCGTCTGTTCGCGGGCGGTGACCATGCGCGACAGCTGGACCACGCGCACCGGCAGCCCGGCGAAGCGGGTCGAGAATGTCTTGAAATGCTGGCGCGCCAGCAGGGTGGTCGGCACGACGACGGCGACCTGCTTGCCGCTCATCGCCACCATGAAGGCGGCGCGAAGAGCGACCTCGGTCTTGCCGAAGCCGACGTCGCCGCAGACCAGACGGTCCATCGGCCGGCCGCTGCCGAGGTCGGTAAAGATGTCCTCGATCGCCTTCAACTGGTCGTCGGTCTCGGGATAGGGGAAGCGGGCCGCGAATTCCTGATAGACGCCTTCCGGGGTCAGCACCGGATCGGCCTTCTTCAGCATGCGCTCCGCCGCGATCTTCAGCAGGGCTTCCGCCATGTCCTTCAGGCGCTTCTTGACCCGCGCCTTGCGGCCTTGCCAGCCGGCGCCGCCCAGCTTGTCGAGCTGGACATTGGCGTCCTCCGAGCCGTAGCGCGACAGCACCTCGATGTTCTCGACCGGGACGTACAGCTTGTCGCCG
Organism: Azospirillum sp. B2RO_4; assembly: GCF_051124815.1. Lineage (NCBI taxonomy): Bacteria > Pseudomonadati > Pseudomonadota > Alphaproteobacteria > Rhodospirillales > Azospirillaceae > Azospirillum > Azospirillum sp. B2RO_4. The sequence goes on along the minus strand of NZ_CP118485.1, from coordinate 1,543,849 downwards.
CCCTCATAGACGATGCGTAGGCAGTCGTGCGGGGCGCCGGTGACATCCAGAGTCTCCAGCCCATCGTAGCGGCCGATGCCGTGGTCCATATGGACGACGATGTCGCCCTCATGCAGGGCCGAATGCTCGGCGATGAAGTTGGCGGCCTTGCGCTTCTTCTTGGCCGGGCGGACCAGACGGTCGCCCAGGATGTCCTGTTCGGTGATGACGGCGAGGTCGGGGGAGGTGAAGCCATGCTCCATCCCCAGCACGATGGTGCCGATGATGCCGCGGTCGAAACGGCGAACGTCCTCCATGCTCTCCGCCGGCTCCAGGCCGAGGATGCCGTGGTCGGCCAGCACATTGGACAGGCGGTCACGCGAACCCGCCGAATAGCCGGCGATCAGCACGCGGCGCCCGTCTGCGCGCAGGGCGCGGATATGGTCCTTCACCGCGTCGAAGACGTTCACGTCGGGGCGGTTGCGCTCCTCCGCGAAGTCGTGGCCGCGCTTGCCCCCGGCATCCACCGTGCCCTTGATGCCGGGGGGCGTCGAGAAGATCTGCAACTGCGCCACCGCGCGCTCCGCCATCAGCGCGTCCCAGACGGTGGCGTCGAGGAACATCGAGGCGACCGGCACCGGCTTGTAGACCGGCGAGCCCGCCCGCTTCTCGATGGTCATCATCGAATCGCGGGAGGCGTGGAAATCGACCACCTGGGCGATGCGGGCGTCGCGCGCCTCGGTGGCCTGATGGTCCAGGCTGACGATGCCGCGCGGCAGGTAATCCAGCACCGTGTCCATGCTCTCATGGAACAGCGGCAGCCAATGCTCCATCCCGCCATAGCTGCGGCCGGCGGAGATCGCCTCATACAGCGGATCGTCGTCGGTCACCGCGCCGAACAACTCGCGGTAGCCGGAGCGGAAGCGGGCGATCCCGGCCTCGTCCAGGAAGACCTCCGACATAGGCTTCAGCTCGACACGGTCGCGCTTGTCGGTGGTGCGCTGGGTCATCGGGTCGAAGGCGCGCACCCCCTCCAGCTCGTCGCCGAACAGGTCGAGGCGAAGGGGTTCCTCCGTGCCCGGCGGGAACAGGTCGACGATGCCGCCGCGCACCGCGAACTCGCCCGGCTCCCGCACCGTCTGGGCGCGGGTGTAGCCGTTGCCGGCGAGGTAGCGCTGCAGCTTTTCCAGGTCGATCCGGTCGCGCAGCTTGGCCGAGAACACCGCGTTCTTGAAGGCGCTGCGCGGCGGCACCTTCTGCACCACGGCGTTGACGGTGGTCAGCACGATCAGCGGCGCCAGCCCGTCCCGGTTCGACGCCGCCTCTCGCCTTGCGATCAGCCGGGTCAGCGTGTCGATGCGCCGGGCGACGATGCCGCCGTTCGGCGACACCCGGTCATAGGGCAGGCAGTCCCAGGCCGGGAAGGTCAGCACCTCCAGCTTCGGCGCGAAGAAGGCCAGCGCCTCCGCCAGCAGGGCGCAGCGCGTGTCGTCCAGCGCCACATGCAGCAGGCCATAGGCCCCGGCCTTCTGTGCAAGCTCCGCCAGGATGCGGGCGTCATGACCCTCGGGCGCGCCGCCGATCAGGAGACGGCCGGCGCGGCCGGGCTGGAGATCGTAACTGACCAAAGGAGGATGCCTCGGAGAAGGGGAGTGCCTGTTGGTGGAGCCTTGACCGGCTCCGTCAGGAGCCTTGACGTGGTGTGTAACGGAATGCCGTCAACAGGCGCATCACGTCATTGTCATGCTCTGCCGGCACCGGCTCCCGCCCCGACATCCAATCGTAGAGGTCGGGATCGCCAAGCTCCAGCAGAGCCTCGAAGCGGTCGAGCATGGCGTGGTCGAAGTCGCCGACATGGGCGTCGGCGAAGCTGCCCATCAGCAGGTCCATCTCGCGCGTGCCGCGGTGCCAGGAGCGGAAGCGCAGGCGCTTGCGCCGGTTCTCAACAGATTCGGCCTTCTCGGGAGCCGGTGCCTTGGAAGCCGTGTGGGGGCCGTTTTCGGTCATTGCTGTCCAACGTCGAAAGCCCCCAGCGCCACCAGCGGCGAAGGGGGGAACCATTCAGGAACCCCATCCTGCACGGGCCGGCGCGGCGATGCAACCTCGGCCACCTGTCTTGACCCCGTGTGGCGGATGTCCTATCTGCCGGGGACCCGCGGGGACGACCCCGCCGAATGAAAGAGGGTAACCGGGTGGGGACGACCCCGCCATTCCAGGACGGAGTCGCCGTCATGGCGTGGGTCACGCTGTTCTTCGCCGGTCTTTTCGAAATCGCCTGGGCCGTCGGCCTGAAATACACCGAGGGCTTCACCCGTCCGCTGCCGAGCGTTCTGACCGCCGCGGCGATGCTGGCGAGCATCCTGCTGCTGGGCGTCGCGCTGAAAAGCCTGCCGCTTGGGACCGCCTATGCGGTGTGGACGGGAATCGGCACCGTCGGCACCGCGGTGCTGGGCATGATGCTGTTCGGCGAGCCCGCCGGGGCGCTGCGGCTGCTGTGCATCGCGGCGATCATTGGCGGGATCGTGGGGCTGAAGGTTCTGCATGGGTGAGTGGTCGCCGGTGCCCCCTCCCTAACCCTCCCCCGCTCACGCGGGAGAGGGAACTCCGTCGCTCCGCGTTTAAACTACTTTAACAAGCCCCCTCCCCTTACAGCGCCTCCGTCCGGCAGGTCAGCCCCAGCGTCTCCGCGGTGTTCGCCACCGCCGACAGGCAGACCTCCGCCCGTTCCGCCGGTATCGACACCGAGAAGCGAAGGACGTAGCGCTCGCCGGCGCGGTCGGGCAGGGTCTGCGCATCCAGCCGCACAATGTTGGCGTCGAACTGAGTGAAGATCTCAGACAGGCGCGCCACGAGACCGGGCTGGTCGCCGCCCGACACCTCGACGCGGTGGGTGATCAGCGCCTGTGGACCGGGCTGCGGGTCGAAGGCGAAGGGGCTGACCTTCACTTCGGCACCGGCCAGGACCGGCAGGGACGACAGGCTGGCTTGCAGGTCGGCCACCGTCAAACCATCGGGCAGTTCGCAGACGGCCGAGAACTCGGCGCCGGTTCCCAGCGAGGCGAAGGTCGCGTCCCGCAGGTTGATGCCCTGTTCGAACAAATGGCTGGTGATGCCGGAGACCAGACCGACCCGGTCGGGGCAGAAGGTGGAAACCAGGGCCAGCCCAGCAGTCGATTCCGTCGCCATCGCACGTCTCCCTTGATCGGCTTTCTTTGCGGACACGGCGTTTGCCATACCGCGCGGTTGAGCGATCATCGAAGCCGTGTGCCGTGAACGCCAGCGGAAAGTGAGGATCAGCCGCCGAACAGCCGGCGGGTGGCGGCGCTGATGGCGTGAAGCTCCGCAGCCAGTGACGAATCGACATCGTCGACGTAATGGGAGGCGAGCAGGCCGAAATTCAGGTCGTCGGCGCGGTCCAGCCGCTTGGCTCCGTCGCGCGCCGCACCGTCGACATAGTCGAGCTGGCGCTGGATGCTGGTGAGCCAGCTGTTCTCCGGCTCCCGCTGTGCCAGCGCAGCAACCCCGGCCTGGGCCTGCGCGATATGGCGGCGCAACTCGTCGGTGGTGGCGATGTCCGGCATGGGGGCTCCGTTGCGAAAAGCGGCGGCCAGTCTGGACCACCGCCGCCATCGGGAAAACAGCGATGGCGGCGGTTGGTCACGACTTTACTGGACCAGCCCGCCGCTGGTGACGCCGGCCTTGACGGTGTTCGGCACCACGACCTGGGCGCAGCCGCCCTTGGTCTGCACGCTGGTGCCGGGGGTGGTCCAGCTGTCGACGATGGGGGCGGCGACCGACTTCAGGCCCTGGCCGGCGGGCAGCACCGCCTTGTATTCGGCCCGGCCCGCGCCGGAGATGCCGAGGCAGTCCGGCGTCGCTGTCACCACCGGCGAGAAGAAGTTGCCGAATCGGATGCTGTCATAGCCGGTGCGCACATACTGGTACCAGGTGGTGCCGGTCGTAACGTCGATCACCTCCAGCGGCTTGGAGAAATCGATGCCCTTGGAATCGTCGGCATAGCGGGCGGAGGTGAGATCGGTCGAGGCATAGAAATAGCTCGCCACCACCACGCGCGCATTCAAATGGTCGGCGCTCGACCCGGCGGTCTTGGCGGCGATGACCTGCTCGGCGGTGGGGGCGGTCTGAGCGTATCCGGGCAGCGCCGTGATCAGCGCCAATCCAAATACGAGTGTGGCGGCCTTGAAGATATGCGAAATCGAATGCATTGGTAATAGCCTCTTCCGAAAGGTTGAAAATCTTCCGAGAGACGATACCAATGCAATCGGGTGCTCCAAGCCCGAAATGCGAAGAGGGGCCGGATCGCGCACACGATCCGGCCCCTCTTCAAGGCACGGGAGTGGAGATGCTTCTTAGCGTCAGGCGGCGGTGCCGCCGACGGTCAGGCCTTCCAGCTTCAGCGTCGGCTGGCCGACGCCGACCGGCACGCCCTGGCCGTCCTTGCCGCAGGTGCCGACGCCGGGGTCGAGGCGGCTGTCGTTGCCGATCATCGACACGCGGGTCAGGCTGTCCGGACCGTTGCCGATCAGCGTGGCGCCCTTCACGGCGGGACCCAGCTTGCCGTCCTCGATCAGGTAGGCCTCGCTGGCGGAGAAGACGAACTTGCCGTTGGTGATGTCGACCTGACCGCCGCCGAAGTTCTTGGCATAGATGCCCTTCTTGACGGAGGCGATGATCTCGTCCGGCGTGTGGTTGCCGTTGCGCATCACCGTGTTGGTCATGCGCGGCATCGGGTTGTAGGCGAAGCTCTGGCGCCGGCCGTTGCCGGTCGGGCGCATGCCCATCAGGCGGGCGTTCATACGGTCCTGCATGAAGCCGACCAGGATGCCGTCCTCGATCAGCGTGGTGCACTGGCCGGGGGTGCCCTCGTCGTCGACGCTGATGGAGCCGCGCGAGTTCTCGATGGTGCCGTCATCGACGATGGTGACGCCGGGCGCGGCGATGCGCTGGCCCATCAGGCCGGCGAAGGCGGAGGTCTTCTTGCGGTTGAAGTCGCCCTCCAGCCCGTGGCCGATGGCCTCGTGCAGCAGGATGCCGGGCCAGCCGCTGCCGAGCACCACCGTCATCTCGCCGGCCGGGGCGGGGACGGAGGACAGGTTGACCAGCGCCTGCCGCAGCGCCTCGTCGACGAAGCCGCGCCAGGTCTCCGGCTGGATGTAGTGTTCGTAGGTGACGCGGCCGCCGCCGCCATAACCGCCGGTCTCCATCCGGTCGCCCTCGGCCACCACGACGGAGACGTTCAGGCGGACCAGCGGGCGCAGGTCGGCGACGCGCACGCCGTCGGCGCGCATGATCTGCACCGCCTGCCATTCGCCGCTGATCGAGCAGCTGACCTGCCGCACCCGCTCGTCCTTGGCGCGGGCATAGGCGTCGATGTCGGCCAGCAGCTTCACCTTCTCCTCGAAGGGAACGAGGTGCAGGGGATTGTCGGGGATGTAGAGCGCGCGGTTGGTGCCGGCCGGCGGTTCCGCCAGCGTGCCGGTGTGGCCGGCCTGCACGGCGCGCACGGTGGATGCTGCGCGGCGGATGGCCTCTTCCGACAGGTTGCTGGCATGGGCGTAGCCGGTCGCCTCGCCGGCGATGGCGCGCAGGCCGAATCCCTGGGTGGTGTCGAAGCTGGCGGACTTCAGCTTCCCATCGTCCCAGCCCAGCGATTCGCTCTGGGCATATTCGAGATAAAGCTCCCCATCGTCGGCACTGTGCAGGGCGTCCTGCACGACGCCTTCCACGCGGGCGCGGTCCATGCCGGCGCGGTTGAAGAAGAGATCGTCGGTGACGGCAAGCGCGCTCATGAAAACTCCGAACCTGTGATGGGGCGGAACCCGGTCTGCCCGGCCTGACGGCGTGTGCAGGCCTTGTTCCATGGTAGGACACAATGTCATGGCGGGCGATGTCGCGCCGCGCCCTACGATGTGTTCTAACGGTCTGACTATAGTGTGGCGACGCTGGCGCGATCCGGCAAGTTCGCCGATGCCGGATTGTGTAACCTCTAGGGTGCGGTGCTGGGATGGCGGAGGGAAGCATGGGCGACGAATCGGTGCGGACGACCACGGATACCCTGAACCGCGCAGGCGCCTCCGGAACCGGCGTCGGCATCACCGGCCAGCGTCCGCTGCAGGACCATCCGTTGCGGCAGGTGCTGACCAACGAGGTCCATGCCCGGCCGCCCGAATCGCTGACGGCGCCGGTGCGCGCCACCATGCTGGCGATGCTGTCGGGGGAGGGCGCGGCGGAGGCCGACCGCCGGCATCTGGAGGCGCTGTGCGACTGGGCCGGCGTGGTCAGGCCGCCGCAGGGCGCCACCCACCACAGCGCCTCCTTCGGCAGCTTCCACCTGAAGTGGGAGCGGCATACCGAGTTCTCGGCCTGGACCGTCTTCCGACCCAGCGCGATGCCGGCCGGCTCCCTGGCCGATCCATTCCTGGAGCCGGCGCTGCACGCCCTGCCGCGCGACTGGCTGGCCGGGCTGCCGGGCGAACTGCTGGTCGGCATCCACGTCGCCGTGCTCTCCGCCGACCAGCCGGAGCCGTCCGCCAACATGATGGCGGCGATGTTCGGGTCGGAGAGCTATGTCGGGTCGCGGATCGCCGGCCGATCGGCAACCGCCTGGACCGATTTCCGCATCCATGGCGACGGATTCTCCCGGATGCTGGTCGCCGACCATTCGATGACGCCGCGCCAGACCGGCCGCGTCGTCCAGCGCCTGCTGGAGATCGAGACATACCGCGTGCTGGCCCTGCTGGCCCTGCCGATGGCGCGCGGCGTGCTGCCCCGCATCGGCCCGATCGAGGCGGGGCTGTCCGACGTCACCACCCGGATCGCCAGCCTGCGCGGTCTGCAGGACGAACGCGACCTGCTCGACCGCCTGACCCTGCTGGCGGCACAGACCGAGCAGATCTCCGCCGAGACCGCCTATCGATTCGGCGCCGCCCGCGCCTACTACGAGTTGGTGGAGCGGCGAATCGAGGAACTGCGCGAGATCCGGATCGAGGGGCTGCAGACCATCCAGGAGTTCATGGACCGCCGCCTGAACCCGGCGATCAGCACCTGCGAGGCGGTGGAGCAGCGTCTCGATTCGCTGTCGCAGCGCGTCGCGCGGGCCAGCAACCTGCTGCGCACCCGTGTGGAGATCGCGGTGGAGGGGCAGAACGCCGAACTGCTCCAGTCGATGGACCGTCGCGCACAATTGCAGCTGCGCCTGCAGGAGACGGTCGAGGGGCTGTCGGTGGTGGCGATCAGCTATTACCTGGTCGGCATCGTCGGCTATGCGGCCAAGGGGTTGAAGGGCTTTGGGTTCAAGGTCGATCCCGACATGCTGGTCGGGGTGATGATCCCCATCGTCATCGCCTTCGTCTGGTCGGGCGTGCGGCGGATTCGCAAGGTGCTGGTCGGGGGGCATTGAGGGGCGTGGCGGCGGTCTGCGCCCCCATCTGGAAGCTGGGGCGCTCACAACTCTCAAAACACGATTAAGGCTCTGGACTTAAAGGTTCCTTGCGTCATCCCCGCTAAGGCGGGGATCCAGGAAACTCCGCAATCGAGCGGCTGAAGCGACTGGATTCCCGCCTTCGCGGGAATGACGGCCGATGAGGTGCTATCACCTTCGCTCATCTGGCCCGCTGCCAGAACCTCCCCCATCCTTACCCTCTGAGTCGCGCCCAAGCGCCGCAACAATCCTGCGCGCCGCAGCCTCGGCACCCGCACGTCCTTTCCACATCCCATCCTGAGAAAAATCCGCTTGTCCAACGGACTGCGGCGGAATGTCGCATGGCATGACCCCAATCCATGCTCAACCTTTGTCCGCACGGCCCATCGGAATGTGAGGAAAAGTCTATGCGTACAGTGGGAGAGAGGAAAGGCTTGTAACCCAGCGGGGCGCGGGGATAAGCTCCGGCTGCGGGTATATGTCGCGCTAAGATGGCGTGATCCCTGCATAAACTGGCGTTCGCTGATAAGCCCAACTATGGACCGCGCGAACAGATAACGGTCCGGACCAACAGGGCGGAGGGAGCGTCGGCGGGAAGAGACGACCGCGTGCCATGACGAGCGTCGCGGCTAAGAAGGGGTTGGGGATGAGAAGGCAAAGCCTGTACGCCGCCGGCCTGGCGGCTGTGCTGTCGATGGTAGGGGGCTGGGGCGTGACGACCGCCCTGGCGAACGAGCCGCGGCCGTGGGAGATGGGCATGCAGCCCTCCGCCTCGCCGGTCAAGCACCTGATGACCTCGTTCAACGACCTGCTGACCGTCATCATCACGCTGATCGTGATCCTCGTCGCGGGCCTGCTGGCCTATTGCGTCGTCCGGTTCAACGCGAAGAGGAACCCGGTCCCGTCCAAGACCTCGCACCACACGCTGCTCGAGGTCGCCTGGACCGTGGTACCGGTCATCATCCTGATCGTGATCGCCGTTCCGTCCTTCAAGCTGCTCTATGCGGCGGAGCGCATTCCGCAGGCCGACATGACAATCAAGGTCACCGGCCACCAGTGGTACTGGGATTACGAATATCCCGACCACGGCAACATCACCTTCTCCAGCTACATGATCCCGGAGACGGACCTGAAGCCCGGCCAGAAGCGCCTGCTGGAGGTCGACAACCGCGTGGTCGTGCCGGTTAACACCACCGTGCGCGTGCTGGTGACGGCCGGCGACGTGATCCATTCCTGGGCGGTGCCCGCCTTCGGCCTGAAGAAGGACGGCGTTCCCGGCCGCATCAACGAGACCTGGTTCAAGGCCGAGCGCGAAGGCGTCTATTACGGCCAGTGCTCCGAGATCTGCGGCACCAACCACGGCTTCATGCCGATCGCGGTGGAAGCCGTGTCGAAGGAGGCCTTCGACGCCTGGGTCGCCAAGGCCAAGACCGCCTTCGCGCCGGCCAACGCCCCTGGGGACGGCGACCGCGACGTGGCGCTGCGCCCGACCGGAACGCTGGTCGAATAAGCGGACATCGCACAGCCCGCCGCAGGGACATTGCGATAAGAAGAACCCACCCAACCGCCGACGCTTCGAACCGACCGGAGTGGACGGCGGCCAGGGACAGCGACAAAGGGTAGAGACATGGCAAACGCCACACCGGGACATGGCACACCAGGACATGGGGAGCATGCTGGCGACCATGGGCACGGGCATGACGATCATCACGTCCCCGGCTTCGTGCAGCGCTGGTTCTATTCGACCAACCACAAGGACATCGGCACGCTCTATCTGATCTTCTCGGTCATCGCCGGGCTGATCGGCGGCCTGTTCTCCGTCATCATGCGCGCGGAGCTTCAGTCGCCGGGGCTGCAGTTCGTCTCGGACGGCCAGATGTGGAACGTGCTGATCACGGCGCACGGCCTGATCATGGTGTTCTTCGTGGTGATGCCGGCGCTGATCGGCGGCTTCGGCAACTGGTTCGTGCCTCTGATGATCGGCGCGCCCGACATGGCCTTCCCGCGCATGAACAACATCAGCTTCTGGCTGATCGTGCCGGCCTTCCTGCTGCTGCTGGGCTCCGCCTTCGTCGGCACCGGCGCCGGCACCGGCTGGACGATCTACCCGCCGCTGTCGTCGACGCTGGGGCATAGCGGTCCATCGGTCGACATGGCGATCTTCGCCCTGCATCTGGCCGGCGCCAGTTCGATCCTCGGCGCGGTGAACTTCATCACCACCATCTTCAACATGCGCGCGCCGGGCATGACGCTGCACAAGATGCCGCTGTTCGTGTGGGCGATGCTGGTGACGGCCTTCCTGCTGCTGCTGGCGGTCCCGGTTCTGGGCGGCGCGATCACCATGCTGCTGACCGACCGCAATTTCGGCACCACCTTCTTCAATCCCGAAGGCGGCGGCGATCCGATCCTGTTCCAGCACCTGTTCTGGTTCTTCGGCCACCCCGAAGTCTACATCATGATCCTGCCGGCCTTCGGCATCATCAGCCACATCGTGTCGACCTTCTCGAAGAAGCCGGTGTTCGGCTATCTCGGCATGGCCTACGCCATGGTCGCCATCGGCGTGGTCGGCTTCGTCGTGTGGGCGCACCACATGTACACGGTCGGCCTGGACGTCAACACGAAGGCCTACTTCACCGCCGCCACCATGATCATCGCGGTGCCCACCGGTGTGAAGATCTTCTCCTGGATCGCCACCATGTGGGGCGGGTCGATCGAATTCCGGGTGCCGATGCTGTGGGCGCTGGGCTTCATCTTCCTGTTCACGGTCGGCGGCGTCACCGGCGTGGTGCTGGCGAACGGCGGTCTCGACAATTACATGCACGACACCTACTACGTCGTGGCGCACTTCCACTATGTGCTGTCGCTGGGTGCGGTCTTCTCGATCTTCGCCGGCTGGTACTACTGGATCGGCAAGATGTCGGGACGCCAGTATCCGGAGTTCTGGGGCAAGGTCCATTTCTACACGACCTTCATCGGCGTCAATCTGGTGTTCTTCCCGCAGCACTTCCTGGGCCTGTCGGGCATGCCGCGCCGCATCCCGGACTATCCGGACGCCTTCTGGGGCTGGAACATGGTCTCGTCGCTGGGCGCCTACCTCTCCTTCGCCTCTACGCTGCTGTTCGTGTGGATCGCCTGGAAGACCCTGCGCAGCGGCGAACGGGTGCCGGGCGCCTATTGGGGGCCGCAGGCCGGCACGCTGGAATGGTCGGTCAGCTCTCCGCCTCCGTTCCACGCTTTCGAAACGTTGCCGCAGGTCAAGTAAGCATGCTAACGGGCGGGCGTCGCCGCGAGGAGGCGCCCGCCCCACCAAGAAGATACAGAGCCGAGCAGTCCGAAGAATGGGCGCCGGCGGGGGAAGCGCCGGGGCGACGGACCCGGGGTTAGTAGACGACAAGGACATGATATGACGGACGTGACGAACGAACTGACGCTCAACCACACCGGAGGGGCGTCGGCCGGTGACTTCATCGAGTTGCTCAAGCCGCGGGTCATGTCGCTTGTGGTCTTCACCGGGCTGGCCGGCATCGTGCTGGCGCCCGGCCACATCCACCCCTTCCTGGCGATGGTCGCCGTTCTGTGCATCGCCGTCGGCGCCGGAGCGTCGGGCGCCATCAACATGTGGTACGACCGCGACATCGACGCGGTGATGACCCGCACGGTGAAACGCCCGATCCCGTCGGGCCGGGTCGAACCGGCGGAGGCGCTGGGCTTCGGCGTCACCCTGTCGGTTCTGTCGGTGGTGGTGATGGGGCTGGCGGTGAACTGGACGGCGGCGGCGCTGCTGGCGGTCACCATCGGCTTCTACATCTTCGTCTACACCATGTGGCTGAAACGCCGGACCCCGCAGAACATCGTGATCGGCGGGGCCGCCGGCGCCTTCCCGCCGATGATCGGCTGGGCCGCGGTGACCGGCACGGTCGACCTGCCGTCCGTCCTGCTGTTCCTGCTGATCTTCCTGTGGACGCCGCCGCATTTCTGGGCGCTGGCCCTGTTCCGCAACGGCGACTACACCCGCGCCGGCGTGCCGATGATGCCGGTGGTGGCGGGAGAGGCGGCGACCAAGCGCCAGATGCTGCTCTACACGCTGATCCTGCTGCCGGTGGCCGCGGCGCCTTACTTCGTCGGCATCGCCGGGCCGGTCTATCTGGCGGTGTCGGCCATCCTGGGCCTGATGTTCGTCAGCTGCGCCGTCCGCGTGCTGCGGGCCAGCGACGACAAGCCGGCCAAGAAGATGTTCGGTTTCTCGATCCTGTACCTGTTCCTGCTGTTCGCCGTGATGATGGCTGAGCGGCTGATCCTCGGAGGGTGGGCATGACGGTGATGGAACGCGATGACCTGACCGAGACCCGCAACTCGGTTGAAGAGCAGAGGCGGCAGGAGGCCGACCTTCGCGCCAAGAAACTGCGGGGCCGCAATCTGGCGGTTCTGGCCGCGCTGCTGGCGCTGGTCGCCCTGTTCTACGCCATCACGGTCGTGCGGATGGGTGGGGCGCACTGATGGCCGGGCGCGACGACAAACTGCGCCGCCGCAACCGCCTCATCCTCGGCACCCTGTTCGGGATGGTGGCGGGGATGATCGGGCTGACCTATGCGTCGGTCCCGCTCTATACCCTGTTCTGCTCGGTCACCGGCTTCGGCGGCACGACCAAGCGGGCGGAGCAGGCCGCGGTGCGCGTCGTCGACCGCAAGGTGACCATCCGTTTCAACGGCGATATCAACTCCGCCCTTCCCTGGTCCTTCAAGCCGGAGCAGAAGGATCTGGTGCTGAAGCTGGGCGAGACCGGATTCGCCGCCTACCGTGCCGAGAATCGGGCGGCCAAGCCCACCGTCGGCACCGCCGTCTACAACGTCACGCCGGAGAAGGCGGGCGCCTATTTCAACAAGATTCAGTGCTTCTGCTTCGACGAGCAGATTCTGGAGCCCGGCCAAGCAGTGGACATGCCGGTGACCTTCTTCGTCGACCCGTCGATGGCCGACGATCCGAACATGGACGACGTGACCACCATCACGCTGTCCTACACCTTCTTCCGCGCCAAGGACAGCGAGGCCAAGCTTGCGCAGCACACGGCCGCCGCCACGTCTTCAGACGCGGGAGCAAGCAAACAAAAGGCGGAGCCGGGGGCGACCGCCACAAACTAAACCATATGGGGTAGTGAGACGATGGCCGACATCACCCACGGGCAAATGCCGCACGCCGAACCATCAGCCCATGAACCGGGCGCCGGCATCCCGCATCCCTACCATCTGCTGAAGCCCAGCCCCTGGCCGCTGATCGGCGCATTTTCCGGCGGGCTTCTGGCGACCGGCCTGGTGGTCTTCATGCACGGCGGCGGCAAGTTCCTGCTGGTGCTGGGCGTGCTGGCCATCCTGGTGACGATGTTCGGCTGGTGGCGCTCCGTCATCCGGGAATCGGTGGTGGAGCATGCCCACACGCCGGTGGTGAAGATCGGCCTGCGTTACGGCATGGCGCTGTTCATCGCGTCGGAGGTGATGTTCTTCGCCGCCTTCTTCTGGGCCTTCTTCCACGCGGCGCTGGAGCCCAAGGTTTCGCCGATCAACCCCGACGCCATCTGGCCGCCGCCGAACGTCCATGTCATCGACCCGTTCGACATGCCGCTGATGATGACGCTGACGCTGCTGCTGTCGGGCGTCACGGTGACCTGGGCGCACCATGCCATCATCGAGGGGCAGAACCGGACGGCCGCCAAGGCGCTGGGGCTGACCGTCCTGCTGGGCGTGATGTTCACATTCTTCCAGGCCTATGAGTATGTCCACGCCTCCTTCAAGTTCACCGACGGCATCTTCCCGTCGACCTTCTACATGGCGACCGGCTTCCACGGCTTCCATGTGCTGGTCGGCACCATCTTCCTGGCGGTCTGCTGGGTGCGCACGGTGAAGGGGCATTTCACGCCGCAAAGCCATTTCGGTTTCGAAGCGGCGGCCTGGTACTGGCACTTCGTCGACGTCGTCTGGCTGTTCCTATTCGTGTCGGTCTATTGGTGGGGTGGTCATGGCGGTGTGATCGCCGCACACTGACGCCACCGGTGCCGTGCCGTTCCGGCGGCCCCTATGTCTGCCGGAACGGTCCGAACGGGAGGTTAAGGCGTGATCAATCCGTACCCCAGAGTTTCCCCGCTGTCGGCGGGCATGCGCAGCGTCTGCCCGCGCTGCGGCAAGGGGCGGCTGTTCGACGGCTATCTGACGGTGGCGGAACGCTGCAATGTCTGCGATCTGGATTTCTCGCAAGTCGACAGCGGCGACGGGCCGGCCGTCTTCCTGATTTTCATCCTGGGTTTCCTGGTGGTGCCCATCGCGCTGTGGGTGTCGATGACGGTCGAGTGGCCGTTGTGGCTGCATGCAATCGTCTGGAGCATCGTCGTGCTGGCGCTGACCCTGGGCATGCTGCGGCCTGCCAAGGCCTATGTCGTAGCCTTGCAGTACCGTTATCGCCGCAGCGAAGTGGAGAAGGGACCGTGAGCGCCGCTGCCGCCGAAGCGGAAGAGCGGCGCCGCTTCCGCCCGTCTCTGGGGGCAACGCTGGTCACTCTGCTGGGGCTGGCGGTGACCATCGGGCTCGGCACATGGCAGATGGAGCGGCTGCAATGGAAAGAGGAACTGATCGCGCGGATTGACCGGCGGATGGCTGAGCCGCCTGCGCCTCTGCCCGCGCGCATCGACGATCCGACCGCGTGGGAGTTCCGCCTGGTGACGCTCGCCGGGCGCTTCCTGAACGACAAGGAAATGCTGCTGATCGCCCGTCCCCATCAGGGGCAGGTCGGCTATGAGGTGCTGACGCCATTTCAGCGCGCCGACGGGGCCGGCATCGTTCTGGTCAACCGTGGCTTCGTGCCGATGGACCTACGTGATCCGGCAACCCGTCCGGCCGCGCGGGTCGAGGGTGAGGTGAGCGTCAAGGGCATCGTCCGCCTGCCGCAGCCGCCTGGCTTCTTCCAGCCCGGCAATGGCAATCCGGCCCCGGGTTCCGCCTGGATGCGCGCGGATCCGCCGGCGATGGCGGCGGCGCTCTCGCTGGGCGAGGTGGCTCCGGTGGTTGTGGAGATGCTGCCGGGGCAGGGGACGGTGCTGCCCGGTGCGCCGAAGGGAACGCTGGCAGGGATCGCGCCGCGGGTGGAACTGCCGAACAACCATCTGCAGTATGCCTTGACCTGGTATGGGCTTGCGGTGACGCTCGCCGGGATCTACGTGCTGTCACAGCGCAAGCGCGCCGACACCGGAACCGACGGACGACCCGATGACCGCATATCAGGAGCTTGAACGCCGACACGCCCGCATCGCCGCCATCGGCGACGCGCTTGGCATCCTCGGCTGGGACACCCAGACGATCATGCCGGAGGGTGCCAACGACGGCCGGGCGGAGCAGACCGCGACCCTGTCGGTGATCGCGCACGAGCTGGCGACCGACCCGCGCATGGCGGATCTGCTGGCGGAGGCGGATCGCGACGACAGCCTCGATGCCTGGCAGCGCGCCAACCTGCGCGAGATGCACCGGCATCACATCCAGGCCACCGCCATTCCTGCCGATCTGGTGGAGGCGACCAGCAAGGCCGTCTCCGTCTGCGAGATGACATGGCGTGCGGCGCGGGCGGAGAGCGACTTCGCCAAGCTGCTGCCCTCCCTGACCGAGGTGCTGGCCCGCGTGCGCGAGGGGGCGGAGGCGCTGGGGTCCGTGATGGGGATCAGTGCCTATGACGCGCTGCTCGACAGCCACGATCCGGGAGCGCGGGCGGAGCGCATCGATGCGCTGTTCGCCGATCTGTCCGGCTTCCTCCCCGACCTGATCGGCCGCGTACTCGACCGCCAAGCTGCGGCCCCGGCGGTGATTGAGCCGCAGGGGCCGTTCCCGGTCGAGAAGCAGCGCGAGCTTGGCATCCGCATGATGGAAGGGCTTGGCTTCGATTTCAGTCGCGGCCGGCTGGATGTGTCGCTGCATCCATTCTGCGGCGGGGCGACCGGCGACGTGCGCATCACCACCCGTTACGACGAGGCGAACTTCACCGATGCGCTGATGGGCATCCTGCACGAGACCGGTCATGCGCTGTACGAGCAGAACCGCCCGCGCGCATGGTTGAGCCAGCCGGTGGGCCAGTCGCGCGGCATGGCGGTGCATGAGAGCCAGTCGCTGCTGATGGAGATGCAGGCCTGCCGTTCGGCCGAGTTCATCACGTGGCTGGCGCCGGTGGTGCGCGAGACCTTCGGCGGACAGGGGCCGGCCTGGGAAGCCGACAACCTGCGCCGGCTCTACAGCCGGGTGGAGCGCGGCTTCATCCGCGTCAACGCCGACGAGGTCACCTATCCCGCCCACATCATCCTGCGCTACCGCCTGGAAAAGGCGCTGATCGCCGGTGACCTGACCCTGCCGGACCTGCCGGGCGCCTGGAACGACGGCATGGCCGAACTGGTCGGCGTGGTGCCGCCGGATGACCGGCTGGGCTGCCTGCAGGACATCCATTGGCCGGGAGGCGGCTGGGGCTATTTCCCCAGCTACACGCTGGGCGCCATGACCGCGGCCCAACTGTTCGACGCCGCCCGCACCGCCGACCCGGAGATCGTCCCGGCGCTGTCGCGCGGCGAGTTCGCGCCGCTGGTGAACTGGCTGCGGGTGAATGTGCATGAGACGGGCTGCTTCCACGCCTCCGGCGATGATTTGCTGACTGCGGCAACCGGCCGGCCGCTGGATGCATCGGTGTTCAAGCGCCACCTGGAGCGGCGGTATCTCTGACCGCCAACTCGCGGGGAGCTTGCGGAAGCCTCTTGGCAAGCGTGGGAAATGGCTTATCTTTATGGACAGGTGCGCCGGGGTGTGATCGACCCCGACGCACCCATCCGATCAGCGGTTCAGAAGATCAAGGCACGCCTTGATGATCTGCAACAGCAGGATCAGGAGTGTGAGGATTTTCTCCATCCTCTTCTCTCCCTTGTTGTGTGCGGCGGTGGCGGCCTATCCGCCACCCCGTTCACACACTCCCACTATAGATGCATGGTTGCAGATGTGTGCGGCGCTGCTGTTTGGCGACGTGCAAATTTCTATGGATAAGCCAAATCGCAGTAGAAAGCTCGGAGCGTCAGCAACTGTCTCGGCATTAAAAAGGCCGCCCATAAGGCGGCCTTTTTCGTTGTGCGTGACTGCGACGATTATCCCCGCGCAGTGGTGCGCAGCGTCTCCTCGGCGGCGCGGATCAGGGCCATCGACTTGTTGACGGTCTCCTGATACTCGGCCTCCGGGTCGCTGTCGGCGACGACGCCGCCGCCGGCCTGGACATACATCATGCCGTCCTTCAGCACGGCGGTGCGCAGGGCGATGCAGGTATCCATCGCGCCCGATGCGCCGAAATAGCCGACGCAGCCGGCATAGACGCCGCGGCGGGCCTTCTCCAGCTCATCGATGATCTCCATGGCGCGGACCTTCGGCGCGCCGGACACCGTACCGGCGGGGAAACCGGCGACCAGGGCGTCGAGCGCGTCGAATTTCGGATCGAGCTCGCCCTCGACGTTGGAGACGATGTGCATGACGTGGCTGTAAAGCTCCACGATCATCTTGGCCGTCACCTTCACCGTGCCGACCTTCGCCACCCGGCCAACATCGTTGCGGCCGAGGTCGAGCAGCATCAGGTGTTCCGCCAACTCCTTGGGATCGCTCAGCAGATCGGCGGCCAGCGCCTCATCCTCTGCCGTGGTGGCGCCGCGCTTGCGGGTGCCGGCGATCGGGCGGACGGTGACCTTGCCGTCGCGCACGCGTACCAGAATCTCCGGGCTGGAACCGACGACGGTCAGTTCGCCGAAGTCGCAGTGGAACAGGAAGGGCGACGGGTTCAGGCGGCGCAGCGTGCGGTACAGCGCCAGCGGCGACGGCTTGAAGGGGAAGCGGATGCGCTGGGACGGCACGACCTGGAAGATGTCGCCGGCGCGGATGTACTCCTTCGCCTTCTCCACGATCGCGTGATACTCCTCGCGCGTCGTGTTGGAGGTCCAGGCCAGCGGCAGGCCGTTCTCCGTCCGCGGCTCCCGCCGGTAGGGCAGCGGGCGTTCCAGGTCGGCCAGCGCGTCTGTCAGCCGTTCCCGCGCATCGGCATAGGCCGTGGCGGCATCCTTGCCGGCCTTCGGCCACACCGGCGTCACCAGCGTGATCGAATCGGTGTGGCTGTCGAAGATTGCCACGATGCTGGGGCGGGTCAGGATGGTGTCCGGGATGTTCAGCTCGTCCGGATTGTTATCCGGCAGCCGCTCCATCAGGCGGACCATGTCGTAGGTCATGTAGCCGAACAGGCCGGCGGCCATCGGCGGCAGTTCATCCGGCAGCGGGATCCGGCTCTCGTTGATCAGCGTGCGCAGCGCCTCCAGCGGCGCCTGATCGAGCGGCTGGAAGGCGTCACGGTCATGCAGGGCGTCGCGGTTGATCTCTGCCCGATTGCCGCGAGACCGCCACACCACGTCCGGCTTGAAGCCGATCACCGAATAGCGGTCGCGGCGCGATCCGGCCCCGCGCTCCGCCGACTCCAGCAGGAAGCCGAACGGACGGCCGTCCGCCAGCTTCATATAGGCGGAGACCGGCGTCTCCAGATCGCTGACCAGCGTGGTCCACACCACCTGCGGCCGACCGGCGGCGTAAGCGGCATCGAAGGTGGTGGTATCGGGCTGGACCTTCACGGCACGGAACCTCTCGGGGTTGCTGTCGGCTGAGCCGGAGACTCAGTTGCTGGCGAAGAACTGGTCGATGCGCTGACGGTGGATGGTGACCGGATACTTGTCGCGCAGCGCGTTGGTGAACTCAGCCACCAGATCGTTCTCCATCCCCTGTTCGACCGAGGCGCGAACCGGCGCCAGATCGGCGTCGGCGGCCTTCGGATCGGCGGCGATGACCTCCTTCAGGCGGGCGACGACCTGAGCGTCGGCGGTGTTGCCGATGACGACCTCGTTAGGCTTGGCGGCGAACAGCTTGGCGACCATGTCGGCCGGCAGACCCTGGACCGACTGGGCGTCGCGGGTGAAGGGAGAGGTCATGGCGAAGCTGGCGCCGGCCTGGGTCGCGACGTCCTGCGCGGCGGCTTCCGAGCCCTTCTTCAGGCTGGCGGCGATCTCCTCCGCCTTCTTGGCGGCGCGCTCGGCGCGCTGCTCCTGCTGCCAGTCGGCGATGACCTGATCGCGCACGTCCGCCAGCGGGCGGACGGCGGCGGGGATCACGCTGTCGACGCGGACGGCGGTGAAGACGCTGCCTTCACCCTCGGTCAGGTTGGAGGTGGCGCCGGTCTTCAGCTGGAAGGCATTGGGCAGCAGCGCCTTCAGGCCGGGCAGGTCGGGGGCGGCGTCCTTGCCGTCCGGCGCCTTGCCGGTGCTGTCCACGGCGGCGACCTTGGTCAGCGCCAGACCCTGAGCCTGGGCGACCTCCTCCAGCGGCGCGCCGCTGGCAAGCTGGTCTTCGACACGGTTGGCGATGGAGAAGACGGAATCGAGCGCCTGCTCCTTCTTCAACTCGGCCTCCAGCTGGCTGCGCACGTCCTCGAAGCTCTTGGTCGAGGCCGGGGTGACGCCGGTGACGGCCATGACATGCCAGCCGAGCGCGCTCTTGATCGGGTCGGAGGGCTTGCCGGGTTCCAGCGCGAAGGCGGCGTCGCCGATCTCCGGCAGGTCGGCCTTGGCGATGTTGTCCAGGGTCACCGGCTCGACGCCGGCATCCTTGGCGGCATCGGCGAGGCCCTTGGCCTTCGCGGCGTCGGCGATCTGCTTGGCCTTCGCCTCGTCGTCGACGACCACCATCTGCACGGTGCGTTTTTCCGGGGCGCCGAACTCGTTCGCGCGCTCCTCATACGCCTTGCGCAGCTGGGCGTCGTCGATCTTGATGTCCTTGGCCAGCGCGTCGGGCGACAGGCGGGCCACCGTCAGGGCGCGGTATTCCGGAGCGGTGAAGCGGACCTGATGGTCCTCGTACGCCTGCGTGATCGTCGCGTCGTCGGGCACGCCGACGTCGCCGATGGAGGCGTTGGGCAGAGTCACCACCTCCGCCACGCGCTTTTCGCCGCGATAGCGGTAGAGGTCCTGCACCAGCGGCTGCGGCGGAGTGAGGCCGGCGGACACCGCACCGGCGACCAGCTGGCGCGCCGTCTCGCGCTGGATCATCGCGACATAGGCATCTTCGGTCAGCTGGTTGTTGCGCAGCACCGACCGGAAGACGTTGGGGTCGAACTGGCCCTGCTGGTTGCGGAAGGCCGGCTCTTCGGCGATGCGCATACGGACCACCTCGGGCCCGACGGAAATGCCCATGTCGGCCGCCGCGAGGTCGAACAGCGTGCGCTGGACCAGCGACTGCAGCGACTGCTCCAGAAGGCCGAAGCGCTTGGCCTGCTCGGCGGTCAGGTTGCCGCCCAGCATCGGGCGCAGCCGTTCCATCTGGCGGCGGAATTCCTGGTCCAGCGCCTGCTGCCCGATCTCCACCTTGCCGACCTCGGCGACGGTGGTGGGTGTGGTGGAGCGGAACACGTCGCCGATCCCCCAGATGCCGAAGCTGAGGATCAACAGCACGAACAGGATCTTGACGACCCAGGAGCCGGCGAAATTGCGGATGAACTGGAGCATGGGACCCGAATCTAAGCGCGTCGTTCGGCCATTCGGCCGGGGCGGCGCATCATAGATAGGGGAGGGTGGGGCGGCAACAGCCCATTTCCATGCCGCCGATCTCCGCTGTCGCTCCTCTCGCCAAAGGCGATCTGCAAACGATCACCCCGGCCTCGCGGGGAACGCGGGGCCGGGGTGTCGGACACTCATACTATCTCATACAATCGCAGCACCCTCTGCGGGCGCCGGGGTTACTTCAGCGCGTCGCGTGCGGCATCCTTGGCGCCGCCGATGCTGTTCTGAACCTTGCCGGCGGCCTTCTCGGCGCGGCCCTCGGCCTCGGTCTTGGTATCGCCGGTCAGCTTGCCGGCCGCTTCCTTGATCGAGCCCTTGATGGAGCGGGCGGCGCCCTCGATCCGGTCCTTGTCCATGGTGGCAACCTCTTGCGTGTTGATTATACAGGAACAACAGGACAAAAGGGAAAAGGGTCCATTACAAATAGTACACGAAAGACAAGCCAGCCCCGCGTGAAGAGGCGCGGATCAGGCCCGGCGCGGTTCGTCGATGCCGCGGCCGGCCCCGCGCGGCGGGGTGCCGCCGCCGACGCGCATCGGACCCGCGCTGTGCCGGCGCAGTGCCGCCAGCTGCAGGGCATGGTGGGCGATCTTGTCGCGGAATTCACGGTCGACCCGGCTGAAGGCGCTGTAGGCCAGCCTCACCGCCGCCGGAGAGCGGGTGCGCAGGGCCTCATTCAGGGAATCGCGCAGGGTGCGCAGTTCGAGAATGCCGGGAACGAAGGCCATCTCGACCGCTTCCGCCAGGATTTCGACGGAACACAGCGTCGCTTCGTCGTCGAGCGTAAGCCTCACTCTGCCGCGTCCAATCCGATCGTCGGGGCTGATGGTCAGGAACCGAGCAGGTCGATAACCGCCGGCAGGCAGCGGTGCCGGGTCAGGCACTCCTCGCAGCATCGGACTGCCTGGGCCGGCTCCGGGCAATGCTGGCGGCGCAACGCCTCCAATCCCTGAAACAGGACGTGCTTCTTCGCATCCGAGATCACGTCGGTGGCCTGGATCGTTTCAAAGGCGTCCCGCATGGGATTGGTCGCGTCTATGAACATCGCCGTATGTCTCCGTTCCCAGCAAATCTATGCCGCACCCCCGATGAAGTCCATGAATGCTCTGTAATATAGCGGCTGCAAATTGAAACGAGCTGTGGCGCCATTCACCGGCGCGCAACGCATTGACGCAGCGGTCGGCCACCGGCAGCATCAGCCCGGTCGATGACGGGGAAGAAACGGAGGCGGGATGGCGCGGGCGCTGGGGGCGAAGCTGGCCGTCTATGGTGCGGCCGCGTTGGCGGAGATCGCCGGCTGCTTCGCCTTCTGGGCCTGGATAAGGCTGGGCCGGAGCGCTTGGTGGACGTTGCCGGGATTGGCGAGCCTGTGCCTGTTCGCGTGGCTGCTGACGCGGGCCGATGCAGACTTTGCCGGACGCGCCTATGCCGCTTATGGCGGGGTCTACATCGCGGCGTCGCTGCTGTGGCTCTGGCTGGTCGAGGGCGCGCGGCCGGACCGCTGGGACGCGGCCGGCGCACTGGTCTGTCTGGCCGGGGCGGCGCTTATTCTTGCCGGCCCCCGCGGGAGTTGAAGGTGGGCGGAACCGGCCGGTTGACCGAGCGCCGCAGGGCAGGGCCGTTCACCAGGACGAGCCGGCCGGAATCGTCCACTCGCAGATAGGCGCCGACGCGCACGGCCCGGCGCAGGATGTCGTCGTTGAGCATGATCTGCGCATCGGCCAGGGACAGCGGGGTGCCCTGGTAGTATGCACGGCCGTCGGCGTGGCTGATCTGGCTGAATGCGTTGGTCATGTCTGTATGCTCCCAATCGTTTTCTTGAACTGCGGACCGTTGGCGGACCCGAAGCGACGGCAGCACCGTGCGTGACGCTGGAGGTTCACGCCTGTGGCTGCGGCCATTGTCGGACTAACGCCTGGGACGTCCGGTTTATTCCTCCATCGCGGGCTGTGAGGCGAATTGCTTCCCGTGCGGGGAATGTGTGGAGAGAATCCTGGGGCCGATACCGCCGCAGGTCCAGTCCACCGCGGCAGATGCCACTGAAATGTCGCAGACCACACGCGCAAAAGCTGTGGTGGTGCTGCCGGGCGCGGCCGTTTATTCCCTGAACCGTGCCGCGCATTGAACCATGTCAATCGTGCATCGGACTCTAACCGTTAGAGTGCGAATGCATCACGGGCAACGGATTGCGCAAATGTTTGGCATTTGCGGGATTGCTTGGCGTTGGAAATCAAACCAGACAGGGTCATAATACCTCTGTCGGGTATCCGATTCAGCCGCCGGGCGTCCGTCGGTGCATCATCAGGCCGGCTATTGCGGCAGGACAGAGAAAAGCGGATCGTTTCGTGAACCTACAACCGGCGGATCAGATGAACGGTTCCGAAAGCAGCGGTTCCAGCGGCGATCACGCCGCCGCGATGCCGCGTGATCCCGCCTTTCTGGCCTCCTTGGCCGCAAGCCTGCTGGACGACGGCGGGATGGCGCTGGTCTATCTGGACCGCGACGGCAAGTGCCGCCACGCCGATCCGCATTTCGCAGCGGTTCTGGACCGTTCGCCGGCTGACCTGATCGGCCGCGAACTGGCCGGCATCGACCATCCCGTGACCGCGGCGCTGGCCGCTGCCGTCGCGGCGCTGGGCGGATCGCCGGTGCAGACGTCCGCGCCGGTCGATTGCCCGACGGTCGGCTGCGACGGCCGCCGCTCGATCCTCAGCGGCAGCGTGATCGCCCATCGCGATGCCGCCGGGGCGACGGTCGGCTATCTCGGCACCTTCCACATGACCGGCGACCCCGACCGCATCGCGCAGTTCGTGACTTGCCGGGATTCCTTTATCGCCACCCTGCTGGATGCGGCGGTGGACGGCATCATCGTCTCCGACCGCAGCGGCATCATCCGCTCCATCAATCGCGCCTGCTGCCGCCTGTTCGGCTATGAAGACGGTGAGCTGGTCGGGCGGAACATGTCGATCCTGATGCCGCCGCCCTTCTCGCGCGACCACGGCCGCTACGTCGACACCTACATGCGGACCGACCGGCCCAAGATCATCGGCATCGGCCGCGAAACGCTGGGCCAGCGCAAGGACGGCACGGTGTTCCCGATCCATCTCAGCGTCGGGCAGGCGCGGCTGGGCGAGGATGTGACCTTCGTCGGCATCATCCGCGACATCTCCGAACGCCTCGCGGCGGAACAGCGCGCCTCCTACCTCGCGCGGCACGATCCCCTGACCGGGGTTCTGACCCGCACCGCCTTCCTTGAGGAATGCGAGGCGCTGTTCGCCGGCAGCCGCGCCGAAGAGGCGGGGACGGCATCGGGCGGAAGCCAGTTCGCACTGTTCTCGCTCGACGTCGACCAGTTCAGCGACGTGAACGAGGCCTTCGGCTTCCATGTCGGCGACGCTGCGCTCAAGGCGATGGTCAGCCGGGTGACGGAGGTGCTGCCGCCCAATACCATCATCTGCCGCATCGCCGCCGACGAATTTGCAGCGCTGTCACGGGTGACCGACGCCGATCATGCGCGCACGCTGGCCGGCGTGCTGCATGACCGGCTGACCGCCTCGATCTACGCCGACCGCCATTGGGTGCGGTTGCGGCTGTCGGTCGGCGCCGCGGTGCAGGACGACACCGTCAGCACGCTGGAGGATTTGAACGCCAAGGCCAAGCTGGCCCTGCAGGCGGTGCAGCACAACGGCGGCAACGCGGTCTGCTTCTACACGCCGGAAATGGCGGCGGCGGCGACCCGGCGGATGCTGCTGACCATGCATCTGACCCACGCCATCGAACGCAACGAGCTGCGCCTCGTCTACCAACCCATCGTCGACAAGGCCGGCCGGGTCCGGTCGGCGGAAGCACTCCTGCGCTGGGAGCATCATGCCCTGGGGCCGGTCTCGCCCGGCGAGTTCATCCCGGTTGCCGAGGAAAGCGGCCTGATCGTGCCGATCACCGACTGGGTCCTGTCCACCGCGGTCGCCCAGATGGCGGTCTGGGAGGCGGAGGACGTGCTGCCCGACCGCGTCTTCCTCAACATCTCCGGCCAGCAGTTCCTGCGCGGCAACCTGACCCTGCGGCTTGAGGAACTGCTGGGCGAGCATCCGTCGCTGCGCAGCCATCTGGGGCTGGAGATCACCGAGCAGGCGGCGGTGCGCGACCTGAAGGTGGCGGTGCGGACGCTGGGCGAACTGGCCGATCTGGGCATCCAGGCGGCCATCGACGATTTCGGCTCCGGCTATTCCTCGCTCAGCTATGTGCAGCAGTTGCCGGTGGCGAAGCTGAAAATCGACCGCGCCTTCGTCATCGATGTGCCGGAGAATCCCAAGAGCAACGCGCTGGTCCGCGCCGCGGTCGGCATGGCGCATGGCCTGGGCCTCACCACGGTGGCGGAGGGGGTGGAGACGGCGGAGCAGCGCGATTTCCTGGTTTCGGTCGGCTGCGACCTGATGCAGGGCTATCTGTTCGGCCGCCCGATGCCGCCCGAGGCGCTGGCCGACATGGTGCGCTCTCAAGCCGCACCGGCGATCGCCTGATCCCTCTGCCTGGGGTGAATCCTGTCTCGACAGCGCCAGCTGCAACTGATATCCATTCGCACGGAATTGAGAGCCATTCGCAGTCCGGGAGTGATGGATGTTCATCGACAAGATCGCTGGTGTCGCTTTTGCCGTCGGTGCCTTGACCGCCTTTTCGGTCCAGGCGCAGGAAGTCAATGTCTACAACTCGCGTCATTACAACACCGACCGCGCGATCTATGAAACCTTCACGAAGTCGACCGGTATCAAGGTCAACATCATCGAAGGCAACCATGATGAACTGATTCAGCGCATGAAGTCGGAGGGCGCCAGCAGCCCGGCCGACCTGTTCATCACCGTGGATGCCGGCCGTCTGGCTGCGGCGGCCAAGGATGGGCTGCTCGCCCCGGTCGCCTCACCGGAACTGGAGGCGATCAAGGTTCCGGCCAACCTGCGCGATCCCAATGGCGCCTGGTGGGGCCTGTCCAGCCGCGCCCGCATCATCGTCTATGCCCGCGACCGGGTGAAGCCGGAGCAGATCAAGGATTACGAGGATCTCGCCAAGCCGGAATGGAAGCACCGCGTCCTGACCCGCAGCGGCACCCATCCCTACAGCCTCGCCCTGACCGCCTCGATGATCGAAGCGCTGGGCGAGGAGAAGACGGAGGAATGGGTCAAGGGCCTCGTCGCCAACCTCGCCCGTCCGCCGCAGGGCGGCGACACCGACCAGATCCGCGCGGTCGCGGTGGGCGAGGGCGACGTCGCCATCGCAAACACCTATTATGTCGGCAAGATGATCACCTCCGCCAAGCAGGAGGACCGCGAGGTTGCGGCGAAGGTCGGCGTCATCTTCCCCAACCAGGGCAACCGCGGCACCCATGTGAACCTCAGCGGCGCCGGCGTGGTGAAGACCTCCAAGAACCAGGAGAACGCCCGCAAGCTGCTGGAATATCTGCTGAGCCCGGAGGCGCAGCGCCAGTTCGCCGACGGCAACATGGAATACCCGGTCAACCCGGCGGTCCAGCCGCATCCGGAGTTGGTGAAGCTCGGCAGCTTCAAGGCGGCCGAGGTGAACGCCGCCTCCTTCGCCGCCCACACGCCGCAGGCGCTGCGCATCATGGACCGTGCCGGCTGGAAGTAAGATGACCGACACTCTCGCCCCTTCCGTCATCCTCTCCGGCATCACCCACCGCTACGGGCAACTGACCGCGGTCGACGATGTCTCGCTGTCGGTCGCCCCGCGCGAGGTGGTGTGCATCGTCGGCCCGTCCGGCTGCGGTAAGTCGACCCTGCTGCGCCTGATCAGCGGACTGGAGTCGGTCCAGAAGGGCGAGATCGCGGTGGAGGGGCTGACGCTCGCCACCGCGGGCCGGTCGCTGCCGCCGGAAAGGCGGCCGGTCGGCATGATGTTCCAGGACTTCGCGCTGTTCCCGCACCTGACGGTGGCAGGCAACATCGCCTTCGGCCAGACCGACCGTCCGCGCGCCGAACGCCGGCGCCGGGTGGAGGAGTTGCTGGAGACCATGGCGCTGACCCGCTATGCCGATGCTTACCCGCACACCCTGTCGGGCGGCCAGCAGCAGCGGGTGGCGCTGGCCCGCGCCATGGCGCGCGATCCCAAGGTCCTGCTGCTGGACGAGCCCTTCTCGGCACTGGACGAACAGCTCCGCCGCTCGGTGCGGGAAGAGGTGGTGCGGATCATCCGCGCCAGCGGCATCGCCACCATCGTCGTCACCCACGACCCGGAAGAGGCGATGGAGATGGGCAACCGCGTGGTGGTGATGGAGGCCGGACACGTCGTCCAGGCCGACACGCCGGTGAACCTCTACCAGCGCCCGGCCAACAGCTTCGTCGCCCGCCTGTTCGGCGAGGTGAACCGCTTCGAGGCGACGGTGCGCGACGGGCAGATCGTTACGCCGCTCGGCCGGGTGATGGCGCCCGGCCTACCCGGCGGGACCAAGGTCGAGGTCGCCTGCCGGGTGGAGGATCTGGAACTGGTGCCGCTGGGCGCCCGTCCCGACGCCGTTCCGGTGCGGGTGCGGCATTCCAGCTTCCTGGGGCCGGCGACGCGGGTTTGCCTGGACCTGGGCGGGTCGGAAATCCACGCACGCCTGCCGGGGCATGTCGATGTCCGCGCCGGCGAGGAGCTGTCCGCCGCGATGGCGGCGGAGCGGGTGATGGTGTTTCCGGCGGGGTGAGGGGCGAGTTGTCGAGCCCGGTGCCCCCTCCCTAACCCTCCCCCACCTTTGGTGGGAGAGGGAACTGCCGCCGCTTCGCGATCAAGTTACGCCGACAAGCACCCTACCCCCTCCACCGCCAAGGGCGGGGGAGGGATGGGGAGAGGGCAATCAGCGCAGACCCCTCACGCCCCCGCCCGCACCTCATCCTCGCCGAACTGCAGCCGGCACAGCCGCGCATAGGCGCCGTCGGCGGCGAGCAGCGCCTCGTGGGTGCCCTGCTCGATGATGCGGCCGCCTTCCATCACCACGATGCGGTCGGCATTGCGCACGGTCGCCAGACGGTGGGCGATCACCAGGGTGGTGCGCCCCGCCGTCAGCCGTTCCAGCGCCGCCTGAACCAGACGCTCCGACTCGCTGTCGAGCGCGCTGGTCGCCTCGTCCAGCAGCAGGATCGGTGCATCCTTCAGGAAGGCGCGGGCCAGCGCCAGACGCTGGCGTTCGCCGCCCGACAGCTTGACGCCGCGGTCGCCGATCACAGTGTCGTAACCCTCCGGCAGCTTCGAGATGAAGTCATGCGCTGCGGCGGCCTTGGCGGCGGCGATCACGTCATCCATCCCGGCGTCGAGGCGGCCGAAGCAGATGTTCGCCCGCACCGTGTCGTTGAACAGAACCGTGTCCTGGCTGACGATGGAGACCGCGCCGCGCAGGCTGCGGAGGGTGGCGCCGCGCACGTCCTGGCCGTCGATCAGCACCTCGCCTCCCGTCACGTCATAGAGGCGCGGGATCAGGTTGAAGACCGTCGACTTGCCGGCGCCGCTGCGTCCGACCAGCGCCACCGTGCTGCCGGCCGGCACGTCGAGGTCGATGCCCTTCAGCGTGTCGGCTCCGGTCTCATAGAAGAAGCGGACACCGCGCAGCGCGACCGCGCCCTTGGTAACCGACAGCGGCCTGGCGCCCGGCTGTTCGACGATGGTCGGCTGCTGGTCCAGCAGTTCGAAGATGCGCTGGGCGGCGGCCATGCCCTCCTGCAGGGCGGCGTTCAGCGTGCCGATGGCGCGCACCGGCTGGGCCGCCATCAGCAGCGCGCCGACGAAGCCGGAAAAGGCGCCGACCGAGCCCTCGCCCAGCGTCATGCGGTAGCCGGCGAATGCGATCACGCCGGCGACTGCGACGCCGCCCAGCACCTCCATCATCGGGTCGATGCGCGAGCGCGCACGCACCGCCTTCATGGTCAGCTGGTAGTTCTCCTGAAATGCGCGGCCGGCACGGGCGCGCTCGTAGTCTTCCAGATTGTAGGTCTTGACCATGCGCGCGCCCGACAGGCTTTCGGTCAGCAGCGAGGTCATGTCACCCATCTGCGCCTGGGTATCGCGGGAGACGCGGCGCAGGCGCTTGCCGATGCGGACGATGGGCACGGCGGCGATGGGGTAGATGATGAAGACAATCAGCGACAGCAGCCAGTCCAGATAGAACATCGACCCGACCAGCGCGATCACAGTCAGGATGTCGCGCACCAGACCGGTCAGCGTGCGGGTCAGCGCATTGCGGATCAGGTCGACGTCGTTGATGAAGCGGGAGGTCAGCGCCCCGGTCGGGGTGGCGTGCAGCTGCGCCATGTCGGCGGTCTGCAGATGCGTGAACATCGCCAGCCGGACGTCGGCGATGACGCGCTGGACGATGTCGCTTGTCACCACGGTCTGGGAATAGAGCGACACGCCCTTGATGACCGTTACCGCGATGATCGCCAGCGGGATCGCCAGCAGCATGCCGCGGTCCTGGGCGGAGAACATGGCATAGGAGCGGTCGATCAGCAGCGGATAGGCGCCGGTGGTCGCCGCCACGATCGCCATCAGCAGGAAGGACAGCAACAGCTTGCCGCGATAGGGGCGCACCCACTCGCGCCACATCCGGGCCGCCAGCCGTTCGGTCGCCGCATCCAGGCGCAGGGGCTTGCCGCTCTTGTTCGTCACGGTCGCATCCGATCATCTTGTCCGATGCGGATGGCTTAGCCCATGGGCTTCGCCTTTGTCCACCGGTCGCCGCGGCGGCGCCCGTGCTGGTTACAGGCTTCCTTTACCGGTTCCGTGGGAAGCTGCTGATGATCGGGGCGGCGAACATAGTGCCGCCGGGGGAGAGGGGGAGTGCCCATGCCGAATGGAATTGGCCTCAATGGCGGGCTTAATGGCAGCGGCGCGCGGCGTCCGCGCATCGGTCTGGCGCTGGGCGGCGGGGTGGCGCGCGGCTGGGCGCATATCGGGGTGCTGCGGGCGCTGAAGCGCTATGGGATCGAGGCCGACATCGTCTGCGGCTCTTCGGTCGGGGCGCTGGTCGGCGGCGTCCATCTGGCAGGAAAGCTCGACACGCTGGAAGACTGGGTGCGCACGCTGACCCGGATGAAGATCGTCGGCTATCTGGATTTGCGGCTGCGCCAGGGCGGCGGGCTGATCGGCGGCGACCGGCTGCTGGCGGAACTGCGCCTGCATCTGGGCGACGTGCGGATCGAGGAACTGCCGTGCCCCTATGCCGCCGTCACCACCGATCTGGTGACCGGTCATGAGGTTTGGCTGCAGCGGGGAGAACTGGTCGACGCGATGCGGGCGTCCTTCTCGCTGCCGGGGGTGTTCCCGCCGGTGTCCATCGACGGGCGCTGGATGATCGACGGCGCCCTGGTCAACCCGGTGCCGGTGTCGGCCTGCCGTGCGCTGGGCGCGCAGATGGTGATCGCCGTCAATCTGTCCGGTGACATACTGGGCAAGGCGCGCAAGCCGGGCGCCAGCGTGCCGACCGCCGCCGGCTTCGACCTGCTGAAACTGGTGGAGGACGAGGCGCCGGGGCAGCGCCCGTTCAGCGGGATCGGCGCCCTGACCCGCCGCATTTTCCGTCGCGACTATGAAGGGCCGAGCCTGTTCGGCGTGATGGTCTCTTCGCTCGGCATCGTCACCGACCGCATCACCCGGTCGCGGCTGGCCGGCGACCCGCCGGACGTCCACATCGTGCCGCGGCTTGGCCATATCGGCCTGACCGAGTTCGACCGTGCGGACGATTGCATCCGCGAGGGTGAGGCGGCGGTGGAGCGCGTCCTGCCCGATTTGCACGACGCGCTCGCCGTCTTCGCCACCGGCCCGCGCGAGTCGATGCGCGGGCAGGGGCGGGACTGATTGTGTTTTAATGGTCGATCGCCGTGCCCAGCGCCGCACCGCCCAGGCCGCCGATCACGGCGCCGCGGGTGCCGTCCACTGCGTAACCGCCGGCCGCCCCGGCCGCACCGCCGACCACGCCGCCGGTCGAGCAGGCAGTGACGGAAAGAAGCGCGAACACCGCACCGATCAGACGCAAACGGGACATCATGCAACCCTCCTCGTGTTGACTGTTCGGTGTCTAAACACGCGACGATGCATTTTGCTTCCATCGTCCCCTGATCTTTCGCTCTGATACTTCCGGATGGAACCTCCTCCCCCTTCAAGCGTTGTCCGGACTTTAACCGTGCAACGTTCAAAACGGGGGAACGACCATGCGGAGCATCACCAAGCATTTGCGCACAACCGCGCTGGCCGCCACGGCGGCCCTGTCGCTGGCCGCCTGCCAGAATCCCAATGGCGGCATGGGGGGCATCGGCGGCATGAACACGTCGGAGACCGTCGGCGCGCTGGGCGGCGCCGTGGCCGGCGGGCTGCTAGGTTCCCGCTTCGGCGGCGGGGCGGGCAAGCTGGCGACCACTGCCATCGGCACGCTGGTGGGCGCCTATGCCGGCCAGCAGCTGGCCCGCCACTTCACCGCCGCCGACCAGAATCGCGCGTCGGACGCGGAGGAGCGGGCGGTCGCCAACAACCAGACCATTACCTGGAACAATCCGGAATCCGGAAACCGGGGCACCATCCAGCCGGTGAAGACCTATCAGGGCACCAACGGCCAGACCTGCCGCGACTACAACCATACGGTCGTGATCGACGGCAGGACCGAGGTCGCGCGCGGCACCGCCTGCCGCCAGCCTGACGGAAGCTGGAGGCTGGTGTCGTAAACGTACACCCTATCCGAATGATCGCCTCCGGGTCCTACGCCTTGCGGATGTGGGGAGTTGCCGTCAAAATCAAGGAGTTCCGCCGGATGGCGGCCTGATGCGAACGGCGTGCGGGGCTTATGGAGGCGGTCAGCTACATCATCCTCATCGGATCAACGCTGCTGATCGTCAGTGTGTTGACCAGCTACCTCGCCCTGCGGGTCGGCGCGCCGTTGCTGTTGATCTTCCTCGGCATCGGCCTGCTGGCCGGCGAGGATGGGATCGGCCAGATCGCCTTCAACGATGCCGGCTCCGCCTTCCTGATCGGGTCGATGGCGCTGGCGGTGATCCTGTTCGAGAGCGGCTTCGACACCAAGCTCGCCAGCTACAAGGCGGCGGCCTGGCCGGCGATGACGCTCGCGACGATAGGCGTGGCGGTGACCACCGGCGTGGTCGGAGTCGCCGCCCATTGGCTGCTGGGTCTGGATTGGACCGAGGCGCTGCTGGTCGGGGCGGCCTGCAGTTCCACCGACGCGGCGGCGGTGTTCTTCCTGCTGCGCGTCGGCGGCATCACGCTGCGCGACCGCGTCCGCTCCACGCTTGAGATCGAATCGGGCAGCAACGATCCGGTCGCCATCATGCTGACCATCCTGCTGGTGGAGGCCGCGACCCACGGTCTGGCCTCGCCCGCCGCCATCGTGGGCGAGCTGGCGCTGGCCTTCGCGCTGGGCGGGGTGATGGGGCTGGCCGGCGGCTGGCTGCTGGTGGCCTTCATCAACAAGGCGAATTTCGAATCCGGGCTGAACCCGGTGGTGACGCTGACCTTCGCCCTGTTCATCTTCGCCGCCACCAACGTGCTGGGCGGCAGCGGCTATCTGGCCGTCTATGCCGCCGGCCTCTATGCCGGGAACGTCAAGCTGCGTGGCGCGCTGGAACTGCGGCGTTTCCATTCCGGGCTGACCTGGCTCAGCCAGATCGTCATGTTCGTGATGCTGGGGCTGCTCGCCACGCCGCGGGAGTTCGCCGGCATGATTCTGCCGGCGCTGGGCGTCGCGGCGGTGCTGATCCTGGTCGCTCGACCGGCGGCGGTGTGGATGTGCCTGTTGCCTTTCCGATTCTCGGTGCGGGAGACCAGCTTCATCGCCTGGGTCGGCCTGCGCGGGGCGGTGTCGCTTCTGCTGGCGCTGGTGCCCGTTCTGGGCGGGCTTGAGAACGGCCAGCTGATCTTCAACACCGCCTTCGTCGTCGTGGTCGTCTCGCTGCTGGTGCAGGGCTGGACCATCGGCTCGATGGCGCGGGCGCTGGAACTGATCGTGCCGCCGCGCCGTGGCCCGGTGGAGCGCGTGGAGCTTGAACTGCCCGGCAACGCCGATCAGGAACTGGTGGCCTACACTGTCCACGCCAAAAGCCCGGCGGCGCGCGGACAGCGGATGCCGCGCTGGGCCAAGCCGTCGCTGGTTATCCGGTCGGGCGCGGTGGTGCCGCTGCACAAGGCCAAGCCGCTGCAGCCGGGCGACCATGTCTATCTGTTCACGCCTCAACACCGGCTGCCGCTGATCGACCGGCTCTATGGCGGCAGCCGGGCGCTCGACCAGAACGACCGGGAATTCTACGGCGATCTGGTGCTGAGCCCCGACGCGACGGTCGAGCAGATCGCCGAAATGTACGGCCTGCCGCTGTCGATGGCCAATGCCCGCCTGACCTTGAGGGACCTGCTGCGCAACGAGTTCGGCGGCTCCTGCGAACTGGGCGACCGCGTGCGCATGGGTGGGGTCGAGCTGATCGTGCGCGACATGGAGGACGACACCATCACCTCCGTCGGCATGGCGCTGGAGCCGGCCCGCGTGACCAGCCGGCGCCGGCCGCTCTATCAGCGGATCGCCGATGTCGGCGGACGGCTGCGCGGCTGGTGGATCAAACATTCCTTCCAGCGCTGGAAGGAGCGTGAGAAGCTGCGGGCGCGTCGGCCGGAGGCGCTGCCGCCGCCGGCGGAACCCAAGCGCGAGGAACGGGTAGAGAGCCGGAACGACGCCTGAGGTCAGCCCCGGTGGCCGGGGCGCGAGGCGGCGATGGTGCGGCTGAGGTAGATCACAGGCGCCAGCCCGACCAGCACGATCACCAGGGCAGGCAGGGCGGCGTCGTCCAACCGCTCGGTGGAGGCCATGCGGAAGGCCTCGATCGCCAGCGTGTCGAAGTTGAATGGCCGCAGGATCATCGTCGCCGGCAGTTCCTTGGTGATGTCGACGAACACCAGCATGGCGGCGCTCAGCAGGCTGGGGCGCAGCAGCGGCAGATGGACCCGGCGCAGCACCTGCAGTGGCGTATGGCCGAGCGAGCGGGCCGCGCCTTCCAGATTCGGGCCGATCTTGGCGAAGCCGGACTCCAGCGGCCCATAGGCGACGACGAAGAAGCGGATCAGATAGCCATAGAGGATGCCGGCGATGGTGGTGCCGAGGATGGCGCCCATCGGCCAGCCGGTCCAGTCGCGCGTCAGCCCGACGGTGATGAGGATGCCGACGGCGATCACCGTCCCCGGCGTGGCGTAACCGAGCGAGGCGAGGCGCGCGGCGCCGGTGGCGAAGCCGCTGCGGTCGTGGCGCACGCCATGGATCACCATCAGCGCCACCGTGACCACCAGCAGCGCGCCGCTGGCGCCGAGGATGAAGGTGTTGACCGTCAGGTCGGTGAAGCGGGCGAGCGTCAATTCCGTGCCGCCGCGCAGGATCATGCGGATCAGCACCGCCCCCGGCAGCAGGAAGCCGAACAGGACCGGTGTCAGGCAGACGATCCAGGCCACGACGGTGCCACGGGCCGACAGTCGCGGGGCGGGCAGGGCGCGGTAGCGGCCGGTGGTCTGGTGGAAGCGCATCCGGCCGCGCGACAGCCGCTCCAGCCCGACCAGCGCCAGCACCACCAGCAGCAGGACGGCGGCCAACTGCGCCGCCGCCGCCGGATCGCCCAACGCGAACCAGGTGCGGTAGATGCCGACGGTGAAGGTGTCGATGCCGAAATAGCGTACGGCGCCGAAGTCGGCCAGCGTCTCCATCAGCGCATAGCCGACGCCGGCCACCAGCGCCGGGCGGGCCAGCGGCAGCGCCACGCGGCGGAAGGCGCCGAACTGGGTACAGCCCAACGTCCGGCTGGCCTCCAGCACGCAGACCGATTGTTCCAGGAAGGCGGCGCGGGTCAGCACATAGACGTAGGGGTACAGTACCGACGACAGCACCAGCCCTGCGCCCCAGGCGGTGTGGATTTCCGGGAACCAGTAGTCGCCGCGCCGCCAGCCGAAGCTGGCGCGCAGGAAGGACTGCAGCGGTCCGGCATATTGCAGGAAATCGGTGTAGGTGTAGGCCAGCACATAGGCCGGCATGGCCAGCGGCAGCAGCAGCAGCCATTGCAGGACCCCGCGCCCGCGGAAGTCGTGCATGGTGACGGTCCAGGCGCAGGCGACGCCGGTCACCAGCGTGACGACGCCGACGATGCCCAGCAGGATCAGCGTGTTGAGGATGTAGCCGGGAAGCACCGTCCGCGCCATGTGCCCCCACAGATCGGTGGAGACGCCGGCCGACTGGACGAAGACGGCGAGGATCGGCAGGGCGATCAGCAGCGCGAGGATCAGGGCGAACAGGCCGGTCGGGCCGATACGCGACCACAAGCGACGGAGAGGGAAGGACGGGGAGCCGGGTGACTTCGCGTCGGTCGCCATCGCCATGCGGAAACATCCTCGCACTGGTTCAAAAAGAAGGCGGCGCCTGCTCCCTGGAGGGGGCAAGCGCCGCCGGTACTCTACACTATATGCGAACCGTTATCAGCTGGCTTCGGCGGCGCGCTGGTGACGCTTGCGCTCGTTCGGGTCGAGGTAGCGCTTGCGCAGGCGGATCGACTTCGGCGTCACCTCCACCAGCTCGTCGTCGGAGATGTAGGACAGCGCCTTTTCCAGGGTCATCTGGATCGGCGGGGTCAGGCGAACCGCCTCGTCCTTGCTGGTGGTGCGGATGTTCGTCAGCTGCTTGCCCTTGATGACGTTGACCTCGAGGTCGTTGCCGCGGGTGTGCTCGCCGATGATCATGCCCTGGTACACCGGCACGCCCGGATCGATCAGCATCGGGCCGCGATCCTCAAGGTTCCACAGCGCGTAGGCGACCGAGGTGCCGTCGCTGTTGGAGATCAGGACGCCGGTGCGCCGCGCCGCGATGGCGCCCTTGAACGGGGCGTAGCCATGGAACAGGCGGTTCATGATGCCGGTGCCGCGGGTGTCCGTCAGGAACTCGCTCTGGTAACCGATCAGGCCGCGCGACGGGGCGTGGAAGACGATGCGGGTCTTGTCGCCGCCGCTGGGACGCATCTCGATCAGGTCGGCCTTGCGCTCCGACATCTTCTGGACGACGGTGCCGGAGAACTCCTCGTCGACGTCGACGACGACTTCCTCGATCGGCTCCAGACGCTGACCATTGAGCGGGTCGGTCTTGAACAGCACGCGCGGACGGCTGATCGCCAGCTCATACCCCTCGCGGCGCATGGTCTCGATCAGGATGCCCAGCTGCAGTTCGCCGCGGCCGGCCACCTCGAAGGCGTCGCCGCCCTCGGTGTCGGTGACGCGGAGAGCCACGTTGCCCTCGGCCTCGCGCATCAGGCGGTCGCGGATCATGCGGCTGGTGACCTTGTCGCCCTCGCGGCCGGCCAGCGGGCTGTCGTTGACCGAGAAGGTCATCGCCAGGGTCGGCGGGTCGATCGGCTGGGCGGCCAGCGGCTCGGCGACTTCCGGCGCGCAGATGGTGTCGGCCACGGTGGTGTTGGTCAGGCCGGCCAGCGCGACGATGTCGCCGGCATGCGCCTCGTCCACCGGAACACGCTCCAGGCCGCGGAAGGCCAGCACCTTGCTGATGCGGGCGTTCTCGACCAGCTTGCCGTCGCGGCTCATCGACTTGACGGCCATGTTGACCTTGACCGAACCGGTCAGGATGCGGCCGGTCAGGATGCGGCCCAGATACGGGTTCGCTTCCAGCGTGGTCGCCAGCATGCTGAAGGGCAGGTCTTCCTCGACCTTCGGGGCCGGGACATGGTCGCGGATCAGCTCGAACAGCGGGGTCAGCGTCTCGCGGGCGCCGTTCTCCAGGTCCGTGGTCGCCCAGCCGTTGCGGCCCGAGGCGAACAGGGTCGGGAAGTCCAGCTGCTCGTTCGAGGCGTCGAGCGAGGCGAACAGGTCGAACACCTCGTCATGCACCTCGTGCGGACGGCCGTCGGGACGGTCCACCTTGTTGATGACGACGATGGGGCGCAGTCCGAGCTTCAGGGCCTTGCCCAGCACGAACTTGGTCTGCGGCAGCGGGCCTTCGGCCGCGTCGCAGAGCAGGACGACGCCGTCGACCATGGAGAGAATACGCTCCACCTCGCCGCCGAAATCGGCGTGGCCGGGGGTGTCGACGATGTTGATGCGCAGGTCGTTCCACAGAACGGACGTGCACTTGGCCAGGATGGTGATGCCGCGCTCGCGCTCCAGATCGTTGGAGTCCATGGCGCGCTCAGCCACCTGCTGGTTCTCGCGGAACGAGCCGGCCTGCTTGAGGAGTTGGTCAACCAGCGTGGTCTTGCCGTGGTCGACGTGGGCGATGATGGCGACGTTACGGAGATTCATGGAGCCTTGGTCTCGCAATGGCACCCCCGACACGCAGCACCTTGCCACAAACAACAAAAAGGCCCGCCGAAGACTATCGGTGGGCGCTGTCGGGGAAACTGTTGCGGCGCAATATATGGATATTCAGCAAAAACGCAAGCGCCGTGCCCTTTGGCCTAACGCGAATTTCCGGGATGGAGCCATGCGTCATTGGACCTTACATTGGGAACGATGATCCGCTTCGCCTCCGCTTCCCGCCCCCCGTCACGCCGCCGAGCGGCCGCCGCAACGAGGATTGCAGCCGTGCCGCTCAAGGCCCCCATCGCCGCTCCGCTGGTCGCCGCCCTGCTGTTGCTGGGGCCGGCAAGCGCCGGGCATGCCCAGGATTCGCCCCCCGACAGCATCCCCGGCGCCGTGCCGGCGGTGCCGCCGCAGGTCGGGCCGGCCGAGAGCGCGCCGCCGGATGAGGAGGTGCGGCCGGCCGGCATCACCTATGAGGTGGACATCACCGGCGTCGAGGATGACGGGCTGCGCGGCACTCTGCGCGACGCCTCCTCCCTGGTGGAGTTGAAGGACGACCATCCGCCCTCGCTGATCGGGCTGGAGCGGCGGGCCGACAGCGACCGCGACCGTCTGCAGACGGCGCTGCGCTCCGCCGGCTATTACGACGCGAAGCTGGACATCCGCATCGAGGACCCGGCCGCGACCGGCACCCTGCCCGCCGGGGGAGAGGCGCCGCCGGTCAAGGTGACGGTGGCGGTGACGCCGGGGCCGCTCTACCACATCAAGACGGTGACCGTGCGCGGCGCCACCAACTCCACTGGCGGTTCGACCCTGCCGAAGGAGGTCGCGACCGACGATCTCGGCCTCGCCGCCGGTGCTCCGGCGGTGGCGCAGAAGGTACTGGATGCCGAATCGGAGCTGGTCGGCCGGCTGACCAAGCGCGGCTATGCCTTCGCCAAGGCGTCGGACCGCGAGGTGGTCGTCGACCATTCCGACCGGACGATGGATGTCGCCTACACCGTCGATACCGGGCCGCTGACCCGCTATGGCGCCACCCGGATCGAAGGGTTGGAGAAGGTCGACGAGGAACTGGTGCGCGGGCGCCTCGCCTGGAAGGAGGGGCAGGTCTTCGATCCGGCCGCCACCGACCGGGCGCGCCAGGACATCGCCGCGCTTCAGGTCTTCGACACCGTCCGCGTGCGGATGGCGGACGAGCCGGGGCCGGACGGCGTGACGCCGGTGATCGTCTCGGTCAGCGAGCGCAAGCGCCGCTTCATCGGCGGCGGCGTCACCTTTTCGACGCAGGACGGGCTGGGCGCCAACGCCTATTGGGGCCACCGCAACCTGTTCGGCGGAGCGGAACAACTGCGCGTCGGCGTCGATGTCGGGCGTGTGGCCGGATCGTCCGGCGGCACGTCGAGCAAGGGCAACGACCTGCCGGACCTGCGTTTCAGCGTCAATTTCCGCAAACCCGACTTCCTGGCGGTGAAACAGTCGCTGCTGGTCAATTTCGCCGTGGTGAACGACCAGCCGCCGGCCTACAGCCGGGTCGCGTCGGAACTGACGGTCAAGCTGGAACGGCCGCTGACCGATCAGCTGACCATCAGCTACGGCCTGGCCGGCGAGCGTGGGCGGGTGCGGACGGAGGACAAGACCTATCAGACCTCCTTCATCGGCGTGCCTCTGGGGGCGGCCTGGAACGGCACCGACAATCTGCTGAACCCGACTTCCGGCCAGCGGGCTTCGCTGCAGGTGACGCCTTGGTTCCCGGTGGGCGGGGATACGGAGTCGCCCTTCACCTCGGTGCTGTTCAACGGCTCCACCTATTACGATCTCGGCAATGACGGGCGCTATGTCGCCGCGGCGCGGATCGGGCTGGGCAGCATCCTCGGCACCTCGCTGTCGGACATCCCGCCCGACCACCGCTTCTATGCCGGCGGCGGCGGGTCGGTGCGCGGCTACGGCTTCCAGAAGGCGGGGCCGCGCGACCGCTATGACGATCCGGTCGGCGGCCGGTCGCTGTTCGAGATTGGGGCGGAACTGCGCATCAAGGTGACGGAGAGCATCGGCATCGTGCCCTTTGTCGATGCCGGCACGGTGTATGATTCGGCCTATCCCGACTTCAGCGAGCCTCTGCGGGTCGGTGCCGGTCTGGGGTTGCGCTACTACACCGATTTCGGGCCGCTGCGCGTCGATGTCGGCATTCCCCTCAATCCCGCCAGCGGCGACGCGCGCTGGCAGCTGTATCTCAGCCTGGGGCAGGCTTTCTAATCTCCCTCTCCCGGGGCGGGAGAGGGCACGACGTCAAGGGCACATTTTCGTCCCAATCCTCCGGGACGATGACCGTTTATTGCGGTTAGGACACAGGTGGCTGGTGAAAGGGCATGGTGTGACGGCGGTTCGTTTTCTTCTGGTCGGTCTGACGATCCTCACCGGCCTGATGGCCGGCCCGCAGCCCGTCAGGGCCCTTTCGCTGTTCTCCGGCGACTCCGCCCGCGCGTGGCTGACGGAGAAGATCGAAGGGGCGGTCGAATCGCCGGACATGCACCTGAAGCTCGGCGCCATCGACGGCAGCATCCCGACCGACTTCACCATCGCCACCGTCACGCTGGCCGACAGCCAGGGTGTCTGGCTGACCATTGACCGGCTGCATGTGGTGATGTCGCCGTCCGCCCTGTTCCTGCGCAGCGCCAAGATCGATGCGCTGGAAGCGGCGTCGGTGACGGTGACCCGCGCGCCGGTCAGTACCCAGCCCGCTGCGCCGTCGGATCCCAATGCCTCGCTTTTGCCCAGCCTGCCGGTGGACGTCGACCTGAAGAAGCTGGTGGTGGAGCGGCTGGACCTGGCGCCGGCGCTGCTGGGCGAACAGGCGGTGCTGCGCATCGCCGGTTCCCTGTTGCTGGAGCATGGCGGAGGGGCGCTGAACGCCAACCTGTCGGTGGCGCGCATCGACGACAAGCCGGGCCAAGCCGATCTGGTCGCCGCCTTCGATCCCGGCGCGAATACGCTCAACCTGTCGGTCAATGCGTCGGAGCCTGCGGGCGGCGTCATGGCCCGCGCGCTGTCGATGCCCGGCCTGCCGCCGGTCGAACTGGCGCTGAAGGGCGACGGCTCGCTGGACGACTGGACCGGCAAGCTGACCGCCACCGCCGGCGAGGCCGCGGCCCCCACCGGTACGCTCAACACCGACGTCACCATCAAGAAGGCGCCGGAGGGGCATGTCCTGACGCTGGCGGCCGGCGGCAATGTCGCGCCGCTGATCGCCGGATTGGCGGGCGACACGGTGACGCCGCTGATCGGCCCCAGCCCGACGCTGGACGCCACCATTGTGCGGGCGCCATCAGGCGCCATTACCCTGCGTCCGCTGGCGCTGACCGTCGCCGCCGCGAACGCGACGGTGAACGGCGACATCGGCGCCGATTACAACAGCCTGAACCTGCGCTGGACCATCCAGGCCGGGCCGGACTCCACCCTGCACCCGCTGGTGCCGCTGTCCTGGCGCGAGGGCGTTGTGGAGGGCTCCGCCGAAGGGGCGTTGAGCGCGCTGAATGTCGTGGTCAACGCCACCCTGCGCGACCTCGCCGGCGACGATCCCGCCCTGTCCCAACTGACTGGGCCGGAGACCACGCTGGCCGCCCGCGCGAAGATCGACACCGGCAGCGG
Organism: Azospirillum sp. B2RO_4; assembly: GCF_051124815.1. Classification (NCBI taxonomy): domain Bacteria; kingdom Pseudomonadati; phylum Pseudomonadota; class Alphaproteobacteria; order Rhodospirillales; family Azospirillaceae; genus Azospirillum; species Azospirillum sp. B2RO_4. The sequence continues at coordinate 1,503,833 of NZ_CP118485.1, read as the reverse complement.
CGGGATCGGGCTGGAGACGTTGGCGCTGAACGCTGCCGCCGCGCGTGCCGAGGCGAAGGGGAGCATCGGCGGCTGGGGCCAGACGGCCGACCTGACCCTGAGCGCGAGCGCCGACGACCTTGCCCCGCTGTCCGGCCTCGCCGGCCGGCCGCTCGCCGGTGCGGTGGTGCTGTCGGGACCGGTCAAGCGCGTCGCCGACGGCACGCTGACCGCCGATCTGACCGGCTCAATCGACCGGCTGTCCACCGGCACCCCGGCCGACGCCGTGCTGGGCGACAAGGCGACGCTGGCGCTGGCGGCACGCATGGAACCCGACGGTGCCATGCGCCTGACCGACCTGACGGTGGATGGCCGCAACGGCAAGCTGACCGCCGATGCGGCTCTGGCGGACAACAAGGTCGATGCGCAAACCACCCTGACGGTGGCGAAGCTGGAACCGCTGGGCACGGCGCTCGGCACGCCGATGGAAGGGGCGGCGACGCTCGAGGCCACCGCCCGTGGTCCGCTCGACGCCATCCAGGCTCAGGCGACGCTGAACGCCCGCGACCTCGTGGTGCAGGGCCGCCGGCTCGGCGCCACGGAGGTGAAGGCGACGGCCGCCGGCCTGCCGGCCACGCCGAACGGTACGGTGTCGGCCCGCACCAACCTGGACAAGACCCCGCTGTCGTTCGACGGGCGCTATGCGTTGCGCGAACAGACGCTGCGGCTGGACGGGCTGACCATCGCCAACGGCAACAACCGCATCACCGGCGAGGCGCAGGTGGCGCTCGACACGCTGCTCGCCACCGGTCGGCTGGAGGGCAAGCTGCCCAACCTGAACGGCCTGTCGGAACTGGCGGGCATGCCGCTCGGCGGTGGGGCGACCTTCACCCTGGCGCTGGACGGCAAGGGCGGCAAGCAAGCGGCCAGCCTGACCGCCGACGCCAGTGATCTGCGGGTGGAGGGCCAAGGGGAAGGGCAGGGTGGACCGCTGCTGACTGCCCGGAAACTGACGGCAAAGGCCGATGTCGCCGATGCGCTGGGCATCCCCAGCGGCAAGGCGCGGGTGGAGATGACCGACGGCAACGCCGCCGGCAACGACCTGCGCAGCGTCACCGCCTCCGTCGACGGCTCGCTGGCGAAGGCCGGTTTCCAGGCCAAGGCCAACGGTGCCGGCGAACAGCCGGTCGCGCTCGACCTTGCCGGCGGGCTGGCGATGGACGGCGGGGTGACCCGCATCCGGCTCGACCGTCTGCAGGCGCGCTATGCCGGCGAGGATCTGCGGATGACCGCGCCGGCCACCATCCTTCTCGCCGACCGCCGTTATGAGGTGAAGGATCTTCGGCTGTCATCCGGCAGTGCCCGGCTGGCCGCCGACCTGGGCCTGAACGGCGAGCGGCTGAGCGGCGAACTGACCATCGACCGCCTGCCGCTGGCGCTGGCGAAGCTGGCCAGTCCGACGCTGGCGCTGGACGGCATCGCCAATGCGCGGGCGTCGCTGGGCGGCACGCTGCGCAGCCCGCGCGCCGACGCCACGATTCGGATCAGCGGGCTGAAGGCGCAGCAGACCACCCAGGCCGGGCTGCCCGGCATCGACGCGACGGCGGACATCCAGTGGCGCGACCGCCGGCTGACCCTGGCCAGCCGGGTCGCCATGCCGAAGAATGCCGGCACGCTGACCGCCAACGCCGCCCTGCCGCTGGTGATGAATCCGGACAGCTACGCCGTCAGCGTGCCGCCCAATGGCGCGCTGGAGGCGGCGGTCAACGGCACGGTGGACATGTCGCTGGCGAACGACCTGCTCGCCGCGTCGGGCGACCGGGCGCGCGGCCAGCTGCGGCTGGACGTGCGGGCCGGCGGGACGGTGGACAAACCGTCGCTGGGCGGATCGGTGGTGCTGGCGAATGGACGCTACGAGAACCGGGCCTCGGGTGCCGTCATCACCAACATCGAGGCGCGGCTGATCGGCGATGGCGACGTCTTCACTATCCAGAGCTTCCGCGGCCGGACCCGCAACGGCGGGGCCATCACCGCAAACGGCGTCATCCGTCCGGGGGCCGCCGCCGACCAGCAGTTGGACATCAGGTTGCAGGCCGACAATGCCCGGCTGCTGGAAATCGATTTGGTGACGGCGGAGATCGGGGCGAACCTGACCCTGACCGGCGGCTTCACCAACGCCCGGCTGGCCGGGCCGGTCGACATCCGCCGTGCCGAGATTCAGGTTCCCGACCGCATGCCCGCCAACGTCGTCGACCTGAAGGTGACGGAGGTCGGTAAGGGCCGCCGCGCCCGCGGGACGACCCAGGTGTCCACCGCCGGCGGCACGCGCCGGGTGCCTGTGCCGGAGGAGGCGCCCCCGGCCGCCTCGCCCTTCGTGCTGGCGCTGGACATGACGGTGAATGCGCCGAATCAGATCTTCGTGCGTGGCCGCGGGCTGAACGCGGAGTTGGGCGGCAACCTGCGTGTCGGCGGCACCGCCGCCGCGCCGGAGGTGACCGGCCGCTTCACCATCCTGAAAGGCAGCCTGGACCTGCTGGCCAAGAATTTCGAGTTCAAGCGAGGCATCTTCGATTTCGACGGCACGCAGCCGATCGACCCGCGCCTGGACCTGCTGGCCGAGGCGACGGCCAACGGCATCACCGCCGACGTCGTGGTCAGCGGCACTGCCCGTCAGCCGAAGATCGAGTTGACCTCGCCGCAGGGGCTTCCCCAGGACGAGGTGCTGGCCGGCGTGTTGTTCGGCAAGTCGGTCGGCGATCTCAGCGCGGCGGAGGCGGTTCAGTTGGCCCAGTCGGCGGCGACGCTGGCGGGGGTCGGCGGCGGTGGCGGCGGCATTCTCGACAAGGTGCGCCGCGGCCTGGGCGTCGACCGGCTGGACTTCACCCAGGGCGAGAACGGCAAGGGCGGCGCCGTGCAGGCCGGCCGCTATGTCAGCGACCGCGTCTATGTCGGCGTCGAACAGGGCATCGGCGCCAACCAGAGTCGGGCCAAGGTCGAGATCGACATCACCAAGAACCTGAAGGGCACCGCGTCGGTCGGGGCCAACTCGGAAACGAAATTCGGGGTGATCTACGAGAAGGATTATTGAGGGAGAGGGTCAGGGGGCCGGTCGGCCGGCCCCTACCACCCCACGACGATCCGCGCGTGCGACGGCACCGGCACGATGCCGTCCACCGCCTGGGCATCGAATCGCCGGGCGATGTCCTCCTCCAGCGCCTTGCGGCGCTCCGCGCTCAATCCGCCCAGCCGGTGGCCGAAGCTCATGTCCAGCGCGGCCCGCCAGAAGGGTTGGCCGGCTGGGGCCTTGCGCACCGGGGTCAGGTCGGTCTCCGACGTTTCCGTGAATCCAGCGGCCCGCATCACGCCGGACAGCAATCCCGGCTCAGCGAAGCGGAACAGCGGGTCGAGGCTGCCGTCCTCGCCGAGATGGGCGGCGACCACGTCGCCGATCTCCGCGAACAGCCCGTTTCCGGCGCGCGGACCCCACACCATGAAGGCGGCCTTGCCGCCGGGGCGCAGGACGCGCCGCACCTCGCGCAGGGCGGAGTCCACATCCGGCACGAACATGATGCCGAAACGGCAGGTCACCCCGTCGAAGGCGGCGTCGGCGAAGGGCAGGGCGGTCATGTCGGCGGCGGTGAAGGCGGGGGCCGGTCCCTCCACGCTGCGGGCACGACGGACGGCGCCGGCCATCATGCCGGGGACGAGGTCGCTGCCCACCACCAGCCCCTCCGGTCCGGCGCGGCGCGCGGCGCTCAGCGCCGGCTCGCCAGCACCCGACGCGAGGTCGAGCAGCCGGTGACCCTCCGCCAGTCCGGCGGCGTCCAGGAGCGGGCGGTTCAGCTTGTCGGCCAGATCGGCCATCGGATCGGCCCAACGGTCCCAGGCGTCGGCGCTGGCGGCCCAGCGGTCACGCTCTCTGGTGGCATCGGGATGGGCGGCATCGGGAGCGGGAGTGTCGGGAAGGGTGGTCGCGGTCAATGGAGAAGCCTCGCCGTGCCGGCCACGCGCTGGACCGTGTCGGCGTCGTTCAGCCGTTCGCCCAGCGCCGACAACTCGTCGGACAGCTTGCGGTTGGCGTCGGTCAGTTGCTGGATGCGGGTCTGCGCCGCCTGCTGCTGCTGGGACAGGGTCGCCACCGTCTCCGTCAGCTTGCGGATTTGCTGGGACTGGCGGGCCGCCGCCTCGTTCAGGCTGCGGCGGATCGATCCGACGGCCACCAGCACGACGGTGCTGACGGTCACGCCGGCCATGATGGCGACGATGCTGATCCCGGTGAACCAGTCCATGGGCGGAAAGCTTCGGCCCATTTCGCCGTTCGGTCAAGCAGCCTGACAGTCGGCGAACACAACGGACCCGGCGCCATGGCCGGCGTCGGGTCCGTATGGAAATCGGAAATCGGCGGGTGTGGTCAGCCGACGGAGCCGCTGACCGGGCGCTCCGCCTTCATGCGCAGTTCCTTCAGGTGGTCGCCGAAGGCACGCAGGACCGGCATGATGCGCTGGGTCTGGTCGGTGGTGACGTGGGCGTCGGTCTTCAGGACGATGGTCGGCGCCTCGCTCATCAGGCGCTTGGCGCGCATCGGGCCGACCTTGTCGTCGAGGAACATGGCCATGCCCATCAGGATGCCCAGCGTGACGTCGTCCGGAGCCTTGGGCAGGGCCAGGACTTCATGAAGCTCGTTCAGCAGCGTGTAGGCGACGATGGAGGTGCGTTCGATGGTGTCGACGTCGGCGGCCATGGGCATCGGGCAGGTCCTCGGGAAACGTTCGGATGAAACGTTGCAGGTGAGACGCTGGCGGGTGACGCGGGATGGCGTCCCCATGGGCGCCAGCGCTTGCGAAATCCGTCGTGCCCCGAGGGTAATCGTCATTTTATAACCAAAGTGTTAACCAAGCCACTCCCGAGTCGTTCGAGTCGCATTTTTCCGAGTCGCAATCTCCCGTTCTCAGCGTTTTCCGCTGCTGCGCGTCCTGGTCGAAAGCGACAGTTCGGCCACTTCCTCTCGCGCGCTGCTGACGAGACCGGCCGACTGCACGACGCCGCGGTTGAAGGGATGATAGGTCTGCGCGTAGATGCTTCGGATCTTGGTCACGTAATCCTTCGTCTCGCGATAGGGCGGGATGCCTTTGTACTGCAGGACCGCCCCTTCGCCGGCGTTGTAGCCCGCCAGCGCATAGGCGACGTTGCCGTCGAAATAGGCCAGCAGCCAGCGCAGATACTTCATGCCGCCGCGCAGATTCTGCTCGGCGTTGAAGGGATCGGAGACGCCGAACCGCTCGGCGGTTTCCGGGATCAGCTGCATCAGCCCCTGGGCGTTCTTGTTCGACACGACGTCGACGCGGTAGCCGGACTCGACCGCGATGACCGCCAGCACCAGATCGGGATCGAGGCCGTAGGTCGGCGCCATCTTCTGCACCATGGCGCGGATCTCGGCCGGCGGCTTGCGGATGATGCCCCAGCGCAGGTTGGGCGGCTCGCAGCGGTCGGGCGTCTTCACCTTGGCGCTGACTGTGCCGACCAGCCGCTCCGCCTGCTCGTTGCCGAGGGAGGCGGCCTTGCGCAGCCAGGCACGGCCGAGATCGGCATCCTTGGACACGCCGCCCACACCGGCCATGTGCATGCGGCCGGCCATCAAGGCCGCGTCCGCATAGTCCTGACGGGCGGCGCGGCAGTAGAGGGATAAGGCGAGCCGGGAATCGGCCTTCACCCCGTTGGCGCGGTCGTAATGCTGGGCCAGTTCATATTGGGCCCGGGCGCTGCCCTTGCTGGCGAGGGCCTCCAGCGCGGCGACGGTCTTTTCGGCGATGCCGGCGTTCGCGGGCGCTGCCGCCAGCAGGGCGGGCAGGAGTACTGCGGCCGACAGCGCGGCCAGCCGTACAGAACAACGGGTTCCATGCCTGGCGATGCGCCGCGAGGTTGCGGAGAAGCGGGACGCGGACGATGTACCGCAAAGGTTCGTGTGGCCTTCCACAGGACCCCCCTGTATGATTTTCTTCAGGCTTTCGGAGACCATCGAAAGGTCGGAAGCAGAACTCTCAGGGAGGACGCCGCTGTATCCGTCTGGCCGGGTGTCAGGCGTGGCGGCATAAGCCGAAACGGAAGGCCGGCTGCCGGAAAATACATCGCCGTAAGTGCTTGATGTGGCGCTGCCAATAAAAAATACATAGGCCGATCGACGAATGTCGGTCGGTCTTTTTCTTTTCACGTTGGTCATGCGTCCTCCAATCGAGTTGGAGAAATAACGAAAGACCAGTTGTTACGCCAACGCCCGAACGGTGATTGCCGTGGGATACACGGGGTACTCTAGGGGTTAGGCGTCCCTATTGTATGACCCATTAGCCTTTTTCCCAACTGGCAGCTCCTTTGTGCGCTCATTAAGTACGGATCGGGCCAGATAATCGGCTGCAAATTCGATGGCCCCGGATGATGGCGATTTTCCTTTGAAGATCTCCGCGTCCGGGGCCTTCGCGCCGGAGGCCCCGGCATTGTCGCCCGCACCCAAAAAAGCGGTCGGCGTCGCCGTGGCGGACGGCATTGAAGGAGGCATCGTTTCACCGATGGCGAACCACGTCGCGACAACCTTGAGCCACCGACTGCGCGGCCCGGCACTGGCCGATCCGATGCCGTTCGGCGCCGAGGCCGTTGGCCGGACCCGCTCGGACGGCCTGCCGACGTACACAGACCAGAACACCGCCGATGCCGGGATGGAGACCCATTTGACTGTCGATGCGGAGGCCCAAACGGAGCCAAAGCGGGCCGAAGCCGGCGCCGGGGCCGACGAAGCCGATACGGCCGCCGCCGATGCCGGCGTGGTGGCCGGTCAGGCGGAAGCCGAGGAGGAGTTCCGTCCCGATCCCAACGCTCCGCCCGATCCCGCGGTGATCCGCCAGATCGAGGAGGAGATCCCGCGGCTGCGCCGGTTTGCGCGCGCCATGGTGCGCGATGCGACGCTGGCCGACGATCTGGTCCAGGAGTGCCTCGAACGGGCGCTGTCGCGCCTGCATCTGTGGCGGCCCGGCACCAACCTTCGCGCCTGGCTGTTCACGATCCTGCGCAACCTGCACATCAACGGCGTGCGCCGCCGTCAGCCGGTGGTCGACATCGACGCCGAGGCACAGGCCGCGATCGGGGCCGCACCGGGGTCGCAGTTCGTGCGGATGGAGCTGCGCGACCTGCGCCGGGCGCTGGCCCTGCTCCCCAACGAGCAGCGCGAGGTCGTTCTGCTGATCGGCCTTGAAGGGATCTCCTACAACGAGGCGGCCGACATCCTCGGCATATCCATCGGAACCGTGAAGTCGCGCCTGTCGCGTGGACGACGTGCCCTGCGGCTGCTGATGGAGGGACGGGATCCGTCGGACGACGCGGACGCCTGATCACAGGGCGTCTGTGCACGGACGCCTGAGCCGGCCGATATCGGCGACATGATGGATTTCGCGGGGTGCCCGGTCGCCGGGTGCCCCGTTTTCATGTGCCGTCCTTCGCTCTTCCGCCATGACGGGCGCAAAGGCGGAAAAAAAGAACGGCGGCGCCCGCTTTGGACGCCGCCGGAGGCGGGGACAATCGAAGCACCGCCCTGGCCTGCCGGCCCTGACGTCACCTCTGGAGGAGAGAATGTTGCAGCGTCAGGAGATACCGTAGTCAACCGGGCGATCCGCCGATGGTTCCTTCGCGCCGGGATAAGGTCACGGCGGAGAAACCCATGGGCCGATCGCCCGGCCGGTTGGCCTTCTGCCTACCGTCGCCGCACCAGACCCATGATCAGGCTGATGGCGAACAGGATCAGGAACAGGAAGAACAGGATCTGCGCGATGCCGGAGCTTGCCGACGCGATCCCGCCGAACCCGAGCGCGCCGGCGATCAGCGCGATGACGAAGAAAACAAGAGCCCAGTAGAGCATCATACCCTCCCTCGGTCGGCCGAATAGTCACCAAGGACTGCCGGCGTCGCAGATGAGACAAGTCGTGGCCGCACCCGCCGTCCCGTTGTCTCCGTCACATGGACATTGCCTCGCGGGCAAGTCGGGCCAAGGTGACGGTAAGCACAGCCGGTGCGGCGGCATTCGAAGACCAGAACACTGCCGCCGGCGCGATGTTCCCTGTTCCTGATCGACCAGGCTATCGGTCCACCGTTCGGCGGGTACGGGCTGACATTTATGCAACAAGGGGCCGTCCGGGCTGTTTCCAGGATCATGAGGTCCGGTAATCGCCGGTCGAAGAGGCAGAGAACCAAGGGAGGTACAGATGAAGACCGGATTGTTCCTGGCGGCTATCGCCGCGTCGCTCGCCGTCGCCCCGGCCGCGATGGCGCAGCAGACCTACTCGCAGAGCTATTCTGGCTCTCAGAATTATTCGGGCTCCCACACCTACACCGGCACCTATTCCGGCAGCACCGGCGGCGATATGTCCCGTTCGGCCACAATGGGGTCGGGGGGCTCCTCCCATCGGCAGGCGCCCAGCATCGCCGCGCGCCGCGGCCCCGGACAGAAGCCGATCGAACTGCGCCAGACCACGCTGCTGAATCAGTTGAGCGCTTCCGGCTTTGTCGCGGTGCGCGACTTCCGTAAGGAGGGCGAGCGCTACATCGCCAACGCCATGACCCCGCAGGGCGAATGGACCACCGTGGTCCTCGACCCGCGTGATCTCTCGACCACACGGGCCGGCACCCCGGTCCGCTGAGGCCCGCTCCGCTAAAGTCAGTCCAGCAGTTTCGACCATGTGCCGGTGAGGCGGCCGACGCCTCCCGGCACGCGGAGATCGTAGAGCGGAAGCGGTTGCTGCAGGCGCTGCCCGGCGTCGCGTCCCAGCGTACGGACCGCCGTTTCCACCGTGCCGCCGACCGGCAGCCATCCCGATGCAGCGATCGGCACGACCAGCGCCAGTCCCCAGTCCATCCGCCCGCCGAAGCGGCTCTGGGCGCCATCCGGCCCCTCGGTCCAGGTGGCGCGGGCGGTCAGTCCGATGCCGCCGTCGAAGCGGCGCATCACCTCCACCGTGCCGCCCCAATCGCCGCCGAGATAGCGGCCGAGCCGCAACGCGGTGGTGGTGTCGGCGCCGGGGCTCTCCCAATAGAAACTGAGATGGCCGGTGCCGCGGGCGTCGCCTTGGTCGAAGGCCAGCAGGCTCTCCGGCCGCCGCTTCCAGACCTGATTGAGGTCGACGCCGAGTGCCCAGCGGGCGGCGAATGGCTGCAACAAAGCCTCGGCACCGAAACCCGCATACATCTCCTCCAGATGGCCGGCTGACAGCCGCGTCGTCAAACCATCCGCTGGCTTGGCGAGCCACGCCGCGTAGGCATGGTCGAGAGCCAGCGGCCGGTCGGCATAGCGCGGCAGATCGCTGCGCACCGGCTGTGCCGCCGGCAGAGCATTGGTGTCCAGCAGTTGCAGATCGCTTGCCGCATTGATGCGCAGTCCGCCGCCCAGCACCAGCCCGCGCAAGGGCTCCGCCCGCAGCATCACGTCTGTGTGGGTGCGCTGGGCAAGCGCCGTCCCCAATTCCGCCAGATCGAAACTGGCGACCAGCCGGGTGGACAGGTCCAGCCGCGGACGCCAGTCCGGCGGCGGGTCCGCGGTGGCGGCGAGTTGCGTCGTGCGCCAGATCTCCTCGGCGCTGCCGCGGTGATTGGCGGCCCGCTCCAGGTCGCGGCGCAGCAGTGTAACGGAGGCTGTGTCCAGGCCGCCGGCGCCGGCGACGACGCGCAACCGCTCGACCTGCGGCGGCGCCAGATCGGCCAGCAGGCGGGCGGCGTCGCCGACCTCGCGCGCCAGCGGTATCCGCCCGCCTCCGGCCGGATCGAGCCAAACGGTCGCGACCTCTCCGTCGATGCGGGCAGAGCGAACCGGCAGGCCGCGGCTGCGCGCCACCAGGGCGATGGCATCGGCCGACAGGGCGGAACCAGCGGACGGGCGCGGGCCGACGTCGGGGGGAGGGTGGTCGGGGCGGTCGGCATCCACCGCCGGATCGAAGCGGACCGACAGCCGCATCATCAATCGTCTGCCCTGCTCGTAGGCGGCGCCCAGGTCGGCCCAGGACACCGGGCGCCAGGACAGGCCCAGGCTGTAGCGGCTGCCGGCATCGAAGCCCGGTTCGTCCTGCCGCTGGGCGCGGAAGCGGTCGCCGGAGGATTCCAGCTTCAGGCTCAGTCCATCGACCGGCGTGTGCCACTCCACGCCGCCGAACAGCGCCACCCGCTCGCCGCTGAACCACGCCTTGGGACCGCGCGTGGTCGGCCATGCCGACGGGTCGCGGTCGCGCCGGAAACGGCCGCCGAGGAAACGCAGCGGGTTGCGCAGCTGCCCGCCCTCTCCCAGCGATCCCCATCCCATGCCGAGCGTCAGGTCCAGATCCCACCAGCGCCGCGACAGGGCGATGTACTCGCCGGCGAAGCGGCCCTTGCCCGGCAGGTCGAGCCCCGATCCGGTGACGTCGCGCCCGCCGATCACCAGCGCCGGCCCGCGCTCGTCCTCCCGCCGCACCCGGAGCTTCAGGTCGAGGCCGGGCTCGGTGAGGCCGTAATAACCGGGATAGGCACTGTTGCGGGCGGTGACCTCCAGCCAGGGCAGCGGCTGGGCGGATATGGTGTGGTGGCGGTGCAGGTCGCCGAGCGCGGTCAGCCCGCCGCTCATCGAGCCGTCGGGCGCCATCCGGCCATTCGGCATCTGCAACAGCCCGATCCCGCCCCAGTCGGACAGGCTGTATCCTGCCTCATCGGCCAGCGCCGGAGATGCCGCAAGAAGAACGAGTAGTGCAGTGAGGCGCACGCGGTGATCGCGAAGGTTCGGAGATGAAATCCGATCCTTCGCGAGTCATGCGTATGAATGCAACTGGAAAGTTGCGGTCGGGGCCGCCGTTACGGCGCCTCGACCACCTCGAAGTCGTGGGTGATGGTGGCGGTTTGCCCCAGCATGATCGAGGCGGAGCAGTATTTCTCCGCCGACAGGGCGATGGCGCGTTCCACCTTGGCGGGGTCGAGCTTGCGGCCGGTCACGGTGAAATGGACGTGGATCTTGGTGAAGACCTTCGGTTCGGTCTCCGCCCGCTCGGCCTCGATGGCGGCGACGCAGTCGGTGATCTGCTGGCGGCCCTTCTCCAGGATCATCACCACGTCGAAGCAGGTGCAGCCGCCCATGCCGATCAGCAGCATTTCCATCGGGCGGATGCCGGCATTGCGGCCGCCGGATTCCGGGGCGCCGTCCATCACCACGGCATGGCCGCTGCCGGATTCGCCGACGAACATCTTGCCGTCCACCCAAGTGACGCGCGCCTTCATGACCATTTCCTTCGTTCACTGTTGATCGTGAGTGACCGCGCGAAGCTAGGCGCCGAGACGGGGCGGCGCAAGGGGGTGCAGCGCCGCCGTCGACGGACTTGTCCCGCGGCGCCCCGGCGTCCAAAGTCGGCACTGTGACGTGTATTGCGATGACGAGGCCTATCACCATGCCGCACGGCCATTCCCATGGCGGTTCTTCCGAAGCGGGCCATAGCCACGGCGGCCACCACCATCACGGACCCGCGCGCTACGACCGGTCCTTCGCGCTGGGGGCATTGCTGAACATCGGCTTCGTGGTGGTGGAGGCGGTCTATGGACTGATCGCCAATTCCACGGCGCTGCTGGCCGATGCCGGGCACAATCTCAGCGATGTGATGGGGCTGCTGCTGGCCTGGGGTGCGGCGTGGCTGACCCGGCGGATGCCGCGGGGGCGCTACACCTACGGCTTCGGCAACGCCTCGATCCTGGCGTCGCTGCTGAACGCGATGATCCTGCTGATCGCCGTCGGCGCCATCCTGCTGGAAGCTGCCAATCGCCTTGCCGATCCGGAGCCGGTGGCGGAGACGACGGTCATGGTGGTGGCGGTGATCGGCATCGTCATCAATGCCTGGACCGCGTGGCTGTTCATGGGCGGGCAGAAACAGGACATCAACCTGCGCGGTGCCTATCTGCACATGGTGGCCGATACTGCTGTGTCGGTGGGCGTCGTCGTCGCGGCGCTGGTGATCCGTTTCACCGGCTGGCTGTGGCTGGACCCGGTGACCAGCATCGTCATCGCCCTGGTCATCATCGCCGGCACCTGGGGCCTGCTGCAAGAGTCGGTGCGGCTGGCGATGGACGCGGTGCCCGATGGCATCGACCGGGCGGGGGTGGAGCGCTATCTGGCCGGGCTGTCGGGCGTGGAAGAGGTGCATGATCTGCACATCTGGCCGATCAGCACGACGGAAACCGCGCTGACCGCCCATCTGGTGCGTCCCGGCACCGACCAGGACGACGGTCTCCTGCAGGAGATCTCGTCGGTGCTGAAGGACCGCTTCGGCATCGGCCACGCCACCATCCAGGTGGAGCAGGACGGCAGTTGCTGCCGCCTTGCCCCGGCGGAGGTGGTCTGAACCGTCAGGCCTGCTCGCGGGCGAGGCGGCGGGCGTTGGCGCGCACCTTGCGGTAGGCGGGGTTCATGCCGGCGGCTGCCAGCGCCGCCGTCGCCTCGATCAGGCGCAGGTTGGCGTGGATGCCGGCATCGACCGCTTCGGCAAGCAGGCGCTGCTGTACGTCGACGATCTCCACCGGGTTCTTGCAGGTGGCAAGACCGCCGATGGTGGCCGCCGCCGCCTGGGTCTGCCTGGTGATCATCGTGATCCAGGCCTGTCCGAACTCGCCGATGCCGGTGGCCACCGCATGGAAGGCCTCGACCGCCGCCTCCACCTTCTCCGATCCCATGCGGATGAATTCCGGATTGGCGAAGTCGATGGGGTTCGCCAGCGCCGCCGTCATCATCGCCGTGCGATAGCCGATGGTCTGCGCCGCCGCGACGCCCATTTCGCTGCTGCGAAGGCCGGTCTTGGTCAGCTGGCCCGCCACCGCAAGAAGCCTGTCGGTGGGATGGCCGTTGCCGCCGTTCTGTGATGCCATGGGCGTCGCCCCTCTCAAAAAAATCGTTGCCGGAACTTGGCTGCAGCCTCAACGCTGCACTGCAGCATAAGTTCCGGCACGATCTTTACGCCTCGGCGAGCGCGCGGTCGAGATCTTCGATGATGTCCTGCGGGTCCTCCAGACCAACGGACAGGCGCAGCAGGCCGGGTTCGATCCGCGCGGCGACCTTTTCCTCGTCCGTCAGCTTGGAATGGGTGGTGGTGGCGGGGTGGGTGATCAGGCTCTTCGAATCGCCGAGATTGTTGGAGATCATCACCATGCGCAGGCCGTTCAGCGTGTTGAACGCCTCGGTCTTGCCGCCCTTCAGGAAGACCGACAGCATGTTGCCGCCGCCGGTCATCTGCTTGCGCACCAGATCATATTGCGGGTGGCTGGGCAGCAGCGGGTACAGCACCTGGGCGACCTTCGGGTGGTGTTCCAGGAACTCCGCGACCTGCAGCCCGGCCGCCGACTGGGCCTGCACCCGCAGTTCCAGCGTCTCCATGCCCTTCAGCAGCAGCCAGGCATTGAAGGGGGAGATGGTCGGGCCGGTGTTGCGCAGGAAGGGATGGATGACCTCCGACGCGTATTTCTTGTCCTTGGCCAGGATGACGCCGCCCAGGCAGCGGCCCTGACCGTCGATGTGCTTGGTCGCCGAATAGATGATGACGTCGGCGCCGAAGTCGAACGGACGCTGCAGGACCGGCGTGGCGAAGGCGTTGTCGGCGACCACCACCGCTCCCGCCTTGTGGGCGAGATCGCAGACCGCCTGCAGATCGACGACCTCCAGTCCCGGATTCGACGGAGTTTCCAGGAAGACCGCCTTGGTCGGCTTGGACAGCGCCTCTTCCCACTCCGTCAGGTTGGTGCCGTCGACGAACACCGTTTCGATGCCGTAGCGGCCGCACAGTTCCTTCAGGATCCAATAGCAGGAGATGAACAGCGCGCGCGGCGCCACCACCCGGTCGCCGGTGCGCAGGCCGCTCATCAGGGCGCCATGCACCGCCGCCATGCCGCTGGCGGTGGCATAGGCCCATTCGGCGCCCTCATACTCGGCCAGCCGGTCCTCGAACATCGCCGAGGTCGGGTTGCGGAAGCGCGAGTAGACATGGCGCGAGCCGTCGTTGGCGAAGGCGTTCTCCGCCTCCTCGGCCGAGCCGTAGACGAAGCCGGAGGTCTGGTACAGCGCCTCGCAGGTCTCGTCGAACTGGGAGCGGCGGATGCCGCCATGGACCAGCTTGGACCGCGGGCGCAGCCCCGCGACGTTCGGATTGCGATGATCGGTGCGCGACATTCCGCAACTCTCCCCTGATGATCGCCGGTGGGGCGAGGCCGGCCGCAAACAAAAAACGCCCCGACCGATCGGGTCGAGGCGCGGACGCGGCTCGGACCTTTTTAGCGGGTTGTTTTACGTGGCCCGCAAGCCGGTCGACCAAATCACCACGTTGGATGCGCTTGTACGACTGCCTATGACCGCCGTCAAGGGGGTGGAGACGTGCACCGTCATCCCCTCTCCCCCCCGGGGAGAGGGTTAGGGTGAGGGGGATGCGCCGCGGGATCTTCGCTGGAGTCCTGCAACGATTCCCCCTCACTTCGCCCCTCTCCCCGCGGGGGAGAGGGAGTCTTCGACAGCATCCCCTTCACGTCCCCGACTTTGGCCCCGCCCAGCAGCACCGCCAGCAGTCCGAAGGCCACCGCGCCACCGGCCACCAGCAGCGCCAGCGCGGCGAACCGCACCGCGGTGGAGTGTGCCGCCAGCCAAGGCGCCAGCATATGGTCGCCGAGCAGCAGGGCCACTCCCATCCCGACCGCCGCCGCCGCGATCCGCGGAGCGCGGCGTTTCAGCCGCTCATCCAGGTCGAACAGGCCGCGCCTGCGCATCGCCGCCACCAGCAACCCGACATCCAGCCAAGCGGTCAGTCCGGTGGCGAGCGCGATGCCGACATGCCCCAGCCATGGCATCAGCAGCAGCGCCAGCAGGCCGGTCGCCACCGTCACGATGACGGCCACCCGCACCGGCGTCGCCGTGTCATGGCGGGCGAAGAAGGCGGCGTTCAGCGATTTCACGATCACGTAGGCCGGGATGCCGACGGCATAGGCGGCGAGCGCCATCGCCGTCGCCCGCGCCTCATCGGGACCGAAGGCGCCGCGCTGGAAAAGCACGGCGACGATAGGCTCACCCGCCACGCAAAGCGCGACCGCCGCCGGCAGGCCGAGTAGCAGGCTGAACTCCAGCGCGCGGCTCAGGTAATGGCGGACCATCCGATCGTCCCCGGCCGCGACATGGCGGGCGAGAACCGGCAGAAGGGCGGTGCCGATGGCGATGCCGATGACGCCCAGCGGCATCTGGTTCAGCCGGTCGGCATAGTAAAGGAAGGACACCGCGCCCGACGGCAGCAGCGAGGCCAGCACGATGTTCAGGAACAGGTTGATCTGCATGACGCCGGCCCCGATCGCGCCCGGCCCGATCAGCCGGAACAGCCGCCGCATCCCCTCCGTCAGCCGTGGCGGACGCAGCCGCAGGGCCACGCCCGCCTTGCCGCAGGCCCAGGCCATCCAACCGACCTGTACCGCGCCCGACAGCGTCACCGCCGCCGCCATGGCGGTGCCGGGCTCCAGACCCAGACGCGGGGCGATCAGCAGGGCGGCGACCAGCGTCAGGTTGAAGGCGATGGGGGCGGCGGCGAAGGGGCCGAAACGGTCGAGCGCGTTCAGCACCCCGCCAAGCAGCGCCACCAGCGAGATCAGCGCCAGATAGGGAAAGGTCAGACGCGCCATGTCCACCGCCAGGGCGAACTTGGCCGGCTCGTCCGAAAATCCGGGGGCGAGACCATGCATCAGCCAGGGCATGGCGACGACGGCGGCCAGCGTGAAGGGCAGCAGCATCGCCAGCAGCATCGCCAGCGCCTCTTCCGCGAAGCGGATGGCGGCGGCCCGCCCGCGGGTCTGCAGTTCGGCGGCGAAGAGCGGAACGAAGGCGACGCCAAAGGCGCCCTCCGCGAACAGGCGGCGGAACAGGTTGGGCAGTTTCAGCGCGACGAAGAAGGCGTCGGCGACCGGGCCGGCGCCGAGCACCGCCGCGGTCAGGATGTCGCGTGCGAAACCGGCCAGCCGGCTCAGCAGGGTCAGGCCGCCGACGGTGGCGATGGCGCGTGCGAAATTCATCGCGGCGGTATAGCCGGCCTTCGATGCGTGGCAAAGCAGGCTTTTCGGCGCGGCGGATGCGACGCTCGTCAGAGTAATATGCATGGGTGGAGCAACTGTCCGCCGCTGCCACCTTGCCGGTAATGGCGTTGCGTCGGCACGGGCGTTACGGCATGCTGGCGTCCGCCTGCCGTTGCCGTCCGCATTTCCGCCGATGGACGCGGCCGGCGGACGATCCACTGCGTTCGGGGTATACGTGAAGCGGGCGCTCTGGCTTTTTTCCGGTTTCGGCGGGCGTCTGGTCCTGCCTGCTCTGGCGGTTGCGCTGGCCATCGCCGCCTTGTGGTGGATTCTGCTCGACCGTCTGCATCGGGAAGAGCGGCTGCTCGACCTGACTGCCCATGAGAAGACCGCCGTCGTCGCCCGCCTGGTGGAGGAGCATGCGGTTTCCACCTTCCGCCGCGTCGACGACCTGCTGCTGGACCTGATCGCCAACACCGAACGCAACCGCGCCATGCGCCTGGATTCCCGCCGTGCCTTCGAAGAGGGGCTGGTGGTGGGCGTTCGCGTCTATGACGCCGCAGGGCTGCTGACCATGGGCGGGGGACGGGCCGCCTTCCAGGGGGTCATCACCGACCGCGACGAATTCCGCATCGCCCGCGACAGCGCGCCGCGCGGGCTGGTGATCGGCATTCCCTATGCCTCGTCGGAGACACATGACCTGATCATCCCGGTGTCGCGCCGGCTGGAGAACGCCGACGGCACCTTCGCCGGCATCGCCGTCGCCGACCTTCCTGTCGAATCCTTCGTGCGCTATTACCGCGTGCTCGGTATGCCGCCTGACGGTGCGGCGGCGCTGCTGCGCTCAGACGGAATCATCATTGCGCGCAACGCCGGAATGAACGCGGCATCGAGCCGCGATCCGGCCAACAGCGAGCTTTGGCAGGCGATCAGGCAGCGGCCGGTCGGCCATATGCGCATGATCAGCCCCATCGATGGGGTGGAGCGGATCACCGCCTTCCGGTCGGCGCCCGACTATCCGGTGGTCGCAGTCGTCGGCGAATCGGTGGAGACGGTGTTCGGCCCTTGGCGCGACAATGCCCGCCTCTACATAGGCTGGGCGGTCGCCACCACCGTGGTGATCCTGCTGTTCTTCATCGCCTTCATCGTCGAGCTGCAATGGCGCCGCCACGCCGACCGGGCGCTGCGGGTGCGCAACCGGGCGCTGGCCTGGAGCAACGACGGCATCATGATCGCCGATGCCACCCAGCCGGGCATGCCCATCGTCTATGTCAATCCGGCGCTGGAACAGTTGCTGGGCGCGCCGGTCTCCGCCCTGATGGGCAGCGGCGCCCTGACTGCGCTTGAGCGGGCGACGAACGACCGCGCGGCCCTGCAGCCGCTGCGCGACGCCATCGTGGTGGGCCGGGACGCACGGGTGGAACTGACCCGCCCCGGCCTTGTCGAGGACGGCGCGGATCCGCAGGGGCCGCGCTGCCTGGAACTGAGCGCGTCGCCGGTGCGCGATCACGACAACCGTCTGGTCAGCCTGATCGCCACCGTCCGCGACATCTCCGAGCACAAGCGGGCGCAGGCGGCGCTGACCGAAGCCCGGCGGGAGGCCGACGTCGCGAACGTTGCGAAGTCGAAATTCCTGGCGGCGGCCAGCCACGACCTGCGCCAGCCGGTGCAGTCGCTGATGCTGCTGATGGAGGTGCTGTCCACCCGCGTCAGCGACGGCATGACCCGCAATGTCCTGGGCACCATGGACCGGGCGCTGGGCGCCCTGAAGATGCTGCTGGACGGGCTGCTCGACGTCTCCCGCCTTGAGGCCGGGGCGGTCGTGCCGGAGGTAACGGTGTTTCCGCTGCAGGAGGTGATGGAGCGCGTGGCCGCCAACAGCCGCTCCGTCGCCGTCCAGAAGGGGCTGATCCTGCACATCGTGCCGTGCAGCGCCCATGTGCGCAGCGATCCGATGCTGTTGGGCCGCATCCTGCAGAATCTGGTGGAAAACGCGCTGCGCTACACCGACAGGGGGCGCGTCCTGATCGGCTGCCGCCGCCGGGGCGAGATGCTGCGGATCGAGGTGTGGGACACCGGCATTGGCATCCCTCCCGACCAGCAGGAGGACATCTTCCAGGAGTTCGTGCAGGTCGGCAATCCCAGCCGCAACCGCGACCGCGGCCTCGGGCTCGGTCTGGCGGTGGTGCGGCGGCTATCGGCGATGCTCGACCATCAGGTCACGGTGCGGTCCACCCCCGGCGAGGGATCGGTCTTCACCGTGGAGGTGCCGATCGCCGACGCGCCGGCGGCCAAGACCGTGCCGGCGCCGCTGGCCCCCCTGCCGGCCTTCGCCACCACGGTTCTGGTGATCGAGGATGACGGAATCGTGCGCGAAGGACTGCGCGCCATGCTGGAGGAGTGGGGCTATATCGTCCTGGCGGCCGAATCCTGCAGCGAGGCGCTCGACCTCGCCCATCGCGGGCCGGCTCCCGACCTGATCGTCGCCGATTACCGGCTGCGCGACGGCCGCACCGGGACCGAGGCGATCCGGGAGGTCCGGCTGGCGCTCGGCCGCATCCTGCCCGGCATTCTGGTCACCGGCGACACCGCCCCCGCCCGTGCGCAGGAGGCGGAGGCCGGCAATTTCCGCGTCATGCACAAGCCGGTGATCGCCGCCGACCTGCGGCGCGCGGTGGCCGAGGCACTTGAGCCGCTTCTGCGCGAACGCCAGACGGTCGCCTGAGACGATCGCCTGAGCCGGCCTCGTGGCCCGTCAGGGGATCAGGCTGTTCAGGTCGAAATCCTGTGCGAAGGCGATCATGGCGCCGCAGGCGCTGGCCGACCCGACCCGCAGCACGCCTTCGCCGACCACGGTCGGGAACTTGCTCTTCTGCAAGGCCTGCTGGGTCTTGACCGGATCGGCGACGCGCAGCACGAAACCGGCGAAGAAGGGCAGGGCGGCGGTGGCGAAGGCCGGGTCGGAGGTCCAGGCCCAATTCAGCCGGTCCGGCGTGGCGACCAGCACCGGGACCTGACCGTCGCCGCGCTGGGCAGGCTCCACGATGCGGGCAGAACCACGGTCGGTGACGGTGCCGCCCAGCAGCTTGGCATAGGTCGTGGCGACCGCGTCGGGATCGGCGGCGGCGATCACCAGCGCTTCCAGGCCGGTGGCGCCGTTGGCGTGCTCCATCTGGTCGGGGCGCCAGACCAGATCGGGGGTGTGGTGCTGGCACAGGAAGACGCGGCCGGCCGGGGTGGCGGCCGGATCGATCTGGGTGATGGTGAAATTGGCATCGCGGGCGCCGCCGGGCAGTTCCACCGGGCGGCCGAAATCGACGGGTTCCGACACCGGAAAGCCTGCGGCGGTCAGCGGCCCGACGGCGGCGCGGGCGTCCGGCGTCTTCAGCGCGACGGCGGCGATGCCCTCGCGCTGGCGCAGGAAGGCGGCGTAATGGGCATTGGCCGGCCGCTGTTCCTCGATGCCCAGCAACTCCAGATAGGTGCCGGTCGGGAACAGGATGGTGTGGTTGGCCGACTTCAGCTGGGTGTGATGGCCGCGCGGCGTCACGGTGAAGCCGAGCCGGCTATAGGCGTCGCGCGCCGCGTCCAGGTCGCGGGTGGCGATGACCAGATGGTCCAGTCCGGTGATGCCGTCGATGCTCATGGCGTCCTGCCGCTGTCGGTTTGTTGTGCCGCCAGCGATAGAACAGCCGGCCCGCCGCGGCAAGCGTGAAGCGGCCGGACCTCCCTCGCCGAAGAGGCCCGGCCTGATCGTCACAGCGCCTGCTGCAACTCCGGCAGCGCCTTGAACAGGTCGGCGACGAGGCCGTAGTCGGCGACCTGGAAGATCGGCGCCTCCTCGTCCTTGTTGATGGCGACGATCACCTTGCTGTCCTTCATGCCGGCCAGATGCTGGATTGCGCCCGAGATGCCGACGGCGACATAGAGGTCCGGCGCCACGATCTTGCCGGTCTGCCCGACCTGATAGTCGTTCGGCACGAAGCCGGCATCGACCGCGGCCCGGCTGGCGCCCACGGCGGCACCCAGCTTGTCGGCGATGGCCTCCAGCAGGTGGAAGTTATCGCCCGACTGCATGCCGCGCCCGCCGGAAATCACGATGCGGGCGGAGGTCAGCTCCGGCCGCTCCGACTTCGACAGCTCGGCCGAGACGAAGCTCGACAACGCGGGATCGGCCCCGGCGGCGACGCTCTCGACCGGCGCGCTGTTGGTGGCGGCGGCGGCCTCGAAGGCGGTGGTGCGGACGGTGACGATTTTCACCGCATCGGCCGACTGCACGGTGGCGATGGCGTTGCCGGCGTAGATCGGCCGCTCGAAGGTGTCGGCCGAGACCACGCCGGTGATGTCGGAGATCATCGCCACGTCGAGCAGCGCCGCGACGCGCGGCAGCACATTCTTGCCGACGGAGGTGGCGGCGGCGATGACATGGCTGTAGCCGGGGGCGAGCGAGACCAGCAGGGCCGCGACCGGTTCGGCCAGCGCGTGCTCGTAGGCGGCATCGTCGGCGAGCAGCACCTTGGCGACGCCGGACAGCTTGGCGGCCTGCTCGGCAGCCGGGGCGGCGTTGCGGCCGGCGACGAGGAGGTGGATGTCGGCGCCGAGCCCCTTGGCTATCTGGGCCGCGGCGGTGACCGCGTGGGCGGTGGCTGGCTTGAGGGTGGCGTTGTCGTGGTCGGCGAGGATCAGGATGGGCATGGCGAATTCCTCTGTCGGGCGGAGTGCGGGGAGTGCAGACACTTGCCCCCACCCCGACCCTCCCCCGCTGGGCGGGGGAGGGGGAAAGTGCTGATGCGGGAGAGCGGCGGCAGTTCCCTCCCCTGCGAAGCGGGGGAGGGTTAGGGTGGGGGCACCGGAGCCGGCGCTCAGATCACCCGCGCCTCGTTCTTCAGCTTGTCGACCAGCGTGGCGACGTCCGGCACCTTGATGCCGGCTTGGCGCTTCGCCGGCTCGGCGACCTTCACCGTGGTCAGACGCGGGGTCACGTCGACGCCAAGCGCATCCGGGGTGACGGTTTCCAGCGGCTTCTTCTTCGCCTTCATGATGTTGGGCAGCGAAGCGTAACGCGGCTCGTTCAGGCGCAGGTCGGCGGTGACCACCGCCGGCAGCTTCAACTCCACCGTCTCCAACCCGCCGTCGATCTCACGAGTCACCGCGACCTTGCCGTCGGCGGCGGCGACCTTCGAGGCGAAGGTGCCCTGGCCCCAGCCCAGCAGGGCCGCCAGCATCTGGCCGGTCTGGTTGCAGTCGTCGTCGATGGCCTGCTTGCCGAGGATGACGAGGCCGGGGGCCTCCTTCCCGACCAGCGCCTTCAGCACCTTGGCGACGGCCAGCGGTTCGGTCGTCACGTCGGTCTGCACCAGGATGGCGCGATCCGCTCCCATCGCCAGCGCCGTGCGCAGCGTCTCCTGGGCCTGGGACGGGCCGACAGAGACCACGACGATCTCGGTCGCCGTGCCGGCTTCCTTCAGGCGCACCGCCTCTTCGACGGCGATCTCGTCGAAGGGGTTCATGCTCATCTTGACGTTGGAGGTCTCGACGCCACTGCCGTCCGCCTTGACGCGGACTTTCACGTTGTAGTCGACGACCCGCTTCACGGGCACCAGCA
Source organism: Azospirillum sp. B2RO_4 (assembly GCF_051124815.1). Lineage (NCBI taxonomy): Bacteria > Pseudomonadati > Pseudomonadota > Alphaproteobacteria > Rhodospirillales > Azospirillaceae > Azospirillum > Azospirillum sp. B2RO_4. The sequence continues at coordinate 1,482,181 of NZ_CP118485.1, read as the reverse complement.
CCTTCATGATGGCGTGTCTCCTCTCGAATGGTGTTCTTGTGACTGTTCAGGCGGCGGCGGACAGGGTCTGCCCGCGCAAGGCGGCGACCGCATCGGGAAACGGCGGGGAGGCGGCGGTGGTGCCGAGCGCTGCCAGGACCTTGGCCGGTGCGACCACGCCCCGGCTACCGACGAAGGCGCCCTGGACGACGGCCAGCGCCGCCAGCCCACCCCGCGTTTCCATGCGGTGTTCGATGAAGATGTATTTGTCGTCCCAGCACAGCACACGGCTGACCAGGGTGAATTTCTGGAAGGGCCGCAGCGAGCGGCGGTAGCGGATCGTCGCCCCGCCCAGCACCGGCTGCCAGCGGTTGCGCAGGATCGCCGGTCCCAGACCGACGCGGATCATCAGGTCGGTGCGGCCCAAGTCCATCACGCTGAAATAGCGTGCATTGGTCATGTGCAGGTTGATGTCCAGGTCAGTCGGCCAGACCCGGAAACGCAGAGCCGACGGCTCCAGCAGCCCGGCGCGGCGACCGCGCATTGCTGCGAAAATGGCGGCGGCGGCGACCGCCAGCAGGCGGAAGATCAGGTTCATCGCCCGTCTCCCGCCTTCAAGAATTCGCAGGCCGCCCGCGGATGTCGCTGTCCCATCATGTTCCGATCCCCCCTCCACAGGGCCGATCGGCGCAAGACGGGCGCCTGATCGGTCAGCTGTCCTTCGCGGCGGTCTTCAGCTCCGCCAGGGTGTTGTTGACCTGCTCTTCAATGTCGCGCAGCTCCTGCACGGTGGCCTCCAGATCCTCGCGCTGCTGGGCGAGGTCCTTCAGCCGCTTCTGCACCCGCTTCAACAGGTTCTTCTGCTGCTCGACCCCGCCGTTGACGTTGTAGAGGTCGAGATATTCGCGGATTTCCGCCAGCGAGAAGCCCAGGCGCTTGCCCCGCAGGATCAGCTTCAGCCGGGCGCGGTCGCGCTTGGTATAGACCCGGTTGTTGCCGACGCGGTTCGGCGCCAGCAGCCCCTTGACCTCGTAGAAGCGCAGAGCCCGCGGCGTGATGCCCAGCTCCTCCGCAAGCTGGTTGACCGTGTAGAGCTGTTCCATCCCTGGGAAGACCTTTTGTTTGCGTTCGGCACAATGCGCCTTCCGTTTGGTAGCACAGCTGCCGTCGCGTGATAAGGCTTCCCTTTACGTCCGGGTCAGAGGGATGACTTCGGGTCATCCACCATTCGATAGAGCCTGCTGCGCCTCGGCGATCAGTTCCTTTTTCGACAGCTTGCCGACGGCGGTCTTCGGCAGTTCCTCGCGGAACTCGATGGCCGTCGGCATCTCGATGCGGGAGATCTTGTCGCGCAGGAAGTCGCGCAGGGCCTCCGCCGTCAGGTTCGCGCCGGGCTTCAACTGCACGAAGGCCTTCGGAGTCTGGCCGCGGTAATCGTCGGGCAGGCCGATGACGCAGGCGGCGACCACGTCGGGATGCTGGTAGATCGCTTCCTCGATCATGCGCGGATAGACGTTGTAACCGCTGCAGATGATGAGGTCCTTCAGCCGGTCGAGCAGGAAGACGTAGCCATCCTCGTCCATCGTCCCGACATCGCCGGTCAGCAGGAAGCCGTCGACCACGGTACGGTCGCTTTCTTCCGCCCGGCCCCAATAGCCGGCCATGACGTTGGGCCCTGCGATCGCCACCTGCCCCTTCTCGCCGATGCCGAGCTTGCGGGTGGCGTCCTCAAGGTCGCGGATCTCGATGGCGATGCCGGGCAGCGGCAGGCCGATGGAGCCCTCCTTGTTGACGCCATTCAGCGGATTGGCGGCGCAGACGGGGGACGCTTCCGACAGGCCGTAGCCCTCGATCAGAACGCAGCCGGTCGCCGTCTCGAACTGGCGCTTCAGCTCCATCGGCAGCGGCGCCCCGCCGGAGATGCAGTAGCGGATCGAGGTCATCGGATAGCGGGCGACCTGCGGGTGCCCCAGCAGCGCCTTGTACATCGTGGGCACGCCGGGGACGAGAGTCGGCTTGCGCTTGGCGATGGTCTTCAGCACCTGCTCCGTCTCGAAGCGCGGCAGCATGATCAGCTCGGCTCCACAGGCCAGCCCCATGTTCAGCACCACGGTCATGGCGAAGACATGGAAGAAGGGCAGGACGGCCAGAACCCGCTCCTGGCCCAGCGCAACCTCGGGGAACCACGCCTGCACCTGCCGCGCGTTGGACAGCAGGTTGTGATGGGTCAGCATCGCGCCCTTCGGCACGCCGGTGGTGCCGCCGGTGTATTGCAGCACGGCGACGTCGCGCAGCCCGTCGATGCGAACCGGGCGCAGCGTGCCGTCATTGGCAAGCAGGCTGTCGAAATCGACATGACGGTCATCGCGCGGCACGGCGGCGATCTCGCTGCGCTTCAGCACGCTGAACAGAGCCTTCTTCACCGCCGGCAGGATCGATGCCATGCGGCAGACGACGATCCGCTTCATCGGCGTGCGCGTCAGCATCGCCGCGACGCGCGGATAGATCTGCTTCAGGTCCAGCGTCACCATGATCTCGGTCTGCGAGTCGGTGATCTGGTGTTCCAACTCCCGCTCGACATAGAGCGGGTTGTAGTTGACGACCGTCCCGCCGGCCTTCAGCACCGCGAAATAGGAGATGACGTAGGTCGGGCAGTTGGGCAGGCACAGCCCCACCCGCACCCCCGGCCCGACGCCCATGTCCTGGAAGCCGCGGGCGGCGCGGTTCACCAGGGCCAGCACCTCGGTGTAGGTGTAGCGGCGACCCATGAAGTCGAGGCAGGGACGGTCGCCATAGCGCCCGGCCGCCTCCTCGAACAGCATGTGCAGCGGCATCGGCGTGAACTGCTGATCCCAGGCAATCCCTTTGGGATAGTGCGCCAGCCAGGGATGGGCGGGGTTCTCTGCGGCAACGGTGGACGGGTTGGCGCTCTGCGCAAGCGGCTCGGGCATGTTTCGCTCCCCTTGGCGGTGGCGCGTTCCGGATCACCTGGCTGCCGCAATCAGTGGCGCGGGCGTCTGAAACGCTTTCGTTATGACGTTGACGTAAACGTAATGCGCGCCTACTGTCAAGACCAGTCCTACGAACAATCCTGAGGGCACGCTTTCATGGTCGACGACATTCTGCAGGAACTGCGCAGCCGCAGCGGCGATCTGCGCTCGCTCAACGCCTCGGTCCGCTTCCTGCTGGGCAAGGAGGGGGAGGTGATCCGGGTCGATGGCCGCGCCAGCCCGATCAGCATCAGCCGTGACGATGCCGAGTCCGACTGCACCATCCGCATTTCGCCGGAAAACCTGCAGAAGCTGATCAACGGCAAGCTGAACCCGATGTTGGCCTTCACCATGGGCAAGCTGAAGGTCGAGGGATCGATGGGCGTCGCGATGAAGCTGGCCCAACTGCTGGACGATTGATCGAGCGGCCGGAAGAGCCGCCAACCACACACAACCGGGAGGAAACGACCATGACGACAATGCGCAGCAAATGCGCCACCCTGTCCGCTGCCCTGATGGCGGCCACGCTGCTGACCGCAATGCCGGGTGCAGCGTCGGCGCAAGTGACAGCGCGCACGCTGACCTACCAGATCCTGATGGGCGAGGATCCCATCGGTACCGAACAGGTGAAGATCGAACCGCAGGGCGACCGCACCAAGGTCACCGTCACCGCCACCACGCGGGTGAAGGTGCTGTTCATCAACTTCCGCTATGACCACAAGCGGGAGGAGATGTGGAAGGGCGGCGTTCTGGAATCGATGACCGCCACCACCGACGACGACGGCACCCCGCACAAGATCGATATGGCGCGCGACGCCGGCGGCTACCGGCTGGTGGTGGACGGCAAGCCGCAGCAGGCGCCGGCAGGCGCGCTGCCGCTGACCCTGTGGACGACGGATGTGCTGAAGCACCGCGAGCTTCTGTCGGTGATCGACGCCGCCCCCTACAAGGTGGCTTCGCGCAAGATCGGGGCGGAGACGGTGGAGGCCGCCGGCAAGGCGATGGAGGCCGCTCACCACCGCATCGAGGGCGATGTCGAGCGCGACCTGTGGTATGCGGCGGACGGCACGCTGCTGAAGACGCGCTTCAAACGCAGCGGCTATGATATCACCTATGTCCTGAAGTGAATTTTTCCCATTGAGGACCCGATGCCCATCTTCCTGTTTCCCGACGACCCCTTCTGGAACGAGGAGGCCGACGCCGTGGAGTTCGCGGTGCAGGTCGGGGAGTATCAGGGCCGGGTCTTCGTCACCCGCCGCACCCTGCAGGGCGTCGTCGGCCATACGCCGAAGCCGGACGAGGCGGTTCAGCAGGTCTGCATGAACCGCCCCCTGTTCGAACGGGCGACCGAACAGCGGATCTTGGCCCGCGCGCTCGATCCCGATGCCAACATCCACCTGACCGGCCGCGACCTTCACCGCGCGGCCGGCTGAACCGAAGACTTAAGCCCCCGCAAATCAATCCAGATGGGCGTAGCGGCCGCGGAAGTAGAGCAGCGGGTCGCCGTCCTCGCGTGAGGTCAGGTTGCGGACGCGGCCCAGCACGATGACGTGGTCGCCGCCGTCCAGCAGATGCTCGCGGTCGCATTCCAGCGTGGCGAGGCAGCCGGTCAGCAGGCGGACGCCGCCACGGCCGGTGGTGGTCTCCAGCCCGGCCCAGCGCTCCTGCAGGTCGCGGCGGGAGAAGCGGTTGGACAGCTCCTCCTGGTCGGCGGCCAGGATGTTCACGGCGAAATGCGGGGCGACGTTGAACGCCTCGAACGACATCGCGGCACGGCCCAGGCAGAACTGCACCAGCGGCGGGTCGAGCGACACGGACGAGAAGGAGTTCACCGTCACCCCCAGCGGCAGCCCGTCGGGCGCGATGGTGGTGATGACGGCGATCCCGGTGGCGAAGCAGCCGAGGGCGGAACGGAACGCGAGAGGATCGATCGGCTGTTCGGTGGTCATGACGTCCTGTGGTGTGGGCCGGGGTGGAGGGGCGAGCGGAGAAGAGGGCAGGGACCCGTGCAAGGCCCCCGGAATGGCCGAAGATGACACTGAAAGTAGGAAATACCGGGAATTAATCCAGCATGCCATCCGGCGCAAGCCGCATCTCCGTCGCATCCCCGCCCCGTCTCCGCTGCATCTCCGCCGCGACTCCCTTTGGCGGCAACGTCGTTAAACGGATCTTAATCAAACCCGGTCAGGGTTTTGCCGCGGCGGACGGCCGCCGCGTCCACCGCGGCACCGCGCGCGGAAAACGGCCTTCGGGCCTCGAACCATTCGCCACGGCCAGGGCATGAGCGGTAATTCCGGCGGCGACGAGCGGCCAATCATCATCAAGAAGAAGAAGGGCGGGCACGGCGGCCACCATGGTGGCGCGTGGAAGGTGGCCTATGCCGACTTCGTGACCGCGATGATGGCCTTCTTCCTGCTGCTGTGGCTGCTGAACGTCACCACGTCGGACCAGCGCAAGGGCATCGCCGACTATTTCTCGCCCGTCTCGGTCAGCCGCGAACAGTCGGGTTCCGGCGGCATGCTGGGCGGCAAGACCATCACGGTGCCGGGCGCGCAGATCTCCCCCAGCTCGCCGATGTCGGCCGATGTGCCGGTCTCGGGTCCGCCCGGCTATTCGTCGCAGCAGACCGATGACGCCGACGACCCGACCGAATCGGCCGTCGGACCCGGACAGGGGACCGGCCCGGGCAAAGCGGGCAAGGACTCGGCGGCCAACGGCACGGCGGATGCGGACGTCGCCGACCAAAAGCCGAACGAGACCCGCGCCGAGTTCCAGAAGCGGATGGAGGAGATGGCCAAGCAATTGGGCATCCCCGGCCAGAAGCCCGGCGAAAAGCTGTCCGACTTCGGCGAGCGGGTGAAGGAGGCGATGGACAGCCTGCAGGGTGCGGCCAAGGAAGCCCGCCAGTTCCAGCAGGCGGCCACCGAGATCCGTCAGGCGATCCAGTCGGTGCCGGAGCTTGAACCGCTGGCCCAGAACCTGATGATCGACCAGACGCCGGAGGGCTTGCGCATCCAGATCGTCGATCAGGACCGCGTGTCGATGTTCCCGGGCGGCTCCGGCCAGATGTATCCGCAGACCCGCCAGCTGGTGCAGCAGGTGGCGAAGGCGCTGTCGAAGCTGCCCAACAAGCTGTCGATCAGCGGCCATACCGATTCCACGCCGTTCCCCGCCGGGTCCGGCCGCGACAACTGGGATCTGTCGACCGAGCGGGCCAACGCCACCCGCCGCGCCCTGCTGGCCGGCGGCATCGACCCGTCGCGAATCCAGGATGTCGTCGGCAAGGCCGACCGCGACCCGCTGGTCGCCGATCAGCCCAACAGCCCGCGCAACCGCCGCATCACCATGGTCCTGCTGCGCGAAACCCAGGCGGCACCGGCGGCCGGCGGCCAGTCCGGCGGTGGCGGTGCTCCCACCAAAGCACGATAAGTCTTCGGTGGCGCCGGTACTTTGGCGCTAATTTCCGGGATCGTCCGCGTCCGAAATCTTGCTTTGTCATTGCGTCGCACAACGGTACGCGCGTTTGCCCTGTTCAAAGCGCGCGGCGTTGCGTCATACTTCCTGCACAATGCGACATGGCCGGGGCGATGCCGCCCGGCCCGCGATGATCGGTCAGATACAAGCGCGGGGGAGTCTGTGAGCGTACCCGAGGGCAAACCGTCCGACCTTTTGTCATCCTACAATCCTGGCCTGTACTTCGACGAGTTGTTCGGAGCCATGGATTTTCCGGCCGAACACACGGCGCTGATCCGCCAGAGGCTGGCCGCGCTCGACTTCGATGAACTGCGCCGCCGCGCGCAGGATGCGGAGCGGGAGCTTTACAATCTCGGCATCACCTTCATCGTCTATTCCGACAAGGACGCCGTCGACCGCATCCTGCCGTTCGACGTGATCCCGCGGGTGATCTCCGCACCGGAATGGAAGCATCTGGAGGCGGGCGTCACGCAGCGGGTCGCCGCGCTGAACCTGTTCTTGCACGACATCTATCACGACCAGAAAATCCTGAAGGACGGGGTGATCCCGCGGGATCTGGTGGAGGGGAACCACAATTTCCGCCCGCAGATGATCGGGCTGGATGTTCCCTTCAACACCTACATCCACATCATGGGCACCGATCTGGTGCGCGACCGCCATGGCACCTTCCGCGTGCTGGAGGACAATGGCCGCGTTCCGTCCGGCGTCTCCTATGTCGTGGAGAACCGCCATATGATGCAGCGGGTCTTCCCCGACCTGATGCAGGACATCGGCATCCGCCCGGTGGACAATTACGGCCACAAGCTGCTCGACGCCATGGTGGAGATCGCGCCGGTCGACGATCCCCAGGTCGTCCTGCTGTCGCCCGGCACCTACAACTCCGCCTATTTCGAGCACATCTTCCTGGCGCGCGAGATGGGCGTGCCGCTGGTGGAGGGGCGCGATCTGGTGGTGGACAACGACCGCGTCTTCATGAAGACAACCAACGGTCTGGCCCCGGTCCATTCGATCTACCGCCGGTTGGACGACGCCTTCCTCGATCCCAAGGCCTTCAACCCCGACAGCCTGCTGGGCGTGCCCGGCATTCTGGAGGCTTATCGCAAGGGCAATGTCGCGCTGGCGAACGCCATCGGCACCGGCGTGGCCGACGACAAGGCGGTCTATTGCTATGTGCCGCGGATGATCAAATACTACCTGGACCAGGACCCGATCATCCCGAATGTCGACACCCGCATCTGCCGCGAGGCCGACGCCCTGCAATACACGCTCGACAATCTGGCCGATCTGGTGGTGAAGCCGGTGGGCGAGGCCGGCGGCTACGGCATCACCATCGGTCCGCGCGCCAGCAAGGCCGAACTGGAGGATTGCCGGGCCAAGCTGCTGGCCGATCCGTCCAACTACATCAGCCAGCCGGTGGTCGACCTTTCGGTCTGCCCGACCGTCTGCGACGACGCCATCGAGCCGCGCCACGTCGATCTGCGCCCCTTCGCCATCACCGGCAAGAGCACCTGGGTCCTGCCCGGCGGCCTGTCGCGCGTGGCGCTGAAGAAGGGCACGCTGATCGTCAACTCGTCCCAGGGCGGCGGCTCCAAGGACACCTGGGTTCTGGAAGGTGGTGCGGCATGAACCTGCTGTCCCGTTACGCCGAGTGCATTTTCTGGATGGCGCGCTATATGGAGCGGGCCGAGAATCTGGCCCGCATCATGGACGTGCACGAAACCTTCGCGCGCGACACCCGCGGGGCGACCAACTGGTTCTCCATCGTCCAGCTGAACGCCGACGAGAAGGACTTCTTCAGCCGCCATGACCGCCCGACGGCGGAAGCGGTGATCCATTACTATATGTTCGACCCGCAGAACCGGAATTCGCTGCTGTCGATGCTGCGGATGGCGCGGGAGAATGCGCGGACCCTGCGCCCCTGGATCTCGACCGAGATGTGGACGCAGATCAACGTGTTCCACAACAAGCTGCTGGAGATGTCGGTCAAGGACGTGGCGACGCAGAACCTGTCCAAGGTCTGCACCTGGATCAAGGAGGAATGCCAGACCCACACCGGCATCACCGAGGGCACCTTCTACCGCGACCAGGGCTGGTACTTCTACCAGATGGGCAAGTATATCGAACGGGCGGACCAGACCACGCGCCTGCTCGACATCAAGTACCACACGCTGCTGCCGTCGCCGCTCGACGTCGGCTCCACGCTGGACGTCAGCCAGTGGACGACGGTGCTGCGCTGCACCGCCGGCTACCATGCCTTCCGCCGCGTCTATCCCCGCGGAATGTCGCCGACCACGGTCGCCGGCTTCATGCTGTTCAACGAGGGGTTCCCGCGTTCCGTCGTGATGTGCGTGCGGCAGATCGACGGGGTGCTGACCCGGATTCGCTCGCGCTACGACCTGCGCGGCGGGTCGGCGGCGATGGAGCGGGTGGACGAGCTGCTGGCGGCGCTGCTGTCGCGGCCGATCGATGCCGTGCTGCGTGACGGCCTGCACGAATATCTCGATTGGATACAGCTGCAACTGAGCGTGGTCACCACGGAGATCGCGCAAGCCTTCTTCGGCGTACAGCCTCCTCTGGCAGTTCAGAGCCAGTCGCAGTAAGCTCGGGTCCGGCGGAGGGGCACCCGCTCCTCCGCCTCCTCTTCACTGTCGTGGTGGTTGTCGGTCAGAATGTCGGTCATCCAGCCGCCGCAGCGTCCATTGCAGCAATTCTTCCGGTCGGGGCCGATGCCCTGCCCCTATCTGCCCGGACGTGTGGAACGCAAGCTGTTCACCCGCCTGATCGGTCCCTTCGCGACCGAGGTGAACTCCACCCTGTCGCGTGCCGGCTTCCGCCGCAGCCACGACATCGTCTACCGGCCGGTCTGCCCCAACTGCCAGGCCTGCGTGCCGGTGCGCGTGCCGGTGGCGGAGTTCGTGCCGACCCGGTCGCAGCGCCGGGTGCTGAAGCTGAACGAAGGGGTGACGCTGGCGGAACGCCCGGCCTACGCCACGTCGGAACAGTACCGGCTGTTCGCGCTCTATCAAAACTCCCGCCATGGCGATTCCGACATGGCGCGAATGGCGATGGGCGACTTCGCCGCCATGGTGGACGAGGGCAGGGCGGACACCAACCTGCTGGAGGCGCGCGACGAGCGCGGCCAACTGGTCGGCTGCATGCTGACGGATCGGTTGGCCGACGGCTATTCGGCGGTCTACAGCTTCTACGACGCGGCGCAGGACCGCCGCAGCCTGGGCACCTTCATGATCCTGGGCCTGATCGAACGGGCGCGGCTCGCCGGCATGCCTTATGTCTATCTCGGCTACTGGATCGCCCATAGCCGCAAGATGGCCTACAAGGCGAAGTTCCATCCACTGGAATGCCTGGGCGAGGACGGCTGGCGCCCTGCCGGTATCGTAGAACGGGATACCGAATAGAAGCACCGCCGGCATTGTTGCGGCCGGCGGTGCCTTGTTTGACGTTCACGCAGGATCCGGGTGACGTGTTTGCTCAGGCGGCCTTGATGTCGCTCAGGAACTTTTCGACATCCCGGCGCATCAATTCTGCCTGCTTGGACAGTTCGCCGGCGGCGCCCAGCACCTGACCGGTGGCATTGCCGGCCTCGCCTGCGGCTTGAGTGACCTGGACGATGCTTCCCGTCACCTCCTGCGTACCGGCGGCGGCCTGCTGGACGTTGCGGGAGATTTCGTTGGTCGCTGCGCTCTGCTCCTCGATCGCGGCGGCGATGCCGGTGGTGATGTCGTTGATGTTGCCGATGGTGCCGCCGATACCGGTGATCGCGGAAACCACGCCCTGGGTCGTCTGCTGGATGGCGCCGATCTGGCTGGCGATTTCGTCCGTCGCCTTCGCGGTCTGTCCGGCGAGGCTCTTGACCTCGCTGGCGACCACCGCGAAGCCCTTGCCGGCCTCTCCCGCCCGCGCAGCCTCGATGGTGGCGTTCAGAGCCAGCAGGTTGGTCTGGCTGGCGATGGAGTTGATGAGTTCGACCACCGCCCCGATCCGCTGGGCGGCATCGGCGAGACTGCGCACCGCGTCGCTGGTCTGCGCCGCCTCCGCAACCGCCTTGCCGGCGATGTCGGCCGAGCGGGCGATCTGGCTGCCGATCTCGCGGATGGAACTGGCCATTTCCTCGGTCGCGGTTGCGACCGTCTGGACGTTGGCGCTGGTCTGTTCCGCGGCCGACGCCACGACGGTGGCCTGACTGCTGGTCTGCTGCGCCATTGCCGACATGGAGTGCGCGGTGGCGTCAAGTTCCGACGCGGCCGACGCCACGGTGCGCAGGGCGGCGCTGGACGAGGTTTCGAACGAGGCCAGCAAACGCTCGATCGCCGCGGTGCGCCGTGCTTTGGTCTGCTGTTCGGCGGCCTCGGCCGAGGCGAGGCGGTCTGCCTCGATCAGGCCGTCCTTGAAGATCTGGACTGCGCGGGCCATGGCGCCCAACTCATCCTTCCGTGCCGTTCCATCGACGGCAACCGAAAGTTCCCGGTTCGCCAGACGACCCATGGTTGAGGTCAGGTTTTGGATCGGCCGAACCACAGTGGACAGCATCGAGAAAGCAATGGCGATGCAGATCACGGCAACCAATCCGGAAAAAACAATGATAAGAAGTTTGCTGTTTTCATACAGGTTCTGGCCATTGTCGGCGGCCTTGGCGCCCTCACGCGTATTGAAGTCGATCAGCTTTTGCAGAAGGTTTTTCGCCGTCCTGTACTGCTCTCTCGCTTGGCCACGGAAAATGTTCGCGGCCTCTTCGGTCTGGTTTTTGCTTGAGAGCGGAAGAAGGACCGTTCTACTGGTTTTCAGATAGCTGTCCCATGCTGATTTGAACGCCTGATAGGTATCGGTCTCGTATCCAGGCGTCAGCATGGCGGCGTAAGTCTTATCGGCCTCTTCGAACGATTTGAGGATTTCCTCCATGGTTTTTTCTTCGGCGCGCATTCCTTCGTCCGATGTGGAGATGATATGCGCGCCCTCAATGATTCGGTAGTAATCGAATAGCGTGTAAAGATTGGCGACCGCAGCGACGGACGGAAGCCAATTGTTTCTGATGTCGAGAGACTTATCGTTCATCGAAGACATCTGCAGAATGGAGAAGCCTCCAAACGCAATGAACATGATTACGACCGCGGTAAAGGAAGCGATCGACTTCATTCGAACCGTCATGTTCGATAGCCACGGCATTCCCCGTCTCCTGCAAAAGGCATCGGCGCTGTTTGGTTAAGGCCCTGAAGCTGGCCGGCACCCTATCGTCACGCCGCGGTGGACGTCTTCGATATGGCGACTGACCACCTAAGCAAGGAGTGCGCCATCACGCTCCGGTTTGTGGAGCGCTAAGAAAACCAAAGGCTTGGCCGACGACAATCGGTCCAACCAACATCTCGTTACCCAAGCCGCCCGGTTCGCGGTGTGGCGAGTTGACGCAGCCAGTGCGAATTGCAAAGCATTCCGCAGCACGCGCCTACGGGATTCTACTTAGCTCCAACGTAGCCCTTGCCGCTGGAAGGCCGGAAAAGGATAGTCCCGTCCAATCCTATCTTTTGGTATACCCTCGATCCGAGAGAGGGTTGCTACCTGTCGCGCGTGCGCGGCTGCAACAAAAGCAAAAGGGGACGGCACAAGCCGCGCCCCCGCAACAGGGAGGTTTCTCCTTTGAGAGGTCTGCTCAGACTAAGCGGGCTCATCGATGCCATGAACGAAGGCATCGGCAAGCTCGCCTACTGGCTCGTGCTGGTCGCCGTCGCCGTCAGCGCCGTCAACGCGGTGGTCCGCTATGGGCTGAACACCAGCTCCAACGCGTGGCTGGAACTGCAATGGTATCTGTTCTCGGGCGTGTTCCTGCTGTGCGCCGGCTATACTTTCCTGCGCAACGAACACATCCGCATCGACATCGTGCTGGGCCGCTTTTCCAAGCGGGTGCAGGCCTGGGTCGACGTCTTCGGCATCATCTTCTTCATGTTCCCGATGACGCTCATCATCATGGTGCTGTCCTGGCCGATGTTCATGGACAGCTTCGTCACCGATGAGATGTCGAGCGACGCCGGCGGCCTGATCCGCTGGCCCGTGAAGCTTCTGGTCCCGGTCGGTTTCTTCCTGCTCACCGCGCAGGGTGTCTCGGAACTGATCAAGCGCATCGCATTTCTCACCGGCCATCGCAAGGAGCCGGGCGAGAAAATGCACAGCCATTCCTAAGGACCGGGAGCGCCCCTGATGGTCGAGTTCGTAACCGCCAACATGGCGCCGCTGATGTTCGGCGCGCTGGTGTTCTTCCTGCTGATGGGTTTCCCGGTCGCCTTCGCGCTGGCCGCGAACGGCCTGGTGTTCGGTCTGATCGGCATCGAGCTGGGTCTGCTGACCCCGGCGCTGATGCAGGCGCTGCCGGAACGCGTGTTCGGCATCATGCGCAACGACACGTTGCTGGCCATTCCATTCTTCACCTTCATGGGCCTGATCCTCGAACGGTCCGGCATGGCCGAGGATCTGCTCGACACCATCGGGCAGCTGTTCGGTCCGGTCCGCGGAGGTCTGGCCTATGCGGTGATCTTCGTCGGCGCACTGCTGGCGGCGACGACCGGCGTGGTCGCGGCCTCGGTCATCTCCATGGGCCTGATCTCGCTGCCGATCATGCTGCGCTACGGCTATGACCGCCGCATCGCCACCGGCGTCATCGCCGCGTCGGGCACGCTGGCGCAGATCATCCCGCCGTCGCTGGTGCTGATCGTCCTGGCCGACCAACTCGGCCGCTCGGTCGGCGACATGTATGCCGGCGCGCTGGTTCCCGGCCTCGTGCTGACCGGCCTCTACACCGGCTACATCATCCTGACCAGCATCATCCGCCCGGCTTCGGTGCCGGCGCTGCCGCCGGAAGCCCGCACGCTGCGCGGGTGGAAGCTGCTGCTCCGCGTCATCACCTCGCTGGTGCCGCCGCTGGTGCTGATCTTCCTGGTTCTGGGCACCATCTTCATCGGCATCGCCACCCCGACCGAGGGCGGCGCCATGGGCGCGGCCGGCGCCATCCTGCTGGCGCTCGCCAAGCGGCAGCTGAGCTGGAGCCTGATGCGTCAGGCGATGGACTCCACCGCCAAGCTGTCGTCCTTCGTGGTGTTCATCCTGATCGGTTCGACCGTCTTCGGTCTGGTGTTCCGCGCGGTGAATGGCGATCTCTGGGTCGAACATCTGCTGACCGGTCTGCCGGGCGGGCAGGTGGGCTTCCTGATCGTCTGCAACATCCTGGTCTTCGTCCTGGCCTTCTTCCTCGATTTCTTCGAGCTGGCCTTCATCATCGTCCCGCTGCTGGGGCCGGTGGCGGACAAGCTGGGCATCGACCTGATCTGGTTCGGCGTGCTGCTGGGCGTGAACATGCAGACCAGCTTCATGCACCCGCCCTTCGGCTTCGCGCTGTTCTTCCTGCGGTCGGTGGCGCCAAAGACCGACTACATCGACAAGATCACCGGGAAGACAATCGCGAAAATCACCACCGGTCAGATCTATTGGGGTGCGGTTCCGTTCGTCTTCATCCAGATCATCATGGTGATCCTCGTCATCTCCTTCCCGCAGTTGGTCGATGCCGGCCGCGACAAGGGACCGAAGATCAATCTGGACGACGTGAAGATCGAAATTCCGGCCTTCGATACCCAGGAAGTCGCTCCGCCCTTCGGCGCTCCGGCACAGCCGGATTCAAGCCCGAACGACGACATCATGCGGCAGCTTCAGGGCAAGTGACGGCAATCGTCACCAAGCCTGGACACGAAAAGGGGGCCGGTTTTTCCGGCCCCTTTCTTGTTGATGCATAATCGGTTGGGAAAGGGTCAGCGCGACTTGGTGGCACCGGCCCAGTTGGTCGGCGCGGTTCCGGTAGAGGGAAGAACTCCGCCGCTGCCAAGCGAGACCATGCGGTCACTTCCCGCGATTGGCGGCAGGGCGGCGAATTCCTCCGCCGTCATGCCGGTCAGGATCACGGCCTGACGGTTGCGGGCGTAGCGCAGGTTGTCGCTGGGGACCATCACCTTGTGCTCGTTCGGGTAGCGTGGGGCGCCGACGGTGACGATTGCCTGTTCGACCCGGTTGCTCGGCGCGATCACGAGATCGCTGACATTGCCGAGGATGCGGCGGCCGTCGGGCGTCTGCACGGTCAGCCCGACCAGTTCCACCGGCGGTTTGGTCGCCACATCCGCCGATGGGACGCCGCCCATGTCGGAACTGGCGCAGGCGCCCAGGGCCAGAACCGGCAAGATTGCCAGAGCCGACAGGCTGGGGAGTGGCATGCGCAGGGAAAGGCGGCGGTGATCCATCGGTCTTGGCCCTCTTGCTGACGGCACGGAAATGTCCGCCTCTAAAACAGCACGAGCGTGGCCGGAGGTCCCTCGCGCCGACGGGGTGACCCCATCGCTCGCGAAGGACCTCCATCCGGACAGGTCAGGTGAAGATGAAATCGTGGCCGGCGCTGAGCCCGATCTGGTCCACGGTCAGCGACGAGCCGTCGGTGAAGGTGAAGACCGAATTCGAGCCGTTCGTCGTCATCGCCATCTCCCACGCGGCGTAGCCGTGGAATTCGATCTGGTCGATGCCTTTTTCGAAGTAGTTGATGGTGTCCTGCCCAAAGCCGCCGGGCGCCTGCTCCATCAGGAAGCGGTCGACCTGCCCGTCGGTGTAGCTGACCATCAGGTCGTTGCCGGTGCCCGGCTGGAACAGGTCGGCGCCGCCGTCGCGATAGCTGTCGTACAGCGTGTCGTTGCCGGCGCCGCCGATCATGGTGTCGTCGCCGCGCATCCCCTTGACGATATCGTCGCCGGTGCCGCCATTCAGCCAGTCATTGCCGTCGCCGCCGAACAGCTGGTCATTGCCGGCATCGCCCCACATCGAATCGTTGCCGGCCTCGTTGCCGCCATAGGGATCGCCCAGCCAGTCGTTGCCGTCGCCGCCATGGAGCTGGTCGTTGCCCAGCCCGCCGATCAGCGAGTCATTGCCGCGTTCGCCATACAGCAGGTCGTTACCGCCGGCGCCGTTGACGCGGTCGTCGCCATCCAAACCGTCCAGCCGGTCGTCATAGGCGGTGCCGGTCATGGCGTCGTTGTTCGAAGTCCCCCAGAACTGGCGCATGGCGTCTCTCCATCAGTGCCGTTAACGTGCTGTTAACGATTAACCAGATGTTAACCATGGGGCCGGGGCGGTCGAAAAGCGATAAAGTGGCAGTACAAACGGGACAGGGAGAGATGACACAGATAACTGAAACTTGATTGGATTTACGATATTCAATGTTTCTTTATCCGACGTATTTGTGATCGAAAGCGGGATCTTTCTGTGATGAAACGGAGACTTTGCTCCTCCTATGGGCAGGTTGGGGCCGGCGGAAGGGCACAGAGGCGCCGGCCGAAGGCGATGCGCGGCCGGGGAGGGCGGTAGGCCACAGGCAAAAGCACTGCCGGAACGGATCGTCCGAAAGAGGAGCGGCGGCGCAAATGCGCTTCCCGCTGTCCACGATTGCGGATCCGAGGGAGCGGGCAAAAAATAACCGGGCGTCCAAAGGAACGCCCGGTGCAGTCATATACAGGGAGGGTTAGAGACAAGAAGGTGTGTATACCCTTTGGCGGGGGTGCCGCTTTGATGTGGATCAAGAAATCCGGCAGCGGCGACGAACCGCGTCCCCTGTGCCCTCCCGCTCAGCCGTGGCTGTGCGAATGCCCGCCATAGAGGATGGACGGTTCGGTTTCGACCTCCTGGATCGTCTCCAGCTTTCCGTCCCGCCAGGCCCGATAGAAGCAGCTGCGCCGGCCGGTGTGGCAGGCGACGCCGTCCTGTTCGACGATCAACAGCAGGGTGTCGCCGTCGCAATCCACCCGGAAATCCTTCAGCCGCTGCACCTGTCCGGACGTCTCGCCCTTGCGCCACAGCCCGCCGCGCGACCGCGACCAATAGCAGACGCGGCCGGTGGACAAGGTCTCGACCACCGCATCGCGGTTCATCCAGGCCATCATCAGGATTTCGCCGCTGCCCTCGGCCTGGGCGATCGCCGGCACCAGACCGTCGGCGGTGAAGCGGATGGCGGCCAGCACCTCTTCAAAGGGGGCGACGTCGATCGACGGCGTGTCCGTCATGGCAAATCACTCCTTCACAGGCCCGCCGCTCAGAGGGCGGCGGCCATCCGGCGGAAGCCGGCCTCGAGATCGCGGATCAGGTCGTCGGGGCTTTCCAGGCCGGCATGCAGGCGCAGGACCTGACCGGGATCGGTCCAGCGGGTGGCGGAGCGCACCGCGGCCGGCCGTGTCGGCAGGATCAGGCTTTCGAACCCGCCCCAGCTGTAGCCCATGCCGAACAGCTCCATCCCGTCGAGCATCGCCGCCAGCGCCTTGCGCGGCACCTGGTTGATGACGATGGAGAACAGGCCGCTCGATCCGGTGAAGTCGCGCTTCCACAGTTCGTGGCCGGGGAAGTCGGGGCGGGCGGGGTGCAGCACGCGCGTCACCTCCGGCCGGGCGGCCAGCCAGTCGGCGATCGCCAGCGCGCTTTCCTGATGCTGGCGCATCCGCACCGACAGGGTGCGCAGGCCGCGCAGGCCGAGATAGAGGTCGTCAGGGCCGCCGCAGACACCGAAACGGGTGGCGGCCTTCTTCACCGCCGTCCAGCTTTCCTCGTCCCGGCAGGTGATCACGCCCAGCATCGCGTCGGCATGGCCGACCATATATTTGGTCGCGGCGTGGATCGACAGGTCGACGCCATGGTCGAACGGGCGGAAGAACAGCGGAGTCGCCCAGGTGTTGTCGATCATCACCGTGGCGCCGACCGTCTTTGCCGCCTTGGCGATGGCCGGAACGTCCTGCACCTCGAAGGTCAGGGAACCCGGCGATTCGAGGAAGACGACGCTGGTGTTCGGCCGCAGCAGCGCCGAGATGCCGGCGCCGATGCAGGGATCGTAGAACTCGACCTCCACGCCATAGGGCGCCAGCGTCTCCTTGGCGAAACGGCGGGTCGGACCATAGGCGCTGTCGGTGATCAGCACATGGTCGCCGGCCTTGGTGAAGGCCGACAGTGCGATGGCGATGGCGGCGAGGCCGGAGCCGGTGTTCACCGCGCGGTAACCGCCCTCCAGCGCCGCCGCCGCCTCTTCGAAGGCGAAGGTGGTGGGGGTGCCCATGCGGCCGTAATGCACGCCTTCCAGCGTGTTGCGGTCGCTTTCCTCCAGCGCGTCCAGCGTCGGGAACAGCACGGTCGAACAATGATAGACCGGCGGATTGACGATGCCGTGGTTGTTCCGCGGATCGCGGCCGGCATGAACGAGAATCGTGTCCTGCGTGACGTCCTTCATCGACTGTCCGTTTGGCTGGTGCGGCGATCCGGTGCGGCGGAGCCGAACATTGTATCATCCCGAATGCCCCGCGACCGTCGCCGATTGCGCCGAAGGGCCGTCAGCGGGCGGTATAGTCTGGTATCACCACAAATGCACGGATGATTCGACAAGCGGGATCAAGTTGATACACTCTTGTCCCACGCGCATGGCTGCGTCGCGATCCCCACAGGGGCGGTCCTTCGGGGCTACCCGAGGCTTCCCGGGGTTCACATGGCCGGCGTGGCCGGCGCGTCGTCAGACCGCTCAAATGCGAAGAACGCAAGAACAGGGTGGAGTTAATAATTATGAAGTCAGGGCTTCTCGCCGCCGCCGCGGCGGCCGTGGTCATTACCGCCAGCGCCGCCGCCGGTGCTGCCACGCTCGATACCGTCAAGCAGCGCGGCTTCGTGCAGTGCGGCGTCAACGCCGGCCTGCCGGGCTTCGGCAACCCCGACAGCGCCGGCAACTGGACCGGCCTCGACGTCGATTACTGCCGTGCCGTCGCCGTCGCCATCTTCAACGACCCGAACAAGGTCAAGTTCACCCCGCTGTCGGCGCAGCAGCGCTTCCCGGCCATCCAGTCGGGCGAAGTCGACCTGCTGTCGCGCAACACCACCGCCACGCTGACCCGCGACACCTCGGTCGGCCTGAACTTCGCCCCCGTCACCTATTATGACGGCCAGGGCTTCATGGTTCCGAAGAAGCTGGGCGTGAAGAGCGCCAAGGAACTGAACGGCGCCACCGTCTGCGTCCAGTCCGGCACCACCACCGAACTGAACCTCGCCGACTATTTCCGCGCCAACAACATGACCTACAACCCGGTCGTCATCGAGTCGAACGACGAGGTGAACGCCGCCTACTTCGCCGGCCGCTGCGACGTGCTGACGACCGACGTGTCCGGTCTGGCCGGCACCCGCGCCGGTGTCGCTCCGGTTCCGGAAGACCATGTCATCCTGCCGGAAGTCATCTCCAAGGAGCCGCTGGCCCCGGCCGTGCGCCATGGCGACGACCAGTGGTTCGACATCGTCAAGTGGACCGTCTACGCCACCATCCAGGCGGAGGAGTTCGGCATCAACTCCAAGAACATCGACGAGTTCGCCAACACCAAGAACCCGGACATCCAGCGCTTCCTCGGCACCTCGCCGGGCATGGGCAAGGCTCTCGGCCTGGACGAGAAGTGGGCCTACAACATCGTGAAGAAGGTCGGCAACTACGGCGAGATCTTCGACCGCAACGTCGGCCCGGGCACCCCGCTGAAGCTGGAGCGCGGCCTGAACGCGCTGTGGACCAAGGGCGGCCTGATGTACGCGCAGCCGTTCCGGTAAGGCAGACCACCGTTTGAAGGCCGCCCGTCGGGTACCTGCCGGGGGCGGCCTTCCGGTAGAGGAGCGGTCGCGAAGGGCGTCAGCGAAACGCCCGCGCATCTGACCGCATTGGGAGACATGTCGCATCCCCTACGGTGTGGGAAATGCCCGGAAAAACGTCCGGGACCGCGTGGGCACCGTATGGGGCGCGATGGTTGGGGGAGAGTAGTCCGTGGCGACCGAGACCCGGACCACCCAAGGCGCTCCGCCGCCGGGTGGCGTATCCATTTCCCTCAGCGACCCGACGTTCCGTGCCATCGTCTACCAGATCCTGGTGGTCGGCGCGGTCGCTCTGGTCGGCTGGTTCCTTATTTCCAACACGCTCGACAACCTCGCGCGGCGATCGATCGCGACCGGTTACGATTTCCTGGGGCGTGAAGCGGCCTTCGGCATCGGCGAGTCGCTGATCGACTATTCGCCGAAGGACACTTATGGCCGGGCCTTCCTGGTCGGCGTGTTGAACACGTTGAAGGTGTCGGTCATCGGCATCATCCTGGCGACGATCATCGGCACGGTCATCGGCGTTTCCCGGCTGTCCAGCAACTGGCTGATCGCCAAGCTGGCGTCGACCTACGTCGAGATCGTGCGCAACATCCCGCCGCTGCTGCAGCTGTTCTTCTGGTACGCGCTGGTTTCGGACGGACTGCCGGCGGTGCGTCAGGCGCTGAATCCGATTCCGGGTGTCTTCCTGTCGCAGCGCGGCTTGCGCTTCCCCGTGCCACTCGCCGATCCGGTCTGGGCCGAGATGGGCATCGCCCTGCTGGTCGGCATCGTCGCCGCCTGGGGCATGTCGCGCTGGGCCAAGGCGCGGCAGGCGCGCACCGGGCAGCCCTTCCCCGCGGGGTGGACCGCGCTGGGCCTGATCCTCGGCCTGCCGATCCTGACCTGGATCGCCGGCGGGGCGCCGACGGCGCTCGACATGCCAAAGCTGGCCGGCTTCAACTTCTCTGGCGGCCTTGCGATCTCGCCCGAGTTCTTCGCCATTCTGACCGGCCTCACGCTCTACACCGCGGCCTTCATCGCCGAGGTGGTGCGCAGCGGCATCAAGGCGGTCAACTGGGGCCAGACCGAGGCGGCGCGCGCGCTCGGCCTGCCGAGCGGTCCGACGCTGCGTCTGGTGATCCTGCCGCAGGCGCTGCGGGTGATCGTGCCGCCGCTGACCAGCCAGTATCTGAACCTGATGAAGAACAGCTCGCTGGCGCTGGCCATCGGCTATCCCGATCTGGTGTCGATCGCCAACACGACGCTTAACCAGACCGGTCAGGCGATCGAAGGCGTGACGATGATCATGGGCACCTATCTGGTCATCAGCCTCAGCATCTCGATCTTCATGAACTGGTACAACAAGCGCATCGCGCTGGTGGAGCGGTAACGGCCATGACCGACAACGTGCAAAGCGTCGGCCTGCCGGACGAGCGTCCGCCGGCCAACACCGTCGGCCCGATCGCGTGGCTGCGGAGCAACCTGTTCAACAGCTGGTACAACGCCATCCTGACCATCCTGGTCCTGGCGCTGCTGGTCTCGGCGATCCCGCCCTTCGTCGGCTGGCTGGTCGTCAACGCGCATGGCTTCGATTCGAACTCCACGGTCTGCCGGCAGGACGCCGGCGGCGCCTGCTGGGGCTTCATCGGCGAGAAGCTGCGCTTCATCATGTTCGGTATGTTCCCGTGGGATGAGCAGTGGCGGCCGCTGCTGACCATCTGCGTCTTCATCGCGCTGCTGGTCGCCAGCTGCGACCGCCGCTTCTGGAAGCCGTGGTTCGGGCTGGTCTGGGCCGCCGGGCTGACAGTGGTGGCGATCCTGATGTGGGGCGGCGTCTTCGGCCTGACCTATGTCGAGAACACGCTGTGGGGCGGCCTGCCGCTGACCATTATCCTGTCGGTGATCGGTCTGGCCGTCGCCTTTCCGGTGTCGATCCTGCTGGCGCTGGGCCGGCGGTCGGACATGCCGGCGGTGAAGGTGCTGTGCGTCACCTACATCGAGTTGATCCGCGGCGTGCCGTTGATCAGCCTGCTGTTCATGGCGTCGGTGATGCTGCCGCTGTTCCTACCGAACGGCGTTTCCGTCGACAAGCTGCTGCGCGCGCAGATCGCCTTCATCATGTTCGCCGCCGCCTATATGGCGGAAGCGATCCGCGGCGGCCTGCAGGCGATCCCGAAGGGGCAGTATGAGGCGGCCGACGGGCTGGGGCTCAGCTACTGGCAGAAGATGCGCAAGATCATCCTGCCGCAGGCGCTGGCCATCGCCATCCCGCCGCTGGTGAACACCTTCATCAGCTTCTTCAAGGACACCTCGCTCGTCATCATCATCGGCCTGTACGACCTGCTCGGCACCGCGAAGGCCGCGCTGTCCGATCCGTCCTGGCGCGGTTTCTACCGCGAGGCCTATCTGTTCATCGGCGTGATCTACTGGATCTTCTGCTTCAGCATGTCGAAATACAGCCAGAAGCTGGAACGTGACCTGAACCGCGGCCATCGCCGCTAGATCGACGCCGTCAAGGGAGAAGCAAGACCCATGTCCCAGGCCATGTCCCAGGGCACCAAGCCGAAGCACACCCTCAGCGGCGAGGAGATCATCCGCTGCACGGGTGTCAACAAGTGGTACGGCGAGTTCCACGTCCTGAAGAACATCAACCTCAGCGTCCAGAAGGGCGAACGCATCGTCGTCTGCGGCCCGTCGGGGTCGGGCAAATCGACGATGATCCGCTGCCTGAACCGGCTTGAGGAGCATCAGAAGGGCACGATCGTCATCGACGGGATCGAGCTGACCAACAACCTGAAGAACATCGAGCTGGTCCGCCGCGAAGTCGGCATGGTGTTCCAGCACTTCAACCTGTTCCCGCACCTGACGGTGCTGGAGAACTGCACGCTCGCCCCGATCTGGGTCCGCAAGATGCCGAAGGCGGAGGCGGAAGAGCGGGCGATGAGCTACCTGACTCGGGTGCGCATCGCCGAGCAGGCGAAGAAGTATCCCGGCCAGCTTTCGGGCGGCCAGCAGCAGCGCGTCGCCATCGCGCGGTCGCTGTGCATGAGCCCGAAGGTGATGCTGTTCGACGAGCCGACCTCCGCGCTCGATCCCGAAATGGTCAAGGAGGTGCTGGACGTCATGATCGGGCTGGCCGAGGACGGCATGACCATGCTGTGCGTGACGCACGAAATGGGCTTCGCCAAGTCGGTCGCCGACCGCGTCATCTTCATGGACCGCGGCGAGATCGTGGAGCAGGACACGCCGGACGCGTTCTTCTCCAACCCCAAATCGGACCGCACGCGCCTCTTCCTCAGCCAAATTCTAAACCACTGATTGGCGCAGCAGGCCGGCGGTTCCGTCCGGCCTGCTATTTGGAAATAAAACACCTCGAGTTGGGGTGCGCGACGCAATGTCCTGTGGCGTCGCGCACCGGTTTGCGGTTCAATCGGTCGTCTGACGTGCTGTTCGACCGATCCGCTACCGGAGACCGAGGTTATGGACCTGCTCAGCCCCCGTCCCAGCGTTGGCCAGATCAAGCCGTACCGTCCCGCTCGCCCGCCTCGCGACGGCCGCCGGTGGATAGACCTGTCGCTGACCCACAATCCGCTCGGACCCAGCCCGCTGGCGCTGGATGCCTATTGCGAGGCGGCCACCCGCATCCATTGCTATCCCGATTGGGACCAGGAACCGCTGCGCCACGCCATTGCTCGCCGTCATGCGATCGATGCCGACCGCATCGTCTGCACCGCCGGGTCGGAGGAACTGATCCATCTCGTTGCCCAGGCCTTCGCCGGCCCCGGTGACGAGGTTCTTTGCCACGAGCGGGGCTATCGCGGATTCCTCAAGGCGATCCGTGCGTCCGGTGCCACCGCGGTGGTCGCGGCGGAGCGCGACATGGTGGTGGATGTGGAGGCGATGATCGACCGCGCCAGCGAGCGGACGAAGATCTGCTTCCTCGCCAATCCCAACAACCCGACCGGCACCTATATTCCTGCCGAGGCGGTGCAGCGGCTGCGGGCCGGCCTGCCGTCAAACACGCTGCTGGTGCTGGATTCGGCTTATGCCGACTATTGCCGGTTGCCGGATTACAGCGACGGCACGGAGATCGTCGAGAATTCCGACAACGTCATGCTGATCCGGACATTCTCGAAGATGCACGGGCTGGCGGGCCTGCGGGTCGGCTGGGGCTATGGTCCCGCCACGGTGATCGAGGCGGTGAACGCCATCCGCGGCACCTTCAACGTCTCGCTTCCCGCCCAGCTGACCGCCGCCGCCGCGCTCAGCGATGCGGAGCATGAGGAGGCGACCTTCGCCCACAATGCACGGTGGCTGCCCTGGCTGTCGCGCGAGTTGGAGCGGGTCGGGCTGCGCGTCTATCCCAGCGTCTGCAATTTCGTGCTGGCCCGCGTGCCGACCGATCCGTCGCTGGGCACCCAGGCGGTCATCGACCATCTCGCCCGCCGCGGCATCCTGGTGAAGCCGGTGACCGAGTACGGCCTGTCCGACTGCCTGCGCATCACCGTCGGCCGCGAGGAGGAGAACAAGGCGCTGGTGGTGGCACTGGCGGAGATTCTCGGCTGATCGGACCGGCCGACGCCCGCGACGGAACGACGCGAACGGATTTCCGAGATTTTCGCCTTTTTTGATGCAGATCAACGAACGGTCTATGCGCTTCCGGATAAGGTCCTTCTTGTCTCTAACCCTCCCTGTATCACTGAGCCGGAGCATCCGCATGGATGTCTCCGGCTTTTTCTTTCAGGCGGGGAGGCTGACGGAAAGTGACTGTCCGTTGACATGCATCAAGGCGGGAGGGGGTGGGTGGGCGTAGACCTATGACTGTCTCTAACCCTCCCTGTTTCACAGGAGGCTCCGGTTCCGGTGCCTCCTGTTTTTTTGTCCGGAATCCGGACGGCGAAGCGTCATGAGGGTGGGCGCGAGCGCCAGCGCAGCACCAGCCCGATCACCGACAGCGGCACCACCACGACCGCGCCGATCAGGATGTAGGGGAGCGCCCAGCGGCCGGCGTCGATCATCAATGCGACGATGTCCTGCACCGTCTGCCAGCTGTTCGTCAGGATGCTGGCCGGATCGATGCGCAGGAACGACAGCACGAAGCCGACGACGAAGCACAGCACCAGCGTCCGAATGATCCAACCAACCAAGGCTTCACCTCACGCTCGTCACGGCGGAGCGTGCGCTCCGCCTGAAGCAACGCGCCGCCCCGCGACCGGGTTCCGGCGCCGTCAAACTTCCTCCCGCTCCACCGATAACGCGCGCGGCAGCTTGAAGACGATGTTCTCCGTCGCCGTGCGCAGTTCCTCCACCGTCACGTCGAAACGGGCGCGGGCGGCCTCGATGACCTCCTCGACCAGCACTTCCGGCGCCGACGCGCCGGCGGTGATGCCGAGGCGGGCGACGCCGGACAGCGCGCTCCAATCGATGTCCGCGGCGCGCTGGACCAGCTGGGCGGCCGGGCAGCCATGGGTCTTCGCCACCTCCACCAGCCGCTTGGAGTTGGAGGAGTTCGGCGCACCCAGCACCAGCAGCGCCTCCACCTTCGGCGCGATGGCCTTCACCGCCGCCTGACGGTTGGTGGTGGCATAGCAGATGTCCTCCTTCTTCGGACCGGCGATGGCGGGGAAGCGGGACTGGAGCGCGGCCAGGATCTCCGTCGTCTCGTCGACCGACAGGGTGGTCTGGGTGGCATAGGCGAGGTTTTCCGGGTCTTGCACCTCAAGCGTCGCCACGTCGGCCACCGTTTCCACCAGCACCACGGCGCCGTCGGGCAGCTGGCCCATGGTGCCGATCACCTCCGGATGGCCGGCATGGCCGATCAGGACGATCTGCTTGCCGTCCTCGAAATGCCGTTCCGCCTCGCGGTGGACCTTGCTGACCAGCGGGCAGGTTGCGTCGAGATAGAACAGCCCGCGCGCCTCCGCCGCCTGCGGCACTGATTTCGGCACGCCATGGGCGGAGAAGACCACCGGGCGTCCATCCGGTACCTCGGTCAGCTCATCGACGAAGACGGCGCCCTTGGCTTCCAGGCTTTCGACCACGAAGCGGTTGTGAACGATCTCGTGCCGGACATAGACCGGAGCCCCGTAGCGGTCGAGCGCCGTCTCGACGATCTGGATCGCCCTGTCCACCCCGGCGCAGAAGCCGCGCGGCGCCGCCAGCAGGATCGTCAAGGGCCGGTTGGCCTGGGGAGAGGTCGTGGTCATATGCGCTGTACCGCCCTTGCGTGGAGTGGGTCGCCCTTAGGTGGTCCTGCGCCAGACGGTCACAAGGGATAGAACCGCCGCGCGGTCTTGTGCCGGTCAAGCTGGGACACTAAAGTCGCGGTCCAACAGCCCGTCAACCGATCAGGCCGAACCGATGGACCGCCGCGACCGTAATATAGGAACCCCCGCCCGGAAAAGCCCGCTGGCGTCCCTCTTTGGGATGGGCCGCCCTGCGCTGCTCGCGGCCGGGGCCGTGCTGGTGCTTTCCGGCTGCTCCGGCATGGGGTTGGGGCCGACGAACCCGTCGGAGGCGGCACTGGCCTGTCCGAAGGTCAACATCGTCCGCGATCTGCAGGAAGTGACGGTCTTCCGCCCCGGCGGCAAGGATCTGACCGATCTGGAGTCGCGGGCCGCCCTGGTCGATTTCACCGGCAGCTGCGACTACACCAGCGACGGCGTCACCGTGAACGTGAACGTCTATCTGGTGGCCGAGCGCGGCCCGGCCCTTCAGGGCAACCCCGCCAAGTACCAGTATTTCGTAGCATTGGCCCAGCCGGACGATACGCTGGTGTCGAAGGCCTATTTCGACACCGACGTGACCTTCGTCCCCGGTCAGCCGCGCGCCGGCACCCGCGAGGAACTGACCCCGAAGATCCCGCTGCCCAAGGACGCCAACGCCAAGGACTGGAAGATCTATCTCGGATTCCAGCTGACTCCGGACCAGCTGAACTTCAACCGGACGCAGATGAAGAAGTAGGCGCTGCGGTTCATCGGTGCCGGAGCCTTCCCTTTTCGATCGTCATTCCCGCGCAGGCGGGAATCCAGCCGCATCAACCGCTTGATCCGGAAGCCTGGATCCCCGCCTTCGCGGGGATGACGGCCGTCGAGGGTGCGGGTTTGGCACCGGATCCGCCGATTGACAAACTTGTCTGTTCGCGACACTGTGCCGCCATCACGCCGATGATCCCTCGCGGGAGAGATCGCTTGTGGCCTTGTCGTAAATCGACAGGTCCGCGGGCGGCGCCGAAGGAGCAACCGCCCCCGGAAACTCTCAGGCAAAAGGACCGCAAGGGGATAAGGCAACTCTGGAAAGCAGCCTCGGCGCCCAGTCGCCGCGACTCACCGAAGGAGTAAACCGGGTGCCCGGCTCGACCGGACGGCGGTGAATCTCTCAGGTCCAAGACAGAGGGGGCAGCTTCCTGCATCGATCCCGATGCGGGCGCTGAAACCTTGTCGGAGGACCCGCGCGTGACCGAGGCCGCAACCGCTCTCAAGACCACCCCGCTGCACGCGCTCCATGTCGAGCTTGGCGCCCGCATGGTGCCTTTCGCCGGCTACGACATGCCGGTGCAGTATCCGCTGGGCATCCTGAAGGAGCACCAGCATACCCGCGAAAAGGCCGGGTTGTTCGACGTGTCCCACATGGGGCAGGTCCGCCTGACCGGCGAAGATCCGGCCGCCGCCCTGGAAACCCTGGTTCCCGGCGACATCAAGGGGCTGGCGCAGGGCCGCATGCGCTACACGCTGTTCCTGAACGAGCAGGGCGGCATCCTCGACGACCTGATGGTGACCAATGCCGGCGACCACCTGTTCCTGGTGGTGAACGCCGCCTGCAAGGAGCAGGACGTCGCCCATCTGCGCGAGAAGCTGGCCGGCAAGGCCGAGGTCGAGCTGCTTGACGATCTGGCGCTGATGGCGCTCCAGGGTCCGATGGCGGCCGAGGTGATGGCCCGCTTCGTGCCGGAGGCTGCCACCATGAAGTTCATGAGCTACCTGTCCGCCACCTTCAAGGGCGTGCCGGTGATCCTCACCCGTTCCGGCTATACCGGCGAGGATGGCTACGAGATCTCCTGCGCCAACGCCGATGCCGAGATGATCGCCCGCGCGCTGCTGGCCGAATCGGAGGTCGAGGCGATCGGGCTGGGTGCCCGCGACTCGCTGCGGCTGGAGGCCGGGCTCTGCCTCTACGGCCACGACATCGACACCACCACGACGCCGGTCGAAGGCGCGCTGGAATGGACGCTGCCGAAGCGCCGCCGCGCCGAGGGCGGTTTCCCCGGCTACGACATCATCCACCGGCAGCTTACCGAAGGCGCCACGCGCCGCCGCGTCGGCATCCAGCCGGAAGGCCGCCAGCCGGCCCGTGAGCATACCGAAATTCAGGACGCCAACGGCACCCGCATCGGTGAGATCACCAGCGGCGGCTTCGGCCCGACCGCCGGCGCGCCGGTCGCCATGGGCTATGTCGACATCGCGAACTCCGCGGTCGGCACGCCGTTGACGCTGATGGTGCGCGGCAAGCCGCTGCCCGCCCGCGTCGCCGCCACGCCCTTCGTGCCGCAGCGTTACTACCGGGGCTGATGCCTCTGCAACCTAATCACAAGCAACCGTTTGGACAGGGAACCTTTTCGATGAGCAAGAAATTCACCAAGGACCACGAGTGGGTTCAGGTCGATGGCGATGTCGCCACCGTCGGCGTCACCGACTTCGCCCAGAGCCAGCTGGGCGACGTTGTGTTTGTCGAGCTGCCCGAGGCCGGCCGCGTGCTGGAGCAGGGCAAGGAAGCCGCCGTCGTCGAATCCGTGAAGGCCGCCAGCGACGTGTACGCCCCGGTCTCCGGCACCGTCGTCGAAGCCAACCAGGCCCTGGTCGATGACCCGTCGATGGTCAACAGCGCCGCCGAAACCGATGGCTGGTTCTTCAAGATCCAGTTGAAGGACGCCTCCGAACTCGATGGTCTGATGGACGAATCGGCCTACAAGGCCTTCGTTGAGGAATCTCACTGACATGCGCTATCTGCCCCTGACCGAGGCCGACCGGCAGTCGATGCTGGAGGCCGTCCGCGCAACATCGGTCGAAGACCTGTTCCGCGATGTTCCAAAGGCGGCCCAACTGGCCGGCCCGATCGGGGGCTTGCCCAACCATATGGGCGAGCTTGAGGTCGAGCGGCTGCTGGGGTCCATGGCGGCGAAGAACCTGCCGGCCGGGAGCGTGCCCAGCTTCCTCGGCGCCGGTGCCTACCGCCACCATGTGCCGGCCACCGTCGACCATCTGGTCCAGCGCGGCGAGTTCCTGACCGCCTACACGCCGTACCAGCCGGAGGTGAGCCAGGGCACGCTGCAGGTCCTGTTCGAATTCCAGACCCAGGTCGCGCTGCTGACCGGCATGGATGTCGCCAACGCCTCGATGTATGACGGCGCCACTTCCTGCGCCGAAGCGGTAATGATGGCCAACCGCGTTACCCGGCGGAAAAAGGCGATCCTGTCCGGCGGCCTGCACCCGCATTACCGCGACGTGACCACCACCGATGCCCGCTTCATCGGCTTCGAGGCGGTGGCCCTGCCGGCCGCCCCGACCGGCGGCGAGGATCTGCTGGCGCTGGTCGACGACAAGACCTCCTGCGTCGTCGTGCAGAACCCCGACGTGTTCGGCCATGTCCGCGACTACACCGATCTGGCCGCCGCCTGTCAGGCCAAGGGCGCGCTGCTGATCGTCGTTGTGACGGAGGCTCTGTCGCTCGGTCTGCTGACGCCGCCGGGCGACATGGGTGCCGACATCGTCGCGGCGGAAGGCCAGTCCTTCGGCAACGCGCTGAATTTCGGCGGCCCCTATGTCGGGCTGTTCGCGGTGAAGGACAAATATGTCCGCCAGATGCCGGGCCGCCTGTGCGGCGAGACGGTGGACGCCGACGGCCGCCGTGGATTCGTGCTGACGCTCTCCACCCGCGAGCAGCACATCCGCCGCGAGAAGGCAACCTCGAACATCTGCACCAACTCCGGCCTGTGCGCGCTGGCCTTCTCGATCCATGTCAGCCTGCTGGGCGAAGCCGGGATCACGCAGCTGGCCCAGTTGAACCACGCCAAGGCGGTCCAGATGGCCGACAAGCTGGCGGCGGTCCCGGGTGTCGAGGTGCTGAACGACGGCTTCTTCAACGAATTCACGGTGAAGCTGCCGAAGCCGGCCGCCGCGGTGGTCGAGGAACTCGCCAAGCGCCGCATCCTGGGCGGCGTGCCGGTGTCGCGCCTCTATCTGGGCGAGATGGAGGACCTGCTGCTGGTCGCCGTCACCGAAACCAACACCGACGCCGACATGGATGCCTTCGCGGCTGCCTTGACCGAGGTTCTGGCATGAGCATGAACAACCAGGGCCGTCCGTCGGCCATTCCCGCCGGCAGCGCCGGGTTCGACAGCGTGACCGGCACTGTCACCGGCAACCGCGGCCTGCAGATCGAAGAGCCGCTGATCTTCGAACAGGACAGCGCCGGCCGCACCGGCGTCGACCTGCCCGACGTGCCGAAGGTGGCCTCGCGCCTGGGGGCGGTGAAGCCGCGCGCCAAGGTCGGTCTGCCCGGCCTTGCCGAGCCGCAGGTGGTCCGCCACTACACCCGCCTGTCGCAGAAGAATTACGCCATCGACAGCGGCTTCTATCCGCTGGGCTCCTGCACGATGAAGCACAACCCGCGCCTGAACGAGAAGATGGCGCGGCTGCCGGGCTTCTCCGACGTGCATCCGCTGCAGCCGGTCAGCACGGTGCAGGGCGCGCTGGAGTTGATGGACCAGCTGGCCCATTGGCTGAAGACGTTGACCGGCATGGCTGCCGTGACGCTGGCGCCCGCCGCCGGTGCCCATGGCGAGATGTGCGGCATCATGGCGATCCGCTCAGCGCATGAGGCCAAGGGCGACAGCGGCCGCACCAAGATCCTGGTGCCGGAAAGCGCCCACGGCACCAACCCGGCCACCGCCGCCGCCTGCGGCTACAGCGTCGACGCCATTCCGGCCACCGCCGACGGCCGTGTCGATCTGGAGGCGCTGAAGGCCAAGCTCGGTCCCGAAGTGGCCGGCCTGATGCTGACCAACCCCAACACCTGCGGCCTGTTCGAACGCGACATCATCGCGATCGCCGACGCGGTGCATGCGGCGGGCGGCTATTTCTACTGTGACGGCGCCAACTTCAACGCCATTGTCGGGCGGGTGCGTCCGGCCGACCTCGGCATCGACGTCATGCACATCAACCTGCACAAGACCTTCTCCACCCCGCATGGCGGCGGCGGGCCGGGGTCGGGGCCGGTGGTGTTCGCGGAATCGCTGGCGCCCTACATCCCGGTGCCTTACGTGACGCATGGCAAGGACGGCTTCGCGCTGGTGGAGAATGCCGGCGACGGACTGGCCTTCGGCCGCATGAAGGCCTTCCACGGCCAGATGGGCATGTTCGTCCGCGCACTCTCCTACATGCTCAGCCACGGCGCCGACGGGCTGTGGCAGGCGTCGGGCGATGCGGTGCTGAACGCCAACTACGTCATGGCGCGGTTGGAGGATGTGATGACGGCCTCCTTCGAGGGGCCGTGCATGCACGAGTGCCTGTTCGACGACCGCTTCCTGAAGGGAACGGGGGTCACCACGCTCGACATGGCGAAGGCCCTGATCGACGAGGGCTTCCACCCGATGACCATGTATTTCCCGCTGGTTGTCCACGGTGCGCTGCTGATCGAGCCGACCGAAACGGAAAGCAAGGCCAGCCTCGATCAGTTCGTCGATGCGCTGCGGGCGCTGGCCGAACGGGCGAAGTCGGGTGATGTCGCCTATTTCCAGGCCGCTCCGCGTCTGACGCCGCGCCGTCGCCTGGACGAGACCGCCGCCGCCCGCAAGCCGGTGCTGCGCTGGACCCCGCCGGTCGTGGTGGAGGCCGTGGCGGCGGAGTAAAAACTCCCTCTCCCGTCCCGGGAGAGGGAAGGGTGAGGGGTAAGGCAAGAAGCCAGGCGCTTCGCGATCCTTGGAATCCCCCTCACCCTCCCCACGCCTTCGGCGCGGGTCCCCTCCCTCTCCCGGGACGGGAGAGGGAGATCTCGCGGCTCACTTGTCGGTCTTGTCGACGTACCTGTCGGCCTTCTTCTGATCCGCGGCGGCTTCGCGGGACATCTCCTCGCCGATCTTGGGATCAATGCGCTTGGCTTCCTCGATCAGGTCGCGCGCCTTGCGGGGATCGCCGCCGGCGGCCTTGTCCAGTGCCTGCTCGGCCAGATCGTGGGCCTTCTTGTGTTCCGGGCTGTCTTCGTGGCGGGTGGCCATGGGGCGCTCTCCTGTGTTTTTGGAGTATGGAACCGGACGTTGTCCAACAGGGGGAGAACGTCAGGGTTCCGCTCTCCGCAGCGCACAAAAAATTTTTGGAAGTGACGGAATAGGGAAGTCGGTCTGCCCGTTTGTGCGGATGTCCGGTGGCGAACGGCCACCCTGCAACAGGGCAACGCGAACTCCCCATGAGCAACCCGAAGAACTCGATCCGGCGCGCAGCCATCGTCGCCGCACTGCTGGCCGTGACCGCCGGCCACGCGTCCTTCTGGTCCTGGCGCAACGCGCCCACGGCGGTGGACGCGGAACCCGGCCGCATCGAATCCGTGTCCTATTCGCCCTCGGGCCGCAGCTACGATCCCAACCACCAGCCGATCGTTCCGCGCAAGGACATCGAGAAGGACATGACCGCCATCGCCGGCTTCGCCGACGGCGTTCGTACCTACTCGACGCTGGGTTCGCAGGGCGAGGTGCCGGAGATCGCGGTGTCCAAGGGGCTGGACGTCACGCTCGGTATCTGGCTGAGCAAGGACAAGGTCCGCAACGAGCGTGAAGTGCTGCACGGCATCGCGCTGGCCAAGGAATTCCGCGGCATCAAGCGCATCGTCGTCGGCAACGAAACGCTGCTGCGCGCCGAACTGACCGACGCCGAGCTGGCCGGCTACATCAAGCGCGTGCGCGCCGCCGTCCCGGCCAACATCAAGGTCGGCACCGCCGACGTCTGGTCGGAAATGGTCAAGGCCGACGCCACGGTGAAGGCGTCCGATTTCATGGGCGTCCATGTGCTGCCCTACTGGGAAGGCGTTCCGGTCTCCGATGCGCTGACCTGGATCCGCGACCGTCTCGACACCGTGCGCAAGGCGCATCCGGGCAAGCCGCTGTTCGTCGGCGAGGTCGGCTGGCCGTCGGGTGGCGAGAACTTCCACGACGCCTATCCGACGCCGGAGGCCCAGGCCGCCGTCGTCCGCGGCTTCGCGGCGGAAGCCAACGCGCTCGGCATCCATTACAACGTCGTCGAGGCCTTCGACGGCATCTGGAAGTCCACCATTGAAGGCTCGCCCGGCCCGACCTGGGGCGTGCTGGATGCCGACCGTCAGCCGAAATGGTCGATGACCGGTGCGGTCGCCGCGTCCTATGGCGACCGCGTCGGTGCGGGCGTCGCGCTCGCCGTCGGTCTGGCCCTGTCGGCTTTCGCCGTCTTCCGCCGCCGGACCAACGCCGGCTTCGCGCTGGCCGCCTCGATGGGTGCCAACATCATCGGCTTCGCCATCGGTTCGGCCGTCGCCGGTGCCTTCGCCGAGTATCTGACCTTCGGCGCGCTGACCACCTGGGGCTCCGCCTTCGCGCTGGGCGCCCTGATGATGAGCGTCGCCTTTGCCGATCTGGTGGATGTCGCCCGCCGGCTGCTGACCGGCCGCGCCCCGGCGCTGCTGCCGCATGCCGTGCCCAGCAGCGACCACAAGCCGATGGTCTCCATCCACGTCGCCGCCTGCCGCGAACAGCCTGACGTGCTGAACGCCACGCTGGCCTCGCTGTCGCGGCTGGACTACCCGAACTACGAGGTCGTCGTCCTCATCAACAACACCGAGGAGGAACACCTCGTCCGCCCGGTGGAGGAGATGTGCCGGGCGCTGGGTCCGAAGTTCAAGTTCCATTGGTACAAGAAGATCTCCGGCTTCAAGGCCGGCGCCCTGAACGCCGCGCTGCGCCACACCGATCCGGCCGCCGAGATCGTCGCCGTGCTGGACGCCGACTACACCGTGTCGCCCGACTGGCTGTCGAAGCTGGCCCCGACCTTCGCCGATCCGTCGGTCGGCATCGTCCAGGCCCCGCAGGAGCACCGCGACGGCCACGAGACGGCGCTGAAGGCCGCGATGACCGCCGAATACCGTCCCTTCTTCGACGTCGGCATGCAGGAAGGCGTGTCGTCCCAGGCCTTCATCTGCCACGGCACGATGATCATGCTGCGCCGGTCGGCGATGGATCAGGTCGGCGGCTGGTCGGAAGCCGGCATCTGCGAGGACACCGAACTGGGCCTGCGCATCCTGTCGGCCGGCTACCGCGCCGCTTACACCGACGAACGGCTCGGCGCCGGCCTGGCTCCGGACAATTTCATGCAGTTCCGCAAGCAGCGTGACCGCTGGGTGTTCGGCTCCACGCAGATCGTCCGCGCCCATTGGAAGAAGTTCCTGCCGGGTGCGGCCGAGCTGAGCGCGCGCCAGAAGCTGGGCTACGTCACCAACTGGATCCGCTGGTGGTCCGATGCCGTGGGCCTGTTCGCCGCCGCCGCCGCCGTGGTCTGGACCTTCGCCTCGCTGGTTCTGCCGCTGCACCTGCCGCCGGTGGCCGCCACTGCCGCCGTCCTGGGTGCCCTGGTTCTGCGTGCCGGATCCAGCCTGCTGGCCTCGCGCTACGCCTCCGGCAACAGCTGGAAGGAAAGCCTTGGCGCCTGTGCCGTCGGGATGGCGCTGTCCACCACGGTCGCCCTGGCCGTCGTCCGCGGCCTGTTCCGCAGCCAAGATGCCTTCCGGGTGACCGCCAAGGGCGGCAAACGCACCGCCGGCCGCTTCTGTGCCAAGCCCGAAGCCTGGCTGTCCGCCGCCCTGGTCGCCTCGTCGGCCACCGCCGCCCTGGTGAACCCGCTGGGCACTCTGTCGCTGGAACTGTGGTCGGTGCTGCTCGCCGCCATGGCGGTGCCGAACCTGATGGCCGTCGCCTTCGGCATCGGTGACATGCTGCCGGTCCGCGAAGCCAAGCCGGCGCCGGTCCCCGCCACCCAGCAGGCCGTCACGGCCAATCAGGAGCAGGGCGCGAACCATCCGGTCGCCGCCTGACCACTTTCCACCTGATGCAAGATGCGGCCCCTTTCCCGCCCGATCGGCGGGGGAGGGGCCGACTTTTTTGGGGGTAGGGGTGCTTTTCTCACCAAGGTGAAACTTGTCGGCAACAGCGCTTCGTGCCTACCATCGACGGCTGAAATCGATAAGGACGCGCGAACCAACGCGCCATGCAACCTCTGGAGGGAGAACGCCATGCACGTCGTCAAAGCGTCCGACCAGTCCACGCCATCGCTGCTGTCGGGCGACAATCGCGTTCGTCTGGAAAACTGGCTGGCCGCGCAGGCCGGTGCATCCCGCGTCGTGGTGACGGAGGATGGACGGCTCGGCGGTGGCGCGATCTCCCTGAATCTTGCGGTGACCCTGGACATCGACGGCGGGCCGCTAGCCGGCCGTCACGCCTGTGTGCTGCGGGCCGAGGGAGGTGGACGTATTTCGGCCAGCATCGGCAAGCTGCGGGAGTTCGTTGTGCTGCGGGCCGCCTTCGCCGGCGGAGTGTCGGCGCCGGAGCCGCTGTTCGCCTGCGACGACCCCGCCGTGCTGGGCCATGACTTCTACATCATGCGGCGCGCTGAAGGACTTGGCGCCGGCCATGCGGTGACGCGGTCGGAAGCGGCTCAGCCGGAACTGGCGCGGGAGCTTGGCAGGCAGCTTGGCCTGCTGCATCGGATCACCCCGGAGACCGAGGGGCTGGAGAGGCTGGGCGACGCGCCGGAATGCCCGGCGCAGGAGACGCTGGCTCAGTATCGCCGCTGGTTCGGCGATCTGGGGCGCCGCGACCCGGTGATCGCCTGGGGCCTGCGCTGGATGGAGGTAAACGCGCCGCTGCCGGGTGCGGTGGTGCTATGCCATCGCGATTTCCGTACCGGCAACTATCTGGTCAAGGATGGCGCCCTGACCGCGATCCTGGATTGGGAGTTCGCCGGATTCAGCGACCCGATGGAGGATCTCGGCTGGTTCTGCGCCCGTTCCTGGCGGTTCCGCCGTCCTGACCGGGAGGCAGGCGGCATCGCCGACCGCGCGGATTTCTATGCCGGCTATGAGGAGACCTCCGGCCGCCGTGTCGATCCGTTGCGCGTCGCCTATTGGGAGACGGCCGCTTACCTGCGCTGGGCGGCCATCGCGGTGGAGCAGGGCCTGCGCCACAGCTCCGGCGCAGAGCCGTCGCTGGAACTGGCGCTGACCGGGCGAATGCTGCCGGAGATCGAGATGGACATGCTGCGCCATCTCCGCTCCATCGGCGGCATGGCGACCGGCGCGGTGGAGAAGGTAGCCTGATGCGCGCCAATCCCGACGCCCGCGGTCTTCTGCAGATCGCCGCCTCCACCTTCCGTGCCGATGTACTTCCCCATGTGGCGCCGGAAGCTCGCTTCGCCGCGCTGATGGTCGCCAACGCGCTGGAGATTGCCGAGCGCGAGTTGAAGGGGTTGGACACCGCCGGCCATTCGATGCTGGCGGCGCTTGCCCTGCTCTATGGCGAGGACGCAGACGATGGGCTATCCGGCGACGATCTGCGCAAACGAGTTGAGGCCTTGCAGCATCGCCTGTGCATCGAGATCGCCGCCGGCGACTTCGACAATGAGGGGCAGGACGTGCTGATGGATTCGCTGGAGGCCATCGTCCAGGCGCGGCTGGGCATCTCGAACCCGAAGGCGCTGGGACAACAGTAAGGCGATTCCGGGGCGGCACTGCGTTTCGCATGCGCGGGGCGCAGTGCCGCTCAGCCTACGCTCGACAGACGGGGGCGTTGCGGCCATATAATCGGTTCCCGTTCCGTACCCGTCCTCTGATCGGATCGCCGCCCCATGGCAAGCCCCGTCCTGTCCGCCATTCCTGCCCGGCCGCTCGCGAAGCTGGAAGCCGGAAAGCAGTTCGTCATCTCGTCGGATTTCAAACCCGCGGGCGACCAGCCGAATGCCATTGAGGAACTGACCAGCGGCCTGCGGCAGGGCGAGAAGGATCAGGTGCTGCTGGGCGTCACCGGTTCAGGCAAGACCTTCACCATGGCGCACGTCATCCAGACGGTGCAACGTCCGACGCTGATCCTGGCACCGAACAAGACGCTGGCCGCTCAGCTGTATGGCGAGATGAAGTCCTTCTTCCCGAATAATGCGGTGGAATACTTCGTCTCCTACTACGATTATTATCAGCCTGAAGCCTATGTCCCGCGCACCGACACATATATCGAGAAGGAGTCCTCGATCAACGAGCAGATCGACCGCATGCGCCACTCGGCGACGCGGGCACTGCTGGAGCGGGACGACGTCATCATCGTCGCGTCGGTGTCCTGCATCTATGGTATCGGTTCGGTCGAAACCTATTCGGAGATGACAGTCGATCTCCGTAAAGGCGAGGTGATCGCCCAGCCCGAGTTGCTGCGCAAGCTGACCGAGCTTCAGTACAAGCGCAACGACGCCGCCTTCGGCCGCGGTCTGTTCCGCGTGCGCGGCGACACGGTGGAGCTGTTTCCGGCCCACATGGAAGACCGGGCGTGGCGCATCTCGCTGTTCGGCGACGAGATCGAGGGCATCCACGAGATCGACCCGCTGACCGGCGAGAAGCTGGCGGCGCTGGAGGCGGTGCGCGTCTATCCGAACAGCCACTATGTGACGCCGAAGCCGACGCTAAATCAGGCGATCAACCAGATCAAGAAGGACTTGAAGGACCGGCTGGAAGAGTTCGCCGCCGAGGGCAAGCTGCTGGAGGCGCAAAGGCTGGAACAGCGCACCACCTTCGACATCGAGATGATGGCGGCAACCGGTTCCTGCGCCGGCATCGAGAACTATTCGCGCTATCTGACCGGCCGCGCGGCGGGCGACCCGCCGCCGACACTGTTCGAATATCTGCCGGGCGATGCGTTGCTGATCGTGGACGAGAGCCACGTCATGGTGCCGCAGATCGGCGGCATGTATCGCGGCGACCTGGTGCGGAAATCGACGCTGTCCGACTACGGCTTCCGCCTGCCCAGCGCCAAGGACAACCGGCCGCTGAAGTTCGAGGAGTGGGAGGGAATGAGGCCGCAGACGGTCTTCGTCTCCGCCACCCCCGGGCCCTGGGAGCTGGAGCGCACAGGCGGCGTCTTCACCGAGCAGCTGGTCCGCCCGACCGGCCTGATCGACCCGCCGGTGATCGTCCGTCCGACCGAAACCCAGGTCGACGACCTGATCGGCGAATGCAAGGAGGTGGTCGCCAAGGGCTATCGCGTGCTGGTCACCACCCTGACCAAGAAGATGGCCGAAGCGCTGACCGAGTACATGCACGAGGCGGGGTTGCGCGTGCGCTACATCCACTCAGACGTGGAGACGCTGGAGCGCATCGAGATCATCCGCGATTTGCGGCTCGGCGCCTATGACGTGCTGGTCGGCATCAACCTGCTGCGCGAGGGGTTGGACATCCCGGAATGCGCGCTGGTGGCGATCCTGGACGCCGACAAGGAAGGCTATTTGCGTTCCAAGACCTCGCTGATCCAGACCATCGGCCGCGCGGCGCGCAACGTCGATGGGCGGGCGATCCTCTATGCCGACAAGATCACCGACAGCATGAAGTACGCCATCGATGAAACGGCGCGCCGCCGGGAAAAGCAGATGGCCTACAACCTGGAACACGGAATCACGCCGGAATCGGTGAAGAAGGCCATCGGCGACATCCTGGAAAGCGTGTTCGAGCGCGGCGACCATGTGACCGTGAAGACCGGCCTGAACTCCAACGAACTGGTCGGGCACAACCTCAAGAACGTCATCGCCGATCTGGAAAAGCGCATGCGCGCCGCCGCCGCCGACCTGGAATTCGAAGAGGCCGCCCGCCTGCGCGACGAGCTGCGCCGGCTGGAGGCGATGGATCTGGGGCTGGAGACCCCGGGGAGCATCGGAATCAGCAGTGCCCGCCAGGGCCGCGGCATTCCCGAAGGGGCGCCGAAGAAGCAGGGGCGCCGCCGCCGCGGACCATAAGCCCCCCTTGGCGACCCGCCCTTGTCGTCGGCAGGTTGCAACACCATACTTCCGCATCCCGTACAATGCCGCGGGTGCGCAGGAGGGTTGAGGTTTGCCGGTTCGTCGCGTCGTGAGGGTGCCGCTGATCGTGCTGGCGCTGTGGGGCGCCGGTATTGCGTCGGCACCCATCGCCATGGCAGCGGACGCCAAATCGGCAACGAAGCCGGACGCCGTGGCCGAACTGCCTGCGCCATCGCTCAAGAGCAAATCCACCGATTGTGAACTCGCCGAGCAGGGCGACGCAAACGCCGCCTTCCGGCTGGCCCGCCGCTATCTGTTCGGCAAGGGCGTGCGCAAGGACCGGCGGCTCGGCACCGCTTGGCTGCGCGCCGCCGCGTCGCGCGGACATCCGGAGGCGCGGCGGCTGGTCAACTATGTTCCCGGCCGCATGGGGCGCATCCGTCCCTGGTGCCGTCCCGGTGGCGGCCCGGTGCGCGAGATCGGTCCTCCCCCGGCGGAGGTGGTGGCGCTTGTCAACTCGATCGCGCCGAAATACGGCATCGACCCGGCGCTGGTGCTGGCGGTGATCCAGGCGGAAAGCGCCTTCCGCACCGATGCGGTTTCGCCGAAGGAAGCGGCCGGCCTGATGCAGCTGATCCCCGACACGGCCGATCGCTTCGGCGTCGGCGACGTTTTCGACCCAAAGCAGAACATCACCGGCGGGGTGAAGTATCTGCGCTGGCTGCTCGCCTATTTCCAGGGCGACGTGACGCTGGCGTTGGCCGGCTACAATGCCGGAGAGCGGGCGGTCGACCGCTACAAGGGCGTTCCTCCCTATGCGGAGACGCGCAACTATGTCCGTATCATCCGCCGCATTTACGACAATGTCCGGCATCCGTTCGACGCTTCGGTGACGGAAGCATCATCGGCGCTGCCCGCCATCCGCGCTGCCGCAGGGCGCGATGCGGAGGCGGAGTTGCCACGCGGCGGCAAATCGCCGAAAAAGGGATAGTCAGTCGTCCCCCGAAAAGGAGTGCCCGCCCGTGCCGATGTCCGAACGCAGCCTCCTTGGCCTCAGCGCCGCTGGGTTCCACAAGATCGCCTATACCCAGTGGGGCCGCGACGATGCTGCGCGGACGGCAGTCTGTGTTCATGGGCTGACCCGCAACGGCCGCGACTTCGACCGGTTGGCGCTGGCGCTGGCCGATGGCTGGCGCGTCGCCTGCCCGGACGTGGTCGGACGCGGGCGCAGCGACTGGCTGCCGGTGCCGGCACTTTACGGCTATCCGCAATATTGTGCCGACATGGTGGCGCTGATCGCCCGCATGGGGGTGGAGACGGTCGATTGGGTCGGCACCTCGATGGGCGGGCTGATCGGCATGACGTTGGCTGCGCAGGCCAACAGTCCGATCCGCCGCATGGTCATCAACGATGTCGGACCCTTCATCGCCCAGGCCGGATTGCAGAGGATCGCCGATTATGTCGGCAAAGACCCGGTGTTCGAGGATCTGCCGGCGCTGGAATCCTATTTGCGTTTCGTCCTGATGGGCTTCGGCACGATCAGTGACGAGTGCTGGCGCCATATGGCGGAGCACAGCGCCCGCCCGCTGCCCGATGGCCGGTTCCGTCTTGCCTATGATCCCGCCATCGGCGAGGCGTTCAAGACCGCACCCGTCGCCGACGTCGATCTGTGGGCGTTGTGGGACCGCGTGCGCTGCCCGGTGCTGGTCCTGCGCGGCGCGGATTCGGACCTGTTGAGCGCCGAGACGTCGGAGCGGATGGCGGCGCGCGGGCCGGGGGCGTCCGGTCTTGTGCGGGTGGTGGAATTCCCCAACACCGGCCACGCCCCGTCGCTGATGACGGACGAGCAGATCTCTATCGTCCGCAATTTCCTGGCAGAGGGCTGAGGAGGAGAGGGCGGTGGGCTGAGCGCCCTCCGCCCCGGACGTCAGTTCACCCGGCGCAGCACGGTGTCGAGCCGGCCGTGGCCGTCCTTGTCCAGCCAGCTGGCGGCAACGCGGCCGTCGGGACGCAGGCGGTAGCGCAGGATGTTGCGGCCCTTTTCGTCGAAGACCAGTTCGCCATTCTCGATCCGGCCTTTACGTCGCACCCGCTCGAACGGCTGGTCCGCTTCCATGCCGGCGCCCAACACGTAATCGGCATAGACGGCGTCGCCTTCCGCCTTTTCCACCGACAATGCGACCTCGCGCCCATTGATGTAGCTGCCGTACCACATGCCCATGTAGGGGCGGAGCGATGCCATGGCGTCGTTGCCCTTGGCGGAGCCCGCGGCGTTGGCGGGCAGAGCGGCCTGCAGCAGTTCAGCGCTGGGGCTGCGGCCCCAGGATTCGTCGCACGGCGGATCGTTCGGGGTCGGCGGCTCCTCGGCGAAGCGGACGATGCAGGCGCCGAAGCGGCGGACGAACAGGCCGGTGTTGGCAGCGCCATGGCCGGTCAGCAGCGACGGCTGGTCGACGATCAGGCTGCTCAGCCCGCGCTGGGACAGGATGTTGCGGGCCGGCTCTGCGCGCCCGCCCGGATCGAAGTCGTCGCCGTGGAAGAAGAACATCATCACCCGCGCCCGGCGTACCTCGCGCAGGATCGGCCAGAGCTGGGCGGCGTTCTCGCGGTAGCTGTCGAAGGCCTCGGTGAAGTTGCCGAAGGCGGCGGGGGCGGTGGCGATGACGGCGTCGATGGCGTTGGTCTGTCCGGCGGCAATCAGGGAGATGAAGGCGCCGAAGGATTGCCCGGTCAGTGCGACCCGGCGATAACCCTTGGCCTTCAGCGCTTCCGAATAGCCGGCGAGCGCACGGGAGCTGTTGGGCAGCGTGTCGCTGACGCGCATGCGGTCCAGCCGGTACACGTCCCAGCCGGCATCGCGCAGCGCCTTCATGTAGAGCGGGGTGGGCGCCTCCGAATCCTCGGAGTCCACCGAACGGCCGTGGCTCCACACCACCGCGCCGCGCGCCTTGGCCGGCCCGATCAGCGACGTTTCCCCATAGGCGGATTTCAGAACGATCTGGGCCGCCGCCGGATGGGCCACCGTCAAGCCCGCCGCAACAGCAATTCCGATCACCGCGACCAGTCCGAGAACAGCTCCCCGTAGTGTCCGAATCATCCCCACCGATCCCCCTGTACTGCGAGTCGGTTCAGGATTGCCGCGGTTCGTTAACGCGACCTTTCCGGCGTTCCCGCTGTCAGGGGCACCCGATTTTTGTCACAGGAAAAAGCGCAAATAAGAATGACTCGCAATTAGGGAAGAGAAGCGCTAGGATGGTCCTGCAACCGGATGAAGGAACTGCGGCATGTGCGGGACGATGGAAGAAGGGCGGCCGTCGCCCTGGACTGTGATGGACCTGACGACGGCCGAACGGGCGCTGTTGACCGGCGTCCGCCAGTGGTTCCGTGCCGGCACCGCCGGGGCGATGGCGTCGATGCGCATCGGACTGAATGTGGCCGGCGTTCCGAACACCGCGCTGCTGCCGCTCTTCGCGCTGCTCGGCACCTTCGCGGTGGCGGGTGCACGCAAACCGGAGATCCGCTGCCCGGCCTGCAGCCGCATCAGCGCCGACGAGGCGGCTCTGCTGGATTCCCTGGCCGCGGTCCAGAGCGGCGATGCGGAGGTGGCGGCGCAACTGTTCGATCGCTGGCTTCCGCCCGTGGCGCTGTGCATGGCGGTCGATGCGATGGGCGAACTGGGCAACATTCTGGATGGCGCCCGCATCTTTCTGCCGCGCAGGCGGGCGGCCCGGCTGGTGCCCCTTCCTGCCGGCGCGGCGCTGGCGGCGGAATAGCGGTCAGTCTCCCGCCAGCCGCAGGCAACGACCGTTGTCGGCACCTGCGGAGGCGGGCTCGGCGCCATCCAGCCGCTTGTGCAGAAGCCATTGGTCGATGGCGACCCGGACCAGCCGTCCTTCGGGCGTGTGGTAGAGGAACTGGCCGCGTTCCCGGCCACAATGCTCGTATCCCAGCCGCTCATAAAAGGGCAGGACGCCGGCGTTGTCCCGGTCGACGCCCAATTCGGCATAGGGGACTGCGCGCTGCATCACGACCTGTTCGGCCGCCCGCACCAGCCGGCCGCCGATGCCCAGCCCGCGGAACGGCTGGAACACCCGCAGAGCCCATAGCGTGGCGCGGCCACTCGGCCGCTTGCGCAGGAAGTCGATGCAGATTTGACCGGCGGGAAAGCCGTTGACATCGGCCAACAGCATGGAGCCGTCGCCCCGTTCCTGCAGACGGAAGGCGCCCGCGATGATCTCGCGATGGGGTGTGTGCAGGCCATACCACTCCAGGGTTGGCAAGTCCTCCAGCCTTGCCGGACGGATTGTC
Source organism: Azospirillum sp. B2RO_4 (assembly GCF_051124815.1). NCBI lineage: Bacteria > Pseudomonadati > Pseudomonadota > Alphaproteobacteria > Rhodospirillales > Azospirillaceae > Azospirillum > Azospirillum sp. B2RO_4. The sequence goes on along the minus strand of NZ_CP118485.1, from coordinate 1,439,706 downwards.
AGCGGCAGAGCAAGGATGGTGCCCTTGCCGCCGTTCTCTCCCGGCTCCGCGCCAAGACCGTGGTTGTTGGCCGTACCGTAAGAGTCGGTGCGGCGGTGTGCAGTTGCCATGATGCCGATGCCTCGCAGGTTCTTCCCCGCTGCATGCCGTCGATTGGACAGCGGCTTTCGGTGACAACCCTACACGGCACGCGGTCGTTCCCACGTGGTGCTGTCGGGATAAGGCTTTTGGACAGGCGGAGCCATCCCACGGATGCGGCAAAACTATCTAAAATTTTCGGATAAAACAAATACAAGTTGGTACAGGACAGTGGCGGGATGAAGGTTGAGGCTTTCGGATGAAGAGTGACCTATGAACTCGTCATGGGGTTGAATGACGGAAGTCTTATTGACGCGGGGTGACATGTGCTGATACTTCTTTTGAGCAGAGAGATATTCTCTATCAAAGAAAAAATCTAAATAAATTCGCTAAAATGCACGAGACTGGGCGGGGGTAAAATCATGATGAGAATTGTCAATCTGGGGCGCACGGGTCTGTTCGTCGCGATGCGGGGCGGTGTTCTCACCAGCCTCGGCGGTCGCAGCCATTGGCGCAGCGCCGATGATGTTCGCCGCGCCGCTCAGGCCGAGAATATTCCGGTCAGCGATCTGGTTGTTCGCACGATGCCGTAAGCCGCCCTACGAAGGCGGATTGGATGGCTCAACGCATCCATATGAAAAAGGCGCGTTCCGTGGAACGCGCCTTTTTCGTTGTCAGACCTGCGGATGAGATCAGCCGGCGCGGACGCGGGCAAGGAAACGTTCCACCTCCGTCCGCAGGGTGTTGGACTGGCGAGACAGCTCGTTGGTCGCCTCCAGCACCTCACGGGCCTCTTCGCCGGCATTGTTGGCGGAGGCGTTCACGGCGACGATGGTCTCGCTGACCTCGCGGGTGCCGATCGAGGCCTGCTGGACATTGCGGGCGATCTCGGTCGTGGCGGCACCCTGTTCCTCCATGGCGGTGGCGATGGAGGTGGAGATCTCATTGATTCGCGCGATGGTGCCGGAGATGGAGCGGATGGCGCCGACCGCCTCCTGCGTCGCACCCTGGACGGCCCCGATCTGCGAGTTGATCTCTTCCGTCGCCTTGGCGGTCTGGTTGGCAAGGCTCTTCACCTCGCTGGCCACGACCGCGAAGCCCTTGCCGGCTTCGCCGGCGCGCGCCGCCTCGATGGTGGCGTTCAACGCCAGCAGGTTGGTCTGGCTGGCGATGTCGTGGATGAGCTTAACCACCTGGCCGATTCGGCTGGCGGCGTCGGCGAGCCCCTGTACCGTCGCGTTGGTCCGTTCGGCTTCCGTCATCGCGGCATTGGCGATGGCGGCCGACTGTGTCACCTGATGGCTGATCTCGCCGATGGAGGCGGTCAGCTCCTCCGCCGCCGCGGCAACGGTCTGGATGTTGACGGACGCCTCTTCCGCGGCGGCGGCAACCTGGGTCGACTGCTCGCTCGTCGTTTCGGCGGTGCGGCTCATCGCCTGGGCGGTACCCTGCAACTGTTGGGCTGCGCTCGCCACTGCCTGGACCACGCCCTTCACCTCGCGTTCGAAGCTGTCGGCCGTGCTGCCCAGCTCGCGCGCGATGATCGCGGCGGTGTTGAGGTCGATATAGACCGAGGTGGCGAGGTCCATGTCCAGGAATACCGCCTTGTTGATGGCCTGGAGCAGCTGTGACAGCTTTTCCGGCTTCTTGCGGTGGATCTGGGCGGCCAGCTCGATCAGCTTGTTCAGGGTGAAGCAGTAGGCGCCGGTATACCAGCGCGGTTCGAGCCCGATGCGCTGGTGTGTCTGCCCGATCTTCAGGACCTGGCTGACATAGGCCTCGTCGAAGGTGCCGGTGAAGACGTTGCGCAGCCAGTGCTGCTTCTGCAGCTCGCGTGCGCGGCCGGTCACCGCGGGATTGACCAGCATCGGTGCCACCTGCGGCACCGACCGGAGATAGCCGTAGAATTCCTCGAGAATCTGATCGATGCGCTGCGCCAGATAGGGCTGGAACTCCCGCAGCGTCGCCTTCGTCGCCTCGTCGATGCGCAGGAAGGTGATCCGGTCGATGATCGATTGAGTCTGGGCAGCGTGCGACATGGAGCCCCTCTCCCATTTGAGATATGACTAGCGTACTAAGTATTGGAGAAAATGCAATCTTTCCCGCGAGCCGCACATCATGCGCAAGCATTCGCATCTTTGAACCGGTCACTTTGTCGCACAACATCCAAAGGCAGCAACAAACGAAACATGTGACAACCGTTGGAGACCCTGCAACAGCCCGTCCACGCAAGAAAATGCCGGCGGGCCAAGGGCGCCGCCGGCTTGAAGGTGATAGGTCTGGAGGCAACTGGCGGGCGGACTGCCCGCGGCAACGATGCGGCGGCCGGCCGAATGGCCGGCTCCGCATATTCCCCGTCCGGCATCGCGTCCGCCTGACGGGGCAATCGGATCGGTCAGGCCACCATCGGTGTGGCCGGCCGGCGCAGGGCCTGCGCGGCGCTGAGCACCGCCTTCTGCAGCTTTTCGAAGGCCCGCACCTCGATCTGGCGGACCCGTTCGCGTGACACCGAAAACTGCTGGCTGAGCGCTTCCAGCGTGGATGGATCGTCCTTCAGGCGGCGTTCGAACAGGATGCGGCGTTCACGCGCATCCAACCGATCCAGCGCCTGCCCGACCAGCCGACGGCGCAGCGCCAGTTCGTCGGCGTCGGCCAGCATGGTGTCCTGGGTGGGGCGGTCGTCGGCCAGCAGTTCGAGCCAGTTGGTCTCGCCATCGGTCGACAGGGTGGCGTCGAGCGAGCTGTCGTTGGCGGCCAGACGGCGGTTCATCTCCACCACCTCGGTCTCCGGCACGTCCAGTTCGGCGGCGATGGTGGCCACGGTTTCCGGCGACAGGTCGCCCTGTTCCAGTTCGGCCATCTGGCTCTTCAAGCGGCGCAGGTTGAAGAACAGCTTCTTCTGCGCGGCGGTCGTGCCCATTTTCACCAGCGACCAGCTGTGCAGAATGTATTCCTGGATCGCGGCGCGGATCCACCAGGTGGCGTAAGTGGCGAAGCGGAAGCCGCGTTGCGGATCGAATTTCTGGGCCGCCTGCATCAGGCCGACATTGCCTTCGGCGACCAGATCGACCAGCGGCAGGCCGTAGCCGCCGAAGCCGCGGGCGATCTTGATGACGAGGCGGAGATGGCTGCCCACGAGCTGTTCAAGGGCCTGCGGACTTCCACGCTCCCGCCAAGCGATCGCGAGGTCGCGTTCGACGTCCGGCGCAAGGATGGGGAAGCGCTTGGACTCCTCGATGTAGCGGGTCAGGCTGGCGTTTTCACCGGTCAGCAGTTTCTTCAGCACGCGAATGCCTCCTCTCCAACGCTTCCTGGGACGGCCGGTTTTCGAAGGCCGGCCCGTGTCGGGGCCCATGGCGGGGTCGCCTTAGAGGCGATTGTCCATCGGCGGACGCAGGAATATCGTCCGCCGCTTCGGCTCTGGCTGGTTTTGGTTTGTTGTGGGGTTCGTCTTTTGCCCGGTGTCTCAAGGAACTGCTTCCTTTCGACAATGTTAATGTGGCCGCGGAAATGCGGCGGATCAACCCTGTAAAGGGCGTGTTCCGGGTGTTTTTCGGCGTATACCCAAGCTCTTCTTCCACCCGCACCGGCAGTCTGGGGGAGGAGGCAATCCTATGACCCAAGACCTTCGGCGAGGTGCCTTTCGGGCGGGTGTCACCCTTCCAATCGGCCGGCATCGTTCCGGGCAGGACGCCCTTGATATGCCACCGTCATGCCGCAGCTGCTAAGTGGATCGGCGGCAGGTGGGCCACCGGTCGACAGGCATAGCGAGAGGCGACTGTGCCTCTGCGGCGAGAAAGGTGATAGGACCCGCTGTGGGCCATGAACCCTACCGGAACCCTAGATGGGAAGGCCGAGGCGCTTCGCTACCTGAACATTGGTCATAGGCCGGCGAGCGGGAACGGGGTAGCCCACGTGACGGCTCCTCGGGCGGAGCGGCGGGAGGTCGCGAAGAAAGAAAAAGGCGCGCCCCCTGGGACGCGCCTTTCGCAAAAGCGGTGGGCGTGAGCCGTTATTCGGCCGCCGCACGCTTGCGGCCAAGCCCGAGCTTGGTCGCCATTTCCGAACGCGCCTTGGCGTAATTCGGGGCCACCATCGGGTATTCCGGCGGCAGTCCCCACTTGGCGCGATATTCGTCCGGCGTCATGTCATAGACGGTCTTCAGATGCCGCTTCAGCATCTTCAGCTTCTTCCCGTCTTCAAGGCAGACGATGAATTCCGGCGTGACCGACTTCTTGATCGCGACTGCCGGGACCAGTTCGGCCTTGGCCGGGGCCGGCTTGTCGTCGCCCAGATTGCGGAAGGCCGCCTGGACGCTGTTGATCAGCGTGGGCAGATCCTGAACCGGCACCGAGTTGTTGCCGACATAGGCGGCGACGACCCTGGCGGTCAGCGATTGCAGTTCGGTTTGATCGATGGACATGGCTGCGCTCCCCCTGGGACGTGGTTGCGGGCGAATCAGCCGTTCACCAGATCGCGCAGCTGCTTGGCCGGCTTGAACTTCGGAGCCTTGGAGGCGGCAATCGCCACGACTTCGCCGGTGCGCGGGTTGCGGCCTTCACGGGCGGCGCGCTCGGCCACCTCGAAGATGCCGAAACCGGCCAGCCGCACATCTTCGCCGCGACCCAGCGCGCCGGAGATGCCCTCGAACACAGCCTGAACGACCTTGGCCGCGTCGGCCTTCTTGATGCCGGCGTTGGTGGCGACGGTTTCGATCAGCTCGGCCTGGTTCATGCAAAACTCCATTTGTTCGGTTTGGTTTCGGTTTTTCGGAGTTATTGGCAGAACGGCACCATCCGCACAAGAGCGAACACAGATTGGGCAACCATCGGTGTTTTTCTTGCCGGTCATTTCTTCGCCATCTGTGGCGGCATTGCATCAAGAGCCGAGTCCCGATGCCGGTTCCGACCCTTTGGCCGCAGTTTTCTGCAGTGCGTATGGCAATCCGACACTGCCCGTGGCGCGACTCGCAAAGGCCAGCGGAAGATGCGGTGCGGAGTTTTTGCTTTCGCCGTCTCGTCGCTGTTTGCCGCCATCTTGATCTGCGGCGCGGCGACACCATCTGCGAGGAAGTTCGGGTCCGGGCCCCTCTGACGGCCGAGGCGTCGGTCGTGATGTCGGAACCGCTTGATCTCACCGCTCACGCAGCGTCATCAAGTGGGTTTTGCGATGGATGGTTTGTTTGCAACGATTTTCCTGGAATTTCTGGGAAAACCGGTTTGGATTTGGCTCGTTTTCGTTGGGATCGTCCTGACGCTTCTGGTTCTGGACTTGGGTGTCCTCAACCGGCGCGACCACGTCATCGGCGTCGGTGAAAGCCTGAAGCTCTCCGCCTTCTACATCGCGGTCGCCTTGCTGTTCGGTGGCTGGGTCTGGTGGTCGATGGGTGGCGAGGCCGGGTTGCAGTACTACACGGGCTTCTTCGTCGAGAAGAGCCTGTCACTGGACAATGTCTTCGTCATATCGCTGATCTTCAGCTATTTCGCCGTGCCCCGCGAATTGCAGCACCGAGTGCTGTTCTGGGGCATCCTTGGCGTCATCGTGCTGCGCGGCCTGATGATCGGCGCCGGCGCCGCTCTGGTGTCGGAATTCCACTGGATCCTCTACGTCTTCGGTGCCTTCCTGCTGTTGACCGGCATCAAGATGCTGTTCGCCACGGACGAGGAAACCAACATCGGCGATAATGCGGCGCTGCGGTTCCTGAAGCGCCACATCCGTGTGACCGATCGCTTCCATGGTCATCACTTCATTGTCAAACAGCCGGTGGGCGACAGCGGTGTCATGCGCTGGACGGCGACGCCGCTGCTGCTGGCGCTGATCATGGTGGAACTGGCCGATCTGGTCTTCGCGGTGGACAGTGTGCCGGCGATCTTCGCCATCACCACCGATCCGTATCTGGTCTACACCAGCAACATCTTCGCCATCCTGGGCCTGCGCGCCCTGTACTTTGCCCTGGCTGCGATGGTTCACCGCTTCCGCTACCTGAAATACGCTCTGGCTCTGGTTCTGGTGTTCATCGGCGGCAAGATCTTCTACACGCAATTTTTCGGCAAGCCCGACCCGCTGATCGCGCTGGGCGTCACCTTCGCCCTGATCGGCGGCGGCGTGGTGGTGTCGCTGTGGAAGACCAGCCGCGAGGCCAAGACCGCGGCTGCCGAGTAAACAGTTCGGTTGAAATGGGGGGGCGGCGCGCGAGTGCCGCCCCTTGTCATGCTCAGAATCCCAGCCTCGCCAATTCGGCAATGCTCTCCGCTGCGTTGCGGTGGAGGATGAATCGGCCACCGGCCGCCTCCCACGGTTCGCGGGCCTTCTCGCGGTCATCGACCAGGATGGCGCCGGGACTGGCGTAGCGGGCCTTGTCGCGGGCCATGCAGGTGATGACCGGCACCTCGGCCCCCAGCATGTGGGCAACCCACCGCTTCTTCTGCTCCGGCGCCCAGCTGCCCAGCGGCAGGCCGGTTAGGATGGTCGGCCGGTGCGGCGCACAGAAAGCCCAAAGCTCCTGCGCGTCATGCATGAAGTCCAGCGTGCCGAAGAAGTCGGAGTGGCGGGACAAGGCCCGCCACATCTCCTTCATTGGCAACTGTTCCGGCCGCTTGCCGGTGACCGCGACGACGCCGCGGTCGAAATCGGCAAGCACGCCGTCGAGGTCGAGGAACAGCGGCGATGGCACCTTACGCCCCGCTCAGTTCCGTCCGCTCGCGGAACTCGTCGAGCGCCTGCGGGTTGGACAGCGCCTCCGTGTTCTTGATCGGACGGCCATGGACGGCGTCGCGCACCGCCAGCTCGGTGATCTTGCCGGAGCGGGTGCGCGGGATGTCGGTGACCTGGACGATCTTCGCCGGGACATGGCGGGGGGAGCAATTGTCCTTGATCCGCTTGCGGATGGTGGTGGCCAGCGCCTCGTCCAGCTTCAGTCCCTCGCGCAGGACGACGAACAGCACGACGCGGACGTCGCCGTCCCATTCCTGGCCGATGCAGACAGCCTCCATGATCTCCGGCAACTGTTCGACCTGGCGGTAGATCTCCGCCGTGCCGATGCGCACGCCGCCGGGGTTCAGCACCGCATCAGACCGGCCGTAGATCACCCAGCCGCCATGCTCGGTCTGCTCGATGAAATCGCCGTGGACCCAGACATTGGGGAAGCGGTCGAAATAGGCGGAGCGGTATTTCGACCCGTCCGGATCGGCCCAGAAACCGATGGGCATGCTGGGGAAGGGGCGAGTGCAGACCAGTTCGCCCTTCTCGCCGCGCACGGCGTGGCCGTTGTCGTCGAACGCCTCCACCGCCATGCCGAGGCCGCGCGTCTGGATCTCGCCCTTCCAAACCGGGGAGATCGGGTTGCCCAGCACGAAGCAGGACATGATGTCGGTGCCGCCGCTGATCGAGGCAAGGTGGATGTCCTGCTTGATCGAGCGATAGACGAACTCGAAATTCTCCGGCATCAGCGGCGAGCCGGTGGAAGCCAGGGCGCGGACGCTTGCCAGCGAATGGGTCTTCATCGGCTCCAGTCCCGATTTCTCCAGCGACTGGATGAACTTGGCCGAGGTGCCGAACAGCGTGATCCGCTCCGCATCGGCATAGTCGAACAGGATGTTGCCGGTGGGCGCGAAGGGCGAGCCGTCATAGAGGACCAGCGTCGTGCCGCTGGCCAGCCCGGTCACCAGCCAGTTCCACATCATCCAGCCGCAGGTGGTGAAGTAGAACAGCCGGTCGCCGGGCTTCAGGTCGCAATGCAGCCGGTGCTCCTTCACATGCTGAAGGATGGTGCCGCCGGTGCCGTGGACGATGCATTTCGGCTTTCCGGTGGTGCCGGAGGAATAGAGGATGAACAGCGGGTGGTCGAAGGCGACCTGCTCGAAGGTCGGCTCGGCCGCCGGGTGGGGCGCCATGAACTCGTTGAAGCCGACGGCGCCGGGAATCATCGAAAGGTCGGGCGCCTTGTCGACATAGGGAATGATGACGGTGGCGACGACGGTCGGCAGGTCCTTCAGGACTTCCGCCACCTTGGCGCGGACGTCGTGGCTCTTGCCGTTGTACCAGTAGGCGTCGGGGGCGAAGACCACCTTCGGTTCGATCTGGCCGAAGCGGTCTGTGATGCCCTGGATACCGAAGTCGGGTGAGCAGGAGGACCAAACCGCGCCCAGGCTGGTGGTGGCGATCATCGCCGCCAGCGTTTCCGGCATGTTCGGCATGATGGCGGCGACGCGGTCGCCCTTGCCGACGCCCTTTGCCTTCAGCGCCTGTTGCAGGCGGGAGACGGTGGCCTTCAACTCCGCCCCGCTCCAGCGGTACTTGACCTTGTCCTCGCCCCAGAAGATGACGGCGTTGTCGTCCGGCGCGCCGGCCAGCAAATTCTCGGCATAGCTGAGGCGGGCTTCGGGGAACCAGCGCGCGCCCGGCATCTTGTCGCCGTCCAGCAGGTCGACGTTGCCAAGGTCGCCGGTCAGTCCGGCCCATTCCCATAGGAAGCGCCAGAACCGCTCCTTCTCCGCGATCGACCAGTTGTAGAGCGCGTCGTAATCGTCCAGCCGCAGTCCGAATCGCGCATTCGCCGCCTCGCGGAAAGCGGTCAGGTTGGCCTGCGCGATGCGCTCCTCACTCGGGCTCCACAGCGGAGTGTGCATTCTCGGTTCCCTCAGCGTCTCGTTGTCCGCCGGCGCCAGTCGCCGGCTCACCTGCCGGGTTGCTTGTTCGTGCCCCGGATTGCCGTGCAGCATAGCGCATGGCCGCCCCGGTTGTCTTTGTCCGGGTGGACGAAATGGGATAGGGCGGGCAGGCCCAAGGGCATGGGAATGCCAACGAAATCAGAGGACTGCAAACGAAAAAGGCGGGAAGTTTCCCTCCCGCCCTGTCGATCTGTGTCTTCGATCCGCCTGCTCAGGCGGCCTTCTTCTTGCCGGAGCCGATCTTCGGCTCCTCGCCTTTCAGCAGGCGCCGGATGTTCGCCTCGTGGCGGATGAAGACCAATGCCGCGATGAACAGGCAGAGGCCGCCGACCAGCGGCCCGCCGAAATACCAGCCGGTCAGCGGGCTGATGCCCAGTGCCGTCAGCGCCGACAGCGAAGAGATGCGGAACAGCGCCGCCATCACCAGCCAGGTCAGGCAGGCCAGCAGCCCGACCGGCCAGGACACCGCCAGCAGAACGCCCAGCGCAGTCGCGACGCCCTTGCCACCCTTGAAGCCGAGCCAGACCGGGAAGCTGTGCCCCAGCATGGCGCCGCCGGCGGCCAGCACCGCCGCTTCCGGTCCGGCCAGCCACTGCGCCAGCAACGCGGCGATGGCGCCTTTGCCGCTGTCGAGCAGCAGGGTTGCCAGCGCCAGCGGCTTGTTGCCGGTGCGCAGCACGTTGGTGGCGCCGATGTTGCCGGAGCCGATCTGGCGGATGTCGCCCAGACCGGCCATCCGGGTCAGCACCAGCCCGAAGGGGATCGAGCCCAGCAGGTAGCCCAGCAGGGCGGCGAACAGGAGGATCGGCACCGGATCAGTCCTCCGCCCGCCAGACGGTGCGGCCGTCGACGATGGTGCGCAGCGGCCGGCCCTGGACCGGGCGGTTTTCGAAAGGCGAGTTCTTCGACTTCGACTTGAAGCGGCTGACGTCGATCTGCCACGGTACGTCGGGATCGAAGACGACCAGATCGGCCGGCCCGCCCTTGACGATGCGGCCGAGCGGCAGATCGAGGATCGCCGCCGGGTTGGCGGTGACGCAGGCCAGCGCCTTCAGCAGCGGCATCTTGCCCTTATGCACCAGTTCCAGGGTCAGCGGGAACAGCGTCTCCAGTCCGATCACGCCGGGGGCGGCCTGGGCGAAGGGAAGGCGCTTCTGGTCCTGGTCCTGCGGCACATGGTCGGAGGCGATGGCGTCGATGGTGCCGTCGGCCAGACCCTCGACGATGGCGCGCCGATCCATCTCGCCACGCAGAGGCGGGGAGACCTTGGCATAGGTGCGGTAGTCGCCGACGTCGGTCTCTGTCAGGGCGAAATAGTGCGGAGCGGTGTCGCAGGTCACCTTCAGCCCGCGCGCCTTGGCGCGGCGGATCAGGTCGACCGACTCACCGGTGCTGATATGGGCGAAATGCAGCCGGCCGCCGGTCAACTCGGCCAGACGCAGGTCGCGCTCGACCATGATGATCTCGGCTTCGCGCGGGATGCCGACGAGGCCGAGACGGGTGGCGATCTCGCCCGAATTCATCATGCCGCCGGATGCCAGCGACGGCTCTTCCGGGTGCTGGACGATCAGCTTTCCGAAGGTCTTGGCGTAGCTGAGCGCCCGGCGCATCGTCTTGGCGCTGGTGATCGCCTTGATCCCGTCGGTGAAGGCGACCGCGCCAGCTTGGCCCAGCAGGCCCATCTCGGTGATCTCGTTGCCTTCGGTGCCGCGGGTGGCGGAAGCGTAGGCGAACACCTTGACCAGCTTCACCTCGCGGGCGCGCCGCGCGATGAACTCCAGCCCGGCGACCTCGTCCAGCACCGGGTCGGTGTTGGGCAGCAGCGCCATGGCGGTGATGCCGCCGGCCGCCGCGGCGCGGGACGCGCTCTTGATCGTGTCCTTCTCTTCCTCGCCGGGTTCGCCGATCAGCACGCGCATGTCGACGAGGCCGGGGGCGAGGCACTGGCCGGCGAGGTCGATGACCTCCGCACCCTCTGGCGTGGAGTCGTTGAACAGGCCGGCGCCGAAATCGGCGATGGTCTCGCCGTCGATCAGCAGGTCGCCGCGCTGGTCCAGGCCCGTCGCCGGGTCGAGCAGGCGGGCGTTGCGGTAGACGGTACGGGGGTTCGTCGGGGCACTCATCGGACGGCTCCCGCAAGGTCGGACTGGCGGCGTTCACGGGTCAGCAGGTCGAGCACGGCCATGCGCACGGCCACGCCAAGCTCCACCTGATCGAGGATCATCGAGCGCTTGAGGTCGTCGGCGACTTCCGAGTCGATCTCGACGCCACGGTTCATCGGCCCCGGATGCATGATGACGGCGTCGGGCTTCGCCACCTCCAGCTTCTCGTAATCGAGGCCGTAGAAGTAGAAGTATTCGCGGGTCGAGGGGACATATTGGCCGCTCATCCGCTCGGTCTGCAGGCGCAGCATCATCACCACGTCGGCGTCGCGCAGGCCGGACTTCATCGAATGGTGGACTTCGACGCCCAGCCGTTCGATCTGCGAGGGCAGCAGGGTCGGCGGCGCCACGCAGCGCACCCGGGCGCCCATGGCGTTCAGCAGGTGGATGTTGGAGCGCGCGACGCGGCTGTGCAGGATGTCGCCGCAGATCGCCACGATCAGCCCATCCAGCCGGCCAAGGCGGCGGCGGATCGCCAGCGCGTCGAGCAGGGCCTGGGTCGGGTGTTCGTGGTGGCCGTCGCCGGCGTTGATGACCGAGCAGTTGACCTTGTCGGCCAGCAGCTTCACTGCGCCCGAATCGGCGTGGCGCACCACCAGCGCGTCCAGGTGCATGGCGTTCAGCGTCATCGCCGTGTCGATCAGGGTCTCGCCCTTCTTCACCGAACTGCTGTCGGTCGACATGTTGATGACGTCGGCCCCCAGCCGCTTTCCGGCCAGCTCGAAGCTGGTGCGGGTGCGGGTGGAGTTCTCGAAGAACAGGTTCACCTGCGTGCGGCCGTCCAACAGGTTGGACTTCTTCACGGGGCGGCGGTTCTGCTCGACATAGCTATCGGCAAGGTCGAGGATCTGGGTGATCTCGCCGGCCCGCAGCCCCTCGATTCCGAGGAGATGGCGGTGCGGGAAGACCGTGTCGGGGGACGGGTTCGCGCTCATGGGCGCGGACTATAGGAGCGGTCCGTTACGCCCGCAAGCCGCTCAATTCGGCGCTTTTCAGACCGCTTCCGCCTCTTCGAACAACCAGTCGTGGAAGGCCTTCACCTTGGGCCGGGAAAAGTAATGCTGCGGGGCCACGACATAGTAGGCGAGGCTTCCCGGCAGCCGCACGTCGAACAGGCGGACCAGCCGTCCGGCCGCGATGTCGTCGGCCACCAGCACGCCGCGGGCCAGCGCGATGCCGTGGCCGTTGATCGCCGCCTGCAGGGTGAAGGACGAATCGTCGAATCGCAGGCCGCGGTCGGTGTCCACTCCCTCGATCCCCGCCGTCCGACACCACACCGCCCAGGAGATGTTGTAGTCGTCGTGCAGAAGCGTGTGGTGCCGCAAATCCTCCGGGTTCACCAGCGGCCGGTCGCCGGACAGCAGCGAAGGGTGGCCGACCGGGAAGATGTCTTCGGTCAGCAGCCGTTCGACCCGCAGATCCGGCCACAGGCCATTGCCGAAGCGGATCGCCAGATCGACGTCGTGGCGGGCGAAGTCCACCACCTGTGACGTGCTGTGAACCCGCACATCCATCTCCGGATGACGCTTCTGAAAACGCACCAGCCTCGGCACCAGCCATTTCGAAGCGAAGCTGGGCATGGTGGAGATGGTCAGCGTGCCGCTGCTGTCGGCGCGGATCAGGCGATCGGTCGCCTGTGACAGTGTGTCCATCGCCTCGCGCACCGGCGGCAGATAGTTCTGCCCGGCCTCGGTCAGCGCCAGAGCCCGGTTCATTCGGCGAAACAGCGGTAATCCGAGCCACTCCTCCAGCGCCTTGATCTGGTGACTGACGGCGGCCTGCGTCACATGCAGCTCGTCCGCGGCTTTTGTGAAGGAAAGATGGCGTGCGGCGGCTTCGAAGGCGCGAAGTGCGTTCAATGGAGGCAGGCGGCGGGACATGGCGGGGGCTGACCGGAGGCTGGATTCGGATTAGCTGAGCTAATCGATTCTATGAGAAAGCGTCGTTTGTCGGCAAGCGGTCTCTGTACCATCCTCAGTGTCACAAGCGATCTGACAACCGGAGCGCCGAGGCCGAGGCCCCGCTCCCCATTCACCGGAGGGAACCGGATCATGGCAAAGGGAACGCACTCTTCGATTTCCAGCGCAGAACTGTTCGTCCGCAAGCCGGCCCAGGCCGGTGCGGGGGTGGGCGAGCGTCTGGTGGCGCTGTTCGACCGCCTTGCGACCTGGAACGAGCGCCGCCGGCAGCGCCGTGCGCTGGAGGCTCTGCCCGACCATCTGCTGTCCGACATCGGCATCTCGCGCGCCGACGCGGATTATGAGGCCGAAAAGCCGTTCTGGCGGGGCTGAGCGATGGACGGCCTGAAGACGAGTGGGGAAGGAGAGCGGGTCTGGACCGGCGGTTGCCTGTGCGGCGGTGTCCGTTATGCCATCGACACCCGACCGGAGCCGATCTCCTTCTGCCACTGTTCCCAGTGCAGGCGCCAGCACAGCCATGTCGGCGCCTACACCGGTCTGCCGCGTTCGACGTTGCGTCTGCTCACCGACGACACGCTGACGTGGTACGCCTCTTCCGAGCGGGCACGGCGCGGCTTCTGCGCGCGTTGCGGTGCCGGGCTGTTCTGGGAGGCGCTGGACCAGTCCGGCGCGGAACCCCGGATCACTGTGACCGCCGGAAGCCTGGACGATGCGTCGGGGCTGCGGGTGGAGCGGCATATCTTCGTCGATCACAAGGGCACCTATTACGACATCGGCGACGACGGCGTCGAACGCCGGACCAGCACGGGAGAGGTGATGGAATGACCGAAGGCATGACGGGGCGGGAGCGGGTATTGGCGGGAGGTTGCCTGTGTGGCGGTGTGCGCTTCCTGCTGGCGGAACGGCCGGATGGGGTCGTGACCTGCCATTGCGGCCAGTGCCTTCGTTTCCACGGCCACATCGGCGCCTATGTCACGGTTCCGCGCGACACCGTCACCTTCGACGCCGACGGAACGCTGTCCTGGTATCGCTCCTCCGACATCGCGGAGCGGGGATTCTGCGGGCGCTGCGGGTCGTCCCTGTTCTGGAAAGGCGACGGCAAGGCCGAGATCGAGATCGCCGCCGGCAGCCTGGACCAGCCGACCGGGCTGACGACCCTCCGCCATGGCTATATGGCCGGTAAGGCCGACTACTATGAAATCACCGATGGGCTTGAGCAGTTTCCCGGCTCGTCCGAGCAGGAGTAGCGCGGCAGGGATCCAGGGGGTGGGAGCTTTCGAATCGGCGGCAACCCGGCGGGGTGCGCGATTCCGTCGCAGGTGCGTTGCGGAGCCTGCGGGTGCCTTTTCATTTGACCGTGGGGGGCTTGAGTGAGAATGATTTTCACAAGCAATGGCCCACCAGCCCCTGAGGTTTTCCGCGAATGCGTCGTGTCTCCCTGCTTTCCGCCGCCTTCGGCATTGTCCTGTCCGGTGCCGCCCTGATCCATGCCGTCCCGGCGCAGGCCGCCGATACGGTGACCATCGTCATCAAGGATCACAAGTTCGAGCCGGCGGAGGTCAAGATTCCGGCGAACAAGCGGGTGACCCTGCTGGTCGACAACCAGGACGCCACGTCGGAAGAGTTCGAAAGCGGCGAGATGAAGGTTGAGAAGATCGTCGGCGGCCGCAAGCAGATCAAGGTCATGGTCGGTCCGCTGAAGCCGGGGCGCTATCCCTTCTTCGGCGAATTCCACGAAGCGACGGCGCAAGGCGTCGTGATCGCCGAGTGACGTTGTCCCAGCAGACCGCCCAGTACCGGAGACGACCATGCTCGCCAGTCTGATCATCGTCTTTCGCGAGGTCCTCGAAGCGGGCCTCATCGTCGGTATCGTGCTGGCCGCGACCCAGGGAGTGCCCGGGCGCGGCCGGTGGATTTCGCTCGGCATCGTCGGCGGTATCGTCGGGTCCTGCATCGTCGCCGCCTTCGCCGACGGCATCAGCTCGCTGTTCGCCGATACCGGGCAGGAGATGTTCAACGCCACCGTCCTGCTGATCGCCGTCGTCATGCTGGCCTGGCACAATGCCTGGATGGCACAGCATGGCCGCGAACTGGCGCGCGACATGAAGGCGGTCGGCCGTGCGGTGCAGAGCGGGGAGAAGTCGCTGGCGGCGCTGGCCATCGTCATCGGCGTCGCCGTGCTGCGCGAGGGGTCGGAGGTCGTGCTGTTCCTGACCGGCATCCTGGCGTCGGAGGAGGGCGGCATCGCCACCGTGGCCACCGGCGGGCTGGGCGGCATGGCGCTGGGCGCGCTGGTCTCGGTCCTGCTCTATGCCGGGCTTCTGCAGATCCCGACGCGGCACCTGTTCGCCACCACCACGTGGCTGCTGACCCTGCTGGCCGCCGGCATGGCCGCCACGGCGGTCAATTTCCTGGCGCAGGGCGGCATCCTGATGTCGGGCGGCACCGTGCTGTGGGACACCTCGGATGTCCTGCGCGACAACAGCCTCGTCGGGCAGGCGCTGCATGTGCTGGTCGGTTACACCGACCGTCCGACGGAGGCGCAGCTGATCGCCTATGTCGGCGTGGTTGTCGGCATCCTTCTGCTGACCCGCTGGGCCGCCAGCGGGGCGCCGCCGTCGAACAACTCGCGCGTGGCCTCCGCGGCCGAATAATCAATAGCATCTGGGTGTATGGCCGGGCTGACGGTTAAGCGTCTGGCATCGGCCGTCCAAATCGCGCCATAGTGCCCCCGCGACAGTCGAGCGGCGGCGGGGGACATGGCGGAGCTTGTGACGTTGGTTGTGCTGCTGGCGGCGATGGTGGTCGCCGTGCCGGTGGCAAAAAGATTCGGGTTCGGTGCGCCGCTCGGCTATCTCGCCGCCGGGCTGGCGGTGGGTCCGGCCGGGCTCGGGCTGGTCACCAATGTGGGGGCGATCGCCCACGCGTCGGAACTCGGCGTCGTCATGCTGCTGTTCCTGATCGGGCTGGAGCTGAGGCCCGCCCGTCTGTGGGTCATGCGGAAATCGGTGCTGGGATTGGGCGGTGCCCAGGTGGCCGTCACCGGCGCCGCAATCACTGCGCTGTGCGGCTGGGGCCTGGGGCTGGCTTGGCCGACGGCCGTCGTGCTGGGCTTCGGCTTCGCCCTGTCCTCCACCGCCATGGCGCTGCCGATGATGGCGGAGCGCGGGCTGCTCGCCAACCAATCCGGGCGCAACGCCTTTTCCGTTCTGCTGTTCCAGGACCTCGCGATCATTCCCGCGGTGGCGCTGCTGCCGCTGCTGGGCACCGGCAGCGTGCCGCAGGCGGACGGCGCGTGGCTGTCCGTCGCCAAGGCGGCGGTTGCCGTGGTCGTGGTGCTGATCGGCGGGCGCTATCTGCTGCGGCCGATCTTCCACGCCGTCGACCGGGCCGGCGCGCCCGAGATTTTCACCGCCACCGCCCTGCTGATCGTGATCGGCACCGCCGTGCTGATCCAGGAGGCCGGGCTGTCGATGTCGCTGGGCGCCTTCATGGCCGGCGTCCTGCTGTCGGATTCGGAATACCGGCACGAGGTGCAGGCCGATATCGAACCCTTCGAGGGCTTGCTGCTCGGGCTGTTCTTCGTGTCGGTCGGCATGGGGGCCGACATTCCCACCCTGATGGCACATCCCGTCCGTTTCCTCGGCCTTGCGGTGGCGCTGCTGGTGGTGAAGGCGCTGGTGATGCTGGTTCTGGCCCGCATCGCCGGGGTGCCGTGGGCCGGGGCGACGCGGATGGCGACGGTGCTGAGCCAGGGCGGCGAGTTCGGTTTCGTGCTGTTCGGGCTGGCGGTCGGCGGCGGCGTGATGGCCGGCGAACAGGCGTCGGCTGCGATGCTGGTGGTCACCCTGTCGATGCTGGCGACGCCGTTCCTGTTCGCGGCGGAGGAGCGCTGGTTCGCGCCGCGCCTGATGGCGGGGAAGCCCAAGCGTCCCTTCGATACCCCGCCCGACGACAACCCGCCGGTCATCATCTGCGGCTTCGGCCGGGTGGGGCAGGTGGTCGGCCGGGTGCTGCGGGTGCGCGGCATTCCCTTCACCGCGCTGGAGCAGAGCGCAGCCCAGGTCGATTTTGTCCGCAAGTTCGGCAGCAAGGCCTATTACGGCGACCCGACCCGCGTGGAGCTTCTGCGTGCCGCCGGGGCCGAGAAGGCGAAGATTCTGGTGGTGGCGCTGGAGGATATGGAGCAGTCGCTGCGGGTGGTGGAGATGGCGACGCGCCATTTCCCCAACCTGACCATCTTCGCCCGCGCCCGCAACCGTCGCCATGTCCATCATCTGATGGACCGCGGCGTGACCCACATCGTGCGCGAGACCTTCGATTCCAGCATCCGCATGACCGGCGACGTGCTGCGCGAGATGGGGCTGGCGGAAGGTGAGGTGACGCGGACGCTCGACACCTTCCGCGCCCATGACGAGCGCACGCTGGTCCGCCAGCATGCCGTCCACAATGACGAGATCAAGCTGATCCAGACCTCCCGCGATGCCGCCGACGAGCTTCAGTCGCTGTTCGAGGCGGATCGGGAGGGTGAAGCCAGGGCGAAGGCCGAGGCCTAACCGATCAGCAGGCTGTCGTCGCTGATCTCCACCCCGCCGCGCTGCTTGGCGAACAGCGCCAGCAGGTGCGGCACGTCCAGACCGGCGCGCTCCTCGCCCGCCACGTCGAGGACGACGCGACCCTCGTGCAGCATCAGCGTGCGGTCGCCATAGTCCAGCGCCTGCCGCATCGAATGGGTGACCATCAGCGTGGTCAGGCGGTTGTCGCGGACGATGCGGCGGGTCAGGTCCAGCACGAAATCGGCGGTGGCGGGGTCGAGTGCCGCGGTGTGCTCGTCCAGCAGCAGGATCTTGGAGCCGGCGAGCGTAGCCATCAGCAGGCTGACCGCCTGACGCTGCCCGCCGGACAGCAGGCCCATGCGGTCGTGCAGACGGTTCTCCAGCCCCAGGCCGAGCGCGGCGATGCGGTCGCGGAAATTCCTGCGGCGGTCGCTGCCCAACGCCAGCCCGAGACCGCGGCGGCGACCGCGGGCGGCAGCCAGCGCCATATTCTCCTCGATGGTCAGGGCGGCGCAACTGCCGGCCATCGGGTCCTGGAAGACGCGGGCGACCAGACCGGCACGGCGCGGGGTGTCCCAGCGGGTAACGTCGGTGCCGTCGATGGAGATGCGCCCGTGCTCCGCCAGCACGTCGCCGGCCAGCGAGCCGAGGAAGGTCGACTTGCCGGCGCCGTTGGAGCCGATGACGGTGACGAACTCTCCTTCCGGGATGGTGAGGTCGACTCCGCGCAGCGCGTGCTTTTCCAGCGGCGTGCCGCGGCCGAAGGTGACGTGGATGTCCTCGACGACGATCATTTGGCGGCACTCGGGCTGCGGGAGACGCTGCGCGAGGCCTTGGCCTTCAGGCGCGGCAGGATCAGGGCGACGGCGACCAGCACCGCGGTTACCAGATTGAGGTCGGAGGCCTGCAGGCCGATGGAGTCGGCCGACAGCGCCAATTGCACCGCAAGGCGATAGAGGATCGAGCCGGCGACGCAGCCGACCAGCGCGAGAGCCAGGGCGCGGGCGGGCAGCACCGTCTCGCCGACGATGACGGCGGCCAGCCCGACCACGATGGTGCCGATTCCGGTGGTGACGTCGGCAAAGCCGTTGGTCTGGGCGAACAGGGCGCCGGCCAGACCGGTCAGGGCGTTGGACAGGGCGATGCCGGCATAGACATGGGCGTCGGTGTCGACGCCCTGCGCCCGCGCCATCCGCGCGTTGACGCCGGTCGCCCGCATCGCCAGCCCGAACTCGCTGGACAGGAAGCGGGCGAGCAGCAGAACGACGACCGCGACGATGACGCCGACCACCAGCGGCCGGACGATGTGGTCCGGAATCCCGAGCCCAT
This sequence comes from Azospirillum sp. B2RO_4, assembly GCF_051124815.1. NCBI lineage: Bacteria > Pseudomonadati > Pseudomonadota > Alphaproteobacteria > Rhodospirillales > Azospirillaceae > Azospirillum > Azospirillum sp. B2RO_4. The sequence continues at coordinate 1,420,993 of NZ_CP118485.1, read as the reverse complement.
AGAAGGGCGTCAGCACCGTGTCCTGCATCAGCAGCGCCACGTTGGGACGGCCCATGACCCGCAGGTTGACGGAGAACAGCGCGATCATGGTCAGGATGCTGGCGAGCAGATGCAGGATCTTGAAGCGCACGTTCAGCGTCGCCGTCACCAGACCGGCCGCGGCACCCGCAAGCGCGGCGGCGAGGCTGGCGAGCCAGGGATTGACCCCGGCGATCAAGAGCACCGCGCAGACGGCCGCCCCCAGCGGAAAGCTTCCGTCCACCGTCAGGTCGGGGAAGTCCAGGATGCGGAAGGACAGATAGACGCCGATGGCGACCAGCGCATAGACGAGGCCGATCTCGATGGCGCCGAAGAGGGCGATTTCAGTCATTGCGGTGCTTTTGTTCGGATGCAGGCATTAGCGGGCTGGCGCCTTACTGCCCGACCACCTTCGTCGCGCGCTTCACCACCGCGTCGGGCAGGGTGACGCCCATGGCGGCGGCGGACTTCGGGTTGACGTACAGGTCGGTGCCCTTGGCGAGCGCAACCGGGATGTCGCCGGGCTTCTCGCCCTTCAGGACGCGGGCGACGATGGCGCCGGTCTGCTTGCCGACCTGGAAATAGTTGAAGCCGATCGAGGCGACGGTGCCGCGGGCGACGCTGTCGGTGTCGGCGGAGAAGATCGGCAGCTTGGCCTGCTGGCCGACGGAGATCACGCTTTCCAGCGCCGAGACGACGGTGTTGTCGAGCGGGATGTAGACGGCATCGGCCTTGCCGACGAGGCTGCGCACCGCCTGCTGGGCGTCCGACGATTTCGGCACGGAGGCCTCGACCACGGTCAGGCCGGCCTTGGCGGCCTCGTCCTTCAACGCCTTGACCAGCACGATGGAGTTCGGCTCGCCGGGGTTGTAGAGCACGCCGATTCGCTTGGCCTGCGGCAGGATCTCGCGGATCAGGGCGACATGCTCACCGACCGGGGCCATGTCGGACAGGCCGGTGATGTTGGCGCCGGGCTTGTCCATCGACTTCACCAGCTGGGCCGACACCGGATCGGTCACCGCGGTGAAGACCACCGGAATGTCGCGGGTCGCCGCCGCCACCGCCTGGGCCGACGGGGTGGAGATCGGGACGATCACGTCGGGGCGGGAACCGGCGAACTGGCGGGCGATCTGGGCGGCGGTGGCCGGGTTGCCCTGCGCGCTCTGGTATTCGACCTTCAGGTTCTGTCCCTGGACATAGCCGGCGTCCTTCAGCGCCTCCACCACGCCGTCGCGGGTCGCGTCGAGCGCCGGGTGCTGGACGATGGCGGTGATGGCGACGGTCTTGGTCTGCGCCATCGCCGATACCGGGGCGGCGAACGGACCGACGAAGGCGGCGAGGGCCGCGGCAGCGCACAACAGACGGGTGACGGACATGGCTGGGTCTCCGGAACGCAAAGGTCTTCCCCTAGACCGCGCGGTCGCCGCCGTCAACTCGGCAGCAGGGCCGGGGAAGCTCGAGTTGAACATTTGAAACGCTATGAAACAGTTTTCGCGAGATGTTCCACTGTTCCATCCGGCGTCCCTTCCATCTTGCCCCCCTCCGCAGTTGCAACCAGCCTCCCTCTTTATAGCACGAGGCGGCGGACGGGATAAGGACGGCCCGAAAATCCTGCCGGCCGCCACGAACCCAACTCCGCATGACCGATCTGCCCGCAATCGGGGGTGTGGTTTGGCGGGCGAGAGGCTATATTGTCCGCAATACGGAAGGAGTGACCATGATCGCAGGAACCGAAGCGGCTCCGTCGAAGTTTCTCGCGTCCTTCCGCGGCCTGATCGGCTGCTGTCCCAATTGCGGGCGCGGCCGGCTTTTGCGGAACTTCCTGAAGCCGGTGGATCGCTGTTCCGCCTGCGGCGAGGAATACGGCCATCTGCGCGCCGACGACGCGCCGCCCTGGATGACCATTCTGATCGTCGGCCACATCGTCATTCCGGCCCTTCTGTTCGTCGAACAGACCTATGAGCCGCCGACCTGGCTGCATTTGGCGATCTGGCCGGCGCTGACCCTGCTGCTGACCCTCATCCTGCTGCCGCGCTGCAAGGGGCTGGTCTTGGGGCTGCTGTGGAGCACCGGTGCGCCGGGATCGGAACGCGGGTAACCGGCTGGAGAAATTCCGAAAATGGAAACGGCACCGTGCAGCAATGCGCAGTGCCGTCTCTCTATCAGGCTGGAGGCCCGCCGGTCGGCGGAGGCCCGGCTGTCGTCAGTGCGCGCTCGGCAGGGCGGTGCCATGGCCGGTGCGGGCGCCGAACAGGCTGACACGCAGCTTGCCGAACAGGTCGCGCAGGTGGTCGGCGCGCATCTGGCGGGCGGCCAGGATGATTTCGTCGTAGGTGCGGGGGTCGCGGACTTCGTTGAAATTGCTGTTCATGGCTTTGGGAATCTCCACGTGAGGTGAGAGACGTCCACTCCCTTGGGTTCGTATGAAGCTTTTGTTTGCCTTGTGAGACCCAAGATAGGGCAGAACCGCTGTCCCAAGAAGCGCGGTCCGCGCAATGCCGACCGACCTTTTCCGTATCAGCTTCGTCAATAAACAGAGGTGCGAACTATTTCCCGAGCCATGGTCCGTGGCCGCTCCAACAATAGTTCGTAGCCCCGATTACTTGCGGTCCCGCGCCCCGTCCACCGCGACGTTGCGGTCGGAGACGATACGGTCGTCCGATCCCCGCTCGGTTCCCCTGGTGGTTTGGCCTTGCGGGTGGTCGGGCCGGCGCGGCGGCAGCGGGCCGGTGCCGAGGCCGCCGGCCTCCTCGCTGCCGGGAATGCCGAAATCCTCGTCGGGCTGGTCGATGGGGCCGCCGGCGCCGGGGCCGATGATGCGCTGAAAGCCTTCGACCCGTTCGTCCACATCGGGATGTTCGACCGTCCGGGGGATGTCCAGCGGGATCTCGCGCTCGTCGATGCCGCCGCTGTCGCTGGGACCGGTGGCGTTGCCGATGTTGCGGTCGTCCCTTGGCATGTCGTCCCTGGGCCGGTCTTCCGCCCGGCGGTCATTCGGGGTGCGGTCATTGAGGCGGCGGTTGCGGTCATCGGCGGCCATGGGCGCTCTCCCGTCTGCTGTGTCGAGGTCTCGGTTTCCTCAACAGGGCGGAAGCACACTCGTCACCGTTTGCACATCGAACCAGCCGCCCACGCTGTGGCGCAGGTCCTGCCGGCGGTCCTGTTCCGGCGCCGGGGCGATGTCCCACAGCCAGGACATGTCGGGGGCGGGAAGGGCAAGACCCCAGGTCGAATCCTCCACCTCCGTCACCGAGCCGCCATGCATCCAGGAGGCATCGATGTCGGTGAACAGGGCCGCGCGTTCGGCAATGGCGGACAGCCAGAACAGATGGCCATGGACCATGCGCAAGGCGAAGGCCGTCCGCTCCGCCTCCGTGATCGCCGGTGCGCGGCGTTCCACCGTCTCCAGCGGCAGCAGCGGCAGTTGGGACAGCAGGTTGCAGGATACGGCGAATCGGAAGGGGCCACCGTCGGGAGTTGGAGGCTCGAAATCGGTGGGCAGCGGGCCGCCGCTGTCCAGCGCGGCGGCGAGCGGCGCCAGCGCGCCGCTGACGTCCATCTCGACAAGGCGGACATTGGGCAGGGCAGCCGCACGGCGGCGGACGGCGCGGCTGTGCAGCATGTCGGCGAGCACCACCTCGTCGAAGCGGGCGGTCAGCGTTTCCAGCGGGATTTCGATCAGCAGTCCCGATCCGGCGACCAAGGCCCGTCCACCCGGCTCCACCTTCTGCATCGCCTGTTCGATGAAGCGGTGGCAGGCGGCGACATGCGGCGCCCAGACGCGTTTCTGCCGGCGGTGGCGGGCACCAAGGGCCACCATTTCCGACAGATAGCCGAAACGGCGGGCCAGCGGCGGGCAGGGCGTGGTCAGATATTCGAAGGCTTCGCGCAACATCGCCGGCTACCCCCTCCACCAACTTCGCCGCCAACGTCGTCATTGGCCAGACCTTTGGCCGTCTCACCCCTTGACCGGCGGCGGTGGCAAGGTACCTATGGCGCCATGGTCGAGATCAAGAGGAAAACGGCCCTGGTGACCGGGGCCGGCAAGCGCATCGGGCGGGCCATCGCGCTCGATCTGGCGGGGCAGGGGTGGGACGTCGCCGTCCATTACCGAAGCTCCCGCGGGGAGGCCGATGCCGTCGTCGCCGAGATCGAGCGGGCGGGGGGCCGTGCCATGGCCTTCGCCGCCGATCTGGACCGCGAGGCGGAGGTGAAGACCCTGGTTCCGGCGGTGACGGAGCGGCTTGGCCCGCTGACCCTGCTGGTCAACAACGCCTCCCGCTTCGAACGCGACGAGATGGCCGACGTTACCCGCGACTCGTGGGATGCGCATATGGAGGCGAACCTGCGGGCGCCCTTCGTGCTGTCGCAGGATTTCGCGTCTCGGTTGCCGGAGGAGGAGCGCGGACTGATCGTCAACATCATCGACCAGCGTGTGTGGAACCCCACGCCGCACTTCATGTCCTATACCCTGTCGAAGATGGGGCTGTGGGCGCTGACCCGCACGATGGCGCTGGCGCTTGCCCCGCGCATCCGCGTCAACGGCATCGGGCCCGGCCCCACCCTGCGCAACGACCGCCAGTCGGAGGAGGAGTTCGCCGCCCAGTGGGATTCGACCCCGCTGCATCGCGGCACCACGCCGGAGGAGGTCTGCGCCGCCATCCGCTTCCTGATCGCCGCCCCGGCGATGACCGGCCAGATGATCGCGCTGGATGGTGGGGAGCATCTGGGATGGGCCCAGCCGGCGCATGGCTTCGTGCCCAATGAATAACGGCGGATTACAATCCTTGAACATGCAACGGCGCGCCCGTCCGGAGCCTTGCGGACGTTGGGACGGGTGCGGTGCGGCGAAAATGACCGCGCGTTTTACACAGGTGCCCCACCCCGCGCAAGAGGCGCCTGCACGCCCGCGACAATTTTGTGTCGGCGCGTCAATTCCCGACCTTGACTCATGCCCGACCTAAGGAAATCAATAACTTAATAAAAATGCCTAAAAAATAGGCGGAAGCATGAGACCCGTTGTGGCGCCTAGCTTCGGATGGGCTACCCCCGTCGTTATCGACAAACTTATCCACAGGTTTCGTGGATATTCTTCCGGAGTGGTGAGTCGCTCCGCATGCGTCCTTCGCGTGCCCAACGGTTGACCCGGGACGGCCACTCGACGACATTCTGGTCATGTCCGAAACGCATTCCTCAGAGCCCCTGGTTTCCCCTTCCGACGCCGATGCCGCGGGCGGCGAGGGGGCGGCATCGCGTGCCAAACGGCGCCCGGCCGACATCAACCGGGGCGTGGAGATCATACGTGAGCATCTGAAGACCCTGCCGCAGACGCCGGGCGTCTACCGCATGCTGGCGGGCGACGGAGCGGTTCTGTATGTCGGCAAGGCGCGCAACCTGAAGCGCCGGGTGACCAACTATACCCAGGTCGGAAAGCTGCCGGTCAGGCTCCAGCGCATGGTCGCGGAGACCGAGACGATGGAGTTCGTCAACACCCACACCGAGGTGGAGGCGCTTCTTCTCGAATCGAACCTGATCAAGAAGCTGATGCCGCGGTACAACGTGCTGTTGCGGGATGACAAGACCTTTCCGCACATCATGATCACCAAGGACCATGACTATCCGCAGTTGACCAAGCACCGTGGCGCGCGCGGGCGCGATGCGGATTACTTCGGTCCATTCGCCTCGGCCGGAGCGGTCAACCGGACGATCACGGCGCTGCAGCGCGCCTTCCTGCTGCGCAATTGTGCCGATACGGTGTTCGCCTCTCGAACACGGCCCTGCCTGCAATACCAGATCAAGCGCTGCACCGCGCCCTGCGTCGGCCGCGTCAGCCCGGCGGAGTATCAGGCGCAGGTGGGTCAGGCCCGCGCCTTCCTGTCGGGCAAGAGCCGCGACATCCAGACGGAGTTCGCCGACCGGATGATGGCCGCCTCCGACGCCATGGATTTCGAGACGGCGGCGCGCTACCGCGACCGTATCCGCGCGCTGACGGCGATCCAGGCCCATCAGGACATCAATGTCGAGGGCGTGGTGGAGGATGCCGACGTCATCGCCGCCTATGCCGAGGGCGGGGTGACCTGCATCCAGGTCTTCTTCTTCCGCGGCGGACGCAATTACGGCAACCGCGCCTATTTCCCCAGCCACGACAAGGCGGCGGAAACCGAGGAGGTGCTGGCCGCCTTCATCGCCCAGTTCTACGAGAACAAGGCGGCGCCGCCGCTGGTGCTGGTCAGCCACGCCCTGCCGGAACTGGACCTGCTGAGCGAGGCGCTGGCCGTGCGCGCCGGGCATCGTGTGGAACTGGCGGAGCCCAAGCGCGGCGAGAAGCGGCGGATCGTCGAGCATGCGCTGACCAACGCGCGCGAGGCGCATGGGCGCCGGCTGGCCGAAAGCTCCAGCCAGGCGCGGTTGCTGGACGGGGTGGCCTCTGCCTTCGGCATGGACGCGCCGCCGGAGCGGGTCGAGGTCTACGACAACTCCCACATCCAGGGCGCGCACGCGATCGGCGCGATGATCGTCGCGGGGCCGGAGGGCTTCATCAAGAACGCCTACCGCAAGTTCAACATCCGGAGCGAGGGGGCGGCCGGCGACGACTTCGCCATGATGCGCGAGGTGCTGACCCGCCGATTCGGCCGGGCGATGAAGGACGATCCGGAGCGCAGCCTGGGCACTTGGCCCGATCTGGTGCTGATCGACGGCGGTCTGGGGCAGTTGAACGTGGCGCTGGAGGTGTTCGCGGAGCTGGGCATCGACGACGTGACGCTGGTCGGCATCGCCAAGGGGCCGGATCGCGACGCCGGGCGCGAGCATTTCTTCATGGAGAACCGTCCGCCCTTCCAGATGGAGCCGCGCGACCCGGTGCTGTATTTCCTGCAGCGGCTGCGCGACGAGGCCCACCGCTTCGCCATCGGCACCCACCGCGCCAAGCGGACCAAGGCCATCGGCAAATCGCCGATCGACGAGATCGCCGGTATTGGTCCCGCCCGCAAGAAGGCCCTGCTGCACCATTTCGGCAGCGGGGCGGCGGTGGCGCGCGCCGGGCTGGCCGATCTGGAAGAGGTGGAAGGGATCAATCGTGCTGTTGCGAAAAAGATATACGATCACTTCCATCCCGATGGTTAGAATGCGGGCACAACAAACCAGCCGGCTCTCTCACGGGCGCCGTGCGGCGACATCCTCCAGCGGTTCGAGTTTTCCGTCATGCTGACCAGCCTGCCCAACCTGCTGACCCTGTCGCGCATCGCGGTGATCCCGGTGGTGGTCGGGCTGTTCTATGTGCCGGAGGCATGGGCGGCCTATACCGCCTGCTCGCTCTATGCCGCCGCCTGCATCACCGACTGGTTCGATGGCTATCTGGCGCGTGCCTGGGCGCAGGAAAGCGTGATCGGCAAGTTCCTGGACCCGATCGCCGACAAGTTGCTGGTGGCGGCGACCCTGATCATGCTGGCGGGGTTCCACCGGCTGACCGGTCTGTCGATCCTGCCGGCGGTGGTGATTCTGCTGCGCGAGGTGCTGGTGTCGGGTCTGCGCGAGTATCTGGCCGGGTTGCATGTCGGCGTGCCGGTGACATGGCTGGCGAAATGGAAGACGACGATCCAGATGATCGCGCTGGGCTTCCTGATCGTCGGCGATTATGGTCCGGCGGAACTGCCGGTGACCTTCATCGGTACGGTCGGGCTGTGGATCGCCGCGGCGCTGACCTTCTACACCGGGTGGGATTACATGCGCGCCGGGCTGACCCACATGATGGCGGAGCAGCCGGCGAAGCCCGGCACCGCCCGTTCCGCCCGCAGCGCCGGTTGAGAGTTTCCGACATGAAGATTTTTGGCCTTACCGGCTGGAGCGGCAGCGGCAAGACCTCGCTGATGGTTCGGCTGATCCCGGCGCTGACGGCGCGGGGGCTGCGCGTGTCGACGGTCAAGCATGCCCACAAGGGCTTCGACATCGATCATCCCGGCAAGGACAGCCACAACCACCGCATGGCCGGCGCCACGGAGGTGCTGGTCAGCTCCCCCCGCCGCTGGGCGCTGATGCACGAACTGCGCGACGGCGAGCCGGAGTTGACGCTGGACCAATTGGTGACCAAGGTTGCGCCGGTCGATTTGCTGCTGGTCGAGGGCTTCAAGCGCGACCGCCACGAGAAGATCGAGGTCTGGCGGGCCGAGGTGGACAAGGCGCTGATCGCGCCCGACGATCCCACCATCGTCGCGGTCGCCAGCGACGGCGTGGTACCGGGCTGTCCGGTGCCGGTGCTCAACCTGAACGATGCCGAGGCAGTTGCAGCGTTCGTGGTGGAGCGGTGTGGGTTGGGGTGAGCGCAGCTGGCACGGGTGTTTCTGTGGATGGAATTCTCCAATTCGGACATTTCTCTTTACCCGCAGACGACTTCAGGTTATTGCTTTCGTCTGAATAAGGGTCAGCCGCGGTTGACTCTCGCCCCTTTCAGACGAACATTGGAGGTAGCGCAGCCATGCTGGAGTTGGTTATGGAACCGACGAACAAGCCGCGCGTCTCCGAGGAAGCCGACCTTACGCCTGAGGCGGAGGCGGAGCGGACACGCCGTCAGCAACAGAAATTTCAAGAGCTGATGACCCGCCTCGCGGCGAATGCTGCGGCGATGGGGGATTCATATTGGACGCGAAGCCCCAAGGGTTGATCGATCGTGGCTTGGCGTCCCAGTTCATCCAAAGCTCAGGCTGCGGCCGTAATCGATTATGGGCGGGATTTTTCGCTCGAACGTTCTGCATTGCCGGCCTCACTGAATCCCATTGTCGATGAGATCGAAGAGTCTTTGCGGCAAAAGCCGGTCGATCCCACCGATCATTTGCAGCATGGTGCCGAAGAAGGGACGATGTTGATCCGACGCCGCAATGGTGTTTACGTCGCCTTTCAACGACGAATTCACAATTCGCCTCCTCCCTTCCGTGTGTGTCTATGGTACTGTGGAACTTATCGGGAGAGCGGAAGTCGCGTGATCTATGACTTTGAAGAGGGGTGTCAATCTTCTTCGCCATGATGCTAGGAATGGCGGTCCACAGGATCGCATCTATAGGGCATCACGGGACACTATGGACACCGTACCTTCCCGCATGCCGCAGGTGCTCGATCGCCGCGGCTATCGGCTCGCCGTCTTCGATTTCGATGGCACGCTGGCCGACAGCTTCCCCTGGTTCATCGGCGTTCTGAACGGAGTCGCCGACCGCTATGGCTTCAACCGGGTGCGGGCGGACGAGGTGGAGCGGTTGCGCGGCTATGATGCGCGGCAGATCATGCGGCACCTGCGGGTGCCGGGCTGGAAGCTGCCCTTCATCGCCAACCATATGCGGCAGCTGATGGCGCGCGACATCGACGGGATCCGGCTGTTCGACGGCGTGCCTGAGATGCTGCGGGCGTTGAACGGTATGGGCGTGGCCGTCGCCGTCGTCAGTTCGAACTCGGTGGAGAACATCCGCAACATCCTGGGAGCGGAGACGGCCGGGCGGGTGGCGCATTATGGTTGCGGCGCCTCGCTGTTCGGCAAGGCGGCGAAGTTCCGCAAGGTGCTGCGTGCGGCTGGCGTTCCGGCGGAGCTTGCCGTCGGCATCGGCGACGAGGTGCGCGACATCGACGCCGCGCGGAAGCTGGGCATGGGTTGCGCCGCCGTCGCCTGGGGCTATGCGCGCGCGGATGCGCTGGCGGCGCGGCGGCCGGACCGGCTGCTGACGCGGGTGGAGGAGATCCCCGGCCTGTTCGGCGCCTGAATGCCACCTCCCGGAAAGGACGCCTTTTCCCTCTTCGCAGCGGACGCCGCGACGGACTAGAGTGGCCGCCATGGTGCAACTGGACAATGATTGCTTCGCCTTCGGCGGGCCGATGATGGCGGTGGAGCCGGCGCTGGCGCTGCTGGCCGGACGGGTCGGGCCGGTGACGGCGACGGAGACCGTGCCGCTGTCGGACGCGCTCGGCCGGGTGCTGGCCGCGGATGTGGTGGCGCCCTTCAACGTGCCGCCGCACGACAACGCCGCTGTGGACGGCTATGCCGTGTTCTTCGACGATCTCGCCGCCGATGGCCCTACCGTGCTGCCGGTGACGGCGCGGGTCGCCGCCGGGCAATGGATGGGCCGGCCGGCGGTGCGCGGGGAGGCGGTGCGCATCTTCACCGGCGCGCCGATGCCGGCGGGCATGGACACCGTGTTCATGCAGGAGGATTGCCGCGGCGTCAGCACTGAATGCGGCGCCACCGTCACCCTGCCTGCGGGTATCCGCCGCGGTGTCAACCGGCGGCTGGCGGGCGAGGATGTGCGCGGAGGATCGGTGGTGCTGGCCGCCGGACGTCGCCTGCGGCCGGAGGACATCGCGCTTGCCGCGTCGCTCGGTCATGCGGTGCTGACTGTGCGCTGCCGCCTGCGGGTGGCGGTGTTCTCGACCGGCGACGAGTTGCGCCAGCCGGGGCAGGCGCTGGAGCCCGGCGCCGTCTATGACGCGAACCGCTTCGCCCTGATCGCGCTGCTGACCCGGCTGGGCTGTGCCGTCACCGACCTCGGCATCCTGCCCGACCGGTTCGAGACGATCCGCGATGCGCTGGCGGAGGCGGCGATGAGCCATGACGCGCTGATCACCTCCGGCGGCATGTCCACCGGGGAGGAGGATCACGTCAAGCCGGCGGTCGAGGCGAATGGGCGGCTGGATTTCTGGCGACTGGCGATCAAGCCGGGTCGGCCGGTGGCGCTGGGCCGCGTACGTGGCGCGGTGTTCGTCGGGCTGCCGGGCAATCCGGTGGCGGTGGTGGTGACCTTCCTGCGGATCGCCCGGCCGATCCTGCTGCGGCTGATGGGAGCGGCGGACGAGAGGCCGCGGGCGATTCCGGTGCGCGCAGCCTTCGCCCACAAGAAGAAGCCGGGACGGCGCGAGTTCCTGCGCGGGTCGCTGGCCCGCGGCGAGGATGGCGCGCTGTTGGCATCCAAATACCCGCGCGACGGCGCCGGTGTATTGTCGTCGCTGGTGGAGTCCGAGGGCCTGATCGAGTTGCCGGAGGATCTGGCCGGGGTCGAGCCCGGCATGACCATCGATTTCCTGCCTTTCAAAGAATTTCTGTAGAGGTCGCGTGATGAAGATTCTCTATTTCGCCTGGCTGCGCAGCAAGATCGGCGTGCCTACCGAGACCGTGGAATTGCCGGCGGAGGTGACCACGGCCGGTGCTCTGGTCGAGTGGCTGAAGACCCGCAGCCCCCGCCATGCCGAGGCGCTGGCCAACAGCAAATTGGTCAAGGTGGCGGTGAACCAGGAGCATGTGCCCTACGACCACCCGATCTCCGCGACCGACGAGATTGCGCTGTTCCCGCCGGTGACGGGGGGCTGACGGCATGACGATCCGCGTCCAGGCCGGGGATTTCGACGTCGGCTCCGAATATGCCGCCTTCACCGCCGGCCGAACCAGCATCGGCGGGGTGGCGATGTTCGTCGGGCTGGTGCGCGACATCGCCGGCGGTGCTGCGGTCAGCGCCATGACGCTGGAGCATTATCCCGGCATGACCGAGAAGCAGCTTGAAGCCATCGAGGGCGAGGCGCGCCGCCGCTGGCCGCTGGACGACGTGCTGGTGATCCACCGTTACGGCCGGCTGGAGCCGGGCGACCGCATCGTGATGGTGGCCACGGCGTCGGCCCACCGCGACGCCGCGTTCGAGTCCTGCCGCTTCCTGATGGATTGGCTGAAGACCAAGGCACCATTCTGGAAACTGGAAGCGACGCCGGAGGGCGAACGCTGGGTCGAGGCGAAGGAAAGCGACGACGCTGCAGCGGCGCGGTGGGCGGAGTAGGAAAGTCGGGCGCGCTCAGGCGTGCCCGGCCTCGCCCGACAGCATGGAGACGCTGACGCCCAGCTTGCCGATGGCGCGTTCCCATTTGGCGTCCAGGTCGGTGTCGAACAGCAGCTTTTCGTCGCAGGGCACGTTCAGCCAGCCGTTGGCCTGGAATTCGGCATCGAGTTGCCCCGGACCCCAGCCGGCATAGCCGAGCAGCAGAAGGTTGCGGCGCGGGCCGCGGTCTTCGGAAATGGCGCGCAGGATGTCGATGGTCGCCGTCAGCGCCACATCGTCGTTCACCACCAGCGTGCCGTCGCGGACATAATCGGTGGAGTGCAGGACAAAGCCGCGGCCCGACTCGACCGGACCGCCATAATGCACCGGCAGGTTGTGAGTCGGCTGCGGGATGTCCATGTCGAGCTGTTCCAGCAGATCCTCGAACGTGATCGACCCGAACAGCCGGTTCACCACCAGACCCATTGCGCCGTCTTCATTGTGAGCGCAGACATAGATGACCGTACGCTGGAAACGCGGGTCCTCCATTCCGGGCATGGCGATCAGCAGCTGGCCGGTCAGCGATTCCGTGGTCTTGGAGTCCTGAGACTTGGTCAGGCGCGGCATGGGCGATTATCCTTGTCGTCGGTTCGGTGCGGAAGACCGCCCCCGTCCCTACGGTCGGTTGTGGTTGGCGCTCTGGCGACGCTTTCACCGGAGTGTGACAGCACCGGCCGAGCTTTGTCACCATTATATGGGCTATCATATAGGGTGTCGGGGACGCCGATGCGCCCCTTCCAGGGAAGAGAACAGTGCGCGCGATGAAAAGACATGCCCTCACCCTCCTGCTGCTTCTGGCCGTGCTGGCCGGCGGCGGCCTACCTGCTTTTGCCCAGGAGAATGGTGCAGGGGACGGGATCGGTGCCTGGACGAAGGCCGGGCCGGTGGAGGCGCGGCTGGTGTCCGCGGTGCGGGGGACCGGTGACCTGACGGCGCTGCCGCTGGGGCTGGAACTGCGGATGGAGCCGGGGTGGAAGACCTATTGGCGCTCCCCCGGCGATGCCGGATTCGCACCGCGCCTGGACTGGAGCCGCTCCGCCAACCTCAACGGGGCGACTCTGTCCTATCCGGCGCCGCACCGCTTTTCCGTCCTGGGCTTCGAGACGGCGGGATATGACACCGCCGTCCTGTTTCCGATCCAGGGGGCGCCGGCCACGCCCGGCAAGCCTGTCGATCTGGCGCTGACCGCCGAACTGCTGGTCTGTTCGGAGATCTGCGTGCCGCAGACGCTCGACCTTGCGCTGGCGCTGCCGGCCGGGCCGGCGGAGCCCAGCGAGGTCGCCAACGACGTGGCCCGCGCGCAGGCGCTGGTGCCGAAGGGGCCGAACGGGCTGCTGCGCATCGATTCCGTGCGCGGCGAGGGGGCTTCGCTGGAGGTGGAGGCGACCGCCGCCGACGGCTTCGTCACCCCCGATCTGTTCGTGGAGACCGATCCGGCCCTGACCTTCTCCGCCCCCAAGACGGTTTTTTCCGACAATGACCGCCATGTCCGCCTGACCCTGACGGTGACCGATCCGCAGCCGGGGCTGGATCTGGCCGGGCGGGCGATGACCCTGACCCTGGTCGACGGCGACAAGGCGGTCGAGGCGCCGGTGACGGCCTCGGCGATGACGTCGGCCGGTGGCGCCGCGCCGACTGCCGGCAGCGTCGGGCTGGCAGCGATGCTGGGGGTGGCGCTGCTGGGCGGGCTAATCCTGAACCTGATGCCCTGCGTGCTGCCGGTGCTGTCGCTGAAGCTGATGTCGGTGGTCAAGCATGGCGGACGGGCGCCGGCCGCGGTGCGCGCCGGGTTCCTGGCGAGCGCGGCCGGAATCCTGACCTCCTTCCTGCTGATGGCCTCGGTGCTGGTCGGCATCAAGGCGGCGGGCGGGGCGGTCGGCTGGGGCATCCAGTTCCAGCAGCCGCTGTTCCTGGTCTTCATGGTCGTGCTGGTCACGCTGTTCTCCGCCAATCTGTGGGGGCTGTTCGAGGTGCCGCTGCCGCGTGCGCTGGCGGATCGGCTGGGCGGCGACGGGCTGGCCGGGCCGTTCGCCACCGGCATGTTCGCGACCCTGCTGGCGACCCCCTGTTCGGCGCCGTTCCTGGGCACGGCGGTCGGATTCGCGCTGTCCAAGGGGCCGGTGGAGATTTATGCGATCTTCGCGACGCTGGGCGTCGGGTTGGCGCTGCCCTATCTGGCGGTGGCGGCATGGCCGCGGGTGGCCGGTTGGCTGCCGCGGCCGGGACGCTGGATGGCCAAGCTGAAGACGGTCCTGGGCTTCGCGCTGCTGCTGACGGTGGTTTGGCTGCTGTCGGTGCTGACGGCGCAGATCGGCGAGGTGGCTGCCGCCACCGTTGGGTTGCTGATGGCGGCGCTGGTGCTGGCGCTGTGGGTCGGGCGGAGCGCCCGCGGCGCGGCGCGGATCGCCGGGCCGGCGCTGGCGGGTGTGCTGGCGGTCGCCGCCTTCGCCATGCCGGCGGCGGTCGGCCCGTCGGCCGGTGCGGCGCCGATGGTCAGCGACAGCAAGACCCGCTGGGTGCCCTTCGTCGAATCGACGATCCGCGAGCATGTCGCCGCCGGCCGCACCGTCTTCGTCGACGTCACCGCCGACTGGTGCATCACCTGTCAGGCCAACAAGAAGCTGGTGCTGAACCGCGGCGAGGTCGCCGAGCGGTTGGAGGACAAGGGCGTGGTGGCGATGCGCGCCGACTGGACCCGGCCGGACGCGGTGATCGCAAAGTACCTGTCCGACCATGGCCGCTACGGCATCCCCTTCAACATCGTCTACGGCCCCGGCGCGCCGGACGGCATCGCCCTGCCGGAACTGCTGAGCGATGGCGTGGTGCTGGAGGCTTTGAGCAAGGCGGCGGGGACGGCGGCGGGGACGGTGGCGGGCAAGTCGTCCTGAGCGTGGCCCGGAAAAGGCCTATGGCCGTTGCGGCTATTCTGCGGTAACAGGGCGGCTCCGGGATCCTTTCCCGTGCCATGAGGACGATGATGGACGATCAGATCAACTGCCCGCAGTGCGGCTCCGAGAACGCCTATAACGACGGCAGCCTGTGGAACTGCCCCGACTGCGGCCATGAATGGAACCCTGACACGGCCGCCGCCGCGACGGATGCCGAGGCGGGACAAGGCGTGCGCGACGCCAACGGCAACATGCTGAGCGACGGCGACAGCGTCACGGTCATCAAGGACCTGAAGGTCAAGGGATCGTCCCTGGTGGTCAAGGGCGGAACCAAGGTGAAGAACATCCGCCTGACCGACGGGGCGGACGGCCACAACATCGCCTGCAAGATCGACGGCATCGGCGCCATGAACCTGAAGTCGGAGTTCGTGAAGAAGGCGTGAGCCGGGCCGTGGAATTGAGCCAACCGCGCCTTGCGGCCATCGGTCGCGGGGGATAGAAGGGATGCAGGGCCGGGCTCCGCAACGAGGGTCCGGTCGAACCCGAAAAACGGGTCAGACCCATAAAATCGGAAGGGTTAGAGACGATGAGCATCCAGGTTGGCGATACCATCCCGTCCGTCACGCTGAAGTGGCTGACCGACAACGGCATGCAGGAAGTGACGACGGACGAGCTGTTCAAGGGCAAGAAGGTCGTCCTGTTCTCCGTCCCCGGCGCCTTCACCCCGACCTGCTCCGCCAAGCATCTGCCGGGCTTCGTCCAGCAGGCCGACGCGCTGAAGGCCAAGGGCGTCGACAGCATCATCTGCCTCGCCGTCAACGACCCGTTCGTGATGCGCGCCTGGGGTGACAAGGGCGGCGTCGGCGACAAGGTCGCCATGCTGCCGGACGGCAACGCCACCTTCACCACGGCCCTTGGCCTGACCATGGACGGCTCCGCCCACGGCCTTGGCACCCGCGGCCAGCGCTTCGCCCTGGTGGCGGAGGACGGCAAGGTGACGCACGTCGCCGTCGAAGCCCCCGGCAAGTTCGAGGTGTCGTCGGCCGAAGCGGTGCTGGAGAAGGTTTGAGTTTTTGGAATGCCGCGCGGGGGGGGCCTCCGCGCGGCGTTTCTTCTCGGTTGGCCGGTCAAATCGCCAGCTTGGCCTCTATGGTCGCCATCCGGCCGTCAAGGGTCGCCAGAACGCTGTCGAACTGGCTCATGACTTCGGTTTGCGCCAGCATCATGCTGCGGGTCGCGGCATTCTGCTTCAGCCAGGAAACATCGCCGCGCAGGCTGGTCAGATCGTCCTGAATGCGCCGCTGACCGGCAATCATCTCGTTGACCCGTTCCATCAACAGACCGAGGTCGGCGTTGTCGGCCATGCTGCGGCTTCCCTGACGTTAGGGGCTGTCACCGTCACAACCATAGCGCACATTTGTGTGCGCGTTCCAGCCTGTCGTGTGATTCGTTCAGCCCTGCGCCCGCACGTCGGCCACGCCGCGGCGCGCCAGTTCGTCAGCGCGCTCGTTTTCCGGGTGGCCGGCGTGGCCGCGGACCCAGTGGAATTCGATCTCGTGCTGCCGCTTCGCCTCTTCCAGGCGCTGCCACAAATCGACGTTCTTCACCGGCTTCCTGTCGGCGGTCAGCCAACCCTTGGCCTTCCAGCCATGGATCCATTTGGTGATGCCGTTCTTCACATATTCGCTGTCGGTGAAGAGGCGGACGGTCACCGGCTTCTTCAACGCCTCCAGCGCCATGATGGCGGCCATCAGCTCCATGCGGTTGTTGGTGGTCGCCGGTTCGCCGCCATACAGTTCCTTCTCCACCTCGCCATAGCGCAGGATGGCGCCCCAGCCGCCGGGGCCGGGATTGCCGCTGCAGGCGCCGTCGGTGAAAATGTCGACGGTCTTGCGGCCGGATTCGGTTGCCGTGGAGTCGTCGGTCATTGCCCGCCTGCGTCGGAATCGTCGAGGAAATAGTCGCCCAGGCCGCGGACCGACTGGTGGAAACGCAGCTTGCGCAGATATTCCAGCGGGTCCTTCGGGCGCACGAAGGCGCCCGGCGGGTGGTTCAGCCAGTCATAGAGGCGGGTCAGCAGGAAGCGCATGGCGCTGCCGCGGCAGAGCCAGGGCAGGGCGTCCAGCTCCGCGCGCGACAGAGGACGGACCTTGCGGTAGTTGGACAGCAGCAGCCGCGCCTTGGTGGCATTGAACGATCCGTCGATCTCGAAGCACCACGCGTTGATGCAGATCGCCACGTCGTAGACGAAGAAGTCGTTGCAGGCGAAATAGAAGTCGATCAGGCCGGACAGGCTGTCGCCACGGAAAAAGACGTTGTCCGGGAACAGGTCGGCATGGATAACGCCGGCCGGCAAGCCGACCGGCCAGTTGGTCTCCAGCGCCGCCAGTTCGGTCTCCAGCGTCGAACGCAGGCCGGGGGCAACCTCGTCGGCGCGTTCGGCGGACTTCGCGAACAGGTCCTTCCAGCCGGGCAGGGCCAGCGCGTTCGGCCGTTCCATGCGGAAATCGCCGACCGCCAGATGCAGGCGGGCCAAGGCCTCGCCCAGCTGGGCGCAATGCTGCGGCGTGATCCGGCGCGGCCACATACCGGCCAGGAAGGTGACGATCACCGCCGGACGGCCGCACAGCTCGCGCAGCGCCACGCCGTCGCGTCCCGCCACCGGAAGCGGGCAGGCGATGCCCTTCTCCGCCAGATGCTCCATCAGGCCGAGGAAGAAGGGCAGATCCTCCTTCCGCGTGCGCTTTTCATAGAGCGTCAGGATGTAGGGTCCGCGTTCGGTCACCAGCAGGAAGTTGGAATTCTCCACCCCCTCCGCGATGCCCTTGCACGACAGCACCACGCCCAGATCGTACTGGGCGGCGAAGGTGCTGAGATCCTCGTCGGTGACTTCGGTGTATACGGCCATGATGTCCAGCGCCTTACCGGGTTTCCGGCTTGCGGTCAATTTCGGGAGTGATCGGCTCGTAATATTCCGGGCCGAAGCCGGCGAGTTTCCGGCTGCCGACATTGAAAGGGCGCTTCAATCCGCCGCGGAAATGACGGCCGACCAGTTCCTGCCAGAGGGCGACCGGTTCCGCTCCGCGCTCGGCGCAGAGATGGACGAACCAGCGCCGGCCGGCGGCGACGTGGCTGATTTCCTCGTCATGGATGGTCTGGAGCAGGTCGGCGCTCTCTGAATCGCCGAAGTCGCGCAGGCGGCGCACGGTCTCTGGCGTGACGTCCAGGCCGCGCGCCTCCAGCACCATCGGCACCACAGCCAGACGGGCGGCGAGGTCGTGGGCGGTCTCCGTCGCCGCCTGCCACAGCCCGTCATGGGCCGGCAGGTCGCCGTAGGAGGAGCCCAATTCGTTCAACCGGGTCTCCAGCATCTGGAAATGCCGCGCCTCGTCGTCGGCCACCTGGATCCAGTCGTCGGTGAAGCCCTTCGGCAGGCCGAAGGGCGCGAATCGGGCGACGATGTCCCAGGCGAGGTCGATGGCGTTCAGCTCGATATGGGCCAGCGCGTGTAGCAGGGCGATGCGGTTCTGCGCGCTGCCGCCGCGCCCGCGCTTGGGCATGTCGCGCGGCAGCTTCAGCTCCGGCCGGTCGGGACGGGACGGGCGGTCGGGCGGCGGGGCCGGCACGGCGGGCGACAGCAGGCCGTCGCGCCAGGCGGCGGCATGCAGGCGGGTCAGGCGCACTTTCTCCAGCGGCGCCGCGGTGGTCAGCACCGCGGTCGCCGCCTCACCCA
Organism: Azospirillum sp. B2RO_4; assembly: GCF_051124815.1. Classification (NCBI taxonomy): domain Bacteria; kingdom Pseudomonadati; phylum Pseudomonadota; class Alphaproteobacteria; order Rhodospirillales; family Azospirillaceae; genus Azospirillum; species Azospirillum sp. B2RO_4. The sequence goes on along the minus strand of NZ_CP118485.1, from coordinate 1,402,520 downwards.
GGCACGACAGGGAAGAGGTCATTTCCAGCCGTAGGCGACGAAGTGCGGGTTGAGGATGTCGTCCTTGCCATAGACCAGCGGCGAGCCGTCCGGCTGCTCCACCCGGCCGCCGGCGCCGATCAGCACGGCATGGCCGGCGGCGGTGTCCCATTCGCTGGTCGGTCCGAAGCGGGGATAGAGGTCGGCCTTGCCGCTCGCCACCGTGCAGAATTTCAGCGAGCTGCCGCAGGACACCCGGTCCTTCACGGTATATTTGCCGAGGAAATCCTCCAGCACCGAACCGCTGCCGTGGGAGCGGCTGGCGACCACGGTCAGCCCGTCGGGCGGCGGGTTGCGGACGGCGATGGGATGGTCGTGGCGGCCCTCCGCGCAGTGGACGGCGGTGCCGGGGCCGGCTGCGGTGTACATATCGCCGGTGGCGGGGGCATAGACGACGCCGAGGACAGGAACGCCATTCTCGATCAGGGCGATGTTCACCGTGAACTCGCCGTTGCGGGAGATGAATTCCTTGGTGCCGTCGAGCGGATCGACCAGCCAGAAGCGGCCCCCGGAGATGTCGGGCTTGTGGCCGGCGGCCATCGCCTCCTCCGCGACGACGGGCACGCCCGGCAGCAGGTGGTGCAGCGCCGGGACGATCACCGCTTCCGCCGCCTGGTCGGCCTGCGTGACGGGGCTGCCGTCGACCTTGGTGGCGACATCGATACCGTCGTTGTAGAAGCGCAGGATGACCTGACCGGCCTCGTGGGCGATGGTGCGGACCGTCGGCAGCAGGCTCGCCACAGCGGCATCGGGCATGGGGTAATCTCCCTATGGTATGAAGAGTCAGCATATCCTGCCCGAAGGCGGGCCGGAAGCTCTTGAACGGGTGTGGAACGGAGAAGGCGGATGACGGCCGGGGAATTGTCGGACATCGGGCGGCCGGACGGCCACGGCGCATCGGCCCTATGGCGTGCTATGACCGCGGCCGATCTGGACCGGATCCTGGCCATCGCGGACATCGTTCATCCGGACTATCCGGAGGAACGCGGCGTGTTCGAGGAGAGGCTGGCGCTCTATCCCGCCGGCTGCCGTGTGGCGGAATGCCGCGGCGAGGCCATCGGCTACGGCGTCATGCATCCGGGCAGGCTGGGGGTGCCGCCGCCGCTCGACACGCCGCTGGGCGGGCTGCCGGCGGATGCGGACTGCCTCTATCTGCACGACATCGCCCTGCTGCCGGAGGCGCGCGGCACCGGGCTGGGGGCGGCGGTGCTGGGCTATGCCCTTGGGCTGGCGGCGCGGGAGGGGTGGCGGTGGCTTGCGCTGACCTCGACGCCGGGGGCGCGGAGCTATTGGGACCGCGTCGGCTTCGCACCGTACGAAGGTGGCGGGCCGGCGCTGGCGGCCAAGCTGGCGAGCTATGGCGGCGGGATGAGCTACATGACCGCGCCGGTTCGACGCTAGGCTGCCAGTCCCGCCATTTCCGGGGCGGTCACCACCGACTGGAACGCCGGCTTGGCGAACAGGTAGCCCTGCATCAGATTCACGCCCAGGTCGCGCAGGGTCTTGGCCTCGTCGGCGGTCTCGATGCCCTCGGCGATGGGGGTGATGGCGAGGTCCTCGCACACCGCGAGGATCGCCTTGACGATGCTGCGCCGGGCCCGCTCGCTGTCGATGTTGCGGGTCAGCTCCATGTCCAGCTTGATGATGTCGGGCTGGAATTCGGCCAGCAGGTTCAGGCCGGAATAGCCGGAGCCGAAATCGTCGATGGCGGTCAGGAAGCCCTGGCGCTTGTATTCGTTGAAGATGCTTTTCAGGTGGTCGTGGTCCACCACCCGCTCGTTCTCCGTCACTTCGAAGATGATGCGGTCGGTGGGGAAGCCGGTGCGCCGGGCGGCGGCGAGCGTCGCCCTGATGCAGGCCTCCGCCTTGTAGACGGCGTTGGGCAGGAAGTTGATCGACAGGCGGGCGCCGTTCATCGGCAGGGAGGAGGCCAGCTCGATGGCCTTGATTCGGCAGGACTGGTCGAAGGCGTAGCGGGTGGCGTCGGTCACCTGGCCCAGCACCCAGCCGGCCCCCTGGCCCTCGGTGCCGCGCACCAGCGCCTCATGCGCCCAGACGCCGCCGTTGGCGACATCGACGATGGGCTGGAACGCCATCGTGAAATCCAGATCGAGACGGTCCGTACATTGACCGCCGCACCCACCGTCACCGAACGCCATTGCCTTACCTCTGTCGGATCGAGAGCTTCCACCTTTAGGTAAGGAACAATGCCATGGATTTCATCCGACGGAGGTGTGGCAATTGCCACACCTTCCGACTAGGACTTTCCCCTATTCCGCTGCCATTCGGGTTTCGGCCTTACGGATTGCCGTCCACACCGATTCCGGCGTCGCCGGCATGTCGATGTGGGTGATGCCGAGGTCGGACAGCGCATCGACCACCGCATTGATGATGGCCGGCGGCGCGCCGATGGCCCCGGCCTCGCCGGCGCCCTTCATGCCCAGCATGTTGGTGGTGCTGGGCACGCTGTTCAGCTTCACCTCGATCGGCGGCATGTCGACCGCGCGCGGCATCTGGTAGTCCATGAAGGAGCCGGACAGCAGCTGTCCGCTGTCGGGGTCGAACACCACTCGCTCCTGCAGCGCCTGACCCAGCCCCTGCGCCACGCCGCCATGGATCTGGCCGATCACCAGCATCGGGTTGATGACCGTGCCGAAATCATCGACGACGCTGTAGCGCAGCACCTCGACGATGCCGGTGGCGGGGTCGATCTCCACCTCCGCGATGTGGCAGCCGTTGGGGAAGGTGCTGGCCGGCGGGGTCCAGCGCGCCATCTCCGAGAAGGCGATGCCGCCGGTGCCGCCCGCCGCCGCCTTGGCTGCCACCTCCTTCAGCGACACCGAGCGGTCGGTGCCGACGATGGTGAAGCGGCCGTCGGCAAACTCAACGTCCACCTCGGCGGTTTCCAACAGGTCGGCGGCGACACTGGTCGCGGCCTTCACCACCTTGGCCGCACCCTCCGCCAGCGCCGAACCGCCGACCGGGACGGAGCGCGAGCCGCCGGTGCCGGAGCCCCAGCTGACACGGTCGGTGTCGCCCTGCACCACCTCCACATCCTCCGGCGGAACGCCAAGCCGGTCGGCGAGGATCTGCTTGTAGGCGGTCTCGTGGCCCTGGCCGTTGGTCTGGGTGCCGATCATCAGCACCACCTTGCCGTCGCCGTTGACCTGGACGGTCGCCTGCTCCGGCCCGCCGCCCGAACAGGCTTCGATGTAGGTGGACAGGCCGGCGCCGCGCAGCTTGCCGCGGGCCTTGGCTTCGGCCTTGCGGGCGGGCAGACCGGCCATGTCGGCGAGGATCAGGCCGTCCTCCAGATTCTGGACGAACTCGCCGGTGTCATAGACCTGCCCCATCGGCGTGGCATAGGGCATGGCGGTCGGCGGGATGAAGTTGCGCCGCCGGATCTCCGCCGGGCCGAGGCCGGTGACGCGGCCGGCATGGTCGATCAGCCGTTCCAGCAGATAGGCGGCTTCCGGCCGGCCGGCACCGCGATAGGCGTCCACAGGCTGGGTGTTGGTGAAGACGCCCTTCACCCGCACATAGACCGCTGGCGTCTTATAAGAGCCGACGAGCATCGCCGATCCGGCATCGGTCGGGATGAAGGGGCCGTAGTTGGACAGATAGGCGCCGAGGTTGGCAACGGTATCGACCCGCAGCCCCAGGAAATGGCCGTCGGCGTCGAGCGCGAGGCGCGCCTTGCTGACATGGTCGCGGCCGTGGTCGTCGCTGATGAAGCCCTCGATCCGGTCGGCGGCCCATTTCACCGCGCGGTTCAGCCGGCGGGCGGCGAACAGGCAGGCGACATATTCCGGGTAGTTGAACAGCTTCATGCCGAAGCCGCCGCCGACATCGGTGGTCAGCACGCGAATGCGGGAGTCGGGCTCGTTCAGGATCTTTGCGAACTGCTTCTGCAGGCCGTGGACGCCCTGGCTGGTGACGTAGATCAGCAGACGGCCGGGGCCGCCGTCGGCACCCGATTCGACGCCGGCGACGCAGGCGCGGCCTTCCATCGGGTTGGCGACGACGCGGTTGTTGACCAGTTCCAGCTCGACGACACGATGGGCGCCGGAGAGCGCGGCCTCCACCGCCGCCTCGTCGCCAGTGTCCCAGTCGAAGCAGAGGTTGTTCGGCGCCCCGTCCCACACCAGCGGGCGGCCGGGCTCCAGCGCCTCCAGCGTGCCGGTGACGGGCTCGCGGTCCTCGTAATCGACCATCACCAGTTCGGCGGCCTCGCGCGCCGCCTCCAGCGTTTCGGCCACCACCATGGCGACCGGATCGCCGACATGGCGGGCGAAGCCGCGAACCAGCGCCGGGCGCGGCGTACGGACATAGTTCGACCCGTCGCGCTGCTTCAGCACCGCCTGACAGGGAATCATGCCGACATTCTCGGCGTCGAGATCGGCGATGGTGTAGACCGCCAGCACGCCGGGCTGGGCCAGCGCGTCGGACGTGTCGATGGCGCCGACGGCGGCGAAGGCGTGGGGCGAGCGGACGAAGGCCGCATAGGCCTGTCCGGGGAGGGACACGTCGTCGGTGTAGCGGCCGCCGCCGGTCAGCAGCCGGGCGTCTTCGGTGCGCGGAACCGCCTGTCCGATGCCGAACTTCATGGGTGAACTCCCGCCTTCCGGTTCGATGCGATTGTTGTGCCCCGCGAAGATAGGCCGGCTTAAGCGTCAGGGAAACCCCGACGGGCGACATGGGTGACGGTTGTCCGCTGCAAGGATTGTCGGCTAAGCCCGCAAGGACGCCATGGCATTCACACATTTTCAATAAGTGCTAACTAACTGGAAATAATAGAACTTTCCGTCATCCCCGCGAAGGCGGGGATCCAGCTTTTCCAGCGCAAGTGCTTGCAAAGGCTGGATTCCCGCCTTCGCGGGAATGACGGCCGATAAACATTTTTTTCAATGCTTTACATGACGCTGAGGTGTGTGAACGCCATAGCGTAAGAACAGGGGCAAACGGCTGGCGCGACGGGCCTCCGAGGGCCATATTCGGGGCATGTGTGGACGCATGCTTCTCACCACCCCGGTCAGCGAGGTCCAGCGCCTCTTCGGCGTGCCCGAACGGCCGAACCTGATGCCGCGGTGGAATATCGCCCCGACGCAGGACATCCCCGTCATCCGTCGCGAGGAGGACGGCCGCCATCTGGCGATGGTCCGTTGGGGGCTGGTGCCGCCCTGGGCCGACGATCCGTCCATCGGTGGGCGGATGATCAATGCGCGCGGCGAATCGGTGGCCGACAAGCCGGCCTTCCGCGATGCCTTCCGCAAGCGCCGCTGTCTGGTCCCGCTGGACGGATTCTATGAATGGACCAGCGTGGGGGAGGGGGCGAAGCCGCGCAAGCAGGGCCATGTCATCCGCCGCCGCGACCGCGGCCTGTTCGCGCTGGCCGGATTGTGGGAGCGCTGGCGCGGGCCGAAGGGCGCGCCGCCGCTCGACCCGCCGCTGGAAACCGCCACGGTGGTGACGACGGCGACCAACGCGACGCTGTCCTTCCTGCACGACCGCATGCCGGTGGTGCTCGACCCCGCCGATTGGGACACATGGCTGGATCCGGCGACCCCGTTGCCGGTGCTGGAGGGGCTGATCCGTTCGGCGCCGGAGGAGTGGCTGGACGTGGTGCCGGTGGGGCCGAAGGTGAACAGCGTGCGCAACGACGACTGTTCCTGCCTCGATCCGCCGCAGGAGACGGCTCCGGCCAAGGTGAAGGGCAGCAAGTCCGACGATGACCAGCCGAGCCTGTTCTAAGGCGATGCGGATGCCGGGAAGAATGCCGGTCGTTGGGCTGCTGCTGGCGGTTTCGCTCGTCCTGGCGGGACCGGCCGCGGCGCAGACGAATCAGGCGGCCAAGGGGCGCGGCCCCATTGCCAACACGCCGGACCAGACCATCAAGGGCACCGCCATGGCGGTGGAGGGCGACCTGCTGACCATCAACGGCACGGCCGTCCGGCTGATGGGCATCGACGCCCCGGATCCGGGGCAGAAATGCAGGAACCGCTACGGTCACGAACTGGACTGCTTCAAGGTCGCCACCGCCGTGCTCGCCAACATGGTGAAGGGCGAGGAGGTGACCTGCACCGTCACCGAACAGGACCGCACCGGCGAGAAGAAGGGCGAATGCCGCGTGCGCGGCGTCGATCTGGGGGCGGCGATGGTGTCGCGCGGTTGGGCCTTTCAATATGCCAGCCTGTCGCCGGCCTATCAGAAGGGCGAAGCCTATGCCCAGAGCAAGCGCATGGGGCTGTGGGCCGGGCAGGTGGAAAAGCCCTGGCAATGGCGCAGCCGACAGCTTCGCGAGAACGCCAAGTAAGCGTTATCCGCTCTGCCGGTTTCCTACCGTCGATCGGCCGACCCCGACCGCAAGTGCCTGATCGTGCATTGGCGGCCGGCACCCCCATTTCCCATTCGACCGACGCGCTGTCCATGATACGATCCGAATGAAACGAAGGATGAACTCCAGCAAAGATCTCCAGGCGACGATCTCCAAAACCGGGCCTGTGCTGATGCCAGTCGACAGGGCCGGCGCGTTTCTCCGGTGAACGGATCGAGAGGCGCGATTCCAGTGCGGCAACTCCCGGTGGGGAGCGGAGTCACGGGTATGCTCGTTTACGAATGCGAATTGTTCGAAGTGGTTCCGGTGCTGCGCCGCTATGCGCGGGCGCTGACCGGCACGACCGACCGTGGCGATGCGCTGGTGACCCGCTGTGTCGAGGCGGCCATGATGGCGCCGTCGCGCTTCGGTCTGGATCGTGGCGGCGACGGGGCGTTGCTGCCGATGTATGCGCTGCTGAACCTGTTGTTCGACCGTTCGGAGGATTTCGGTCCGGCCGGCCGGCCGCTTCCCTCGCCGCACCCCATCGAACGCGCCCTGGCCGAACTGCCGGAGGCCGACCGCCGCCTGTATCTGCTGACCGCGCTGGAAGGGCTCGGCCTGCCGCAGGCGGCGAAGGTGCTGCAACTGCGGCCGGGTGAGGCGATCGAGAGGCTGAAGACTGCCCGTGCGCGGGTGCGCGGCGCCATGGTCCAGCGGGTGATGGTGGTGGAGGACAACGCCCTCCTGGCGATGGAACTGGGGGCGCTGGTCGCCGAGATGGGGCATGTCGTCTGCGGGACCGCCGGCAACGAACCGGAGGCGCTGGCCCTGATGAAGGCGGAGAAGCCGACGCTGGCCCTGCTGGATGTCCGGCTGGCCGACGGCGGCAGCGGGATCGAGATCGCGAGGAGGCTGAAGCGCGTCCGCGATCTGCGCACCATCTTCGTCACCGCCTTCGACGACGACATCCTGGCCCGCGACGCCCGCCATCTGGGGCAGATCGTCCGCAAGCCCTTCACCAATGCCGGCATCCAGGCCGCCGTCTCCCGCGCCATCTTCATGCCGCAGCCGGTGGCGCTGGCGTAACGACGTCGATCCGGCGCGGAAAAAAGACGCAAGAAAAAGGGACCGCCGGCCGTCCGGTGGTCCCTTTTTCTTGTCCGGCTTTGGAGCAAGCCGAACTGGTCCGCTGCCGTCCCTTAGACCGTCGTCCGGCGGCCGGCGATCATGCGGTAGATGGCGAGGATGATGATCGCGCCGACGATGGCGCCGATGAAGCCAGCTCCTTCACCCGGACGATACCAGCCGACTGCGGCGCCCAGATAGGTCGCGACGAAGGCGCCGGCGATGCCCAGCAGGGTGGTGATGATGAAGCCGCCCGGATCGCGACCCGGCATCAGGAACTTGGCGACGATGCCGGCGAGAAAGCCGATGATGATCGTCCAGAGAATGCCCATGGTGATTTCCCTTCCGTTGCGGGACCGTCTTCCCATGCCCAATAACGGGCAGGGACGCATTTGGTTCTCGCCGATGCGTGATCTTTTAGGGTGCCTCGCCTTTGGGTATCCGAATCCCGTCCGGGAACCTTTCCAGGGCCGGCCATGTTCTCCGCATCACGTTTCCGGCGCTGCACTGCGGTGCCGCCACGGACGAAGTTTAGGAGATGCGTGATGAACAAGACCTTCATTTTCACCGCTGTGGGTGCCGTTCTGCTGTCGACCGGCGCGATGGCTCAGGTGGCCGGTTCCGCGACGACGCCGCAGGCCGGCTCCAGCTATACGATGGGTACGACCACCGGCGTTCCGCCGCTCTCCGCGCCGGCGCGCGGCCTGCCGGTGACCGACACGGCGCAGGGCGGCAAGGTCGTGGTGTTGGGCGAGAGCATCGGCGAGCGCCAACTGGCCGAACAGCAGCGGATGGAAAACCGGATGCCGGCCGGCGGCTATTCGGGGTCCAGCACCGGGACCTACGGCTCGAACACCGGGACCTACGGCTACAGCAATTCGGGTTCCAGCTATTCCGGGTCGAGCTATTCCGGCACCGGTTCCCAGACGGAAGGCAACAACAGCACGCGCGGCCTGAACGGCGGTGCGCCCTATACGCCGCCGACACGCTGACGAAAGCCTGCCGGCCGTTCGGTAACCGATCGGCCTGAAACGAAGCGGCCCCGCATCGCCACCCTCCGGAGGGCGCTGCGGGGCCGCTGGCGTTTTACTGGGGCTTATCGCTCAACGCAGCGCGCGGATGTTGGCGGCATACTGGTCCGGGCCACCGGTGAAGGTGGCGGTGCCGGCCACCAGCACGTCGGCGCCGGCCTCGATCGCCAGACGGGCGGTTTCCGGGTTGATGCCGCCGTCCACCTCAAGGTCGATCTGCTTGCCGAGCGCGTCGATGCGGGCGCGCAGGTCGCGGATCTTCGGAAGCTGGCTCTTGATGAAGCTCTGGCCGCCGAAGCCGGGGTTCACCGTCATCACCAGCACGAGGTCGATATCCTCCAGCACATGCTGGATCGCGTCCACCGGGGTTGCCGGGTTCAGCGAGACGCCGGCCTTCTTGCCCAGCGACTTGATCAGTTGGATGGTGCGGTACAGGTGCGGGCCGGCCTCCGGATGGACGGTGATGATGTCGGCGCCGGCCTTGGCGAAGTCGGGAATGAACAGATCCACCGGCGAGATCATCAGGTGGACGTCGAAGACCTTGGCGGAGTGCGGACGCAGCGCCTTCACCACGCCCGGCCCGATGGTGAGGTTCGGCACGAAATGGCCGTCCATCACGTCGATGTGGATGTAGTCGGCGCCGGCGTCGTCGACCGCGCGGACCTCCTCGCCCAGCCGGGCGAAATCGGCGGAGAGAATCGAGGGGGAAATCTTCACGGCGCGCATGGGGCTTTCCTGGGGCAGGGTGAGAGATGAAGAGGGGCTGATTCGCCGCACTTCCTATCACGGGGCTACGATGCAAGTCATGACATGATGTGGATGGCGGCCATGCCTCCATGGTGCGGATTGCACCGTTTACGCTTTACCGCAACCGCGAAGCGTTGTATCCGTTGGAATATAGGTGAAGCGTCGAATTCGGCAGGAGGTCGCGATGGTCGGTGTGAAAGGGAAGTTCGGGCGCCGCGGTTTCACGGCGGCCGTTTCGGCACTCGTGCTGGGCGTCGGCCTGACGGTCGCGGCACCGGCGGCGATGGCGCAGGACGTACTGGTCCTGGCGGCTGCCTCGACCAAGAACGCGGTGGAAAAGCTGGCGGCGCAGTTCAAGGCGAAGACCGGGACCGCCGTGACCTCCTCCTTCGCCGCTTCGTCGGCGATGGCCAAGCAGATCGAGAATGGCGCCCCGGCCGACATCTTCATCTCGGCCGATCTCGACTGGATGAACTATCTGCAGAAGCGCGATCTCATCAAGACGGACAGCCGGGTGAACCTGCTGGGCAACGAGCTGGTGGTGGTGGTGCCGAAGGGCTCGACCCTGAAGCCGGACCTGTCCAAGGGCGGCAAGCTGGCGGACCAGTTGGGCGACGGGCGGCTCGCCACCGGCGACCCGTCGAACGTTCCGGTCGGGAAGTACGCCAAGGCGGCGCTGGAGTCGCTGGGCCAATGGACGGCGGTCGAACCGAAGCTGGCGCGGGCCGAGAGTGTGCGCGCCGCATTGGTGCTGGTCAGCCGCGGCGAGGTGCCGCTGGGCATCGTCTATCGCACCGATGCCGCCATTGATCCGGGGGTGGAGGTCGCTGCCGCCTTCCCGCAGGACAGCTATCCGGCGATCACCTATCCGGCGGCCCTGGTGGCGGCGTCGAGGAACACGGCCGCGTCCGCCTTCCTCGACTACATGAAATCGCCGGACGGCATGGCGGTGTGGAAGGAATTCGGCTTCGTTCCGGCCCCCAAGGCACCGTAAGCTCTGCCGCATGGAACTCCTGACGCCGATGGAAACCACCGCGTTGCTGCTGAGCCTGCGTGTCGCGGGCGTCGCCATCGCGTTGGGATTGCCGGTGGCCGTGCTCGCCGCCTGGGTGCTCGGCCGTTATTCCTTCCCGGGCAAGACGCTGGTCGATGGGCTGGTCCATCTGCCGCTGGTCCTGCCGCCCGTGGTCACCGGCTATATCCTGCTGGTGACGATGGGCACCAAGGGGGTGGTCGGCGGCTGGCTGTACCAGACCTTCGGCATCAAGCTGATCTTCACGGCGGAAGGCGCGTCGCTGGCGGTGGCAGTGACCTCCTTCCCGCTGATGGTGCGGGCGATCCGCCTGTCGGTGGAGGCCATCGACGGCGGGCTGGAGGCGGCGGCGCGCACGCTGGGCGCCGGGCCGGTCGACCGCTTCTTCACAATCCTGCTGCCGCTGATGGCGCCGGGCCTGCTGTCCGGTGCCATCGTCGCCTTCGCCGCCGCGATGGGCGAATTCGGGGCGGTCATCACCTTCGTCTCCAACATCCCCGGCAAGACGCAGACGCTGCCGCTGGCGATCTATGCCGCGACGCAGGAACCGGGGGGCGATGCGGTGGCGGCGCGGCTGGCGGCGATCTCTTTCGGGGTGGCGCTGCTGGCGCTGATGCTGTCGGAATTCCTGGCGAACCGGGTTCGCCGCCTGATCGGGCAGGTCTGATCATGCTGGACCTGCACATCCGCCAGACGCTTGGGGCCTTCACGCTCGACATCGCCTTCACCGCGGAGGAACGCGGCGTGACGGCGCTGTTCGGCCGCTCGGGCTCCGGCAAGACGTCGGTCATCAATGCGATTGCCGGGCTGAGGCGACCCGATGCCGGGCATATCCGCATCGGCGACACCGTGTTCTTCGACAGCGCCCGGCGCATCGACGTGCCGGTGGAAAAGCGGCGCATCGGCTATGTCTTTCAGGAATCGCGGCTGTTCCCGCACATGACCGTGCGCAGCAACCTGGAATACGGGCTGCGCCGTGTGCCCGCCGGGGAGCGGCGCATTGCGTTCGATCCGGTGGTGGAACTGCTGGGGCTGGGCCATCTGCTGGACCGCCGGCCGCGCGGCCTGTCGGGTGGCGAGAAGCAGCGGGTCGCCTTCGGCCGGGCCCTGCTGGCGCAACCGCGCCTGCTGCTGATGGACGAGCCGATGGCCTCGCTCGACGCCGCCCGCAAGGCGGAGATCATGCCGTACATCGAGCGGCTGCGCGACGAGATGAACATTCCCATCGTCCTGGTCAGCCACGCGCTGGACGAGGTGGTGCGGCTCGCCACGACAATGGTGCTGATCGCGGAGGGCAGGGTGCGCGCGGCGGGGCCGGTCGGTACGGTGATGGGCCGGCTCGACCTGTCGGCAGTGACCGGCGCGCAGGATGCCGGCGCGGTGCTGGACCTGACCGTCGAGCGCCATGTTCCGGAGGATGGGCTGTCGGTGCTGGGCTTCGATGGCGGACGCCTGACGGTGCCGCAGATCGACCGCCCGCCCGGCGCGGCGGTGCGGCTGCACATCCACGCCCGCGACGTCATCATTGCATTGCAGCCGCCGAGCGGCGTCAGCCTGCGCAACGCACTGACTGCCACCGTGGCGGAGGTGGCGGAGGCGGGACCGTCCTCGTCCGACGTTCGGCTGGCAGTGGGTGGGTCGTTCCTGATCGCGCGCATCACGCGGGCGGCCGTGCGTGAACTGGAACTGGCGCCCGGCCGCCCGGTGGTGGCGCTGGTCAAGGGCATCGCGTTCGAGCCGGACAGCAGCGGCGAGGCATCGGACCGGCGGAGGCGGGTGGTGGACGTGTGATCCTCCCGCGTTCAGCCTATGACTGATGAGAACTTTACCGGAACATCCTGTCGACTTGTGGCTTGGGCGTGACGGATACCCATTACTGGGTTGCGCAAAGATCACGAACCTTTTGCGACTTGGCTGTTCCATCTTTTTCGTTTGACCGGTGGAAAGCCGCTGTGATTCCATCGTGCCACCATGACGATGATCGCCGACCTCACCGACACGCTCGCCCGCGCCGCCAAAAGCGCGATCCGCCAAGCAATCATGCCGGCGCTGTGCGCCTGCGTGGTCGCCTACTTCGCCTATTACGCGATCCATGGCGATCGCGGGCTGGTGGCGATGAAGCAGATTCAGGGGGAAATCGCCCAGGCGGAGGATGTGCTCAACCAACTCCGCACCGAGCGGGAGGATATGGAACGGCGCGCCCAGCTGCTGCGCGGCGACGGCCTTGACCGCGACATGCTGGAGGAGCGGGCGCGGCTGATGCTGAATTTCGCCAACCCGCGCGACGTCATCGTCAAGCTGCCCAAACTGGCTGATCCCGAGGGTGCGGCCACGCAGAAGTAAGGGGATATCAGCCGATTAACCGAATCGCGGTTAATCTGAAATAGCGCTGCAAAAACAGACGTTTGCGCAGACCCAGAAGCTCGTGTAGTGTGCGCGCCATATTCGCTTCCGGTGCGGGCTCTCGCATGCCCGCAACGCGCGGCGGCAAGGGGTGTTGTAAAAGACCTTTGCCGCTTGAACCCTGGGGAGGAATCATGGCCGCGTCCCGACGCCGTTCCACCAAGGCGCAGACCGACACCGCGCCCGCTCAAGCCGTCTCTTCCGAAGAGCTTCTTCATTACTACCGCGAGATGCTGCTGATCCGCCGCTTCGAAGAGAAGGCGGGCCAGCTGTACGGCATGGGCCTGATCGGCGGCTTCTGCCATCTCTACATCGGCCAGGAAGCCGTCGTGGTCGGCGTGCAGGCGGCCCTGAAAGAGGGCGACGACGTCATCACCAGCTACCGCGACCACGGCCACATGCTGGCCTGCGGCATGGAAGCCAAGGGCGTGATGGCCGAGCTGACCGGCCGCATTGGAGGCTACTCCAAGGGCAAGGGCGGCTCGATGCACATGTTCAGCCGCGAGAAGAACTTCTACGGCGGCCACGGCATCGTCGGCGGCCAGGTTCCGCTCGGCACCGGTCTGGCCTTCTCGCACAAGTACCTGAATGACGGTGGTGTCTCCGCGGTCTATTGCGGCGACGGCGCCATCAACCAGGGCCAGGTGTATGAGAGCTTCAACATGGCGGCGCTGTGGAAGCTGCCGGTGCTCTTCGTCATCGAGAACAACAAGTACGCCATGGGCACCTCGCAGGAGCGCGCCTCGGCCGGCGAGCTGCATCAGCGCGGCGCCGCCTACGGCATCCCCGGCTATCAGGTCAACGGGATGGACGTTCTCGAGGTGAAGGAAGCCGCCGACAAGTGGGTGAACTACATCCGCGAAGGCAACGGCCCGGTCATCCTGGAGATGAAGACCTACCGCTACCGCGGCCACTCCATGTCCGATCCGGCCAAGTACCGGACGAAGGAGGAGGTCGAGAAGATGCGGTCGGAATCCGATCCGATCGACCAGCTGAAGTCGAAGCTGCTGGCCGGCGGCCATGCCGACGAGGACAAGCTGAAGGAGATCGATCGCGCGGTGAAGGCGATCGTCACCGAATCGGCCGAGTTCGCGCAGCAGAGCCCCGAGCCCGATCCGTCGGAGCTGTGGACCGACATCCTGGTCGAGACCTGATCGTCGAATCCACCGTCTGGTCCTGACGTCAACGAAAAGCAGGAGCGGTGCCGACAGGAACGGGTTGCCCCCAGAAGATGGGAGCGGCACCCAGGTTCCCCGCGCCGCCGGAGGTTGAGGAATGCCGATCGAAGTGCTGATGCCGGCCCTGTCGCCCACCATGACCGAGGGCAAGCTGGCGAAATGGGTCAAGAAGGAAGGCGACACGGTGAAGTCCGGCGACGTGCTCGCCGAGATCGAGACCGACAAGGCCACCATGGAAGTCGAAGCGGTCGATGAAGGCCGCGTCGGCAAGATCCTGGTGCCCGAAGGCACCGACAATGTCGCGGTGAACACCCCCATCGCCATCCTGCTGGAAGAGGGCGAGGACGAGAGCGCGCTGTCCAAGGGTGGCAACGCCCCGGCCGCCGCCGCTCCGGCCAACCCGGCCCCGGCGCCCGTCGCCGAAGCTGCCCCGGCCCCGGCTGCTGCTCCGACCGTGCCGGCCGCGCCGGTTTCGGTTCCGGATTCGGACGAGGACAAGTTCTTCGCCAAGACGGTGAAGAAGACGGTCCGCGAAGCCCTGCGCGACGCGATGGCCGAGGAAATGCGCCGTGACGAGAAGGTCTTCGTCATGGGCGAGGAGGTCGCGCAGTACCAGGGCGCCTACAAGGTGACCCAGGGCCTGCTGCAGGAGTTCGGCGAGCGTCGCGTCATCGACACGCCCATCACCGAGATCGGCTTCGCCGGTCTGGGCGTCGGCGCCTCCTTCAAGGGGCTGAAGCCGATCGTCGAGTTCATGACCTTCAACTTCGCCATGCAGGCGATCGACCACATCATCAACTCCGCCGCCAAGACGCTCTACATGTCCGGCGGCCAGATGGGCAGCCCGATCGTCTTCCGCGGCCCGAACGGTGCCGCCGCCCGCGTGGCGGCCCAGCACTCGCAGTGCTATGCCTCGTGGTATGCCCACTGCCCGGGCCTGAAGGTGGTCTCGCCCTGGTCGGCGGCCGACGCCAAGGGCCTGCTGAAGGCGGCGATCCGCGATCCGAACCCGGTCGTCTTCCTGGAGAACGAGATTCTCTACGGCCAGAGCTTCGAGGTTCCGGAGGACGAGGAATTCGTCCTGCCGATCGGCAAGGCCAAGATCGAGCGCGCCGGCAAGGACGTGACGATCACCGCCTTCTCGATCATGGTCGGCCATGCGCTGGCCGCCGCCGAGGAGCTGGCGAAGGAAGGCATCGATGCGGAGGTCATCAACCTGCGCACGATCCGTCCGCTGGACACCGCCACCATCGTCAACAGCGTCAAGAAGACCAACCGCCTCGTCTCCGTCGAGGAGGGCTGGCCCTTCGCCGGCATCGGTTCGGAAATGTGCGCGCTGATGATGGAGCAGGCGTTCGACTATCTCGACGCCCCGGTGGCCCGCGTGGCCGGCCTGGACGTGCCGATGCCCTACGCCGCCAACCTGGAAAAGCTGGCGCTGCCGCAGGTCGCCGACATCGTCAAGGCCGCCAAGCAAGCCTGCTATCGCTGAGAGGAGGGCTGATAGGATGACCGTTCAGATTCTGATGCCCGCCCTCTCGCCCACGATGACCGAGGGCAACCTCGCCAAGTGGCTGAAGAAGGAAGGCGACACGGTGAAGTCCGGCGACGTTCTCGCCGAGATTGAAACCGACAAGGCCACCATGGAAGTCGAAGCGGTCGATGAAGGCCGCATCGGCAAGATCCTGATCCCGGCTGGCAGCCAGGGCGTGGCGGTGAACACCCCCATCGCCATCCTGCTGGAAGAGGGCGAGGACGAGAGCGCGCTGGCCTCGGCCGGCTCCGCGCCCGCCCCGGCGCCTGCTGCCGCCGCTCCGGCCGCTGCTCCGGCGCCGACGGCAGCCCCGGCCGCCGCTGCTCCGGCTCCGGCTCCCGCCGCGGCCCCGGCCACGGCGGCTTCCGGCGAGCGCGTGTTCGCCAGCCCGCTGGCGCGCCGCATCGCCGAACAGGCCGGCGTCGACCTGAAGTCCGTGAAGGGCACCGGCCCGCACGGCCGCATCGTCAAGGCCGACGTGGAGGCCGCCAAGGCCGCCGGTCCGGCCAAGGCCGCTGCCGCTCCCGCCGCTGCCCCGGCTCCGGCCACCGCCGCTCCGGCACCCGCGGCTGCCCCGGCCCCGGCCAAGGTCGAGGGTGTGGATGCCAAGTCGCTAGCCGACAAGCTGGGCATGGCCTACACCGCCGTGCCGAACAGCGGCATGCGCAAGACCATCGCCAAGCGTCTGGGCGAGGTGAAGCGCACGGTTCCCGACTATTTCCTGACGGTGGATGTCGAGATCGACGCGCTGATGAAGGTCCGTGCCGAGCTGAACGGCCGGTCCGACGCCTACAAGCTGTCGGTGAACGACTTCATCATCCGCGCCGTGGCGCTGGCGCTGAAGAAGGTTCCGGCGATCAACGCGTCCTGGACCGACGAGGCGATGCTGCAGTATCAGCACGCCGACGTGTCGGTGGCCGTCGCCACCCCGACCGGGCTGATCACCCCGATCGTCAAGAAGGCGGAAACCAAGGGTCTGGCCGACATCTCCAACGAGATGAAGGCGCTGGCCAAGAAGGCGCGCGACAACGCGCTGAAGCCGGAAGAGTATCAGGGCGGCACGATCTCCATCTCCAACCTGGGCATGATGGGGATCAAGCAGTTCCAGGCGATCATCAACCCGCCGCAGGCCTGCATCCTGGCGGTCGGCGCCAGCGAGCAGCGCCCGGTGGTGAAGGACGGCGCGCTGGCCATCGCCACGGTGATGAGCCTGACCGGCACCTTCGACCACCGCGTCGCCGATGGCGCCGTCGGTGCGGAATTCCTTGCGGCGGTGAAGAAGCTGCTCGAGGATCCGCTCTCGATGCTGCTCTGACGGTTTGAGGATCCGGTTCCATGTCGAAAAGCCTTGCCCCGCTCCGCGCCGAAATCGACGCCATCGACGACGAACTCGTCGCGTTGCTGGGCAAGCGCCTGTCCGTCGTCCACCGCGTCGCAGCGGTGAAGATGGCGGAGAACCTGCCGGCCGTGCTGCCCGACCGCGTCGAAGCGGTGAAGCAACGGGCGGCCGAGGCGGGGCTGGCGTACGGCCTGGATCCGGACTTTATGGCCACCCTGTACCAGACGATCATCGACGAGGCGTGCCGGGTCGAGGAAGGCATCTTTGCCGCCGGCCGCGAGGATGCGCCTCGCTCCTGAATGGGGAGAACACCCTTGGCCGACATCAATTACGACGTCATCGTCATCGGCGGCGGACCGGGCGGTTACGTGGCGGCGATCCGCGCCGCGCAGCTGGGACTGCACACCGCGGTCATCGAGCGTGAAAACCTGGGCGGCATCTGCCTGAACTGGGGCTGCATCCCGACCAAGGCGCTGCTGCGCTCGGCCGAGGTGCTGCATCTCGCCAAGCATGCCGCCGACTATGGTCTGGTCATCCAGAACCCGTCCTTCGACCTCGACAAGGTCGTCGCCCGCTCGCGCAAGGTCGCGGGCCAGCTGAACGGCGGCGTCAAGCATCTGCTGAAGAAGAACAAGGTCGCGGTCATCGAAGGCTCCGCCAAGCTGCTCGGCAAGGGGCAGGTCGCGGTCAGCAAGGGCGAGGCCCCGGTCGGCACCTTCGGCGCCAAGCACATCATCATCGCCACCGGCGCCCGCGCCCGCACGCTGCCGGGTCTGGAAGACGACGGCAAGCTGGTCTGGACCTATCGCAAGGCGATGACGCCCGACAGCATGCCGAAGTCGCTGCTGGTGATCGGGTCCGGTGCCATCGGAATCGAATTCGCCAGCTTCTACAATGCCTTGGGCGCCAAAGTTACAGTGGTCGAGGTGATGGACCGCATCCTTCCGGTGGAGGATGAGGAAATCTCCGCAATGGCCCGGAAAGCCTTCGAAAAGCAGGGCATGCGCATCATCACCGGCGGCAAGGCCGGCAATCTGCGCAAGGCCGCCGACAGCGTGACCGTGGCCGTCGAGGCCGGCGGCAAGACCGAGGACATCACGGTCGACCGCGTCATCGTCGCCGTCGGCATCAGCCCGAACACCGAGGGCCTGGGCCTGGAGAACACCAAGGTCAAGACCGACCGCGGCCACATCCAGACCAACGGCATGTGCGAAACCGACGAGCCGGGCGTGTACGCCATCGGCGATGTGACCGGCGCCCCCTGGCTCGCCCACAAGGCCAGCCATGAAGGCGTGATCGTCGCCGAGCACATCGCCGGCAAGCACCCGCATGCGCTGAACGTCCGCAACATCCCGGGCTGCACCTACTCGCACCCGCAGATCGCGTCGGTCGGCCTGACGGAGAAGAAGGCGAAGGAAGCGGGCTACGAGATCAAGGTCGGCCGCTTCCCCTTCGTCGGCAACGGCAAGGCCATCGCGCTCGGCGAGCCGGAGGGGCTGATCAAGACCATCTTCGACGCCAAGACCGGCGAAATGCTGGGCGCCCACATGATCGGCGCGGAAGTGACCGAGCTGATCCAGGGCTACGGCATCGCCAAGTCGTCGGAGCTGACCGAGGCCGAACTGATGCACACGGTGTTCCCGCACCCGACCCTGTCGGAAATGATGCATGAGTCGGTCCTTGATGCCTATGGCCGGGCGATCCACTTTTAACTAGGATTTTCCGCTAGGGATTTCTGGGGTGACGTTTTTCCCCTTTGGACGGAGCCATGGACCGCAGCAGCGCCGCCTATGACGAGGATTTCTACGCCTGGACGCAAGCCCAGGCGCAGGAGCTTCGCCGTGCCGGCGCCGAGCTGAACAATGCCCCGGTCGACTGGGAGAACGTCGCCGAGGAGATCGAGAGCATGGGCCGCAGCCAGAAATCCGAGATCGACAACCGCTTGCGGGTCCTGATGACCCATTTGCTGAAGTGGTTGTTCTGTCCGGATCTGCGCGAGCGGTGCGAACGCGGCTGGCGCCGGACGATTCGCGAGCAGCGCGACCGGCTGGTGGATGAGATCGCTGCCAGCCCCAGCCTGCGTCCCTACATCTCTGCGGTGTTCGAAAAGACCTACCGCAAAGCCCGGCTGGATGCCGCCGACGAGGCGGATGTCCCCGACGGGCATTTCCCGGTCTTGCCGCCTTTCACGCTTGACCAGGCGCTCGATCCGGCCTATCCGGCCGAACTGTTTCCGCCGGAATGGCGGGTTTGACATCCTTATCGCACCTATTGTCGGGGCCGGGGCATCGCGTCGGCCATCGGGAGCTTTAGACCATGACCCTCGTCGACCAGACCGAGAAGCTGCGCCACCCCGAAAAGGCCCATAAGCCCGACAACCCGATCCAGCGCAAACCGGCCTGGATCCGGGTCAAGGCGCCGATGAGCCAGGAATACAACGAGACCCGCCAGCTGATGCGCGGGCTGAAGCTGAACACCGTGTGCGAAGAGGCCGCCTGCCCGAACATCGGGGAGTGCTGGAAGCACAAGCACGCCACCTTCATGATCCTGGGCTCCATCTGCACGCGCGGCTGCGCCTTTTGCAATGTCGAGACCGGGCGGCCGGACCAGCTGGACCCGCATGAGCCGGACAATGTGGCCGAGGCGGTCGGCAAGCTGAAACTCAGCCATGTCGTCATCACCTCAGTCGACCGCGACGATCTGGCCGACGGCGGTGCCGAGCATTTCGCCCGCACCATCCGCGCCATCCGCGCCGCCTCGCCGGAAACGACCATCGAGATCCTGACCCCCGACTTCCAGAAGAAGAAGGGCGCGGTCGAGGTGGTGGTGGAGGCCAAGCCCGACGTCTTCAACCACAATCTGGAGACCGTTCCGCGCCTCTATCCCAACATCCGCCCGGGTGCGCGCTATTTCGCCTCGCTGCAGTTGCTGGCGCGGGTGAAGGAGCTGGATCCGACGATCTTCACCAAGTCCGGCCTGATGGTCGGGCTGGGCGAGACGAAGGAGGAGATCGGGCAGGTGATGGACGATCTGCGCTCCGCCGATGTGGACTTTCTGACGATTGGGCAGTATCTCCAGCCCACGCCCAAGCATGCGGCGGTGGATCGTTTCGTGACTCCCGAGGAGTTCGACGGTTATTCCACTGTTGGCCGCGGCAAGGGCTTCCTGCTGGTGGCCTCGTCGCCGCTGACGCGCTCGTCCTACCATGCGGGCGCCGATTTCGAGAAGCTGCGCGAAGCCCGGCTGCGTAAGCTGGGGGTCGCGGCCGCCTGATCCAGGCGGTTCAATAGAAGGACACGGGTACGGGCATGCCGACGCACGCGGAAAAGAAGGTTCTTCCCTACACGCCCCAGCAGATGTACGACCTGGTCGCCGATGTGGAGAAGTATCCGGAGTTTCTGCCCTGGTGCCTGGCGGCCCGCATCCGCAAGCGCGAAGGCGATGTCATGTTCGCGGACCTGATCATCGGGTTCAAGATGGTCCGCGAACGCTTCACCTCTCGGGTGGAGCTGAGCGCGCCGGCCTGCCGGATCGACGTGCAGTACACCGACGGGCCGTTCCAGTATCTGAACAACCACTGGATCTTCAACGATCACCCCGGCGGCTGCTGCGTCGACTTCTTCGTCGATTTCGAGTTCCGCTCCAAGATGCTGCAGAAGATCATGGGCCTGCTGTTCAACGAGGCGGTGCGCCGGATGGTGCAGGCCTTCGAAACGCGTGCGGCCCAGCTTTACGGGCCGGGCCGGGTGACGCAGCCGGCCTGACGCCGGTTTGGCAGGAATAACGGAGGTGGTCGGTCAGTTCTTGTCCGACCACAGCTCCCCGCCGCTGGCCCAATCGCTTTTCTTCACGTCCTGGAAGATGATGTCCACCGCCGAGGGCGAGCAGCCGAGGACCTTCACGGTCGCTTCGGTCAGCGCCTTGGCGTATTCGCGTTTCTGCTCGACGGTGCGGCCTTCGAACAGCTGGATGTTGATGGTCGGCATCGGGTGATTTTCCTTGTTGGTGAAGAGTTTCCCGGCGTTTGTTCAGCGCAGGCTTCCGGTCGGGCGGGCCAGCCGCAGCCGCTCCAGCGCCGCCTGGACCGTCGCCATGCGCACGGCGTCGCGGTCGCCGGGGAAGGTGTATTCCTTGGCCTTGGCCGCCCCGCCGCGCACGGCGGTGGCGACATAGACGCGGCCCACCGGCTTCGTCTCGGTCGCGCCGCCGGGGCCGGCGATTCCCGTCACCGCCACCGTCACGTCGGCCCGCGACTTGGCCAGCGCCCCCACTGCCATGGCGACCGCCACCTCCGGGCTGACGGCGCCATGGGCGTGCAGCAGGCTGGCGGGAACGCCGAGCAGTTCGGTCTTGGCGATGTTCGTGTAGGTGACGAAGCCGCGGTCGACCACCTTGGACGAGCCGGCGATGTCGGTCAGCGCGCCGGCGATCAGACCGCCGGTGCAGGATTCGGCGGTCGCCAGCATGAAGCCGGCAAGGCCGTATTCGGCCAGCACCTGGGCGGAAAGCTCGCGGATGGGCTCGGGAAACATGACGGCCTCTCCCGGTTTGGACTGTTGGGTCGGATGTTAGCCGGGGAGCCGGATGGTCGCCACCGCCTGCGCGGCAATGCCCTCGCGCCGGCCGGTGAAGCCCAGCTGCTCGGTGGTCGTCGCCTTGACGCTGACCCGGCCGACCTCGATGCCCAGGATTTGGGCAATGCGCTCGGCCATCGCGGCACGGTGGGGACCGACCTTCGGGCGTTCGCAGATGATCGTCACGTCGGCATGGGCGATGACGCCGCCGCGCTCCGCCACCAGATCGGCGGCATGGCGCAGGAATTTGGCGCTGTCGGCGCCGCGCCAGCGCGGGTCGGTCGGCGGGAAGTGGCTGCCGATGTCGCCGGCGGCCAGCGCGCCGAGGATGGCGTCGGTCAGGGCGTGCAGGCCGACGTCGGCATCGGAATGGCCTTCCAGCCCGTGGTCGTGCGGCACACGCAGGCCGCAGAGCGTCACGAAGTCGCCGTCGGTGAAGCGGTGGACGTCGAAGCCACTGCCCGTCCGCACGTCCCACAGGCTGCTCATGATCGCGCGGGTGGCGCGGGTCAGGTCGTCAGGGGTGGTCACCTTGAAATTGTCCTCCTTGGACGGCACCAGAGCCACGGCCAGACCGGCGCGCTCCGCCACCGCGGCATCGTCGGTCAGCGATAGGCCGGCGGCGGCGCGGTGCGCCTCCAGAATGGCGGGGAAGCGGAAGCCCTGCGGGGTCTGCGCCCGCCACAGCCCATCGCGGTCGACCGTACCGGTGATGGCGCCGGCCCCTCCATTCCCGCTGCCGCGCTTGAGCGTGTCGGCGACCTGCACCGCGGCGATGGCGCCGGGCGTGGTCTCCAGCGCGCCGATCACCGCGCCGATGGTGGCCGCGTCGATCAGCGGACGGGCGGCGTCATGGATCAGCACGATATCGGGGGCGCCGTCGGCGGCGAGCGCCTCCAGCCCGTTGCGCACCGAGTCCTGCCGGCTGGCGCCGCCGGCCACCGGATCGGGCAGGCCGAGGCCGGCGACGGCGGCGTCATAGGCGTCGCGCCAAGCCGGGTCGATCACCACGCGCACGCCGGTGACCTGGGGATGGCTGAGAAAAGCCTCCACCGTCCGGCGCAGCACCGGCTTGCCGGCGAGGTCCAGGTACTGCTTCGGCCGTTCGGCGCCGAACCGCTGGCCGGATCCGCCAGCGACGATCAGGGCAATGCAGGTGGGCGCGATGCAGGTGGGCATGAGGCAAACCGTAAGATATGATAGCCACTTGACGGAAACGTCGCGGAGCCTAGCCTGTCGCCGTGGTTCCGCCAAGTGCCGAGCCTTGCCGCCTGTGACGCTCCGGACCATGTCCGGGTGCGGGCGGCATTACATGGCGGCACGTCATGGCAGCATGACGGCGGAAGGACGGGAGTGCATTCGGGTCCATGTCGCAGAACATTTTCTTGAGCCTGACGGCGCTGGTCGCCCTGTTGCCTGCCGCCTTCTATCCTTACCGGCGCATCGCGGGGCAGGGGGTGGAGGGGCGCGGCTGGTCCTTCTGGGGTGCGCTGCTGCTCGCCGCCGCCGGTCCCGGCATGTGGGCGATCCTGCAGGTTGCCGGCCAGTGGCAGACCGGCTTCTCCACCGCGCTGTGGGTTACGACCGCCGCCTGCATGGCTCTGTTCATCGGGCTCAGCCTGCTCCATGACACGGCGTGGAGGCTGGCGCCGCTGCTGCTGCCCTATCTGCTGGCGGTCTGCCTGCTGGCGACGCTGACGGAGGATGCGCCGGCCCCGGTCCTGCGCGGCAATGCGCCGGGCGTGTGGATCGACCTGCACATCGCGGTGTCGGTCTTCACCTATGCCCTGCTGACGCTGAGCGCCGTGGCGTCCTTCGCCGCGGTGATCCAGACGCGGGCGCTGAAGAGCAAGCGGCCGACTCCGCTCAGCCGCTTCCTGCCGCCGGTGGCGGAGAGCGAACGGCTGCAACTGCGCCTGCTGATCGCGTCTGAGGTGGTGCTGGGCGCCGGGCTCGCCACCGGCATGGCGGTGCTCTATTTCGAGCAGGGACTGCTGTTCCGCACCGATCACAAGACCTTGCTGTCGCTGGCGACCTTCATCGTCATCGGCGTTCTGCTGCTCGCCGAATACCGCACCGGCGTGCGCGGGCGGACGGCGGCGCGCACCATGCTGATCGTCTATCTGCTGGCGACGCTTGCCTATCCCGGCGTCAAGTTCGTGTCCAACGTGTTGATTGGGCAATGGGCCTGGAGTTGAGGGCCCACCCGCCGCAAGTCGGTGGAAGAGCATAGGTTTTAACCTATGTCCGGGCTTGGTCTCAGGGCTTCGCGCTTGCACACATCCGTAGCAGCGTGATAACTTGCCCAAAATGGTGGCACTTTGTTGATTTGCCCATCAATCGGGCAGGTGAGAATGACCATACAAATCGGACCCATCACGCTCGCCGGACCGGTGATCCTGGCGCCCATGTCGGGTGTCTCCGACCTGCCGTTCCGCCGTCTGGTGAAGCGCGCGGGCTGCGGCCTCGTCGTGTCGGAAATGATCGCCAGCCAGGCGATGATCCGCGAGAACCGCCAGACCCTGCGCATGGTGGAGACCGAACCGGAAGAATTTCCGATGGCGGTCCAGCTCGCCGGCTGCGAGCCGGAGGTGATGGCGGAGGCGGCGAAGCTGAACGAGGATCGCGGCGCCGCCGTCGTCGACATCAATTTCGGCTGCCCGGTGAAGAAGGTGGTCAACGGCCATGCCGGCTCCTCCCTGATGCGGGACGAGGCGTTGGCCGGCCGCATCCTGGAGGCGGTGGTGAAGGCCGTCAGCATTCCGGTGACGCTGAAGATGCGGCTGGGCTGGGACGAGACCAACCGCAACGCGCCGAACCTCGCCCGCATCGCCGAGCAGTGCGGGATCAAAATGGTGACGGTCCATGGCCGCACCCGCATGCAGTTCTACACCGGCACCGCCGACTGGACCGCCGTCCGTCCTGTAAAGGAGGCAGTGTCGATCCCGGTGGTGGTCAACGGCGACATCACCGGTTTCGAGGCGGTGGACCGCGCGCTCGCCGAATCCGGCGCCGACGGCGTGATGATCGGGCGCGGCAGCTATGGCCGGCCCTGGTTCCCGTCCCAGGTCATGCATTACCTGCGCACCGGCGAGAGGTTGCCCGACCCGCCGCTGCACGAGCAGATGGACACGCTGCTGGAGCATTTCGACAGCATGCTGAGCCATTACGGCACCGACGGCGGCATCAAGGTCGCCCGCAAGCATGTCTCCTGGTATTCGACCGGCCTGCGCGAGTCCAACGAGTTCCGCCAGGAGGTCAACCGGCTGGGCGACCCCGACGCGGTGCGCGACCGCATCCGTGCCTTCTATGAACCGGCAATCGAAAGGATGGCCGCCTGATGGATCCCGTTCCGATGACCGCCCCGGGCCAGCGTGGCCGCAACCGGTCGGGTGCCTCGCGGGCGCCCCGGCTGGAGTCCCTGGTGGTGCTGAACAGCCTGCCCGATCCGGTGCTGGTGGTGGACGGCAACGGCGACATCCGCTTCGTCAATCTGGAGGGGCAGGAGTTCTTCGACCTGTCCGCCAACGCCATGGAAGGCATGCCGCTGCCCGACCTGCTGCCGCCCGACAGCCCGGTGATGGGCCTGATCGCGCAGGTGCGCCGCGGCAGCCGCCGGGTGTCGCAGGACGGCGTCATCATCGACACCCCGCGCATCGGCCCGCACCATGTCACGGTGCAGGTGGCGGCCATGGGCGACCCGCCCGACCATGTGGTGCTGACCATCCACGAGCGGTCGCTGGCCCGCAAGATTGACCATTCGCTGACCCACCGCCATGCCGCGCGCTCCGTCACGGCCATGGCGGCGATGCTCGCGCATGAGGTGAAGAACCCGCTGTCGGGCATCCGCGGCGCCGCCCAGCTGCTGGAAGAGAACGCCAGCGACCAGGACCGGGTGCTGACCCGCCTGATCTGCGACGAGGCCGACCGCATTGTTGCGCTGGTCAACCGGATGGAGGTGTTTTCCGACGAACGGCCGCTGGAACGCGCCGCGGTGAACATCCACACGGTGCTGGAACATGTGCGCAAGGTCGCCCAGAGCGGGTTTGCCCGAAAAATACGCTTTGTCGAGCGTTACGACCCGTCGCTGCCTCCTGTTTACGGCAATCGCGACCAACTTGTGCAGGTTTTCCTGAATCTGGTGAAAAATGCGGCAGAGGCTGCCCCGGAAACAGGCGGCGAGATCACCCTGACCACCTCCTATCAGCATGGCGTGCGCATGGCGCTGCCGGGCGGCGACGTGCGCCGGCACCTGCCCTTGCTGGTGACGGTGCAGGATAATGGCGACGGCATTCCGGAAGACCTGCAGTCCAACCTGTTCGATCCCTTCGTGACCAGCAAAGTGAACGGCACTGGCCTTGGTCTTGCATTGGTGGCGAAACTCATAGGCGACCATGGCGGAACCATCGAGTTCGACAGCCAGCCTCGCCGGACCGTCTTCAAGGTGTCGCTGCCGATGTACGATGATTCGAAATACGACGACCCGAAACTTTCCGGAGAGTCGAAGATTTCAGACGCTGGCTTGCAGTCCAAGGGCGGCCGGGGGACTCGTTGATGAGCGCGGCGACCATTCTCGTCGCGGATGACGATCGCGCCATCCGCACCGTCCTGACGCAGGCCCTCGCCCGGCTGGGGCACGAGGTCCGCACCACCGGCAACGCCGCCACGCTGTGGCGCTGGGTGGCGGACGGGCAGGGCGATCTGGTCATCACCGACGTGGTGATGCCGGACGAAAACGGCCTGGACCTGATCCCGCGCATCAAGAAGCTGCGGCCCGAACTGCGTGTCATCGTCATGAGCGCGCAGAACACGCTGATCACCGCGGTGAAGGCGGCGG
The DNA here is from genome assembly GCF_051124815.1 of Azospirillum sp. B2RO_4. Taxonomy (NCBI): domain Bacteria; kingdom Pseudomonadati; phylum Pseudomonadota; class Alphaproteobacteria; order Rhodospirillales; family Azospirillaceae; genus Azospirillum; species Azospirillum sp. B2RO_4. The sequence goes on along the minus strand of NZ_CP118485.1, from coordinate 1,376,364 downwards.
AACGCGGCGCCTTCGAATATCTGCCCAAGCCCTTCGACCTGAAGGAGCTGGTGTCGGTCGTCGAACGGGCGCTGAACGCCAACAACCCGCCGGCCGCCATGCCCGGTGGCGACCTGGAGGGCGAGGAGCAGCTGCCGCTGATCGGCCGCTCTCCCGCCATGCAGGAAATCTACCGGGTGCTGGCCCGCCTGATGGGCACCGACCTGACGGTGATGATCACCGGCGAGTCCGGCACCGGCAAGGAGCTGGTCGCCCGCGCGCTGCATGATTACGGCAAGCGGCGCAACGGCGCCTTCGTCGCCATCAACATGGCGGCCATCCCGCGCGAGCTGATCGAGTCCGAGCTGTTCGGCCACGAGAAGGGTGCCTTCACCGGCGCCACCAACCGGTCGACCGGCCGGTTCGAACAGGCGCAGGGCGGCACCCTGTTCCTCGACGAGATCGGCGACATGCCGCTGGAAGCGCAGACCCGCCTGCTGCGCGTGCTGCAGGAGGGCGAGTACACCACGGTCGGCGGCCGCACCGCGATCAAGACCGACGTGCGCATCATCGCGGCGACCCACCGCGACCTGCGTACCCTGATCCGCCAGGGCCTGTTCCGCGAGGATCTGTTCTACCGCCTGTGCGTGGTGCCGATCCGTCTGCCGCCGCTGCGCGAGCGGACGGAGGACATTCCGCTGCTGGTCCGCCATTTCCTCAATCTCGGCATCAGCCAGGGACTTCCGGCCAAGAGCATCGATCAGGCGGCGATGGACCGGCTGAAGCGCTACCGCTGGCCCGGCAACGTCCGCGAGCTGGAGAATCTGGTCCGCCGTCTGGCCGCCCTCTATTCGCAGGAGGTCATCGGGCTGGACGTGGTCGAGGCGGAGCTTGCCGACGCCACCCCGGCCGCCCAGCCGGTGGAAGAGCCGCAGAGCGAGGGCCTGTCCTCGGCGGTCGAACGCCACCTGAAGGACTATTTCGCCGCACACAAGGACGGCATGCCGTCGAACGGCCTGTACGACCGGGTGCTGCGTGAGATCGAACGGCCGCTGATTTCCCTCAGCCTGTCGGCGACCCGCGGCAACCAGATCAAGGCGGCCCAGCTGCTGGGTCTGAACCGCAACACCCTGCGCAAGAAGATCCGCGACCTGGACATCCAGGTGATGCGAGGCATCAAATAGGCTGTTGCCGACCGGCCGATTGACGTCCCGACGCCGCCGCAACCGACCCGTGCCAAAATTGTGACACAGCGTCGGTGCGGACGGCGCCGGACGTAAGACCAGCAACCACCCGATGGCGCGCCGCGCCGGCTGGCCCAAGCGGTCCTGTCCGAAAGGCAGATCCATTGCGGCTTGGCAGGGCCGCAACAGAGGTGTATCTTTCCGGCAACAGATCAGCGCCGGACGATGCCACCCAATTCCGACACCGCAGCAGCCGGCCAGAGGCCGGTCTGGCAGAAGATTCTCCACTGGTCCAGGCGGGTCGGCCTGGGCAAGCGGTTGGCTTTTGCCTTGTCGCTGGCCGCCCTGGCCGCCGGCTTCGCCACCTATGCGGCGATGACGGAAAGCGCGCCGTTCGGGCAGGCCAACCCGCGCACCGTCACGCTTCTGCTGACGCTTGACCTTGCGATCCTGCTGACATTGGGCGTGCTGATCGCGCGGCGGATCGTCGCAATCCTGATCGGGCGGCGGCGCGGGCTGGCGGGATCGCGGCTGCACACCCGGCTGGTTCTGGTGTTCAGCGTGCTGGCGGTGGCGCCGGCCATCATCATGACCGTCTTCTCCACCCTGTTCTTCTATGTCGGGGTGCAGAGCTGGTTCAGCGACCGCGTGCGCACGGCGGTGAACGAATCCCTGGTGGTCGCCAGCGCCTATCTGCACGAGCACCAGCAGAACATCCGCGCCGACGCCCTGGCGATGGCCAACGACCTGTCGCAGGAGGCGCGGCTTTCCAGCGATCCCGAGCGGTTCGAGCAGGTCGTCGCCACCCAGGCGATGCTGCGCGCCCTGTCGGAGGCCATCGTCTTCAACGGCACCACGGGCGCGATCATCGCGCGGGCCGGCTATACCTTCACGCTTGAATTCGAACCGATCCCGGAAGACAAGATCCAGCAGGCCCGCAACGGCGAGGTCGCGCTGATCGTTAAGGAATCCGACGACCGCGTCCGCGCCCTGGTCAGCCTGGACCGGGTGTCCGATACCTTCCTCTATGTCGGTCGCATGGTGGAACCGCGGGTGCTCCAGCACATGGCCTCGGCCGAGGGGGCGGTGAAGGAATACACGGCGCTGGAGAACCAGCGCGGCAGCCTGCAGATCACCTTCACCCTGATCTTCCTGGTGGTGGCAATGCTGCTGCTGCTGGCGGCGGTGTGGGCCGGGCTGAATTTCGCCACCCGGCTGGTCCGCCCGATCAGCGCGCTGATCGGCGCCGCCGAGCGGGTGCGCGCCGGCGACCTGACCGTTCGCGTCTCCGAACCGCCGGGTGAGGACGAGTTCGTGCTGCTGTCCCGCGCCTTCAACCGCATGACCACGGAGATCGAGGGGCAGCGCCGGGAGCTGCTGTCGACCAACCGGCTGCTGGACGAGCGGCGGCGCTTCACCGAGACGGTGCTGTCCGGCGTGTCGGCCGGCGTGCTGGGCGTCGATGCCGACGGAGTCATCAACCTGCCGAACCTGTCCGCCGCCCGCCTGCTGGGCGAGGAGGATCCGGAGCGTCTGGTCGGCATGCCGCTGGTCGAACTGCTGCCGGACATCGTCGACCTGCTGGAGAATGCGCCGAAGAAGCCGGGCCGCGTCGTGCAGGACCAGATCCAGATCCGCCGTCCGGGCAAGCCGACGTTGACCCTGCTGGTCCGCATCGCCGCGGAAGTGCGCGGCGGCGAGGTGCGCGGCTATGTCGTCACCTTCGACGACATCACCGAACTGGTGTCGGCGCAGCGCAAGGCGGCCTGGGCCGACGTGGCGCGCCGCATCGCGCACGAGATCAAGAATCCGTTGACGCCGATCCAGCTGTCGGCCGAACGGCTGCGCCGCAAATACCTGAAGGAGATCTCCAGCGATACGGAGGTCTTCACCATGTGCACCGACACCATCGTCCGGCAGGTCGACGACATCCGCCGCATGGTGGACGAGTTCTCCGCCTTCGCGCGGATGCCGCAGCCGGTGATGAAGCCGGTCAACATCAACGATCTGGTGCGGCAGGCGGTGTTCCTGCAATCCAGCGCCCACACCGGCAGGATCCGCTTCGACACCCGGCTGCCCTCGGGGCCGCTGACGGTGGCGTGCGACAGCCGGCAGATCTCCCAGGCGCTGACCAACCTGCTGCAGAACGCGGCGGACGCCATCGAGGGGCGCACGCCGCCCGCCGACGGGTCGGAGCTGCCGCCCGGCGAGGTGGCGATCGCGGTGGAGGACGACGACGAGAAGATCGTCGTCACCGTCGAGGACAACGGCAAGGGCCTGCCCGGCGGCGAACAGCGCGACCGGCTGACCGAACCCTATGTGACGACGCGGGCCAAGGGCACCGGGCTGGGGCTCGCCATCGTCAAGAAGATCATGGAGGACCATGGCGGCGTGCTGACCCTGGAGGACCGCGAGGGCGGGGCCGGGGCGCGCGTGACCCTGGTCATTCCACACCCGGTTGCGGTCGCGAACGACGCGGGCGGCCGTGACGACAGGCCGGCGGAGACCGGCGGAGAGATGAGGCACGAAGCCCATGGCGCATGACATTCTGATCGTCGACGACGAAGCCGATATCCGGATGCTGATAGCCGGCATCCTGAACGACGAAGGCATCAAGACCCGCGAGGCCGCCGACGCCGATCAGGCCTTCGCGCAAGTGGCGGCGCGCCGGCCGAGCCTCGTCGTGCTCGACATCTGGCTGCAGGGCAGCAGGCTGGACGGCCTGCAGATCCTGGAACAGCTGATGCGGGACCATGGCAATCTGCCGGTCATCATGATCTCCGGCCACGGCAACATCGAGACCGCGGTGCAGGCGATCAAGGTCGGCGCCTACGACTTCATCGAGAAGCCGTTCAAGGCCGACCGGCTGCTGCTGATGGTGGATCGCGCCATCGAGGCGGCGCGGCTGAAGCGCGAGAACCAGGAGCTGAAGCTGCGCGCCGGTGGCGACGTCGAGCTGATCGGCCGCTCCTCGGCGGTCAATCAGGTTCGCCAGTCCATCGACAAGGTGGCGCCGACCGGCAGCCGCGTGCTGATCTCCGGCCCGCCCGGCGCCGGCAAGGAAGTGGTCGCCCGCCTGATCCATGCCCGCTCGCGCCGTGCCAGCGGCCCGTTCGTCGGGCTGAACTGCGCCACCATGCGGCCGGAGCGGCTGGAGATGGAGCTGTTCGGCACCGAGGCCGGCGTCGACGGCCCCGGACGCAAGATCGGCACCTTCGAGCAGGCCCATGGCGGCACGCTGCTGCTGGACGAGGTCGCCGATATGCCGCTGGAAACCCAGGGCAAGATCGTCCGCGCCTTGCAGGAGCAGGTGTTCGAGCGCGTCGGCGGCGGCCAGCGGGTCGAGGTGGACGTGCGCGTGATCGCCACCTCCAACCGCGACCTGCAGGCGGAGATCGAGCAGGGGCGTTTCCGCCAGGACCTGTTCTACCGCCTGTCGGTGGTGCCGATCCGCGTGCCGTCGCTGGCCGAGCGGCGGGAGGATATCCCGGTGCTGGCCCGCCATTTCATGCAGCGCTCCGCCGAGGCGTCCGGCCTGCCGGTCCGCGAGTTCGGCGAGGACGCGATGGCGGCGCTCCAGGCCTATGACTGGCCGGGCAACGTGCGCCAGCTGCGCAACGTGGTGGACTGGCTGCTGATCATGGCGCAGGGCGACGCGAAGGAGCCGATCCGCGCCGACACCCTGCCGCCGGAGATCGGTGCCATCACCCCGACCGTCCTGAAATGGGACAAGGGCGGCGAGATCATGGGCCTGCCGCTGCGCGAGGCGCGCGAGGTGTTCGAGCGCGAATATCTGCTGGCCCAGGTCACCCGCTTCGGCGGCAACATCTCCCGCACCGCGTCCTTCGTCGGCATGGAGCGCTCCGCCCTTCACCGCAAGCTGAAGTCGCTGGGCGTCCATGGCAGCGAGAAGGGGAAGATGTTCATCGAGTGACCGGCCGCTTGCACGAGGGCGCCAAACTGGTCATATAGGAATGACCAGTTTGGCGGAGGCTTCCATGGGATTGCCGGTGGTGACGGTCAGCGTGACCGAGTTCAAGGCGAAATGCCTGTCGCTGTTCGACGACCTGGAGGATCATCGCGTCGCCAAGATCGTGGTGACCCGCCATGGCCGCCCGGTTGCCGAACTGAACCCGCCGGATCGCGAATTGCCGCCGCTATTCGGCGCCCATCCCGGTTCCGTCGAGGTGATCGGCGATTATGACCTGACCCAGCCGACCTTCGACGACGAGGTCTTCGACGCTGAAAGCGGGATCCTTCACCGGTGACCGTCGAATGATCCTTCTCGACACCCACGCAATCCTATGGCTTGACACAGGAGTCGAGCTTTCTGCCGATGCACGCGAGCGCATAGAGCAGGAAAGGTCGACCGGCGGCATCCTGATCTCGACTGTTTCGGCTTGGGAAATCGGCACGTTGGTGCGCAAAGGCCGGATTCGGCTGGATCTGGAGCCGTCGGCCTGGATGCAGCGTTTCCTGGCCGCGGCCGGGTTGCGCTGCCTGCCTCTGTCGCTCGACGCGGCGCTGGGTGCGTCGAACCTGCCGGAACCGCTGCATAACGATCCGGCCGACCGGATGCTGATCGCCACCGCCCGCCAACTCGGCGTTCCTCTCATGACCCGGGACCGGCTGATCCATGAGTATGCAGCCACATCGGGGACCATTAGGGTGCACTCCTGCTGACCCGCGCCCGCCTCTTCTGACTTTACCGGAGCACCCCTTGTCCGTCCCCATCACCCTGCCGCGCGCCGTCATCTATGACTGGGACAACACCCTGGTCAGCAACTGGGACACCGTGCGCGCGGCGCTGAACCATGCGCTGGTGTCCTTCGGTCTCGATCCCTGGAGTGCGGAGGAGGCGCGGGAGCGGATCAAGGCGTCGCTGCGCGACAGCTTTCCCCGCATCTTCGGCGAGCGCTGGACCGAGGCGCGCGATCTCTTCTATGCCTATTTCGCCGCCCATCATCTGGACGGGCTGAAGCCGCTGCCGGGCGCGGAGACGCTGCTGCGCCATTTCCACGAGCGTGGCGTCTATCAGGCCGTGGTCTCCAACAAGAACGGCAGGTTCCTGCGGGCGGAGGCCGATGCGCTGGATTGGACCCGCTATTTCGGCAGGCTGGTCGGCGCTCAGGATGCAGAGTTCGACAAGCCGCACATCGCCCCGGTGCGGATGGCGCTGGAGCCGGCGGGGATCGCACCCGGCGCAGATGTCTGGTTTCTCGGAGATGCCGACATCGACATGGAATGCGCCCATGGCGCCGGACTCGTTCCGGTGCTAATAGGGCTGGGCGAGGGGAGCGGCTTCGACCGTTTTCCGCCCGCCCATCGCCACACCGACTGTACGGCGCTGCACGGCGTCCTGTATGGCTTGGTGGACGGCAATGGTGATACCATATCCCTGCAAACGGCTGTCGAGACGGTACCAGCGCGCACCATACCTGCACCGTGAAACGGGGAGCGGACCACCTGAAGGGGTCCCAAGAACATTGAAGAAGGGGGCATGAAAAATGTCTGAAAAAAGCCAAAACGTGCAGGACGTGTTTCTCAATCACGTCCGAAAGAACAAGACTCCCGTAACCGTCTTTCTCGTGAACGGCGTGAAACTCCAGGGCATTATTACTTGGTTCGACAACTTCTCGGTACTTCTGCGGCGCGACGCGCATTCCCAGCTCGTCTACAAGCACGCAATCTCGACGGTCATGCCGGCCCATCCCATTCAACTTTTCGAGCCGCCCAAGGAAGGTGAAAGCGTCTGATCCCTTGACCAATGGTAACGGCGCGGCCCCTGAAGGCGCCGCGCGGGCCATCGTGGTCCACCCTGTCCTCCGCATCGAGGCGGACGGGGACATGCGCCCTCCCGAATCGCGGCTCGAGGAGGCGGTCGGTCTTGCCCAGGCCATTCAGCTGGACGTCGTCCATGCCGAATGCGCCAAGGTTAACCGGCCGCAGCCATCGACCCTGCTCGGCTCCGGCACGGTGGAGCAGCTGGCACAGGTGGTGGAGGAGACCGAGGCGACCCTCGTCGTCCTCGACCATGCCCTGTCGCCGGTCCAGCAGCGCAACCTGGAACGGGCGCTGAAGGCGAAGGTCATCGACCGCACCGGCCTGATCCTGGAGATCTTCGGCGCCCGCGCCCGGACGCGGGAAGGCATGCTGCAGGTCGAACTGGCCTCCCTGACCTATCAGAAATCCCGGCTGGTCCGGTCCTGGACCCACCTGGAGCGGCAGCGCGGCGGCTTCGGCTTCCTCGGCGGCCCCGGTGAATCCCAGCTCGAGCTTGACCGGCGCCTGATCGGCGACCGGATCATCAAGATCAAGAAGGAGCTGGAGGAGGTACGGCGAACCCGCGGCCTGCACCGAAAGGCGCGCGCCAAGGTGCCGTACCCGGTGGTGGCGCTGGTCGGCTACACCAACGCCGGCAAATCGACGCTGTTCAACCGGCTGGCGAACGCCGACGTCTTCGCCCAGAATCTGCTGTTCGCCACGCTCGATCCCACCATGCGGCAGGTGACGCTGCCGTCGGGGCGCAAGGTGATCCTGTCGGACACGGTCGGCTTCATCTCCGACCTGCCGCACGGCCTCGTCGCCGCCTTCCGCGCCACGCTGGAGGAGGTGGATGCCGCCGACATCATCCTGCATGTCCGCGACATCGCCCACATCGACAGCGAGGCCCAGAAGGCCGACGTCCATGAAGTGTTGTCCGACATGGGCATCGACCCGGAGACGGACGACCGGGTGATCGAGGTGCTGAACAAGATCGACGCTCTGGACGAGGACAGCCGCGCGGCGGTCCTGACCCAGACCGGGCGCAATCCGCGCGCGGTGGCGGTCTCCGCCCTGTCGGGGGAGGGGATCGACGACCTCGATCGCCTGCTCGACCAGCGGATGAACGTCAATCGACGGGTCGTCGACCTGTCGGTGGAACTGGGCGACGGGGCGGCGCTCGCTTGGCTCTATGCCAGGAGCGAGGTTCTGGACCGGCGCGACGACGAGGAGCATGCGCATCTGCAGGTCTCCATAGACCCCGTCGATCTCGCGCGGTTCGAGAAGCGGTTCCAGCCGGCCGAGCAGGTTCAGCCGCAACCGTAAGCGGCGTCGGCCTGTACCTTTGGCCGAAGGAATGGGGTGCGACCCAGGGTCTATGACCTGTTGCACCCCACTCCGGTCTTAAGACGAATGCGGCGTGGTTATTTCCCCGTTGGGGTCCGATTATGGGAACGGAGCGGTGCGCTCCCCCATCAGGAGGACTGCCAATGCGGTTGCAAACCGATCCGTCGTGCTTTTCGATCACGGCTTTCCTCGCCGATCAGGTCGCTCTCGTCGCCCGTCAGGAGAAGCTGCCGCCGGGTGCCGCCCTGCTGCGGTTGCAGGAGCTTTCGCGCACGCCGGAAGGCCGTGCGACCTTGATGCGCCTGATCGAATCCGCGGCCCGGCGGGAGCCGAATGCCGAAGAGGCCGCAAAGATCGAAGCGATCTGTCGTGAGCTGGCTGCCTGGGGCTATGGCGGTTTCACCGGTGGAACCCGCCACGACCCCCATCACGACCACCGCGTCGCGGCCTGACGGTGATTTGACACATGCTTGAGGGATGACTGCGCAGGCGATGGCGGGCCATAATGGGTCGTTCGCCATCGCCGCGGTCCCGTCGTGCTCCGTTTCCCATTCCGTACTGTCCTGATGTGCGCGGGCCGCCTGATCCCGGCATTGCCGCTGCTTTTGGCATTCGATCAAGCCGTGGCGGCCGATGCGGTGCGTTACGGAATACCGCTGCCGCCCGGCTATGTCGAGGAACCGGCGGTGCCGCCCGAGGATCCGCTTCCCCCCCCGCCGAAACCCCTTCCGCTGGCACCCGACCAACCAGTCGTCGTTGCGCCGGACGCTGCGGAGCTGTTGAAGGATTGCAAGCAGCAGGCCTTCACCGACTGCTTCCGCCTGTGGCAACCGCCGCCGCCACCCCCTCCGGAGCCGGAGAAGGAAACCGCGGGCCCCCCGCCGCCGCCGCCGGATCCCAAGGCGCCGCGTGAGCCGGCACAGGGTGGTCCGGTGCCGCCACCGCCGCCCGATCCCGCCAAGGAGGCCGCTGCCGCTGCAGCCGACCGCGCCACCTTCGATGCGCTGTCGAAGGCGCTGAAGGAGAGCGGGCTGGACGGCAGGGTTCTGCTGACCGACCCGAAGGGCGGCGATCCCGTGTTGAAGCTGGACAGCGTGCCCGCCAACCAGCCGGCGGCGAAGCGCTGAACCGCCATCCCCCTCAAGCCATCAGGAACCTTCCGACCATGACGGGTTTTCCGCTTCCCGACATCGACCGAGTTTCCGACCTGATCCGCTCCGTCGCACGGACGGAGATCATGCCGTATTTCCAAAAGCTCGACGCATCGGGCATCCGGCAGAAGACCGGCCCGACCGACCTCGTCACCCTGGCGGACGAGGCGGCGGAGCGGGCCTTGACCCCGGCGCTGTCGGCCCTGCTGCCGGGCAGCCGCGTCATCGGCGAGGAGGCGGCGTCGGAGGACGAGCGCGTGCTCGACCGCATCCATGGCGACGATCCGGTCTGGATCATCGATCCTGTGGACGGCACCATCAATTTCGCCCAGGGCCGGCCGATGTTCGCGGTGATTGTGGCGCTCGCCTGGAAGGGCGAAACGGTCGCCGGCTGGATCCATGATCCGGTCGACGGGCGGATGGCGACGGCGGTGAAGGGGCAAGGCGCCCGGCTGAACGGCAGCCGCGTCCATGTCGCGCCGGCCGTGCCGCTGCCGCAGATGGTCGGCGCGCTGTCGACGCGCTTCTGCGCCGAGGAATTGGGGCGGCAGTTGGAGGAGCGCAGCGCCGGGCTGGGCGAGCGTGTCTGCCTGTCGAGCGCCGCGCAGGAGTATCTGCGGCTGCTGGAGGGGCGGGCGCATTACTCGCTCTATCACCGGCTGATGCCGTGGGACCATGCGGCCGGTGTGCTGATGCATGCGGAGGCCGGCGGCTATTCGGCGCTGATCGACGGCACGCCCTATCGGCCGGGGCTGCTCAACGGCAGCATCCTGTTGGCGCCCGACCGCGAAAACTGGCAGGCGCTGCAGGGGCAGTTGTTTGGGTGAGTGTGGGAGGGGGGAGTGTTTTGCCCCCTCCCTAACCCTCCCCCGCTTTGCGGGAGAGGGAACTCCGCCTATCCTTTGCAGAGCGTCAGGCTGACAAGCATTCGATCCCCTCTCCCTCGAAGAGGGGGAGGGATAGGGAGGGGGGCATCCGCCGCACACCCCTCCCCGCACCCCTCAATGCGTCAGCAGCACCGGCAGGGTCAGCCCTTCCAGCACGGTGCGGGTGGCGCCGCCCAGCACCAGCTCGCGCAGTCGGGAGTGGCCATAGGCGCCCATCACCAGCAGATCTGCGCCCTGGTCGCCGCAGCAGGACAGGATCATGTCGCCGACCTCACCACCGGACGCGATGACCGACTGCGGGCGGGCGGCGATGCCGTGGCGGTGCAGCCAGTCGACCAGATCGGCGGCATCGTTGGTGTGCTGGCCCGGCGGTTCGACCGACAGGACGGTGACGGAATCCGCCGCTTCCAGGAAGGGCATGGCGGCGCGGACGGCGCGGGCCGATTCGGGGCTGTTCTTCCAGGCGACCAGCACATGGCGGCCGATCGGCGCGGTCGCCGGCTGCTTCGGCGGCAGGACCAACACCGGAGTGGGGGTCTCCAGAGGCAGGCGGTCGGGAATATGGTGCAGCGACACCCGTTCGCCTGCACGCACCGCGGCCGACTGAACCACCACAACCAGATCGGCGTAGGAGGCGCGCTCTGCCAGCAGATCGACGTGGTCGCCCTCCTCCAGCGTCCAGTCGAAGGACAGGCCGTCGAGCGCCTGACGCACCTCCCGCTCGATGCGCTCGGCATTCTCGTGGGCGATGGCGGTGGCTTCCGCCATGTAGCCGTAGGAGGCGGCGCGGCCGGTGGCGCCCGCCGGCATCGACACCGGGGTGGCGATGTAGAGCGCCTGGATGTGGGCGGAGAAGCGCTTGGCCAGGGCGGCGGCCACCGCCAGACGGCTGGCGTGGGCGTCGTCGTTGGCCATGTGCAGCAGGATGGTCTTGATCGGCATGCCCTCGCGTCTCCCAATCTTATGCGTCGGCCCGCCATCGGCGCGGAGTGTCGGCCGGCGGAGCGCTTTCTCTTCAGATAACGCTCCGCCGCGACAAATGGCAATGACTGCAAGCAGATGGGGTTACTTGACCACCACCGCATAGTGGTCGAGCGGCGCCACCGCCTTGATCAGGCCGCGCGCCTTCAGGAACTCGGCAAAGCGGGTGTAGCGTTCGCCATCCAGGGCGGCCGGGCTGTGGGAGAATCGCGGCAGCGTGTCGGCCCAGGCGCGGCGGTTCAGTTCGTCGTTCAGCTCCGGGCGGCCCTTGACGAAGGCGGCCTGCGATTCCTCCGGATGGTTCAGGATGTAGAGCGTCGCGCGCTCCACCGCCGCCAGGAAGCGCTTGAAGCGCGGGTCGTTCGCCTTGTCCTTGCGGGCGACCAGGATCAGCTCGTCATAGGGCGGCACCCCTTCCTCCTCCGGGTAGAAGGCACGGCCGGGATGATTTTCGATCGCCATCTGGTTCAGCTCGAAGTTGCGGAAGGCGCCTATCACGGCATCGACCTGCCCCGACAGCAGCGACGGCGAGAGCGAGAAGTTGACGTTCACCAGCTCGACGTCCTTCAGGCTCAGCCCCTCCTTCTCCAGCATGGCGCCGAGGAGAGCATCCTCGAAACCGGCGATGGAATAGCCGACCTTGCGGCCCTTCAGGTCCTTCAGCGTCTTCACCGGCCCGTCGCGCAGCACGACGACGGAGTTCAGCGGCGTCGACACCAGCGTGCCGATGCGGACCAGCGGCAGCCCTTCGTCCACCTGCAGGATCAACTGCGGCTGGTAGGAGACGGCGATGTCGGTGCCGCCGGCGGCGACCAGCTTCGGCGGATCGTTGGGGTCGGCCGGGGCGGTCAGCGTCACGTCCAGCCCGGCATCCTTGAAGAAGCCCTTCTCCTGCGCCACCACCAGCGGGGCATGGTCGGGGTTGACGAACCAGTCCAGCATCACGGACAGCTTGTCCTGGGCCAGGGCCGGAAGCGAGGTCATCAGGCTGGCAGCCATCAGGCCGGCGCCAATTATTTGTTTGATTGGCAGGTGCTTCATCGGGAAACTTTCCCCCTTCAAGGGCAGGTGAATTAAGGGTTGGCGTCTTCTGCAGGTTGGGTATCGGGTTGCCAGGGCAGGGCGCGGCGGGCCAGCGCATCGACGGCGGCGTACAGCGTCACCGCGAACAGCCCCAGCACCAGCACGGCGGCGAACAGAAGGTCGATCTGCATGCGGGCGTTGGCATGCAGCATCAGGTAGCCGAGGCCGGAGGACGACCCCACCCATTCGCCGATCACCGCGCCGATGGGCGCCACCGCGGCGGCGACGCGCACGCCGGACCAGAAGGCGGGCAGGGCGGCCGGCAGGCGGATGCTCCACAGGATGGCGGCGGGCGAGGCGCCCATGGTGCGGGCAAGGTCGAGCCAGCCGGGATCGGTGCGCCGCAGCCCGTCGAACAGCGCGGTCGTCACCGGGAAATAGATGACCAGCACCGCCATGGCGATCTTGGAGGCCATGCCGTAGCCCAGCCACAGGACCAGCAGCGGCGCCAGGGCGAAGACCGGGATCGCCTGACTGACCAGAAGCAGTGGCATCAGCCAGCGCCGCGCGGTGCGGAAGCGCGCCAGCAGCAACGCGCTGACCCCGCCCAGCGCCACGCCGGCGACCAGCCCGATCAGGATCTCCGACAGGGTCGTCAGGCCATGGGCCAGCAGCAGGGGTGCCTGCCGCTGCATGGCATCGGCCACCGCCAGCGGGCTGGGCAGCAGGTAGCGCGGCAGGCCGGTGGCCCAGACCAGCGCCTGCCAGCCGGCGACCAGCACCAGCAGCGTGACCAGGGCGCGCAGCAGCGCCTTCATTCCGCCAGCCTCCGCAGCAACTCGGCCTGATGGGCCAGCAGGCTGGGATCGTCGACGCGGCGCGGCACCGGGCCGGACGGCTCTAGCGCCGGCCCCATCACGGCGGGACGGCCGGTCATCACATGCAGGCGGTCGCCGATGCGTAGCGCCTCCAGCGGGTCGTGGGTGACCATCAGGACGGTGCGGCCGGCTAAGGTTTCCGCCGCGGTCTCCTGCAAGCGCAGCCGGGTGATGGCGTCGAGCGCGGAGAAGGGCTCGTCCATCAGGACCAGCGGCTTGTCCTCCATCAGCGTGCGCGCCAATGCGACGCGCTGCCGCTGTCCGCCGGACAGGGCGGCCGGACGATCGCGCTCCCGCCCCGCCAGACCGACGCGGTCCAGCAATGCGCGGGCCTGCTCCACCCGCGCCGGGCCGGGCCGGCGGTGGCGCAGCCGGTCGCCCAGGAGGACATTGTCGAGGACGGTCAGCCAGGGCAGCAGCAGGTCCTGCTGCGCCATGTAGGCGATGCGGCCGGCCAGCGGTTGGCCATCGCCGGTGACGACCTGCGTCGGCGGTTCCGGCTCGGCCAGACCGGCGAGGATGCGCAGCAGGGTGGTCTTGCCGACGCCGCTCGGTCCCAGCAGGCAGGTGGTGCGGCCGGCCGGCAGATCCAGCGTCAGGTCGGAGAACAGCAGCGTGCCGCCATAGGTCAGCCGGGCGCGCAAGATCGTCACCGAAAGCGGCGTCATGGCTAGCATATCGGTCTGGCGGAGAAGGAGAGGGGGCGGTCCCGCATCACTGATCCCTACGCCGGCATGAACCGGATCAGGTTCCAGGGGTCGTCCCGCAACAGGACCTCTCAGCCGCCCATCGGCTCCCCCCAGTGAAGGCGGCGACTATAGGCGCGGACGATCCGTGACCGCAAGCATTGCCGGATCGGACTTCCGGCACTTGGAATACGGCCGGGGGAAGCCGGCCAGCGGAAGCCCGGCCTTGGAAGCGGGCGCTTGACCGGCGCGTGGCCGCGCCTAGTTTCTGGCGGGCATCATGGAGTGTCCGCCCTGACCACGCCCTTCCGTACCCCGCTGTTCATCGGCGGCGAGATCTATCGCGGCTCGACCTATGGGCCGAAACATCCGCTGGCGATCCCGCGCGTTTCGACCGTCATCGACCTCAGCCGCGCCATGGGCTGGCTGCCGGACGAGGTCTATCTGGACACCCATGTGGCGAGCGAACGGGAACTGGCGCGCTTCCACACCGCCGACTATATCGCGGCGCTGAAACGGGCGGAAGCCGAACAGCGGGTCGATGAGGCCACCGCGGCCCGCCACAATCTCGGCAAGCTGGAGAACCCGGTCTTCGCCGAGATGTACCGGCGGCCGGCCCACAGCAGCGGGTCGGCGTTGCAGGCAGCCCGGATCCTGGGCGACCGGCCGGCCGGGCTGGTCTATGCCCCGGCGGCGGGAACGCACCATGCGCGGCGCGACCGGGCCAGCGGATTCTGCTATTTCAACGCGCCGGTGCTGGGCATTCTGGAACTGCTGGACCATGGGCTGGAGCGGGTGCTCTACGTCGATCTCGACGCCCACCATGGCGACGGGGTGGAGGAGGCCTTCGCCGACGACGACCGGGTTCTGACGATCTCCATCCATGAGGACGGCCGCTGGCCCTACACCGGCAAGGCGGAGGACCGCGCCGGCGGGATGGCCCGCAACCTGCCGGTGCCGCCGGGTTTCAATGACAGCGAGATGGAGCATGTGATGGAGGAGGCGGTGCTGCCGCTGGCCCGCGCCTTCCGTCCGCAGGCGATGGTGATCCAGACCGGCGCCGACGCGCTGGCCGAGGATCCGCTGAGCCGGCTTGAGCTGTCCAACCGCGCGCTGTGGGACGCCGTGGCGGCGCTGCTGTCGCTGGCGCCGCGGGTGCTGGTGGTGGGCGGAGGCGGCTATAACCCCTGGTCGGTCGGTCGCTGCTGGGCCGGGATCTGGGCGGTGATGAACGGCATCGACCCGGCGATCAGGCCGACGGCGGAGGCGGAGGCGGTGCTGCGCGCCCTGACCTGGAGCCGCGCCGCCGGACGCAATCCGCCGGAGCACTGGTTCACCACGCTGGGCGACGAACGCCGGCCGGGACCGGTGCGCGACGCGGTGAAGCGGGTGGCGGAGATGGCGCTGTCCTGAACCGCAACGAATCTGAACCGTAGCGAATCGTTTCATTTTGGTCGAATTTCGAACCAAGCCGTGACGATTCGTTGACGGAACCGGATTGTTCGGTGATCCTCATTCCACTGCGCCGGTGCAGCTTCCTAAGGCTTGGGCAGGAGAACGGGCGGGCGGATGTCGAACACGACGCTGTTCCTGATCGCCATCGTCATCATCATGCTGGCCGCCGTCCCGGTCGCCATGATGCTGAAGGATTTCCTGCCGAACATCATGGAAAAGAGCAGCGGTCTGGAGCAGATCGAGAACCGCGTCTATGTGCTGCATGCGGAAGCGCAGGAGCTGCAGAACCGCGTCAACCAGCTGGTCCAGCGCCGCAACAGCCAATCCTCCGACCGCAACCGGCTGGAAAGCGACATCCGCAAGGCGGAGAAGCAGATCCGCGAACTGGCCGAGCAGCCGCCGCTGTTCGTGCACGAGGTCGGCGACCCGCAAGCCGGCCTGATGAAATTCGTCGCCACCGTCACACAGGAGAAGGCGTCCGCTGCCGCAAGGGCCGCCGGCGACCGCGGGCCGGTGAACCCGATCTGGCGCTGTGCCAATGTGGCGGAGGTCTGGGCCTCCAGCTTCGACGAGGCGAAACAGATGTGCGACGTCGCCTTCCCCTTCAAGCTGGGGTTCCAGAAGTCCTTCATGCGGGGCGATGCGAAGAGCGGCGGCAAGGGCGGCGTGCCGGTGCCGCCCGCCACCGCCCGCGCCAAGGCCGGTGCCGCCTCATGATGATCAACTTCATCATCGTCCTGGCGATCGTCGCCATCGGCGCATGGCTCGGCAATGTGCTGATGACCGTGGAACAGCGGGTGTCGCAGGCGCGCCAGCGCGTCCGTGGCGTGCGCAACAGGCAGGACAAGCTGGAGTCCACCATCCATCGCCTGCACCGCGAAGAGGAGAACCTTCATGGCGAGATCGAGGAGCTGACGCGGGAGATCGTGGAACTGCGCAAGAAGCAGGTCGAGGTGCAGCAGCGCCTGACCGAAGCGCAGTCGAAGCGCCGTCCCCAAATCCTGATCCTGACCGACCGGCGCAATCCCGGCGACAAGGAATGGCTGGTGACCGTGGTGAACCAGCAGATCGGCGAGATCGACGCCACCCACCCGCTGGCGGTCGAATGGGCGCGCGGGCGCAATTATCTGGTGTGGGCCGAATCCGACCGCGAGGCGGCCGAGCGCGCCAATCGCCGGTTCAGCGCGCGCCCAGGCTATCAGGTGCGGTCGGTGGCGGCGGTCAAGGAAGACCTCTACAGCTCCAGCGCCGCCCGCAGCGCGGCGTAGATATGGAAAAGCCCTTCTCCCCAGCGCGGGGAAGAAGGGCTTTCGACAACCAGCCTTACAGGTCTCAGCGCGCCTTGGCGGTGGCCGGGGTCTGGCGGAAGGCGTCGTGCAGGTAGGGCGACAGCGCCTGACGCATGTTGCGCAGCCATTCATGGATGATGATCAGCGAGCGGGAGGCGACCGGCGGGGTCATGCCCAGCTTCACCAGATCCTCGCGGGTCATCGTCGCCACCTGATCCAGGCGGTGGCCGGTCAGCCGCGCCCAGGCCGGGGCGGTGCAGGGCTGCATGGAGATGACCTGCAGGCCCTCGCGCTCCACCATCTCCGCCTTGCGGCGGGCATACTGGCTGTCCTCCAACTGCGAGAAGGGGCCGGAAAAGCCGTTTTCGACCAGCACGCGCTTGGCCTTCGGGGCGATGGTCGCCACCCGCTCCAGCGTCGACATGCCGGTGGAGAGGGAGGCGAGGTCGACGGTCACCGGAACCATGAAGGTCAGCCGTTCGCCGTCGCCGACGTAATAGTCGAAGCCCGAAACCTCGGCCCAGTTGAAGAACCACTGCGAGATGTTGCCGCCGAAATCGTACAGACGGCCGCCGCGCTGCAGTTCCGGACCGATCAGATCCCAGAACTCGTAGAAGCCGTCGCCCGACCCCATCATGTTCATGAAGTCCTGGGTGATACGGCGATGTTCGACCACGTCCGGGCCGAACAGGCGGGCGAGACGCTCGTTCACCTCGTACTCGACGACCTTCAGCTGCAGGCCTTCCAGCATGGCGGTCGCCATCAGGTGATGGGACAGCAGCGTCTTGCCGACGCCGCCGCGGTCATTGAGGACGAAGATCGTGCCCAGCATGCGATCGCCTTTCCAGTATGCGTTCGTTGATTCGTCTTGGGTCGTCGTGGGAGGCGCAGGCGGGGACGCCGGCGAACCGGTGTCCCGCACAGCCGCCGCGGGGGTCTGGATGGAGGCCGGTTGTGGTTCCGGCTTGGAGGCCATTCTGTCGGAAGCGCCGCCCTGCGGGATGCTGTCGTCGGCGCCGCTTTCCTCCGCCGGCCCCTCGTCAGCAACGTCGTCGGCATCCGGCATGACCGGGGCGAGCAGGTTCTTCGGAGCGGGGGACGCGGGGTCGGACTCGGACTCGTCCGTCTGCAGCGTCGGTGCGACGGGATCGGGTTCCGGCTCTTCGACTGCCGACTCATCCTCCGTCACGGCATCCGCTGCGGCGTCCTGGAAGGCTTCCTCGACCGTCTGCGCCGCCGGCTCCGGTTCGGGAACCGGCGCCCGATCCACGGATTCCGCGCCGGAGTCGGCGTCTTCTTCCTCCTCCGGGTCGTTCAAGCCGGCGGACAGCGCCGCTTCGTGGACGGCGGCCAGCGTTTCCGGCGGCATGGCGGTGCCGCCGGCATGGTCGTCGGCCGCCTCGCCGCGCCCCTCGTTCCCGACAAGGAAAAAGGCGGAGCGCAGGGTGACCGGCGAAATCGGCTGATTGTCGCGGGCGGTCACGCCCAGCTTCGCCAGCAGATCCGAGATCTCGGCCCAGGACAGGCCGCGTTCGCGCATCAGTCCGATGTCGGCGTAGCTCTCGCGCACCGCCTGCATGGCGCTGCGGTTGCCTGCCGGGCGATCGGCAAGGAGCCGTTCAAGTTCCGAGCGGTCGATCGACACCGTATGGGATTCCGGCAAGATGAAATGGCGGCGGGGAGGCGCCTGGATGTTGGATCGCAAGGAATCCATTCCCCTGGGGCCGAAAAAATAGTACAAGCGGCCATCACGCGCAAACGGTTTCCAAACGACATCAACGGCGCTAAACATCGTTGCCCGATCAGGGGCCGGCCGTGACTGCTGCAACTTCGCCGACGGTCCGGCAGTTCGCGCCGTCATGTCGGCTTTTGGAACCGGCGTCGGTTGCGCGGGTTGCCATAAGGGGGCACCGTCGCATCATGCCGGCCGGGCGCCTTCATCGGGCTGGGCTTGGAACCGGGGTAAGGCCAAGATGCCTCACGATTTTGGTTCGTCACGGGACCGGCGGTCCTCGCCACTCCTGGGAGCGGGGATCGGCTTCCACGAATTGCGGCAGGCGTGCGAAATCTCCGCCCTGCGCGAGGATTTGGAGCGGCTGGCCCACGAGGCCGGCGCCCTGCGCGATGGCGTGGAACAGGCGGTCGAGACCGTGCGCGACCGTTTCGCCGCGCTGAGCGCGGAGGAAATGGCCGACCCCATGGTGCTGGCCCCGCTGCTGCAACTGGCGATAACCACCCTGCTGGACATTCGCGAGCAGGCGCGGCAGCTCAACACCCAAACCGGACCGTTGTCGGATGACGAACGTCCATCCTGGCTGGGGGCCGCCGACGCACCGCGCCTGCGACAGCCGGCCGCAGCGGTTTGGGACGACCCTGCCGTTCATCGACCAGATGGTGGCGGTATGGGCAACGACATGGGTGACGACGAGGAGATGGAGGCCGACCTGGCCCCGGTTCCGCTCGATGCACCACCGCCGCGCCCGAGCAGCCCGCCGGCCCGCACCGGGCAGCCGGCGCTGGCTGCACCACGCCTGCCGGAACCCCGCCCACCCGCACCGGCCGCGGAGCCGTTCCTAACTGCACCGGCGGGTAGCCGACCGCCGTCGAGGCCCTACGTCCCTGTGGCAGAGGGGTCGAAGTCCGAAGTTCCCGCGTCGGAGGGACACGCATCCTGGCTGGCCGGTGAACCCGCGGCGCCATCGCCGCCGTCGCGTGCCGCGACAGTGCGTGCGGGCGGTGGCGGGCAGCGCACGACGGGCGGTATCGACTGGCTCGGACCGGCGGGGCGCTGACCCCTTTCGATCACCAAAGACTCGTCGGCCGGGCTGCGACTCGGATTGACGACTCTCGTGCGAACCCTGGCGCAAAAGGTCAGGACCTGAACGATTGAGCTTGCAAATTCGGGCTGGTTCTAGTACAAACGGCGTATCGGTAAACGAAAATTTACCAAAATTCGCCGCATACTGCGCAACACTGGGAAAACGCCCGAGGTCGGTCGCATGCTCAGGATCGACTCCATTGCCAAGCAGAACATGCCACAGCGCGTCCGTTCGCCCGGGCAACCGCTCCGCGTTCTGGTGCTTGAACATGACGACGCCGTTTCCGACGCACTGTCCATCCTGGTCGCGGACCTGGGCCACACCGTCTGCGGAATCGCGCGGACGGAGAATGAAGCGGCGGAGCTGGCGGGGCGTGAGCGGCCGGATCTGGCGTTGACCGATGTGCGGTTCGGCGGCGGGGACGGCATCGCCACTGCACGGCGGCTGAACCTGGATTACGGCCTGCGATCCATCTACCTGTCGGGGCACAGCGACCACGGCACCATGGCCCGCATCACCGAGACCTATCCGCTCGGCGTCGTGCACAAGCCGTTTTCCCATGCCCAGTTGAAGATCGCCCTGGATCTGGCCGCCCGCCGTCTTCGTTGACTGCCGTCCGCCTGCGGCGATCGTGTCCGAGCCGGTAGGAATCCCGCGCTACAGCGAAGGAATCGGTTTCCCGGCGCCTGCCGCTCTGCTATATTTGTTCATGGAGTGTTCTGGTGCGGAACGGCTGGGCGAGTGCGCCGGTCCGGGCATCGCCGGGGCATGTCCGACGGCGGTTGACCGGCGTCGGTCCATCGTGCTTCGTTGCGCGGGACCGGGGGGATGGTCGCCATTGAACAGCCGGCCCTGCGAATGGGAACCCTCGGCATCTGGATGCCTCCGCCGGGCATCCTGACGGGTCGGCATGGATGCTGGGACACTCGCGCTTAGGAGCAACGAGCGATGAATGTTTGGACGTTTACGGGACGCCTGGGCGCGGACGGCGAATTGCGCACGACCCAGAGCGGCGAGAAGGTGCTGGGCTTCCGCGTCGCCAACGATGTCGGTTTCGGCGATCGCAAGACGACCCAGTGGGTCGATTGCTCGATCTGGGGCCGCCGCGCCGAGTCGCTCGCTCCGCACCTGACCAAGGGTAAGAGCGTCGTGGTGTCGGGCGAGGTGACCCTGCGCGAGTATGAGAAGCGCGACGGCACCCGCGGCGCCGGCCTGTCGGTCCGCGTTGCCGAGATCGACTTCACCGGCGGCGCCCGTGAAGAAGGCGGCAGCTTCGGCGGCGGTGGCGGCGGCTACGAATCGCGTGGCGGCGGAAGCGGTGGCGGCAGCGGCGGCGGCTATGGCGGTGGCGGCGGCAACTACGGTGGCGGCTCATCGGGCGGCGGCCGCAGCGGCGGTGGCGCTCCGCCCCGTCACGAGGACCTCGACGACGAAATCCCATTCTGAGGCGGCACGCCGCAGCGGTAGGAGCCATCGGCCGGATGCCCGTCATCCGGCCGATTTCTTTTTGACGCCCTTCAATCCGCGAGCATCGCCCGCAAGCGCGGCGCCATGTGGTCGAGGAAGGCGCGGACACGGCGGGGGGCGCGGTCGCGGCCGGTATAGACGGCGTGGATTTCCTCGGTGTCGACGAGTGCGTCGTCCAATACCGCCACCAGTCGGCCCTCGCGCAGATCGGTGCGGACGTGGTAATCGGCCAGCCGAGCCAGCCCCAGGCCGAGCAGTGCCATGTGGCGCACGGTCTCGCCATTGTTCGCCAGGATACGGGTGGGCACCTCGCGGTCGACCAGACGCCCACCGGATTTCAGCGGCCAGACCGCGGCGGCGCGGCGGAAATTGAATCCCAGGCAGTCATGCGCCTCCAGATCAGCGGCGGTCATCGGCACGCCCTTGCGTTCCAGATAAGCCGGTGAAGCGACGATCCGGCGGCGGACGACACCCAGCCGCTGGGCCAGCAGTGCCGAATCGCTCAACGGTCCGGCGCGGAAGGCGACATCGACACGGGCGGCATAGAGGTCCACCACCTCATCCGTCATCGTCATGTCCAGCGTGATGCCGGGATGGTCGCGCAGGAAGTCCGGCAGCAGCGGCAGCAGACAATGCTGGCCGAAGGGGACGGAGGCGTTGACGCGGATCAGACCGGTCGGCGCCCGAGCCCCGCCGGCGATTTCGGCATCGAGCGCGTCCATCTCCCCAAGCAGCGCCTCCGCACGTTCGCGGTAGAGGTCCCCCTCGGCCGTCAGCCGCAGCTTGCGGGTGGAGCGTTCGACCAAGCGTACGCCCAGCCGCTCTTCCAGCCTGCCGATCAGCTTCGCCGTGGACGACGGCGTCATCCCGACGTCGCGGCCGGCGGCGCTGAAGCTGCCGCGGGCGGCAACCCGCAGGAACACCCGCATTTCCCAGGCGCGTGGATCGCTCATGCCGGCATCTCCGCTCTCACCTTGTCGCTGAATGACAAAATCATGGGAACTGCGTGGGCATTCCCGTTCCCGACCTTATGGCGCACATCGTCTCTCCAGCACAGTCCTTCTTGGAACGAGGAGTTTTGAAATGCCTCTCGCACTGCTGGCGCTGGCGATCAGCGCCTATGCGATCGGGACGACGGAGTTCGTCGTCGTCGGATTGCTGCCCACCGTGGCGAATGATCTGGATGTCAGCCTGCCGCTGGCCGGCATGGTGGTCAGCGTCTATGCGCTGGGCGTCACCTTCGGGGCGCCGGTGCTGACCGCGCTGACCGGCCGGGTGCCGCGCAAGCCGCTGCTGCTCGGCCTGATGGGTGTGTTCGTCGCCGGCAACCTGCTGGCCGGCGTCAGCCCGAATTACGAGACGCTGCTGGTGGCACGGGTGCTGAGCGCCTTCGCCCATGGCGTCTTCTTCTCGGTCGGGTCGACCATCGCCGCCGATCTGGTGCCGGAGGACAAGCGTGCCTCCGCCATCGCCATGATGTTCTCCGGGCTGACCATCGCCATCGTCACCGGCGTGCCGCTGGGAACCTGGATCGGCCAGACCTTCGGCTGGCGCGCCACCTTCCTGGCGGTTTCTGCGTTGGGCGTCGTCGGCGGGGTGGGTGTTGCGGCGCTGGTTCCGGCACGACTCAGCCAGCCGCCGGCCGCCGGTCTGGCGGTGCAGGTCGGTGTGCTGGCGAAGCCGCGCCTGCTGCTGGCCTTCGCGATCACGGCGCTGGGCTATGGCGGCACCTTCGTCGCCTTCACCTTCCTGGCGCCGATCCTGGAGACGATCACCGGATTCTCCAACTCCACCGTCAGCCTCGTGCTGGTGCTGTATGGTGCCGCCATCGCGGTCGGCAACCTCGTCGGCGGCAAGCTCGCCAACCGCAGGCCGGTGCGGGCGCTGGCCTGGCTGTTCGCCCTGCAGGCGCTGGTTCTGATCGTCTTCACCTTCACCGCGGATGCCAAGATCCCGGCGCTGGTCACGCTGGCCGGCATGGGGGCGCTGGCTTTCGCCAATGTTCCAGGGCTTCAGCTCTATGTCGTCCAACTGGCGCAGCGCCATGCGCCGGGGGCAGTGGATGTGGCGTCGGCGCTGAACATCGCCGCATTCAACCTGGGCATCGCGGCGGGCGCCTTCTTCGGCGGGCAGGTGGTGTCCTCCCCGCTCGGCCTCGGCGCCACGCCCTGGGTCGGTGGCCTGTTCGTGCTGGGTGGTCTGGTCCTGACGCTGGCGAGCGGTGCGCTCGACCGGCGGGAGCAGGCCGTTCCGGCGGCTTGTTAAACCGCATCAACCTCCAGCGTCAGCGTGTCGAGCAGGAAGCTGCCGTCGTCGGTGATGTCGAAATGGCTGCGGACCTCGGCCGACGCGATGCACTGGAGAGAGCGGATGGCTTGGGCATGGAGGTCCGGCGTGCGGGTGCGGGCGGTCCAGACCGCAAACTCCATGCGCAGGCGACGCGGGGTCAGCGACCGGACGGCGAAGCCGGCCCGAGCCAGGGCCGCCATCCACTCCGCCGCCGTATAGTTGCGGACGTGGGAGGGATCGCGCAGCACCTCCACCACCTGCAGATGGGTGTCCAGCACGGCGGCGGCCGGCGCGACGCAGTCGATGAAGATCGCGGTTCCACCGGGCGCCAGCACACGCCGCGCCTCCCGCAGGCCGGCCTCGAAATCGCGCCAATGGTGGGCAGTGAAGCGGCAGAGCACCAGGTCGAAGCAGCCGTCGTCGAAGGGCAGCCGTTCGGCCGGCGCCTGCCGGGTGGCGATGTTGGTCAGGCCGCGCTCCGCCGCGGTGCGGGTGACCGCCTCCAGCATCTCAGGAGTCAGGTCGACGGCCACGACCTCCGCCACATGGGGGGCCGCGCGGTAGCTGACATGGCCGCCGCCGCAGCCCAGGTCCAGCACCCGAGCAGCGGAGCGGCCGCGCAGAGCCTCCTCGATCTGGTCCAGGTCGGCGCCGGCGGCATGGACGGCGCTGGAGACATAGGCGTCGGCGCGCGGGCCGTAATTCTCGGCAACGACGCCATGGTGGTTTTGGGTCATGGGTGGCTTCCTTGTGACGGGGTGGCTGATGGGGCAAGCGTCGCGCCGATGTCAACCGGGTACAAGGCGGGTGGTTATCCTAGTATAAACACTGCCACCATGACCTCCGCCACGTCCGAAGCCATCGCAGCCGCCGACCCGTCCGCCGAACGGCGGCGCCTGCTCGGCGTCTTTCTGCGCCGCCATCGCGAACGGCTGACACCTGCGGAAGCCGGTTTGCAGGGCGGCTCCACCCGCCGCCGTACACCCGGCCTGAGACGCGAGGAACTGGCGCAGCTCTGCGGCATCAGCCCGACCTGGTACAGTTGGCTGGAACAGGGGCGCGACGTGTCGGTTTCGCCGGCCGCGCTGGCCCGCTTGGCCGATGCGCTGCAGCTGACCGTGGCGGAACGGGCCTATCTGTTCGACATGACGCGCAAGCGCGATCCGGATGCGCCACCGTCCGGCTCGACCGACCAGCCACCGCCGTCGCTTTTGGCGGCACTCGAGGCGATGACGGCGCCGGCCTATCTGCTCGACCGGCTATGGACGGCCGTCGGCTGGAATCCGGCGGCGGAGCGGCTGTTCGGCAGCTGGCTGGGGCAGGGTGGCGCAAGACAAGGTGGCGCAAGACAGGGCGGAGCAGAGCGCAATCTTCTGCGCTACGTCTTCCTCGACCCCACGGCCCGGAGCTTCATCCTGGATTGGGACAACCGCGCTCGCCGCCTGCTGGCGGAATTCCGTTCCGAAACCGCCCGTCATCGCGAAGAGCCTGCGGTGCAGGTGCTGGTCGAAGGACTGCGTCGGAAGAGCCCGTTATTCTCACGGATGTGGGACGATCATGGCGTGCTGGAGCGCGAAGGAGGACTACGCCGTTTCGACCATCCGCTGGACGGGCCACTGACAATGGAGCAAGTGACACTGCGCCCCGGCGGCCGGTCCACCTATACGCTGGTCATGCTGCTCCAGCCGGCGGAAGGGGCGGTGTAAGGAGAGTCTGCAGATTTTCCGACTGAGAAAGTTGGCTGGGGCGCCAGGATTCGAACCTGGGAATGGCGGTACCAAAAACCGCTGCCTTACCACTTGGCGACGCCCCAACCGGCGCGGCGATCGCTCGTATCGCCGGAAGGAGCGGCACCATAATCGGAAGCCCGGCTGAACGCAACAGCCTGTTTTCAGAAAATTTTCACTGCCTAATCAGGCATTCGGGAGCCTCCTCAGCGACCCTCCCGGCGCCATGCCATCAGCAATCCGCCCAGCACCAGGGCCAGCACCGCGCCCACCGGCAGCAGCGGCACGTCGGTCACTCCGGTCACCGTGTAGTCGCCGTTGGCGCGCAGGCCGATCCAGCCGGAGCCGGTCTGGCTGCGGTCCGGCTGGGTGCGGCGCACCTCGATTCTGGGGTTGGGGCCGCCGTCGGTGTCGGTCACCCAATGGATGCCGCCGCCGGTCGCCTCGGCCACCGG
Organism: Azospirillum sp. B2RO_4; assembly: GCF_051124815.1. Classification (NCBI taxonomy): domain Bacteria; kingdom Pseudomonadati; phylum Pseudomonadota; class Alphaproteobacteria; order Rhodospirillales; family Azospirillaceae; genus Azospirillum; species Azospirillum sp. B2RO_4. Next base: position 1,350,984 of record NZ_CP118485.1, on the reverse strand, counting down.
CTTCATGCGGTCGCCGGTGGAACGGACGTCGGCCAGTTCCGGCGTGTTCACCGCGCCGACCACGGCCAGCGTCGTCCGCTCCCCGTCGGAGATGCGGTAGATGCCGGGGGCGGCGGCGGTCACCGTGGCAATGGCGCGGCCGGTGCGGTCGTCGGTCAGCTGCAGCGTGCTGGTCTGGTCGGACGGGTCGGTGACGGTGACCGCGCGCGGGTCGGGGGTGAGGGAGCGGCGTTCGACCGTGATGCGGTTGCCATCCACATGGGCGCGCAGGTCATTCTCCTCCAGTTCCGGTTCCTTCATCAGCCAATGGGCGAGGCGGCGCAGAAGCTCCGCCTGCGGCCCGCCGCCTTCGAAGCCGCGGCTCCACAGCCAGATCTGGTCGGAGGCAAGCTGCGCCACCCGGCCCTTGCCGACGCGGTCGAGCACCAGGAGCGGACGGTTGTCGGCGCCCTGCATCACCACCGTGCCGTTGTTCGGCGTCACATCGACCTGATGGAACCAGCGGCCCCAGGTCGGCGGAGCGTCCAGCCGGTCGCCGGGCAGCCCGGTGGTCACCGGATGGCGGCGGCCGACGTCGGTGACGGTCGGCAGGAAGGGACGGTCGACCGTCTGGCCGCTGGGGGCCGCCGGCAGGATCGAGCCCAACGGTGTGCGATAGAGCGACAGCGGGCCGGCATAGCCCTGGCCGGAGGTCTCCAGCAGAGCGCCGCCCTTGCGGACATAGTCGGCGATGTTCTCCAGATACATCTGCGGCAGCACGCCACGGCGGCGGTAGCGGTCGAAGATGATCAGGTCGAACTCGTCCAGCTTCACCTCGAACAGTTCGCGGATCGGGAAGGCGATCAGCGACAGCTCGCGGATCGGCGTGCCGTCCTGCTTCTCCGGCGGGCGCAGGATGGTGAAGTGGACCAGATCGACCGCCGGATCGGCCTTCAGCAGGTTGCGCCATGTGCGCTCCCCGGCATGGGGCTCGCCGGAAACCAGCAGGACGCGCAGCCGGTCGCGCACGCCGTTGACCACCACCGCGGCGCGGTTGTTGGCGAGCGTCAGTTCCTGCTTCGCCGGCTCCACCTCAAGCTCAAGGACATTCTGGCCGCCATGGGTGACGGGAAGGTCGACGCGCACGTCGCGGCCGACCGGCACCCGGATGGTGCCCGGCGTGCCACCGTCCTGGCGCAGCGTCACCGCGGCGTCGGCGGACTGGTGGCCGGGCATGTCGTCGACGCGGATGGTCAGTTCCACCGGCTTGCCGACGATGCCGTAGTTCGGCGCCTGCACGATGGCGATGCGGCGGTCGCCCTCGTCGCGGTCGCCGGTCAGCAGGGTGTGGATCGGGCCGATGTCAGCCAGCTTGCCGGGCACCTGCGGAACATCGTGCACCTGACCGTCGGTGATGAATACGGCGCCGGCCATGCGGCGGCGCGGCACGTCGGCCATGGCGCGGTTCAGCGCGTCGAACAGGTGGGTCTCGTTGATCGAGCCGCCGGTTTCCGCACCCTCGGTGCTGCGGACGACGCGCACCTCCAGATCGTCGAAGCGCTTCAGCCGCTCGGTCAGCTGTTCGGCGGCGCGTTCGGTGCGGGCACGGCGGTCGCCGATGGCCTGGCTCGGCGAATCGTCGATCACTACGACGGCAACGTCCTTGATCGGGTCGCGCTTCTCCTGGACCAGCGAGGGGTTGATGAGCGCAAGCGCCAGGACCGCCACCGCCAGCAGGCGCAACCATGTGCCGCGCGCCCGGCGCAGCGCAGCGACCAGCACCACCAGTAGGGCGAAGCCGATCAGGACGCCCAGCACCGGCCAGGGCAGCAGCGGCGCCAGCGCCACGGAAAGTCCGGAGAGCAGATCGACGGGCATTTACTGGCCGAGCCTTTCGAGGATGGCGGGCACATGGACCTGATCGGCCTTGTAGTTGCCGGTCAGCGCGTACATCACGAGGTTGACGCCGAAGCGATAGGCCATCTCGCGCTGGCGCTCGCCGCCGGGGATCACGGCGAACAGAGGCTGGCCGTTGCGCCCCACCGCCCATGCCGATGCCCAATCGTTGCCGCCGATGACGACGGAGGAGACGCCGTCATTCGCAATCCCCTCCCGCGCCTCGATCCACAGCTGGCCGCCGGCATAGCGGCCGGGGAAGTCGGACAGAAGATAGAAGGACTTGCGCAGAACATGGTCCTGCGGCACCGGGGCCAGCGGCGGGATGTCCAGCCCGTCCACCAGTCGCTGCAGCACGGCGGGGCCGCCGCCCGGCGACTGGTCGCGGGTGTCGAACAGGATGGTGCCGCCGTTGCGCATGTATTCGTTCACCCGCTGGCGCGCCTGATCGGACAGCGGCTTCTGTCGGTCGGACACCGGCCAGTAGAGCAGGGGATAGAAGGCCAGTTCGTCCTGTTCGGGATCGACGCCGACCGCACCGGCGGCCTCCACCGCCGTGCGCAGGCCGAGCACACTGACCAGCCCCTCCAGCCCGGCGCGGGCGGTGTCGTCGATGCTGCTGTCGCCGGTGCGGACATAGGCGAGGTAGGTTTCCTCCGTCACCTTGATCGCCTTGTCCAGATCCAGCGCGCGGGCCGGCTGCGGTGCCGCCGACAGTGCAAGGGCGATCAGCAGGCCGGCCGCCGCACCCCCGGCGCCACGACGCAGGCGCGGCGGGCGCAGCAGTCCGCGCAGGGCCAGCGCGATCAGCAGGTCGATGGTCAGCAGGGCAAGTGCCGCCGCCAGCAGCGACGGCTTCAGCGGAACCTCGCCGCGGGCGCCATAGCCGTCACGCCCGACCCCGGCCGGCATCGGCGGCAGCGGGGAGAGGGTGGTGACGGTGGCGGACAGGTTCAGCGCGCGGCGCGCATCGTCGGTGCCGTAGAAGCCCGGCGGGTGGCGTGGCCCGATCACGTCGGCGGTGGCGTTGCCGGGGATCGGGAAGGCGGTCGGCGGCGGTGGAACCAGCCGGCCGGTGCCGTCCAGCACCTCCACCGGGTCGAGCGAAGCGGTCGCCGCGGTTCCCGTCACGCCGCCGCTGAGCGCGACCAGACGGCGCAGCATGTCGACGAACAGGCCGGACAGCGGCAGGTTCGACCAGTCCGGGCTGGCGGTGGTGTGGACCAGCACGACCCAGCCGTCGCCGCGCTTCTGCGAGGTGACCAGCGGCGTGCCGTCGGCCAGCCTCGCCCAGGTGCGGTCGGCCAGATCCAGGGCGGGCTCCGCCAGCACCTGCCGGTTCACCTGCACGTCCGGCGGAATGGTCAGCCCTTCGAAGGGCGATTTGGGCGGAAAGGGCTGGAGCTTTGCCGGCTCCGACCAGGACAGGGCGCCGCCCAGCGCGCGGTCGCCGATGCGCAACCGCTCCGGCACCAGCGTATCGGCATGTTGCGCCAGACGCGGGCCGGCGAAGCGGATCAGGACACCACCCTTCTTCACCCAGTCCTCGATGTCCTGCACCTCGGTTCCGGTCAGAGCACCGATGTCCGACAGGATCAGCACGGCCAGATCGCGTTTCAGCAGGTCCAGCGTATCGCCGCGCCGCACCTCGTTGTAGGGCGACAGCGCGCGTTCTAGGTAATAGAGGTCGGACAGCAGCGGCTGGCTTTCCCCCTCCGACCGGCCGGAGACGAGGCCGACGGGACGGCGGCGCCAGCGCTCGTCGAGCAGGACGGTGGCGCCGGCAGTGGTGTCGCCCTCCACCCGCAGGCTGGCGGCGTCGTTGCGCAGCTCGGTCGGTACGTCGAGCCGCACCTCCCGTATTTTCTGGCCAGGTTCGAAAGCGACGGTCTGGCGGGTCAGCAGCCGGCCGTCGGTGGCACCGAGGCGGACGGTCACCGGCTCCGGCCTCGACGGGTCGGCGCGGACGATGCGGGCGGTCAGGGCGGTGCCCTCGCTGGACGGCGGCAGCAGCAGGTGCGGCGGATGCTCGGCGGAATCGTCGAGGACGTCGGCGGACCCCAGCCGCTGCAAGCCGGCGGCCAGCGCGACGGCCTGGTTGTCGCCGATGCCGTCACTGAGCCACACCGCATGGATGGAGCCGCGGCCGTTGGCCTGCGTCGCCACCGCCTTCAGCGCTTCCAGCGCCGCCGCGCGGTCGGTCGGCCAGGGCAGGGGGACCATCGCCTGGGCCAGACGGCGCGCCTCCTGCGCCGGGACGATGGCGCTGGCATGGATCGGCTGGCCGTCCGCCGGCGGGGCGGTGGGCAGCAGGATCACCGGGCGCTGCTGGCGGTCGGCCTGGGCGATCATCTCGTCCATCGTGCGCTTGCGGGTCGGCCAGTCGCGCCCGGCGGCCCAGCCATTGTCCACCACCAGCAACAGCGGCCCGCCGCCGGGCAAGGCGGCGCGCGGGTTCAGCAGAGGCCCGGCCAGCGCCAGGATGATGAGCGCCGCCACGATCAGCCGCAGCAGCAGCAGCCACCACGGCGTGCGGGCCGGCGTCTCCTCCTGCGCGGTCAGGTCGCGCAGCAGGCGGATCGCGGGGAACTGGATGGTGCGCGGCGCCGGCGGCGTGACGCGCAGCAGCCACCACAGGACCGGCAGGGCGGCCAGCGCGGTCAAGACCCAGGGGGCGGCGAAGGCGATCGGTCCTAGACCCAGCATTGGCGCGTCTTCACGAGGGGAAAGGGCAAGGGGGGAAAGGGCAAGAGGGTGACGTGGTCGGCCGGCGCGTCACACCGCCTCCATCGCCATCGCACCCCAAAGGGTGAGCAGCGCGGATTGCGGCGAACGATCGGTGCGGTGGACGGCGAAGCTCCAGCCGGCGGTGCGGGCCAGTGCCGCCAGCCCGTCCTGCTGGGCCTTCAGCCGCTCTCGGTAGGCTTCGCGGACGGCCTCCACGCGGGGGACCAGAAGATTCTGTTCACCCTCCATTCCGTGGAAATCGACGCGGCCGTCATAGGGCAGTGTCTCTTCCGCCGGATCGAGGATCTGGACCAGATGACCGCGCAGGCCGCGGCCGGTCAGCCCGGCGACGGTGGCGTGGATCTCCGGCAGGGGGGACAGCAGGTCGCCGAACAGGACCGTCTGGGCATGGCGGGGCAGGGGCTCCACCCGCGGCAGCGGGTCGGGCGCGGCTGCGGCATGCGGGTCGGTCATCAGCCGGGCGATGCGGTCGATGGCGGTCTTGCCATGGTCGGGGCGCACGCCGCTGTTCAGCAGCGCCACCCGCTCGCCGCCACGGGCCAGCAGGACGGCGGTGGCGAGCGTCAGCAGGTCGGCCCGCTCGCGCTTGGTCGGCAGCCCGGACGCCGAGCGGAAATCCATCGATGCGGAGCGGTCGCGCCACAGCCAGACGCTTTGTGCCGCCTCCCATTCGTTCTCGCGGACATAGACCGGCTGGGTCTTGGCCGACTGGCGCCAGTCGATCATCGACGGCGCGTCGCCCGGCTGGTAGCGGCGGAACTGCCAGAAGGTCTCGCCCAGACCGACGCGGCGGCGGCCGTGGACGCCCTGGGCGACGGTGGCGGCCACCCGCTCCGCCGCGACCAGAAGCGGCGGCAGGGCGGATGCCAATTCCTCCGCGCGGTGGCGCGCCAGCAGGGTGCTCGACAACTGGCTCTTCTGCGGGGAGGCTGGGCTTCGCGGCATTGCGGCTCCGCTGCGGGGGGTCACATCAGGGGGGCGCAGAGGCGGTCGATGACGTCATCCAGCGTCACCCCGTCGGCCCGCGCGGCGAAGTTCAGCGCCATGCGATGCTTCAGGATCGGCTTGGCGAGCGCCACCACATCGTCCAGCGACGGCGACAGCCGGCCGTCCAGCACCGCGCGGGCGCGGGCGGCCAGCATCAGCGACTGGCTGGCGCGCGGTCCCGGACCCCAGGCGACATGCTGGCGAACCTCCATCAGTTCGGAGGTCTCAGGCCGGCCGCGGCGGACGAGGTCGAGGATACCGTCGACAACCCCTTCACCGACCGGCACGCGGCGGACCAGGCGCTGAGCCATCTGCAGATCGGCGGCGGACAGCACCGTGACCGCGCGTTCGTCGGTCGAGCCGGTGGTGGCGATCATCATCCGCCGCTCGGCCTCGCGATCGGGGTAATCGACGTCGATCTGCATCAGGAAGCGGTCGAGTTGGGCTTCCGGCAGCGGATATGTGCCTTCCTGTTCCAGCGGGTTCTGGGTGGCCAGCACGTGGAAGGGCTGGGGCAGGGGATGGTACTGGCCGGCGACCGACACCCGGCCTTCCTGCATCGCCTGAAGTAGGGCCGACTGGGTGCGCGGGCTGGCGCGGTTGATCTCGTCCGCCATCAGAAGCTGGCTGAACACCGGCCCGGGCAGGAAGCGGAAGGAGCGGCGGCCGTTGTCGCCCTCCTCCAGCACTTCGGAGCCGAGGATGTCGGCGGGCATCAGGTCGGGCGTGCACTGGATTCGCTTTTCGGCGAGGCCCAGCACGGTGCCCAGCGTTTCCACCAGCCGAGTCTTGGCGAGTCCGGGAACGCCGATCAGCAGGACATGGCCGCCGGCAAGCAGCGTGACCAGCGTGCGGTCGATCACCTGCTGCTGGCCGAAGATCACCCGGCCGATGCGGTCGCGGACCGAGGCGAGCCGGTCGCCCAGTGCCTCGATCTCCTCCATCAGCCGTTGCGGGTCCTCCGGCACGGGAGGCTGCCCCCTCAGGATGTCCTGTGCGCTCAAGGTGTGCTGCTCCCCGATGATGGGCCGGTCGGTGTCGTCGTCGGGTCACCCTTGGTTAGGCTGCCGCGACCTGAAACACGGGATCCGCATGGTTGGCCCTGTTCCTGCGCCTTGTCGACACCCATTTTCCGAATCCCACCGCCGGATGGATGGTGGCGCAAGGACCAACGGGATGGACCTAGCGGTCGAGTGTGGCGAAAATGCGCATATCCGGGCACAAAACGGCTCCCAACACCATGAAGGTCGGTAACGCGATGGCGAATGACAAGCGCTCAGATGGGCAAACCGCTTCCGCGACGCCGCCGGACCTGCCGGCCGCGCTGGGCAGGACGCCGACGCTGGAGCAGTACGACATCCGCATTGCGCGCGACGGCACCTGGTTCCACAATGGAGATCCCATCCGTCGCATCGAACTGGCGAAGCTGTTCTCCACCGTCCTGAAGCGCGACGACGACGGCGATTACTGGCTGGTCACGCCGGTCGAACGCGGCAAGATCGTCGTGGAGGACGCCCCCTTCGTCGCGGTGGAAATGACGGTGGCGGGCAGCGGGGAGGATCAGGTCCTGTCCTTCCGCACCAACCTGGACCATTGGGTGGAGGCCGGCCCCGAACATCCGATCCGCGTCGCCGTGAACCATGAAACCGGGGAGCCGGCACCCTACATCGAAATCAGAAGCCGGCTGGAGGCGCTAATCCTGCGGGCCGTGTACTACGACATGGTGGAGCGCAGCGAGACGCGCCGCACCGAAACCGGCGAGTCCGAGGTGGGTCTATGGAGCAACAAGGTCTTCTTCGCGCTGGGCAAGCTGCCTGGCGACTGAGCCTGGACGAGGTCCGCCGGCGCTTTCCGGCGATGAGCACCGATGCGGCCGTCGAGAACGCCGTTCACTCCAACCGGATGCCGCCCAGGGCGGCGGCCAAGATCCGGGGCGACCACGATCTGAACCCGGAGATGGGGCCGCCTTCCACCCTGCGCGAGGCGGCGGTTCTGGTTCCGCTGGTCGACCGGCCGGAGGAACTGACCGTCATCTTCACCCAGCGCACCGCGACGCTGAGCGCCCATGCCGGGCAGATCAGCTTCCCCGGCGGACGGATGGAGCCGGAGGATGCCGGCCCCGAGGACACCGCACTTCGCGAGACGGCGGAGGAGATCGGGCTGGAGCGCGGCCGGATCGAGATCGTCGGCCGGCTGGATACCTATGTCACGCGCACCGGTTTCCGGGTGACGCCGGTGGTGGGCGTGGTGTCGCCGCCCTTCATGCTGACGCCCGACCCGACCGAGGTGGCGGAGGTGTTCGAGGTGCCGCTGTCCTTCATCCTCGATCCGTCCAACCCGCAGCGCCACAGCCGCGAATTCCTGGGCAAGCCGCGCTGGTTCTACGCCTTCCCCTATCCGCAGCGCTACATTTGGGGGGCGACCGCCGGCATGCTGGTGAACCTGCGGGACGTTCTGGGCGCTGCCGCGCGCGAAACGGGAGAGGGAGCGGGCTGAAAGCGCAAAACGGACAGCAGTGGCATGGACGGCCTTAATCGGATAGCGTCGCGCGCCATGACCGTTGCCGCACGCCTGTCGCCCCAACCCTGGATGACCGCGCCCGAAAGCCTCGCGGTGTTCGACGCCCTGGCGTCGGGCGGCGCCGATGCGCGGTTCGTCGGCGGCTGCGTGCGCGATGCCTGGCTCGGCCGGCCGGTGAAGGACATCGACATCGCCACCCACGCGCCGCCGGAACGGGTGATGGAGCTGCTGGAAGGCGCCGGGATCCGCGTCATCCCAACCGGCATCGCCCATGGCACCGTCACCGCGCTGTGCGGCGGCAAGCCCTATGAGATCACCACGCTGCGGCGCGATGTGGAGACTTTCGGCCGCCATGCCCGCGTCGAGTTCACCGACGACTGGATCGAGGACGCCGCCCGCCGCGACCTGACCATGAATGCGATGAGCTGCACGCCCGACGGCTCCATGTTCGACCCGTTCGGCGGTCTGGCCGACCTTGCCGCCGGCCGCGTCCGCTTCGTCGGCGAGGCGCGGCGGCGGATCGAGGAGGACGTGCTGCGCCTGCTGCGCTTCTTCCGCTTCCATGCCCATTACGGTCGCGGCGATCCCGATGTCGAGGCGATGGCCGCTTGTCGTGAGCTGGCGCCGCGCCTGCCGACCCTGTCGGGCGAGCGGGTGCGGGGGGAGCTGTTCCGTTTACTGACCGCGCCCTGTGCCGCGGCGGTCTGGCGGCTGATGATGGGGCAGGGCATCATGGTCCACCTGCTGCCGGAAGCGATGGACACCGACCGGCTGGAGCGGCTGATCGCGGTGGAGCGCGACCTGCGGGCGACGCCCGATCCGACCCGCCGGCTGGCGGCGGTGCTGGACAGTGACCGGCCGGGCGCGCTGCGGGCCGCAGAGGCATTGCGCCTGTCCAACCACGAACGCGACCGCCTGCTGGCCATGGTCGAGCCGCCGGTCGCGGTGGCGGTGGCCGCACTGACACCCGCTGACGACCGCAAGGCTCTGCGTCAGGCACTCTACCGCCTGGGCGACGCCGAGCTGTTCGGCGACCTGCTGCTGATCGCCGCCGCGATCCATGACGGGCCGCTGGACCTGACGGCACTGCGCCGGGCGCTGGCGGTGGCGGACGACCTGCCGGGCTTGAAGCTGCCCATCGCCGGTCGCGACCTGCTGGAATTGGGAGTCCCGCGCGGCCCGGCGGTCGGCGAAACGCTGAAGCGTATTGAGGGTTGGTGGATCGCCGAGGATTTCCAGCCCAGCCGCGACATCTGCCTGGAGATGGCTCGGGGGCTTCTCGGTCAACCGTCCGGGCGTTCGGCGTAACGGCGGCAGTGCTCCAGATAGGCCGCCTCATGGCCGACGATCAGATCGACGATGCTGGACCACAGCCAGGACGGCGCGTCCAGGCTCTTGGTCCGGTTGCGCGCCAGCTCGTTCCGCCATGATTTGCGCGTCGCCTCGTCCATCTGGCGGGCATGCGCCTTGCCGACCACGGCGGCCAGGAAGAAGGCGGCGCGGGTCGCTTCCTCGCGCGTCAGATGGTCGAAGTCGAGCTTGATGTCCTGCGGCAGAAGCTCGCGCAGGAAGACGGCGCGGTCGAGCAGGCGGGCAGGGCGCATGCGGTCGCCGAGAAAAGGTGAGAGATTCTGCGCCCCTGTCACCACGCGTTCCGCGTTGTCGCGCGGCATGCCGTTCTTTTTGGCACGGGGGGCGGCGGCCTGCACCGCCTCCTTGATGTCGATCAGGCTGAGACCGCCCTCGTCGTAATGGCCTTCCCCGACACCCAGCAGCACCGCGACCCGCAACCGGCCCAGCGAACTGCAGCCCTTCACCCAGTAGGCGGCGTCCAGAAGCTCGATCCGGTCATCGTCGTCGCGGGAGTGCAGGGCGGTCACCAGACGGCGGACCTGATCCTTGGCGAACAGCTCTTCCACCGCCGCGCGTTCCTCGTCGGTCAGCGGCCAGAAGCGCTTGCCGAGCGGGATCGTCGGGCGGATGTCCTTGATGCGGTCCTTGGCCAGATGCTTCCAGGTGCGGCCGATGGCCTGCCGCATGCCGACGCGGACGACCGACGGCTTCTTCCGCAAGGTCTCGCCGCCGAGGTCGCCGTCGAGGGTCATCATGTAGCCTTCGATCATCTGCTCCAGCATCAGCGCAGTGGTGACGCCGGGCAGGTCGGAGCCGCGCGCCGCGGTCGCCAGCGACAGGCCGAGCCGGATCAGGTCATGGGCGGGATTGCCGACCACCGTCTGGTCGACATCGCGAATCTGGATGTCGATGCGGCCCTTTGCGTTGGCGACGGGCCCCAGATTGCCGACATGGCAGTCGCCGCAGATCCAGACCGGAGGCCCGTCCGGCACCTTGCCACCGGATTGCTCAAGCCATTCGTAGAACTTCACCGTGCTGCCGCGCACATAGGCGTGGGCGGATTCAGCCATCTTGAGGTTGCGACGCTGGGACAGAACCGCCTGACGCTGATCGGGCAGGGTGGGCTGATTTTTTGACGACATCATCCATCCGGGTCAGATATTGCGACGCCGGAAATGGGTAGTGGACGTCCGGATTGCCATGCCGCAACGGGGCAATCCACTGAATGCGCGAGATTGCAAATTTTGCAGGCTTGTTGTGACTCCCGCGAGACGGCGCCCCTGATATAACCGGGGGGCGGACGCGGTGGCGGGCTGGCCGCCACCGCCGCCGCTCAGCTGGGAGACAGAGGATGTCAGATATCCTCAAGCTCCTGATCCTGCTGTTGCAGGTGATCAAGGCATTCCTTGATTACCTGAACCGCTGATCGGGCGGGCGCGTCGAGGGTCAGATCCTCGACGCGCCTTCCCAGAAGATAGTCAGATTCGGGCCACCCAACAACTGTGCTCTGGCATTATGTCGTTACAGCGTTACTTGGGAGTGCCGCTGGCGGGAGAGGCAAAAACACATAAGGAAGGTTATGGAAATTAGGTTGGCGATAGGGCGCTCGGACCTTGCGAATTCGAAAGCAAGAACCGGATAGCCCGGATCGGGCCGTATTCGCGACTCTCGGGCCGTTCACAGCAATGGAGAATGGCCGTGAGACAGCTTGATGGGAAGATTGCAATCGTCACGGGCGCCAGTTCCGGGATTGGGCGCGAGGCGGCGCTGCTGTTCGCCGACCATGGTGCGAAGCTCGTGCTCGTGGCGCGGCGGCGCGACGAACTGGAACGGCTGGCCGATGAGATCCGGAACAACGGCGGCGATGCCGTTGCCGTGGCTGGAAACGTGGCCGATGCGGAAACCGCGCGCGAGGCCGTGGAGGTCGCCACGAAGCGGTTCGGCGGACTGGATGTCGCCTTCAACAATGCCGGCACGACCGGCGCGACGGTGCCGATTCCGGAGATGACGGCGGAGATGTGGAATGAGGTGATCGCCACCAACCTGACCAGCGCCTTTCATGCCGCCAAGCACCAGATTCCCGCGATGCTCGCCCGTGGCGGCGGATCGCTGATCTTCACCTCGACCTTCGTCGGTCATACCGTCGGTTTTCCCGGCATGGCCGCCTATGCGGCCAGCAAAGCAGGCCTGATCGGGCTGATGCAGGTGATCGCCGCAGAGTACGGCCCGCAGGGCATCCGGGCCAACGCGCTGCTGCCGGGTGGGACCGACACGCCGATGGGGCGCGCCGTATCGAACACGCCGGAGGCCCTGGCCTTCGTCCAAGGTCTTCACGCGCTGAAACGCCTTGCCACGCCGCGCGAAATCGCGCAGTCGGCGCTCTATCTGGCGTCCGACATGTCCAGCTTCACCACGGGAACCGCTCTGCTCGTCGACGGCGGCGTGTCGATCACCCGGACCTGACGGAGCTGGACCGCCCGCCTTTCATCGACGGGCGGTCCATCTGCCCTGCTCTACTCCGCCGCCTGCGGACGCAGCGGCTGGACCACGTCGCCCTTGAGATTCATAGCCTTTGCGAGCGCATCGATGCGGCGCTGGACCGCTTCGCCCGACGGAACGCTGCCGTCGTCGGGCAGGGTCAGAACCACCCGGCCGTCGCCGACCTTCAGGCTGGTGCGCTCCAGCAGCGCCGTGGCACCGCCGGACAGAGTGTGGGCAAGGCGGAGCGCCAGACCCAGAACCAGCGCCTTCATGCCCTGCCCTTCGGTCACCAGCGTCCGCACCGGCGCGGTCAGCGGAACGTCGATGGTGCCGGAATAGCGGGCATGGGCGGCGAGCGCCAGAAACGCCCGCTCGTCATGGTCCAGCGCCGGGAACGGGTAGCGCAGGACGCGCAGGAAGGCATGCTCCGCCCGATAATCGGGATGATCGGCCCAGCCGACGTCGCTCAGCAGGCAGGCGGCATGGCGCAGGCGGATGGCGTTGTCGTCCTCCCCGGCGAACAGACCGGCGGTCCAGGACATCAGCAGCGCCGGGTCGCCCATCCGCACGAAGCGCCGCGCCCAGTCGGCGGCCGATGCCATCAGCGGATCCGCGCGCTGCCCCTCCGGCGAGAGCAGCGAATAGAGATGCCCTTCGCGCAGGCCATAGGCGGAGAAGACCAGCTTCGACGGCTGGGCGATGCGCAGCAGCCGCTCCAGCACCAGCCCGGCAAAGGGCAGCGTGTCGAGCCGCCGGCGCGATCCCGCCATCTTTTCCAGCGACGAGCGGCTCTGCCGCCCGATCAGCCCGGTGAACTCGCGCGCGTCGGCGGCGGGGATGGTGTAGTGGTGGATGATGTGCAGCGGGTGACCGGACTGCTCCATATGCAGCTTGGCGATGGCGCGCCAGCTTCCGCCGACCGGGTAGAAGGGCCGGCCCTTCATCGCCGCCAGCCAGGGCAGCGATTCCAGATGCTGGTCGATCAGCTTGGCCGGGCCGCCCTTCGTCGAGCCGACCTCCATCAGCCGCAAGGGACCAAGCGGAAGCGTCACCTGCTTGCCGATCACGCCGCGGTCGAGCGTCACCAACTCCAGGCTGCCGCCGCCGAGATCGCCGACGAGGCCGTCGGCGCCGGGGGTGCCCGACAGCACGCCCATGGCCGACAGCCGGGCCTCCTCCTCGCCACTGATGACGCGGACGGTCAGGCCGGCGCGGCGGCGGATGGCATCGACGAAGGCGGCACCGTCGCTGGCGTCGCGCACGGCGGCGGTGGCGATCACATCCAGCCGGCCAACCCGCATGCCCTGGGCCAGCGTGGCGAAACGTTCCAGCGCCACCAACCCCTGGGCGACGCCGTCGGGGTTCAGCACGCCCGACTTCTCCACGCCCCGACCGAGGCCGCACAGCACTTTCTCGTTGAACAGCGCGAGTGGCGACCGGGTCAGCCCGTCATAGACGACCAAGCGGATCGAGTTGGAACCGATGTCGATCACGCCGACGCGCTCGCCTACGTGGTCGGGCGCATAATCGGGCACGGCGGCCATGCCGAATCCGGCGGCACCCGCCTGCCCGACATCGCCGGGGATGGCGGCCGCGCGTTTGTCCTTGCTCATGCTCTCGCTCCCGTCACCCGCCCTCAGGACACCGCGTGCAGCATCAGCCGCGGCGGCGTGCGCTTGCTGCTGAGCGCGCTGCCCCGGCCGGACAGGCTGGGGTTGGTCATGAAGTAATTATGGGCGCTGAACGCGTCCGGGCCAGCCTTGATCCGATGGTACACGCCATCGGGGCCCAGCTTCCAGGTGCTTGCGTCGTCCTTCATGTTGGCGACCATGATCTGGTCGAGCACCTGTTCGTGCACCGTCGGGTTTTCGATGGGAACCAGCGTTTCGATGCGGCGGTCCAGGTTGCGGGTCATCCAGTCGGCCGAGGATATGAAGATCTTGGCCTGGTTGCTGGGCATGGGATGGCCGTTGCCGAAGCAGATGACGCGGCCATGTTCGAGGAAGCGGCCGACGATGCTGCGCACCCGGATATTCTCCGACAGCCCCTTCACGCCCGGCCGCAGGCAGCAGATGCCGCGGATGATCATGTCGATCTGCACGCCGGCCTGCGACGCCTTGTACAGCTTGTCGATAATGACCGGATCGACCAGCGAGTTCAGCTTCACCCAGATGGACGCCGGACGGCCGGCCGCGGCATGGGCGATCTCCGCCTCGATCAGGTCGGACAGGCGCTGGCGCAGCGTGATCGGCGCGATGGCGATCTTCTCCAGCACCTTCGGCGTCGCATAGCCGGTCATGAAGTTGAACATGACGGCGGCGTCGTGGCACAGCGCCGGGTCGCAGGTGAAGAAGGACAGGTCGGTGTAGATCTTCGCGGTGATCGGGTGATAGTTGCCGGTGCCGAAATGGACGTAGCTGCGCAGCGCCTTCTTCTCGCGCCGGACCACCAGCGACACCTTGGCGTGGGTCTTCAGGTCGACGAAGCCGTAGACCACCTGGGCGCCGGCGCGCTCCAGATCGCGCGCCCAGCGGATGTTCGCCTCCTCGTCGAAGCGGGCCTTCAGCTCGACCAGCGCGGTCACCGACTTGCCGGCCTCCGCCGCCTCGATCAGGGCGGCGACGATGGGGCTGTCCTTGCTGGTACGGTAGAGCGTCTGCTTGATCGCCACCACCTGCGGGTCGCGCGCCGCCTGCCGGATGAACTGCACCACCACGTCGAACGACTCGTACGGGTGATGAACGACGATGTCCTTGTGGCGGATCGCCGCGAAGCAGTCGCCGCCGAAATCGCGGATCCGTTCCGGGAAACGGGCGTTGAAGGGGCGGAAGACCAGATCCGGCCGCTCGTCGACGATCAGCTGCTTGGTGTCGGTCAGGCCGATCAGCCCATCCAGGATGAAGACGTCGTCCGACGCGACGTTCAGCTCATGGCGCAGGAAATCGCGCAGGTCGGCCGCCATGCCGCTGTCGGTGGCGAGCCGGATGACGCTGCCGCGGCGGCGGCGCTTCAGCGCGCTTTCGAAGGTGCGGACGAGATCTTCGGCCTCTTCCTCGATTTCGATCTCGCTGTCGCGCAGGACGCGGAAGACGCCGTGCGCCTTGACCTGGAACGGAGGGAACAGGCGGTCGATGAACTGCATCACCACCTTTTCCAGTTGGAGGAAACGGATGTCCGAGCCGGGCAGGCGCAGGAACCGCTCCAACTGCGAGGGCAGCGGCACCAGGGCGTCGATGTGACGGCCCTTGACCGGATCATGCAGCTGCAGCGCCAGCGAGAATCCGAGATTGGGCAGGAACGGGAAGGGGTGGGCGGGATCGACGGCGATGGGGGTCAGGATCGGGAAAATGTCGTCCAGGAACTTCGCTTCCAGCCAGTCCAGTTCGCCTTCGCTCAGGTCCTTGGGATCGACCACGGAGATGCCGGCCTCCCGCAGCTCTCCCTTCAGCGTGCGCCACATCGTCTGCTGGCTGTCCATCAGCAGGGAGATGCGCTGCTTCACCGCGGACAACTGCTGGGCGGGGGTCAGATTCTCCGGGCTCGGAGCCTTCACGCCGGCGGCCACCTGCCCTTTCAGGCCGGCGACGCGGACCATGTAGAATTCGTCGAGATTGCTGGCGGAGATCGACAGGAAGCGCAGCCGCTCCAGAAGCGGGTGATTTGGGTTGGCCGCCTCATCCAGGACGCGCTGGTTGAAGGCCAGCCACGACAGCTCCCGGTTGATGAAGCGTTCCGGTGCGTTTGGCTCGATACCGACCGAATCGAGTTCCTGGAGTTGCGTCACGTCGACCTCTGAAATCTTTGAAATCCCGAACGTCGGCGCCTGCCTTCCAGCGGTGCCGACGACGGTTATATGGTGGGCAGACAGAGTATCCCATATGCGTTACGGTTTCAGGACTCCCATTTGGCTATAGGCTGCGACCTCGCCTCCCCCTTCCCCTCCCCAGCCGCGACCGATTGCCGCCATGAAGACGCTGTTCCTGCTGCGCCACGCCAAATCCTCCTGGGACGATCCGTCGCTGGGCGACCACGACCGGCCGCTGAACGCCCGCGGCGAGAAGGCGGCCACCCTCGTCGGCAACTATCTGGCCAAGCATCACGCCCACATGGACCTCGTGCTGTGTTCCACGGCAGTGCGGGCGGTGGAGACGCGCAAGCGGGTGATGGCGGCCATCGGTGCGCCCTATCCACCGGTGGAGCATGAGCGGGGGCTTTACCTGTGCGGCGCCCGCACGCTGCTGGAACGGCTGCGCGACGCGCCGGATTCGGCGACCGGCCTGATGCTGGTGGCGCACAATCCGGACCTGCACGAGTTGGCGAACGCCCTGACCGGCAGCGGCGACCATGGGCTGCGTCATGCGCTGGCCGACAAGTTTCCGACCGGCGCCTGCGCCGTTCTGGTCTTCGAAACGCTGCATTGGGCCGACCTGGAACTGGGGGCGGGGCGGCTGGCGGATTTTGTGCAGCCGCGTAAACTCTCTTAACCTGCGGCGGCGGTTGGAGTATCCACGGAACCACCTGAGTCATTCCAGGCCGTTCCCGGCCGGATACGGGAGGATGCCGACCCTTGCCACCCGCCATTCCGCCCGCCAGCCCGTCCGCACTCCCCGATGCGCAGACCTCCACCCCCGCCGCCTTCCGCGAGGTGGAGTTGAAGCTCCATGCCGCTTCGGCGGATCTGGCGCGGGTTGCCGCCCTTCCGGCGCTGCAGGCGCTGGCCGATGGGCCGGCGGCGACGCAGCGGCTGCGCACTGCCTATTTCGACACCCCCGACCTGAAGCTGGCCGCCAACGGCGTGGCGTTGCGCGTGCGGCAGGAGGGCGAGCGTTTCATCCAGACCCTGAAGACCGTCAACAGCGCCAGCACCGGCGATTCCGCCGCCGTGGCGGTGCGGCGGGAATGGGAGTGGATCGTCGCGGGCGAGGCGGTGGACACCGGTGTGCTGAGCGATCCCGCCGTCGCCGGGCTGGTGCCGGCGGCAGCGCTCGACACGCTGGATTGCCTGTTCATCACCGATTTCCGCCGCACCACCCTGCTGCTTCGTCCCGATCTGCTGACGGCGGTCGAACTGGCGGTGGATGACGGCGCCATCTATGCCGGCGGCAAATCCCTGCCGGTCGGCGAGGTGGAACTGGAACTGAAGGCCGGGAAGGTCGCCAGCCTGTTCGATCTGGCGCTGACCCTGCAGGCCGCCATCCCCATGCGCATCGGCACCGAAAGCAAGGCGGAGGCCGGGCTGCGGCTGGTTACCGGCAAGGCGCCGGGACCGGTGGAGGCCGAGCCGCTCGGCCTGTCGCCGCTGACCACGGTGGCGGAGGCCTATCGCCACATCCTGCGGCAGGCGTTGCGCCAATTCCTCGCCAACGAATCCTGCGCGCTGGCCGGCGGCGATGTGGAGGGGCTGCACCGTATGCGCGTGGCCTTGCGCCGTCTTCGCATCGCCCACCGCTTCTTCGCGCCGCTGGTCGCCTCGCCCGAGGCCGACCGGCTGGTGGAGGAAAGCCGCGCGCTCGCCAAGCGGCTGGGGCCGGCGCGGGGGTGGGACGTGCTGATGTCCGGCGTCATCGACCCGCTTCTCGCCGATCCGAAGGCGGCGCCGGGCATCGACCGCGCTGCGCTGGAGCAGCTGGCCATGCTCGCCCGGAGCGCCGGGGCCGGGCCGGCGCGGGAGGCGGTGGCGGCGATCCTGGCACCGGGCTGCACCACCATGGTCCTGGCGCTCGCCGCGTGGCTGGAGCATGGCCGCTGGATGTCCGAGGCGGACGGCGACCGCCGGGCCGCGCTGTCGGCCCCGGTCACGACGGTGGCCGGCGGCTGGCTGTCGGCGCGCATGGCGAAGCTCGGCAAGGCCGCGAAGCCGCCGGAGGATGCCAAGGGGCGCGACAAGCTGCGCCGCCGGCTGCGGACATTGCGCTACACCGCCGACGTCTTCCGTGGGCTCTATCCGGAGGCCGCCACCCTGCCCTTCTTCGCGGCGCTGGAACCGCTGCACGCGGCGCTGGACGCCGACCAGGACGCCGTCACCGGCGCCCGCATGCTGGGAACGCTGGGCGGCGCCGATCCGCAGACGGTCGGCGCCGTCGCCGCCTGGATCGACCGCCAGTCCGACAAGCGGCGCAAGGCGCTGCCGGAACTGTGGAAGCGCTTCCGCGCGGTGCCACCCTTCTGGTCATGACCGACCCGCGCCGGGCGCCGGTGGCAATGCGGGCCTGAGCGCATATATCGTCAGCCGGCCGGCCGCAGGGAGCACCGCTTTCCGGCCGGCCGTTTTTCGTCATGCGTCGCGGCGCCTTGCCGCTTTCCATCCGGATGGGCTTCGGGTAAAAGAACACTCCATGAACAAGTACATCAGCGTCCGCGGCGCGCGGGAACACAACCTGAAGAACGTCGATGTGGATCTGCCGCGCGACGAACTGATCGTCATCACCGGCCTGTCGGGGTCGGGCAAGTCGTCGCTTGCCTTCGACACCATCTATGCCGAGGGGCAGCGGCGCTATGTGGAGAGCCTGTCGGCCTACGCGCGCCAGTTCCTGGAGCTGATGCAGAAGCCGGACGTCGATTCGATCGAGGGGCTGTCGCCGGCCATCTCCATCGAACAGAAGACGACCTCGAAGAATCCGCGCTCCACCGTCGGCACGGTGACGGAGATCTACGACTATATGCGCCTGCTGTGGGCGCGCGTCGGCATTCCCTATTCGCCGGCCACCGGCCTGCCCATCGAAAGCCAGACGGTCAGCCAGATGGTCGACCGCATCATGGCCATGGCGGAGGGCACGCGCCTGCTGCTGCTGGCGCCCTTCGTCCGCGGCCGCAAGGGCGAGTACAAGAAGGAAATCCAGGACCTGCGCAAGCGCGGTTTCCAGCGCGTGCGGGTCGACGGCACCATGTACGAGATCGACGAGGTGCCGGCGCTCAACAAGAAGCTGAAGCACGACATCGAGGTGGTGGTCGACCGCATCGTCGTGCGCGAGGGGCTGGGCAACCGTCTGGCCGATTCGCTGGAGACCGCGCTGGGGCTGGCCGACGGCATCGTCTGGGTCGAGAATGCCGAGACCAACGAGCAGACCGTCTTCTCGCAGAAATTCGC
The DNA here is from genome assembly GCF_051124815.1 of Azospirillum sp. B2RO_4. NCBI lineage: Bacteria > Pseudomonadati > Pseudomonadota > Alphaproteobacteria > Rhodospirillales > Azospirillaceae > Azospirillum > Azospirillum sp. B2RO_4. The sequence continues at coordinate 1,331,933 of NZ_CP118485.1, read as the reverse complement.
CTGCCCGGTCAGCGGCTTCACCATTCCGGAGATCGAGCCACGGCTGTTCTCCTTCAACAACCCGTTCGGCGCCTGCCCCGCCTGCGACGGCTTGGGCAGCAAGATCTATTTCGACCCGATGCTGGTGGTGCCGGACGAGCGCCTGTCGCTGGCCAAGGGTGCCGTCGCGCCGTGGGCCGGATCGACCTCCAAATACTACGACCAGACGTTAGAGAGCATCTGCGAGCATTTCGGCGCGTCGATGACCACGCCCTGGCAGGATTTGCCGGAAAAGGTCCGCCAGACCATCCTGTTCGGCTCCGACGGGTCGGCCATCACCATGACCTATGACGACGGGCTGCGGCGCTACCAGACCAACAAGGCGTTCGAAGGCATCGTCAACAATCTGGAACGGCGCTACCGCGAGACCGACAGCGCCTGGACGCGCGACGAGTTGTCGAAATACCAGTCCTCGCAGCCCTGCGAGGTGTGCAAGGGCGCACGGCTGAAGCCCGAGGCGCTGGCGGTCAAGATCCGCGGCCGCAACATCTCGGAGGCGGCGGAATTGTCCATCGCCGGTGCCGGTGCGTGGTTCAGCGAACTGAACGAGCATCTGCGCCCGAAGGACCGCGAGATCGCCTATCGCATCCTCAAGGAGATCAACGAGCGGCTGGGATTCCTCAACGCCGTCGGGCTTGAGTATCTGACGCTCAGCCGCGGGTCGGGCACGCTGTCGGGCGGCGAGAGCCAGCGGATCCGGCTGGCCTCGCAGATCGGCTCCGGCCTGACCGGCGTGCTGTATGTGCTGGACGAGCCGTCCATCGGCCTGCACCAGCGCGACAACGACCGGCTGCTGGAAACGCTGAAGCGCCTGCGCGACATCGGCAACACCGTCATCGTCGTCGAGCATGACGAGGATGCGATCCGCAGCGCCGACTATCTGGTCGACATGGGTCCCGGCGCCGGCCAGCATGGCGGCACCGTCATCGCCCAGGGCCGGCCGGAGGAGGTTCAGAAGAACCCCAACAGCATCACGGCCCAGTATCTGAACGGCACCCGCTTCGTGCCCGTCCCCGACACCCGGCGGCCCGGCCATCCCGGCCAGTTCCTGGAGGTGCAGGGCGCACGGGCCAACAATCTGCAGAACGTCTCGACCAAAATCCCGCTGGGCACCTTCACCTGCGTGACCGGCGTGTCGGGCGGCGGCAAGTCGACGCTGATCATCGAGACGCTGTACAAGGCGGTGGCGCGAAAGCTGATGGGCGCCCGCGAGCATCCGGCGGACCATGACGCGGTGCTGGGGCTGGAGCATCTGGACAAGGTCATCGACATCGACCAGTCGCCGATCGGCCGCACCCCGCGCTCCAACCCCGCGACCTACACCGGCGCCTTCACGCCGATGCGCGACTGGTTCGCCGGCCTGCCGGAATCGAAGGCGCGCGGCTACGGCCCGGGCCGATTCTCCTTCAACGTCAAGGGCGGGCGCTGCGAGGCCTGCCAGGGCGACGGCGTCATCAAGATCGAGATGCACTTCCTGCCCGACGTCTATGTCACCTGCGACGTCTGCCACGGCAAGCGCTACAACCGCGAGACGCTGGAAGTCACCTACCGCGACAAGACCATCGCCGACGTGCTGGACATGACGGTCGAAGAGGGCAAGGAGTTCTTCAAGGCGGTCCCCGGCATCCGCGACAAGCTGGACACGCTGGAGCGGGTCGGCCTCGGCTACATCCACATCGGGCAGGCGGCGACGACCCTGTCGGGCGGCGAGGCGCAGCGCGTAAAGCTGTCCAAGGAACTGAGCCGCCGCGCCACCGGCCGCACGCTGTACATCCTCGACGAACCGACCACCGGCCTGCATTTCGCCGACGTCGAAAAGCTGATGGAGGTGCTGCATGCGCTGGTCGACCAGGGCAACACGGTGCTGGTGATCGAGCACAATCTGGAGGTCATCAAGACCGCCGACTGGATCATCGACCTGGGGCCGGAGGGCGGCACCGGCGGCGGCGAGATCGTCGCCGAAGGCACGCCGGAGGATGTCGCGAAGGTGGAGCGCAGCTATACCGGACGCTACCTCGCCCCCTACCTGAAGGCGAAGCCGGCGGTGCGGAAATCGGCAACCCGAAAGAGGGCGTGAACAAACACAAGCTGCACCGCGTTCTCCCATGCAGAGTTCGCACTGCATGGGAGACGCGAGGCATGAACAAGACGCTTCTGACCGGTTTGGGGGCCGCCCTGGGTGCGGCCCTGTTGCTGGCGGCCTGCGGGTCCGACAAGTCCACCACCAGCACGACGACCACGACGACCACCACCCCCGGCTATGGTTCGACCGCGGTGCCGCCGGCCCCGACCGGCTCCACCACCGTCGAACGCAGCACGACGACGAAGAGCGAGTGAGCCGTCGCCGAGGTTGACGTTTCCGGCTCACTGTATTGCCTGGATCGATGTTCTGACTGACTCCTGATCGACCTGAAGCCGGCCTTCCTTGCGGGGGCCGGCCTTTTCCTGTGACGGGTTCCCGGCCCGCATTGTGGTAAGCTGCGGCAATGATGAATCCGGTACGCCTGCGCGCCCTCGACACGGTGAAGCGTATAGTCCTCGAACGCTTGGCGGGGCACCCTGCCCGCGTCTATCTGTTCGGCTCCTGTGCCCGTGGCGATGGCGGCCATTGGAGCGACATCGACGTCGCGATCGACCCGTTGGAACCGCTTCCCCCCGGTCTAATCGGGGAGATCAACGAGGAGTTGGAGGAGAGCACGGTTCCATACTTTGTCGATGTGGTGGATCTCCGGACAGCCCGGCGGGAGTTCCGGCAAGAGGTCGAACGGGAAGGTATCGAATGGACAAGGTAAACCGGAAGCTCGACATCGCGCGCCAAGCCTTGGCTCGGCTTCAGGAAGCCCTCGCACTTCCCGTCGATGAAGTCGTTCGGGATTCCGCAATTCTGCGCTTCACCCTGGCAACGGAGACGGTCTGGAAAGCCGCGAGGTCGGTTATCGCCGATCAGATGGGAGCCGAACGCCTCAACTCGGCAAGCCCGAAAGCCATGGTCCGTGAAAGCCAGATCGCCGGACTCCTGAGCGAGGAGCAGGCGGAAGTGGCGATGAGGATGATGAACGACCGTAATCTGACGGTTCATACCTACGCCGAAGAAAAGGCCGAAGAGCTGTTTTCCCGCCTTCCAGCCCACGCCGCGCTCATTGAATCCTGGATCTCGGCGATGCAGAACGCCATAACCCGCCCCTGATCCGCCTGCTCTTACTGTGTTCTGGAAAGTCCAATGACCGACACCCTTCGCCCCGTCCATGTCATCGGCGGCGGTCTCGCCGGCTCGGAAGCCGCGTGGCAGCTCGCTTCCCGCGGCGTGCCCGTCGTGCTGCACGAGATGCGGCCGGTCCGCAAGACCGAGGCCCACGACACCGACAAGCTGGCGGAGCTGGTCTGTTCCAACTCCTTCCGGTCGGACGATGCCGAATACAACGCGGTGGGGCTGCTGCATGAGGAGATGCGGCGCTGCGGCTCGCTGATCCTGCGCTGCGCCGATGCGCACAAGGTGCCGGCCGGCGGCGCGCTCGCAATGGACCGTGATGGTTTCGCCGATGCGGTGACGGAAGCCGTCTCCACCCATCCCCTCATCACCATCCAGCGCGAGGAGGTCGCCGGCCTGCCGCCGGAGGAGTGGGACAGCGTCATCGTCGCCACCGGCCCCCTCACCTCCCCCGCTCTGGCCGAGGCGGTGCGTGCCCAGACCGGCGAGGAGTCGCTGGCCTTCTTCGACGCCATCGCCCCCATCGTCTATCTGGAAAGCATCGACCTGTCGAAGGCATGGTTCCAGTCGCGCTACGACAAGCCCGGCCCCGGCGGCACCGGCAAGGACTACATCAACTGCGCTTTCGAGAAGGACGATTATCGCGCCTTCATCGACGCGCTGATCACCGGCGAGAAGCTGGACTTCAAGGAGTGGGAGAAGAACACCCCCTACTTCGAAGGCTGCCTGCCGATCGAGGTGATGGCGGAGCGTGGTGTCGACACCCTGCGCTACGGTCCGATGAAGCCGGTCGGCCTGACCAACCCGCACAAGCCGGAACGCCGTCCCTATGCGGTGGTCCAACTGCGGCAGGACAATGCGCTGGGCACGCTCTACAACCTCGTCGGCTTCCAGACCAAGCTGCGCCATGCCGAACAGGCGCGCATCTTCCGCATGATCCCCGGTCTGGAGAATGCCGAGTTCGCGCGTCTGGGCGGCATGCACCGCAACACCTTCCTGAACAGCCCGCGCATCCTCGACGGCGCCCTGCGGCTGAAGTCGCTGCCCCGGCTGCGCTTCGCCGGTCAGGTCACCGGCTGCGAGGGCTATGTGGAGAGTGCCGCCGTCGGGCTGCTCGCCGGCCGCTTCGCCGCGGCCGAACGGCTGGGCCAGGAGATCAGCACGCCGCCGGTAACCACGGCGCTCGGCGCCATCCTCGGCCACATCACCGGCGGGGCGGAGGCGGAGACCTACCAGCCCATGAACGTCAACTTCGGACTGTTCCCGCCGGTGGACGACAAGATCCGCGGGCGCGAGCGCAAGCTGGCCTACACCCGCCGGGCGCTGGCCGACCTCGACGGCTGGCTGAAGGGCTGACCGGCAGGATAAAGCGCGGGCGTCAGTAGCGCCCGCGCATCGCCGCCCAGCCGAGCCGAAGCTGGCGGAACGGATTGGCCAGCATCACGCGCGGGGCGAACACGTCATTGCCCTCCCGCGCGATCACGCCCAGATGCAGGTCGGCGAGCGTCGCCGGCAGCAGCGCCGGGACGGCGGCCTTGGGAACGTCGCGGCGCAGGGCGCGGGCCTCGGCCAGATGCCTGCGGGCGACCTCGGCGATCTCCCCCACCACCGGCCGCAGTTCCGGCGTCGAGCGGCCGGCGAACAGATCCTCGCTGCCGGCGCCATGCCGCTGCATCAGGTCGTCGGGCAGGCGCTGCCGGTGCTGGCGGGCGAGGAAAGGCACCGCGCGCAGGATGCCTGACAGGGCATAGGCGATGCCGACATGCCGCCCGGCCGCCATCGCCGCCGCATCCCGCACGCCCAGGATCTCCAACGCCAGTTGGACCAGCGGCGCCCCGGTCACCTCGGCATAGTTGACGAGGCAGGTCAGGTCGGCCGGCGGCGTGTCGTCCAGATCGGCTTCGCGCGCGTCGATCAACCTGTCGAACAGGGCACGGCTCAGCCCCAGCCCGCGCGCGGCCTGGGCCAGCGGGTCCATCACCTCATGGCGCGGTACGGGTCCGTCCTCATAGACGGCTTCGATGCCGTCGCGCCAGAATTGAAGTCTCATCTGGCCCAGGATCGGCTCGCTGACCACCTCGCGCGTTTTTGCGATCTCCAGGTTGAAGGCGTAGAGCGCGAATGTCGCCTCGCGCCTGTCGGCGGGGGTGAACAGACCTGCCAGAAAGTGGTCGTTGTCATATTTCCGAACCTCCCGTCCGCAATAGGACAGGTCGGTCGCAGCCTTCACCATGGGATGCCCGATTGGAAAAAGAGGGGAGGAACGATGGAAGGACGGGCCAAAGCCTGTTGCTACGCCTATATGAAGCACACACGGTCGCACCGCCAGCCCCGACGCGCAGCAGGCAGGGATCCCATGACGGATTTCAACATCGCCCCGACGAAACCCCGCAAGACCGGCCCGGTCGCCCGCAAGGACGAGACCGGTGAAAATTTTCCGGTCGCCTCCCGCCTGATTCCGAAGCACCTGCGTCCCCATGTGATCGCCTTCTACCGCTTCGTGCGTCTGGCCGACGACATCGCCGACGATCCGGATCTCGAGCCGGAGACCAAGCTGGCCTATCTGGAGGCGCTGGAACGGGCGCTGACCTCCGGCCAGGCCAAGCATGCCTATCTGAAGCCGGCCACCGAGCTGCGCGAGAGCCTGCAGAAGACCGGCGTCAGCGACCGTCATGCCCGCCAGATCCTGCGTGCCTTCCGCCGCGACTCCGTCGGTGCCCGCTGCCACAGCTGGAGCGACCTGCTTCTCTACTGCCGCTTCTCCGCCAACCCGGTCGGCCGCTACCTGCTGGACCTCCATGGCGAGGGCGTGGCCGCCGGGCCGGCGTCGGATGCGCTGTGCTCCGCCCTGCAGGTGCTGAACCATCTGCAGGACGCGCGCGAGGATTGGACCCAGCTCGGCCGCTGCTACATCCCGCTGGGCTGGTTCGACGAGGCCGGCATCAGCGTCGAACGTCTGGTGGAGGTCGAGAGCGACGCCCGCATGCGCGCCATCTTCGATCAGGCGTTGGAGCATACCGACCGGCTGCTGGAACGTGCCGCCGCCCTGCCCGGCCTGATCCAGCACCGCGGCCTGCGGATGGAGGCGGCGGTGATCCTGAGCCTCGCCGAATCGCTGTCCCGGCGTCTGAAGGCCCGCGACCCGATGAAGGCGCGGGTGACGTTGGGCACTCATCACAAACTGGCCGCGGTGGCGCGGGGGCTGGCGCGGAGCTTCTCCGCCGCATAAACTCCGGGGCCACACGTCGCGACGTGTCCCTAGTGGCACGTCAGGACGGGCAAGGCCCAGGATGCTACAGATGACCCCTCCGCCGCTGGAGACGGCCCCGCTGGAACCGGTATCCACGACGTTGCCGGACGACAAGGCACCCGATACGGCGACCGCCGTCACCGCGAAGTCGGGCAGCACGTTCTATTGGCCGATGCGTCTGCTGCCCGCGTCCAAGCGGGCGGCGATGTTCGCCATCTATGCCTTTTGCCGCCGCATCGACGACATCGCCGACGAACCGGGCGATCCCGCCGCCAAACGGGCGGCGCTGGATGTATGGCGGCGTGACATCCGCGATCTCTATGTCGGCGGGGCTCCCAGCGGCCCGCTGACCGCCGCGCTGAAGGGCGCCATCGAGCGCTACGGCCTGCCGCGCACGGAACTGGAGGCGCTGATCGACGGCATGGCGATGGATGTCGCCGGCGAGGAACCCGGTTCCGGCGGCATGCGGGCGCCCGACCTCGATATGCTGCGGCTCTATTGCCGGCGCGTTGCCGGTGCCGTGGGCATGCTGGCCATCCGCGTTTTCGACCGCGCCGATCCGACCACCGAGCGCTTCGCCCTGGCCTTGGGCGAGGCCCTGCAGCTGACCAACATCCTGCGCGATCTGGCCGAGGATGCTGAACTGGACCGGCTCTACCTGCCGCGGGAACTCCTGCTGGCCGCCGGGATCGACAGCGTTCGCCCGGACGAGGTGCTGGCTCATCCCGCCCTGCCTCATGCCTGCGAGGCGCTGGCCGGGCTGGCCGAGACGCGCTTTGCCGAGGCACGCTCCGCGATCGCCGGGCATGCGCGCGGATCGCTGTGGGCGGCCACCGCGATGATGGTGCTGTATCACCGGCTGCTCAGACGCCTTCGCGCGGCCGGCTGGCGCGACCTGAACGCGCGCGTGCGGGTTGGTCGGCGGGAAAGCGCCTGGGTGGCGGTGCGCTGCATGCTCGGCTTGCCCCCGGCCGCCTGATGATCGAGGCGGGCACCGTCCATGTGATCGGCGCCGGTCTGGCCGGTCTTGCCGCCGCCGTCCGGCTGGTGGAGGCGGGGCGGCGTGTCGCCGTCTACGAGCAGGCTCCGCAAGCCGGCGGGCGCTGCCGCAGCTTTCATGACTCCACACTTGGCCGGTCGATCGACAATGGCAGCCATATGGTGCTCAGCGGCAACCGGGCGCTGCTCGGCTATGCCCGGCGAACCGGCGGCGGCGATGCGCTGGAGGAGGTGCGGCCGGCGGCCTTTCCCTTCCTCGATCTGCGCACCGGTGCCGCCTGGACCTTGCGCCCCGGCGGGCTGTGGCTGTTCGATCCGGCCCGGCGGGTGCCCGGCAGCCGGCCGCTCGACTATCTGGCGTCCCTGCGCTGCCTGACCGCCCGGCGGGGGCAGTCCGTTGCCGATTGCCTGCCGCCCGGCGACGCGCTGTTCGAGCCGCTGTGGCGCCCGCTGGCGGTCTCCGCCCTCAACGGGCCGGTGGAGCGCATCTCCGCCCGTCTGTTCGGGGCAGTGCTGCGCGAGACGCTGCTGCGCGGCGAGGCGGCCTGCCGGCCGGTGCTGGCACCGCGCGGCCTGTCCGCCGCCTTCGTCGATCCGGCGCTGGCGCGGCTGCGGGCCGCCGGTGCGGTGCTGCATCTCGGCGCGCGGGTAGAGGGGCTGAGCTTTGACGAGGGGCGCGTGACCGGCTTTTCGGCCGGCGGCAGTGCCGTGCCGCTCGGTCCGCTCGACAGCGTGGTTCTCGCCGCTCCGGCCTGGGTTGCAGAGCGGCTGGTGCCGGGGCTGACCGTGCCGCCGCCGGGACCGGCCATCGTCAATCTGCATGTCCGGCTGGACGAGCCGGTGCGGCTGCCGGGTGGCCTGCCCTTCGCCGGATTGGTCGGCGGCACCGCGGAATGGCTGTTCGTCCGCGACGACCTGCTGTCGGTCACGGTCAGCGACGCCGACGCCCTGGCCGACCTGCCGGCCGAGGAGATCGCCGGCCGGCTTTGGGCGGAGATCGCCCCTCACCTGCGACTCGAGGGTGCGATTCCGCCCTTCCGCGTGGTGAAGGAGCGGCGGGCGACGCCGGATCAGTCGCCCGAATCGGTGGCGCGCCGCCCGGGCGCCCGCACCCGCTGGAGCAATCTGACGCTGGCCGGCGATTGGACGGAAACGGGGCTTCCCGCGACGTTGGAGGCCGCAGTGCGCTCGGGAAACCGGGCGGCCGAGGCCACTTTGTCGAACGGAAATAACCCTATACGACGTTCGAGAGTGTTTCCGGCCTTCACAAGCTTCCGTCATCGGCCTATTTGGACGGACGGAGGTGCCGCGCTCGCAAGGCCCGGCCCGGAAGGACAATCAAAGAAGAGAGGGTAAATCAAATGGCGTTCGAACTTCCGCCGCTTCCGTATGCGTACGACGCTCTGGCTCCGTACATCTCGTCGGAGACCCTGCACCTGCACCATGACAAGCACCACCAGACCTACGTCACCAACCTGAACAACCTGACCAAGGACACCCCGCTGGCCGATGCCAGCCTGGAGGAGGTCATCAAGGCCTCGGCCGGTGACTCGTCCAAGGTCGGCATCTTCAACAACGCCGCCCAGGTGTGGAACCACACCTTCTTCTGGCAGTGCCTGAAGAAGGACGGCGGCAAGATGCCGGCGGCCCTGGAGCAGCGCATCGTCGCCGACTTCGGCAGCGTCGAGAAGTTCAAGGAAGAGCTGACCCAGGCCGCCCTGACCCAGTTCGGCTCGGGCTGGGCCTGGCTGTACCTGGACGGCGGCAAGCTGAAGGTCGGCAAGACCGGCAACGCCGACACCCCGCTGGCCCACGGCCAGAAGCCGCTGTTCACCATCGACGTGTGGGAGCATGCCTATTACGTCGATTTCCAGAACCGCCGCGCCGATTTCGTGAAGGCGGTCATCGACAACCTCGCCAACTGGGACTTCGCCGCCGAGCAGCTGGCTGCGTGATCCTTCCCGTCGAGGGTTGTGACTGCAAAGGCGCCCGAAAGGGCGCCTTTGTCGTTTCCAAGGTCAAGCGTCCCTGGCCGCCGCCAGCATCCCGGCAAGATGGTGGCCCACCTGCCGGCTGACGGCACCGCGATCACCGGCGGCAAGCGAGCCGAGCAGTTCCGCATCGCGCGCATCGATCACCGCGACCTTGGCCGTTCGCACGACCGATGGGGCTGGAAGTCCTGCCGCTTCAAGGTCACCGACAGGCACATCCGACGGCCAGCCCCGGTTTTCGGCGCTGGTGATCATCAAGACCCATAGCAGGCTGTGATTTATCTCCAGGTCACCGCAAGCCACGACCAACGCCGGTCGCCGCTGGCGAACCGGACGGTCGGCGTAGGGGAACGGGACCTTGACGACGTTCCAGGTTTCAAAGGTCGGCATAGGCCTGCCGATCCGCTTCGCTGTCCCATTCCGTGAAGCAGCGGAACGGGTCGTCGGCCGCAGCCGGAGCGGCTCGGGTCAGGATGACGCGGCCGTCTTCGATGCGATAGGCGATCTCGTCGCCCTCATGCAGACCCAACGCAGCCCGCACCGGCTGCGGAATCGTCGTCTGGGCCTTGCTGGTCAACTTGCTGGTTATCATGGGACACCATGGTAAGGAACATCCTTACCTTAGTGCCCAGATGCTAGAGCTTCAATGATTGCTATACCGGCAGCATCGCCGCCGCGACCCGCCGGCCTTCGGCCAGCAGGACGTTGTAGGTGCGGCAGACCGCCCGGCTGTCCATCAATTCCACCACCACGCCCTGTTCGCGCAAGTCCAGGCGCAGGGCCTTGGGGATCATCCGCATGGTGGGGCCGGTGCCGAGCAGCAGGATTTCCACCTTCGGCTCGGCCTCCAACACGGTCGAGAAATCGCCCACCGACAGGGAGGCGGCGTCTGTCGCCTCCCACGTCACGGTGCGGTCGGGCAGCACGATCACCGCGCCGACGCGCCATTGGCCGGAAATGCAGAACTGCCCCGGACCATAGCCGTCGATGACCTGACGGTCCGACGGGATCATCGGCATGATGTCGGCCATGCTGCCCTCTCCTTCTTCGTTCGCCCGGCCTTACGGCGTCGTCGCCGGGGAGTTCCCGGCGGGCGCGTCGGTCGGGGTGCCGCGCCGCAGGCGGTTCTCGCCCAGGAACAGCAAGATGGGGGCGGCGATGAAGATCGACGAACTGGTCGCAAGGAAGATGCCGAAGATCAGCACGATGCCGAAATCCTGCAGAGCCTCGCCGCCGAACAGCGCCAGCGGGATGATCGACAGCAGGGTCGACATCGAGGTGCCGAGCGTGCGGTTCAGCGTTTCGTTGATCGATTTGTCGATCAGCTCGCGCAGCGGCATCTTCTTGTAGATGCGCAGGTTCTCGCGCATGCGGTCATAGACGACGACCTTGTCGTTCACCGAATAGCCCATGATCGTCAGGATCGCCGCGACCGCCACCAGATTGAACTGCAGGCCGGTGATCGCATAGAAGCCGACGATCTTGGTGATGTCCAGCAGCAGCGTGACCACCGCGCCGAAGCCGAACTGCCATTCGAACCGGAACCAGATGTAGACCAGCATCGCCAGCATGGCGAGACCGAGCGCCAGCATGCCGTTGGCGAACAGCTCGCCGCTGACCGAGGCGCCGACGGCTTCGACGCGGCGGACCTGCGTGCCCGGAACCGCCTGGGCCAGCGTGTTGCGCACACGGTCGGCGGCGACCTGCTGGGCGGCGTCGTCGCCGGGCTGGCGTTCCAGCCGGATCAGCACGTCCTGCGGCGACCCGAACTCCTGCAGCGCCACCTGACCCATGTCGAGACCGGTCAGGGTGTGGCGGAGCGAGGCGAAATCGGCCGCCTGCGGGGTGCGGGCCTCGATGACGATGCCGCCGCGGAAGTCGATGCCGTAGTTCAGGCCGGGATAGAAGAACAGGAAGACCGAGGCGAGCGAGAGCACCGCCGACACGACCAGGCCGGCGATGCGGCCGTTCATGAACGGGATCTTGGTGTTGTCGGGGACGAGGCGGAGATGGAACATCGTTGGACCTCTCAGACCGGCAGTGCGGCCGGACGCGTCCGGCGCAGCCAGGTCACCATCATCAGGCGCACGAGCACCGTCGCGGTGAACATGGAGATGAGGATGCCGAAGGTGATGGTGACGGCGAAGCCCTTGATGGTGCCGGTGCCGAAGATGAACAGCAGCGACATCTTGATGGCCGTCGTCAGGTTGGAGTCGACAATGGTGCTGTAGGCACGGCTGAAACCGGCCTCCATCGACGCGAAGACGCCACGGCCCTTCTTCGTCTCCTCGCGGATGCGCTCGTTGATCAGGATGTTGGCGTCGACCGCCAGACCCAGCGTCAGCAGGATGCCGGCGATGCCCGGCAGCGTCAGCGTCGCGTGCAGCAGCGACAGCGCCGCCAGAGTCAGCACGATGTTGATCAGCAGGGCAAAGCAGGCGAAGGCGCCGAACAGCCCGTAGGACGCGATGATGTAGACGCAGACCAGCACGAAGCCGACGACGACGGAGGTCAGACCGGCGCGGATCGAATCGGCGCCCAGGTCGGGACCGACCGTGCGCTCCTCGATCACCTTCAGCGGGGCCGGCAGGGCGCCGGCGCGCAGCAGCACGGCAAGGTCGTTGGCGCCGGCGGCGGTGAAGTTGCCGCTGATCTGGCCACGGCCGCCGGTGATCGGCTCGCGGATGACCGGGGCGCTGATGACCTTGTTGTCGAGCACGATGGCGAAGGGCCGGCCGACATTCTGCTTGGTCACTTCGGCGAAGCGGTTGGCGCCGGCGCTGTTGAATTCGAAATTCACCACCCACTCGCCGGTCTGGCTGTTGGTGCCGGCCGATGCATTCTGCAGCGTGGCGCCGTCGACCTCGACCTTCTTGCGGATGACGTATTTGGACTGGTAGCGGTCGCCCTCGGCCGACGGCAGGATCTCCGAACCCGGAGGGGCGCGGCCGGTGTTGGGATCGGCGTTCACGTCGACCAGACGGAAGGTCATCTTGGCGGTGGTGCCCAGCAGCCGCTTGATGCGGTCGGGATCCTCCACGCCGGGCAACTGGACCAGGATGCGGTCGTCGCCCTGGCGGGCGATGGTCGGCTCGTTCACGCCGGTCTCGTCGATGCGGCGGCGGACGATCTCGATCGACTGCTCGATGGCCTGGGTGGCGCGGTCACGCAGCGCGACCTCGCTCAGCGCCACGGTCACCGTACCGCCGTCGGCGGTCACTTCCAGGTCGGGCTGCCCGCCACCGAGAGCGGTGCGGCCGACCGGGCTGGCGAGCTGGCGCAGGGCCTTCACCGCCTCGGCGGCCTGGGCCGGGTCGCGCAGCTGGACGGTCACGGCGCGCTCGCCGGCGTTCAGCGCGGTATAGCCGATGTTGGCGGTGCGCAGCTGCTGCCGGGCGCCGTCGACAAGACCTTCCACCCGGTCGCGGATGACCGTGGCCATGTCGACTTCGAGCAACAGATGCGATCCGCCGCGCAGGTCGAGACCCAGCGACACCCGGGTGTTGGCGTACCAGGACGGCAGCGCCGCCAGCGTGTCGCGGCCCATGAAGTTGGGCAGCATCAGGATGAAACCGGCGATGCAGGTCGCCAGGATCAGGTAAATCTTCCAGCGCGAAAAATAGAGCATGCGTCACTCGAATCCGATCAGACACCCGGTCCGGGCGGCCGGCCCGCCGCTTGCGGGCGGACGACGGCCGGGCCGGACGGGAAGCGCCTTCGGGCCGACCCGCGGATGAGGGGCCCGGCTGCGGCTTACTTGCGGCCGAACAGCTTGCCGATCCCGCCGGTGGCGGTGGTGTCGGCGGGCTTGGCTTCGCCGTCCGCGGCGGTGGTGGCGTCGCCGCCGGACTTGCCGGCCGGCTCGGTCTTGGCGAGCACGAGGTTCACGGTGGAGCGCAGGCAGCGCACACGCACATTCTCCGCGATCTCGACGGTGATCTCGTCGTCGGTGCCGACCTTGGTCACGACGCCGATGATGCCGCCGCCGGTCACGACGCGGTCGCCGCGGCGGATGGCCGACAGCATCGCCTTATGCTCCTTCATCTTCTTCTGCTGCGGACGGATCAACAGGAAGTAGAAGACGACGAAGATCAGGATCAGCGGCGCGAACTGGACGAGCATGTCACCGCCGCCGCCAGCCGGGGCCGCCGTCTGTGCATAAGCCGTCGAAACGAACATCTGGAAGCTCCTTACAGGTTTGGTCTCGGCAACCATTCGGCGTTCCGCCGGGACGCCGCGACTATAGCCGCCCATGATCGGGATGCAATGGTGATGCGCCACAATCCGCAGGGCGGCCACAGCTTGTGTGCTTGCCCTGCTGTGTTACCGTGCGAAGGCGTCGGAAAGATGGCTGCGCGGGCGCCCACTTTCCATGGAACATCCAGAAAAAATGTCCGGAAAATTATGTCGCAATCCATCACCAACTCTGGCAACGGCCCTGCTGCGGACCAGCCGCTGATTCCGCTGCTGACCCGCATCGCCGAGGCGCTGGAGCGTCTGGCCCCGCCGCCCGACCGGCCGCTCGACTTCGGCGCGGCGGACGCCTTCGTCTGGCATCCCGATCCCGACCGGCTCGAACCGGTGCCGGTGGTCAACCGCGTCGACATCATGCTTCTGCAGGGCATCGAGCGGCAGCGGGAGATCCTGCTGGACAACACCCGCCGCTTCGCCGCCGGTCTGCCGGCCAACAACGCCCTGCTGTGGGGTGCGCGCGGCACCGGCAAAAGCTCGCTGGTCAAGGCGGCCCACGCCGCCATCTGCGGGGAGCGGCCGCGAGAGCTGGCGCTGGTGGAAATCCACCGCGAGGACATCCCTACCCTGCCCCGGCTTCTGACCCGGCTGAAGGGAGAGGCGCGCCGCTTCATCCTGTTCTGCGACGACCTGTCCTTCGACCATGACGACGCCCATTACAAGTCGCTGAAGGCGGTGCTGGACGGCGGCATCGAGGGGCGGCCGGACAATGTGGTGTTCTACGCCACCTCCAACCGGCGCCACCTGATGCCGCGCGACATGATCGAGAACGAGCGGTCGACCGCCATCAACCCGGCGGAGGCGGTGGAGGAGAAGGTATCGCTGTCCGACCGTTTCGGGCTGTGGCTGGGCTTCCACAACTGCGATCAGGACACCTACTTCGCCATGATCGAGGGCTATGTCCGCCACTTCGGCCTGGACATCCCGGCGGACCGGCTGCGCGCCGAGGCCGTGGAATGGTCGGTCACGCGCGGGAGCCGGTCGGGCCGGGTGGCCTGGCAGTTCATCCAGGACCTGGCCGGTCGCCTCGGGCAGCCCCTTCGCTGACCTTGCGGTCCATCTGGTCGCTCGGGTCGACGGCCTGGCTGCCCTTGCGCAGCTCGAAATGCAGCTGGGGCGAGGACACGCCGCCGGTCTGGCCGACCCGGGCGATCACCTGACCCCGCTTCACCGTGGCGCCGCGCTCCACCTCGATCTTGTCGAGATGGGCATAAGCGGTGATCCAGCCGTCGGAATGCTTCAGCAGCAGCAGGTTGCCGAATCCGCGCAGCTCGTTGCCGGCATAGGCGACCACGCCGTTGTCGGCGGCGACCACCGCGGTGCCCTTCGGCGCCGCGATGTTCAGCCCGTCATTGTGCAGTCCGTCGGGCTTCGGCCCGAAACCGGAGATCAGCTTGCCCTTCACCGGCCACAGGAAGCGGGCGCTGCCGCGCGGCGGCGGCGCACCGACTTCCGCCTTTGGTTCCGGCTTGGGCGGCGGCGCGGCGGTGGCCACCTCCTGCTGTGGAGCGGCCGGGGGCGGCGTGGTCGCCGCCGGGGCCGGGATCGGCGTCGGCGCGGGCTTGCTGCCGGGCGGGCGCAGCATGGTCGGCGCCTGCCCCGTCTGATAGGTCACGTCCCCCTGCGCAGCCGGTGCCGGCGGCTGGCTCGCAGGCGGTTCAGGAGCGACGGATGCCTTCGGCGGCGGCAGCGGCGTCGCGGAGATGCCGCCGGACGACGAGGATGCACCCGGCGGCGGCAGTTCGGTCGACTGGATCGAGCCATGCCCGGCGGTGGAGCCACCCGGCGCATTCCCCTGCGGCGTCAGGGCGATGGCACCGCCGCTCGCCACCCCGCCGGAAGCCATCATGGTTCCGCTGCCGTCGTTGGCGCCCGGCAGGCGCAGGGGCTGGCCGACCTTCACGCCATAGGGCGGGGTCAGGTTGTTCAGCCGCGTCAGCTCGCTGACGTCGACATTGTACATGCGGGAGATGCTGTAGAGGCTGTCGCCCTTCTGCACGATGTACTGGCGCGAGGTCGGCAGGATCAGCCGCTGGCCGACCTCCAGCCGGTAGGGCGCCGCCAGCTTGTTAACCTCGATCAGGTCGCGCAGCGGCACATTGTAGCGGCGCGACAGGCTGTAGGCGCTGTCGCCCTTCTGCACCGTGATGGCGCCGCCGGCCGAATCCGGCACATCCGAGACGGTGGTGAACGGAGCCAGCCCACCCACGCGTTCGCAGGCGCCGAGCGCCAGGACGGCGGTGGACAGGACCAGTGCGGACAGCAGGTGCTTGGGCATGGCGGATTTCATGCGGAACGGACCGGTTGCGGCGGGTCGGACAGCAGCGGAACGAAACGGACGGGCCACAGGTCCTCCCGGATAAGGCCAGCTTCGGAGCGCCGGAAACGCACGACCCTCTGGTCGCGGTGATCGGTCCCCAACGGAATGACCAAGACACCACCAACGGCGAGTTGATCCGTCAAGTCTTTTGGCGGCTCCGGCCCGCCGGCGGCTGTGACCAGTATACGGGCGAAGGGCGCCTGCTCCGGCCAACCACGCGTCCCGTCGCCGAGCCGCGTGGTGATGTTGCCGATGTCGAGCGCCTTGAACCGCGCCTCCGCCTCGATCAGAAGCGGCTTCAGCCGCTCGATGGTGAAGACCCGGCGGCAGAGCCGCGACAACACCGCCGCCTGATAGCCGGAGCCGGTGCCGACCTCCAGGACAAGATGCCGCGGCTGAATCTCCAGCGCCTGGGTCATCAGCCCGACCACCAGCGGCTGGCTGATGGTCTGGCCGAGGTCGATCGGCAGCGCCGTGTCCTCCCACGCCCGGTCCTGGAAGGCTTCGGGGACGAACAGCTCGCGCGGGATCCGCTCAATGGCCGCCAACACCTTCGTGTCGGTGACGCCGGCCCCGCGAAGGGCCATCAGCAAGCGGATCTTGCGCGGGTTGTATGTCACACGAAAGCCTGCCTCAACGTCTGCAGCGTCGGCGTGTGGGTGAGGTCGAGATAGACCGGCGTCACCGAGATGCCGCCGTTGAACACGACATGGATGTCGGTGTCGTCCGCCACGTCGGCCTCGCCGCGCAGGGTGCCGATCCAGATATAGGGCTTGCCGCGCGGGTCCACACGCTCGAACAGCTCGTCGCCGATCTTGCGCTTGCCGTGGCGCACCACCTGGATGCCCGTCACCTCCGCCGCCGGGCAGGCCGGGAAGTTCACGTTCAGCAGCACGTTCTTCGGCCAGGCCACCGTCACCGCCTTGCGCACCACGTCGGCGCCGTGGGCCGCCGCGGCCGACCAGTCGATGGGCTGGCCCGTCTCGTAATGCTGGCTCATGGCGATGGCCGGGACGTTCAGCAGCGTCGCCTCCATCGCCGCGGCGATGGTGCCGGAATAGGTCACGTCCTCGCCGATGTTGGAGCCCTGGTTGACGCCGGACAGAACCAGCGTCGGACGGGCGTCCCTCATCACATGGTTGACCGCCAGCAGCACGCAGTCGGTCGGCGTGCCGTCGACGGTGAAGCGGCGTTCGTCCAGCTTGCGCAGGCGCAGCGGCCGGTTGATGGTCAGCGAATGGCTGGCCGCCGACTGCTCCATCTCCGGCGCGACGACCCAGACGTCGTCGGACAGCTCGCGCGCGATGGCTTCCAGGACCTTCAATCCCTGCGCATGGATGCCGTCGTCGTTGGTGACGAGGATGCGTGTACGGGACAGGTCGAGCGGCAGGTCGAACATCAGATGGAAATCCTCTCCACTCCACGCATGTACGGGCGGAGCGCTTCGGGAACCAGGATCGAACCGTCGGGCTGCTGGTAGTTCTCCAGCACCGCGATCAGGCAGCGCCCGACCGCCACACCCGATCCATTGAGGGTGTGCACGAATTGAGTTTGCTTCTCGCCCTTCGGCCTGCAACGGGCTTTCATCCGCCGCGCCTGGAAATCTCCGCAATTGGAGATGCTGGAGATCTCGCGGTAGGCGTTCTGGCCGGGCAGCCAGACCTCGACGTCATAGGTCTTGCGCGAGGAGAAGCCCATGTCGCCGGTGCACAGGACGATGGTGCGGTAGGGCAGGCCCAGCCGCTCCAGGATCGTCTCGGCACAGCGGGTCATGCGCTGGTGCTCGTCCTCCGACTGTTCCGGCGTGGTGATGGCGACCATCTCCACCTTCCAGAACTGGTGCTGGCGGATCATGCCGCGGGTGTCGCGCCCCGCCGACCCGGCCTCCGCGCGGAAGCAGGGGGTCAGCGCGGTGTAGCGCAGCGGCAGATCCTCCGACGCCACGATCTGGTCGTTGACCAGATTGGTCAGCGGCACCTCGCTGGTCGGGATCAGGTAATGGTCGGTCGAGGTGGTCTTGAACAGGTCCTCCTCGAACTTCGGCAGCTGGCCGGTGCCGAACAGGGCGTTGTCGCGCACCATCAGCGGCGGCGCAATCTCGGTGAAGCCGTGCTCCGACGTGTGGATGTCCAGCATGAAGTCGGCGAGCGCACGTTCCAGCCGGGCCAGACCGCCCTTCAGCACGGTGAAGCGGGCGCCGGACATGCGGGCCGCGGCCTCGAAATCCATCAGGCCCAGCGCCTCGCCCAGCTCGTAATGCTGCTTGGCGTTGGCGATGTCGGGCGGGGTGCCCCAGCGGCGGACCTCGACGTTTGCGGTCTCGTCCGGCCCGTCCGGCACGTCGTCGGCCGGGATGTTGGGCAGGCCGGCCAGGATGGCGTCGAGTTCGGCGCCGAGCGCGCGTTCCTCTTCCTCGACCTGGGGCAGGCGCTCCTTCAGGGTCGCCATCTCGTCCAGGATCGGCTGGGCGTCGCGGCCCTCGCGCTTGGCGAGGCCGATCTCCTTGGCCGCTTCGTTCCGGCGGGCCTGCATCTCCTGCATCTGGGTCTGCGCGGCGCGGCGGCGGCCGTCGAGGTCGAGCACGGAGGACGACATCGGCGCCAGTCCCCGGCGGCCAAGGCCGCGGTCGAAGGCTTCGGGATTCTCACGGATGGCGCGAAGGTCGTGCATGGCTCGAACAATCAACGAATTGGGTGGGGGATTGGTTATACGGCGCGACCCCGCCAAGGTCCAGTGCAAGCCCGTTCATCCCCATGATCCAAAGGGATCTGCGCAAACGGCATGGCGGCTGCGCCCCGGCGGTTGTTGGAACCGGGGGTCGCGACAGGGCAATGTCTGTTGTGCGCCGCAATGGACGGCGCCAAAGCCAGAAAAACGGAGCCGAGCGCGTGCGCGACGAGATCGAGACCGGTGCTGAGACCGATGCAGAGGTCGCCTATCTGCAGGCTGGCACCCCCGCCTATCGCCGTGCCAGCCGCATCCTGTTCGTCGCCGGATTCTCCACCTTCGCCACGCTCTACTGCGTGCAGCCGCTGCTGCCGGAGTTCGTGCAGGAATTCGGGGTGACACCGGCCGAATCCAGCCTGTCGCTGTCGCTGACCACCGGCGTGCTGGCGGTGGCTTTGCTGGTGGCGGGCGCCATCTCCGACGGGATCGGGCGCAAGCCGGTGATGGTGGCGGCCTTGCTCGGCGCCGGCATCCTCGGGATCATCGGCGCGCTGATGCCCGACTGGCATGGCTTCCTGGCGGTGCGGGCGCTGGAGGGGCTGGCCCTGAGCGGCCTGCCGGCGGTCGCCATGGCCTACGTCTCCGAAGAAGTCGATCCGAAATCGGCCGGCGTCGCCATGGGGCTCTATATCGGCGGCACCGCCATCGGCGGCATGTCCGGCCGGGTGCTGACCGCCGTGGTTACCGATCTCGGCACCTGGAGGCTGGCGGTCGGGGTTGTCGGGGCGCTGGCGGTCGCGGCGGCCGTCACCGTCTGGCTCGCCCTGCCGCCGTCGCGCCATTTCGTCCGCCGTGCTGCCGGGCTGCCGGCGCTGGTGCGGGCGTGGCGCGGGCTGTTGACCGACCGGGCGCTGCTCGGGCTGTTCTCGCTCGGATTCCTGCTGATGGGCGGCTTCGTCACCGTCTTCAACTATATCGGCTTCCGCCTGAGCGAGCCGCCCTTCGAGCTGCGACCGGCCATCGTCGGCGCGATTTTCCTGGTCTACAGCTTCGGCGTCGTCAGCTCGCCGCTGTTCGGCGGCTGGTCGGGGCGCTTCGGATCGCACCGCACGCTGGCGGCGGCGGTGGCCCTGATGGTGGGCGGGCTGGCGCTGATGGAAATCGACAGCCTGTTCGCCATCGCCCCCGGCATCGCGCTGTTCACCTTCGCCTTCTTCGGCGCCCATTCCATCGTGTCGGCCTGGATCGGCCGGCGGGCGGCGGTGGCGCGCGGGCAGGCGTCCTCCATCTATCTGTTCTGCTATTATCTGGGATCCACGGTCGCCGGGACACTGGGCGGGCTGTTCTGGCACGGCTTCGGCTGGACCGGGGTCGCCGCCTTCGTCGGGCTGCTGATCCTGATCGCGGTGGGCGTGACGGCCGGACTGCAGCGCAGCCGCTGACGGCGCGGCGAACGGTCGCGCTTGTCCTTCGCCATATTGCGTTGCGCCCGGGCGCATATCAGGCTGGACGGGTTCGCTGGGCAGGAGTGCGCAGGGTGAGTGAGCTGACCGTCTATCTGGAGAACGATGCCCGCCGCCCGGAACTCCGCACCGCCGATCCGGCGCTGATGGCGGGTCATCTGGCCCATATCGGCATCCTGTACGAACGCTGGACCGCCGACACCCCCCTGCCCGCCTCCGCCGACGGCGACGCCGTGCACCGGGCCTATGCCGCGCCCATCGACCGGCTGAAGGCGGCCCGCCGTTTCTGCACCGTGGACGTGGTTCGCGTCACTCCCAAAACCGACGGTGTCGAGGCGCTGCGCGCGAAGTTCCTGTACGAACACACCCACGACGAGGACGAGGCGCGGTTCTTCGTGGAGGGTGCGGGCGCCTTCTACATCCATCTCGACCGCCGCGTCTTCCGCGTGCTGTGTGAGGCGGGGGACCTGCTGAGCATTCCCGCCGGTACGCCGCACTGGTTCGACATGGGGCCGCGGCCGCGCTTCACCACCATCCGCTTCTTCAGCCGCCCCGACGGCTGGGTGGCCACCCCGACCGGCGACACCATCGCCGCACGCTTCCCGCTTTTCGAAGCGGAGGCTGTGGAGGCGGCCTGAATCCGCCCCATTCCCGCCTCAAAAAATTCACTTGAATCACGGACGGAAAAGCGTAAATCAATCGGCACGACGCACCCGCACGTGCCTATGGCCCTCTGTGGTTATGCTACGACGTACCGCGTCCTTTTTGGCAGAACCGGCCATTCCAGTGGGCCGGTCCCGAGAGGGAGGTCAGTATGTACGCTGCCCACGGTGGGGCTGTGAGACGGTAGCCCTTTAGCCGGTAAACGACGCGCTGTTGCCTGGAGCTTCACAGCCCGGGGCCGCTGCTCGCACCGGCTATTTCCGTCTCCCCCTTTCCAAAATCCGATCAATCGCCGATTCCGCTGCGCCACCCGCGCCCCAGCCCTGTGCTGGCCGGCTCAAGGCGCGGCCGGGGATCGCCGTCTGCTCACCGGGCCGGCCAGCACGCCGCCGTCCGGGGATAGGAGTGCGCCATGGGTTTCCTGCGTTCCCGTTCCGCCGTCACCCCGCTGCGTCGCGTCGGCCTGAACGACAGCAGCGTCGTTTCGCTGTCCAGCGGCCGCCGCTCGACCGTTATCCAGGCTGTCGCCCTGCACCGCCCGGAAGAGCCGATGCACTGCATCCGCCCCGGCGTGCTGGCCGACACCGCCGGCAGCTTCCTGACGGCCTTCAACGGGGCGACCGACACCGTCGGCCGTGGCGGCGACGTGCTGTATGCCGTGAAGTGCAACCCGGAGCCGGCGGTTCTGCGCGCCCTGTGGGCCGGCGGCGTGCGCCATTTCGACGTCGCCTCGCCCGGTGAGATCCGCCTGATCCGCCAGATGTTCCCGGACGCCGTCCTGCATTACATGCACCCGGTCAAGGGCCGTCAGGCGATCCGCAACGCCTACCACCAGTATGGCGTCCGCGACTTCGTGCTCGACAGCCGGGAGGAACTGGACAAGATTCTGGCGGAGACCGACGGTGCCGCCGACCTCGGCCTCGTGGTCCGCCTCGCCCTGCCGAAGGGCAACGCCGTCTACGACCTGTCGGGCAAGTTCGGCGCCGCCATGGCCGACGCGGTGGAACTGCTTCGCGCCGCGCGCGCCGTGGCGCCCAAGGTCGGTCTGTCCTTCCATGTCGGCTCGCAGATGCTCGACCCGTCGGCCTATGAGCGCGCCATCGCGCTGGCCGGCCGCGTCATCGCGGAGAGCGGCGTCGCCATCGACGTGCTGGATGTCGGCGGCGGCTTCCCGGTGTCCTATCCGGGCGTCACCCCGCCGCCGCTCGGCGATTTCATGGCCGCCATCGCCCGCGGCATCGCCGCCATCGACCTGCCGGCGCACTGCCGCCTGTGGTGCGAGCCCGGCCGCGCGCTGGTTGCCCCCGGCGTTTCGCTGGTGGTGCAGGTGGTCAAGCGGCGTGGGAGCGAGCTGTTCATCAACGACGGCGTCTATGGCGCCCTGTCGGATGCCGGCGTGCCCGGCTTCCGCTTTCCGGCGCGGCTGATCCGCCCGTTCGAGGCGATGACCGACGCCGAGAGCGAAGCCTTCAGCTTCTACGGCCCGACCTGCGACAGCGCCGACAAGATGGCCGGCCCCTTCCACCTGCCGGCCGACGTGAAGGCCGGTGACTGGATCGAACTGGGCCAACTCGGCGCCTATGGCTCCTGCCTGCGCACCGCCTTCAACGGCTTCGATCAGGCTCGGGTCGTCGAGGTGTCGGACGCGCCGCTGCTCGCCACCCCCGGCTACCAGCTGCGCTCCTGCGCGGCCTGAAATCGAGACCGGTTTTCCGTGGATAAAGCGTAAAGACATCCGTAACATTCAGTGGCCCGGCGCGTCCCGTTTCCTCTTCTCCGAAGTGGGCGGGTGCGCCGGCGCATGTCGTTGGCCTAAACTACCTCGGGGAGACAAAAAATCATGGCCCTGGACACGAAGCTCTGCACGTTCACAGGCCGCATGGTCATCGTTGGATTCGGTTCGATCGGCCAGGGTGTCTTGCCGCTGCTTCTCCGTCACATCGACGGACTTACGGCCGACCGAATCACCATCGTCACCGCCGAGGAGCGCGGACGGGAGGAGGCGGAGCTTTACGGCGTCGCGTTCCACAACAACCCGCTCGACAACGACAATTTCTTCCAGGTTCTGAAGCCGCTTATCGACAAGGGCGATTTCCTGGTCAACCTGTCGGTCGACGTGTCGTCGATCGCGCTGATCGAATTCTGCCAGCGGGTCGGCGCCTTCTACACCGACACCTGCACCGAACCGTGGGCGGGCGGCTACACCGATTCCAGCCTGTCGCCGTCGCTGCGCTCGAACTATGCGCTGCGCGAATCGGCGCTGGCGCTGCGCAGCCGTTACGAGGGCGGCCCGACCGCGTTGATCACCCACGGGGCGAATCCGGGTCTGGTGTCGCATTTCGTCAAGCAGGCGCTGCTGAACATCGCCGCCGACACCGGGGTCGAGACCGGTGTCCCCACCGACCGCGACGGCTGGGGACGGCTGGCGCAGAAGCTGGGCATCAAGACCATTCATGTGGCGGAGCGCGACACCCAGGTGTCGAACCAGCCCAAGCAGATCGGCGAGTTCGTCAACACCTGGTCGATCGACGGCTTCGTCAGCGAAGGCTGCCAGCCGGCCGAACTCGGCTGGGGCACGCACGAGAAGGCGCTGCCGCCGGACGGCCGGCGTCACGAGTTCGGCTGCGATTCCGCCATCTATCTGATGCGGCCGGGCGCGGCCACCCGTGTGCGCACCTGGACCCCGCTGGAGGGGCCGTTCCACGGCTTCCTCATCACCCACAGCGAATCCATCTCGATCTCCGACTATTTCACCGTGCGCGAGGGCGACACCGTCGTCTACCGCCCGACCTGCCACTATGCCTATCACCCCTGCGACGATGCGGTGATGTCGCTGCACGAACTGGCCGGCAAGAACTTCAACATCCAGGCCGAACAGCGGCTGATGATGCACGAGATCACCGGCGGCATGGACGAGCTGGGCGTGCTGCTGATGGGCCATCCCAAGGGCGCCTACTGGTACGGCTCGCGCCTGGACATCGACACCGCGCGGTCGCTGGCGCCCTATAACAACGCCACCTCGCTGCAGGTGACCTCAACCGTGCTGGGCGGCATCGTCTGGGCGCTGGAGAACCCGAATCGGGGCGTGGTCGAACCGGACGAGGTCGACTTCCGCCGGGTGCTGGACATCGCCGATCCCTATCTCGGCGAGGTGGTCGGCGCCTATGGCGATTGGACGCCGCTGCAGGACCGCAATGTCCTGTTCCCCGAGGACATCGACGAGGATGACCCTTGGCAGTTCAAGAACTTCCGGGTTGTTTGAGAGAAATCGGATGAAGTGCCGCAGCCCCCGCCGCCCCTGCGGCGGTGCCGGCTGCGGCAGTGCTGCCACAGGGCGCGGGGCGACAGGGTGACATTGCCCGCCGAAAGGCCTTGAAACCGTTGACTTGGGCTTGCGCTTCCCCCAATCGTTCAGCCATGCCCAAGCACGTCTCCCGGCGCGCCCGCGCCAAAGCTCCGACCGCCGCCACCCTCATCATGCGCTCCGGCATCGTCGGGCTCATGGCGACTTGCGGGGTTGCCGTCGTGGATCTGGCCATTCCGGATTCGGCGAACGCCCAATCGCCCGCGACCCAGGCTCCGGGAACCAAGCCGGATGCCGCGGCCGCGCAGGGAAGCGCGAGCGGTACCGAGGCCAAGCAGGAACCGGTGCTGCTGACCGCCGATCAGGTCACCTTCGACGAGACGAACAGCGTCGTCACCGCCAGCGGCAATGTCGAGCTGGCGCAGGGCAAGCGCAGCGTGCGCGCCGACAAGATCACCTACAACCAGAAGACCAAGGTCGTCACCGCCACCGGGAACATCCGGCTGGTGGAGCCGTCGGGCGACATCGTTTTCGCCGATTATGCCGAGCTGACCGACGACCTGAAGGACGTGTTCATCGAGAACATCCGCGTCCTGATGACCGACAACGGCCGCATGGCCGGCAATGAGGGCGAGCGGCGCGAGGGCCGCCTGACGCGCGTCAACCGCGGCGTCTACAGCCCCTGCGACCTGTGCAAGGAAGACCCGACCCGTCCGCCCCTGTGGCAGATCCGCGCCGTGCGCATCGTTCACGACAACGAGGAGCACGAGGTCCGCTACAAGGACGCGACGATGGAGATCTTCGGGATCCCGGTCGCCTACACGCCCTATCTGTCGCACCCCGATCCGTCGGTGGACCGCAAGAGCGGCTTCCTGACGCCGTCCTTCGGCAACAATTCCAATCTCGGCGCGATCCTCAAGACCCATTACTACTGGGATATCGCGCCGGACCAGGACGCTACCTTCGACCTGCATTACTACTCGCAGCAGGGGCCGCTGCTCGGCGGCCAGTACCGCAAGCGGTTCGAGAGCGGGCGCCTTGAGCTGGAGGGCGCCATCACCCGCGGCGACGTCGCCAACACCACCATCGTGCCGAAGGAAACGCGCACCCGCGGCTATGTCGCGGCGCGCGGCCTGTTCGACATCGATGAGACGTGGCGGGCCGGCTTCGACGTCAAGCGGGCCAGCGACCCGACCTTCCTGCGCCGCTATTATGATTTCCGCGAAGACTACCTGACCAGCAAGGCCTATGTGGAGGGCTTCCGCGGCCGGAACTATGCCGCGATCACCGGCTACAGCTTCCAGGACATGCGGTACGGGAACACCATCCCCGAACCGGTCGCCCTGCCCTATGCGCAGTACAATGCGCTGGGCGAGCCGGGCAGCCTGCTGGGCGGCCGCTGGTCGTTCGATACCAGCCTGCTGGCGGTGTCCCGCTTCAAGAATGCCGGCCCGGACACGCAGCGCTTCGTGGCGCAGCCGGGGTGGGAACGCAACATCGTCTCGAACGCCGGCTTCGTCACCACCCTGTCGGGCAGCGTGCTGGTCGCCGGCTATACCGCGCAGCAGTTCAACACGGCCGACCCGACCAGCCGCGGGGCGGACAACATCAGCCGCTTCCGCTTCTTCCCGCAGGGACAGGCCACCGTCCGCTATCCCTTCGTCCGCTACGGCGAAAGCTCGTCCCAGCTGGTGGAGCCGATCGGCCAGCTGACCTTCGCGCCGAAGCTGCCGAACAACCGCGTCTTCCCGAACGAAGACAGCCTGGACGTCGAATTCGACGACGTGAACCTGCTGCAGCCCAACCGTTTCACCGGCATCGACCGGCTGGACGACGGCATGCGCTTCACCTACGGCCTGCGCACGGCGATCTACGGCAACACCCAGGGGTCGGCCAGCCTGTTCCTGGGCCAGAGCATCCGCCTGAGCGACAGCAGTGCCGGCTTCACCGGCGATTCCGGGCTGAAAGACCAGGTGTCCGACTATGTCGGCCGCCTGGACCTGCAGCCGGCCGACTGGCTGGATGTGAATTACGGCTTCCGCATCGACCACGAGACCTTCCGTCCGCGCCGCCATTCGCTGAACGCGACGGCCGGCGTGCCGCTGCTGCGGCTGTCGACCTCCTACACCTATGTCGACCAGACCACCGCGCGCAACGCCGTGACCCGCAACCGGGTGGAGCAGGCGTCCTTCGGAGCGTCGTCGCAGTTCACCGATTACTGGAGCCTGGGCGTCAGCCACACCCAGGCGATGGAGCCGCAGCCGGGTCCGCGGTCCAGCCTTGCCGTTCTGTCCTATTCCGACGAATGTCTGGTCTTCCAGACCATCGCGCGCCGCGATTACACCGTCAGCACGACCGGCGAGAAGGACGGCAACACCATCTTCTTCCGTCTGGTCTTCAAGAATGTCGGCGAGTTCAAGAGCCCCGGCATCAACGCCAGCTTCCTGGGCGGCAGTTCGGCCAACCAGTAAGGGCCGGTGGACGGGGAAAGTCGGCCGGAAAAGTCGTCAGGAAACAACGGCCAGGGGGTTGCATCCCTTGGCCGTTGCCGTTAGCCATTAACGCCCGACGAGACAGCCCGCCGCGACCGGAATCATGACCCTGGGACGTTACGACTACGAAAGACGCTATCGCAAACGCATGCGGGCCGGCGTGATCAAGTTCGTGCTGCTGGCGGCACTGGTGCTCGGCGTCGGGTTGTTTTCCTACCAGATGGGGATCGAGCAGTTGAAGGGCCGCGACGTCACCCTGCGGGAGGAAATCGCCACCCTGTCGCGCCAGAAGGCCGAGCTTGAACTGCTGGCCAGCCAGATGCAGCACGCCGCCCGCACCGCGGAGGCGCGGGTGGGCGAGCTGGAAGGCCGCCTGCAGCGGGAGGTGCCCACCGGCGATCTCGCCAAGCTGACGCAGCTGGTTTCCGAACGGCTGAAAGGCGGCCTGGACGCCAACCGCCTTGCCTTCGTCATCTCGCAGGCGCAGATTCCGCGCAACTGCCAGCCGACCGACACCAAGCGCTTCACGCTGACCACCCCTCTGCTGAAGGGTGGCACGCGCGGCGTGACTTTCGGCAACGGCACCGTGACCGTCACCGGCGAGGGGCAGTCGGCCCACAATGCGCAGGGCAATGCCGAAAGCTGGTTCGATCCGGGCCAGCCGGTGACCATCCGCATCACCGGAATCGGCGGCAAGGGAACCACCGTCAGCGGCGTGCTGCCGCTGCACCAGTCGCTGGTTGTCGACAACAGCGAATACCGCTTCACCATCGCCGCCGCCCAGCGCTCCTTCGTCGAGGTCACCGGCGACCGCTGCGCCTATCCCTGAGGCGGAACGGCGAACCCGCGCGGCGGCTCGCCGGCCGCGTGGATCTCCCACATCGTGGCATAGGCCGCCTCGATGGAGCGGGCGAAGCGGTCGGTGTCGAACAGCGGGGCGGTGGCCTGCGCCTGCTCCAGCCATAGCTTCAATGCCGCCAGTTCTGCGGGCTGCGTGGCCAGGCGCCGCGCCGTCGCTTCGTACGCATCCCAGTCCGCCACGGCCAGCTCCGGCAATCCGACGGCGTGCAACAGGCTGGCGGCCACCCGTCCGGCGAAGGAGCGGCCAAGGACCGTCAGCACCGGCAGCCCGGCCCAAAGGGCGTCGCTCGCCGTGGTGTGGGCCCCGACCGGGCTCGAGTCCAGGAACAGGTCGGCCAGCCGGTGGCGCGCCAGATGCGCCGGGCCGGGCAGGCGCGGGGCGAAGACCAGCCGTTCCGGCGCCACTCCCCGCTCCGCCGCCGCGCGCCGCAGGTTGACCGCGGCCTCAGCCGGCCCCTCCAGCAGCCACAGCACCGATCCCGGCACGCGCTCCAGAATCTGGCACCAGCGGCCGAACAGCTCGGGGCCGATCTTGTAGGATGCGTTGAAGGCGCAGAAGACCATCTCGTCGTCGGGAAGCCCGCACTCGGCGCGGGTCGGCACAGGGCCGATGGCGCGCTTGCGGTCGTTCGGCTGGTAGCTGTCGGGCAGATGGACGATACGCTCGCTGTAGAAGCGCTGGTGATCGGCCGGGGCCACCACCGGATCGGCGATGACATAGTCGATTGCCGGGCTGCCCAGCGTGCCCGGATAGCCCAGCCACTGCGCCTGTATCGGCGCCGGCCGATGGGCGGCGATGCCGGGGCGGGCGTTCTGGGTGTGGCCCTTGAGATCGACCAGGATGTCGATGCCGACCTCGTGAATCAGGCTGGCCGCGGCCTCGTCCGTCGCGGCGGACAGGTCGATGAAGCGGTCGAACCCGGCGACCAGCCGCCGGCGCAGCGGGCCTCCGTCGTCTGGACCATAGGAGCAGCCGACGATCTCGAAGCGGTTGCGGTCGTGCCGCTCGATCAGTTCGGCGATCAGAACCGCGGTCGCATGTTCGTGGAAGTCGGCGGAGAGATAGCCGATGCGTAGCTTCGGTCCGCGGTTCCTGCGGTTCGGAAAAGCGGGGCGGATGCCGCGCGTCTTCCAGGCGGCATATCGTTCGGCGCAGGCGCGCTCCATCGCCGGCCCCGCCCCTTCGCCGAGAAAGATCCAGGGATGGACCTGCTGCGTCCGCCCCTCCCGCACAAGCTCGACCAGCCTGCCGGACAGAGCGTTCAGCCCATCCCAGCGGCAGAGATGGCGACGCTGCTGCACCAGTTGGGCCAGAACCCCGCCGGCATCGGGCAGGCCGATGTGCAGCGCGCGCTCGAAGCCGACGATGCTCACCACGCCGTCTTCCACCGGGCCACCGCGCTGTCCGCGCTCCTTCAGCGTCAGGGCGAGGTTCGCCTGCCCCTCCGCCAGATCGGGTCGCAGGCAAAGGCAGGCACGGAAGCCGGCGGCGGCGCCGTCCAGGTCCCCGCGGTCGCGGTGGAGGGCGGCCAGGGCCAGCCGGGCCGGCACCAGGGTCGGATCGAGCGCAAGCGCCCGGCGCAGAACTGGTTCCGCCTCGTCCAGCCGTCCGAGTTCGCGCAGCAGGACGCCCTGGTTGCAGGGGGCGGGCGCGAACTGCGGCATCAGCCGGGCGGCCTCCCCATAGGCCGCCGCCGCTTCGGCCGGGCGGCCGAGCGCCTGCAGGGTCACGCCCCAATTGTAATGGTTGCCGCCGAAATCGGGCAGCCAGGCGAGCGCCATGCGGTGATGCGATTCCGCTTCCGCAAGACGGCCCTGGCGCCGCAGCGCCTCGCCGAGGTTGGAGCGGGCGACCGCCTCCTCCGGCGTGCCGGCCTGACCCAGCGTGTCGAGCGCCGAGAACAGGGCCGACAGCAGCGCGCCGTCGCCGGGCTTGCCGGCCAGACGGCGGCGCAAATCGGCGACGGCGGGGTGGCCGGACATGGGCGCGGAGGTCACTTGCGCTGCCACTGGCCCGCGGCGGTCATCACATACTGGCCGGCCGGAGTGCGTTCGATCAGCTGCTGGCCGGCCACCGCCTGGACCTTGTCCAGCGCCGTGCCGTTGCCCTTGGCGATCTCCTGATAGCGGGCGAGGCGCTGGGCGTTGACCTGCTGTGCCAGCGCCTGTGCGGAGGCCGGAGCGCCGGGTATGACGCCGACAAGCCCGTCGGGACGCTCGCCCAGTTGGCCGGCGGACTTGGCGGCGGCCAGCGCATCCTGCGCCAGGGCCAGCTGCGGCATGGCGGAAACCAGCAGTCCGGCGGCCAGCGCGGACAGGGCGAGCCGGTTGAAACGGCGGCGGCTGATGGGATCGGTCATCATCACTTCTTCCCCTTCGTGGAAGAGGTCGTGGAGTCGGTGGGCAGGCCGAACAGGGCGGGATCGTTGCGGATGGCGTCGTCGACATCGCGTTCCAGCTTGACCCGCACCTCCTGCTCGATCCGAACGTTCAGGTTGATCTCGATGGGCTTGTCGGGCGCTTCGATCTTCACCGTCGGGGCGCAGGCGGCAGCGGCGGCCGAAAGCAGCAGAGCAGCCGCAAAGCCGGAAGGTGGGAATTTCGTCAGCATAATGGCGGTCAGGGGTCCTTCTGGTCGAAGCCGGTCATCCGGTCCCGCAGCGTGTCGGGGATCCGGTAGACGTCGAGGTTCTGGCGCAGAATCCGGTCGAGCGCGCCGGACAGCTTAAGGTTAAGCGCAACCGGATAGCCATCGTAGAATGACGGGTTCGATCCGCGCAGCGAGAAGCCGGCACTGAGTTCGCCGCCGGCCTGCCCGTCGATGGTGATCCGCAGGGTGTCGTAATGGAAGTCGGTCAGCGCCCCCATCAGCATGGCGGTCGGGCTGCCCTCCTCCCCCTTCAAGGCCGGCGGCGGCTTGTCCGGGTCGTAGCGCAGGGTGCCGGGACCAGCCGATTCGAGCACGCCGCCGTCGATTGTCACCTTATCGCCGGCGAACACCACCGGCAGGGTGCCGGCCAGCTTGCCACTGGCCGCCAGCCCATCGACAGCGATCAGGTCCAGCAGCCTGGCGGCGTCGATCCGGTCGGCATGCAGGGTCACCCGCCCCTTGGGCTTCTCGGGCGAAAGCTCGAACGGATCGGCCCGCAGAAGGCCGCCGGCCCAGATCCACTCCGCCCGGTCCACATCCAGCCGCCCGTCGCGGCCATAGCCGAACAGCAGCGTGCCGTCGGTCAGCGGAATGCCGACGTCCAGCAAGCCGATGGACAGCTTCTGCCCGTCCGGGATCACCGGCGGCGACAGGCTGGACAAGGCGATGGTGCCGCTGACCCCGGCGACGGTCACCTGGCCGGCGGCACCGGCGAGCCCCTTCACCACCGCCTGTCCGGCCGTGGTCATGCCTTTCGGCGTCAAAGCGACCGTCGCTTTGCCCGACAGGGTGCCCGACGCCTTTTCCAGGAAGGTCGCGGCGAGCGGCGAGACGGCGGCGAGACCGGGGCCATCGGCGGCAAGGCGGAACGGCTTCGCCACCGCCTGCAGTTTGCCGGCGCCCGCGGTCTGGTCATAGCTGCCGTCGAGTGTGACGGTGAGAAGGCCGTTCGCGCCCTTGGCGGTGCCGTCGATCGCCCATGGCCCCTGCCCTGCCTGCACCGCCTGCACCGTGACGGCCAGCGGCACGACGGGTGCCGGCTTGGCGGTATTGGTAAGTTGCCCAATCCGAGCATCAGCGCGCCGGCCGTCTCCGTCCAGCGCCAGCCGCAGTACGACCTTGTCGGCGCGCTGTCCGCTGGCTGGCGCATCGAGACGCGGCGTCTGCAGCTCCGCCGTGACCGCCATGGCATCGGGCAACCAGCGCAGGAGCGGAGTATCCCCCACCGGACACAGCGTCGCCCCCTGCGGCAGGCCGAGCGGCTGCCCGGCGACCGTGAGCCGTTCCACCTTGGCCGGCAGGCAGCCGGCGGGGGCGACGGTTACCGCGCCACCGTTCATCCCGATCACCAGCGCGCCGGCCAGCGTCACGCGTCCCGACATCGGCAGGTCGAGCGCCGGGGCTGCCGCCTCCAGCGGGCCGCTGTCGACGGCGAACTCCAGCCGCAGGCCGCGCCAGCCGTCGGCGATGCGCAGGTTGGTGACGGTCACCGCCGCCCCGGTGAAGCCGGCATCGTGCAAGGTCTGCGTCGCCGTGCCGCCGATCAGCGCCGGACCGGCCAGGATCGCACCGCCCAGCCCGACCACGGCCAGCGTCACCGTGACCGCCACCGTGCCCGCTATCGCCCGTCCCAGCCTCAAGCTCCTGTCCCTTCCCGAAAATTCCGTCATGACCGGCATGCCATGTCCCATGCCATGTCCATGTTCGGATGAACACCCGGACGAGTGGCAGTCATCCGTGACTTTTGGCGGAGACTTTCGGCGGATCGCCATCCCCGCCAGCGCGGCTTTGCATTCCCGCGCTTTTCCCCTATGGTCCGGGACGCGGATTTCGGCTCATCGGAGTGTTTCACATGAAGAGGTGGACCCGCGCGTTGCTGGCGGCCCTGTTCGCCACAATCTTCACTGTCTCGTTCTTTACAGTTTCTCAAGGGGAGGCGAAGGCCTTGGATCCGGAAAACACCATTTACCTCGACCTGAAGGACGGTCGCGTGGTGATCGAACTGCGGCCCGACCTGGCGCCGAACCACGTCGCCCGCATCAAGGAGCTGACCCGCCAGGGCTTCTATGACGGCGTCGTCTTCCACCGCGTCATCGACGGCTTCATGGCCCAGACCGGCGACCCGACCGGCACCGGCATGGGCGGCTCCGGCAAGAAGCTGAAGGCCGAGTTCTCCAGTGCTCCGCACATCCGCGGCACCCTGTCGATGGCCCGCGCCAATGATCCGGACAGCGCCGACAGCCAGTTCTTCATCTGCTTCGCCCCGGCCCAGTTCCTGGACCGCCAGTACACCGTCTGGGGCCGCGTGGTCGAGGGCATGGAATTCGTCGACATGATCAAGAAGGGCAGCCAGTCCCGCAACGGGCAGGTCACCGACCCGGACAAGATCATCAAGATGCAGGTCGCGGCCGACGTGAAGTAACGTCGCCTCTGCAGCCGTTATGCGAAAAGGGGACCGGTGCGCCGGTCCCCTTTTTCTTGGTGCCGGTTTCTCTCCGTCACCCGCCGGCCAGCGCGTTGGTCATGGCGCGCAGCAAGTCCTTCATCGACTGCGGCCGGTCCTGCCAGCGCATCGCCAGCCCGGACAGCAGCACCTTCTCGAATCCAGGGGCCAGCGCCACGCCCAGTTCGGACGGCTTCGGCACCTTGTCGTTCATGAAACGGGCGGTTGCGTCCGGTGGGGTACGGCCGGTCAGCGCCAGATAGATCGTGGCGCAGAGCGCATAGACGTCCGACCACGGACCCTGCCGCCCTTCGTTGGAATATTGCTCCGGCGGGGCGTAGCCGGGCTTGAGGATCACGGTCAGGCCGGCACCCGGACGGGCGGTCTGCCTTGCGGCGCCGAAATCCAGCAGCTTGCGGTCGCCGCCGTTGGTCAGGAAGATGTTGTCGGGGCTGATGTCGCGGTGGATCAGTCCCTGCTCGTGGATGGCCTGCAGCGCCTTGGCGATCGGCATCACCACCGACAACGTCCGCTTCACGTCGATCCGGCCGCCGCAATCGGCCAGATATTTCTTCATGGTGCGGCCTTCCAGCAGCTCCATGACCAGATAGGCGGTGGCGTTCTCTTCGAAGAAATCCTGGATGCCGACGATCTCGCGCACGTCGCGCAGGCGGGCGAGCGTCCGCGCCTCCTCCAGGAACTTGGAGAGACCGGCGGCGAAGGTCTCCGCATGCTCGTCGGAGAAGGGAGAAACGGCGGCGGCGTTGGGGACGCGGGAGATCAGGTTGGATGGATAGTATTCCTTGATCGCCACCTTCACCTGCAGCCGATCGTCCCATCCCAGATAGGTGGCGCCGAACCCACCCTGCCCCAGCACGCGCCCGGCGCGGTAGCGGCCATGCAGCAGCGTTCCCGGCACCAGATGCACGCCCGGCCGGTTGTCCGATTTGGTCGGAAAGCCGCAGGCGCCGCAGGTCTCCGACCGCCCTTTCGCCGAATAGCAGCTTGGGCATAGCCCCGCCATGTCGTCGGTCATCGCAGGAGCGGCGCCGGCCGTACCCCGTTGCTGGCTGGCCGGGTGAAGAATGGTCTCGGCGCTGCGAACCGCCCTGGACGGTGGAGGCGGCGCTTCCACGGTGGCCGGCGGAGCGGGAGGCAGAGCGGGAGGCGGGGCCGGCGCGGTCGCCATCTGGCGCAGCCGATCCAGCAGTTCCAACAGCCTTCGCACCTCCGCCTGGGCGACCTCGCTTTCTGGCTGGGCGAGTTCCGCCTGGAACTGCGGCTGCCGGACGATTTCAAGGATGTGCTGGCGCATCAGCGGCAGGGCGCCGTCCTCCCGAATCAGGCCGGAACAGGCGACCTCCGCCAGCCGGACGGTGCGGCGGCGCAGGACCGGTTCCACCTGCTTCAGGCGAACGGCAAGCTGCCCGGTCTTCACGAAATCGTCGACCGCGCGTTCGGCGCGTGCGGCGATCCGCTCGCAGGCATCGGCCGGCAGCGGTGCGGAGCGGATGGCAGCCAGCGCGCGGGTGAATGCGCGTTCCAGCAGGGCCGTATCCGGCGTCTGCACCAGCATGTTCTCGATCAGCAGCTCGTTGCAGACCGCGGCATCGAGGGACGCGAGGATCTCATCGGCATGGCGCTCGGCGGCCGGCACGGCGGCGATCCGCGTCAGGTAATGGATGCGGCAGATCAGGTCCGACTGCCCTTCGCCCATCCCGATGATGGAGCGGCGATACGCGCTGGCCCCACCCTGCTCCAGCCGGCGCGAATAGCGGACGGTCAGCGCATCGGCCATCGCCGCGCCGCCGACCAGCCCGTCGCGGGTCAACAGATGCCCGACCAGCGTCTTCAGCATCTCCGCCTCCTGGTCGAAGGCGCCACGGCCCAGCGGCTGGGGTGCCTTCAACTGACGGCGGATGCGGTCCAGCACCGCGGCCTTCGCATGGGGCAGCTTGCCCTGGCGGAACAGGGCGTTCAGCACGCCGATGCGGTTCGGACCAAAGGCTTCCATTCCAATGCGGCCGAACAGCATGTCGCAGAGGGTGGACAGCAGCGTTCCGGGCAGCAGGTTGGTTCCGAACAGGTCCGCCCCGGCGGCGGCGGATGCCAGCACATCGCCGATCACCCCGTCGACCGCCGCGGCCAGCCGTTCGTCCCGATCCCACTGGAGCAGTTCGAGCAGGCGATCCAGCTTGCCGCTCCAACTCTTGATCTCCAACAGTTCGAGGGCGATGGCGACACGCTGGTCATACTCCGCATCGCCGGTGGGGGTCTTGGCCCCCTGGGAGAGCAGCCAGTCCACCGGCTTGCGGCCACGCGGCATGGCGGCGAAGGCGGCCTGGGCGGCGCGCGCCTTGGCCCAGCTTTCGTCCACCGCAGTACGGATCGCACGCTTGCGCGTCTGCTGCTCCTGTCCCGGCGCACGGGCCTGGGCCGCCGCGACCTTGCTCAGCGCCGCTTCGATCAGCGTCCCCTGTTCCAGACAGGCCTTCAGCGGCTTGGCGAGGTGGATCAGTTCCGTCGGGGTCAGGAACAGCGGGTCCAGATATGACCGCAGCACCACGCCGATCACCAGCCGCGCCGGCAGCGCATGGTAGTCCGGCAACGAGTCGCACGGCTCCACCTCGTCGAGCGTGGCCATGGCCGACAACGGAGTCGGCATCGCGCGGCTGAGTTGGGGAGTGGACACTCCGGGCCTTTCCTGGACGTGACGGATTGCACAGCCGGGCTGCAACACCGGCGCCACTTCCGCGTTGTCGATACAACCGGCATTCCGCAACCGCCGGGGAGCGGCGCCGAGCGGGCATCGTCGCGCAACGAGGGTAAATGACGAGTGTACGATACCCACATTTTTCGACAAAAACAGATGAACTGTGTCAGCGTCGGGACAGCCGGTGCCTTGCCGGCAGCGACCGTTTCCTTCGTCCTTCGCATGTGCGATAAAACTTGGAACGCCGACGATGGGAGAAACGCATGATCCGGACGGGCACCATCATCGCGTTGCGGCACGGGCCGATGACGCTCACCGCGGCCCCGCAATGCGGCGGATCGCTGGCGAGCTGGAGCCTGTCCACCCCCGATGGCCCGGTCGATCTGTTCCGGCAAGCGTCCGACCGCGCGCTGGCCGGTAATTTCGCCCCCGACATGGCCTGTTTCCCGCTGGTCCCCTTTTCCAACCGCATCGGCGGCGGCCGGTTCGTCTTCCAGGGCCGGGAGGTCTTGCTCGCCACCGATCCCGGATCGCCCCACCGGATCCATGGCCATGGCTGGTCATCCCCCTGGAGCGTGGAGGCCGTCACCGGCGACGCCCTGCGCATGGGCTTCGCCCACCAGGCCGACGACTGGCCCTGGAGCTATCGCGCGGCGCAGACGGTGGCGTTGGACGGGGAAGGACTGTCCATCACGCTCGACCTCGTCAACGACTCGGACAGCGACATGCCGGCCGGCTTGGGTCTGCACCCCTATCTGGTCAGGTCGC
Organism: Azospirillum sp. B2RO_4; assembly: GCF_051124815.1. Classification (NCBI taxonomy): domain Bacteria; kingdom Pseudomonadati; phylum Pseudomonadota; class Alphaproteobacteria; order Rhodospirillales; family Azospirillaceae; genus Azospirillum; species Azospirillum sp. B2RO_4. Next base: position 1,295,851 of record NZ_CP118485.1, on the reverse strand, counting down.
CGGGCAGCCGCGTGACCGCCGGCGTCCAAACCGTCTGGGAGAATGACGACACCATCCTGCCCTTCCGGAATCGCCCGGTGCCCGCCGCTTGGGACTTCCGCCATGGCGTGACCATGGACCATGTGGCGTTGGACAACGGCTTCACCGGGTGGAACGGCTCCGCGACGCTGGACCGCCCGCGCGAGGGGCTGCGCTTGACCATGCTGGCCGACGGGCCGGCCGAACATCTGATCGTCTACGCCCCGCCCGGCGAACCCTATCTGTGCCTGGAGCCGGTCACCCACATGACGGATGCGCTGAACCGTCCGCAGGAGCCCGGCGCCGGCGTCATCGCCCTGCCACCGGGGGAGCGGCTGTCGCTGACCGTCCGCTTCCTGGTATCACGACCCTAGAGTGCCGCCCTTCGAACCGAGTTCCCGAGCGAGGTTGATGAAGGCTTTGAACGCGGCCGATGGGTTTCGCCGTCCGGGATAGTAAAGGCAGAGTTCGGAACGCGGTGGCGTCCAGTCATCGAGCACGCGAACGAGACGCCCCGCCTCTATGTCGGCCCGCACGTCCGGTTCCATGAAGAAGCCGAGGCCTGCGCCTTCGAGGACGGCGATTCGCGCAAGACTGGCCTCGTCCAGAGTGATCTGTCCGTTTACGTCAATCTGTGCCGACTGCCCGTCCTTCTCGAACTGCCACCGGAACAGGGCTCCGTTGGGCAGGCGGACGCGAATGCAGGGGTGATCGAGCAGATCGGGCGGCAGGCGCGGCTGCGCGTGCGTCGCGAAGTAGGCCGGCGCCCCGACAACCGCATAGCGCTGCGGCCGGCCCAGCGGAACCGCGATCATGTCACTTGGTACGAGGTCGGCGGCACGGACACCAAGGTCGAACCCCTCGGCAACGATATCAACCAGTCGCCCTTCGGTGACGAGGTCGACATGAACCTGACGATGACGGCGCAGGAATTCGAGCACCAGCGGCGAGAGGAGTTCGCGCGCCGCTGTTGCGAAGGCATTGATGCGAAGCGTGCCTGACGGAGTGATCTGCTGCGACCGCACTGCTTCCAGAGCACCGTGGATATCCTGCAATGCCGGACCAACCTGCTCGACGAAAACCCGCCCGGCATCAGTCAGCGAGACACTCCGCGTCGTCCGGTTGAACAGGCGGACGCCGAGGCCCGCTTCGAGCTTTCCGATGGCGTTGCTGAGGGCGGTCGTCGACATACCCAGATCGAGCGCCGCCGCGCGAAAGGTGCCCCGACGCGCAATGGCGATGACCGCATCCAGATCGTTCAGTTCAGCCTCGCGCATTGTCCCGCCAATCGAAATACCTCATCCAGTTTTATCCCGATTATCGAAACATATGTCCAAACCTAATTTGGGAAGGGCGAATAAACATCTAACGGAAGGAATGGCGATGACTCTCCCTTCACCGGTCTTGACCTACATCGATGCAGACGGCAGGAACGACAGCGAGGCGGTGATCGATGCCTTCGCGCCCGCTGCCGCCGTCAGGGATGAAGGTCAAACCCACGTTGGCCGTGAAGCGATCGGGACGTGGTGGCAGACTGCAAAGGCCAAGTACCACCATGTGATCGAACCGCTCGAATCGACGGAAGACGGCCAGATCACCAGAGTTCTCATGACTGTGGCCGGACAATTCCCCGGCAGTCCAGCCCGGTTGGTCTTTGCGTTCCGGGTCGAGGGCGGCCGTATTGCCGGCCTGGAGATCACCCCATGAGCCCCTTCATCAATCTGGATGGAAAGCGAGCGCTCGTTACGTCGGGCACGCGCGGCGCGGGTGCGGCCACCGTCGCGCTGTTTCGCGAACTTGGCGCCCGTGTGCTGACGGCGGCACGCTCGCGCCCGGAGGGGGTTGCCGGGCATATGTTCGTCTCCGCAGACCTGACGACCGCGGAGGGGTGCGCCAGGCTTGCCGCGGCCGTACGCGACCGCTTGGGTGGGATCGACGTCATCGTTCACATGCTGGGCGGATCCTCCGCCCCTGCAGGCGGCTTTGCTGCGCTGAACGACGAAGTCTGGAGCAACGAACTCGACCTGAACCTGATGCCCGCCATCCGGCTCGACCGCGAGCTTGTGCCGGCGATGGTGGCGCAGGGCCATGGCGTGGTCATTCACGTAACCTCGATACAGCGCGAGTTGCCCTTGCCGCAGTCGACGACAGCCTATGCCGCTGCGAAGGCAGCGCTCTCGACCTATAGCAAGAGCCTGTCGAAGGAGGTCTCACCCAGGGGCGTGCGCGTGGTGCGCGTTTCGCCCGGCTGGATCGAGACCGAGGCGGCCGTACGTTTGGCCGAGCGGCTCGCGAAAGAAGCCGGTACCGACTATGAAGGCGGCAAGCGGATCATCATGGACTCGCTCGGCGGTATTCCCATCGGCGGGCCGTCGAAGCCGGAAGACGTCGCCAGCCTGATAGCGTTCCTCGCCTCCGACCGTGCCAGAACCATAACCGGCACCGAATACGTCATCGACGGCGGCACCGTACCGACCGTGTGACGCGCGAACGACGATACAGGCGGTTCCGAGTCTTGCCGGTCCTCTCTCGGCAGGTCCCCTATCAGCGGCAGCGGACGAATTCCGCCGCGAAGCTGGCCGGCGGTTCCATCCGCAGGATCAGCCGGTCGAAACGCGGCGAATCGGCCGGCAGAAGCCGCAGGGTCGCCAGCGGTGCCGTCCCCCCGGCCTGTGCCCCCTCCGTCGGTGCGGTCGGCAGAAGCGCCACTCCCTGCACCGGGTCGCCGTCGGCCGCCAGTGTGCCATCCAGCGGGAACAACTGCAGCCGCGGCTCCACGGCGTGGAGGCTGCGGTCCGTTCCGATGTCGAGATAGGAGCTTCGGCAATCGTCGATGGCGGTGCGATCGCCCGGATCGGCCTTGGCCCAGCGGCCGGCCAGCGTCGACAGCGAGACCTTGCGGCTGATCGGCGGCACCGGCGTCTGTGGTGCGGCGAAGCGGCGGGCCGCGGCGCCAGTAACCGACAGCGGCAGATCGCCGACCGGCCGGGACCGGGCCTGCCGCTCCGCCTCCAGCGCCGCCGTGCGCTTGCGGACGACGCGCAGCAGGCAATCCGCGCGGGCTTTCGCCGACTTCGCGTCGGCCAGATCGGCCGCGGTCACCGGGCAGGACTCGTCCCGCCGCGCCCGCCAGACGGTCTGGCTGTCCTCGATCGCCGCACGGCCGCTGTCGTCGGTGGTGGCGCCAAGGGCCGCCAGCGCCGCATCCATCGCCGCACCGGCCGCCGCCAGCTTCGCATCGCGGCACATCAACTGTGCGGTCGGCGACTCCGCCGGATCACAGCCGGGCGCTGCCGCCTCGGAGGATTCGGCCTCCGGCTGGGGAGTGTCCGCCGGCGCCGAAAGCGCCGGGACTGCGGTCAGGACTGCAAGCAGGGAGCCGGCAGCCAGGAAACCGCCAACCAGGGACAGGGCGCGCATCGCAGGAAACCTTGGATGAGGAAACGGAACGTCACGAAGCGGGAAAGGCCTCCAGCACGGACTTGACCTGACGCTGGAAATCCTGGTCGGTGCGATAGCGCGTCACGACCGACTTGTCACGCTCCACGAAAAACAGCATGTCGTCGCGGCTGGGCAGCATGCGCGGATTCGGCTTATCCAGCAACTCACCGTTCCAGTCGATCCGCGCCATGAAATAGACTGCACGGGCGAACAGCATGAACAGCTTGTTGTCCGGTGCCAGCTTCTCCCGCCGCAGCAGCGCATAGTAGTAATAGTTGCGGCCATGGAAATAGTTGGTGTGGATCGCCTGCAGCGCCGCAAACCGTTCGTCCGGACTGTTGACCTTCTTGATCTGCTTTTCCAGGCGGAATCCGGCGAAGAAATATTCCCGCGCTTCATGCTCGAAGGAAAAGGCGCTGCCTTTGATCAGGGCCATCTGCTCGCCGTAGCGCTTCAGCGCGCGGGTCATCAGAAGTTCGAGGAACCGCCGCTCCACCGCAAAAGTGTCGGGGATGTTCGGCAACATCTCGAACACATGGCGCAGGTGATAGGGATGGCGCACGACGACGACCGGAACCGACAGCTTCTTGCTCTTCGCCGGCACCCGCTTTTCCGCCACCAGCGTGACGGCCGGCGACAGCGACGCCATGGTGGCCTGGATCGTGTCGTGCAGCTTCCAGCGCAGCTTGGTGTCGGCCGACTGGCTGCCGAGATTCATGCGGGCGAAGAACCGCTTCACGCGGCTGCCGAAGGTTTCCTTCGGCAATTTGTGCGTCGGCAGGTTGGGGACGACCAGCGGATTGCCGAGGATGTCGGCCGACGGCGGCAGCGGCTTGAAATTGAAGTATTTTCCTGTGACGACCCCCCGTCCGGCGCCGCCGGGGCCGGCATCGCCCGCACCGCCCGAACCGCGGTTGCCGCCCATGAGTGAAGAAGCCGCCACCGCCACCATCCAGATGCGAATCCCCGCCGCAGCGATACGCCGATCGATTAGGATATAAAGGGTAACGCGAACGGAAGAAAGCCGCAGCGCGCGTCATCCGCAACTTCGTGACTTTTTCGCAACTGCGGTAGGATCGGTGCCGCGGCGCTCTGTCGGCTCGGATTCATCGGTGTTACCGTTGCACCGGCGACCCCGGACCTAACCGGGGCGCGAACATCATCGAACAGGCATGAGGCGGGGTTTTCCATGGCGATCCACGTCGCGCTGAACCATAAGACGATCTATCGCTACGACCGGCCGGTGTCGCTCGGCCCACAGATCATCCGGTTGCGGCCGGCGCCCCATTGCCGGACACCGATCCTCAGCTATTCCCTGAAGGTCACGCCGAAGCAGCATTTCCTGAACTGGCAGCAGGATCCGCAATCGAACTTCCAGGCCCGCTTCGTCTTTCCGGAAAAGACGCGCGAGTTCATCGTCGAGGTCGATCTGGTCGCCGAGATCGCCGCGATCAACCCCTTCGACTTCTTCCTGGAGGAGAAGGCGAGCCACATCCCCTTCGCCTACGAAGACTGGCTGCAGCGCGAACTGCGCCCGTACCTGGAGACGGAGGAGCCGGGACCGGAACTGGCGGCCTACCTGAAGGACATCCCGCGGGACAAGACACCGACCATCAACTTCCTGGTGGCGGTGAACCAGCGGCTGCAGCAGGAGATCGGCTATGTCATCCGGCTGGAGCCCGGCATCCAGAGCTGCGAGGAGACGCTGACCAAGCGCACCGGCTCCTGCCGCGATTCGGCATGGCTGCTGGTGCAGATCCTGCGTCACCTCGGGCTGGCCACCCGCTTCGTCTCCGGCTACCTGATCCAGCTGACCGCCGATCAGAAGGCGCTGGACGGCCCGTCGGGTCCGGAGAGCGACTTCACCGACCTGCATGCCTGGGTGGAGGTGTTCCTGCCCGGTGCCGGCTGGGTCGGGCTTGACCCCACCTCCGGCCTGCTGGCGGGCGAGGGTCACATCCCGCTGGCCTGCACGCCCGACGCGTCGTCCGCCGCCCCCATTTCCGGCCTCGTCGACGAGGCGGAGGTCGAATTCGGCCACGAGATGTCGGTCACCCGCATCTATGAGGCGCCACGCGTCACCAAGCCCTACACCCCGCAGCAATGGGCTGCCATCGAAGCGCTGGGCCACCGGGTGGACGAGGACCTGAAGGCCGAGGATGTCCGCCTGACCATGGGCGGCGAGCCGACCTTCGTCTCCATCGACGACATGGATGGCGCCGAGTGGAACACCACCGCGCTCGGTCCGCAGAAGCGCAAGATGGCCGCCGACCTGATCCACCGGCTGATGGCCCGCTTCGCCCCCGGCGGTCTGCTGCATTTCGGCCAGGGCAAATGGTATCCCGGCGAATCGCTGCCGCGCTGGGCGATGACGCTCTACTGGCGCCGCGACGGCGAGGCGCTGTGGGCGAACAGCGACCTGCTGGCGCGCGAGGACACCGATTACGGCCACACCGCCCAGGATGCCGGCGTGTTCCTGATGGCGCTGGCAAAAAGGCTGGGCCTCGACCCGAACCTAGTGCTCGGCGCCTATGAGGACCCCTGGCACTACCTGCGCAAGGAGTCGCAGCTTCCGATCAACGTCGATCCGCTGAACAGCAGGCTGGACGACAAGGAGGAGCGGGAGCGTCTGACCCGCGTCTTCACCCGCGGTCTGGCGGAGCCGGTGGGCTTCGTCCTGCCGATCAATCGGCGCATGACCCAGCAGGGCCCGGTGTGGCTGTCCAGCACTTGGCCGCTGCGCCAGGAGAAGCTGCTGCTGATCCCCGGCGACAGTCCGGTCGGCTACCGCCTGCCGTTGGGCTCGCTGCCCTGGGTGTCGAAATCCGACTATCCCTATGGCTGGGAGACCGACCCGTTCGAGGATCGCGGCCCGCTTCCCCCTCATCCGGTGCAACGCCGGCAGGAAATTCGCGGTGCCGTTCAGGAATCCGACCGCGGCGTCCACACCGACAAGAGGATCGCCCAGCGCCAGCGCATCATGGCCGAGATCCGCGACGAACTGCCGGAGGAAGGCAAGTCCGCCTGGTGGGTGGTGCGCACCGCCCTGAGCTGCGAGGCGCGCAACGGCCGCCTGCACCTGTTCATGCCGCCGATGAGCACGCTGGAAGACTATTTGGCCATGCTGGCGGAGATCGAGGCGACGGCGGTCGAACTGGAGATGCCGGTCGTCATCGAGGGCTATCAGCCGCCGAAGGACCCGCGCCTGAATTCCATGGCCGTCACCCCCGACCCCGGCGTGATCGAGGTGAACATCCACCCGGCACACAGCTGGGACGATCTGGTGCGCAACACCATCGCCCTGTACGAGGATGCGCGCCAAAGCCGCCTGGGGGCGGAGAAGTTCATGATCGACGGGCGCCATTGCGGCACCGGCGGCGGCAACCATGTGGTGATGGGCGGCGCCACCGCGGCCGACAGCCCCTTCCTGCGCCGCCCCGACCTGCTGCGCAGCCTGATCACTTACTGGCAGAACCACCCTGCCCTGTCCTACGTCTTCTCCGGCCTGTTCATCGGCCCGACCAGCCAGGCTCCGCGTGTGGACGAGGCGCGCGACGACCAGCTCTATGAGCTGGAGATCGCCTTCAACCAGATCGATCAGGCGGCGGCGAGCGGCAACTGCCCGCCCTGGCTGGTCGACCGTGTGCTGCGCAACCTGCTGGTCGACGTGCAGGGCAACACCCACCGGGCGGAGTTCTGCATCGACAAGCTCTATTCGCCGGACAGCTCCACCGGCCGCCTCGGTCTCGTCGAGTTCCGCGCCTTCGAGATGCCGCCGCATGCGGAGATGAGCCTGACCCAACAGCTTCTGATGCGGGCGCTGGTCGCGCGCTTCTGGAAACACCCTTACAAGGGCAAGCTGGTGCGCTGGGGAACGGATCTGCACGACCGCTTCATGCTTCCGCACTTCGTCCAGCAGGACATGGCCGACGTGCTGCAGGATCTGCGAGACCACGGCTATCCGCTGGAGGAGGGCTGGTTCGCGCCGCACTTCAATTTCCGCTTCCCGGTTTACGGCCATGTCAGCCAGCGCGGCATCACCATGGAACTGCGCATGGCGCTGGAGCCCTGGCACGTCCTGGGCGAGGAGCCGGGCGGCGGCGGCACGGTGCGCTATGTCGACAGCTCGGTGGAGCGGGTACAGGTCCGTGTCTCCGGCCTGATCGACGCCCGCCACGTCATCACCTGCAACGGCCGGCGCGTGCCGCTGATCCCGACCGGGGTGGAGGGCGAGTTCGTGGGCGGCGTGCGCTATCGCGCGTGGCAACCGCCGTCCTGCCTGCATCCGACGATCCCCGTCCACACCCCGCTGATCTTCGACATCCTCGACAGCTGGGCCGGCCGGTCGATCGGCGGCTGCACCTATCACGTCATGCATCCGGGCGGCCGCAACTACGAGACCTTCCCGGTCAACGCCAACGAGGCGGAGGGCCGACGTCTGGCCCGCTTCTTCCCCTTCGGCCACACCCCCGGCCCGATGGACGTCCCGGCGGAGGAGCGCAACCCGCAATTCCCGATGACCCTGGATCTGCGGCGGGGGTGAAGCCTGTCGACCATGGTGATGAACACCCTCTCCCGCCTCTCGCACAAACTCCGTTTGTGCTGACGGCGTCAGGCGGATCGATGATCCGCCGAGAGCCCCGGGAGAGGGCGCTTCACGCATGACCGGTCCGTCATCCATTTTTCAGCGTCATAACGCGATAGCACTACCCGTATAACGATTATCGGAATTACCCTCTTCGGTCGAAGGCCAAAGCGCCACACACCAGATGAGGGAACAACAGGGATGAAACTTCCCTTCTACGCGACGCTGGCGGCCACCGCGCTGCTGCTCAGCTCCTGCGCCGAGCCGCCGCAGCCGCCCCGCCCGGTGCCGGTCAAGCCGCCGGTCCAGGTCAACGGCCTGTGGTATCTGGACCAGGGTTGGTCGGACGAGGCGCGCCAGTGGTACTACAACACCACCCAGGGCTCGCAGATCATGCGCTATGACTGGTTCATGGCGCTGGAGGATCCGCAGACCAAGCAGCCCTTCGTCAAGAGCATCACCCGCTACGGCTATGCCGCCGGCACCGCCAGCAGCTGGAATCCCGAACTGCTGCCGGTCGGCTTCGTCAAGGACACCGATCCCGACAAGACCGCCTGGTTCGGCATGACCTGCGCCGCCTGCCACACCGGCGACGTGACGGTGAACGGCAAGACCATGCGCATCGACGGCGCGGTCACCAACGGCGATCTCTACGGCTTCATCAACGGGCTGAGCGGCGCGGTCCACACCACCGTGACCAGCGACGCGGCCTTCCAGCCCTTCGCCGCCCGCGTTCTGGGCGCCGGCGCCACCGATCAGCAGAAGCTGGCGCTGTACAACGACCTGAAGGCCTTCGACAAGTCCTTCGCCGCCTTCGTCGCCGCCAGCACCCCCGACACGCCGTGGGGGTCGATGCGCACCGACGCCTTCGGCATGATCTTCAACCGGGTCTCGGCCATCGACCTGAATCTGCCCAAGAACAACCGCGCGCCGAACGCCCCGGTCAGCTATCCCTTCCTGTGGGATGCGCCGCATCAGCCGCGGGTGCAGTGGAACGGCCTGCTGCCCAACGCCACCGCCTTCGATGCGCTGGGCCGCAATGCCGGCGAGGTGCTGGGTGTGTTCGGCAAGGTGGCGCTGAAGCCGCCGGCCAACGCCGCGCACTACTATTACAAGTCGACGGTCCGCGGCCAGAATCTGGTCGACATGGAAAACCAGCTGCGCAAGCTGCGCTCGCCGGTGTGGCCGGACAGCCTTGCCGGCAATGTCGACATCGTCAAGGCGGCGGCCGGCGAGACGATCTACAAGGAAAGCTGCGAGAGCTGCCACGCCATCCTGCCGCGCGGCCAGACCTACACCACCGCGCCGATCCAGATGGTGCCGCTGTTCAACTGGGCGAAGCCCGACGACGCCAAGGCGGTGATCGCGGCCTTCGGCACGATCTGCACCAAGGGCGTCGACGCCGCCGTTTCCGCCGGGATGGTGACGGTCAACTATGCCGCCGATCCGAAGATGGCGGTCGACGCGCTGTGCCGTCAGGTCGATACCGGCGTCCTCGCCAACGTCGCCATGCCGCCGCAGCTGCTGGGCGGCAAGCCGCTGAAGAACCCCGATCTGGCGGCGAACCTGCTGTCCAACGCGGTGATCGGCGCCATCCTCGGCGATCTGGTGCGCGAACCCGGCCTGCTGGCCGACCTGTTGAAGGGCGACAACGCCCCGGCGCCGTGGCTGACCGCCAGCGCACCGGCCAGCTGGTCGCCCGAATCGAAGACGACGGGCGGCACGCTGGACACCACGCCCTTCGTGAAGCAAGGCGCCAGGATGACCGCCGACCACCAGAAGGTGATCGCCGCCCTGACCGGCCGCGGCGAGAGCAAGCCGACCGTCGGCGCGGTGCCCGCGGGCGGCCGTGCGGCGAAGGCGGCTGCCGCTCCGGCGAAGTCGACCTCCGGCGGGGCGACGGCCGACGAGGAGGCGCTGGCCGCCACCATCAAGCAGCTGCTGGCCTACAAGGCCCGTCCGCTGGACGGCGTGTGGGCGACCGCGCCCTTCATGCACAACGGGTCGGTTCCCAACCTGTATGAGATGCTGCTGCCGGCATCGCAGCGGTCGGTGGCCTTCCGCATGGGCAGCACCTCCATCGACCCGGTCAAGGTCGGCGTGGATTCGTCCGCCAAGGACGCCACCTTCGTCTATGACACGACGAAGCCCGGCAACCACAACAGCGGCCACGAATTCGGCGCCGGGCTGACCGACGACCAGCGCTGGCAACTGGTGGAATATCTGAAGACGCTTTGATCGTTTTCGGGGCTTCCGCAACATCCGGCAAGCCGGAGCGTCGCCATCCGCGGCGCTCCGGCTTTTTTCTTTCGGCACGGCCGGCGACGATCCATGCGACTGCGAACGGATATGGGCGGAATCTTTCCTCTTTCGGATGGATCGGCGGGCCGCCAGCCTTGCATCGCCGGGCCTGGACGTTCAGACTGTTGCTTCCTTCATAGGCAATACGCACCAGTCAGACCTTGTCCCAGCCCGATCAGCCTTTCCGCGCGCCGGCATCCGTGATCCCGTCGGGGATGCCGCCGGTCCCTTTCACCCAGGGATCGCTGTTCGGCGAGGCCGACGCCATCGGCTATGGCTCGGGCCAGGTCTATGACGAGATGGTGAACGGCCAGGGCCGGCTGCGGCCGCACTGGCAAACCTTCATGAGCACGCTCGGCCCCCTCGACGCCGAACAGATGGCGCAGCGGTGGGAGGAGGCGCGGCGGCTGCTGCACCAGAACGGCGTCACCTACAACATCTACGGCGACCCCAATGGGATGGAGCGGCCGTGGCCGCTCGACATGATGCCGCTTCTGCTGCCGGCCCATGAATGGAAGGCCATCGAATCGGGGCTGATCCAGCGCGCGTCGCTGTTGAACGCCATTCTGACCGACCTGTACGGGCCGCAGACGCTGACCCGGTACGGCCGGCTGCCGCCGTCGGTGATCCATGCCGACCCCGGCTTCCGCCGCGCGGTCCACGGCATCCGGGTGCCGAACGACGTCCATCTGCATTTCTACGCCGTCGACCTCGCCCGCGCGCCCGACGGGCGCTGGTGGGTGCTGTCCGACCGCACCCAGGCGCCGAGCGGCAGCGGCTATGCGCTGGAAAACCGCGCGGTGATCGCCAAGGTGCTGCCCGACAGTTTCCGCCATTGCCAGGTGGAGCGGCTGACCGGTTTCTTCGACACCTTCAAGGAGACGCTGCTGTCGATCGCGCCCCGGAATGGCGCAATCGGCAGCGGACGGGCGCCGCGTGTGGTGCTGCTGACTCCGGGCCCCTACAACGAAACCTATTTCGAGCACGTCTATCTCGCCCGCTACCTCGGCCTGACGCTGGTGGAGGGGGCGGACCTGACGGTGCGTGACCGGACGGTCTATCTGAAGACCCTGTCGGGGTTGGAGCAGGTGGACGTGATCCTGCGCCGGCTCGACGCCGATTTCGCCGACCCGCTGGAAATGCGCGCCGACAGCTCGCTGGGCGTGGCCGGGCTGATCGAGGCGGTGCGGGCCGGCAACGTCGTGATGGCCAACGCGCTCGGCTCCGGACTGATGGAATCGATGGCGATGAAGTCGTCGCTGCCGACGCTCTGCCGTCACCTGCTGGGGGAGGAGCTGCGTCTGCCCGGCGTCGCCAGCTGGTGGTGCGGCAACGACGCCGAACGCGCCTATGTGATCGACCATCTCGACGGGCTGGTGGTCAAGCCGGCCTTCCCGTCGCTGTCCTTCGAGCCGATCTTCGGCGCCCAGTTGTCGGCCGCCGAGCGCTCCGCCCTGGTCGAGCGGATCAAGCGCCGCCCCTGGTATTTCGTGGCACAGGAGCAGATGGCGCTCTCCACCGCGCCGGTCTGGCAGGATGGCCGGCTGCAGCCGCGCCCGCTGGTGCTGCGCGTCTTCCTCTGCGCCACCCCCAGCGGCGGCTATGCCGTTATGCCCGGCGGCCTGACCCGCGTGTCGAGCGAATCCGGCCGGCTGGTGGTGTCGATGCAGAGCGGCGGCGGCAGCAAGGACACCTGGATCCTGGCGCCGCGCCGGGCCGACGTCGCCTCAGCCCAGCCGCGCCCGGCCCTGGCGGCGGAACCGACGGCCAGCGGCGCCCGACCGTCCGCCAACGACCTGCCCAGCCGCGTCGCCGACGGCCTCTATTGGCTCGGCCGCTATGCGGAACGGGCGGAGGGGGCTTTGCGCCTGCTGCGCGCCACCCAGAGCCGGCTGATCGACAGCAACATGCCGGGCGCCAATCTGCAGCTTCGCCCGCTGCTCGACCTGCTCGGCTCGCTCGGCATGATCCCTGCGGAGATGGCGCGGGTGACGGAGAGCGGCGCGAGCCGCGGCCTGCGCGAAGCGCTGCACGCGGCGGTGAGCGACCCCGACCATCCCAACAGCCTGCGCTCCCAGGTGCTGCGCCTTCACCGCACCGCCTATTCGGTGCGCGACCGCCTGTCGATGGACATGTGGCGGGTGGTGTCGGCGATCGACCGCCAGACCCAGCCGCCGAAGGGGCGGATGGACGCGGCCTCGCTGCTGCTGCGGCTGGACGACGTGATGATCACGCTGGCAGCCTTCTCCGGCCTGGAGCAGGAAAGCATGACGCGGGGCGCCGGCTGGCGCTTCCTCGACATCGGACGGCGGATCGAGCGGTCGCTGCACATGATCGCGCTGATGCGCGGGGTCCATGTCGCCGACCTGGACCGCGAGGACGAGCCGGTGCAGGCCGCCACCCTGTCGGTGCTGCTGGAACTGGGCGAGAGCGTGATGACCTATCGCGCGCGCCACCTGACCAGCGTGCTGCGCACCCCCGTGCTCGACCTGCTGCTGGGGGAGGAGGCGAACCCCCGCGCGCTGGCTTTCCAGCTCGCCGCGCTGGATCGCCACATGCGGGCGCTGCCCAGCCAGGGCGTCGGCACCGGGACGGATCCGACCGGCGGCGCGCTGGCCATCGTCGCCGCCGCGCGCAACAGCCTGGAACGCACGGACGCCTTGGCATCCAGCGAGACACTGCGCACGCTGTTCGACACGCTGGCGATGTCGCTGCCCGACGTGTCCAATTTCCTGGCGCACGCCTACTTCAGCCATGCCTTCGCACGATCGGCCTGACGCGATGACGCCCCCTTCCCCCGCTCCCGGCCCCTCCCCCAGCAGTGGCGGCCTATCGACGCGCTACCGCGTGCGCCACGCCACCGCCTACGACTATGGCGAGGATGTGCCGATCTCCCACCATCTGCTGCATCTGTGCGCCCGGCCGCACCCGCGCCAACGCATCCGGCGCAGTCTGCTGACCATCGATCCGACCCCGGCGGTGCGGGCCGAACGGGTGGATTATTTCGGCAACACCGTCACCTATGTCGCGGTCCAGGAACCACACCGGACCTTCTCCGTGATTGCGGAAAGCGAGGTGGAGGTGTTCGAACCGCCGGTGCTGGCGCCGAACGATTCGCAGCCGTGGGAACAGGTGCGCGACAGCCTGCGCGGTCTGTCCGGACCGGATGACGGGGCGGAGATCTCGCAGTACTGCTTCGACAGCGCGCTCGTCGCGTCCAGCCCGGAACTGCTCGATTATGCCCGGGGAAGCTTCACGCCCGGTCGTCCGGTGGTGGCTGCGGCGATTGACCTGATGAACCGCATCAACCGCGAATTCGCCTTCGATCCCACCGCGACGACGGTGGCGACGCCGATGGCGGCCGTGATGCGCAACCGTCGCGGCGTCTGCCAGGACTTCGCCCACATCGCCGTCGGTTGCGCCCGCGCGGTCGGCCTGCCGGCACGCTATGTCTCGGGCTATCTGCGCACGCTGCCCCCGCCGGGACAGCCGAGGCTGGTCGGCGCCGACGTCAGCCATGCCTGGGCGTCGGTCTGGTGCGGGGCTGCCGAGGGCTGGCTGGACATCTGCCCGACCAACGCCTGCGTCGCCAACCGCGATTTCATCACCGTGGCCTGGGGCCGCGATTACGACGATGTCAGCCCGGCCCGCGGCGTCCTGGTCGGCGGCGCCGGCCACGGCCTGACCGTCAGCGTCGACGTGGAACCGCTGGAAGACTGAGCACCCCGCTCACGCCTCCTGCGGCAAACCCAGCATGCGGTGCAGCGTGTTGCAGATGGTGCGCGGGTTGACCGGCTTGCTGAAGATCTCCAGCGGCTTCCAGCGCTCGTGCGTCAGGTCGCTGTCCTGGGTCAGGTAACCGGTCATCACCACCACCGGCAGGGCCGCATCCCGTTCGCGAATTTCCCGGATCAGCGTCTGGCCGTCCATGCGCGGCATGCGCAGGTCGGTCACCAGCGCGTGCACCGGCCCGCGGGCATAGCGTTCCAGCGCCTCCACGCCATTGGCGGCCACGGTCACGCGGAAGCCCCGGAAGGTCAGGAAATCCTCCAGCGCCATCGCCGCCAGCACCTCGTCCTCCGCGATCAGGATGTGCAAGGGATCAGGCATGGGAGACCTCCCTGTCGGTTGAGGCGACCGGCTGGCTCGGCAGGGTGATGCCGAAGCGGACGCCGCGGCTTCCGCCCTCCAGGTCGACGTTGCGGGCTTCGATCCGGCCGCCCATGCCGTCGATGATGCCGTAGCCGATCGACAGGCCAAGGCCGGAACCCTTCCCGACCTCCTTGGTGGTGAAGAACGGATCGAAGATTTGCGGCAGGACCGTGGGATCGATGCCGCCGCCGTCGTCGGTCACCTGGATGACCACGCTCTGTCTGTCCGGGTCGTCGCTGACTGCCACCATGATGCGTCCCGCCTTCCCACCATTTGCACGATACGCGACGATGGCATCGCGCGCGTTCGAAAACAGGTTGAGTATAACCTGCTCCAATTCAAGCGGTCGACCAGTTACCGGTAGTTGCGCCGAGTCGACGCTTTCAAGAATCTCGATGTCTTCCAGCGCATATTGATGGCGCACAAGCTCCACCGCGCTCTGCACGCAACTGGCGGGATGGAAGGCCCGCATGCCGCCGCCGTCCCGGCGGCCGAAGGTGCGGACATGGTCGATCAGCTTGCCCATGCGGTCGGTCTGCTCGATCACCAGCTTCAAGGCCTTTTCGGCACGGGCCGGTTCGAGGAGATTTTCCTGCAGGCGGTTCAAGGTGTTTTCGGTCCAGAGCCGGATGACGTTCAGCGGTTGGCTCATCTCATGCGCCATGCCGGCGGCCAGCGTGCCCAGCGTCGCCAGCTTGGAGGTTTGCACCACCTCCTCCTGCAGACGCTTGCGCTCGGTCACGTCACGGCCGCTGCCGAGGATTTGGATCACCCGTCCGGCGGCGTCCTTTACCGGCACCAGCACGGTGTGGAAGACGCGCTGACCGACCGGCAGGTCCAGCGTCTCCTCGTAATCTATGCTCTCGCCACGGTCGCGGCATTGGGTGTAACGGGGAAGGATAGCGTCGGCCACCTCCGAACCCAGCGCATCGCCGACACGCTTGCCGCGCAGACGTTCCGGATCGAGACCGGTTGCCCGGGCCAGCGCCGGATTGATCGCCTCGAACGCGAACTCGCCATCGGGTTCGACACGGACAATGAACAAAGCCTCGGCCAGATTGTTGAAGAAGCTGGAATAGCGCGACTCCATCTCCCGCCGTGTCGCCACCTCCTGCGCCAGCGCGCGGTTGCTGGCCTCCAGTTCGCGCGGGCTGGGAAGCGCCAGCAGGCGCGGCATCAGCCACCAGAGTGCCGCCGCCGTCGCCAGCGACGCCAAGGCGGTGATGACCTTCACCAGCCCTTCCAGCACATAGTCGGGAGTCCACAGGGTCCAGACCGACATGAAATGGGTCGTGCCGCAGGCGATGATGAACAGCGCGAACAGCAGAGCCACCCAACCGAAGGCCACATCGCGCCGACGCATGACAAAATAGATCAAGGCCACCGGGATCGAGAAATAGGACAGGCCGATCAGAATGTCGGACGCGACATGCAGCATCAGGATGTCGGGGCGCCAGAGCAGGCAGACCCCGTGGGGGATGAATCCGCTGCTATCCAGAAGCTCGTCCAATCCCGTTGCCATGTCCGCCTCTTTTCCGACCATACCCGTCCGACGGAGGCCATCGCTTCAGTGTCGAAACCATTATGCACGTCCGCACAAGGTCCGCCACCGGACCGACGCCGTCAAGCCGTCAGTCCGGTTCGGGAAACTTTACAGGATTTTCTCGGGAAAGGACGCCCGCCCGCGCCGGTGTGCACCAGGGCGGGCGGGCGCCGGCATCAGGCCGCCGTGTGGACCTTGCGGTTCTGCTCGCGGGTCTTCAGGAAGCGCAGCGCCGGGAAATCCTCCTGCGCGCGGTTCAGGTGCCAGGCGTTGCGGGCCAGGAACACCAGGGCGCCGTCATGATCCTCCGCCAGCGCCGAGCGGTTCAGCTCGATGAACTTTTCCAGCTGCACCTTGTCGTCGGTCTCGACCCAGCGGGCGGCATCCAGACCGGCCCCTTCGAATCGGGCAGCGATGCCGTATTCCGCTTCGATTCGTGAGGCCAGCACCTCGAACTGCAGCTGGCCGACGACACCGACGACCCAGTCGGCGCCGGTCAGCGGCTTGAACACCTGGGAGGCGCCCTCTTCGGCAAAATGCTCCAGCGCCTTACGCAGATGCTTCACCCGCATCGGATCGTCCGGACGGACGCGCTGCAGCAGTTCCGGCGCGAAGCTGGGCACGCCGGTGAAGCGCAGATCCTCGCCCTCCGTCAGCGTATCGCCGATGCGAAGGCTGCCGTGGTTGGGGATGCCCATGATGTCGCCGGGCCACGCCTCTTCCGCCACCTCGCGGTCGCGGGCCAGGAACAGCACGGCGTTGTTCACCGCCATCAGCTTGCCGGAGCGGATGTGCTTCAGCTTCGCGCCGCGCTTGTAGCGGCCGGAGCAGAGGCGGACGAAGGCGATGCGGTCGCGATGGTTCGGGTCCATGTTGGCCTGGACCTTGAACACGAAGCCGGTGACCTTGTCCTCGTCCGGCTGGACGGTGCGCGGATCGGCCGGCTGCGGGCGCGGCGGCGGCGCATTCTCCGCCAGACCGGACAGCAGCTCACGCACGCCGAAATTGTTGATGGCGGAGCCGAAGTAGATCGGCGTCAGATGGCCGGCGCGATAGGCCTCCAGGTCGAAGGCCGGCATCAGGCCGCGCGCCATCTCCACCTCTTCGCGCAGCTTGGCGACGGCGTGGGCGGGCAGCAGTTCGTCCAGACGGGGATCGTCCAGGCCGTTGCACTCGATGCCCTCGTCGATCTCGTCGCCCTTGCTGCGGTCCATCAGGATCAGCCGGTCGCGGATCAGGTCGTAGCAGCCGAGGAAGTCGCGGCCCATGCCGATCGGCCAGCTGGCCGGCGTGACCTCCAGCGCCAGCGCGCTCTCGATCTCCGAGATCAGGTCGAAGGGGTCGCGCGCCTCGCGGTCCATCTTGTTGCAGAAGGTCATGATCGGCACGTCGCGCAGACGGCAGACCTCGAACAGCTTCAGCGTCTGCGCCTCGATGCCCTTGGCGCCGTCGATCACCATGACCGCGCTGTCGACCGCGGTCAGCGTGCGATAGGTGTCCTCCGAGAAGTCCTCGTGGCCCGGCGTATCGAGCAGGTTGAAGGTGCGCCCGTCGAAGTCGAAGGTCATGACGGAGGCGGTCACCGAAATGCCGCGCTCGCGCTCCACCTTCATCCAGTCCGACTTGGCGCGCCGCTGCTCGCCGCGGGCCTTGACGGCGCCGGCCATCTGGATGGCGCCACCGAACAGCAGCAGCTTTTCCGTGAGCGTGGTCTTACCGGCGTCGGGGTGCGCGATGATGGCGAAGGTCCGACGGCGGGAGACGGCGTCCTGAAGTTCGGACATGCGCTAAGTCCCGTGACAAGAGAAGGTGATCGTGATAACGGCGAAAGGGGCCGACAGGCGAAATACGCCCATCGGCCCCCGTTGTTTAGATAGCAGCAGCGCCGGGCGGATTCCAGAGCGTTCCGCCACCCGGCCGTCGGACGCCGGCCGCTCACGGACGCTGCGGATAGATCCCGTCGTTGCAGATGACGTAATGGAGTCCGGCGAGCGGCTCCTTGCCCTTCAGGTTCGGCAGGGCGAAGGTCTTGATGCCGTCGCCGCCATATTGGTTGCCGATCAGGGAATAGAGCGCTGCGTATTGCTGGATCGGCAGGATGCTGCCGTCGCAGGGCAGAAAGCCCACTGGGACGAAATTGCAGCCAACCAGAATGACGTCACTGATAAGATAGTCCATCATCGCCTCGTGTCTGGATGCGACGGCGACGGAAAATCGGGTCAACCCCGAATGCCCGTAGCGCTGTCGGGCGTATGATGATTCGCGCAATAAAGCATGCGCAATCGGCAAATCAATGCTGCTTTGCCCGTACCGAAAAATTCGCGGGGCGGTTCCCCACCCCGCGAAGCATCAACAGGTCAAAGAGCCAGTTCGGCGATCTGCACCGCGTTCAGGGCGGCGCCCTTCAGCAGCTGGTCGCCGCAGACGAACAGGTCCAGGCCATGGTCGCCGAACACCAGGTTGGTGCGGATGCGGCCGACTTCGACGTCATACTGGCCGGTGGCGTTCAGCGGCATCGGGTAGGCGCCGTTGGCCGGATCGTCCACCACCTTCACGCCGGCGGCATCGGCCAGGACGGCGCGGGCGGCATCCGGCGTGACCGGCTGGATCGTTTCCAGCGTGATGGCTTCGGAGTGGGCGCGGTAGGTCGGGATGCGGACGGCGGTGCAGCTGACCAGCAGGTCCGGGACCTCCATGATCTTCCGCGTCTCCCACGTCACCTTCATCTCCTCCTTCGTGTAGCCGTTCTCCTGGAAGGCATCGATCTGGGGGATCAGGTTGAAGGGGATCGGGTGGCGGAACACGCTGTTGGTGACGGGCTTGCCGTCCAGCTGGTTGCGCGTCTGCTCCTCCAGCTCGGCCATGCCCTCGGCACCGGCGCCGCTGGTGGCCTGATAGGTGGAGACGATGGCGCGCTTGATGCCGAAGGCCTTGTGCAGCGGCCCAAGCGCGACGACGGCGATGGCCGTGGTGCAGTTCGGGTTGGCGACCAGACGGGAGCCGGCGGCGTACGCCTCGCGGAAGACGTGGGCGTTGATTTCCGGAACGATCAGCGGGATGTCGGCGTCGTAGCGGAAGGCCGAGCTGTTGTCGATCACCAGCGCGCCGGCCGAGGCCAGATCCTTGGCGTGCGCCTTGGCGAAGTCGCCCGACACCGCCAGCAGGACAACGTCATAGCCCTTGACCACCGCGGCGTCGAAGGCCTGCAGGGTCAGGGCGCCGTAGGGGGTCTCCTGCACCTTGCCGGCGGAACGCTCGGAGGCGAACAGGCCGAGCTCGGCGACCGGGAAGCTGCGGTCGTGCAGGACCTTGACCATCTCGCGGCCGACGGCGCCGGTGGCGCCGACCACGGCGACGCGGAGGGACTTGGAAGAAGCGGAGGCGTTGTTGCTGCTCATGGCGGGGTTCCGTCCTGTCTATCGCACTGTTGATCGGACCGGCCTATCGGTCGTTCGGACAGCGGACCCCGGATACGACGAGGCCCCGTCCGTTGTCCGGCGGGGCCTGCCTCGTGGAAGAAACGCTGGTCGATCCGATCAGCACGCACCACGCCGCATCCCGCCGAAGCGAGTCGCTTTTTTGGTCGTAGTGGTGGTGATGGCCTTGCGGTTCATGGGGCCTTCTTATCCGAATGCGCAGGCATTGTAAAGCGCCTGCGCATTCACCCATTCCAAAGTTACCGGAACCCGTCGCCGTCATGGCTCGGTTTCACCGGGTGTACGTCCCAGATCTCCTGGGCGTACTCGTTGACCGTACGGTCGGACGAGAACCAGCCCATGTTGGCGGTGTTCAGGATGGCCTTGCGGGTCCATTCCTCCGGATCGCGGTACAGTTGCATCGCCGCGTCCTGCGCCCGGCAATAGTCGGCGAAGTCCGCCGTCACCAGGAAATGGTCGCCGCCGTCTGTCAACGCCTGGACGATCGGGTGGTAGCGGTTGCGGTCGTCCGGCGAGAAGGCACCGGTGGAGATCATGTCGAGCGCCCGCTTCAGGCTGGGGTTCGACGCGATCACCTCGCGCGGGTTGAAGCCGCCGCTGACGCGCAGGTCGTTCACCTCCTCCGCGGTCATGCCGAAGATGAAGATATTGTCCGGCCCGACATGCTCGCGGATCTCGACGTTGGCGCCGTCCAGCGTGCCGATGGTCAGCGCGCCGTTCAGGGCCAGCTTCATGTTGCCGGTGCCCGATGCCTCCATGCCGGCGGTGGAGATCTGCTCCGACAGGTCGGCGGCGGGGATGATGATCTCAGCCGCGGTGACGTTGTAGTTCGGCAGCAGCACGACCTTCAGGTTGTCATGCACCGCCGGGTCGTGGTTCACCACCTTGGCGACGTCGTTGATCAGTTTGATGATCAGCTTGGCCATGTGGTAGGACGGCGCCGCCTTACCGGCGAACACCTTGGTCACCGGCACCCAGCTGACCGTCGGGTTGTCGCGCATCTCGTTGTAGAGCGCGATGGTGTGCAGGACGTTCAGCAGCTGGCGCTTGTACTCGTGCATGCGCTTGACCTGGACGTCGAAGATGCTGTCGACCAGCACCTCCTCGCCGGTCTGGCGGGCGATGTAGGCGGCCAGTCGCTTCTTGTTCTTGCGCTTGGCCCGGCGGAACTCCTCGCGGAACACCACGTCGTCGGCCTTCTCGCGCAGCGCCGCGATCTGCGACAGGTCGGAGATCCAGCCCTCGCCGATGCGGGTGGTGATCAGCTCAGACAGGGCCGGGTTGGCCTGCTTCAGCCAGCGGCGCGGGGTGATGCCGTTGGTCTTGTTGTTGATGCGGTCCGGGAATTCCTGATGGAAGTCGGCGAACACCGTCTGCTTCATCAGCTCGGTGTGCAGGGCCGACACGCCGTTGACCTTGTGCGAGCCGAGGAAGGCGAGGTTGCCCATGCGGACCCGTCGTTCGCCGCGCTCGTCGATCAGCGACAGGCGCGACAGCCTGGCGTTGTCGCCCTCCGCCTTCGCGTTGGTGCGGTTCAGGAACTTGGCGTTGATCTCGTAGATGATCTGCATGTGGCGCGGCAGCACCCGCTCGATCATCCGAACCGGCCAGGCTTCCAGCGCCTCGGGCAGCAGGGTGTGGTTGGTGTAGGCGAAGGTGGCGCGGGTGATTTCCCACGCATCGTCCCAGCGCAGGGCGTGCTGATCGACCAGCAGGCGCATCAGTTCGGCGATGCCGATGGCCGGGTGGGTGTCGTTCAGCTGGATCGCCGCCTTGTTGGGCAGATTGTCGAAGGTGGAGTGGTGCTGCAGATAGCGGCGCAGGATGTCCTGCAGCGAGGCGGAGGTGAAGAAATACTCCTGCTTCAACCGCAGTTCCTTGCCGGTCTCCGTCGCGTCGTTGGGATAGAGGACGCGGCTGAGATTCTCCGACAGGATCTTCTGCTCGACCGCCTTCATATAGGCGCCGTCGTTGAAGTGGCCGAAGTTGAAATCGCGGGTGGCGCGGGCCGACCACAGGCGCAGCGTGTTGATCGTCTCGCCGCCGAAGCCGACGACCGGCGTGTCATAGGCCATCGCCAGCACGCGGTCGGCATCGACCCAGCGATAGGCGCGTTCGCCGACGCTGTCGCGGAACTCCTCGACGCGGCCATAGAACTGGACCGGGTACAGCACCTCCGGACGGGCGAACTCCCACGGGTTGCCGAATTGCAGCCACTGCTCGGGGTACTCGACCTGCCAGCCGTTCTCGAACCGCTGCTCGAACAGGCCGAACTCGTAGCGGATGCCGTAGCCGTAGCCGGGCAGGCCCTGCGACGCCATGCTGTCGAGGAAGCAGGCGGCCAGCCGGCCGAGGCCGCCGTTGCCCAGCGCCGCGTCCGGCTCGGCATCGACCACGTCGTCCATCGACAGGCCGAGGCGGTCGAGCGCCTGGCGGCATTCGTCCATGATGCCCAGGTTCGACAGGCTGTTGGTCAGCAGGCGCCCGATCAGGAATTCCAGGGACAGGTAGTAAACGCGCTTGGCGTCTTCCTGGTAATAGCTGCGGGTCGTGTCCATCCAGCGGTCGACGACACGGTCGCGAACGGCCAGCGCCACGGTGTGGAACCAGTCGCGGCGCGTGGCGGCGCGTGCATCCTTGCCGACCGAATAGACCAGCCATTCCAGGAACGACCGTTTGAGGCCATCGACATCAAGGCTGCGGCGTTCGATGTCGCGAGATTTAAACCGAGCGTCCATGTCCTGACTTTCTGCGTGAAAGGCCAATAGGAGCGGGCGGCTGGAAGGGCGGCGCTCCAATCATGGGGGAAGTGTCTGCCCTGTTGGTTAAGCAAAGCTTTCCCCAGATGGAACGCACCATCGTTTCGCTGTGGTAAAAGGGAGTAGGCTGTCGTCCCCTCCCCTTTTTCCCGTCAACGATGCTTCACGAATCCGATCCTGTCCACTGCAATGCAGCATGCATCGCCATCCGTCACGCCGAATTGGCCGACATTCCCGCGCTGCTGGCGATCGAGGAGCGAAGTTTCCCGACCGACCGGATGACGCAGCGCAACTTCCGCTATGCGATCCGGAAGGCAAAAGGTGTGGTGCAGGTGGCATGCCGCCAAGTGCCGAATGTGCAGGGACCGCCACTTGCCTATGGGGTGGTCGGCTTCCATGCCGGCACGCGCTTCGCCCGGCTGACCTCCTTCGCGGTGGCGCCCGGCGATCGCGGACAGGGAATCGGCCGCCGGCTGCTGACGGCGCTGGAGGAGTCCGCCGCCGCCCATGGCTGCCGTGGAATGAGGCTGGAGGTGCGGGCGGACAATGCCGCCGCCATCGCGCTCTACACCGCGGCGGGCTATCGCCGCTTCGCGGAATATCCAGATTACTACGAGGATGGAATGGCGGCGCTGCGCCTGGAAAAGCCGCTGTTTTCCAACGGCTGAGTGTTGCGCCGGCGCATCGGCGGGCGCGTTCGATGGTGGTAAGCCCGGCAAGCGGAGACGGGACCGAAATCTCCGCAATCTGCCACCGATGTCACTCTTTCCGGATCCTGCGGTGGAACATCCACGGCGGGCGGCGCGTTTAGCTCCCGACACGATCAACGACGGGCAACAACGGGACCTTCTCAATGACGCCACCGCCGACCGGATCGTTCCGCAACACCCCCGCAGGGGCCACCGACCCGCATCGGATGACGGGCCGGCTCACGAACGCCCTGGGGACCATCGCCAGGGCCTGCTGAGCGCTCAAGACCGCAAAAGACACTGTCAGCCCTTCGAACCGGTGGCGCCGCCATTGCGCGCCGGAAAGCCCAATGCCGTCCCCGCCCGGCGCCCCGCTCTCGACCGCGATGGGCGCCGCCGCTAACGCGGCCGGCGGGAGACGTACACAGACCGTGGAGGAAGGAAAGACCATGCCGTACTCGTTCGAAAACGAACTGATCCGCTGCATGCCGAACCTGCAGCGCTATGCCTGCAAGCTGACCCGTGACGCCAACGCCGCAGAGGACCTGCTGCAGGACTGCCTGGCCCGCGCCCTGTCGCGCCAGCATCGTTTCGAACCCGGCACGAATATGCAGGCGTGGCTGACCACCATGCTGAAGAACCTGCATTTCAACAACCTGCAGCGTGACCGCCATGTGACCAAGGTGGAGCTGTGGGACGGCGCCATGTCGGTGGACGCGGCGCAGATGTCGCGTCTGGTCTTCCGCGACGTCGACCGTGCCTTTTCCTCCCTCACCCCCAGCCAGCGCAAAGTCGTGAAGCTGGTCGCCATCGAAGGGCGTCCCTATCAGGAAGCGGCCGAGACGCTTAACGTGTCGATCGGCACCATCCGGTCCCGCCTGTGCCGTGCGCGGGAGCGGCTGAACAACCTGATGACCGCCTGATCCGACATCTTTCCTGATGGCCCGCCGGCCAAATGCGAACACTCCACGATTGGAAAGCCCCCGCGCCACCTGCGCGGGGGCTTTTCATTTCGGCATTTTCTCATCGGCCCGGCGCGGTGGGCGCCCTTCCTCCCGACAGCCAGCCAGATCAAGCATTCTTCACCGTGCCGCCGTTCGGAGGCAGCACCTGCCCCGACGGTAAGAAGAGTCGTCGGATGGAGGGAACACATAGACCGGCGCCATCTCGTCCGGTTGCCAGAGGCGTACGGCACGGCGACGGCACGACCGATGCCGCTGTCGCCACCGGTGATATGGGCCACCTTGTCGCGCTGCTCGCCGCTGCCGCCATAGGCAAGTCCGGTTTCCGACGGTTACGGAGCCATAGCTATTCTCCTTCTTCGGCAACCCTGTCGGGACGCGGTAGGGGTGAGTTGCACAATCACAACAGTCCCTATTGCGCGGCGTTCCGCACCAACGGAAACCGGAACAATCGGCTGCACCGGCCTGTTACTTGGCCGGGCGACGCGAAAGAGGATGGCTGTGGCGGTTTGCTCGCCTCGAAAGTGAGCAGTGATCGCGCCGTTTGTCGGACTGGTATGGCCGAGGATCATGCCCATAAGATGGGGTAGGCGTCCTATCGGCCGAGCATTCCGGGAACGGCGGGGCCACCGGACGTGTCACGGTTGATCGTGTCCCAGGGGAGAACCCCGGCGACCCATCCGGGAACGACAGAGATGAAGCGTGTGACGATGACCGATATCAACGCCTATCTGGATGGCGCCCTGGACGAGCGGGAGCGCGCCGAATTCGAGAGCGTGGTCGAGAGCGATCCCGACGCAAAGGCGCTGCTGGCCCAGCACCGCCAGCATGTGGAGGAGCTTCACCGCCTGTACGACCCGGTCCTGAACGAAGAGGTGCCGCCCCGAATGCTCGAGCTGTTGCGCAAGCGGAACGGCTGATCGTCCGTTCCGGAGCGCGATATTTTTTCGCCGTCCGGCGGCGCCTTGCGCTATTGCATGCGACAGGCCCATCTTTGGGGGAAGGGCCGGTTCGGACGGATGAAGCATGGCGCCGAGACGAGCGGAACCGAGCATCCTGCTTGGTCCCATCCTGTATTTCCGTGGTGAGCAGCGCGACCGTTGGTGGCTGTCGGCGCTGTTCGTTCTGGACGGCGAGGTCGAGCCCGACGACCTGCGGGTGGACGGCGTCACCCTGCCCGTTCCGCCCCGCCACCTGACGCACTGGCGCCATCGCCAGGTCTGGCGCTTCGACTTCGCCGTCCCGCGTGGCCTGCGCGACACCGACGTCACCTATGGCTTTCCCGACGGCGCCCGCTGGACCGTGGTCGTTCCGGGTCGTCATTCACTCCCGCGCATGGCCATTCTTTACGGAAGCGGAATGACCAGCAGTGGCACGCCGGATGCCGAATCCCCAACCGGTGCCTCACCGGCTCTCTGGTCCGATCTGCTGGCCCGCCACTCCGCCGACCGCTATCACCTGATGGTCCAGGCCGGCGGGCAGATCGACGGCGATGCGGTGACGGCCGCCTCTCCCCAGGCGAATGCCCTGCTGTCCGACGCTTCCCGCCGGCTTGGTCCCGCGCTGCCCGGCGTGGCGGAAGAACTGATGACCGCCGGATTCGACCGCATGCTGCGGGCCTGGAGCGGTGCCGCCGCGGCGTCGGCGCTGGCGTCGATCCCCTCGGTGATGGTGTGGGACGGTAGCGATCTCGGCCGGCTGCTCGCCGGCGCCTGGGGCGGCCGGGAGGAGGGCGACGCCGCCTCGCGCAGCCTGCGCCCACTGTTCGCGGCGACCCGCCGGCAGGTCCAGCTTTTCCAGACCGGATCCGTCGCCGACGGCCCGCCCGACTGCCTGTGGGGATCGGAATGCGGAACGCTGGCCCAGGGCTTCACCATGGGCGAAGTCGGTTTGCTGACGCTCGACAGCTGGAGCGACCGCAACGGCCGGCGCATGCTGTCGGAACGGGGCTGGAGCATGCTTCCGGACTGGCTCGACCGCTTTACCGCCTGCCGGCACCTGATCCTGGTCAGCGGAGCGCCGCTGCTGACCCCGGCCGCCGTCCTGCCCGACCGGCTGGGCGGCGTGCTCCCCTCCCGACTGCGCAGCCGGTTCTCCGATCACTGGGCGGCACCGGGCCGTCATGCCGAATGGGAGCGGATGGTCCGCACATTGGCCGATTTCTCCCGGCGCAGCGGCTGCCGCATCACGGTCGCCTCCGGGGGAACAGCCGGTGGAGCAGGCGCGCGGGGCGTGCTCCGCGGCGGCGGACTGGAGATGTGGCAGCTCTACACGCCGCGCTTCACCACGACCACCGGCCCGGCAGCGGGATGGCGATCGCGGCTGGCGGAGCCGCTGGCGACCCGCCCCGACCATCCCCTGCCCGCCCACCGGTTCGAGATGCCGCCCTTCGCCGAGGGTGGCCGGCGCCTGCTGTACCACTCCGGTTGGATCGCCTGCAGCTTCGACGCCAAGGGGCAACTGCATGCACGCTGGTGCCTGCCCGGCGACACCGGCCGCTACACGCAGGCGATCTGACCCGCAACCGGATCGCTACCGCGCCGCCCGCTCCGCCACGAACAGCAGACCGGGGACGGGAATTCCCTTTTCCCGCCGCGGGCTGCAGGGCTCCATCAGGCGGATGAGGAAGCCGGCCGCTTCCGCCGTCACCCGCACATACGGTTCGGAATGGGCGTATCGGCGTGTCGCGCCGAGTGCGAAGGTAGCGCCGGTTGGCGCAGCCGGTTCACCCGGCAGGCGTTCCACGGTGGCGGCGAAATACCCCCCCGGCGGAAGGGCGCGGGCCGCCGCCGCGAATACGGGAACGAGGTCACCGATGTAGACCAGCACGTCGGCGGCGACCAGCAGGTCCCAGCCGCCGGGCGTCCGCTCCATCGCCTCCACGACATCGCCCACGGTCAACTCGTCGTAGAGCCGGCGTTGACGCGCCTTCTCGACCATCCGCGGCGACAGATCGACTCCCGCAAGCCGGGACGCCAGCGGCTTGAAGGCGACGCCCGCCAGCCCGGTGCCGCAACCGAGATCGAGGATGCGCAGCCCCGCAGCGGCGGGCGCAACGCGGTCGACCGCTGACCGCAGCAGTTCGGGTGCCGTGTAGCCGAGCTTGCCGACCAGATCCTGGTCGAAGCGGTCGGCATAGCGGTCGAACAGGGCGCGGACATAGGAGGCGGACAGATCGGTGCCCTCCCCGGCTGCCAGCGCCGCGATCAGGCGTTCGATCGCCGCCGCCTCGTCCCCTTCGGCGACCTTTCCGGCATGGCGAAGCGCGGCCAGCGCCTTGGCCGGCTCACGCAGGGCAAGCCAGCTGCGGCCCAGCGCGTGATGGACCGATGCATCCTCCTCCAGCCGCCGCGCCAGCGGCTGCAGCAGCTCGACCGCCGCCAGCGCATCCCCCGCCGTGGCCAGCGCTTCCGCCAGCGCGAGGACGGCATCGCGGTCGTTGGGGCGCAGTGCCACCGCCTCCCGGTACTCCTCCAGCGCCTCGGCGTGGCGGCCGGCAGCGGCAAGGCAGCGGGCCAATCCGAGTCGGGCCTGCGCCGAATCGCTTCGTTCCGCCGCAAGGGACTGGAACAACGCGTGCGCAGCATCGGTTTCGCCGCACCGCCGCAAGGCATCGCCCAGCATCAGCCGCCAGCCCCAATTACCGGGTTCCAGAGTGATTGCGCGCCGGAAACAGGCCGCGGCCCGACCGGCCGCATCGGTCCCGCCGCCGGCTTCCGCAAGTGCGGACCATGCCTCCGCATGGGCGGGGTCGACGGCGACGCCGGCGCGAAAGGCGCGCGCGGCCCCGGCATTATCCCCTGCATAGAGCCGGTCGTAACCGAACCGGAACATTTGATCGAGATTGTAGATTTGCGACTCTTCGCCGATGGAGGGATCCGCGGACACGGATGAAGTTCCTCTGATCGCGGGCTTCGACCAGGGGAATGCCGCCGGCCCGGACAGCCCGCCACCGTTCGCCATCGGGCCGTCCCGGGCGTCGCTGCGGCACCGACTTGGCCCAGGGAACCGAGTCCAGGGAAACAGGGCGGCGGAGTTTACTGCCCCAACATGCTGCGCTGCGCAAGGGGTGCGCGAAAATCCTTCCGAAGTGTGATTCGGGCGACACGCGGTCGCAGTAGCCCCTTTTTTGTTCCCCGTCCGAAGGTGCAGGTGGGGCAGCGGGGTCACCCCAATCGATTTTGCCGGCAAATGTGGCGATTCAATGGCTTATAGCCCCGGCCGAAGCGCCTAAGCCGTCCGTCCGGCGGGCCGGCGTGACATCTGACGGACGAAAGCTGTGGTATTACCAGGGTGCAAGCGGGTTGACGATGGGTCAAATTTTTGGAAGTGTTGCCGCGGCGCCCGATTGGGAGGCGCTGAACATCTGGGTAGGAGGCGGTCGCCGTAAGCGACTCGGTGACCGGAACAACGGCCCCGCGCGGGGGGTCAAACAGCCGCCGTAGAACACGGGGCGACAGCAGAAGGAGGTTTGGGATGCGGGGACGAAATCAGCGCGTAGGCGCCACAGCGTGTGGACGCTTCGCACTGGCTGCGGGACTGCTGACGGCTCCCCTGGTGGCGCTCACCGTCTCCGGAACTGCCCAGGCCCAGACCGTTTCCAAGGAAAGCTGCGTCACCCACGCGGTGGAAGCCGAACAGAAGCTCGGCATTCCGTCGGGCATGCTGGTGGCCATCGCACTGGTCGAAAGCGGCCAGGACGGCGCGCCCCACCCCTTCGCCATGAGCGTGCAGGGCCGTCCCTATTACGCCCGCAACGTCAGTGACGCCGCCCGTCACCTTCGCGACCACCGCGGCCAGCTTCGCTCCAACACCTATGTCGGCTGCATGCAGCTGTCGGTCGCCAGCCACCGGGGCGAGTTCCAGCCTCTGGAAAAGATCGTCGAGCCGCGCGACAACGTGTTCTACGCCGGCCAGCTCCTCGTCCGTTTCCATGGCGAGGAAGGCAACTGGAAGACCGCCCTGGCCCGCTACAACGGCAGCTCGGGCCGCCGTGCCCAGGCCTATGTCTGCAAGATCTGGCAGAGCCTGGCCGAACTGGACACGCAGAGCGCCAAGCTGCTGGCCTCCTCCCGCTGCGAGGACACCGATCCCGTCAGCGTCGCCCCGCGCACCCGCCGCAGCTTCCACAATGCCCAGCAGGTCGCGGCGATCAACTGATCCGTCCAACTCGATCGACCGCCTCGGCAACAGCGCTGGCGCCGCGGGGCGTGATCGGGTAAACCCCGACGCATGAACTACCGCCACATCTTCCACGCCGGCAACCCGGCCGACGTGATGAAGCACGCCGTGCTGGCGCTGATCCTGGATCATCTGCGCGCCAAGCCGGCACCATTCTGCGTGCTGGACACCCATGCTGGCATCGGCCGCTACGACCTGACCTCCGAAGCGGCCCGCAAGACCGGTGAGAGCGACGAGGGCATCGGCCGGCTGTTCGGCCATACTCTGCCCCATCCGGCGCTCGCTCCCTACCTGGATGCCGTCCAGGCGCTGAATCCCGACGGCACCCTGCGCTGGTATCCCGGCTCCCCGCGAATCGCCCGCGCCGCGCTTCGCCCGCAGGACCGCATGGTGCTGGTCGAACTGCACCCCGACGACGCCGTCAGTCTGAAGGCGGAGTTCACCGGCGACCGCTCCGTCGCCGTCCACCAATCCGATGCCTATACCGCGCTGAAAGCCCATCTTCCGCCCAAGGAGAAGCGTGGGCTGGTCCTGATCGATCCCCCCTTCGAGCAACCCGACGAGTTCGCCCGCATGGCCGAGGGGCTGGCGCAGGCGCACCGCCGCTGGTCCACCGGCATCTTCGCCCTGTGGTATCCGATCAAGGAGCGTGCGGCGGTCTGGCGGTTCCAGGATGCGGTGGAGAAGACCGGCATCCCGAAGGTGCTGATCGCCGAACTGACCTGGCACCCCGAGGACACCCACCTGCGGCTGAACGGCTCCGGTCTGCTGATCGTCAATCCGCCTTGGAAGCTCGACGAGACGCTGAGGGAGATGCTGCCGGCGCTGCACCGCGCCCTGCCCTCCACCGGCGGCGGGGCGGCGGTGAGCTGGCTCGCGCCTGAAGCGTCATAGCGGCACGGCCGCAAATCCGGGGCAGAAAAAACCCCGGTCCTTGCGGGCCGGGGTTCAGTCAGGATGGAGACCGTTCGTTATCGATGGCGTGCCGATGCAGGGAACAAGTCGCTCAGAAGCGGCGTTCCGTCTGCTGCGCCGCACCTTCCAGACGGGCATTCAGCTTGCCCATCGCCGTGTTCGCAGTGCTCGCCGACATCTCCGAGATCTTGACGCTGCGGCTGAGGACCATCTGCATGTTGTCCTTCAGCATGCGGCTCTGCGCCGCGTAGAAATCGGGGACGGACCGGCTGCGCATCAGCGCATTCATCCCCTCGGCGTTGCGTGAGGCGACGTCCTGCGCCAGCCCCATCCATTCGCGCCAGGCATTCTGCCAGCCGTCGGCGAGAACGCTGCCGCACTGGACCATGACGTCCATTGTTTCGCGGGTCTGGCTGGCGACCTCGCCCTGCGCCTCCTTCGACAGGCCCAGCGCACGCTGGAGCTGCTCGGTCGTGCGGCCGGCGACATCGGTGGCCTTGTTCATCATGGTTCCGGCGGTCTCGGCACCGCGGCGGGTCATGTCGGCACCCACCCCCATTGCCTTCTGACCGGCATCTGCACCGGCCTCGGCGGCCTGCCGGCCGGTCTCCGCCGCGTTCTCACCCATCGAGCGGGCGGCATCTGCGGCGCGGCGGGTGGTGGCCTCTCCGGCTCGGGTCATGTCCTCCACCGTGCCTTTCGCACGGTCGGCGGTTTCACGCGCGCTGGTCGTGGTGTCCTTGTCCATAGCCATGCGGGATGCTCCTCGAATACGTTCGTCCGGGTGGACGCTTCTTCCCAAAGCTCGCGTCGGTCATTTTGCTGCACCGCCGCACGCGTTGAGTCCTATAACACCCAGCAAGCAGAACGTTCCAGGACGCAAAATAATCACCGCACACCCCTTCTTTCGAGGTATGCGGTGCTTTGAAACCTTAGTGTCTTATAGATGAAACCGTTCTTAATATATTTGTCGTTTTCAGCACAGCATCTTAGACATCCCGGCTCTGCTTTCCGAAACGTGCCACGATCTCCCCGGCGATCCCGCGCCGGAACACCAGAACGCAGGCGACGAAGATGCAGCCGATCACCACCGGCACCGGCAGGCTGGTCGCCGCCAGATAATTCTCCAGCGTCACCACCAGGGCGGCGCCGATGACCGGGCCGGTCAGCGTGCCCATGCCGCCCAGCAGCGTCATCAGCACGACTTCGCCCGACATCTGCCACGTCACGTCGGTCAGCGTCGCCAACTGGAAGACGATGGCCTTGGTGCCGCCCGCCAGCCCGGCCAGCGACGCCGACAGCACGAAGGCCAGCAGCTTGTAGCGGTCGGTGCGGTAGCCCAGCGAGATTGCGCGTGCCTCGTTCTCGCGGATCGCTTTCAGCACCTGCCCGAACGGCGAATGCACCGTCCGCCAGATGATGACGAATCCGATCAGGAAGACGCCCAGCACCGTGTAGTACATTTCCAGCGGGTTATGCAGGTCGAAGACGCCGAACAGAAGGCCGCGCGGCACCGCTTGGATGCCGTCCTCGCCATGGGTGAAGGGCAGCTGGAGGGCCAGGAAATAGACCATCTGGCTCAGCGCCAGCGTGATCATGGCGAAATAGATGCCCTGCCGGCGGATGGCGATGATGCCGAACACCAGCCCCAGGAAAGCGGCGGACAGGGTGCCCAGCAGAATCCCCAGTTCCGGCGACCACCCCCATTCCTTCACCGCATGGGCGGTGACATAGGCGGCGCTGCCGAAGAACGCCGCATGCCCGAAGCTGAGCAGGCCGCCGAAGCCGATCAGCAGGTTAAAGGCGCAGGCGAACAGGGCGAAGCACAGCACCTTCATCAGGAAAACAGGATAGAGCAGGAACGGCACCGCCAGCAGACCGGCCAGCACCACCAGCGCGCCAACTCTCGCCAAGGTCAGCCCTGCCGCCGCCGGTGCGCCGGCAGCCTGTGCGGACGCCCGGCCGCTGCTCTGCGAATGAAGGCTCATGCGCTTACCTCTCCCGTCCGAACAGGCCGGCGGGCTTTACCATCAGCACCACCGCCATGATGACGAAGACCACGATGTTCGATGCCTCCGGGTAGAAGACCTTGGTCAGCCCCTCCAGCAGGCCCAGCCCATAGCCGGTCAGCACGGCGCCGAGGATTGATCCCATGCCCCCGATCACCACCACCGCGAAGACGACGATGATGAGGTGCGATCCCATCAGCGGCGATACCTGATAGATAGGTGCCGCCAGCACGCCGGCGAGCCCGGCCAGCGCCACGCCGAAGGCGTAAGTCAGCGTGACCATCCGCGGCACATTGATGCCGAAGGCCTGGACCAGCACCGGGTTTTCGGTCGCCGCGCGCAGATAGGCGCCCAGCTTCGTCTTCTCGATGGCGATCCAGGTGCTGATGCAGACGATCAGCGAGGCCACCACCACCCAACCCCGGTAATTGGGCAGGAACATGAAGCCCAGGTTACGGCCGCCGCTGAGTTCCGCGGGAATGGGATAGGGCTGGCCGGAGACGCCATACTGGTGGCGGAACGCGCCCTCGACGATCAAGGCCAGTCCGAAGGTCAGCAGCAGCCCATAGAGATGATCCAGCTTGTAGAGCCGCGACAGCAGCGTCTTCTCCAGCACCGCCCCGAACGCGCCGACGATCAGCGGCGCCAGCAGCAGCGCCCACCAATAGCCGATGCCGAGCTGGTTCAGCAGCAGCCACGCCACGAAGGCGCCCATCATGTAGAGCGCGCCATGGGCGAAGTTGATGACGTTCAACATGCCGAAGATCACCGCCAGCCCAAGGCTGAGCAGCGCGTAAAACGATCCGTTGATCAGCCCCAGCAGAAGCTGGCCGAACAGCGCCTGGGGCGGAATGCCGAAAATCGTTCCCATCATGAGCGTCGCTCTCCTCAGCTGCATCCCCGCCGGGGCACCGGTCCGAAGACCGCCGCCCCGGCGGGGATGCCGCGCCGTCACGTCACGACTGATGCCCTGTCGTCCTATTTTTTACCGACATGGTCACTTCGGCAGCTTGCAGCCGCTCTCCTCGAAGGTGGCGAAGGCCTCCTTGCCGGGGATGGTGCGCAGGATCTGGTAATAATCCCAGGCGCCCTTGGACTCCGACGGCTTCTTCACGCGGGCCAGATACATGTCGTGGACCATGCGGCCGTTCGGCAGGATCGTGCCGTTCTTGGCGAACATGTCGTTGACCGGCATCTCCCGCATCTTGGCGGCCACGGTCGGGCCGTCGTCGGTCCCGGCGGCCTCGACCGCCTTCAGATAGTGACGGACGGCGGAATAGCTGCCGGCCTGCACCATCGTCGGCATCTTGCCATGACGATCGAAGAACTTCTTGGACCAGGCGCGGGTCTCCTCGTCCCGATCCCAATAGAACCCGGTGGTCAGCACCAGATCCTGGGCGACCTGCAGCCCCAGCGCATGAACGTCGGACAGGAAGATCAGCAGGCCCGCCAGCTTCTGCTGACCGCTCTGCGTCAGGCCGAACTCGGAAGCCTGCTTGATCGAGGTGATGGTGTCGCCACCGGCATTGGCGAGGCCGACGATCTTGGCGCCCGAAGCCTGCGCCTGCAGCAGGAAGGACGAGAAGTCGGCGGTGTTCAGCGGCGCCTTCACCGACCCGACGATCTTGCCGCCGGCCTTCTTGACCTCCGCCGAGGTGTCGGCCTCCAGCTGATGGCCGAAGGCATAGTCGGCGGTGATGAAGAACCAGCTGTCGCCGCCCTCCTTCACGATGGCCTGCCCGGTGCCGACCGCCAGGGCGCGGGTGTCATAGGCCCAGTGGAAGCCGGTGGGGGAACAGGCGTCGCCGGTCAGGCGCGAGGTCGCCGGACCTTCCATCAGGAAGATCTTCTTCTTCTCCTTCGTCACCTCCTGAACCGCGAGCGCGACACCGGAATTCGGCACGTCGACGATGGCGTCGACGCCGTCGCGGTCGATCCACTGGCGGGCGAGGTTGGAGCCGATGTCGGGCTTGTTCTGATGGTCGGCGGTGATGATCTCGATAGGCTTGCCGAGGATCTTGTTGCCGAACTCCTCGGCCGCCATCCGCGCGGCAATGGCCGATCCCTCGCCGCCGAGATCGGCATAGAGGCCGGAACGGTCATTCAGCACACCGATCTTGACCATGTCGCCGGAAAGCTTGCCCTGCTGGGCCATGGCGGGCCCGGCGGACATGACACCGACCGTCAGGGCAGCAAGAGCGGCACCGGCCAGAAGACGTGCGATCATACGTGAATTCCTCCCCACAGCGTTGCGTTGCGCATGTTGCGGAAGACCGTCCGGATCGGTTCGTCCGGCGGTTCCCGGGCGGTCGCGTCGGCCTGCCCATTTGGTTTCATCCGAAACCGTCAGGTCGCCCGCGCCGCCCCTTCCCGATCACTATGCAGGCGCATCACCTTGTACGGAAAGCGGAATTTCAGCATCACCAACAATTTTCATCAAGAGTCGGCCGAAACGCGCGCTTTTTCCATTCGGCGGTGTATGGGCGGCGGCAGAGGCGGCGCCGCGGACTGCCGGCGCCGGTCGATCCGCCGCATGACCGGCGTCACACTGATGCCGTGGACGAGAATCGAGAGAAGCACGATCAGCCCGGTGACCGCCCACAGGGCATTGGGCACGTCGAACTCCGCGGCATTCAGTGCATAGGCGACGTAATAGATGCTGCCCATGCCGCGGATGCCGAAGAAGCCGATGGCCAGCTTCTCGCCGACCGGCATCGGCACGCCGGCCAGTCCGGCCACGCCGGCGATGGGACGCACCAGAAGCAGGATGACAACCGCGGCGCCGACGGCGCTCCAGGAGAGGGCGTCGATCAGCCCATGGGCCAAGGTGCCGCCGAACAGCACCAGCATCAGCATCATCAACAGCCGCTCGGTCTGTTCGACGAAATCATGCAGACGCCCATGGTATTCGCTGTTCCGTTCCGCATCGCGCAGGGCGAGTGCTGCGACGAACACCGCGAGAAAACCGTATCCGCTGACAAGCTCCGTCAGACCATAGGCAATCAGCGTGATGCCGAGTGACACGAAGCCGTCGCCGGTCCGAGACAGGTTTGCCCGATTCGGCACCCGGAAGGTGACGTAGCCGAGCAATCGCCCGACCAGCCAGCCGACTCCGACGCCGGCCGCCAGCTTCCACACCACATCCAGCAGCACCCAGTGCTTCAGCAGATCCCAGGGTGGGTTGCCGTTCAGCAGGGCGACCCCGATGGCGAGGTGGACGAAGGGAAAGGCCAGACCATCATTCAGACCGGCTTCGGAGGTCAGGCTGAAGCGGATCTCGTCCTCTTCGCCCGACTTGGGCGGGCCGACCTGGACGTCGGAGGCGAGGACCGGATCGGTGGGCGCCAGCGCAGCCCCCAGCAGAATTGACGCCGCCAGCGGGAAATCGAGCCAGTACCAGCCGATGAGGGCGATCATCAGGATCGACAGCGGCATGGTGATGCCCAGCAGCCGCCAGGTGATGATCCAGCGCCGCCAGCCGATGCGCCGATCCAGCTTCAGCCCCGCCCCCATCAGCGAGACGATGACGATCAGTTCGGTCAGCCGCTCCGTCGCTTCCGGAAAGGCCAGCGGCTCCGGATTCTCCAGCCGCAAGGTGCTGAACACAGCGAAGCCCAGCCCGACGCAGATGATCGGCAGGGAAAGCGGCAGTTCCTTCAACACCATAGGCAACCAGGCCACCAGTAGGATCAGAACCCCAAGCCCCACCATCAAGACGATATAAGACATAAGCCGCCCGTTGCCGTGACGCCCTCAGCACGACACGGCGGCCGGAAATTCGTCCGGCCGCACCGACCGTGGCCGCGCGAAAGCCAATCCCCGTCAACACGCGAGGGCGCCGATGGGTTCAGAACGGATGCTGAAACGGTGCGGAATGGATGGTGAAGGTACCGGCTCGTTCTATTTCGTTTTCCAAGCCGTCACACCATGATGACGACGGATGGAAAGCGGGAACCCGATGCCACCCGCGGGAGCCGGAACCGCGGGGGCCGTCGTAAAACCGGCGGGTCAGGCCGCCGAGGTCATCGGAAAGCCGCTGTAGTCGAGCGAAGCCGACCAGAAGCGTTCCAGCTTGCGCAGGGTCTCGTTGGCCTTGGTCAGTTCCTCGTCGCTGAAGCCGGCCTTTTCCAGGGCGGTCAGATGACGTTCGAACATGACGCTGATCTTCTCGCGCAGATCCAGGCCCTTCTCCGACAGGCGGACACGGACCGACCGGCGATCGTGCGGGGAGCGTTCCTGGCCGAGATAGCCGTTCTCGACCATCTTCTTGACGTTGTAGGAGACGTTGGAACCCAGATAGTAGCCGCGCGCGGTCAGTTCGCCGACCGTCATCTCGTCTTCGCCGATGTTGTACAGGATCAGGCTCTGGACGTTGTTGATGTCCTGGATGCCGAGCCGGTCCAACTCAGTCTTGAGCACTTCAAGAAAGTGGCGGTGAAGCCGCTCGATCAACAGAATGCTCTCGTAATAGGGTTTGCGCACCGCGGTCTCCTTTGGCTCTAACCGGCCGTTCCCCGCGCAAGGACGATACCGGGACCTTAAAGCGAGATTAACCGATCATTCGTCGGCAATCATCCTAATAATTCCAGAAAAAGTCTGGCACAACCCGTCTGTACAGGCGCCTTTCGCCGGATGTCCCCACACGAAGGTTTTCGGTCGGGCACCACCACGGGCATAAGCGGAAAGGAATGGCCGCACGACCGCCTGCGCGACCATTCCCCTCAGGCACCCTATCCGATTAGTGGTTCGTCAGTCGCGGAAGATCAGATCTCCGCCCGCCGGTTCGGCGAAGTGCCGCTCGACGTCCGACGGGCCGACATCCGCCAGTTCCGCCGGCTTCCATTTTGGGTTCTTGTCCTTGTCGACCAGAACGGCGCGAATGCCCTCGTAGAAATCATCCCCGGCAAGGCAGGCGAGGCTGAGGCGCAACTCCTGCACCATGCAGCCTTCGAAATCCAGCTTGGCCCCGCGACGGAGCGCAGCCAGCGTCACCTTCAGGCTGGTGGGCGAAACCCGGCGCAGGGTGGCGAGTTGGCCTGCCGCCCACTCCGTCCCCTCGGCCTCCAGAGCCTTGACGATGGCCTCCACGCTGTCGAAGGCATAGCAGCGGTCGACCGCAGCCCGGATGGCGCTAACCGCCGCCTCGCCGGCTTGACCGCGGTGGGACGCGACCGCCTCGTCGGCCGGGACGCCGGCGGCGAGATCGTCGATCAGCGCGTCGATCCCGGCGCTCGGCACGAAGGCGTCGGCGGCGCCGATGGCCAGCAGGTCCGCCGCCTTCAGCCGGTCGCCGGTCAGCCCAAGCCAGATGCCGACCTGCCCCGGCAACCGCGGCAGGAAATAGGTGCCGCCGACGTCGGGATAAAGGCCGATGCCGGTTTCCGGCATGGCGAACATCGTGCGCTCGGTGACGATGCGGTGGGTGCCGTGAACGGACAGGCCGACGCCGCCGCCCATCGAGATGCCGTCGATCAGCGCGACATAGGGCTTGGACAGGCGCTTGATCAGCCGGTTCAGCACATATTCCTCGCTGAAGAAGGCGCGGATCGGCCCGGTATCGCCGCGCCCTTCCTTGACCGCCTTGCCGGCCTCGTACAGGCTGACGACGTCGCCGCCGGCGCAGAAGGCCTTTTCGCCGGCACCGCGAATCACGACGGCCTTGACCTCCGGATCGGAATCCCAAGCCCGGAGCTGCGGATCGAACAGCCTGATCATGCCCAGCGTCAGCGCGTTCAGCGCCTTGGGTCGGTTGAGCGTGACGAGGCCGATCGCGCCCCGACGTTCGAACAGAATCTCAGCAGCGTCGCTCATCGTCTTGTATTTTCTCGGTTATCGTTGCGAATCGGGCGGTGGTGAGCAGTCTGTTCCATCCCCGCGATGCCCCAGGGCGTGGAGACCGGCCCACCGCGATGATACGGGAGCCGGCGGCGCTGTCAAACCTACCATACGGATCCGGATGTTCGCCGGCGCGCGGATTAGGAACAACGCCCCTCTTGGACCGTTGCGGTCACGCTCTCATCTGAGAACGGGTCCTCTCAGACGCATTATGGAAGGTCAGATGCCGATGCCGCTCCACATCCTGCCGGGTGACGCATGAAGGTCGGAATCATCCTCAACCGGCAGGCGGGCTCGCTGGTCGACCGTCCCATCGAAGGCGCCGAGGCGGCGATCCGCAACGCCTTTCAAAGGCATGGCGCCACGGTGGACCTGCACACGGTCGACGGTGCGCAATGCACCGACACGATCCGGCGTGTGCTGGACTCCGACGCGGAGACGGTGGTGGTCGGCGGCGGCGACGGTACGTTGCACAGCGCGGTCAAGCTGGCGCTGCCGACCGGCAAGACGCTGGGCGTCATTCCCTTGGGCACTCTCAATCTGTTGGCCCGCGATCTTCGCATTCCACTCGAACTGGAGGGTGCGGCGGAGGCCCTTGCCGCCGGCCGGGTTCGGGTCATCGACATCGCCGAGGTGAACGGCGAGCCCTACACCAACAGTTCCATCCTCGGCTTCTATCCGCAGGTGGTCCAGGAACGCGAACGCCAGCGCAAGCAGCACCGGTTGCTGAAATGGCCGGGAGCCGCGGTGGCCATGGCGAAAACGCTCTACCGCCTGCCGCTGCTGGATGTCCGCCTGGACTGGGGCGACGGTCCCCGCCGCATGCGCACGCCGATCCTGGTCGTTTCCAACAACGTCTATGATGACGGCTTCGGCCTCGTCCTGTCCCGGCAGTCGCTCGATGCGGGAAAGCTCGGGGTCTATGTCGCCCGTGAACGGAACGCATTCGCGATGCTGCGGTTGATGGGAAGGCTGGTTGCCGGTTCCTGGAAGCAGGACGAGGGCTTGGAAACCTATGCGGTGACCAGCCTGACGGTCCACAGCCGCCGCCACCGCCTGAAGATGGTCAACGATGGCGAGATCCGGAAGCTGCACGCGCCGCTTCATTACCGGATTCTGCCAGGCGCACTGAAGGTTCTGGCACCAGGCTGAGAAAAAGGATGAGGATGGCGTGAAACGGCTCGCACACATCTCCGACCTGCATTTCGGGCGGATCGACCAGCGCGTGGTGGACGGGCTGCTAGCCGACCTGACCGCGCAGGCCCCCGACCTGATCGTCATCTCCGGCGATTTCGTGCAGCGGGCGAAGGCACGCCATTTCCAGGAGGCCCGCGCCTTTCTGCAGAAATTGCCCTTTCCTTACATGGCCGTACCGGGGAATCACGACATTCCGGTTTATAACGTGTTCAAGCGCTTCACCGACCCGTTCGGCCATTATCGCCGCTACATCACCAGCGATTTCAGTCCGCTGCATGTCGACGACGAGATCGCGGTACTCGGTATCAACACCGCCCGACCGGTCATCATGGATTTTTCCGAAGGGCGCATGAACCGGCGCCAGATCGCGCGGGTGCGCGAGGTGTTCTGCGGCATGCCGGACACGGTGTTCAAGGTGCTGTTCACCCACCATCCCTTCCTGCCGCCACCCGACCTGCCCAAGACGCAGTTGGTCGGCCGCCACAAGCTGGCTCTGCCCGCGTTGGAAAGCTGCGGCGTCGACCTGTTGCTGGCGGGCCATCTGCACAAGGCCTATTCCGGCGACATCATGAGCTTCCACACCCAGATCGCCCGCTCGATCCTGGTCGCCCAGGCCTCCACCGCCACCTCCACACGATTGCGGAACGAAACGAATGCCTACAACCTCATCACCGTAGACCACCCGTCGGTGACGTTCGAGGTGCGGTCCTGGGAGGGGGCGGCCTTTGCCGGTGGGCTGACATCGAACTATCGCAAGCAGGGAAACCGCTGGGCGCTGCAGGGACAGGACACCGGATTTCGCCCCGTCGCCGGGGAGCCGGCCACCGACGATCGGGTGGCCGCCCAATGGGACAAGGTCGCACGGAATGCAAGCGGGGAAGCCCACGGCGGGGCATGAGACCTGCGCAAGGCAGACGGCCCGGTCCCAAAGGACTGGAGCCGCCGCCGCGGCTTGAGTTCACTATGCGGGAAGGCGTAGGATCGCGGCACTCGTTCTAAGTGCATGGTCTCCCCGATGCCGATCACCCTTCCCGCCGCCTTCCCGCGCACCCGTCTGCGCCGCAATCGCGCCGACGCCTGGACCCGCCGTCTGGTCGCCGAGAACACGCTGACCGTCGACGACCTGATCTGGCCGGTCTTCGTGATCGAAGGCGAGAACCGGCGGGAGCCGGTTGCGTCCATGCCCGGCGTGGAGCGGATGACCATCGACCTGCTGTGCGAGGCGGTGGCGCAGGCCGGTTCGCTGGGCATCCCCTGCATCGCGCTGTTCCCGGTCGTCGGCTCCGACGCCAAGTCGGAGGACGCGGCGGAAGCCTACAATCCGGAAAACCTGATGAACCGCGCCATCCGCGCGGTGAAGGCGGCGGCGCCGGAGGTCGGCATCCTGGGCGACGTGGCGCTCGACCCCTACACCACCCACGGCCATGACGGCATCCTGCGCGACGGCTACATCCAGAATGACGAAACCGTCGAGGTCCTGATCCGGCAGGCGCTGTCACAGGCGGAGGCCGGCGTCGACATCGTCGCGCCGTCCGACATGATGGACGGCCGCATCGGCGCCATCCGCGACAAGCTTGATGCCGAAGGTTACCAGCTGACCCGCGTCTGCTCCTATGCCGCGAAATACGCCTCCGCCTTCTACGGCCCGTTCCGCGACGCGGTGAATTCCGGCGGCTTCCTGAAGGGCGACAAGACCACCTACCAGATGAACCCCGCCAACACCGACGAGGCCCTGCGCGAGGTCGCCTGCGATCTGCAGGAGGGGGCGGACATGGTTATGGTGAAGCCCGGCCTGCCCTATCTCGACATCATCCGCCGGGTGAAGGACCAGTTCGCGGTGCCGACCTTCGCCTATCACGTGTCGGGCGAATACGCGATGCTGCGCGCCGCCTCCGCCAACGGCTGGCTGAACTACGACAAGGCGCTGCTGGAGACGCTGATGGGCTTCAAGCGCGCGGGTTGCGACGCCATCCTGACTTATGGCGCGGTCGACGCGGCGAAGCTGCTCAAGCAGGGCTGAGCAGTTCGGGACCATCTTTGAGCCGTTCGGGGCCGCGGAGCCATCCGCGGCCCTTTATCGTCAGGGCATCCCAATCGACGGAGACGCCCCGATGAGCCCGAAAATCCCCTTCCGCCCGGCATTGTTCGCCGCCCTGCTGCTGGCCGCCTCCCCCGCCGCCGCGTTCGAGCTGCGCAGCCCCGACTTCACCGACAAAGCGCCGATCCCGGAACGGAATGTGTTTGCCGGCTTCGGCTGCACCGGCGCCAACCAGTCGCCGGCGCTCAGCTGGACGGAGCCGCCGGCCGGCACCCGAAGCCTTGCCGTGACCATCTACGATCCCGATGCGCCGACCGGCAGCGGCTGGTGGCATTGGGTGGTGTTCAACCTGCCGGCCGACACCCGCGGCCTGCCGGCCGGGGCCGGCGATCCGGCGAAACCCGCCCTCCCCGCCGGCGCCGTGCAGAGCCGCACCGATTTCGGCACCCCCGGCTATGGCGGTCCCTGCCCGCCGCAGGGCGACAAGCCGCACCGCTATGTCGTCACCGTCCATGCGCTGA
This sequence comes from Azospirillum sp. B2RO_4, assembly GCF_051124815.1. NCBI lineage: Bacteria > Pseudomonadati > Pseudomonadota > Alphaproteobacteria > Rhodospirillales > Azospirillaceae > Azospirillum > Azospirillum sp. B2RO_4. Next base: position 1,254,268 of record NZ_CP118485.1, on the reverse strand, counting down.
AGGTGAACAGCCTGCCGCTGCCGGCCGATGCGTCCGGCGCCATGGTCGGCTTCAACCTGAATGCCGCCAGCTTGGCCAAGGCGACGCTCACCGCCCGCTACGGCCGTTGATCGACGGCACCGGCCGGTCCTAGGATGCGCGAAGGCCAGAGGATGAACGACATGGGTCCGGATCTGCTCGCCCGTCTGTCCCGCTTCGCCGCCCGCGACCAGCGTCCCGGCGGCGGCGACCGGCCGCATCGGCCGGAACTCTGGGCCTTCGTCGCCCATGACCGCGAACGGCTGGCCGAGGTGCGGATCGAGCGTACGGCCCTGATCGCCGTTCTGGAAGGCACCAAGGAGCTGACCGATCAATCCGGCATCACCCGCCGATTCCCGACCGGCAGCGCCATGCTGCTGCCGCCGGGCTGGTGCGGATCGGTGGTGAATGATCCCGGCTCCGCCGGTCGCTACCGCGCCCTGGTGCTGGAGTTCCCGGCTGAGATGGTGCGGCGGCTGCTGCGCGCCCATGGCACCGATGGGCTGGCGCCGCGTACCCGGCCGCGCGACTGGCATGTGACCCTGACGCCGGCCCTGACCGACGCCATCCACCACGCCGCCACCGGCCTGACCGCCGACCCGCCGCTGCCGTCCAAGCTGGCCGAGCATCGCTGCATGGAGGTGCTGCTGGCACTGCTGGAAGACGGCGTCTGGTGGATGGGACCGGTGGCGCCGATCGGGATTGCCGATGCGGTGCGTCAGCTTCTGCGCACCCAGCCCGACCTGCCCTGGACGGCGGAGCGCGTGGCCGGCGCGCTCAACCTCAGCACCGGAACGCTGCGCCGTCGCCTGACCGAAGAGAACTGCTCGGTCCGCAGCATTCTGACGGAGGAGCGGGTCGCCCATGCCCGCGACCTGCTGCAGGGCGAGGGGCTGAGCGTCCAGGAGGCTGCGGAGGCCTGCGGCTACGCCAACCGCTCCCATTTCGCCCGCCGCATCCGGGCGGCGGTGGGCGTCAACCCTTCGGGCCTGCGGGGGCGCTGATCGCCGCGGTGCCATAGGCCCTTATCACTGCCGCGACCGAATCGGCGATCACCTGCTCCGGATCGGCAGTGACCGGCAGGCCCAGCATGGTTGGCCAGAACAGCACCTCCTTCATGCCGCCGAGCAATTGGGTCGCCACCACATGAGGGTCCGGCGCGTTCAGGCGACCGCGCGCATGCTGGGCGGCGATGTAGGCGTCCAGCAGCGCATAGGCCTGGCTCTTTCCGCCCTCCAGATAGTCCTGGGACAGTTCGGGAAAGCGCTGATGCTCCGCGATCACCAGGCGGAGCAGGCCACGCACCTCCGGTCGGCCCGTGTGGATCAGCAGGGAGCGCAGGAAGACCGGCAGCGCCTTCTCCGGTGGCTGGTCGTGGGAAAGCAGGCTTTGGCCGTCAGCGCTGCGGAACCCTTCGTAGAGACCGGACACCACGGCCTGGAACAGCTCGCGCTTGCCGGGGAAGTGGTTGTAGACGGTGCGTTTCGACACATTCGCATCGGCGGCGATGGCGTCCATGGATGAGGCCTCGTAGCCCTGGGTCAGGAAGGCGCGGGTCGCCGCCTCCACCACCGCGTCCCGCTTGACGGAACCGCGCGCGCCACCTCCCGAATGGGCACCCACCTGAGACGTTGACATTCCCCACCCTCTAAGTACACTGCACAGTGTAGTGTAGTTGTTGCCGCAGGCTCCTAGGGTAATCCGCCCGGCCGCGGCACGGGAGGGGTAAAGCGATGAAACAGCGCAATATCGGTGGCACTCTCGCGGTTTCCGAAATCGGGCTTGGCTGCATGGGCATGTCGGAGTTCTACGGCCCGACCGACGACTCCCAATCGCTCGCCACACTGGAGCGGGCGTTGGAGTTTGGCGTCACCCATTACGACACCGCCGACATGTACGGCAGCGGCCACAACGAAACGCTGCTCGCCCGCTTCCTGGCCGGCAAGCGCGACCGGGTGACGGTCGCGACCAAGTTCGGCATCGTCCGCCAGCCCGGCGAGTATGCCCGCCGGGTCGACACCAGCCCCGCCTATGTCGCGCAAGCCTGCGACGCCTCGCTGAAGCGGCTGGGGGTGGAGACCATCGATCTCTATTACGCGCACCGCGTGAACCCGGAGATCCCGGTGGAGGAGACGGTCGGCGCCATGGCCGATCTGGTGAAGGCCGGGAAGGTTCGGGCACTTGGCCTGTCGGAAGTGTCGGCCACCACCCTTCGCCGCGCCCATGCCGTTCACCCCATCGCCGCGGTACAGAGCGAATATTCACTGTGGACCCGCGACGTGGAGGCGTCGGTGCTGCCGACCTGCCGCGAGTTCGGCATCTCGCTGGTCGCCTACGCCCCGCTCGGCCGCGGCATGCTGACCGGTGCCGTCAGCAGCCCCGACCAGTTCGCCGAGAACGACTTCCGCCGCATCGCGCCGCGCTTTGCCGGGGACAATTTCGACCGCAATCTTGCTCTGGTGGAGCAGGTGAAGGCGCTGGCGGCGCAGAAAGGCTGCACTGCCGGACAGGTGGCGCTGGCGTGGCTGCTGGCCCAGGGGCCGGACATCCTACCGATTCCGGGGACCAAGCGGATCAAGTACCTGGAGGAGAATGTCGGCGCCGCGGCGGTGACGCTGACCGATGCGGAGGTGAAGGCGCTGAGCGATGCGCTGCCTCCGGGAGTGGCGGCAGGGGACCGCTATACGGCGGAGGGGATGCGGGGGGTGAATGTGTGAGGTAAGGCTGAGGTGCTGATTCGGTGACGGTTAGCCCCCTCCCCATCCCTCCCCCGCTAACGCGGTGGAGGGGGCAGGAGCTTTGCGGGAGTGCAGCGGCAGTCCCCTCTCCCGCGATAGCGGGGGAGGGTTAGGGAGGGGGCATCGGCTGGCACCTGCTTCCTACTTCGGCGTCCCCGCCCAGACCTGGAACTGCGTGGTCTCCATCAGCATGTCGCTGTGGCCGAAGGCGGTCTTGAACAGCTTGCCGACACCGGCCGTCCGCTGCGTCACCGCCACCAGCGTGCCGCGCAGCTTCAGGTATTGCTTGGTCCCCGCGACCAGCGCGTCGAGCATGCCGAAATCCTCGTCCTTGCCGCGGTGGAGCGGCGGGTTGGACAGGATCAGGCCGAAACGCTCGCGGGTGCCAAGCCCGGCCAAACCGTCGCTCAGCACCAGTTCGGCGTCGGGCACATTCCGGCGGGCAACGTGCAGAGCCACCGCGTCGATGTCCAGCAGGGTCAGCGGCGCGTCCGGCTGGCGTTCGCGCACGGCCCGGGCGATCACCCCGGCGCCACAGCCGAAATCCAGCACGCGGGTGCCGGCCGCCACCTCAGGCAGAACCTTCAGCAGGCATTCGGTGCCTGCATCCAAATGGCCATGGGCGAACAGGCCGGGATAGGACACAAGATCGAGTGTCCGGTCGGGCAGCGTCAGGGTGACGGTCTGCCGCCAGTCCTCCAGTTCCCCCTTGGCCGGCGCATCGGTGCGGCGGGTCAGCAGCAGCCGGGCGCGCTTCTTGATGATGAGCGTTTCCGGCTCTTCGGCCAGCCCGGCAAGATGCTTGGGCGCGCTGGTCACGCCTTCGTCGTTGCCGCCGGCGATCCACAGCGGGGCACCGGGGGCAAGGCGGGAGGCCAGCGCGTGCAAGGCCATTTCGAACCCGGCCCAACCACGCGGCAGCCGCAGGACGGCGCCGTCGAAGGCGCCCTCCGCCGGCCAGGGCGTGGCGGCCTGCCCACCTATGGCGAGCCGGTTCCACACCACCACCTCGGCCCCACCGTCGCGGAGCGCTTCGGCGATGGCGCCATCGCTGTCGAAGGCAACGAGGATCCGGCCCTGCGGCCGGATTTCGGACAGGGCTTCGGCGGCCACGGCGGCGACGGTCTGGTCGCGGTCCGTGGCCCGGTTGTCGAGACGTGCCACCTGAATCAGCCCTTGTCGCGCATCAGCCGCGCCTTGTCGCGCTGCCAACTGCGTTCCTTCTCGTTCTGCCGCTTGTCGTGCTTCTTCTTGCCGGTGGCGAGGCCGATCTCGACCTTGGCGATGCCGCGGTCGTTGAAATAGACCGACATCGGCACGAGGGTGACGCCCTTCTGCTTGATGCCGGCCGCGAGCTTGTCCAGTTCGCGGCGGCGGACCAGAAGCTTGCGCGGACGCTTCGGCTCATGCTGATCGACGCGGCCGGCCTGGAGATATTCGGGGATGTACGCGTTGAACAGGTACAGTTCCCCACTCTTCAGGCCGGCATAGGCCTCGTTCACACTGGCGCGACCGCCCCGCAGCGACTTCACCTCCGACCCGGTCAGCATGATGCCGGCCTCAAGGACGTCGTCGATGAAGAAGTCGAACCGCGCGCGGCGGTTCTGCGCCGCAAATTTTTTGGCTTCCTCGCGCGTCGCCAAGTCTCTCTCCTATACGGCCTGTTTCGTCACTCAGGACAACAGGCCGGCTTTGGTCATGGCTCCGCGCACGGCGGCGCGGGCGGTCTCGGAGGCCGGAACCAGCGGCAGGCGGACCTCGTCGCTGCCGAGGCCCAGCAGGCTGGCGGCGAACTTCACCGGGGCCGGGCTGGTCTCGATGAACATCGAATCGTGCAGCGGCGACAGCACGTCGCGCAGGCGGAAGGCCTCCTTCAGGTCACCCTTCGCCCAGGCGGTCTGCATGGCGGAGCACAGGGCCGGCGCGATATTCGCGGTGACGGAGATGCAGCCGACGCCGCCCTGCGCGTTGAAGCCCAGCGCGGTGGCGTCCTCGCCCGACAGCTGGATGAAGTCGGGGCCGACCTCCTGCAGCAGGCGGGACGGGCGGGACAGATCGGCGGTGGCGTCCTTCACGCCGACGATGTTGGGCAGCTTTGCAAGCCGCGCCATCGTCGCCACAGACATATCCACGACACTGCGGCCAGGAATGTTGTAAATGAAGATCGGCAAATCCGCCGCGTCATGGATCGCCTTGAAATGCTGGTACAGACCCTCTTGAGACGGCTTGTTGTAGTAGGGCGTGACCACAAGCGCCGCCTGCGCGCCGGCCTGCTTGGCATGGCGGGTCAGGGCTATGGCCTCGTCGGTCGAGTTGGAACCGGTGCCGGCCATCACCGGCACCTTGCCGCCGGCCGCCTCGATGCACAGTTCCACGACGCGGTTGTGTTCCTCGTGGGACAGGGTCGGCGATTCGCCGGTGGTGCCGCAGGGCACCAGACCGTGGGTGCCCTGGGCGACCTGCCACTCCACGAAGGACTGGAAGGCCTTCTCGTCCACTTTCCCGCCCTTGAACGGAGTCAGAAGGGCGACGATGGAACCGTGGAACATGGCTGCCTCCTCAGTCGGCTTAGCTGGAAAAAAGAGTTGCGCACATTATCCCTCCCCGCCTCCCTCGGCAAGAGCGCCCGGACCACTGTTTTCGCGGGTCTCCTCACCCTTTTCGCGGCACTTCCCGGCGCCCTTCCCGCCGCGGCGCTGAGCCCGCAGGACATCGCCATCTACCGCGAGGCTTTCAAGCTCGCCGATGACGAACGGCTGGCGGAAGCGTTGGCGGCGGCATCCCGCGCGCAGGATCCGTTACCGGCGAAGGTTCTGCGCTGGATCGTGCTGGCCAACCCCGGCGGCGGCAGCTTCAGCGACATCGCCGCCTTCATCCGCGAGAATCCGGACTGGCCGAACATGGCGGGGCTGCGGCGGCAGGCGGAAATGGCGATGCCGGACATCCAACCCGCCGACGTGGTGGAGTGGTTCCGCGAGAATCCGCCGCTGACCAACGACGGCTTCGTCCGCTTTGCCGACGCGCTGATCGCGACCGGCGGCGTCGAACGCGCGACGACCCTGATCCGCAAGCAGTGGGCCGACGGCACCTTCACCGCCGACGAGGAGGCGACCTTCCTCGCCCACTACACGCCTTATTTGCGGCAGCAGGACCACAAGGCGCGCATCGACCGGCTGCTGTGGGCGCGGCAGGAAGCGCCGGTGCGGCGGATGCTGCCCTTTTTCGACGAGGCCTATGACACACTGATCGAGGCGCGCATCGCGCTGGACGGCGACCGTTCGGGGGCCGACGCGGCCCTGGCCCGCGTGCCGCCCGGCCTGCTGAACGATCCGGGGCTGATGTTCGACCGCGCCCGCTATCTGCGGCGCAAGGGTGACGATGCCGGCGCGCTGGAGATCATCGCCCAGGCCGGCGCCGACATGGGGCGCCCACAGTCCTGGTGGTCGGAGCGTCATCTGCTGGCCCGCCGGGCGATGGAGCGCGGCGACTACAACCTCGCCTACCGTCTGGTCAGCGAAAACGGCATGAGCGAGGGCGGCGCCTTCGCCGATGCCGAGTTCCTGTCGGGCTTCCTGGCCCTGCGCTTCCTCGACAAGCCGTCGGAGGCCTTTGCGCATTTCCACAAGCTGTACCGGTCGGTCAGCGCGCCGATCAGCAAGGCGCGCGGCGCCTATTGGTGCGGTCGCGCGGCGGAGGCGCTGGGCCAGACCGGCCCGGCGCGGGAATGGTATGCCAAGGCCGCGACCTATCCGACCACCTTCTATGGTCAGTTGGCCTTCCGCCATGTTTCCGGCGGTGCGGTCACCCTGCCCACACCGCCGTCGGTTTCCAGCGCCGAAACGTCCGCCTTCAACAAGCGCGAGGTGGTGCGCGTCGCCCGGCTGCTGTCGGAAATCGGCGGGAACGCCGCCGATCAGGTGACCGGCTTCGTCCGGCGCATCAGCCTGGATGCCAGGACGCCGGCCGATTATGTGCTGGCCGCGAAGCTGGCGAGCGAAGTCGGCCGCCGCGATCTGGCCGTGGCCGCCGCGAAGGATGCCGCCCAGAACGACGTTTTCCTGGTCGAAGCCGGCTATCCGATGATCGATGCCCGTCCGTCGGCGCCGGAACTGGCGCTGGTCCACGGCATCATCCGGCAGGAAAGCACCTTCAACCCGACCATCGTGTCGTCCGCCGGTGCGCGCGGACTGATGCAGCTGATGCCGACGACGGCGCAGCTGGTGGCGGGAAAGCTGGGACTGAAACACACGAACGCGCGGCTGACCTCGGACCCCGGCTATAACGTCACCCTGGGATCGGCCTATCTGTCCGACCTGATCGACCGCTTCAACGGCTCCTGGGTGCTGGCGATCGCGGGCTACAATGCCGGTCCGAACCGAGTCCGGCAATGGCTGCAGACCTATGGCGATCCGCGCACGGAAGCCGTCGACGTGGTCGACTGGATCGAGCTGATCCCGATTTCCGAGACCCGCAACTATGTCCAGCGCGTGCTGGAGGCCGTCCAGGTCTATCGCGCCCGCCTGAACGGCGACCGGGCGGAGCCCAACCTGGACAAGGATTTGCGGCGGTAGGGCGGTGGAGTTGGCGAGGGGCGTGTGAAAGGCTCAAGCTTTGATCCACGCTCGGTCAAATCGCAGCTTGAGCTTCTCTCGACCGTCATTCCCGCGAAGGCGGGAATCCACACATGACAAGCACTTGCATCGGAAACTCTGGATCCCCGCCTCCGCGGGGATGACGGCGTCGATCGGCGACGGCGAAATCACTTCACGTCGCCTTCCCCCCAGATCACGCGGTCGTCGGATTCGGCATGCCCGGCATCGGCTCGTCGGCCGGCGGCGGGACTTCCGGCAGGATGCCGGGGTTCTCCGGTACCGGATAGGGATCGGGGGTCGTCGGGCGGTCTGGCTGCGGCGGGTTCGGATTGGACGGGGGCGGTATCTCGCCGGGGGTCGACGGCTTCTGCGGATCGCTCATGCGGCAACTCCTGATTGGGTGGGTCCCTGGGGTAACGCTTTACTCGGCCGTCCGTTCAATCGCCCGACCGCCGGACTGGAGGTCCTGCCCGGCCCCCTCGACCGTGTTGCAGCCCGTCAGCATGGCGGCGAGCGCCATCAGGAAGGTCAGGATCACCACCTCGCGCGCGGGGAACGGGATGGCGCGGGCGGTGGCGCGCTGCCGGCGGTTCTTGGCGTGCTGCATGGTGTCTCTCCGGTCTGGGGTGAGGGGACGGGGGTTGAAGGAACGTGGATTGACAGAACTGGGCGATGGTCTGGGTGTCGTTCGTCTCTGCTTTTGACAACGGGGCTGCGGCGGCTTGGTTCCGCAGCCGCCCCCGCCGCCATGCAGGGAATGCAACGGTCCTTTCGGGGCGCCCGAAATCCTTGACGCGGTACGCCCACCGGGCAAGATGACCAGCTTTTGCGCAGCCTGCCCGCTTTCCGGCCAAGCCTTACGGTCCGGCGGCGCGGCATGGGCCGCCGTCATCCCTCCGTCGCCACAGGTCAAGTCATGAGCACCGCCACCCTGCCCGCCCCCGAGCCGTTGCGCGCGCGTCTCGCCGTCCACATCGGCGAGCTGCTGCGGCTGGCGGCGCCGGTCATCGTCTCGCGTGCCGGACTGATGGTGATGATGGCGGTCGACACCGCCATCGTCGGCCGCTTCTCTGCGCAGGAACTGGCCTATTACGGGCTGGCCCACCTGCCGGGCAACATCATGGTCGGCACCGGCGTCGGGCTGCTGATGGGGACGGTGATGATCACCGCCCACGCCTTCGGCGCCGGCAGCGACGTGGAATGCGGCCGGGCTTGGCGGCGGTCGGTCCCCTACGCTCTGCTGCTGGGCGTGCTGTTCGCGCTGATCTCTCTTCTCGGCGATCCGCTGTTCCAGGCCGGCGGCCAGACGCCGGAGATGGCGGCGGGCGGCGCCCATGTGCTGGCGGTGCTGGGCCTCGGTGCCCCCGGCATGATGCTCTACATCACCACCGGCTTCTTCCTGGAGGGGATCAAGCGGCCGTTGCCGGGCATGATCGCCATGGTGATCGGCAACCTCGTCAACGCCGCGCTCGCCTGGGCGCTGGTGTGGGGCCATATCGGGCTGGAGCCGCTGGGCGCCGTCGGCTCCGCCTGGGCAACCAGCATCGTGCGCTGGTCCATGGGGCTGGGGCTGGTCGCCTATGTCTGGTGGATGCGCGATCATGAGCGTTGGCAGGTCCGCCTTCCGGTGTCCGGCTGGTGGAGCGGCGCGGCGCGCCAGCGTCACCTCGGCTATGCCGCCGGGCTCAGCATCGGGGTGGAGAGCGGTGCCTTCGCCGCGCTCGGCCTGTTCGCCGGCATGATCTCGCCGCTGGCGCTGGGCGCCTACACGGTCGGGCTGAACCTGACCGCCCTGCCCTTCATGGCGGCGGTCGGTCTGGCGTCGGCCACCGCGGTGCGGGTGGGCGTGGCCTATGGCCGCGGCGACCGCAGCGACATGGCGCTGGCCGGCTGGACCGGGCTCGGCGTCACCAGCGCCATCCTGGCCTGCGTCGGCGTGCTCTATCGCAGCCTGCCCGACGCGCTGGGCGCCATCTACACCAACAATCCGGAACTGCTGGAGGCGGTGGCGCCGCTGATCGCCTTCGCCGCCTGGATTCTGATCGCCGACGGCGGCCAGACGGTGATGGCGAACGCGCTGCGCGGCCGGCACGACGCGTGGGTTCCGACCGCGCTGCACTTCTTCTCCTACGCGGTGGTGATGATTCCGGTGTCGGCCTTCCTGGTCTTCGGCCTCGGCCACGGCGCCCACGGGCTGTTCGAGGGTATTCTCATCGCCAGTCTGGTGTCGGTCACCATCCTCTCCCTGCGATTCGCACATCTCAGCCGGCGTTGAACCGGCGGCGGCGGGGGGCTCCAGACCCGAATCATTGTGTGCAATTGCGAGAGTTGCTATATTTCATCGGCAAACTTTCGGCCCGCAAGGCCAGTGACTGCCGCGGATCCGCAAGCGGCGGCACCTTCGAAAAATGAGTGTCCGCTTGAGCAACACGCCCCTTCCTCCCGCCTCCGACATCGCGCCGATCAACATCGAAGACGAGATGCGGAAATCGTATCTCGACTACGCGATGAGCGTGATCGTGAGCCGCGCCCTGCCCGACGTCCGCGACGGGCTGAAGCCGGTGCACCGGCGCATCCTCTACGCGATGAAGGAGGGCGGGTACGACTCGACCAAGCCCTATAAGAAGTCGGCGCGCATCGTCGGCGACGTGATGGGTAAATACCACCCGCACGGCGACAGCGCGATCTACGACGCCATGGTCCGCATGGCGCAGGACTTCTCCATGCGCCTGCCACTGATCGACGGCCAGGGCAATTTCGGCTCGATGGACGGCGATCCGCCCGCGGCGATGCGCTACACCGAGGCGCGGCTTGCCAAGGCGGCGGAAGCGCTGCTGGACGACATCGACAAGGACACCATCGACTTCCAGGCCAGCTACGACGATTCGGGCCGCGAGCCCACCGTCGTCCCGGCCCGTTTCCCGAACCTGCTGGTGAACGGCGCCGGCGGCATCGCCGTCGGCATGGCGACCAACATCCCGACCCACAATCTGGGCGAGGTGATCGACGCCTGCTGCGCCTACATCGACAACCCGGACGTCACGCTCGACGAGCTGATGGAACATGTGCCCGGCCCCGATTTTCCGACGGGCGGCCTGATCCTCGGCCGGTCGGGCAGCCGGGCGGCGCTGCAGACCGGGCGCGGCTCGGTCATCCTGCGCGCCAAGACCCATTTCGAGGAGGTGCGCAAGGACCGCACCGCCATCGTCGCGACCGAGATCCCGTATCAGGTCAACAAGGCCAAGCTGATGGAACGCATCGGCGAGGTCGTGAACGACAAGATCATCGAGGGCATCTCCGACCTGCGCGACGAGTCCGACCGTGACGGCGTGCGCGTGGTGATCGAGCTGAAGCGCGACGCGGTTCCCGACGTGGTGCTGGCGCAGCTGTTCCGCCACACCCAGCTCCAGACCTCCTTCGGCGTCAACATGCTGGCGCTGAACGGCGGTCGTCCGGAGCTGATGAATCTGCTGCAGATCATCACCGCCTTCATCCGCTTCCGCGAGCAGGTCATCACCCGCCGGACCGAGTTCCTGCTGGGCAAGGCACGCGAGCGGGCGCACACCTTGGTCGGTCTGGCGGTCGCCGTCGCCAATTTGGATGCGATGATCGCCCTGATCCGCAGCGCCCCCGATCCGGTCTGGGCGCGCGAGGAGATCATGAACCGCGAATGGCCGGTTCACGACGTCGGCCCGCTGATCGAGCTGATCGACGAGCCCGGCCGCGGCGTCAGCGAGCAGAACACCTACCGCCTGTCGGAGGTTCAGGCCCGCGCCATCCTCGACCTGCGCCTGCACCGCCTGACCGGGCTGGAGCGCGACAAGATCGGCGCCGAGCTGACCGACGTCACCGACCAGATCGCCGACTTCCTCGCCACGCTCGCCAACCGGCCGAAGCTGATGGGGATCCTGCGCGACGAGCTGGTGGAGATGAAGGAGCGGTTCGGCAACCCGCGCCGCACCGAAATCCAGGATCTGGAGTTCGAGGCCGACATCGAGGACCTGATCCAGCGCGAGGACATGGTCGTCACCGTCAGCCAGTCCGGTTATGTGAAGCGGGTGCCCCTGTCGACCTACCGCGCGCAGAAACGCGGCGGCAAGGGCCGCTCCGGCATGTCGATGAAGGCGGAGGATGCGGTCAGCGACCTGTTCGTCGCCAACACCCACACGCCGCTGCTGCTCTTCTCGAACCGCGGCATGGTCTACAAGCTGAAGGTCTACCGCCTGCCGCTGGGCAACCCGCAGGCGCGCGGCAAGGCCTTCGTCAACCTGCTGCCGCTGATCGACGGGGAGACCATCACCACCGTCCTGCCGCTGCCGGAGGATGAGGCCGCCTGGGCCGATCTGCACGTCGTCTTCGCCACGTCGAAGGGCAACGTGCGCCGCAACCGCATGTCCGACTTCGCCAACATCCGCTCCAACGGCCTGATCGCCATGAAGCTGGAGGAGGAAGGCGAGCGGCTGATCGGCGTCCATACCTGCTCGGAGACCCATGACGTCCTGCTGGCTACCCGCGGCGGCAAGTGCATCCGCTTCCCGGTCGACGACGTGCGCGTGTTCGCCGGCCGCACCTCCACCGGCGTGCGCGGCATCAGGCTGGCCGACGGCGACGAGGTGGTGTCGCTGTCGATCCTGACCCATGTCGACGCCACGCCGGAGGAACGCGCCGCCTTCTTCAAGATGAAGCGCGACGAAGGCATGGAGATGGAGGGCGAGGCCGCGCCGGAGGCGGATGAGGTGCCGACGGACAGCGTCACCCTGTCGCAGGAGCGATACGAAGAACTGAAACAGAAGGAACAGTATATTCTGACCGTCTCCGACCGCGGCTATGGCAAGCGCAGCTCGTCCTACGAGTATCGCACCGCCGGACGCGGTGGCCAGGGCATCTGGAACATGGAGATGGGCGAGCGCAACGGCTCCATCGTCGCCGCCTTCCCCGTCGAATCGAACCATCAGGTGATGATGGTCACCAACGGCGGCCAGGTGATCCGCATGCCGCTGCACGATGTGCGGGTGGCCGGCCGCAAGACGCTGGGCGTCACGCTGTTCCGCGTGGGGGCGGACGAGCGTGTGGTGTCCGTCGCCACCATCGCCGAGGAAGAAGGCGAGAATGGCGTGGATGCGAGCGTCGAGACCGGCGATGACGCCAACGGTTCGGTTGAGCCCACCGGTGATGCCGGCAGCTCCGCCGCGCCGAACGAATAACGGACGGGCCTAAAGGGGAACCCATGGCGACCAGCCAGACCGAGACCAGCAAGGGTCGTCGAATCGGTGTCTATCCCGGCACCTTCGATCCGATCACCAACGGTCACATGGACATCATCCAGCGCGCCGCCCGTCAGGTCGATCACCTGATCATCGGCGTCGCCCGGAATGCCGGCAAAGGGCCGCTCTACTCCACGGACGAGCGGGTCGCCATGGTTCGCGAGGATGTGGCCGCACTGAATGCGGGTGGAGCCAGCATCGAGGTACGGGCGTTCGACAATCTGCTGATGCATTTCGCCATGGAGGTGGGTGCCGGCGTCATCATCCGCGGTCTGCGCGCCGTCTCGGACTTCGAATACGAGTTCCAGATGGCGGGCATGAATGCGCGGCTGAACCCGAAGGTCGAGACGATCTTCCTGATGTCGTCGGAGAAGCACCAGTTCATCTCCTCCCGCTTCGTGAAGGAGATCGGGCGGCTTGGCGGCGACATCCGCCATTTCGTCTCGCCCCGCGTTGCAGAACGGCTGGCCGAACGCTTCGCCCTTGAGGCCGGCAACGGCACGGTTCCGACGACCAGCCAGACCTGATCCCGGAACCATGGGCTTGAGGGACGGGTTTGATGGCAAAATCCTGCATTTCCCATCAAGCCCATGGTTGACCTTTCGGGCGCGTCTTTCTATGGTGCGCCCACTTCCGGCGGGGGCCAGTTTCCCACCGCCGCGAGAGGATGATCCGGTAGCTCAGTCGGTAGAGCACGTGACTTTTAATCATGTGGCCGTGGGTTCGAATCCCACCCGGATCACCAATCCTCGCAAGGCTTTCAATGCTTTCAATGGACCGCCCAGGCGGTCCTTTTTCGTTATGGGGCACACTCTGGGGCACAGGGCACAAGAGTTTTCTCGTCGTCCTCTTCGCCCTCTGACGCCGAAGGCGCGCTCCAGAGCTGCGCAATTCGCGCGAACGTTCCCGCCGGGAACTCTACATAGGTTTGGGGCTTCTCGTCCGTCGACCGGCGGCCGTACTCTGTCTTGCCGGTGCCGCGAAGCGATGTAACGGTGACGTAGGGGTGAGCCAGCATGATCATGACGCTGATGCTCCCCCACAGGCTATGCGCCTCTGCTGATTCGCTGTTCTCCATGTAGGCCCGCAACGCAGCTGCGATGTGCTTCCCTACCGTCTCGAATGGCGCCGAGCCTGGGTGATACCCTTCAAGATCGAAGTAAGACTGGGCAATTTCACAAGCGCCCTTCTTCGGAGCCGTCACATGGATGGCAAGCAGCAAGAGTGTGAACTGCTCGATATCCATCTCCGCGACGCGACGACCTCTGCTCTTCGGCAAAAATCCTTCATCGATCAACCTCCTCGCCATGCCGCGGATTTGCGGCTCTGGTACATGCGTTGACTTCTTAAGAATTTCTACAGCGCGGGAGGTGGCGATCATTTGTGCGTCCCTGTCGGATAGACCAGACATAACCGCACATAACATTCCATAGAAATTTGGTTTTGTCACGATAAAACCAAACAAATCCGCTTGCCTGCCGCTTGGTTTTGTTTCAACCTGTTAAAACAAAACATGACGGTGCGGCACCGATTGCCCCGCCGCAGACCGATTAAGGGGTGAGGTATGTCGGAGCCCACGAAACTCCTTCGCTTTCCCGAGGTGCAGGCGCGCGTCGGCTACACCCGCGTCCACATCGACAGGCTGGAGCGTGACGATAAGTTCCCCAAGCGCGTCCAGATCGGCACACGAGCTGTCGCCTGGGTCGAGTCGGAGATCGAGGACTGGCTGCGTCGCAAGATGGATAGCCGAGAGCAGGTTGCCACCAAGAACAAGGAGATCGGTCGAAGTCTTGCGGAGGCTCGGGCGAGGGCGAGCGCCAAGACGCGGGCAGAGGGTCAAATCGACGCCACTCCGTGAGAGGCAATCTAAGCGTCAGATCAACATCAATTTACGAGTTGACCTCATGAGCAACAATCGACCGAGCAATAAATCTCATGACGCAAAGCGGTCGCCGCGTCTTGCCGCCCTCCCCTCCCATGCAAGCAGAAACAGCCTCTCCAATATGTGCGCCGCCTTTTCTGCAGCACACAACGCTTCAGTTCACTTGATGAACGATCACATCCTCCGCCCCATGGGCGCCGCGACGATGAAGATCGCGACCGACACCCAGCCGGGACGGCTGACGGTTGCCATTGAATGCGCCGCCGGTCATTGCCACGGAATCGACAGCGTGACGGAGGATGTCGCCGGCACGCTCGCTCTCGAAGCATCCAACCAGCACTTCAAGAACCCGGTGACCGCCTGGGTATGGGCGGCCGGGCGGATAGGTGACCTGACCCCGGCCTGAACAGTTTCGCGGCTTGCCCGCGTCCGAGGCCCGCACCCATCCAGTCGGGTGCGTGGCGTTTCCTCCCTGACTTATGGCCGGCAACCCGGCGGCTGCCGGCCACCTTTCCAAGCCCCTTACCCTGCCCAGGGTGGGGCCATAGGCCGTTGCGGACACCCGGCGCGAACGGGGTGGCCCGCCGGCAAGCCGCCCACCCGATAGAGCGCGGCACCTCCACCCGAGACCGCCGCCATGGCTCTCCCCGCCCGCATCAAGCGCGAGACCGCCGATACCGGCCGGGACAAGCGCGCCCGCTGCCCCTCCCATCTCTCGTTCGTCCGCTCCCACGAGTGCTCGGTTCCCGGCTGCAAGAGTATGCCCATCGAGGTCGCACACGTCCGCACCGGCACCGACGGCGGCACCGGTATGAAACCGTCCGACAACTGGACCATCAGCCTGTGCCGTGAGCACCACCAGGAGCAGCACGCCATTGGCGAGCCTGCCTTCGAGACCCGCCATCGGATCAACATGAAGGACCTCGCCCGCGAGTTCGCCGCGGCGTCGCCGGCCTGGAAGCGTCACCTCCAGAAGATGGAGGCGCAGCGGTGACCGATGCTCTCGCCACCCCCGCTTGGCCGGTGATCGACTACAAGACGGTCTCCGCCCGGCTGGATATCTCCCCTGCGTCCAAGGTCATCACCCTGGACGGCGTCGTCATCGGCACCTTCGGCGCCGAGATGGATGACGGCTCGCGAGTGTGGACCGCCTGCCTGACCGACGTCCTGGGACACCGCGGCGGCATCGTCCAGCATCGCATCCCGACCGACGCGATCAGGCTCACCACCAACAAGGTGGTGGACATCCTCCGCCGGCATTTCCCCGACGTCGACCATGGCCCGATCTCGTTGGACGCCACCGAAGGGGAGATGAACGAGATCCGCTCCGGCGCCCGGACGGCGCTGCACATCCCCTACAACTCAGCCAAGCACAGCCGAACCGCATGCCGCCCCGGCCGCAAGGCCCGCATCTCGATCTTCTCCGCGCCGAAGGGCCGGAAGCGCCCGGTCGACGCCGAGATCGTCTCGGTTCGCAAGGTGACCCGCGCTGAAGCGCTCGCCGCGAACCGCCTCCTCGAATTTCGCCACCCGTCCGTCAAGGCCTTCGCCGAGGTGACCTTCACCCTCGTGCCGCCGGCGGATGCCCATCAACAGCAATCCCCGGAGGACGCCATGTCGGCGAAAGCCGCCCCCGCTCCGTCCAAGCCGCGCGAGACCCAGGCCACGATCATGGCCTGGAAGCGCGAGACCTTTGGACCGTCCAGACCCATGCGCACCATGGCCCGCGCCGCTGAGGAGGCGGCCGAGCTGTTCCGCGCCATCACCTCCGACGCCGCTCCGGAAAAGATCGTCGAAGAGGCCGCCGATACGGCGCTGATCCTCGCGGACATCGGCGAGCTGCTCCGGCTGAACGACTGGCTCTTCATGACCCGCGCCCCGATGATTCGCCGGCCCGCCAAGCTGGCCGGCTACGTCCTGACCCACCTCGGCACGCTGTCCGGGGAGCTGGACGCCTATACCGATGGGGACGGCGTCAGCGACACCCTGGCTCACACCACGGCCTGCGCGCTCCTCCGCGCCGTCATCGGCGGCCTGGAGGAGCTGTGCGGCTGCTACGGCCACAGCCTCCGGGACGCCATCGACGCCAAGATGGCGGTTAACCGAACCCGCAAGTGGAACCCGGACGGGACCGGTCATGGCTACCATCGGGGTGCGGCCTGATGGCGGGCGCCTTCTTCCAGCGAGCCGCAGCGCGCGTTGCCGCCGCAGTCGCCTCCATCACGCCAGCCACCCCGGCGGAGACCGCCACCCACCGTCTCCGGGCCTGCCTCCATGCCGACGGTCGGACCAGCTATCCCGAGGTGGTTCAGTACCAGCTGAAGGCTTTCGATCCGGTCAGCCTGACCTATGAG
The DNA here is from genome assembly GCF_051124815.1 of Azospirillum sp. B2RO_4. Lineage (NCBI taxonomy): Bacteria > Pseudomonadati > Pseudomonadota > Alphaproteobacteria > Rhodospirillales > Azospirillaceae > Azospirillum > Azospirillum sp. B2RO_4. The sequence goes on along the minus strand of NZ_CP118485.1, from coordinate 1,237,420 downwards.
CCGGCCGGCCCGCTGGTGAACCTGCCCCCCACGACCGAAAGCCACCCCGACACCCACGCCGCCGATCTGGCTGGCATGTCCGGCAAGGGCGCGCTGCCGGTGTCGCTGCCCTACATCGCCGTCGTCCATGACCTGCCGACCTACGACGCGCTGAAGGCTCGCGGCCTGCTGGAGATCGGGCACCGCATCCGCCTGGACGACATCGGCGTCCCGGTCGACCGGCGTCCCGCACCGGGGGCGTGAGCCATGCCGATCCCCAACTCCTGCATCCGCGATGTCCCGCTCTATGCCGCCCTGATCGGCAAGGGCGGACTGACCAACCCCGCCTCGATCACGATCCGCCAGGGCACCGCTAAGAAGGAGGTCTGCGTCCGCCCTCAGGACCTGCCGCACGGCGCCTTTGCCCGTCTGGTGCGTGACGAGATCGACCCCCTGTGGGGCGCTCGCGATCTGGCGCCCGACGAGTTCGACGATCTGGTCGACCTGATCAACGACCGGGATTCGGTCGGCGTCCTTCGGCCGCTGCACATCTTCGACCCCGAGGACATGAACGTCCGCAAGATCCGCGTGATCTACAGCCAGATGGACAAAGGGGAGAACCAAGCCTCCCCGTCTGTCGCCCTGGTTCTGGACGCCGCGTGGGTGGAGCTTTCTGGCAACGGGACCTTCTTCGAAGACATGAAGGCCGAAGAGGAGGCCGAGGCGGAGGAGGCGGAGGCCGAAGATACCGAATCGGCTCCCGCTCCGGCGGAGGCCACCCCCGCAGACACGCCGCCCCCGGCCGCTCCGGCCCCGGCCAACGTCGTCCCGTTTCGTCCGGCGGAACCGCCCGCCACCCCGGCGCAGCCCATCCGCGCGCCCAAGTCGGCCGCCAATCCCCAGCCCAAGGGCACCACCCCCATGCAGTTCACCGTCGACAAGGGGCCGCTGTTGGCCGCCCTGAAGCGTGCCGTCGCCATGGTCGGCAAGAAGACGACCATGCCCATTCTGGAATGTGTCCTGCTGGACATCTCCGAAACCACCCTGACCATCTCAGCCACGGATCTGGCGGTGGACGTTCAGGTGAAGCTGCCGATCGGTATCGGTGCCCGGCCCGGCCGGCTGGCGATCCCCGGCTCCGCCCTGGCGACCGCCATCGACGCCATGCCCGACGGAGCGCAACTGACCCTGGAGGTGGTCGACGCCAAGGCGGAAGGCGCGCGGCTGCGCATCCTCTGTGGCAAGACGCGGTTCCATCTGCCGACCTATCAGGCCGAGGACTTCCCCACCTTCGCCCAGGTCGACGGCGCCGAGCTGTTCGTCCAGGTCTCCGCTCTCAAGCAGGCCATCGACCGCGTCGCCTGGGCCATGTGCTCGGACGAAACCAAGCCGAATCTGATGGGCATGTTCATCCACGCCCGGCCCGAGGGCCTGCGGGTGGTGACGGCAACCGGCCAAGTCCTGTCCCGCTCCGACCTGATCGTGACAGCGGGCGTTGGTGACCTCGTGGCGAGCGTTGCAAGCAAAGAGGGCTCCCCCGGCATCCTGATCCCGCCCCCGTCTGTCGGCGCTCTCCGCCGCCTGCTGGATGCTGTCGGTGACGAGACCGAGGTGCGTCTTACGGTCGGCTCGAAGCGCGCCATCTTCGACATGTTCCCGTACCGGTTCGGGACCACCCTCTCCGCCATTGAGTTCATCGGCTACGAGCGAACCATCGAATTCGCGTTGGGGCAGGTGAACCAGCGCATGACCGTTCCTCGCGCCGAGTTCCTCGGTTGCGTCCGGCGGGTCCGGACCATGGCCGGAGACAAAAATCGGGCTATCGCCCTGTCCATCACAGCCGACGGAGTCCGGGCGGAGACGGCGGAGCGCACCAGCACCGACGCCGTGGACATCATCGAGGCCGCCACCGGCCTCACCTCCGGAGTGATGGAAATCGGATTCCATTCCGGTCTCCTTGTTTCAGCCATGGAAGCGCTTACCGCCAGCTCCCTCTCTTGTGAGTTGGGCGGTCCTGCAAGTCCGACCTTCTGGCGTGCGGCGCAGGAGGAGGACATCGGCACGGCCGAACACCTCGTCGTGGTCATGCCCTACCGGCTGTCGTCCAAGGCGGAGGCTTGATCATGGCGATGGATGTTCGCGAGATCCGGCACTTCCATGTCTGCTGCGGCATCGGCGGCGGCATCAAGGGCTTCAACCGCGGCGGCGCCCGCGTGGGCAACATGGTGGCCGCGCCGCGGTGCATCGGCGGCGTCGATGTCGATCAGATCGGCCTTGCCAGCCTGGAGTTGGTGACCGGCATCAAGGGCACGCTGCTCGATCTGTTCGACCGCAAGCAGTATATCGCCTTCCACGGGCACGAGCCGCCGGCCGGCTGGCGCGAAGCGACTGGCGAGGACTTCCGCCGGGCGGCCGGTGGCGAGCGGCCGCATGTCGTGTTCATGAGCACGCCTTGCAAGGGCAACAGCGGCCTGATCAGCACGAAGACCAGCGAGGCGCCGAAGTATGTGGCCCTCAACGAGTTGGCTCTCCGTGCCGTCTTCCTGACCATGGAGGCCTGGGCGGACGACCCGCCCGAGATCTTGCTGTTCGAGAACGTGCCGCGGATCGCCCAGCGGTCCCGCCGGCTGCTGGACCGTATCGCCGGCATGCTCCGGGCCTATGGCTATGCCATTGCAGAGACCGACCACGACTGCGGAGAAATCGGCGGGCTAGCGCAGAGCCGCAAGCGCTTCCTCATGGTCGCCCGGCACATCGCCAAGGTGCCGCCCTTCCTCTACGAACCGCCGAAGCGGAAGCTCCGCAGCGTGGGCGAAGTGCTGGAGCGGTTGCCCCTGCCGGGCGATCCGCTGGGCGGGCCAATGCACCGCGTCCCGCGCCTCCAGTGGAAGACCTGGGTCCGGCTGGCGTTCGTGGAAGCCGGATCGGACTGGCGCTCGCTGAACAAGCTGAACGTCGCGGACGGCGTGCTGACCGATTACGGGATCGTGCCGGAACACCCGCTTCGCGGTGGCGCCCTCGGCGTCTGCCAGTGGGGTGAGGCGACGGGTACGGTCGCGGGGGAATCGCTCCCGTCCAACGGCAAGTTCAGCGTTGCCGATCCGCGCGTCACCAGCACCAGGGAGGGCACCGGCTACCTTGGGGTCAACGAATGGGAACACCCGGCCGGCACCGTCACAGCCAATGGCCGGCCCGGCTCTGGCGCCTTTTCCATCGCCGATCCCCGCATGCGGGAAGGGCATGCCGATTACCAGCAGTATGGTGTTCGCCGGTGGGGCCAGTCGACTGGTTCCGTCATCAACGTCAAGGCGCCGGGCCAGGGCGGGTTCTCGATTGCCGATCCCCGTTATGGGGACAAGCCTCGGTTCGCAAATGTCTACCGCGTGGTCAGCACGCGCGAGGCTGCTCCGACCATATCGGCCGGCCAAGGTCCGACCTCTGGCGGGTTGGCTGTGGCCGACCCGCGACCGGAGGCTTTCCGCGACGGTCGCGAAAGCTATGTGACGGGCGGCCACTATGGCGTGCTGAACATGCGCGATACTGCCGGCGCCGTCACTGGCTCCGGCCAGCATGACAACGGGCGCTGGTCCGTCGCCGATCCCCGGCCGGCCATGGGTGACGAGGCGGAGACCCTTCCTGCCCCGAATCAGCAGCTCGTCGCTGTGATCCGCGCCATGGACGGGACGTGGCATCGACCCTTCACCACCCTGGAACTGGCCGCGCTCCAGTCGCTGGTCGACTTCGACCGGCCGGGCCTGGAGTTGGCCGGCGCCTCGGACAGCCTGTGGCGGGAGCACATCGGCAACATGGTCCCGCCCGACGCCGCACAGGCGATGATGGGCGTGATCGCCCGGACCTTGCTGCTTGCCTGGTCCGGCGAGACCTTCGTGATGAGCTGCGATCCGGTCTGGGTTCAGCCGCTCACGATCGCGCTGGCCGTCGACACCTCCGCACAGGTGATCGAATGACCCGCTACACCCGCCCCAACCCCCTCCGCAACGAGGCGGAGGCTCAACAGCGCCGCGGCGCGCAGGACCTCTCCGCACTCGTCTCCCAGGCGCTGGCTGCCGGCACCGTCACCGCCCGAACGGTGACCGCCACGGATTTGGAGGACGCCGCCGAACGGCACAAACAGGCCCTGTCCAAGAAGCTCCGCCGCGCCGGTGCGCGCGGCGCCGAGGTGCGCGCCGCCCAGCAGCGCGAAGCCGCCCGTCGGAAGGAGGCTGCCCAGTCATGAGCCATGCCAATCCCATCGCGGTCGTCTCTATGTCCGGCGGCAAGGACAGCCTCGCCACGGCTCTGCTGGCGATTGACCAATACGGGCACGACCGCTGCCGATTCGTGACCGCTGACACCGGCCACGAGCACGAGCTGACCATCGCCCACCTGTCCGACTATCTCCCGCGCCGGCTGAACATCCAGATCGACGTCGTCCGTGCCGACTTCAGTGCCGACATCACACGGAAGCGGGTCTATGTGGCTGAGAAGTGGCCGGAGAAGCTAGTCAACGGCAAGGCCGGCAAGTGGGTGCGCCTGGGCTCTGTCGACGAAGACGATGCCGAGCCGCCACCCCCAGCCAACCCTTATCTCGGCTCTGTGATTGGCGGTTGGGTCTGGTCCCCGGCGATCCGTCCGATATCAGCCGACGAAGCCGCCGAGGTGGTCGCTCGCGCGCTGAGCGTGCTGCATCCCACCGGCATTCCATTCCTGGACCTCTGCCTCTGGAAAGGGCGCTTCCCCTCCCGCAAGGCGCAGTTCTGCACCCAGCAGCTGAAGCGGTTCCCGCTGGACCGCTACATGATCGACCTCGCCAGCCAGGGCCGCCGATTGGAAAGCTGGCAGGGCGTCCGTCGGGACGAAAGCCACGCACGCCGGAATGCCGCCGAACGGGAGATGACGCCCGAGGGGTGGGAGATCGTCCGGCCTATCGTCACCTGGACGGCACAGGAGGTGGTGGACTTCGTCCGCTCGCGCGGGATCGACCTGAACCCCCTCTATTCCCAGGGCTGTAACCGCGTCGGCTGCATGCTCTGCATCAACGCCGGCAAGGACGAGATCGCCAATGCCGCCCGGCGCTGGCCTGAGCACATCGATCGCATTCGCGAGTGGGAGCGGCTGGTGGGGATGGCCTGCAAGCGCGGTTTCTCGACGCTGCTCCACCACGCCGATGGTGAGGGCGGAGATGCCGAGCACGCTTTCCGCCACAGCAACATCGACTCGATGGTCGATTGGTCACGCACCAGCAGGGGGGGGGCGTGGCTACAGCCTGATGGCGCTGGCAGCAGACGCCGAAGGAGCGGTTTGCAGCTCCTCCTACGGCCTCTGCGAGTGAGAGCGGCGCCATGACACATACCCCCTCATATGCCGATGTCCTGGCTCGCAAGCTGGTCTCTGCTCCCATACGAGGTCTGGACAACATCCCGGCCCTCTCCGCCCGCCATTTCACCTATCAGCGCGATGTGCTGGAGTTCCTCCTCCAGGTCGGTTGCGGCGCCGGCTTCTTGGATACCGGCCTGGGAAAGACCGGCATCGAGCTGGATTGGTCCCGCGTCATCGCTGAGTACACCGGCAAGCCCAGCCTGCTGTTCGCCCCGCTGGCCGTCGGTCCCCAGCATGTCGCCGAGGCAGCCAAGATGGGCATGGACGAGGTCCGGGTGGTCCGGTGTCAGGACGACATCCGGCCGGGCATCAACATCGCCAACTACGAGCGCCTCCATCTCTTCCAGCCCGAGGCCTTCGGTGCCCTGGCACTGGACGAATCGTCGATCCTCAAGAGCTTCAGCGGCGTCACCACGCGCAAGCTGATGGCCTTCGGATCGGCCATTCCCTACCGGACCTGCTTCTCCGCCACCCCCGCGCCGAACGACCACACCGAGTTGGGCCAGCACTGCCAGTTCCTGGGCGTGATGGACTCGGTGGAGATGCTGACCCGCTGGTTCATCAACGACCAGAAGCACATGGGCCGGTATCGGCTGAAGCGCTTCGCGGTGGAGGATTTCTGGAGCTGGGTCGGCACCTGGGCGCGCTGCATCTCCAAGCCCTCCGATCTGGGCTACAGCGACGCCGGCTTCGAGATGCCGGAGCTGCTGACCTTCAACCACACCGTCCGGACGGACCTGACGAAGGGCGCGGGTGAGGACCGGGACGGCCAGCTTCAGCTCCTCCGCATGCCCGGCACCTCGGCGACCGAGCTGCACAAAGAGAAGCGCCACACGGTCGAAGCCCGCGCCCAGCTGATCGCCGACGTCGTCATGGGCGAACCGGACGAGCCATGGGTGATCTGGTGCGACACCGATTACGAGGAGGAGGCGCTGACCGCCCTCATCCCCGGCGCGGTCGCGGTGCGCGGCTCCATGAAGCCGGATCTGAAGGAGGAGCGCCTCCTCCAGTTCGGGGCGGGTCAAATCCTCCGGCTCGTCACCAAGCCCAGCATCGCCGGCTACGGGCTCAACTGGCAGCACTGCGCCCGCACGGCCTTCGTCGGCCGCTCCTACAGCTACGAGGACTATTACCAAGCCATCCGCCGTTTCTGGCGGTTCGGCCAAAAGCGCCCGGTCCATGTCCACACGGCCGAGGCTGACACCGAGGCCCACGCCGCCGCAGCCATTGCCCGCAAGGAAGCCGACCACATCGCCATGAAGCGCGAGATGGCCGCCGCCATGTCCCGCGTCGGCGAGCGCCGCGGCGTGAAGCTCAACTACGCCCCCACCATTCCGCCCGCCCTGCCGTCCTGGCTGGCTGGCTCATCTCCCACCGCGGCGCGCTGAGCGCCAGGAGACCACCCCCATGACAACCATCGACCTGACCAAGCTCGCCACCGACGCCGTCGCCAAGTACGTGGAGGACGGCTCGTTCCAGAAGATGCTGGAGAAGGGCATCAAGGGCGCCCTGGAGAGCGTCATCAACGACGCCACGGGCTACGGCTCGCCGTTCCGCAAGGAGATGGCCGACGCCGTGAAGGGCGCGCTCCACATCCGCGCCGACGCACTCAACCTCCCTGCCTATAACCAGACGGTCATCGGCATCATCCGGAACCGCCTGGACGAAGTCGTGAACGAGCAACTCCGCGACAAGCTGCAGAAGGACTTGGACGCCCTCCTGGTCGACGCCCCGAAGGAGATCACCCTCACCAAGCTGGTGAAGGATTTCAAGGTGTGGCTGCGCAAGGAGAAGTTCCACTCCGATAGCGCCTGCACCGTCATCGTCGAGAAAACCGAATACGGCTCCCATTGGATCAAGCTCGATCCGAAGAAGTATCAGCAGTCGTATTCCTGCCAGTTCCGGATCGGCATCGACTCCGACGGCGAAGTATTCAGCTTGTCCGACAGCGGCGTCGATATGCAGAAGGCCGTCTTGTCCAAGACGCTCATCGGCTTCCCCCGCGACCTGTTCCAGCTGATGGCCGCCGGCACGAAGATCGTCATCGACTCCATGGACATCGACGACTCCATGGAGTCCTACGAGGACGACGAAGAGGAGGACATCTGAGATGGCCTCCAAGGATAAGCCCCGGCTTTCCGTCCCCCCCTCCAAGCGGATCGCCCTGTTCCGCTCCCGCGCCGCCATCGTCGAGAGCCTCTTCGCTGCCGGCAGGCTCACTCCCATGGAACGCCGGGAGGCGCTGGCGACCGCCACGGCGGAAGCGGGCATCCCCTCGCTATCCTTCCAGGTCATCAACCCCGGCAAGTCGACCGGCCTCCAGATGACCGAAGAGCAGCGCAAGGAGCGTCGTCGGGAGAAGGACCGCCGCCGCTACTGGCGCAACAAGAAGGCCGCGATGAATGGGGAGGGCGTCGTCCATGGCTGACGCTGACCACCTCCCCGGACACACCGTCATCGATCTCCATGACGGCCGGATTCAACTGTCCTACCGCCGCCCCGACCGCCGGGGGATGTCGGACGAGTTCGTGCGCCTCCTCTACACGCCCGAGGCTGCGCTGGCGCTGGCGGCCGAGCTGACCGACACCGCCCGGTCCGTCAGCCCCAAAGGATCGGAGGGGTCGAATGGCTGACGACGCTCGCATCGAGCTGCCTCCGCTGGGCCGGCTGTTGCGCTCCGACATTCCTGCGCCGGGGCGTGCTGCCAACAAAGATCAAGAGCAGATGTTTGCCGCCCTGGAAGCCATTTCCTCTGCGGTGATGACGGAACCGCACTGGCGCGAACGCGCGGACGGACTCCTGGCCTGCATTGAGACGGTGCTTGTCGGCTGGACCGACATGCCGCGCGACGAAACCGGCTTCGGCATGTCGGGCATTCTCACGATCGTCATCGAGAAGCTGGAGGAGGCGGAGGTGGTCTGCCTCCAACAGGCGGCGATCTACGCACTCTGCATGCATGCGCCCTGGCGGGCCGCTGGCCGGGAGTGGCTGCTTCCTCACCGCAAGACCGAGCTCGCCGACTGGGTCAAGGATCGCCCGACCTATCGCCGCCTCGCCCGACTGGTGGGTATGGCGCACCGGGACGTGCCGTCATGGCTGAAGGAGGTTGCCCGATGAAAAGCCTCACGCCCCTTAACTTCGAGGACCACGCTATGCGCGTGGTCAGCATCAGCGGCGAACTCTGGTTTGTCCTGGTGGACGTCTGCGTCGCTCTGGACATCAGCAATCCGGCGACCGCCGCCGGCCGGCTGAACGCAGACGAACGGAACTCGGCCTCCATCCAGACCGCCGGCGGCCCCCAGGACATGACCATCATCAACGAGATGGGGTTGTGGTCGCTGGTGATGACAAGCCGGAAGCCGAGCGCCCAGCGGTTCAAGGCATGGCTGGCGTCGGTAGCAATCCCGTCGCTCCATGCGGGCCGGCAGGATGGGCAGGTTCCGGCGCCGCAGAACCTGCCGGCGAATGCCGCCACCTCTCTGCCTATGGCGGTATTTGCGTTCGAAGGCCTCGATGTCCGGGTGACCGACCAGTCCGGCGATCCCTGGTTCGTTCTGGCCGACGTGTGTCGGGTGCTGGAGTACACCGACAGTGCGCAGGCCGCCCGCAATCTAGAGGACGACGAAATCCATACCCTGCACAATATGCAGGGTATCACCGGGAGCCGGAACGGCATCGTCAAGCTTGTCAACGAATCCGGCCTGTACAGCCTGATCCTGACCAGCCGGAAGCCGGCGGCGAAGCGGTTCAAGAAGTGGGTCACGGCCGAAGTCCTGCCCTCGATCCGCAAGACCGGGGGATACGGCACTCCCGCCCAGAAGCTTGACCTGAACGACCCGGCCCAACTGCGCGCTCTGCTGCTGACCTATTCCACCGAGGTCGAAACGACCAAGAAGGCGCTGGCCGTCGCCAAGGAGGAGGCCTCCGTCGCCTCCGGCGCCCTTGACCGCATCGCCGGAGCCGACGGCTCCCTTACCGCCACCCAGGCGGCCAAGGATCTGCAGGTCCCCCGGCATGTTCTCCTCACCTACATGCGCACCAACCGCTGGGTCTACCGGCCCCGTGGTTGCGCAGACGACCTGCCTTATCAGGACCGGATCGAGTCTGGCTACCTGACCCTGAAGGTGGAAGTCCTCCCACGCGACGATGGGACGGAGAAGGTCATCCAGCGAGCGCGCATCACGCCCAAGGGGCTGACGAAACTGGCCCAGGTGGTTCCTGGCGCCCGCCGCATCGGAGGCAAGGATGCCCATTGACCTGAAACCCCGGCACCAGAAGGTGCTGGACGCTCTGCTGACCGGCGATCCTGCCGAAGTCGGCCTCAAATCCGCCGAGGTCGGCGCCAAGCTGGGCCTGACGTCCGGCAACGTCGGCCGCGCCCTGTGGGACCTCTTGGAGGCGGGCCTCGTCGTCTATGCCGGCACGGACGGACATCGCCGATACGCGAAGGCTCCCGCCGCCCCGGCCGCGACGGCGACAAATGCCTCAGCTCCCGCGCTCGTCGGCTGGCTGGACACGCTCGCCCCGTTGGCGCGTGAGGCTGTGTTCATGGTCATGCGGGACGCGAGGGCTGAAGTGGACCGCCTTCATGCAAAGGCGCGCGACCTCTCGCCTCCCGCTGGCACAATCTCGGTCGGCGGCGCCGATTTTGATTACTCGGTAATCGCCGAAGGATTGAGCGCTTACCTTCGTCACATCAACCATGGCGACACTCCTGACGCGGCGTTGGTGGTGGCGAGGGAGAGCATGGAGACCTGCGTGTCGTCGTTCAACGCGAGGCGCGGGAATGACTATGTAGTCCATCGCTACGCCAAGACGGGGCAGGACAAGATGGCCCTCTGGCACGCCAAGCTGACGAAGGCCGCAACGCAATCTGTCACCCAGGCGCTAGCCCCCGCCACCACCGAGCCCCACGTTCGCGCCCCGGCCGCGCCGGAAATCCCCCCGCTCGTCCTCGATCAGGCCGCCGGCAACGCCTGGAACCTCTACAACGCGGACTGCGTCTCCTTCTCCCGCAACCTGCCCGACAACAGTGTCGATCTGGCCGTCTACAGCCCGCCGTTCAGCAACCTCTACGTCTACTCCGAATCGGTCGCCGATCACGGGAACTGCGCCACCGACGCCGAGTTCTTCGACCACTACCGGCATCTCGTCCGGGAGAAGTTCCGCGTCCTCCGACCAGGCCGGCTGACGGCGATCCACGTCAAGGATCTGGTCTACTACCAGAACAGCAGCGAGGACGGCTCCGCCGGTCTCCGCGCTTTCTCCGACGGCTGCACCAAGGTCCATCAGGAGGAGGGCTTCTCCTTCCACTGCCGGATCACGATCTACCGGGACCCGGTGCTGGAGCGGGCAAAGACCAATGCCCACGGCCTGCTGTGGAAGACCTTCCAGGGCGACTCCAGTTTCTGCCGCGTCGGCATGCCCGAGTACCTGATGGTCTACCGGAAATGGGCCAAGCCGGGTGAGGAGGACCTCGTCCGCCCGGTCACCCACCCGAAGGCCGTTGTGCCGCTCGCTCGTTGGCAGGACCTCGCCTCACCGGTCTGGCGGACCAACGACATCGACCTGTGGCTGCCCTACGGCGATCCGCGGTCGACACCCTTCTCCCAGGTCTGGAACCTGCGGGAGCCCGGCCGCGGTGATGGCGACCTCCCCACCACCGACGTGCTGAACGTCGCAGTGGCGAAGGACGACCGGGCCGAGCGTCACCTCTGCCCCATGCCGCTGAACATCACCAAGCGCGCCCTGGAGTTGTACACGAACAAGGGAGATGTCGTGTGGTCCCCCTACGCTGGCATCGGGTCGGAGGGCGTCTCCGCCCTGTCCATGGGCCGCAAGTTCATCGGCACCGAGCTGAACCCGACCTACTTCCGCCAGGGCGCCAAGTTCCTCTCCGAGGAGGAGAAGCTCAGCGCCTACGGGTCGCTCTTCGATCTGGTGGAGGCATCATGGTGAAGTCGATCAAGGGCGTTGGGTCGCTCTTCGACCGTCCGCCTCCCACCCCGGCGGAGACCCTTGCCCGGCTGACCGCTCAGGCCGCCGCCGGCACCCTCTCCATCCAGGACATCCCCGGCTGCGAGATCGCCAAGCGGGCCATGGAGATCGCCGCCATCGGCAACCACACCGCGGCGCTGATGGGGGAGACGGATACCGATCGGCACCTCCTCGGCCTGCTGGCGATTGCCTTCCATCAGTCCGGGGTGCCTGTGACGATGGTGTCCCCTGCTGACGCCCCGGAGGTCGCGGTTTACTGCGCCATCCCTGACGTGGATTTCATGCTCCCGCCGCCGGCCGAGCGGACCGCCAGCCACACCGCCCGGATCGCTGCGACCAAGCCCCGTGTGGCCGATCTGCATGTGGACCATCCCGCCCGTCAGCTGCTGGACGAAGGGAAGCTCCACGGCGTCATCGACGAGGCTGGCGCGGCAAGAGTTGTCCGGGTCGCTCACACCATTGCCGCGATGGATGGCGCTCGGATGACCATCCGGCGGCACGTCGCCGAGGCACTCACCTACGTCTACCCCTACGCTGACGGCGCTCCCCCGGCTGACTTCCTGCCCATCAGCACCGCGCCGCGAGACGGGACGCTGGTCAAGCTGGCCGCCTTCGACGCCAAGGGGCAGTTGGAGGCCTCTGTCGAGATGCGCTGGAAGGCCGATGCCAGGAACCCGCTGTTCCCCGGCGTCGTCGGCTTCTGGGTCACGCCGGACTTCCCCGGCCCGCACTCCTTCACCTGGAACGAATCCGATCCCGACGCCGCGCCCACGCACTGGCGCCCCGTCCGGACGAACTGAGGTATCCCGACATGAAGCACGCACGCGCCGATTACGACCGCATCCAAGACACCGCCGGCATCATCCCGGCCGATGAACCGGTCTTCCTGATCCGCGGACAGGACGCCGTTGGCGCTGCCGCAGTCCGCGCCTGGGCCGATCTGGCGGAGGCCGCCGGCGCAAAGCCGGACATCCTCTTCGTTACCCGCGCCCATGCTGACCGGATGGAGGCCTGGGCCATCAAGAAGACGCCGGACTTGCCGGCCGCCCCGGTCTCCGCATCACCCCAGGCGCTGGCCGCCTCCTATCGCGTCGGCTTTATGATCCCGGAGGGCCTCCACCCGAACACCGCCACGTTGGTCCGCGACTTCGCCGAGGCGATGGCGAAGAAGCTCCGCGCCTTCGAGGTCAAGCACGGCTGGACGGCCAACTGGATGCGTCCGGACTGGCGCGGCGAACTGGCGGCCGAGCTGCTCCGCCACGTCCACAAGGGCGATCCCATCGACGTGGCCGCCTATGCTGCCTTCGCGTGGTTCCATGGGTGGAGCGTCACGCCGGCCGAGGCGTCCGCCACATCTGGCGGGCATGGCGCGAGCCCCCGTCTCGCCGAAGAGATCGCTCGCGAGATGGCGAACGAGATGGTCCGCGCGCGCAACACGCTGAACAACTTCGTCAGAGAAAGCGCCGATCCTGGCGCCGATGCCATGGCAAGCCTGTGGTGCATGGGCCAACTGCTGGCCAAGGCGCACGCCGCCGGGCTGCTGCCGGACAATCCCACCGCCACCCCCGCTTACGACCCGCTCCGCCGCATCGACTATCCCGAAGGCCGGTTCGGCCCGGCCATGCTGGACGGCGACGACGAGATGACCAGCAAGGAGCTGAAGCTGATCGCCAAGAGCCACGGCTTCGACCTCCGCCTGAAGGTGGAGGAGTGGGACGACGGCCTCCGCGACATGGTCATCGACGACACCTTCGGCGCGGCCCTGGAGGCTGCGTGCCCGCCCCAGGTCGACAAGGACGGCTACCAGCTCGTTGGCGCCTGGGACAGCGAGGATGGCGATCTGGTGCTGGCCTATGTGCGCCCGCTGGTGGCGGACGCCAAGTCGGAGGGCTCCGCCAATGGCTGACCACGCTAAAGCCCCACCGCGCTTCATCGCCGGCACCTGCTCTGTGTGCGGCGCCTCCACGTACGAGGAGGCGGAGACCCGCTGCCAAGTCACCCGCGACTGCTCCGATGAATACGAGTGCAAGGGCGGCGCTGTCGATGAATACGAGCTTGGCGCCGTACTGACCGGCGGCCCGCTCCACTTCCACAACCCGGCCCTCACGGAATGGGAAGATCGCCAGTTCGCCAGCCAGAGGGGTCGGTCATGACCCGAGACGAAGCCCGCGCCCTCTGGGCCTCCAGCGGCCTGGACTACAGCGTCCTGACCCACGAATTGCTCCACCGCCTCGTCAGCCTGATCGACGCGGAGCTGAGGGCGAAACCCCTTTTTCGCGACTACCGGATGAACCGCTCCCTCAGCCTCCGTTTCAAGGGCGAGAAGCCCATCCAGGCGGAGCTGCGGTGCCGGGGCTTCTACTTCCGCAGCCGGGAGGCGGTGACCTTCCAGTCAGACGGCTTCATCGGGTTCTGCGGCTGGGCCTCCGACGAGAACGCTGCGCCCATTCTGGAGGGCTTCCGGAAGTGGGTTGCCAGCCTTCAGCGGGATGAGTTGGACGTGCCGTGCCGGGCACCCGCCATCACCCAGCGAATGCTGGGTGCTGGGCACGCCGCGTTCCGCGCCTCCGTCGCGTCGGGAGTCGCCCGCAAACCGAACCACAACGCTCACGACGAGCTTCTTGCCGCCGTTTACCGCGCTATGGCGGTCGCCCGAGGCGCCGACGCCCTCGGCTCCACCCTGAACGACGGGAGGGGCGCATGACCACCCCCACCACCGAATGGACCCATGACGCTCTGGCCGACGATCTGGCGGGCCATGTGGGCTACAGCAACCGCCTGACCTTCACGGACATGCAGCTCGGCCCGTCCGGCTCCCCCCGGCCCGATGTCTACTGCCTGCCCACGACCTACAGCCGGTTTTGCCCGATCGCCTACGAGTGCAAGGTGTCCGTCTCGGACTTCCGCGCCGATGTCACGCACGGCAAGTGGCAGACCTATCTGCCGTTCGCCTCCGCCGTGATCTTCGCCACCCCGGCCGGGCTGATCGGCAAGCAGGATATCCCGGCCGGCTGTGGCCTCATGGCGCGCGGTCCGAACGGCTGGCGCACCGTCAAGGCTCCGACGCTCCGTCCGGTCGAGAACCTTCCCCTCCAGGCCTGGCAGAAGATGCTGTTCGACGGCATCGAGCGGGCCGAGCGGTTCCGGAAGGCCGAACCCCGCAAGGCTCACGACTGGCTGGTGCGTGACCGTCTGGCGAAGGAGCTGGGCGCAGACGTTGCCGCCGTCTTCACCAACCGGGAGGCCATTGCCAAGGCGGCCGGCGAGATCGCCGCAGCGTTGGGGATGGACACCGACTGCGCCACCTTCGACCGCTCCGATGTGTGGCAGGTCCGAAACTTGGGCTATTACGCCACGCAGACGGCCGAGGTCTGGCAGAGGCTGGCGGCCCTGCTGGGCTTGGAGTCCCGCTGGCCGGGCTATCGCGATCTCAGGGAGGCGGAGGCCCGCCTGTCCCGTCTGGACGCCAGCATGGCCGCCGAGCGTGCGCTCGAAGCCCTGGACGACATCCAGCGCACCATCGACCGCGCACGGGAGAAGCTGACCGGTGACCAGCCGGCGAAGGCAGAGGTGACGGCATGACCCTCACCGATCCCGAACGGAAGATCATCATCGGCGCCCTGGGTCTCTCCTACTCGGACAAGCCCTATCGGAACCACTTCAACGCGCCCGAAACCTCTGCCTCTCGCGAGCTGTGCATCGACATGGCCCGCCGCGGCCTTCTGGAGCGCGCCACCCCCTCGTCCGACTGGTTCTACGTCACCGCCGAAGGCGCTGGCGCAGTCGGTCACACCCTGCCGAAGGAGGCATAAGGGATGAACTTCTCCTTCGCCCCGCCCCTGGTGTCCTTCGACCCGATCGACCTGGGCGACCTCAACCAGTGCCTCACCGATTGGGGCCACAAGATGGGACCGTGGCTGCGCCCCAGCTACGGCGACGACTGGTTCTTCGGCATGCGCCACAACGGGCAGCTGGTGGCGGTCACCGCCTCCTGTGCGCTGATGACGCCCCGCTGCGCCGCCGGCCTCTCCCGCACCGAAGCCTTCGAGCTTGGCCGCGTCTGCGCCGCCGCTCCTGACTGGTGCCGCGCCATCCTCCGGCTGTGGCGGATGACGGTCTATCCGGCCCTGTGCGCCACCCGTGGCTACCAGTGGGCTATCAGCTACCAGGACGCCGTCCTCCACCGCGGCGACCTCTACCGGCATGACGGATGGGTACGGCTCGCCTTCTCTCGTGGCGCCTCGTCCACCGATCCCAGGACGGGCCGCAAGGGGCGCGACAAGTGGGTCTGGGGCTGGCATCCGGACCCGCTCGTTCGCCGGCTGGCCCGGATGGATGAAGCGGTTGCGGCCGCCATTGAGGCGCGCCTGGAAAGCCGTCGGGAGGCGCTGTCATGAACCTCCGGATCCTGAAGAAGCTGTCGAAGAAGGCCGCCCCGCTGTTGGCCCATTTCGGTGTCGGGCCGGACGAAATGTTCCTGGCAACCAAGGGGGAGAACTACATCGGCGGGACCCTCATCATGGACCGATCCTGTTGGGAGCGCGGCCGGTCTGTCCATGCCCGCTGCATTGGCCAGCACCAGCACAAGAAGCCCGCCGCCGACGGTCGCGGGTGGGTCTACATGAACCCGCCATCCCACCCCCTCAAAGGCACGCCGATGGTCGGGCGCATGTCCGGCGGCGAAGAGCCCGAGTGGGACGAGTGTACCGCCCTCGACGAGCTTCGCTGGTGCGTCCGCTGGTCCGGCAAGCCCCGCACGATGACCGACGCCGAATGGGCGCTGGCGAAGCGGATCACGGGCGCACGCCCGATCACCCCCGCCGAGATCGACGAGATGATGGCCGATATGGACGACCCGATGTCCTGCGACTTCGATTCGATGGAAGAGGAGCTACCGCTATGACCGGCATGGGACACAACTCCGGAAGCGCTGGCTGCGACGTCGGCGGCATCGCGGCGGATCGCCTGAAGTCCTTCGTGGAGCGCATCGAGCGTCTCGAAGAGGAAAAGAAGGGGCTGCAGGACGACATCAAGGAAGTCTACGCCGAGGCGAAGGGCACCGGTTTCGACACCAAGATCATCCGGCAGATCATCCGCCTGCGGAAGATGGACAAGGCCGACCGCCAGGAGCAGGAAGCCATCCTCGAACTCTACAAGGAAGCCTTGGGGATGGTGGAATGACCAGCCAGGGCGCCGCCACCAACCCCATGAGTGCTTGGAGCCGCCTGCGGACGCTGCTTGTCCGCCGCCGGCTTCAGCTGGGGCTTCGTCAGGAGGATGTAGCCCGCATGGGTGCCTTCGGCCTGCGCTCTCTGGAGCGTTGGGAGAACGGCGACTCGGAGCCGGGCGCTTTCGCGATGTTCCGGTGGTGTTCCGCCCTGGGCGTCATCCTCACCCCCTCAATCGACACCATCAACGCGCCGGTCACCGATCCGACGCCCATTACCGTGGGAGGCTAAACATGGCCGAAACGACCCTCCCGGATCCCCTGGTTCCGGCCGAAGTGGACCTGACCGACTTCAAATTCATGCCGTTGGAGGTCGCTCGCCTGCTCGATAGCGAGATCATGGCGCTTGAGGATGCCGAGTCGTTCCGGGCTGGCGTCGCGTCATGGTGCAAAGGATGGCACCAAATCCCGGCCGCGAGCCTGCCGAACGACGATGGCGCGCTGTGCAAGACGCTCGGTTACGGTCGAGATCTGAAAACCTGGGCCAAGCTGCGCAGGGCCGGCGCACTGCGCGGCTGGATACTCTGCGCCGATGGGCGCCTTTATCACCCCATCGTTGCCGAGAAGGCCCTGGAAGCGTGGCTGGAGAAGCTGGCGCAGCGGTTGAGCAGCGGTGCTGGCAACGCCAAGCGTTGGGGCATCGAGTTCGACGCAACCCAGATAAATGAACAGGTTGCGACCGCGCGGCGGTTCCTGACGGCACTCAATCCGCAGTCCAAGGCGCTGACCAAGCGCAAGCCGCCGGCAATCCTGACGGGAAACCGGTCGGCAGTCCCGCAGGATGTCCCGGCCGATCTCCCGAACGAAGTCCCACAAGATGATGATCGGCAATCCCGGCAGGACTCCCGGCAGGATAACGGTCGGGACTCCCGGCAGGATCGCAAGAGACAGAGACAGGGACAGAGACAGGGAGATCTTAGCCTTGCCTCAGGAGATAAATCTCCTTCGGCGGCGGCTAAGGCGCGCGAGGACGCGCTTTGCCAGCCGGCCGGAATTTCTGACGGGGATTTGACTGATTCCGTCGAAACCGTGTTTTCCGCCGTTGCGCGGTCTGCGGAAAACTGGTTCGATGCCGTTGAGCGTGACCGCCACGACGGCGACGAGGTGGTCATCCGAGGCTGGTTGGAGCTGGCCGGAAGCGCTGGATTGTCGGACGCGGATGCTGTCCAGGCCATCGCCGAGGCCATCGATCGCCAGTTCGAGCGGCTGTCCAAGCGACCCCGCGTCGGCATGCCGGTCTCCCTGGAGCTGATCGACAAGGACGTTCGGGCCGCGATATCCGCCGCCCGGCGCAATCCGTCAAAAGTGGCGGATGAGACCCGCGCCCCGGAGCCCTACGCCGCTCGTTTCACCGCAACGCAGTGGACCACATGGCTGAAGCCCTGCACGGTCAGCGTCGCGGATGGGGTCGCCACCATCACCGCCCCCACCATGGTCATCGCTGACCGCCTCCGCGTTCATCACGATCAGGACCTGCGGGTCTGTCTCGATGTGGACGCGGTCGAAGTTGTCGCCGCCCCCCGGCGCAAGGGCGCGTCTGCCACCATCATCCCCCATCCCGCGACTGTTGCGGAGGCCTCGAAATGAGCCGCACCAAGGCCACCAACGCCGCCCTGCCTGGGCAGCGCAAGCGGGAGCGCATCGCTCCCCCCGATCCCGAAACCCTCGCCATCCGAGGCCAGCACAAGGCCGTGGAGCACGCCGGCTCTGCGATCCTGCGCCCGTCCCACGACCGCAGCGTGATCGACGCAGACGGCGGAGTGGGCAGCCCGTACCGCGTCGTGGATATCCTCCACGCCCTCCAGCGGAAGGAGGAAATCCAGGCGTGGCATGTCGAAGCTGGCGAGCACTTCCAGACCAGCTTCGGCATCGCGCACCTTGACCCCCTCAAGGCGGCCGACCTGTCCCGCGGCGGCGGTGGTGCCCTTCGGGACCAACCGGCCAAGGTCTACCGGGCGCGGGAAGATGTGGGCTCTGCAGTCCGCGCTCTCGGCGGGATGGGCAGCCCGGCCGCGAACGCCGTATGGGACATCCTCGGTCAGGGGATGACGGTCAAGGAGCACGCCGAGCGGACCATCTTCGGCACAGGGCGCAGCCTTAACCCGACGGCGGCCAAGGGCGTCTTGGTGGCGGCCTTGGGGGTGCTGGCGTGGCATTACGGCTACGACCCGGAAAGCCGTCGGCAGCGCATGGGCAGAGTTGGGGAGGCTGTCGACTTCGGTGTGACCGATGCAGACGCCTGGGGAGCGGCTGAGGCTCGTGCGGCGGCAAGCGGCAAGCCATCGACTGGCACTTGACCCCGATAAAATTTTCAATTACCACTTATGACACTCACAAAAAGTGTTTCTGCGCCTCGCCGGGCTAGCCCGTGCGGGGCGTTTTGCTTTTGGGGATCGCCTCCATGGACAATCTGCCCTTACCGATCCCCGATGTTGGGGAAACGCTGACCCGTATCTCCATCCTGTCCCCCGCCGCCCAGGTCGCTGCCGTCATCGGCATTGCCTGCATCGCGGTCGCCTGGATCTGGACGCGCCGTCCGCAGCCCGGCCCCGGCAACGAGACCTTCCAGCTCGTCATCGCCTCGATGACGGAGCAGGCGAAGGCCACCAATGCTCTGGCCGAACAGGTCGAGCGGCTCGTGGAGCAGAATGCCGTCATCATTGCCCGTCCGCCGGCCGGCATTGTGGAGCGGATGTGCTGACCATGAGCAATTTCGCTATCAAACAGGCCGCCGACGCCGCTGTGGCCTCCGACCTCGCCGTTGAGGCCCGCATGCTCCTGTTCAAGTCGGCGCTGACCGTGGGTGATGCGGCTCGCATCCAGGCTGCCCGGCAGGATGCGGAGGACGCCTTCGCCGCTCGACTTGACGCTCACACCGCGCTGTATGCCACAGCCAAGATGATTGACGGAGGTCGGTGACCATGGATCGCAAGCCCCTCTCGCAGTCCATGGCCGACGCCGCGGACCTGATTGACTGCGTCGCCCAGTGTGAGGCGTACCGCCACGCAACCCAGATGATCGGGCCGGCCCTGGAGCGCATCGACGGTCGTATGCCGACTGGGGCGATGGATAGCTTCACAGCCACGTCACAGCGACTGACCGAAGGCTGATCCATGGCTTCGCGGCTCCGCTCCCTGCGCTCTCCGTTGTCCATCTTGGACACCCGCACCGGCAAGGCTCTAGCGCCCGCCGCATCGGAACAGGATCGCAAGCGCCGCCATGACGAGACTCGCGGTTCGGCCCATCAGCGCGGCTACGACCGTGACTGGGAGAAGCTGCGAGATGCGGTGGTGATCGAACGGGGTTGCCGCTGTGAGGCTTGCGGCGCCATCGTCGTGCTGCGCAAGCGCGAGGCCACAGCCACCACACCGGTTGCTGAGGTGGACCACATCGAGAGCATCACCGACAGGCCCGACCTCCGGCTGGAGCGTTCGAACCTGCGGGTGCTGTGCAAGCCCTGCCACTCGGGGCGGACGGCCAGGGATCATGGGTTCGCGCGGTCCGCCTGAGGGCGGGCATCTGGCACGCCGTTTGCGGCCATGGGTAGGGGGTGGTTGAAACCCCAAGGGCGGCCGACCGGCGGACCGCGTCCCCTCCCACGCGCAGAATTTTTCCCCGCCAACGATGGCTGGAGGAATTTGCTAATGTCTCTGACGCCAAAGCAGCGCCGCTTCGTTGAAGCCTATCTCCTTGATCCTAATGGGAAACAGGCGGCTATCGCGGCCGGTTACAGCGAGAAAAATGCCGCCGTCGAGGCAAGCCGTTTGCTAACCCATGCTAAGGTGGTCGCGGAGCTGGAACGGCGTAGGAAAATTGTCTCCACGCGTTCTGGCGTCACCCCCGAGATGGTGATTGCTGAGCTTGCGAAACTTGGCTTCAGCGACATCCGGCAGGTCGTGCAGTGGCGCGCGAACGTTCGGCAGGTTGCAGAAGATCCGGACACCGGAGAACCGGTCTTGGAGATTGGCAACGAGGTGGTGATCACCGATAGCGCCAAGCTTTCGGATACTGCGGCGGCGGCCATTCTGGAGATCTCCCAGACCAAGGACGGCACCTTGAAAGTGCGGATGCACGACAAGCTGGGCGCCCTGGTGAAGATCGGCCAGCACTTCGGCATGTTCCGCCCGGTCGCGGCACCGGAGGAGAAGGGCAAGAAGGAGAAGGCCGCCGAGGATGCTCGCGCCGCAACCTCCTCCGATGCTTGGGGTGATGATCTCGCCTTCAACGGCGCGAGGCCGAACTGATGACCGGCTGGAACACCGCCTGTCTCGACTGGGAGGACCGAATCCTCTCCGGTCGGTCGCTGGTGCCCGACCTTCCGTTGAACCGGGAGGAGGCGGCCAAGGCCGTTCGCATATTCAACCGGCTCCGCCTACCCGATGTGATCGGCACGCCGACGCTGGCTGAAGCGACGGGGGACTGGTTCCGCGACATCGTCTCGGCGTTGTTTGGGTCCTACGATCCGGTAACGCACTGCCGCGCGATCCAAGAGGTGTTTCTCCTGGTGCCCAAGAAGAACGGCAAATCGACCAACGCAGCAGCAGTGATGGTGACGGCGGCCATCATCAACCGCCGGCCCGAGGCCGAGTTGTTGCTCGTTGCGCCGACGAAGGAGATCGCCGACATCTCGTTCCGGCAGGCCGCCGGCATGATCCGCACCGATGAGGCGCTGAAGAAGCTGTTCCACCCGCAGCGACATATCCGGACGATCACGCACCGGATCAGCGGCGCGGCCATCAAGATCGTTGCCGCCGACACCGACGCGGTGACCGGAGCGAAAGCCACCTTCATCCTGATCGACGAGACCCACGTCTTCGCCAGCAAGCCGCGCGCGGCCGATGTCTTTGTCGAGCTGCGCGGCGCCCTGGCGGCCCGGCCGGACGGGTTCCTCTTCCAAATCTCGACGCAGAGCAAGACGCCGCCGGCGGGCGTGTTCAGATCGGAGCTGGGAACGGCCAGACGTGTGCGTGATGGGCAACAGCAACTGCCGTTGCTGCCCGTCATCTACGAGCTGCCGACTCACATCGCCAAGGACAAGGGGTGGGCCAAGGCCAAGCACATGGGCTTGGTCAACCCGAACCTCGGTCGATCGGTCAACACCGACTTCCTCGTGCGAGAGATGGGGAAGGCTGACCGCGAGGGCCCTGAGGCACTGGCTTTGTTCGCCTCCCAGCACCTCAACGTCGAGATCGGCCTGAATCTGCGATCCGACCGCTGGGCTGGCGCGGATCATTGGGAGGCGCGCGGCGACAAGGCGCTGACGCTCAAGGCGATCCTGGAGCGGTCGGAGGTGGTGGTCGTCGGCATCGACGGGGGCGGCCTGGATGATCTTCTCGGGCTCGCCATCCTTGGCCGGGACAAGGTCACGCGGGGATGGCTGTTGTGGGTCCACGCCTGGGCGCACCGCGGTGTGCTGGCCCGGCGGAAGGAAGAGGCGCCGCGACTCATCGACTTCGAGAAGGGTGGCGACCTGACCATCGTCGATAGTCTGCCCGACGACGTGACGCAGCTTGTCGACATCATCGCCGAGGTGGACGCTTCCGGTCTGTTGGCGTCGGTCGGCCTCGATCCGATGGGCGTTGGCGCCATCGTTGATGCGCTGGCCGAGCGGAAGATCGGCGGAGACGAAGACCCCTCTGGCAAGGATCGAGTGATTGGTGTCAGCCAGGGATGGAAACTGACCGGCGCCATCAAGACGGCCGAGCGAAAGCTGGTTGACGGCACCCTGACACACGCTGGGCAAGCGCTGATGGCTTGGTGTGTCGGTAATGCCAAGGTTGAGCCGCGTGGCAACGCGGTGATCATCACCAAGCAGGCAGCGGGTGCGGGCAAGATCGACGCCCTGATGGCGGCGTTCGACGCGGTCGCGTTGATGGCGACCAATCCAGCGTCGCAGGGCGGCACATCCGTCTACTTGTCGGCCGAAAGGGCCGATGGCTTCCTGACGATTTGAGGCGTCCATGGGAAAGCGAAAGCGCGACCGGCAGCAGGATGTTGCCGTGCAGAAGGATCTCGGCTCCTCACAGAATCCCTCCGATCTTTTTGTGTCGTTGATGGGCGGGGCGCCCGTGGCTTCCGGCGTCCGGGTTTCCGACACCACGGCTATGCGCGTCTCTGCGGTCTATTCCTGCGTTCGGGTGATTGCCGAGGATGGGGCGAAACTCAAGCCGCAGGTCTGGCGCGAGAAGCCGGACGGCTCGCGGGAGCCTGCGACCGACCACCCGCTTCACGCTATCCTCCGTCGCCCGAACCGGCACATGACACCGGTCAGTCTTCTGCTCGCGATGTTCTCGGCTTGGGGGTTCAGGGGGAATGCCATCGCGGTGATCCTGCGGGACCGGTTCGGGAATGCGACTGGGCTTTGGCCGGTGCATCCAGGAAGCGTCACGATCTACGAGGCGATGGACGGGCGCCTGTTCTACGCCATCTCCCGGCGGACGACGCTGGAGAATGCCATGCTCCGCAATGTGCCGCCGATGGTCCCGGATTACGACGTCCTCCATGTCCGCGGGATGACATTCGACGGCATCGTCGGACTGTCACCCCTGGCGCAGTTGCGGGAGGCCATCGGCATTGCCATTGCTGGCGAGGAATTGTCAGGCAAGCTCATGGCAAATGGCGCCCAGCCGGGCGGCGTCCTTAAGCACCCCAAAGCGCTGACCAAAGATGTCGCAGACCGTTTGCGAGATAGCTGGCGGGGGCGATACGCCGGGTCTGGAAATGCCGGAACCACCGTCATTCTGGAAGAGGGAATGGAGTTTCAGGCGCTGGGCATGACCTCGGTCGATGCGCAGTTCCTAGAGCAGCGCAAGCTGACCATTGAGGAGATTGCCCGCGGCTTCCGCGTGCCGCTGCACATGATCGGCATGCTGGACCGGATGACGAACAACAACGTGGAGGCGCTGACCCGCACCTATTACGATCAAACCCTCATGCCGATGCTGGAGGCATTCGAAGCCGAGTTCGAGCGGGCCTTCAACCTGCCGGATGGCGTCTATGTCGAGTTCGACGTCCGCCGCCTGCTGCGCGCCGACTTCAAGACCCGCCAGGAAGGCAACCGGACCATGTTCCAGTCCGGCGCCCTGATGCCGAACGAATGGCGCATCGACGAGGGGTACAACCCCAGCCCGGCCGGCAACGTCTTCGCGCGCCCGCTGAACACCGCCTATGTGGACCAGCAGGGCGCTGTCGTCTCCATCACTCCGCCCGGCGGCAAGAGCCCGACGGAGCCGGGCGCCGCTCCGAACCCCGAGGAACCGAAATGAGCATGCAGCGCAAGGCCCACAGCGGCACCGCCACCACCCTGGCCGACCTTCGGCAGGTCCGCGTCATCTGTTCGGCGCCCGAGGTGGACCGCGCCGGCGACATGGTGGTTCAGTCCGGCATCGACCTCGCCGCCTACCGCTCCAACCCGGTGGTGCTGTGGCAGCACGACCCGGATCGGCCGATTGCCCACTGCGCCGAGATCGGCGTCACCGACGGCAAGCTGACCGCCCTGGTCCAGTTCCCGCCGGCTGGCGAGGATGAGCTTGCCGATCTGATTTACAACCGTGTGAAGAACAAGGTTGTGAATGCCGTGTCCATCGGCTTCATGGGCAAGAAC
Source organism: Azospirillum sp. B2RO_4 (assembly GCF_051124815.1). Lineage (NCBI taxonomy): Bacteria > Pseudomonadati > Pseudomonadota > Alphaproteobacteria > Rhodospirillales > Azospirillaceae > Azospirillum > Azospirillum sp. B2RO_4. The sequence continues at coordinate 1,213,235 of NZ_CP118485.1, read as the reverse complement.
CTGTCGGCGCTGGACCCGGCCAATCCTCCGCGGTTCGACGCCAATGGATGCAACCTGGGCGGCGGGATCAAATACGAGACCTGCGAACTGGCGGAGCTGTCCTTCGTGTCGGTCCCGGCCGTCCGGAGCGCCCTGGTGGTGGAACGGTCCGGCACGGTATCGATCGATGTCGCCGAGCTGGCGAAGCTGCGCGCCGCCGCCGCCGTGCCGCAGAAGCTCGCAAGCGAATTCCGCGCCATCGCCAAGACGGCGCAGAAGGGTGTGAGGGGGCAAATCCTCCGCCTCGCGAACATGGCGGAGAAGTCGGTGGAGGGGGGTGTAGCCAAGGGCGCGCCGCCGCTGACCGCCAAGGGGCTGTGGCACATCGGCTATCTCGCGAGCGCCCTGTCGGAGATCAACTGGATCCAGGGCAGCGCGGCTTCCGAGGCGGATTGGGAGGATGACGGCAGTGCCGTGCCCGGCATGCTGGCGGACGCGCTGCGTCAGCTGGGCGCCGCGCTGATCGCCATGACGCAGGAAGAGGTCGCGGAGATGCTGGCCGAGCTGGGCGAGCAGGAGGGCGACGACGTCGCCAAGGATGCCCCGCCGCTGACCCTGAAGGACATCATCGGCGCCCTGCACGGGAAGGCCATTCCCAGTCTTACCGTCAAGGCTGGGCGCGTGCTGTCCAGCACTAACGAGGCCAGCCTGACCCAGGCCCGCGACCTGATCGACGGCGTGATCCAACAGGTCGCGCCCGAGGACGACGATCTGGAAACCAGGGCCGCCGATCTGCGGATGCTGGAACTGAAATCCCTCGAATTCACCCTCGCCTGATCGCAGGGGAAACCGATCCGCTTTCCTGGCGGATGACCGGCCGGCCGCACCTCGCGCCCGGCCTTTTTTGCGTGGAGCTTTTCATGAAGACGATCCCGGAAATCCGCCAGGCACTCGCCGCGGCGGTGGACAAGGCGAAGACCGCGTCCAACTCCATCACGACCACCAAGGCGGCCCTGCGCACCGCCGATGCTGCGGGCAAGGAGGCCGCCACCAAGGCCGTGACCGATGCCGAGAAGGCGTATGCCGACGCCCATCAGGTCGCGAAGGACCTGGGGGAGGAACTGGAGCGCGCCGTGTCGATGGAAACGATGGCCGCCAACGGCGCCACCCCCCGCAGCGCCCCGGAGGGCACCTTCGCCTTGCTGCCGGCCACCGTGAAGGGCAGCGAGGAGGTGGTGAAGATGGCGCCGGTGCGCCGCATGCTCGCCGACATCATGGTCCGCCACACCGGCGGCGAGTTGAACGCCGAAAAGTGGCTGGGTCAGGTCTATGGCGAGGACACCGTCGCCGTCATCCAGCGCTCGATGAACCTCAGCAACTACGCCGCCGGTGGCGCGCTGTCCCTCCCGGATTTCGCCTCGGTCATCATCGGGGGCCTGGAGAACATGACGGTGGTGCGCCGAATGTCGCCCCAGGTCCTGAATGTTCCGGGCACCATGATCCTGCCGAAGGAGACGCAGGCCCCCAACGGTTCGTGGACCGGCGAGAACACGGCCCCGACTCCTGGCGAGTTCAAGTTCGGCGACATCCGCCTCGATCCGAAGCGCCTGACCATCGAGGCGGTCATCTCCCGTCGGCTGCTGGATCAGGCGCGCAACGGCGGTGCGGCGGTGCGCAACCTCGAAGCCTATGTCGTCCGCCGGCTGCAGGAGCGCACGGCGGTCAACGAGGACTCGGGCTTCCTGCGCGGCGGCGGCACCGAGCATGTTCCGCTCGGCCTGCGGTCGCAGATCGCTGCCGGAAACGTGTTCGCCATCAGCGGCACCAGTTCGGCGTCCATCGAGGCGGATCTGCGCAAGGCCGTGACATTGCCGAAGGAGGCGAACATCATCGTCACCAGCGGCTACTGGGTGATGGCGCCGCGCACGGTGGCGAAGCTGGCGGACCTGCGCGACCCGAACGGGAACAAGATTTACCCGAGCATCGACGTCAACAACACCCTGCTGCGCAATCCGATCATGGAGACCAATCAGGTCCCCACGAACTTGGGCGGGGCGAACACGGAGATCATGTTCTTCAACGGCCCGAGCATCATCGTCGCCAACGGCTCGGACGCCGAGGTCCGCGTGTCGCTGGAGGGCGGCTATGTCGGTGCCGACGGGAAGAGCTATTTCCTGACCCAGACCAACGAAATCCTCATCCACATGGAGATGTACGCCGACTGCAAGCTGGAGCGGCCGGAAGCCGGCTCCTGCATCACCGGCGTCAGCTACTAACCCGAGCGGGAGGCATATCACCATGCACGCATCCATGCAGAATGCGGCGGCGCTGATCGCCGCCCGCCACGGCGTTGCCGGCGTCGACGTGACGGCCGGCGGGGCCGGCGACAACACCGAGGTCAACTGCGCCTGGGTCGACCGCTTGGGCTTCGCGTCGCTCAAGGCTGTGGTGACTTACACCGCCACGCTGGCCGCCGCCGCGACGCTGACCTTCGCCGCCAACCTTCAGGACGCCAGCGACAGTGGCGGCAGCGGCGCGGACGATTATGGCCCGGCGCTGCCGGCCACCGTGGTCGCGACCGGGCCGGGCGGCGGCGGAACGGTGACCGGTGTGGTGGAACTGGATTTCGACCTGAGCGGCACCAACCGGTATGTCCGGCTTCAGGTGACGCCGAACCTGTCGGCGGCCAACACGGACGTCTGCGAGTTCGGGGTGACCTACATCCTGGCCGGCGCAACCGAGAACCCGGTCAGCGGCACGCTGGTCTGATCCAGTCCCAACCCACACCAGAGGGGCGGGGCTGAAAGGCCCCGTCATTCACCATGCTCGTGCGCTTCCTCAAGAGCCACACCCCCTATCTCGCGGGGGAAACGGCATCGTTCCCCGATGCCCAAGCCGCCGGCTTCATTTCCAGGCGCGTGGCCGTGGCGGTTGCCTCCACCGCGCTCGATGGCAATGAGGGTGGGCCGCTTATCCCCTCCGAACAGTTGGCCGAAGGGCTGGATAGCCTGCTGGCCGGCTTCCGGCAGCGGGGGATCGAGGTCGACCACGCCACGCCGATAGGCGAGTTGGTGTCCCAAGCAGCGGGCATCGTGGCGGCCGAGCGGATCACCTATGAGGCCGCGAAGGCCGACGCTGAGGAGATGACTGCCCCGGCTCCCGGTGGCGAGGGCGCGGCCCCTGACATCGCCCCGGCCGGCAACAAGCCTGCCGCTGAAGTGAAGCCTGAACCCGAGGCGAGCGAGGGTCAGCGGCGCACCGTGACCCCTCCGCGCGTCGCCAGGGGCGCCCAGTAATGGCGAGCGCGCCGGAGCGGGAAGGCGTCGCAAAGCCGGCGCCCGTCGAACAGACCCAGCGCGTCATGCGCGATCTGCGACCTGGGAAGCCGTCGGCGACCGGGCGGGGTGTCCCCTACACCACCAAGGGGTGATCCATGCCCATCGTCACCCTGGAAGAGGCGAAAGCGCATCTGCGCGTCGACGGTGCGGATGAGGACGCCGACATCGCGCTGAAGCTGGCGGCGGCCGAGGACGCCGCCGTGCAGCATCTCAGCCGGCCAGTGCCCTGGACCGATGCCGATGGCGCCGAGGTGCCGGTGCCGCCTTCGGTGAAGGTCGCCATCCTGCTGATCCTGGGCGACCTCTACGCGGTCCGGGAGGGCGCAATCATCGGCGCTACCCACACCATGAATCCGACGGTTGACCGGCTGCTGGGCGCCTATCGCTGGATACCCCTCGCATGAAGCCGCTGCTGATCCTTGGTTCCGGGGCCGCGTTGTCGGCGGACGTTGCCGCGCTGGGCGACTGGCCCGGCCCGGTGATGGCGGTGAACCGGGCGGGCGCCTTCTACCCCGGGCGGCTCGACCATTGGGCCACGCTCCACCCCGACCGGCTCGGCGCCTTCGTCGATGAGCGTAGGACGCGAGGCTTGCCGTTCGAGGGGCAGACCTGGAGTCTTGACGCCGCCGACGGCGTCCGGATCGACCGGGTGGTGACGGACCTTGAGCTGTCCGGCTCCTCCGGTCTCTTCGCCGTCCGCATCGCCCTGCATCGGCTCGGACATAAACGCGTCGTGCTGGCTGGTGTGCCGATCGACAACGGGCGGCACTTCTATGACGGCGCGCGCCGCTCCGGACCGGGGTTCGTCGGCTACCGTCTGGAGTGGCGCCGCGCTGCCCGCGGTGAATTCGACGGCCGGGTCCGCTCGCTGTCGGGCTGGACGGCTGACCTGTTGGGCCGCCCCGATCCCGCTTGGCTGGAGGGTTGAATGATGAAGACCGCCGGTGCCGGCGATCTGGACCAACGGATCCAGATCGAAGCCAAGACCCGCGTCCCGGATGAGGGTGGCGGATCGGTCGAGGCCTGGGCGCTGGTCGCCACCGTCTGGGCTAAGGTCTGGCCGGTCTCCGGCCGTGAGCGCGCCGAGGCCCGGCAGGTCGAATCTGCCACCATGATGCGCTTCAAGGTCCGGCACCGGGACGGGCTCGACGCCGGCATGAGGATCGTCTGGCGGGGCCGGACCCACAACATCCGCTTCATCGCCGATGCCGGCCGACGGGAAGCCTTCATGACCATCGACGCCGAAGCGGGGGTTGCGCCATGAAACTTGCCTTGATCCGAACTGCACGGTTCGGCGTGATCCGCCTGGAATGGTGGTGGCCGGAAGCCGGGCTCGTGCTCTGGGTCGGTGGGCGCGTCCGCTTCAAGCTGTGGAGTGCCCTCTGATGGCCAGCAAGATCACCGGCGGCAGGTCGCTGCAGGCGGCACTGCGCAAGCTTCCGATCGACATCAAGACGGGGGTGGCCCAGGCTGTGGCCCAGGCTGGCGCGGTGATCTACGCCGACGCCCTGGCCGCTGCGCCGGGACCGGAACACCCCTACGCCACCGGGGAGCTGAAGCGGAAGCTGCGGCTCATGATCAGCCGGAACGGTCTTCAGGCCCGTGTCGGTTCCTGGGGCAAGCGCCGCGCCCGCCATATCCATCTGGTCGAGTTCGGCGCGGCCCCCCACGACATCCGGATGTCGGACGGCGGCGTGATCCACCATCCCGGCGCCCCAGCCCAGCCCTTCCTGTTCCCGGCTTACCGCCGGCATCGGGCGCAGAGTGTCAAGCTGATCCGCGCCGCGGTGAATGAGGCGCTGTCGCGTGCCGCCGCCCGCCAAGGGGGCAAGTCGTGAGCGCCGCATCCTGGCCGCTTCAGAAGGCCCTGTTCGCCGCGCTGAAGACGGCGCTGGGCGATGCCGTGCCGGTGCTGGACGACGTGCCGCAGGGGCAGGCCTTCCCCTATGTCGTGATCGGCGATGACACCGTCACCGATTGGCCGATGCTGGGCGATGACGAAGCCGAAGAGATCGACACCGTCATCCACGTCTGGAGCCGCTATGCCGGCAAACGCGAGACGAAGGAGCTGATGGGCACGATCAAGGCGGCGCTGCACCAGCAGCCGTTACCGGTCGACGGTCAGCAACTGGTGACCCTGCGCTTCGCCTTCGAAGCCCTCTTCATGGAGCCGGACGGGTTGACCCGTCACGGCGTGATCCGCTTCCGCGCTCTGCTGCAGAGCGCCTGACCGTCTTCGGCATTGCCGGAGCTTCCGGGCCGCCCATGGGGCGGCTCTTTTTCTAAGGAGAGAACCCCCATGGGTGCGATTTCCACCGCGAAGATGAAGGTCTACATCGAAGCCGGCACCGCGTGCGATACGCTGACCGAATACGATGCGCTGACATGGGTGAAGGTCGGCAACCTGCTGGACGTCGGCGAGTTCGGCGCGCAGTTCCAGGAAGTGACCTACACCACCATCGACGAAGCCATCGTCCACCGTCTGAAGGGCGCTCTGGACAATGGCACCTTCTCCATCACCGTCGCCCGCAACCCGGATGACGAAGGTCAGGGCGATGTCCTGGCTGGCCTGGACAGCTATGAGAACGTGAACATCAAGGTCGAGCTGAACGACAAGCCGGCCGGTGCCGGCGCCAAGCCGACCCGCTTCTGCTATCCGGCGAAAATCTTCTCCTACAAGAACCAGTTCGGCGACGCGAATCAGGTCGTGAAGGCCGTGATCAACATCGGCATCGACGGCGGGATCATCGAAGGCGCCCGCGGAACCTGACGGCATACCGCCGGCCGGGGCTGCGCTCCGGTGGCGGTTCAGCGGGCCGGTGGCGAGTCAGGGCGCCACCGGCCTTTTTCATCCGCCCTGACACTCTTCCCCCTGACCAAGAGGAACTTCGACCATGTCCAAGCTGAATTCCGGCACCGTCACCATCACCCTCGACGGCGAAAAGGTCGTGCTGAAGCCGACCCCACGCGCCGCGATGGCGATCAGCACCCACTTCGAAGGCCTGCAGGGAGCGGTGCCGCGCATCGCCAGCCATGACATCGCCGCCGCCGCCTTCGTGATCGCAGCCGGTGCCGGTATCCGCGGCGAAGCGGCCAAGGGCCTGAACGACAAGGTCTACAGCGCCGGCATCAGCGATCTGGCAGCCCCCCTGGTCGAGTTCATCGTCATCCTGATGAACGGCGGCAAGCGGCCGGACGACATGCCGTCCACCGAGGACGTTGAGGAAGACGAGGGAAACGGCGAGGCCTGACCCTCGACGCATATCTGGAACAACTCTTCAAGTACGCGACGGGCTGGCTCGGATGGGTGCCGGATGTCTTCTGGGACACCCCCATACCCCAGATCGAGCTGGCCCTGGATGGTCGCGTCGACTTCCTGAAGAAAACCAACCCTTGGGGCGCGGAGAAGGAGGAAGCCCCCTCCGCCGCGTCCGAGGAAGAAGCCGCCGACCGGCTGATCGCCATCCTCCGGAGCAATCCACGCTACCGGAAGCCGACAGCCTGAGTCCGACCAGCAGGGTGCCCGGCCATGCCGCGGCGCCCTTCCTCCATCCGGAATCCGTCCATGGCTGAACTCGAAGGCCTTTCCGTCTCTCTGACCGCCGATACCGGCGGGCTTGACCGTGGCATGCGGTCGGCGGAGCAGTCGGTTGCCCGCGCCGAACGGGCGCTGACGACGTCAGCGGGCCGGATGGATCAGGCGATGGAGCGGGTCAACCGCTCCGCCGCCCTGGTGACGCAGCGGCTCAACCAGTTCGCCGCGGTGATCGGCATCGGCGGTCTCGCCGCCATAGCGGCCAAGACCAAGGACTATGCCGAAGCCTGGACCCAGGTCGGCAACCGCCTGCGGCAGGTGGCGCAGGACGCCGGCCAGATGAAGGCGACGCAGGAACAGCTCTTCCAGGCCGCCCAGAAGGCGGGCGTGTCCATGGCGTCCGTGGTGGACGTCTACAGCCGCGCCTCCCAGGCGGCGGGCGAGCTGGGCGCGTCCCAGGAACAACTGACCCGCTTCTCCGGCGGCGTCGCCCAGGCGCTCGCCGTCTCCGCCACCAGCGCGGACGCCGCCTCCGGGGCGATGCAGCAGCTCGGGCAGTTGCTCGGCTCCGCCCGCGTTCAGGCGGAGGAATTCAACTCCATCCTCGACGGGGCCCCACGGGTGGCGAAGGCGGTCGCCGATGGGCTGACCGAAGCGGGCGGCTCCGTCTCGCGCCTGAAACAGCTCATCAACGACGGCAAGGTCAGCAACAAACAGTTCTTCGACGCCTTCCTTGGGCAGGTTCCCAAGATCCAGGCGGAGTTCGACAAGACGGTGCCGACCATCAGCCGGTCGCTCGCCATCCTCGACAACGCCATGGGCAAGCTGATCGGCGAGGCGAACGAAGCGGCCGGGGCCACCACGACCCTGGCTCGCGGCATCCAGGCGCTGGGCGAGAACCTGAACGCCGTCGCCACCGGGGTGACGGCGGTCGGCACGGCCATGGCGTCGGTCTACGTCGCGCGCGGGCTGGTGCCGGCGGTCGCCGCCGGGCTGGAGTTCGCCAAGGCGCAAATCGCCTTGCGCGGTGAACTGGTCAAGAACACCGGCCATGTGCTGCAGAAGGAGGCGGCGCTTCGGGCCGGGGCTGCCGCCGCTGCCCAGGCCGCCGCCGCTGATCTTGCCGCCGCCGAAGCGGCTGCGGTCAAGGCCCGGTCCGATCTGGCCGCCCGTGCCGCCCAGTATGAAGCCGCGGTGGCGTTGGATGCCGCCATCGGCAAGACCGCCCGCCTGACCCAGGCGGAAGAAGCTCTGACGGCGGCCCGCCTCACCCGTGCCGCTGCCGACGAACGGGTCGCGCAAGCGTCGATTGCCGTCAACATGGCATCGCAGGCGCAGGCCTCCGCCATCGCCCGCACCACCGCCGCCGCAACCCTGCTGTCGCGGGCGGGGGCCGGGCTGTCGTCCGTCATGGGTCTGGTCGGTGGCCCCTGGGGTGCCGCCTTCCTGGCGGCCGGTGCCGCCGTCTATTACCTCTCCGCCCGGACCACGGAAGCGGACAAGGCGCAGGAAGCCTACAACCGCACCTTGGCCGATGGTCGGCAGCGGGTGCAGGAACTGACCTCCGCCACCCGTGAACAGGCGAACGCCCTGCTGGAGAAACAGCGCAACGAGGTGGCCGCCGCCCAGGACACGGCAGCGGCGGCGCAGGCGGAGCTGGCCGCCCAGGAAGCGCTGTACAAGCGGACCGGCAACGTCCGTGCCGATGGCACCCCCAACCAGACCGGGGTGATGCGCCAGTTGATCGAGGTGGCGGAAACCACCCGCAAGCGGGCGCAGGCGGCAGCGGCGGCCCTCGACGCGATGAACGCGGTGGGGCAGAAGACCGGCGACGCGGTCGGTCTGGAGATGGCGAGCAAGCTATCGCGCGGCACCGCCGCCTTCAACGCGCTGAACACCGCCCTGTCCGACGCGCTGAAACAGGCGGGGATGACGGTCCAGTCCGGCAAGCTCATGACCAACGAGCAGGCCGAAACCGAAAAGGCGGTCACCGCGCTGGGGCAGGCGCTGAAGGCGGGGGCCGGCTTCCTGCGCAGCTACGGCACCGATGCCCAGCAGATCGCGGGCATCATGGCCGCGCTGAAGCTGAAGATCGATCCCGTCGCGTCGGCCATCGCCGACATGAACCGCGAGCTGGCGCAGGCCGGCGCGGCGGAGGGAGCCGCCCGCACAGCGCTGACCGTCCTGCAGCAGATCAACCAGCAGCGGGAGAAGGAGGGCAAAACCCCGCTGACCACGGTCAGCCCCGAGTATCTGCAACTGCTGGGCAAGGCACAGGAGGTGGAAACCAAGCGGGTGGAATCCGCCACCGCCGCCCGCGAGAAGGTTCTTGACCTCGAAAAGCGGATCACCGCAGCGCAGACCGCCGGTAACGCGGCCGGGGCCGCAGAGCTGCAGCGCCAGAAGGCGGTGGAGCAGATGGTTGCCCGCGGCGTCGACCGGAAGGTCGCCGAAGCCAACGCCGCCCAGGATTATGCCGTTGCCATCGCCGAAGCCGGTGCCGCCGCCGGTCAGGCCGGCAAGGAAATCCTGCTGGCCGCCGATGCCCAGATGGTGATGGCGCGTGCCGCCGGCCTGGGCGAGGCGGCGACGCGGCAGGCGACCTATGCCACCAAGCTGGCGCAGGAAGCCGCCAAGGGGAACGGCAACGTCATGGCGGTCGCCGCCGCCAACCGCCGGGAGGAAGCGGCGGCCATCGAGCAAATCAGCAACGAGACCGTCAGGTCGCTGGAGCTGGAGACGGCCAACACCAACGCGCTGACGCTCGCCATGGCGTCGGGTGGGGCTGCCGTCCGGGTGGCGCAGGAAGAGGAATACAAGCTTGCCCTGATCCGCAAGTTCGGCAGCGATGCCACCGTTGCCGGCACCGCAGCCCAGCAGGCGCTGAACAAGGCGATGGACGCCTATCGGAAGAACCGGGCGGCGAACGACAACAACCGGCTTCAGCAGGAACGTCAGGCCGCGAACGACAACCTTGCCCTGGCCCAGCGTGAGCTGGAGCTGATGGGGCAGGCGGAGCCGGTGCGCGAACGCGCCCTGACCACCATGCGCAATCAGCAGGAAGCCGCCCGTAAGGTGGCGGAGCTGGGCGAGGACGGCGCGCGGCAGTGGCTGGCGTGGCAGGAACAGATCGCCGACAAGCGGGCGATGATCGACTATCTGAAGTCGGTCCAGGCCACGGCCAAGGAAATCTCCGGCGACATTTCGGAAGCGCTGTACGACCGGCTGATGGACCCGAGCAAGGCCACCAGCGTGGTGGACCTGTTCAAGAGCATCTTCAAGCGCATCGCCGTTGCCGCCCTCGAAACCAACATCGTCCTGCCCATTGTCACCCAGGTCGTGGGGGCGATGCCGTCGCTGTTCGGCATCACCGCCCCGGCCGGGGCGGCCGGCTCCGCCACCAGCAGCCTGACCGGCAGCCTGACCAATGCCGCCCTGTCCAAGGCTGGCGGTTGGGCCATGGACAAGCTGGGTCTGACCGGCGGGCTAGACGGTGTGATGAACACCACCCTGTGGACCGGATCATCCGGCATCGCGCCCGGTTATGTCGATGTCGTCGGGTCTGAGGCCATCACCAACTCTGCCGCCGCGACAGGTGGCGGCGCGACGCTGGGCGGCGTCCTGGCCGCTGGTGGCGCTGGTGCACTTGGTGGCGGCCTTGTCGGCGGCTGGCTCGGCACCAAGACAAATAGCAAGGTCGTGGGTGGTGCAACAGGAGCCCTTGCCGGTGCTGGGGCGGGCTACCTCTCCACCGTCATCGGCCTATCGTCGCTGGGCGGCCCGGTGGGTGCCGCCATCGGTGCCGTTGCCGGCCTGATCATGGGCATGATCGGCACCCAGAAAGCCACGGTCGGTCCCACCGCGTCGGCGGACATCACCATCACCGCCGGCGGCAAGAGCGCGACGGCGGGCAACTTCCAGGTCGACAATGACGGGAAGATCGAAGACGCACAGAAGCTGGGCACCGCCTTCAGCACGATCTTCACCGCGGCGGCGGCCGGCGGCGGCAAGCTGGCGAAAGAGTTCGGCATCGGCCAGACCGCGGCCAAGGGCCTCTATGTCGGCGGCTCCGTCCCCTACAAGGAATTCGGTAAGGGCGACGATGCGCTGGGCAACCTGCTGCGGTACACCCTGCTGGAACAGGGCGGGCTGACCAACGCCGGGACAGCCGTCACCAAGGCAATCAAGAACACCAAGGCGACCACTTACGAGGACGCTGCCAAGGATATCGCGCTGGGGTCCGGCATCGACGCCGGCACCACCGCCCTGGCCGCTCTCGACAAGTCGCTGAACAGCTTCACCAAGGCGGCCAAGGAAGCGACGGCCGAATCGCTGAAGCCGATGCTGGACGAGCTGGAGCGGGCGAAGAAGCTGGACCTGGGCAGCGAGTATGTGAAGCTCGCCACCGGCCAGTTGAATGCCTATCTCGACCAGCTCCGCAACCCGCCGGATTACACCCAGGTCGAACAGGACATGGCGTCGCTGACCGGCCAGTTTCAGGCGATCCGCGACGCCTATCAGCAGCTCAACCCCGCCCTGGCTACCGTTGTCGACCAGATCGAAAAGGAGACCCGCGCCCGTATCAAGGCGAGCGTGCAGGACGATGCCAACCGCCAGCTCAACAGCGCCTTGGGCCGCGACTACATCAACTCCATCAACGATCTGGTGAAGACGCGGGACATCAACGCCCGCAATCTGACGGCGGTCGGTCTCAGCACCCAGCGGGCAACAGAGATCTTCGACGCCTCGCTGACCAGCCTGCTGAACGGCTTGGACGCGTCGCAACTCGACGTGATCGCGGCCAGCTTCACCGGCTCCATCCACGATTTGGCGGTGTCGATGCGCGACACCAGCGCGGCGACCGTGCAGGCGGCGGCGAACCTGAAAGCCTACAAGGCCGATCTGAACAGCCGGATGTACGCTGCACTCGGCAACGACCGCGGTGCCGGCCTGATCGCGCTGGATCAGCAACAGGCGGTGGAACTCGCCCAGGCCAAGGCCGCCGGCTACGACACCGCCCAGCTTCGCATGGTGCAGGCGGCGGAGCGGGGGCAGAGGGCCTTCGCCCTGGCACAGGCCGATGTGTTGGCCGCCTATGACGCGCAGATCACCGCGCAACAGGCCCTGGTCGAAAGCCTTCAGACCAGCGCCCAGGCGATGCAGCAGTTCCGGCAGGCCTATGACGCGCTCGCCGTCAACGACAACTCGCCCCTGAACGCCCGCGACCGGCTGGCCGAAGCCCGCCGCCAGTTCGAAACGGCTTACACCACGGCCAAGGATGCCTCCGCCAGCGAGGCGGAGAAGACGGCGGCCATCGCCACCCTGCAGCAGCTCGGTCCGACGCTGGTGCAGCTCGCCAAGGGCTTCTTCGGGTCGACCGACACCACCGACTATGACCGGGTGCGGCAGGTCTTTGCCGAGTTCGCCGGTCTCCAATCGGACGGCGTCGACACCGCGCAGAGCCAACTCGACACAGCCAACGCCACGCTGAAGGAGCTGCAGCGCCAGCGGGCTGAAGCTGCCAACCTGGGGCAGAAACAGTACGGCGCGCTGACCGACCTCAACAGCATCATGAACCAGTCCTATCTGGTCTGGCAGGCGTCGCTGACGGCGTTGCAGGGGCTGACCGGTGGCAACTCCAGCACCGCGCCGACCACCACGGTCGACAGGACGATTGAGCAGAAGCGCCAGCGGCTGGAAGCCTTCAGCAATGCCGACATCGAGCAGGCCTTCGGCGGCTTCAGCGACATCATCGCGGCACGGGCGGCCGATCCGACCTTCAACCTCGCCCTGTGGTTCAAGACCTACGGCATCAACGAGGTGTTGGCCGGCACCCGCAGCATTCCCGGTTTCGCCAGCGGCACCGACAGCGCGCCGCCCGGCTTCGCCTGGGTTGGCGAGCATGGCCGGGAGCTGGTGCGAATGGCCGGCGGCGAGCGGGTCTATCCGCACGAGGCATCGCTGGCGATGGCGCGGCGCTTCCAGGCGGCGAACGACCGCTGGGGCGGCAACGTCACCGCCCTGCGCGCGCCCAGCATCCCGCCCATCGTCATCAACACCGCCGGGCTGGAACAGCGCCTCGACCGGGCGGTCGCGGTGCTGGAGCGCATCCTTGACGCCATCGAAGACGGCGATGCCGACACGCTGGGCGAGCTGAAGAGCATCGGCAAACAGCTTGGCCGCTCCGCCGCCCCGGTCGGTCAGCGCCGCGCCGTGAACGGGTGATCCCATGCCATACCTGATGCGCGCTGAGCCGTACGACGCCAGCCTTGGCGCGGTGCGGCCCCTCTTCTTCTCGGACGTCGGCTTCACCAGCGAGCCGGCGGACAGCCCGTCCAACACGTACTTTGTCAGGCGGATCGAGACGCCGTTGCAGGTCAGCCGGTCGCTGTTCGACGGCACTGCCGTGGGCGGCTTTTCCGAGACCAGCTTCGGCTCCGCCACCTTGGGGAATGACGACGGGGCGCTGGACTGGCTGGCCGATCTGGACTGGGACGGCCGGCTGGTGGAGATCCTGTACACGCCGAAGGAGCGTCCGACGTTGGCAGATTTCGGCGTGCTGTTCTCCGGTGCCGCGGAGCAAATGGTGTTGGGCGACGCCATCGAAATCCAGCTCCGCGACCTGTTGGTGCTGCTGGACGTGCCGGCCAGTCGGGGGCAGTTCGGCGGAACCGGCGGCATCGACGGCACGGCGGAGCTGAAGGGACGCGACAAGCCCTGGCTGATCGGCCGGCGCCGGCAGATCGAACCGGTGCTGATCGACGCCGCCAACAACGTCTACATGGTCGATCCGCTGGGCTTCTCCACCCTGCTGGCGGCCCGCGACAAGGGGGTCGCCTATCCGGCCCCGGTGGGGGATTACGCCTCCTATGCCGCCCTGGTCGCCGCCCCGCTGACCGGTGACGACGTCGCCACGGCCAAGGCTGCCGGGTTGATCAGGCTGGGGCAGGAGCCGGACGGCCGCTTCACCGTCGACGCGGAGGGGGTGAAGGTCTCGGGGGCCTGGATTTACCGCTTCGCCGATCTGGTGCAGCACCTCGTTACCAGCATGACGACGGTGACCGGTGCCGGCCTGCTGGACGCCTCCTTCACCGCCTTCAACCTCCTTCAGCCCGCTGTGCTCGGCTACTGGTGCGACGGGTCCAGTGTGCCGAAGGTGCGCGACGTGGTCGATCAGCTCGCCGATTCGGTCGGGGCGTTCTGGGGCTTCGGTGAAGATCGCCTGCTGTCGCTGGGGCGCTACGATGGGCCGGCCATGGTCGCCGACTTCGCATTCGGCGAACGGGACATCATCGAGCTGACCCCGCGGTCGGTCGCACGCCGGATGAAGTCGCTGAAGCTGGGCTATCGCCCCTTCGGCGTGACCTTCACCGCGTCCGATCTTGATCAGGTCAACGTCGCCGCGGCCGATGCCGAAGCCTTCCAGGCCGAATATCGCTGGACCGCTGTGGCGACCGATGCCGCCGCTGCCGCCGCCTCTCTGCTGGCGACGGAGGACGAGGGCAAGACCCTGTTCGACGCGGAAGCCGACGCCGTCACAGAGCGCGACCGCCGGCTGGTTCTCTATGCCGCCAAGCGCAAAGCCTTCGATGTCACCGTTCCGCTGACTCCCGGCCTGACGGTCGGGCACACGGTGGCGCTGACCGACCCGCGCTATGGGCTGGCCGGCGGATGGCGGGGCGTGGCGCTGGAGATCGAGCGGAATGCCGACGACGAAAACATGAAACTGACGGTGCTGGGATGAAGCCGCTGCATGTCCTGTGGAAGAAGCCGACCGACGCCGGGGGCTATAGCGGCGGGGCCTGGGTGGATACGGGCGGGCTGGCGCTGGGCAACCTGACCACCCAGGACGTCATGGAGATGGCCCGCTCCGTCGACACGGCGGAAGCCTCGACTTGGTGGCGGATCGACCTTGGCCGGCTGACCCCGTTGTCGATGTTCGCGCTCCTGAACCACAACGGCAGCACGGTGGCCCGCCGCCGGCATGTCGTCACCAACAGCCCGACCGACAGCGGAACTCCGGTCTATGACACCGGCTTCGAACGGATGCGGACGCCTACCGAAGTCTGGGGCGCCCGTCCCTTCGGGGCTTTCCCCTTCGACGGCATCGACACTGCGGCCTATCCCGGCGGGCTGATCGACCTGCACGTCGCTCCGTCGACCGTCTATGGCCGCTACCTCTTCACCTATGTGAGCGACGTCGACAACCCGGCCGGCTATTTCCAGGCCGGCCGCTTCATGGCTGGCGAGGTGTGGACGCAGTCGATGGCCTTCGGCGTCAAGCTCCGTACCGCCGATCCGAGCGAGCCACGGCGGACTCGTGGCGGCCGGCGGTTGGTTCGCCGTCTGCCACGCTATCGGGAACTGTCGATCACCTTCGAGCACATGACGGAGCGGGACGCCATGGCGACCGGCTTCGAGATCGAGCGGCAGTTGGGCAAGGACGGCGATTTCCTGCTGGTCTACGACCCCGACGATGCTCCCGCCGTGCGCTTCCGCCGCACCGTCTATGCCGCGCTGAGCGATACGACCGGCATCACCACCACGACCGCCACCATGCCACGCCGCTACGGCTGGGGTATCACCGCTGAGGAACTGATCTGATGGCGACCTTCAACGGCACCGACTGGACCTTCGCCGATTTCTCCGGCGCGGACGGCTATGCCTATGCGGAGAATTGGGACCCGTTCTGGGATGACGTCATTGCCGAGATGGATGCCCGCCGCGAAGACCTGGGCAGCGCGCTGGTGGCGACGTCGGCAACCAACAGCGTCGCCATCGGCACCGGCTCCAAGACGATGACCATCACCACCGGCAAGGGCTTCGTCGCCGGCATGTGGGTGGCGGCGACCGACGCCGCCAATGCGGCCAATACGATGGTCGGGCAGGTGACGAGCCACGACCCCGCCACCGGGGCGCTGACCCTGTCGGTGCTGGCGGGCAACACCACCGGAGGCGGCACGCCGTCATCCTGGACCATCGGCATCAGCGGCAAGCCGGGACCGACGCCCTCCAGCTTCCCGGCCGGCACGGTCGCTGCCCCGGGTTGGGCGGTGACCGGCGATCCGGATACCGGGCTTGCGCAGATCGCGGGTGCCAACAGCCTGTCAGCTGTCGGTGGTGGAAAGGAGTTGCTGCGTCTGCTGGCCGGGCTGGCCGCCCTGTTCAATACCGATGCCAGTTCTGCCGGGCAAACAGCTATGACGCTGGGGAGCGCGTCCGACAGCTTGGATTTCCAACTTCTGCTGAACAGCGGCGCGAACACGACACTGAGCGGCGCCCGCTCAGTGAACTTGCTCGCGAACGTCGGGCCTATCGGTTTTTGGTTCAACCGGTTGTCCCCGGCGCTGTCGCTGGAATTATCGTCGTCCTTGGCGACATTCGGGGTGCCCGCCAAAGCGAAACAGGCATCCGTCGCCTATGCCGCCACCATCACCCTGAACTTCGCGGCGCAGGATTATGTCATCGGCGACCTGACCGGGCCGCTGACCCTCGCCAATCCGTCCGCCTATCCTGTCGGACAGCGCGGCGAAATCCTGATCCATGAGGACGGAACGGGGGGCCGGACGGTCAGCGTCGGGTCCAACTGGTTCAAGGTCGGCAAGGACACGGTCAACACGGCGGCCGGGAAATACAGCGTCATCACCTATTGGGTGGTCTCCGGCAGCGTCGTCATTTACTCGATTGCCGGGGGTGCGTGATGGCGGTATTCGGCTCCTTCCGCATGGCGTCGTCCAAGGCCTGTGCCGTCGATGCGTCGGCCGGGTCGCGGACCTTCCTCATGCGCGGCGATGGCACGGCTGGATTGGCTCCGACACAGGACGATCTGGGCAACGCCGTCGCCATGAGTGCGAGCGGGCGTACCAAGTATCAGGCGTCGCCGAAATACTGGAGCGATTACACGACGGCCTTGTTCTTCGACAGTTCGGGCTACACCACGGCCGGTGCACCCTTCAACTTCGGATCAGGCGGCGCGCCGTTCTCTTTGTTGCTCCGGCCGTGGTTCGTGACGGGCGTCGGCGGTGAAACCGCGCAGCCCATCCTTGCAACCGGCAACGGCTTCGGCAGTTGGGGGCCGGGCGGTCTGCAGAACGAAATCCGGCTTGTGTCCGCAGGCACCGTTCGTCTCAACTTCTACAGCGGCACGACACCATACACCTTCGACATAGCGGCGCCCGCATCCATCATGGACTCCGCCCATGAGGTGCTCATCACCTACGACGGCACCACGACCCGCGGCTATATCGACGGGTCTCTGCGCGCCAGCACGATGCAAGCCTACACCGCCATTGGCGGCACGCTGACCGCCCGCATCGGCGATCCGACGGATGCCTCCTACGTCAAGGTCGGCGTGACGGATTTCACCGCCTATGCGTCCTGCCTGACGACGGCGTCCAGCTACACCCTGCCCACGCTCCCGCCCTGCTGAGGATCGCAGCCATGCAGCTTCCTGCCATCGTCGTCTATCCGGACGGGACGCGCGTCCTGTTCCATTCTCCCGCCAGCTTCACCGCTCCGCTGCTGGTCGCCGTCCAGCGGCCGGCCGAAAACGACGATCCGGACGCCCCGCCCGAAATGGTCGAGGTGGAAGAGGCGCAGACCATCACCCACCCACCCGAAGCCTGGACGCTGTGGACGCCCGCCGATTGGGCGGCCATGTGCCCCGACCTGATCGTGCGGCCGGTGGTCGATCCCGGTGCCCCCGTGGTCGCCGGCAAGCGCGCCGTCCGTCAGCAGGTCGAGGCGTGGGACATCGGCAACGATGTGGCGACCGTCACCTATGCGCTGGTGGACCTGACGCCAGCCGAGATCGCGGCACAGGCTGCCAACCTCAAGGCGCAGGTCGCCGCCGCTGTCCAGCGCCACCTCGACGCGGCTGTGTCTGAGCGCAACTATGCCTCTGCCGCCGCCGCTGTGAGCTACGTCGGCGACCCCAACCCGCGGTGGGACGCGGAGGGCCGGGCGGTGCTGGCGTGGCGCTCTGCGGTGTGGACGGCGTGCTTCGCCGCCTTGGACGCCGTGCTGGCAGGCAAGCGACCGCCGCTGACCCCGAAAGAGATGGTTGCCGAACTGCCGCCGCTGGTGTGGCCCGAATAGCCCCGCGACAACACTCCAACCCCTGACCATCCCCGGCCGCCGCGAGCGGCCTTTTTCATGTCTGGAGGTCCGATGTCTCCCATCGTCATGGCGACGTTGTCCGCCCTCATACTCGCCTGCGCCTTCCGCGAACGCGGGCAGGGTCACAACTGGCTGGGCACGACCGGTGCCCGCCTGCTCTTTTGGGCGCTGCCCGTCGGCGCCGTCGTCTATCTGCTGCTGGCCGGGTTGGCGCTCGATCTGCCTGCGGCTATCGCTGCGGCCGAGTGCGGCGCGCTTGCGTTCCTCGGCATGTCTGCGGTCCCCCAAGGCGCCGGACAGAACCTGCGGGTGCCGTGGGCGGTCGACGCCCACACCGTCTGGCCGGCCGACGACAGCCTCTTCGGCATCACCCGCCCCGAGCGCCTGGGCTATCTCCTGTCGGCGGGCGTGGTGCGCCTTTGGCTGCTGTCCCTGCCGCTGCTGTCCACCCACCCGGCTGCCCTGTGGCTGCCGCTCGGGGGCGTCGTCATGCCGCTGGGCTACCTGATCGGCACGAAGATGCCGCTGCTGGGCTGGAGGCTGACCCGCGCCACGGAATGGGGCGAGTTCCTGACGGGCGCCGGCTTCGGCCTCGTTCTGGCGATCACCCTGGCTGTGTGAGGCTCCCATGCCGAACGCTCCGTCCCCTGCCGAGCAGGAGGTACAGCAGGCGCTGGCGGAATGCGGTGGCAATAAGGACGCCGCCCTTCTGCTGCTCGCCCTTCTGCTGACGAAAGCCCGCGGCGGGTTGTCCGCCGGCATGCTGCGGCTGCCGCCTGCCGACCGGCGATAAAAGCGTTACTGGCTGCCTGTAACGCATAATTCCACACCCTGGAGACCATCATGGCAACCACGCCCACTGGCGCGGCGATCCCGCGCGACCCCACCGAGGCCATCATCGACGCCATCCTTCGGCGCGAGGGATGGCCCCGCTACACCGATCGATCCAGCGACCGCGGCGGCCCGACGAAGGGCGGCATCACGCTGGAGACGCTGACCAGTTGGAGGAAGCGCCCCGTCATCGCGGCCGACGTCGCGGCGCTGGACGAAGCGGAAGTGCGGGCGATCTATCGCGCCCGCTACATCGAGGAGCCGGGCTTCTCCGGCATCACCGACGACGCCCTCCGCGCCCTGGTCATTGACAGCGGTGTGAACCACGGCACGCTCCGCGCCGGGACATGGTTGCAGGGCGCGGTCAATGAGATTGCCGGCCGGCAGGTGCTGATGGTTGACGGCATCGTCGGGCCGAAGACGCTCGCCACGGTCAACGGCGTCGATGCGGCCGGGCTGCGGCGCGCTGTCCTTGTGGCCCGGATGTGCTTCTACGGCGACCTGATCTCGGGAGACGCTCGGAAGCGCGGTCGCACCGACGATCAGGCGCTCAACGCCGCCGGCTGGCTGAACCGGCTGGCTGAGTTCATGGAGGTGTAGTCTCCGCGCCTCCCCAGCGTCGGGCGATCAAGGTCGAACCGCTTCGGTGGCAGGCGGGTGTTGGCTCTTTGCCGAGGATATGCTCAGGGAAGAAGCGGCCATGGCGGCGAGGCTCCGCTCTGTGTGGTCCTGGGCGCCCTGACCGTTGGTTGACATTCGGCCTCTCGGTTTACATTTCTGTGCCAGCTTGACAAATTTTCCATTTTGCCCAATGCTGGCGTCCAGATACAGCTTGGAGCATCCGATGACGCCCTGGGAACATCATGCGTCTCTCACCCGCGAAAGACTCATCACCATTGCGCAGTTGATTCGACAGGGGCGCAATGATGCATTGGATCATTACAACCCAAGTATCGGATGCACGCCATGGAACCTCGGTTGTGACGCATTCTCTTGCCAACGGTTCCAAATAATCGAGGCAAGCAAAACCATCGATTGGCTTGATATTATTGACCCATCGATGCAATTTGTGTTTACCATTGGCGAAGTTCCTGTTCGTTTTTACCGAGGGGAGCCTGATGATCCAAGCGCCGGAACATTGAAGCAATCATATTCGGAACTTCGACAGCTAACGCTATTCAGTGCCGATGAGTTGGTTAGGCTCACCCCTAAGCCTCTGTATAGGTTTGCCGTTGAAACGGATTTCGATGGATCTTTATTGGCGATTACTTTCGTGGTTCTCAACAATGAAACGCCGGTTCTGACATGGCAAATTCCTCTGGACGAAGCGGTTAGCAAGGTTTCTCCGCTTTGGGTTGAAGGTAGTGAAGGAGTCGATCTCCCTGCCCCCACGGTCGGGATTGCAGCAAAGAAAAAGAAAGATGGCACGCTCGATTGAGCGATGCGCAACTCACAGCCACAATGAAGGAAGGTCGAGAGGCCTGCCACGATGGAACATCTATCGAAAGTCGCAGGCGAGCAAATTCGGCTCGCTCGCCTCGCACATGGGTATTCACTGGAAGAAGTGGGGGAACTGGTTGGGGCGAGTCGCCAGTTCATCCATCAACTTGAGACGGGAGCCAAAACCCCATCAAGTGAACTTATTGAAGCTCTTGCGGACGTGCTTGGTGTTACCCCAGGGTTCCTCGGGGCGCCATTTGCCTCGACAGTTAGGCCGGAGCAATGTCACTTCCGTGGGCATGCAAACCGTCCGGCATTCGTCACTAGTCAGGTGCTTGCACGAGGGACGCTGCTAGATAAGCTAGTAGCAGCGCTTGAGCAGTACCTTGATCTCCCTGCCGTATCGTTCCCTGATCTTCCGGCGAATTCTGCCGAGGAGATCGAGAGAGCTGCTGAAGAAGCGCGCCTCTTCTGGGGGCTTGGGACGACGGGACCAATAACAAGCATGATGCGCGTTGTTGAGAATGCTGGCGCGGTCGTTACTTATTTCGGTGATCTATCGGAGCGCGTTGACGCCTTCTCCATGGATCGGCGCCGCCCAATCATTGTTCGCAGTTCTCTTAAAGAAAGCCTGTGCCGCCAAAGATTTGATTTCGCTCACGAGTGCGGGCATTTGATTATGCATCGAGGAGTACAGACCGGAGATCGAACAACGGAAGACCAAGCTCACCGGTTTGCAGGTGCTTTCTTGTTTCCTCGTGGCGCTGTTCTGAGAGAATTTCCCCGAGGAAGAACAATAAATTGGCCGGCTTTGTATCAGTTGAAAAAAAGATGGAAAGTCTCTGTGCGTGCAATCATTAGAAGGGGGTATGATCTGGAGATAATTTCACCGGCACAGTATAGAACAGCCAACATTCACTTGGTAAAAAGCGGCCAAGCGAGGGTGGAGAAATATGATGATGACGGCAGCCTCCCAGTTGAGCAGCCAGAACTTCTTCCATCCGCTCTCCAAGCTCTTGAGGATGCTGTGGAGGGTGGGGTACGCGGAATAGGGACTGAGGTGGGACTGTCAGAGTTGATGCTCGAGCTTATCACTGGCGCGCAGCTTCCAGAGGAAAAGGTTAAAATTCAGAGTGAAAATGTAGTGCATTTCCAAAAGTTCGTAAGGTGAAATGAGAAAATCATTATTCAAGCCTAACCAACTCATGTGAGATTGGGTCGTTAGTCAGTTCGAGCCCATCCAAAACTTCAACTGACCATCGATCCGCACATGCCGAACTTTTCATGCCCGCGCCATCTCGGCCGCGGGCTTTTTCATGCTCGAAAGGAATCCTCATGCCCGACTGGTTTCTCCAGGCGCTCGGCTACGCGACCTTGTATGCCATCGTCGTCAAGGCCGTATTGGCGTCCACTCCGACCCCGCCTGCCGACCGTTGGTATGGCCGGGCTTACCGCGCCCTCGAATGGTCGGTTCTGGTGATCGGCCGCGTGAAGGAGGGCGCCGGTCGATGACCGCTCTCCTGTCAATCATGGGCACCCGAGCCGGCGGCTTCGCAACCTTGGTGATGATTGGGCTGCTGACGGTCGCGGCGGGCGGACTGGGGCTGTCCCTGTGGATCGCCCGCTCGGACCTCACCGCTGCCCAAGGCAAAGCCGCGCGGCTGGAGGCGGCTGTCGCCGAACAGAACGCGGCAATTGAGCGGATGAAGGCCGAGGCCCTGGCAGCATCCCAGGCTGCATCCACGCGAGCCCTGGCAGCCCTGAAGCCGCGACCCAAACCCAATACCGCCACGATCGAGGAGCTGAACACATGGTTCGACTCGCCCTGACCGCAGTCCTCCTTCTCGCTGCGTGCGCCTCTGAGCCCGTCCGGGTGGAGGTTCCGGTGATCCAGCGACCGATGCCGCCGGCCGAGCTGCGTGCGCCCATTCAGCGGCCCGGCCGAATTTTCACCGCACCGGGAGCCGCGTCGGTCGCGTGCGTCGATCCGGCTGGCCGGGATGCCCTCGTCGGCTATGTCGACCTGCTGCGGCAGAGAATGGGCGCATGGGAGGCGTGGGCGGCGCCGTGACGAACGATTGGCTGGAGCGGTCAGCTGGAGCGACCCGGCCAAGGCCAAGGCCCTTCATACCGGACGCCCTCACCATAGTCCTTCAGCGCGCCGCCGATGTGGAGGGCCTCCAGGCGCAGGCCCGCGGCAATGGGGCGGGCGGCGGCCAGTTGGACGGCCCGCTCCAGCGAAAGCGCCCGGACCTGGAGCGCGACAGTCGGTATATCCGCCCCATCGGGGAAGCCCTTCACTCCGTACATCTCCATCACGGCACCGCCCTGTGGCTCTGCATCCGGGCATCATAGCCCACGAGGATGTCCTTGCCAGTGGCTCTGCATCGGGAGCAGCGCCAGGGCAAGGCGGAGGGGTGCCGGTTGATCGTGGCGGGACGCAGGATCAGCGGCCCTGCATCCACCTCTGCATAACGGCGGCAGCGCAGGCAGAAGACGGCGATCCGCTCTCCGTGGCGGTGGAAATCCCGCACGTCATCGAATCGCTTGCTGCCCATTGCGTTCCTCTTTCGTTCTAGGAAGGGAAGCGCGGATGCAGCGCGGGGTCAATCCGCCATCTGTGGCGGATGACACGCGCCACTCCATCTCCACTCGCCTATTCGGAGCGTGAGGCTGCGACGCTCTACGGCTGGATGCGTGATGGTGGCTACATGCATACTCGGGAATGACGGATCGTCCGTCTACACAGCTCAAGGGGGACATGCACATGCAATCAGCACGAATGAAAGTCAGCGACTCCCTGCCCACGGCAAGCGAGAGCCTGACGTCGTTACGCGCCAGCCTAACGGCCACTGCCGCCGAGCAGCAGTTGCGGCCGGTGGTCTCCGACGACTGGCGGGCGCTGGAGGCGCTGAACGCGCACCACCGCGCCAGTTGGTTCGAGCTGCTGCCCAGGCCGTCGGCCGCGCCGTGCTTCTGGATCGGGCTGGCGACGGCCGAGGGCGAGGTGGTGGCCGTCCAGGCGTCCATCCTGCTCGACTGCCGCGCCCGGCCCTACGCCGCGCGCCTCACCGACCTGACGGCCTTCTATGACCCTGGCAACGCCCCGGCCGATGCCTATTGCTTCGCCGCCAGCCCGGAGGCCCGCGAGACGCGCGGCGCGGTGGCGATGATGTCCAGCGGGTGGGTCCATCCCGATTGGCGCGGCGGGCACCGCGACCTGTTCCACCTGTCCGGCCGGTTCAATCGCCTGGAGGCAATCGACCGCTGGCAGCCCGATCATCTGGTCGCCTTGGTCGAAAGCAACGTCTCCCGCATATGGACGGAGCGTTCGGTCGGGGAGCGGTATATGGACCGCCACCCGACCATCATGTTCAACCAGCCGGGCGAAGGGCGCCTCACGCTGCATTTGATGCGGTTTCGACCGGCTGCAGTAATCGAGGACCTGCAACGTCGTGCATTTTCACCGCCGACAGGATCGCTCGATGCTGACCCTGCCGCCAGCCGATCAGCGCATGGCTGAAGCTGAACGGCCGGCCGATCCCGGTCACCGACACCTCGTTGACCACCGCCTCCCCACTCTCGATGGCCTCGGCATACTCCCGTGCGATGGCTGCCGAGAACTCGCAGTGGGGATCCTCCACCTCCGGCCGACCCAGCACCATCCGGCCCCAGGCCTCGCCCAGCGTATCCAGCGCCGGGCGGCCGATGAACCGGAAGAGTAGCGGCCCGCCGTCTCGTTCAGACGAGAGGAAGCTGCAACGGGGCAGCAATCCGGAGGCCTTCAGGTAGGTGACAAGGTCGGGGCTACCGTGCGGGTAGCGCCGGGCCTCGTTCACAATCGCCTGCTGCCAGTCCAGCGCCTGCCCTACAGTGCGGCGCTGGACGATCACTTCGCAGGCGGGCGGCTGGATCGCCGCAGGCCGGAACTGGAGGATCTTGGTCACGCGGCCCTCCCTAAGAAGGGCTGCAGCATCGAGGTATAGAAGATGCGGGCCTGTTCGGCGGTAATGCCGGCGGCGGCGGCGGAGGCCTCCAGGAGCTTGTCGGCCGGCACAGCCGGCACGTTCAGCATCGCGGGAGCCTCAGCACCAAAGGCCGAGACCATATCCTGGAGGTCGGCCGTGGTAGGCTTCGCCGACTGCGACCCATTGCCGCGCAGGCAGTAGTCGCGTGCCGCCTCCAGGATCGTCAAGCGTGTGCGGTGGATTCCTTCCGGGCTGTCACCCTCGAACTCCCGGAACAGCTTGGCCTCCAACTCGATCAACACCGCGGCGTCTGCCGCGTCCGTGATCGGGAGGGCCGCCGTAATGGCGGCATCCAGTTCAGCGTTCAACTGCTCGATCTTCGCGGTGCTGGCGGCATCGTAGGGCCGACCAACATAGGCGGCGTGCAGCTCGTCACTCTGTTGCACATACGCCGCGATGGCGGCTCTGATGTCGGGCTTGCGCTCGGTATCGCGTGGCGTATGGTCGGACACGATCAACATGACTTCTCCAAAGGCGTGTGGATCAAATGCACCAGAACGGCCCACCGCTCTGGTGCCGGGCGCCCAGCCTTTGGCGAGGCTGGGCGCCCTCCTACCGTCCGGTGACTACCGGGCGGAAACGTCAAACCCAAACCAGCGGCGGGAAAGATCGGCGGTCGCCCCATCCTCCGTTGCCGCGTCGATCGCGCGTGAAAAGCGTGCCGAAAGCCCTTCGCCTTTCCTGGTGGCGACACCTATGCCTGAGCCCAGCACGCCGCGTGTAAGCGCCGGCCCGGCAGCGGCGATACCAGCGCCAGCCTTCACCATCGCCTCAACGACCGTCCGGGCGCCGAGCAGCGCGTCGACCCGGCCGGCGGCGAGGTCAAAGGCAGCGTGGTCCAGCGTGTCGTAGGTCACCACCTGGACGCCGGGGAACATTTCGGACATGAGCCGGGCGTGGATGGTCGAAGTCTGGACCGCCACCGTCTTGCCTTCCAGCGCCTTCCTGATGCTGCCGAGCGCATCGGTTGCAGCCTGTGACGGCGCCGACAAGTCAATCCTGACCAAGGACGGCAACGACGATGTCAGGGAAGCGCCGGCCCTCACCGCAAATGTTGCGGGATCCGCGGCGTAGGAGCGGCTGAAGTCGACAACCTGCGCCCGCTCGGCCGTCACCGTCACCCCGGCCATCACAGCGTCATAGCGCCCCTGCTGCAGGCCCGGCAGGATCCCGTCCCAATCGACCGAGACGAACTCGCAAGACACGTCCATGCGCCGGCACAGTTCGTGCCCAAGGTCAATTTCGAAGCCGACGAGAGTCCCGTCGGGCGCGGTAGCGTTCCATGGGGCGAAGGCCCCCTCGGTGGCAATTACCAGCCGGGCGGGTGCTGCAGTGCTGGCCGCCGCAGATAGAATGGCGCTGGCCGCGCTTGCGGCGAGGAAGAGACGGCGGAACATTGGCTTCTCCACGTTCGCTAATCAGTGGATACGTTAGCTAAATAGGTAATACGAAGGGCGCTTGACGGTCAACCCCTTTGGTGGGAGTTTTAGCCAAACAGCTAAGTCAGAGGATGCGGTGATTATCGAGCTTCAGGGGGAGCAGCTTCGGGCTGCACGAGCGCTGTTGCGCTGGTCGCAGCAACGGCTGGCCGAAGAGACCTCACGGATTCACCCGGTGTCAGCCGATACGATTAAACGCTGGGAAGGCATAGACGGCGCCATCAACGCGACCAGCGCCGGGGTTGCCGCTGTGATCCGCACACTGCAGGCGCAGGGGATCGAGTTGCTGAATGACGATTCGCCTGGGGCGCGGATTCGTCGCAGCAAGTAGGGAAAACCTGACAAAAACCGGACACAGGTAGGCACTCCAATTGCTACACATCGGCGTCGGCCGACAGTGGGCGGCGTCCAGCCCTCGCGTACGAGGGGGATGGACAATGGTTGGTGCGCCGGGTCCAGACCGGTGTGCTCGCGAGCCGGGGGAACTCCCACTCCCCCGGCCCCACTCTTACGAGAGAGGCCGAACTCGCAAACACACCATAGCGCGACCAAATACTTCCTCAAAGGGGGTATTTGATTACGCGCCAGTAACGGTTGCATACTCTTCTATGCAGAATGCAAAGCAATCCGCGGAATCCCTCCGAATGTCTATCGCTTTGTGACAATTCATGCGACCGTTTGCCGCGCGAGGCGCCCCGAGAAGAAATACTTAGGCCTGGAAGTATTCTGATCTTCTGTGTGGGTGCCGCTTTCCTCGCCCTCCCCTTATCGGCCTCTCGGCCGGCCCATCGCGTCTCTTCGTCCATCTCTTCGTCAGGATCGTTTGAAACCGAAGTTTCACGATGCTGACCGTGCCGGCTGCAGTTGCACGACATTATCGGGCGTCGGCGAAACGATAGACCTGACTTTCGCCCCCCACCGATCCAGCGCGTCACGCTTCTCTGCCTCGTAGGCATAGCGGTCATAGAGCTTTGTCACCCCGCCCTCGGCATGGTTTTCGATCTTCGAGATGACCAGGCGCGGAACGCCCAGCCGGGCCATGCCGGTGGCGGCGGTGCGTCGCAGATCATGGATCGTCCATGCCTCCAGCGGCTGCACCTTGGCCGGATCGGCGCCGCGCTTCTTCGCCTCCGCCTGCAGTTCCTTCAGCACCTGTGCGTCCAAGCGGGCTTTCGCGCTGGTGAAGCCGTTGATGGGCTTACCCTCCACCTTGGGCTTTGCCTTCGGCTCGTCAGCCTTTGCCTTCGCCTCGCGACCGGGGAACACATAGTCACCGATGCGCGGTTGCGCGATCAGCACCTCCAGGGCCAAGCTGGACAGCGGAACCTCATGGGCGCGGTCGCCCTTGGTAACCTCGCGCGGGATCGTCCATAGGCTCTTATCCAGGTCCAGATCCTGCCACCGCATCGCGGCAGTTTCGCTGCGGCGCTGGGCGGTCAACATGCAGATACGGACGAACCCGCCGAAGGCCCCTTTCACCGCGCCGGCGGCCCGCCAGATGATCCGGAGTTCTTCGTCGGTCAGCACGCGCTGGCGCTCTGTCTCGTTCCCCGGCGGCTTCACCCGGTCACAGGGCGACGTCTGGATGATGTCGCGCTCGATCGCCCAATTGAACAGCTTGCGGGCGGCTGCGAGCGTGCGGTTCGCCATCACCGGCCGGCCACTGTCCACGATGGCGTCCAGCAGCTCGATCACATCCCGCCGGGTGATCGACTGCACCGGCCGCTTTCCCCATGGCTTTATGAGTTCCACCGTGATGGTTCGCTCCACTGCCTTTGCCGTGGTCGGGCGGTTCTTGACCTTGACGTGCCGCGCGATGAAGGACTCGGCCACCTGCTGGAAGGTGTCCGCCTCTGGCGCTGGTTCCGCCTGCTGCTCGGCCGCCGGATCGGTTCCGGCGGCGATCAGCTTGAACACCTCACGAGCAGCCTTGTGGGCGTCTGAAAGCTGCAGCGCCGGGTAGAGCCCCAGCTTGAACCGCCGCTGAGAGCCCTGGAAGCGGTAGCGCACGAACCATGTCTTGACGCCCGGCCCTTGCGCGCTGTCAGGCGCGATGCGGAGCCCGAGCCCTGGCATGTTCAGATCCCACAGTTCCAGGCGCTGGCCTTCGGCTCGTACCGTCTTAATGCGTCTGTCGGTCAGCTTCTCGCTGGGCATGGAAGTCCTCGTTCGCTTGTGCCCCAGACCAGGGGCAACCGCATGGGGCACACAGGGGGCACAGAGATGCGTGTGCTTCCGGTATATGTTGAGTTATGACAGGTATTATCAAAACCCAGATAGCCCATACCTTTCAAGGCTTTATTGTCATGTCCGGTCATGATAGGTTTTATGGAAGTATATGACTTTTAATCATGTGGCCGTGGGTTCGAATCCCACCCGGATCACCATTCTTTCCAAAGACATAGCTTGAATATCGCCGCCGCCGCCTGCAGGCTCCCGTTATAGGCCGAAGCGGTCGTTCCAACCTATTCGGTGCAGGGTGATCGCGGCGTGGGAGCAAGCACGCCTGTTGCGACGTTCATAGACCACCAAGTCGCAACGAGGCCGCCATGCTCCAACTGAACCCGCCGCTTCCCCTCGATACGCCCAAGGGGCCGGCGCTCGCCCATTTCCTGATCGATTATGGCGCCGAGCATGACCTCTGCTGGGTCTGCTTCCAGGACGAAACCGGCGAATGCTGGACCTGGAGGAACCGCGAGGTTCGGGCGCCCAAGAACATCACCATGGGTCGTCGAACCGAGGAGCGGCGCGGCAAGGTGGATTTGCGCGTCGCGGAATAGCCGTTCCGGCGGCGATGGTCAGGACCTTTCCTGCAGCGCACTGACCATCGCCGCGCGAAGCGTCTCTGGCGAACAGGGCATCTCCAGGAGCGTGCCTCTGATCTCGCCGGCCCTCCAACGCTTCAGCAGGCCGAGATCACCGGTGATGCCGATCCACGGAAGGGCGCAACCGACCTCGGCTTCGAAACGGGCGGCCATCTGATCGCCGGTCTGCGCCCCGATGACCGGTGGAAGGAGCAACAGGGTCGGCTTCGCTTTCTCGGCGCGGATTGCCATCAGCAAATCTTCGACACCATCGCCGGCAATCACCTTGCATCCCCAGAAATCCAGCAGCGCCTCCACACCCAGGCGCAGGATCGCATCCGGTTCCAGAACAACGACGGTGTTTCCGCTGATCGATGGCACTGCAATTTCCCCGCCTGTTGTGGGCCGAGTCGGCGAACTTCCGACTACGAAAACCCAGAAACGGGCGGACTGTTGTCCACGATCCCATATTTGTCATTAACGTGTGATACGCACAACCATCGGAGACCCGTGGGACGCAAGGCTCGCTGTCCCGTCGATTGCAGCAATCAAGGTCAAAGCCTCGCCCTTGCGGACGGCCCCGTTGACCGGTGTTGGACAGAAAAAAACGCTCGAGGCGGATTTTACCGGATGGTCCACGACAATGCCGGAATCCGTATCCGCACGGAGCGTCGGCAAAGACGGCAAAATGCTTGGACGAGAAAACTCGCGCACTGGGTCGCGGCGACCGCATTCCGGTGGCGACCCCAGCTGGATTCGAACCAGCGACCTGCCGCTTAGAAGGCGGCTGCTCTATCCAACTGAGCTATGGGGCCTTGTCCCGGTAAAGAACTCTATTCGCGATCAGAAGCGCGGGCGGTCGGTGCGGAAATTGTCGGCGTAGTTGCGCGGACAGATGCGGCGGACCGGGGCTTCCTGCACGGTGTAGTTCCAGCCTTCACGCTCGGCGAACGCAATGGCCTCCTCCTTCGTTTCGAAGGACAGGCGCACCTGGTTCAGCGTGTCGCCGGAGCTGGTCCAGCCCATCAGCGGCTCCGGACGGCGCGGCGTCTCGATCTCGTAATCCAGCATCCAACGGTGAGTCTTCGCCCGGCCGGATTGCATGGCCGTCTTGCTCGGCTGATAGATCCGGACGTTCATGGCTCGCTCGTCTCCCCAAATGCCTGCGGTTGCGTCTTCGGCGCGGATGGCCTGGACGCGGAGTTGTCCCCTGGCGATGGTCGGGGCGCCCGGATTCGAACCGGGGGCCTCCAGTACCCAAAACTGGCGCGCTGACCAGACTGCGCTACGCCCCGTCGCCGCGTTGTGAGATACACGAACGCCACGCCCACGGCAAGCGGACGGCGCACCGCTTTCGCGGTCTTTTCCATCCGCGCTGCCGCCTTGGGCACTTGGTGCGGCGTTCCGTCGCTCAACAGCCCGTCTTCAACACCGTTCCGGATCCGTTTCGTTGCCATCGCTCAACCCCGCCCCGCTTGCCGTCGCCCTGTTTCTGCCCGACCTGAAGGACCTGCCGGACCGCCGCGCGGCGGTCGACCTCGCCCATGGTTTGCTGCGCGCTGGCGTTGCGGTGGATGTGGTGGCGCCGATGGGTGGGGGACCGTTGCGCTCGGCGCTGAACCCGGCCGTGGGACAGATCGACCTCGCCAAGCGCCATGCCGCGACGTCGGCCCTGGCCCTGGCCCGTGTGATGGCGGAACGGCAGCCCACGCTGCTCTCCCTACCGCGCGAGGTGGCGTGGGTCGGGCGGTTGGCGCTGTGGCTGGCCCGCAGCGATGTGCGGCTTGTCGTGATGAAGGGAGATGCGGAGGCGGATTTCGCCGCTATTCGTGCCGCAGCGCCTCGATGGGGTTGAGGTTGGCGGCCCGGCGTGCCGGGTAAAGGCCGAAGAACACGCCGACCAGCCCGCTGACCGCCACCGCCAGCACGATCGAATCGATCCGGATCAGAGTCGGCCAACCGGCCAGCGCCGCGACCGCAACCGCTGTGCCGATGCCCAGCGCCACCCCGACCGCGGCGCCAATCAGCGACAGGGTGATCGATTCGATCAGGAACTGCACCAGGATGTCGCGCCGCCTCGCCCCGACGGCGAGCCGCAACCCGATCTCCCGCGTGCGCTCGGTCACCGACACCAGCATGATGTTCATGATGCCGATGCCGCCGACCAGCAGCGAGACCGCCGCGACGGCAGCCAGCAGGAAGGACAGGGCACGGGAGGACTCGTCACGGGTCGCCGACACTTCCGACAGGTCGCGCATCCAGAAATCGTCGTCCTGGCCGGGGATCAGCCGGTGGCGCTGGCGCAGCAGGTCGCGGATCTGCGCCTGAGCGTCGGCCATGTCGGCGCCGTCCCGCATCTTCACCGCCATGCTGTGGATGAAACGCGGGTTGCTCTTCGCCATGCCCGGAATGTTGCGCTTGGCGGTGGACAGCGGCACAAAGATGACGTCGTCCTGGTCCTGGCCCTGCGTGTTCTGCCCCTTCTCCGCCAGCACGCCGACGACGGTCAGCGGGGTGGAGAATACCCGCACCTGCTCGCCGATGGGGTCGCCGCCGCCGAACAGGTTGCGCACCACCGTCTGGCCGAGGACCACGACCTTGGTCGCCTGCGCCACATCCTCGTCCGACAGGCCGCGCCCCAGCGCGACGGTCCAGTCGCGGGCGTCCATATAGTCGGGCGTGATACCGAACAGGATGGTGCCCCAGTTCTGGTTGCCGGCGACGATCTGCAGGCCCCAGCGCACCGACGGCGCCGTCACCACCACGCCGGGGATCTCGGACAACACCGCCAGCGCATCGTCCTCCGTCAGAGAGGATGCGGTGCCGGCGCCCAGCTTCACCCCGCTGCGGACGATGCTGCCCTGCCCCACCAGGATCAGGTTGGTGCCCAGGCTGGCGATCTGGCGCAGCACCTGATCGCGGGCACCGGCCCCGACCGCGACCATGGCGATCACCGCCGCCACGCCGATGACGATGCCCAGCATGGTCAGCGCGCTGCGCAGCGGGTTCGCCCGCAGCGACTCGAGCGCTGCGCGCAGGGCGTCCCAGGCAGTCATGCCGCGGCCTCCGGTTCCTGGCTCGCATCGTCGATCAGGCGGCCGTCGCGGAACTGCAGGATGCGGGCGGCAAAACGCGCCACCTCCGGCTCGTGCGTCACCAGCACGACGGTGATGCCGCGCCGGTTCAACTGCTGGAACAGGTCGATGATCTCCAGGCTGGTAACGCTGTCGAGCGCGCCGGTCGGTTCGTCGGCCAGTAGCAACAGCGGATCGTTGACCAGCGCGCGGGCAATGGCGACCCGCTGCTGCTGACCGCCGGAAAGCTGGGTCGGCCGATGCCTTGCGCGCTCGCGCAGCCCAACCGAATCGAGGGCCGCCAGCGCCCGCTCCACCCGCTGGGCGTGGTCAACACCGGCATAGACCATCGGCAGCATGACATTGGCGAGCGCGGTCTGCCGCGGAAGCAGGTTGAAGGACTGGAAGACGAAACCGATGCGGCGGTTCCGCACCGCCGCCAGCGCGTCGGAGGACAGGCCGGCGACCTCCTGCCCATCCAGGCGGTATCGACCGGAATCGGGACGGTCGAGGCAGCCCAGCAGGTTCATGAAGGTGGATTTGCCGGACCCCGACGGCCCCATCACCGCGACGAACTCGCCCCGGCGGATGGTGACGGTCACGGCTTCCAGCGCGTGGACGGTCTGCGGCCCCATGCGGTAGCGCCGGCTGAGGCGTTCGACCGCGATCAGGGGTTCGGTTTCCGGCGGGTCAGAAACCAAGGCGCGGTCCCCGGCGGCTGTCGCGGTCGGGGGCGAGGATGCCGGTGATGACCTCCTGCCCGGCCCGCAGGTCACCGGACACCACCTCCGTATAGCTGCCGTCGCCGATGCCGAGCCGCACCGCTACGCCGACCGGGCTGCCGTTGCCGGGGCCGGGCACCCAGACGGTCCGAGCCGATTCAGCCGCCCGGCCGGGAGCCACCAGCGCCTCAAAGCGGTCGCGCTGTTCCGGGGCGAGCAGCCCGGCAATCCGCTCCAGGGTTGCGGTGCGGATGGCGTTCGCTTCCACCCGGCGGCGCTCCGGGTCGCCGCCCTCGGCGTCCAGCGCCGCAAAGCGGTCACGGGCCTCGGCGACCAGGGAGGTGATGTCACGGCGCCTGGCTTCATCCAGCATCAGCCCATCCATGATCCGCTTGGCCGCCGCCTCCAGTGCCGCGGCGCCCCGCCCGCCATTCAGGCCGCCGGTGGTCGGTGTCGGCGCGTCGGTCGAAGCCTCGGCTCCCGGCGGGCGGAAGCGCAGGGCGGCATTCGGCAGCTTCAGCGCGGACGGCCGTTCGTCCACCGTGATACGCAGGTTGGCGGTCATGCCCGGCAGCAGCCGCAGTTCCGGGTTCTCCACCGTGATGACGACGATGTAGGTGACGACCGTCAGGTCCTCCTTCGGCGCCAAACGCACCTGCGCCACCCGGCCGGTGAAGCTGTCGCCGGGGAAGGCATTGACGGTGAAGCGCACCGGCATGCCTTCGCGCACCCGGCCGATGTCGGCCTCGTCGATGTTGGCGAGAACCTCCATCTGCCGCAGATCCTGGGCGATGGTGAACAGGGTGGGAGCCGACAGGCTGGCCGCCACCGTCTGGCCGGTGCTGACCGCCCGGTTCACCACCACCCCGTCGATGGGCGAGCGGATGATGGAGCGGTTGAGGTCGACGCGGACCAACTGCAAGGCCGCCTCGCGTTGGGCCACTTGGGCGCGGGCGACCTCCACCTGGGCGGCGGCGACCGCCAGCGAGGCATCGGCCGACGCCTCCGCCGCTTCGGCCTGCCGTTTCTGGGCACGGGCGGCGATCAGTTGGGCTTGCGCGCTGTGGGCGGCGGTTTCCGTCTTCTCCAGATCGGCGGCGGCGACGACACCGCGCCCCCGCAGGTCGCGCCGGCGCCGCAGGTCGCGCTCCGCGTCGCGCTGGGCGAGGTCGGCACGAACGATCTGGGCGTCGGCATTGACGACGCTGGCCTTGGCGCTGGCGAGATCGGCCCGCGCCTTGTCGTGCAGCGCCTGCTGCTGGATCAGCGCCGCCTTGGCCGAATCGACATCAGCGCCGGCCTGGGCCAGCCGGGCGGCAAGCTGGTCGCCGTTCAGCCGGGCGAGGATCTGCCCGCTGGTGACCCGGCTGTTGAAATCGGCATACAGCTCCGCGATCTGGCCGGAGAGTTGGGAACTGACCTCCACCGTCACCAGCGCGCTCATCGTGCCGGTGGCGGTGATGGCGCTGACCAGAGGGCCCTGTTCGACCCGCGCCAGCCGATAGGACGGCCCCGGTTCGGCCTGCGCCAGCATGACATAGGCGGACAGGCCGGCCGCGGCGCTGAGCGCCAGCCCAAGGAAGATCGCCGACCGGCCGCTTGCTCTCTTGGCCATCCCAGCCCTCCGCGCCGCCAAAGCCCCGCGCGATTGATCTGGGCGAGTTTACGCGAAAGTCAGGGGCGGCGGATCATCTATCGGCGAGAGGGTTTTTCCGTTCAGGGCTTGGCGATGTCGGGAGACACCACGCGGTCGCCGGGACGGATGCCCAGCCGCGAGGCCATGCCGCCGTTCAGTTCCAGGATCGCCTTCACCGGCCCGTCGGAATTGACGGAGTCCAGCGATTCCGGGACCGCGCGCTCGTGGATGTTCACGATGCGGCCGTCGGCGGCGATGAACAGCATGTCGAGCGGGATCAGCGTGTTCTTCATCCAGAAGCTGGCCGGCTGCACCCGGTCGTAGACGAACAGCATCCCGGCATCGGCCGGCATCGACTGGCGGAACATCAGCCCCTGGGCCTGCTGGCCGGGCGTCAGCGCCAGTTCGACATCGAAGCGGAACTTGCCGCCGCCCGCCGTCTCGACGGTCAGCTTGGATTTCTGGAAGCTCTCCAGCGCCATCGCCGGGAAGGCGACCACCAGCAGCAGGAGCGCCACGACCGCACCCCGAAAACTCCGACCGACCATCATGACTGTCCCCGAAGGCTGAACCGGCCCGAAAAACCGGGAGGCGCGCCAATGAAGCACGGCACGCGCCCCAAATCCAATTAAGCCTGTTTAGGACTTCGCCAGACGGTCGAAGGCCTGGAGCTTCGCCAATAGGGCCGGCATGTCCTTCAGCGGGACCATGTTCGGGCCATCGCTGGGGGCGCTGTCGGGGTTCTCGTGCGTCTCCATGAAGACGGCGGCGACGCCGACCGCGATGGCGGCACGGGCCAGAACCGGCACGAACTCGCGCTGGCCGCCCGAGGTGGTGCCCTGCCCGCCCGGCTGCTGGACGGAGTGGGTGGCGTCGAACACCACCGGGAAGCCGGTCTCCGCCATGATCGGCAGGGAGCGCATGTCCGACACCAGCGTGTTGTAGCCGAAGCTGGCGCCGCGCTCGCACAGCATGACGCGCTCGTTGCCCGAGGCGACCAGCTTGGCGGCGACGTTCTTCATGTCCCACGGCGCCAGGAACTGGCCCTTCTTGACGTTCACCGCGCGGCCGGTCTGGGCGGCGGCGATCAGCAGGTCGGTCTGGCGGCAGAGGAACGCGGGGATCTGCAGCACGTCCACCGCCTCGGCGACGGGAGCGCACTGCGTGGATTCATGCACATCGGTGATGACTGGGCAGCCGAAGCGCTCGCG
This sequence comes from Azospirillum sp. B2RO_4, assembly GCF_051124815.1. Classification (NCBI taxonomy): domain Bacteria; kingdom Pseudomonadati; phylum Pseudomonadota; class Alphaproteobacteria; order Rhodospirillales; family Azospirillaceae; genus Azospirillum; species Azospirillum sp. B2RO_4. The sequence continues at coordinate 1,178,080 of NZ_CP118485.1, read as the reverse complement.
GATTTCCGCAAAGATCGGCAGCGCCTTGTCCATGCCCAGGCCGCGCGCGGTGGTGATGGAAGTGCGGTTGGCCTTGTCGAAGCTCGACTTGTAGATCAGCCCCATGCCCAGCGCCCTGGTCATCTCCACCAACGCGGACGCGGTCTCCAACGCATGGTCGCGGCTTTCCATCTGGCAGGGGCCGGCGATCAGGACAAAGGGACGGTCGTTGGCAACGGTCAGGTCGCCGATCTGGACAGGGCGCGGCGTGGTCATCGGAGTGCTCCAAAACGAAAACAGGCGAGAGGGCGCCCGTGGGCCTTTGCATCCCATTAAATGGAGACATGGTCAATGGTGGGCGGCGGTGCGCGCTGCAAGCCACTTAGGCGCCTGCCGAATGCCCCCTCCCCGCCCCTCTCCCGCCGAAGGCGAAGGAGGGTTAGGGTGGGGGCAAAAGCACCTCAGAAATCGACTACCCTCACGCCAGATGCGTGCGGAAGAACTCCACCGTCAGCCGGTTGGCCTCGTCGGCCGCGTCCTGGTCGTAATGCTCGCCGCCCGGCCGGGCGAAGGCGTGGTCCATGCCGGGATAGACCTTCGCGGTCACCCACTTGTTGTCCTTCAACCCGGCCACCACCGCGTCGCGCTTTTCGGGGCTGGAGAACTTGTCGTTTTCGGCGATGTGCAGAAGCAGCGGCTTGCCGATGTTTCCCGCCTCGCCCAGCAGCCCTTCCAGCCCGACGCCGTAATAGCCGACATTGGCGTCGGCGTCCGACCGCGTCGCCATCATGAAGGCCAACCGGCCACCCAGGCAGTAGCCGACGCTGCCCGCCTTCCCGGTGCAGCCATCCTGCCCGCGCACCCAGGACAGAGCCGCCTTCAGGTCCTCCACCGCCTTGTCCTGGTCCATGCCGTTCATCAGGGCGAAGGCCTTGTTCCACTCCGCTTCAGTCTTGTCGGTCAACTGGATGCCCGGCTGCTGGCGCCAGAACAGGTCGGGGCACACCGCCAGGAAACCCTGCGAGGCGTACCAGTCGCATTGCTCTCGCATCACCGCGTTGACGCCGAAGATCTCCTGGATCACCACCAGACCGCCTGCCGGCGTCACCTTGGGCTTGGCGACATAGGCCGAAAAGCGGCCGCCATCGCCGGCGTCGATCATCACCTCGGACATGGCTTTCTCATCCTCCCGTTGGCAAATCCGCCCCTGATATGGAGCGGACTTGCCCACGGTCACCCCGCCTTTCGTCAGAAACCGACACTGACGCCGACAAAGCCGCCGTAATCGCGGCGGTTCTCCTCACCCACCCGCGCATTCAGGCCAAGCGTGCCGGTCACCGACTCCGCCAGCTTGAAGGATGCGCCGGCGGTCAGGTCGACATAGCTGCGATCGGGCTTCGCCACCGCCACGTCGTAGGCGAGCGTGGAGATGCTGCGGCTTTCCACCGTGATGCTGCGCTGGTCGTCCTTGAACTCCCGGTTCAGCGTCACCTTAGCATAGGGCAGGACACTGCCGAAATCATAGGCGGCCTGATAGCCGACGCTGCCGACCAGCGAGTTGCGGGTCTGTGAGCGGTAGGTGAAGCCGAACAGGCTGCTGTCCTCGCTGAAGCCCTCGACCTCGACATGCTGGTAGCGCAGGCCCAGCACCGGGCCATGGGTCAGCCCGCCCAGGGTGAATTCATAGCCGCCCTCGGCGCCGATGGAGGCGTTGAAGCCCTCGGTGTTGCCGCCGGTGGAATGGTCGGTGCCGTTGATGGTCACGCCGCGCCGCAGGTCGTAATCGGCGAAGCCGACGGACCCGACGCCGTTCAGGAAGGCGCCCCCCATGCGATAGACGCCGTAGCCGCTCAGCACATACTCCCGCTGCTTGTAGTCGCCGCCGGTGGAAAAGCTGCCGCGGTAGTGCGACGCCGTTCCTGCCACGCCGAGCAGCAGGTTCTCGGTGAAGCGCTTGTCGATGCCGACGCTGACCGACAGCGGCGTGCCGCGCACTTCCGTCTGTCCGCCGATGCCGGGGTCGCCGGTGCGGTCGCTGGTCAGACGGCCGACTCCGCCGCTGACCCAGGCGCCGCTGGTACCCGGCTTGCGACTCCACAGGCTGGTCGCCGCCTGGGCCAGGATGGTGGCGGTCAGCCGGTCGCGGGTGTGGATCGGCGATTCGGCGAGCTGCGCGACGTTGCCGGGGGCGGTCAGCGCGTTCAGCACGAAGTCCGACACTGCGCGATGCCCGGCCGTGGTCGGGTGGACGCCGTCGGCGAACAGGTAGCTCTGCGCCGCGTTCGGCGTCACCAGCGAGGCGGAGGTGCAGAGCAGCGAACTGCTGGTGGTGCAGGCGGTGCCGGACACATTGGCGAAGCCGAAGGAGGCCGGATTCGCCACCGCCGCCCGCAGCAGCGAATAGGTGTCGATCGGAATGACCGAAACGCCGGCATTGGCCAGCCCCAGCGTGACGAGCTGGTTATAGCCGCTGACCAGTTGCGTGATCTGCGCCGCCGCCGTCGCGCCCTGCGCCTGCCCGAACGGGGTCGATCCGATATCCGGCACCGTCGGCACCAGGATGGTGCGCGCGCCGGCGGCGCGCAGCCGCGCCACCTGAGTCACCAGATCGCCGGCCGCCTGGGTTACCGTCGCCTGGGCGGTGGCCGGGTTGTTGAGCGCGGCGAAGATGTCGTTGGCGCCGCCCCAGACAGTGTAGAGCGCGTTCGGATCGGCCCGCCCGCCGGTGGAAGCGAGATAGCCGGAGACCTGCGTCACCACGCTGGGCGCCAGGGCCGTCGGGCCGGTCGCCGGGACGCCGACCGACGTGTTCACCCGCGCGCCGCCGACCGCATAGTCGGTGCCGCCCCGCGCCGCCGTGGTGGCGGAAGTGCCGAGCGCCCCGGCAAGGTTCTCCGCCCATACCGGCCCCGGATTGGTGGTGAACTTGCCACCGAAGGGCAGCAGGGACTGGAATGCCCCGCTGTCGGTCAGGCTGTCGCCGAAAAAGATGGTGGAGGAATAGTCCGCAGCGCTTGCCGGGACCGCGGCGAGTGCGGTCAGGCAGGTGGCGAGCGCAGCGATCCTGACGCGATTCATGGTCACTCCCCGATCAGATTGTTTGGTTGTGCGATTTTCCGCGGATCGTCGCACAAGGTTTTCGGGGACGCAAGGAAGTTGACGTATAGGGAAGGTTGCGGACCCGAAAACGCCCCGCCTTTGGAGGGCGGGGCGTTTTCAATGAATAAGCCCGCGTGCCGCATGCCCCCTCCCCATCCCTCCCCCGCACTCGGCCGGCCGACGGCCGGTCCGATCGCGGGAGAGGGGGTAGGAGCTTTGCGGAAGTACGGCGGAGTTCCCTCTCCCACCAAAGGTGGGGGAGGGTCAGGGAGGGGGCAAAGGCTCCCCTCAGACCAGCCGGCTCTGATCGATGGCCGCCTTGATGAAGGCGGTGAACAGCGGGTGCGGCTCGAAGGGCTTGGACTTCAGTTCCGGGTGGAACTGCACGCCGATGAACCAGGGATGATCGGGGATCTCGACGATCTCCGGCAGTTCCCCGTCCGGCGACAGACCGCTGAACTTCATGCCGCAGCGCTCCAGACGCTCCTTGTAGTACACGTTCACCTCATAGCGGTGACGGTGCCGTTCGGAGATGTCGGTGGTGCCGTAGACCTCGGCGACCTTGCTGCCGTCCAGAAGCTTGGCCGGATAGGCGCCGAGCCGCATGGTGCCGCCCAGGTCGCCGGCCTCGCCGCGGCGTTCCAGCGTGTTGCCGCGCATCCACTCCGTCATCAGGCCGACGACCGGGTTGCCCGGCTTGCCCAACTCGGTGGAGCCGGCATCCTCGATCTTCGCCATGTTGCGGGCGGCTTCGATCACCGCCATCTGCATGCCGAAGCAGATGCCGAAATAGGGCACCTTGCGCTCGCGGGCGAACTTGGCCGCCCGGATCTTGCCTTCCGTCCCGCGCGAGCCGAAGCCGCCCGGCACCAGGATGCCGTGGACGTTCTCCAGCCGCTTCACCGCCGCGTCGTCGTCCTCGAAGATCTCCGAATCGATCCAGTCGAGGTTGACCTTGACGTTGTTGGCGATGCCGCCGTGGGTCAGCGCCTCGGCCAGCGACTTGTAGCTGTCGAGCAGGCTGATGTACTTGCCGACCACCGCGATGGTGACCTCGCCCTGCGGCTTGCGCACCCGCTCCATGATGCGGGTCCAGCGCGACAGGTCCGGCTCCTTGTCGGTCGGCAGCCCGAAATAGTTCAGGACCTGGGTGTCGAAGCCTTCCTCGTGGTAGCTGATCGGCACCTGATAGATCGAATCGACGTCCAGCGCCGCGATCACCCGCTCCGGACGGATGTTGCAGAACAGCGCGATCTTCTTGCGCTCGTTCTCCGGGATCGGACGATCGGCGCGGCACAGCAGGATGTTGGCCTGGATGCCGACGCTCAGCAGCTCCTTCACCGAATGCTGGGTCGGCTTGGTCTTCAGCTCGCCGGCGGTCGGGATGTAGGGCAGCAGGGTCAGGTGGATGTAGAGGACATTCTCCTGACCGACCTCGTTGCCGAACTGGCGGATCGCCTCCAGGAAGGGCAGCGATTCGATATCGCCCACCGTGCCGCCGATCTCGATCAGGACGAAGTCCTCGTCGGTGGCGTCGGCGCGGATGAACTCCTTGATCTCGTCGGTGATGTGCGGAATGACCTGGACGGTGCCGCCCAGGTAATCGCCGCGACGCTCCTTCGCGATCACGGTGGAGTAGATACGGCCGGTGGTGATGTTGTCGCCCTTGCGGGCCGACACGCCGGTGAAGCGCTCGTAGTGGCCGAGATCCAGGTCCGTCTCAGCCCCGTCGTCGGTCACGAAGACCTCGCCGTGCTGATAGGGGCTCATCGTGCCGGGATCGACGTTCAGGTACGGATCCAGCTTGCGCAGCCGCACCTTGTAGCCGCGCGCCTGGAGAAGCGCCCCAAGCGCCGCCGATGCCAGACCTTTGCCCAGCGAAGAAACGACGCCACCGGTGATGAAGATGTAGCGAGTCATGTCCGTCCGAAGAGCTTGAGAGCTGTTCCGTGTCCCCATAGGGGACGCATGTTTCAAGTCCCCATAGGGGACCCATGTTTCCTGTCCCCATTGGGAACGGATATTTCATGTCCCCGAGGGGTCGGCGCCGAAACTCACGTCGCGGTCGTCGGCCCTCAAAAGAAAGAGGCGGCTTCGGGGAGGCCGCCTCGCTGTCCGCTTCGTACCCGTGCGCTGGAGGTCCCTTTACTGGGACACCGGCGGCGCGGGTTGGGCCGGAGCGGCCGGCTGCGCCGGGGCCGCCGGAGAGGCCGGCAGCGTGTCGATGATCGACGCCGGACGCGAATGGCCGCCGGCCAGGATCGCCAGCACGATGCTGGTGGCGAAGAAGCAGCCCGCCAGAATGCCGGTGGTCCGCGTCAGCAGGTTGGCCGTGCCGCGGGTGCTCATCATGCCGCCCATGGTGCCGCCACCGATGCCGAGTCCGCCGCCTTCCGACCGCTGGATCAGGATCACGCCGACCAGCCCGACGGCGATCAGCAGGTGAATAACCAGAATCACCGATTCCATGCGATGCTCACCCCACGCCCATCCCAAAAATCGAATAGCGCGCCACAGGCCGTCTTAAGGGCCCGTGGCGCGCGCCCATTGTTTGTACCGCGCCGCTGCGGGATATGCCAGCGCCAAAATACCCAGGGCATATCCATTGGCGGCATGGCTGACACCAACGTTGCGTATCAGCGGCAGGCGGTGGCGATGGCCCAGAAATCGTCGGCCTTCAGGGCCGCACCGCCGACCAGCGCGCCGTCGACATTCTCAACCGCCATCAGTTCGGCCGCATTGTTCGGCTTGACCGAACCGCCATAGAGGATGCGGACCTTGGCGGACCCGGCGATCTTGCCGTCCAGCTCGGCGCGGATGTGGGCGTGCATCGCCTTCACGTCGTCGGGAGTCGCGGTCTTGCCGGTGCCGATGGCCCAGACCGGCTCATAGGCGATGACGGTGTTCTCAGCAGTCGCACCGGAGGGGATGGAGCCGGCGAGCTGGCCCGACACCACGGCGTTTGCCTGGCCGGCGTCGCGCTGCGCCTCGGTCTCGCCGACGCAGATGATGGCCACGAGGCCCTCCTTGTGGGCGGCCACCGCCTTGGCGTTCACCACGGCGTCGCTCTCGCCATGATCGGCGCGGCGCTCCGAATGGCCGAGGATGACGAAGCGGCAGCCGGCATCCTTCAGCATGGTCGGCGCCACGTCGCCGGTGTGGGCGCCGGAGGTCTTGGGCGCGCAATCCTGTCCGCCCAGCGCCAGCGGGCTGTCGGCGATCGCCTCGCCCACCGGGAACAGCAGCGGGAAGGGCGGGCAGACCAGCATGTCGAACACGACCGGACCGGCGCCCTTCAGCCGACCGGCGAGGTCGGAGGCGAGATCCAGCCCGTCGGCCTTCAGCCCGTTCATCTTCCAGTTTCCGGCGATCAGCTTCCGGTTGGCGGTCATGGTCGTTTCCTTCTTGTGTCGGCTTTATATGGGAACTTGTGGAACGTTCTTGGCCTCTCGTGACCCAAGCCCATAGCAAGCCCGCGGCGGAATTTCCACTCACCCGACCGGCGCATCGGCAGCCGACAGCCATAAGAGACATCTTGTAGCAGCCGCCCGGCGAAGGCCCATCGGACACACGGCGGAACCACATCAGACGAAGTGCCATGTTGCGGATGCCCCTTTCCGGAATAGCATCATCCGCAAAGCACCATTCAGACGCGGCGAAGGCCTGACCCCATGAAGAACTTCTCGGACCTGACGGAAAAGGAGCTGCTGGCGCTCGCCATCGCGCTGGAGGAGGAGGACAGCCGCATCTATGACGAGTTCGCCCATGCCCTCACCGACAACTATCCCGACACGGCCAAACTGTTCCGCGCCATGGCGTCGGAAGAGAGCGGACACCGGCACCGGCTGCTGGAGCTGTTCCGCGCGCGATTCGGCGACCACATCCCGCTGATCCGCCGCCAGGACGTGAAGGGGTTCGTGGAGCGCAAGCCGGTCTGGCTGACCCGGCCGCTGGGCCTCGATACCGTGCGCCGTCAGGCCGAGCTGATGGAGGCGGAGACAAAGCGCTTCTACACCCGCGCCGCCCAGCGGTCGCAGGACGCCGCCATCCGCCAGCTGCTGGGCGATCTCGCCGAAGAGGAGCGGCGGCACGAGGCCAAGGCCGAACGGCTGGAGGCCAAATACGTCTCGCCGGAGGTGCGGGAGCAGGAACACGAATCCGAACGCCGCCTGTTCCTGCTGCAGGTCGTGCAGCCGGGTCTGGCCGGGCTGATGGACGGGTCGGTGTCCACCCTGGCCCCGCTGTTCGCCGCCGCCTTCGCCACCCAGGACAGCCACGAGACCTTCCTGGTCGGTCTGGCCGCCTCCATCGGTGCCGGCATCTCCATGGGCTTCGCCGAGGCGCTGTCCGACAACGGGTCGCTGACCGGGCGCGGCAGCCCGTGGCTGCGCGGGCTGGTCTGCGGCGCCATGACCACGCTGGGCGGGTTGGGCCACGCCCTGCCCTATCTGATCCCGCATTTCTGGACGGCGACCGCCATCGCCATCGCCGTGGTGGTGGTCGAACTGGCAATCATCGCCTGGATTCGCAACCGCTACATGGACACGCCGTTGCTGTCCGCCGCCTTCCAGGTGGTGGTCGGCGGGCTGCTGGTTTTCGCCACCGGCATCCTGATCGGCAGCGCGTGAGCGGCGGCGAGAAAAGCCTTTTCACGGAATGAGCTTGTTCTTGTAACCGGGCGCACGATTGTTTATGTCTGACTTGCTGTCCTATTTAGAACAAATCGAACCAACCGCGTGCCATGGCTGACCTTAAAGCGGGCGTGAACCAGCTCTTCCTCCGCGAGGAGGAACTCCGTACCGGAATGGAGCTGCTTTTTTACGCCTATCGCGAATTCACCGCCGAACCGGACGAAATTCTGGCGGAGATCGGCTTCGGCCGCGCGCATCACCGCGTGATCTACTTCGTCGGCCGCTACCCCAGGATCACCGTTTCGGAGCTGCTGGCGATCCTGAAGATCACCAAGCAGAGCCTGTCGCGCGTGTTGGGCGAACTGGTGCGCCAGGGCTTCATCGACCAGCAGACCGGTGCCCGCGACCGGAGGCAACGGCTGCTGGAGCTGACGGAAAAGGGTGTCGAGCTGGAGCGCCAGCTGTCGGAGACCCAGCGTCAGCGCATCGCCCGCGCCTATCGCATGGCGGGGGCCGAGGCGGTGGAGGGATTCCGCAAGGTGATGATGGGCATGCTGGACGAGGAGGACCGGGCGAAATTCGCACCGCCCGTTCCCCCTGCCCGTCTTGCCGCTAAACGCTGAACCATTAAACGCGTACCGGGATCAGCCGGCCTTCGATTCGGCCTTTTCAGCCGGCGCGGCCGCGGTATCGGCGGTTGCGGATTGGGTGGCGCCGTCGGCCGGCTTGTCGGCGGCGGTCTTGGCGTCGTTCGGATTGCGGCGGCGGAAGCCGCCCTTGCGATACACCACGTTTTCGGAAGCGCCCGGTGGGCATTGAACGATGTTCCCGCCCTTCGCCAGGAAGGCACGGGTCATGTCGGCGAGGTCTTGGGCGTCCAGGTCCCGGGGGTCGTTGGACCTGTGGTCATAAGCCATCGTGATCGCTCCTCGTGTCTCTCGGCCCTCAGCAGAGGGCATATTGAGGATAACACGGTTCGAGGCCAAAACGGCCAAACGCTTACACGCCTGCCCGCCATGCATACCCAAGGTAAGTCCCGCATGGCGGCCCTATGTCGAATGCGGGGAGCCGCGTTATAGTCCCGTCATGACCGAAGATCAGCCTCATATCCTGGTCGTCGACGACGACACCCGCCTGCGCGAACTCCTGCGCAAGTATCTCGCCGGCAACGGCTTTCTGGTCAGCACGGCACGCGACGCCGCCGACGCGCGGGCGCAGCTGGGCGGGCTCGCCTTCGACCTGCTGGTGCTCGACATCATGATGCCGGGCGAGTCGGGGCTGTCGCTGACCGAATCGCTGCGGCGCGAGCGCGACCTGCCGATCCTGCTGCTGACCGCCCGCGACGAGCCGGACGACCGCATCGCCGGGCTGGAGGCCGGGGCCGACGATTACCTCGCCAAGCCCTTCAATCCACGCGAACTGCTGCTGCGCATCAACTCCATCCTGCGCCGGCAGGCCACGCGCCCGCCGGAGCCGGCGCAGCCCCCTGCAGCGCCGGTGCGGCTGGGCCCGCTCCTCTACCTACCCGACCGCGACGAGCTGCGCCATGGCGACGAGGTGATCCGCCTGACCACGGCGGAGGCCAGCCTGCTGCGCATCCTCGCCACCTCCCCCGGCGTGACCTTCACCCGCGACGAGCTGACCGAACGCAGCAAGGTCGCCGGCAACGCCCGCACCGTCGATGTCCAGGTGACCCGCCTGCGCCGCAAGATCGAGGCCGACCCGCGTGAGCCGCGCTATCTCCACACCGTCCGCGGCGAGGGCTATGTGCTGAGGCCCGATCCTTGACGGCGGCGGGCAGCGGACGCGCCGACGGCGCGGCGGCAGGCAGGGCGGCGGCCCGGCGCGCCGAGCGGCGGCGGCGCACGCCCTTCCTGAAGCGCTTCCTGCCGCGCACCCTGTTCGGCCGGTCGCTGCTGATCATCGTCACGCCGGTGATCCTGGCCCAGGCGGTGGCGACCTGGATCTTCTACGACCGCCATTGGGACACGGTGACCAACCGGCTGGCCTATGCGGTCGCCGGCGACATCGCCACCGTCATCGCCATGCTGGAGCGCGATCCGTCGCAGGACGGCCGCGACTGGACGCTGGCCACTGCGGCCCGCACGACGGACCTGATCGTCACGGTGGAACCGGACCAGACCCTGCCGGACAAGCGCCCGGAACTGAGCGGCCTGCTGGAACGCACGCTGGGCAAGGCACTGGACGACCGGGTCGGCCGGCCTTTCACCATCAACACCCGCGTCGCCCATGAATGGTACGAGATCCGGGTGCAGATGGCCGACGGCGTGCTGTCGGTGATGTCGCCGGAGCGCCGCCTGTTCACGCCGACCAGCTATATCTTCATCCTGTGGATGGTCGGATCGGCCATCGTGCTGTTCGCCGTCGCCATCCTGTTCATGCGCAACCAGATCAGGCCGATCAAGCGGCTGGCCATCGCCGCCGATGCGCTCGGCAAGGGGCGCGACGTCTCCAACTTCAAGATGGAGGGGGCGACGGAGGTGCGGCAGGCGGCCTCCGCCTTCCTGTTGATGCGCGAACGTATCCAGCGCCAGATCAACCAGCGCACCGAGATGCTGGCCGGCGTCAGCCACGACCTGCGCACGCCGCTGACCCGGATGAAGCTGGCGCTCGACATGATCGAGGATCCCGATCTGGATCCGGAGGTGGAGGAGCTGAAGGCCGACGTCGCCGAGATGGAAACCATGATCGAAGGCTATCTCGCCTTCGCCCGCGGCGAGGGGACGGAGGCGGTGCAGCCGACCGACCTGACCCGCCTGCTGAACGAGGTCGCCGCCGGCGCGCGGCGCGACGGGACCGAGGTGACGCTGACCGCGCCGGATGGGCTGATCCTGCCGCTGCGCCCGAACGCGATCCGCCGCTGCATCGCCAACCTGCTGGTCAATGCCGGCCGTCATGCCGGCACCGCCTGGGTCAAGGCCGAGCCGAAGGACGGCGTGATCGAGATCACGGTCGACGACGACGGGCCCGGTATCCCCGCCTATCTGCGCGACGACGTGTTCAAGCCCTTCTTCCGCGTCGACAGCAGCCGCAATCTCGACACCGGCGGGTCCGGCCTTGGGCTGACCATCGCACGGGACGTGGCGCGCAGCCATGGCGGCGACATCACGCTGGACGACAGCCCCTATGGCGGCCTGCGCGCGGTGATCCGGCTGCCGGTGTGATCCACGGTCATTCCAATCCAATGATGTAATCGCATGAAAAAGCCCGCCTTCATTCAGGCGGGCAATTCATGTCATGCAATGACGGCCTCGTCCCCGCCTCTCCTGCGAACAGGCAAGGCGGGAATGGGGGCAATGGACAGGTGCGTGCTTACTGGTTCGCCGCCGCGGCAACCACGTTGGCGCCGGCCAGCTCGCCGCCGATGCCGTTGTTCAGCGCCCAGATGGCGGCCTGGGTGCGGTTGGAGGCGTTGATCTTGCGCAGCAGGCTCTTCAGGTGAACCTTCACGGTGGCTTCCGTGATGTTCAGGTGGTTGGCGATCATCTTGTTGCTGTCGCCGTTCAGCAGGCAGCGCAGGATCTGCACCTCGCGCTGCGACAGGCCCTTGCGCGACACCGGCATTTCGGTGCCGTTGCCGTTGACGCGGCCGGAGATCAGCAGCGCAGCCAGATGGGTCGGGAACACCTTCTCGCCCATCATCACCAGCTTCAGCGACTGGGCCAGCGCGTCGGACGACAGGTCCTTCATCAGGTAACCGTCGGCGCCGGCCTCCAGCGCGTTGGCAAGACGGCGGGTGCACAGGTCGCTGGTCAGGATGACCATGCGGGTTTCCGGAAGCAGGGCGCGCAGGCGGCGCATCCCGTCGGCTTCCTCGTCGCCGCCATTCTGCAGGTCCAGAAGGACAAGCTGAGGCCGCAAGCCGCTTTCAACCGACCCCAGCGCCTCCCGCAGGTTTCCCGCCTCGGCGACGATCTGGAAGGGCGAATCATCGAGAAGGCGCTTCAGCCCCTCGCGAAACAGCTTGTTCGAGTCGATAAGAAAAGCGCGCACTGAGTCCATCGTCCGCTCCCGCAATTTTGGTCGATCGTCATGACGTCGTGGCCAGGGTGGAGGCCGTTGTACAGAGGAAGGTCCCGACGCTTTGGCGATTCGGCGATTACCCCTGGATAGCTTCGGCAGGCCGTTATTTAGGGGGAGGTTACCCCCGTGTCGTGTCCTACGGTACCACTCTCCGGAGTTAAAAGAAGAACGCATTGGGCATATGCGCAAAGCCTCTCCAAGATTTCCGGTTCCAAAGATATCACAGTGGCGAACATTGACGCGCTCGAAGGCGTTAACTGTTTTGTTAACCACCACTTATTTGCGCTAGCCGACCTCTCATAAGCGAAAGAGGGCGCAATTTTTTCACACGAAGTTGCATGGGCAGCCAAGGGCATGGTGATGCCAACAGATAACCCGGATGGATATGCCACACTTTCGATATAGTCGTCGCTGCGGCCATGGTCGTATCGCTTGACCGGTCCCGGCCGCGCATGCGCATTTCTGCCGGCTTTCACCGACCGGGTGGACACAGGACGAGGACGGTATGGGCTGGCAGATCATCGCCGCCGCCATGGCGGGCTATCTGGCGCTGCTGGGGCGCAGTGCGTGGAAGCAGGGCGAGTTCCGCCAGTTCCTGCGCAGCCTCGCCATCGTCGCCACCCTGTGCGCCCTGCTGGCCGGCGCCGTGGCCCTGGCGATGCTGCTGGACAGGGCATAGGCCGCACCATCGCAACAAAAAGGGCGCCGGCGGTTTCCCGCCGACGCCCTTGATCGACAATCCGCGTTGATCAGCTGAGCGGGATCGCCACGAAGCGCAGGTCGCCCTTGCGGTCGACCAGAAGCAGGACGGACTTCTTGTTCTGCTCCTTGGCCTTCTGGACCTTGGCGGTCACGTCCTCGGGCTTGCGGACCTCTTCCTGGCCAACCTCGATGATGACGTCGCCGGCACGCAGGCCCTTCTCCGCCGCGGTGGAGTTGCCGGCAACCTCGGTGATGACCACGCCCTTCATGTCGGGCTTGATCTCATACTGCTGGCGCAGTTCCGGGGTGATGGCGGTCAGCTTCATGCCGAGCGATTCGGTCGGCTTCTGAGCCGGGGGCTTTTCCTTCGGCTGCTGCTTGTCGTCCGGGCCGGCGGCGAGCAGACCCTGCTCTTCCGCGGCCTCCAGTTCGCCGACCTTGACCTGGACGGTCTGCGACTTGCCCTTGCGCCACACCTCGACCGGTACGGCCTTGTCGATTGCGGTTTCGGCGACGACGCGCGGCAGGCGCCGCATCTCGTCGATTTCCTTGCCGTCGAACTTGGTCACCACGTCGCCGGCCTGGATGCCGCCCTTGGCGGCCGGACCTTCCGGAGTGACGGAAGCGACCAGCGCGCCCTTGTGGTTGGGCAGCCCGAGGCTCTCGGCGATCTCCGGCGTCACCGCCTGGATGCGCACACCCAGCCAGCCGCGGCGGGTCTTGCCGTATTCCTTCAGTTGCGCCACGACCTGCTTGGCGAGGTTGGACGGGATGGCGAAGCCGATGCCGACCGACCCGCCCGACGGCGAGAAGATGGCCGTGTTGATGCCGATGACCTCGCCGTTCAGGTTGAACATCGGGCCGCCGGAATTGCCGCGGTTGATCGAGGCGTCGGTCTGCAGGAAATCGTCATACGGGCCGGCGTCGATGTTGCGCTGGCGCGCCGAGATGATGCCGGCGGTGACCGACCCGCCGAGGCCGAACGGGTTGCCGATGGCCAGCACCCAGTCGCCGACGCGCATGGCGTCGCTGTCGCCGAAGGGAACGGCGACCAGCGGGTGGCTGGTCTTGATCTTCAGCAGGGCGAGGTCGGTCTTGCTGTCCTTGCCGACCAGCTCCGCCTTGATGTTGGTGTCGTCCTGCAGGATGACGGTGATCTCGTCGGCGTCCTGAACGACGTGGTTGTTGGTGACCACATAGCCGTTCTTGGCGTCGATGACGAAGCCGGAGCCCAGCGAGGTCGCCTTGCGCTGCGGCTGGTCCTGCTGCTGCTGGCGGTCGAAGAAGTCCCGGAAGAAATCCTCGAAGGGCGAACCCGGCGGGAATTGCGGGATCTCCGGCCGCTGGCCCTGCGGACGCTGCGGCGCGTTCTGGCTGGTGGAGATGTTGACGACCGCCGGCAGCAGCTTTTCCGCCAGATCGGCGAAGCTGCCGGGCGCGTTGCGGGGCGGCGTTGCGGCCTGTGCCTGTGCCTGGGCCGCCTGGGCTTGGGCCGGAGCAACACCGGCCAGCGCGCCCATGACCGCACCGCCGGCCATGACCGAGGTCATGCCCCAGACGATGGCGGCGACCAGCGGCCGGACGCCCGCCTTGCGAGACCGGGCTTCGGCCACGGCGCCGCGCGTGGCGGGTTCGAAGTTGGGTATGCGAATCAACGTGCTCTCCCTACCAGACGTCCGGCCGATTCCGTGGGCGGGAGCGGCCGCCCGGTTCTGGGCCATATATGTGTTGGGCCACGAGTATGGCTGCAAGATGGCCTGCCGGTCCAGTCGGCACCAGTGGATATATCTGCGACACCGCGCGTTCCCCGGAACGGACTGCGGCCGGACCGGGAGAAAGTCCCGATCCGGCCGCTCCGTACACTGTGCGGACCTGCCGCCTTACTGCGCCGGCACGTTCGACGGAGCCGGAGCCGGCGGCGAGGTCGGCGCCGATCCATTCGCTGCCGATCCAGTCGCCGGCGCGCCGTTGCCGCCCGCCTGAGGACCCGGGCCGCTGAAATAGCGGAAGAACTCCCCGTTCGGCGACAGCACCATGGTGGTGTCGTTGCCGTTCAGTGACTTCCGATAGGCTTCGAGCGAGCGGTAGAAGCCGTAGAAGCCGGGATCCTGCGAGGTCGCCTCGGCGATCAGCTTCAGCGCGGTGTTGTCGCCTTCGCCGCGCAGGATCTGCGCGTCGCGCTGAGCCTCCGCGATGATGACCGTGCGCTCGCGTTCGGCGCGCGACTTGATCTGCTGCGACTGTTCCTGACCCTGGGCGCGGGCTTCCGCCGCTTCGCGTTCGCGTTCGGACCGCATGCGGGCGAAGATCGACTGGCTGGTCTCCTCCGGCAGGTCGGCGCGGCGGATGCGCACATCGACGATATCGATGCCGAAGCGCTTGGCCTCCTCGTTCACCTGGTCCTTGATGTCGGTCATGATGCGGGCGCGCTCGTCCGACAGCACGGCCAGCACCGTGACGTTGCCGAGCACGCGGCGCAGCGACGAGTTGACGATCGAGTTCAGGCGGGTTTCGACCACCGCCTCCGTCCCGGCGCTCTGGTAGAAGCGCAGCGGGTCGTGGATGCGGTAGCGGGCGAAGGCGTCGACATCAAGCCGCTTCTGGTCGGCCAGGATGACCTGCTCCACCGGCGGGTCGAGGTCGAGGACGCGCCGGTCGATCAGCCGGACTTCCTGGATGAAGGGGATCTTGAACTTGAGCCCCGGATCCTGGATCACCCGGCGCGGTTCGCCGAACTGCAGGACCAGCGCCTGCTGGGCCTCGTTGACGGTGAACAGGGAGGAGGACGCGACGATGCCGAGCGCGACGATGGCGATGCCGGCGATGGCGAGGGTGCGTTTCATGATGCGATCCTCCTCACTGGCCGGACATTGAAGAAGTCTGCGGCGGGTTTTGCGACAGCGAGGACAGCGGCTGAGTCTGCGTGCCGGACCTTGCGCCGCCCTGGTTGGACGGGGCCGGGCGCGGCGCCGGCTGCTGCGGCGCGGGCACCGCGTGCGGGGCCAACTGGTTCAGCGGCAGATAGGGCACGACGTTCTGCGCCGACCCGTCGACGATGATCTTGTTCCGGCCGCGGAAGATTTCCTCCATGGTTTCCAGATACATGCGCTTGGCGGTGACGTCCTTGTTCAGCGCATAGGCCTCGTACACCTTGCGGAAGCGCTCGGCGTCGCCCTGCGCCAGGCTGACCACCTGCTCGCGGTAGGCCGAAGCCTCCTGCACCAGCCGCTCCGCCTCGCCGCGGGCGCGCGGGATGATGTCGTTGCGGTAGGCTTCCGCCTCGTTGCGGGCGCGTTCGCGGTCGGCGCGGGCACGCTGCACGTCGTTGAAGGCGTCGATGACCGGCTGCGGCGGATCGGCCTTCTGCAACTGGACCTGGGTGATCTCGATGCCCGACTGGTACTCGTCCAGCATCGCCTGCAGAAGCTGGCGGGTCGAGGTTTCGATCTGCTGGCGGGCCTCGGTCAATGCCGGCTGCAGGTCGGTGCGGCCGATGACCTCGCGCATGGCGCTTTCGGCGGCCTTCTTCACCGTCACTTCCGGTTCGCGAATCTTGAACAGGAAGTTGCCGGCGTCCTTGATGACCCAGAACACCGTGAAGTCGATGTCGATGATGTTCTCGTCGCCGGTCAGCATCAGCGACTCGTCCGGCACGTCGCGGTCGCTACGGCCCCCGCCGACGGAGGAGCGGTAACCGACCTCGATCCGGTTGACGCGCGTCACCTTGGGCAACAGCACCGTCTCGATCGGCGACGGCAGGCGATAGCGCAGGCCGGGCTGCTCGGTGCGCACCCATTGGCCGAAGCGCATGACCACGCCCTGCTCGTCCGCCTCGACGCGGTAGATGCCGCTGGCGAGCCAGATCAGGCCGAGCACGCCCGCGACCAGCGCGATGCCACGGCCGCTGCCGAATCCGCCGGGCATGGCGCGGCGCAGGCGATCCTGGCTGCGGCGCAGGAGATCCTCAAGGTCGGGAGGCTGGGGGCCACCGCCACCGCCGCCATTTCCCCCGCCCTGGGGACGCCCCCACGGGTTGCCCGGGCCGTTGTTGCCCGGCGGGGGACCCCAGGGACCGCCACCGCCGCCCCCACCTTGATTGTTCCACGGCATCCGACTGTGTCCCCCTCTGCGATTCGTCCCATCATGTGGAAGCGCAATGGCTTAAGCCCCGCGCATCCCTTTACCGATCTCGTCCGTCGGTCCTATAGTCCCCCATACCCTTCGGCAAGGATTCCACCAACGGATATCCGCCAATATCGGGAAGACAGCGGAGTTTTCAACCATGGCGCAGATCAGCGAAGCTCAAGTCATGCAGGCGCTGAAGACCGTCATCGACCCGGACCGGGGCGGCGACATCGTCAGTTTGGGCATGTTGTCGGGCCTCGTGGTGCGCGACGGCCATGTCGCTTTTTCCATCGAAGTCGACCCCAAGCGAGGCGCCCAGGCCGAGCCGTTGCGCCACGCGGCGGAGAAGGCGGTGGACGCCCTGCCCGGCGTCCTGTCGGTCACCGCGGTGCTGACCGCCCATCGCGCCGCGCCCCAGGCCGCACCGCAGCAGGCACATTCTCATGCCGGGCATGGCCACTCCCACGGGCATTCGCATGGCGGTGCGCCGCAGGGTGATCCGCAGAAGCCGCTGGTCCCCGGTGTGAAGGCCATCGTCGCGGTGGCGTCCGGCAAGGGCGGCGTCGGCAAATCGACCACATCGGCCAACCTCGCGCTGGCGCTGGCCGCCAACGGGCTGAAGGTCGGGCTGCTCGACGCCGACATCTACGGCCCGTCGATGCCGCGCATGATGGGCATCTCCGGCCGCCCCAACAGCCCCGACGGCAAGCGTCTGGAGCCGATGGAGAATTACGGCATCAAGGTGATGTCGATGGGCTTCCTGGTGGCCGAGGACACGCCGATGATCTGGCGCGGCCCGATGGTGATGAGCGCGCTGCAGCAGATGCTGCGCGACGTCAACTGGGGCGAACTCGACATCCTGGTGGTGGACATGCCGCCGGGCACCGGCGACGCCCAGTTGACCATGGCGCAGCAGGTCCCGCTGGCCGGCGCGGTGATCGTCTCCACCCCGCAGGACATCGCTCTGCTGGACGCCCGCAAGGGCCTGAACATGTTCCGCCGCGTCGATGTCCCGGTGTTGGGCATCATCGAGAACATGAGCTATTTCTGCTGCCCCAACTGCGGCCACCGCACCGAGATCTTCAGCCACGGCGGCGCCCGCAAGGAGGCCGACGATCTCGGCATGGAGTTCCTGGGTGAGATTCCGCTGCACCTGTCGATCCGCGAGACCTCCGACCAGGGTCAGCCGATCGTGGTGTCGCAGCCGGAGTCGGAGCACGCCCAGGCCTATCGCCGAATCGCGACGCGCCTGTGGGAAAAGATCGGCGGTGGCACCGGCGGCCGTGCGGCGCCGCGCATCGTGGTGCAGTGAGGTTTGGGGGTGCTCGCGTCGGTGCCCCCTCCCTAACCCTCCCTCGCTTCGCGGGAGAGGGGACTGCCGCCGCTCTGGCACTTACCCCCCTCTCCCGCGTAAGCGGGGGAGGGTCAGGGTGGGGGCAATCGAAGCCGACCCTCACCCATACCGCCGCAGCGCCTCCACCGTCAGCCCCAGGCCGACGGACCCGAAGATGTTGCCTTCCACCACCCGCGCACCCGGCGCCTCGGCCAGGATCGCGGCGCGGACCTGGGGCAGCAGGGTGGATCCGCCGGTCAGGAACACCGCGTCGATGCGGTCGGCGGTCACGCCGGCGTCAGCCAGACAGTCACGGATGCGGCTGCCGATGCGGGCCGCCAGCGATCCGGTGGCGCGGTTCAGACCATCCCGATCCACTGTCAGGGCAAGATCTCCCTCGCCCCAATCCAGCGCCAACTGAGCCTCCTCATGATCGGACAGGGCGATCTTGGTGCGCTCCACCGCCATCGCCAGCGCATGGCCCTGGCGGTGCTCGACCACGCCGATCAGGCGCCCGATCTTTTCTGGCTCGGCGGAATCGCGCTGCAGGCGCTCCAACTCGGCCATCGCCTTGGCGGTATAAAGGAAGTTGATCTTCGCCCAGGTCGCCAGATCGAAATAGATGCTCCGGGGCGCCAGCAGCCCGGCGCGCTTCATGGCGCTGCCCAGCCCCAGCTCCGGCATCGCGGTGGCGAGGCTCAGGTCGCGGTCGAAATCAGTGCCGCCGACGCGGATGCCGTCATTCGCCAGGATGTCGCCGGCCCGGTCGGCCTTGCCGCGCCGCTCCGGCCCAATCCGCACGACGGAAAAGTCGGAGGTGCCGCCGCCGATATCGGCGATCAGCGCCAGTTCCTCCCCACCCACCTGCTGCTCGTAATCGAGTGCGGCGGCGATGGGTTCGAACTGGAAGGACACATTGCGGAATCCGGCTGCCCGCGCGATCTGCCCCAGCGTCTCTTCCGCCGCGGCGTCGCCCGCCGGGTCGCCGTCGACGAAATGGACCGGGCGGCCGACGACCACGTCGCCCAACTCGCCGCCCATCGCCTCCTCCGCCCGCTTCTTCACCAGGTCGAGGAAGGTGCCGATCACCGCGCGGAAGCTGATGCGGCCCTTTCGCAGCGCGGTGTCGGCGTCGATCAGATCGGTGCCGAGCATCGACTTGATCGAGCGCATCAGCCGCCCTTCCACCCCCGACACATAGCCGTCGATGGCCGCCTGCCCGATGGTGGTCCGGTCATGCTCGAAATCGAAGAACACCGCGGTCGGCAGGGTTGTGCGCGTGCCGTCCAGCGCCAGCAGCCGGAAGCCGTCCGCGTCCTGCACGCCCAGCGTCGTGTTCGAGGTGCCGAAATCGAGCCCGCACGCCGTCATGTCCCGCCTCCTGCCCGGATGACCGATGCGGCCAGCCGCCGCACCGGAAAAGGGGCGAGCGTATAACGGCTCCCGACCGCCGGATCAAGCACCGTGCCTGAAATTCACCCGGCATGGCTCATCCGCCGGGCACTTAGCGGACGGCTCGCCAGCACCACCGGCAGCAGGAACAGGGTCAGGTTGGTCCAGGAGAAGGAGCGTTCCCGCCCGTCATCCCTGTCGCGGCCATGCTCCGGCCGCCTTTCCATCCAGCCGCCGCTGGCACCCTGATATTCCGGCATCGCCGTCAGGACTCCGCCGGACGTGGCCGGCGCCGAGCGGTTCTGGAACATGTCGCGCTCGATGGTGTGGGCCAGCGCCCGTTCGGTCATCTGCGGCGCCATGGCGTTGCCGACGGCGGCGAGGCGGCCCTCGGCGCCGACGAACAGCTCGCGCTGCGGGTTCTGGGCCAGCGACAGGATGGCGGCGGCGACCTCCTCCGGCGGATGGATGGGGTTCAGCGGCTTCACCGCCCGGCCGGTATAGTTGGCGGCATGTTGCCACAGCGGGGTGTCGATGGAGGCCGGCATCACCATGCAGACATGGATGCCCGGCTCGTCCACCAGTTCCTGCCGCAGGGACTCGGAGAAGCCGCGAACGGCGAACTTGGCGGCGGTGTAGGGGGTGGCATAGCGCTGACCGATGTTCGACACCATCGACGCCGTGTTGATGATGATGCCCTCGCCATGGTCGAGGAAATGGGGCAGCACGGCGCGGCAGCCATGGACCATGCCGAAGAAGTCGGTGCGCACCACCTGCTCGAACACCTCGTCGGGAATATCCTCGAACCGGCCGAAGGCGATGACGCCGGCATTGTTCACCCAGATGTCGATGCCGCCGAAGGCCTGGATGGCGCGGTCGGCCAGATGCTGCATGGCGCGCTGGTCGGTCACGTCGGTCGGCACCACCATGGCCCGGCCGCCGGCCTCGACGCATTCCTCCGCCACCTCGTGCAGGGCCGCCATCCGCCTGGCGGCAAGGATCACCGCCGCTCCCTGGCGGGCGAACTCCAGCGCGGTCGCCCGGCCGATGCCGCTGGAGGCGCCGGTGATGACCACCACCTTGTCGTCCATAGAACGCTTCGCCATGACCGCCGTCCTTTCATTCCGGTTTCGTCGATTGCGCCGTACAACAGCGCCGGTCGGCGAAAATCCCGGATGCGGCCATTCGGCCGCCAATGTGGAGAAGCGGGCGGGAACCCGCTACAGTCATAAGTCCTGTAAGGATTTGGTCCTCAACCAGTGTGGAGCGGGCGCGGTGCCGGCGAGAGAGCTTGACGTTAAGGGGCTGCATTGCCCGTTGCCCATCCTGCGCACCCGCGCGCTTCTGAACGGGATGGAGACCGGGGAGGAACTGGTGGTCTATGCGACCGATCCGGCCTCCGTCATAGACTTCCGGCACTTCTGCAACACGACCGACAACGCGCTGCTGTCGCACGAGACCCAGCCGGACGAGGTCCACACGACGGTCTTCATCTACCGCATCCGCCGCGGCGGTTGAGGCGCCCGCCGCCGCCCGTCCGCCGCCCCGCGAAAGGTCCATCCCGATGCCGCTTCCCCCCGCCTCCCCGCCACCGCTGCGCCCCGGTACCGTGATCCATGGCCCCGGCTCCTACGGCGTCGATGCGCTGCTGGACGGCTTTTCGGCGGAGCTGAAACGGCGCGGCTTCCGCGTCGGCGGGCTGGTGCAGCGCAACCACGGGCCGGGCGACGACTGCGCCGAGCGGATGGAGCTGGTCGATGTCGCCACCGGCCGCGCCTATGACATCACCCAGAAGCTGGGGCGGGAATCGCAGTCCTGCCGTGTCGACCCGACGGGCGTGGCTGAGGCCAGCCAGGCGATCCGCAACGCCGTCGCGTCGGGTGTCGACCTGCTGGTGGTCAACAAGTTCGCCGGCCTGGAATCGCACGGCGACGGCCTGTCGGACGAGATGCTGACGGCCATCGCCGAGGGCATCCCCGTGCTGACCAGCGTCGGCAGCCGCTATCTCAATGAATGGCAGACCGCCACCGGCGGCTTCTGCGACCTGCTGTCACCGGTGCCCGACGCGCTGTGGCGCTGGTGGGGGCCGCAGCGGATGTATGTGGACCTTGTCCAGGGCGTCACCGATGCCGAGGTCCATCGGGTCGTCACCGGCGACAAGTGGGTGCTGGTGGAAACAGCCGACGGCCTGGGCGTCGCCGCCCGGCAGGCTCCGGCGGCCGGGGACGACCCGCAACGCTGGGCCGGCCGGGGCTTGCGCGATCTGGCCGCCATGGCCGCGCAATCCTGGGATCCGTTGGAAATCGCCGTCGGTGTCGCCGCCCTGAACGCACATTACAACCGGCCGGATGTCACCGGGGTCGCCGGCAACGGGCTCGACCTGTTCGCCTCGGTGGAGGGCCGGGTGGTCGTGATCGGCGGCTTCCCCCAGCTTGCCCGACGCCTGCCGCGAGCCAAGGTGATCGACCTCAGCCCGCAGGATGGCGAGTACCCGGAGGCCGCCTGCGACTGGCTGTTGCCGGGCGCCGAGGCGGTGGCCATCACCGCGTCCGCCTTCGCCAACCGCACCCTGCCCCGCCTGCTGCGGGTGTCGGCCGGCGCGATGGTGGCGATGATCGGCCCCGGCACGCCGCTGACCCCGCGCCTGTTCGACTACGGCGTCCATTCGCTGGCCGGATTCGTCGCCATCGACCGCGAGGCGGTGGTGCGCACCATCGCCGGCGGCGGCGGATCACGCGATTTTCATCCCTATGGCCGGATGGTCACGCTGCACCGGCCACCCCACTCTTAACAGACCAAGAAAACCGGAGGAGTTGAGACCCCATGGCCGATCTGGACCACCAGACCCGCATCGAACTGGAAGCCGCCGCCTTCCGTGGGCTGGTCGAGCATCTGCGCAAGCGCACCGACGTGCAGAACATCGACCTGATGAACCTCGCCGGCTTCTGCCGCAACTGCCTGTCCAAATGGTACGCGGCGGCGGCGAAGGAGCGCGGTGTCGAACTGTCGGACGAGGATGCCCGCATCGCCGTCTATGGCATGCCTTATTCCGAATGGAAGCAGAAGCACCAGAAGGAAGCCACCCCTGAACAGCAGAAGACCTTCGAGGACACCAAGCCGCTGCATGCGGAGATCAGCGGCCACCGGTAAGGTCGGACGTCCGGCCCCCTCCCTTCCGCTGCCGACGCCGCGAATGGAAGGGGGCGCCGCCTCAGGCGCTCACCGAGAAGGGCTGCACCACCGCCTGGAACTCCGCCATCGCCTCGCAGGCGTCGGAATGGGCGGCCAGCGCCGGCCAGCGCGAGCGGTCGAACACCTGCGGATGAGCCTCGCCGACGAAGCGCAGGGCGCAGCCGGCGGCGATGTCGGCGTGATTGATCCGCTCGCCGAACCACCAGGGACCGGGCGAGGCGGCGCGATCCGCCTCCAGCACATCCAGGACCGCGCCGATCTGGCCGGTGCAGCGCTCCACCCACAGGTCCGACCGCTCCTTGTGCAGCACCCGTTCATAGACGAGGCTCACCGCCTTGTCGGCAAAGCCAGTGGACAGCGCGCAGAGCTTCAGCGCCCGCCGGCGCTCCGGCCCCTGGCGGGCAATCAATGCACGCTCCGGCCCGACGACCTCGTCCAGATGGTCGAGGATGGCGCCGCTTTCGATCAGCACCTCGCCATCCTCCCGCATAAGGTCGTCCAGCACCAGGGTCGGCACCCGTTTCAGCGGGTTGAAGCGCGCGACCTCCGCCGCGTCGGAAAAGACCGACCAGGGCCGGTGCTCATAGTCCATGCCGTAGAGGCGCAGGGCCACGGCGACCCGGCGCACGAAGGGCGAGTCATATTGTCCGATCAGGATCATCGACGATTTCCCCACTGACTGCTGAAGAACCTCACCGATCCTAATACGGATTTGTCCCGGGATCGCATTCGTGGCGCGCGGCTCAGTCCCGCGCCACGATGGGGGTCAGCTTGTAGCGGGCGGCGATGGTCTCCAGCCGGCCGTCGGCCTTGATCGCGGCGACGAAGGCGTTGACCCGCTCCAGCCATGCCGCGTCGCCCGGCGCCACCGCATAGGCATAGGGGGTCGGCTGCACCGGCACGTCCGGCACGATCAGCCGCGCCCAGGGGTGGAAGGCCAGCATACGCTGCCCATAGGGATAGTCGGTCAGGAAGGCGTCGGCGCGGCCGGACTGCACCTCCTCCTCGCGCTCCTGAGGACGGGTGACGGCGACGATGCGCGCGGCCTTCATGGCGGAGCGCGCATAGCCGTCCATGTAGGTGTCCTTCTGCACCGCCACGACGTTGCCGGCGCGATCGAGATCCTCCCACCGCCGGATGCCCTCGTTGGTCTGGGTGGTCACCGCATAGATGCCGCTGCGCAGATAGGGCTGGCTGAAGGCGACGCGCTGCGCCCGCGCCGGGGTGGCGCCGATGGCGAACATGCCGATGTCGCAGCGATCGGCCAGCAGATCGTCGATGAAGCGCGGAAAACTGCTTTCCACCACGGTCAGCCGCACGCCCAGATCGTTGGCAAAGGCCTGCGCCAGTTCCGCATCCAGCCCCTCCAGCGCGCCGGTGCGGGGATTCCGGAACGAGATTGCATAGTAATCGGGCCAGGAGCAGACACGAAGTTGCTTCTGCTCTGCAATTTTCTGAAGTTTCCCATCGGCCGCCATGACCGGTTCGGCGATGGAAACCGACAAGACCGACAGAATTGCTGCACCAACTGCCAAAATGACCCGCGTCGCCATGCCACACCTTTCGTTAACCAACCGCGCCAGTTCTTCACACTCCAAACACAAGCCCGCAAAGCGGAGCCGGTATCTTAGCATATTGCGGATTTCGGCGGCAGCGAATGCTTGGCGTCCGCCGTCCGTCCCTGCTATTATCCCGCACGCAAACTTCGACCATGGCCGACGTCCAGCGCCTTGATCCGACTGCAATCCGGAGGCGATTGCGTGCCGGGGCCGCGAGACATGCCGGGTCGCTCGACCACTTCTGACCGTCCGGAACGCAGTCCTGTCCCTGTCCCCAGCCAAAGCGGACCTGAAGGGTCTCTTCGAAAAGCGGGGCGGCGTCATCGCCTTCGCCCTTCTGGCGGTCTTCGCCCTGCTGATCATCCAGGGCCAGCAGCTGATCGCGGCAAGGCAGGCCGCGCTCGATTCGGCGGAGGCAAGCCTGTCCAGCCTCGCCGCGGCACTGGAGGTATCGACCACCCGCACGATCCAGTCGGTGGACGTGACCCTGTCCTCCATCGTCGATTCGCTGTCCGACGCCAGTTGGACCGGCGAGGATGGGGCAACCGCCCCCGATCCGACCGTCATGCTGACCGACCGGTTGCGCCGCTCGCCGCACCTGCGCGGGCTCACCCTGCTCGACCGCACCGGCCGCATCGTCGCCACCACGGAGGGGACGCGCCCTGCCGGCCTGTACCTGACGGAGCTGGATGTCTTCCGCCTGCAGGCGGCCGGCCGGGGCAATGGTCTGGTGATCGGCGATCCGCGCCCGGGACGCAGCCTGATCGACCGCGCCGAGGGTGGCGAGCGGTCGGGACGCTGGATATTGCCGATGAGCCGTGCCCTGCGCGACGCCGACGGCACGCTGCAGGCGGTTGTCGTCGCGACCGTCAATCCGGACTATTTCCAGGGGCTGTACCGTGCGGTCCAGGGCGACCACGTCGCGGGGGGCGTCACCGGTGTGGGCGACCGCATCGCGCTCTACCGCTATGACGGCACCCTGCTGACGGTGCAGCCGCAGGCCGGGGAGGAGATCGCCCGCTCCTTCGCCGCGACCCCGCTGTTCCGAAGCCATCTGCCGCAGGCCGAATATGGCGTGTTCCGCCATTCCGGGACGGATATCGGCGCCGGTCCCGACACGCGCATCGTCGCCTACCGGACGACGCCGGTCTGGCCGCTGGTCCTGACGGTCAGCGTGCGCAAGGACACGGTGCTGGCCGGATGGCGCGACAATCTTTGGACGGCAACCCTGCTGTCCGGCGGGATGATCCTGCTGCTGGGAATGTTCGGGCTGATGCTGGCCCGTTCGCTGGCGGCACAGCGCCGGCAGGGCAAGGAACTGGAGGAGACCAACGCGCGTCTGTCCGCCATCGTCGACACCGCGGCGGAGGGCATCGTCACCGCAAGGCCGGACGGCGTGATCGAGGCCGCCAACCCGGCCGCGCACGCCATCTTCCGCTGCGCGCCGGGCGGGCTGGTCGGACGGTCGGTGCTGGATCTGCTGCCGCCGGAGATGCGGACCAATGCCGCCCGCGCGCTGGACGAGATCGCTCAGGGCCGCCGCGACATGGGGCGGGCGGCACGGGGAGAGACCCTCGCCCTGCGGCCGTCGGCCTCCGACGGCACCGGGGAGGCGGAGAGCTTTCCGCTCGCCTATTCCACGGCCTTGGTCATGACCGGGGCCGGCCCGCTCTATGCCGCCATCCTGCGCGACCTGACGGAGGAAAAGCGGCTGGAGCATACGCTGCGCGACGCCAAGGAACGGGCGGAGGACGGCCAGCGCATCAAGATGGAATTCCTCGCGACCATGAGTCACGAGATCCGCACGCCGATGAACGGCGTCATCGGCATGGCCGGGCTGCTGCTCGACACGCCGATGGAGGCCGAACAGCGCACCTATGCCGAGACGATCCGCGATTCCGCCGAATCGCTTCTGGTCATCATCAACGACATTCTCGACTTCTCCAAGATCGACGCCGGCCGGCTGGATCTGGAGATCGGCGAGTTCGAACTGGTGCCGATGGTCGAAAGCGTGGCGGAGATCCTGGCGCCGCGCGCCGCGGCCAAGGGGCTGGACCTCGCCAGCTACGTGCCGCCCGGCCTGCGCGGCCCGCTGCTGGGCGATGCCGGACGGCTGCGGCAGATCCTGCTGAACCTCGCCGGCAACGCCGTGAAGTTCACCGACACCGGCAGCGTCACCATCCTGCTGAGCGAGGAGCCCGTGTCCGCCGGTTCCGAAGCCGCCAATATTGCGACCGACGGCGTCTGCGTCCGGTTCGAGGTGCGCGATACCGGAATCGGCATCCCGGAGGAGGAGCGGCCACGGCTGTTCGCCATGTTCACCCAGGTGGATTCCTCGCCCGCCCGCCGCCATGGCGGCACCGGGCTGGGGCTGGCGATCTGCAAGCGGCTGGCGGAACTGATGGGCGGCCGGATCGGGGTGGACAGCCAGCCGGGGTCGGGCAGCACCTTCTGGGTGACCGTCCCGCTGAAGCGTGGCGCCGGCAGCGCCCATCCGCCGGCGCCGGCCGGCGATTGGGCCGGGCGCCGGCTGCTGCTGGTCGACGACATCGCCGTCAACCGCGACCTGCTGACCCGGCAGATCGACGGCTTCGGTATCGTGACCGAAACGGCGGAGAACGGGGAGCAGGCCCTGTACCGGCTGATCGCCGCCGCCCGGAACGGCAAGCCCTTCGACGCCGCCATCCTCGATCACCGCATGCCGGGCCTGACCGGTCCGGAGCTGGCACGGCGCATCCGGTCCATTCCCGAGTTGTCCGGCATCCGGCTGGCGCTCGCCTCGTCGCAGAGGCTGGAGGGGCAGGAGCCGGACCAGGCACCGGTCGATACCCACCTTCCCAAGCCGATCCGCTTCAGCACGCTCTGCCAATGCCTGGCCCGGCTGCTGGAACCGCAACCGGCTGCGGTCGCCGCCAACATCCTGTCCCTCCCGATCCGTGGGCCGGCCGAAACGGCGCCCATTGCCAGGACCGGTGCACCGCCCGCCCCGCAGCCCACCCCGCAGCCGGCCATGCAGCCGGAGCCGACACCGCGCGCCCGCGTGCTGGTGGCCGAAGACAATCCGGTCAACCAGCAGCTGACGCTGGCGCTGCTGCGCCGTGCCGGCCACAGCGCGGAAGCGGTGTCGAACGGCGAGGAGGCGGTGGAGGCGGTGACGGCCCGGCCCTATGACCTCGTTCTGATGGACGTCCAGATGCCGGTGATGGACGGGCTGGCGGCGACACGGCTGATCCGCCGGCTGTCCGGCCCGGCCGCACGCATCCCGGTGGTGGCCCTGACCGCCAATGCCATGCAGGGTGACGCCGCCATCTGCCTGGAAGCCGGCATGGACGATTACCTCTCCAAGCCGATCAACGCCCGCAAGCTGCTCGACACCATCGCCCGTTTCGCCGCTCCGGCCGCCGACACCACCATCGAAGGCGGAGGGCAAGCCCCTGCCCCACCGCAGCCGGTGTCGGAACCGGAGCCGGCCACCGTCAATGTGGAGAAGATCGAGGAACTGCGCGACGCGCTGGGCAGCGATGGGTTCACGCTGCTGCTGGAAACCTTCTTCAGCGACAGTCCGCAGCATCTCGATCTGCTCCGTGCCGCCATCGCGCGCGGGGACCGCACCGGCATCGAACGGGAGGCGCATATCCTGAAGGGTTCCGCCGCCAATGTCGGGTTCGACCGGCTGGCCGCCACCGCCCATCATCTGGTCGCCGCCGCCCGCAGCGGCGACCGTGACGCCCTGACCGCCACCGCCGGCGAACGGGTCGCCGCCGAACTGTCCGCCGCACGGAAGGCCGCCGCGGCGCTGGAGGCGTCCGTCGGCTGAACCGCCGACTTGGTCGCCGGACGCCCTTGCTGCGACGCAGTGCCGCCGGTGATTGTGCAGTAGCGTCAGTTTCAGTAAAATGCCGCGGATTTCCCGACCCCGCTCCCCGAACCGTTGGAGTAGACGCCGACCATGGCCGATGCCGTCACCGCTCTGGTCGTCGATGACGAGGAAATGACCCGCGCCATCGTCGCCGGCTATCTCTCCCGCATCGGCTACCGCACGCTGGAGGCCGAGACCATGGCGCAGGCGTGGGACATCCTGTCGGCCAGCGGGTCGGCGATCCATGTCGTTCTGCTCGACCGGCGGCTTGCCGACGGCGACGGGCTGGAACTGTACGAACGGATGAAGCAGGAACCGCATCTGGCCGACATCCCCGTCATCGTCCAGACCATCTCCGACAGCAGTTCTGAAATCGCGGCAGCCATCCGCGCCGGCGTTTTCTACTACCTCATCAAGCCCTATGACGGCGCGCTGCTGCGCTCCGTCGTCCGTGCGGCGGAGGAGACCACCGGGCGGCTGAGGAGCCTGCAGGGCGACCTGCGCTCGCGCTCCGACGCCATCGCCCTGCTGCGCGACGGGCGTTTCCGCTTCCGCACCCTGCAGGAGGCGCAGAATCTCGCCATCACCCTGTCATCCGTCGCCGCCACCGCCCACAGCCTGACCTTCGGCCTGTCGGAGATCCTGGTGAACGCGGTGGAGCACGGCAACCTCGGCATCGGGTTCGAGGCGAAGGGCCGGCTGAAGGCCAGCGGCATGCTGGCGCGCGAGATCGAAGCGCGGCTCGCCTCGGCCGAGCATCGCGACAAATACGCCACCCTGCATGTGGAGCGCAGCGACAGCCGCGTGATCTTCACCGTGACCGACATGGGGACGGGTTTCGACTTCAACCGCTACCTGTCGGTCGATGCCTCCCAGTCGAACGCCACCCACGGCCGCGGCATCGCGCTGGCCCGCATGGTCGGGTTCGACCAGTTGACCTATGTCGGCAACGGCAACCGGGTGGTCGGCATCGTCAATCTGGACCGGGCGCCGGACGGCCTGTCCGACTGATCCACAGCCCCGTCAGGTCGTCGGCCGGCAGCCGCGGCATTGCCGCCAATTGCAATTCGGACGCCGTCGCGCGGCCTACATTCCCGGCTCGAACACCGCGACCCGATTGCGGCCAAGGTGCTTCGCCCGGTAAAGCGCCAGATCGGCACGGTGGATCGCCCGCTCCAGCGTGTCGGTCGCACCCTCCAGTCCGGCGATGCCGATGCTCGCGGTCAGGCGGAAGGTGCCGTCGGTCGCCTCGATCGGCATGCGGGCCAGATGGCGGCGCACCCGTTCGGCCACCACGCGGCTCTCGTCGGCGGTCGCGCCGGGCAGGACCACCACGAACTCCTCCCCGCCCAGCCGGCCGAGAATGTCGTATTCCCGAAGGATCGCCTGACAGCCGGCCGCCACCATGCGCAACGCGTCGTCGCCGGTGGCATGGCCGAACGTGTCGTTGATGCGCTTGAAATGGTCGACGTCCAGGACGAAGACGGACAGCGGCTCGTGGAACCGGTGGGCGCGGGCCAGTTGGGCGCGGGCCATGTCCATGAAGGAGCGCCGGTTGTAGATGCCGGTCAGCGGATCGCGCGAGGCCATGTCGCGCAGCGCCTCTTCCATGCTGCGGCGCTCGGTATAGTCGTAGATCCAGGCGAGATTCACCGCCATGCCCTGGATCACCGCCTGATTCACCGTGAACAGCGTCCAGAAGGGCGAGCCGTCGGCCCGCTTGAACTGGACCTCCATATTGGTGACGCCGCCGCCGCCGCGCAGCCGTTCCAGGACGCGCAGGCGCTGGTGGCTGTCCAGGTAATAGTCGCGGGCCCGGCTGCCGATCAGCTTTTCACGCGGCAGGCCGATCAGTTCGGCGAAGCGGGTGTTGACGAAGATGATCCGGCCGTCGTCGCGCCGGGACACCGACACGCCGATCGGACTCTGTTCGAGGATGGCCTCCAGCCGCTCCTCGTTCGGGCGCGATTCGGTCAGTTCGTGGATGGCGCCGACGATGCCTGCCGGCTTGCCCGATCCGTCGTGGAAGGCGGTCTTGGTCAGATTGACCATCCGCATCGCGCCTTCGGCCGTACAGATCGGCGCCTCGTACTGGACGCTGCCGTCATGCTCCAGCAGGTCGCGGTCGTGGCCGGCATGCTCCCTGGCCATGTCCGGATTGGTGAGCGCGAATGTGGTCCGCCGCAGCATATCGGCGCGGGCGATGCCGGTCAGCCGGGAAAAGGCATGATTGACCGCAATGTACTGGCCGGCGGCATCCTTGACGAACAGCGGCACCGGCGAAGCTTCCAGCAGAGCGTCGACCACAGGCAACTCGGCACAGGCAGCGGCGTCGTTCGAACCCCCGGTCTGCCGGTACAGGGAATCGACGTCCGTCACGGTCAGCAGCCGCTGCATGCCGACGTCGCCGTCCGCCACGCTGTCCCACGGCCTTTCCGCGACCGTCACCCAGCGTGCGGACCCATCGTTCCGCAAGACTCGGAACGCCTGTCCCGGCTCCTGCGCGGCGCCGCCGGGGCCACCATGGTCCAGCGCGAACTCGCAGAGGCTGCGGCCCGGGAGACCGCCCGCCTCACAGCCCAGCAGATCGTGCAGGGCCGGATTTGCGCGGTGGATGATCCCCGATGCCGTGACGAGGCAAACCCCGACCGGCAGGCGGTCGAAGGCCGAAAACGCGGTTTCGCGCCCGTCATCCACACCACGGCCTGACATCATCACCATGCAACCCGGAACCGGCATGGCCGAGAGTGTTTCATAGAATTTTATGTCCCCGCAACGCCGGCGATTTCCGACAGGGTCGAAGTGTGACGGCCGGATTTCTAAAAACGGTTGAGTATATAAAATTTTCGCCGATTGTTCAAGGTGCTGACGTTTCACGCGGTTGCAGTGCCCGGCTTCCTTCCACGCCCAATGCGACACCAAGCCGCTGCCACTCCCCGGCGGTGCCCGGCAACCCGAATCGCAGCCAGTCCGGCCGCTGCTCGAATCGGCGCACGAGGATCCCGGCCTCGCCCAGGGCGCGATAGAGCGCCGGTGCCCGCCGATCCTCGACGAGACGGTACAGCTCTGTCCCGCCGACCACGCGCAGACCGGCCCCCTCCAGCAAGCGGTCCAGTTCCACCGCCGCCGCCGCCAGCCGCCGTCTGGTCGCCTCGATCCACTGACGGTCGCCCAGCGCCGCCGTGGCAATGGCCAGCCCCGGTCCCGACACCGCCCAGGGACCGATGGCCTCGCGCAACGCCGTCGCCAGCCCGGCCGGCGCCAGCGCGATGCCCAGCCGCAGCCCCGCAAGCCCGAAGAACTTGCCGAAGGACCGCAGGATCACCAGCCCCGGCTTGCCGGCATGCACCGCGAGGCTGTCCTCCGGCCGCATGTCGGCGAAGGCCTCGTCCACCACCAGCCAGCCGCCGCGGGCATGCTGCGCGTCGGCAAGCTCCAGCAGCCGGTCGGCGGGCCAGCGCCGGCCGTCGGGGTTGTTGGGGCTGACGATCACCAGGACGTCGGCCTCTGCCGCCTCGTCCACCATCCGGACGTCATGTCCGGCCAGCGCCCAGCAGCGCGCATGCTCAGCATAGGTCGGCCCCAGGACGGCGACGCGGCCCGGCGCACGCAGCCGCGGCAGCAACTGGATCAGCGCCTGCGATCCCGACGCCGCGGCCACCACATCCGCCGACGGCGCGCCATAGCAGGCCGCCGCGGCGCTGCGCAGCGCGGCCTCCTCGCCGCGGCCGGGCAGCCGGCTCCAGGCATCCGGCCGCACCGGCGGCAGCGGGTAGGGCCAGGGATTGATGCCGGTGGACAGGTCGACCCACGGCTCGGGCGCGCCGGGAAATGCCGCGCGTGCGCCGTCCAGGTCGCCGCCATGCAGCAGGGTGCCGCCCGCCGGTGCCTCCTGCCCCGTCTGCCCTTCTTCCGCCACGCACGGCTTGGTCACCGGGCTGTCTTCGGCCATGATCGCGCCTCTTCCTCATTCACCGACGCGCGGCCAGCGCGCCGCCCCATTGCCTGGAACGTCCCGCCCGTGCCGCTGCTGCATCCCTTCCTGCTCGCCACCGCACTCATCGTCGAAGCGGTGGCGGGCTATCCCGATCCACTCTACGCCCGCATCCGTCACCCGGTCGTGTGGATCGGAGCGCTTATCGCCCAGCTTGACCTCGCGCTCAACCATGAGACCGACGGCTTCGGCCGGCGCAAGGCCTTCGGCGTGCTGGCCGTTGTGGTGCTTCTGCTGACGGTGGGCGGTGTCGCCGTGGCGGTGGCCTGGGTCTGCCGGCTGCTGCCCTTCGGCTGGCTGGTCGAGGCGGTGCTGGCCTCCACCCTGCTGGCCCAGCGCAGCCTGCACGACCATGTGGCGGCCGTTGCCAAGGGTTTCCGCAGCGGTGGGCTGGAGGGGGCGCGCAAGGCGGTGTCGATGATCGTCGGCCGCAATCCGGCCACGCTCGACGAGCCCGCCGTCGCACGCGCCGCCATCGAAAGCCTCGCCGAGAATTTCTCCGACGGGGTGGTGGCGCCTGCCTTCTGGCTTCTGGTGGGCGGACTGCCCGGACTGGCGCTCTACAAGGCGATCAACACCGCGGACAGCATGATCGGCCACCGCACCCCGCGCCATGAGGCCTTCGGCTGGGCGGCAGCGCGGCTCGACGATCTGGTCAACCTGCCGGGATCGCGCCTGACCGCCCTGCTGCTGGTGGGAGCGGCCTGGATGACCGGCGGGGCCGACGCGGGGCAGGCCTGGGCATCGGTCCGGCGGGACGCCCACCGCCACTGCTCCCCGAACGCCGGCTGGCCGGAGGCGGCGATGGCCGGCGCACTCGATCTGCGGCTGGGCGGCCCACGGGTCTATGGCGCCACCCGGATCGAGGATGTCTGGCTCGGTCCCGGCCGCACCGCCGCCACCCCCGACGATATCGGCCGGGCGCTGGTGCTCTACCGCCGCGCCTGCGCCCTGCTGATCGCCTCCACATTGGTGCTGGCGGTGCTGGGATAGGCGGTCATCCCCGTGCCATCCGCCGCATCATCAGCGACAGCCGACGTCCGACCCGGCGGCCAAAGAGGCGGAGGGCGTGCAGCAGTCGGCGGGCGGCGCGGGCGGGGGCAGTCTCCTTCAGCCAGGCGAGCCAGGCCGTCACCCGCACATAGCCCCAGGCGAACCAGCCGATGTTCAGCAGTTTCGGCTTGGCGACGTGGAACAGCCGCTCCACCAGCGTGATCTTGACCAGTTCCGCCCCGACGATCACGGCAACGCCGGCCATCGGGCGTCCGGTGGCGAACAGCCATGCCCCGACCGGCTTCGCCGGCTCCAGCAACGCCAGCGGCACCAGCACGAGAATCAGCGACGGGTATGGCCCCAGACCCGCGACCCAGCGGCCGATCCGCCCGAACAGCGGCAGCCGGGCAATTCGGCGGACCACCGGCCGCACCACCCAGTAGGCCAGCGCATCCAACAGGAAATATCCGACCGCGAGCAGTGTCGCGACCGGACGCAGCAGCCGGGACAACAGCCGCCACGGCTGCTTCGGCCGACCCGGCGGAGCGATACGCGTGTCTGCCCCGCGTGTGGGGCCGGGCGGGAAATTGCTGTTCATTTGAAATATCCCGACGGAGGTCCTAGGTCCCTGTCTACCACCAAGGCGAGCCTTTCGTTTGCAGGAAGGGGCTGGCACCTTCACCCAAATTGTTCCTGTACACGCACAATCAGGTCTGCTCCTTCCCCGAACGTAGTCCCACAACAGCAAAGCCCACCGTGCCCGGCAATTACGATCCCCTCCTCGTCGCGCTCTCGTATGTAATCGCCGTGTTCGGCGGTTATGTGGCGCTGGATCTCGCCCATCACACCGGCAACGGCACTGCCCGCCCCACCATCGCGCATCACCGTCGCGACGGCTCCGGCAGCGATCCGGGCGATGGCCGGCGGCTGACGAGTGCGGCGCTGGCCCTCGGGGCCGGGATATGGTCGATGCATTTCATCGGCATGCTCGCCTATCGCAGCGACATACCGATCAGCTACGACGCCGGGCTCACCGCTTTGTCTTTCGTGCTGGCCGTCGCCGTTTCCGGAGCCGGGCTGTTCGCCGTAGCCCGCAACCGCCCCCGCCGCTACACCCTGCCGGTGGCGGGAACGCTGACCGGGCTCGGCATCGTCAGCATGCATTATGTGGGGATGGCGGGCATGCAAATGGACATGGAACTGTCCTACGACGTGGTTCTGGTAGCCGTTTCGGTCGCCGTCGCCATCGTCGCCTCCACCGCGGCCTTGTGGCTGGCCTTCCGGACCCAGCGCCCGCTGCAGCGGGCCGCCGGCGCCGTTCTGCTGGGCCTGGGCGTGGTGACGATGCACTACACCGGCATGGCCGCGGCCGGAATGGAGCCGCTGACGGTGGTGAACACCACCGCGCTTGACGGCATGGGCACATACACCGCCATGCCGGCCCATGCGATGGCCTCCACCGGGCAGCGGATGGCGCTGTCCCCGTCGCTGCTGGCGATCATGACCGGGGTGGGGACACTGCTTCTGCTCTCTCTGGCGATGCTGTCGTCCTTACTGGACCGCCGGCAGCAGGCGGAGCGGACGGCGGAGCAGGAGGCGCGCTATCGTGCCATCGTCGATACCGCGGTCGACCCGATCATCCTGATCGACGACCAGGGCACGGTCGAATCCTTCAACCATGCGGCGGAGAAGACCTTCGGCTACCGCGCCGAGGAGGTGATCGGCCGCAACGTCAACATGCTGATGCCGGAGCCGTACCGGAGCGCGCATGACGGCTATCTCGACCGCTACCACCGGACGGGAGAGCGGCGGATTCTCGGGATCGGCCGCGAGGTGGAAGGGCTGCGCAAGGACGGCTCCACCTTCCCGCTCGACCTGTCGGTGGGCGAATGGCATGTCGGCAGGCGGCGCATGTACACCGGCATCATGCGCGACATCACCGCCCGCAAGGCCGCCGAGGATGCGATCCTGCGCGCCCGCGACGAGGCGGAGGCGGCGAGGGTCGAGGCGGTTCAAGCCCGCGACGACGCCCAGCGTGCCGACCGCGCCAAGACCAAGTTCCTGGCCGCCGCCAGCCACGACCTGCGCCAGCCGCTGCAGTCGCTGTTCTTCTTCGCCCACGCGTTATCCGACAAGCTGCAAAACCACCCCACGTCGCCGCTCCTTGCCAGCATGACCGATTCGCTGAACGGCCTGCGGGTGATGCTGGACAGCCTGCTGGACGTGTCGCGGCTCGATGCCGGGGTGGTGAAGCCCAGCGTCACCGATTTCGCGCTCGGGCCCCTGCTGGACCGGTTGGCCGAGGAATACGGCATCCGCGCCGCCGAATCGGGACTGATGCTGCGCCATGTCCCGACCTCCGCCTGGACCCGCAGCGACCCCGCCCTGCTGGAGCGCATCCTGCGCAACCTGATCGAGAACGCCATCCGCTACACCGAGCGTGGCGACATCCTGGTCGGCTGTCTGCGCCGCGGCGGTTCTCTGCGGCTCGCGGTGATCGACCAGGGCATCGGCATCCCCGGCGACCGGACGGAGGACATCTTTCAGGAATTCACCCAGCTCGCCAACCCGGAGCGCGACCGGCGCAAGGGCCTTGGCCTGGGATTGGCCATCGTGCGGCGGCTTGCCGGGCTGCTGGAGCATGGGGTGGCGGTGCGGTCCACGCCGGGCCGTGGCAGCGGCTTCTTCCTCGACCTGCCGGCGGCGGTGCCGCGCCCGGTCCCGAAGCCGGTGCGCATCCCGGCCGAACTGCCGGACGCCAAGGGGCTGATCGTCGTCGTCGACGACGACACCATCATCCTGCTCAGCATGCGGGCGATGCTGGAGGAATGGGGATACGAGGTGGTCGCCGCCGTGTCGGCCGACGAGGCGATCGCGTCGCTGCTGAATCTCGGCCGGCAGCCGGCGATGATCGTCGCCGATTATCGCCTGCGCGAAGGCCGCACGGGGGTGGAGGCGATCCGCGACATCTACGGCGTCTGCGGCGTTCGCGTCCCCGCCGTGGTGCTGACCGGCGACACCGACCCCGCCCGCATCGCCGAGGTGCAGCGCAGCGGCCACCGCCTGATCCACAAGCCGGTATCCGCCCCGATGCTGCGCGAGATCCTGACCGCGGCAGCATAGGCGGGAGGCCGCAGGAAAAAGCGCGCGACTCCACCGAAGCAACCCTGGACGGGCCGGCGGCCGGGGGACTAGCATCCGCCACCCGAACGAGCCCCCCGGCGGCCCCCGCCCGTCGCCGCCCCATTCTCTCTCACGGACCGTGATGCTGCGCCGTTCCCTGATCCGCGCCGGCGAGACCTGCGCCTTCCATCTCCGCGCCGCCCTGGCGCGTGCGCTGTCCCGCCCTGCCCCTCCTGCCGCACCGCCCGCTGCACCTCCTTATGCCGGCTATCCGGCGGCCCCGCAGCAACCACCGGTCCAGTATCCGGGCGCACCCTACCCGCAGCCTCCGCAGCAGCCGGTTTACCCGCCCAACGCCTATCCGCCCGGAAGCTATCCCCCCGCGCCCCCGCCCATGGGAACGCAACCGCCCGGCCAGCCCTATCCCTATCCGCAACCGCCCGGCCAGCCCTATCCCTATCCGCAGCAGCCGGCGCCGCCCTATGGCGTGCAGCCGCCGCAAGCGGTTCCGCCCTACGCCCCACCCCCGCATTATCCCCCCCAAGCCGCACCTGCCAGCCGGCCGCCAGGAGGCCCGCGGTTGCGTCTGCCGCGCGGACGCTGGGGCAAGGTGGCGGTCATCGCGGGCGTGCTGGTTCTGCTGCCGCCGGTGACGCTGGTCGGCGCATATTGGTGGATGCGGGCGCAGCAGCCGCAGACCAGCGGCACCGTCGCCATCCCCGGCAGCGGCGCTCCGGCTGAAATCGTCCGCGACCGCCAAGGCGTCGTCCATATCTTCGCCGCGACGGAGCGCGATGCCTACCGCGCACTGGGCTACGCCCACGCCCAGGACCGGCTGTGGCAGATGGAGACGATGCGCCGCGCCGGCGCCGGCCGGCTGGCCGAGTTGATCGGCACCAAATACGGCGACTTCGCGCTTCGCACCGACCGCCTGATGCGCACGCTGGGCGTCCGCCGCTCGGCGGAGGCGATGGAAGCCACCCTGTCGCCCGAGGCCCGCACCGCCTTCGAAGCCTATGCCGAGGGCGTGAACGCCTATCTCGCCACGCGGTCGGAGGCGCTGCCGGTCGAATTCCAGCTTCTGCGCCATACGCCGGAGCCCTGGACGGTCGCCGACAGTCTGGTCTGGGCCAAGCTGATGGCACTGCAACTCTCCGCCAACTACCGCGACGAACTGTTCCGCTCCCGCGTGCTGGAGCGGCTGTCGCCGGCCCAGCTCGACGACCTTTTCCCGCCCGACGCCCCCGGCGCGCCCACCACGCTGGCGACCGACCTGCGCGGCATGGATTTGCGGGAAACCGTGCGCCGCACCCTGGCGGCCCTGCCGCAAATGGGCTTCGACACCGCCTCGAACGAATGGGTCCTGACCGGCGCCCGCACAACCACCGGCAAGCCGATCCTCGCCAACGACCCGCATCTCGGGCTGGAGGCGCCGATCCTCTGGTATCTCGCCCGCATCGTGACGCCCGACTTCACCGTCACCGGCGCCACCGTTCCGGGCGTGCCGCTGACCATCCTCGGCCACAACGGCAAGGTCGCCTGGGGCTTCACCACCACCCACAGCGACACCCAGGACCTGTTCGTCGAAAAGCCGGACCCGCAGGATCCCGCCCGCTACCTGACCCCTGACGGCAGCCAGCCTTTCGAGACGCGCGCCGAAACCATCGCCATCGCCGGCGAACCGTCGCAGACGCTGACCGTGCGCAGCACGCGGCATGGCCCGGTCCTCTCCGACCTGGACGCCGCGCCCGCCAGTGGAAACTCGCCCGGCCCGGTGCTGGCGCTGTCCTTCCCCGGCCTTGCCGACGACGACACCAGCGCGGAGGCGCTCTACCGACTGAACCATGCGGCAACGGCGGAGGCGGCGCGCGAGGCGCTGCGCCTGCATGTCGCCCCGCAGCAGAACGTGGTCTATGCGGATGTGACGGGCACGGTCGGCTTCATCTCCGCCGGCCGGGTGCCGATCCGCCGCAAGGGCGACGGCCGCGT
Source organism: Azospirillum sp. B2RO_4 (assembly GCF_051124815.1). NCBI lineage: Bacteria > Pseudomonadati > Pseudomonadota > Alphaproteobacteria > Rhodospirillales > Azospirillaceae > Azospirillum > Azospirillum sp. B2RO_4. Next base: position 1,140,066 of record NZ_CP118485.1, on the reverse strand, counting down.
GCCGGTTCCCGGCTGGACCGGCGAGTATGACTGGACGGGCTTCCTGCCCTACTACGCCCTGCCGCAGTCGGTGAACCCGCCGTCCGGGCAGTTCGTCAACGCCAACAACGCGGTGGTCGGGCGCGACTATCCCTATCGCCTCGCCACCGAATGGCCGGATCCGTCGCGCGCCAAGCGCATCGTCGAGATGCTGGGAACCGGCCGCTTTTCAGTCGATGACGTGGCGCGCCAGCAGATGGACACCGTCTCGCTTCCTGCCCGCGATTTCCTGCCCGAACTGCTGAAATATCCGTCCCCGCCCGGCCTCGCCAGCGATGCAGCGGCTCTTCTGCGCAGTTGGGACGGCCGAATGGACCGCGCCCGGCCGGAACCGCTGATCTTCACGGCATGGATGCGCGAACTGGTGCGTGCCGTGTTCGCCGACGAACTTGGCCCCGATTTCGCTTCCTACTGGGAGCTTCGTCCGGAGGCGTTGCGCCATGTCCTGGACGAGCGGCCGGAGTGGTGCGACGACGTCACGACGCCGCAGAAGGAAAGCTGCGCCGACATGATCGGCCGGTCGCTGGAGGCGGCGGTGGCGATGCTGGCCGAGCGTCACGGGTCCAGCCTGAAGAACTGGCGCTGGGGCGACGACCACAAGGCGGCGCTGGTCCACCGGATGCTGAGCCGCCTGCCGTTGATCGGCGGCACCGCCGACCTGTCGGTGGAGACGGACGGCGGCTTCTTCACCGTCAACCGCGGCTCGACCTCGACCCGCGACCCGGCGAACCCCTTCCGCCATGTCCATGGCGCCGGGTTCCGCGCGGTCTATGATCTGGCCGATCTGGACAATTCCCGCTTCGTGATCGCCACCGGCCAGTCCGGCAACATCTGGTCCCGCCATTGGGGCGATCTGGTCGAACTCTGGCGCGATGGCGGCTCATTGCGTCTGGCCGGCGACCGTGGCACGTTGATCTCGGCAGGGGCGGAGGTGCTGACACTCACACCACGCAACACCGGGACAACCAAGAAATGACCATCACTCTGGAGGACGTGCGTGCCGCGGCGGCGCGCATCGCGGGGCACCTGTCCCGAACGCCCACGGTTCCGGCGCCCCGCCTGGGGGACATGGCGGGGTGCCGGCTGCACGTGAAGCTGGAGAACCAGCACGCCACCAGTTCCTTCAAGGAGCGCGGCGCGCTGAACAAGCTGCTGTCGCTGGGCGAGGCGGAGCGCCAAGCCGGCGTCATCGCCATGTCCGCCGGCAACCATGCCCAGGCCGTGGCCTGCCACGCCACGCGGCTGGGCATCCGTTCGACCATCGTCATGCCCGCCTTCACCCCCTTCACCAAGGTGGAACGGACGGAGAATCTGGGCGCCACCGTAGAGCTACATGGCGAGACGCTGAGCGAGGCCGCCGCCTTCGCCCATGATCTGGCAGCGCGCGACGGGCTGACCTTCGTCCATCCCTACGACGACCCGCTGGTCGCCGCCGGGCAGGGCACGGCGGCGCTGGAACTGCTGGAGGACGTGCCGGATCTCGACGTGCTCGTCATCCCCATCGGCGGCGGCGGGCTGATCGCCGGCATGGCGACGGCGGCCAAGGCGCTGCGGCCCGACCTGGAGATCGTCGGCGTGCAGTGCAGCCTCTACCCCGCCGTGCGTCAGGCGCTGGCCGGACAGCCGATCACCTGCGGCGGCGCCACGGTGGCGGAGGGCATCGCGGTGAAGGCGCCCGGCGCCCTAACGCTGCCGATCATCCGCGCGCTGGTCGATGACGTGGTGGAGGTGGGCGAGGCCCGGCTGGAGGAAGCGGTCTACCGCCTCGCCACCATGCAGAAGATGGTCGCCGAGGGGGCCGGCGCCGCGGCGCTCGCCGCCATTCTGGAGGAACCGGAGCGCTACCGCGGCCGCAAGGTCGGCATGGTGCTGTCCGGCGGCAACATCGACTCGCGCATCATGGCGCAGGTGCTGATGCGCGGGCTGGTCTATGAGGGCCGGATCGTCCGCTTGCGCATCGGCATCACCGACGCCCCCGGCGCGCTGGCCCGCGTCACCCGCCTGCTGGGCGAGGCCGGCGCCAACATCGTCGAGGTCCACCACCAGCGCCTGTTCCACAATGTGCCGGTGAAGATGGCCGAGGTGGACGTGGTGCTGGAAACCCGCAACCAGACCCATGTCGAGGCGCTGATGACACGGATGAGGGACGCGGGCTATCCGACCAGCCTGATGGTGGAGGTGGGGTAAGGCCCTCTCGCCCCCAGGATTCCCTCTCCCCCCCGGGGAGAGGGTTAGGGTGAGGGGGTCGCAAGGCGTGGCTTGAATGGGAGAGGTGCACTCCGGGATTCTCGAAGATCCTCGTCATGCATCCCCCTCACCCCGACCCTCTCCCCCGGGGGGAGAGGGAGACATCAGGCCACCCCATCAGATGCTGTAATTGTCCGCGATCTCCGACCGCAGCTGTTCCACCTGATCGCGGAACACCGAGCCGTCCCGGCCGGCGCTGTTGCGCACGTCGCGCACCACGCGGGCCGGGGTGCCGCCCAGCACGATGATGCGGTCGGCCAGATGCACCGCCTCTTCCAGATCGTGGGTGACGAACAGCACCGTCTTGCCGGTCTCCTGATGGATGCGGCGAAGCTCGTCCTGCAGGTTGTGGCGGGTGATGGCGTCGAGCGCGCCGAAGGGTTCGTCCATCAGCAGGATGTCCGGGTCCACCGCCATGGCGCGGGCGATGCCGATGCGCTGGCGCTGGCCGCCCGACAGCTCGTAGGGCCAGCGGCGGGCATAGCCGTCGAGCCGCACCAGCTTCAGCGCGGCCTCCGCCCGCCGGCGGCGTTCGTCGCGGCTGACCGGCAGGCCCTCCAGCCCGAACTCCACATTGCGGATCACCCGGCGCCAGGGCAGCAGGCGGGAGTCCTGGAACACCAGCCCGACCGGGCGATGGCCGGGACGCTGGTCCTGGTGGATGGTGACGCCGCCGCTGCGCGCGGTGTGCAGGCCGGCGACGACCCGCAGCAGCGTGGACTTGCCGACGCCGGACGGGCCGACGATGGCGACGAAGCTGCCGCGCTCGACCGACAGGTTCACGTCGACCAGCACCGGCGGCGCGTCCTTGCCGTAGCCGATCGACACGTCCTCGAGGTCGATGACCGACGCGGCGGCGGCGGTCTTGGAAAGGCTCACCGCTGCCATGAGAGCACCCGCGACTGAACTTGCATGAACAGGAAATCCGAAACGCCATAGAGCAGCGCGATGGTGACCATGTAGAGCACGACGATGTGCGTCGCCAGCAGGCCCGACGCCTCCATCATCCGCATGCCGAGGCCGGAGATGCCGAACAGCTCGGCGGCGACCACCGTCATCCAGCCCTGCCCCAGCCCGGCACGCATGCCCGACAGGATGCCCGGCAGGGCACCCGGCAGGATGATCTTGAACAGGCGCGGGATCAGCCCGCCCTGCCCGAAGGCATGGCCAAGCTCGATCAGGTCCTTGTCCACCCCGCGCACGGCGGCGTAGCTGGCGTAATAGTTGATCCAGAACACCGTCAGCGAGATCAGGAAGGACGCCGCCCCTTCGCTGACGCCGAACCAGATGATGGCGAAGGGGATCCAGGCGATGGCCGGGATCGGGCGCAGCATGCGCACGACCCAGGCCTGGAAGGCGTCCCACATGCCCCACAGCGCCGCCGCCGTGCCGAAGGACACGCCGAGGAAGGTGCCCAGCGACAGCCCGACGAGATAGTGCGACAGGCTGGCCATCACCATTTCCTGCCAGGTGCCGCTCTTGAATTCGGTCAGGAAGGCGGCGGGCACCGCGCTCGGCGACGGCAGCAGCCGGGCCGGCACGACTCCGCTGCGCGCCACCGCTTCCCACGCCAGCAGGAAGGCAACGACGCCCAGCGCCGAAAGGGCGACTTTCTGATAGGACTTCATCGGCTTGTCGGTCTGCATCGGTCGGCCGGCTTACTTGGCGGCGGCGTCGTAGAAGCTGAAGTCGAAGGCCTCGGCCACCGGGATCGTCTCGCTGGCCGAACCGATCTCCTTGGTGTAGGCCATCATCTGCTCGACCGCCGGGACGACCTTGTGCGGGTCGGCGAGGAAGTTCGACCCCGGACCCTTGAAGGCGGCTTCCAGCGTCGCCGGCTCCAGCAGGCCCTTGCCGAGATAGTTGTTCACCAGCTTCGCCGAGGCGGCCGGGTCCTTGGCGATCATGTCGACGGCGCGGATGTGGGCCTTGACCAGCGCCTTGATCGCGTCGGGATGGGCCTTGAGCACCTCCGCACGGGCGGCGACGACGGTACCGGGCTGGTTCGGGAACATCTGGGCGCCGGTGGCGAGCAGCGCGACGTTGGGGTCCATCTGGCGGGTGACGGTCACCGTCGGCTCGCGGATGGTGGCGGCGTCGAGCGCGCCGGCCAGCAGTGCCTGCTGCGTCTTCTCGATGCCCATCGGCACCAGTTCCACGTCGGCCGGATCGACCTTCACCACCTTGAACAGCCAGTGCTTCAGCACGGTGTCGGGAACGGAGCCCGGCGGCTGGGTGCCGATCTTCGGCTTGCGGCCGGTGTCGGCGGCGAACTTCTTGAAGGATTCCGCCGTCGGGTTGGCGCCCACCGCCTTGGCGAAGGGACCGCGCGCGGCGACCACCATCTCCTCAACCGCAGAATTGGCGATGACCGAGATGTCGGCGCCCTTGGTGCGGGCGACCAGCACCGGGGCGACGCCGGCATAGAGCAGGTCGATCTTGCCGGCGGCCATCGCCTGGATGGCGTGCGGGCCGGATTCGAAGCGGGTCAGCTTCAGCTCGATCCCCGCATCCTTGGCCCAGCCCTGGCCATCGACGATGAACAGCGGCGACGCCGCCAGGATCGGAATGTAGCCGATTTCCAGCTTCACCGGGTCGGCGGCACGCGCAATGCCGGGTATCACGGCGGTGGCGGCCCCGAGGGCAACCAGGGCGGCAAGGGTGAAGCGGCGGGTGAAGCGGAGCATCGGATCATCCTCGACTGGGGTTCCGAGGCTATTTAGCACGATTGCGCGGATGGAGAAGAGCGATTTCCACATAACTGGAAACGGGAATTCATTATTACACAAAAATTTACTGTTATTAATGCATCGACTACGACCGGAAAGCCGCAGAAATCGTGGGTTCGGCGCGGCTTGGGCGGTACGGCCTCAGCTTTCCGTCAGCAGGTAGAGCGACACGCCGCAGAGCGATACCCCCACCAGCAGGATCGCCACCGCGATGCGTGTCCAGAGCGTCAGGTGCGAATCGAACGGTTCGCAGAGATCGTCATCGTCCATGGCCAGCCTTCCGTCACAGTGGGGAGGACGGCGGTGCCACCCGCCGTCCCTCGGTGACGGTAAGCGATAGCGGCGCCGTGTTGCGGCGATGTGTCCCGCGGACGCTGTTGTGTAACGGACGGTAACGGCGCCGGCCGTCCGTTACAGGCCTTCCACCACGATCATTTTGAAATCGGCGGCATCGCGACGCGCCTCGCGCGCCTTGCGGTATTCCGGGCTGTCGTAGAAGGCTTTGGCCGAGGCCATGTCCGGGAATTCCAGGATGACGATCCGGTTGGGCTGCCAATCACCTTCCAGCACCGCCGTCTCGCCGCCGCGGCTGATGAAGCGACCGCCGTTCTTGGCGATCGCGTCGGGGGTCAGCGACTTGTAGACCTCATAGGCGACGGGGTCGGTCACGCGCACGTCGGCGATGATGTAGGCGGTCATGGTCTCGGCATCCTCTCTTGTCGTTTTCCGGCCCAAAAGAAACGGGCGCGGAAAGCCTTGCTTCCCGCGCCCGGTCCGGTCAACTGCAATGGATGCCGGTCAGGCTTCCATCGCCTTCACGACCTCTTCGGTGACCTTCTTGGCGTCGCCGAACAGCATCATGGTGTTGGGGCGGAAGAACAGCTCGTTCTCGACGCCAGCATAGCCCGCCGCCATGCCGCGCTTGATGAAGAACACCGTCTTGGCCTTCTCCACGTCCAGGATCGGCATGCCGTAGATCGGCGACGTCGGATCGGTCTTGGCGGCCGGGTTGGTCACGTCGTTGGCACCGATGACAAAGGCCACGTCGGCGGTGCCGAAGTCGCGGTTGATGTCCTCCAGCTCGAACACCTCGTCGTAGGGCACGTTGGCTTCCGCCAGCAGCACGTTCATGTGACCGGGCATGCGGCCCGCCACCGGGTGGATGGCGTACTTCACGTCCACGCCTTCATGCTTCAGCACGTCGGCCATTTCACGCAGCGCATGCTGCGCCTGCGCCACCGCCATGCCATAGCCGGGGACGATGATGACCGACTGCGCGTTCTTCATGATGTAGGCGGCATCCTCGGCCGAGCCGGCCTTGACGCTGCCCTGCGGACCCTTGGCAGGACCGCCCGCCGCCGCCGCCTCGCCGCCGAAGCCGCCGAGGATGACGTTGAAGATCGAGCGGTTCATGCCCTTGCACATGATGTAGGACAGGATCGCGCCCGAGGAGCCGACCAGCGCGCCGGTGATGATCAGCAGGTTGTTCTGCAGGGTGAAACCGATGCCGCAGGCCGCCCAGCCCGAATAGCTGTTCAGCATCGAGATGACCACCGGCATGTCGGCGCCGCCGATCGGCAGGATCAGCAGGAAGCCGAGAGCCAGCGCCACCAGGATGATCAGCCACATGGCGGTGGTCGAGTTCGACTGCACCAGCCAGATGATCAGGATGACGGTCAGCACGCCCAGCGCCGCGTTCAGCGGGTGCTGCATCGGGAAGACCAGCGGCTTGCCGGTGACCAGACCCTGCAGCTTGGCGAAGGCGACGATGGAGCCGGTGAAGGTGATCGCACCGACCGCGGTGCCCAGCGCCATCTCGACAAGCGAACCCTTGGCGATGGCGCCCGGCAGGCCGATGCCGTAGGCCGCCGGCGAGTAGAAGGCGGCGAGCGCGACGAAGACGGCGGCCAGACCGACCAGCGAGTGGAAGGCGGCGACCAGCTGCGGCAGCGCCGTCATCTCGATCTTCTTGGCGACCACATAGCCGATGGCGCCGCCGATGGCGATGCCCAGCACGATCATCCAATAGGACTGCACGATGGGCGAGGCCAGCGTGGTCAGGATGGCGATGGTCATGCCGACCATGCCGTAGATGTTGCCCTGGCGCGAGGTCTCCGGCTGGACAGCCCGCGCAGCGCCATGATGAAGCAGATGGAGGCGACGAGGTATAGAAGGGCCGACAAGGTTTCCATGGTCTTACTTGGCCCTTCTTCTTGAACATGGAGAGCATGCGCTGGGTCACGAGGAAGCCGCCGAAGATGTTGACGGACGCCAGGATGACGGCGAGGAAGCCAGGACCTTCGAAGTCGAAGCCGGCCGGGCCGGCGGCGATCAGGGCGCCGACGATGATGACCGACGACACGGCGTTGGTGACCGCCATCAGCGGCGAGTGCAGGGCCGGGGTGACGCGCCAGACGACGTAGTAGCCGACGAAGCAGGCCAGCACGAGCACCGTCAGGCCGGTGACGAAGAAGCTGCCATGGCCGCCGGCGGCCTCGGTGACCGGCTGGGCGGCGTGCGCGACCTGGGCGGCCAGCAGGTCGGCCTGCTGGCTCAGCGCCGCGAGGTTCGCCTTCAGCTCGGCAATACGGGCGGACAGTTGGGTCTGATCCATTGCGGTAAGTCTCCTCAGGCGCCCGGTCAGCCGGCGAAGGCGGGGTGGACGACGGCGCCGTCGCGGGTCAGCGCGATGGCCTTGACGATCTCGTCGTCCCAATTGACGGCCACGCCCGTGTCCTTGCCGTGCAGCGAGGTCAGCAGCGCCAGCAGGTTCTTGGCGTAGAGCAGCGAGGCGCTCTCGGCGATGCGGCTGGCGTAGTTGGCATGGCCGACGATCTTCACGCCGTTGGCCGTGGTCACCACCTCGCCCAGCTTGGCACCCTCGACATTGCCGCCCTGCTCCACCGCCAGATCGATGATGACCGAACCCGGCTTCATCGACGCCACATGCTCCGCCGCTCACCAGGATCGGCGCCTTGCGGCCGGGGATCAGCGCGGTGGTGATGACGATGTCCTGCTTCTTGATGTGCTCGGCCACCGCCGCCTGCTGGCGCTTCGTAGTCGTCCGACATCTCCTTGGCGTAGCCGCCGGCGGTCTCGGCCTGCTTGAACTCGTCGTTCTCGACGGCGACGAAGCTGCCGCCCAGCGACTGCACCTGCTCCTTCACCGCCGGGCGCACGTCGGTGGCCGAGACGATGGCGCCGAGGCGCTTGGCGGTGGCGATGGCCTGCAGACCGGCGACGCCGACGCCCATGATGAAGGCGCGCGCCGGCGGAACGGTGCCGGCGGCGGTCATCATCATCGGGAAGGCGCGGCCATATTCCGAAGCGGCATCCACCACGGCCTTGTAGCCGGCGAGGTTGGCCTGGGAGGACAGCACGTCCATGACCTGGGCGCGGGTGATGCGCGGCATGAACTCCATGGCGAAGGCGTTCACGCCGGCATCGGCATAGGCCTTCACATGGTCGCGGCTGTTGTGGGGGTTGAGGATGGCGAACAGCAGCGCGCCCTTGCGCATCAGCGCCAGCTCGTCCTCGCCCCCTTCGGCGGCGATCAGCGGACGCTGCACCTTCAACACGATGTCGGCATCGGCCAGCGCCGACGCCTCGTCGGCAGCGATGGACGCCCCCGCCGCCTCATAGGCCGCGTCGGTGATGCTGGAGCCGAGACCGGCCCCGCTCTCAACCACCACGTCCAGTCCCAAACCCTTCAGTTTCTTCACCGTTTCCGGTGAGGCGGCCACGCGAAGTTCGCCCGCACGTCGCTCCTTTGGAATGGCGACTTTCATTAGATAAAACTCCCCTGCCTCAGATACGCCGATCCCGGCATCCCCCATGGGTTATCGGCCCAGACGACGCGCATACATGACTTATCCATGCGCCTTTGTGAAGCCGAACCCACCGATGGTAATACCAGCCTATTGGGTGCGCCGCAACAAAGGGAATGGCTGCGTAGGTCCATCGTACGATTGTTTCATGCAATAAGACAAATCAGCCACGAGCTGTTCAAATCCCGGCGGCGGTCACGCTTGTACGAAGGAATGGCCGCGACGCGATGACGCAGCCGGACCTCTGCCGTGCGTGCACGCGGCGTATCGCCGGCTTGCCATTCCCCCCGCCCGCCGATATTGTCCCGCCCCGTTCCCGAACACCCCCATCGTTTGAGGTTTTAGCCATGTCCGACGTCGGCGGCATCGCGGCGGATCGCCTGAAGTCCTTTGTCGAGCGCATCGAGCGTCTCGAAGAGGAAAAGCGCGGTCTGCAGGAAGACATCAAGGAAGTCTACGCCGAGGCGAAGGGCACCGGTTTCGACACCAAGATCATCCGGCAGATCATCCGCCTGCGGAAGATGGACAAGGCCGACCGCCAGGAGCAGGAAGCCATCCTGGAACTCTACAAGGAAGCGCTGGGCATGGTGGAGTGACGGGTTTCCCCGTCACTCTCCTTCCATCCAAGTCACGCAGCGGCGGCCCCTTCAGGCCGCCGCTTCGCGTTCAGGCACCCTGCCGGCGCGTCCAGCCAGCCGCTCCATGACATTGGCGACCAGCGCCAGACCGGAACCGCCACCGGCGACCCCGTCCAAGGTCAGGATCGATTCGGGATGGAACTGCACCGCGGCCAGCGGCAGCGTCCGGTGCTCGATCGCCATCACCGTGCCGTCTTCCGTCTCCGCCGTCACCCGCAGGTCCGGCGGCAGGCTGTCGCGCCGCGCCACCAGCGAGTGGTAGCGCCCGGCCCGCATCCCCTGCGGCAACCCGTCGAATAGCGCGCCACCCTGGTGACGCAGGGGTGAGGCCTTGCCGTGCATCGGCTCCGGCAGGCGCTCCAGTTCGGCACCGAAATGCTCGGCCATCCCCTGCAAGCCCAGGCAGACGCCGAACACCGGCACGCCAAGGTCGAGCGCCGCCTGCACGCTGCCGCCGACGTCGAAATCGGCCGGCCGCCCCGGCCCCGGCGACAGGACCAGCAGGTCGGGCGGGTCGCTGCGCAAGGACGCCCGCGCGTGGACATGACGCAGCGTCGTCACGCTGGCCCCCGTCTGGCGGAAATAATCGGCCAGCGTGTGGACGAAGCTGTCGTCATGATCGACCAGCAACACCCGCCGACCCTCCCCGCTCCGCCTCACCATGGTCTGGACCACCGACAGCCGCGGTCCCGCCCCCTCGCCGCGCACCGCGTCGAGGAAGGCCGACGCCTTCAGCCGGCATTCGGCATCCTCCGCATCGGGATCGCTGTCCGACAGCAGGGTAGCGCCGGCGCGGACGAAGGCGATGCCGTCCTTCATGCGGATGGTCCGCAGCGTCAGCCCGGTGTCCATCCCGCCGTCGAAGCCGATGCGGCCGAAGGCCCCGCCATACCAGCGGCGCGGCGACCGTTCGGTATCCTCCAGGAACTGCATGGCCCAGCGCTTCGGGGCACCGGTCACCGTCACCGCCCAGCTGTGGGTGAGGAAAGCGTCCAGCGCGTCGAATCCCTCGCGCAGCCGCCCTTCCACATGATCGACGGTGTGGATCAGGCGGGAATACAGCTCGATCATCCGCCGGCCGATGACACGGACGGAACCGGGCTCGCACACCCGCGCCTTGTCGTTGCGGTCGACGTCGGTGCACATGGTCAGTTCCGCCGCATCCTTGGCGGAGTTGAGCAGGGTCAAGACCTGCGCCGCATCGGCCAGCGCATCGCCACCGCGCGCCACGGTGCCGGAGATCGGGCAGGTCTCCACCCGCCGTCCGCCGACGCGCACATACATCTCCGGGCTGGCGGCGACCAGGAACTCACCATCGCCGAGGTTGATCAGCGCCTCGTAGGGCGCCGGGTTGGCCGTGCGCAGGCGGCGGAAGATGGTGGCCGGGCTGTCGGCGCAGGGTTCGGCGAAGGTCTGGCCGGGCACCACCTCGAACAGGTCGCCGCGGTTGAAGGCCTCCTTCGCCGCCCGCACCACCTGCTGGTACTCGCCGGGGGCATGGTCGCACTCGGCGGCGGCGTTGGTGTCGGGGCGATAGGCGTGCATCCGCCCGCCGCCGGCAAAGCCTTCCGTCGAGACGCCATCGACCACGAACTCGTAGGTGAAGCGCCGCGCCACCCCGGCGGCATGATCGACCACCAGCAACCGGTCGGGCAGATACAACACCAGATCGCGCTGGTCGTCCGGCCGCTCCAGCCGGCGCCGGATCGTCTCGAACTGGAAGGCGAGGTCGTAGCCGAAGGCGCCGTAGAGCCCCAGGAACGGCTCCTCCGGGCAGGCGAACAGCGCCATCAGCGCCCGCAGCACGCTGAAGACGGAAGGTTGCCGGCTGCGCTCCTCCTCGGCGAAGACGCCGGCCGGGCGGCACACCAGGGCGGTGACGCGGCCGGCGGTGACCTCCAGCCCGACCAGCGCCTCGTGCCCCTCCAGCGCGCGGGCCACGGCGGGCAGCAGCAGCCGGCCGCGCGGGTTGAGCGCATCGATGCGCACGGTGCGGCCTCGCGCGGTCACCGACAGCGGCGGATCGGCGAAACCCAGCGCCTGACGCCGGTAGCGGCCGGGCGCCTCCACCCCGCCGGACAGCAGCAGGCCGCGCCGCTCGTCGAGCGCGGTGACGAGCGCATCGACCGCCTCGGCAATCGCCACCGGCTCGGCCGTGCGGCGCAGACCAAGACCACCGCCGGTCACGGCGGCTATGGGTTCGAGAAAGGAGGGGTCGGCGAGGAACAGGTTGGACGGGATCATGACGGCGGTGCTCCGGTTCGGGCGTCTTGTCGGTGACGCCGCCCAGTGCTTCCGCCTGCCTGTCCATTCTTCCGCTGGGTGACCCGCTGCGTCGGGTCAGGAAAAAGGCCGCTCCGGATGCACCGGGCGGCCTTTTCTTCTCAATCCACGCTTACGCGCATTGCCAGGCCGGCCCGTGGGAGACGGGCCACCACCAATGCTGCGACAGGAGGGGCGAGGACATGTTCATGGCTTCAACCGCAACACAGGGCGGGGTTGCCTGTCAAGCACTCCCTGTTACTCACCGTCACGCGGCGGCGCGACGGCGTAGCTGCTGAGATCCTCCTTGCGGCGCTCGTCGGACGGCAGGCGGCCCTTGACCAGGAAGCTGATGTTCTCCGCCACGTTGGTGGCGTGGTCGCCGATGCGCTCGATCGACTTGGCGGCGAACAGCAGATGGGTGCAGCCGGTGATCTGCGCCGGCGTCTCCATCATGTAGGTCAGGAACTCACGGAACAGCGCGGTATAGGCAGCGTCGACCTCCCCGTCGCAATCGCGGACGGAGGCGGCGAGGTCGGCATCCTGTTCGGTATAGGCGCGGCGCATGTCGCCGATCATCGCCTGCACCATCCGGCCCATGCGGACCAGCGAAGCGACCGGCGGCGCCACCGGCAGGGTGGCCAGCGTGACCGCCCGTTTGGCGACCGAGCCGGCGAAGTCGCCCATGCGTTCCAGATTCGAGGCGATCTTCAGCGCCGCGACGATCTCGCGCAGGTCCTTCGCCATCGGCTGGCGCAGGGCCAGCAGACGGACGGTCATCGCCTCGACCTCCATCTCCAGCCGGTCGATCTCGGCGTCGCCCTTCAGCACCTCGCCCGCGATCCCGGCGTCGGGGCCGGCCAGCGAATCGAGCGCCAGCCCGACCTGCCGCTCCACCAGTTCGCCCATCCGGTCGATGGCGCTGCGCAGGGCAGCCAGTTCGGTGTCGAAAGCCGCAAGCGTGTGTCCACCCGACATGATCCCCAACTCCCTTTCGAAACTGCGCAGTTGCAGGCGGTGCTGCGCCCGACGCCCCGCAGATGGGGCCCGGTGCCGCCCGCGCCAAGCCGCCTCGGCACTGGAGGCGGCTTTAACCTTTGGCATAGATTATTTCCGGACACTGGTCTATCGATGGACCACGCAACCATGCAGACCGGGCAGGACCGATGACACCGCACGAGTTGGTTGCCGTGCTGGAAAAGCACGAGCGCTGGCTGAAGAACAAGTCGGGCGGTTCGCGCGCCAACCTGACCATGGCGAACATGGAAGGCTCGAACCTGTCCGGGGTGAACCTGGCGCAGGGCAAGCTGTCCGGCGCGAATTTGTCCCATTGCGACCTGTCCAACGCCAATCTCAGCACCGCAGACCTGTTCGCCGCCCATCTGACGAAGGCGGACCTGTCCGGCTGCAACCTGTACCGCGCCGACCTGCGCGGCGCCCACATGCGCGGCGCCAAGATGAAGCGCGCCATCCTGCGCGAGGCCGATCTGCGCGGCGGCGCCCTGCTCTATGGCGGACAAGGCGGCAAGGGCGGAAAGGGGCTGGACTTCGTCCGCTCCGACCTGTCGGGAACCGATTTCGACGATGCGTCGCTGACCAACGCCAACCTGTCCGGCGCCGACCTGACCGATGTTTCGATGAATGGCGCCGACTGCGAGGGCGCGCTGCTGACCGGCGCGACGCTGATGCGCGCCAGCATGAAAAGCTGCAATCTCGCCCGCGCCGACCTGCGCGGCAGCAACCTGTCCGGCGTGAACCTGCAGGGCGCGGTTCTGCGCGACGCGAACTTGACCGGAGCGATGCTGGCCGGCGCCAACCTGCGCAACGCCGACCTGCAGGGCGCCAAGCTGGAGGGCGCCGATCTGGCCGGGGCCGACACCACCGGCGCCAATCTGGCGCGGTCGGCCGACAATTTCTCGGTCCAGATCCAGCAGGCGCTGCACAGCCACTACACGTGGATCAACACCAACGGCACGATGGGGGCGCGGGCCGACCTGACCGGCGCCGACCTCAGCCACATCGACCTGACCGGCGTGAACCTGTCGGGCGCCAACCTGAAGCGGGCCAACCTCAGCGGCGCCAAGATGCGCGAGGCGCTGCTGATCATGTGCGACATTTCCGAAGCGGTGCTGGCCGGCGCCGATTTCAGCGCGGCGATCCTGGACGGCGCCAATCTACGCGGCGCCAACATGGACGGGGTGCGGCTGGACGGCGCCGGAGTCGGCTGGGTCGACATCAAGGGGCCGGATGGCCAGCCGACCGGACGGTTGTGGGCGGCGAACCTGACCGGCGCCCGACTGACCGGCAGTTCCTGCGTCCGCACCAACCTGCGCGGGGCCAACCTGTCGGACTGCGACTTCAGCAATGCCGACCTGACCGGAGCCATCCTGAGCGACGCGAACATCCGCGACGCGAAGTTTTCCGGCGCTAATCTGACCGGCGCCAGCCTGCCGCCGCCGCCGGATCCCGACGACGATTGATCCGCCCCGGGCGGAAGGCCGCCTGCCGCCGACGGCCCTACCCTTCCTCGCTCTCGCGGGCAGCGGCGCATGCAGCGTTCAGGTTGGCGCCGACGCGGCGCAGCACGTCCAGCGTCACGTCCAGTTCCGCCGGGGCGATGCCGTCGATGGCGATCTGGGCGATCTCGGACGCGCTGGGCATCATCGTCTCGCGCAGTGCCCGGCCCTTGTCGGTCAGGAAGACGTTCATCTTGCGGCGGTCGTGGCTGTTGCGGACGCGCTGGACGAGTCCCTGCGCCTCCATCACGTTGACCGCGGTGACGGTGGTCGGCTCCATCATGCCGACGCGGTGGCTCAACTCCCGCTGGGTCAGGCCGTCCTCCTCCCACAGGGCGCGCAGGAAGAACCATTGACCCATGCTGACCCCAGACCGCGCGATGCGCGTCTGCAGGGCACGGGCGAAGGCGCGGTTCACTTCCCGGACGACGAACGATAAGGCACCGTCGGCCGAACCGGCCGCGTCCTCCGACTCGCCGGGGCGTTCCGGCCCCCACCCCTTGACAGACGCCTCCATACCGACAATCTCTCTGCCGTCGTTCCCGTGCCCGCAACCATCCACGCCGACCGGTCCCGACCGCCGGGCAGTCACCTGTCGAGGCGACGCTGCGGCATCCTGTCCGTCCGGCCCATGCCTGTCTGGTAACACCACCTTGACACGAATGGGCATGGCTGCGTCATCCAATCATAACGTGTTGTGTGCAAAGCGCAAATCAATTGCGCGGCCCGTGACCTTCGACATGCAATGATATGTCACCCTCTCGCGGCCGAATCGTTGCCGGTTAAAACAGAACGCCTCTCTGGACTCTTCGCATAGCCGCCTTGTGTCACGCCCATCTTTCTGGCGCCGCGTGGAGGCACCATATCCGCATATGATGCTCGACATTATGATTACCGATTGGATCGTTTTTATTTGGTGGTTCGTACAGCACCGCCCCGGAAATATGAACTTTCCGCTAAATTGTTGATAAATCCTTTCGGACGGCTTGTATCTGCCGCGGCCTTTGGTCACACACCTCTCGAACCGTCTTCCACAGGAGCACCGAACCCGCAATGACTGCTTCGACGACCGTTCCCTCGTCCCGTACCGTCACCGTCGCCGCCACCCAGATGGCCTGCAGCTGGGACCGTGCCGCCAACGTCGACGGCGTCGAATCGCTGATTCGCGAGGCCGCCGGCAAGGGCGCGCAGATCATCCTGCCGCAGGAGCTGTTCGAGACCCCCTATTTCTGCAAGGACCAGAAGCAGTCGCTGTTCGAACTGGCCGCTCCCGCCGAGGGGCATTCGGTGATCGGGCGCATGCAGGCCCTGGCCCGCGAGCTGTCGGTGGTGATTCCCGTCAGTTTCTTCGAGAAGGCGCGCAACGCCTATTACAACTCGATGGCCATGGTCGATGCCGACGGAAGCCTGCTGGGCGTCTACCGCAAGTCCCACATCCCCGACGGCCCCGGCTATCAGGAAAAGTTCTATTTCAGCCCCGGCGACACCGGGATCCCGGTGTTCAAGACCCGCTACGCCACCGTCGGCTGCGCCATCTGCTGGGACCAGTGGTTCCCGGAGACCGCCCGCGTCATGGCGCTGAAGGGGGCGGAGATCCTGCTCTATCCGACCGCCATCGGTTCGGAGCCGCAGGATTCGGCCATCGACAGCCAGGGCCATTGGACGCGGGTGATGCAGGGCCATGCCGGCGCCAACCTGATGCCGCTGGTCGCCTCCAACCGCGTCGGGGTGGAGCAGGGGGAAAGCTGCGCGCTGACCTTCTACGGCTCCTCCTTCATCGCCGGGCCGCAGGGGGAGATCGTGGCACAGGCCGACCGTGAGAGCCGGACGATCCTGACCGCCACCTTCGACCTCGACCGGATCGCGGCACAGCGCGCCTCCTGGGGCGTCTTCCGCGACCGCCGTCCGGAGCTGTACGGCGCCTTGCTGACGCTGGACGGCGAGACGACTCCGCGTCGCTGATCGGGTCGGACGGGGAGGAGCTGCGGAAGAGCGGTGTCGACGCCGCGCGGCGTCAGACCGTCAGCCCCCTCCCCGCTCCGGCGGAATTGCCCAGGGCCTGCGCCGCGCCATAGGCTGCAGCAGCGCGTCCGGAGGCGGTGTCCCCACCCTGCCGGCGCTGTTCCGACTGGGCCTGCAGCTTCGCGGCGTCCGCCTGGGCCGCGACACGAAGATCCTGCGGCGACGGGTCGGCCGGCGCAAGGGCTGCGGCCTTCACCTGCTCCATCTTGGCGATGGTGGCGGCCGGTTCCGATTCAGGGCTGACGTCGATCGGCACCTCGCCGGCGGTGGCGTAGTTCTTGCCGTCCGGCCCGCGGGTGAAGGTGAAGGAGGCGCCGCCGGCCTGGGCGCCGCCGGCCGCCTGATGCGCCGCCTCGTGCTGGCGGACGCTGGTGTCGGCCTGCTTGAGCTTCTGGACCTGCTGCTGCGCCGCGTCGGACAGGGTGACGGTGTCGGTGGAGCCGCCCTGGCTCTTCCCTCCGGCACCATCCTTCCCGACGGACAAATCCTTCCCGTCCCGCCGCAGCGGCTGGCTGCGCTGGGCGGCAAAGGTCCCGATGGACGGGCTGGTGATGGAGAGATCGGCAGCCACCGCCCGCATCCTCAAGAAAAGAGGTCGAACTTCCCTTCAATTTAGGACGATTCGGCCGCACCGGCAACGGTGCGACCGCCATCGGGCTGCGCTGCCCCCGCTCAGCCCTGCTCGAAGCCGGTCAGGACGTTGGCCACATTCACGCCGAGGTCGTCGACGGCATAGCCACCCTCCATGACGAACAGGGTCGGCAGGCCGATGGCGGCGATGCCCGCGCCCATGCGCAGGAAATCCTCCGACAGCAGGCGGAAGCGGGAGATCGGGTCGCCGCCATAGGTGTCCGCCCCCAGCGACAGCACCAGCGCATCGGCGCCGAAGGCGCGGATGCGGGCCGTCGCGGCGGCCAGCGCCTGGGCATAGCCGTCCCAATCGGTCCCCCAGGGCAAGGTCAGGTTCAGGTTTGCCCCCTCCCCCGCCCCGGCCCCGGTCTCGTCGGCATGGCCGCAGAAATAGGGGAATTCGTCGGCCGGATCGGCATGGATCGACACGAACAGCACGTCGCCGCGCTCCCAGAAGATCTCCTGCGTGCCGTTGCCGTGGTGATAGTCGACGTCCAGCACCGCCACCCGCGTGGCCCCGCCGTCGCGCAGCGACTGCGCTGCAATCGCCGCGTTGTTCAGAAAGCAATAGCCGCCGTAGAAGGCATGGCCGGCATGGTGTCCGGGCGGACGGCACAGCGCGAAGGCGCTGTGGTCGCCGGCCTGCAGGCGGTCGGCGCCGGTCAACGCGCTGTCGGCGGCGGCGGTGGCGGCCCGCCAGGTGCCGGCGGTGATCGGCGTGCCGGCATCGAAGGAATAGAAGCCGAGTCGCCCGTCGATGGAGCGCGGCACCCGGCGCCGCGACATGCCCGGCGCCACCCAGTTCAGCGGCAGCGCGTCGATGTCGGCGCCATGTTCCTTCACCCAATCGTCCCAGGCGGTCTGCAGAAAGGCGAGATAACCGGCGTCATGCACCCGTTGCAGCGGGGCGAGGCCGTAGCGGGTGGGTTCCACGATCGGACCCAGCCCCACCGCCTCGAGCCGCGCCCGGACGATGTCGGCGCGGGCCGGCTTCTCGTAACAGGGGACGAGTTGGCCGTCGTTGAGTTCGGACCGGCCGGCCTGCAGCCGGTGCTCTTCGCTGTGAATGACGATCACGCCACTGGTTTCCCTGATTGTTCCAAGACTGTTCCGCCGCCGGGAAGCTGTCCAGGCCGGCACATGTCCGTCCCATCATAGACCCGCCGGAGCGGCGGCGGATGATGGCCTTTTGCATGGCGACCCGGACGCGGACCATTGCCTTTCGGCCGAATACACGCAATAGTGTTCATTGCCTGTCGCTCGCGCTGTGCGGGTGGCGGATTGGGTTGTTGGACATCGATGCTTGCTGCTGTGTGCAGGATATTCGCCCGACTGGTGCCGGGGGCGGCGCCGATTCTGTGGGCGTTCGCCGTGTTGGCCGCCGGGCCGACGCGAACTGACCAGCCATTGTCGCAATCTCCCGAACACGCCGCGGACACTTCCGCCTCTCCCCTCGAAGCTGCCTTCTCGTCCCGCGCCGGCGAGCCGCTGCGCCAGTTCGGCTACGACCTGTTCGCCCCCGCCGCGGACGCCACGGAAAGGATCGACACCGCACCCGGCGCCATTCAGGGCGATTACGTGCTGAACACCGGTGACGCCGTTCTGGTGACCCTGCGCGGCCAGAAATCCTTCAGCAAACGCTTCACCGTCGACCGCAACGGCCAGTTGGTGGTGGACGACCTGCGCCCGCTGACCGCCGCCGGCCTGACGCTGGATGCCCTGCGGCGGGACCTTGCCGCCGCCACTGCCGCCACCTGGCCCAACACCGACGCCTTCGCTTCGCTGGCGGAGGTGCGGCGGATCGGCGTTCTGGTCACCGGTGCGGTCCGTCGGCCCGGCCGGCAGGAGATCAGCGCCTTCGCCACCGTTCTGGACGCGCTGTCCGCGGCCGGTGGGGTGGAACGCGGCGGCAGCCTGCGCGCCGTCCGTCTGATGCGGGCGGGCGGCGGCGTCACCGTCGACCTTTATGCTCTGCAGATCGCCGGTGCCCCCGGCAATGCGGACATGCCGCTGCGCGATGGTGACCGCCTGTTCGTGCCGCCGCTGGGCGCCACGGTCGCCGTTGCCGGCCCGGTGAAACGGCCGGGGATCTACGAACTTCCGCCCGGCGGCGGCCCGCTGTCGGCGGCGGAGTTACGCGACCTTGCCGGCGGCCCGCTGCGGCCCGGCCAGGGAAGGCTGCTCCGATTCGGCATCGGCCCCGCCGGCGAGGAGACGACGGAGGAAGTCGCGGATGGCGATGCCAGGCGCTTCGGCGACGGCGACCTGCTGCTGCTCGCCCCACGGCGCGAGGACCGTCGCGGCGAGGTGCGGCTGGTGGGGCATGTCCTGCGTCCCGGCCCGCGTGCCTGGACCCGGGCGGAGACGTTGCCCGGACTGCTTTCCCGCACGGATCTGCGTCCCGATCCCTATCTGCCCTTCGCCGCCCTGGAAAGCACCGTCCCCACCACCGGTGCGCGCGCCCTGCGGCCGGTCTCCCTGTCGGCCGTCCTGAATGGCAGGGACCGCCGCGGATTGGCCGAAGGCGACACGCTCTATGTGCTGGGGACGGCGGACGTCGATTTCCTGACCTCGGAGCCTGTGCTGACCATTCTGCGCGGCGACCGACAGCCGCCGCAGGATGCCTGCCCCGGACTGGTCGCGCTCGCCAGAACCCTGGCGGCGGAACCGGACGGTCCGCTCGCCACCGGACCGCAGGCCCGCGCCGCCGTCACGCTGACCGGCGCCCGCACGCCCTGTCCGCCGCTGTTCGCCGCGGTGCCCGACCTGCTGCCGCTGGCCCTGCGCCATTCGGTTCTGCGCCTGACTGGCGTGCCGCGCCCCGGCTTCTATCCCGTGGCCGATACCGCATCCGATGGGGCGGAAAGCGCCGGCGCCCGCGAGACCATCATCGAGTCGGACGCGCCGCAGTACGAGCTGATCGGCCATGTCCGCCACCCCGGCACCCGCCGGCTGGCGGCCGGAACCACATTGCGCAAGGCGCTGGCCAACGGCAAGCTGCTGAAGCGCGACATCTATCCGCTGCTGGGCATCGTCGAGCGATACGACCGGCGGACCCTGACCCGGCTCTATCTGCCCTTCTCTCCGCAGGAGGTCGCCGCCGGGCGGGCGGATCGCGGGCTGGCCGACGGCGACCGCATCCACCTGTTCGCCGCCGACGACATCCGCAGCCTGGAAAAGCCCGCCGAAACAGTGGCCGACGCCAAGGCGGACGGTGAAAGCGAGCCGCCGATGCTGGCGGCCCTGCTCGATCCCGCCATCGTCGCGGTGATCGGCGAGCGGACGGTGCAGGTGCGCGGCGCGGTGCGCGATCCCGGCGGCTACCCGGTCGCCGACCGTACGCCGCTGTCGGCACTTGTCGCGGCGGCGGGCGGGCTGTCCGCCGATGCCGACCCGGCGGTGGCGGAACTGACGGCCGCCGACGGCACACGCAGCAGCGTCGATCTTTCCCGCGACGGCGGGCGATTTGTCGGCCCCGGCGATGCGCTGCGGATCAATCCGCGACCGCAGGCGCTGGAATCGCGCGCCGTGGCCATCGAAGGGGCGGTACGCCGTCCCGGCCGCTACGACATCGGCCGCGGCGAGACGCTGTCCTCGCTGATCGCGCGGGCCGGCGGCCTGCTGGACGACGCCTATCCCGCCGGGGCGGTCTTGACCCGCGAGAGCGAGCGCCGGCGCGAGAAGGAGCAGTTCCAGCGGCAGGCGCGCGAGCTGGAACGGACGCTGGCGCTGGAGGTGGAGAGGGGGGAACCGGTAAAGGCGGAGAATGTGGCGCTGGCACGCCAACTCGCGGCCCAACTACGCGGCGCCGAACCGCTCGGCCGCGTGGTGGTCGAGGCGGACCCCGCCGTCCTGCGCGGCCGGCCGGAACTGGACCCGCTGCTGGAGCCCGACGACCGCATCCTGATCCCCAAACGGCCGTTGACCGTGGCGGTCTCCGGCGAGGTGCTGCACCCCACCGCCGCACAGTTCGTCAGCGGCAAGACGGCGGAGGATTATCTCGGCGAGGCCGGCGGCACCACCCGCGATGCCGACACCGGGCGCAGCTTCCTGGTCCTGCCCGACGGGCGGGCCCGGCCGCTGGCGCTGTCCTCCTGGAACCACCGGGTGGACGCTATACCGCCGGGTTCGATCCTGGTGGTGCCCCGCGATCCGCGCCCCTTCGACGGGCTGGACGCCACCAAGGCAGTCGGCAACATCCTGAGCCAGTTGGCGATCACCGCCGCCTCGATCTCGGTGATCACGCGATGACGGCCCCCACCCCTCCCCGCCTCGCCATCCTGACCGTCGTCCGCAACGACCGCACCGGGCTGGCCGACACCTGTGACAGTCTGCGCGGTCAGCTGAGTCGCGATGTCGTCTGGCTGGTGGCCGACGGCGCCTCCACCGACGGAACCGCGGAGTGGTTGGCGGCCCATGCCGAGTTTCCCATCTGGTGGCGGTCGTGCCCCGACTCGGGGCTGTATGACGCGATGAACGACCTGCTCGACACCGCCCGTCGGCTGGACTGCAGCCACATCCTGTTTCTGAACGCCGGCGACAGACTGGCGGCGGCGGACAGCGCGGAGCGTTTGCTCGAGGCCATTGCCCGGCACTCCGACTGCGCCCTGCTCTACGGCGATGCGCTGGAGCGGCAGGGGGACGGACGTATCCTCCTGAAGCGCGCCCGGTCACACCGCTGGGCGCCGCTGGGTATGTTCACCCACCATCAGGCCATGATCTACCGGGTTTCCGCACTGGCAGACCTTCGCTTCGACTCCAACTATCGGATCGCCGCCGATTACGCCTTCACGCTGGCCGTTCTCGGCCGCGGCGAGGCGGTGCGGCTGCGCTGGCCCGTCTGCCTTTTCGCACCTGGCGGCCTGTCACAACGCGACGCCACCGCCGGCCGGCGGGAGCAGGACGCGATTCGCCGGCACCATTACCGCTGTGGTCCGGTGAGCACAGCCGCGGTCGCCACGGCTCAGCGAGTCGCGCTGGCAGTGCGTCATCATTTTCCCTCAGCATACGCGAAATTACGTTTCCGGTGCCCGGAAACATAACGTCTTTTGCTCACGTCCTCCCACTTCCACCCGAACGGGCCATTGATACGCACAAATGGTTGCATAGAATTTACTTTCTGAACTAAGCATTCTCGCGGCGCCTTCCCTCCGGCTTTCCCTTCGAGGTACGACTTATGAGCGCGACCAAGACCAAACTCGCCCCTGCCCATACCCTGTCGCGCCGCGGCGAAGGTCCCAACCCCATCGACATCCATGTCGGCGCCCGCCTGCGGCTTCGCCGCACCCTGCTCGGCCTGAGTCAGGAAAAGCTGGGCGAGGCGGTCGGGATTACCTTCCAGCAGCTGCAGAAGTACGAGCGCGGGTCGAACCGCATCAGCGCCAGCCGCCTTTACAACCTTTCGCAGGTCCTGGGCGTGCCGGTCAGCTACTTCTTCGACGACATGCCGTCGCCCGACCAGATCACCGCCGAATCCCCTGCCGAGAGCATGAGCGAGACGGACGAATTCGAATCGATGGCGCGCCGCGAGACGCTGGAGCTGGTCCGGGCCTATTACCGGATCGAGGATCCGGGCGTGCGCAAGCGCACCTTCGACCTGCTGAAGGCGCTGGGCGGCGACCGCATCGCCTTACTCGAAGAGTAAGCCTCGCTTCCGGAACGAACGGACGGAGGACGACCGGGCGAGCTGCCGACCGGCGGAAAGCGAACGGCCGAATCCCGCGCCTGTGCGGCCGAGCGCATCTTCACGCCGACCTGCCAGTAGTAGAACGCGCGCGCCAGCGCGTGGTCGAGCCCCCTTGCGCCGTCAAGGACGCCGAGACGCAGCACATAAGCGTGCAGGAAGGCCCAGAGCGGCCGGCCGGGCAAGCGGTGGAACAGCCGTTTCTGCGCACGCCGGCCGGTTAGACCGGACAGGCCCGGGAAGGGCCCGGCGCCGGCCTCCAGTTCGCCGTCGATCAGCCGCTCCATCCGGCCGTCGGCACGCAAGGCCGCCTCCCAGTCGGAATAGCGGTTGTGCCGGTCGAACCAGGCCGAGAGCGGCTTGGCGTCGTCATGGTCCATCGGCTGGCGCAGCCGGCCGGTCGTGCCGGCAACCTGCGGCTGGTAATGCCCTTCCACCTCCCACATGGATGCGACATCCAGGTCGGGTTGTTCGGGAAATCGCACTCGCCGGCGGTCGATCAGAGCCAGTTTGCGGTTCCAGCAGCCGAACCGCAGGGCCCGGCCGCGGACGACCGGCCGGCCGTCGATCCAATAGGCGGCATGGCGCGGTCCATCGGCCGGGGAGTCCGCCATCAGGCGAGCGATTTCCTCCACCAGTTCCACCGTCGGCCGTTCGTCGGCATCGACGAACAGAACCCAGTCATGGGCAAAGGGCAGAGTATCCAGGCACCACTGCTTCTTCTTGGGATAGCGGCCATTCCAGCGGAAGGGCACCAGCCGCGCGCCGTGCGACCGGGCAATGTCCGGCGTTCCGTCGACGCTGCCGCTATCGACCACGAAGCACTCGGCAAAGCGGGCGAGCGACGGCAGGCAGACGGGCAGATTCGCCGCCTCGTTGCGCGTCATCACCACCACAGAGACCGGAATGCCGGAGACCGGTGTAGCAGTCATGACGCCGCCTCCACGCCGATGCCGTGGTCCATCAGCGCGTGGCGGGCCGACAGGCCGAAGGCGGCGGCGACCAGCCCGACCAGCCCGGCCAGCGGCACCACGACGGCTGGGTTCGGCCAGTCCGGCAGGGCGCCGGCGGCCGGCGGCTGGATCAGGTCGGCGGCGAAGGGCAGGTCGACGCCGATCATCATCGCCACCCGTTCCTGATCGAGCAGCAGGTCGCTCAGGGCCTGCCGGTGCTCCGCCACGGTGACGGCGCCGAGCCGGAGCTTGATGTGGGCGATCTGCGCGGCGCTGCGCCGGGCTGCCTCCGCCCGCAGATGAGCATCGGTTGCCCCG
Organism: Azospirillum sp. B2RO_4; assembly: GCF_051124815.1. Lineage (NCBI taxonomy): Bacteria > Pseudomonadati > Pseudomonadota > Alphaproteobacteria > Rhodospirillales > Azospirillaceae > Azospirillum > Azospirillum sp. B2RO_4. The sequence goes on along the minus strand of NZ_CP118485.1, from coordinate 1,116,202 downwards.
GCGATCCGCCCCAGCAGATCGATAGCCGTCGCCCGGTCGGCGTGGCGGACGGTGATGCGCCGCATCGGTCCCGACCGCAGCATGTCGACCACCAGCCGTTCGCGCAGCGCGCGCGCCACGCGGTCGCCGTCCGGCTCCACCCAGTCCTGGCGTCCGACCAGCGCCAGCAATGCCCGCTTCACCATCGGCAGCAGCCCCGGCGGCGGACGCCAGCACCCTGCCTCCGCATCCCAGCGGTCGGGGAACAGGGCACGCAGGATGTCGGGATCGCGCGCCAGACGCTCGGCAACCGGCCCCGATCCCAACAGTTCCAGATAGCGGGCAAAGTCCGACAGCGATTCGTCTCCTGCACCGGGTTCGGCGACGGCGGCGGAATCGCGGCCGTTCAGCGTCGGCACCCGGGCCCCCATCGCGGCCGATCCGACACGCGCCGTCGGCCCGATGACCATCGCCGCAGTGTAGGCCGGCGTCACCGCCCACAATCCGGCAATCGCCAGCGCCAGCCCGCCCAGCCAACCCGCCAGCAGCCAGCGCCACCCCGTCCGCAGGGTGCGAACGAAGGCGCGCAGATCGCCCTCCCCGCCCGACGCCGGTAGGACCAGAGTCAGAGCCTGCGGCGCGGTTTGGTGGCGTTGGGCTGGTGAGATGACGCCGTCAGGCATGGGGCAGCGCCCTTCCCATCACCGGCCGGGCAAGCCTGCGTTCCGCCACGAGGCGTTGGGCCAGCCCGGCGAAGGCCGCGGCGGCCCGATCGGCGGTCCAGGCGGCCGACTGCCGGGCCGCGCGCGCTCCCTCCGCCGCGCACCGGCCGGGATCTGCGGCATAGGCGCGCACCGCGTCGGCAATGGCCGAACCGTCGAACGGATCGATCACCAGACCGCAGCCTGCGACCCTGGTCGCCGCCTCGCTTCCCGCCGGCCCCAGGAACAGGCAGGGGCGCCCCGCCGCCTGCACCCCGGCCAGCTTGCTCGGTACCAGCATCCCCTCCGCCGCCGGGTCCATCGCCACCAGATGCAGATCGGCGGCGGACAGGCACTCTGCCAGCTGCCCGGCCGGCTGCCAGGGAAGCCGGCGCAGGTTGCGCAAGCCCCGGTCGCGCGCAGCCTCCTCCACCGCGGCGAATCCCCTCCCCTCCCCGACCAGCAGGAAAAGCACGGAGGGATCGCTGTCCTGCAGCCGGGCCGCGGCCTCCAGAACACCTTGCATCGGATGGGCAAGCCCGAGCGTCCCGCAATAGGCCACCAGGAAACGTCCGTCGCCCTCCACAAGTCCCAGCGACCGGCGGAATCCATTGCCCGCCTTCGGCAGCGGGTGGATCGCCGGATCGGGCCAGTTCGGCAGCAGAGTCACCCTGTCCGCCGGCACCCCGGCCGCCAGGATGCGCTCGCGCATGCAGCGCCCGATGGCGACCACCCCGTCCTGCCGGCGCAGGGCGCGTGCCATGCCGTTTCCGGCCATCCGCCGGAGGATCGCCGGCAACCGTACGCCCAGAACCGGCAGCAGGTCCGGATACAGGTCCTGGCACCAGTGCAGCGACGCCGCCCCATGCCGGGCGGCCAGGACCGGACCGGCCAGCGCCAGCAGGGGTGGGTCGGTCATCGTCACCACGAGGTCGTGGCGCGGCAGGCGGAGTGCCCGGCCGGTCAGTCGGCACAGCGAATCGAGGTAGGCGCGCGCATCCGGCCGCTCCCCTGTCTTCTCCCCTGCCGCAACGCTGCCGCCGGTCCTGCAAAGCGTGACGCCGGCGGGGGCGCGGCCATCCGACCGCTCGCCGTCCGCAACCACCGTCACCCGCCAGCCTGCAGCCGCCATACGGCCGGAAAGGTCCGACAGGCAACGGCCGGTCGCCCCGCGGTCCGGCGGGAACACCCGGTTGACGAACAGGATTGACGGCGGATCGAACGTCACGGCGCACCGTTGCGGGAATTGCACGCGAAAGTATGCAGATCCACTAGGGCGCCGACAACCCCTTCCTGCACTCCGCCGCCACGAGCATCAGCGACAGGATGACGCCGGTGTCGAGATACTTGAAACTGGTGTGGAGGCAGAGCGCCATCAGCAGGGGCGGCGCCACCGCAAGGGCCAACGGCGGATCGGCCTTCAGCAGCCGGCACCAGGGCCGGACCAGCGCCGCCAGATAGGCCCCCAGCGCCATCATGCCGAAAAGACCGGTCTTCAGCAGGCTGTAGCTGGCCAGCGTGTGGGTGTAGCTGACCCGCCAGCCGCCCACTGCCGGATTGGCGATCCGGGCTCCCCAACCATCGCCGAACAGCAGGGCCCAGGGCGTGGCGACGGCATGGTCGATCACCGCCGCGGCCTCCTCCCAGCGGGCATTGGCGCCGGTCAGCCGCGTCTTCTCCGCCGCCTGCTGCCAAGCGCCGGCCAGGCCGTCGCCACCGGCCATCGCCAGCAGGCCGAATCCCAGCAGCAGCGGCAAGGCCAGCCACGGCCGCCGCCGCGCCCACCACAGCGCGGTCAGGGCGAGCGACAGCACCGCCAACCCCAGAGCGGTGCGATGGACCGCGCCGGCCAGTGCCCCCAGGCAAAGCGCACCACCGGCGGCACAGGGAATCGCCGCCATCCAGTACCGGATACGGCCGCCGACGGCCACCAGCGACAGCGCAAGCGCCGGCAGCAGCACCGCGGCGAACAGAACCGACGGCGCATTGAGCAGATAGACGCCGCCATCGGCCATCGCCCGCCGGCCGATGGCGCCGAAACCCCAATCCGCCTGCCGCCACCAGCGCAAGGCCAGCAGCAGACCGGCCACGGCCAACCCGCCCGCCAGCGCACGCACCGCCCAATCTCCGCCGCGCCGCAGCGCCGGCACCAGAAGCACGGGAAGAAACAGAAAGACCAGCGGCACGACGTCGCGCAGGATGTCGGCCGCTTCCCACCCAAGCGCCGCCCCGCGCAGCAGCGGCACCCACAGCAGCCAGGCGAACGCGGCGACCGCCGGCGGCATCCAGCGCATTTCCGACGGCGGTATGTCCGACCGCGCCCGCAATGCATGGCCGCTCGCCACCGCCAGCGGCCATTTCCAGCCGACGGCGGCCAGGATCAGCAGGCCGATCGACAGTTCGACCCCGCGCAAGGCGGGCGGCGCCGGCACGCTGAGGCCGCCATAGAGCAGCAGGGCCGCCATCATCGTCAGCGCGCCGTGTCTGCCGGCCCCGACCGTCACGGCCGGACTCCGGACGGAGAGCCTGCCGGCCTCAGGCCCAGCGCTGCTCGGCGCGGTCCAGGCGGTAGAACAGCCCTTCCTGCGGGCGCAGGCGCAGCGTGCCGGTCAGTGTCAGCGGTTCCCGCGTCGCCGGCAGGGCGATGGCGGTGTGGACATGCATCATGGTCGCCGGCCCCGGATTCTCGCAAGCGGGACATCCCAGCGGATTGGCAGACAGGATGAAGCGGTTGTGGGTGGCGCCGTCGGTCAGCGGAACCATGAATCCACGGACGGTGACCGGCCGGCCGTCCAGTGCCGAGACCTTCACCGGGAATTGCGGGTTGCCGGCAAGGCCGCCGAACCGCACGGTGCCCAAATCGCGCCAGATCGCCGTGGTTTCGTCCAGCGGCAGGTGGAAGGGGCCGACGGGATGGATCGGCGCATCCGCCGATCCGGCGGCCCACACAGCCCAGCCGGCAACGGGCGCAAGTGCGAGCGGCAACAGAATCTGGCGCCGGCCGGGCAAGGCCGTGCCCAGGGCCGCACCAAAACGGGTGGCGGTGTTCATGGTCGCTTCTCCCCTGCTGCGTTGCTTCGTCACCGGGGCTGCGAAATCGGGGCGCCGTGTGTTGTGGAAGTCTTTCGTCCGGTCGCCAGGGAACAGCTTTGTCCGGTGCGGGGCGCCCCCTTCTGCCGGGTGGTCGCCGATTGCGCGAAAGTCTCCGGCAAGCGCGGCCCGCGGTCAACCGGCAATTCGCCGGGATGCTCGCGGAATACAGACGCGTAAGGACAGGTTTCCCACGGCACACCTCCCCGGTACTTTCAAAAAAACGCAATCTGTTTGACGGAATGCGGCACCGCACTCCATAGTCCCGGGACTGTCCGTGCCGCACTGCACACAGTCCCGCGCAAGCCGTTCCGATGACGAGACGAGCCATGGAAACCTTTCGCTTCCAGCCGGGTGAAACCCCGGTCCTGCTCAGCATTCCGCATGTCGGGACCATGATTCCGCCGGACATCGCAGCCACGATGACTGAGCACGGGCTGGCCCAGCCCGACGTCGACCGCCACCTGGACCGGTTGTACCACTTCGCCCCCGCGCTCGGAATCGGTTTCCTGACCGCGCTGTGCTCGCGTTACGTGGTGGATCTGAATCGCGACCCCGACGGTGCCATGGCTCAGCCGGGCCTCGATCCGACCGAAATCTGCCCGCTGACCACCTTCGACCGTCAGTCGATCTATCAGACGGGCCACGAGCCCGACCAAACGGAAATCGACCGGCGCGTCGGCGCCTATTGGCGTCCCTATCACGAGCAGCTGCGCAGCGAACTGCGTGCGCTCCGCGACCGATACGGCGTCGCCGTCCTGTTCGATGCCCATTCGGTGCGCAGCCGGGTGCCCCGCTTTTTCGACGGCACCCTGCCCGACTTCAACCTGGGCACCGGTGACGGCAGCAGCACCGCCCAGCCGCTGGTCGTCCGGCTGATGAACGTGCTGTCGGCGTCGGAGCGCTATTCGGCCGCGCTGAACGGCCGCCTGCGCGGCGGCTTCATCATCCGCAGCTACGGCCAGCCGGAAGAGAACATCCACGCCATCCAGCTGGAACTGACCCAGTCCACCTATATGGACGAGGACGCACCCTATCAGTTCCGCCCAGATCTGGCGGCGGAGGTGAAGCCGTCGCTGGAACGGCTGCTGAGCGTCGTCGTCGAATGGGCGTGGCAGAAGGCCAGCGGGCAACGGCGGGCGGCATTCCTGTAAAGCCCTCCCGTCGCCAATCCGCCGCACCAAAGAGTGGCCCTTCCCCGTCGCCGGGGAAGGGCCGAAGGACGGCCTGATCGGGGATGGATCAGATCTGGCCGCGCTCGCTGGCCTGACGCATCAGGACATATTGGCGCATCATCTGGTTGCGGAAGCGGTAGCGTTCCAGTCCGGGCTCCACCACCGGGGCCAGGATGCCGCCATGGTCTTCCCGCGTCAGGCGCTTCAGCAGGTCGAGCGTCGCGGCGCTCGGCAGCTCGCCGCTGTCGCCCGCCAGATCGTTGGGATCGAACACGCCATAGGCATCGGCCGGGCACAGCGCCGCCGCCAGCAGCGCATCCTCCAGTTCGGCCCGGCGGTCGGCGGCCAGCGCGCGGGCATAGCTTTCGACGATGCCGCGTTCTGCCTCCTGCAGGCAGCGGGCGACCGCATAGCCGAGATCCGGCCGCTCCACCAGCTTGCTGCCGCGGCTGACGGCGCTGCGCGCTGCGTGCAGGCCCAGAAGTTGCGCGTAGTAAGGCAGGCCACGCACGAACTCGGCGATCCGCCGCACCACGTCGGGGGCGAACTCGATGCCGGCATTCTGCGCCCCCGCCTGGATCAGGCGGCCGATCTCCTGATCCGTCATCAGCGGCAGATGCACCGGCACCAGGGAGCGCTGGATCGACGGATGCTTGCCCAGCAGCTGGTCGAGATTCTCGGCGACGCCGACCACCAGCAGGGTGACGGGGATCGAGCTGTCGGTCAGGTTCTTGAACAGCTCCGCCAGCTTGTTGCGGAAATCCTCGTCGGTGACGCGGTCGTACTCGTCGAGGATCAGCAGCACATGGGTGGCGTGGATGCCCGACAGCACCTCGTTCAGTTCGGTGACGCTGAAGGTTCCCTCCGGCAGCAGCTCGTTGAAGCTGGCGAAGTTGCGCCGCGCCGCGAACGGGTTGTCGAGCGCCGAACGGTAATAGGTCGAGGGGATCTTCTTCAGGAAGTGCCGGAAGATGTCCTCGAAGCTCAGCTCGCCGCTGCAGGTCAGCTTCAGCGACAGATAGCCCGCCTGCCCGGCGATCTTCTCGATCGCGTTGGCGACGGAGGTCTTTCCACGGCCGCGGTCGCCATAGAGGATGACGTGCGCCCGCTCCTCCTCGATGGCCGAGATGATGCGGCGCAGGGTGTCGTTGCGGCCGATGAACAGGCCGTTCAGCTGTTGCTTCGGTCGGGTCGGGGTGAAGGCTTCGCGCAGGAGGCCGTTCAGCTCCGGCGTCAGTCCCTTCAGCATCGCCGGCGCGTTGGCGCCGCCATTGGCACCGAAGCCGCCGCGGTAGCCGCCATTGACCGACATGGTGAAGCGCGGCAGGTCATGCTCGCCGCCGGCATCGTCCCCGCCGGGCTGCGGGAACATATGGCCGCGGCGGTCGCCGGTGGCCTCGTTGTCGATGACGTCGGGCAGACGCGGGGCGACGGGACCACGCATCGCCTCGAAACCGGCCCGGCTGCCGATGGGGCCGCCGACGGGATTGCCGCCCGCGTTGGCGTCCACCGGACGCAGATGGAGCCCCCCCGGCCGGCCCGGCGCGTTGGAGAAGCCGCCAGCTCCCGGTCCGTTCATGCTCCCCGTCGTCATGCCGCTGTTCATGCCGGGTCCACCGGTCAATGGACCGGACCCGAGACCCCCGCCGGTGATGCCGGGACTACCCAGGCCGGCAGCGCCGGCAGCCGGCAGCCGCTCGTCCGCCACGGCGGCCGATCGACGCTTTCGAAAGAAATTCCGCATCCGTCCCAATCCCCACGCGTTGTCGGCGTTCGCGGAACCGGCCCCCTTTCGGCTTCTCTGGTGGGCCAGGGACGGTTCCGCGTGTTCCCGATGTAAGCGTTGCGCCGGCCAGTGTGGGCTGGGATTTCGGATATTATACCGACGCGGCATCCCCCATTCGGAGATCACTTCCGAAGGGCACCGCCGCCCCGCCCTGCGCCGGAACGCATAGTGGCCGCTTCGACGGTCCTCACCCGATCAGGATCGGCCCGACCGTGGCCCAGCCATAAAGCACCGCCAGGAACAGGGCGAGAGTCACGCACTCACGCAGGAAAGCCAAAACCGACATGCCACCCTCCATTGTTCGCGTCTTGTTCTGATAGAGCTACCAGAACGGACACGGAACGGCAACTGCACAGTTCCGTCTATGTTCCTGTTATGGACTCTGGTGTTCCATTCCGGACACAGATCGAACGGACAGGCGGTCAGAAAGTTACGTGTCGAAAGCGTGGAGTTTGAAGCCTCGAGCGTCAGGACGGATCGGCGTCGTCATAGCGGATCAGGTCGGTCCAGGCGCGTTCCAGCCGGCGCAGCGTGCGGTAGGTGGTCTCGAAATCGGCACCGTCACTGTCGGTGCGCAGCAGGCTGTCGGCGCGCATCGCCTCCAACTTCTTCAATGCCTCGCAGGTCGCCAGCCCCTGGTCGGACAGCTTGAGCCGGGCGGCCCGGCGGTCGCGCTGGGAAGGGCTGCGGTCGACATAGCCCGCCTCCACCAGATGCTTCAGATTGTAGGAGGCATTGGAGCCGAGGTAATAGCCGCGTTCCAGCAGGTCGCGGACGGAAAGCTCCTCGGTGCCGATGTGCAGCAGCATCAGCGCCTGCGTCGGGCTGAGGTCGGTCACGCCGATGCGGGCCAGTTCCATCCGAAGCACGTCGAGAAAGCGCCGGGTGATGCTTTCCATGACGCGGCCAAGGTCGGTGTAGACCGCGGGGGCCGCCACACTCTGCTGCATGCTCATCATTCCTGTGCCAGTGGCCTGCGAAAGCACCAGTGCTCTGCAAACGCCGTTATCCGGTTGGCGCGGCACCTTCCGGTGCCTGCCGACCGGCGGACCGGGGAAGCGGTGATTGCGCACCCCTTCCCGTCGCCGTTTCTTAATGGCCTGTGACGATGGGCGGATTTTGTAGCGAATTGGAGGGACAAACTTGAGACGCGGCGGTGGCCCGTCTCCTGATACCGCAGTTTACAGCGTGCCGGGAAAGGCTCCGCCGTCCAGAAGGATGTTCTGGCCGGTCATGAAACCGGACTTGGCGGCACAGAGAAAAGCGCAGGCGGCCCCGAATTCCTCCGGATCGCCGAATCGGCCGGACGGGTTCGTCTTGCGGCGCAGATCCATCTCTTCGTCAATGCTGCGCCCGGCGGCCTTGGCGCCACCTTCCATGGTCTTGCGCAGGCGGTCGGTCTCGAAGGGGCCGGGCAGCAGGTTGTTGATGGTGACGTTGTGCTTCACCGTCTGCCGCGACAGGCCGGCGACGAAGCCGGTCAGGCCGGTGCGCGCGCCGTTCGACAGGCCGAGAATCGGGATCGGCGCCTTCACCGCGGCCGACGTGATGTTGACGATCCGGCCGAAGCGGCGGGAGATCATGCCGTCCACCGTCGCCTTGATCAGGAAGATCGGCGCCAGCATGTTGGCGTCCAGCGCGCGAATCCAGTCGTCGCGGTCCCACTCGTGGAAATCGCCCGGCGGCGGACCGCCGGCATTGTTGACAAGGATGTCCGGTTCCGGACAGGCGGCCAGCGCCGCGGCCCGGCCCTCTTCCGTCGCAATGTCGCCGGGGGCGGTGGTGACGGTGACGCCGGTGGCCTTGCGGATCTCCTCGGCGGTCGCCTCCAGGGCCTCGGCATTGCGGGCGGTCAGGGTGACGTGAACGCCTTCGCGGGCCAGCGCGAAGGCGCAGGCGCGGCCCAGCCCCTTACTGGCGGCGCAGACGATGGCGTGGCGGCCGGCGATACCCAAATCCATGGTCGTCTCTTCCCTTATGGAACTAGAGGGTTGTTTTGGAACCGGATCGTTGCGGTTCCGTCCGTTGCAGATCCGAAAGGACTTCGCGCGCCAGCGGCACGGTCACGCCACGATGGGCGGCCAGCGACGCATGGTCCAGAGCCGCCACCAGCCGGCGGGCGAAATCGAGCGACCGTTCCATCCGCGCCAGCAGATAGGTGATGACCTCCATCCCCGGCCGCAACTGGCGATCGGCGAACAGCTTGACCAGCACCGCGGCCAGCAGCGCGTCGTCTGGCGGCCTGACCTCAACCGCCGGCGCGCCCTTGAGGCGCGAGCGCAGGTCGGGCAGCCGGGTGCGCCAGCGCGACGGCGCCTTGCGCGACAACAGCAGCAGATGGCCCTGCTGCTCGCGGGCGAGGTTGTAGAGGTGGAACAGCGCCTCTTCCCGCTCCGGCTTGCCGGCGACGGCGTCGGCGTCCTCCACCACCACGGCGTTCGCGGGGGCAAGAAGCGTGGGCGGTGCCGCCGAGTCGAGCAGCTCGGCCCGGATCACCACCGCGTGGCTGCGGGCGCGCCAGACCTGCGACAGATGGGTCTTCCCGCAGCCGGCGGGGCCGAACAGGGTCAGTGCCGGGGCCGGCCAGGACGGCCAGCGGTCCAGCCACGCCACGGCGTCGGCGTTGCTGGGCGCCACGAGGAAATCCTCGCAGCCCATCGCCGTCCGGTGCCCGAGGTCGAGCGGTATCTGCGCCGGCAAGCTCATGCGGACACACCCATCAGCGTTCCGCGTCGGTGCCGCGGTAGTACGGGCTCGAGAGATACTGTCGCAATGCGAAGCGGGTCAACACGCCGATCACCGCGGCCACCGGCACCGCCAGCAGCACGCCGACGAAGCCGAACAGGCTGCCGCCGGCCAGCAGCGCGAACATCACCCAGACCGCATGCAGCCCGACCTTGTCGCCCACCAGCTTCGGCGTCAGGACGTTTCCTTCCACCGCCTGCCCGAACAGGAAGATGCCGATGACGATGGCGACCCGCCAAAGCTCGTCGAATTGCAGCAGGGCAAGACCGGTGCTGGCGACGAAACCAAACAGGCTGCCGACATAGGGGATGAAGGACAGAAGACCGGCGAGCAGGCCGATCACCAGCCCGAAATCCAGCCCGGCCGCCGACAGCGCCAGCGCATAGAAGACGCCCAGCACGACGCAGACCATCGCCTGCCCGCGCACGAATCCGGACAGGGTGACGTTCACCTCCCGCGCCTGCTCGCGCACCGTCTCGGCATGCTGGCGCGGCAGCCACGAATCGACCTTGCCCACCATCAGGTCCCAGTCGCGCATCATGTAGAAGGCGACGATGGGCGTGATGAACATCAGCGTCACAATGTCGAACAGCGCCAGCCCGCCCGACAGGATGCGGGTGACGATGCGGCCGACCAGCCCCGCCACCTCCCCGGCATAGGTGCCGGCGGCAGCGCGCAGTCGCTCGACATCGTCGGCCGGCAGGCGGTGGATGAAGCGGTCGAGCGCCGGTATCAGCCGCTCCTTCACCAGCGCCGCGTAGGTCGGCAGGACCTCCAGCAAGTGGGAGACCTGCCCCTGCACCAGCGGCAGCAGGAGAAGCGCCACCAGCACCATGACCAGGACGAAGCCCAGCAGCACCACCGTGGTGCCGAGCCAGCGCGGCAGCCGCGCCGCCTCCAGCCGGTCGACCGCCGGGTCGAGCAGATAGGCGATGGCCAACCCGACCACGAAGGGCAGCAGCATGTCCGACAGCAGCCACAGCGCCAGGACGAACAGCCCCAGCCCGATCAGCCAGAAGCGGAGCTGCTTGGCCGCCGTCACGGAACGCCGCCGAGCCGGTTGAACAGCAAGGCGCCGCGCCGCGCGTACAGAACGCCGGATAGCACCGTCGTCACCGTGCAGGCGTACACCAGCACATCGACCAGTTCCCAGCCGTACAGGTGAACCTCCGGCAGCCCCAGCGCCGGCGGCGCCAGAATCGCGGCGGCCAGCGCGATCTGCACCACCGTGTTCACCTTGCTGACGTAGAGCGGCTGCATCGCCAGCGTCTCCTTCAGCGTGAACAGCAGGATGACGCCGCCGATGATCATGATGTCGCGGAACACCACCATCATTGCCAGCCACAGCGGGATCGCCCCGACCCAGGCCAGCGCCACATACACCCCGACGATCAGCGCCTTGTCGGCCAGCGGATCGAGATAGCCGCCCAGCACCGTACGCGCGCGGAACATGCGGGCGATGGCGCCGTCCAGCGCATCGGACAGACCGGCGGCGACGAACAGGGCGAAGGCCCACTCCATGTTGCCGGTCAGGATCATGTACATCGCGGCCGGAACCGCCACGATGCGCAGGAACGTGATGATGTTGGGAACGCTCACGGCAGGCTCTTGGCCGGCAGCGTGCCCAGGTTGCGCGGCGGTGCGCCCATGGTGGCCGGAGCACCGGCACCCATGGTGCCGGCGCCCATCGGCGCCGACGGCGCCAGCGAGGTCGGCGACGCCATCGGCGAGGCGCTCGCGGGGACGGCACCGGCCGACGCCGCACCCGACCCGCGCGGCAGCAGGGTCAGCTGCCAGTCGGCCGACTGCACCGGCAACGGCACCCCCGGATAGGCCGGCGGATAGCCGGCGGGTGCGGCGGCGGGCTGGGCGACCGACCGCGCGAATCCGAGATCCTGGCGGGCGAGCGCCTGGGCCAGCTGTTCGGGATCGCCACGATAGGTCAGGGTGACGAGCGCCTCGTTGCGGCTGATAGAAATCAGGCTGTTGCGGCTCACCGCGGGCACCGCGGACAGCCGCTTGCGCGTCTCCACCCAGTCGTTCACCGCGGTCAGCGGCACGCTGACGATGGTGTTCTGCTCCGGTCCGGTGGCGGTGGTGTGCTCGCGACGCCAAGAATCGTCGATCTGGGTGCCGACCGCAGCGACCGCGCGGTTCAGCAGTTCGTCGGCACTGCCGCCGCCCTTCACCTGCACCGTCTGGTTCTCGCGGTTGCCGTCCAGCCCATAGCGGGTGACGTCCACCGTCAGGCCGCGCGCCGGGTCGGGACCGTTCGCCGGCAGATCGGTGCGGGCGACCACGACTCCGCCGGCCTTATAGGCCTGCGCGATGCGGGCGAGCGCGTCGGAGTTGCCGGCGATGGCGTCCTCGCCGCTGATCGCCTGGGCGTCGGACAACTCGCCGTCCGGCACCACCAGCGGCACCAGGGCGGCGGCGGGCTGCCGCGCCTCCCAGGCCGCGCGCCAGGGGGTGCGGTCCTGCCACAGGATGGTGCGGCCGTCGACCTGGGTCACCGGCAGGATGACGAAGGGACGCGACGGCGGCTCGACATACTGGGCGGCGCCACCGCTCTGGCCGAGCGCGTCGCGCACCGCGTTGGGGCGGAAACGCACGGTGATGGCGCCGACATAGCGGCTGGCCGACACCTTCTCCTCGTCGATCTCGAAGCCCTGGACCATCCTGGCGATCTCATTGTCCGACAGGCGCGGCGGATTGCCGCCGCCGGGAACGAGGCGCCGGTACAGTTCGGCCCAGGCCTTGGCCTGCGCCTCGCGGATCGCCTGATCGCGGATGGTGGTCGGGTTGCCGCCGCTGATGTCGACCTGCACGCCGGACACGGCGAAGGGATCGGCGGCGGACGAGACGGCGGCCGGCGGCAGGGAACCGGTCTGCGCCCCCGCCGGCCCGGTCATGGTCAGGACCAGAGCGGTGGACATGGCAGCAAGACCGGCGAGGAGCGGCGCGCGGCGGCGGTGGAGCATTGCAAAGCCTTCCGATTCGAGTATGTTCGGCCCGAGCCCAAGGCCCGGTATATAGCTCAGCCCAAGCGAGGATACCATCAGCACCCAGTCCTATAACATGTCCGACGCCTACAAGCAGGCCGGTGTGGACATCGACGCGGGCAACGCGCTTGTCGAAGCGATCAAGCCCCTTGCCCGCTCCACCGCGCGCTCCGGCTCCGACGCGGGCCTGGGCGGTTTCGGCGCGCTGTTCGATCTGCGCGCCGCCGGCTACCAGGATCCGCTTCTGGTCGCGACGACCGACGGCGTCGGCACCAAGCTGAAGGTGGCGATTCTCGCCAACCGTCACGACACGGTCGGCATCGACCTCGTCGCCATGTGCGTCAACGATCTGGTCGTGCAGGGCGCCGAGCCGCTGCTGTTCCTGGATTACTACGCCACCGGCAAGCTCGACGTGGCCGCTGGCCGCGACATCGTCGCCGGCATCGCCGAAGGCTGCCGTCAGGCCGGCTGCGCCCTGGTCGGCGGCGAGACCGCCGAGATGCCGGGCATGTATTCGGAAGGCGATTACGACCTCGCGGGTTTCTCCGTCGGTGCTGTGGAACGCCAGCATGCCCTGACCGGTTCCACCGTCCAGGCCGGTGACGTCGTTCTCGGCCTCGCCTCGACCGGCGTGCATTCCAACGGCTATTCGCTGGTGCGCAAGCTGGTGGAGAAGTCGGGCCTCGGCTACGACGCCGCCTGCCCGTGGGATGCCTCGAAGACGCTGGGCGAGGCGCTGCTGACGCCGACCCGCATCTATGTGAAGAGCACGCTGAAGGCGGTGCGCGCCGGCACGGTCCGTGCCATGGCCCACATCACCGGCGGCGGCCTGATCGAGAACATTCCGCGCGTCCTGCCGGACGGGCTGGGTGTGGTGCTCGACGCCTCGACCTGGACCCTGCCCCCCGTCTTCTCCTGGCTGATGAAGACTGGCGGCATCGCCCCGTTCGAGATGGCACGCACCTTCAATGTCGGCCTCGGCATGGTCGTCGTGGTTCCCGCCGACAAGGCGGACGAGGCCATCGACATCCTGCGCGAGGGCGGCGAGACGGTCTACACCGTCGGCACCGTCACCGCCCTGAAGGACGGCGACGCCCGCGTGACCGTCAATGGCATGGACGCGGCCTGGACCGCGTAAGGGACGCCTAAGGATAGTTTAGATGAGCAAGTTGAAGCTCGGCGTCCTGATCTCGGGGCGCGGCAGCAATCTGCAGGCGTTGATCGACGCCTGCGCCGCGCCCGGTTTCCCGGCCGAGATCGCCCTGGTCCTGTCCAACAAGGCCGATGCCTTCGGTCTGGAGCGGGCGGCCAAGGCCGGCATCGCCACCGCGGTGGTCAGCCACCGCGATTATCCCGGCGACAAGCCGGCCTTCGAAGCGGCGATGGACGCCACCCTGCGCGCGTCGGGTGTCGAACTGGTGTGCCTTGCCGGATTCATGCGCCTGCTTTCGCCCTGGTTCGTCGGGCAGTGGCACAACGCGCTCATCAACATCCACCCGTCGCTGCTGCCCTCCTTCAAGGGGCTGGACACCCATCAGCGGGCGCTGGACACCGGCGTTCGCTTCCATGGCTGCACCGTGCATTACGTGCGGCCGGAGATGGACGAAGGCCCGATCGTCGCCCAGGCCGCCGTTCCGGTCCTACCCGGTGACGACGCCCACCGTCTGGCCGACCGCGTGCTGGACTCGGAGCATCGTCTCTACCCGCACGCCGTCCGTCTGATCGCCGAAGGCCGCGCCCGAGTCGATGGTGATCTGGTGCGGATCGACGGCCCGGTTCCGGAGCTTGCGGCCGTGGTCAACCCGCCGCTGTAAGCACGCTCGTCCTTCCGATCATCCTTCTTCCGGCATAGTTGACGGTTCCGCTCGGAATCTGTTGCCTTTCCGTGCGACCGCGTCAAAAATTGCGGGCAAAAGAAACTGTTGGAGGGTTGATCGATATGGCGGCCGTCAGTCCGAACCCGGTCAGTGAAGAGACCGTCCGCGCACATCAGGCGAATTGGATCGCCTTCACCAAGTTCATGAAGCTCAGCATCGCCGGGGTCATCGCGGTGCTGGTGCTGCTGGCGATCTTTACGCTTTAGCGGCGTGCGAAGTTAGACCCCCACCTATCCTCCCCCGCTTCGCAGGGGAGGGACTGCCGCCTATTTCCCGTATCAGCACCAGTCCCCTCCCCCGCCCGGCGGGGGAGGGTTAGGGTGGGGGCAAGTGTGTCTGCCCCACAACTCACCCCGCCAACATCTCCAGCGCCTTCTGCAGCTTGTCGCGGGCCTGATCGGCGGCCTCGCGGCGGTCGCGCTGCTCCTCGATCACCTCTTCCGGAGCCTTGGCGACGAACTGCTCGTTCGACAGCTTGGCGTCGATCTTCTTGATCTCCCCCGCCAGCTTGTCGATCTCCTTGGACAGCCGCGCCTTCTCCTTGTCGAGATCGACGATGCCTTCCAGCGGCAGCACCAGCGTGGTCTCGTCCAGCACCGCCTGAACGCTGCTCTTCGGCACGTCGCCCTGCAGCGGCTCGACGTTCGACAGGCGGGCCATGCGCAGGATCAGGTCGCGGTGGGTGTCCAGCCGCTTCAGGCTGACCGCGTTCGGATCCTTCAGCTTCAGCTCGATCTGCGCCGCCGGCGGAACGTTCATCTCCGAACGCATGGAGCGAACCGAGGAGATAAGCCGCACCACCCAATCCATCTCGTCGCGCGAGGCCGGATCGATGACGTCGGCGGCGAACTCGGGCCATTCCGCCGAAATCAGGCGGTTGCCGCGCGCCGGCGACAGCTGCTCCCACAGCTCTTCGGTGATGAAGGGCATCAGCGGGTGCAGGATGTGCAGGATCTGGTCGAGAACCCAGGCGGTGGTCGCCCGCGTCTCGGCCTTCGCCGCCTCGTCCGACCCGGCGAGGATCGGCTTGGTGAACTCCATGTACCAGTCGCAGAAGGTGCCCCAGGTGAACTGGTAGGCGGCACCGGCGGCCTCGTTGAACTTGTAGGCGTCGATCGACTCGGCGACCTTCTTCGCCGCATCGGCCAGCGCGCCGACGATCCAGCGGTTGACCGTCTGCGTCAGCCCGACCGGACGATAGCCGGCGACCGGCTCGCAGCCGTTCATCTGGCAATAGCGGGCGGCGTTCCACAGCTTGGTGGCGAAGTTGCGGTAGCCCTCGACCCGGTTCACCGCCAGCTTGATGTCGCGGCCCTGCGCCGCCATCGCCGACAGGGTGAAGCGCAGCGCGTCGGTGCCGTACTGGTCGATGATTTCCAGCGGATCGATGACGTTGCCCTTCGACTTCGACATCTTCTGGCCCTTCTCGTCGCGGACAAGGGCATGGATGTAGACGGTGCGGAAGGGCACATCCTTCATGAAGTGCAGGCCCATCATCATCATCCGGGCGACCCAGAAGAAGATGATGTCGAAGCCGGTCACCAGCACGTCGGTCGGGTAATAGCGGTCAAGCTCCGGTGTCTGATCGGGCCAGCCGAGCGTCGAGAACGGCCACAGCGCCGACGAGAACCAGGTGTCGAGCACGTCGGCATCGCGCGTCAACTCGACGTCTTGACCGTAATGCGTCCTGGCGGCGGCGCGCGCCTCCTCCTCCGTCTCCTCGACGAAGAAGGTGCCGTCCGGGCCGTACCAGGCCGGAATCTGATGGCCCCACCAGATCTGGCGGCTGATGCACCAGGGCTGGATGTTGCGCATCCATTCGAAATAGGTGTTCTCCCACTGCTTGGGCACGAACACCGTCTTGCCGGTCTCCACTGCCTCGATCGCCGGCTTGGCCAGGGTCGCAGCGTCGACATACCACTGGTCGGTCAGCCACGGCTCGATGGCGACGCCGGAACGGTCGCCGTGCGGAACCATGTGGGTGTGCGGCTCGATCTTCTCCAGAAGCTCCAGCGCCTCCAGCTCGGCGACGACCTTCTTGCGCGCCTCGTAGCGGTCGAGCCCGCGATAGGCCTCGGGAACGTTGTCGTTCAGCCGGGCGTCGCGGTCCATGATGTTGATCTGTTCGAGGCCACAGCGCTTGCCGACCTCGAAGTCGTTGAAGTCGTGGGCCGGCGTGATCTTCACCGCACCCGAGCCGGTCTCCGGATCGGCATATTCGTCGCCGACGATCGGGATCAGCCGGCCGACCAGCGGCAGGCGGACCATCTTGCCGATCAGGTCCTTGTAGCGCTCATCCTCCGGATGCACGGCGACGCCGGTGTCGCCCAGCATGGTTTCCGGACGGGTGGTGGCGACGACGATGAAGCGGCCCTCCTCCCCGTCGATGGGATAGCGGAAGTGCCAGAGGTTGCCCTTGATCTCCTTCTGCTCGACCTCGAGGTCGGAGATCGCGGTGTGCAGCTTCGGGTCCCAGTTGACCAGCCGCTTGTCCTTGTAGATCAGGCCCTGGCGGTGCAGTTCCACGAACACCTTGCGGACGGCGCGGCTCAGCCCGTCGTCCATGGTGAAACGCTCGCGCGGCCAGTCCGGCGAGGCGCCCAGCCGGCGCAGCTGGCGGGTGATGGTGCCGCCCGATTCGGCCTTCCATTCCCACACCTTGTCGATGAAGGCGTCGCGGCCGAAATCGTGGCGGGTCTTGCCGTCCTTCGCCAGATTGCGCTCCACCACCATCTGGGTGGCGATGCCTGCATGGTCGGTCCCCGGCTGCCACAGCGCGTCACGGCCGCGCATGCGGTTGTAGCGGGTCAGCACGTCCTGGATGGTGAAGGTCAGCGCATGGCCCATGTGCAGGCTGCCGGTGACGTTCGGCGGCGGCATCATGATGGTGTAGGGCTTGCCGTTCCCCTGCGGCTTGGCGGCGAAGGCGCCCGACTCTTCCCACAGGCGGTAGTGCTTCTCCTCGACCTCGGCGGGCCGGTACGTCTTTTCCAACATCACCACGAACTTTCGCTAGGAACGTCTCAACCGGGGCATAAAAACTCAGGATCAGAATTTCTGCGACCGCCGGATCATGCGGTCGATCTCCTGCTGTACGAGGCGCTCGACCACCGTCGGCAGATTCTCGTCCAGCCATTCCTTCAACAGCGGCTTCAGCAGTTCGCGCACGACCTCTTCCACCGTGCGGATGCCGATGGGCATCGGGCCGATGGACAGGTCGTCGCCCAACTCGCGCGCCAGATGGGTCAGGTGGTGCGAGGCATCCTCCGCCGTCCGGCGGGAAATCAGCCCGTCATCGGGATCGACCGAGCGGCGGCGCGGACGCGGCGGCGGCGGCGGCTCGTCATCCTCGAAATCGTCGAACACCGGCGCCGGCCGCCGGGCGGCGGGACGCGGCGGAGGCATCGGCTCGGGCTCCGGCTCGTCCCAGCGGGGCGGGGGCGGCGGAGGAGGAGGCGGTTCCGGAAAAGCCGGTTCCTCCGGCCACGGATCGGGTTCCGGCTGGCCGAAGTCGGGCCGGTCGTCCGGCTCGTCCTCCACCATCTGGGTCAGTTCCAGGACATCGTCGTCGTCCTCGTCCACCGGAGGGGGTGGCGGGGGCGGCGGCGGAGGGGGTGGCGGCGGAGGAGGCGGCGAAGGCGCCTGGGTTTCCGATTTGGCAGGCTCGCCGTCCTCGGAAATGATCCGCCGGATGGAGGCGAGGATTTCCTCCATCGAAGGTTCTTGCTGGCCCTTATCGCTCATCGTGGCAACCCGAGACGTCAACCTGACCCAAACCTAGGGCAGGGCTGACAAAAAAGCCATAATACAAAAACGGCCCGCTTTCGCGGGCCGTCTCGTTCATTCGGTCACCGAAGTTCCGAACCACTTGCCCCGCGTCTTGTCGTAATTCGCTTGCGGGTCGTATTTCTGGACCGGCAGGTTGAGCCGGTCGGCGGTCAACTGTCCGCTGGACGCCAGAACATTGAAGGCCGCCACCATCTCGTCGTGCTGGGCGCGGACCAGGAAGACGCGGGCGTTCAGCAGTTCCTGTTCCTGGTTCAGCACGTCGAGCACGGTGCGCGAGCCGACCTGCGCCTCCTGCCGGACGCCTTCCAGGGCGATCTGCGCCGCCTTGATCTGCGCCGAGTAGGACTCGATGCTGGCGCGCGCGGTCTGCAGGGCCTGCCAGGCGCTGACCGCCGATTCGGTCACCTGACGGCGGGCCTCCTCGATCTGCAGGCGGGCCTGATTGGCCGTCTGCTTGGCCTCGCGGACCAGGGCTTCGGGCTGGCCGGCCTGATAGAGCGGGATGGTCACCTGGGCGGTGATCTGCGCGCTGTCGGAGCGGTTCAGGTCGATGCCGGAGGAGCGGCCGGGATCATAGGTGCGGCTGCCGGAGGCCGACAGGTTCACCGACGGCAGCAGGCGGCCGTACTGCTGATCCACCGCCTCGCGCTGCGCCGCTTCGGTGTAGGAGGCGGACAGGACGTTCGGGTTGTTGGCGCGGGCCAGCTCGACCAGTTCGTCCAGGTTCTTCGGCAGGCGGAAGGCCGGCTTCGGCGCCTTCAGCTCGCCCGGAGCCGATCCGACCAGACGCTCGTAGGTCGCGCGCGAGGCGCGCAGCGTGCCTTCGGCCGAGATCTTCGAGGCGATGGCGGCCGACAGGCGCGACTCGGACTGGCTGACGTCGGTGCGGGTGTATTCGCCGACGCGGAAGCGGTCGCGGGCGGCGTCCAGCTGACGGCGCAGAACCTGCTCGTTGTTCATCTGCAGCTGCAGGATGGCCTGGTTCTGGACGATGTCCAGATAGGCCTGGGCGGCGGCCAGCAGCACCGACTGTTCCGACGCGATCAGGGTGGCGCGCTGCGCCTCGACCAGCCGTTCGGCACGGCGGACGGCCGGGGCGACGGTGGCGTCGTAGATCGGCTGGGTGGCGGTGACGCCGACGCTCTTGGGATTGGCTTCGGACCCCGTCGAGCCGCCGTCATACTTGCTGTTGCCCATCGAGCGGGAGATCCCGGCGGTCACGCGGGCGGTCGGGCGGTAGCCGGACAGCGCCTGCGGCACGCCTTCGTCGACGGCACGCAGACGGGCGCGCTGGGCGCCGATGGTCGGGTTGTTGGCATAGGCCTGGGCGAGGGCCTGTTCCAGGGACTGCGCCTGGGCCGTACCACCGCCGGTCACTGCTGTGCCCATCGTGGCGGTCAGGGTCAGGGCCGTCGCCAGCAGCCAGCGGCGCGCAAAACGGCTTCGCACGGTCATGTTCAGTAGACCTTCATGTTCGGGTCGATTCGGCGCGCCCAGGCATCGACACCGCCATCCAGGTTGATGGCGCGGTCGAAGCCCCTGGAACGCAGCCACATGGTGACCTGCGCGCTGCGGCCACCGTGATGGCACACGACGACGATGTCGCGATCCTTCGGCAGCTCGTCCACCCGGCCGGGAAGCCCGTTCATCGGGATGTGCAGGCTGTCGTCGATGGCGCACAGCGCAAACTCCCACGGCTCGCGCACGTCGAGGACGACCGGATCGTCACCGGCCTTGCGGCGGCGGTCCAGTTCTTCCACCTCGATCTCAAACGGCGCGGCCATGGGT
The DNA here is from genome assembly GCF_051124815.1 of Azospirillum sp. B2RO_4. Lineage (NCBI taxonomy): Bacteria > Pseudomonadati > Pseudomonadota > Alphaproteobacteria > Rhodospirillales > Azospirillaceae > Azospirillum > Azospirillum sp. B2RO_4. Next base: position 1,096,270 of record NZ_CP118485.1, on the reverse strand, counting down.
GCTCACTTTCGTGCAAGGGCGACGGCGACGGTAGCGCAGAACCGCGCAGAGGTAAACTGCACGGTTCAGTTCAAGACCTGTCCAACCGGCGAATCCGGTCAGAACACGAAGGACGCCTTCTTCTCGAAGCCCGGCAGCGCATGCGGCTGGGCCTCGAACAGGATGCGGCTCGACACCACGCCGGCAGCCCGCTGGAACAGGCGGACCTCTCCGACGGCGCCCTTGCCCTGGACGATGGCGACGAGACGTCCGCCTTCCGCCAGCTGCTCGGTCAGCGCCGCCGGCACCTCCGGCACGGTACCTTCGACGACGATGACATCGTAAGGGGCGTTTTGGGCGTACCCCTCCGCCAGTTGGCCGGTGACGGCCTTGGCATTGGTGATGCCCTGCCCGGCCAGCGCAGCGGTCGCGGCGGCGGTCAGCCCCTCGTCGCAATCGAGGCCGACCACCGACGAGGCGAGACGGCCCAGCACCGCGGTGGAGTAGCCGCCGGCGGCGCCGACATCGAGCACTCGGTCGGTCTCCTGCACGGCGACGGCCTGCAGCATGCGGGCGAAGACCATCGGTTCCAGCAGGAAACGGCCCTTGCCGATGGGGAGGTCGTCATCGACATAAGCGACGCCGCGCGCCGTCTCAGGAACGAAGGCTTCGCGCGGAAGCTCCGACAGGACATCGACGAGACGTTGATCGGTCACCTTGTTGGGGCGGATCTGTCCCTCGACCATGAAATAGCGTGCGGCGGCGAAATCGGTCATGGCGGTCGCTTATTGATGTGTTGTGACGACACCGGCACCAAGCCGAACAGCGAACGGCTTCCTGCCATGGCGGTATATAGCCGCAAAGGCCTGGCGAACACAACGCCACGAGCGATCAGGCGTCCGGCCTTTGCCGGGTGTCGGGAAAACGGGTGGGGAAACCGCCGCCCGGATCGGCTTCGGGCGACCCGGCGAACGATGTTCAAAAATCGTCACCATTCGCCTTGACCGCTCCGTTCCGGGCCGCTATACCACCGCTCCACACCGAGGGCGCACCGGAAACGGCGCGCCGGTGCCGGTCAGGATGGCGCGGTGGCAGAGTGGTGATGCAGCGGACTGCAAATCCGTGTACGTGGGTTCGATTCCCGCCCGTGCCTCCATACCTGACGACAGTACAGCAGACGACCATATGGTCCGAACGCAGCCCCGCCCCCGGCGGGGCTTTTTGCGTTTGGGCCTTGTTTTCATTGGCGGATCGTCCTTCCCCCGCCCTCCCGAGCCCTGGGCTAAGAAAATTCATTTTCCTGTCGGAATTGGCTTGGCAGGGCCGGATGGTTCGGCTATACACCCGCCACGCCAACAACGGCGGCGGCCGAAAGGTCAGTCACCGATCCCGGTTAGCTCAGTTGGTAGAGCAGCGGACTGTTAATCCGCTTGTCGCTGGTTCGAGTCCAGCACCGGGAGCCAGATCGAAAAGGCCGGATGCCACACGCATCCGGCCTTTTCTTCTTTCGGCATCATTGCGCCTTGACTGTGGCGGTTAAGAAACCGAATTCGGTTTAAAGCAGTCGGGCTAGGACCGACGGTCGCCCAATGGGACAAGAACTAGTCCCAAAAGACGATCCTGATTTGCCGGAAGCGAAATGCCGCACCCGGCCGCACGGCGTTAGACTTGATAACAATCCGGACCCAGTCTTGGACCGGGCGTCTCCAGCCATGGAGGATCGCCGTGCTTATTCCATTCCACTCAGAACGTCTTCGCACCGCTCCGCCGGTCGACGGAACCGGCCGCGGTTCGCCCGATCCCGACGACCATCCGGTGCGGACGGTGGATTGCGTCACCGCGATCCTGCTGTTCCTGGCGGCCGTGCTGGTCGCCCTGTTGGCTTTCAGCACCGATTGGGACGGTCCGGCCACCGACAACCTCCCGCAGGCCTACGAGAACACCCCGGTCCTGGTGATCCCGCCCCACCCGCGGTGAGGCGGTCCTACTCCACCAGATCGTCATAGATGGTATCGCCGGAGTCCGACGGATCGCCACCGACCGCGGCGACAGCCACCCGTTTCCATTCCCCGCACCAGTCGGTGGACAGCGTGATGGGAAAATCGCCTTCGGGGCTGCGCGGCGTCACCACCGGCGGATAGCGCCGGCAGGTCCCCTTCGGCCCGCGCTGGCGGAGCCCCTGCCCCTCCCAGAAGCGGCAGGTGTAGCAGGTGTCGAGTCGCTTCATCGCGGACCGGTCTCCTTCCTTATGGCCGATTCTGCCGGCCGGCCACCCGGACCCGCTCCCGTCCGCCGTCAGGCGGTGGAGGGCGGCTTGCCCGGCCGCATCGTGTCGGCGCATCTGGCGTAATACGCCTTGATGTCGGCGTCCAGAACACTGCGGCGGCGTCCGTCCTCCGAGCCATCCGGAGCGTCGGTCAGGCGCTGGAATTCCTGCACGGCCTGTTCCAGTTCCTGTTCGCTGTTGATGGGCATGCTGTCGCCTTTCCTTTTCATTGTCCGGGTTCATTGTCCGGGCCGATTTCCGGTCTCCGACAGGACAACACCGGCCGGCGGCGGTATGTTTCCTCCCTCAAAGTCGCGGCCGGTGCCCGGCAGCGGCTTGATGAGCCGCGACTCGCGCGCAATGTCATGTCAGTGTCATCCGAGTCGCGACGGACAGGGCCGCGCGACAACGGGGTGCCCTTGGCCCTGCCTTGCGCGGGAGTGCGGCGTCATGCGGGTTGTCTCTGCACCGGTCGGGCCGCGGTTGGCGGCCGCCATTCTCCTTCTTGTCGGCATTCAGCTTGGCGCAGGCAGCGCGCGGGCAGCGGAGTCCGGGCAACTCGATCCGGATCGCGTCGTCCGCTCCGTCGTCGGCATCAGCGCCGTCGTGCCGCCGGACAGCCAGAGCGCACGCACGCTGGGAACCGACCGCGCGGGCAGCGGCGTCGTCATCGACGGGTCCGGCCTGATCCTGACCATCGGCTATACGGTGATGGAGGCCTCGCAGATCGAGGTCACCGCCGCCGACGGGCGCAGCTATCCCGCCAGCATGATCGCCTACGATCCCGTCAGCGGCTTCGGCCTGCTGCGGGCGGAGTTGGGGTTCACGGCCCCCTGGCTGCGGCTGGCGAACGCCGACGCGGTGAAGGAAGGCGACACGCTGCTGGCGCTCAGCGGCGGTGAGAATCGCAGCGCCACCGCCGTGAAGCTGGTCAGCAAGCGCGAGTTCGCCGGCTATTGGGAATATCTGCTGGACGAGGCTCTGTTCACCTTCCCGCCGATCCGCTCCTTCAACGGCGCCGCGTTGATCGACCGCGAGGGCCGGCTGGTCGGCATCGGATCGCTGCTGGTGATGGAGGCGGTGGAGGGCCGCGGCCTGCCCGGCAACATGTTCGTCCCGGTGTCGGCGCTGGAGCCGATCCTCGCAGACCTGCTCGCCTACGGCCGCCGCCAGGAGCCGGCCCGTCCGTGGCTGGGCGTTACCCTGCGCGAGGAGTTGGGCCGGCTGATGGTGGAGCGGGTATCGCCGCGCAGTCCCGCCGAGTCGGCCGGCCTGCGTCCGGGCGACTGGATCGTTGGCGTCGGCGGCCAGCGCTTCAGTGGACTGGCGGATTTCTACCGCAAGCTCTGGGGCCTGGGGCCGGCCGGCGTCGTCGTCCCGCTGGAGGTGATTCGCGGCGCCACCCTGACCCCCGTCCCGGTGACCTCGGCCGACCGCGTGCGCTTCCTGAGGCTGAACCCGACGCTGTGACGCCAGCACCTGCGCTTGTGGTGGGCGCGGCGGCGTAGCACCCTGTCGCAAACAGCCATCCGTGGGACCGCGCCGACCATGAACCATCCCGATATCGAGATCGTCGACAAGAAGACCCCCTACAAGGGCTTCCTCACCATCGACGTCTACCGCCTGCGCCACAAGAAGTTCGACGGAACCTGGACCGACGTGCTGCCGCCGCGCGAGGTGTGCGACCGCGGCGCGGCGGTGGGCGTGCTGCTGTACGATCCCGATCTCGACAGCGTGGTGATGATCGAGCAGTTCCGTGTCGGCTCGGCCGCGGCCGGCGGCCCGGCCTGGATGACGGAGATCGTCGCCGGGATGGTCGGCGAGGGCGAGAGCCCGGAGGACGTCGCCCGCCGCGAATCGCTGGAGGAGGCCGGCTGCACCATCCGCGAGATCGAGCCGATCTGCGATTACTATGTCAGCCCCGGCGCCTTCACCGAGGTCGTCACCGTCTTCTGCGGCCGGGTCGACAGCCGCAACCTCGCCGCGACCGGCGGCCTGGAGGAGGAGCATGAGGACATCCGGATTTTCGCACTGCCGGCCGACGAGGCGATCCGCCTGATGGACGAGAACCGCCTGCGCAACTCCGTCGCCATCATCGCCGTCGGCTGGCTCGCCCGCCACCGCGAGGGCTTGCGCAAGCGCTGGCTCGGTCAGGGGTGAGTGTGGCAGGTGCGGGTTGCCCCCTCCCTCCCCCGCTTCGCGGGAGAGGGGAATTTCGCAATACAGCGGCAGTTCCCTCTCCCGCGAAGCGGGGGAGGGTTAGGGAGGGGGCCATCGAAGCATGCACTCAGCAAATTTTACACTTCACTGCCGTTCAATGCAGCATTTCACACCGTCACCTTGAATCCGCGGCTCCCCGACCTGATAGTATCGTCAGCAATCCACACCTGACCTTGGGAGTACCCGTCTTGGACATCCGCAACGGCTTTATCGGCGCCATCGGCAACACGCCGCTGATTCGCCTGGAAGGGCCATCGAAGGCGACGGGCTGCGAGATCCTGGGTAAGGCGGAGTTCCTGAACCCGGGCGGATCGGTCAAGGACCGCGCGGCTCTCGCCATCGTGCGCGACGCGGAAAAGCGCGGCCTGCTGCGGCCCGGCGGCACCATCGTCGAGGGCACGGCCGGCAACACCGGCATCGGGCTGGCGCTGGTCGGCAACGCGCTCGGCTATCGCACCGTCATCGTGATGCCGGAGACGCAGAGCCAGGAAAAGAAGGACATGCTGCGCCTGATCGGCGCCGACCTGCGGCTGGTTCCGGCGGTTCCCTATTCCAACCCCGACAACTACGTCCGCTATTCCGGCCGGCTGGCCGAGGAACTGGCGAAGACGGAGCCGAACGGCGTCGTGTGGGCCAACCAGTTCGACAACACCGCCAACCGCGAAGGCCACCGCACCACCACCGGCCCGGAGATCTGGGAGCAGACCGGCGGCAAGGTAGATGCCTTCACCTGCGCGGTGGGCAGCGGCGGCACGCTGGCCGGCATCGCCATGGCTCTGAAGGAGCGGAACCCGAACATCCGCATCACGCTGGCCGACCCGATGGGTGCCGCCCTGTTCAGCTACTACACCAAGGGCGAGCTGAAGTCGGAAGGCAGCTCCATCACCGAAGGCATCGGCCAGGGCCGAATCACCGCCAACCTGGAACAGGCGCCGATCGACGATGCCCTGCAGATTCCGGATGAAGAAGCACTGCCGATCATCTTCGACCTGATCAAGACCCAGGGTCTGGTGCTGGGCGGCTCGTCGGGCATCAACATCGCCGCGGCGATGCGGGTGGCGCGCGACCTCGGCCCCGGGCACACGGTGGTGACCATCCTGTGCGACGGGGGGCAGCGTTACCAATCGAAGCTCTTCAATCCTGACTTCCTCCGTGAGAAGAATCTTCCTGTGCCAGACTGGCTGGCCTGATTCTCTTCGAGGGGGGATATGGACGCGCTTTTCCGCGAGGACGCCTACGCCCGCAACTGCGTCGCCACCGTCACGGCGGTGGACGACCGCGGCATCCGGCTCGACCGCACCGTCTTCTACCCGACCGGCGGCGGCCAGCCGGGCGACAGCGGGGTCCTGCGCTTCGACGGGTTCGAAGTCCGCATCAAGGACACAGTGAAGGGCGACGGCGGCCCCGACGACGTCATCCATGTGCCGGAAGAAGGGCAGGAGTTGCCCGGCCCCGGCACCGCGGTGGAGGCGGAGATCGACTGGGACCGCCGCTATCGTCACATGCGCATGCACACCGCTTTGCACCTGCTGTGCGCGGTGGTGCCGGGGTCGGTCACCGGCGGCCAGATCGGCGCGGACAAGAGCCGGCTCGACTTCAACGTCCCCGCTGAAGCCCTGGACAAGGATGCCATCGCCGAGGCGGTGAACCGGCTGATCGCCGCCGACACGCCGGTCGGCACCCGCTGGATCTCCGACGAGGAGATGGCGGCGCAGCCGGAGTTGGTGCGTACCATGTCGGTGAAGCCGCCGACCGGCAGCGGCCGAGTGCGCCTGCTGAATGTCGAGGGCGTCGATCTGCAGCCCTGCGGCGGCACCCATGTCGCCCGCACCGGCGAGATCGGCGGAATCGAGGTGACGAAGATCGAGAACAAGGGCAAGCAGAACCGGCGCGTCGTCATCGCGCTGAAGGACTGAGCCCGTCACCCCGATCTTCCGCCCGATAGATTCCTTTTCAAGGACGCGCAAAATGAGCGACAGCACCGTGGACCCGCTGACCGGCCCCGTCGTCTCCACCGACTGGCTTGGCCGCAACCTGGGCCGGCCCGGCCTGAAGATCCTCGACGGGTCCTGGCACATGCCGGCCCTGAAGCGCGACATCCGGGCGGACTTCGCCGCCTGCCGCATCCCCGGCGCCCGGCTGTGCGACGTCGACGAGGTCGCGGCGCCGGACACCGCCCCCCTGCCCCATATGGCTCCCGACGAAGCGACCTTCGCCACGAAGATCGGCGCGCTCGGCATCGGCGACGGCGACACCGTGGTGGTCTATGACAGCGCCGGCATGGCCACTGCGGCGGCCCGCGTCTGGTGGCTGTTCCGCCTGTTCGGCTTCGACCGGGTTGCGGTGCTGGATGGCGGCCTGCCGAAATGGCTGGCCGAGGGCCGCCCGACCGAATCGGGCGAGGCCGCCCCGGTCGAGCCGGCAGCCTTCACCGCGCGCAAGCGGCCGGAGTTGATCCGCAGCGCCGATCAGATTCTCGCCAACATCGACGCGCGCGCCGATCAGGTGACCGACGCCCGCGCCCAACCGCGCTTCGAAGGAGCGGTGGCGGAGCCCTGGCCCGGCCGGCGCAGCGGACGAATTCCCGGCAGCTTCAACCTGCCCCACACCGACCTGATCGACGCCGAGTCCAAGACCCTGCTGCCGCCGGACGCCATCGCCGCGAAGGCACGCGCCGCCGGGTTGGAGCTCGACCGGCCGGTCGTCGCCTCCTGCGGCAGCGGCATCACCGCCTGCGTCATCGCGCTCGGCCTCGCCACCGCCGGCAAGGCGGATGTGGCGATCTATGACGGCTCCTGGGCGGAATGGGGCCTGCGCGAGGATCTGCCGCTGGAAACCGGGCCGCGGCAACCGTGACCGGCCCTTTCACCGTCCGGCCCTGTACGGGGGAGGACTGCGACGCCGTCGTGGCGCTGTGGACCGCCTGCGGGCTGGTGGTGCCGTGGAACGACCCGGCGGCGGACTTCGCGCTGGCCCTGTCCAAGACCAGTTCGACCGTGCTGGCGGCAGTCGCGGATGACCGACTCGTCGCCACCGCCATGGTCGGGCAGGACGGCCATCGCGGCTGGATCTATTACGTCGCCGTCGATCCGGCTTTGCAGGGACGGGGGCTCGGCCGGCGCATGGTGGCGGAGGCCGAGGACTGGCTCACCGCCGCCGGCATGCCGAAGGTCCAGCTTCTCGTCCGCGAGACCAACCAACGGGTGCTGGCCTTCTATGAAAGGCTGGGCTATGCCAGATCGCCCGTCACGATGATGCAGAAATGGCTGACCAACCCTTCTCCCTGACCCGCCCCGCCGTACCCGCCGCCAGCCGGCCCGGCCTCCTGCCGGTGATCGTCACCTATCTGGAGATGAAGGCGCCGCCGACGCATGCGCCCGTGCGCCAGCCGGCCGGCAACCTCTCCCTGGTGCGGGCCAATCCGCCGACATGGTCCTTCTATCGGCACCTGTACGACACGGTGGGCGAACCCTGGCTGTGGCACGAACGCCGCCGTATGCCGCGCAAGGAGCTGGAGCGGTCGATCCACGATCCGCTGGTGGAGGTCTGGGTGCTGTATGTCGACGGCACGCCCGCCGGCTATGGCGAATTGGACCGGCGGACGCAGGAGACCGATCTTTCCTATTTCGGCCTGATCCCCGATTTCATCGGCCACAAGCTCGGTCCCTGGCTGCTCGACACCATCATCCGCAAGGCGTGGGACGGCGGCGCGACAAAGCTGGTCGTCAACACCTGCACCTTCGACCATCCGAAGGCGCTGCCGCTCTACCAGAGCATGGGGTTCGTCCCCACCCGCCATGTCGCCCGCGAGGTCCGCGACCCGCGCCTGGACGGCGTGCTGCCGCGCAGCGCCGGGGACCATATTCCGCTGGCCCGGTAAGTTGAGAGAGGGCGGCGACACTCCGCCGCCCAGTCTTCCCAGCCGAACCGTTACGCGCCCTCCGCGACCGCCAGCAGCCCATCCACATCGACCGCGGCTTCCAGCCGGTCGGCAACGGCGTCCAGCGCCCGCTCCACCGCCACGCCATAGGCCAGTTCCGACCCGTCGCCGCCCAGCCGGCGCAGATAGGCCGCACGGAAACCGTCTGCGCCGAACAGACCGTGCATATAGCAGCCGGCAACCCGCCCGTCCGCCGACTCCGCGCCGTCCGTCACACCGCCGGCAAGCTCCAGCATCGGCCGCGCCCGGTCCGGTCCCTCGGTGCGGCCCATATGCATCTCGTAGCCCGCCACCGCCGCGCCGCTGCGGCGCTCCGTGCCGCGAGCCTCCTCCAGCACCTTCGGCCCTTTCAGCACCGTCTCGACATCCAGCAGGCCGAGCCCCGCGGCCTCACCCGGCGGTCCCTCAATGCCGTCCGGATCGGCGATGCGCCGGCCCAGCATCTGATAGCCGCCGCAGATTCCCAGCACGCGCCCGCCACGCCGCCAATGCGCCAGCAGGTCGACGTCCCAGCCCTGAGCCCGCAGGAAGGCGAGGTCGGCGATCGTCGTCTTGGTGCCGGGCAGGATCACCAGATCGGCATCGCCCGGCAGCGGCTGGCCCGCACGCACCATGGTCAGCGCGACCCCCGGCTCCTGTGCCAGCGGATCGAAATCGTCGAAGTTGGCGATGTGCGGCAGCATCGGCACCGCCACGCGCAGCGCCCCGTCACCGGCCCTTCGCGGCCGGTCGAGCGCCACCGCATCCTCCGCCGGCAGGGTCGCCGCCTCGTGCAGCCAGGGCACCACGCCGAACCCGCGCCATCCGGTATGGTTCTCGATGATCCGCAGCCCTTCATCGAACAGGCGAACATCGCCGCGGAACTTGTTGATGAGAAAGCCCTTAATACGGTCCTGTTCAGATCTTGGTAGAAGTGCGTGGGTGCCGACCAGACTGGCGATCACGCCGCCGCGGTCGATGTCGCCGACCAGCAAGACCGGCACGTCGGCGGCCGTTGCGAAGCCCATGTTGGCGATGTCGCCGGCCCGCAGATTGACCTCCGCCGGGCTGCCGGCGCCCTCCACCACCACGATGTCGGCCTGGCCCCGCAGCTGCTCGAAACTGTCGAGCACGGTGCCCAGCAGTTCGCGCTTGCGCGCCTGATAGTCGGCGGCCCGCGCGGTGCCGACCACCACGCCGCGCACCACCACTTGGCTTCCCACGTCCGACTGCGGCTTCAGCAGCACCGGGTTCATGTGGACGCTGGGCGCCACGCCGCAGGCCCGCGCCTGCAGTGCCTGGGCGCGGCCGATCTCGCCGCCGTCGGCCGTGACCGCCGCGTTGTTGGACATGTTCTGCGGCTTGAACGGCCGGACGGTCAGCCCGCGCCGCACCAGCGCCCGGCACAGCCCGGCCACCAGCAGCGACTTGCCGACATCGGAGCCGGTGCCCTGCAGCATGATCGCGCGAGACCGCATGGCCCGAGATTGCATGGCTCAGAACTCGATGCCGGCCTGGGCCTTCACCCCGGCCTCGAACGGGTGCTTGACCAGCGTCATCTCGGTGACGAGGTCGGCGGCGGCGATCAGCTCCGGCTTGGCGTTGCGGCCGGTGATGCAGACATGCAGGTCCGGCCGGCGGGCGGCCAGCGTCGCCAGCACCTCGTCCAGCGGCAGATAGTCCATGCGCAGCACGATGTTCAGCTCGTCCAGCACGATCAGGCGATAGCGCGGGTCGGCCATCAGCTCCTTGGCCTTGGCCCAGGCGGCCTCGGCGGCGGCGATGTCGCGGGCACGGTCCTGGGTGTCCCAGGTGAAGCCTTCGCCCATCGTGTGGAAATCGACCAGATCCTCGAAACGCTCCAGCGCCACCGTCTCGCCGGTGGACCAGGCGCCCTTGACGAACTGCACCATGCCCACCCGCATGCCGTGGCCGACGGCGCGCATCATCAGGCCGAAGGCGGCGGTGGACTTGCCCTTGCCCTTGCCGGTGTGGACCATCAGCAGGCCCTTCTCCACAATCTTGGAGGCGAGCGCCCGCTCCTGCAACGCCTTGCGCCGCTTCATCTTCTCGGCGTGGCGGCGGTTGATCTCGTCGGTATCGGCAGTCATACGGGAGTCCCCTTCACGAACATCGGCAGACCGGCGACGGTCAGCACGACCCGCGGCGCCACGGCCGCGATGGATTGGTGCAGGCGCCCGGCATGGTCGCGGAAGCGGCGGGCCAGTGCGTTGTCGGGCACGATGCCCATCCCGACCTCGTTGGAGACCAGGACCACCCGGCCCGGCAGCGTCGGCAGAAGCTCCACCAGCGCCGCGCTCTCCGCCGCGATGTCGGCCTCCGCCATCATCAGGTTGGTCAGCCACAGGGTCAGGCAATCGACCAGGATGCCGGTGCCCTCGGCGGCATGGGCACGCAGGACCCCGATCAGATCGCGCGGCTCCTCCACCGTCGTCCAGTCCGGGCCGCGGTCGTCGCGATGCTTCGCCACCCGCTCCGCCATCTCCGAATCCCACACCTGCGAGGTGGCGATATAGACGCGCGGTCCGCCAAGCGCCGTCACCAGCCCCTCGGCATAGCGGCTCTTGCCCGACCGCGCGCCGCCCAGCACCAGCGTCAGATCGGCGCTCATTTCCAGGGCGTTCCGTCGCGATGCCGATAGGCGCCGTCGCGCCAGACCATGTCCTCGTCGGAATAGTCGATCTCGTCGCCGGCGCTGCGGTCGCCGACCTCCAGATAGCTGGCCGGACGGTCGCCGCGGTTGATCAGCCGGTGTCCGTCGGCGACTCCATGCGGGAAGCCGGCGCACATGCCGGCGGTCAACAGCGTCTCGCCGGCATCGGTCACCAGCGTCAGCTCCCCCTCCACCACATAGACGAACTCGTCCTGTTTGCTGTGCCAGTGGCGGAGAGCCGACGAGGCGCCGGGCGCCAGCCGGGTCAGGTTGACGCCGAAATTGCTGAGGCCCAGCGGATCGCCCAGCACGACCCGGTGTCTCCCGGCGACCTGCGCCCGGAACGGCTGCGGATAGTCGGTGGCGCCGGTTTCGGCGGCCAGCGTCGCGGGATCAAGGACCGGGGGGTTCGGCACGGGCGGTCTCCGGTGCTGCAGTGCGGGTCCGGACTGTCGCAAACCGCACCGGCGCCGTCAAACGGCTCAAGTCCCCTTACAGGGCAGGGTTGCCCGTCCCGCGGCTGGACAGCCGCCTGTTCGCCCACCATGCTTATTGCAATGCAAAACAACAACCTGCGATGCGATGTCGACCCTGGAAATCATCAGCCGCCGCCCTGCCGGCACGCCGAAAGCGCCGCCGCTCCTGTTCGTCCACGGCGCCTTCAGCGGCGCCTGGATCTGGGATGCCAAGTTCCTGCCCTGGTTCGCGTCGCGCGGGTGGGAAGCCCATGCCGTCTCACTGCGCGGCCATGGCAACAGCGAGGGGCGCGACCGGCTGCATGATTTCGGCATCGCCGATTACGTCGACGACGTGCTGGAGGCGGCGGATCGTCTCTCCTCCCCGCCGGTGCTGATCGGCCATTCCATGGGCGGCATGGTGGTGCAGCGCGCGCTGGCGAAGCGCCGGTTTCCCGCCGGCGTGCTGATGGCGTCCGCCCCGCCCTACGGCCTGCTGTCCTCCACCATGGGGCTGGCCTGGCGCTCGCCCTACGTGTTCCAGCAGATGTCGATGCTGATGACCTTCGGCGAGAAGGCGATCGACCCCGACGCCATCCGCCGCGCCATGTTCTCCGACAAGATGCCGCGCGCCGAAGCCGCCAAGTACGAGAGCGACCTGCAGGAGGAATCGCGCCGCGTGCTGCTGGACATCGGCGGCTGGATCCCCTTCCCCGTCCTGCCGCCGCGCGACAGGCCGATGCTGGTGATGGGCGCGGAGGAAGACCTGCTGTTCCCCCGCGCCGAGGTGGTCGCCACCGCCGCGGCGCTGGGAACGCAGCCGGTGTTCATGCCGGGCATGGGCCACGCGATGATGCTGGAGCAGGACTGGCAATCGGCTGCCGAGCGGGTAGAGGCGTGGATCGCCGCGACGGTGACCGCCGAAGTCGCCTGAGTCGGCCCTATCCCTTCGGCCGCTCCGACCGGGAATAGTTGCTGAAATGTCCCTCTTTCGCCGCCATCCGGCGGGCGGACTGGACGATGGCGCCGGACTTTCCCTCCGGCGCCACGTTCGACATCTGGCGGTTCAAATCGGCGCTGCCACAGGACGGGCAGGCGGGAGTCTCACCAGAGCGCACCAGGGTCTCGAACCCATGGTCGCAGGCCTTGCAGCGATAGGAATAGAGCGGCATCGCACCCTCGCGGAACGGATCGCATCGTCCCGAGCATGCCGCAATATCCATATTATTAAAATGGTTTTGTTGCGCCGCACCAGAATCGGTCAGGCCGCCGCCCCGCCGAAATCAAAGCCGGCCGCTTCGACCGCCTGCCGCACCACATCGGCCGGCACGCCGCCATCGACCAGTACGGTGCCGGTGGCGAGGTCGACGGTCACCGCGGCATCGGGGGCCGCCTTGGTGATCGCGTTGGAAACGGAGCGGGCGCAGCCGCCGCAGGTCATTCCATCCACCTTGTATGCATCGGCCATCGTCACGGGGCTCCCCTTTCGGTCGGGTCAGCCGCCGGCATGGTGCGTCCGCACCACCGCGCTGACCGGGACAAGAACGAAGCCACGCTTTTGCACATCCGGCAGCCAGGACGCCAGGGCGTCGATTGTCGCATCATGGGGGTGGCCGATGGCGACGGCATAGCCCTGCCGCTTTGCCACCTGTTCCGTCTTGGCAAGCTGGGCCTTCACCGCCGCCACCGTCTCCTCGTTGTCGAGGAAGATGTCGCGGCCGACCCAGGGCATCTTCAGCTCCTTCGCGAGCCCGATTCCGGCGCTGTTGGGCGTCGTCCGGCTGTCCAGCCACAGCAGCCCGCGGCGGTGCAGCTCCGTCAGCACCGGGGCCAGCGCCGCCCGGTCGGCGGTGAAGCGGCTGCCCATATGGTTGTTCACCCCGACATAGCCGTCGAAGCTGTCGAGCGCCGCGCGGAACCGCTTAACGATCTCGCCCTTGTCCAGCGAGACCAGCAGGGCGTTCGGCCCCGGATCGGCCTTGACGCTGGGCTCCATCGGCATGTGCAGCATCAGCTCATGCCCATTGGCCCGCGCCGCCTTCGATTGGGCCGACAGGTCGCGGGCATAGGGCAGCCAGGACAGGGTCAACGGACCGTGCAGCCCGGCCATCCGCGCCGAGCGTTTGCGGTCCAGTCCCATGTCGTCGATGACGATGGCGATGATCGGCCGGCCCGGCGGCACGTCGGCCGGCAGGGCGTTCTTGCGCCACAGCGCGGCATTGCCGCTCGGGGCCTGCACCGGCGGCTGGGCCGGGGGCGCCGGAGGCGGCAGCATCGCCACCGTCGTGGCGGGCGGACGCGCATCGGCCTTATCCTGCGCCGGCTTTTCCGGCACCGCATGTTCCGGCCCCTCAGCGGCGTGCTGGACCGGTGGTTCCGCCTTCACCGCCGGCGGCGCCGGCGCCGGGGGAGGCGCGGGCGGCACCGCGGCCTGCTGAACCGGCGCCTGCTGCGCCCGTTCGCCGCCCGATCGTCCACCGGTCAGCGTGGCGACGCCCATCGCCACGGCGAACACCGCGGCGACCGCGGCCAGGGCCAGAACGAAGGGGTTCGACAGAAAGGGGGGAAGCGACGTTTTGCGGACTTTCAAAGGCGCCTTGCGGGCCATGGTGACGATGTCCATCCTGCGTCCGGGGCGGCGCACAGTGGCACCCCGCCGCCGCCGCCGCAACCGCCCAAACGGTGCAAAAGGCCGGGGCGGCAAGCCTCCGGCGCCCACCCGGCCAAGCCCACCCTGAAGAGTTCGCCCGATGCGTCCCATCATTGTTACCGCAGCCCTTCTGCTGAGCGCCGCCGCCGCCCCGGCGCAGGCCGCCGGCGGTCTGCAATGCCCGGCCAGCCTGACGGTCCAGGCGCAGCCCGACGCCCCCGGCGGCTGGTCGCCCTACCCCGGCCGCGACAGCCATGGCTTTGCCGGCATCACCCTGATCGAGGGCGACCGCGCCAGCGAAATGACCAGCGCCTCGCCCGCCACCCTGGCCCCCGACCGCGAGGTCCGGCGCGGCCGCAGCATCGTCCAGGTGTGGGAGTTCACCGGCGCCCGGCGACGGAACGTCTTCCTGGTCTGCCGCTACCGCGACACCCAGGCGACGCTTGCCGCCGACCTGCCGCGCCACATCCGCCGCTGCACCCTGACGCTGGAGACCGACATCCGCGGCACCGTGCTGGACGACCCGAAGACCCCGCCGCAGCTCGACTGCCGGTGAAGCGGCGAAGTTCTGCGCGGAGGCTGGAAATCCGCCCCCTCAGCCGCTAGGGTGTCGGTCGTTGGAACAGGGCCGGAACGGCCCCGACGGTCAGGTGGAAGGCGGAAGGCGCATGCTGCTGCTCATCGATAACTACGACAGCTTTACCTACAACCTCGTCCATTACCTGGGCGAGCTTGGCGCCGACGTGCAGGTCCGCCGCAACGACGCGCTGACGGTGGACGAGGCGATGGCCCTGCGCCCCGACGGCATCGTGCTGTCCCCCGGCCCCTGCGATCCCGACCGCGCCGGCATCTGTCTGCCGCTGATCGACGCCGCCGCCAAGGCCCGCCTGCCGCTGTTGGGCGTCTGCCTGGGCCACCAGTCGATCGGCCAGTCCTTCGGCGGCCGGGTGATCCGCGCGCCGGTCCCGATGCACGGCAAGGTCGACAATATCCGGCATGAGGGCCGTGGCGTGCTCGCCGGCCTGCCCAGCCCGTTCCGCGCCACCCGCTACCATTCGCTGATCGTCGAGCGCGAGACGCTGCCCGCCTGCCTGGAAGTGACCGGCGAGACCGCCGACGGCCTCATCATGGCGCTGGCCCACCGCGAGCTGCCGATCCACGGCGTGCAGTTCCATCCCGAGAGCATCGAGAGCGAACACGGCCACAAGATCCTGCAGAACTTCCTGGATCTGACCAATCCCCGCCCGGAAAGCGCGGGCCTGGAGAACGCGGCATGAGCGGCGATCTGTCCGACATGAAGGCCATCCTGGGCAAGGTCGCCACCGGCGCCGCACTGACCGAGGCCGAGGCCGGCTTCGCCTTCGACATCATCATGTCCGGCAACGCCACCCCGTCGCAGATGGGCGGCTTCCTGATGGCGCTGCGCGTCCGCGGCGAAACGGTGGACGAAATCACCGGCGCCGCCCGCGTCATGCGCGCCAAGGCGATCCCGGTCGAGGCGCCTCCCGGCACCATCGACACCTGCGGCACCGGCGGCGATGGCGCCGGCACCTACAACATATCCACCGCGGCGGCGCTGGTGGTGTCGTCCTGCGGCGTGCCGGTCGCCAAGCACGGCAACCGTGCGATTTCGTCCAAGTCCGGCGCGGCCGACGTGCTGGGGTCGCTTGGCGTCAACCTCGACTGCGACTTCGCGCTGGTGCGCAAGGCGCTGTGGGATGCCCGGATCGCCTTCCTGATGGCGCCGCGCCACCACCTCGCCATGCGCAACGTCGGCCCGACCCGTGTCGAGCTCGGCACCCGCACCGTCTTCAACCTGCTGGGTCCGCTTGCCAACCCGGCGACGGCCAGGCGGCAGGTGCTCGGCGTCTTCTCCAAGCAGTGGGTGGAGCCGCTGGCCCAGGTGCTGAAACGGCTGGGGTCGGAGGCCGCCTGGGTCGTCCACGGCTCCGACGGGCTGGACGAGATCACCACCACCGGCCCCACCACCGTCGCCCAGTTGAAGGACGGCGAGGTGACGGTGTTCGAGGTGACGCCGGAGGATGCCGGCCTGCCCATCGCCCGCATCGAGGACCTGAAGGGCGGCGACGCCCAGGTCAACGCCGAGGCGATCCACGCCCTGTTCGACGGGGTGCGCAGCCCCTACCGTGACATCGTGCTGCTGAACGCCGCCGCCGCCCTGCATGTGGCCGGCAAGGCCGCGACGCTGAAGGACGGCGTGGCGATGGCCGCCGACGCCATCGACAGCGGCGGCGCCCGCGACCGCCTGCGCCGGCTGGTCGCCATCACCAACGAGGCGGTGGCCTGATGAGCGACGTTCTGACCCGCATCAACGACGACAAGCGCGCGCTGGTCGCCTCCCGCAAGGCCGCCCGGCCGCTGTCGGAGGTCGAGGCCGCCGCCAAGGCCGCCAACGCGACCAACCCGCCGCGCGGCTTCATCCGGGCGCTTGGCGCGGCGGTGGAGGCCGGGCGCTACGGCCTGATCGCCGAGATCAAGAAGGCCAGCCCGTCCAAGGGCCTGATCCGCGCCGACTTCGACCCGCCGGCCCTCGCCCGCGCCTATCGCGAGGGCGGGGCGACCTGCCTGTCGGTGCTGACCGACGAGCCCTATTTCCAGGGCAGGGACGAGTATCTGGTCGCCGCCCGCGCCGCGGTCGATCTGCCGGTGCTGCGCAAGGACTTCATGGTCGATCCCTATCAGATCGTGGAGGCCCGCGCGCTGGGCGCCGACTGCATCCTCATCATCATGGCCTCGCTGTCCGACGCCCAGGCGGCGGAGATCGAGGATGCCGCCATTGCGCAGGGCCTGGACGTGCTGGTCGAGGTTCATGACCGCGCCGAGTTGGACCGCGCGCTGCTGCTGAAGACGCCGCTGTTGGGCGTCAACAACCGCAACCTCAAGACTCTCGCCGTCGACATCGCGACGACGGAGGAACTGGCGGCCGACGTCCCGGCCGACCGCATGCTGGTGGCGGAAAGCGGGCTCTACACCCCCGCCGATCTGGCCCGCATGGCGAAGGTCGGGGCGCGCTGCTTCCTGGTCGGCGAATCGCTGATGCGGCAGGCAGACGTGACCGCCGCCACCCGCGCCCTGCTGGCGCCGGTGTGACGCCATGCCGGACATCGCCATAGCCGCGGAAAGCCCGCGCCAGGATGCGGTGATCTCGCTGGTGGCGGCGCTCGACCGCTATCTGCTGGACCTATATCCGGCGGACACCTGCCATTTGCTGGACATCGACTCCCTGGAGGCGCCGGACGTCCGCTTCTTCGTCGCCCGCAAGGACGGCGTTCCGGTCGGCTGCGCCGCACTCCGCGTCGATCCGGCCGGCTATGGCGAGGTCAAGCGCATGTATGTCGATCCCGACGCACGCGGCCATCGGATCGGCGACCGGCTGCTGGCGCGGCTGGAGGAACAGGCGCGGGCGGAGGCGCTGACAGCCCTCCTGCTCGAATCCGGCATCCACCAGCACGAGGCGCTGGCGCTCTACCGCAAGGCCGGCTTCACCGACCGCGGCCCCTACGCCTGCTATACGGAAAACGGCGTCAGCGTCTTCATGGAAAAACCGCTTCTGGAGACCGTGCGATGACCGGCTTCACCCATTTCGACGCCGAGGGCAAGGCGGTGATGGTCGACGTCTCCGACAAGGCGGAGACCGAACGCACCGCCACCGCCGCCGCCACCGTGCTGATGCAGCCGGAAACCCTGGCGCTGATCATGCAGGGCGGGGTGAAGAAGGGCGACGTTCTGTCGGTCGCCCGGCTGTCCGGCATCATGGGAGCCAAGCGCACGCCGGACCTGATCCCGCTGTGCCATCCGCTGATGCTGACCTCGGTCAAGGTCGACCTCTCCTGCGATCCCGCCCGCAACGCGGTGGACGTAACCGCCACCTGCAAGCTGAAGGGCCAGACCGGCGTGGAGATGGAGGCGCTGACCGCCGTCACCGTCGCGGCGCTGACCGTCTACGACATGTGCAAGGCGGTGGACCGCGGCATGACCATCACCGACGTCCGCCTGCTGCACAAGGCCGGCGGCAAGAGCGGGGAATGGGGTGCGTCCACCGCCCCATCCTCAGGAGCATAACCCGATGATCTCCGTCGCCGAGGCGCGCGCCCGCATCCTGTCGGCCTTCGCTCCTCTGCCGGCGGAGACCGTCGCCCTGCCCGACGCGCTCGGCCGCGTGCTGGCCGAACCGGTAACCGCCCGGCTGACCCAGCCGCCCTTCCACGCCGCCGCCATGGACGGCTGGGCAGTGCGCGCCGCCGACATCGCGGCCGCGACCGCCGAGGCACCCGTCCCCCTGCACCGCATCGGCGAATCCTCCGCCGGCCATGCGTTCGGCGGCAGCGTCGGCCCCGGTGAGGCGGTGCGTATCTTCACCGGCGCGCCCCTGCCGGACGGCGCCGATGCCGTGGTGATGCAGGAGGATTGCAGCGCCGACGACGACACCGTCCAAGTCGGCCGCGCCGTTTTCGCCGGCCGCTTCGTCCGGCAGGCCGGCTTCGACTTCACGTTGGGGCAGGAGCTTCTGCCGAAGGGCCGGCGCCTGACCGCGCGCGACATCGCGTTGGCCGCCGGCGGCAATGTGCCCTGGCTCTCGGTCCATCGCCGTCCGCGGATCGCCATCCTCGCCACCGGCGACGAGATCGCTCTGCCCGGCGACCCGCTGGGGCCGAGCCAGATCGTCAGCACCAACGCCCTCGGCCTCTGCGCCCTGGTGACCGCCCAGGGCGGTCTCGCCCACAATCTCGGCGTTGCGAAAGATACACCGGAGAGTGTGGCGGCCCTGGCGAAAGGCGCCGCCGGCTGCGACCTGCTGGTCACCACCGGCGGTGCCGCCCATGGCGACTACGATTTCGTGCGCGACGTGCTGGCCGAACGCGGCGTGGCGCTTGAGGTGCAGACCGTGGCGATGCGGCCGGGCAAGGCGCTGATGTTCGGCCGGGCCGGATCGGTGCCGCTGCTGGGCCTGCCCGGCAATCCGGTGTCCACCGGCGTCACCGGCGTCCTGTTCCTGCGCCCGATCCTGCGCCTGCTGCAGGGCCTGCCGCCCGAGGACGACCGTCCGCCGCTGCGCGCCCGCCTGACCACAGCACTGAAGGCCAACGACCGGCGCGAGGAATATCTGCGCGCCACGCTCGCGGCCGGCCCCGACGGCGTTCTGACCGTCACGCCCTTCGCCCGGCAGGACAGCGCCATCACCACGCTCTACGCCCAGGCCGACTGCCTGATCCCCCGCCCGCCCAACGCCGATCCGGAACCGGCCGGCGCCATGGTGACCGTGCTTTCTTTGACCGATGGAGCGCTCAGCATCTAGACTTGGCGACAGGGCCCCGAAGGCGGATTGAACAGTTGAACAGCACCCCGAAAACTGTTCCATGCTGTTCCAAATGTTCCATTCAAGTTCTAAAAGAAGCCGACGGAGGGCTTGACGCGCGGCAGGAACCAAACTAGAACATGGAGGCAACGTTTGGTTTTTGTTCCATCTTCAGTCTGGCGACGGCCGGGAGGCATCAATGCTCACGCGCAAGCAGCACGAATTGCTGCTGTTCATCCACGAACGGCTCGGCCAGGGCGGTGTCTCGCCGTCGTTCGACGAGATGAAGGACGCCCTGGGGCTGAAGTCCAAGTCGGGCATCCATCGCCTCATCACCGGACTTGAGGAACGCGGCTTCATCCGCCGCCTGCCGCACCGCGCCCGTGCGCTGGAGGTTCTCCGCCTGCCCGAGGGCCTTGACGCCGCCCGCGGCCGCACCGCAGCGCCCAAGCCGAAGTTCCAGCCGAACGTCATCAAGGGCGATTTCGCCTTCGCCGGCCGCGACACCACGCCTTCCGCCGCGACGCCCGCCGCCGCCAACGAGACCGTTCAGCTTCCGCTCTACGGCCGCATCGCCGCCGGCACGCCGATCGAGGCCCTGCGCGACAACAGCGCCTTCGTCGACATCCCCGCCTCGATGCTGACCGCCGGCGACCATTACGCGCTGGAGGTTTCCGGCGACTCGATGATCGAGGCCGGCATTCTCGACCACGACACCATCATCATCCAGCGCTGCGACGCGGCGGAGAACGGCACCATCGTCGTCGCCCTGGTCGATGAGGGCGAGGTGACGCTGAAGCGCCTGCGCCGCAAGGGCAACACGGTGGCTCTGGAACCCGCCAACGCCGCCTACGAAACCCGCATCTTCGGCGCCGACCGCGTCCGCGTGCAGGGCAAGCTGGTCGGACTCGTCCGCAAGTACTGAGTCCTTGTTGACCCCTCCCCAACCCTCCCCCACCTTCGGTGGGAGAGGGAGTGAGCGGCAGAGCAGCGGAGTTCCCTCTCCCGCGATCGGACCGGCCTTTGGCCGGCCGAGTGCGGGGGAGGGATAGGGAGGGGGCAACAGCATCTCTCACCTCCCCCCTGTCCAGGGCCGATCGCCCCTAAGCCCCCGCACCGTCTCCACCCGGACACCCCCGGCCGTCACCGTCAGCGTATGCGCCCCTTCATGCCGCAACGCCCAGCGGTCGACCACCAATCCGGCCCAGCACCCCCGCGCCACCGCCGCCGTCACCACCGCATCCACCGCTCCGCAGTCCTCGTCCAGCGCGTCCGGCAGCCGCGGCAGGGCCACTGTCCTCCCCCGCACTTGGTACAAACACCCCAGTGCATCGCAACTGAGCGACCGCTCTCCCTCGCTCCATCCCCCAGCCGCCGGCCAGGGGTCCGCCGCCGTCCGCTCCCCATCCCGCTCCCGCCAGGTTCCGGTCACCCGTCCGCCACTCTTCACCGAGGCACTGAGCCGCCCATCCGGCAGCCTCACCGCCGCGACGGCGCCATCCCCGGACACCAGCACGTCGGGCCGCTCCACCAGCATCGGCGAGATCAACCCCGCCAGGATCGGCAGCATTCCCAGCCACCGCCAACGCTGCGTCCAAATGCTCAGCCAGAGCCCGCCCGCCACCAGCGCCGCGAATCCCTCCATCGGCATCGCCGGCACCGTCAGCGATGCCCAAGGCAGCCGGCCGAAGAACTCCGCGGTCCAGATCACCGCGCGGTCGCCCCAATTCATGGCGATCAGCGCCGGTGCCTCCAGCCCGAACGGCAGCAGCGCGTAGGCGATCAGGCTCCACGGCATGACCCAGAAGGAGGTGATCGGAATCGCGATCAGATTCGACAGCACTCCATAAAAAGCGATCTGCTGAAAGTGGAAGAGCGAGAAGGGTAAGGTCGCCAGCGTCGCCACCACGCTGGTCAGCAGGATCCCGCCGACATAGAACACCCCGCGCCCAAACCATCCCGCGTCGCGCCGCCATTCCGCCAGCCTGACGCTGCCGCGCTCGAACGCCGCGATCAGCGCCACCACCGCCGCGAACGACATCTGGAAGCTCGGCCCCAGCATTCCCTCCGGGTCCATGGCGATGGTGACCAGCCCGGCGAAGGCGACCAGCCGCATGCTCAGCGGATGGCGGTCCAGCATGATCGCTCCCATCACCATCCCGGTCATCAGCACCGACCGCACCGTCGGCAGCGGCGCCCCGACCAGCAGGGTGTAGGCAAGCGCCGACAGAATGCCGAACAGCGCCGCGATCTTCTTGATCGGCCACCGCAGCGCGATATAGGGCACCGCCGCCAGCAGCGCCCGCACCACATAGAACAGGATGCCCGCCGCGATGCCGACATGCAGTCCGGAGATCGACAGCAGATGCGCCAGCCCGCTGTTGCGGAAGTCGTCCAGCGTCGCCTCGGGAATGCCGAACTCCTCCCCGTTCAGCAGCGCGGTGGTGACGCTCGCCTCCACCGGGTCGCCGATCGCCGCCGCAACCCGCTCGGCGATGGCTCCCCGCGCCCGCTCGAAGGCGATGGACACCGTGCTCCATCCCGTGACCGGCGGCGCCTCCACCTGCTCCACCGCCCCCGTGGCGAATCCGGTCCCGCCCAGCCCCATGAACCAGGCCCGCCGCTGGAAGTCGAAGGCGCCGGGTTCGGCCGGAGCTTGCGGCGGCAGCAGCGTCGCCCGCAGACGAACCACCGATCCCGGAGCGGGCGCGGGATTGCGGTCGGACAGGCGGATTCTCAGCGCGGCCGGTGTCCGCTCCGGTGCCAGCCTGCTGACCGTCGCCTCGCGCAATGTGATCCGCACCGCCCCCGGCCGCCGCTCAACCGCCATCACCCGGCCGATGACGGTGGCGCCGGCTATGCTTCGGGTCAGGACCGGCGCCGCCATGCGGATCGTATGCGCCTGCGCCACCAGAAATCCGGCCGCCACCATCAGCAGAGCCATCGCCACTCCGGCCAATGCGAACCAGCGCCGCACCGCCAGCAGCAGCACCGTCGCCGCGCCGACCGCCGCAAGCCCGCCCCACCAGACAGGCTCCTGCCGCAACCCGAAATACAGCGATACCCCTGCCCCGAAGGCGACGGGCAGCCACAGAACCCAACGCTCCCCCTCCGACCCGGCCCATGCGGCGAGTCGCTCCCACACGCGCGCCAACAGGCGCCGCCACCGTCCGCCGAGTGCCGGTGGGTCGTCCGCCTCTTCCTCCGGCCAGCCGGCGGTCGTCACCGACAATGGGCTCCCGGCGCAGCGATGCCGCCTGCGGGCCCTTCAACGACCGTCCATGCACGCATCGCATTGCCTCCAAGCCGGGTGGCTGTGTTAAACCACGGTGTCGAACCACCGGCGCATCATACCAGCGCCGAACCGGAAATTGAGAGACCGATGACCGTCGTCACCCGCTTCGCTCCGTCGCCGACCGGCTTTCTGCACATCGGCGGTGGCCGCACCGCCCTGTTCAACTGGCTGTACGCCCGCAACACCGGCGGCAAGTTCCTGCTGCGGATCGAAGACACCGACCGGCAACGCTCGACCCAGGCGGCGGTCGACGCCATCCTGGACGGGCTGCAGTGGCTGGGTCTGGACTGGGACGGCGATGCAGTCAGCCAGTTCGAACGCAAGGACCGTCATGCCGAGGTGGCGCACCAGATGCTGGCCGCCGGCAAGGCCTATCGCTGCTATTGCAGCCCTGCGGAGTTGGAGGAGATGCGCGCGGCCCAGAAGGCCGCCGGGCAACCGATGCGCTATGACGGCCGCTGGCGCGACCGTCCCGAGTCCGATGCCCCTCCGGGTGTGGCGCCGGTGATCCGGCTGAAGGCGCCGCAGGAGGGCCAGACCGTCCTGAACGACCTCGTCCAGGGCGAGGTGACGGTGCAGAACGCCCAGCTTGACGACCTGATCCTGCTGCGCGCCGACGGCACGCCGACCTATCTGCTGGCGGTGGTGGTGGACGACCACGACATGAACGTCACTCATGTGATCCGTGGGGACGACCATCTGACCAACACCTTCCGCCAGATCCAGATCTTCAACGCCATGGGCTGGGAGCTGCCGCGCTTCGGCCATATCCCGCTGATCCACGGCCCCGACGGCGCCAAGCTGTCCAAGCGGCACGGGGCGCTGGGCGTCGACGCCTATCGCGACATGGGCTATCTGCCGGAGGCGGTTCGCAACTATCTGCTGCGGCTCGGCTGGTCGCACGGCGACGACGAGATCATCTCGACCGAACAGGCCATCGAGTGGTTCAACCTGGAGAACATCGGCCGCTCGCCGTCGCGCTTCGACTTCGCCAAGCTCGAGAATCTGAATGCACATTACATGCGGCTTGCCGACGACGACCGGCTGGTCAGCCTGATCGCCCCGCGCCTGGAGGCGGAACTCGGGCGCAGCCTGAGCGACGCCGAACGCGACCTTCTGACGCGGGCAATGAACGGCCTGAAGCAGCGCGCCCGCACCGTGGTCGATCTGGCGCAGAGCGCGCGCTTCTATGTCGCGCCGCAACCGCTCAGCTATGACGAAAAAGCAACCGCCCTGCTGGACGAGAAGGGCCGCAATCTGTTGAAAGAACTGGCGGCAGCCTTCGCCGAAGAGCCGGACTTCACCGCTGCCGCGCTGGAATCGCAGGTCCGCGCCTTCGCCGAGGCGCGGGGCGAGAAGCTGGGCAAGGTGGCGCAGCCGTTGCGCGCCGCGCTGACCGGCTCGACGGTGTCGCCGCCGATATTCGAAGTGGCCGAACTGCTGGGCCGCGAAGCGACGCTTTCTCGCATCCGCGATGCAGCGGGTGCAGCATAATGGTCACTTCCGTGCGTTGCCATCGGGCAGCCTTGGAACTATGCTGCGCCGACGAAAAAAGGGCGCCAAGCCCGACCCTCAACGATAAGGACGTGCCGAGATGACCCAGACTGAGGACGGCAAGGACACCGTAACCCTCATCGACAATAAGACGGGCAAGCAGGTCACGATGCCGATCATGCACGGCAGCGTCGGGCCGAGCGTGATCGACATCCGCAAGCTCTACGCCGCGACCGGCTATTTCACCTACGATCCAGGCTTCACCTCCACGGGCAGCTGCGAGTCGGGCATCACCTACATCGACGGCGACGAGGGTGTGCTGCTGCACCGCGGCTACGCCATCGATGAGCTGGCCGAGCATTCGACCTTCCCGGAAGTCTGCTTCCTCCTGCTCAACAACCATCTGCCGACGGCGGCCGAGCGCACGGAGTTCGAGAACATCCTGCGCCGCCACTCGATGGTGCACGAGCAGCTGACCAAGTTCTACAGCGGCTTCCGCCGTGACGCCCACCCGATGGCGATCATGTGCGGTGTCGTCGGCGCCCTGTCGGCCTTCTACCACGACTCGCTGGACATCAACGATCCGCAGGCGCGCAAGATCGCCGCTCACCGCCTGATCGCCAAGATGCCGACGATTGCGGCCATGGCCTACAAGTATTCGACCGGCCAGCCCTTCATGTATCCGCGCAACGACCTGTCGTATGCGGAAAACTTCCTCTACATGACCTTCGGCACGCCCTGCGAGCCGTTCAAGGTCAACCCGATCCTGTCCAAGGCGATGGACAAGATCTTCATCCTGCATGCCGATCACGAGCAGAACGCCTCGACCTCGACCGTCCGTCTGGCCGGCTCGTCGGGCGCCAACCCGTTCGCCTGCATCGCCGCCGGCATCGCCTCGCTGTGGGGTCCGGCCCATGGCGGTGCGAACGAAGCCGTGCTGAAGATGCTGGAAGAGATCGGCTCGGTGGATCGCATCCCCGAGTTCGTCCGCCGCGCCAAGGACAAGAACGACAACTTCCGCCTGATGGGCTTCGGTCACCGGGTCTACAAGAACTACGACCCGCGCGCCCAGGTCATGCGCCAGACCTGCCACGAAGTCCTCGGCGAGCTCGGCATCAAGGACGAGCCGCTGCTGGACATCGCGATGGAACTGGAGAAGATCGCCCTGTCGGACGAGTACTTCATCGAGAAGAAGCTCTATCCGAACGTCGACTTCTACTCGGGCATCATCCTGAAGGCGATGGGCTTCCCGACCAGCATGTTCACCGTGCTGTTCGCGCTGGCCCGCACCGTTGGCTGGATCAGCCAGTGGAAGGAGATGATCGAGGACCCGGTGCAGAAGATCGGCCGTCCGCGTCAGCTCTACACCGGCGACACCAAGCGGCCGTTCGTGCCGCTGGCCGAGCGTGGCTAACCGGCCCACAGCCCATATCGGAATGGGCGGCTCCAATGGAGCCGCCCAGGACCCGACTGCGTACATCGTTCCGGCCCGGCGGGTGCGTCTGCGCCCGCCGGCCAACGACAACCGGGCGCCATTTGGCTGGCGCGTCCGCCGGCTGATCGTCTATCTGCTGATCCTGGCGCTGATCGCCGGGATCGTCTTCATCTGAGGCGATGCCTCAGTTATCGCACACCAGTGCGAAGCCCTCGTCGATCCACCCCGTAACGCCGCCGATCATCAGCTTGACCGGCCGCCCTATCCTCGCCAGTTTCAAGGCGGCGCGGTCCGCCCCATTGCAGTGGGGTCCGGCGCAATAGACCACGAACAGTGTGCCGTCCGGCCAATCCGCCATCCGCCGCCCGGTGATCTTGCCATGCGGCAGGTTCAAGGCTCCCGGTACGTGCCCACGCGCGAATGCTGCCGGTCCACGCACGTCGAGCAGGATGAATTCCGGGGTTCCCGATTTCAGTGTCTCGTGAACGTCCCAGCAGTCCGTCTCCAGCGATAGCCGTTTGGCAAAATGATCTGCCGCGATTTCCGACGGCGCAGGAGCAATTTCGGTAACGAGATTGGGCATGGGGTCCTCGTTGCTGGAAGTGATGACCACATCATTCCAATCGCGACTGCCGCTGGAAAGTGGCGCAATCGCCAGCTATCGTACAGATCATGCCAATCGCCACATCCCCGCTGGTCGTAGCCCTCGCCTATGATGGTCTCTGCACCTTCGAATTCGGCGTCGCCGTCGAGGTGTTCGGCCTGTCGCGACCTGAACTTGGGCCGGACTGGTACCGCTTCGCGGTCGCTGCACTGGATGCCGGACCGTTGCGCGCGGTGGGCGGCATCCGCGTCGAAGCCGATGGCGGGCTCGAGCTGCTCGATCAGGCCGACATCATCGTCATTCCGGGATGGCGCGGCGCACGGGAACCGGTACCAGGCGACCTGATCTCCGCGTTGCGCCGGGCCGACGAGCGCGGAGCGCGCATCCTCTCAATCTGCTCCGGCGCGTTCGTTCTCGCCGCCACCGGGCTCCTGAACGGACGCCGGGCGACCACGCATTGGCGATATGCGGCAACGCTCGGTGAACTCTACCCCGATATCCGGGTGATGCCCGACGTTCTGTACGTCGATGAAGGCAACATCCTGACCTCGGCCGGCAGTGCCGCCGGCATCGACCTCTGTCTGCATCTGGTTCGCCGCGATTTCGGACCGGAGGCGGCCAACAGCGTCGCCCGCCGCCTGGTCGTCCAGCCCCACCGCGAGGGCGGACAGGCGCAATTCATTGAAATGCCGGTGCCCACATCCCGCGAAGGAGCCCGCTTGGCTCCCCTGCTCGATCATTTGCGGGAAAGGCTGGCGGAGGAACATAGCCTGTCCGGCATGGCATCGCAGGCCGGGATGAGTGTCCGCACCTTCCTGCGCCGATTCCAGTCCCTGACCGGAACAACGCCAGGTGACTGGCTGCTGACCGAGCGGCTGGGGCGAGCCCGTGACCTTCTGGAAACGAGCAGCCTGCCGGTGGAGGAGGTGGCGACCCTGACCGGCTTCGGGTCCGCCGCGACACTCCGTCACCATTTCCGGCGCCGACTTGGACTCAGCCCCGCCAACTATCGCGAACGCTTCCGCCGCGTGACCGGGCCCGCACCAATAAAAAAGGGCGCAGCCGTCGCCAGCCACGCCCCTCCTCATGACCTTTGACCGAACGGCCCGTCACTTCCGCTCGATCAGCTCGACCTTGTAGCCGTCGGGGTCCTCGATGAATGCGATCACGGTCGTGCCATGCTTCATCGGGCCCGGCGGACGCGGGATCTTGACACCTTCGGCCGCCAGCTTCTCGCAGGTGCCATAGATGTCCGGCACGCCAAGTGCAATGTGACCATAGGCAGTGCCGATCTCGTACGGCTCCTTCTGATCCCAGTTATGGGTCAGTTCCAGAACGGCGGAATCGGACTCGTCACCATAGCCGACGAAGGCAAGGGTGAAGCGACCGCCCTCATAGTCGTTGCGACGCAGCAGCTTCATGCCGAGCAGTCGGGTATAGAAGTCCAACGACTTCTCCAGGTCCAGCACGCGCAGCATCGTGTGCAGCAGGCGGAATTCACTCATGGTCTCTGTTCTCCCATTCAGGGTTTGACCGCTTGGGGCCTGTTCAGGCGTTGCTCCGCAACGACGTCCAGGATGGTGCGGGCTGCCCGTTCGCTGGGTGGCGTATCGCCTTGCCCCAGCCAGCGGGCCACCTCAACCACGCCGTCGATCTGCGCCTGACGTGCCGCCGGATCGTCGAGCAGGCGGCCCAGTTCGGCCGCCAGTTTGTCCGGCCGGCAATCCTGCTGCAGCAGTTCCGGAACCAGCATCCGATCAAGCATCAGGTTGACGAGGTTGACGTACTTCACCCGAATCAGCCGCCGATAGAGCGCGACCGTGACCGGGTTCAGCCGATAGGCGATGACCGCCGGCAGCCGCGCAAGAGCCAACTCCAGAGAAACGGTACCGGACGCGGCGAGTGCCGCCTCCGCCGCGGCAAAGGCATCATATTTCTCGGCGTCGCCTTCCACCAGCACGGTTCGCACCGGCCAGTCGGTGATGGCGGCGGCCACCCGGTGGCGAACCGTGGCAACCGTCGGCACCACCGCCACCAAGTTTGGGTGGGAGGGTTGCAATCGCTCAAGCGTTGCACGGAAATCCGGCAGCAGCCGCGAAACCTCTCCTTTGCGGCTGCCGGGAAGAACCGCGACCACGCGGTCTTCCGGTGCGATCCCGTGACGTTCACGGAAGCCGGCACCGTCGCCCTTCCCCGCCCCGCCCTCGACCACGGAATGACCGACGAAGGTACAGGCCAGCCCTTCCCTCTCGAAATAGGGTGGCTCGAAGGGAAGCACGGCAAGCAGATGATCGTAGATGGCCGCATATTTCGCCGCGCGCTTCGGCTTCCAGGCCCAGACCGTCGGTGCGACGTAGTGGATCAGGGGAATGGAGGGTGCCGCCGCACGCACCTTCTTTGCCACGCGCACGGTGAAGCCCGGCGAGTCGATGCCGACCACTGCGTCCGGACGTATACGTATGATCTCCGCGACCGTCTGGTCAATGCGGCGGATCAGGTTCGGCAGGTGCGGCAGCAGTTCGAAGATGCCGAACAGGGTCAGTTCCGACATGGGAAAGAGGCTGATCAACCCCTCCGCCGTCATCTTCTCTCCGCCGATGCCGACGAACCTCACCTTTCCGCCGGTCAACCGCTTGGCCGCAGCCATCAGCCGGGCGCCCAACGCGTCGCCTGACGGCTCGCCGGCGATCAGGAACAGTGTCGGACCGCTGTCGGCCGCATTCGCTTCGTTCATTGCGGAATCTCGATGCCGACAACGAACAGGCCAAGGCGATCCGCAGCCTCAGCCACCGCAGGTCGGTCCACCAGCAGGCTTCCTCCAGCCTCGACCGCAATCCCGCGCAGACCGGCCGCCGCAGCCTTCTCCACCGTGGTGACCCCCATGGTGGGCAGGTCGATGCGGCGATCCTGCTTCGGCTTCTTTACCTTGACCAGAACGCCGCCGGGTCCCGGACGTGCCAATGCGGCACAGCGATCAAGCATCGCATCGGTTCCCTCGATCGCCTCGACTGCCAGAACAATGCCCTGCTGGACCACCGCCCCCTGCCCTACATCCATCGCCCCCATGGCGCGGGCAACTTCGACCGCACGGGCAATGTCCCGTTCGGTGTCCGCATCGGGTACGAGGCGGCCGACCGGTCCGATGACAGTCAGCAGATCCTTCAGCAGATCATGCAATCCGACCACTCGGAATCCATCCTCCTCGACCTCCCGCACGACGGCGCGGAGCAGGCCGTCATCACCGAGTGCACGGGTGCCGACACGGGCAAGGAAACGCGCGGTGCGCCAATCCGGCATCAATTCGGTGAAAGAGGGACGCTTGACAGGGCCGGCGAGAACGACCTCTCCCACGCGTTCCTCGTGCAGACGCCGCAGGATCGTGCCGGCGGCGCCGAAGCGGCTCCAGACATGGGGCACCCCGGCAACCGTCTCGGGATCGGTGTGTCCGTCGAAGGCGACGATAAAGACCTCTCGTCCCTGCCCGCGCACCGCATTGGCGATCCTGGCCGGAAGCGTTCCGCCGCCGGCCAGGATCGCCAGCTTCGGACCCGCTGCCGGCGATCCGGTGTCCTGTTTGATGTCGGCCATCGGCCGTTCGCCTCAGCTCTCGCGCGGCTGGCAGAGAGACCGGGCTTCCTTGGCCCGGATGAAGGAGAGAACATCCGAAATCAGCGCCCGTTCTCCGAAGTCACGGCCGACCTCTTCAACCCGTTCGGCGAAAGTGCCTTCCGGGCCGAACAACATGCGGTAGGCCGCACGCAGAGCGTGGATGTCGTCCTTCTTGAAGCCGCGGCGCTCCAGTCCGACAAGATTCAAGCCCGCCAGACGGGCGCGGTCTCCCATGACCAAGCCAAAGGGAATCACGTCGTTCTCGACGCCCGACATACCGCCGATCATGGCGTGGGAGCCGATGCGCACGAACTGGCGTACCGCCGACAGCCCGCCGATGATGACATAGTCGCCCAGCGTGACGTGTCCGCCCAGGGTGGCGTTGTTCGCCATGATGACGTGGTCGCCGACGATGCAGTCATGGGCCACATGCGAGCCCATCATGAACAGCCCATCGTCACCGACGCGGGTGATCATGCCGCCACCCTCGGTGCCCGGGTTCATCGTCACATGTTCGCGAATCTGGTTGCGCGCACCGATGACGAGCTCCGACGGCTCGCCATGGAACTTCAGATCCTGCGGCCGGTGTCCGATGGACGCGAAGGGATAGATGACGGTTTCCGCGCCTATCGTGGTGCGCCCGTCGACCGCAACATGCGAAACCAGCCGAACGCCGTCGCCCAGAGTGACGTCGGGACCGACGACGCAGAAGGGGCCGATGTCGACCCCCTCCCCCAGCTTGGCCGCAGGATCGACGATGGCGGACGGATGGATGGAAACGGTCATTTTTCGTCCAGGATCATGGCGGAATAGACGGCTTCAGCGACGAGGACGCCGTTGACCTTGGCCTCGCCCTTGAACTTCCACACGTTGGCGCGCTGACGCTGCTTGGTGACGTGGATGTGGATGGTGTCGCCGGGGGTGACGGGGCGGCGGAATCGAGCCTCGTCGACGGTCATGAAATAGACCAGCTTGCCTTCGGCGTCGGGACCCAGGGTCGCCACGACCAGCACGGCGGAGGTCTGGGCCATCGCCTCGATGATCAGCACGCCGGGCATGACCGGGCGCGACGGGAAATGGCCCTGGAAGAAAGGCTCGTTGATCGTGACATTCTTCACGCCCGTGGCGCCTTCGCCCAGGGTCACATCGATCACCCGGTCGATCATCAGGATCGGGTAGCGATGCGGGATCATCTTCATGATCCGCGTGATGTCGATGTCGTCGATCTTATTGCTTTGCGCGTTGTTGTCCGCCGTCACGTCCATTGCCCGGCCGCCCGCCTTTCCACCAACCGATAGAGTTCAGCATTCCCCGTTTCAGGGAAATGGGCACCGTCGCCCCAATTGGGAACACCGGTGCCTTATTGTTTGCTCCGCCTTCTTGCCCCATTTCCGCGGCGACCGCAACCGCCGAACCCGGAAACGGGACAGGGCCGCCACCGTCCCCGCTCGGGATGGCGACGGCCCTGTTCAGACAGGCATCACTGCTTGGGAACGTTCAGCGCAACCTGGGGCAGCTTCTTGTTCACGCGCTCCATCACCGCGTCGGTGACGTCGAGCTGCGTGTCGACCAGAACGAACTGCTGGCGGGCCAGAACGAGGTTCGCCCCGCGCTCGCGCGAGATGTCGGCGACCACCTCGACCATCGTCTTGTGAACGACGGCCATCGCTTCGTTCAGGCTGGTCTCCAGAGCACGCTTGCGGTTCTGCACCGTCTTCTGCACGTCTGCGACCTGCTTTTCGAAATCGCGGCGCTTGTTGGCGAGAGCTTCCGGCGACAGGACGGTCTGCTGCTTGCGCAGCTCGTCCTCGTTCTTCCGGAGCTTGTCCTCCAGCGCGGAAATTTCCTTCTGGTAGGAATCGCGCAGCGATTCGAAGGACTTGGTAATGCCCTTCGACGCGGCGGATTCCTGCATGATCTTCTGGACGTCGATCACGGCAATGACCGGCGCCTTAAGCTCCGCACCCGGACCCGGCACATCGGCCTTCGGGGCGTCGGTCTTGGGCGCCGATTGGGCCGGAGCCGCCTGGGCCATGGCCGAGGTCGCGGCGAAGATGAGACCGGCAGCCGTAACGGCCGACAGGGCGGCGACGCGGAACGGCGTCTTCGACAAGGTGGATTGCATCTTAGAACCTGGTTCCGAAGCTGAAACGGATAAGCTCTTTCTTGTCGTAGCCTTCCTTGCGGATCGGCAGGGCGACATCGAGCCGGATGGGGCCGAACGGCGACTTCCACGACACGCCGGTGCCGATGGAAACGCGGATGCTCTCGTCATCCTTGACGTTCGGATCGCTGATATCGACCTTTCCCAGCGTGCCGACATCGGTGAAGGCATGGCCGAGCAGACCGAATTCCTCCGGCAGGCCGAAGGGGAAGCTCATTTCCACCGAGGCGCGGGCATAGCGCGTACCGCCCAGAGCGTCGCCGGTCGAAATATCCCGCGGACCGATGCCGGCGGTGTTGAAGCCGCGCAGGGTGTCGCCGCCGATGAAGAAGCGGTCGCCAAGATCGACCTTCTTGCCGAGGCCGTGGATGTAGCCGATTTCGCCGGTGGTGCTGAGCACCCACTGATCTTCGCCGAGCGGCACGTAGTAGCCGGCAGCCAGCTTGTTCCGCAGGAAGCGCACCGACCCACCGAGACCCGCGATGTCGTTGGTCAGGCGGACGAAGTACCCCTCGGTCGGCGTCAGCTTGCTGTTGCGGACGTCGTAGGTCAGCTCCTGGCCGATCAGCGAGGTCAAACGCTCACCGCGCTGCTCCTGGATGTACTTCGACGCGGTGGTCGGCACTTCCTCGATCAGCGTGTCCTGCAGCTGATAGTAAACGCGCTGGCGCAGACGCTCGGTCAGCGGATAGCCGAGGCGCAGGGCGAAGCCGGTGTTCTTTTCGTTGAACGAGCTTTCGTCCTGGTAGTTGTAGCGCGTCCGGAAAATGTCGACACCGGCCGACAGGTCGCGGTCCATGAAGTACGGCTCCGTGAAGGAGATATCGTACAGCTGGCGCCGGCCGGACAGCGTGGCGCCCAGACGCAGATCCTGGCCACGACCGAGAAGATTACGCTCACGGATCGAGAAGTCGCCCAAGGGGCCGTCGGAGGTCGAGAAGCCCGCACCGATGGAGATTTCACCGGTGGATTGCTCTGCCACGTCGACGTTGACGACGGTGCGATCCGGCGCGCTGCTCTCGGACGTCGTGATGTTCACACGCTCGAAGAAGCCGAGGTCCTTGATGCGCTGTTCCGACCGCTTCAGCTTCGACGCGTTGAAGGGGTCGCCTTCGGACAGCAGCATCTCGCGGCGAATCACCTTGTCGAGCGTCCGGACGTTGCCGGAGATATCGATGCGATCGACAAAGGTGCGCGGCCCCTCGTTGATCTCGTAGGTGATGTCAATGGTGTGGGTTTCGCGGTTGCGCGAAATCCGCGGACGGACGTCGACGAAGGCGTACTGCAGGTCGCCGACCGCGTTGGTCAGCTTCGTGATGGTGTCTTCCACCTTCTGGGCGTTGTACCAGTCGCCTTCGGTGGTGGTGACGCTGTTCTGCAGAACCGTGGGGTCGAGCTGCTTCAGCGATGTCTTGATATCGACCTTGCCGAACTTGTAGCGCTCACCTTCCTCGATGGTGAAGGTGATGAAGAAATCCGATTTGTCCGGAGTCAGTTCGGCCACCGCCGACACGACGCGGAAATCGGCATAGCCTTCCTTCAGGTAGAAGCGGCGCAGCAGGTCGCGATCGTAGTTTAGGCGGTCCGGATCGTAATTGTCATCCGACGACAGGAACCGCCACCAGGCCGATTCCTTGGTCTGGATGTTCTCGCGCAGAGTTCCGTCCGAGAAATGCTCGTTGCCGATGAAGGTGATGCCGCGCACGCCGGTGCGCACGCCTTCATTGATCTCGAACACCAGATCGACGCGATTCTGGTCGAGTTGGATGATCTTCGGCTCGACCGTCGCGCCAAAGCGGCCTTGCCGCCGGTAAATTTCCTGGATGCGCTGAACGTCGGACTGGACCCGCGTCCGGGTATAGACGACACGCGGACGCAGCTGGATTTCCTTCTCCAGCGTGTCCTTCTCGATGCGCCGGTTGCCCTCGAACGCGATGCGGTTGATGATCGGGTTCTCCGCCACCGTGACCACCAGCGTATCGCCCTCGCGCTTCAGCACGACGTCGGCAAACAGACCGGTGTTGAACAGCGACTTCAGCGACTGGTCGATCCGGTCGGGATCGAAGGGGTCGCCGGGCTGAACGGTCAGGTAGGAGCGGACCGTGGAGGGTTCGATGCGCTGGGTGCCTTCGACCCGGATGTCGCGCACCGTACCGCCACTGAACACCTGGGTGACCGTGGACCCGGTGACCGCCGGCGCCCGCCCGGGCGAGGCGGCGGTTTGGGCGAGGGCGACAGACACCGTCGTCATGGCGCAGCCGGCCATCAGGCCCGCCACCAGAACTTTGCTCGACACCGGCAAATCACGCTCCCTGGCAAGGGGCTGGCTTTAGGAAACCAGTCCCCGGAAGAAATCGACCACGCGCAGTTGAACAAGGTCGTTCCACGTGGCGAAGACCATGAGCGTTAATACCAAGGCCAATCCAATTCGGAAACCGTATTCTTGCGCTCGCGCTCCAAGCGGCCGGCCGAGCAGCTTTTCGATGCCGTAAAAAAGCAGGTGGCCGCCGTCCAGCATCGGAACCGGAAACAGGTTGATCAGTCCCAGGTTCACCGACAGGAAAGTCATGAACCAGACCAGCGGATACCAGCCGGATTGCGCGACCTCGCCCGACATCTGGGCGATGCGCAGCGGCCCGCCCAACTCCTCCGTCCCGCGCGATCCCTGGACCATCTGGCCCAATGCGGTGAAGGTGCCGGTGATCATGCCTGCGACTTCACGTCCCGCCTGCCAGACCGCAGTCAGGGGGTCGTGACGCATCATACCGACGCTGCCGCGGCTGATCCCGAGCAGGCCGATCTGGTGAGCGTTGCCGAGTCGGTCGGTGACGGTCTGCGACTCCGGTGTGGCGGTCAGGGTCATCACCCGCCCATCGCGCTTCAGTTCGATGGCGAGAGGTTCGCCCGGGCGGATCGAAACGATCTGCCGGATTTCCTCGAATCGTTGAACCCCGGTGCCGTCGACCGACAGGATCAGGTCACCCGGTTGGATGCCCGCCCGTTCCGCCGCGCTGCCGGGCTGAATGCCGCCGACGTCCGGCGGGGTGAAGGATTGGCCGGCGGTCATGAACAGCAGGGAAAGAACGACGATGGAGAATACGAAATTCGCGATCGGCCCGGCTGCGACGATCGCCGCACGCTGCCCCACCCGCTTGTGGTGGAAGGACACCGCGCGCTCCTCCGCCGACATGGCGGTCAGATGGGCGCCCGGCGTGCTGGCCGGATCGGCATCGCCGAACATCTTGACGTAGCCGCCGAGCGGCAGCGCGCTGAACTTCCAGCGGGTGCCCGCCCGGTCGGTGAAGCCGAACAGCTCCGGTCCGAAGCCGATGGAGAAGGTCTCGATCCGCACACCGTTGCGGCGCGCGATCAGATAGTGACCAAGCTCGTGCACGAAGACGAGCACGGTGAGGACCAGCAGAAAGGCCAGCACCGAGGTCCAGAAACCGCCGATAACGTCCATATCAACCCTTGCGCCTTCCAGCGCCTCGAACGCGGATCATCGGCTGCCAACCGCCGTCGCACCGATGGCCTCAACGCGTCCGGCGGCATCCCGCCTTGCGTCCGCGTCGGCCTCCCGCACGGCGGCGAGATCGCGCAGCGGGCGGTGGGGCAACGCCGTCAACGTCTCCTCGACGATCCGTTCGATGTCGAGGAAGCCGATCCGACGGTCGAGAAACGCCTGGACGGCCACCTCGTTGGCGGCACTGAGTATAGTAGGAGCGCCCCCCCCGCTTTGCAAGGCGGCCCGGGCCAGCCGAAGTGCGGGGAAACGCACGGGATCGGGGGCCTCGAAGGTCAGCGTCGCCGCCTTGACCAGATCGAGCCGCTCGGCCGGCGTGGCGATGCGGGCGGGCCAGCCGAGCGCGTAGGCGATCGGCGTGCGCATGTCGGGTGTGCCGAGCTGCGCCAGGACCGAGCCGTCGACATATTCGACCAGCGAATGGATGACGGACTGCGGGTGGACCAGCACGTCGATACGCTCTTCCGGGACGCCGAACAGGAAGTGGGCTTCGATCAGTTCCAGCCCCTTGTTCATCATCGTGGCGCTGTCCACCGAAATCTTGGCGCCCATGTCCCAGGTCGGATGGGCGACCGCCTGTTCCCGCGTGGCAGCGGCCATGAAGGCGCGATCCCTGGTGCGGAAGGGACCGCCGGACGCCGTCAGGATCAGACGGGCGACGCTTTCGGTGCGGTCGAAATCGAAGACCTGATAGATGGCGGAATGTTCGCTGTCGACCGGCAGCAGCGTCGCGCCGTGGGCCTTCACCTCCTCCATCATCAAGGCGCCGGCGCAGACCAGGACCTCCTTGTTGGCGAAGGCGACGATGGCGCCACGCCGCACGGCGGCGAGCGTCGGCTCCAAACCTGCGGCGCCGACGATGGCAGCCATCACCCAGTCGGCCGGACGCTCCGCCGCGGCGGCAACCGCTTCGGACCCGGCGGCGACCTCGATGCCG
Source organism: Azospirillum sp. B2RO_4 (assembly GCF_051124815.1). Classification (NCBI taxonomy): domain Bacteria; kingdom Pseudomonadati; phylum Pseudomonadota; class Alphaproteobacteria; order Rhodospirillales; family Azospirillaceae; genus Azospirillum; species Azospirillum sp. B2RO_4. Next base: position 1,059,729 of record NZ_CP118485.1, on the reverse strand, counting down.
GTGCCGGAGAGCAGGCTCTTCAACTCGGCATAGGCGGCCGGATCGGCGACCACCGCCAAGCGGGCGTTCAACTGCCGGGCCTGACGGGCCAGCAGCGCGACGTTGCGATTGGCGGTCAGCGCCTCCACCGGAAAACGATCCGGATCGCGGGAGACCAGATCCACGGTCTGCGTCCCGACCGAGCCCGTAGACCCGAGAATCGTTACGCTGCGCGGCGCATCAGGCCCCGCTCCCGCTTTCACCACCATGACAGAACCGATCCAACGGCCGCGTGAAACAGGGCCAGCACCGGGGCCGCGGCCAGAAGCCCGTCGATGCGGTCGAGGATGCCGCCATGCCCGGGAATGAGCTGGCCGCTGTCCTTCACATTGTAGCGCCGCTTGACCGCCGATTCGAACAGGTCACCGGCCTGCCCGACCACGGCGACGGCAGCGCCCACCGCCAAAGCGATGTCCGGGCGCGCCGCTCCGAAGGCCAGAGCCACCAGCCAGCCGAACAGGGCCGACGAGGCCATGCCGCCGATCAGGCCGGCCCAGGTCTTCTTCGGGCTGATGCGCGGCGCCAGCTTAGGCCCGCCGATGCTGCGGCCCGCGGCATAGGCGCCGATGTCGGTCGCCCAGATGGCAATGAGAACGAACAGGAAGAGCGACAGCCCCGCATCCGGCAGATCGCGCAGCCACGTCAGGCCGGCCATGCCGACAGCGACATAGAAGACGCCAAACCCGAGCAGGTTGCGGTCGCTGCCGCCGCCGATGATGGCTGTCAGAACGGCGAAGGCTGCAGCCGCTCCCAAACCGGCGGCCGGGCCGGCGGCGATCTGCGCCATCAACGCAACGACGATGCCGGCCGCCGCCATGATGCGGGCCGGCAGACGGCGGGCGCTGGGGACGATGCTGGTCCATTCGGACACAGCGATCACCGATCCGAAGGCGATCAGGGCATGGAACACCCAGCCGCCAATCCAGACGGCGCCCAGCACGACCGGCGCCATGACCAGTGCCGACAGCACGCGAACCTTGAGGTCCCCTGCCTTGGATGGCTTGGCCGGCACGTCGGATGAAGCCGGCGTGTCAGCGCGACCCGGCGGTGGTGGCGCCGAAGCGGCGTTCCCGTCGGTGGAACTCTTCAATCGCCGCCTCCAGATCGCGCTTGGTGAAATCGGGCCAGAGCGTATCGACGAAGACCAGCTCGGCATAGGCCGCCTGCCACAGCAGGAAATTGCTGATCCGCTTCTCGCCGCTGGTGCGGATGATCAGGTCGGGGTCCGGAATATCGGCCGTGTAGAGCCGCGCCGACAGCGCGTCTTCGTCGATCGCCTCGGGCTTCAGACGTCCTGCGGCGACCTCTTCCGCCAACCGGCGGGCGGCATGGACGATCTCCAGGCGCGATCCGTAGCTGAGCGCGACCACGAGCGTCATGACCTTGTTGTCGCGGGTCAGACCCTCGGCATTGTCGATCAGCCGGTTGATGTCCTCCGACAGTCGCGTACGGTCACCGATCACCCGCAGGCGGACGCCCGCCCGGTGCAGTTCGGCAACCTCGCTGCGCAGGTAGAAGCGCAGCAGACCCATCAGGTCGCTGACCTCTTCCTCCGGCCGGCGCCAGTTCTCCGAGGAGAAGCTGAAGATCGTCAGAGTGCCGATGCCAAGTTCGCGCGCCGCTTCCACGGTGCGGCGGACGGCGTCCACGCCCTTCTTGTGACCGGCGGTGCGCGGCAGGCCGCGCGCCTTGGCCCAGCGCCCGTTGCCATCCATGATGATGGCGACATGCCCTGGGGCCGTGTTGGACCGGTTGTCGTCCGCGTCGCGCATTCCGGATCAGACCTGCATGATTTCCTTTTCTTTTTGCGCAAGCGAGTCGTCGACCAGCTTGATGTGCTGATCGGTCAGCACTTGCACCTTGTCCGCCTGGACCTTGTGTTCGTCCTGGGTGATCTCGCTGGCCTTCTCGGCCTTCTTCAGGCCGTCCATGCCGTCGCGACGGATGTTGCGGATGGCGACGCGGCACTGCTCGGCGTACTTGTGCGCGACTTTCGCCAGTTCGGCGCGGCGCTCCTGCGTCAAGTCGGGCAGCGGCACGCGGATGACCTGCCCCTCGGCCTGCGGGTTCAGGCCCAGCCCGCTGTCGCGGATGGCCTTCTCGACCGCCTTGGTCATGCCGCGGTCCCACACCTGCACCGAGATCAGGCGGGGCTCCGGTACGGAAACCGTCGCGACCTCGCGCAGGTGCATGCGGCTGCCATAGGCCTCCACCATCACCGGTTCGAGCAGATTGGACGAGGCGCGGCCGGTACGCAGACCGCCCAGTTCCTTGCGAAACGACTCAAGCGCGCCTTCCATGCGGCGCTTCAGATCCGATAGGTCGGGCGCAGCCACGGGCCTACTCCCTTTCTTCCGTTATGATGGTGTGCTTGCCACGGCCCTGCATCACTTCGGCGAAGGCGCCGGGCGTGTGGATCGAGAAGACCAGAATGGGAATGTGGTTCTCGCGCGACAGCGCGATCGCCGAAGCGTCCATCACCTGCAGATCCTTGGTCAGGACGTCCATGTAGGTAAGGCGTTCGTAGTGCTGGGCCGACGGATCCTTCTTCGGATCGGCGGTATAGACGCCGTCGACCTGCGTCCCCTTCAGCAGACCGTCACAGCCCATTTCGGAGGCGCGCAGCGCCGCGGCGGTGTCGGTGGTGAAGAAGGGGTTGCCGGTGCCGGCGGCGAAGATCACCACCCGGCCCTTTTCCATGTGACGGACGGCGCGGCGCCGGATGTAGGGCTCGCAGACCGTCGACATGGGGATGGCCGACTGCACCCGCGTGCTGACGCCCATCCGTTCGAGCGCGCTCTGCATCGAGAGCGCGTTCATCACGGTGGCGAGCATGCCGATATAGTCGGCCGAGGCACGCTCCATACCGTTCGCCGCACCCTTCACACCCCGGAAGATGTTCCCCCCGCCGATGACCAGACAGACCTGGACGCCGAGTGCGATGACCGCCTTCACCTCGTTGGCGATGCGGTTCACCATCTCCGGGTCCAGACCATAGTCGCGCTGACCCATCAGCGCCTCGCCCGACACCTTGAGGAGGACGCGCTTGTAGCGGACGTCCTCGGTCGGTGCGGTGGTCCCGGTGGATTCGACCATGGGGGGAACGCTCCCTTGCTGTTTCAGAATTCGGCTCGCGGACCTTAAGCGTTCGACCTTAGCGGTCTCAGCCCTGACCGCCGGCGGCGGCGGCGACTTCGGCGGCGAAGTCCGACTGGGCCTTCTCGATGCCCTCGCCCAGCGCGAAGCGGGTGAAGGCCGTCACCTTGACCGGAGCGCCAACGTCCTTGGCGGCGTTCTCCACCACCTTGCGGACCTTGGTCTCGCCGTCGATCACGTAGGTCTGCTCCAGCAGGCAGACTTCCTCGTAGTACTTTCGGACGCGGCCTTCGACCATCTTCTCGATGATGTTCTCCGGCTTGCCCGAAGCGCGGGCCTGCTCGGCCAGCACGCTGCGCTCACGCTCCAGCGACGAGCTGTCGACATCGGCGATGTCCAGCGCATCCGGACGGGCGGCGGCAATGTGCATGGCGATCTGCTTGCCGAGATCGGCCAGCTTGGCCGTGTCGCCGGTCGACTCCAGGGCGACCAGGACGCCGATCTTGCCCAGGCCCGGCGCGATGGCCGAGTGGACATAGCTGACGACGACACCGGCCGAAACCGACAGGGTAACGGCGCGGCGCAGGTTCATGTTCTCGCCGACGGTGGCGATCAGGCTGGTCAGCTCGTCCTGGGCGGTGTGCGAGGTGCCCGGATAAGTCGCGGCCTTCAGCGTCTCGACGTCGCCGGCGGTGGTCAGGGCCAGCTCGGCGGCCTTGGCGGCGAACGCCTGGAACTTGTCGTTGCGGGCCACGAAGTCGGTCTCGGCGTTCACCTCGACGACCGCACCTTTGGTGCCGGCGGTGGCGACGGCGACCAGACCCTCGGCGGCGACGCGGCCCGACTTCTTCGCAGCGGCGGCGAGGCCCTTCTTGCGCAGCCAGTCGACGGCGCCCTCGAGGTCGCCCTGCGTCTCGTTCAGCGCCTTCTTGCAGTCCATCATGCCCGCGCCGGTCTTCTCGCGCAGTTCCTTGACGAGCGAGGCGGTAATCTCGGCCATGTTGCGCCCTCTTCCTTCCAAGCGATCCGGCAGGCGGATCGGATTGAGTCACAAAGTCAAAACGGGTGGCAACCCATAAAAAAGGCAGCCGGGCCATAGGTCATAAGGCCCGGCTGCCCTTGAACCGTCAGGGTCAGGCCTGGGCGGTCTCGGCGGCGGTCTCTTCCTCCGGCAGCTGTTCGGCCGGGGCGTCCTCGGCGGCGCCGACGTCGATGCCGGCGGCGCTCATCTCGGCCTGCAGGCCGTCAAGCACGGCGCCGACCGTCAGGTCGCAGTACAGCTCGATGGCGCGCAGGGCGTCGTCGTTGCCGGGGATCGGGAAGGCCACGCCGTCCGGATCGGAGTTGCTGTCGAGGACCGCGATGACCGGGATGCCCAGCTTGTTGGCTTCCTTGACCGCGATCGACTCCTTGTTGGTGTCGATGATGAAGATGACGTCCGGCAGGCCGCCCATCTCCTTGATGCCGCCCAGCGCACGCTCCAGCTTGTCGCGCTCGCGGGTCAGCTCCAGCACTTCGCGCTTGGTCAGGCCCGAGGTGTCGCCGCCCAGACGCTCTTCCATCTCGCGCAGGCGCTTGATCGACTGGGAGATCGTCTTCCAGTTGGTCAGCATGCCGCCGAGCCAGCGGTGGTTGACGTAGTACTGGCCGCACTTGGCGGCAGCCTCGGCGATGCGCTCCTGGGCCTGGCGCTTGGTGCCGACGAACAGGACGCGGCCACCGCCGGCGACGACGTCACGCACGGCCTGCAGGGCGCGGTGCAGCATCGGGACGGTCTGCTCGAGGTCGATGATGTGCACGCCATTGCGCACGCCGAAGATGTACTGGTTCATCTTCGGGTTCCAGCGGCGGGTGTGGTGACCGAAGTGGACACCGGCTTCCAGCAGCTGGCGCATGGTGAAGGTGGGCATGGTCATGTGGAAAAAATCCCTTTTTCCGGTTGCTCCGCCGCGGGCATTGTCGACGGCGCATGGAAACCATGGCTGAAGACACCGGATCGGGCCATCGGAGTAAAACCGAGGGTCCGCCAGCCCGCGTGAGGTTTTGACGACGGCGCTTACATAGCCCCGCACGCGCATGTTGACAAGGAAAAAGGCCACCCGGACCAGCGTCCGGATGGCCTTTTCACCAAACCGCCAAAGACCGGCGAAAGTTCCTTTACGCCTGCGGCGCGGACGGCGCGGCGACCTTCGGCTTCGGCAGGTCGAGCTTCAGGTGCAGCTCCCGCAGGCGGGCGGTGTCGACCGGCGCCGGGGCCTGCATCAGAAGGTCTTCGGCCCGCTGGTTCAGCGGGAAGGCGATGACTTCGCGGATGTTCGGCTCGTCGGCCAGCAGCATGACGATGCGGTCGATGCCCGGAGCCGAACCGCCGTGCGGCGGTGCGCCCAGCTTGAACGCGCTCAGCATGCCGCCGAATCGGGCTTCCAGTTCCTCCGGCGGATAGCCGGCAATCTCGAAAGCCTTGTACATCACTTCCGGCAGATGGTTACGGATGGCGCCGGACGACAGCTCCACGCCGTTGCAGACGATGTCGTACTGATAGGCCTTGATGTCGAGCGGGTTCATCGTCTCCAGCGCCTTCAGGCCGCCCTGGGGCATGGAGAACGGGTTGTGGCTGAAGATGACCTTGTTGGTCTCCTCGTCCAGCTCGTACATCGGGAAGTCGACGATCCAGCAGAAGCGGAAGGCGTTCTTCTCGATCAGGTCCAGCTCCTCGCCGATGCGGGTGCGGGCGAGGCCGGCCAGCTTGGCCGCCGGGCCTGCCTGATCGCAGACGAAGAAGATGGCGTCGCCGTCCTCAAGACCGGCCAGGTCGCGCAAGGCGGCCTGTGCGGCTTCCGGCACGAACTTGGCGATCGGACCCTTGCCGCCGCCGGCTTCCATGACGATGTAGCCGAGGCCTGGAGCGCCGAGACCGCGAGCCCAATCGTTCAGCTTGTCGAAGAAGCTGCGCGGACGGTCGGAGACCTTCGGAGCGCGGATGGCGCGGACGACGCCACCCTTCTCAAGCGTCTGCTTGAAGGCGCGGAATTCGACGTCGTCGCGCTTGAACACCTCGGTCACGTCGGTGATGACCAGGGGGTTGCGCAGGTCCGGCTTGTCGTTGCCGTACTTCAGCATCGATTCGGCAAAGGAGATGCGGCGGAACGGCAGGCCGTCGATGACCGGCTTCGACTCGCGGCGGAAACCGCCGAACTCGTCGAAGATGCCGTGCAGCACCGGCTCGATGGCGGCGAAGACGTCTTCCTGGGTGACGAAGGACATCTCGAAATCGAGCTGGTAGAACTCGCCCGGGCTGCGGTCGGCGCGGGCGTCCTCGTCGCGGAAACAGGGAGCGATCTGGAAGTAGCGGTCGAAGCCGGCGACCATCAGCAGCTGCTTGAACTGCTGCGGCGCCTGCGGCAGGGCGTAGAACTTGCCGGGATGGTTGCGGCTCGGCACCAGATAGTCGCGCGCGCCCTCGGGCGAGGAGGCGGTGAGGATCGGCGTCTGGAACTCGGTAAAGCCCTGGTCGATCATGCGGCGGCGCGCCGAGGCGATCACGCGCGACCGCAGCATGATGTTCTCGTGGATGCGCTCGCGGCGCAGGTCGAGGAAGCGGTAACGCAGGCGCACGTCCTCGCCGGCGTCGGTGTCCTGGTTGACCTGCAGCGGGATCTGCTCCGCCTCGCCTTCAACGGTCAGCTCGGCGATCTGCAGTTCGATGCGGCCGGTGGGCAGCTTGTCGTTGATGGTCTCGGCCGTGCGCTTCACCACCTTGCCGGTGACGGTGATGACCGATTCCAGCTTCAGCCGGTTGGCGACCTCGAAGGCCGGGTTGGAGGTATCGACCACGCACTGCGTCAGGCCGTAATGGTCGCGCAGGTCGATGAACAGCAGCTGTCCATGGTCGCGCTTCCGGTTCATCCAGCCCGACAGGCGGACGGTTTCACCGGCATTCTCTTCACGAAGCTGGCCGCAGGTGTGCGTGCGGTAGGGGTGCATGGGTCGAAACACCTTGAAAAGGGCGGATTCCGGCGGAAAAAGCGGTTCGACACACCACACCGGACGCGCGCGAAAGTCAAGCCGCGATAGGGTGCGGTGCAGTGCGGCGGGAGCCCGGATGGAACGTTTGAAACGGTATGAAACATCCTGGGCCACCCTGTTCAACCGTTCCATCCGCCGGCAGTCCGTCCGCCGGAGCCCAGTTTAACACCGCCGGGGCCGTGGGATAAGCGGAGCGGGAAAATCCGCCCGCCTGCCCGGCCGGCATGCCCTTTTGCAACGCGCATCGGCTCCGCGCGTCGGCGGACTTTCAAGCACCCGTTCGGTCGTGTATGAAGCAACCATGACGCTCATCACGACAACCGACGCCCTTCAGGCCTTCTGTCAGTCGCTGGCAGGGACCGAGTACATCACGGTCGACACCGAGTTCCTGCGGGAAAAGACCTATTGGCCGCAACTGTGCCTCGTGCAGGTCGGCGGGCCCGACGGCGCGGTCGCCATCGACCCGCTGGCCGAGGGCATCGACCTGGCGCCGCTGTTCGCGCTGATGAGCGACCCGTCGGTACTGAAGGTGTTCCACGCCGCCCGGCAGGATGTGGAGATATTCTGGCATCTGTCCGGCCAGATCCCGCATCCGCTGTTCGATACCCAGGTCGCGGCGATGGTCTGCGGCTTCGGCGAGAGCGTCGGCTACGAGACGCTGGTGACCAAGCTGGCCGGCGCCCGCATCGACAAGTCCAGCCGCTTCACCGACTGGTCGCACCGCCCACTGACCGACCGGCAGCTGACCTACGCCCTGTCCGACGTCATCCACCTGCGCCCGGCCTATGAGAAGCTGAAGCGCCGCCTCGCCCGTTCCGGCCGTTCGCACTGGCTGGAAGAGGAGATGGCGATCCTGACCGACCCGGCCACCTATCAGGTCGATCCGGAAAGCTCCTACATGCGGCTGAAGGTGCGGACCAACAAGCCGCGCTTCATGGCCGTGTTGAAAGAATTGGCGGCGTGGCGCGAGCGCGAGGCCCAGCGCCGCGACCAGCCGCGTTCCCGCGTTCTGCGCGACGAGGCGCTGCTGGAGATCGCCGCCCACGCGCCGACCACCGTCGACGATCTCGCCCGCACCCGCGGTCTGGGCCGCGGCTTCGCCGAAGGGCGCCAGGGCTCCGACGTGCTGGCCGCGGTGCAGGCCGGGCTGGACCTGCCGGACAGCGCCCTGCCCCGCGTCGAACCGCGCGAGGAACCGCCGCCCGGACTGCAACCGATCGTCGAGTTGCTGCGCGTGCTTTTGAAGATGAAGTGCGACGAGAACAATGTCGCGGCGAAGCTGGTGGCGTCCTCGGCCGATCTGGAGTCCCTGGCGGCCGATGATCGCGCAGAGATTCCGGCGATGCAGGGCTGGCGGCGCGAACTGTTCGGCAATGATGCGCTGGCTCTGAAGCACGGAAAGATCGGACTTGCGGTCATAGATCGTCGCGTCCGCATCGTTCCTGCTGGCGAACCGCGCCAGACGACCGATTCGGCCGAATCCGAAACTTGACCTTTTCGGATGGCGTCGCTTCGATGATTGCGGCGCCTTTTGCGGCGGTCCGGGTGCCTCCTGCGCCCGGACTTTAGCCTTAAGGGCTTTTTAAAGAAAGTTACCGTTAAGATCGGTTCGGCTTCGTATGATCGGACGGACCGGGCATGCCCGGCCGGTGTGCGAAACGCCGGAATCGGCCGGGTGGAAACGCCCAGACGGAAAGCAGAAGGCTGCCGAACAACGAGCGGCCGAAGACATGGGTGGTTGGCAGGCGCGACGCTTGTTGTGGGAGTGAGCAAGGTATGAGCAGGTTTGGCGGCAGACCACCGGTTGGACGGGACCGTGTCCGGCTTTCCACCACGGAAAAGCAGGCCGCCGTCGCCGCCGCCAAGGACCAGAAGCCGGATTTTGACAACGACAAGCTCCTGAACCTGCTGCGGTCGGCGAAGAACGAACTGCAGGGCATGCGGCTGATCCACATGCACCTGTCGCTGCTGAAGGATCGCGATCCGACCAGCCAGATGATGGTCCGCTCCATCATCCAGGAACTGGCGACCAAGGCCTCCTATCTGCAGTCCTTCAACATCTCCAACGGCGACGTCATCATCCTCTACAAGGGGCTGAAGCTGACGGGCGTCACCGACGTCTGCCAGACGGTGGAGCAGGTCTTCCTGTCGAAGACGACGCTGACCGGGCCGAATCCCTACAAGGAATACTCGCTCTATTCGATCATGGAACTGGCGTTGAACTTCATCAACGTCATCCGTTTCATCGAAGAACTGCAGGCGAACGAGACCGGGCAGCACGTCACCGAGACCAAGCCGCCGATCACGCTGGAGGAGTTGGGCAAGCTCGAACGCTCCATGCAGATGTTCGACCTGTCGCCCTTCCTGTTCAACCAGGGCATCGCCAACATCGGCGGCGGCGATGCGGAGATGGAGTATTATGAACTCTACATCTCCATCAAGCTGCTGCAGGAACGTCTCTGCCCCGATTACGACATCACCGCCAACAAATGGCTGTTCAACTACTTCACCGCCAATCTCGACCAGTCGGTTCTGCGAGCCCTGAACCATGGACTGAGCTTCATGCGCGGGCGGCGGATCGGCATCAACATCAACCTGTCGACCGTCATCTCCACCGGCTTCGTCAAGTTCGATGAACGGCTGCCGATCGACTTCCGCGGTCAGGTGGTGCTGGAGGTGTCGAAAGGCGACCTGATCGAGAATCTGTCGCTGTTCAACGAGGTGGTGGAGTTCGCGCAGGACCGCCGCTATCAGATCGCGGTGGACGGTCTGAACCCGTTCTGGGTGACGAATTTCGATCTGGAATATCTGAACGCCGACTATGCCAAGATCTTCTGGTCCAACGACATGCTGGAGATGGACCCGCAGTTCGAGAAGTATTTCCGCGACCGCATCGCCGAGCAGGATCGCTGCAAGTTCATCCTGGCGCGCTGCGACAGCGTGACCAGCCTGGTCTATGCCCACAAGATGGGGATCAATCTGGTCCAAGGCCGCGCGGTCGACAACATCATGCGCAAGGGCGTCAGCGTCCGCGAGGCCATCGCGCACGCCAAGGTGGATTGACGCCGCTCACGCCTTGCGCGGCGCCTGCCCATACCGGAGTCGCACTTTCTCGGACGTCATCCCCGCGGAGGCGGGGAACCAGAGTTTCCGATGTAAGCGCCTGAACAGACTGGATTCCCGCCTTCGCGGGAATGACCGCTGAGGAGGCTTCGGTACTTCACAGGGCTCGACGCACCGGCACATAGGCTGCCGTTGAACTGACCGCCAAGGGCAGGGACCTAGGGTTTGCGCGGCGCCTGCCGCAGCAGACCGTCGGTCCAGGCAGGCGGCAGCAGGGCCAGCAGCCAGACGGCGGCCATCATCGGCCAGGGAAAGGCGATTCGCGCCCTGTTGCGCTCCAGCCCACGGCGGATGACGCGGACGGCCGCATCGGTTTCCATCAGGAAGGGCATGGGGAAGCGGTTCACCGCAGTCATCCGGCTTTTGACGAAGCCGGGGCAGATCACCGACACGCCGACCCCCTCCCCCGCCAGATCGCCACGCAACGCCTCGCCATAGACCCGGACCATCGCCTTGCTGGCGCAATAGGCCGGCGCGCCGGGAAGGCCGCGGAATCCCGCCAGGGACGCCATGATGGCGATCTGGCCGCGTCGGCGCGCCCGCATGGCCGGAAGCAGCGGATGGATGCTGTTCAGCACGCCGTCGATGTTGACCGCCAGGATGCGCCGGGCCTGCTCCTCCGTCTCACCGCCATCGCCGGTGCCGGCCGACATGCCGGCATTGGCGATCAGCAGGTCGACCGGCGTTCCGGCATCCACCTGCGCCAGCCAACCCGCCATGGCGGTGCGGTCGGCCACGTCGATCAACGCCGTCTCCACCTGGGCGCCGGCGGCGCGGCAGCGCTGGGCCACCGCCTCCAGCCTCGCGGAGTCGCGGCCGGTCAGCGCGAGGGCCGTACCCGGCGCGGCGTAAAGGACAGCCAGGGCCTCGCCGATGCCGCTGGAAGCGCCGGTAATGACGATGGACCGCGGCTGCTTCATGGAGTTCCTGCCCTGTTCGTGGGCTGCCGCATGGCGCGGAAGCTTGTTGTAGGTTGGTGTCGCGTTTATAAGCACGACACATATCGACACCGCTTTTCAAAAGAGGCCGCCTTTGCCAGCCCATCGCCCCGTCATTGCCAGCATGACCGGTTTCGCGCGCGTCGACGGGCACGGCGACGGCTATTCCTGGACCTTCGAGGCCAAGAGCGTCAATGGCCGCAGCCTGGATCTGCGCTGCCGCCTGCCGTCGGGCTTCGACAGCGTCGAGGCGGTGGCGCGCGCGGAGCTGCCGAAGCGGCTGGCCCGCGGCAACGTCAACCTGACTTTGACCGTCAACCGCGCCCAGGCGGTGTCGCAGTTGCGCATCAACCGCGAACTCCTGGCGCAGGTCTTGGAGATCGCACGGGAGATCGAGGGGGCCGGCGCCGCACCGCCCCGGCTGGATTCGCTGCTGGCGGTCCGCGGCATCATCGAGCCGGTGGAAGAGGACGAGACCGAGGCCCGCGAGCGCGTCGAATCGGTGCTTAAGGGCGAGCTGGCCAAGCTGGTCGACCAGCTGGTGGTCAACCGCCTCGCCGAGGGTGCCCGCATCGCCGAGGTGCTGAACGGCCATCTCGACGAGATTGCCCGGCTGGTCGAGGCGGCCTCTGCCTGCGCCTCCACCCAGCCGGAGGCGCTGCGCGAGAAGCTGCGCGCCCAGGTCGCCGCGATCCTCGGCTCCTTCCCCGCCCTGTCGGAGGACCGGCTGGCGCAGGAGGCGGCGATCCTGATCGGCAAGGCCGATGTGCGCGAGGAATTGGACCGGCTGCGTGCCCACATCCAGGCCGCGCGCGACCTGATGGCGGAAGGCGGGGCCATCGGCCGGCGGTTCGATTTCCTGTGTCAGGAGTTCAACCGCGAGGCCAACACGCTCTGCTCCAAATCGGCGGACGTCGAACTGACCCGCATCGGCCTGTCGCTGAAAGCCTCCATCGAGCAGCTTCGCGAGCAGGTCCAGAACATCGAATAACCGGCAACAGCGAGTGAGCGCCATGGCTCCGACCAACACCTCCCTGATCCACCGGCGCGGCCTGATGCTGGTGCTGTCCTCCCCGTCGGGTGCCGGCAAGACCACCATCGCCCGCGGCCTGCTTGAGCGCGATGCCGGCATCACCATGTCGGTGTCGGTGACGACCCGGCCGATGCGTCCCGGCGAGGCCGAAGGGCTGGATTATTACTTCATCGACCAGCAGCGCTTCGACCACATGGCGGAGACGGGCGACTTGCTGGAGCATGCCCGCGTCTTCGGCAACTGCTATGGCACCCCGCGGGTGGCGGTGGAGGATGCGCTGGGCGCCGGGCGCGACGTGCTGTTCGCCATCGACTGGCAGGGCGCGCAGCAGTTGGCGCAGAACGCCCGCGACGATCTGGTCAGCGTCTTCGTCCTGCCGCCGTCGGTCAGCGAACTGGAACGCCGCCTGCGCGGCCGGGGCCAGGATTCGGAGGAGGTCATCGCCAACCGCATGGCGAAGGCGTCCAACGAGATCAGCCATTGGCCAGAATACGACTACGTCATCGTCAACAGCGACGTGAACGAGAGCATCAACGCGGTCGAGTCGATCCTGCACGCCGAACGGCTGCGCCGCCGCCGTCAGGTCGGCCTGCCGGAGTTCGTGCGCAGCATTCAGGACACGCTGTAACTATCTGTTCGGAAACGGTTTCGCCCGGACCTTGATCTCATGGCCGGGCGGGCCGTCCGTGCCGTCGGGCTGCTTGCCGCGGTAGTAGCCCTTCTGCCAGCGTTCCTGCGCCGCGGCGCTGCCCGGCGTCTGCAGGTCGCTGTTGAACTGGCTGCGCGAGGCCGCCCAGGCGCGGTACTGGGCCGCCGTCTCCGGATCGCTGTCGAGGTCGCGGACCTCCGGCGTCAGGCTTTCAACCAATCCGCGCTGGACCGGCATCAGATGGGCGAAGGGTTCGCCCTTCTCCCAGGTCACCGGTACGCCGGGCGCGGTGAATTTCCAGTTCATGGTGAAGGGATAGGGCGACCAGTCGGTCTCGATGATCCCCGACAGGCCCATGATGCCGTGCTTCGGATGGTTCAGTGGGCCGGTCACCATCAGGTTGACGCCCTGCGGCGTGCGGAACAGCGCGGCGACGTGGAAGGTCAGCACGCCGCTGCCGAAATGGCTGGCGGGCAGCAGGGGATGCGGCTCCTCCGCGGTGACGGTGATGGCCTCGACGCCGACTCCGCCGTCCCACACCGCCGTCACCCGCACGGGGCAGCAGACCTCCCATCCATGCATGCTGGCAATGTTCAGCGGCAGGCAGCGATAGCCGTACTGCTCCGGCAGGGAGTCGATCCAGTCGCGGGTCGGACGGGCCGGGCGGATGTCGGGCAACGCGCCCGAGAGCGGATAAGCGATCAGCGTCATAGCGCCGCATCCTGCCAGACTTCGCCATCAGGTGTAACCCGGAGGCTGGCGATGGTCACAACCGGCCGCCTTTCCATCCGGATTATTCCTAGGCCCACGTTAGAGATTGCGCAGTCGCGAAGTACTCCAGTATGTGGCACACTTCGTATTAGCGTTAGATCAATTAGCGAGGCGCACTATGCCGTGTCTGCAGGCGACGGCCGTGGTGGCGCGCGCATCGTGTGGGGCTGGGCAATGTTCACCAAACTCAACAGCATCAAGGCGAAGCTCCTGATCCTTCAGGGGCTGTTCCTCGCCACCATCCTGGTGGCCGGAATCTGGTCCGCGACGTCGAAGCGCGAGACCATGGTCGAGGGATACCGCAACTCGATCCAGGCGGTGGTGCAGACCTCGCTGTCGCTCATGAAGTCCTACGACGCGCGCGCCGCGAAGGGCGAGTTCAGCCGGGAAGAGGCGCAGGCCCGCGCCAAGGCCGCGCTGCGTGCCCTGCGCTTCTTCGGCAACGAATACATGTTCGGGTACGAGTTCGACGGCACCAACGTGTTCCATGGTGTCCGTCCCGACCTGGAAGGCACCCGCAAACTGGCCGATTTCAAGGACAGCAACGGCGTTCTGGTGATTCGCGGGCTGATCGACTCGGCGCGCAGCGGCGACGGCACGCTGATCTACAACTTCCCCAAGGCCGGCGGCACCGAACCGTTTCCGAAGCTGGCCTATGCCGCGATCTATGAGCCGTGGGGCTGGATGATCGGCACCGGCGTCTATATCGACGACGTCGATGCCGCTTTCCGCAGCACGCTGATCAACACGCTGGCGGTGACGCTGGCGGCGGCGCTGGTTCTCGGGCTGTTCGGTTTCCAGCTGGTGTCGCGCATCGGCAAGGGGCTGGACGGCATCGCCGCCGCCACCGGCCGAATCGCCAAGGGCGATCTCGCCGCCCAGGTCGCCGGCACCGACCGCCCCGACGAGGTGGGGGCGCTGGCCCGCTCGGTGGAAACCCTGCGTCTCAGCGCCATCGAGGCGGAGGATCTGCGCCGCCGCCATGCCGCGCTGGAACGGGAGGCCGATGAGGCCCGCCGCGCCACCATGAAGCGGCTGGCCGACGAGTTCGAAAGCACGGTCGGCGCCCTGGTCCGTTCGGTCGCCGAGTCGGCCGGGCAGCTGACCCACACATCGGGCGCGATGAGCAGCGGGGCGGAACAGACCACCCGGCTGATGGACGGCGCCGCCCGCGCCGCCGGGACGACCTCCGGCAATGTCCAGGCGGTGGCGGGTGCAACCGAGCAACTGGCCGCTTCCATCCGCGAGATCGCCCAGCAGATCGCCGAATCGACCACCGGCTCGGCCCGCGCGGTGGAGGATGTGCGCCGCACCTACGCCCTGATCGAGCAGTTGGACGGAGTCGCCCGGCGCACGGTGGAGGTGGTCGATCTGATCCGCTCCATCGCCGAGCAGACAAACCTGCTGGCCCTGAACGCCACCATCGAGGCCGCCCGCGCCGGCGAGGCCGGCAAGGGCTTCGCCGTGGTCGCCAGCGAGGTGAAGAACCTGGCAAACCAGACCGCCAAGGCCACCGACGACGTGCAGGCGCAGATCGCCGCCATGACCGACGCCACCTCGTCGGTGGTGGAGGCGATGCGCGGGGTCGGCGGCGCCATCGAGACGGTGAACAGCGTCGCGTCCAGCATCTCCGCCGCAATCGAGGAACAGGGGGCGGCGACCCGCGACATCAGCCGCAACGTCAACGAGGCGGCGCAGGGCGTCAGCTCGGTGTCCGACAGCCTGAACCTCGTGTGCAGCCACGCCACCGCCACCGGGCAGGCCTCCGCCGAGGTCGCCGCCGCGGCCCGAACGGTGGGCGAGCGCGCCGACCGCATGCTGGGCGAAGTGTCGGCCTTCGTCGCCCGCATCCGCCAGGGCTGACCGTCTGTTGCGGCGGGAAATGGGTGCGGCGCCGGATGCATTCGGCAACAATCCGCGCTATGGATGGGGTCAGCCAATCGCCGGATATATGCCATGACCATCCCCTCCCCCGCCGCAACCGCCCCGACCGTCGCCCGCCGGGGCTGGCTCGACGAGGCGCTGCGCCGAATCGAGGCGGACGTGAACCGCTCGGCCGACACCCACCTGCTGCGGCTGCCGATCCCGGCGGCGCAGGGGATCACGCTGTACCTGAAGGACGAATCGACCCACCCCACCGGCAGCCTGAAGCACCGGCTGGCGCGGTCCCTGTTCCTCTACGCCATCTGCAACGGCTGGGTGCGCGAGGGCACGACGGTGATCGAGGCGTCGTCGGGATCGACGGCGGTGTCGGAGGCCTATTTCGCGCAACTGCTGGAGCTGCCCTTCGTCGCCGTGGTGCCGCGCAACACCTCGCCGGCCAAGATCGCGCAGATCGAGTTCTATGGCGGCCGCTGCCATATGGTGGAGCGCGCGTCGGAGGTCTGTGCCGAGGCGCAGCGGCTGGCCCGCGAGTGCGACGGCCATTTCATGGACCAGTTCACCTATGCCGAGCGCGCCACCGACTGGCGCGGAAACAACAACATCGCCCAGTCGATCTTCGATCAGCTGGCCCAGGAACCGCATCCGGTGCCGGACTGGATCGTCTGCGGCGCCGGCACCGGCGGCACCTCCGCCACCTTCGGGCGCTATGTCCGCTATCGACGGCTGCCGACGCGGGTGTGCGTCGCCGATCCTGAGCATTCGGCCTTCTTCGCCGGATTCCGCGACAACGACCCGAAGGCCGGCGTCGGACGGGGGTCCGGCATCGAAGGCATCGGGCGGCCGACGGTGGAGCCATCCTTCCAGCCGACGGTGATCGACCGGATGATCCGCGTGCCCGACGCCGCCAGCATCGCCGCCGTCTGGGTCCTGCGCGAGCGGCTGGGCCGCGCCTGCGGCGGCTCCACCGGCACCAATCTGGTGGGCTCCATCGAACTGATCGCCGAGATGATGCGCGAGGGCCGGCAAGGCAGCGTCGCCACCCTGATCTGCGACCCCGGCGAGCGCTATATGGGGACCTACTTCAACCGCGATTGGCTTGAGGCGAACGGGCTGGACATCGACCCGTGGTGCGAGCGGATCGACGGCTTCTTCCGGACCGGCGCCTGGAGCGGCGACGGGCTGGAAACGGCCGGGCGCTGACCGGGAGGCCGGCCGCCATGACCCGCATGCGGATCCGCATCGATTTCGAGACCGGCGGCTCGATCGGTCCCGGCAAGATCGCCCTGCTGGAGCGGATCCGCGAGACCGGATCGATCTCCGCCGCCGGGCGGGCGCTGGGGATGTCCTATCGGCGGGCATGGCTGCTGGTGGACGACCTGAACCGCATCTTCCGCGAACCGGTGGTGAGTGCGGCGGTCGGCGGCAAGCATGGCGGCGGCACGGTGCTGACCGAATTCGGCGAACAGGTGATCGACCATTACCGCGCGGTCGAGCGCGAGGCGCATGTGGCGACTGCCCACCGGCTGGCGGCACTGGCGGCGGGGATCAATCCGGATTACGGCGCGGACAAGCAGGTGGACGACGGGAGTTTCGCCGGCGATCCGGGGGTGGGGCCGGGGTGCGGACCGGGCAGGTAGAGCGACGTCGTGAAACGAAAAAGGCCGGGCATTGCGCCCGGCCTTTTGTCATTCGAAGCCATCCTGGATTTATGCAAACGCCTTGTACGCAATCAGCGTAAAGGTGTCGCGGACGCCGGGAAGGGTCTGCACATGCTCCGTCACGAAACGGCCGATGTCGTCGTCCTGCTTCAGGTAGCACTTCATCAGCAGATCATACTGGCCGGAGATGGAATGCACCTCCGACACCTGTTCGATCAGCTGCACGGCCTGATCGGCGACTTCATAGGCGCGACCGAGGTCGCATTTGACCATGACGAAGATGGTCTGCACGGGCTCAGCCCTCCTGCGACGGGTCGGTCGAGGCTTCGCTGGACGGACGCGGGCGGGCCGAGCGCAGCATGAAGGCCGGCATGTGATCGCCGAAGCCGATCACCGGCACGTCGTCGTCATCGTCGTCACGGCGGCGGCGGCGGTCGCGATCACGGTCGCGGCGCGGCTCGTTGCTGCGGCGGGATTCGGCGGCGGCCAGCGATTCGCGGGGCTGACGCTCCTCCCGAACCGGACGGTCCTCGCGCATCGGGCGCTCTTCACGGGCCGGACGCTCTTCGCGAGCGGCACGCTCCTCGCGGGGAGCGGCGGCCTCCTCACGCGGGGCGCGCTCGTCACGGCCGCCACGGGGCGGACGGCCTTCCGAACGGCCTTCCGGCTTGGCACCACGGCCGCCACGGCCGCGGCCACGCCCGCGGGAGCTGCCGTCTTCCTCGCCGAACTCGGCCGTCTCCAGGCCGTCGATGGCGATCATGGGAATCTCCCGCTTGATGAGGCGCGTGATGGCGCCGACCAGTTTCGTGTCGTCCGGCGTGGCCAGCATGAAGGCGCGACCCTGCTTGCCGGCGCGGCCGGTGCGACCGATCCGGTGGACATAGTCGTCGGGGGTCAGAGGCACGTCGAAATTGAAGACGTGGCTGAGGCCCTGGACGTCGATGCCGCGGGCGGCGACGTCGGAGCAGACCAGCAGCGTGATCTCGCCCTGCTTGAACCGCTCCAGCGTCTCGGTGCGCTTGGACTGGACCATGTCGCCGTGCAGCGCGCCGACATTGAAGCCGTGGCGCTCCAGCGACTTCTGCAGGACCGCGATGTCGCGCTTGCGGTTGCAGAAGATGAAGGCGTTCTTGACGTCCTCGGTCTGCAGCAGGTGGCGCAGCGCCTTGCGCTTGTCCATCTCGTGGACCAGAGCCAGCGCCTGGGTGACCGTCTCCGCCGGCGAGGCGGGCGGAGCGACGCTGATCTCAAGCGGCTGGGTCAGGAAGGCATCGGCCAGACGACGGATTTCCGGCGGCATGGTCGCCGAGAAGAACAGGGTCTGGCGGTTCTTCGGCAGCTTGCTGACGATGCGCTCGATGTCCGGGATAAAGCCCATGTCGAGCATGCGGTCGGCCTCGTCGATGACGAAGACCTTGATGTCGTTCAGCATGATGTTGCCGCGCTCGAACAGGTCGATGAGACGACCCGGAGTCGCGATCAGCACATCCACGCCGCGATCGAGCTTCTTCACCTGTTCGGTGAAGGTCTCGCCGCCGATCAGCAGCGCCATGCTGAGCTTGTGGTACTTGCCGTAGGTCTCGAAGCTTTCCGACACCTGGGCCGCCAGCTCGCGCGTCGGCTCCAGGATCAGCGACCGCGGCATCCGCGCGCGGGCACGGCCCGACGCCAGGATGTCGATCATGGGCAAGGTGAAGCTCGCCGTCTTGCCGGTGCCCGTCTGCGCGCAGCCCAGCACGTCGCGGCGTTGCAGGACACAGGGAATTGCCTGTTCCTGAATGGGCGTCGGTTGGGTGTAACCCTTGTCCTCGATGGCGCGCAGGACGTCAGGGCCAAGCCCAAGTTCCGAAAAAAGCATCCAACCTGTTTCTGTTCTGGAGTGCGGAAATCGAGCGTTCAACGCCCGATGCCTGGATGAGGCCGAAGAATAGGAAGTCAAAGCCGCATGTCAATAGATCCGATGTTCCGAAACCGAAAATCGGCGCGAAAACACGCCGCGTTGGCGAAATCGGCGCCCTGCGCTAGGCTGTTCTCCGGCAGTACCGCGAGTCGCGGCGCCTGCCGGCGCCCCAATGGGGGGCTGTCCGCTTCAAATGGAACGGTCGAGAGCATTTGATGATTCTTCGTGCCCAGGAATCGGTGCTGGTGGTGGTGGATGTGCAGGAGCGGCTGCTGCCGGCCATCCACGACTCCGAGCGCGTCGTCCGCAACGCCGCGATGCTGCTGAAGGGCGCCGCCGCCCTGTCGGTGCCGGTGCTGGTGACCGAGCAGTATCCGCGCGGCCTGGGGCCGACGGTGGAGGCGGTGCGCGCCCATCTGCCGGAAGGCACGCCGGTGATCGAGAAGATCACCTTCGGCAGCACCGGGGAGCCGGCCTTCAATGCGGCGGTGGAAGCCCTGAACCGCCGACAGATCGTGCTGTGCGGGACGGAGGCGCATGTCTGCGTGATGCAGACCGCGCTGGGGCTGCGCCAGCAGGGACATGCCGTCTATCTGGTGGCCGACGCGGCATCGTCGCGCACCCCCGCCAACCACGCCATGGCGCTGGAGCGGATGCGTGCCGCCGGCGTAACCATCGTCACCACCGAGATGGTGCTGTTCGAGTGGATGGAACGGGCCGGCACGCCGGTCTTCAAGGTCGTCAGCGCGCTGGTCAAGTAGGCGCAGGAGAAGCCCCATGTCCGTCAATTCTACAGGCTCCACCGGCCGCCCTGCCCTGATCCTGCTGCCCGGCATGCCGCTGGACGCGGCGCTGTGGAACCATCAGGTCCGGCATCTCGGCGACGTCGCCGACCCGCAGGTGATCGAACTTGCCGACTGCGCGACCATCGCTGCGATGGCCGACAAGGTGCTGGCCCAGGCGCCGGAGCGCTTCGCCGTCGCCGGCCTGTCGATGGGCGGCTATGTCGCGCTGGAGATCCTGCGCCGCGCGCCGGAGCGGGTGGAGCGGCTGGCTTTGCTCGACACCAACGCCCGGGCCGATACGGCGGAGGCGACCGCCACCCGGCGCGAGGCGGTGGCGCTCGCCCGGCAGGGGCGATACGGGCAGGTGATCCGCGCCGCCCTGCCCCGCCTGATCCATCCGGATCGACTGGCGGACGACGGGTTCGTCCGCTCCGTGCTGGCACAGATGGAGCGGGTCGGCGTCGACGGCTACGCGCGCGAGCAGGAGGCGATCATCAACCGGGTGGACAGCCGGCCGGGGCTGGCCGCCATCCGCTGCCCGACCCTGGTGATCTGCGGGCGCCAGGACATCCTGACGCCGCCGGCGCTGCATGAGGAGATGGCCGACGCCATCCCCGGCGCCCGGCTGGTGCTGATCGAGGACTGCGGCCACCTGTCGGCGATGGAGCAGCCGCAGGCGGTCACCGCCCTGATGCGCGACTGGCTGCTGCGGGACTGAGCCCGTTCAGCAGTCGGATCCGTTGCAGAGCAGGTCTGCCCGCGGGCTGGGGAACAGCGAGAAGGTCATGTCGCTGATGAGGCTGCGGAAATCGGGATCTTCCGGCCCCTGCGGCCGGTCGAGCCAGCCGGTGGCGGAGGTCAGCGCGGCACCCGACCGGCAGAACGCCCCCTGCACGACGATGGCCCCGCCCGGCGGAGAGGTTGGGATGGGCCTGTCGGCGCAGAGTTCGGAATTCAACGTGTTCTGCGCCACGTTGAAGGCCAGAACCACCTTGTAGTCTCGTCGCGCCGTGTCGCTGGGCGTGGTGGTGAGATTGGTCTTAACGCCCATCACGCGGTTCTGCATATGGGGCAGCACCTTCTCCGCGAAGCGCTCCGGCGGCAGACCGAAGGGGTCGCCGTGCAGCACCACCCGCAGGTCGCGGTTGCCCGCCGCATAGGCGACTTCGCTGCGCGTGTAGGCCGGGGCCGGCTCGCTCGCCACCACCCGCTCGTTGGAGCAGGCGGCAAGGGTCGAGGCGCCCAGCACAAGGGCGGCGAGCGGCGGGAGCATGCGCATTTTCAGATCGTCCGTTGGTGTCGCTGCTCCCGATATGGGGAGCAACGCCGCGCCGGACGAGAGGTTCGGCACGGCGCGTGGTCAAAGCGTCACACGTCCTTCAGCCATTTGTCCGCGGCGCGGCCGATCAGGGACGGATAGTCGGGAAGCTCCGGCCCGATCAGCGGCAGATCGAATTCCGCGACGATCCGCGCCACGCTCTCGTCCGTCAATTCCAGGCCGAGTGCGCGGGCACGGCGGGCGATGACCAGTTCCTGGCCCCATACATAGACCCGCCGGGCATCGGTGTTGCGCGCCATGATCCGTGACTGCTGCATCCGCTCGTCGCCGTTGATCGGCAGCCAGATGTCGGTCATCAGCGTGTCGGCCGGCTCGTCGGTGCGGAACTCCAGCGCGTCGGCATTGACGATGGAAATCTTGGCCACGGCCTCGGCCGGAAGCTGGTCGAGCAGGCCGACGCTGCGGTTGACCTCGATCACATCGGGATCCAGCTCGACCACCGTGACCCGCGTCACCTCCGGCCGCAGGGCCGCGTTCACCGCCGCCCAGCCCATGCCCATACCCATCACCACCGTATGGCCGGTGGCCGCACGGACGCCGATCTCCTGGCTTTCGATCTCCATCGGCGTCATCGACATCCAGCAGCGATACTCGCCGTCGGCCTCGCGCCGCAGCAGGGCAGCCATATCGGTCGTCATCAGCGCCGGACTCCAATAGCCGGCACTGAGCAGGATCGGCGCCACCTGCACACGCCAGCGCCCGACCTCGCAGGGTTGATAGCGGGGAACGAAGAGGTCGGTAACGAAGGGGGTCAATGGCGACAGAGCATCGGCGACCATTTCGGGCGGGATAGCATCGGCCGAAATGTCGGCGCCGGGATTGGCCAAGGGGGGCATGGGTTTCCTGTGGAACGGGCCATGGACCGCGAGACAGTCTCCCGGAACGGCGCTTGCCCGAATGATAGACCAGGCGGGACCTTCTCCAAAACAGCGAAAAATCTGCGGGATTTTCCACCCACGTCTATGCGCCGTCCGGGAGCGGATCGACACTGTCCCCTTCCGGCATCAAACCCGTGCGCAGATATTCGTAGGCACACCATCGCGCGTCGTGGGGCATTCGCGCCCGCCGCAAAGGTTCCGCCTCAACGAACAGCATCCTGCGACGGAAGGCCATCGGGCTTTCGACCAGAAGGATCGGCTTTTCCGCCTGCACGCCCGGCGGAAACCACGGGCGTCGGAGGAAGCGGCAAGGTTCCTCGGTCCATTCCGGCGGGGTGCCGAGATGCCAGCGGCGCACCAGATGTTCGCCGACCGCGCCGGCATAGGCGTCAAAGACTTTGTCGCCAGCGCACTCAGGAGGATCTTGCAGGCGGGCCAGCCGGCTGCCCTTGTCGCCGTCCATGTAGAATTCGTCGAGCAACTCGCCCAACGCCACCGAGAAGGTCTGCCGTCCGGATTTATAGCGTCGGATGGCCTCGGCCAGCGTTCCAGGACGGTGGTTCAGGTCGTCGGTCATCTTCACACCCCCGGGCAGCATAACCCTGGACGATATCCTCGATCTTCGCGGCGATGCGCGCATTTGTTCCGGGAACCTGCGGATAGCAAAGCGTCACAAGCTCCGCCAACTGCTCTGCTGTCGCCAAGCCTGTGATATCCATCAGAAAATAGAGGTCCCGTCTGTCTCGGGCCAGCCCTTCGGGATCGTCGAGCCGGTTGGCGAGCAGCTTCATCGCCAGCATGTATTCCGGAGTCGGCAGATAGACGCGAAGACCGATCTGCCCGTTTCTTGGATACTCTCCGAACGGAAGCAGGTTCGGCTGCGGATTGCCCTTCGGCGGAGCAACGCTCTTCACCGCCTGATTGAGCCAGTCATGGGGAAGGCCGAGACGACGTCCGACGAGATCGGCAAGCTCGTAGCCGCGGCCGCGTTCGTTGAGGAACACCGCGTCGACATCACGAGTCACGTCGCGGATGTTGCCGGCGAGCAGAAGGCACGATCCGCCATAGACGGCGATGTCTATGACCTTGCCGTCCTGAGCGGCAAGATCACCCATCATCTCGAACGCCTGTTCGAGCAGCTTCCTCGACAACTCCACGAAGCCTCCGCCGATCTCGCGCCTCCGCGCCTCAGTCCGTCGCCGTCACACGTCGATGTCGTCGGCCTTCACGAACTTTGCGTTGTCCTGGATGAACTTGAAGCGCAGCTCCGGCCGCTTGCCCATCAGATCCTCCACCAGCGATCGCGTGCGCTCGCATTCCGGCTTTTCCTCCGGATCGGCGGCGTTGGGGACGACCACGCGCAGGAGCGAACGCTTGGACGGGTCCATCGTCGTGTCGCGCAGCTGGGCCGGCATCATCTCGCCCAGACCCTTGAAGCGGCTGATGTCGGGCTTCTTGCCCTTGAACATCTTGGACAGCAGCTCGTCCTTGTGGGCGTCGTCGCGGGCGTACACCTGCTTGTTGCCGTGGCTGAGGCGGTAGAGCGGCGGCAGAGCGAGATAGAGGTGGCCCTCCTGGATCAGGCCCGGCATCTCGCGATAGAAGAAGGTCATCAGCAGCGAAGCGATGTGGGCGCCGTCGACGTCGGCGTCGGTCATGATGATGACCCGCTCGTAACGCAGCTTGTCGGTCGAGAAGTCCTTGCCGATGCCGCAACCCAGCGCCTGGGTCAGGTCGTTCAGCTCCTGGTTGGCCTTCATCTTGTCGACCGACGCGCTGGCGACGTTCAGGATCTTGCCGCGCAGCGGCAGGATGGCCTGGGTCTCGCGCTGGCGCGCCTGCTTGGCGGAGCCGCCGGCCGAGTCGCCCTCCACCAGGAACAGCTCGGTGCCCTCGGGAGAGTTGCGCGAGCAGTCCGCCAGTTTGCCGGGCAGGCGCAGGCGGCGGGTGGCCGACTTGCGCGTCATCTCCTTGGACTGCTTGCGGCGCGCCCGCTCCTCGGCCTTTTCGATCAGCCGTTCCAGCAGGCCGTTGGCGCTCTGCGGGTCGCCGGACAGCCAATGGTCGAAATGGTCCTTCACCGCGGTCTCGACGAGGCGCTGCGCCTCCGCCGTCACCAGCTTTTCCTTGGTCTGGCCCTGGAAATGCGGTTCGCGGATGAAGACCGAGAGCAGGACGCAGGCGTCGCCCATCACGTCGTCGGCGGTGACCTGCCCGGCACGCTTGTTGTTCGTCAGCTCGCCATAGGCCTTCAGGCCGCGGGTCAGCGCGGTGCGCAGGCCGGCCTCGTGCGTGCCGCCCTGCGGAGTCGGCACGGTGTTGCAGTAGGTGTGCGAGAAGCCCTCGTCATCGTCGGGCCACGCCACCGCCCACTCCACCCGGCCCTGGCCGTTGGGGAAGTCGAGCGCGCCGGCGAAGGGTACCCGCGTCAGCGTCTTGCGGTCCTTCAGCGCGGCGTTCAGGTAATCCTGAAGCCCGCCGGGGAAATGCAGGGTCTCCGAAGCCGGCGTGGTGGCGTCGACCGACAGCAGGGTCGGGTCGCAGCTCCAGCGGATTTCGACGCCGCGGAAGAGATAGGCCTTGGAGCGCGCCAGCCGGTAGAGCCGGTGCGGCTCGAAATGAGCGGTCTCGCCGAAGATTTCCGGGTCGGCGTGGAAGCGGATGGTGGTGCCGCGCCGGTTGACGTTGCCGCGATGGGCCAGCGGCCCCTGCGGCAGGCCGCGGCTGTACTCCTGGACGTAGAGCTGCTTTTCGCGGGCGATCTCCACGGTCAGCCGGTCCGACAAGGCGTTCACCACCGACAGGCCGACGCCGTGCAGGCCGCCCGAGGTCTGGTAGACCTTGTTGGAGAATTTGCCGCCGGAGTGCAG
This sequence comes from Azospirillum sp. B2RO_4, assembly GCF_051124815.1. Taxonomy (NCBI): domain Bacteria; kingdom Pseudomonadati; phylum Pseudomonadota; class Alphaproteobacteria; order Rhodospirillales; family Azospirillaceae; genus Azospirillum; species Azospirillum sp. B2RO_4. The sequence goes on along the minus strand of NZ_CP118485.1, from coordinate 1,034,737 downwards.
CGTGGTCATGATGACCTCCAACGCCGACTTGCCCGGATATTTCGGGTGGTCGTCGATGGGGATGCCGCGCCCGTTGTCGCGCACCATCACCGTATAGTCGGCGGCCAGCTCCAGGTCGATTCGGCTGGCGTGACCGGCCACCGCCTCGTCCATGGCGTTGTCCAGGACCTCGGCCACCAGATGGTGCAGCGCACGGTCGTCGGTACCGCCGATATACATGCCCGGCCGGCGCCGGACAGGCTCCAGCCCCTCCAGAACCTCGATGTCCTGGGCGGAATAGCTGTCGGCCTTGGGGGCCGTGTTCTCGAAAAGATCGCTCATGACGGGATGATAGGAATTTCGTCAGGGGTGCGCAAGCGCGTCCTGGGCCGTTTATAGTGCGGTGCCACAGGCTTTGGGGCAGGAATTTTTCGTGACGTCGGAGGAAGCATGAGCGCAGCGGACACATACGACTTCGACAATGGCCCTGCCCTGCGGGCCATCGCGATGCCGGCGGACACCAATCCGAACGGCGACATCTTCGGCGGCTGGCTGCTGGCGCAGATGGATTTGGCCGGCGGGACGGTGGCGGTGCGGCGCAGCCATGGCCGCGTCGCCACCGTCGGAATCGAGGCGATGACCTTCCACAAGCCGGTCTTCGTCGGCGACGAGGTCAGCTGCTTCGCCCGCATCGAGAAGGTCGGCCGCACCTCGCTGCGCGTCCGCATCGAGACCTGGGTACGGCGCGAACGCTCCGGTTCCGACCCGATCAAGGTAACGGAGGGCGTGTTCACCTACGTCGCCATCGGCGAGGACCGCAAGCCGCGCGAAGTGCCGCCGGAGTAAGAGGCGTCAGGCCGCCGGCGCCTTGACGAAGTGCTGGTGGCCATGGTCGCACTGGCCGCGGGCATGCTTGTCGTCGCAGCTTTCACCGGAGGTCAGGCCGATCCAGCCATGCAGCGTGGTGGGGTCGAAGCCGGCCTCGCGGCGGTCGCCGACCTGGATCAGCGGACGGCGGATCAGGTCGCGGTCGGCCAGCATCGCCGCCAGCGCCGACGATTCGTCGAGGGCGGCGGGATTGACGGCGCCGGACTTCACGGCGGCGGCGCGTCGGTTGAACCAGGAATCGACCTCCTTGTCGCCGAAGAAGGCGCGGAGATCGGCGGCGGTCAGGTCTGCGGTGGCGAGATCGCGTTCGACCAGCGCGTGACCGGCGGCGGTCAGTTGCTGCTTCTGCCTGGCGTTCGCCGGGCAACCGGCCAGTCCGTAGAAAATCACCTCGGCCATGGGGCACTCCGCTGCTGGATGGGGGATCCTGATCCGGGGAACAATCAGGACCGATTTCGTCCAGTCTAACGGCGATGCAGCATGAAAAAGGGCGCGACATTCTGCCGCGCCCACATTTTTTCTATGGGTATTCCGAAGCGGCCGGCAGGCTCACTTCTGCAGGCGCTTCAGGGCGTCCTCGACATACTGGTTGGTGTAGGTCTTGGACAGGTCGATGTTGGCGGACGCCACAGCCGGGTCGAAGGCCTTCAGCACCTTCAGCGCGGCTTCGGCGCCATCCTGGGTGAAGCGGCCGTCGGGCGAATAGGTCGGCTTGGAATGCTCGAATGCCTGGGCGTAGAGGTCCTTGTTGCCGAGGAAATACTCCGGCGGCAGCACCTTCAGCACATCCTCCGTGCTGGCCTTGTTCAGCCACAGCAGGGTGCGGACGAAGACGTCGGCCAGCGCCTGGGTGGTCTTCGGGTTCTCCTTCACGAAGTCCGGCTTGGTGTAGAGCACGGCGGCGGGATAGGGGCCGCCATAGACCTCCATCGTGCCCTTGGCTGTCCGGGTGTCGGCCAGCACGGTGATGTCGCCGTCGGCCTCGGCCTGGCTGATGACCGGGTCGAGGTTGACGATGGCGTCGATCTCTCCGCGCTTGATCGCGGCGATGGCGCTGGCGCCGCCGCCGACGCCGATGACCGACACGTCGTCCGGCTTCATGCCCATGGAGGTCAGGACGTAGTTCAACATGAAGTTGGTGGAGGAGCCGGGGGCGGTCACGCCGACCTTCTTGCCCTTCAGGTCCTTCACCGACTTGATGGTGCCGGCCTTGTTGACGGCGGCCAGCACGATGCCGGGATAGCGGCCGAGCTGCGTCACCCCGACGATGGGCTGGCCCTTGGCCTGCATCTGGATGGTGTGGTCGTAGGCGCCGGTCACCACATCGGCCGAACCGCCGACCAGAGCCTGCAGGCTCTTGGAGCCGCCGCCGAAGTCGCTGATCTCGACGTTCAGACCCGCATCCTTGAAGTAGCCGAGCCGCTCGGCCAGCGTCAGCGGGAGGTAATAGAGCAGCGGCTTGCCGCCGACCGCGATCTTGATGTCGGTCTTTTCGAGCTTCTGCTGGGCAGCGGCCAGTCCGGCCGATCCGAGGGTCATGACGACCGCGGCGGCCGCGATCAGCGATTTGAATTTCATTGGTTGCCTCCCTATTGAGTTTCAGTGCTGCCCGCCATGGTTGTCCTGCGGGCGCCAGTGCAGAAGCCGCTTCTCGATCATGGTTACGCCGGTGTCGATCAGGACGACGAAGATCGTCAGCACCAGCATTCCGGAGAAGACGCCGACGGTGTCGAACACGCCTTCCGCCTGATGGATGCGGTATCCGAGCCCGGCGGCGGAGCCCAGATACTCGCCCACCACCGCACCGACCATGGCGAAGCCGACGGCGGTGTGCAGCGATGAGAAGACCCAGGACAGGGCCGAGGGCAGATAGACGTGCCGGAACAGGTCGCGGGAGCTGGCGCCCAGCATGCGGGCGTTGGCCAGAACCACCGGGCTGACCTCCTTCACGCCCTGATAGACGTTGAAGAAGACGATGAAGAAGACCAGCGTCACCCCCAGCGCCACCTTCGACCAGATGCCGAGCCCGAGCCACAGCGCGAAGATCGGCGCCAGCACGACGCGGGGCAGCGCATTGACCGCCTTGATGTAGGGGTCGAAGACGATGGAGACCAACGGCGCGCGGGCGAACCAGAAGCCGAAGGCGATGCCGGCCACCGTGCCGATGACGAAGGCCAGCGCCGTCTCCAGCAGCGTGATACCGAGATGGTACCAGATGACGCCCGAGGCGAAGTCGCCCCAGGTGCGGGCCAACACCGCCCCCGGCGTGCCGAAGAAGAAGGGGCTGAGGATCTTGGTGTCGGTCAGGACGTGCCAGATCAGGAAGAAGGCGATCAGGACGCCCAGCTGAAGCAGCAGGATGACCGGACGGCTGGGCAGGCGTTTTGCGTGAGATCTCATGATGTCGTCACCGCAGCTTGGTCTGGGCGTAGCCCTTCAGCACCTCGTCGCGCAGCTGCGCCCAGATCTCCTGGTGCAAGGCGAGGAAGCGCGGGGTCATGCGGATTTCCGCCACGTCGCGCGGACGGTCCAGGTCGATGCGGTATTCGCCGATCAGCCGCGACCCCGGCCCGGCGGACAGCACCAGCACCCGGTCGGACATGGCGATGGCCTCCTCCAGGTCGTGGGTGATGAAGACCACCGACTTGCGGTCCGCAGCCCAGAGGTCGAGCAGTTCGTTCTCCATCATCTGGCGGGTCTGGACGTCCAGCGCCGAGAAGGGCTCGTCCATCAGGATGATCTTGGGATCGACGATCAGCGTCTGGGCCAGCGCCACGCGCTTGCGCATGCCGCCGGACAGCTGGTGCGGAAAGCGGTCGCCGAACCCCTCCAGCCCGACGCGCGACAACCAGGGCCGGGCACGCTCCCGCGCCTCGGATTTTGAAACCCCGCGGAACTCCAGCCCGGCGGCGACATTGTCGAGCGCCGACTTCCAGGGCATCAGCGCCTCGGCCTGGAACATGTAACCGGCCTTGGGATTGATGCCGGTCACCGGCTGCCCGAAGGTGAGCGCGCGGCCCTCGCTGGGTTTCAGCAGGCCGGCGGCGACGTTCAGCATCGTCGATTTGCCGCTGCCTGTCGGGCCGACGATCGACACGAACTCCCCATCGGCGACGGTGAAGCTGGCGCCCTGTACGGCGGTGTAGGAACGTCCCCGGCCGTCGGGTGAGGGAAAGGTGCAGGTCACGCCTTCCAGCTGAAGGGCGGGCGCCGCGGCGGCCTCGGCCATGTCGGTATGGTCCTTATCTTTTTGGCGGTGCGGGTCGGCAGGCGATGCGCTTTGGTTGGAGTGCCATACTGTCCGAACTGAGGCCTATCGGCAACCGCTTGAGATCTCCATAGAATCCGAAAGGAGCCATTCCGCAAACGCACCGCTTACGGTGTCAAAGAAGGGACGCGGGCCCTTATCGGTTGCCGCGATGGCCTGCCGTCCAGCATCAATGGCCCCATCTATGGCATAGATCGAAAGCCAGTCCTTTTTCCTTCGCGGAGCCGATATGCCCACGCTGCCGAAACGCCTGCTGATCGCACTCGCCGTCCTGGCCGCCCTGCTCGCCGCGTGGCTCGGTTTCGCCGCCTGGTACGATCACCACCAGCGGGCGGACGAGCAGCCGGCCACCTACAGCGCGCTGATCGAGCAGGCCGGACGTGGGGAGATCAGCTCCATCACCTTCGCCAACGGCACCGGACATGCGGTTGCCTTCAACGGCAGCCGCTATCGTGTCGTCATGCCGGTGACCGACGACCTGCTGAAGGAGATGCGCGCCCACAAGGTTGCCATCTCCTTCGAAGAGGGTCCCGGCGGGCTGATGGCGCAGACGGTGGGCGTGCTGGACCGCGCCGCGCCCTTCGTGGTGGTCGCCCTGCTGATCGGCGGGCTGCTGATGAGCGGCGGGCAGTTCTTCGGCATGGGCCGCGCCACCCGCGTGCGGCCGGAGGACACCAACACGGTGTTCGCCGACGTGGCCGGCGTCGACGAGGCGAAGGAGGAGCTGCGCGAGACGGTGCAGTTCCTGAAGGACCCGCGCCGCTTCGCCATGGCCGGCGCCCGTGTGCCGAAGGGCATCCTGCTGGTCGGCCCGCCCGGCACCGGCAAGACCATGCTGGCCAAGGCGGCGGCGGGCGAGGCCGGTGTGCCGTTCTTCGCCGCGTCGGGATCGGATTTCGTCGAGATGTTCGTCGGACTGGGCGCGGCGCGCGTGCGTAGCCTGTTCAAGACCGCCCGCGCCAACGCCCCCTGCATCCTGTTCATCGACGAGATCGACGCGCTGGCCGGCAAGCGCGGCGAATCGACCAGCCATTCCGAACGCGAGCAGACGCTGAACCAGTTGCTGGTCGAGATGGACGGCATCGTCGAGGGTGGCGAGGTGGTGGTGATCGCCGCCACCAACCGGTCGGAGATGCTGGACCCCGCCGTGCTGCGCCCCGGCCGCTTCGACCGCCATATCCATGTCAGCCTGCCCGACGTCGCCGGGCGCGAAGCGATCCTGGGCGTCCATGCCGGCCGCCTGACGCTGGCCCCCGACGTCTGCGCCCGCACCGTGGCGCGCGGCACGCCGGGCTTCTCCGGCGCCGAGCTTGCCAACCTGACCAACGAGGCGGCGCTGTCGGCGGCGCGCCAGGGCCGCGTCGTCGTCACCATGGCTGATTACGAGGCGGCCAAGGACCGCGTGCTGATGGGCACCGAGCGCCGCAGCCTCGCTCTGACGGCGCACGAACGGCGGCTGATCGCGGTGCATGAGGCCGGCCACGCGCTGGTGTCCTTGCGCTGCCCGCAGGCCGACCCGATCCACAAGGCCACCATCATCCCGCGCGGCGGCGCGCTGGGCATGGTGGTGCGGCTGCCGGAGGGCGACCGGGTTTCGGTCTCGCGCGCCAAGCTGATGGCCGACATCGCCGTCGCCATGGCCGGCCGTGCGGCCGAGGAGATGACCTTCGGTCCCGATCACGTCACCACCGGGGCCGAGGCCGACTTCCGCGCCGCCACCGATCTGGCCCGCCGCATGGTCACCGCCTGGGGGATGAGCGAGGAGATCGGCTTTGTCGCCCATGCGGCGGCTGAGCCCGGGGCGCGGTCCGAGCGGACGGCCTGGCGAATCGACGAGGAGGTCCGCCGCCTCACCGACGAGGGCATGGAGCATGCCCGCCGCCTGCTGCGCAGCAACCGCGACGCGCTGGACGGCATCGCCCAGGCTCTGCTGGAGCGTGAGACCCTGAGCGGCGGCGAGATCGCCGAACTGGCCGATCGCGAGCAGGAGCGCGCCACCGAGGCGGCCTGAGGCCGGGGAGGTTTCATGCGAACTCTCTTAATAAGGAAATCTCCCGCGTTGCGGCATGGGTGCATACGGGAGTAGACTGACCCTTACGCGAATAGGGGTAACAGGAGAGGGGCGCGATGACGGGGCCGCTATCCCGCCGCAGGGTTCTGAAGACCGCGCTGCCTGTCCTCTCCGCCCTGCCCTTCCTGGCCTTGCGGCCGGCAGCGGCGCACCCGACCCCCACCGTCGTCCGCGTCGGCGCCTATGAGTTTCCACCCTATGTCGACGAGACGGGCGGTGGCGTCACCCGCGACCTGTTGGACCTGTTCAACACCGCGCAGAATGAATTCCGGTTCGACTTGGTGAGGACCGCCCCGCAGCGGCGCTATGACGATCTGGAACAGGGGCGGTTCGACATGATCGCCTTCGAATGCCTCAACTGGGGCTGGCAGGATCGTCCGGTCGACGCCACCCGGCCATTCCTGCGCGATGCGGAGGTATTCGTCGCCAAGGCGGCGCCGGGACTCGACCAGCATTATTTCGACGACCTGAACGGCAAGTCGATTCTGGGACGCCTGGGCTATCACTACGCCTTCGCCGGGTTCGAGGCGGACCCCAAGCTGCTGGAGCAGCGCCATCACACCCGCGTCACCGTGACGCATGAGGGCAATGTCCGCAGCGTCGTCGCCGGCCGCGCCGACCTCGCCATCGTCACCCGCTCCTTCCTGACCCGCTTCCTGCAGCGAGAGCCGGAACTGGCCCGGCAGGTCCTGGTGTCCGAGCGCACCGACCAGATTTACGAGCACACCATCCTGACGCGGCGCGGCCGGGCGGTCACCGCCGGCTGGCTCGATGCGCTGCTGAACCGGCTGGAGGCCGACGGACGGCTGGAAGCCTTATGGCGGCGCAGCGGAATCATCGCGTGAGGCGGCGGTCCTCCCTGCTGGCGCGGGTGGCCGGTGCCATCCTGCTGACGACGGCGAGCATCGGCGCCGCCGCGATGCTGCTGTCCGAGCAGATCGTCGAGGGGCAGCGCCACCAGGACCTGCTTCACCGGGCGGAACTGGTCGCCGCCACCCAGGCCGACGCGCTGAGCGGCCCGGTTTGGGAACTCGACACCCGCAGCGCCGAGCGCATGATCGAGGCGCTGACCGTCCGCGATCCGGCCATCCGCTCCATCGCCGTCTTCGAGACCGACCGCGACGACCCGCTGGCGCAGACCTCGTCGGGAGAGGTCGGGGACGGCGCCGGCCGCATCACGGTCGAGCGCCCCATCGTCCTGCATGGGCGCGAAGGACGGGTGCAAACGGTCGGGCAACTGCGCATCGTCTATTCGACGGCCGAGGTGCGGCAGGCGACGCTGAACGCGCTGGTGCCGGTGGCCGGGCTGTTGCTGCTGTCGCTGCTGGGGGCGATGGCGGCGCTGGGGCTGACGCTGAACCGCATGGTGCTGCGCCCGCTGCGGCGGCTGACCCAACTGGCCAGCGCCATGGCGCGCGGCGACTATGGCGCCCGCATGGATGCCGGGCGGAACGACGAGATCGGCGTGCTGGCCGACGGCTTCAACCGAATGGCGGCTACGGTGCAGGACCATACCAGCACCCTGGAAAGCCGGGTCCGCGAACGGACGGAGGCGCTGGCCGCCACCAACCGCGCCATCATGGACAGCATCAACTACGCCCAGCTGATCCAGTCCGCCATCCTTCCGTCGGCCGATGCGCTGTCGGCCGGACTGACCGAGCATTTCGTGCTGTGGCGCCCGCGCGACGTGGTCAGCGGCGACTTCTATGTCTGCCGCGAGGTGGCGGACGGCTTCGTCGTTGCCGTGGCCGATTGCACCGGCCATGGCGTGCCCGGCGCCTTCATGACGATGACCGCCAGCGCGATGCTGAACAATGCGCTGGACCAGATGGGAGCCGACGATCCGGCCGCGGTGCTGGCCGCCGTCGACCGCAAGGTCCGCGCCGCCCTGCACCAGGAGGGGAAGGCGCGCAGCGGGACGGACTGCTTCGACAATGGTCTCGACCTCGGGCTGTGCCACATCCGTCCGGCCGAAGGACGGCTGGTCTTCGCCGGTGCCCGCGTTCCACTGCTGATGGTGACCGGCGGCGAGGTGACGGAACTGCGCGGCGACCGCCGCAGCCTGGGTTATCGCCCGACCGAGGTCGAGCCTGCGCCGGACGTTGCCCCGGGCGCTGCCGAGTTGCCGTTCACCAACCACGACATCGCCTTGTGCCCCGGCCAGACCTTCCTCATCGGCACCGACGGGCTGGTGGACCAGAATGGTGGCGAGCGCGGGCGCAGCTTCGGCCGAATCAGGCTGCGCCAGTTGCTGAGCCGGGGCGGCGACGGGCCGCTCGACCGGCTGAAGTCCGACCTGGAAAGCTCGCTGGACCGGTTCCAGGGCAGCCGCGAACAGCGGGACGACATCACCCTGTTCGGCTTCCGCGTGCGGCTGACCGACGCAGCAGCCGTTTCCAGCGCTGGGTCCGGCCGCCGCGCCGCGTAAAACTCCTGACCCTCTCCCTCAAATATGTTACAGAGATGATATTTATTGTGACAGGTTGTGACGGCGACTCATCAGAGATGGCAGAGACCTGTCGAGTTTGTTTTAAACTTTACGCATCCTAAGGTATGTTGCACCCGCTGAAGTGGCGACTGGGGAGAGCACGGCATGGCAGGTCCGACGATCGTCGTGGTCGAAGACGAGAATTCCCTGCGGTCCGACATGGTCGAGTATCTGTCGAACTGCGGATTCGATGCGATCGGCGCACGCGATGGGGCGGAACTGGACCGGCTGCTGCGGAACCGCAGCGCCGCCATCATCATCCTGGACGTGAACCTGCCGGACGAGGACGGGTTCAAGATCGCGGCCCGGCTGCGCGATGGCCATGGCGCCGGCATCATCATGGTGACCGCCCGCAGCTCCACCGTCGACCGCGTGGTCGGGCTGGAGATTGGCGCCGACGCCTATCTGGTGAAGCCGGTCGAGTTGCGCGAGCTGGAAGCGCAGGTGAAATCGCTGCTGCGCCGGCTGAGCGAGCGCGCCGCGGAAACGGCGAGCCAGGCCGCCAACGGGAATGCAGGAAGCGAGGCCGGCGATTCTGCCGACGAGGCGCGCTGGTCGCTGGACCCCACGGAATGGAGCCTGACCAATCCGGCCGGAGTCCGCATCAGCCTGACCAGCATGGAGATGAAGCTGACCAGCCTGCTGGCCGCCCAGGCCCGCAAGCCGGCGACGCGCGACCAGATCTCGCAGGCGCTCTACAACCGCCGTTGGAACCCGGAAGACCGCTCCATCGACACCGTCGTCGGACGCCTGCGCCACAAGGTGGAGGGCGCCATCGGCGGCCCGGCCCCACTCAAGTCGGTGCATGGGGTCGGTTATGTCTTCTCCGCGCCGATCCGGGTGGTGGGCGCCGCGCAGGGGTGAGTCAGTCCTGGGGCGATGCGTCCTGACCGACCGTCTCCCGATCCGGCGTGCGGCGGGGGAACAGCAGGATGAAGCTGGTGCCGCGATCCGGCGCGCTGTCGACGGCAATCGACCCCATCAGCGCACCGACCACCAGATTGTGAACGATGTGCAGCCCCAGCCCACTGCCGCCACGGCCGCGCCGGGTGGTGAAGAAGGGCTCGAACACCCTGGCGCGATGCTCCTCGATCATGCCGCGGCCAGTGTCGGTGAAGCACAGGCGAACGGTGTCGGGATCGGGGCAGTCGACCGTGATCGCCATGTTCCCTGCCCGCCCGTCGGCGAAGGCATGGGTCAGCGCGTTCATCACCAGATTCGACAGGATCTGCGACAGGACGCCGGGATAGCTGTCCAGTTCCAGGTCGGCCGGGCAGCTCACCGCGACCGCGTGGCCCGAGGGCCGCAGCTTCGGCTGCAGGCTGACCAGCGTGTCCTGGATGTAGGCGGCGAGGTTGACGCTGCGCCGCTCGGCGCTGGCGCGGTCGACCGCGACCTGCTTGAAGCCGGCGATCAGTTGCGCCGCCCGTTCGCAATTGCCGAGGATCAGGTCGGTGGTGTCGGTCGCGGTCGCGAGGTAACGGGCGAACTCCGCCTTGCCCAAATCGCCGTCGGCGGCCCGCCTGCGCATCGCCAGGGTGGCGTCGGCCAGATGCGAGGCGCAGGACACGGCGATGCCGACCGGCGTGTTGATCTCGTGGGCGACGCCGGCGACCAGCGCGCCGAGCGAGGCCAGCTTTTCCGACTGGATCATCGCCTCCTGCGCCTCGCGCAGTCTGTCCAGCGCCGCCTCCGCCTCGCTGCGCCGCCGTTCCAGCTCGTGGTTGGCGTCGCTCAGCTGGGCCTGCAGCCGGTCGCTGACCCGCACGAGGCGTTGCTGCTCCCGCGTGCTGAGTTCGAAGGCGGCGATCAGGTCGCGGAACTCCGGCAGGCACTCCGGCGCCAGCGCGCCCAGCCTTGTCTCCAGCGCGCGGGACTTGGCAAGCGCCTCCTCCTCCGCGGCGAAGAGGTTGAAGGTCACGGGGCCCCGCCGGCGGGCAACTCCCGCATCTGGAAGACGACATGCCGCAAATCCTCGGCGAAGTCCTCGCCCAGTTCGCGCATCGACTCGTCATTTTCCTCGACGCACCAGGTCACCGTCACCGGCCGCCCGCCCCGGGCCACCGACTCCAGCATCTGGAAGATGTTCATCAGCGCCTTGGCGCTGGAGCTATTGAAATAGAGAAGTTCCATGTCGAAGCGGATGGCGGCGCCGTCCGGACGGTCGAGAAAGCCCCGGAGCGCTTCGAACACCGGACCGAAGAACCCGGCGACGTCGTCGGGATAGGACTCGCCGGTCATGCGTAAATGGCCACCGACGAAATCGAAGAAGACGCCCGGCGTGCGTCCTGTGGCGGGGATGGTCAGGCTGTCCATGGCGTATCGCTCGGTTCGGCCGCTCACACGCGGACCTTGAGGCAGAAGAAGCTGCGGTCCGCATCCATCTCACCGAAATCATAGTCGATGGGGTCGCTGGCCCGCCGTGCGATCTCGATCAGCCCCAGGGTCGCGCCACGGCTGCCGTCGTCCGGCTCCTCCCGAAGCTGTTCGCGGTAATAGGTCTTGATGGCGTCGCGATCCAGGCTCTTCAGATGATCCAGCCGCTCCCTCAGGCGGGGAACCTCGCTGTTGCGCACGGTATTGCCGCAGACGATGAAGACCTTGCCGCCCTCCATCCCGATGGTGACCATGCCGGCGCTGAGTTCCACCGCGCGGCCGGCGCCGCCCGACATCTTTTCCGCGGAATAGCGGATGATGTTCTGCATCTGCTCGACGAAGACCGAGAAGACCCGGCGGATGGTGGGGCCATCAGCCTCCTCCAGCGCCATTTTCTCGCGCAGTGCTTCGCCGAGGGAGTAAAGTATCCCCTCCGACAAGTATCCGCTGAAAGAGAACACGATCCCCTTTTCGTCGAGATCGCGCTTAATCGACGCATACTGTTGGGCAAGCATGATTGTGGCCTGAGCTTCCACAGGTGCCGGGAGTCGCCCGACTATGTCATCTCCCATAAGAAAGGGCCATAGTCTTTCGGATTTCAGGCCTTTTGGCGGCCGCGACATCGGGCTGCATCATACGGGAAGCACGACCCGGAAGGTCGATCCCTTACCCAACGTGCTGTCGACCGCGACGGCGCCGCCATGCAGATGGACGATCTGCTGCACCGTGTGCAGACCGATGCCGGTGCCCGGCACGCCGGACGCACCCGATCCGCGGAAAAAGCGGTCGAACAGGCGCGGAAGCTCCGTTTCGGGAATGCCGCGGCCGTGGTCCGTCACCTCTATCACCGCCATGGCACCGTCGGTGTCGCCATGGAGATGGATCGCTTCGCCCGGACCGGAATATTTGACGGCGTTGTTGACGAGATTGCTCATGACCAGCGCGATCAGGTTGGCGTCCACCTCCGCCCGCCGCGGCAATCCGGTCAAGGTCATCCGGAATTCACGGTCGGGATAGGCGACGCGGAAGGGCCGGACGACATTGGCGATCAGGTCGGGCAGGTCGACCTCGGCCCGTTCCAGCACCAGGGCGTTGGTCTGCAGCCGCTCGTCGGTCAGATGGGCATCGATCAGGCCGGTCAGGCGCTGCACGCTGCCGCGGATCACCGCCAGCCGCTCCAGCATCTCCGGCTCCACCTGCCCGGCCCGCATCGCCAGCAGCTGCGCCGCGCTGTCGATGATGGCGAGCGGCGTGCGGAATTCGTGGCTGACCATGCCCAGGAACTGGCGCTGCCGGTCGCGGGCGAGCAGTTCGCGCTCCAGCGCCCGCTCCACCCGTTCCTTGACCAGGATCAGCGCCTTCTGGTTGGCGGCCAGCTCCAGCGTGCGCTCCTCCACCCGCTGCTCCAGCGACTGGTTCAGCGCCACCAGTTCCTCGTACAGGCAGACATTGTCGAAACCGATGGCGACGCGGTTGCAGAACAGCTCCAGCAGGCGGTGCTCGTCCGCGGTGTAGGGCTCCGCCCGTTCAAGCCGGAAGACGGTCACGCCATGCTCGCGCGTGCGGAAGACCAGGACGCAACGGTCGCCGTGATAGAGGTTGCGCTGGGTCAGCAAGGCGTCCGCCACCTCCGCCACCGCGCCAGCCGACAGGACATCGGCGGCCGGCAGCCCGATGCAGCCGGAAAAGACACCCAATCCCGCCACCACGGCGACCGTCCGGCTGCCGTCGGCGCGGTCGACCGGCCGGCAGGCCAGAACCGCCGGCGCGCTGCCGTGATCGACGACGCGGGCGATCTGCTCCACCAGCCGTTCGACGAAGGCGCGCATCGGCCGCATTTCGAACAGCGGGGCGGAAGCGCTGAGAATCCGTTCCAGCCCCTGCCTGTTGCGCTCGATCGTCACGATGTCGCGCCACGCGCGCAGGCTGCTGACCAGCGTGGTGAACAGACGCTGCGCGGTCAGCTCGCTCTTGGCCTTGTAGTCGTTGATGTCGTAGCCGATGATCACGTCCCGCTCCGGCGCCTGACCCGGCTGGCCGGTACGCAGGATGATCCGCATGCGGCGGTTGCCCAAATCCTCCCTGATGTGGCGGACCAGCTTCAGGCCGGCGTCCTCCGTCTCCATCACCACGTCGAGAAGGGCGACGGGCAGGTCGGGCCGCTGGGCAAGGACCGTCTTCGCCTCTTCCGCCGACAGGGCGCTCACCACCTCGAACGGGCGTCCGTCGAAGTCGAAGTCGCGCAGCAGCACCGCGGTCATGGCGTGAACCTGGGGATCGTCGTCCACCACCAGGATGGGCCAGGGCGTACCGGACGGCCGTTGGGAACTTGCCGCCGTCGCGGCGCCGTCCTCCGGGCCGAACAGCAGTTCGTCGTCCAGCCCCCCGTCCATCCCCGCCATCCGCCGCCCCCGTCACACTATGCGCGATTGCCTATGCCCTGCCGCAATGGAACCACCGTACGGTGCCGCTTCCAAGACCGATAAGCCAAATTGGCAGCATTCGTTTCAATTTGTCGCATATGAACGAAGAGTCATGTACGAAGATGCCAATGTTATGCAAAGATTTATTACGATGGTGCATAACGGAATGGCCGGAAAGTAAGAGTGTGAAGCGTCGACGACCACGACGTGCCGGCCGGACGGTCCCGCCATGGTCGTTTCGCCTTTGCGCTTCACCGGGATGCTCAACCGAACCGGCACCGATGTGGGGCCGCGGATCGATGCCCAGAATCGAAGCGATACGGAAAACACCGACCATTCGGAGAATTTGTATGCCGTTTTATCACGACATGGTTGTTGAGTGACGGATATCGATCATTGCGCTATTCTTGAGCCCTGCCAGCCCGACTGAACGGACGACCTCACCCCGATGATTCCTGCCGGCTTCGAACAGAATGCACATGCCGCAGGACGCCCGGACACCGTCCGTGGGGGACGCAAGGCCGTATCACCGGCGATTCTCGCGCTGCTGGCGGTCGCCCTCGCCCTTACAGCCGCCCTGCTGGTGTTTGCGGCCTATCAATACCGCACCCAAGTGATCACCGAGGCGGAAGTCCGCAGCGTCGCCATCGCCCGCGTGCTGGAGGAGCATGCGGCCAAGACCCTTGGCATTCACGCCTCCACGCTGTCGCACATGGAATGGATGGTCGACGATCTGGGATGGGACCGGATCGACAGTTCCCCGCTGCTGCACGAACGTCTGAAAACCATGGCGTCCCAGACGCCGGAGGTGCAGTCCTATTGGATCACCGACGAAAGCGGACGCGTCCGGGTCAGCAGCTTCGAATGGCCGTTACGCCCGCTCAATGCAAGCGACCGCGAATATTTCCGCGCCCTTCTGAACCCAGGCAGCAGCATCCACGTCGGCCCGCGTCTGACGGGCAAGATCAACTCAGAGGTTTTCTTTACCCTCAGCCGCCGGATGGAGCTGCCGAACCACCAGTTCCAGGGGGTGACGCAGATCTCTCTCCTGCCCAGCTATTTCGCCGACTTCTACAGATCGGTCCTCCGAGGGTCGAGCGACGTGATCCTGCTGATGCGAGAAGACGGAGAGGTGCTGGTCCGGACCCCGCCGAACGCCCCGGAGAACCGCGCCGACATCGGGCGTTTGCCGGAACTGATCACGATCCCCGACAGGAACGGCGTCTTCCACGCGGTAACGCCCTCCGACGGGATCGAGCGGCTGATGGCCCGCCGCAAGGTGCCGGACATGCCGATCTATGTGGTCTACGGCACCGACGTCGGCTCCATCGAAAGGGCGTGGCGCGACCGGGTGATGCCCTACGCGCTGTTCGCGATCCCGGCTTTGGGACTGCTTGGGCTGCTGGGTGGGATCGCGCTGCACCGCTCGCGTCAGGCCGCCGAGGCGCAGGAGGCATTGTACCGGGCCAACGAGGCGCTGGAGGACCGGATCACCGAACGCACCCGGCACCTCGACCAGGCGCTGGCGGACAAGGAGGTGTTGCTGCGCGACATCCATCACAGGGTGAAGAACAATCTGCAGGTGATCCTCAGCCTGCTGGAGTTGCAGGCGCAACGCGCGCCGGAACTGGAGGCGCCCTTCAGCGAGGCGCTGACCCGCATCAACACCATGGGGCTGATCCACGAGCAGATCTACCGCGCCACCGGTGTATCTGCGGTCGCGCTCGACAGCTTCATCGAAGCGTTGGCAGGGCATCTGCGCAGCTTCCACAGCCGTCCGGGCAGGACGATCACCATCAGGCATCAGGTGGAACCGCTCAGCCTCGACCTCAACCGTGTGGTGCCCTTCGCCCTGATCCTGAACGAGGTGGTGTCGAACGCCTTCAAGCATGCCTTCACCGGCCGCTGCACCGGCACCATCGACATCGTGGTGACGGCGGAGAACGGATCGCTGCACTTGGTGATCCAGGACGACGGCAACGGTGCCCCCGAACCGGAGGATCCCGCCACCCCCGGGCGGCGGTCGATGGGGATGGACCTGATCCGGGCGTTCGCCCGGCAGATACGCGGCGAGTATCATTTCACCAGGGAGGCCGGCACACGGTTCGATCTGGTCTTCCCGCAGGAGAACGAGGCCGTTTAGCGTTTGCAGCGTTTGGCGGATCCCGTCTTCTGACCATTGGCCTCCACTCCGCCGGTGGAGCCGCCGGTGGAGCCATTGTTTGAGCCGTTGGCCGGGCCGGCGGCCGGATCTTCGGACTTCGGAAGCTTCTCTGCGATGCCGAATGCCAGTTCGCGCCGCCGCAACTCAGCCAGAATCTCGTCGGGGGAAATGTCGAAGTCGGCCAGCAGGACGACCAGGTTATACAGCAGGTCGGCCGCCTCCATCACCAATGCGCCGCGGTCGCCCCGCATCGCCTCGATCGCGACCTCGATCGCCTCCTCCCCCACCTTTCGCGCCATGCGGGCCCGGCCCTGAGCCAGCAGCTTTGCCGTGCGCGAGGCTTCGGGGACGGAGGAAGGCTCGCGCCGCAGGGTTTGCACGGCCTCGTGCAGGCTGCGGAGCGGATCGGGACCAATGTATTGAACCATGTTCCTGAAATCGTTTTTCAATCCGGCGCTGTCAAGACGTTGGTTGGTCGACCGAACATTTCACCGGCGTCACGAAGCTGCCCAAGCAGTTCCAGTAGCGGGAAATCGTCAGTAGCACTGATTGATTTGGGATTCGACCATTGGCTGAAGGAAATCTCTGTATAGCTGTAATTTTTGCAGCATTCAGCAATGCAAAGGCAACGTATTTGGCATTGGGTATACCAGTATATAGTCTCCTCAACAGCCCGATGGAGACGATCATGACCACCACCACTTTCCAGCCCGGCACCGACAACCACGCTTCGAACGACGCCCTGCACGCGGTCGCCGAATTTCCGGTGGCCTGGTTCGAAGCCACCCCGGCCTATCTGGTCCTCAGCCCGATCGGCGCCTTCCTCCGCGAATGGATCGCCGCCTCCCCGGTGGGCTTCATCCTGAGCCTGCTGAAGCGCTGACGCTCGGCCAGCCGCCTTCCACCGCCAATCAACGGAGACGATCATGAGCATCCTCAGCCTTCATCGCGGCGACCACGGCATCCATGGCGAAGCCCAAATGCTGCACCCGGTTCGCGATTTCATCGCCGACTGGCTGGAAGCCACTCCCGCCGCCATCCTGCTGCGTCCGGTCGGTGCGTTCCTGGCGGATTGGGTGAAGTCCACCCCGGCGGTGATCCTGTTCCAGTCTCTGCATCGCTGATCACAGCGCAAGAACAAGAAAATCTGAGGGTTTGAAAGGCGACCGCGGCACAGCCCAACAATTCGGGCGGCCGCGGCCTTTTCTTTTTTGGAGGTCCGCTTTCGGCCTGCGCCTCAGGCGCCGCCGCGGACATCCTCGACCAGCAACTCCAGCCGCGGCAGATCGCGCACCACCAGCGCGTCGGAGCGGCGTTCGAGCATCCCGTCACGGGTCAGGTCACTCAACACGCGGGCCACTGTCTCGCGGGTGGTGCTGACACGCGCGGCAATGTCTGAATGGACCGGGATCGGCGTGATGATCGCGGACGCGCCCTGCCGCGACGCGCGCCGGGCAAGCCGCAGCAGTTCCGCATGCACGCGGTTGTTGGCACCGAGGGTCGACAGTTCCATGATGCGGTCGGTGGCGCCGCGCAGCTTGTCGCACAGGCGCAGCATCATCGCCATCGCCAGTTCCGCATGGACGGTGACCAGAGTCTGGAAGGGCTTCGCCGGCAGGAAGGCGATCAGCGCCCCCTCCTCCAGCGCCACCACCGACGCGGAGCGCGGCCGGCCGTCCAACGCCGACATCTCCCCCACCAGTTCCCCCGCATCGATATCGCTGAAGCTGATTTCGCGCCCGCCGGCCGAATGGCTGAGCACCCGCACCTGCCCCTCCACCACGAAGGCAACGTCGCGCGTCTCCGCCCAATGGTCGATCAACTGCTCGTCGGGACCGAAGCGGCGCCAGCGGCATTGGCGCGCCACCGCGGCGCGCTGATCGGCGGAAAGCGGGCGCAGCAATTCGATGCGGTCCAGCCCGGCGGCCGGAGGGTCGGCCGGGGTGTCGGGCAGCGCATCGGCCAGACTGTCGGATTTGCTCATTTCGGCCTTCGGTACTGGAAGTTCCGGAGCCGCCCCGGACTGTTTGTTGCGCCAAAGGATAGCGTGACCTGCGCAAAGGTGGAAGGCGCTGTGACCAATGGCCGGTGTCAACCCTCCGTTAACGCCGAACGCGCAGAAGGGAACGACGCCTCGCCGACCCGTCCCCCAACCGCCCCCGTTCATCGTTGCCGGAGCGCCGACCATGACCAGCCTGTTCACCGTGCCCACCGCCCGCCGCGTCGATTCGCAACGGCTGCTGTCGGTCGCCCTGATCCCCTTCGCCGCGGCCATCGCCATGGCGAGCACCGTCGCCGCCACCGGATTCACCGCCAGCCCGCTGGGCGAGGCGAACAGCACGCTGGGCTTCCTGCTGGATTTCGTGAAGTTCTGCTATCTGGCCGTCGCCATGGCCCATCTGTCCGGCGCCATCGCCGACCGCACCTGCGGCAGCATGGCCGCCGGCCTGTCGATGGACGAGTTCGACGCGCCGGAACCGATGTCGCGCGAAGAATTCTGGCGCGCCTTCCCCAACCATGTCGACGGCGCCGCCATCGCCGGGGCCGTTACCCTGCTGTGCGTGATCGCCGGATCGCTGGTCGGCTGATCCTTCCGCCGCCAAACGGCAGTTGAGAGAGAACCGCGCTTGCCCCACTATGGCGCGGACAGACGATCGGCGGATGGGCGGGCGTGAGCGGAGATCAGACTGAACCGAAGGTCCCCGGAAAGGGTCAGGCGAAAGCCCAGAAGGCCCAGCCTGCCAAGGCCCAGCCGGCGGAGTCACGGCACCGCCGCGAAGGCATCGGGTTCATGGGACGCCTGCGCGCCTATTTCCTGGCCGGCATCCTGGTGACGGCCCCCATCGCCATCACCGTGTATATTGCGTGGTGGTTCGTCTCGCTGATCGACGGCTATATCCGGCCGCTGATCCCCAGCACCTACAATCCCGAAAACTACCTGCCCTTCTCCATTCCCGGCATCGGCGTGCTGGTGGTCATCGTCGCCGTCACCCTGATCGGCGCTTTCACCGCCGGCTATGTCGGACGCCTGGTTCTGGGCGTCGGCGAGGGGGTGGTCGGGCGCATGCCGGTCGTCCGCTCCGTCTATGGCGGGGTGAAGCAGATCTTCGAGACGGTGCTGGCCAAGAAGTCCAATGCCTTCCGCGAGGTGGTGGCGATCCAGTATCCGCGCCCCGGCGTGTGGTCGCTGGGCTTCATCACCGGCGGCGCCCATCCGGAGGTGCAATTGCAGCTGGCCGGAGTGGCGGACGACATCGTCAACGTCTTCATCCCCTGCGCGCCGCCCACCGCCGGCTATCTGGCGATGGTGCCGCGCCGCGAGGTGACCGTGCTGAACATGAGCGTCGAGGACGGGCTGAAGCTGGTGATGTCCGGCGGCATCGTCGTCCCGCCCGAGCGGCGCCCGACTCTGGTGGAGCCGCCGTCCGGTCCCGGCCCCAACCCTGGCCAGGATGGCCCCAACCAGGAAGGCGGCAACGATCAGCCCGACCGCAAGGTCTTGGCCGCCGCGTCGCGTTCGAACAGGTAGAGCAGAGTCCGCAACGCCTGCCCGCGTGGGCTGGCAAGGTCGGGGTCGCGGTCCACAACCAGCCGGGCATCGTCGCGCGCGACCGCCAGCAGATCGCCATGCACGGCGAGATCGGCCATCCGGAAGCCGGGCAGGCCCGACTGACGGGTCCCCAGCACCTCTCCGGCGCCACGCAGGCGCAGATCCTCTTCGGCGATGACGAAGCCGTCCTCGGTGTCGCGCAGGGTCTTCAGCCGCGCCCGCGCCGTTTCCGTCAGGTTCGAATCGAACATCAGCAGACAGCTCGACGGCTTCTCGCCGCGCCCGACCCGGCCGCGCAGCTGGTGAAGCTGAGCGAGGCCGAAGCGCTCGGCATGTTCGATCACCATCACGGTCGCTTCGGGCACATTGACGCCGACCTCGATCACCGTGGTGGCGACCAGCACGTCCAGGCTGCCCTCGGCGAAGGCGGCCATCACGGCGTCCTTGTCCGGCCCGCGCATCTTGCCATGGACCAGCCCGATCCGGTCGCCGAAGGTGGCGCGCAGGAAGGCGTGGCGCTCGGTGGCGGCGGCAAGGTCGCTCTGTTCCGATTCATCGACCAGCGGGCAGACCCAATAGACCCGCGCGCCCTCCGCCACCTTGCGCTGGATGCCGTGGACCACCTCCTCCAGACGGTCGAGCGCGATGGTGACGGTCTGCACCGGCTTGCGGCCGGCCGGCTTCTCGGTCAGGCGCGACACGTCCATGTCGCCATAGGCGGTCAGCGTCAGCGTGCGCGGAATCGGCGTGGCGGTCATCACCAGCACGTCCACCGCCCGGCCCTTGGCCGACAGTTGCAGGCGCTGGTGGACGCCGAAGCGGTGCTGTTCGTCGATCACCGCAAGGGCCAGGTCCTTGAAAGCGACATCCTCCTGGAACAGGGCATGGGTGCCGACCAGCAGCGGCAGTTCGCCCGACGCCAGCCGGTCGAGCACGGCCTGACGCGCCTTGCCCTTGTCGCGGCCGGTCAGCAGGCCGATTTCGACTCCAGCGGCCTTGCAGAGCGGCGCGAGGCTTTCGGCATGCTGGCGGGCCAGGATTTCAGTGGGGGCCATCAGCGCGGCCTGGGCGCCGGTCTCCACCGCGTTCAGCATCGCCATCAATGCGACGACCGTCTTGCCGCTGCCGACATCGCCCTGGAGAAGCCGCAGCATCCGCCGTTCGGCCGCCATATCGGCGTAGATGTCCTCCAGAGAGGCCGCCTGCGAACCGGTCAGCGAAAAGGGAAGCGCCGCGAGCGCCGCCTGGCGGAGCCTGCCGTCGCCCTCGGTCGCGCGTCCGGCCAGCCGGCGCTGGCTCGCCCGCACCAGCATCAACGCGAGCTGGTTCGCCAGCAGCTCGTCATAAGCGAGACGGCAGCGGATCGGCGCGGTGGCGGCGAGGTCGCCCTCGTCCTCCGGCGTGTGGGCGCGCTTCAGCGCTTCGGCCCAGTTGGGCCACTGGCGACGGGCGAGCCATGCCGGATCCTGCCATTCGTCGAGCGTCGGAATGTCGTTCAGCGCAGCCCGCACCGCCTTGCGCAGGGTCTTGGCCGGCAGGCCGGCGGTCATCGGGTAGACCGGCTCCACCAGTTCCAGCTCTTCCTTGGAATCGACCGGGACGACGGCATCGGGATGGGTGATCTGGGCGGTGTCGTTGAACCACTCCACCTTGCCGGAGACGACCATGGTGGTGCCGGCCGGAATCTGCTTCGACAGCCAGTCGCCACGGACATGGAAATAGACCAGTTCCAGTACGCCGGTCTCGTCGGTGCAGCGGATCTTGTAGGGATGGCGCGGGTTCACCGGCGGCGCGTGCGAATCGATGCGCACGGTCAGGGTGGCGATGCGCCCGTGCGGCGCCTGCGCGATCTTCGGCGAAAAGCGGCGGTCGACCACGCCGCAGGGCAGATGCCACAGCAGATCGACGACGTGGGCGCCGGCGAGCTTCTCCACCAGCTTGCCCAGACGGGGGCCGAGGCCGGGAAGTGCCGTAACCGGTTTGAACAGCGGAAACAGGATGGCGGGACGCACGGGCGGGACGCTACCGGGAAAGCCTTCGACGGCTTCCAGAAAGCCGGGCGGACCCAGCCGCGTCAAGACTGCTGAAGGGAACCGGGGAAAAGAAGGGACGGCGGAGCGCACCCGAGGCCAGGGGCCTATGGTGGGGGGCAACGTCGGCCTTGGATTTGGCCACGGACGCGCTCCGCCGATAGGTGCCGTCCGGAGGCAAACGGGAGAACCGGACGGTCATATCCGATGGCAGGGGACCATCGGGAAGAGACACCAGATAAGAAGACGCTCTCGTGACGGGCCGGTGTTTCAGGGGGGCTGGCCCGACCGCGTCACAAGAAGGACAATAGCCCGGCCGCCCTGTCCCGAACCTGACCCGTCCATGAAATCCACTTCATGAACTGCGGTCGCCGCATCGGCTGGAATGACTGGAAAATGAGGTGGTCCACGGCGCATTGCCCGGCCGGCGGTGCGGCCGGGTAAGGCCGGTCATTGAAGTTCATTGATGGCGGGTAAATCGCGACCGTAATCCGGTCCTCAGAACCACCAGGCAGTCGACCGCTCGATAGAATCCGAAGTGGTAATTCTTAATCCCCGAGGGAGATATCTCGCATTTAAAGTTCTTTTAACCCTATTCGACGCCTAATCGGTCTCGCGGGACGTTCGATCCCGAGAAGACGCTCTACCGAACATTAGACCCACACGACACCAAGGGAGCTACCTATGCCCGCACACAAGGTCGCCGATGAAGTCCGCTTGGCCAGCCGCATCCATGCGCGCCTGCTCGACGCCTTCATCGACTTGACGGAGCGGGAACTGGCCGGACTGGCCCCGGGCTTCGCCGAGGAAAGCCTGACGGAGGCCCTGGAGGCCTTGCGCGCCGCCCGCAAGAACTACGGTACGACCGCCGGGGTGATGGTCGTCTCGAACCTGGAATTGCCGCAGGCCTCCAACGCCGCCTGACACCCGGCGGTCTCCGTTCAGACTCCGGTCAGGCGGAGGCCGGCTTGCGGGTACGCGGCTTGCGGGTCTTGGGGGGCTCCGGAATTGCGGACGCCGGTTCGGCGGCTTTCACCGATGCCCGCGGCTTCGCGTTGGTGGTCTTGCGCGGAGCCTTCACCACCGCGACGACCGGGGCGATATCGGGAATGGCCGCCGCCTCGGCCAGAATTGCGCGTTCGGCCTGCAGCCAATGGTCGGCGTCACGGCCATGGGGACGACCTTCGTCCAGCCAGATCGCATAGGCGCGGTCACGGATGCGCTGTTCGACATCCACGGTCATCACATCTCCCCAGGGAATGGTGGTCGGGTTTGCTGCGATGCAAAGACTGCACAATTTGCGAAAAACACGCAACCAAGCGGATCGTTATCGGCCCTTAACCACAGACCGCCACACGCCTCGTCCGTCACTCCGATGACGTTTCGCCATGCTCCGGCTGCCGGCTCTGCTGAACCTCGCGCCATTTGGCGACGTTGCGGTTGTGGTCGGACAGCGACTTGGCAAAGACATGGCCGCCCGTGCCGTCGGCGACGAAATACAGGAACTCGTGCCGTTCCGGCTTCATCACCGCCTGGATAGACGCCTTGCCCGGATTGGCAATGGGGCCCGGCGGCAAGCCGGTCACCACATAGGTGTTGTAGGGTGATTCGAACTTCCAGTCGTTGCGGGTCAGCGCCCGGCCGAGTTCTCCGCTGCCATCGGTCAGCGCATAGATCACCGTCGGATCCGATTGCAGCTTCATGCCGGCTTCCAGCCGGTTGACGAAAACGCCGGCCACCCGGGGTCGCTCGGCGGCGACACCGGTCTCCTTCTCGACGATGGACGCGAGGGTCAGCGCTTGCTGCGGCGTCTCGATGGGAAGGTTCTGATCGCGGGTCTTCCACGCCTCCGCCAACGCCTGGGTCATCGCCGTCTGCATCCGCTCGATCAGTGCGGCGCGGCTGTCGCCATAGGCGAAGTGATAGGTCTCCGGCAGGAGCGAGCCTTCCTTCGGCGGCTTCGCGACGTCGCCGGTCAGCACGGCTTCCCGTTCCAGAAGCGCCACCACCTGGGCCGAGGTCAGCCCTTCCGGCACGGTGATGCGATGCACGACGGTGCGGCCCTGGCGCATCTGCTCCAGGACGCCCTCGATGCTGATTCCTGCGGGGAACTGATATTCGCCGGCCTTCAACTCTCGGAAGGTCCCGGACAGCTTGGCTGCGGCGACGAACACCAACGGTGAACCGATCACGCCGGAATCGCCCAGCGTGATGGCAATGGCCTCAAGCCCGCTGCCGCGCGGGATGACGACCGTCTCGGCCTGCTCCAACGGACCGGGAGCCGAATAGCGCTGGTAGCCCCAGACGCCGATTCCGCCCGCCGCACCGACCGCGAGGGCCAGCGTCCCCGCGAAAATCCGGAGACCCCAGCCCATCGCTCACCTCTTAAAGACTGCAGACCGCAATGCAGGTGCGGAGATTCGCTTACGCGAATTCCTTGAACACCAGCGAGGCGTTGGTGCCGCCGAACCCGAAGGAGTTCGACAGCGCGGCGCGCACGCGGCGCTCCTGCGCGACCTTCGGCACCAGATTGACGCCCATGCAGCTTTCCGACGGGTTGTCGAGATTCAGCGTGGGCGGCACGATGCCGTGATTGATCGCCTTGATCGAGTAGATCGCCTCGACCGCGCCGGCGGCCCCCAGCAGGTGGCCGATGGCCGACTTGGTGGAGGACATCGCCAGATTGTCCATGGAGTCGCCGAACAGGCGCTTCACCGCGCCCAGCTCGATCTCGTCGCCGAGCGGCGTCGAGGTGCCGTGGGCGTTGACGTAGTCGATCTCGGACGGGTTCATGCCGGCGCGCTTCAGCGCCGCCTTCATGGCGCGGAAACCGCCATTGCCGTCTTCCGCCGGAGCGGAGATGTGGTAGGCGTCGCCCGACATGCCGTAACCGACCACCTCGGCATAGATGGTGGCGCCGCGCTTCTTGGCGTGCTCCAGTTCCTCCAGCACAACGACACCGGAACCCTCGCCGATGACGAAGCCGTCGCGGTCCTTGTCATAGGGACGCGACGCCTTCTCCGGCGTGTCGTTGAAGTTGGTGGACAGCGCGCGCATGGCGGCGAAACCGCCGACGCCGAGACGGCTGACCGCCGCCTCCGTGCCGCCGGCGACCATGACGTCGGCATCATCCCACATGATCAGACGGGCGGCGTCGCCGATGGCGTGCGCGCCGGTCGAGCAGGCGGTGACGACCGCGTGGTTGGGGCCCTTGAAGCCGTGCTGGATCGAGATGTGGCCGGAGGCCAGATTGATCAGGCAGGCGGGGATGAAGAAGGGCGACAGGCGGCGCGGACCCTTTTCATGCAGGGTCACGGCGCCGTCGGCGATGCCCGGAAGGCCGCCGATGCCCGAACCGACCATGACGCCGGTCCGCTCGCGCTCTTCATCGGTCTGGGGAGTCCAACCCGAATCCTTGATTGCTTCCTGCGCCGCGGCAATGGCGAAGATGATGAAGTCATCCATCTTGCGCTGGTCCTTCGGCGAAACGAAGGTGTCGGCGTTGAACTCGCCCTCACCCGTTCCGCGCGGGAGCTGCCCGGCGACCTTGGAGGCCAGGTCCGAAGCGTCGAACCCCGTGATGCCGCGGATTCCCGAAGTTCCGGAAATCAGCCGCTCCCAGTTCAGCGTGTGGCCGACGCCGAGCGGCGTGACCATACCGAGTCCGGTGACGACGACACGTCTCATGAGGCTGTTCCTTGACCTTTCCTCGAATAAACTGTCGACGAACTCGTCGTCGACGGCCAGGCCCCGCGCTGCTGATGTCGCAATTGCGGTTCGCCTGGCCCTCGGGGGCTCAATGCCCGCGGCCCGATCAGGCTGCGGCGTTGGCCTTGATGAAGTCGATGGCGTCCTTCACCGACAGGATCTTCTCCGCGGCGTCGTCCGGGATCTCGACACCGAACTCTTCCTCGAAGGCCATGACCAGCTCGACGGTGTCGAGGCTGTCGGCGCCCAGATCGTCGATGAAGGAGGCGTTCTCCACCACCTTCGACTCCTCGACACCCAGGTGGTCCACAACGATCTTCTTCACGCGCTCGGCGATGTCGCTCATCTTTTAAGACCTTCCAATCCTTGAAACCGCTCGGGATAATCCGGTCGGAGCAACACGCGAAGAACGTGCCGTCCTGCCGCGAAAAGCCCCGTCCGATAACACATTTCAGCAGCCTTGACCAGCACCCGCGAGGGAGCCCGGTTGGCGCCGTTCTTCACACGTGGCGATGCCGCCCCGTCCGATCCTCATCAGATCATGGCCATGCCGCCGTTGATGTGCAGCGTCTGGCCGGTGACGTAGGCGGCCTCCTCGCTCGCGAGGTACACGACCCCGGCGGCGATCTCGTCCGGCTGGCCCATGCGGCCGGCCGGAATGGCGGGGAGCAGCTTCTGCTTCTGCTCGTCGTTCAGGGCGTCGGTCATGGCCGTGGTGATGAACCCCGGCGCGACGCAGTTGACGGTGATGTTCCGCGAGGCCAGCTCGGCCGCCAGCGACTTCGACATGCCGATCAGGCCGGCCTTCGACGCGGCGTAGTTGGCCTGCCCCGGATTGCCGGTGACGCCGACGACCGACGTGATGTTGACGATGCGGCCCCAGCGGCGCTTCATCATGCCGCGCATGGCGGCCCGCGACAGGCGGAAGGCCGCCGTCAGGTTCACGTCGATGACCGACTGCCAATCCTCGTCCTTCAGGCGCATCGCGATCTGGTCGCGGGTCAAGCCGGCATTGTTGACGAGGATGTCGATCTTGCCCAGCGCCGCCTCGGCGTCCTTGAACAGCTGCTCGGTCGCCGCGGCCTCTGACAGGTTGCCGGGCACGACAAAGGCGCGCTCGCCCAACTCGGCGGCCAGTGCCTCCAGCGGGGCAACGCGGGTGCCGGACAGCGCGACGGCGGCGCCCCGGGCATGCAGCGCACGGGCGATCGACGCGCCGATGCCGCCGGACGCGCCGGTGACGAGGGCCGACTTGCCGGTCAGGTCAAACATGGATGGCCTCACGAGGCTGAAGTATCACGGGTCTGATGGGTCACAGGGTCTTCAGGAACGACTCGACATCGGCCGGCGTTCCGACCGAGATCGCCGCCAGATCCTTGTCGATGCGCTTGGTCAGTCCGGCGAGAACCTTGCCCGACCCGACCTCGACCAGCCGCTCGACACCCTGTTCCTTCATATAGAGCACGCATTCGCGCCAGCGGACCATGCCGGTCACCTGCTCGACCAGCAGCGGGCGGATGGCGTTGGGGTCCGACACCGCCGAGGCGGTGACGTTCGCCACCACCGGAACCACCGGGGCGGCAATCGTGACGTTCGCCAGAGCCTCCGCCATCGCATCGGCGGCCGGCTGCATCAGCGAGCAATGGAAGGGCGCCGACACCGGCAGGCGCACCGAGCGCTTCAGCCCGCGTTCCGCCGCCAGCGCGATGGCACGGTCGATGGCGTCGGCACTGCCGGAGATCACCACCTGCCCGACCGAATTGTCGTTGGCGATGCTGCACACCTCGTCCTGGGCGGCGTCGGCGGCGATCGCCTGCGCCTGCTCCAGATCGGCGCCCAGCAGGGCCGCCATGGCGCCCTTGCCGACGGGAACCGCCTTCTGCATCGCCTGCCCGCGCAGCTTCAGCAGGCGCGCGGTGTCGCCCAGCGAGAAGGCGCCGGCGGCACAAAGCGCCGAATATTCGCCCAACGAATGGCCGGCGACGAAGGTGGCGTGCTTGGACAGGTCGACCCCGCCTTCGCTCGCCAGAACCCGCATCACCGCGACGCTGACCGCCATCAGAGCGGGCTGCGCGTTCTCGGTCAGGGTCAAATCGGCCTCGGGGCCTTCGACCATCAGTCGCGACAGCCGCTGGTTCAGCGCGTCGTCCACCTCTTCGAAGGTGTGACGGGCGACTTCGAACGCTTCGGCGAGTTCGCGGCCCATGCCGACAGCCTGGCTGCCCTGCCCCGGAAAGACGAACGCCCTGGTCATGCTTCGGTGAAACCCTGGATGAATGCGCCCCGCCCCTGCGGCGGCACCATGGATTGGGCGACAGTCATACCCTCACTTTTTAGCAAGTCAAGCGACGCGCGATGACCAAAGCGACAATGGTGCGATAAAACGCCACGTATTGACGCAGAAGGCCTACGAAAAACCGCCGTGCAGAAGGGATTGTTCGTGGGCTGACCCAGAGGCGCCGCGAACCGGGTCTTGCGCCTTCTGCTGCGGCGCAAATCAAAGGGCTGCGCTCATGCCTTGCCCACCAGCGCCACCCTGGTCCATGGCCTGATCTGCGCCAATGCCTCCAGCACCATCGGGCCGATCAGGCCGGCGATCAGCGCCACACAGAAAATCATGCCGTCCGTGGCGTCCAGCCGGTGCAGGACCACCCGCGCACCGGCGGCGAACAGGGCATGGTGCAGATAGATGGCGTAGGAGGAGGCGCCCACCGTCCGGAAAATCCGACCAGGCGGCATGGCATGCAGCAGCGTCACCGCTCCGCCCATGCCGCACAGCAGGGCGACGCCGCTGTTCCAGCCGAAATGGGGCAGATATCCCCACAGCGACGCCTGATGCAGAGCCACGCCGACGGCGAGCGCGGCAACGGCGGCCCCGAGCATCGCCTGCCGGGGAACCATGGCGCGGAAGCGGGTCACCCCCACCCCCAGCAGAAAGTGCGGCAACAGGAAGCAGGCCTCGTTCACCGACAGGATGTTCGAGTCGACATGGACCGTCAGGCACAAGAGCACCGCGGCCGCCATGGCGAGCACGAAGCCGCCCGGCCGGTCCATTGCGTGCAGCGCGTCGAGCAGCGCGACCCCCGTGAAGATCAGGAACAGCGCCTGCAGATACCAGAAATGGGCGTAGGAGAAGACATAGATCCGCCACATCGAATCGGGAGCGGCGGTCCCGTTCGCACCCGGCGCGTGGGTCTGCAGCAGATAGAAGAGAGTGGACACCACCAGGAAGGGAAAGCCCAGGCGGCGCAGCTTCTTGACGAAGAAGGTCTTCAGCCGGTCTCCCCTGGCCGGGTTCAGGGCGTAGACGAGCCCCGAAATGAAGGTGAAGAGCGGCATGCGGATCAGTTCGAAGCTGTCGGTGGCGTAGCGGTAGATCGATCCCTCCGCCACCTGCATGCCAGCCCCGGGAATGCCGACCACGTGGTAGGCGACCAGCAGGATGCAGGCCAGCCCCCTCAATTCCACGACATGATACGGCAACATGTTCTTGCGCATGGCTACTCCAGGCACCGGGCTGTCATCACCGCGGGCGGAGTGCGCGACCGACGGACGCACCGCGAACTCCGCCGCAAAACGGCAGGCTGAACATGGCGCCTCGAGCGATCCGATGCACTTCGGTCAAATGCGCCGGAGCTTATCCCGCGCGATAGCCACCCCTGCCCCGCCCAGCCCAACCCATGATCAGGGAGGCGCAGCGGGGGTCATCCGGGCAGATCCCTATAACGCGAATAGATTTTCCCAAAAGGTGACGCATCCCGGCCCGGATTTCCGCTTGCTACCACCGCCGGCCTGTGCATACTGCGCCGCTTCATAACTCCTTGCCGGCGGTTCGCCGTCGGCTAGGCCCGGGCAGCTGATCCGATCCATGAGGGATGGGGCGCAGCGCCGGACCATGAACAGCCATGGGGAGTGCAATGGCACTTTACGAGTGCGTGCTGATCGCGCGCCAGGACATTTCGGCCGCCCAGGCCGAGCAGCTCTCTGAGCAGTTCGCCCAGATCGTTCGCGACAACGGCGGCACGATCGCCAAGAGCGAATACTGGGGTCTGAAGACCCTCACCTACAAGATCAAGAAGAACCGCAAGGGTCACTACACCCTCTTCAACATCGACGCGCCGGCCGCCGCCGTCGCCGAGATGGAGCGGAACATGAGCATCAGCGAAGACGTGCTGCGCTTCATGACCGTGCGTGTCGACGCCCTCGACGCCAACCCGTCGGCGATGATGCAGAGCCGCAACGAGCGTGGTGAGCGCGGCGATCGTGGCGACCGTGGTCCGCGTCGCTTCGACGACCGTGGCCCGCGTCCGCCGCGCCGCCAGGAAAACGTTGCCGCCGCCGAAGGGGAGACCGCGTAAATGTCCGACAAGCAGACCACGGGCGCTCCGGCCCGCACCGGCGGCGCGCGCCGCCCGTTCTTCCGTCGCCGCAAGACCTGCCCGTTCTCGGGCGCGAATGCTCCGGCGATCGACTACAAGGACGTCAAGCTGCTGTCCCGCTTCATCTCCGAGCGCGGGAAGATCGTCCCGAGCCGCATCACCGCGGTCTCGACGAAGAAGCAGCGTGAACTGGCCCGCGCCATCAAGCGCGCCCGTTTCCTGGCCCTTCTCCCCTACGTGGTGAAGTAAGCCCGGCTACGGCCGAACTGTTTCGGTGAAGGTTTTCAAGGGGTTTCCATGGCCTTGGGTCCGGCCTTGCCGCTGGTGGTCGCCGTCGGCGGCGGTCTGGCAAGCGCGTTCTTCTACCTGTCGGTCACGTTCGGCGGGATGGGTGCGCTGATCCTTGGCTATCTGGCCCCCCTGCCGCTGTTCCTGACGGGGCTGTGGCTGGGGGCGCCGGCGGTGATGCTGGCCGGTCTGGCCGGCGCCGCCGCGGTGATGCTGGGCACCTCCGGCAGCATGCTGGTGGCGCTGTCCTACTTGGTGACCGGGGCCGCCCCGGCGATCCTGGTGGTGCGGCAGTCGCTGCTGGCGCGTGCGCGGGAGGATGGAACCCTGGAGTGGTATCCGCCCGGCCGGGTCCTGATGGGCCTGACCGGGATGGGCGTGGCGGCGCTGCTGGCCGCGGTGATCCTGACGCTCGACCAGCCCGGTGGGTTGGAAGGGCTGATGCGGCAGACCCTGGCCCGAGTCGTCGAGCCGGCGTTCCGCTCGCAGGGCCAGCCGGCTCCGGATCCCGCGGAATTCTGGGTGGCGGCCGTCCTGCCGGGGCTGGTTGCGGTCTCATGGCTTGTCATGACGATCGTCAACGCGGTGCTGGCGCAGGGGGCGCTGATGCGGTTCGGCCGCAACCGGCGCCCTGCCATGCGTCTGGCCGAGCTGGAATTGCCGTCTTGGCTGGCGCCGCTGTTCGCGGTGGCGGTCGCGGCGGCTTCGGCCGTACCGGGAACCGTCGGGTTCCTGGCGGTCAATCTGGCTCTGATCCTGGCTGTACCCTTCGCCTTTGCCGGGCTTTCGGTGGTCCATGTATTCGCCAGCAGCAAATCGGCGCGCACGCTGATCCTGGTTGGCTTCTACATGATGCTGTTTCTCTTCGGGTGGCCGATCCTGCTTTTGGTCGGCCTGGGCATGATCGAGCAATGGATCGGGCTGCGCCGCCGGTTTTCCCCCGCGGCCCCCGGTCAGGAGGACGAGTGATGGAAGTTATTCTGCTGGAGCGGGTCGAGAAGCTCGGCCAGATGGGCCAGGTCGTCAATGTGCGTCCCGGCTTCGCCCGCAACTATCTGCTGCCGCAGAAGAAGGCCATGCGCGCCACCAAGGCGAACCTGGCGGTCTTCGAGAAGCAGAAGGCCCACCTTGAGGCCGTGAACCTGGAGCGCCGCAAGGACGCCGAGCAGGTCGCGACCAAGATGGACAACGTGACGGTCGTCGTGATCCGTCAGGCCGCCGAGACCGGCGTCCTGTACGGTTCCGTGACCACCCGCGACGTCTCCGACGCGCTGACCGCCGCCGGCTACAAGACCGACCGCAAGCAGGTCCAGATCGACACCCCGATCAAGACCCTGGGTCTGTTCAAGCTGCGCGTCGTGCTGCACCCGGAAGTGTCGATCACGGTCACGGTCAACGTCGCCCGTTCGGCCGAAGAGGCCGAGCTGCAGGCCCAGCGTGGTGGCATGATCACCGCCGCCGACCTGCGCGACGAGGAAGACGAGGAAGAGACCTACGTCGAAGAGACCGCGACCGAGGAAGAGGAGGGCTGATCGCCCTCCCGCCGCGGAAAATTCGAAGACGTCTTCGGGATTTTTGCGGCACGTCGTACCGCTCGTCCGGAAGCCGCCCGCCCCACCCGGGGCCGGGCGGTTTTCCGCTTTCCGGGCTGGCAATCGTGATGGCAGGCACGACTGTGTGCATACGTCCGCAATACCCAATTGGGTAACAGTTCTGACCGATTGACGAATTGTCGCACCCCTTCCTGCGGGCCATGCTTGGAACGGCACCGCGGAAGGAGTTCGGCATGCTGCTGGTTCGTCTGCTTGCCGCCGCCAAAGGCGACGGAACGCTCAACCTTATTACGGCCGATGGGAAGCACCATCGGATCGGATCCGGGTCACCAAACCTGACCCTTCGCCTTCACGACCGCGCCGTGGAGCGCGACCTGCTCATCAATCCGCGCCTTCGGTTCGGCGAAGCCTATATGAACGGCCGCTTTTCCATCGAAGGCGGCGGCATCTACGAGCTGCTGTCGATGCTGATGAGCGGCGCCGAGGTGCAGGGCGCCCTCGGCACCGCTTTGGAAACTCTGTCGCCGCTGCTGCGACGGGTGCAGCAACACAACCCGATGCGGCGCTCCCGCCAGAATGTCGAGCATCATTACAACCTGTCACGCCAGTTCTACCAACTGTTCCTCGACCGGGACATGCAGTATTCCTGCGCCTACTTCGCGGAGCCGGGCCTGTCGCTGGACGAGGCGCAGGAGGCCAAGAAGCGGCACATCGCGGCCAAGCTGCTGATCGTGCCCGGCATGCGGGTCCTCGACATCGGCTGCGGCTGGGGCGGCATGGCGCTCAATCTGGCGCGGCACACCGGAGCGCGGGTGACCGGCATCACCCTGTCGTCCGAACAGCTCGCCGTGGCCCGCCAGCGGGCGGAAGAGGCGGGACTGTCCGACCGGGTTGCCTTCGAATTGTGCGACTATCGCGAATTCGCCGCCGCCCATCGCGGAGCCTTCGACCGCATCGTCTCGGTCGGCATGTTCGAGCATGTCGGCGTGCCGCATTACCGCAACTACTTCAATGCGGTGCGCGACATGCTGAACGACGAGGGCGTGGCGCTGATCCATTCCATCGGCCGGCTGGACGGGCCGGCAAGCACCAATCCCTGGATCCGCAAATACATCTTCCCCGGCGGATATTCCCCGGCCCTGTCGGAAGTGCTGCCGGTCATCGAGCGATCGGGCCTGCTGGCCACCGACCTTGAGGTCCTGCGCCTGCATTACGCCGAGACGCTGCGCCACTGGCGCGCCCGCTTCACCGCCCATTGGGAAGAGGCGAAGGCGCTGTATGACGAGCGATTCTGCCGGATGTGGGAGTTCTATCTGGCCGGCGCCGAACTGGCCTTCCGCCTGCAGGGCCATATGGTGTTCCAGGTGCAGGTCGCGCGCTCGCTGGGCGCGGTGCCGCTGTCCCGCGATTACATGCTGAATGCGGAACGGGACCTTGCCGCCACGTCACGTGGCCAATCGGCGGAACTGAGGCCCTCGCGCACACCGGAGTCGGCGGCCTGACTATTCCAGAGGCCGGATTTGAGACATCTGCGGCGCAATCCGCCGCGTCGGGCGTTCAATCCGGCCAACCGGTAATACCAATTGACCATCATGGCCGGCCGCGGGGCTGCGTTGCAAGCGGAATCATGCGACATCGACGCCTGAGCCACCGCCGCGCCTTCCTTTCCGTCACGGGGCGATGCTATATAACCGCGATTGATTTCCGCCCGGGGTACCGGGGAGCCACCCATGCGGCATGCTCCCCGGCAACAAGCGCCCGCTGGACGACGCGCCCGGCTCCCAAGGAATGACAACGCCCTTACCCGTTCGGGGAGATCTCGCACCCATGACCAAGATCAAGGTAGCCAATCCGGTCGTCGAACTCGACGGCGACGAGATGACACGCATCATCTGGCAGTTCATCAAAGACAAGCTGATCCTGCCCTACCTCGACATCGACCTGAAGTACTACGACCTCGGCATCGAGAACCGCGACAAGACCGACGACAAGGTCACCGTCGAGTCCGCGAACGCCATCAAGCAGTATGGCGTCGGCGTGAAGTGCGCGACCATCACCCCGGACGAAGCTCGGGTGAAGGAGTTCAACCTCAAGAAGATGTGGAAGTCGCCGAACGGCACGATCCGCAACATCCTGGGCGGCACCGTCTTCCGCGAGCCGATCGTCTGCTCCAACGTTCCGCGCTACGTCCCGGGCTGGACCAAGCCGATCATCATCGGCCGTCATGCCTTCGGCGACCAGTACAAGGCCACCGACTTCGTCGTCCCCGGTCCGGGCAAGATGACGATCAAGTGGGAAGCGGCCGACGGCAGCCAGCAGATCGAGCATGAGGTGTTCGACTACCCGAGCGCCGGCGTGGCGATGGGCATGTACAACCTCGACGACTCGATCGAGGGTTTCGCCCACTCCAGCTTCATGTACGGCCTGGAGCGCGGCTACTCGGTCTATCTGTCGACCAAGAACACGATCCTGAAGGCCTATGACGGCCGCTTCAAGGACATCTTCCAGAAGGTCTTCGACGAGACCTACGCCGACCAGTTCAAGGCCAAGGGGCTGGTCTACGAGCACCGCCTGATCGACGACATGGTCGCTTCGGCCCTGAAGTGGGAAGGCGGCTTCGTCTGGGCCTGCAAGAACTACGACGGCGACGTCGAGTCGGACGTCGTGGCGCAGGGCTTCGGCTCGCTGGGCCTGATGACCTCGGTCCTGGTCACGCCGGATGGCAAGACCGTCGAGGCCGAGGCCGCCCACGGCACGGTGACCCGCCACTACCGCGAGCACCAGAAGGGCAAGGAAACCTCGACCAACCCGATCGCCTCGATCTATGCCTGGACTCAGGGTCTGGCCTATCGCGGCAAGTTCGACAACACCCCGGACGTGATCAAGTTCGCACAGACGCTGGAGCGCGTCTGCGTCGAGACCGTCGAATCCGGCTTCATGACCAAGGATCTCGCCATCCTGATCGGCCCGCAGCAGCCGTGGCTGACCACCAAGCAGTTCCTGGACAAGCTGTCGGACAACCTGGAAAAGAAGATGGCCGCCTGGTCGTAAGGCCGGCACCGTCTTATCCAGTGCTTGTTTCATAGGGTGCGACGCCGCGTCCGGGTCAAACCGGACCGTGGCTCAGCTAGGGTTCCGGCGGGGAGTTTCGGCTCCCCGCTTTTTTCTTGCGCGATTCGTGAAAGGACCGAACCCGATGCCCAACAATCTGTTCCGTGTTGCCGTCGTGGGCGCCGGCGAGACCGGAACGCCGCTGCTGCGCAAGCTGCTGGCTGCCCCCTTCGTCGAGCTGCTGGGTGTGGCGGACCTCGATCCGGAGGCGCCGGGCATGACGCTTGCCAACCATCGCGACGTGAAGACCACCACCAATTTCCACGAGCTGGCGCAGTTGGGCGAGCAGTTGGATGTGCTGATCGACGTCACCGGCGTTCCGGCCGTGCGCGATGGGCTGCGCAAGGCGATGCAGGAGACCGGCAATCACCATACGGTGATCGTCCACGAGATGGTCGTGCAACTGATGCTGTCGCTGCTGAACGGCGAACTGGTCAAGCTGAAGCACGACACCCAGGACTATTGAGACGGATCATCGCGGCGGAGGCGGGATTTGCAGCCTCCGCAAATTGCCTCATGATGGGCTGAGGACGCCCGATGCGGCGTCCGCCCATGTCAGGAGCGGCCATCGATGGAACTCGGCATTCTGGTCATCGCGGCGTTCGTGCTGGTCGTCATCCTGGCGATCACCAGCGTCCGCATCGTCCCCCAGGGCTTCAACTTCATCGTCGAGCGGCTGGGCCGCTATCAGGAAACACTGCATCCGGGCTTCAACGTCATTTTCCCGGTCATCAGCTCGGTGCGGGCCAAGGTGGACATGCGCGAAACGGTGGTGGACGTGCCGTCGCAGAGCGTCATCACCAAGGACAATGCCGCAGTGACCGCCGACGGCGTCCTGTATTTCCAGGTGCTGGATCCGATGAAGGCGACCTATGAGGTCAACGACCTGCAGCGGGCGATCCAGACGCTGGCGATGACCACCACCCGCACCGTGATGGGCTCCATGGACCTGGACGAACTGCTGAGCCAGCGCGAGGCGATCAACGCCAGCCTGCTGCGCGCGGTGGACGAGGCCACGGCTTCCTGGGGCGTGCGGGTGACCCGCATCGAGTTGCGCGACATCACCCCGCCCGACGACATCGTCCAGGCGATGGGCCGGCAGTTGAAAGCCGAGCGCCTGCGCCGTGCCCAAATCCTGGAGGCCGACGCCGAGAA
Source organism: Azospirillum sp. B2RO_4 (assembly GCF_051124815.1). Classification (NCBI taxonomy): domain Bacteria; kingdom Pseudomonadati; phylum Pseudomonadota; class Alphaproteobacteria; order Rhodospirillales; family Azospirillaceae; genus Azospirillum; species Azospirillum sp. B2RO_4. The sequence continues at coordinate 999,306 of NZ_CP118485.1, read as the reverse complement.
GGAGAGCCAGATCCGCATCGCCCAGGGCAAGCTGGAAGCCGCCAAGCTGGAGGCCGAAGCACGCGAACGTCTGGCGGAGGCGGAGGCCAAGGCCACCCGGCTGGTTTCGGAAGCCGTGGCGCAGGGGTCGAACCAGGCGTTGGGCTATTTCCTCGGCCAGAAATACATGGAAGCTTTGAAGGCTTTTGCCGCCTCCCCCAACCAGAAGACCATGATCCTGCCGGTGGAACTGGCTGGCGTTGCCGGTGCGCTGGCGGGCTTGGGCGATCTGGTTCGTGACGTCACCCCGCCCCGGCCGGCTGCCCCGCCCTCTTCACCCAGTCCCCGCAATCCCTGGTCCGTGCCGCCCACCACGACCGGGCCGGATGGGGAGTGAGGGAATGTCGCCGCTGTTGTGGGGAGCGTTGGGTGCCGTGCTGATCGCGGCGGAACTGGTCATCCCCGGTATCTTCCTGGTCTGGTTCGGCGGAGCCGCGCTGCTGACCGGGCTGATGACGGCGCTGTGGCACGATTGGGGGCTGGTCAACGAGGCCGGCTTCTTCACCATCGCCGCCGGTGCGGCGATTGGCGTGGCCATCGTCCTTTCACGCCGCCGCAACGCATCGGCGGAAGGCAATGCCGACCGCATCAACGACCGCGCCGGCCAACTCGTCGGACGGTCGGTGACGCTGAGCGAGCCGATCGTCAACGGACATGGACGGGTGTTCGTCGGCGATACGCTGTGGTCGGTCGAGGGGCCAGACCGGCCGGCCGGCGCGGCGATGCTGGTCGCCGGACACAAGGGGATGGTGCTGGTGCTGCGCGATGCGGCGGAGGGGCGGTAAGGCCTTTGCCGGCGCCGCCGATCTCAGAATTCCGGCAACAAAAAAGCCCGCCTCTCCACTGAGAGCGGGCTTTTTTGAATGGCTTGTCGACCGGTCAGGCGGCGCCGACGTTGCGGTCTTCCTCGCGCTTCTTGCCGCCCGAAGCCGGCTGATAGGCCATTGCGGCGTGTTCCGCGCAATAGGGCATGCCCGGCAAGGCGTTCTTGCCGCAGAAATGGAAATCCTGGTGCTTGGGGTCGCCGACCGGCCATTTGCACATCCGCTCCGTCAGAGCAAGGATGGTGGCGCCGCGCGTCGGCTTCTTCTTGATGGGCGACGGCCGGCCCGACAAACCCAGGCGATGGGCCTTGCCGATGACCGCGTTGCGGGTGATGTCTCCCAGAATGTCGGCGATCTCGCTCGCGCTCAACCCCTGGGACCAGAGATCCTTGAGCTGTTGAATCCGCTCGTCCGTCCAACTCATCCCCGAGTACTCCCGATCCGGTGTCCGGTTATGTTGTGGCAAACAGGTCACGGTCTAGTGCCGTTTTCCATAAGCCGCAACATTTTGTGCCAGCCGGTGAGGAAGCTACCAGATGACGGCCGCGGACGATAGGGGGGCGCGGCAACATTCCTGTTGATAAGTCCGTGGGCAGACTCATGAATTCAGCGCGCCATAGACCTCCTCGGCGACGCCGGACAGGGTATCCCGATCGGTTTCTCCGGCAACGGCCAGCGCCAACCCATTGTCCTGCCAATACAAAGCGCGGACACCGCCATCCTGGGCGAAGCGGAACGCTGAACCGGAGGTATTGGGAGAGGGACGGATATACAACGTGATGCGACGCCCGGCCGCATCCTCGTACATGTACATTGCAACAGGTCCAGCGGAATCGGCCAAAAGCCGCCCGCCGATCAGTTGGTACCCCCCTCGTGTGACTTTCGGGCAACGCATGTTCTTGCCCAACCGCTTGGACAGCCAGTTCACCAGATGGGCTTCCTCATCGACGCCGATCTCGACCGGATGGCGGACCTCGACGGAAAAGACGCGATGGGCGGCAACGGCGTCGGCGATGAAGGCGGCGGTCAGCGGCTCGGCCCGCCATCCGACGCGGTCGCGCAGCAGCCAGCCGCCGGCACCGCCGGCGACGAACATCAGGAGGGAAGCGGCGATCGCCGTACCCCACCATACCCCCCTGCCCCGGCGTTGCGGGACCGGAGCGGCATGGTCGCGCGCGGTGAAGGGCGGGGTCAGGCGGTCGGGCAGCGGCTGGTCGATCAGCGGCCCGAAGCTCTGGCCCAGCAACGATCGTTGGGCACGGTAGCGGTCGAAGCGCTGGGCGAGTTCGGGATTGTCGGCGAGGTGGCGCTCGACGTCGGCCAGCCGTTCCTCCGGCAACTCGCCGTCCAGCCAGGCATGAAGCTCGGCCTCGGTCACGGGATTGCGGGTGCCGCTCATCACTTGATCCTCCTGACGACCTGCTGGGTTCCACCGTCCAGCAGGACCCTCAATTTCTCGCGCGCCCGGGCCAGCCGCGACATCACCGTCCCGATCGGCAGTTCCAGAACCTCCGCCACCTCGCGGTAGGACAGCCCCTCCATCCCCGTCAGCAGCAGGATGGTGCGGTGTTCGTCGGTCAGCTGGGCGAAGGCGCGGACGAAGTCGCGCACCGCCCCGCGGTCGGCCGGCGGAGCACTGAGCGCCAGATCGTCGGCCAGATCCTCCACCGGCACCTCCGCGCCGCGCCGGCGCCGGCCGCGCTGGCCGGAGATGTGCAGGTTGTGCAGGATCGTCATCAGCCAGCCGCCGAGCTTCGATGGGTCGCGCAAGGCATGGCGGTTGGCCAGCGCCTTCTCCACGCAATCCTGAACGAGGTCGTCGGCGTCGGACCAGTTGCCCACCAGGGCGGTCGCATAGCGCCGGAGCCGCGGCACATGGGCGGCGATGGCGCGGTCGTCGATGTCTGGCGGGGGAGTCATGTCGGGTCCGGGCAGGGCGTCGTCACCTGTCATGACGCCCTGCCCCGCCGCTTTATTCCCGCCGCGGCCATGGGATCACAGGCCCGGCGAGGAAAAGCCGGCCTTGCCGTCGAAATTGCAGAGGTTTTCGGTCTGGGTGAAGTCGATCCCGGCCGCCGCCAGCCGGCCGAGCAGATCGACGATGGCACCATGCTGCACCGGGCCATGCTGCGTCAGGAAGCGGCAACGCCAATGATCGGTGCAGAAGACGTCGGCGTTGCCGTCGGGCCAGACCCGCTGGGAGCGGTTGGAAATGCTGGAGAGTTTCAGTGCGTCGGTCGACAGCGGCAGCACCAGCTCCGCCAGATCGTCGGGCAACCCGCCGGACCATTGCAGGAAGACGTCGACCCCGACCAGTTCCTTCAGCGCCCGCACGCGCGGGGCCAGCCGGTTGATGCCGTCATAGGCCGGCCGCGCGGTCGAATAGCCGACCGGGGGCATGGTGACCGGGGTCTGGCCCAAACGCTCCACCACCGCTTCGGCGAAGGCGGCGGTGCCGGCGCGCACGCGGCCCAGCCCGCGGGCATAGATGTCGGCGGTGTGGATGCCGTCCTCGATGGTCTTCAGCCACGCATTGTGGATGCGCGCGGCGATGTCGCCCTGGCCGATATGGACCAGCATCATCACCGCGGCCATCAGCAGGCCGGACGGGTTGGCGATGCCCTGCCCGGCGATCATCGGGGCGGAGCCGTGGATCGCCTCGAACATGGCGCAGGTCTCGCCGATGTTGGCGGAACCGGCCAGCCCGACCGAGCCGGTCAGCTGGGCGGCGATGTCGGAAACGATGTCGCCGTAGAGGTTCAGGGTGACGATGACGTCGAAGCGCTCCGGCTGGTCGGCCAGACGGGCGGCGCCGATGTCGACGATCATGTGATCGGCCTTGATCTCCGGATAATCGGCCGCGATCTCGTAGAAGATTTTCAGGAACAGCCCGTCCGTCATCTTCATGACGTTGTCCTTGACGAAGGCCGTCACCTTTTGCCGGTGGTTGGAGCGGGCGAAGTCGAAGGCGTAGCGGACGATTCGCTCCGACCCCGGCCGCGAGATCAGCTTGACCGACTGGATCACGTCGTCGGTCTGGCGATGCTCGATGCCGGCGTAAAGGTCTTCCTCGTTCTCGCGGATGATGACCACGTCCATGCGCGGATGCCGGGTCCGCACATAGGGATGGTAGGAGACGCAGGGGCGGACGTTGGCGAACAGGCCCAGCGTTGTGCGGGCGACCACGTTCAGCGACTTGTTGCCGTATCCCTGGGGCATGGTGATCGGCCCCTTCAGGAAGACCCGCGTGCGGCGGATCGACCCCCAACCGGCGGCGTCCAGCCCGCCGGGATGTCCCCGCTTGTAGACGGCCTCGCCGGCCGGAACCTCTTCCACCTTCAGCCGCGCGCCGGCCGCGTTCATCACATAGAGCACCGCGTCCGTAATCTCTGGGCCGATGCCGTCGCCGCGTGCGACCGTGACGGGGGTGATATCGCGCATGCACTCACTCCAAGGGGACGCGCGACCGTAGACGCAAACAGGGGCCTTTTTCAATGGTTGGAGGCAGCGACGGATCGCAGCAACCGGCGGAGCGCACTCCCCTTCCCCCGGCTTGGCGGATGGAGGGGAGTGCGCCACCGGTCAGTGGTGGGCCCCGGCGACGCCGCCGCGGCCGTCGGGCACGCCGATGCTGACATTCTGCATCATGCCCTGGTCCTCATGGTCGAGGATGTGGCAGTGCAGCACATACTCGCCGATGAAGCGCTCGTAGCGGGTGCGGACGGTCACCTTGTAGACGTCCTTCGGCGGTTCGGTGGAGGTCAGCGCGCGGTTGTTCTCGCTCTTCACCCAGATGGTGTCCTTCCACACGCCCTTCATACCGGCATAGTCGGGATCGCCCGAGCCGGGTTCGCTGACGTCGCGGCCGTCGGGTCCGATGACCGAGATGATCTCGAACGGGTTGACGTGGATGTGGAAGGGATGGCTGACGAAGTAGGAGGCCAGTTCCCACTGCTGGGCGGTGCCCAGGACCACCGGCCGGTTGACGACGTTCGGCCGATAGGCGGCGGCCCCCTTCGGACCATAGGTGCCGTCGGGATTCTCCACGACCTGGAAGCTGTCGGCGACCTGGAACAGCGGGTTGGTGCGCTTGCCCCCCTGCGGCGGCAGGTTGATGAAGAAGGTCAGTTCCTGCTTGGGCTGGTGCATCACCTCATGCTCGGTGATCGGCCGATGGGCGGTGAACTTGGCAAAGCGCGGGCAATAGGGGGTGTCGACCATCGTCTTCCCGAAGCAGCGGGCGGTCAGGCCGTCGATGACCTCCTTCGCGACCGACGGCGCGTATTTCGTCGCGTTGACCGTCAGCTGGCGGATGGTCTCCTTCACCGGGTCCTTGACCACGCGGTCGCCCTTCACGCGGACGAAACCGAGCACGCCGGTGGAGGTGGCGGTCTGGTCCGGGCTGGCGTTGGCCGCCGCCGGCTTGTTGATGACGCAGTAGATGCCGGGTTCGGGGAAGTTGACCAGCAGGTCGTCACGATAGCCCGGCTGCATCGGCACGCTGGTGCGCACCTGCCCTTCGGTCATGGTCAGGCCGTCGGAGGCCGCCAGGATGTAGGGGACCGGTTGGCCGGTGCAGCGTTCCTTGGCGAAGCGGTCCTGGTCGGCGGCCGACAGGGTCTTTTCGGCCTGGAAGAAGCCGGTGGGGTCCAGCTTGCGGAACTCCACCGTGATCGGGGAACGGACGCCGCCATGGATCAGGCGCCAACGCTCGGCCTGCCCGGTCTTCGCATTGGCGAAGATCGGACGCACGCGGCCGTTGACGGTGGTGAAGCGCCCGGACTGTTCCCAGGTGCCGGGAGCGAACTGGTCGTAGGAGACGATCTCGCCCACCTCGCCCGGCGCGCAGCTCCAGTCGATGGTCTTGCCATCGGCCTGGTATTTCAGCTTGCCGTCCTTGGTGCAGGCGTAGGGGATCTGCTCGAACAGCAGGACCCGATCGGTCATCGCCACGCCCTTGGGGCTCTTCAGCAGGGTGTCGAGGTCGCCGTTGGCGTCGGGGGTCGGCGGGCGGTCGCCGCGGATGATCAGCGCGCCGGCCATGCCGCTGCCGACCTGCAGCGCGGTCGAGCCGTGGCGGTGCGGGTGGTACCAGAAGGTGCCGGCCGGATGGTCGGCCGGGATGTTGTATTCATATTCGAAATTGACGCCGGGATTGATCGACACCAGCACATTGTCGCTGTTGCCGGTCGGGCTGACCCAGACGCCATGGCTGTGCAGGTTGGTGCCGTTGAAGCAGTGCGGCGTGTTGATGTCCGCCGCCGCCTGGTTGGCGCAGTTCGGATCGTCCGGCAGCTGGTTGTGCAGCTTGATGCGGACGGTGTCGCCCGGCGTCGCTTCGATGGTCGGCGCGACATAGGGATGGGCGGGATCGACGTTGGTGCCGCGGTAGCTGCGCAGCCGCACGGCATCGGGACGACCCTGGGCCGGGTTGCGGATATAGCCGTCGGTGAAGGAGACGAACAGGTCGTAATTGCGCGCCTGCCCGGTGTGCGGACGGGCGGTCGCCTGCGGCTGCCGCATCAGCAGCGAGCCGACGCGCTGCGATTCGGAATTGGTCAGGACCGGCGGATTGCCGAACGCCTCGCCGGCCGATTCCGCAGCGTCCTTCGCCGCCGCGGTTGCCGCCATGGCGGACGGTGCAGCACCCAGCGCAAGGGGCAGCAGCAGGCCGAACAAATATGCATGCCTCATGAAATGCTCCCTCTGAAAAGACTTATGGGAGCTGATATGATTCCTGATAATTGATCTTTTCAACGGCAATACACGTCATTTTATGTGGCCGGTCTGTCGGGGCGGGGTGGTGGACGGCAATGAATGGAACGTTTGAAACGCCGTGAACCGTTTTCCGGGCGGCGTTCCATCGTTGCATCCGCCTACCGGCGGCGGGTGAAGGCGCCCTGCCCGCCCTGCCGTTCCAGCGCCGAGCCGAGGTTGGGGAAGGCATCGTCGGGATTGCAGGTCCAGGGATAGACGCCCTTCGGCCCTTCGGATTCCGGCCGGGCGAGGATGGCGGCGATCTCCGCCGGGTTGGGCGGCGTGCGTTCGCGCAGCGCGCCGGGGACGGCATCGTCGTCGAACGGCCCGACCGCGTCGGCAAGGTCGGCGGGAGCGGCCGGGGGTGCCGGCTGCGGATCGGCGGGCGGGAGGTCCGGAGATTTGCCGGAGGGAGCGGCGGCGGTGGCGCTCTCCCTGCGGTCCATGCCCGGCTGGGAGTCGAAATCCTTGAACAGGCCGAGCCGCTCGGCCAGCCAGCGCACGGTGGAGGGATCGCCGGAGGAGACCAGCCGCTCGACCTGCTCCGTCACCAGGGCGCGCAGCGAGGCGAGCCGCAGATCCGATTCGCGGTTCAGCGCCTGCCTCTCCCACCAGACGCGATGGCGGAACGCCTGCGACCCGTAATAGGCCCGCCACAGCGTGGTGCGGCTGCAGCCCATGGCACGGGCGACCTGCATGAAGGAGGCGCCGCGCGCCAGCATGCCGGCGGCCATGACCCACTGTTCCTCGTGGAAACGCGAACCGGGGACGAGCGAGCCTTCGGGCGGGACCGGCGGCTCCTCAGCCCAGATCGGGAAGCGGTCGGCGGGGTGGCTGGCGGGGGGCAGGCAGTCGGGCATGGGGCGTCTCCGGGATCGGGTGGGTGGACGCTCCTATTTCAGCGGGGAATGCGGGGATTTGGTAGGATAATTTTCATATTTTGCGGTGGCGAAGCATTCCAGCGGTCGAAGCGCGTGGTCTTTGGCCTGCGGCAGGGCCGCTCAGGGTAATCGCATATGGCAATTATGATCCTACACAAAGAAGCACGTCATTCCCGCGAAGGCGGGAATCCAGCCGTTTCAGTCGCTTTGCACGATAGTTTCCTGGATCCCCGCCTTCGCGGGGATGACGGAAGTCCTTTTATGGGATTCTGGATTCCATATGCGATTGCCCTGCAGGTCCGCTCGCGGGCTGTTGCCAGAAGTACGGCATTGCCGCATATTGGGACCGATGGATATCGAACTCGACACCGAGAAGGACGCCGTCAACCGGGCCAAGCACGGCTTTCCATTGGCTCTCGGGTTGATCGTCCTGGAGAACCGCGTCGGCGATGTCGCGGACCCACGGGAGTATGTGACGGAGTTCGGAACCGAATACCGCCGCCTTGCCTTCGGGATGATCGCCGGGCGGCTGTTCGTCTGCGTTTACACGATGCGCGGCGAGACCTACCGCCTGATTTCGGTGCGGAAGGCCAACAAGAGGGAGCAACGGACATGGCTACGGTGAAGGTCACCAAGGAAATGGCGGCATACGCGCTCCGGGGGATCGACTGGACGGCCGTGGACGCGACTACCGACGAAGAGATCGCGCGGCAGGTGGCCGGTAATCCTGACGCGGCACCGATCCTGTCCGACGCCGAACTGGAGCGGGCGACGTTCGGTGAGCGCGTGAAGGCGATCCGAGAGCGGCTGCGGTTGACCCAACCGGCCTTCGCCGAACGCTTCGGCTTCCCCACCGCCAGCCTGCGCGACTGGGAACAAGGCCGCCGCAAGCCGGACGCCGCGACCACGGCCTATCTGGCCGTGATCGAGCATGAACCGGAAGCGGTGATGCGGGCGCTGGGGAAGCCACGGGCAACGGATATCAATAACCCCAAATGATCAAGATAAAAATCTTGCAATCCCCCAAAATTAATTCGCAAAACTGCCTATTTCCAGTTAATATTCTTGGAATTTCTCGGCGGCTTTACTAGAAAAGATATATTTGCACATTTCCTCTTTTTAGTTTATACTCACTCCATAGCAGTATATTATTTTTATTTACTTCAACAGCCATCCCCAAGAGAATTGCAATTCTCCCAGCAACATCCCCAAATCCAGTTAATGGCATTATAGCTATTGAACCGGGGCTAGGTTCAGGTTTATCTTTTACATTAACCTCTTTGAGTGAGGTCTGAATTATTGCTGATTTGTATCCATTATTCAATAAAATTTTATTTATTGCGCTAGCATCTATTTCTCTGCCGCCACGGAAATACACCAAGACGCTGTACTTTCCATTTTCATTGAAAAGATCCTGTAAGTCTTTAAATTTTTTTGAATCCTCTGTACCAATAACGTTTGCATCAGGAACTTCTTTTAGTTTATCCAATAAATTTTGCTTATTATCTTTGAATTTATTTAATTCCATTACTATAGATTCATTGAGAGATTTTTGATTTTCCCCAAAATTTTGAAATTTTTGATTATTCTCAACCTGTATTTTATTTACATCCAATTGATTATTCATAAACTCTTGCAGAATCTTTACATTGTGACTCAAACTTGCTACCTGAACAGCACGATCCTGCTTCTCTTCATTTATAACATCTGTAGCTTTTTCAAGCTCAATTTCAATATAACCTGTTACAGCAAGATAAAGTTTATGTAAATCTAAAATATATGTAAAGCACACCAATCCAGACACAGCAAAAACAACTGGAACAAAAAAATTTTTACTTAATCGCGCCAGGGAAAAGGCAGATAACATACAGAAAATTCCAATTGAGATCATCAAAACTTGCTTGACTTCCGGATCTAACCCATTTGCAGCCATATCATCGCCCTCCAAAATCAACTTATCTAATCAGATAACACAACTTTTGCGAATTAAATAAGGTGTGTTATTCGTTGCATAATATATGTTAACGTGTTGTATGCAATTTTTAAATATCCTATTTCATTAACTCCCGCATAGCCCCGTCTAGCCCCTCCAGCGTCAGTGGGAACATTCGGCCTCCCATCAGGCGCTGGAGCAGGCGGGTGCTTTCCGTGTAGTCCCAGTATTGCGGCGGCGTCGGGTTCAGCCACACCGCCTTGGCGTAGACCGACAGCAGGCGCTGCATCCACACCTGACCGGCTTCCTCGTTCCAGTGCTCGACGCTGCCGCCGGGATAGACGATCTCGTAGGGGCTCATGGCGGCGTCGCCGACGAAGACCAGCTTGTAGTCGGCGGGATAGGTGTGCAGGACGTCCCAGGTGGACAGGCGCTCCGTATGGCGGCGGGCGTTGTCGCGCCAGACGCCCTCGTAGACGCAGTTGTGGAAGTAGAAGTGCTCCAGGTGCTTGAATTCGCTGCGCGCGGCGGAGAACAGCTCCTCCACCAGACGGATGTGGTCGTCCATCGAACCGCCGATGTCGAGGAACAGCAGCACCTTGATCGTGTTGTGACGCTCCGGCACCATCTTCAGGTCGAGCCAGCCGGCATTGTTCGCGGTGGCGCGGATGGTGCCGGGAAGGTCCAGTTCGCTGGCCGCCCCGCTGCGGGCGAATTTGCGCAGGCGGCGCAGGGCCACCTTGATGTTGCGGGTGCCGATCTCCACCCGGTCGTCCAGATTCTTGAACTCGCGGCGGTCCCACACCTTGACGGCGCGGCGGTGGCGGCTCTCCTTCTGGCCGATGCGCACGCCCTCCGGATTGTAGCCGTAGGCGCCGAAGGGCGAGGTGCCGGCGGTGCCGATCCATTTCGATCCGCCCTGGTGCCGGCCCTTCTGCTCGGCCAGTCGCTGGGCCAGCGTCTCCATCAGCTTGTCCCAACCGCCCAACGCCTGGACCTGCGCCTTCTCCTCGTCGGTCAGGAAGCGTTCGGCCAGCTTGCGCAGCCATTCCTCCGGCAGGTCGGCGACGGGGACCTCGTTGGCGGCGCCGGCTTCGTCGGTCAGGCCCTTGAAGGTGGCGCCGAAGACGCGGTCGAAGCGGTCGAGGTTGCGTTCGTCCTTAACCAAGCATGCACGACTGAGATAATAGAAGTCCTCGACGCGGAAGGACGCGGTGCCCTGCTTCATGGCCTCCATGAGCGTCAGGTACTCCGTCAGCGAGACGGGGACGCCGGCCTTGCGCAGATCGAAGAAGAAAGACGTGAACATGGGCGCGGTCCTTCGAATCGGGGACTCCCAAGGATGGGAGGCCCGGGGCGCAGGATAATGCAATGCCCCAGCCGAGAGAACAGCATGAGCCTGCCAAACGCTGCCCTGCCAAACGCCTCGCCGACCGGCGCTCCCCTCCTCGATTTCGCGCGGGCGCTGGATTTCGCCGCGCACAAGCACATCGACCAGCGCCGCAAAGGCGTGCGCGCCGAACCCTATGTCAACCACCTGTCGGAGGTGGCCCTGCTGGTCGCCCAGGCGACGGAGGGCAAGGACCCGGTCGTGGTGATCGCCGCGCTGCTGCACGACACGCTGGAGGACACCGACGCCAGCTATGAGGAGATCGAACAGCTGTTCGGCGCCGAGGTGGTGCAGGTCGTCGCCGAGACCACCGACGACAAGCGCATGTCGAAGGCCGAGCGCAAGCAGCACCAGATCGACGCCGCGCCCCATGCCTCGACGCGGGCGAAGCTGGTGAAGCTGGCCGACAAGGTGTCGAACCTGCGCTCCATGGCGCACAGCCCGCCCGCCGACTGGCCGCTGTCGCGCAAGGTCGAGTATTTCGAATGGGCCCATGCCGTCGTCGCCGGCCTGCGCGGCGTCGATGCCCGGCTGGAGGCTCTGTTCGACCGCGCCTATCATGACGGGCTGGCGGAGTTGCGCGGGCAGACGGCGTAATCCGCCGCGGATTGATTTCGCGCAATGCGGCTTCATCACGGAAGTCTTATGGAGAAGGGACGATGCAGACGCCACCCGTGCCGCTGACGGCCGAGGAAAGATGCCATGTCCCTTCCGCAAGAAGACACCACCCTCACCCGCCGCCCCGCCCAAGCGGCCAAGCCCGCCGCCTCGTCCCATGCCGAGCCGCATGAGGAACCGGGGCGCCACTGGTTCGTCAACCGGCCCAAGGTCTATGCCGCCGATGTGAAGGGCCGGTTCCGGCAGATCAAATGGGCGGCGCTGATCGTCCTGCTGGCGATCTACTACATCACGCCGTGGATCCGCTGGGAACGCGGGCCGGGCATTCCGGATCAGGCGGTGCTGATCGACATGGTCGGGCGCCGCGCGTACTTCCTGTGGATCGAGATCTGGCCGCAGGAGGTCTATTACCTGACCGGCCTGCTGATCCTCGGCGCTTTCGGCATCTTCTTCGCCACGACGCTGGCCGGGCGCATCTGGTGCGGCTATGCCTGCCCGCAGACGGTGTGGACCGACCTGTTCATGTGGGTGGAGCGCAAGATCGAAGGGCCGCGCACGACCCGCATCCGCCTGGACAAGGCGCCGATGAATGGCGAGAAGCTGGCCCGCAAGACCGCCAAGCATGCGGCGTGGGTCGGCATCTCGCTGCTGACCGGCGGGGCGTGGGTGTTCTATTTCAACGACGCGCCGACGCTGATGAGCGACCTGCTGCACGGCAACATCACCAGCGGCGTCGCCACGTTCATCGCGCTGTTCACCTTCACGACCTATTTCTTCGCCGGCTGGGCGCGCGAGCAGATCTGCATCTATGTCTGCCCGTGGCGCAGCTTCCAGTCGGCGATGGTGGACGAGGACACCTTCCTGGTCACCTATGAGGACTGGCGCGGCGAAGGCCGCGGGCCGATGCGCAAGTCGCAGAGCTGGGAGGAACGGCAGGCGGCGGGCCTTGGCGACTGCATCGACTGCAAGCAGTGCGTCCATGTCTGCCCGACCGGCACCGACATCCGCGAGGGGCAGCAGATCTCCTGCATCGGCTGCGGCCTGTGCGTCGATGCCTGCAACGACGTGATGCGGCAGATCGGCCGGCCGATCGACCTCGTGCGTTTCGACACCCAGTCGAACCAGATCGCCAAGATCGACGGCAAGCCGGAGCGGGTGAAGCTGGTCCGGCCGCGCACGGTGATCTACTCGCTGATCATGCTGGTGGTGGCCTGCGCCATGGGCATCGCGCTGATGCTGCGGCCGACGCTGGACGTCAGCGTGCTGCGCGACCGGGCGCCGCTGTTCGTGACGCTGTCCGACGGGTCGGTGCAGAACGCCTACACCATCAAGGTGCTGAACAAGACGCACATCGCCCGCAGCTATGTCGTGACCTTCGACGGGTTGCGCGACGCGCATCTGTCGGTGGTGGGCGACGAAGCAGCCGGCAGCGGCGGCAGCCTGACGCTGAAGGCGGCCGCGGACTCGGTGGCGACCTACCGGGTGTTCGTGAAGGTGCCGGCGGCGGCGGTGAAGTCGGGCTCGACCGACGTGTCGGTGGTCGCCAAGGAACAGGCGAGCGGCGAAGTCGGCAGGCACGCCAGCGTGTTCATGGCGCCCTGAGGGACGATTTCCGGGGCTTTTCCCCTCTCCCCCCCGGGGAGAGGGTCAGGGTGAGAGGGGTGCGCGTCGGGACTTCGAGGGGGGGTTCGGCATGTGCGTCCCCCTCACCCAGCCCTCTCCCCGGGGGGGGGAGAGGGTATCCGGGGCGGGAGAGGGCTTCTCAGGTTACCTTCGCCCTGGTCCGCTTCACCGTCGTGGGCGGGGGGGCGTCGCCGGTGGGGTCGTCGAGCGCGCTCAGCAGGCGTTCCTTGATCTTCGCCAGCTTGCCCTCGTGCGTCACCTTCAGGCCGAAGACGTCCTTCACATAGAAGACGTCGATGGCCTTTTCGCCGAAGGTGGAGACCTTGGCCGAGCTGATCTGCAGGGTCAGGTTCGACAGCGCGCGGGTCAGGTCGTAGAGCAGGCCGGGACGGTCGCGGCCGTTCACCTCGATCACCGTGTGGGTGGTCGACGCGTTGTTGTCGATCAGCACGCGCGGCGGCACATGGAAGACGCGGGTGCGGCTGGCCTGGGCGGTGCGGCGGGTCGACAGGTCGTTCAGCGGCTTCAGTTGGCCCGACAGCACCTTCTCGATCATCACCGACAGCCGGGCAAGCTTGTCGCCGCTCTCGAACGCACCGCCGGCGGCGGCGTCCTGGACCGAGAAGACGTCGAGCGCCATGCCGTTGGTCATGGTGAAGATGCGGGCATCGACGATGTCGGCGCCACAGGCGGCCAGCGCCCCGGCAAGGCGGGAGAACAGGCCGCTGTGGTCGGTGGCGTAGATCGTCACCTCCGTCACCGCCCGGCCGCGGTCGACGCGGGTCTCCACCGTCAGCGGGCGCTGTTCCCGCTCCGCTTCGCGGACGAGGCGGGCCTGATGGGCCAGCGTGTCGGTGTCGAAGGCCAGCCAATAGCCGGGATAGCCGAGGCTCTTGTGACGCTCGAAGGCCTCCTCGTCGAAGTCGGTCAGCTCGGCGCGGAGAGCGGCCTGGGCCGACTGGATGCGCCGGCCGCGGCCCTCGACCGTCATGCCGCCGGACATCAGCTCTTCGGAACGGTTGTAGAGCTCGCGGAGCAGCGTGGCCTTCCAGTTGTTCCAACGCTGGGGACCGACGGCGCGGATGTCGGCCACCGTCAGCACCAGCAGCAGGCGCAGGCGTTCCGGCGACTGGACCAGCGCCACGAAGTCGCGGACGGTCTTGTCGTCCTCCAGATCGCGCTTGAAGGCGGTGTGCGACATGGCGAGGTGCCAGCGCACCAGCCACGCCACCGTTTCCGTCTCCTCAGCCGTCAGGCCCAGGCGGGGGCAGAGCTTCTCGGCGACGCGGGCGCCCAGCACCGAATGGTCGCCGCCGCGCCCCTTGGCGATGTCGTGCAGCAGCACGGCGACGTAGAGCGCCCGCTTGGAGACGACCTTGTGGATCACCTCGGTCGACAGCGGCAGCTCGTCGGCATGCTCGCGGGACGCGATCTTGTGCAGGATGCCGAGAGCGAACAGCGTGTGCTCGTCCACCGTGTAGACATGGTACATGTCATACTGCATCTGCGCGACCACCCGGCCGAAGTCGGGGATGAAGCGGGCCATCACCCCGGCCTCGTTCATGCGGCGAAGCGTGATTTCCGGATCCTTCGGCCCGGTCAGGATGTCGAGGAAGAGGCGGTTGGCCTCCGGATCGTTGCGCAGCTTCGGGCCGATGGCGGTCAGCGACCGGGTGATGGAGCGCAGCGCCGCCGGGTGGATGTCAATGTCGTTCATCTGCGCGGTGTGGAACAGGCGGATCATGTCGATCGGCTGTTCCTTGAACTGCTTGTCGCTGCGGGCGTTCAGCCGCTCGCCGTCGACGATGAAGCCGTCCACATCCTTGCGCCGGGCGACGGAGGCCAGACGCAGCAGGTTGAACTTGGGCGGGCGCTTCGACTCGGCTTCCAGCGCCGCGCAGAAGATGCGCGTCAGGTCGCCGACATCCTTGGCGACCAGGAAGTAATGCTTCATGAAGCGCTCGACGCCCTTGGTGCCGGCATGGTCTGTGTAGCCCATGGCGGCGCCGATGCTGGTCTGGACGTCGAAGGTCAGGCGGTCTTCCAGACGGCCGGTCAGGTAATGCAGGTGGCAGCGCGCCGTCCACAGGAAGTTCTGCGCCTTGGCGAAGCGCTGCGCCTCCTCCGGCATCAGCACCTTCTTGCCGACCAGTTCATCCACGCCCTCGACGCGGTAGAGATATTTGGCGATCCAGAACAGGGTCTGCAGGTCGCGCAGGCCGCCCTTGCCGTCCTTCAGGTTGGGTTCCAGCACATAGCGGCTGTCGCCCATTTTCTGGTGACGGTTGTCACGCTCCGCCAGCTTGGCCTCGACGAATTCGGGACCGGTGCCGGCCACCACCTCCTTGTCGTAGCGCTTGCGCAGTTCGGCGAACAGCTTGCCCGGACCCCAGAGATAGCGGGATTCCAAAATGGCGGTGCGGATGGTGACGTCGGCCTTGGACTGGCGGATGCAGTCGTCGACGCTGCGCACGGCATGGCCGACCTTCAGCCCCAGATCCCACAGGATGTAGAGCATGTATTCGACCACCTGTTCCACCCGCGGCGTGCGCTTGTAGGGCAGCAGGAACAAGAGGTCGATGTCGGAGAAGGGCGCCAGCTCGCCACGGCCGTAGCCGCCGGTGGCCGCCACGTCGAACACCTCGCCGGAGGTCGGGTTGGCGGTGGGGAAGATGAAGCGGACGGTGAAGTCGGCCAGCGTGCCGACCAGCCGGTCGGCGAGATAGCAGTTCTCCCGCACGCACTGCTCGCCCGAGCCGCCGGCATCGAAACGTTGCCGCACCTCCGCCCGGCCTTCGGCCAGCGCCTTGCGCAGGCAGGCGATCAGCGCCGGGCGCAGCTTGTCGCCGGTGCCGTGTTCGGCGACCAGATCCTCCAGTTCCCCCGCCAGCTTGCGGCGGGAGATGATGGCGCGCTTGTTCGGAATGGCGGGCGCGGGCGACTCGGGCGGGGGCGGCGCCTTGGAGCGGGACAGCATCGGTTGGGGAAAACCTCGGCTTTCGGGGCGGCTTTCGGGGCGGCGATCAGGTGAACCCGACCGGGTGCGACGGCCGCACTATAGCGGTAAAGCCTTCAGGTAGCACGCCCGCACTGGAAAACCAGTGCGCGCGGCCTGCTTGTGCCTGTGGTTGTGACGGCCGTCACAGCGGTTGCGACTTTGCAGGGCCAGAGTGATCCCATACGGAACGCATTGCGGGAGATGGGCCATGACCGGCCGGAAGACCACGGAGCGTGCGGCGGGGGACGCTTTGGTGAAAGGGCGGCGGGAGCTGGCGGCGCTGAACGACGCGCTGACGCTGGCCGAACGTGGGCTGGGCCGGCAGACCACGGCGGCGCTGATGGCGCGTCTGCTGCGCGTCGCGGCGATGTTCCCGCGGTCGGTGGACGACACGCTGATGTGGCAGGTGACCGACCTCGTCACCGGCGACGACGTGTCGGACACGGTGAAGCTGTCGCTGATCCGCATGGGCTGGGCGTCCATCGTCCAGGCGCAGTACCGGGCGCACGGGCTGCGGATGGTTGAGCGGCGGCAGGTGGAGCGGGCGCAGGCGGCGTGAAGACGTCGTTGCGACGGCTGCCCCCTCGTGCGTTTTGCCCCCTCCCCATCCCTCCCCCGCTTCGCGGGAGAGGGGGTAGAACGCTTGCTGGGGTTATGTCGTGGACAGCGGCAGTCCCCTCTCCCGCGGAACGCGGGGGAGGGTTAGGGAGGGGGCAAAAGCGCGAGGGGGCAGACAGTCCCCGAATTAAGCCTCCCGCACGCTCACATGCACGTTCGCCCCGCCCTCGCGCTCCAGCAGCGCGGCGGCCTGGGCTTCCTGTTCCGGCGTGTCGATGCGCACCCACAGGATGACGCCGCCGGCCTCCAGCGCGCGGGTGAACTCGTCGGGCTTGGGGTGGCTGGTCAGTTCGTCCAGATAGTCCTTGATCGCCGCACCGCCGACGCCGGCCGCGACCAACGCCGCCAGCGCGGCCTCGATCGGGCCGCCGACGATGGCGATCAGGCCGGCGGTGGTCAGGGGAAAGGCGTATTTCAGCTCGCCCACCAGACCGGTCAGCGCCTCGTCGCGCGGCTGGCCCTTCGGATTCGCGGCGTCCAGCGAGGCGTGGCTGGCGAGCACCGACAGGTCGGCGCGGTCGAAGCCGGCCGCCAGCAGTGCCTCCACCGCCCGGTCGAAACCGGCGCGGGTGGAGAAGAGAGCAACGACCTCCCGCACCTCGGCGGGTACGGTTTCCCCGGTCATTTGCGTCATGATGGCCGTCTCCCTATTATTTCTCAGCTTGCCCTATTGTAGCGACCGGCGGCGCGCGCCCGTCAACCGCAACAGGGACGCAGGCACGAGTCGTTCGTGCGCGCCCTATTGTCCCATGCTCCGACATCCGGCCTATCCCGCGGCCGCATATCCCGTGCTACGGTGCGCCCCCGATAGAACCCCCATCCAAGGCCCCGTGGTTCCCGTGTCCGACACCGCAGAAATCGTCATTCCGCCCGACGCCACGCCGATGATGGCGCAGTATCTGGAGATCAAGCAGGCGCATCCCGATTGCCTGCTGTTCTACCGGATGGGCGACTTCTACGAGATGTTCTTCGAGGATGCGGTGAATGCCGCGGCGGCGCTGGACATCGCGTTGACCAAGCGCGGCCAGCATCTGGGCGAAGACATCCCGATGTGCGGCGTGCCGGTGCATTCCCACGAGAATTACCTGCAGCGCCTGATCCGCCAGGGCTTCCGCGTCGCCATCTGCGAACAGATGGAAGACCCGGCGGAGGCGAAGAAGCGCGGGTCGAAATCGGTGGTGAAGCGCGGCGTCATCCGCATCGTCACCCCCGGCACCCTGACCGAGGACAGTTTGCTCGACGCCCGCTCCTCCAACTGGCTGGCGGCGGTGGCGGAGACGGCGGGCGGGCTGGGGCTGGCCTGGCTGGAGATGTCGACCGGTGAGCTGGTGGTGCAGCCGGTGGAGCGCACCGGGCAAGGGACGTCCCTGGGCGCTGCGCTCGGGCGGCTCGATCCGCAGGAAGTGCTGATCTCGGAGAAGCTGAGCCAGACGCCCGAGTTGTTCGAACTGTGGGCGGACTGGAAGTCGCGGCTGACCGTGCAGCCCAACCCGCGATTCGACAGCGAGAACGGCAAGCAGCGCCTGCTGAGCCAGTATGGAGTCGGCACGCTCGACGCCTTCGGCAATTTCAGCCGGGCGGAGGTCGCGGCGGCGGGTGCGCTGGTTGGCTATGTCGAGCTGACGCAGAAGGGGCGCGTGCCCCGGCTGTCGCCGCCGCGCCGGCTGGGCCCGGGGGCGGTGATGGAGATCGACGCCTCCACCGCGCGCAATCTGGAACTGACGCGGACGCTGAGCGGGGAACGACGGGGCAGCCTGCTCGCCACCATCGACCGCACGGTGACGGGGGCCGGCGCCCGGCTGCTCTGCGCCCATCTGGCGGCGCCGCTGACCGATCCGGCCGCCATCGCCCGCCGGCTGGACATGGTGGAGTTCGCGCTGGCCGAGGAGCGGCTGCGCGGTGAGCTGCGCGGCGCCTTGCGGAGCTGTCCCGATCTGGAACGGGCACTGTCGCGGCTGACGCTGGGACGCGGGGGTCCGCGCGATCTGGCGGCGATCCGCGACGGGCTGCGGCAGGCCGGGCTGATCCGCGAGCTGCTGGCAGGATCCATGCCGCTGCCGGACGGGCTGGCGGCGCTCGACAAGCGGCTGGGCGCGCATTCGGAACTGGTGGACCAGTTGACCCAGGCGCTGGCGCCGGAGCTGCCGCTGCTGGCGCGCGACGGCGGCTTCATCGCGCGCGACTACAGCTATGCGCTGGACGAGCTGGTGACGCTGCGCGACGAGAGCCGGCGGCTGATCGCCGGGCTGCAGACGAAATACGCCGAGATCGCCGGGGTACCCTCGCTGAAGGTCAAGCACAACAATGTGCTGGGCTATCACATCGAGGTCACCGCCGCCCATGCCGACAAGCTGATGTCGGACCGGGGCCGCGAGGTCTTCATGCACCGGCAGACCATGGCGAACGCCGTGCGCTTCGGCACGGTCGAGCTGTCGGACCTGGAGCGGCGGATCTCGGAGGCGGCCGACCGGGCGCTGGCGGTGGAGCTGGAGCTGTTCGGCGGGCTGGTGGAGGCGGTGGCGGCGAAGGCCGACGCCATCGCCCAGGCGGCGCACGCGCTGGCGGCGCTGGACGTCGCCACCTCGCTGGCCGAACTGGCGGAGGAACGGCGCTACAGCCGGCCGCTGGTCGATGACAGCCTGGGCTTCTCGATCAAGGGCGGGCGGCATCCGGTGGTGGAGGCGGTGCTGGACGCCGCCCATGGCGGGCCGTTCGTGGCCAACGACTGCGACCTTGCGCCGGACAACCGGCTGTGGCTGCTGACCGGCCCGAACATGGCCGGTAAATCGACCTTCCTGCGGCAGAATGCGCTGATCGCGGTGCTGGCGCAGATGGGCAGCTTCGTGCCGGCGGAGCAGGCGCATATCGGGGTGGTGGACCGGCTCTACAGCCGCGTCGGCGCCGCCGACGATCTGGCGCGCGGGCGCTCCACCTTCATGGTGGAGATGGTGGAGACGGCGGCGATCCTGAACCAGTCGGGCGCCCGGGCTCTGGTGATTTTGGACGAGATCGGGCGCGGCACGGCGACCTTCGACGGGCTGTCGATCGCCTGGGCCTGCGTCGAGCATCTGCACGACGTCAACCGCTGCCGGGCGCTGTTCGCCACGCATTACCACGAGCTGACGATGCTGGCGTCGAAGCTGCCGGCGCTGTCCTGCCACACCATGCGGATCAAGGAGTGGCAGGGCGACGTGGTGTTCCTGCACGAGGTGACGGCGGGGGCGGCGGATCGCAGCTACGGCATCCACGTCGCCAAGCTGGCCGGCCTGCCGCCGGCGGTGGTCGGGCGGGCGGACGAGGTGCTGAAGCTGCTGGAGTCCGGGGACCAGAACGCGACGATCCACCGGCTGGCGGAGGATCTGCCGCTGTTCAGCGCGGCACTGAAGCGGCCGGCGCCGAAGGTGGAGGCGGAGGTGCCGCCTGCGGGGCCGTCGGCGGTGGAAGAGGCGCTGGCGGGGATCGACCCGGACAGTCTGACGCCGCGGCAGGCGTTGGAGGAGCTGTACCGGTTGCGGGGGATGTTGAAGGGTTGAGGTTTTTTGGGGAGTGGTGGCGTCGGGTGCCCCCTCCCCATCCCTCCCCCGCTTCGCGGGAGAGGGGGTTGGAGCTTTGCGGGAGTGTAGCAAAGGAGCGGCGGCAGTCCCCTCTCCCGCGGAACGCGGGGGAGGGTTAGGGAGGGGGCATCGTCAACCGACGCCCCACCACACACTCACTGCGCCTGCACCAGTTCCCCATGCCGCTCGCAGCCGGCTTCGGCCAGTTCGACGAACGGCTCGGTCACGTCGTCGGGCTGGGCGACCTTCGTCGGGTCCTCGCCGGGGAAGGCCTGGGTGCGCAGCTTGCTCGCCACCACACCGGGGTCGATCAGGTTGACGCGCAGGGTCGAGCCGGAGACCTCCATCGCGTAGGTCTTCACGATCATCTCCAGCGCCGCCTTGCTGGCGCCGTAGGGCATCCAGTAATGATGCGGTGCCCTGGCGGCGGCCGAGGTGACGAAGATGGCGCGGCCCGTGCCCGACGCGCGCAGCAGCGGGTCCATCGAGCGGATCAGCCGGTAGTTGGCCGTCACGTTCAGGTCCATCACCCGCGACCACAGCTTCGGGTCATACTGGGCGACGGGGCCGAGCGCCTCCAGCGCGCCGGCATTGCCGACGACGACGTCCAGCTTGCCGAAGCGCTGGTAGAGCGCGTGGCCGAGCTGGTCGATCTTGTCGTAGTCGCGCAGATCCATCGGCACCAGGGTGGCCGACTGGCCGGAAATCTTCTGGATGGCGTCGTCGGTCTCCTCCAGCCCGCCGACGGTGCGGGCAACCAGGACCAGATGGGCGCCTTCGGCGGCGAAGCGCTTGGCGACGGCGGCGCCGATGCCGCGCGATGCACCGGTGACGAGGGCGATGCGGCCGGAGAGACGGGACATGGAAGTAGCCCTGGCGTTGGACGTGGACATGCCCTCTCCCGCCCCGGGAGAGGGAGGGGACCCGCGCCGAAGGCGTGGGGAGGGTGAGGGGTGGTCCAAGGAACCAGAAGCGCATGGCGCCTTGGAACACCCCTCACCCCTCCCAAGCTTCGCTTGGGCCCCTCCCCTCTCCCGGGGCGGGAGAGGGTGTTAACTCAGGCGCGGGAGGCGACGTTCGCCTCGACCGGCGGGCTTTCCAGCGCGTCGGTCAGCGGGATCGGGTAGTCGCCGGTGAAGCAGGCGTCGCAATAGCCGAGATTCTTCGGGTCGCGCCGCTCCTCGCCCATCGCGCGGTAGAGGCCGTCGAGCGAGATGAAGGCGAGGCTGTCGGCCTGGATGAACTCGCGCATCTGCTCCACCGTCATGCGGTGGGCCAACAGCTTGCCCTGCTCCGGGGTGTCGATGCCGTAGAAGCAGGGGTGCGAGGTCGGCGGGCTGGAGATGCGCATGTGCACTTCGGCGGCACCGGCGGCGCGGACCATCTCGACGATCTTCTTCGAGGTGGTGCCGCGGACGATGCTGTCGTCGACCAGCACGACGCGCTTGCCCTCGATCATCGCGCGGTTGGCGTTGTGCTTCAGCTTCACGCCGAGGTGGCGGATCTGGTCGGTCGGCTCGATGAAGGTGCGGCCGACATAGTGGTTGCGGATGATGCCGAGGTCGAACGGCACGCCGGCTTCCTGGGCGTAGCCCAGCGCCGCGGGCACGCCGCTGTCGGGGACGGGGACGATCACGTCGGCGGGCACGCCGGCCTCGCGGGCCAGTTCACGGCCGATGCGCTGGCGGGCCTGATAGACAGAGGTGCCCTCCATCACGCTGTCCGGACGGGCGAAGTAGATGTATTCGAAGATGCAGAGGCGGCGCTGCTGCGGCTGGAACGGGCGGAGGCTGTGGACGCCGCTGTCGTCGATGACGATCATCTCGCCCGGCTCGACGTCGCGGACATATTCGGCGCCGACGATGTCGAAGGCGCAGGTCTCGCTGGCCAGCAGATGGGTGTCGCCCAGTTTGCCCAGAACCAGCGGACGGACGCCGAGCGCATCACGCACGCCGATCACTTCCTTGGAGGTCAGCGCCACCAGGGAGAAGGCGCCCTCGACCTGCCGCACCGCCTCGATCAGGCGGTCGACCGGCGAACCGCCGCGGGCGGTCGCCATCAGATGGACGATCACCTCGGTGTCGGTGGAGGACTGGAACAGGCAGCCGCGACGGACCAGCTGGCGGCGCAGCGCCTGCGCGTTGGTCAGGTTGCCGTTGTGGGCCAGCGCGAAGCCGCCGAACTCGAAATCGGCGTAGAGCGGCTGGACGTTGCGGATCGAGGTGTCGCCGGTGGTGGCGTAGCGCACATGGCCGATGGAGCTGGCGCCCTTCAGCTTGGCGATGATCGCCTCGGAGCTGAAATGGTCGCCGACCAGACCCAGCGTGTGCTGCAGGTGGAAGCGCCCGCCGTCGAAGCTGACGATGCCCGCCGCCTCCTGCCCGCGGTGCTGCAGGGCGTGCAGGCCCAGCGCCGTGATGGCGCCCGCCTGCGGGTTGCCGTAGATGCCGAACACGCCGCACTCCTCGCGCAGCTTGTCGTCGTCGAACGGATGCGTCGTCAGCATCACCAGAAGTCCTTCGTCCAAGAGGCGCCCCAGGGCGCGTCAGCACATGCAACGGAAAGAAACGGTCCACAAACGTCGATAGCGCCGAAACCGAGCGGTCAAGCTCAGCGGGCGTTGTTCTGCATCAGCCTTTCAAGGTCGGCGCGGTCGCGGTCCTTATAACCGGTATCGGGCGCCTGCGCACCCCCGGTCTTCGCGGGGCTGGGCACCGGTGTCGACAGGCGGTCGAGCGCCTGCTTGGCCTCCATCGCCTGACGCGCACGGTCGCGCGCCATGTCCATCTGGCCGAGCCCTTCCCGACGCAGAGTCTCCGGCACGAAGGCGTAGAGCGTCTCGGCGCCGGCGGCCAGGAAGGGACGGGTCTTCGCCTGCTGCAGCCACACCGGCTGTTCGGCCGGGTTCGGCACCAGCCAGAGGAAGAACAGATAGGCGATGGACACCAGCACCCCGCCCTTCACCAGCCCGAAGGCGAAGCCCAGCGTGCGGTCGAGCGCCGACAGGGCGGACGCCTGTACCCCGCGCGACAGGCTGCGCCCCAGCAGCGACAGCACGATCAGCGCGACGATGAACACCGCAACCGCCGAGGCGGCGTAGGCCAGCATCTCGAACCGGATGTAGATCTGCGCGTAGGGAAGGACATGGGGCAGTGCGTAGAGCGTGACGATCGCCGCGCCGGCCCAGGCGAGGACCGACACCAGTTCAGCCACCAGCCCGCGGCTGAAGGCCAGCAGTGCGGCCAGAAGCACGACGGCGATGACGACGATGTCCACCGGATTGACGGGAAGGTTGTCCATGACCCTGTGCCGATTATTGGAGTGCCGGTTGAGAGAGGCGTTTGCAGCTTACGACCATTGCATTCCGAATGCCTCGGCCCCCCGAACAAGCCACGTCATTCCCGCGAAGGCGGGAATCCAACCGCTCCAGCGCGTCCGCCGGCGGGCTTCCTGGATCCCCGCCTTCGCGGGGATGACGGCCGTTCCTTGCGAAGACCATGATTTCAGACCGCAAATCCCGTGGTTCAGATGAATTCGTCGTCGCGCCAGCGGCGCGTGTCGTTGTCGTCGTGGGGACGACGCGAGGGCGGCCGGCCGGAGGAGCCTTGCGGCTGGAACAGCGGCATCAGCTCGCCCAGTTGCTGGAGTTCGACCGTCTTCAGGCCGTTGTCGCCGCGGCCGCCCTTCTTGCCGGTGCGGCGCGCCGGGAAGATGGCGGAGGTGAAGCCGAGCTTCGCCGCCTCCTTCAGGCGCGTGTCGCTCTGGCCGACGGCTCGGACCTCGCCCGACAGGCCGATCTCGCCGAACACCACGGCGTCGGCCGGCACCGGCTCCCCGGTCAGGGAGGAGACGAGAGCGGCGGCGACGGCGAGGTCGGCGGCGGGTTCGGTGATGCGCAGGCCGCCGGCGACGTTGAGGTAGACGTCGTTGGCGCCGATCTGCACGCCGCAGCGCGCCTCCAGCACCGCCAGCACCATGGCGAGGCGGGCGGAGTCCCAGCCGACCACGGCGCGGCGCGGCGTGCCGAGCGGCGACGGGGCGACCAGCGCCTGCACCTCGACCAGGACGGGGCGGGTGCCCTCCATCCCGGCGAAGACGGCGGCGCCGGACACGTCGCCGCGCCGTTCGGCGAGGAACAGGGCGGACGGGTTGGCGACCTCGCCGAGGCCGGCGTCGCCCATCTCGAACACGCCGATCTCGTCGGTCGGGCCGAAGCGGTTCTTGACGGCGCGCAGGATGCGGAACTGGTGGCCGCGCTCGCCTTCGAAATAGAGGACGGTGTCCACCATGTGCTCCAGCACGCGGGGACCGGCGATCATGCCTTCCTTGGTGACATGGCCGACCAGAAGCAGGACGACGCCGCGCCGCTTGGCGATGCGGATCAACTCCTGCGCGCTGGCGCGGACCTGGGCGACGGTGCCGGGGGCGCTGTCCAGATTGTCCATATACATGGTCTGGATCGAATCGATGACGATCACCTCCGGCCCCTTGGCGTCGTCGAGCGAGGCGACGATGTCGCGCACGCTGGTGGCCGACGCCAGATCGACGGGGGCGGTGGCGCAGCCGAGGCGCTGGGCGCGCAGGCGGACCTGATCGACCGCCTCCTCGCCCGAGACATAGGCGCAGCGGTGGTCCTGCGACAGCCGGGCCATCGCCTGGAGCAGAAGGGTCGATTTGCCGATGCCGGGATCGCCGCCGATCAGGATGGCCGAGCCGGGAACCAGCCCGCCGCCGCAGACGCGGTCGAACTCGGCGATGCCGGTCATGCGCCGCGGCGGCGCCTCGCTGGATCCGTGCAGGCCGACGAAGTCGATGCGGCGGCCACGGGCGCTGCCCAGCCCCTTGGGCGCGCTGTCGGGCGCAGCCTCCTCGACGAGGCTGTTCCATTCGCCGCAGGCGTCGCACTTGCCCGCCCATTTCGGGTAGGAGGCGCCGCAGGCCTGACAGACATATCGGGTGGTGGGCTTCGCCAAAGGTCTGGTAGTCCGATGGGGATAGGGCCCGCCACATATAGCAAGATGCCCCGCCGAATCCTACGTTTGCAGGGGTGGAATGCAGGAGCTTTTTTCGGACCCCCGGCGTGATAGGTTGCTTGCGGTTTGCTCATCGACGAGACGATCTGAGGATGGAGTCCCCTCTCCCCCCCGGGGAGAGGGTTAGGGTGAGGGGGTCGCGCGGCGGCCCTTTACCGAGAATCCACCCTGTGCATCCCCCTCACCCCAACCCTCTCCCCGGGGGGGAGAGGGGGAAGGAACGAAAACAGGAATTACGTGACGGATGACGGTGTGATGGACAGGGAAGGCAAGCGGATCGTGCTGCACGGTCCGGAGGGGTTCGAGGCGGTGCGGAAGGCCTGCCGGCTGGCGGCCGAGACGCTGGACTATATCGGGCCCTTCGTGGTGCCGGGGGTCAGCACCGGGAAGCTCGACACGCTGATCGAGGAATTCCAGCGCGACCGCGGCGGCATTCCGGCGACGCTAGGCTATCAGGGCTATCCGGCCAGCAGCTGCATCTCGCCCAACCACGTCGTCAACCACGGCATCCCAAGCGACGACAAGAAGCTGGTGGAAGGCGACATCGTCAACATCGACGTCACGGTGATCCTCGACGGCTGGTACGGCGACAGCAGCCGCATGTATTTCGTCGGCGAGAAGATCGGGGTGAAGGCGCGCAAGCTGGTCGACCTGACCTATCGCTGCATGATGGCCGGCATCGCCCAGGCCAAGCCGGGCAACCATCTGGGCGACATCGGCCATGCCATCCAGACGATGGCGGAGGCGGCGCGCTGTTCGGTGGTGCGCGATTTCGGCGGGCACGGCATCGGGCAGGTCTTCCACGGCGCCCCCCATGTCGACCATTTCGGCAAGCCCGGCACCGGCGTGGAGCTGCGCCCCGGCATGATCTTCACGGTGGAGCCGATGATCAACGCCGGCCGGCCGGAGGTGAAGATCCTGTCCGACGGTTGGACCACGGTCACCCGCGACCGCTCGCTGTCGGCACAGTTCGAGCACCAGATCGGCATCACCGAGGACGGCTGCGAGATCTTCACCCTCTCCCCCGCCGGCTTCACCCAACCTCCCTATGGGAACGCCGCATGAGCGACGACCAGAAGCCGTGGGAGGTGCTGGGCAGCCGCGACCTGCTCGACGCCAGCCCGTACCTGAAGGTGCGGGCGGAGACGGTGCGGCTGCCGGACGGGCGGACGGTGGAGAATTTCTACCAGCTCGACCAGCCCGACTTCGCCCTGATGTATGTCGAGACCGAGGACGGCAAGGTCGTCATGCTGCGCACCTACAAGCATGGGGCGCGGCGGGTCAGCCTGACCTTCCCGGCCGGCGCCATCGACCCCGGCGAGGAGCCGCTGGAGGCCGCGAAGCGCGAGCTTCTGGAGGAGACCGGCTATGCCGCCGAGGACTGGACGGCGCTAGGCGGATTCGTGGTAGGGGCGAACTCCAAGGGCAGCACCTGCCACATGTTCCACGCCAAAGGCGCCCGCAAGGTCGCGGAGCCCGATCATGGTGATCTGGAGGACATGCGGATCGAGCTGCACAGTGCGCGCGAGCTGATCGACGCGGCGGCGCGCGGCGATTACGCGGTGCTGCCGGTGATCGCCATGCTGGGGGCGATGCTGATGCCCGAACTGCGCGAGGGGCTGGGCATGGCGGCGCGGTCGCGGTCGGTGTAAAAAGTCAGGGCGACCTTTCACCGACCGGGAGGGCGGGCATGGCCCTGCGCAAACAGCGCCGGATGACGCTTGACGAGTTTCTCGCCTGGGAGGAGCGGCAGGATGGCCGCCACGAATTCCTCCAGGGCGAGATCGTCGCCATGGTCGGCGGGACGGTCGCCCACAACCAGATCTCCGGCAATATCTACGCCGCCTTGCGCGCGGCGTTGCGCGGGTCGCCCTGCCGGGTGTTTCAGGAGACGATGCGGATCCTCGCCGACGAGTCGGTGTTCTATCCGGACGTCTTCGTCACCTGCGCCGCGCTGGACGACCGCGACCGGCTGGCGACCGAGCCGACGGTGATCATCGAAGTGCTGTCGGACAGCACGTCGAGCTACGACCACACCACCAAGAGCGCCGCCTACCGCACCCTGCCCTCGCTGTCCCAATATGTGCTGGTCCATCAGCGCGTGGCGGTGGTCGAGAGCTTCCGGCGCGCGGGCGACGGCTGGACGCATGAGCTGATCTCCGGGCCGGAGGGCGCGCTGTTGATCCCGGCGCTGGAGGTGACGCTGCCGCTGCCCACGATCTATGAGGACACGCGGGTGACCTTCGACCTGACCATCCATATGGGCGACACCGACGATGCCTGAACACGCCTTGTCCGCCGAGCGGCTGATCGAGTTGCTTGGGCTGCAGCCGCATCCGGAAGGGGGCTGCTACGTCGAGACCTATCGGGCGCCGGCGGATGGCGGGCGTGGGGCGGTCACGGCGATCTATTTCCTGCTGCGGGCGGGGGAGCGGTCGCATTGGCATGCGGTTGATGCCGTAGAGGTCTGGCTCTGGCATGGCGGGGCGCCGCTGGAGTTGTCGGTCTTCGAAGAGGGCGGGACGGTCGAGCGCCGCCGGCTGGGGATGGACATCGCCAGCGGCGAGCGGCCTCAGGCGGTGGTGCCGGTCGGGGCCTGGCAGGCGGCGCGCAGCCTCGCCGACGGGCCGGACGGCTGGTCGCTGGTGAGCTGCACCGTGGCGCCAGCCTTCGAGTTCGCCGGGTTCAGGATGGCGCCGGAGGGATGGGAACCGGGGCAGGATTCGTGAAGGGCGGATGATCGCCCGCCCTCCCCCGGCGTTCGGGCCGGGAGAGGGCGGGCGCGGGCGTTCAATGCTGCGCCTCAGCGCCCCTCAAACGAAGCCTTCATAGACCACCTCCGTCATCATCCCGGTCGCCATGTGCAGCAGGTTGTGGCAGTGCAACGGCCAGCGGCCGGGGTTGTCGGCGTCGAAGGCGACGGTCACGCTCGCCATCATCGGCACCAGAACGGTGTCGCGCACCGCGCCCGCCACCGGCCGGCCGTCGATCGCCACCACCTGGAAATGGTGGCCGTGCAGGTGCATGGGGTGCGCCATCATCGAGGCATTCTCGAAGGTCAGCTCCACCCGCTGGCCCTGGCGGACCAGCAGCGGCCGGTGCTGGCCGAAGGTGCGGCCGTCGAGGCTCCAGACATAGGGCATCATCGAGCCGGTCAGTTGCATCCGCCGCGTCTGGTCGGCCGCCCGTGCCGCCAGCGGAGTCACCGCAACCAGTTGCCGTTCCAGCGACAGGTCGAGCGCGTCGGTCTCCGCCTGCCCGGTGTCCGCGACCTTCTCCACCGCCGCGCCGGGGGTGGCGAGGATGATGCCGGTGCGCTGCACCGCCCCTTCGCGCAGGGCCAGGATCGGGAAGGCGCCGCCGCCGGCCGGCAGGGTCAGGCGGATGTCGAGCCGCTGCCCCATCGAAAGGCCGAAGCGGCTGCCCGCCACCGGACGTACCGGGTTGCCGTCGGCGGCGATCACCTGCCCGGTCAGCCGCCCGAGGTCGAGATGGAAGGCGGTGGAGGTGGCGCCATTGATGACGCGCAGCCGCACCCGCCCGCCCCGCTCCACCCGCACCACCTGCGGATCGGCAAGGGTGCGGTCGTTGGCGAGATAGGCGTCGTAATCAATGTCGTTCAGGTCCATCGCCATGCCGCCGGACATGCCGACCCTGTCATGGCCGTTGGGCTGGGGCATGGAGCCGTGATTCATGGCGCCATGGTCCATCTGGCCCGGACTCATCTGACCCGGACTCATCTGACCGTGATTCATGGCGCCGTGATCCATGGAACCCTGGTTCATGGCCCCCTGCCCCATGCCGCCAGTACCTTGCCCACCATGCCCGCCATGCGCCATTCCGGCGGACGGCCCGGCCACCGATGCCAGAAGCTCGGCCGGGTCGCGGAAGGTGAAGTCGTGCAGCAGGATGGTCATCTCCTGCTCGTCGGCGCGGAGGTCCTCGTCACTGCGGACCACCAGCGGGGCGGCCATCAGCAGCTGTTCCTGCAGCCCGTGATGGGAGTGCATCCAGTGGGTGCCGGTGCTCGGGGCGAAGTCGTAGCGCACCGTCAGGCCGTCGCGGATCGTCGGCCGGTTCCTGTCGGCGACGCCGTCCTGGACATAGGGCGGGGTCTGGCCGTGCCAGTGGATGATGGTGTCCTCCCCGGCCCGGTTCGTCAGGTCGACCAGGAAAGGCCGGCCGGGATCGAGGGCCAGCCCATGCGTGCCGTCGGGCTGGCGGATGCCGAACATGCTGGCAGACTTGCCGTTCACCTCCAGGGTGCGGCGCTCGACGGTCAAGCGGACGGCATCGCCGCCGGTTGGGGCGGCATCAGGAGCGGCGGCCAGGACCGAGCGGGGAAAGGCGGGCAACAGGGCGGCACAGCCGCCGGCCGCCGCCGTGGACAGCAGACGGCGGCGGGAAAGCGCGAGAGTCATGATGGACTCCGGATGATCGGGGGATTTGGGATGGAGGATGGCGCCGCTCATGACCGGCGGCGCATCGGCATCATCCCAGCCGGGGCGGCGGCAGAGCGGGGCGCAGGCCCAGCCCCTCGCGCAACGGCCCGGCGGCCCAGCCCAACTTGATCCCTGCCGATCCGAGCGGCGACGTCATCCCGGCACCGGGCAGCCCGACGGGCACGGCGGCGCAGGCCATGCCGGCACAGCAGGGCTGAACCGCATGGTGCGGACGGCCCGGCGCCGGCCGGCCATGGTCGACGCGGTTCGCGTCCGTCGCATGCGAATTGGTGTGCGACGTGACAGCGGCCGGTGAACCCGGCCGCTCGTGCGGGCACGCGGCGGTGGCGGCACCCGACCACAGCAGCAGGCCGAGCATCACGAGGACCAATGCCCCCGCGACACCACCCAGCCTCCGCATCCAGTCGGCGACGCGCATCGGCACCGCGCTGCTCCCGCTTGTTTTCAGCCTTTCCAGATAGGCCCTTGGACGAAGCCGGTCAACCACCCCCGACCGCCGGACAGACCCTCTACCCATTCGGTTCTAGGCGTTTTCCCGAGCATGGAACTGCAACACACCGCCCCTATATTGGCGCTCACCCGAAACCAGTCCGAACTCTTCCAGATGTCCGCCTCCGCCCGTCCGGCCAATATCCCGCACACCGCGACCCGCCAGCTGCATTGCGCCTGCTGCGGCCGTCCCTTCGTCCGTCCGTCCACGCGGGGACCGGCGCCGCTCTATTGCTCGGTGGATTGCCAGAAGCAGATGCGGGTCCGCACGCGGGTGTGGAGCCGGCGCGACGACGCCCCCTTCGGTTTGCGCCGCGCGTCCTAGTCTCGTTCAGCGAATCTCGACGGTCGCGCTGTCGCTGCGGCCGTCGGCGTCCAGCACGGTCACCCGCACCACCCCCGGCCCGGCCGGCCGCCACAGCACCTCGCGCGCGATGGGCGACTGGGCGATGCGCCGGCCGTCGATCAGCCAGGACAGCGGACGCCGCCCGCCGCTGGCGGTCAGGGTCATCGGCTCCCCCCTGCCATCCGGTCCCAGCGCCTCCAGCACCATGTCGCTGACCGGGAAGGTCAGGCGCAGCCGGTCGGTCTGTCGCGAGCCGGCCAGTTCCACCTCGCCCGGCCGCAGGCGGCGCAGAAGGTCCGGCGGCGCGTCGTTGCGCACCGGCCCGGCGGGGCGGCCACGCTCGGCCGGCAGCAGGTCGAACACCTCGAACAGCAGCGGGGCGGCGGTGTTGCGGCCGTAATGGTCGGGGCTGGGCGTGCCGTCCGGCCGGCCGACCCACACCCCCACCGTGTAGCGCCCGGTGACGCCGAAGGCCCAGGCGTCGCGGAAGCCGTAGCTGGTGCCGGTCTTCAGCGCGACCGGGCCGCTGCCGCGCAACTCCTGCGCCTGCACCACCCCCGGCGGCGGAGCCGAGCCTTCCAGGATCGCCCGCACCTGCTGCGCCGCGGAGGCGGACAACAGCCGTTGTTCCGGCCCGTCCTGTTGCTCCATCATGGTGCGCAGCGGCGCGACCATCCCGTCGCGGGTCAGCCCGCTGTAGAGGGTCGTCATGTCCCACAGGCTGATCGACGCCCCGCCCAGCGCCACCGGCAGCCCCGGCAACGCGGTGCCGCGGGGCAGCACCAGCCGGGATCCTACCTTGCGCAGCGCCTCGGCGAAGCGCAGGGGGCCGACGCGGTCGAGCACCAGCACCGCCGGCACGTTCAGCGAGCGCTGCAGCGCCTCCATCACCGTCAGGTCGCCGGTGAAGCTGCGGTCGAAATTGCGCGGCGCCCAGTCGCCGAAGCGGGTGGAGACGTCGGCGATCTGGGTCAGCGGGTGGATGATGCCGTCGTCGAAGCCCAGCCCATAGATGAAGGGCTTCAGCGCCGACCCCGGCGAGCGCACCGCCCGCACCATGTCGATGGGACCCTGCCTGGTCTCGTCCAGTGCATCGGGACTGCCGAGATAGGCCAGGACCGAGCGGTCGCGGTTGTCGACCACCAGCACCGCCAGTCCGGCCTGCGGGTTCAGCGTTTCCGCCGTCCGGCGGGCCATGGCTTCGATGGCGTGCTGCAGCGTGCCGTCGATGGTGGTGGCGATCACCGGCCGGTGGGGATCGGCGTTGCGCAGCCGGTCGGCCAGATGCGGGGCAGAGGCCGGCAGGGACAGGCGGGACGAGGGGACCGGCAGGGTCTTCGCCTCCGCCACCGCCTTGGGCGACAGCGCGCCGGCTTCCGCCACCCGGTCCAGCACCTTGTCGCGCGCCGCCTGCGCCCGCTCCGGATAGCGGTCGGGCCGCAGGCGGGAGGGCGATTGCGGCAGCGAGACCAGCAGCGCCGCCTCCGCCGCGTCCAGCTCCACCGGCGCCTTGCCCAGCAGCATCAGCGAGGCGGCGCGGATCCCCTCGATGTTGCCGCCATAGGGGGCAAGCGTCAGGTACATGCCGAGGATGTCGCGCTTGCCGTAGCGCCATTCCAGCTGCGCCGCGCGCGCCGCCTCGATCAGCTTGGCGCCGAAGGTGCGCGGGCGCGGCTCCAGCAGGCGGGCGACCTGCATGGTGATGGTGGAGGCACCGGAGACCACCCGCCCGGCCCCGAGATTCTGCGCCGCCGCCCGCAGCACCGCCAATGGGTCGACGCCGGCATGGCTTTCGAAGCGACGGTCCTCATAGGCCAGCAGAAGCTCGACGAACAGGGGCGACACGTCGTCGACCGTCGCCGGCAGCCGCCACGCGCCGGCCGCGTTGGTGAAGACGCGCAACGGCTGGCCCTTGCGGTCGGTGACGGTCACCGACAGGTCGGCCAGCCGGTCCAGCGGCGGCGGGAACAGCCGGTCGAGCGCCAGCGCCGTCCCCATCAGGGCGGCGACGCCCGCCGCCGCCGCTCCGCCCCGCCGCAGCCATTTCCGCGCCAATCCTTACTCCGCCGGATGGACCGTGATCCGCCCGGTGGTCTGGCGGGCGAAGAAGCGCGGCTTGTACATGTCCTCCACCGTGGCGCCCGGCAGTTCATAGGTGCCGGGGGTGATGGCACGGACGATGAAGGCCAGCTTGAAGGTCTGCTGGTCCTCCGTCAGGTCCACCGCCGCGACATAGCGGTCGTCGCGCGCCTCGGTCGTGCGGGTGTAGCTGAGATCGCCCAGCCACTGCATCTCCTCCGGGGTGCCGCCGCCCAGCCTGGCGTTCTCGATCTCCCAGCCGGCGGGCAGCGCGTGGGTGACCATGCCCTGGTGGAACAGCTTGGTGTTGGCCTCGCCCTCCAGCACGACGACGAACACGTCGTTCTGCTTGATGGTGTCGAGGTTCAGCGGCTCGCCCTTGCGGGTGAAGAAGTAGCGCTTGATGCGCAGTCCCTCGCGCGCCGCCGGCTGCGGCGCCACCGGCACGCCGGACAGCGACACCGCCTGCCACACCGCCGCCTTGCCGGCGTTGGCGACCGGGATGCCGGCCTTCAGCTGGGCCAGCGTCGGGGTCAGGTCGACCCGCGCGCCTTCCTTGCGCGTGCCGCCCAGCGTCACCTCCGCCTTGGCCGGCGCGCCTCGCAGCAGGGCGTCGGCGGCCAGAACCGACCATGCCTTCTCCTGCGTGTTGGTGCGGCCGGCGGCAGTGGCGGAGGCAGGGAGCCGGTCGATCAGCGCCGGGATGCGGTTGCCGGCCATATCGACCTCGGTCATCAGCGCCACCAGCGCCGCGGCGTCGCGGACGGTGGAGCCGTAATCGACATGCCAGTCCTCGCGGGCCAGATGGGCGACCGCGCTGTCGAAGGCGCTGGCCGCCCGCTCCTTGTCGCCCATGCGGGCGAGCGCAGCACCCAGCTGCCCCTTGGCGAGCGGGGTCGGCAGCTTCTCCAGCGCGGTGTCGTGCAGGTAGCGCGCCGGCCCCGGCAGCGACACGCCGGCCAGCGCCAGCGTGTGCAGGGCATAGGCGCGCACCGCCAGTTCCTCCGGGTCGGAAGCGCTGGCGATGGCGCGCTGGCGCAGCCAGGACAGCGCGTCGGTCAGCGGCTTGTCCGGCACCGCCTCGCCCTTCTGCTTGGCGCGGACCAGGAACTCGGCGGCATAGGCGGTCAGCCAGCCGTCGGCCTCGTCATGGGCGCCCCACAGGCCGAAGGCGCCGTCGAAGCGCTGCTTGTCGAGCGTGCGGGAGATCGCCTGCTGGACCCGCGCCTCCAGGCCGTCGTCCGGCTTGCGGTCCTTGCCCAGTGCCAGCTCGACGTCGCGCACCACCAGCAGCGGCAGGGCGCGGCTGACCGTCTGCTCCAGGCAGCCGAAGGGATAACGGTCGAGCGCCCTCAGGATGCCGCCGACGTCGAAGGGCGGTGCCGTGGTGAAGCTGGCCGACCAGTTGGCCGTCCCCGGCAGATATGTGGCAAGCTCCGCCCCGTCGAAGCGGACGCTCTCGCCGGGCGCGATCTGGCGGGTGACGAACTGGGTCTCCACCGCCCGGGCCGGGCGGACGGTGATGCCGTACTCGTGGCTCAGCGCCAGGTTTTCCGGCCCCTTCACCGCCACGGCGACATGGCCGATGCCGGCGGAAACGCCCTTCAGCGGCACCACCAGCGTCTTGCGCTCGCCCTTCGCCAGCGGGACGGAGAGATTGCCGCCCTCCACCGCCACCGCGTCCTGCGCGGTCACCGCCACCTCGTAGGTGCCGGCCGCCGCCTCGACATTGTGGAGCGACAGGGTCACGCGGCTGTCGTCGCCGGGGGCGAGGAAGCGCGGCAGGATGGCGTCGGCCACCAGCGGATCGCGCACCGTCACCGGCCCGGCGGCGGAGCCGACCCGGCCGCGGCTGTAGGCCACCGCCATCAGCCGAAGCTCGCCATTGAAGTCCGGAACGTCGAAGCCGATGCGGGCGGTGCCGTCGGCCCCGAGCTTCACCGGCCCGTGGAACAGCGAGACCACGGTGAAGGGCACCACCGGCAGCCCGGCGCCGCTGGAATCGCCGCCCTGGCGCATGGCGCCATAGGGACCGTCGAGCGGGTCGATCAGCCGGCCGTAATCGTCACGGATGTCGAGGCCGAGCCGGCGCTTGCCGAAATAATGCTTCTCCGGCTGCGGGCTGGCGAAGTCGGTCAGGCGCAGGATGCCCTCATCCACCGCGGCAAGCGTGACATAGGTGTCCTCCATCGTCCCGCCATCGGCGGCGGCGACCTTCACCCCGACCTCCAGCCGGCCGCGCGGACGCATCACCTGCGGCGCGTCGAGCGTGACAGTCAGGGTGCGGACCGACGGGTCGACGCCCACCCAGGCGACGCCCATGGCGCGCACCGGCTGGCGCTCCCGTCCCTTGACCGGCGGACGGTAAGCGGTGGCGGTGACATAGGCGCCGGGACCCCAGGCGGCATCGACCGGAATTTCGACCGTCGCGCCCTCGGCCGGAACCGACAGGGTGCGGACGTCGAAGATGCGGTCGGTCGCCACCGTCACCAGCAGCTCACCGGCGAAGGGCGGCGCCACGCGGATGCGCGCAGTCTCGCCGGGTTTATAGGACTGCCTGTCGGTGGAGACCTCCAGCTTGTCCGGGATGTCGGCGGTGTCGTCACCGCTGGCCCAGCCGGAATAGAAGCGGTAGGAGCTGGCGACGCCGGCCGCCCTGTCCGTCACCTCCAGCCGGTAGCGGCCGAAGTCACGTTTGCCCAACGCCACCAAGGCCGGCTTGTCGGCGCCGACATCGACGGTCCCGGAGGCCAGCGGCACGTCGCGCACCGAGGCGTTGTAGCTGTAGCGGCCGTCGCGGCGGAACCAGACGAAGGAAACCCGCTCCTCCACCAGTTCCCATTTGACGCCGGGCTTCGCGATGGCACTGCCGTCCGGGGCCACGGCGACCAGGTCGAAGGCGGCCTCCGCCCCCTCGCCGATGCGGCCGTCGGAAAAGCGCGGGCGCAGGCCGAGCGCATAGGTCTTTGGCCGCACCGGTACCGAAACCGACTTCTTCACCGGGCGCCCGCCCGGCTCCGACAGGGTGACGCGGATGTCGGCGCGCAGCGGCTTGCTGGTGTCGGGCACCTCCGGCAGCGTCACGGCGATGTGGGAGACGCCCTGCTCGTCGGTGGTCGGGAACTCCAGCGGGTCGAGCCGCTCGGTGGGGTTGTCCTGCACCCGGCCGAAGCGATAGTCCTTGAAGGCCGGATAGGGCGTCGGGTCGGGCTTCAGCGCCACCTCGGCGGTGCCGTCCAGACCGGCGGCCGGCGGGCCGTAGAGGAAGCGGCCCTGCGCCGTCACCTCGAAGGGCTGGCCCGGCACCAGGATCGGCGCGCCGGCAGTCAGGTCGAGCGCCAGCTTGACCGGCACGAAATCCTCGACCTGGAACCCGCCGCGGCCGATCGGCTCGCCCTTCGGGTCGCCATAGACCAGCACCTCCCAGCCGCCGAGCGGCGCGGTGCGGGTCAGGCTCAGCGGCAGGAAATAGCCGCCGGCCCCCTGCCCCTTCAGGGCGCCGCTGTAATATTCGGTGCCGCTGGGGCGCAGGACCTTCACCGTCAGCGGGAAGTCGCTCACCGCCTCCGTCTTGTCGTCGCGCAGCAGGATCGACAGGTTGACCGTCTCGCCCTGGCGGTAGACGCCGCGGTCGGCATAGACGAAGGCGTCCATCGGCCCCGGCGCCGGACGCCCGCCGACTCCGCGGTCGCTGAGGTCGAAGGCGGCGCCGGTCAGGTCCTGCATGGCGAAGTCGGTGCCGAGATAGGCCATCACCATCTCGGGCGCGTTGCCGCCGGTCTTCAGCAGGCCGGGCGCGAAGCGGGCGCGGCCGAACTCGTCGGTCTTCACCCGCGCCAGTTCGCTGTTGTTGCGGGCGACCAGCGCGACATCCACCCCCGGCAGCGGCTTGGCCGAGCCGAAGGAGCGGGCGAAGACGGTCAGCCCGTCGGCGCCGCGGAAGCTGGTCAGGCCGATGTCGGACAGCAGCACCCATTGGGTCGCCAGCGCGTCCCAGCGGTCGGCCTGCTCCACGTCATGCGGGCGGGCGGTGACGACATAGAGGCCGGGCTTGGGATCGTCGCCCACCGCCTGCCGGAAGGGGATCGCGGCGGTGGTGTCGCGGTTGCGCTCCCCCTTCACCTCCAGCGAGCCGGACCAGACCAGTTCGCCGTTCTCCTCCGCCAGCCGGTCGGCGGAATAGCCGGTCAGCTCGTTGAAGATGTTGCCTTCGGACTTGTTGGAGACCAGCGCCCGGTCGGCGATGCGGTAGACCGAGATGTCGAGCCGATCGGTGTTGACGCTGACCACCGGGATGCCGTCGGCGCCCTTGCGCGGCAGGATGTAGGCCGAGCCGCGGAAGGCGGCCATCGACGGCCGGTCGGGCACGCGCACATGCTGGGTCTCGTCGGCCTTCAGCACCACGCCGTCCTCGCCGGGCAGGCCCTGGCGCAAGGTGACGGTGTAGCCGTTGCCGTGGCTGACGCCGCGCAGGCACAGGCTGTTCTCGCGCGCCTCGATGGCGGTCTTGGTCGGCGGCTCCACCCGGACATAATCGTCGAAGCGCACGCCCTGCTTGCCGCTGAGGCGGTCGTTGAACTGGAAGCAGACGCGCGGGCTGCTGCCCTCCGCATTGACGGTGACGCCGGTCATCGCCAGCCCGGCCTTGCGGCGCATGGCGACGAAACGTTCCTCCAGCTTCGGCGCGCGGGCGTCGAGCGTCGCCGCGTCCAGCTTCGGCGCCAGCTGGCGGATGGAGTTGAGTGCCTTCACCGCCTCGTCCGGCTTGCCGAACGCCTCGTCCATCAGGGTGGCGATGCGCCAGAGGATGGCGACGCGTTCCTCGTCCTTCGGGTTGAACTGCCCGGCCATCACGGCGCTCTGCAGCGCGCGGTCCTTGTTGGGCGGAGTGGCTGCCATCCAGGCCGCGCTCAGCTCCAGCCAGACCGACGGCGAGCCGCCGCCCTGGGTGATGGCCTTCTCATAGGCCTGGATGGCGCCGGCCATGTCCTTGCGGTCGCGGGCGGCATGGGCCTGCTTCAGCAGGTCGGCGATCACCTGCGGCTTGGGCTGCGGCGGCGATTTCAGCAGCAGCCCGTTGGCATAGGCGGTGGCGTCCGACAGCGCCCCCGGCGGCGTATAGTCGGCGCGGACCGGAGCAGCCGCGAAGGCCATCACCACCAGAACCCAGAGCAGCGTCAGCAGCCGTGCCATCATGTCGCCTTACAAGCGGAAGCGGGAATGCCTCCGTTTATAGCGCCGATAATCGGTTCATGGCGATATGGCGAACCGCCGATGCACCGTTCGGCTGTAAGGAGATCCCGCCGCACTTGTTCGCCCCTCGCGGATCGGGTAACGATCCGCTTCTAGGCTTGCGAGGCGGTCGCAATCGGATGCTGGCATATTGCCGCACAGTGCAGGAACGTTGGGGGATGGTGCTGGCGCTCGCGCTGGCACTCAGCCTGTTCCTGCGCGTCGTCGCCCCCACCGCCGGCGCCGCCGACCGCGACGGCTATGTCGCCATCTGTACCGGCAGCGAGATCGTCTATCTGCCGGTGGACCGGGACGGCGTTCCGCTGCCCGATGGCGGCGAAACCGACAAGCAGCAGCTTTCGCCGCTGCATCTGCCTTGCAGTTGGCTCGGCCAGTACATCGCGCTGCTGCCGGCCCTGCAGATGCCGGTCATTCCTGCCGGGATCCTGCTGGCATCGGAGTCGGCGAAGCCCGACGAAGTCCACCGGCCGAAGGACCGCAAGCCCTTCCAGTCCCAGGCCCCGCCATCCGGTCGTCATCCGAGGCACTGAGCCGCCCGCTTGACCGGGCGATCCGTATCGCGACGACCGAATGGACACATCATGACTGGACCTCTGCAAGGCGGAGCCATCGGCTCTGCGCTCTATCGTGCGCTCTGGCGCTGGCATTTCTTCGCCGGGCTGATCTGCGCGCCCATCGTCATCCTGCTCGCCGCGACCGGCGGCATCTATCTGTTCAAGGACGAGATCAACGACGGCCTGCACCGCGACCTGCGCATCGTCGCGCCGCAAGGCACCGAGCGGCTGGCGCCCTCCGCCCTGGTGGCGAAGGCGCTGGAGGCGCATCCCGGCACGCTGAAAGGCTACAGCCCGCCCGAGGCGGCAGACCGCGCCGCCGGGGTGCAGATCACCGGCGCCGACGGACTCAAGGACACGGTCTATGTCGATCCCTACAGCGGCCGGGTGCTGGGCAGCCTGTGGGACGGCGGTGCCGCCGGATCGCCGTCGATGTATCTGGTGCGCAAGCTGCACAGCCTGAAATATGCGGGCTGGTTCGCCGAACGCATCGTCGAGGCCGTCGCCGGCTGGATGGTGCTGTTGACCGCCTCAGGCATCTATCTGTGGTGGCCGCGCGGCCAGAAGGGCGGAGTGGTCACCGTGCGCGGCACGCCGGGCAAGCGCCTGTTCTGGCGCGACCTGCACGCCGTGACCGGAGTCTTCGTCAGCGTCTTCATCGTCTTCCTGGCGATGACCGGCCTGCCCTGGTCCGGCTATTGGGGCAAGCAGTTCTACGGCTTCGCCTATGCGGTCGGCATGGGCATGCCCGACGGCTATTGGGACAAATATCCGGTCTCGACCGTGCCGCTGAAGGACAGCATCGACCGCGCCCCCTGGATCATCGAGAACCAGCCGACGCCGCTGTCCACCACCGCAGGCGGGGTTCCGGCCAAGCTGGACGACGTGGTGCGGACGGTGGAGGGGCTGGGGATCGCGCCGGGCTATGCCCTCGTCATTCCGACCAAGCCGGACGGCGTCTTCACCGCGTCGGTCTATCCGGACGACATCACGCAGGAACGGGTCGTCCATCTCGACCAGTATTCCGGCAAGGTGCTGTTCGACATGCGGCTGAAGGATCTCGGCCTGTTCGGCCGGCTGGCGGAATGGGGGGTCAGCATCCATATGGGCCAAGCCTTCGGGCTGGCCAACCAGTTGGTCCTGCTGACCTCGCTGGTGGCGATGATCGGGCTGGTGGTGTCGGGGCTGGTGATGTGGTGGAAGCGCCGCCCCGCCGGCAGCCTGGGCGCGCCGCGCCTCCCGGCCGGGGCCGGCGTGCCGAAGGGGCTGTTCGTCATCGCGGCGGCCGGCGGGCTGTTCTTCCCGATGGTCGGGATTTCGATGCTGGTCTTCGCCGTCGTCGAGGCCGCTACCTACGGCGTCCGCACGCTGCGCACGGCCTGACCGCGCGTCGGGTCAGGGGGAAGCCGGCGCCTGTCCGGCTTCCAGAGCGCTGCGCACGAAAGCCCGCTCCGCCAGACTGCGGTGGCGGTCGCGGTGACGGACCAGATGGAAGGGGCGGGACGGCAGGTCCAGCCCCTCCAGCGCGACGATGCGGCCGGCGGCCAGATCGTCGGCCAGGATCAGGTCGGACAGCACGCTCGCCCCCACCCCGGCCAACAGGGCTTCCCGGATGATGCAGCCGCCGGGCAGGGTCATGGCGACATCCAGACCGCCCGGATCGAGCCCCACCCCGCGCACCGCCGCCTCGAACAGCGCGCGGGTGCCGGAACCGGGTTCGCGCAGGATCCAGCGCCCGGCCGCCAGCTCGTCCCGTCCCACCCGGCCGAGCCCGGCCCAGGGATGGCCGCCGCCCACCACCAGCCGTAGCCGGTCGCCCTCGACCGGTTCGCTGACCAGGGCCGAATCGCTCACCGCGCCTTCGGCGATGCCAAGCTCGGCCCGGCCGTCGCGCACCGCCTCGGCCACCTGCTCGGTGTTGCCGATGGACAGGTCGACGCGGATGCCGGGATAGGCGGCGGCGAAGCGCAGCAGGCGCGGCGGCAGCCAGTGATTGCCGACCGTCTGGCTCGCCGCCAGCCTCAGCGAGCCGCGCGACAGGCCGGACAGTTCGGCCAGCATCGTCCCGGCCTCTTCCACCTTGGCCAGGATGGCGCGGGCCTGCCCGTGGAGAAGCTGCCCGGCGGCGGTCAGCTCCACCCGCCGGCCGATGCGGTCGAACAGGCGCAGGCCATGCTCCGCCTCCAGCGCGGCGATGGCAGCGCTGACCGCCGGCTGCGACAGGTGCAGCACCTCCGCCGCTCGGGTGAAGTGCAGCATCTCCGCCACCGTGGCGAAGATGCGCAGCTGTTCCAGCGTCACGCGAACAGACCGGTGAAGGGCAGGAAATCGACCAGATCGCCGGGGTTCACCGCAGTCGCCTCCGCCGGCATGTCGACCAGCCCGTCGGCCTCCACCATCGAGGTCAGTACGCCGGAGCTGTTGCTGGGGAACTTCACGGCGACCGGACGGCCGTCGGGGCCGCGCTCCAGCCGGGCGCGCAGGAACTCGCGGCGGCCGGGCTTCTTGGTGAAGGTGAAATCGGCGACGACCAGACTGCGCGGCGTGGCGATGCCGGTCGCCCCGGACAGGCGCAGCACCAGCGGACGGCCGACCAGCAGGAAGGTCACCATCGCCGACACCGGGTTGCCGGGCAGTCCGAGGAAGGGTGTATCGCCGACGCGGCCGAGAGCCAGCGGCTTGCCCGGCTTGATCGCCAGCGTCCACAGGTCGATGGAACCCAGCGCGTTGACCGCCGCCTTGACATGGTCCTCCTCGCCGACCGAAACGCCGCCGCTGGTGACGATCAGGTCGCAGTTGCCCGCCGCCTCGGCCAGGGCGGAGCGGGTGGCTTCTGGCCGGTCGGGCAGGATGCCGAGGTCGCGCACCTCCACCCCCAGCGCGTCGAGCTGGGCGGCCAGCGTGTAGCGGTTGGCGTCATAGATGGCATGGTCGGGCTTGGGCGTTCCCGGCTCCCGCAGCTCGTCGCCGGTGGAGAACAGCACCACGGTCAGCCGCTTGCGCACGGTCAGGGCGGAGCGGCCGACGGCGGCGGCGAGCCCGACCTCCTGTGCGCGCAGGCGCTGGCCGGGATGCAGCACCACCGCGCCGGCGGTCATATCCTCCCCCGCCGGACGGATGTTGGAGCCGCGCTTCAGCGC
Organism: Azospirillum sp. B2RO_4; assembly: GCF_051124815.1. Lineage (NCBI taxonomy): Bacteria > Pseudomonadati > Pseudomonadota > Alphaproteobacteria > Rhodospirillales > Azospirillaceae > Azospirillum > Azospirillum sp. B2RO_4. The sequence continues at coordinate 957,714 of NZ_CP118485.1, read as the reverse complement.
GGCCGGGACCAGCACGGCGTCGCCCTCGGTCCGGCAATCCTCCTGCATCGCCACGGTGTCGACCCCGGCGGGGATCGGCGCGCCGGTGAAGATGCGCACCGCCGTTCCGGGCGCGACGGTTCCCTCGAACTTGGAGCCGGCCGGTACGCGTCCGACCACGTCCAAGCGCCGGAATCCCTCCCCGGCCGCGGCGGCGTAGGCCCAGCCGTCCATGGCGGAGACGTCGGCCGGCGGCACATTGACCGGGGCCACCACCTCTTCCGCCAGCACGCGGCCGAGCGCCTGGCGCAGCGGCACCTCCTCCGTTCCGGTCACCGCGCCATAGCCCTGCGCGACGCGCGCGACCGCCTCGTCCAGCGACAGGGGAATGGGGCCGTGTGCGGAGCAATCGTCCATGGTCTCGGTGTCCTTGATAGGGTGTGGCGGCGCCTTTCCTACCGCCAACTGCAGCCCACGACTTTGATCGGCGTCAAGGCTCCGTTTGGGCATGGCGGCAATTCGGCCGATAAGACCAGATCGCTGTAACGCGTTTCCGGCATGGGGAAAGCCGCCTCCTTTTCGATGCACCTGCACGGCGCTTTCGCGTAGGATGCCCGCACTTTGCCACAGGCCCCGTGGGGGCCGGCAATCCCCAGTCCGATCCCGTATCCGCAAGAGCAGCCCGTCCCATGGCCAAGTCCCGCCGTTCCTCGTCCCGCAGCGCCCCGTCCGACGTTCAAGGGGCATGGCTGCGCCGCGGTCTGGACCAGCCGGGCGGCAAGCTGCCGCTGTTCGACGAGCGCGGCCAGCGGGTGAAGAAAGCGACGGTGGAAGCCTGCCTGAAGGCCGGCTGGGCGGAGCGCTGGTTCGACAACCCGCTGAAGCCCGACTGGCTGGTCTGCCGCCTGACCGAGACCGGCCGCACCGCGCTCGGCGGGCATGGTCACGGCGACGCCGCTCCGGCCGGCGAGGCGCAGGACGACGCGCGTCAAGGCGCGCTGATCTAAGCAGGAAAAGCCGCGCTTGGCCCGAAGGTCCGGCCTACGGTGTCGCCGCTTCCGCCAACCCGTTTCCCCGCTTGATCCGCAGCTGGCGGTCGACCTCGGCCTGGAGCTGGCGCGGGGTCACCGGCTTGTGCAGGACGGCGACGCCATGGGCGGAGGCATCGGCCAGGGTGTCGGCCCCGGTCTCGCCGGTCAGGATCAGGGCGGGAACCTCGGCGCCATAGCGTCCGCGCACGCGGCGGATCACCTCGGTGCCGACGCGCCCTTCGCGCAGGCGGTAATCGGCGATGACGATGTCGGGCACCCGCCCCAGCGACTCCAGCCGGTCCATCGCCCGGTCGGCGCTGTCGGCGGCGACGACGCGGAAACCCCATTCGGTCAGCACCGTCTGCAAGCCCAGCAGCACCACCGCATCGTCGTCGACCAGAACCGCCAGACGCGGCCGGTCGATGGCCGGCGGCCGTTCCGGACCACCCGGCCGTCCGGCCAGGAAGCGGGCCGGGGCCAGCGGCACCAGCACACGGAAGGCCGACCCCTGCCCGTGCACCGACCGGACCTCGACGGGATGGTCGAGCAGTTGCGACAGCCGCCGCACGATGGCGAGGCCGAGCCCCAGCCCGCGCAGCCGGTCGCGCTCCGGATTGCTGACCTGATGGAACTCGTCGAAGATACGGTCGAGATGTTCGGGCGGGATGCCGATGCCGGTGTCCTGCACCTCGATCGCCAGCCGGTCGCCGCCCGGCGCGGCGTCGATGCGGCAGCGGATGCGGATCGCGCCGGCCTCGGTGTAGCGGAGCGCGTTGTCGACCAGATTGCGCAGCAGCTGCATCAGCAGGCCGCGGTCGCTGCGCAGGACCGCCTCGCAGCTCTCCACCCGCCAGACCAGCCCCTTGGCGGTCGCCTGCTCGCCATAGGCGGCGTCGAGCGCATCGGTGATCTCGGTGATCTCGAAGGTGTCCAGCACCGGGGTCACCACCCCGGCCTCCAGCCGCGATACCTCCAGCAGCCCGTCGAGCAGGCCCTTCATGGTGTCCAGCCCCTGATCGAGCCGGGACAGCAGGTCGCGCCCGCTGTGGTCGCCGACATGGCGGGCAAGGGCGGCGGACAGGAAGAACAGGGCCTGGAGCGGCTGGCGGAGGTCGTGGCTGGCGGCGGCGAGGAACTTCGATTTCGCGAGATTCGCGCGCTCGGCTTCCTCCCGGGCGGCATCGCGCTCCGCTTCCAGCGACTGAAGGCGATGAATGAGACTCATGCTTCGTCCACGGCTCTCACGGAGGATGATGGGGTTCCCGAAGGCGCCCCGTTTCCATTTTCGAACAGAACCGGGGGTAATGTTAAAATGCATTAACCATAATCATGCTGCAGCGCGCAAGCCTTCCCAGGCATATGCGTCGCATGGGCAGGGTCCATGAAGAAAAGGTTAATGGTGGTTCATATGCGAAAGCCCCGGCATTTTTCCGGGGCTCTCCGCATTCGGGACTCGATAAGCGGTCCTGCGCCAAACGTCGTGGGCAAACCTTTCGAGAGGCCGGCCCGTCAGAACCCCCGGCCCGTCAGAACCCCCGGCGGACCGCCATGTGGATCTCGCCGCGGGTCAGTCCGATGTCGGACAGTTCGGCGTCGGACATATGGTGCAGCTCATCTTCCGCACGGTGAAGTTCAATCCGTTCGCGGACCCAATGAACGACACGTTGAAAGAGGGTGTTTTCCTTTGTTCCGGCGACAAACAATTCACCGGACGAAGACTGCATCGAAGAGTAGGCCATGTTGATCTCCTGCGCTTGGCGCCGATTACATGAGCCTATTTTGCCTTTCGCACCCGCGAAATCAATGGCGGACCCTCTGCGGCCCGGCGTCGGCAGACCTGCGCGAATTCGATAGAACATTCGTAGGCATATCAACGCGGGCATAAAAAAACGCGCGGGGGGTCTCCCCCCCGCGCGTCTTTCGGAACAACGGCTTAGCCGCCGATCCGCTTACTTCACGCTGACTTTGCGCGACAGGTTGTGGTGCGCCTCGATGTAGCGGACCGTGCCCGACTTGGAGCGCATGATGACCGAGTGGGTGTAGGCACCGCCCGGGAAGCGGCGGACACCCTTCAGCATGGCGCCGTCGGTGACGCCGGTTGCGGCGAACATGACGTTGCCGCGCGCCAGCTCGTGCAGGCTGTACTTCTTGTCGAGGTCGGTGACGCCCCACTTGGCGGCCCGGGCCTTCTCGTCGTCGTTGCGGAACAGCAGGCGGCCCTGGAACTGACCGCCGATGCAGCGCAGGGCCGCGGCGGCCAGCACACCTTCCGGCGCACCGCCGGAGCCGACATACATGTCGACGCCGGTGCCGGCCTGGCTGGTGGCGATGACGCCCGACACGTCGCCGTCGTTGATCAGCATGATGCGGGCGCCGGCTTCACGGACGCGGGCGATCAGCTCGGCATGGCGCGGACGGTTCAGGATGCAGACCAGCAGTTCCTGCACCTCGGTGCCCTTGGCGGCGGCCAGCGCCTTCAGGTTGTTGGCCGGCGTCTCGTCCAGATCGACGATGTTGTCCGGCAGGCCGGCGCCGACGGCGATCTTGTCCATGTAGACGTCGGGGGCGTTCAGAAAGCCGCCCTCCTCCGCCATGGCGATCACGGCCAGCGAGTTCGGGCCGCCGGTGGCGCAGATGGTGGTACCTTCCAGCGGGTCGAGCGCGATGTCGACCTTCGGGCCGGAGCCGATGCCGGCACCGACCTTCTCGCCGATGTAGAGCATCGGGGCTTCGTCGCGCTCACCCTCGCCGATCACGACGGTGCCGTCGATGTAGAGCGTGTTGAGCGCCTGGCGCATGGCATCGACCGCGGCCTGGTCGGCCAGCTTCTCGTCGCCGCGGCCCATCAGCAGCGAAGCCGACAGGGCGGCGGCCTCGGTCACGCGGACGGCCTCCAGCGCGAGGTTGCGGTCCATATGGGACAGATCGACATGCGTAGACGGCGTAGACATCGTGTGCTCCCCCCGACTCTTCGGTCGTATCAGGCTGATATTGGTTATTCTGGGAAACGGGGCAGGTCAGGACTGTCCTGTTCGGGAAAGGGCTCTCAGAACTGTTCGATGCGGATCATCCGCGGCGGCTCCAGCACGTTGTCGCTGGCCGCGATGGTCGCAAGCGCGCGTTGCATAGCCGCCTCGTCGGTGTCATGGGTGGTGAGGACCACCGGAACGCCTTCGCCCGGCGAGCGGCCGCGCTGCAGGAACTGCTCCATGGAGACGTTCTGGTCGCGCATCGCCGCTGCGATATCCGCTATCACACCGGGGCGGTCCACGACCATCAGGCGGACGTAGTACGACCCGCGGCGCGCTTCCATCGGCGACGGGGTTGCCGCGCCCAGCCGATCGGCCGGAACGCCGAAGGTGGGCGTAGACCGTCCGCGGGCGATGTCGATCAGGTCGGCCACCACCGCCGACGCGGTCGGGCCGGCACCGGCACCGCGGCCGACGAACAGCACGCGGTCGGCGAAGTCGGCCTGGGCGACCACGGCGTTGAAGACGCCGTCGACCGACGCGATCGGCGCGTTCTTCGGCACCATGCAGGGATGCACGCGCTGCTCGACGCCCTTGTCGGTGCGGCGCGCGATGCCCAGCAGCTTGATGCGGAAGCCCAGCTGGTCGGCATAGTCGAAATCGACCGCCGAGACCTGCCGGATGCCCTCGATGTAGACGGCGGAGAAATCGACCGGCGTGCCGAAGGCGACGGAGGCCAGGATCGCCAGCTTGTGCGCGGCATCGACGCCGTCGATGTCGAAGCTGGGATCGGCCTCGGCGTAGCCCAGCGCCTGGGCATCGGCCAGCACATCGGCGAAGTCGCGGCCGGTGGTCCGCATCTCCGTCAGGATGTAGTTGCAGGTGCCGTTGAGGATGCCGTGGATTTCCGACACGGAGTTGGCGGCCAGACCCTCGCGCAGCCCCTTGATGATCGGGATGCCGCCGGCCACCGCCGCCTCGAAGGCGACGGTCAGGCCGCGCGATTCGGCCTTTTGCGCGATCTCGGTGCCGTGGACGGCCAGCAGCGCCTTGTTGGCGGTGACCACATGCTTGCCGGTCTCCAGCGCCGTGGCGACGGTGTCGCGCGCCGGGCCTTCCGACCCGCCGATCAGCTCCACCACCAGATCGGCGCCGGCCTGGGCGGCCATGGCGACGGGATCGTCGAACCACTGGACGCGCGACAGGTCGACGCCGCGGTCCTTGCCCTTGGAGCGCGCGCTGACCGCGACCACCTCGATCCGGCGGCCGCAGCGCTGTTCGATCAGCGAGGCTTGGGCGTCCAGCAGCTTCAGGACACCGGCGCCGACCGTACCAAGGCCGGCGACGGCGATTTTCAGGGGGGCTTGCTGGGCGTTCGGCATCAGGCTTTCGCTTTCTCGGATTCCAGAAGGGCGGCGCGGGCCACCGGGTCCTTGCTCGCCGCAACGCCGCCGGCGTTGGAGCGGAAGAACTCCTTGATGTTGCGGGTCGCCTGGCGGATGCGGTGGACGTTCTCCACCATCGCCAGACGGACATGGCCGTCGCCGTACTCGCCGAAGCCGATGCCGGGCGCCACCGCAACCTCCGCCTGCTGCAGCAGCAGCTTGGAGAATTCCAGCGAGCCCAGATGGGCGAACTGCGGCGGGATCGGCGCCCAGGCGAACATCGACGCCTTCGGGCTGGGGACCTCCCAGCCGGCGGCGGCCAGCCCCTCGATCATGACGTCGCGGCGCTGCCTGTACATGTCGCGCACCTGCTGCACGCAATCCTGCGGGCCGTTCAGCGCGGCGGCGGCGGCGACCTGGATCGGCGTGAAGGCGCCATAGTCCAGATACGACTTGATGCGGGCCAGCGCGGTGATCAGCGTCTTGTTGCCGGTGGCGAAGCCGATGCGCCAGCCGGCCATCGAATAGGTCTTCGACATCGAGGTGAATTCGACCGCGATCTCGCGCGCTTCCGGGATCTCCAGGATCGAGGGCGGCGGGTCGTTGTCGAAGAAGATCTCGGCATAGGCCAGATCGGACAGGATGTAGATGCCGTGCTTGCGGCAGAACTCGACGATGGGGCGGTAGAAATCCAGCCCGACCACCTCGGCCGTCGGGTTCGACGGGTAGTTCAGCACCAGCGCCAGCGGCTTCGGCACGCTGTGGCGCACGGCGCGCTCCAGCATCATCATGAAACTGTCGATGTCGGTCGACGCCCCGTTCTCCATGCCCACCGGCAGATGGCGCACCGAGGCGCCGGCCAGGATGAAGCCGAAGGGATGGATCGGGTAGGACGGGTTCGGCACCAGGATGATGTCGCCCGGGCTGGTGATCGCCTGGGCGAGGTTCGCCAGACCTTCCTTCGAGCCGATGGTGACGATGCACTCCGTCTCCGGATCGACATCGACGTTGAAGCGGCGCTTGTAATAGGCGGCATGGGCCTTGCGCAGGCCGGGGATGCCGCGGGAATTCGAGTAGCGGTGCGTCTTCGGATCGCGCACGGCCTCGACCAGCTTGTCGACGATGTGCTGCGGGGTCGCCTGGTCGGGATTGCCCATGCCGAGGTCGATGATATCGGCGCCATTGGCCCTAGCTCGCGCCTTCATCGCGTTCACTTCGGCGAAGACGTAGGGCGGCAGGCGCTTGATGCGATGGAATTCGTTGTTCGACATGGACGCTCCGGAAGACCGCTCCGGTCACGCCACGAACCCAAGAGACCTGCGGACCGGGACTGACGTTCTACCGCCCCGACGCGACGGAAGCGAGGCAAATTTCGCGTCACGCGCCGTCGCAACCCTGCTTCGCCCTCCCCGGCCGGCGAGGACCGGGCATCGGCTGCGCTCAACGAATAACCTATCAATCTCCTCAACGATGTCATGGTTAAACCTAACTGTGCCTTAACTTATTAGCTTGCATACCATCCCGCGACAGGACCGTACCCGGTTCCCGCCGGTTCCGTTCGACGGAGATGTATGATGATTTCCCTTCTGAAGTTCGCCGATACCCTGCTTGGAAACATGCGCTTTTCGCGGAAGATGGCGCTTGCCCTGTCTGTCCCGATGGGGGGCGTGGTCGTCCTGTCGTCCCTGCTGGTGTGGGAACAGGTCGATGCCAGCCGCCGGGCCGCCGATCTCGCCTCCGTCACCCGCCTGTCGGTGGGCATGACCAGCCTCGTGCATGAACTTCAGAAGGAACGCGGCTCCTCCTCCGTCTTTCTCAGCAGCAAGCGCGACGACGACCGCCGGCGCATGGATGGCGTGCGCACCGCGTCGGACGCCAAGCTGGCGGAGCTGTCCCGGCAGTTCGCCGACGTCCACTTCCGCGACCCCCAGGTGGCCCGGGCGATGACCGGCGCCCGCGACGCACTGTCGCAGCTGTCCGGTCTGCGGTCCGGCGTCGACGGCCTGTCGCAGTCGTCGCTGGAGGTGGTAAAGAGCTACACCGGCATGATCCGCAAGCTGCTGGACGCCGCCGGACAGGCCCGCATCCTGTCCACCGACGCCGACCAGCTGCGCGCCGCCGACGCCATGGTCGCCCTTTCGGAAGCGAAGGAACGGCTGGGCCAGCAGCGCGCCGTCGGCGGCGCCTCCTTCCGCAAGGACCGCTTCCCCGCCGACGCGCATGAGCGCTTCATCGAGCTGTCCGGCGAGTACAAGTCGCTGATGACCGGCCTGAAGGCGAAGCTGACCGCGGAAGAGGCGGCTTTCTACGACCGGACCTTCTCCGGCCCGGCCATCGCAGAGGTGGAGCGGATGCGGCGCATCGGCATCGCGTCGGCCTATGGCGCGGCCGACAATCAGGGGACCGACGCCGGCACGTGGTTCGACACCATCACCGTCGTCATCGACATGCTGCGCGGCGTCGAGACCCATGTGGCGGACGACCTGATCGCGCTCGCCAACCGCGACGCGCAGGAGTCGATGACGCGGCTGACCGGCGTGGCGGCCGGCCTCGCCACACTTCTGGTGGTGATGTCGCTCATCGCCTATCTGGTCGCCCGCAACATCACCCGGCCGATCGCCCGCCTGAACGGCGACATGAGGCGCCTGGAGGCCGGCGAACGCGAGCTGACCATCCATGGCGCCGGGCGGGCCGACGAGCTGGGCGCCATGGCGCGCAGCCTGGACCAGTTCCGTCTCAGCCTCGCCGAGGCCGACCGGCTCGCCGCCGAACAGCAACGGCACCAGGAGGAGCGCCTGCGCGAGGCCGAACAGCTGGAACGTCTGGTGGCGGAGTTCGACCGCCACATCGAGACGGTTGCCGAACAGCTGGCGGGCGCCGCCAGCGGCCTGCGCGGCAATGCCGAACAGATGAGCAGCATCGCATCGCAAACCGAAAGCCATGTGCTGTCGGTCGCCCGCGCGTCCGAGGGCGCGTCCGAGAATGTCCAGGCCGTGGCCGCGGCGACGGAGCAGCTGACCGCGTCCATCTCTGAAATCGGCCGGCAGATGACGGGGTCGACCGAAATGGCGGAGCGGGCGGTCACCGACGTCCGCCGCACCGCCGGCATCATCGCCGACCTGAACGGCGCCGCCCAGCAGGTGGGCGAGATCGTGCGGATGATCACCGACATCGCCAGCCAGACCAACCTGCTGGCGCTGAACGCCACCATCGAGGCCGCCCGCGCGGGCGAGGCCGGCAAGGGCTTCGCCGTGGTGGCGCAGGAGGTGAAGCAGCTGGCCAGCCAGACCGCCAAGGCGACGGAGGACATCACCGCCAAGGTCGCGGAAATCCAAACGGCGACCGACCACACCGTCCAGGCCATCGGCGACATCGGCACCGTCGTCACCCACATCGAGGAGAACATCTCCGCCGTCGCCGCCGCCGTGGAGGAACAAAACGCCGCCACCGCGGAGATCGGCCGCAACGTCCGTCAGGCCGCCGACGGCACCGATCAGGTCTCCCACAACGCCGCCCTGGTCGGCACCGAGGCCTGCCGCGCCGGCGCCATGGCGAAGGAGGTTCTCACCATGGCCGACGCGCTGAAGCGGAGCACCGACGGGCTGCGCGGCGACGTGGCCGACTTCATCGGGAAGATCCGGGCAGCGTAAGGGGAGTTGGGTGAAGAGGCGTCGACTTCCGGATGCCCCCACCTAACCTCCCCCGCTGGGCGGGGGAGGGACTGCCGCTGCCTTCCGGATCAAGCGCTTGTCCCCTCCCCCGCCCAGCGGGGGAGGGTTAGGGTGGGGGCAAGCATCGCCCTCATTTACACTTAAAAGCCCTTCCTCACCCCACCCCGGTCGCCTTGGCATACTTTTTCTTCGCCACCTCCAACGAGGCCAGCAGCTGCTGCCCGGTCGCTCCGCCGTCGCCGCTGACGCGGCCGGTCATCACCGCCTTGATCGCGTCGACATGGGCCTTGAACAGCAGGTGCTCGTTGGCGGTCACCGTTGTCAGGCCGCTGCGGGTGGCCTCGTACAGCGACTTGGCGATGTGGGTGATCAGGGGATAGCCGAAGATGCCGCCCTGCCCGCGCATCTCGTGGGCGGAGCGGTTGACATGGGCCAGCAGGGCGGGCACCGACTCCGGCTCGCGCGGCAGGCGGTCGACGCGGCGGGCCATCTCCTCCACCTCCGCGCCGATCCAGACGGCATAGTCGCCGGCGCGGTTCAGGATTTCCTCCTCGGCGGCGGCCAGCACCTCCGGCGGCAGGGTCGGTACCGGATCGCGCGGGGCGAGGCCGACCTTGGCGCCCAGCCGGTTGGGCAGGTCGAAATAGATGACGGGGAAGCGGTCGATGCCGCGCGCTTTCGACGCGCTGTGCACCATCAGGATCTCCGACGGCGCGGTCGTCCGGCAGTCGATGGCGACCGGCTTGTCGGCGCGGCGGCGGTCGGGACCGAAATAGCCCTTGGCCAGAACGAAGCGGCGCGGCCGGGCGATGGCGAACAGCAGCCGGCTGGCGATGGTCTGGGCGGAGAAGGGCTTGGCGATGAAGTCGGTGGCACCGAGATCGCGCGCCTGCTCCACATATTGGCGGTCGGCGGCGCCCGACAGCATCAGCACCGGCAGGAATTTGTCCGGGCTCCTGGGGCTGTAGCGGATCCAGCGCAGCAGCATCAGCCCGTTGACCTCCGGCATCACCAGATCGGACAGGATCAGGTCGACCGGGGCGGTTCCCGGCGGCAGCGCCGCGCGGCGCTCCTCCAGCCAGCGGATGGCGTCGCCGCCGCTCGCCACCGCCTCCACCCGGCCGATGCCGATGGCGCGCAGGGTGGCGGTCAGGACGGAGCGGATGAAGCCGCTGTCCTCCACCACCAGGACCGAAAGAAGATCGAGCTTCGGCTGGGTCATCGTCCACTGGTTCGCCAAACGGGACATATCCCCGCATTCAGTTTCCATTTCTGGCACAGGCTCGACGGATTGGCGAGCGACAAGCGGAACGGAAGACAAACCGGCTCGCGGCGGTTACCCTCCCCCCGCCGGAAGGCCCGACAATCAATCAGGACCCAACAATCAATCAGGAGAGGAAACGCCCGATGCCGCAACCCGATCACGTCATGGCCCTGCCCCTGCCGGAGAAGCCGGACCTCGACGCCGACATGCAGGCCCTGTTCGACAAGTGCAACGAGAAGCTGGGCTTCGTGCCGAACGTGCTCCAGGCCTACAGCCTGCGGCCGAAGAAGCTGCGCAACTTCGCCATGCTCTACAATGAGCTGATGCTGGGCGAGAGCGGGTTGAGCAAGCTGGAGCGCGAGATGATCGCGGTCGTCGTCTCCTCGGCAAACCATTGCTACTACTGCCTCGTCGCCCATGGGCAGGCGGTGCGCAAGTTGTCCGGCGACCCGGAACTGGGCGAGATGCTGGTCGCCAACTACCGCGTCGCCCCGCTGGAGCCGCGCCAGCGCGCCATGCTCGACTTCGCCTGGAAGCTGACCGAGGACCCGATGTCGGTGGGCGAGCCCGACCGCGAGGCGCTGCGCACCGTCGGGTTCAGCGCGGAGGACATCTTCGACATTGCCGACACCGCCGCCTTCTACAACATGTCCAACCGTCTGGCGACCGCGGTGGACATGATCCCGAACCGCGAGTACCACAGCCAGGATCGGTAAGGCCGTTCATCGCCTTCGTCGAGGCCACACAGGGTAGGAATCATGGCGATCGTCCGTTTCTTCGTCCGTCTGTTCGCGCTCATCGGCCTGCTTCTGGTGGCCGGCGCGGTGACGGTGGCGGTGCTGGTGGTGCGCCATGAACCCACCCTGCCCGACGCGGTGGTGCTGGACCTCGACCTGACCAAGCCGCTGGCCGAGAGCGACAGCGGCAGGATCGGCAGCCTGTTCGAACACCAGACCACCCTGCGCGAGGTGCTGGACGCGCTGGACGGCGGCCGGCGCGACCCGCGGGTGAAGGGCGTGCTGGCCCGCTTCGGCGACGACAGCATCGGCTTCGCCCAGACGCAGGAGCTGCGCACCGCCATCGAGCGCTTCCGCGCGTCCGGCCGGTTCGCCGTCGCCTTCGCCGAGGAATATGGCGGCGCCGGGGCCGGCAACCGCTCCTACCTGCTGGCCAGCGCCTTCGACGAGGTCTGGCTGCAGCCGATGGGCACGCTCGGCATCACCGGCCTGTCGGCGGAGCTGCCCTTCGCCCGCGGCGCCCTCGACCAGTTGGGCGTGCAGCCGGAGTTCGCCCAGCGCGAGCAATACAAGAGCTTCGCCGAGACCTTCACCAAGTCCGGCATGACCCCGGCCAACCGCGAGATGATGGAGGCGCTGGTCACCGATCTCGGCAACCAGCTGGTCGACGGCATCGCCAAGAGCCGTCGCCTCGCCCCCGCAGTCGTCAGGGCCGCCATCGACAAGGCGCCGCTGCTGAGCAAGGAGGCGCTGGACCAGAAGTTCGTCGACCGGCTCGGCTATGCCGACGAGGCGCGCGACGAGGCGATGAAGCGGGCCGGTGCCGGGGCGGAGGCGATGGAACCGGCCGATTACCTGTCGGTCGCCGGCAGCCCGAACGGCAAGGGGCCGACCATCGCCCTGATCCACGCCGTCGGCACCATCACCGGCGGCGAGAGCGGCAAGCCGGCGCTGGGCGGCACCTCCGCCGGGTCGGAGACCATCGTCGACGCCATCGAGGAGGCGGCCGACGATCCCGACGTGCGCGCCATCCTGTTCCGCATCGACAGCGGCGGCGGCGCCGTCTCGGCGTCCGAGGCGATCCGGCGGGCGCTGGTCCGGGCGCGGCAGAGCGGCAAGCCGGTGATCGCCAGCATGGGCGACACCGCCGCGTCGGGCGGCTACTGGATCGCGCTCGCCGCCGACCGCATCGTCGCCTCCCCCGCCACCATCACCGGGTCGATCGGCGTCGTCGCCGGAAAATTCGCCATCGGCGGCCTGTCCGACAAGCTGGGCATCCAGTGGGACCGGGTGCAGGGCGCGCGCAACGCCGGCATGTGGTCGCCGCTGCGCCCCTTCGACGACAGCGAATCCGAACGGCTGAACGCCATCATCGACGACACCTATGCCAACTTCCTGCAGCGGGTGGCCGATGCCCGGCACATGACGCCCGAACAGGCGCGCGGCGTCGCCAAGGGCCGCGTCTGGACCGGCGCCCAGGCCCGCGAACTCGGCCTCGTCGACGATCTCGGCGGGCAGGAGCAGGCGCTGACCCTGGCCCGCACCGCCGCCGGCCTGTCGCCCGACGCCCCGGTGACGCTGGCCCCCTACCCGCCGCCGAAATCGATGACGGACCAGATCCTGGATCTGGCGTCCGGCAAGGGCGAGCTTGTCGGCGCGCTGGCCGCCGTGGCGGAACTGCGCCCTCTGCTGGCCCATCTGCGCCCCCTGCTCGCCGCCGCCCAGGCCGACGGCGTGCAGGCCCGCATGCCGGCGATCACGCTGGAGCGGTGACGCGTTCGCATGGACCAGATCCCCTCTCCCCCCCGGGGATAGGGGGATAGTTCCGCTCAAAGACATCAACGTCCGAGACGACCGACCATGACAGAGACCGCCGCCAGCCCGTCGCGAGCCGCCGCCGAGCATCCCGTCTTCACCCACCAGGAAATCCTGCGGGTGTTCAGCGGGGTGGCGCTGGCGATGCTGATGGCGGCGATGGACCAGACCATCGTCGCCACCGCGCTGCCGACGATGGCCAGCCAGTTCGGCGGGCTGGAGATGCTGCCCTGGGTGGTCACCGCCTATCTGCTGACCTCCACCACCACGACGCCGATCTACGGCAAGCTGTCGGACCTCTATGGCCGCAAGCGGGTGCTGCAGACGGCGATCCTGCTGTTCCTGGCCGGTTCGCTGCTGTGTGCGATGGCGCAGAGCATGACCCAGCTGATCCTGTTCCGCGGCCTGCAGGGTCTGGGCGGCGGCGGGCTGATGTCGCTGGCCTTCACCATCATCGGCGACGTGGTCGCCCCGCGCGAACGCGGCCGCTACCAGGGCATGATCGGCGGCGTCTTCGCGCTGGCCAGCGTCGCCGGGCCGCTGCTGGGCGGCATCTTCACCGAGACCATCGGCTGGCACTGGATCTTCCTGATCAACCTGCCGCTGGGCGTCGCGGCCTTCGCCATGACGCGCAGCACCCTGTCGCGCCTGCCCGCCGGCCGGGCGAAGCCGCGCATCGACGTGGCCGGCGCGGCACTGCTGACCGGGGCGGTCACCTGCCTGCTGGTCTATGCCACCCGCGGCGAATCGATGGGCTGGGGCAGCCCGGCGGCCCTCGCGCTGCTGGCGGCGGGCCTCGTCATGCTGGCGGTCTTCCTGTGGCACGAGCGCCGGATCGAGGAGCCGATCCTGCCGCTGCACCTGTTCCGCCGCCCGGTGGTGGCGGTGGCGACGCCGGTGGTGGCGGTGTCGGCCATGGTCCTGTTCGCCGGCATCGTCTATCTGCCGCTGCATCTCCAGCTGGTGCAGGGGACCAGCGCCACCGTGTCGGGGCTGCTGCTGCTGCCGCTGGTGCTGGGCATGACCTTCGGGTCGGTCGGCGGCGGCCGGCTGATCGCGAAGACCGGCCGCTACAAGGTCTTCCCGCTGGTCGGGCTGGCGCTGTCGGGCGTGATGTACGCGCTGTTGGGCACCCTGCCGGAACTGGCAGCGGACGGTCTGTGGTCGACGCTGATCCTGGTGCCGCTGGGCATGGGTCTGGGGCTGGTCATGCCGGTGATGACGGTGGCCGTGCAGAATGCGGTGGAGCAGCGCGACCTCGGCGCCGCCACCGCGTCGGTCGGCTTCTTCCGCTCGCTCGGCGGGTCGGTCGGCGTCGCGGTGTTCGGCGCCGTCTTCAACGCGGTGGTGTCGGATCGGTTGGAGAGTGCCGGCCTGTCCGGCCGCGCCGTGCTGGACCATGGCGCCTCCGCCCTGGCCGCCCTGGCCCCCGCCGCCCGGATCGGCGTGGTGGCGACGCTGGAGCATGGCTTCGCCACCCTGTTTCTGCTGGCCGCGGCGCTGGCGGTCGTCTCCTTCGCCATGACGCTGTTCCTGAAGGAGCTGCCGCTGCGTTCCGCCAATGCAACACGGACCGGCACGGAGAAGGCGACGAAAGAAGCGGCGAAGGGCTGATCGGTCAGGATTTGTCGTCTTCCGACTTATCGCTGGGGAAGTGCCTGGGCTGCCCCAGCTTGTCCTCGATGTAGAGCAGATTGACCATCACCAGGGCGACCACGGCCAAGGGCGTCGCCAGGAACATGCCGAGGATGCCGAACAGCACGCCGCCGGCGGCGATGGCGCCGATGGTGACCACCGGCGGCAGATCGACCACCCGCTTCTGCAGCAGCGGCGTGACGAGATTCCCCTCGATCTGCTGGATGATCAGATAGAGCCCGGCGACCCACAGCGCATCCTGCGGCGATTGGGCGAAGGCGATCATCAGCGCCGGCGCCGCCGCCAGGAAGGGGCCGATCAGCGGAATGAACTCCAGCAGCGCCGCCACCAGCCCCAGGGCCGGCGCCGACGGAATCCCCAGCAGCATCAGCCCGACGACGGTCAGGATGCCGACCGCGGCCATCGCCACCAGCTGCCCGATCAGCCATTTCCACAGGCTGTCGCCGACCACGTCCATCACCTCGCAGGCCCGTTTCTGGCCGCGCGGCGGCACCAGCAGCACGACACCGTTCTGATAGACCCCCGGCGACGCCGCCAGATAGAGCGCCGCAAACATCACCACCACGGCATCGCCGACGATATAGACGAAGGTGGAGGCGAAACTGCCGAGCTGGTTCATCCAGGGCCAGTTCTTGCCCTCCTCCATGAGGCGCTGGCGCCAGCTGTCCGGCAGCATGCCGATGGCGTTGACGACCTGATCGCGCAGCTGGTCGAACTGCGCCGCCATCGATGTGCCCATCAGCCAGACACCGCCGCCGACCAGCAGCACCAGCAACAGCAGCACGATGGCCAGCGCCACGCCATGGCCGAGCCCGGTCCAGCGCCGCACATAGCCGGTCAGCCGCTGCAGCAGGATGGCGAACAGCACGCCGGTGAAGATCAGCAGAAGCGTGCCCGACACCTTCCACAGGAAGATCCCCAGCGCCACCACCCCGGCGACGATCAGCACCTTCCAGGTGAAGACGGCCAATTCCCCGCGCCCGGCGCCCTTCAACGAACCGGGCGGCGGCTCGTCCTGCGCCGCCCCGCCGCCCGGCTTGGCGGCATGGTGAGCGGTGGGCCTGCTGGGTATCGCCATTGTTCGGATCTCCCGCGCTTGGCGCCGCCGGATGGACGGCCTTCGGGGGAGAACGCGCAAAGCCCGCCGACGTTGCGGAAGGTCAGCAGGCTAGGTCGTCGGCGATAGTCCGAAAATGGGTATGGAAGCCACCGGCCACCGCCCCATATCAAATGTGACGCCAAGGAGTCATTCTCGCTGATGTCACTTGAAGAGCCCGCCTCCCCGGCGGGCTTTTTTTTGGGCTGCCCGATCTACCGCCGCGCTTCCGGCGGGAAGATCAGGGTGACCTTCAGCCCCGGCCCGTTGTCGCCCAGCTCCAGCCGGGCGCCGTGCAGCGTCGCCACCGCATCCACCAGACTGAGCCCCAGCCCGTTGCCGGGCGAGGCGCGGGAGGCGTCCAGCCGGACGAAGCGCTGCAGGACCTTGTCGCGCATCTCCGCCGGAATGCCGGGACCGTTGTCGGCGACCTCGATGCTGGCGCCGCGGCCGGGGGCCGGGCCGTCGAGCACCAGCGTGATGACCCCGCCCTCCGGCGTGTATTTGATGGCGTTGTCCAGCAGGTTCGACACCGCCTGCGCCAGAAGCTGGCCGTTGCCGCGGACGGTCGGCTTGCCGCGGACGGCCACCGACAGGCGCTGCCCGCGCTCGTCCGCCACCGGCTCGTAGAGGTCGGCGGCCAGTTCCACCACCTCCGCCAGTTCGACCGGGACGAAGTCCTGGCGCTTGGCCCCCGATTCCGCCTCGGCGATCGACAGCAGGGCGGTGAAGGTGGCGAGCAGCCGGTCGGCCTCGACGATGGTGTCCTGCAGGACGTTGCGGTAGACCTCCGGGTCCTCCGTCTCGTGCAGCAGCGCCAGTTCGATGCGGGAGCGCAGGCGGGTCAGCGGCGTGCGCAGATCGTGGGCGACGCTGTCGGTCACCTGCCGCATGCCGGTCATCAGCCGTTCGATGCGGTCCAGCATGGCGTTGAGGTTGCCGGCCAGCCGGTCCATCTCGTCGCCGCCGCCGAAGCGGGGAACGCGGTCGCTGAGGTCGCCGCTCATGATCTGACGGGTGGTGCGGTTGATCGCCTCGATCCGCCGCATGGCGCCGCGGCTCATCAGCAGCCCGCCCCCCAGTCCCAGCAAGGCGGTGGAGCCCAGGATCCAGCCCAGCGAGCGGACCATGCGGGTGCGCAGCTGGTCGATCTCGCTCATGTCGCGGCCGACCAGCAGGCGGAACTGCCCCGGCAGCGTGAAGGTCACGGCCTGAGCGGTGGAGGGGCGGTCGGTGACGCCGCCATAGTCGGCGACCTTGAAATGGGTCCAGCCGCTGGCGTTGGGCACCGCCGCCGGCCAGCCCGACAGGTTGCCGGCCAGGATCGTCCCCGCCGCCGTCGTCAGCAGATAGATGGAGTTGTTGTTGGCGACCGCGCTGCGCGTCCGCACCACGTCGACGAGGCCGGACAGTCCGTAGTTGCGGTAATGGTCCTGCAGGCCGGAGACCTCCAGCGCGATGGTCTCGCCGATCTCCTGTTCGAGGAAGCCCGCCGTGGTGCGGTAGACGACGCCGAGGATGAGCCCGACCGACAGGACGAACATCGCCAGATAGAGCAGCGCCAGCCGGAACGCCGTGGCCCGCACCAGCCGGAAGCCCGCGGCGACGAAGCCGTGCAGGCCGGCGGCCGCGCCGTCATGTTTCATGGAGATGCACCGGGGCTCACGCCTCCGCCGCGCGCAGGCTGTAGCCGGCGCCGCGCACGGTGTGGATCAGGGGGGTGGGAAAGTCCTTGTCGATCTTCTGGCGCAGGCGGGCGATGTGCACGTCGATCACATTGGTCTGCGGATCGAAGTGATAGTCCCACACATTCTCCAGCATCATGGTGCGGGTCACCACGCTGCCGGCGTTGCGCATCAGATATTCCAGCAGCGAGAACTCGCGCGGCAGCAGGTCGATGGCCTTGCCGGCGCGCTTGACGCTGCGCGACAGCAGGTCGAGTTCCAGGTCGCCGACGCTGAGCCGGGTCTGCGGCTGGCCGGCGCCGCGGCGGCGTACCAGCACCTCGATCCGCGCCAGCAGTTCGGAAAAGGCGAAGGGCTTGGTCAGATAGTCGTCACCGCCGGCCTTCAGCCCCTTCACCCGGTCGTCGACGCTGCCCAGCGCCGACAGGAACAGCACCGGCGTGTCGTTACCGGCCGCCCGCAGCACCTGGACCAGCGACAGACCGTCGCGGCCGGGCAGCATGCGGTCGACGATCATCACGTCGTAATGCTCGGCCCCGGCCAGGAACAGGCCTTCCTTCCCGTCGTTGGCGACGTCCACCACATGGCCCGCCTCCTTCAGCCCCTTGGCAAGGTAGCTGGCGGCCTGGCGATCATCTTCGATGACGAGAATCTTCATGAGCACGAGTGTAGCCTCCCAAAACAGCCCGGCCAAGCACGACAAGATGCCCCCTCTCCCCCCGCTTTCGCGCAAACGAAGTTTGCGCTGTCGCGGCAGGCGGACCGAAGGTCCGCTGAGAGCGGGGAGAAGGTCGGGGTGAGGGAGATGCATCGCATGGATTCTCGAGAATCCTCGCCTTGCGACCCCCTCACCCTAACCCTCTCCCCGGGGGGGAGAGGGGACCGGGCCTTGCCTCACGCCTTCAGCTTCAGCGCGACGAAGGACTCGTTGCCCTGGCGGTTGATGAGCATCAGCAGCGCCTTCTGCCCCGCCTTCTCGGCCTCCGCCACCCGGTGGCGGACGTCGGCCGGGCTCTTCACGTCGTTGTCGCCGACCCGTTCGATCACGTCGCCGGGGCGGATCGGCACGTCGACGCTGGAGGACAGGCCGGTGACCACCACGCCGTGGACGCTGTCGTCGATGCCCAGCCGCTTGCGCGCCGCCCGGTCGAGCGGGGCGAGCTTCAGCCCTTTCACCGGCGCGACCTCTTCCTGCTCGGCAGAGCCGTTGCCGGTGTCGGCCGAGGCGACCTGCGTCTGGTCGGACAGGCGGTCGATCCGCACCGGAACCGTCTTCTCCCGGCCCTCGCGCAGGATCTTCATCTCGACCGTATCCCCGGCCTTGGTCTCCGCCACGTTGCGGGTCAGGTCGCGCAGGTTGTTGACCGGCTTGCCGGCATAGGACAGCACGACGTCGCCCTGGTGCAGGCCGGCGCGCTGGGCCGGGCTGTCGGCGGTGACGTCGGCCACCAGGGCGCCCTTGGCGCTGGGCAGGCCCACACTATCGGCGATGTCCGGCGTCACCTCCTGGATCTTGACGCCGAGCCAGCCGCGCTCGACCTTGCCGTTCTCCTTGAGCTGGGCCACCACCTCCTTGGCGAGGTTGGAGGGAATGGCGAAGCCGATGCCCACCGAGCCGCCGTTGGGCGAGTAGATGGCGGTGTTGATGCCGATCACATGGCCGCTGAGGTCGAAGGTCGGGCCGCCCGAATTGCCGCGGTTGATGGCGGCGTCGAGCTGGAAGTAATCGTCGTACGGACCGCTGTGGATGTCGCGCCCGCGGGCCGACACGATGCCCTTGGTGACGGTGCCGCCCAGCCCGAACGGGTTGCCGACCGCCATCACCCAGTCGCCGACGCGGGTCTTGTCGCTGTCCGCCCAATCGACCGAGGGCAGCGGCTTGTCCGACTTCACCTTCAGCAGGGCGAGGTCGGTCTTGGCGTCGCGGCCGATCAGCTTGGCCGGCATGGCGGTGCCGTCCTGCAGGGTGACGGTGATCTCGCTGGCGCCGTCGATGACGTGGTTGTTGGTCACGACATAGCCGGCCGGGTCGATGATGAAGCCGGAACCGAGCGCCCCCATCTTGCCGCGCGGCGCCTGTTCCTGGTCATCCTGGCCGCCGCCATTCTGGCCCATCTGGTCCTGGAACTGGCGGAAGAACTCCTCGAAGGGCGAGCCGGGCGGGAATCCCGGGATCTGCGGGCCGCGCTGCGCCCTCGGTTCGGCCTTGGCCTCCTGGGTGGCGGCGATGTTGACGACGGCCGGGCTGACCTTGGCCGCGAGGTCGGCGAAGGTCGAGGGGGCGTCCTGCGTCATCGTGATGGCAGGCGGCGCGGCGCCGTTCTGCTCGGCCCGCGACACCGCCCAGCCGGTCAGCGCCGGAGCCGTCAGCACGGTCGAACCCAGCAGCAGGGCGGCGACGGTCCGGCGCAGGCGGCCCGGACGCTTCGCCTGGGACTGGTTCTGGTTCGGGGACTGGCTCTGGGTGGGAGGAAGGGTGGTCATGACGGCGACACTCCAATCAGGCGATTCCGACTGCCGGGAGGCGATGGACGGCCCGCTGTCCGCCGCACTGCCTCACCGCTGTTGTCCAGAACATAGGGAACCGCCCTTCACCGCCGCCTTGCGACCGGATGAAAGATATTTCAGGCAAGGAAACCGCCTCAGTCCCCGATCAGGTGCAGCGCGATCTCCCGCCGATGCGGCCGGGCGCGGTGTTCGAACAGGTAGATGCCCTGCCAGGTGCCCAGCGCCGGCTCCCCTTCCATCACCGGGATCGACAGGCTGACCCCGGTCAGGGCCGAGCGGATGTGGGCGGGCATGTCGTCCGGCCCTTCGGTGGTGTGGGCGTAGAGCGACGGGTCCTCCGCCACCAGACGGCGGAAGAAGCGCAGAAGGTCGGCCTGCACGTCGGCGTCGGCATTCTCCTGGATGGTCAGGGACGCCGAGGTGTGGCGGCAGAACACAGTCAGCAGTCCGGTGTCCATCCCCTGCTCCGCCACCCAGCGCCGCACCTGGGCGGTCACCTCGACCAGCCCGGCGCCGCGGGTGGGGACGGTCAGCGTGGTGGCGGCTTGTCGCATGGTTCCTGATCTCCTCGGATTTCGCTGGCTTGGCTCGGCGGGGAAGCAATACCAGATGTCTCTGCCCGGACGGCCTTGCACGGATGATTTCCCATGGCCGGCTGTTGTACCGGGACGGCAAGGGAGGAAGAGCACGCATGGACATCACCGGCACCCACAGCGTCCCCGGACCGCGCGACCGCGTGTTCGCGGCGCTTTGCGACCCGGCGGTGCTGATGCGCTGCATCCCCGTCCTGGAAGAGATGGAGCGGCTGTCCGCCACCGACTATGCCGCGCGGGTGCGGACCACGCTGGGGCCGATGAAGGCGCGCTTCTCCGGACGGCTGCGGCTGGAGCCGGAGGACGGCGCCCACCGCTACCGGCTGTTCGCCCAGGGCAGCGGCGGGCTGGCCGGCGCGGTGAAGGGCGAGGCGCTGGTGGTGCTGGAGGAGGCGGACGGCCGCACCCTGCTGACCTACAGCCTGTCGGTGGCGCTGGGCGGCGCCGTCGGCCGGATGGCGGTGAAGCTGGTGCAGGCCAAGACCGACCGCGTGCTCGCCGGCTTCTTCGAACGCTTCGCCGAGGAAATCACGGAGGAGACCGGCGGGCGCGCCGGCTGATGCGGCGCAATGCCGCAGGCCCGGCAAGCGGACAGCGCCTTTCGCAACTGCAGCATCATGGGTCAGGATAACAGGCGTCGCGGGCGTTATCAGCTGGTGGAGATGCCGAGTGGACCTGTCCCAGCCCACTGCCCAGTCGCCTGCCCAAACGCCGACTCCGGACGATCCGGCCGCCGATCGCCTGATCTTCGGCCGCATCCTGGCGCTGGCCGCCGTCGATCCGGTGCGGACGATGGTTCAGGCGCTGGCGCTGACCAAAGCCGATCTGGCGGAGATCGCCGCGCGTCACGCTCCGCAATTGACCGACGCAGTCGCCGCCCTGCCCGACGGCGACGGGTCGGGAGAGGACGCCATCGAGGAAGCCGACCTGCGCGCCTTCCTGGCCGAGCATGGCGCGCGCGGTGCCGACGAGGAACGTTGGCTGGCCGCGATCCTGGCCCGCCGGTCGCTGGAGCCGAACCATCTCTGGCAGGACATGGGCTTCCACGACCGCGGCGAACTCAACCTCCTGTTCCGGCGGCATTTCCCGGCACTGGTGGCGATGAATGCCGGCGACATGAAATGGAAGAAGTTCTTCTATCGCCAGCTTTGCGAGCGCGAGGGGCTGATGCTGTGCAAATCCCCCAACTGCGAGGTGTGCGACGACGTCGAGGTCTGCTTCGGCGAGGAGGCTGGCGATCCGCTATCCACCCTCTCCCGCCTTGCGCGCGGCGGGTAAAGGGGGTCAGCGCGGCTGCGCGCCCAGATCCTCGAAGGTCAGGCCCTTGTCGGTGCGGCGGAAGCGGCCCTTGCCGTTGACGGTCAGCGGCTGCTGCCCCGGCTGCGGCACGAAGGTGGCGGCGTAATAGCAGTCATACTGGCCGCTGTTGTCCTGCCCGCCCTTCAGCTTGGCGTCGACGCAGCCCTGCTTGCGGAACTCGTCGAAGGCGCGGAAAGCCGCATTGCCCTGCCGCTCCAGCGTGCGGCGGGTGTGTGCCTCCACCAGCTTGCGCATGTCGCCTTCCGACGGCTCGCCCGAACAGGCGGTGAGCAGCAGCGTGGCGAGCAGGATGGCGGACCTCACCGTCCCCCCAGCAGCCGGTCCACCCGCTCCTTCAACGCGGAGAAGGAGGGCGGTTTGACCACGAAGCCGTTGACGCCCAGCGCCATCGCCTGCTTCACGATCTCCGATTCGGTGTGGTTGGTCAGGAACACCACCGGGGCGCGCGGGTTGGCGGCCTCCGTGCTGGCGCGCAGGCGGGCCAGGAACTGCAGGCCGGACACCGGCTTCATGTCGATGTCGCAGACGATCAGGTCGGGATTGACGCGGATCGATTCCTGCATCGCCGTCTCGCCGTCCTCGGCCTCCGCCACCTCGCGGAAGCCGATCTGGCCCAGGATCTGGACGATGGTGCGGCGGACGAAGGGCTGGTCCTCCACCACCAGGATACGATGCCGGGAATAGTCGACCGCCCGCAAATCCATCCCCAACCCTCCAGCCGGATCACCGCTTTCCACTGATACCGTCCGAACCGGCGGCCGGCAACCGATGCTCGGTTACCATGGAGTGGAATATGGTTTTGGTTCTGTAAAGTATTCGACAATTTGTGCCGCGCGCCGCTACCCGCCGACCTGCACCCGGCCGGGGAACAGCCGCTCCAGCACTGCGCGCAGACGGTCCATGGTCAGCGGCTTGTGCAGGCAGTCGTCCATGCCGGCGGCGCGGCACTGCGCGTCGTCCTCGCCATCGGTGCCGGCGGTCAACGCGACGATCGGCACGCGGCCGGCCTCGCCGGGCAGGGCACGGATGGCGCGGGTGGCCTCGTGGCCGTCCATCACCGGCATCTGGATGTCCATCACGATCAGGTCGAACCGCGTCTCCGTCGCGGCGGCCAGCCCCTGCGCCCCGTCTTCCGCCGTCGTCACGTCATGGCCCAGCGCCTTGAAGAAGCCGGCGGCGACCAGCCGGCCGATCGGGTTGTCCTCCACCAGCAGCACCGACAGGGCGGCCGGCCGCTCCATCCGGCGGACGGGGATGCGGATGACCATCCCCTCCCTGGCCCCCTCCCCCGCCTCGTTCACCGGGCCGTCGGACAGCAGGCGCCCCTGCAGCCGCCGCAGCGCCGGCTGGATCGCCGCCAGCAGCAGCGGGCGCAGCCGCGCATCGCCCCGGCGCCGCACCGACAGCTCGGCGCCCTCGCCGGCCGGGTGCAAGGCCAGCGACACGACAGCCCCCGCCTCCGCCGTCAGCAGGGACAGCAGCGCCCGCAGCGCGGCGGCATCGCCGGTGAAGCATTCCTCCGCCCCGTTCTCCACAGACACCGCCCGGCCGCCGGCCGCCAGCGCCGCGAGAGTCAGGCTTTCCTCCACAGCGGCCTCCCGCCCGGCAGGGCGCAGGGCCGAGCACGTGGCGCCCAGGGCGGCGCCCGCCATCTGGACCGCGACCAGCCGGTCCTGCTGACGCGGCAACAGCGGCGATTCCAGCGCGGCCGAGGTCAACGCCATCATCGGGTCGAGCGCCGCCGCCACCGCGGCCACCGCGGCGTCGAGCAGGGAGAGCGCCTCCCCCCGCGCCCGCTCCGCCTCGGCCAGCGCCAGCCGCAGCCGGTTCTCCCGCATCTGCCGCCGGCGGGCGGCTGAAACCGCGGCCCGCAGGCATTCGGCGGTGACGGCGCCGGCCGGCAGGGCGTCCTGCGCGCCCGCCGCGATGAACCCCGCGACGTCCTGCCCCTGCGCGCCATTTTGACCGTCCGGCAGCAGCACCACCACCGCCGGTGCCGGGTCCAGCCGGGCCAGCGCCTCGACCGCCGCCGCGGCGGGGGCATCCAGAAGCACGACCGTCTCGCCCGACGCCGCACCGCCGCCGCGCAGGCGGTCCAGCGCCGCGGCCACGGTCTCCACCCGCGCCAAGGCCCCGAAGACCGGAGCGAAACGGTGAGCGAGCGCCGCCTGCGAGGACACCAGAAGAACCGGCTCCGGGTTCACCGCCATTTCAGTCGTCCGCTGGGTCAAGGTTCCATCGGTCCTTTTTCCTCGAACATGCCGTCAGCTTGCCATCGAGATCGGGCCGGACGCGGAGGCGAAGGCCGGTCCCGGATAGCCGTCGCTGACGACCACGCGGTTGCGGCCCGCCGCCTTCGCTTCGTAGAGCGCCCGGTCGGCGCGGCCCAGCGCGCGTTCGATGCTGGCGTCCTCGTCGCCGCACATGGCGACGCCGATGCTGACGGTCATGCGCAGGCAACCGTGCCCATGGTCGCCGGGGACGACCGGCACCTCGGCCAGCGCCAGACGCTGGCGCAGCCGTTCCGCCACTTCCGCCGCCGAGGCCAGCGGGGTTTCGGGCAGGATGATCGCGAACTCCTCGCCACCCAGCCGGCCGATATGGTCGGTATCGCGCAGTTCGTCGCGGCAGATCTCCGCCAGCGTGACCAGGGCATGGTCGCCCACCGCATGGCCGTGGGTGTCGTTGATCGCCTTGAAGCGGTCGATGTCCAGCATCAGCACCGACACCGCCCGGCCATAGCGGCGCAGACGGGCCATCTCGACCTCCGCCAACTCCATGAAGCGGCGGCGGTTGCTCAGCCCGGTCAGCGGATCGGTGGTCGCCATGCGGCGCAGTTCGCTCTCCACCCGCTTGCGTTCCGACACGTCGCGGATCACGGCGGTGAACAGCAGGCCGTGGGCGTGGTGCAGCTTGGCGATCGAAACCTCCGCCGGGAATTCCTGCCCGGCCGCGGTCAGGCCCGTGACCTCGCGCCGGTTGGTCATCACCCGGGCCTGAAGCTCCGACACGCTGAAATCGGCGATGTGCGCCTCATGATCCGGCCGGAAGCGTTCGGGAATGAGCAGGGCCAGCGGACGGCCCAGGATGTCGTCGGCGTCATAGCCGAACAGGCTTTCCGCCGCCCGGTTGAACAGGGTGATGTTCAGGTTGGCGTCGGTGGTCAGGATGGCGTCCTGCGCCAGCCCGATGATGCCCTGCAGCCGCTCCTCCGACAGGCGCAGCTCCTCCTCCAGCCGCTTGCGGGCCATGGCGTGCTGGACGGCGCGCCACATCAGCGGCCCGTCGGTCTGTCCCTTGACCAGATAGTCCTGGGCACCGTGGGCCAGGATATCCAGCGCGAAGTCCTCGTCGTCGTAGCCGGTCAGCACCACCAGCGGCAGCGACGGCGCGTCGGCGTGCAGGCGCGTCACCGTCTCCAGCCCGAAACTGTCGGGCAGCGACAGGTCGAGAAGCACGACGTCGCAGGCATTGCGGTGCAGCCACGCCCGCGCCTCCTTCAGCGAGGTGGCGCGCGACACGCCGGCGCGGCGGGCATAGGGCGTCAGCGACCGGGTGACCAGCCGCGCGTCGGCATCGTCATCCTCGACCAGCAGGATGGCGGTGCGGCCGTCCTCCCGGTGGGAGTTGTCGGATAAGAGCGGCTTGACGGATAAGGCGATGGACATGGCGGACCTCCCTCACCGCGGCAGCCGGACGACGCGGAACCAGTATTCCTCGATGCTCTTCACCGCATCGAAGAAGGCGTCCATGTCCATCGGCTTGGTGATGAAGCTGTTGGCGCCCAGCAGATAGCTGGCGTTGACGTCGCGGTCGACGTCGGATGTGGTGAGGATCACCACCGGAATGGTCTTCAGCTCGTCGTCCGCCTTCATTTCCTGCAGCACTTCCCGGCCGTCCATCCGCGGCATGTTCAGGTCGAGCAGGATCAGATCCGGGCGGGCGGCTCCGGCGAAGGAGCCCTGGCGGCGCAGATACTCCATCGCCTCGACCCCGTCGCGGACATGGGCGACGTTGCACAGGATGCGCCCGTCGCGCAAAGCGCGCTTGGCAAGGCCGGCGTCGGCCGGATCGTCCTCGACCAGCAGGATCTCGAAGGGGGTGGTCAGGTCCTGCATCAGGGGAATCCTCGGAAGGCGGGGGTGGGCAGATGGATGGAAAAGACGCTGCCGATGCCGGGGCTGGAGGCGACGGTGATGCGGCCGCCCAACCGCTCCGCCATCTTGCGGGCGATGGCCAGACCCATGCCGGTGCCGGGATGCTCGTCCCGCGAATGCAGGCGCCGGAACACCTCGAAGATCTGGTCGCGGTAGCGCGGGTCGATGCCGATGCCGTTGTCGCGCACGTCGATCACGTCGTGGCCGTCCACCCGCCGGTGGGAGACGTGAACCTCCGCCGCGCGGCCGGGATGGCGGTATTCGATGGCATTGCCGATCAGCACGATGAAGATCTCGCGCAGGCGCCGCTCGTCACCCTGCACCTCCGGCAGGTCCTCCGCGGTCACGCTGGCCCCGGCTTCGGCGATGCGCCGCTTCAGCGCGGTCAGGGCGGCCTTCAGCGCGTCGCCCGCCGGCACGACGACGCCGCCCAGCGGCACCCGGTCCTCCGCCAGGAACAGCTGCACGTCGCGCAGCAGCATCTTCAGCCGGCCGGCGCCGTCGACGATCTCGCGGATGAAGCCTTCGCTCTCCTCGTCCAGCCTGCCCTTCTGCTGCTTCTCCAGAAGCTGGGCATAGCTGGCGATGGCGCGCAGCGGTTCCTGCAGGTCATGGGCGGTGGCATAGGCGAACTGTTCCAGCTCGTTCTTGGTGCGGCCAAGCTCGGCGGTGCGCAGATCGACCTGCCGTTCCAGAGAATAGCGGCGGCTGACCGCCATGAAGGTGATCGCCTCGGTCAGCAGGGACAGCAGCAGGAAGGCGGCCTGGAAGCCGCGGAAGGTCGGGTCGGCATGAGCCAGCGTCTCCCAGCTGCTGCGGGGGGCCAGCGCCAGTTCCCAATGGCCTTCCGGCAGGTTGATCCGCTCGACCAGCGGGTCGTTCCCCAGCACCGACGTGTCGCCCGCCACCCGCTGTCCGGAATCGGTCACCAGGGCGAAGCCCAGGTGCGGCGGTACCCGGTCGAAACGCACCTCGTCCAGAATGGCGCCGACGTCGAACACCAGACCGACGGCGCCCCACGGCTTGTCCGGTCCATAGACGATCTGACGGGCGATCAGCCCCTGCCCGCCCTGCAGCAGGCCGATCGGGCCGTGGATGGTCACGTCGCGGCTGATGATCGCGCGCTGCACCGTCTCGGCGAAGCCCGGCCGGGGATCCTTCAGCAGGTCGTTGCCCAGGACCTTCCTGTTGCCTTCCAGCGGATAGACGATGCGGACGACGAAATCCGGCGCGGCGGAGATGTTGCGCACCCCCACCACCGACCGCCGCAGGCTTTCCGCATAGCGCGGGAACTGGTCGGCGAAGTTCCCGGCGCCGGAGGCCACCTCGACGAAGGCGGTCAGGCCGCGGACCAGGGCGAGACGCTCGTTCAGCGCGCTCGACAGCGTGCTGGCCAGCGAGGAGGCGGTCAGCGCCGCGCCGGCCCGGTATTCGGCCACCTCGACGCGGATGTAGACGTCGCTCATCCAGACATAGCCCACCGCCAGCACCAGCGTCACCGCCGATTGGAGGGCTGCAAGCTTCCAGATGCGCCGTCCGGCGGACAGCAGCCGGCGCAGAGGGGCCGGAAGCGCCCGGCGCATGGCGGGCGATGGCTGCACCGTCATGGCGGGCTCGGGGCTCCTTCGCCCTTTTCCACCTTTCCATCCAGGGCCGGCAGGACCATGCGGAACAGGCTGCCGCAGGGACGCCCGTCCTCCCCGCACAGATCGTCGCCGGGAACGTCGTCGACCCACAGCCGGCCGCCATGATGCTCGACGATCTTCTTGCAGACCGCCAGGCCGACGCCGGTGCCCTCATATTCGTCGCGGCGGTGCAGCCGCTGGAAGATGCCGAAGACGCGCTCGCGGTCCTCGGCGGCGATGCCGATGCCGTTGTCGCGGATGTCGATCCGCCAGACCGCGGCGCCGTCCTGCCGATCCGCCGCGACGGCGACGCGCACGATGGGCGGACGGCCGGGCTCCCGGTACTTCACCGCGTTGCCGATCAGGTTCTGGAACAGCCGCATCAGCTCGTTGTCATCGCCGGCCACCGCCGGCGTCATACCATCGCCGTCCATCTCGACGGTCACCGTGGCGCCGGCGTCCTGTACCGCCACCTCCAGGTTCAGCAGGGCGAGACGCAGCGGTTCTTCCAGCGGCACCGGGCGGAAGGGCTTGGCCTTGCGCCCGACCCGTGAATATTCCAGCAGGTCGACGATCAGCCGGTCCATGCGCTGGGCGCCGTCGCGGGCGAAGTCGATGCACTCCCGCCCCTCCTCGTCCAGCGACTTGCCCAGGCCCCGTTCCAGCAGCGTCAGGTAGCTGGTGATCACGCGCAGCGGCTGGCGCAGGTCGTGCGAGGCGACGTAGGCGAAGGCCTCCAGCTCGGCGTTGGAGCGTTCAAGCTCCCGCGTCTTGCGGCGAAGCGCGTCGGCGGCAAGGCAGCGGTCGGTGATGTCGTGGATCAGCGACATCAGCATGGTGCGGCCATGCACGACGATGTTGCTGATATAGACCTCGACATCGCGGATCTCGCCGGAAGCCAGCCGGTGGCGGAACTGGAAATGCCGCTGCCCGGCGCTGCCCGCGTGGCGCAGGTCCCGCTCCACCGCGGTGCGCGGGGCGGCATTGATGTCCTGGATATGCATGCTGCGCAGCCGGTCGAGCGGATAGCCGTAGAACGCCGCCGCTGCCGGGTTGGCGTCGACGATCCGCCCGTCCGCCGGGTCGATCAGCAGCTTCACCGCGCAGCTGGCGACGAAAATCTGCTCGAACAGCTGCTGCCGTTCCAGCAGGGCCTGTTCGGCATGCTTGCGCTCGCTGATGTCCATCACCGCGCCGACGATCCCGGCCGGCTTGCCGCCCGTCCGGCAATAGACCGCCTTGGAGAACAGCACGTCGCGCAGCGTCCCGTCGGCGGAGCGCAACTGCGTCTCGTAGCTCTGCGGCTTCTGGTCGGCCAGCAGGGCCTTGTCCGCCGCCTCGTCCGCCTCGGCGACGTGCGGCGGGGCGAGATCGAAGACGGTGCGGCCGAACAGCGCCTGCCGGTCGATGCCCATCCAGCGTTCGAAGGCGCTGTTGGCGTCGACGTAATGGCCCATCACGTCCTGCACGAAGATCGGCACCGGAACCGTGTCCAGCAGCACGCGCTGGAAGCCGGCGCGGTCGTTCAGAGCCTGTTCGGCACGCCAGCGGACGGTGACGTCCTCCACCACCCAGACATAACCGCGGTCGGGATCGCCCGCCTTCACCGACCGGCCGATCAGGCGGCAGCGGATGTCGGCGCCGTCGGCGCGGCGCATCACCACCTCTTCATCGAACTGGCCGCCGGCCTGCATCCGCGGATAGGCGCGCCGGCCCACCTCCTCGAACACCCGGTGGTCGCCGTAGATGACGCGGGCGCTGCAGCCGACGATGTCCTCCAGCTTGCGCTGGAAGGTGGCGGCCACCGACTTGTTGACGCGGCGGATCACCCTGTCGCGGTCGACCAGCAGGACCCCCACCGGCGCGTTGTCGAGAATGGCGTCCAGCTGCATCCGGCTCTCGGCCAACTGCTCCTCGATCCGTCTGCGGGCGGAGATGTCGACATGGGTGCCGATCATGCGGGACGGATGGCGCTCCGCATCCCAGGCCACCACCCGGCCGCGGTCGAGAATCCACAGCCACGCCCCCGACTTGGTGAGGACGCGGTGCTCGCATTCATAGACCGGGCGCTCGCCGGCCAGATGCGCCGCCAGCGCCGACTCGACCAGCGGCAGATCCTCGGGATGCACGCGGGAGCGCCAGAAATCGACATGCGGCGGCACCTCGCCCGGCGTGAAGCCAAGCATCGTCTGCCAGCGCGGGCTGTACCACACCGCGCCGCTGGCCATGTCCCAGTCCCACAGCCCGTCGCCGGCCGCGTCGGTCGCCAGATACAGGCGGGGAACCGCGGATGCCTGCCGGCCGCGCCGCCACCGCAGGCGGGTGCGGAGCGTCCGTCCGGTTCGCGGAGCTTGCGGCTCGGGACACTCCTTCAGGGGGGACAAGGCTGTGGTGTTGACCATGGATGCGGCCGGCCCTCGATTCCGTGCAGGCGCGGGATACGTGAACGAGCACGGGATCCCTGCAACAAGCCCAATAATACTCCTTCACTCCCTAAGGACTCCCCTACGAAATTGTCACATGGGAGCAGACCTCAACCTCCGGGAATGGAGACGACACGCAAAGTTCCGTGCCGAACACTGTTGGCGGGGCGTCGGATACGCCCGGAACCGCTCAGGCGGCCATGTCGACCGTCGGACGATCCTTGGTGGCGATTTCGACGGCCCGGACGAAGTCGCGCGGCATCGTCTCGCCATCGAAGGCGAGATGGATGCGGTTATGCTCCACCGCCTTGACCGCGACCGTCGCCTCGGCACCGTAGCGGTCGAAGCGCAGCGTGCCGGTGGCGCCCGCCAGGGAACGGCCGTCGGTCGCCGTCACCGGGTCGATCATGGCGCCGCCGATGGACAGGTTGCGCACGGTCACCGCCAGACGGTCGCCGCCGATCAGCAGCGTGCCGGTCTCCTCCACCTGATAGCGCGGCTTGCGCCGGCGGTCGGCATCCCCGGTGGAGGTGCGGACGATGCGGACCAGCACCATCCGCAGGCTTTCGATGGAGCGGGCGACGTCGCCGGAGCCGTGCTTCACCTGGGTCGCCTGCTCGCCGGTGCGGTCGGCTTCCTCCGACACCGCGGCGATGCGGAACGACACCTCCTGCGCCGCGGTGGAGGTCTCCACCACGTTGCGGCTGATCTCCTGGGTGGCGGCCGACTGCTCCTCCATCGCCGCGGCGATCGAGCCGGCGATGTGGTCGATCTCGGCGATGGTCTGGCCGATCTCCTCGACCGCCTGCACCGCCTGATCGGTCACCGCCTGGATGGCGGTGATCTGGCGGGTGATCTCCTCGGTCGAGGCGGCGGTCTGGTTGGCGAGGTTCTTCACCTCCTGCGCGACGACGGCGAAGCCCTTGCCGGCCTCGCCGGCGCGGGCCGCTTCGATGGTGGCGTTCAGCGCCAGCAGGTTGGTCTGGCCGGCGATGGACTGGATCAGGTTCACCACCTCGCCCACCTTCGCCACGGTTTCCGACAAAGAGCGGATGGTGGCCTGGGTGTGGTGGCCGCTTTCCACCGCGCGGCGGGTCACCGCGTTGGAATGGGCGATCTGAGAGGAAATCTCGCGGATCGAGGCGGCCAGCTGCTCGCTGGCGGCGGCGACGGTCTGGGCGTTGGCCAGCGCCTGCCCGGCGGCCGACGCCACGGTCTGGGCGTTGATGCTGACCCGCTCGGCCGAGCCGGACATGCCTTCGGCGTCGTTGGCCATGGCGCCGGTGCGCTGGGCCACCTCCTCCACCGCGCGTCCGGCCTCGCGCTCAACGGTGGAGGCCATGGCCTCCAGCGCGCGGCGCCGCTCCTCGTCGGCGTGGCGGGCGCGCTCGACGCGCTCCTGCACGGCGTAGCACAGCCGGGCCTTCAACCCGCGCAGCTGCCCGGCGATGGGATGGAACTCGACCGCCGCCGGCAGGTCGATGATGTGGGCCTGGTCGTTGCGGGCGATGGCGTCGAAATCGGCCGAGAAGTCGGACAGCGGCCGGCGCACGGTGCGCAGCAGCATGAAGCCGCAGAGCACGGCCGCCACCAGCACCGCCAGACCGGCGGCCACCGCGAAGACCAGATGCCAGCGGAAATCCGCCAGCGCCCCCTCATATTCGGTGCGGGCCACGGTCAGCTGCAGCTGCAGCAGGTCCTTGTTGGTCTGGAAGGCGGCCTGGAACAGCGGATCGATGCGGTCGCGGACCAGCACCTCCAGCCGCAGCGAATCGCCCTGGCGCGCCAGCTCGACCGCCGGTTTCAGCCCTTCGTCGAGGAAGGCGGCGCGCTGTTTGGCGAAACGGTCGGCCAGCTCCTTTTCCTCGGGTGTCAGGAAGGTTTTGAGATAGTCCGCCCACAGACGGTCGATGGTGGCGGCATTGGCGAAGATGCGCTGCTCCCGGCCGGCCATCACCTTGGGATCGGTGCCGTCGCGGGCGTCGATGATCAGGTGCTGCAACGTCTGCACATTGTCGCGCATATGGTCCAGGATCTCGCCGATCTGCACGGCGGGAACCGTCCGGTCCTCGTACACCGTCTTCAGCGAGGCGTTGCTGTCGGCCATGCCGCGCAGCGTGACGCCGCCGACCACCAGCATCGACAGGACCATGAAGGCGAAGATCAGGGTCAGGCGCCCGGTGATGCTGGTCATCCAGCGCCGCAGGCGCGCAGCGCCGCCGCGGGCCACCGCCCGTCCGTCGCGCACCGTCAGATTTCCCGCCCGTCCTTCGCGGATGTCGGCATAGAGACGCTCCGCCGCCGCCACCTGTTCGCGCGACGGCTTGGTGCGGATGGAGATGAAGCCGGTCACCGTCCCGTCCTCCACCACCGGCGTGACGTTGGCGCGGACCCAGTAGTAGTCGCCGGACTTGGTGCGGTTCTTCACCAGCCCTTCCCACGGCCGCCCGCCCTTGATCGTCGCCCACAGGTCGGCGAAGGCCTCCTTCGGCATGTGCGGGTGGCGGATCAGGTTGTGCGGCGCCCCGATCAACTCGTCTTCGGCATAGCCGCTGATGTCGACGAAGGCCTTGTTGACGAAGGTGATGCGGCCGCCGGTGTCGGTGCGCGACACCAGCAGCACGCCGTCTTCCATCTCGATTTCGCGGTCGGTGATCGGTTCATTGAGACGCATGGACGGAACCTCGTCGGGCAAGAGGCGGGTTCGGCAGCGCAATGGGCGCGCTGCCGGGATGCGGACCAGGGAAACGCGACATCGCCGAATTCGAGGCCGAAATCGAGCGATGGTACGGCACAGCTAACGGAATGGAGTTTCGTCTACTCTGGGTAGGCACCGCCCCGCACTGATGCAGATCAAGTCAGCAAGAGATGTGCCATGCACACCAAAACGGCCGGAAGCAGGCATTCCGGGGAAACCCCTATGGACGGCGGGACCGGAGGGAATGGGGATTGCCGCCGCCCGGCGCCGTCATATGCATTCGGCGTCGCAGTTTGCGAGAAAAAGCGCAGGCGAGCCGCGGGATTGCCATATTGCAAAGAACCGAATCGCAGCCGGTGAATAGAACCCGCCATATCAGCGAAATGTCATAAAAGAAAAGCCCCTCTCTCGACTTGAGGGAGGGGCTTTCAACACTGCGACATTTTGCCGCAGCATTTGCGGGTATGCAATATAGATACGGCGGGATCAGGACTTCGCCATCAGCTGTTCCAGCCAATGGATGTCGTAATTGCCGTCGATGAAGGCCTGCTGGGCGATGATGCGGTCATGCAGCGGCAGCGTGGTCTGGATGCCGCCGATGACATACTCCTCAATGGAGCGGCGCAGGCGCATCAGGCACTCGTTCCGGGTGGTGCCGTGGACGACCAGCTTGGCGATCAGGCTGTCGTAGTGCGGCGGCACCTTGTAGCCGTCATACAGCGCCGAATCGACGCGCACGCCCAGGCCGCCCGGCGCGTGATAGCCGTCGATCTTGCCCGGCGACGGGATGAAGGTCTCCGGATTCTCGGCGTTCACGCGGCATTCGATGGCATGGCCCTCGAAGCGGATGTCCGACTGGCCGTAGCCCAGCGGCGCGCCGGCGGCGACGCGGATCTGCTCGCGCACCAGATCGATGCCGGTGATCATCTCGGTGATGGTGTGTTCGACCTGCAGGCGGGTGTTCATTTCGATGAAATAGAACTGCCCGTCCTCGTAGAGGAACTCCATCGTGCCGACGCCGCGATAGCCGATGGCCGCCGCGGTCTTCGCCGCCAGATCGCCGATGAAGGCGCGCTGTTCGGCGTTCAGCGCCGGGCTCGGCGCCTCCTCGATCACCTTCTGGTGCCGGCGCTGGACCGAGCAGTCGCGCTCGCCGAAATGCACGCAGGCGCCGTGGGTGTCGCCCAGGAGCTGGATCTCGATGTGCCGCGGATGGCCGAGATACTTCTCCAGATAGACCTCGTCGTTGCCGAAGGCGGCGCGCGCCTCGCCACGGGCCAGCTGATAGGCCTCCTTCAGCTGGTCGGGGTTGCGGGCGACCTTCATGCCCTTGCCGCCGCCGCCCGCCGCCGCCTTGATCAGCACCGGATAGCCGGTCTCGTGGGCGATCTTCTCGGCATCTTCCAGCGACGTCACCGGGCCGTCGGAGCCGGGCACCACAGGCAGCCCCTGCTCCATCACCGTCTTCTTGGCGGTGACCTTGTCGCCCATGATCCGGATATGCTCCGGCGTCGGGCCGATGAAGGTGAAGCCGTGCTCCTCCACCATCTCCGCGAACTGGGCGTTTTCCGACAGGAAGCCGATGCCGGGATGGATGGCGTCGACATTGGTGATCGACGCCGCCGACAGGATGGCCGGAATGTTGAGGTAGCTTTCGCGCGCGGACGCCGGGCCGATGCACACGCTTTCGTCGGCGAGGCGGACGTGCATGGCGTCGGCGTCGGCGGTGGAATGCACCGCCACGGTCTGGATCCCCATCTCGCGGCAGGCGCGGTGGATGCGCAGAGCGATCTCACCACGGTTCGCGATCAGGACCTTTTCGAACATCGCCAAGGGAATGCCCCGCTTACTCGATGATGAGGAGAACTTCGCCGAACTCGACCGGCTGGGCGTCGGACACCAGCACCTCGGCGACGGTGCCGCCGCGCGGGGCCTTGATCGGGTTCATGACCTTCATCGCCTCGATGATCATGATGGTCTGGCCGGCCTTGACCACGTCGCCCGGACGGACGAAGGGCGTGCCGCCCGGCTCGGCCGCCAGATAGGCGGTGCCGACCATCGGCGAGGTCACCGCGCCCGGATGGCTCGCCGGCTTGCCCGCCGGAGCCGCCGCGGCGGCGACCGGGGCGGCCGCCAGGACCGGGGCGGCCTGGACGGCGACCGTCTGGGCGGCGGTCGGGCGGGTGACGCGGATGCGCTTTTCGCCCTCGGCGAACTCGATCTCGCTCAAGCCCGTCTCACGCAGGAGGTCCGCCAGTTTGCGGACCAGATCGCCGTCGATGTCGAAGCTCGCCATGATGTCAGTCGTTCCCGTTTCCTTAATCGCGGTCGATGATGTTCGCGATGGCGTCCAGCGCCAGAAGATACCCGTGCGGCCCGAACCCGCAGATCATCCCCCTCGCCACCGGCGAGATGTAGGAGTGATGGCGGACCGGCTCGCGCTTGAAGATGTTCGACAGATGGACCTCGATCACCGGCAGCTCCGACAGGATCAGGCTGTCCATGATCGCGACCGAGGTGTGGGTGTAGGCGCCGGCGTTGATGACGATGCCGTCATTCTCCGTCCGCGCCTGCTGGATCCACGAGACCAGTTCGCCTTCGTGGTTGGACTGCCGGAAATCCACGGTCAGACCCAGCTGATCGGCACGCTCGTGGCAGGCGGCCTCCAGGTCGTCCAGGGTCATCGACCCGTAGATTTGCGGCTCCCGCACGCCCAGCATGTTGAGGTTCGGCCCGTTGAGGACCAGAATCGACGCGTCGATGGCCACGGCCCGCGCCCCTTTTCCATGATCGAAACCGCGCGTTTATAGCACGAAGCACCGTCCTGTCCATGGCGACGGGGGCCTATGGCGCGGAAAAGCGCGGCATCGGACCGGAATATCGTCCCGGCCGCCGCAAAGACCGCGTAGCACCGAACGAAATCTAGGGAGCGGGCTGAACCGTGTGGGCGGACAGCAGCCGGCCGTAAATCCCCTGCCGTTTCAGCGTGTTCAGCCCGTCGTTGAAGGCGGCGACCATCGCGTCCGCCCCCGGCGTGGCCCGGCCCACCACCAGATGCAGCGTCACCACGGCGAAGGGCCGCTCCGATACCCGGATTTCCTCGGCCAGACCGGCGCGGGCGATGACCGCGGCGGCGCTGTATTCGTCGATCACCAGGGCGTCGGCCCGGCCGGCCGCCACCATCCGCATGCAGGCGCCGAGGTCCGACGGCGTGTGCCGGGTCAGCCGCCCCAGTTGCACCAGCTCTTCCAGTTCGGCCGGCAGGGCATAGCCGGCCGGCTGACAGACGGTCCTCCCACGGAAGTCCGCCGCGCCGCCGGAGTCGCCGCCGGTGCCGCCGCCATGGACCTCCATCGCCGATCGCTTCGACAGATAGACGAACTGCCGCACCTCGACCACCGGGTCGGAGAACAGCACCTCGCGCTCCCGCTCGGGCGTCCGGACATAGGGGAAGGTGGCGAGGAAACGGCCCAGGACCACGCCGTCATAGCCCCGCTTCCACGGCAGGAAACGCACGTCGAAGCGGCGCCCGCCGACCGCGAAGGCCTGGCGGACCAGCTCCGTCACCAGCCCGCCGCCCGGCAGATCCTCGCCGGTGTAGGGGGCGTAGTCGTTGCCGGTCACCAGATCCAGTCCGGTGTAGGGAGCGGGCGCAGGCGCCATGCCGGGCAAATGGCCGGGCGCGGATCCGGACTGGGCCTCCAGCGCCGACGGCCGGACCGGGGCCGCGCACAACAGCAGCCCGGCCAGGACGGTGCCCAGCGCCGCC
The DNA here is from genome assembly GCF_051124815.1 of Azospirillum sp. B2RO_4. Lineage (NCBI taxonomy): Bacteria > Pseudomonadati > Pseudomonadota > Alphaproteobacteria > Rhodospirillales > Azospirillaceae > Azospirillum > Azospirillum sp. B2RO_4. Next base: position 921,333 of record NZ_CP118485.1, on the reverse strand, counting down.
CGTACCGCCCCGCCTGCAACGCCGCCCACTGAGTCCCGCAAGTCCACTGGCCGTCCACCGCCTGAGTCCCGCACCGCCGTCCGGCGGTGGAGCGCAGATCTAACGACCCATCCGCCGCGCTGTAAAGGGCGGCCGAGGTCCTATGCGGCCCGCGGTCATTCCGCCGCGGCGGCAGGGCCAGTGGCGGCCTCCCGGGCGCGGCGGCCGGCCGGATCGGTATAGAGATCGTTGATGCGCTGGACATGCACCGCCGTCGCCTCGCGGATGGCGAAGATCGCCCTGCGCGCCCGTCCGCCCCAGCCGGCCGGCTGCTTGGCGAAGATCGAGCGGAAGAAGCGCGTGTTCTTCAGGAAGGCCGCCCGCAGGTCGAGGTCGACGTCGCCGAAGCGGTCGCTCAAGGACAAGGCGATGCGGCGGGCGAAGAACTGGCGGAGCTTGAAATGCCCGGCCAGGAACAGCCCGCCCAGCAGCACTGCGGTGCCGATCAGGTGCAGCGGCAACCCGCCGTCGGCATTGTCGAACAGCCAGCCGAGGAAGGCGCCGAAGCCGCCGCCCACCGTCTGCACCACCGCCCCCAGCAGAACCAGCAGCAGCGCGCCCCACACGGCGTCGCCGGTCAGCACGCGGCGGCGCCACGTCGCCATCGCCTCGCGCAGCTTGGGCAGCACCTCGCCCTCCAGTTCCTTGGTCAGGCTGTCGATCGAGCCGATGATGCGATAGGCGCGGGCGACCTCCACCTCGTTGATGCGGGTGTGGATCTCGGCAAGGTCGTGGTCGCGGCGGGCTTCGTAGCGGGCGCGGCGGCCGTCATCCCCGATCTCCACGGCGGAGCGCTGGTCGTAGATGGCGTAGAAGCGGCCCGACACAAGACCGGCCTGGGCGATGGCGCGCTGCCAGGCGCCGAACACCGCCTCCAGATTGTCCTCCTTGGCGGTGGTGTCGACCTGGTTGAGGATGTAGCAGACCTTGCGGGCGTCGGCGCGGTTGACCGTCTTGGCGACCAGATGGCGCAGCGTGTCCTGCATGGCGCCCGGTTCGGGATGGCGGGCGTCGAAGAACACCAGCACGAGGTCCGACAGCTCGACGATGTGGTCGACCAACCGCAGGACCGACCGGCGCTGGTCGTCGGCGTCGAAGCCCGGAGAATCGATGAAGATCTTGCCCTTGGTCCGCGGCCCGGCCAGCGTCTTCAGCTGCAGGTAATTGTCGATGCGCTTGCCCTCGCCGGCCGCCACCTTCTCGATCTCGTCGGCGATGCGGTAGAAGGGAAAGCGCGGGTCGGCGTTCAGCGCGGTGCCGGGCAGCGCCTCCTTGCGGGTTTCCGGCCCGTGGCAGATGACGGTGAACTTGTCGTCGACCGCCTGGTTGCCGGTGTTCTGCAGCACCTCGCCCAGATAGCCGTTGAGGAAGGTCGACTTGCCGGCCGAGAAGGTGCCAAGCACCGCGACCATCGGCCACCAGGGAATGCGGGTGGTCAGCGATTCATGGCGGTCGATCAGCCCAAGACCGGCCAGGATGCGGTCGAAGGCGCGGAAGGTCGGAAGGACCGGCAGCAGGTTGGGGTTTTCCGCGCGCAGATGGGCATCCAAGGCCGCAAGGCGCTGCTGAAGGGCTTGCCGGGGGGTCATGGGCGGGCGAATTCCACTGTTGCACGGGCCGGGAAGACGGGCCGGAGACAGGACGGCGGCCCGGATGGGAATGGCCTTTCTCTAGCACGGGCGGCACCGGCACCGGACATGAAATCTCCCTCATCATCCATGCGGAGACTCCGGCCGGGCGTCCGAAAGCGCACGGGAACATCGCGGGCGGCCTTTGCGTTGCCTCGCGATGGACGACACCGACGGCGACCGCGACAGCCCCTCCCCCTCCGCGCCCGCCGGTCCGGAGCAGGAGCATCGGCTGACCGCGGAGGAACTGGCCTTCCTGCTGCGCGACCCGATGCTGCAGGCGCGCGAGGCGGAGCGCGCCGCCCGCTCCAACCGCAGCCGCACCGAACGGCGCGCCGCCGACCCGGCCTATGCCGAGCGGCTGCGCGCCGGTGACCGCGAGCGCCAGCGGCGACGACGCCTGCGCGACTCCATCGGCCGTCCCGAACCGCCGGAGCAGCCGGCCGCCGGCCTTCCCGACCTGACCCAGGCGCAGGCGGCGGAGCGGCTGACCGCGCACCTGCACCGCAGCGCCTCGGCACAGGCGGCACAGCTGCGCGCGCGGCCCGACCGCATCCTCCTCTATGCCGAGACCTTCGTCGCCTACCGCATCCTGGCGGCCGACGGCGTCCGCCCGACACGCGGTGCGCTGGCCGCCCTGCTGAAGTCCCGTTTCGGCCGCAGCGTCACCCCGTCCCAGGTCCAGAAGCTGCGCGACCATGTGGAGGGGTTCGCCGCAGCCGGCGGTCCCTGGGCGGAGCCGCCCCCTTCCGGAGCCGCTTCCAGATCCGTCGCCGCCCGGAAGGGGAATGGCGGGAAGGCCGATACGGGCGGTCACGCACCACGCCCCTCGCGGTACTGAATCTGCCCTGTCCGGCGCCGGCCGGTGCTGCGCTGATATGGTTAATTATGTATTAAAGATCGTCTGCCCAACGATGGCGGCCCATGGCGGCCCGCCGCCGGTGCGTGACACGGTGTATCGAGCTGTCGAACATAAAGTTTTCCCACAAGCATCCGAATATTTACCACAACCAGAAGGTTTTTGATCACCATTTGTAGCGGTGCAAACCCTAACTGGTCCCGAACGTCGAACTGCTGTAAACAAAAAGCTGTCGACCCAACCATTGGGCGAGCCGAAAGATTCGGAGATTTCCGCAAAAGGGTTGAGTGCAGGGATCGGACAAGCCCTTCTGGCAATTGATCCTCATCACCTGCGAAATAATACAAAGCTGTAACAGGACAACTCTCGCGAATGTTGCCACACCATCGATGCCTATCGGAATATGAGGGTCATGCGCCAATATTCAAAAGTTTTCTCTTGAACATCAGCAAGGAATGTGTGAACAATCCTTTCATTCTCGCAAAGAGAGGCTGCGGAAGACTGGGCATCGGAGACCAATGGACATGAGTGAACCGACGGCGCGCAAAAGAGGACGACGCGGATCGCCGGAATCCTGGTCTGTGGACGCCCATGTCGGGCAGCGCGTGCGGATGCGCCGGACCCTTCTGGGAATGAGCCAGGAAAAACTTGGCGAGGCGATCGGGCTGACCTTTCAGCAGGTCCAGAAATACGAACGCGGCTCCAACCGGATTTCGGCGGGAACCCTGTACCGACTGGGACAGGTGCTGGATGTTCCGGTGAGCTTCTTCTTCGACACCTACAGCGATGCCGACGGCCTGCGCCGCTCGCGCGGCGGCTTTCAGGAGTCGGACGACGACGACACGCAGATCAGCCGGCGCGAGGCGCGGCTTCTCCGCCTGTGGCGCGCCGCCCCCTCCCATGTGTCGGACGAGATGCTGTCGCTGCTCTCCGCCCTGTCACCCGAGATCAAAGAGCCGCCGGAAGGCCCCGACGAGGGGGAGGACGGCGATGCCGACTCATCGCCGTCCCTTGAACCCACGCAGTCATCCGGCGGCGGCAGCAGCCTCGCAGGCAGCGAAATCGTCGCTGCGGCTCCGGGCGAGGAAAATGTCCGCAAGCCCGGCCGCACGGTTCGTAGCGATGCCCCGCGGATCAAGACCGCGAAATCCGCCGACGGCTCCAGCGAGAGCAAGGCTCGCCGCCGTCACGGCGCGGTCTGGGACCCGACCGACATCCTGCGCGCGACCAAATCGTCGCCGCGAAGCTGACGGCGCCGGGACGACCGGCAGCGACCGCATTTCATCTGCACATCGAAAAGGCTCCGCATCGGTCGATGCGGAGCCTTTTTTGCCCAATGCCTTTTTGTATGGAATGCTGCATCCGGGTCGGCGGCCGAGACAGCCGCCGTTCCGATGACTACCAGCTGCGAACCGGGCCGACGTCGAGATGGACGAAGCCGCTGCGCGGGTAGAAGCCGACGCCGCCCGACTGCATCGCCTTGGCGGTTTCGGAGATGGCGCGCAATTGGGTGTCCGGCAGGCGGATGTCGATGGCCATGCCGCGGGTGTGATAGCTTTCCTTCGCCACCCCGCGCGACCGGCGCCGCGCCATCGCATTGGTGCGGCGGGAGCGGTAACCGCAGATCACCTCGAACGGATCGTCAGACCCGACGCTCTGGTGGACGCGGGCGAGCAGGTCGAACAGGCGCGGATCGTAACGGCAGACCTGCTTGGCCCGATGGTCGCGCAGCAGCACGTCCAGCTTGCGCAGCGCATCCGGCTTGTAGTGGCCGTCGGCCCAATAGACGCCGTCGAACCGTTCATGCGTGTTGATGTTGTGCAGGCTGATGCGCCGGACGCTGCCGGCCAGGGGAGCGGCCTCCGCACTGCCCGACCCCAGAAGGACCGGCGCCGTCGCCACGCCCGTCGCCACGCTGGTGGCGACCCCCGTCATCAATCCCGAAGCGGCCGGAAGGGCCGACGTCACCGCCGCAGCGGCAAAACCCAGGAACCCGCGCCGCCCGATGGTCGGAGCGGCACGCTCGTCATCCCCCAAATGCATCCCCGAACCTCGTCGTTTTACGTTCTTGGCCGTTCTACGCTGTGGCCGTTCGGCGTTTGGCGGGTCGCGTGGCGCCCGCGGCTGGTATAACCTTATGACCAACGCTGGTCCGGAGCGTCCCGTCTGGTGTGAATCGTCTCCGGACGGATATTCGTATAGGGAAGGTCATCGGCCGAGGCAACCAAAAAATTTTGTACTGTGACCTTCTTGCATAGGCAGGTCATAGGACGGCGGCAGGAAGATCACACCGGGAGAATGATCGACGGAATTTCGCGCCGCACGCCTCGCCTTCCATTATTGCGTTGCATAAATTGTTCGGAAGGGCGGTGGCGCGTTCATTCGTATGCGCAGCCGGCCCACAGTGACAGAGGGTATCCGACATGACCGTATCCGCCGACCTCCGCAAGCCCCGCAAGCTGGCCATGCTGGCGCTCGCCGCCGCATCGGCGCTGGCGCTGCTCGGCGTCGGGCCCGCGGACGCCCTGCCCTACCGCGACACGCTGACGCAATGGGCCGACCGGCTGGACGCCGCCGCGGTGGATCTGGACCGCAGCCCGGTGCAGCTGTCGACCCGAATCGGCGAAGGCGGCCTGCTGAAGCGCGGCAGCAGCGGCGAGCGCGTCGGCCGGCTGTCGCAGCGGCTGGTCGAACTCGGCCTGCTGCCGGCGGACAAGGCGTCGGACGTCTTCACCGCCGACGTCGACCTTGCGGTCAAGACCTTCCAGCTCTCCCAGCGGATGAAGCAGGACGGGCTGGTGGGCGCCGGCACCCGCGCCGCGCTGGACCGCACGCCGGCGGAGGCCGCGGCGCTGATGCGGCAGAGCGCCGCCGCGATGCGCAGCTTCCGCGACACCGCCCCGGACAATGTCCTGGTGGTGAACCTGACCGACCAGACCACCACGCTGGTGCGCGGCGGCGAGGAGGAGCTGACGATGCGCGCCATCGTCGGCCGGCCGTCGCGCGAGACGCCGCTGCTGACCGACCGCATCACCCACGTCATCGTCAACCCGACCTGGACCGTGCCGCCCACCGTCCTGAAGGAAGACAAGCTGCCGATGCTGCGGGCCAAGGGCGTGCCCGGCATCCAGAACGCCGTCGTCTATCTCGACGGGCAGGAGGTGGCGCCGGAAACGGTCGACTGGCACGACGTCACGCCCGGCCGGGTCCGCATCGTGCAGCAGCCGGGCGACCACAACGCGCTGGGCCGCTTCCGCTTCAACCTGACCAACCCCTACGACATCTATCTGCACGGCACCAACGAGCCGCGGCTGTTCGCGCGCGAACTGCGCTCCATCAGCTCCGGCTGCGTCCGGCTGGAGGATCCGCGCCGGCTGGCGGAGCTGCTGCTGCAGGGGACCAGCGTAACCCCGGCGCGAATCGACCGCATGCTGGACAAGCCGCAACCGCAATGGGTCAAGCTGCCGACGCCGATGCCGGTCCAGTTCGTCTATTGGATCGCCACGGTCGAGGCCGACGGCGCCGTGCGCCTGCATCCGGACATCTACGACCGCCTGGACGACGTCCCGGTCGGCGTGTCCGCTCCGGCGGCGGAACCGGCGCCCGGTTCGCTTCCGGCCGTCTCGCCCGCGACCGTCCCGGCGACCACCCCGGCGGTGACGCCCGCCGACACCGGCCGCGCCGCCATGCCCGAGGGCAGGAGCGGCACGGCGGACGGCACGGTGAGCGGCACGGCCGGCAAATCCCCCGTCTGAGGAGACTAGGCCCGGCGGCGGGTCTTCTTGCTGCGGTTGGGCGGCACGGCGGTCGAGGCCGCCTCCTCCGGCGTCGGCCAGACATCGCGGTCGCCGCGCATCGGCATGCCCATCTCGTCGCCCTGGTCGGCGAGGCCGGGCTGCTCGCCCTGATTGGCGACGCTCAGCACCGGCTCCACCGGCTCCGTCCGCATCGCGGTCGCTTCCGGTCCGCCGGCCGGGTTGGGCTTCAGCGTGTCGCGGTAATTGTCCTGGATCGCGATCTCCTCGCTGGCCAGTTCCCAATGGGCGGCGTCGCGGCCTTCCGGGCGGCCTTCGCGTTCCCAGATCTCATGCGCGCGCCGACGGATGCGGCTTTCCAAATCCTCGGCCATACGAGTCGTCTCCTTCACGGGTAAACCTTCCAAAAGGGTAAGCGGCGTGGCCGGCGGCGCCTGTTGCGACGCCCGGCGATCCGCCTGTCCCCTTATGAACCCCGCCGCTCCCCCACCGGTTCCGGCATGCCGCTTCGCACGCCTGTGCCCGCCGCTTGGGCATGGCCGGTCGAGGTACCGTTTCCGAACGGCAACGCCCCTGTGAAAAGCGGCGAAGCCGCCATAATTTCGCCGCTTGTCGTTTGAATTAACCCCTTCGGGATGATATTGCACCGCCATCAACCGGCGGTCCGCAAAGTGTGGCTGGGCCAAGCAACGGGACCGATATGTTGCGCATTTCCTGGCCGAACGCCGCATCCCCAAGTTCCAGCCTCCGGATGGCCGGCGGCCACGGCGTGCTTCTCAAGGCCGCACTGCTGGCCTGCGCGATCGCACTGCCTGCCGCCCTGCCCGTCCACGCCGCCGAATCGCCCGCCAAACGCCAGACCGCCGCCAAGGTCGAGCAGAAGGCGCCGACCCCGGCCGCCGCCCCGGCCACCACCCAAGCCGATGGCCCGGTCCTGCAGTTGGGCATCTATTCCGGCGACGGCGACGCCTGGTGGAGCTGGAAGAACCTGCAGCGGCGCGAGCGCGAGCTGACGGCCGGGATGACCGCCTCTGTCATGCTGCTGGACGGCAAGAGCGAGGCCGGCGGCGTCGCGCTCTACGCCCAGGTCGCCAAGGGCACCGACGCGCGGGCGTTGTGCCGGCGGATCGTCGGCGCCGGCTTCGGCTGCCTCGTCGTCGACCGCCCGGCCCCGGCCGCGACGCCGGCGCCCGTCACGCTGGCGCCCGCGACAGTGGCGCCCGTCGCGGTGGCACCCGTCACGGTGGCGAAGACCGCTCCCGAAAAGTCCGCTCCCGAAAAGACCGTGCCTGCTCCCGAGCTTGCCCCGGTGCAGACGGCGACACCGGCGGAACCGGCCTTCGTTCCGTCGCCTGCGACCAAGCCGCCGGCCGTGACCGTGGCCGTCGCGCCGCCGCTGCCCGAAGCCAAGCCGCCGCAGCCGGCCGTGGAGCGCGAGACGGTGACGACGACGACCACGTCGGTCCTGGCGCCGATCGGCTCCGCCAATGCCGCTCCGCTGCCGCCGCCCTCGGTCGCCGCCGCCCTGCCGCCGGCCGACGGCCTGGTGATCTACAACGAGGAAGATGCCCGCACCATGGCGGACATCGAGCAGCACAGCCGCCGCAAGGGCCGGCTGCGCTCGGTGATGCCGGATTCGCGTTACGACGTGATGCCGGCGACGCTGAAGCGGGAGAACTGGAACCTCTGCGCCCTGACCTTCGACGACGGGCCGCACCGCACGGTCACCCGTCAGGTCCTGGACATCCTGAACCGCGAGGGCGTGCGCGCCACCTATTTCCCGGTCGGCCGCATCGCCGAACGGCAGGGGGATCTGATCCGCGACTTCGTCGCCGGCGGACATGAGATCGGCAACCACAGCCTGACCCATTCCGACCTGCGCAAGATGGACGCCGCCGGCGCCCGCTACGAGATCACGGAGACCAACCGCATCCTGCGCGAGTTCGGTGCCAACCCGGTGCTGTTCCGCCCGCCCTACGGCCGCTATTCGGACGAACTGCTGACCATCGTGCGGGAGGAGCATATGGGCTCCGTCCTGTGGTCGGTGGACACGCGCGACTGGCAGGTGCGCAACGCCGACAAGATCGTCAGCCAGATCAAGCTGGGCGGCCTGCCGGGCAACGTCTTCCTGATGCACTCCACCTATGCCAGCACGGCGCAGGCGCTGCCCCGCGTGATCGCGGAGCTGCGGGCCAAGGGCTGCGAGTTCGTCACCCTGTCCGAATGGCTGGAGCGGGCGCGCGTCCTGGCACTGCCGAAGATCGTCAATGCCGGCATGCCCTCGCCGGTGGCCGGAACGCCAACCGACCGCCAGTAACCGGCCGCCGGTAAGGGGTAGGCCGCTCCCTTACCGGGCGGCCTTGCCGTCCTGCTTTTTGCGGTTCTGGGCATATTGACGGATCACCGCGTCGACTTCCGTCGGCAGGATCGACCAGGTGGCGCCGACGGTGTCGCCCTTGACCTCGACAACCGAAACGGTCGCGTTGAAGGTGAATTTTCCGGCCGGATCGTCGACACGCACCGACACCTTGGCGTTTTGGCCGACGATCAGCGACCCGTCGAAGCCGCGGGCGACGAAACCCTTCGGCGTCAGCGACACGATGGGAAAGCTTTTTCCGTCGCACTGGATGACGCTGACCGGCATGCGGGCAGCCGGCTTGGCCGCCTTCTTGTCCTTCACTGCGACCTTCAGGAAATCGAAAAGCCCCATCCCGCGCCCCCGGAAAACCGTCCCGGTTCGCCGGGAGGAAGGGCGAATGCCGCCCTCACCCGCGATTAAACGCGGGCACGCCTCGCGGAGCAACGGAATCCTTATCGGGGGTAATCCTATGGACGGCTGACTCAGCGGCGGAAGGACTCCTGCATGGCGGCCCAGGCCCGCTGCGCCCGCCTGACGGACAGCAGTGCGAAGGGCAGCAGGGTCACCAGGACGACCGCCATCCCGACCATCACCGACAAGGCGCCCAGCGCATCGGTGGCGGGAAGCCGGGCAACCAGACCGGCCAGAAGATGCAGGATCAGCGCCCCCAGCACCGATACCGCCAGCAGGGGACCGACGACGGACGGCAGGAGGCCGAGGGTGCCACGCCGCGGGCGTCCGGAAGGTCCGGCCGTGGCGGCATCCTTCGCCGCCCATCCCGACCGGCCCGCCGGGTAAGGCATGCCGGCGACGCCCCGCACAACGCTCCGCATTGGCTCCTCCGCTCTGGCTGTCTTTCCGCACTCCGTACGGCTGCATTCAGGATGGTTCAGTCGGGGTACCGAGAGAACCGACGCGGGAACTATAGGATGCTTTCTCCGGCCTGGCTAAAATCCAATACGATTACCCCCTTGTGCAGAGCCCCACCCCTGCCCCCGCCCAAAGCATGGGCATCGAAAGTACAGGTCCGGCCAACAGGCACGACGGAAGGCATGGCCGCCGGCAAAGCCGACGGTCTCCACAGAGGCTGTGGATAACTGTGTGGGCAAGCCGTGGGCAGTCCCGATTCGCGCTAGGCGATTCAAGGGGGCTACGGTGTTTGCCCAAAAATCAGGCAAATAACGCAAGCGCCTGATTTGTAAGAGAAAACGCTATTTTCCGGCTCTTGGAGCCCTGGCCGCGTGTCAACCGAAATCTGTCACATTCCGGTCGACCCTGCGATTTCACACCCTGTTGTGCCCTGTTGACAACTGCTCCCAAGGGCATTCCACCATCGTTGCGGGTGGGGCGGCCCTCTTCGGCCGCCCTATGACCTTCGGAGAGGCAAGGTCTCCGCAACCGCTTGAAACCCCTAGCTCTCCGTCTTCGCCCAGCAGCGCAGAACCTCCGCCACGCTCCAGGCCTGGGAGATGCAGCCGCGCGGGGTGAAGGGCGCCTCGGCGTCGAAGATCTCGCTGATGGTGCCGATGCCGGCCTCGTCCAGATGCGGCAGGAAGCCCTCCAGCAGGCGCCGCGCTCCCGCCTTGTCCTCCGGGTGCAGCTTCAGCCACGCATCGACATAGGGGCCGATCAGCCAGCCCCAGACGGTGCCCTGGTGATAGGCGGCGTCACGCGCCCGCAGGTCGCCGAAATACTTCGCCTTGTAGTCGCGGCAGCCCGGCGCCAACGACCTCAAGCCCACAGGTGTCAGCAGGCGGCTGCGCACCGTCTCCACCACCGGTTCCCACCGCTCGCGCTCCAGCACCGGATGGTCGAGCGAGATGGCGAAGATCTGGTTGGGCCGGCAGGCGATGTCGTCGCCATGCTCCCCATCCACCACGTCGAACAGGTGGCCGGCCGACGGACACCAGAAGCGCGCGTTGAAGGAGGCGTATGCCTGATCGGCCAGTTCGCTCAGCGGGCGGGCGGCGGCCTCGCCGTCCTCCTCGCGCAGCCAGCCGGCCATCAGCCGCAGGGCGTTGTGCCACAGCGCGTTGATCTCCACCGCCTTGCCCCGGCGCGGCGTCACCACCCAATCCTCGACCTTGGCGTCCATCCAGGTCAGCTGGTAGCCCTCCTGCCCCTGGCGCAGCAGCCCGTCCTTCGGATCGACGCCGATGCCGAAGCGGGTGCCGCGGCGGTGGAAGTCGATCACCTCGCGCAGCTTGGGCAGCAGCAGGCGCAGCGTGTCGCGGTCGCCGGTGGCGGCCAGATAGCGGTGCAGCGCGTGGAAGAACCACAGCGTCGCATCGGCGGTGTGGTACAGCCCGCGGTCCTTGCCGTCGGGGAACATGTTGGGGATCAGGCCGTCGCGGATGTAATGGCCGAAGGTGTGCAGGATCCACCCCGCCTCCAGATGGCGCCCGGTGGCCAGCGTCAGCCCTTCCAGCGCGATCATGGTGTCGCGGCCCCAGTCGGTGAACCAGTGATAGCCAGCGATCACAGTCCGCACCTCGTCGCCTTCGGCCCGCGCCCGCATCTGGTCGGCGACGCGGCCGGCCGGCACGAACAGGAAGCTGTCGGCGGACAGCACCAGTTCGGCCATCGCCCCGTCGCGCAGGGCCGGATTGGCGTTGTGGATGATGCGCCGCCGCCGCTCCATCTCGAACACCAGAACGTCCGGCGGCGGCAGCGCCTCCAGCCGCCACCAGTCCTCGGTCGCGGCGGCGAAGGTGATGCTTTGGCCGGGCCCGACCTCGCCGCTGAAATAGCCGGGAGTCCACAGCGAACCGCGCGCCTGATAGCCGCGCTCGTCCTCCACCCGGTAATAGACGTCGCGCCGGATGCCGCCGTCGAGCGTCATCGGGAAATCGCCGCCCTCGATCGCCATGCGCAGCACCGGCAGGTCGGCTCCGGCGGAGACCTCGTAGCGCTGCCCGGCCGCGCTGATGCGGTAGTCCCGGGCCAGCGGCCGGTCGACCGCCGATTCCAGCGTGCGGAAGGCCATCACCGGCCGCAGGCGCAGCTGCACCGGCGCCTTCGCCTCCATCACCCGATAGGTGACGTGGACGATGTTCTGGCCGTGCGGCAGGACGACCTGCTTCTCGATCACCGCCCCGCCGGCACGGAAACGCCAGACCGGCAGCCCTTCCTCCATGCGGAATTCCTGCAGGGCGGCGGTCTGCCCTTCTTCCCGAGACCCGCCATCGTCCGGTTCGCCGCCGGTATCGCGGCTGCTGAGGCGATAGCTGCGGCCGTCGGCGTCGATGACCACGTCGCTCAGCTGGCTCAGCATCAGAACGCGGCCGAGCGGGGCCGGCAGCGCCGCGATCAGCAGCCCGTGGTAGCGCCGCGTCACCGCCCCCGACACCGACCCGGAGGCATAGCCGCCGAGACCGTTGGCGACCAGCCATTCACGGGTTTCCGCGCCGTTCGGACCGGTGTTCAGAACCTCGCGCGACAGCCTTCGGACGAAATCAGCCATGATGGACCTATGCTCAGCTAGCGGTTTCCGACCCTTGGGAAACCACGATGACCGGGGTTGTGTTGCCTCCGCCCTCGTTGCTCTTTGTTGGGTCGCTTTTCATCGGAAAATCGTGCGCGGGGCCCAGAACCAGCGCCGCATGGCCGGGCAGCCGCCACGCGCCGTCGGGCTGTTCCACCGCCGCCGTGCCGCTGCCGCCATAGACGGGCTCCTCGCTGGACCACAGCACCCGCCATGCGCCATCGAGCGGCGGGGCCAGCAGCGGCTCCGCCAGCGCGCGGAGCGTCAGGTCGCGGCCCAGATTGACCAGGACCAGACGGTCGTCGCCCGCCTCCTCCCCGAAGAAGCGCAGGATGAACGCCTCGTCGTCCAGCACGGCGCCGTCCAGCCCGCCGGTGCGCTGGGCGGCGAACACCGGATCCTCCCGGCGCAGGCGCAGCAGGTCGCGGTGCATGGTCCACACCTCGGCGTTGGTCTCCCGCTCCCGGTGGTCGAGCTTGCAGCGGGTGAAGCTGTCCTCCGCCTGCGGCTTGGGCAGGCCGGTGCGCATTGCGGGTCCCGCGATGCTGGGGAACTGGGCCAGGAACTCCGCCCTGCCCGCCTCGACCAGCGCGGCGAGGTCGGGCTTGTGGTCGGCGAAATAGAGGAAGGGGGCGCTGGCGGCGAACTCCTGCCCCTGGAACAGCATCGGCGTGCCGGGACCAAGCAGGATCAGCGCCGTCATCGCCCGCAGCAGCCCCGGCGTGGCCAGCGCATGCAGCCTCGATCCGCGGGCGGAGTTGGCGATCTGGTCGTGGTTCTGCAGGAAATTGACGAAGGCCGGCCGCGGCATGGCGAAGGCCGGCATGCCGCGCCGCTTGCCCTGCCAGCGATACCACTGCCCCTGATAGAGGAAGCCGTACTTCATCGCCGACACGAACTCCTGCGGCGTGCCGCGATAATCGCTGTAGTAGGCCTCGTTCCGACCGGTCAGCGCCACCATCGCCGAATGGTGCAGATCGTCGTTCCAGATGGCGCACAGGCCGCAGCCGCCCTCGTCGGCCGGCTTCACCATGCTGGCATGCTGCGGTTCGTTCTCCCCCACCAGGATGGTGGCGCGCCCGCCGGCCGCCTTGCGCACGGCACGGGAAATCTCGGTCAGGATGTGCGGTTCTCCGCTGTCAAAGATCGACTGGGTGGCGTCCAGCCGCAGCCCGTCCAGATGGTATTCCTCGACCCAGCAGGCGGCGTTGCACAGGAAGAACTCCCGCACCGGCTCCGAGTTGGGACCGTCGAAGTTGATCGACTCGCCCCAATCATTCTTGTAGCGGTCGGTGAAGTAATCGTCGGCGAAGCATTTCAGGTAATTGCCGTCCGGGCCGAAGTGGTTGTAGACCACGTCGAGAATGACGGCGAGGCCCAGCCGGTGCGCCCCGTCGACGAAGCGCCGCATGGCGTCGGGATCGCCATAGAGCCGCGTCGGCGCGAACAGGTTCACCCCGTCATAGCCCCAGCCGAAGCGGCCGGGAAACTCCGACACCGGCATCACCTCCAGCACCGTCACGCCGAGATCGGCCAGCGCCGGCAACTCCCGCAGCGCCGCGTCCCAGGTGCCTTCCCGCGTGAAGGTGCCGATGTGCAGTTCGTAGATGACCTGGCCCCGGATGGCGCGGCCTTGCCAGTCCTGGTCGGTCCAGGCGAAGCGGTGCGGGTCGACCAGTTGCGAAGGCCCATGCGGCCCGTCGGGCTGGAAGCGCGACATCGGGTCGGGATAGAGCATGTCGCCGCCATCCAGCCGGAAGCGGTAGAGCCCGCCGGCCTCCAGCCCCGGCACGGTGCCGGAGAAATAGCCGTTGCCCTCGCGCTCCAGCGCCGTCGCCCGCCCGTCGGGTTCGGTGACAAGCTCCACCCGCCCGGCCTTCGGCGCCCAGACCCGCGCATGGGCGCCGCCGGGCAGCAACTCCACACCGATGGGCCAGCGGCGTTTGACGGTGGCCTGCGCCTGCTCGACAGGCGGTGTTTCGGCGGACATCTTCACGGCGGTCGGTCCCCCGGATGAGTGAAGCGGACTTGCCTCGTGGCGATGGTCAACAGGAGTGGGGTGGCGTAGTCGCGGAGGGGCTGAAAATTGTTTCAGGGCTGGGGTTTTGGGGTGGAGTGTCGGCTGGCGATGCCCCCACCCCAACCCTCCCCCGCTGGGCGGGGGAGGGAGTAAGTGCTTGTTCGGAAAAGCGGCGGCAGTCCCTCCCCCGCCCAGCTCTCGCACAAAGCTCTGCTTTGTGCTGACGCGGCAGGCGGACCGTAGGTCCGCTGAGAGCGGGGGAGGTTAGGTGGGGGTCTAACTTATCAAGAACCCAACCACCTTCCTCACACCCGCTCCCCGAAGCTCCGCGCCGCCGCGTCGATCACCAGCGGGTGCGCGCGCAACGCGGTCAGCGCCGCTTCGACCTTGTCGTCGGTGACCTCCAGCGTCACCACCACGTCGGAACGGTCGCCGCGTTCGGCGTCGCGCTCCTCCCGTCCCCGCTGGACGACGTCGCCGAAGCGGTCGCGCAGGCTGCCGACGATCTCGGCCTCCACACCCCGGCCGCGTTCGGCCGGATAAGCGTAGACCAGTTCCATGGCGGCTCTCCCTTCTCACTCTAGCCTTGTGGGGCAAAGACGACGCGCAGGCAGTCGTCGGCCTTCTCCTTGAACATGCGGTAGGCCTGCGGACCGTCGTCCAGCGGCAGCCGGTGCGTCATCAGATAGGACGGGTCGAGGTCGCCGTTGCGGATGTGCTCGAACAGGCGATCGGCATAGCGCTGGCCGTTCTGCTGGCCCATGCGGAAGGTCAGCGCCTTGTTCATCGCCGCCCCCATCGGGAACTTGTCGATCACCCCGCCATAGACGCCGACGATCGACAGGGTGCCGCCCTTGCGGCAGCTCTCGATCATCTGGCGCAGCACCGCCGGCCGGTCGGTCTGCAGACCCACCGCCTGCTTGGCCCGGTCGTAGAGGTCCTCCACCGCGTTCGACGCGCTGTCGGCCTCCATGCCGACGGCGTCGATGCAGACGTCGGGACCGCGTCCGCCGGTCATCGCCTGCAGCGCGTCGAAGACGTCGACCCGGCTGTAGTCCAGCGTTTCGGCCCCGGCCTTCATCTGGGCGGCACGCAGCCGTTCGGGAACGCGGTCGATGCCGATCACCCGCTCCGCCCCCAGCAGATAGGCGCTGCGGATCGCCATCTGGCCGACGCCGCCGCAGCCCCACACCGCCACCACGTCGCCCGGCTTGATGCCGGCCATGTCGGCGGCCATGTAGCCGGTCGGCACGGCATCGGACACGAAGACCGCCTTCTCGTCGCTCACCCCTTCCGGCACGCGGAAGGCGTTGAAGTCGGCGTAGGGCACCCGGATGTACTCGGCATGGCTGCCGGCATAGCCGCCGAAGGCGTGGCTGTAGCCGAAGATGCCGGCGCCGCAATGGCCATAGGCGGTGCGGGCATAGTCCGGGTTCGGGTTGGAGTTGTCGCACAGCGAGCTTTCGCCGTGCCGGCAGTGCCCGCAATGGCCGCAGCCGATGATCGACACGGTGATGACCCGGTCGCCGCGGTTGAGATAGCGGACCTCCGGCCCCTTCTCCACGATCTCGCCGAGGAATTCGTGGCCGATGATGTCGCCGGGCCGCATGGTCGGGACATAGCCGTCGATCAGATGCAGGTCCGACCCGCAGACCGACGACAGCGCCACCTTGACGATCACGTCATGCGGATTGACCAGAACCGGGTCGGGCACCCGCTCCACCCGCAGGTCGTTGGTTCCGTTCCAGCAGAGCGCCTTCATTCCGTCGCCTCCCGGAAACTACCCGACCCATTGCCGCGCGGCTGCCGGTCGATGGTCGACAGCTCACCGGTCTCCACCCGCTGTTTCAGCCGGCGCAGCGCCTCTTCCGCCTGCCCTTCCGGCGTCACGCCCAGAAGCGCCGCCACCTCGGTGGCCGGAACGCGGTAGACCAGCGTCAGCCGCACCTCCGTCCCGCGGTCGCCCGGCGCCGGGCTCAGCATCAGCGAGGCGCGGTGCGGCAGCGCCGTCTCGCCCGCCGTGTGCCAGGTCAGCAGCCGGTCCTCGTCGACGCGGTCGAGCACGCAGCGCCAACTCGGCCCCTCGCCGCCCGAGACGGCCTTGGCGATCCAGCGGCTTTCGGTGGCCGACAGCACGTCGACCCGCTCCAGCTGCGGCATCAGCTTCGGCAGGTTGGCGAAGTTGCGCCAGAAGCGGAAGACCGCGCCAGGGTCGGACGCGATGGTGACGACCGCCTGCGTGCGCTCCGGCGTCAGCGACCGCCGGCGGGAGGCCGGGACATGGCTACGCCAGGAGGCCGAGGTCGGTGCGGCATGCAGGGACCGCTCGCCGAAGGGCCGCAATCCAAGCGCGCCGACGGCGAACAGGCCGGCGCCGCCCAGCGCCAGCATCGCCCGGCCCCAACCAGACCGCTGCAGCCCCATCACGCCCAGCGCCGTGCCGCCCATCATCGCGAGCCAACGTCCGCCCGTCGCGGCCTCGCCCGACCCAAACCGGTCGCCGATCCGGCTCAAGCCCGAGCCGAGAGTGTCCGGCCGCGGCCAGCGGCCGTCTCCGGTCAAACTGTTCGACGCCATCGCCGCTCCTTTCCCGAATGTCCAATGCCTGTCGACAGAGAACAGCCGGGTTGCGGCTTCGTTGCCTCGCCCGCCCCGCTATGCGGCAACCGCGGGGCGTTCCCACTGTTAGCATCTACAGCAGCAAAGATCGGAAGGGAGAATGGCCGTGCCGCTTCTGGACGCCACCATGGGCATCGCCGACGCCGAAGGCATTCAGCCGGTGACGCTGGAAACCGACCGTGGCCCGATCGAGGGCCGTTATTACCCGGTGCCGGGCGGGGAACTGGCGGTGCTGTGGGTCGGCGGGGTCGGCGGCGGCTTCGACACGCCGGCGCGCGGGCTCTATCCCCGGCTGGCCGCCGACCTGACCGCCGACGGCATCGCCTCGCTGCGCCTGCGCTTCCGCGACCCGCGAGACCTGGAGGAAGCGGTGTACGACCTGCTGTGCGGGCTGAGCCTTCTTGGCCGCCAGGGCATCCACCATGTGGCGCTGGTCGGCCATTCCTTCGGCGGGGCGGTGGTCATCCAGGCGGCGGCATCGAACCGCGGCGCCGTCTGCACGGTGGTGACGCTGGCGACCCAGGGCTACGGCACCGACCCGGTGGGCGACCTGTCCTGCCCCATCCTGCTGATCCACGGCGAGGCGGACGAGATCCTGCCGCCCAGCTGCTCCATTCACGTCCACCGCAAGGCGCGCGAGCCCAAGAAGCTGGTGCTGGTCCCCGGCACCGGCCACGCCCTGGACGAGACCTCGGAAGCGGTCTGCCGCGAGGTGCGCGACTGGCTGAAGGAGATTCTGCTGCAGAAACGCTGAGGGGAGCCATCGGCTCCCCCCATTCCCTCAGCTTTCCTTCGCCTTCTGCGTGTCGCTGATCGGCTGCACGCCCGGCGGATGGTCCTGCTGCGGTTGCTGCTGTTGCTGCTGGGGCTGCTGCTCCGGCGGCGGTTCGCGGCGCGGCGGGCCGGCCTTCACGTCGGCATAGACGGCCTCGGCGATCTTCAGCAGCTCTTCCTTCGACAGGCGGCCGGCCAGCGCATAAGCCAGCGGACCCTCGACCCAATAGAAGGTCGAGACGTCGCCGTTCTGGGTGAAGCTGAACTTCGACGGGTTGCCGGCCTGCGGCGCGCCGACGAACAGGGTGATCCGCTTGTTGGCGTCGTTGGCATACATGTACTGGGCACCGGCGCCGAGATCGGTCGGCAGCGAGCGGCCGCCGATCAGCCGGAAGCCGACGCGGCCGAGGTCCGGGCCGAACACGTCGCGGCCCATCCGCTTCGACAGCCAGCCATTCAGCTCGTCCTGATTGTCGGCGCCCAATTCCACCTGGAAGCGTTCGTCGGAGGTGTAGAAGCGGTGGGCCTCCGTGGCCTCCTCCGCGAAGGTGGCCAGCGTCTGGCGCTGCTGGGCGATCGGCGCGGCGGCGCGCTGCTCCTCGCCACGGCCCATCCAGCCGCCGGCGGCACCGGCGACCACCAGCATCACCGCCGCGGCGAACCGCACCAGCGGGCGGGCATGCCAAGCCGGACGGTTGTCGTTGAGGGCGATGCGGCCCTTCAGCTTGTCGGACAGCTCCTGCACCGTGTCGCTCGGCGGCTCGCGCAGGACGGTGTCGAACATCTCGTGCAGCAGCAGCCCCTGGGCGCGGTAATCCTCCGCCCGGCGCGCCGCCTCCGGATCCTCGGCAAGCCATCGCTCCACCGCCAGGCGGCGGTTGCCGTCCAGCTGGCCATCCACATAGGCGTGGAGTTCGTCCTCCGTGACCCGTCCAGTCGCTTGATGCGCGTTCATCACTTCACCCGCCGGAGGGTGACGCCACCCTCGTTCGCCAGTTTCGCCCGCACCGCCTCGCGCGCCCGTGACAGGCGCGACATGACGGTCCCGATCGGTACGCCGAGCATGTCGGCGACCTCGTCATATTTCAGGCCCTCCAGCGCCACCAGAAGCAGCACCTTGCGCTGTTCCTCCGGCAACTCGTCGACCGCGCGCATCATCTCGCGCAGTTCGACACGCTCTTCCTGCCGGGCCGGGCTGACCAGCTTCGATTCGACGTCGGCGACGTCGACCTCCTGCGGCCGGGCGGCCTTGGAACGGACCTGATTGACGTGAACGTTGTGCAGGATGGTGAAAAGCCATGCCCGCAGGTTCGTCCCCGCCTGGAAGCTGTCGGCGCGCGCCACCGCGCGCGTCAGCGCCTCCTGCACCAGATCCTCCGCATCCGCACCGTTGCGCAGCAACGCACGCGCGTAGCGCCGCAAGGACGCGATGTGGACTTCCAGATCGACCCCGAATTTGCTCAACCGCGCACCCGTTCCTTACCGGTAACGCCAAGGCTCACGCCATGGACTCCCCCTTCCAGCGAGAGGCCGGACGGGACGACGAGGGCGCCGCAACTCCAGGGCCGGGCCGGCTCACTCGACCCTGCGGCCGAAATGGGGACCCGATGCATATGGGTGCGAACGCGCGCCGCGCATCCTTTATTCCAGACTTTGTCAGGCTTGCAGCAAAATTTGTGCGGTACGGCCACGCTTGTGCCGAAAAGGCTTCAGGGGCGGCTGGGTCGATGATCGGATGGGATATGCCCACCCGGGAGTTGCCCTGGAAAAGTGGAGGGTCTTCGGCCTTCGGCAACGGCGGCAATCATGCGGATGTGGACCGTGCCGTATTCCTTCACCCGCTGGAGACGACCTGCCCGTCGCGCAACGTCACCGTGCAGTCGAAACGGCCGAAGATCGTCTCGTCGTGCGTGACGACCAGGATCGCGGCCTGCTGTTCGATGGCGAGCCGGCGCAGCAGGTCCATCACCATGGCGGCGCGCCCGGAGTCGAGGGCCGCCGTCGGCTCGTCGGCCAGAATGATGCGTGGTCGATTGGCGAGCGCGCGGGCGATGGCGACGCGCTGCGCCTCCCCACCCGACAGGCGCGACGGCAGCGTCGCGCCGCGGTGTCCCACCTCCAGATAGTCCAGCAACGCCCGCGCGCGGCGCCGCGCCTCGACGCCGGGAACCCCGGCAAGGTCGAGCGCCACCGCGACATTCTCCTCGGCGGTGAGGAACGGCAGCAGGTTGTGGAACTGGAAGATGAAACCGATCTTCTCCAGCCGCAGCCGGCGCAGGTCGGATCGAAGCCAGCGGCCGTCGTAGACCGTCTCGCAATCGAGGTCCAGGCGGCCCCGCGTCGGCTCGACGATGCAGCCGATCAGGTTCAGCAGGGTCGTCTTGCCCGATCCGCTGGGGCCGAGCAGCCCGACCACCTGCCCCGGATAGACCCGCAGGTCGGTGTCCTTCAGCGCATGCACCGCGGTCTCGCCGCGGCCATAGGTCCTGGCGATTCCCCGAAGCTCGACGAGCGGCGGCGCCATCGCCCTACCCTCCCAGCGCCGTGGCCGGATCGACCTTGAGCGCCAGGCGCACGCCAAGTCCGCTCGCCGCCACGCACAGGACCAGCACCGCCGCGCCCAGCATCAGCGCGTCCTCCGGCAGCAGCAGCAGGCGGCGCGGAAAGTGATCCTTGGCGACCAGAATGAGCAGCGTGCCGGTACTCCAGCCAATGATCCCCATGGCCAGCGCCTGTTGCACGATCAGAGCGACGATGGTGCGGTCCGGTGCGCCGATCAGCTTGAGCGTGGCAATGGCCTTCACCTTGTCCATGGTCAGCGTGTAGAGGATCAGCGCGATCACCACGGCCGATACCGCCAGCAGGATCGCCGTGAACAGACCGATCTGCCGGCGCGCCTTCTCGACCACCGATTTCAGCAACAGCCCTTCCTGGTCCTCCTGCGTCAGCGCCCCGAGATGCTTCCAGCGCGCCGCCTCCGCCGCGACGCCGGCCGCCGGCATGCCGGGCAGCATCCGCGCCACCACCGCGTTCACGGTGTCGAGACCGGCCGGGCGGGCGCCGCGCGCCAATTCGCGCCGGGCGGCGGGCGGGTCCAGCTCGAACTGCAGGCGCTGGCTGTCCTTCAGCGTCAGATGGACCACCGGATCGCCGCCCGAAGCGACGATTCCCTCGGTCAGCCCCACCACCTCGTAGGAATCCCGCCCCAGCCGCACCCGCTCGCCGATCTCCAGACCGGCGCGGCGGTCGGCGAGCATCTCGTAGTGGCTGCGGGTGATCGGCCGCCCGGCGGCGAGGCGCTTCGGCTCGCCGGGCCGGCCAGGCTCGTAGCCGACCACGTACAGGCGCAACGTCCGCCCGCGGTGCGCGGTTTCCACCGACTGGAAGGTGAGCGACCCCGCCGCCGCCACCCCGGCCAACCGCGCCACCGCGTCGCGCGTGTCGCCGGGAATGCGCGAGGCCTCGGCAAACGGGCCGCGGGTGCCGGATTCGACGATCCACAGCTCGGCGCCGGGCGCGCGCACCAGGATCAGCGCCTCGTCCACCAGCCCACGGTAGATGCCGATCATCGACAGAACGACGCCCAGCAACAGGCTCAGCCCCAGGCAGGTCAGCAGGAAGCGGCCGAGGTTGTGGCGGACATCGCGCAACGCGAGGTTCATGGCGGCGTCCCCAGCGGATCGGCGCGCCGGCCCTCGCGCAGGCCGGGCACCGCGGCGACCACCGGCCGCGCGCCATCGGGGAGGCCGCCGGTCACCTCCAGCCGGCCGTCCAGCGTGCGCCGGCCGAAACTCAGCGCGCGGCGGGCAAGGCGGCCGTCCTCGACGGTCCACACCGTGCCGCTCCGTCCGTCGAAGCGGTCGACCGCCACCTGCGGCACAAGCACGGCGCGCGGCAGGCGGCCCACCGCGATGGTCGCCTCGACCTGCTCGGCAAGGTAGACGCGCGGCGGGCAGACCTCGCATTTCAGATAGACTTTCCGCTCCTCGGTGACACGGTCGCTTTCCAGCTCGATGCGCGTCACGCGCGCCCGAAAGGTCCCGCCGGGAAGCGAACGCAGCCGCACCGTCGCCACCTGCCCTTCCACGAGGTCGCCGGCCGAGGCCTCATCGATGTGGACCAGCGCCCAGACGCTGTCCGGGGCGATCAGGGTGAACAGCGGCTCGCCCGGATTGACGGCGGCACCCAATTCCTTGTGGCGGGCGATCACCAACGCGTCGAACGGGGCGGTCAGCGTGTAGCGGTCGAGCCGCGCGGATTCGTAACGCTGCCGCGCCTCGGAATCGGCAATGGCGGCTTCGGCCACCGCGAGATCCGACTGCGCCACCGTCAGTTCCGCTTCGGCGACGCGCAGGTCGGCGGCGCTGTCCTGCGCCACCTCCACCGACACGCTGCCCTTGACCAGCAGTTGCTGCCGTCGTCCGGCGGCCTGCCGGCGCTTGTCGAGCAGTGAATGCGCCTTGAGGATGGTGGCCTCCGCCCTGGCGCGCGCGGCGCGCGCCTGCCCGACGGCGGCCTTGGCCTCGGCGACGCGGGCGTCCTGCTGGCTGGTGTCAAGGCGGGCGAGCACAGCGCCCTGCGGCACGCGGTCGCCGTGGTCGGCGAACAGCTCCGTGAGCGTGCCGGCGACCTCCAGCCCGACGGCGGAGCGCACCCGCGCCTCCACTGTGCCGATGCCGTAGACCTCCAAGGGCACCTCGCCCTCCGCCGCCGCGACCGGCACCGCCAGCGGACGCAGCCACAACGCCCAGGCCCCGCCGGCCAGGAGGCCGAGAATCAGGAGCAGCGCGAGCCCGAGCCGCAGCCGACGCATGTCCGGATTCCCTTCGCCCGTTCCCCGTTGTGCAAACGATACACCCCGCCACGCGCCCGCGTCGGTGAGATTGTCACCGACGCACCGGGGCGAACCGCCGCAGGCCAACCGGAAGGCTGCCAGATCAAGTCCAAGGAGATGGGGTGTCTTATCCGACGCGATCCGCGACGGGGACGAGGGGCCGACAGCCTGTCGGAAACCTCTGGAAAGCGTGGTGGGCCCGGCCGGATTCGAACCGACGACAACACCGTTATGAGCGGCGCGTTCTAACCGCTGAACTACAGGCCCTACCGCGGGGCGCACTTTGCGACAAAGCTTCGGGGAAATGCAACCCCTCGTTCATCGTTCCGACGCGGAAGTCCGAAAACGAAAACGGGGGCCAAACGGCCCCCGCTTCGTCTCATACCGGAACGCTTCCAATCAGGTATCCAGGAAGCTGCGCAGCTTGCGCGACCGCGACGGGTGCTTCAGCTTGCGCAGCGCCTTCGCCTCGATCTGGCGGATGCGCTCGCGGGTCACGTTGAACTGCTGGCCGACCTCTTCCAGCGTGTGGTCGGTGTTCATACCGATGCCGAAGCGCATGCGCAGCACGCGCTCCTCGCGCGGCGTCAGCGAGGCCAGGACGCGGGTCGTCGTCTCGCGCAGGTTCGCCTGGATGGCGGCGTCGAGCGGCAGGACCGCGTTCTTGTCCTCGATGAAATCGCCGAGATGCGAATCCTCCTCGTCGCCGATCGGCGTTTCGAGGGAGATCGGCTCCTTGGCGATCTTCAGGACCTTGCGGACCTTCTCCAGCGGCATCATCAGACGCTCGGCCAGCTCTTCCGGGGTCGGCTCGCGGCCGATCTCGTGCAGCATCTGGCGGCTGGTGCGGACCAGCTTGTTGATCGTCTCGATCATGTGGACCGGGATGCGGATGGTCCGCGCCTGGTCCGCGATGGAGCGGGTGATCGCCTGACGAATCCACCAGGTGGCGTAGGTCGAGAACTTGTAGCCGCGCCGGTACTCGAACTTGTCGACCGCCTTCATCAGGCCGATGTTGCCCTCCTGGATCAGGTCCAGGAACTGCAGGCCGCGGTTCGTGTACTTCTTGGCGATGGAGATGACGAGACGCAGGTTGGCCTCGACCATTTCCTTCTTGGCGCGGCTCGCTTCCTTCTCGCCCTTCTGGACGGTGGAGACGATGCGGCGGAACTCGTTGATCGGCAGGCGCGCTTCCTCGGCGACGTTGGAGATCGCCTCGCGCGTCTTGCGGATGTCGCCGTCGTACTTCTCCGCGAACTTGCCCCAGGTCTTGGGGTTCAGGCCGCGGATGCGCTCCAGCCAGTTCGGGTCCAACTCGTGGCCGAAATACTGGTTCAGGAAGTCCTCACGCTTCACCCGGCACTCGGTGGCCATGCGCAGCAGGCGGCCTTCGAAGCCGGTCAGCTTGCGGTTCAGGCCATAGAGCTGCTCGACCAGCTGTTCGATGCGCTGGTTGTTCAGGCGGACGGTGTTCATCAGCTCGACCATTTCGAGCTTCAGCTTGTCGTACTTCTTGTCCGTCTGCTTGCCGACATCCTCGCCGCGCTGCATCGCGGCCATGCGGGCCTCGTGCAGCTTGTGCAGCTTGTCGTAGGTCGCCTTGATGTTCTCGAAGGTCTCGATGACCTGCGGCTTCAGCGCGGCTTCCATCGCGGAGAGCGACAGGCTGTTCTCGCCCTCGTCGCCTTCCTCGCCCTCGTCGCCCTCGCCTTCGGCGCGCGGCGGACGCGGTTCGTCGCCTTCCTCCTCGGCCGGCGCTTCGGACGCGGGAGCGGCACCGGCGGATCCTGCGGTCTCGACCGCCTCGGCCAGCCCCTCCGGCATCTCCTCGCCGTCCGGGCCGCCGCCATAGGTGGCGTCCAGATCGATGATGTCGCGCAGCAGCATCTTCCCTTCCATCAGGGAATCATGCCACTCCAGAATGGCGCGGATGGTCAGGGGCGATTCGCAGATCGCGCCGATCATCATCTCGCGGCCGGCCTCGATCCGCTTGGCGATGGCGATTTCGCCTTCGCGCGACAGCAGTTCCACCGAACCCATCTCGCGCAGGTACATGCGCACGGGGTCGTCGGTGCGGCCGATGTCGTCGTCGTCGAGGTTGCCCGACGAACGGCCTTCGCCCTCGCCGGCCCCTTCGCCGCTGTTCTCCGAATCCTGCTCTTCCGATTCGACGATGTTGATGCCCATCTCGGACAGCATCGCCATCGTGTCTTCGATCTGCTCGGACGAGGACGAATCCTGCGGCAGCGCTGCGTTCAGCTCGTCATAGGTGACATACCCGCGCTCCTTGCCGCGGGCGATCATCTTCTTGACGGCCAAACCCATGCCGTCCATCAGAGGACCGTCTGCGGATTCCTCCCGCGTTTCGGAAACTTCCACGCTGTTCGCAGCTTTCGTGGCCATGCGATCGGTGCCCCCGCATTACCCCATTGAATAAAGACGAAAGGAGCGCCCGGTCCCGGTTGCCCGGCCCGTCCGCCCCACCCCCAACCATGTATCTACCCAGAACCCGCCATCACAGAAACTGTCATGCGGCCCCGTCCTGTTGCCCTGCGTCCCATCAACCGTTGCCCGATTGCCGATGATATGAGTCATCAACCGTCAGACATCGTCAAAGTCACTGTCGTCCGCGATACCCAGACCGGACTTTATGACCTCCTGCTGAAGAGCCACGACCCTCGCGAAGTTGGCCTCGCTGTTGTCACGGGTCAGAGCCGCCTTCGCTTCCCTAAGATCGTCGAGCACCCGCTCGTGATGCAGATGCCGCCACGCAGGCCACCATCCCTTCCTGGCGTCCTCCGTAGAGGCGTCCGGACGGGCGAAGCCGGCATGGACATAGGTCGACTCGCCTAGCAAAGCACCGACCATCGTCTCATGGCCGGCGGATGACAAGTGGCGACAAAGCGCAGCGGCGTCAAGTGTCGAGTCGTGATTGCGCTCGTCTGACAGGCATTCAATGACCGCCCAGCGCAGTTTTTCCAGCTCCGGGTCACCGAATGGCAACAGACCCAGCGGCTCGGCCAGTTCGCCGAACAAGTCCGGATGATTGATGAGCGTCGCCAGCAGGATCCGCTCCCGCATCGAGGCGAGGCGCGAGGCGCGGCCCCGCCCTTCCCCCACCGGCTTGGAGGTCAGGCGGCCCGGCGTCCCCGGCACATGGCGGCGCGGCGCCTCGCCGAAACGGCCCCGTCCCTGCCCCGGCACCCAGGGGCCGCGATTGTAGCCCTGGCGCACCGGGGCGAAGGCCTCGTCGACGCGGCGGCGCATCTCGGTGCGGTAGAAGCTCTGGACGTCGCGGTCGGCGATGGTGGCGACGCGCGCCTCCAGCGCCGCTTTCACCGCGGCCTTGGCCTCCGGCGTGTCGGTCGGCCGGCCTTCGCTCTCCATCCGCCACAGGGCGTCGGACAGCGGGATGGCGGCCTCCAGCACCGCGCCCATCGCCTTCGGCCCCTGGGCGCGGATCAGGCTGTCGGGGTCCTCGCCCTCCGGCAGGAAGGCGACGCGGGCCGACTGTCCGGGGGCGAGGTGCGGCAAAATACGCTCCACCGCCCGCCACGCCGCACGCCGGCCGGCATTGTCGCCGTCGAAGCACAGGAAGGGCACCTTCTCCGCCGCCGGGATCAGCTTCCACAGCTCCTGCACCTGGGTCTCGGTCAGGGCGGTGCCCAGCGGCGCCACGGCGCCCTCGAAGCCGGCGCGGACCAGCGCGATCACATCCATATAGCCTTCGGCGACGATCACCGGCTTACCGTCCGCCGCCGCCTGCCGCGCCCGCGACAGGCCGTAGAGCAGCGTGCCCTTGTGGAAGAGCGGGGTGTCGGCAGTGTTGACGTATTTCGGCCCGTCGCCCTCCAGGATGCGCCCGCCGAAGGCGACCACCTGCCCGCGCCGGTCGGTGACCGGGAACATCACGCGGTTGCGGAAGAAGCTGTAGGGCGCCCGGCCGTCGTCCGGCCGTTTCAGCAGTCCGGCATTGACCATGTCCTCGTCGGAAAAGCCCTGCTTGCCCAGATATGTCCGCAGCGCGTTCGAATCGCCGGGGGCATAGCCCAGTCGGAAGCGGGCGATGGTCTCGCCGTCCAGCCCGCGCCGCATGAAATAGTCCAGCCCCGGCCGCCCGGCGGGCGTGTGCAGCTGTTGCTCGAACCAGCGCGCCGCCTGTTCGACAAGGTCATGCAGGGTCTTGCGCCGCTCGTAGCGCTGCCGGTCCTCCTCCGTCGGGCGCGGAACCGGCAAGCCGGCCTCGCCGGCCAAATGCTCGACCGCGTCGGGGAAGCCGAGATTGTCGTGGCGCATGACGAAACCGATGATGTCGCCATGGGCGCCGCAACCGAAGCAATTGCCGGTGAGGATATTGTCTTCCAGCGCGAAGGCATGCTCACCGGGAACTTCGGCGCAGAACACCTCTTCCTCCCGATCGGTTTCCTCGACGGATTCCACGACCCAGCGCAGACGGGCAAAGGACTTTCGGGCTTGCTCGTACCGTTCCCGCGCCTGATCGCCGAGGAACAGCGACGCGTCCATGGTGGACGGCACAAAATGGATGCGGAAGATGTCGCAGGGTTCCGCCGCCAACCCGCGGCGATTCGCTGCGGTTATGCCATAAGTACCGATCCCCAAACGAAGAGCGGCGGTGCGGACCCACTCCAGATGTGCCCGGTTGGCACTGTGGAGCATAACAGTGCCATCCTTCGCCACATGACCGTCGGCAGCGATGTAGCCTGCCAAAAAACCAAGCAAGTAAGAATCGGTGCTGTCGTTCAGAGCCGGCAGCGCCTTCATGTGTCCGAATGCCTTGCCGCCGTAAACGCGCAGATAAGGCTTGCCATGCTCGGTCAGCTTTGGCTGCGGCGTCCGATCCGGAAACCAACCGGCCAACACCTTGTCCTTTTCACCATGCAGATGAACATGGCCGTATCCTTTTACGACGGAACCGTCGCCAAACACGATGCCATGGGTAATACCGTTGGGATCGAGAGACCAGTCGCACCGCGGCTCCGGCAGAACCGCCTCCAACCGGTGGCCACGGCGAAGCTGGCTGGTCAACACGTCGCCAATAACGCCTCGGACGAACCACCGATGACCTGCGGTAGCGTGCAACACCTTGGTCTGCCCATTGCGTGTCAATGTGACACGCATGAGCTTTTGAATGCCGTAGGATTTGAAGTCCGCCGAAACCCATTTCCCACCGCGCGTCAGAACCGTCTGGGTTGTGCCCGCAAGCTCCGCTATCGGACGTACCCCATCCGGCAGGATCACTGGGGTTTCCGCCGCCAAGCAATGGAAGAATCCCTTCTGGTCGTTGACGTAGAAGGACGGCGACTTCTCATTGTGGAAGGGACAGGGGGCCTTGTACTCGCGGCCGGCGCGGATCAGCCGCAGCCGCTTGGAAACCACTTCCGACAGGGTCAGCCGGGTGCGCAGTTCTTCCAGGAATTGGGGCGGGAAGGCCATGGTCGAACGGTCACCGGGGTACGAAGGACGATGGGCGGGAGCAAGGGATGGGCAATGGGCGCTAGGCTATAGCAGAGGCATAGTATGGGAACCAGCGCCGCCGGCCCCAAGGGGGCAGATGGCGCAGGTCAGTCCGGCAGCCTGAGGAGATGCGTCCCGGCGTAGAGCGTGTGCAGAGGGACTTCATAGCCGATGCTTTCCAGACCCAGCACGTCATCCGCCATGATCACCAACGGGCTCTCCGGCCAGCTGCCATCCGCCTGCCGCCGCAGAAGCTCCGCACCGATCCCGGCCGTCCACAGCACCAGGATCTCGCGAACCGACGGCAGCGTGGTGTAGGTCCAGACATTCTCCCAGATCTCGGCCTCGTTGCTGGGCGAGAGGATCTCGATCAGCAGGACCGGATCGGGCAGCGTGCGCAGTCCCCGTTCATCCGGGGTGCAGGTCACGCCCAGATCGGGGATGCGCATGTTGTGGCTGGAGCGGACGCGGGGCTGCACGCCCGGCGCGGTCACGACATGGCAGCCGGGGGCGCGGTCGGCCAGATGGTTGCCGATCAGGCGGGCGACGGTGCTCTGCAGGATGCAGTGCGTGATGCTCGCCGGCGCCATGGCGCGCGGTTCGCCGTTCACCAGTTCATAGCGCGTGTCGGTGCCGTCGCCGTTCCAGTCCAGGAACTCCGCGACGGTCATGCCCGAGAAGCTGGATTTGCGGACCGCGACCATTCCACCGTCCTCCTGCCCGTCTGCCGCGCGGGGCATCGGACCTCAAGCCTAGCCTGAGTCGCCCCGCGGCGGCCAGCACCCCTTCCTTGCCCGGCCTTACTTGCCCGAAAGCCGCGCCTTCACCAGAGCGCCGGCCTTGGCGAAGTCCATCTGGCCGGCGTGGCGGGCCTTCAGTTCGGCCATCACCTTGCCCATGTCCTTGATGCTGGCGGCGCCCAGTTCGGTAACGATGGCGTCGATGGCGGCGGCGGACTCCTCCTCGCTCATCTGCTTGGGCAGGAAGCGTTCGATGACCGCGATCTCCTCGCGCTCCTGCTGGGCCAGTTCGGGACGGCCGCCCTGATCGTACAGCACCGCCGATTCGTTGCGCTGCTTCACCAGGGCCTGCAGCATCGACAGGATCTCCGCCTCGTCGATGCCGTCGGTCACGCCGCGCGGGCGGGCGGCGATGTCGCGGTCCTTCAGGCCGGCGAGGATCATGCGGATGGTGGACACCGCGCGCTGGTCCTTCGCGCGCATCGCATCCTTGAGGCTGTCGTTGAACTGCGTGCGCAGCGTCATGTCCTGTCTTCCTTGGTTCGTCGGGCCGGGAGCGGGCCGGGAGCGGGCCGGGATCGAAAGGCTCCGGCCGGACAGCCGACTATTCCGAAAACGGCCGCCGATTTCCATGGCAAAAGCCCCATCCGGCGAATGGCCGCCCGGAACCCTCCGTCCTTGTCGGCGGATCAGGGCCGCCTTGCAAAGCTATTGCTGGAAATCCGGCGGCCAATCGTCATATAGGATGTCCGGCCCACCCGATCAGCCCACTCGATCCCACGTCGTCGCCCTCCAGGGCGGATATGGGGTGCGAGCGGTTGCGTGTGCGCGCCCGGCGGGACGCTAGGCCGTCGCCGTTCCGCCGATCACCCGATCCGTCGCCGGCCGCGGTTTTTGGGAAGGTTCACAGGAATGACTCTCGCCACTCCCCCCTCCGACAATGCGGTTCACACCGGCGTCCTGGTCCTGGCCGACGGCACGGTGTTCCGCGGCCGAGGCATCGGCGCCACGGGGGATTCGGTGGGCGAGGTGTGCTTCAACACCTCCATGACCGGCTATCAGGAGATCCTGACCGATCCCAGCTATGCCGGCCAGATCATCACCTTCACCTTCCCGCACATCGGCAACACCGGCGCCAACCTTGAGGACATCGAGACGGTCACCCCGGCCGCCCGCGGCCTGATCCTGCGCGCCGACATCACCGACCCGTCGAACTGGCGCGCCACCCGCCACCTGGACGACTGGCTGAAGAGCTATGGCCTCGTCGGTCTGGCCGGCGTCGACACCCGCCGCCTGACCCGCCGCATCCGCGACCTGGGCGCGCCCAACGGCGTCGTCGCCCATGCGCCGGACGGCAAGTTCGACATCGAGGCGCTGGTCGCCAAGGCCAAGGGCTGGCCGGGCCTGGAAGGCATGGATCTGGCCAAGGACGTGTCCTGCCGCCAGACCTACGACTGGACCGAGGCCGGCTGGACCATCGGCGGCGGCTATGCCACCCAGGACAAGCCGCAGTACCATGTCGTCGCCATCGATTACGGCGCCAAGCGCAACATCCTCCGCTGCCTCGCCGCGGCCGGCTGCAAGGTGACGGTGGTGCCGTCGACCGCCTCGGTCGAGGACGTGATGCGCCACCAGCCGGACGGCGTCTTCCTGTCCAACGGCCCCGGCGACCCCGCCGCAACCGGCGAATATGCCGTGCCGACCATCAAGGGCCTGCTCGACACCGGCGTGCCGATGTTCGGCATCTGCCTGGGTCACCAGATGCTGTCGCTGGCGCTGGGCGCCAAGACCACCAAGATGCCGCTGGGCCATCGCGGCGCCAACCATCCGGTCAAGGACCTCGCCAGCGGCCGGGTGGAGATCACCAGCCAGAACCACGGCTTCGTCGTCGTTCCGGAGACCCTGCCGGCCGACGCCGAGGTCACCCATGTCAGCCTGTTCGACGGCACCAACGAGGGCATCCGCCTGAAGGGCAAGCCGGTCTTCTCGGTGCAGTACCACCCGGAAGCCTCGCCCGGCCCGCAGGACAGCCATTACCTGTTCGACCGCTTCGTCCAGCTGATCGCCGAGAAGAAGGCGGCCTGACCTCCAATCGTCGGCAGGTCATGAAAAAAGGGGGAGCCGTTCGCGCGGCTCCCCCTTTTCCTATTTGGGGTTGCGGTCCTTGTCAGGGGCCAGCGTTGTCGCGGTCGCCGTGCGCGGCTGGACCCGCTGGATGCCGCCGTAGCAGCTGGTGCCGCCACGCCCGCCGGGCGATCCGGCGGCCTGGCCGTATTGGGTGCAGTCGGCAGCTTTCTCGTTGCCGCTTTTCTGTTCACGGGGCTGTGATTTGGGATCGTCCACAGTGGCCTCCCGGAGGTTGCGGACCATATGGAATATGGTCTCTCCTAGATTGCCAACATAGGCAGCGATCAGCGGTTCCAACAGATATGCGTCTTCCGGATCATCCGTTTTCCCACAAGCCACCGCCGGCCGCCGAGTCCGATTGCCCTGCCTGCCCGCTCTGCGGCCGGCCGATGGTGCCGGGCGCCAGCCTGAACGAGCATCACCTGATCCCGCGCACCTATGGCGGCCGGGAAACGGTAACGATGCACCGCATCTGTCATGCGAAGATCCACGCGGTGCTGACCGAACAGCAGCTGCGCGACCAGTATCACGAGATCGATGCGCTGCGCGGCCATCCCGACATCGCCGCCTTCATCGGCTGGGTCCGCCGCAAGCCGCCGGAGTTCGTCGACGGCCATGCCACCGACCGGCGGCGGCGCAAGCGCTGACCACGCTTCAGACGATTCCGTCTGAACCGATCGCACTCTAGCCGTGGCGCATCGCCCGACGCGCAGCCGGCTTCGGCAGATAGTTGCGGGCCTCGCCGTTGCAGACGCGGCTGACCCGCTCATACTCCTCCACCGTGTCGACCTTGGCCTGCCGGCGGTCGCGCTCGCGGCCGAACTCCTGCATGATCCGCCGCATCGCCGATTCGAGCGGACGGCGGATCGCCGCCATCGCCTGGGTCTGGCTGCGCGAGCGCACCGGCTTCATCCCGTCGATCACCTGCTCCAGACGGCTGCGGATCTGCGGCATCATCTCGTTCAGCAACGCCTCGTCCACCGCGACATGGCGCATCTCATGCGCCAGAACCTCGCCATGCAGGCAGGAGTCGGCGGGGATTTCGCTGGCGACATGGACGATGCGCTGCTGGAAACCGAAACTGATGGTCAGGGTGCTGGCCGAGGCACAATAGGTGCCGTCGCCCATCGACTTGAACAGCGCCTGCACCTGTGACTGCTCGCCATAACGCGCCTGGGTCAGCCCCAGCACATGGCTGTCGGCGGTGCTGACCGGCCCCGGCGTCCGCCCCGGAAGCCGGGTGAGCTGGGCGATCGACAGGCTGTCGTCGCGCTTGATCGGCGCCAGCACGGTGTCGAGCGTCAGCTTGGTCGGCGGAAAGCCGCCGCAGCCGCTTGACTGCGCCGCAGCCGGCATCGCCGCGAGAGGGAGACCCAGCAGGAGCCCCAAAAGGCTAAGGAACAGGAGGCGAACGGTCATCCCAGCACTGTTACCGGGAAACCGTTCGCCGACAAGAGATATGGAAGGGCGGATGCGCCCCACCCGCCTACTTCCCCGCCTTCAGCTGCTCCCGCGTCAGCCAGAACACCTCGCCGAAGCTGTTGGCGGTCTGCAGCCACAGGAAATCCAGGTGCGGATACTCCGCCTCCAGAATCTCGCGGCCGGTGCCGAACTCGCACAGGAGGCCGCCCTCGGGGGTCAGGTGCTTGGGCGCTTCCTTCAGGATGCGGCGGACGATGTCCAGCCCGTCGTCGCCGCCGGCCAGCGCCATCTCCGGCTCGGCGCGGAATTCCGGCGGCAGGGCGTCCATCGCCTCGGCATCGACATAGGGCGGGTTGGTGATGATGACGTCGTACTTGCGCGTCTTCAGCGGCGCGAACAGGTCGCCCTGGTGCAGGGTGATGCGGTCCTCGAAGCCGCTGTCGGCGACGTTGCGCTTCGCCACCTCCAGCGCGTCGGGCGACAGGTCGACGGCGTCCACCTGGGCCTCGGGGAAGATGCGGGCGGCCAGGATGGCGAGGCAGCCGGAGCCGGTGCACAGATCCAGCACCCGCTCCACCGAGGTCGGATCCTCCACCAGCGTGAAGTCGTCGCCGCCGAACAGGTCGGAGAACAGCAGTTCCCCGATGTAGGAGCGCGGGACGATCACCCGCTCGTCCACATAGAAGGGGATGCCCTGGATATAGGCCTTGTTCAGCAGGTAGGGTGCCGGCTTGCGGGTGTCGATGCGGGCATGGAGGATGCCGGCCACCGCCTCGCGCTCCGCCGCGGTCAGCCGGGAGTCCAGATAGGGGTCGAGCTGATCGACCGGCAGGTGCAGCGTCTCCAGCACCAGGAACACCGCCTCGTCGAAGGCCGTGGTGGTGCCGTGGCCGTAATCCAGATCGGCCTCGTTGAAGCGGCTGACGCCGTAGCGCAGGAAATCGCGGATGGTCGACAGCTCGGCGGCGGCTGTGGCGGCGGTGTGCTTGCTGGTCACGGGGCGCTGGCTCCGGTCAGGGGCGGGGATGTTGGATCAGAGCAGGTCGAGGACCGAGTCCGGCGGACGGCCGACGCGGGCGCGGTCGCCCTTCACCACGATGGGGCGCTCGATGGCCGCCGGATTGGCGGACAGGGCGGCGACCAGCGCCTCGCCGTCGAGGTCCTTGGCAATGCCGGCCTCCGCCGCTTCCTTGGCGCGGGTGATGTCGCGCGGCCCCTTGCCCAGCTTGGCGAGGATGGCCGACAGCTCCGCCGGGCTGGGCGGGGTCTTCAGATATTCGATCACCGTCGGCTCGACGCCGCGCGACCGCAGAAGCTCCAGCGTCTCGCGCGATTTGCTGCAGCGCGGGTTGTGATAGATCGTCACGTCGCTCATGCCAGACTTCCCGACCTTGGTTGCTTTGTCGATTTGAAGAGCGGTCAGACTGATACACCCAACCCGCGTTCCGCGCCAATCCGGCATGCGGAAACGGACGCCGCGGCGCAACATCGCTCAGGTGACAAGGGATGGCTTTGGTATTACGTTGCGCGCTCGCTTTTCCGAAGGCCCGTGCGCGCCGTATGCCGGTGGGCGGGCCATGCGGAACTGATCCGATGCCCAGATACGGATGCCGGCCGTGACCAAGCTCTCGCTCTCCAAGGACAAGATCAACATCCTTCTGCTGGAAGGTGTCCACGACAACGCCATCGAAGAGCTGGCCCGCGGCGGCTATGCCTCCGTCGAGCGGCTGCCGCGCGCGCTGGACGAGTCCGAGCTGCTGGAGCGCATCGGTTCGGTCCATATCCTGGGCATCCGCTCGCGCACCCACCTGACCGCCAAGGTGCTGGAGGCGGCAAACAAGCTGATCACCGTCGGCTGCTTCTGCATCGGCACCAACCAGGTCGACCTGAAGGCGGCGCGCCGCCAGGGCGTGCCGGTGTTCAATGCCCCCTATTCCAACACCCGGTCGGTGGCGGAATTGGTGATCGGCGAGATCATCATGCTGATGCGCGGCATCTTCGAGAAGTCGCAGCTGGTCCATGGCGGCGGCTGGATGAAGTCGGCCAAGGATTCCTACGAGATCCGCGGCAAGACGCTGGGCATCGTCGGCTACGGCCACATCGGCACCCAGGTGTCGATCCTTGCCGAAGCCATGGGCATGCAGGTCCGCTTCTACGACACCGTGCGCAAGCTGGCCCTCGGCAACGCGCGCGCCTGCGATTCGCTGGAGGAACTGCTGTCGGTGTCCGACGTGGTGACCCTGCATGTGCCGGATACCCCGCAGACCCGCAACATGATCGGCGAGCGTGAACTGGCCGCCATGAAGAAGGGCAGCCACCTGATCAACGCCGCCCGCGGACAGGTGGTGGACATCGAGGCGCTGGCCGCCGCGATGAACTCCGGCCACGTCCTGGGCGCCGCCATCGACGTCTTCCCGGTCGAACCCGGTTCGGACAAGGACGAGTTCCAGAGCGCGCTGCGCGGCATCAAGACCGCCATCCTGACCCCGCACATCGGCGGCTCGACGATGGAGGCGCAGGCCAACATCGGCACCGAGGTGGCGCAGAAGCTGCTCGAATATTCGGACAACGGCTCCACCGTCGGCGCGGTCAACTTCCCGCAGGTGGCGCTGCCGGTCCAGGCCGGCTGCACCCGCTTCCTGCACGTCCACGAGAACCGGCCGGGCATGCTGCGCAAGGTGAACGAGGTGTTCTCCGGCCGCGACCTGAACATCGCCGCCCAGTATCTCCAGACCGATCCGGAGCTGGGCTATGTGGTGGTCGACGTCAACGGCGATGTCGACGAGTTGGAGGTCGTCAACGACCTGCGCGCCATCGAAGGCACCCTGAAGGCGCGCTTCCTGTTCCCGTCTCAGCGCTGACCGGATGGCGGGAGGGTGGTGCCGACGGTGGCGCCCCCTCCCTCTTCCCACGTTGCGGGAGAGGACGGGGAAGCGCCTTCACCGGATTGAAGGATGGCCTCCCCCGGTCTTTCGGTATTGAACTGTTGGTCTTGCGGGCCTTCTCCGCTCACAGGTAGCGCCGCAACAGGATGCTGCCGCCCCGGTGCGGCAGGCGGGGATGCCAAGGGATGTCGGCGCGGCCGATCTCCTCGAATCCCTCTCCTGCATAGAGACCGCGGGCGGCCTCGTTGTCGGCCCAGACATGCAGGGTGATGCGGTCGAAGCCGCCGGTCCTCGCCCGTTCGTAGAACCAGCCGAGCAGCCGCCCGGCGATGCCCTGCCGCCGCCGCTCCGGATCGACCGCCAGCGCCGACAGGAAATAGCTGCCCCAATCCAGCGTTTCGGAAAATTCGGCCATATGGGCGACCCGGTCGGGCGGAAGGCCGCTGTAATCCTCCGTCCGGATCCAGTCGGTGGGATAGCCGTGGGCGACGCCGACCACCTGCCCGTCCAGTACCGCCACCCCGCTCTGCCGGTGCGACAGCGAGCCGCTGCGCCCGGCCAATCCCGGCATCAGCATTTCTGCCGCCGTCATGCCCGGGATCACCCCGTCGAGCAGAAATTCATAGACCCCGCCCCCGGCGATGTCGATCAGCCGCGCCAGATCCGGGGCGTCGTCGGCATCGGCCGGGCGGATGCGGAGACGGTCGTCAGTCAAGGCAGGGCTCACGGCAGGAACCTTCGATCAGGAGGGCGATCAGGAGGGCGATCAGGAGAGCGGCCGAATAGAAGAGGCCCTCCCGCCGCGGATTTCCAGCCCCTTTCGTGCGAAGCGGCCCGTTCAGCCTTGATCTGTTCAGCCCCGATCCGCTCAACTCTGATCGGCGGCGCGGTTCAGGTCGTCGCGCAGCCGCAGCAGCGCATCGCGGAGCGACATCAGTTCTTCGGCCGAATCGCCGGCCGCGGCGGCGATCCGCGTCGGCAGGCATTCGGCCTTGCCGCGCAGAGCCGCGCCCTCGGCGGTCAGGCCGATGCGCACCAGCCGTTCGTCCTGCGGATCGCGGGCGCGGGTGAGAAGCCCCTGCCCTTCCATCCGCTTCAGCAGCGGAGTCAGCGTGCCGCTGTCCAGCCCCAGCCGCTCGCCCAGCAGCTTCATCGACTGCCCGTCCTGCTCCCACAGCAGCAGCATGATGAGATACTGCGGATAGGTCAGGCCAAGCTGCTCCAGCAGCGGGCGGTAGACGCGGCTCATCGCCAGATTGGCCGAATAGAGCGCGAAGCACGCCTGGTTGGAGAGCAGAAGCGGGTCGTCCTTGTCGGCTGCCATGATGTGTGAACCCTGAAAAGACGGCGCTCTAAAAGACGGCGCGCCGCCGGGATGCCGCGCGTGATCGTGCGCCCTGCACAATCGCGCGCAACAGCCCGGCGGCGCAATGCCGAAGACCATTCGCCTCGGGCGATGCCTTCAGGTCCGGCCCACGGCTCCCACCCTCGCCCCAACCGTCAGGCGACGGTCGTGGTGACCGGGATGTTGCCCTTGGTGGCGTGGCTGTAGGGGCAGACCTTGTGGGCGCGGGCCAGCAGATCCTCGGCGGCGGCCTTGTCCATGCCCGGCAGCGAGACCACGAAGTCGACGGTCAGGCCGAAACCCTCGCCGTCGTCGCGGGCGCCGATGCCGACCGTGGCGTTCACCGTCAGGTCGGCCGGAACGGCGATCTTGTCGCGGTTGCCGACGAACTTGATGGCGCCGATGAAGCAGGCCGAATAGCCGGCGGCGAACAGCTGCTCCGGGTTGGTGGCGCCGCCCTGGCCGCCCAGTTCCTTCGGCGCGGCCAGCGCGACCGACAGCAGTCCATCCTCGCTGACGGCCTTGCCGTCACGGCCACCGGTCGCGGTCACCTTGGTCGAATACAGGGTCTTCATGGCGTGTGCTCCTTACTTTGGATTTCGGATTTGGGTAGCGGGTTCTGGTTTCCGGGGCGGCCGTTCGAACCGGCAGCCCGTCGATCTCGTGAGACGGACTATGGCGCACGATGGAATTGCGCGCAATCGATTTTATCGTGCGCAATCAGATTGCGTGCAATGTGTGTGGCGCATGACGCAGCCCCGGAGCCGGATCAGCCATGCTGGGTGCGGGTTAGCCCGCATACCGGCGTATCGCCATTTGTTAACGACGCCACGGTTAATGCCTAGCTTGTGTCGGCGTCGTGCCTTCCGGCCGCTCATTCCGCCCCATGAGAGTGCCATGAAACTTTCCAGCAAAATCCTGCTGCCGGTCCTGGTCCTGTCCATCGTGTCGGCCGCCATCGGCGGCACCTCGGTATGGGGGCTGAACCGCATCGCCGCTGCCAACCAAGCCCTGATCCGGACGGATCGGATGGTCCTGACCGCATCGGAACTGCGGTCGATCAGCCGGTCCCTGCAGCGCGACGCCCTGAACCTTATTTCCGAGGACGCTGCGACGCAGGCGAAGATCAGCGAG
This sequence comes from Azospirillum sp. B2RO_4, assembly GCF_051124815.1. Classification (NCBI taxonomy): domain Bacteria; kingdom Pseudomonadati; phylum Pseudomonadota; class Alphaproteobacteria; order Rhodospirillales; family Azospirillaceae; genus Azospirillum; species Azospirillum sp. B2RO_4. The sequence goes on along the minus strand of NZ_CP118485.1, from coordinate 883,834 downwards.
CGGTTCGGCGACCGCATCGAAGACATGGCTGAAGCCAACCGCCGGCTCGACCGGCTTCTCGCCGCGTCGGGCAATCCGGCCGCCGGGAAAATCGGCCCGCTGCAGGTCAAGGTCATGAATGCTCTGGCCAAGACGCAGGATCTCGCGCTGGCTGGGCAGCGCGATGCCGCAGCCGCCCTGTTTCGCAGTGATGTCCGCAGCAGCGAGCGAGCGGCTTCCGCCCTGACCGATCCGATCATCGAGACGGGGACGGAACGGATCGCCCAACTCACCGACGCGGTGGAGGAGACCGAGAGCTTCGTGAAGGTCACCGTGGCTACGGTCGGGCTGATCGGCATTCTCGCCGGCGCCCTGCTCTCCCTGCTGATCGCCCGCCGCAGCGTCGTCGGGCCGTTGGCCCGCCTGACCGCGAGCATGGGACGCCTTGCCCGCAAGGACTACGGCGTCGATCTGTCGGACGCGGCGCGCGGTGACGAGGTCGGCGCCATGGCCACCGCGGTCGTCACCTTCCGCGACGCGCTGCAGACCGCCGACCGGCTGGAGACCGAGCAGGCGGCCGACCGCGCCGCCAAGGAACGCCGCACGGCCGAGGTCGAGCGTCTGGTCCGCCATTTCGAAGCGACCGTCAGCGGCATCCTGCACACGCTGTCGTCCGCCGCCACCGAACTGAGCCAGACGGCGCACAGCATGTCGGGCATCGCCGACCAGACCAATGCCCGCGCATCGGCCGCGGCAGGAACGGCGGTCGAGGCCTCGTCCAACGTCCAGGCCGTCGCGGCGGCGACGGACGAACTGACCGCCTCCATCACCGAGATCAGCGGTCAGGTGTCGCGCTCCACCGCCATCGCCGATCGGGCGGTGAGCGAAGCGCAGCAGACCAACGCCCAGGTCCAGGGGCTGGTCGAACAGGCCCAGCGGATCGGCGAGATCGTGCAGATGATCAACGGCATCGCCACCCAGACCAACCTGCTGGCGCTGAACGCCACAATCGAGGCTGCACGGGCGGGAGAGGCCGGCAAGGGCTTCGCCGTGGTGGCGTCGGAGGTGAAGAGCCTCGCCAACCAGACGGCCAAGGCGACCGAGGACATCGGCACCCAGATCGCCTCCATGCAGGGCGCCACCAACGGCGCGGCCCAGGCGATCGGCGGCATCAGCCGTACCATCGCGACGATCAGCGAGGTCGCGACCTCCATCGCGTCGGCCATCGAGGAGCAGGGGGCGGCAACGGCCGAGATCGCCCGCAACGTTCAGGAGGCCTCCAGCGGCACCGCGTCGGTCAGCGCCAACATCGGCGGCGTCAGCGAAGCGGCGGCCCAGACCGGCGCCGCGGCCAGCCAGGTGCTGGGCGCCTCGGGCGAGCTGGCGCGCCAGTCGGAACTGCTGCGCCTGGAGGTGGAGACCTTCCTGAGCGGCATCCGCGCCGCCTGACCGGTCTCGCCCTCTCGCACCCTGGATCAGGCGGGGGAGGAGCCGAGCATGGCGCCGCCGCGCGCGCCGATACTTGGCCACCTCCCCCACCTTGACATCCACAGCCATGACGATGACCCGGAACCGCGAATCGGCGATTTCAATCATACTCAAGGTGTGACGGCCATCACTGCCGGCGCGCCTTCGGCGGGCGACACTGGTCGCCCGAACGCACACTGCAATGCCGGCCATTCGCCATGCTCAGGACCAGCAGGATCGGGATGTCCCAGAAGCCGCAGCCCGTGGCGATCTGCCTGGAATGCGGAACGCCCTACCTCGGGTTGGAACCGATCACGGACGGGTGCAGGACCCGAACGTCTGCCGGCCGATGCGACGGCGAGGTCGTTGCCCGATGGCGCAACGAGGATTGGATCGTCTGCCCATCCTGCGACGGCGGCGGCTGTCCGGAATGTCGCGATCTCGGCTGGTTGCCCGTGCCGCACTGAAGCGCCGTGCAAGTCGGTGGAGGCGATTCCGATGAAGGCCCTCGCCAACGCTGCGGCAGCCCCAAGTCGCAAACAGGAGTCGCAATCGGACGGGGCAGCAGCGGCGAAAGCAGCCGATGACGCGGGCAAAGAAAAAGCCTTGGAACCGTTGGGTTCCAAGGCTTTTCCGGTCCTTCCGGAACTGGTCGGAGCGACAGGATTTGAACCTGCGACCCCCAGACCCCCAGTCTGATGCGCTACCAGGCTGCGCTACGCTCCGTCAACTTCACCGCAGTGCTTGCGGCTTGGCTCCGGAAGGGAACGGGACTATAGCCGCGGGCTTTTGCCGATGCAACATCTCCCGTGATGATTTTTCAGCTTTTTTTGCCCCCCATTTCGGAGAGGCGGGACAGCACCGATCGCAGCGATTTCAGTTCATCCAGCACCATGGTGATCTCGTGACGCACTGCATCGGACAACGGCGGATGATCGGCGCCGCTCTCCCCGCCGTCATCGGACTCGTCGACGGCGAAGGCCTCGACATCCGCCGCGTCGCCGCCCTCATCGGTGTCCTCAGGCAGCGGCGGTGTCGGATCGGACATCCGCCCTTCCTTCAACAGGCGCTGGACGCCCTTGATGGTGTAGCGGTCCTCGTACAGCAGCGCCTGGATGCGCCGCAGAAGCTCGACATCCTCCGGCCGGTAATAGCGCCGGCCGCCGCCGCGCTTCAGCGGGCGGATCTGGGGAAACTTCGTCTCCCAGAACCGCAGCACATGCTGTGGCACGTTGAGGTCGGTCGACACCTCGCTGATGGTGCGATAGGCCGTGGCGGATTTCATGACCGGATCAGGCCGCCATCCGACGACGATCGGCGGCGACAGTCCGCGGGGTGGCACGGCACGGCGATGGACGGCACATCCGGATCATCGGAAACGGCCGGCGTCAGGACAGCGCCCGCGCGGGCGTCGGCGCCCCACCCTCCTGAACCTCGTTGATGCGGTTCTTCAGCACATGGCTGGCGCGGAACACCAGGACGCGGCGCGGCAGGATCGGCACCTCTTCCCCGGTCTTGGGATTGCGGCCGATTCGCTCGCCCTTCTGGCGGACCTGAAAGCTGCCGAAGGAGGAGATCTTCACCATCTCCCCCCGGGCGAGCGCATCGGAAATCTCGTCCAGGACGGTTTCGACCAGGTCGGCCGATTCATTGCGCGAAAGACCGACTTCCTGATAGACGGCCTCGCTCAATTGCGCGCGCGTGACGGTGTTTTGCGACATTGTTCGACCTCCCCCCGCAACCATTGCGAAGACGGTAATCCGGGGGAAGAAGGTCCGTCAATTCAAAAGCTTGGCAGCCGCAAACGGCCCGGCCGAAGTCCGGCCGGGGTTGCAGCGCAGCATGCTGACGGGAAGACGGGGAAGGGACGCCGGCGACTTACCAGCGGATCAGCGCCGAACCCCAGGTCAGGCCGCCGCCGATGGCTTCCATCAGAATCAGGTCGCCGCGCTTGATGCGGCCGTCGGCCACCGCCTCGCCCAGCGCCAGCGGGATCGACGCGGCCGAAGTGTTGCCGTGGCGGTCCACCGTCAGCACCACCTTTTCCGGCGACAGCTTCATCTTGCGGGCCAGCCCGTCGATGATGCGGCGGTTCGCCTGGTGCGGCACCATCCAGTCGATGTCGGTCGACTCGAGACCGTTGGCGGCCAGAGCCTCCTCCACCACCGCCGACAGCTTGGACACGGCGTGGCGGAAGATTTCCTGCCCGTGCATGCGGACATGGCCGATGGTGCCGGTCGACGACGCGCCGCCGTCGACATAGAGAAGGTCGTACTGGCTGCCGTCGGAATGCAGGTGGGTCGACAGCACGCCGCTGTCGGACGCATCGCCCTTGCCTTCATAGGTTTCCAGCACGATGGCGCCGGCGCCGTCGCCGAACAGCACGCAGGTGGTGCGGTCGTTCCAGTCGAGCAGGCGCGAGAACGTCTCCGCCCCGATCACCAGGGCGCGCTTGGCCTGACCGTTGCGCAGGAAATTGTCGGCCACCGACATGGCATAGACGAATCCGGCGCACACCGCCTGGATGTCCATGGCGAAGCCCCTGGTCCCCAGCGCCGCCTGCACCCTGGTGGCGGTGGCCGGGAAGGTGTTGTCGGGCGTGGTGGTGGCCAGGATGATGCAGTCGATGCTGGAGGCCGGCACGCCGGCATGCTCCAGCGCGCGGGTCGCCGCGGCGATGGCGAGGTCGGAGGTCTTCTCCCCCTCCGCGGCGATGTGGCGGGACTTGATGCCGGTGCGCTGGACGATCCATTCGTCCGACGTGTCGACCCGCTGTTCCAGATCTTGGTTGGTGACGACGTTGGACGGCAGGAAGATACCGCAACCCAGAACTCGGGAACGCATGACCATTGTTCAGCCCGCCGCCGCCTTCGTGTCGGGAAGAGGGTTCGCGTCGGCTATGCGCCCCATCTCTTCCTTGATGCGTTCGTTGAAGCCATGCGTCGCCAGATTGACGGCGACCGCAACGGCATTGGCGAAGCCGACCGCGTCGGTGCCGCCATGGCTCTTCACGCAGACGCCGCGCAGGCCCAGGAACATCGCGCCGTTGTAGCGGCGCGGGTCGATCCGCTCGCGGAAGCGCTTGAAGGCGCCCCGTGCCAGCAGATAGCCGATCCGGGCCAGGAGCGACGTCGCGAAGGTCCGGCGCAGGAACTCGGAGAACAGCTTGGCCGTGCCCTCCGCCGTCTTCAACGCGACATTGCCGGTGAAGCCGTCGGTGACGATGACGTCGACCGTTCCCAATCCGATGTCCGTGCCCTCGACGAAGCCATGGAAACGGCCGGGCAGCGGCATGTCGCGCAGGCTGGCCGCCGCGGCACGCACCACCTCGTTGCCCTTCATGTCCTCCGATCCGATGTTCAGCACACCGATCGACGGCTCCGGCAGGCCCAGGATGGCGCGTGCGAAGACGGCCCCCATCACGGCGAACTGGACGAGGTTTTCCGGCTGGCATTCGGCGTTGGCGCCGAGGTCCAGCATCACGCTCTCGCCCCGTTGCGTCGGGAAGAAGGAGGCCATCGCCGGCCGGTCGATGCCCGGCAGCGTCTTCAGCACGAATTTCGCCATCGCCATCAGGGCGCCGGTATTGCCGGCCGACACCACGCAGGCAGCCTCGCCCGCCGCGACGGCGTCGATGGCAAGCCGCATGCTGGACTGGCGTCCCGCGCGCAGCGCGACTGCTGGCTTGGCGTCACCGGCCACGAAGTCGGCGGTGTGGCGGATTTCCGCCACCGCCTTCAACGCAGGCCGCTGGTTCAGCAGCGGTTCAAGCCGCTGCTGGTCGCCGTACAGCAGAAAGCGCACGTCGGGATGGCGCTCCCGCGCGATGTCCGCCCCGGCCACGACCATGTCGGGACCGTGATCGCCACCCATGGCATCCAGGGCGATGGTCAGGCGCTGGCTCACCGCGAACAGGCTCCCCGGCTTGGACCCCGGCAGGGGCGACCAGCGCCCCCGGTCATCGGGACCTTAGACAACGCGATCCGGATCAAGCGGCCGCGGTGCCGCTCTGAACCACTTCACGCTGGTCGTAATGGCCGCAAGACCCGCAGACGTGGTGCGGACGCTTCAGCTCGCCGCAGTTCGGGCACTCGTTGTAGGCCGAGGTCGGCAGAGCGTGGTGCGAACGACGCATGTTGCGCCGCGACTTGGAGGTCTTCTTCTTCGGAACAGCCATGACCGTAAACTCTCTTCATTGGAAAGGGCGGCCCGAACAGGGGCCGCCCAGCGCGAGCGGCATTCAATAAGGCAAATGCCCCCAAAGGGCAAGCCCGAACAACCCCCTTTTCGCAACCCCGCGCCGCTCATTGGTGGGGGTGGAAATGCCGGCTCTTATACAAGCCGCGGCAGGGAAAGCAACAGCAGGATCAGTTCCGCGACTTCAACTGCTGCAGAACGGCGAAGGGATTGGGCTTCTCGGGCTCCTGCGCCACCTCTTCCTCGGCCGGTTCCTCGTCATAGCCTTCGAATTCCACCCCTTCGGCGTGCGGATAGGGGTCCAGGCCCAGCGACAGGTGCTGCGCCGTCAGCTCGCCGATGTCGATTCGGTTGTTCTCCATCGGCTCGGGAATGTCCTCGTCCGACAGGGACGGGTCGAAATCGATCTCCAGCCCCTGGTCCTCGATCATCGACGGCGGCGCGAACAGCGCATCGAAGCTTTCGCTGACATGGGCGGGCACCGGCTCCAGCGTGACGACGCAGGTCTGCACCACGTCGGCCTCCAACTGCCCGGAAACGCGGATCATCTGGCCGCCGCGCACCGCGCGCAGCTTCACCGTGGCGGTCAGGCTGCCGATCGCCTCCAGCTCAAGCCGTTCGGCCAGCGCCTTGCGCTCCGCCTCCGTCGCTTCGATGGTCTCCGTCATGTCGGCGCGGCGCACCGCGTCGGCAGGGACGATGCGCGAGAATTCCGGGGCCGGCAGGGCGCCGTTGGCAGGACTCATGGCGAAAGACTCTCTGATCGGAAACCAAAACGGCCGGCGCGCTCGCGCAACCGGCTTCTGCTCGAGTCACATGCAGCCGACGGGCCGGAAAGGCAAGCCCTCTGGCATCGGACGGCCCTCAGCGCCCAACATATATAGTGTGAGCCTCACGCATTATATGAAGCTCACGCCGGCACCGGCGCGAAGCGGACCTCCCCCCGCATCAGCGACTCCAGCGGCTGGGCGTCGAGCGCCGCGGCGCAGGCGCGGACATAGGCGGTCATGGCCGCCAGCACCCCGTCCGGAACCGGGTCCACCGTGCCGTAGAGGTTGTTGTCCAGCGCCACCTCCAGCCTGCCGTCGCCGGGCTCGGCCAGCGCCTCGTCATAGGCGCGGATTCGCCCGGCCATGCCGCGCGCCATCGTCTTGACCTTGCGGGCAATGCCGCTGTCGCCGGCGCCCATCTCCATCAGCGACTTCTCGAAATCGTCGACCATCGTCTCATAGAGGCGCTGCGACAATTTGGCGGCCTCGGCGCCCTGCCCCTTCAATCGCCGCATGACCAGCAGCAGATGCAGCGCCACCATCTCGAACCGCCCGTCGAGCGTGTCGGGCACGGCGAGCGCACTGTAGAAGGCCGGCTCGCGGGCCCGGCCGACGATGGCGGTGAACAGTCCGCCCACCGCCGTGGCGTTGCGGACACGGGTGCCGCCGCCGATGCCGGACATCAAAGGGGCCAGCAGACGGCCGATAAAGCTTCCTGACACGAACGGCAGCCCTTCCCCGACTCGGAGTCTCGTTGACAGGGCGAAGCAGCCGGTGCGATTGTCCCGCCCGGAGACTGTCCACAGCCGTGGACGGCCTCTCTGCCCCGCCGGCTCCATCATAGCCCGAGCACCATGACCAGATCGAACTTTTCCGCCCCCCGCACCGTCATTCGCACCGCCCTGCTGGGCAGCATCCTGCTCGCCGGCCTCGCCGCGACCGGATGCTCGCCCATCGTCGCCACCCGCGGCAACCTGACGGACCCGCAGCTGGTGGCAGAGCTGCAGCCGGGCCAGAGCCGGCGCGACGACGTCGCCGCGGTGCTGGGCACGCCGACCTCGGTCGGAACCTTCGATCCGAACGTCTGGTACTACATCGGCCAGAAGACCGAGAAGACCGCCTTCTTCGAGCCGGAAGTGACCGAGCGCCGCGTCGTCGTCGCCCATTTCGACGACAATGGCGTCCTGCGCGAGATCAAGACGCTCGACAAGTCGGCAGGCCAGGACGTCGATCTGGTGGAGCGCACCACCCCCACGGCCGGCCGGGAGATGGGCTTCCTGGAACAGATGATGGGCAACGTCGGCCGCTTCTCGGCCAAGGACACCAAGGGCAAGGGCCCCGGCAGCTGACAAAGCGGCCCACAGTGCCCACCGACGCCAATACCGACCTGCGCCACATGCGCGCCGCCCTGTCGCTCGCCGCGCGCGGGCTGGGGCGGACTTGGCCCAATCCGGCTGTCGGCTGCGTTCTGGTCCGCGACGGCGCCGTCATCGGCCGCGGCTGGACCCAGCCCGGCGGCCGGCCGCACGCCGAGACGGAGGCGCTGGCCCGCGCCCGCAGCCTTTCCGGCGGAGCGGAAGGCGCCACCGCCTACGTCACGCTGGAACCCTGCAATCACTATGGCAAGACGCCGCCCTGCGCCCTGGCGCTGGTGGAGGCGAAGGTGGCGCGCGTCGTCGTGGCCTGCCAGGATCCGGATCCTCGGGTCGCCGGCGGTGGCCTGACCCGGCTGCGCGATGCCGGCATAGAGGTCGTCACCGGCGTCTGCGAAGCCGAGGCGCTGGCGCTCAACGAGGGCTTCTTCAATCGCATCACGCTGGGCCGCCCGCTGGTCACGCTGAAAGTCGCCAGCACGCTGGACGGCCGCATCGCCACCGCAACCGGCGAGTCGCAATGGATCACCGGCCCGACCGCCCGCGCCTGGGGCCACCGGCTGCGCGCCGGCCACGACGCCATCCTGGTCGGCATCGGAACCGCGCTGGCCGACGATCCCGAGCTGACCTGCCGCCTGCCCGGCCTGGAAGACCGCAGTCCGGTGCGCGTGGTGCTGGACAGCAGACTCCGCCTGCCGCCGACGGCGAAGCTCGCCACCGGGGCCTCCCGCATTCCGACCTGGGTCGTCACCGGCCCGACCCCCGATCCCGCCCGTGCCGAGGCACTGACCGCTCTCAGTGTCGAGGTGATCCCGGTCGCCGCCGGTAAAGATGGCCGCATCGATCCAGCCGCGGCGATGGCCGCCCTCGCCGCCCGCGGCATCACCCGCGTGCTTGTGGAGGGCGGAGCGTCCATCGCCGGCGCCCTGCTCGGTGCCGGTCTGGTCGACCGGCTGGAATGGTTCCGCGCCGCGTCGCTGATCGGCGGCGACGGGCTGCCGGCGGTCGCCGGCTTCGGAGTCGAGGCGCTGGCCGCGATGGCGCGGTTCGAGCGCACCGCCGTCGGCAGCGCCGGTGCCGATCTGGCCGAAAGCTACCGCCGGATCCCCGCCAAAGCATCGGTCTGGCCACCGGTCTAGCCCGCGCAACAGACCGTTGCGCCGCCCGCGGTGTCGCGCGCGCTTCCCCTGGCCGCGAAACCTGCTAAATTCCTCGCCATGTTCACCGGAATCATCACCGATGTCGGGCGCGTCCGGGCCGTGGAGCGGCAGGGCGACACCCGGTTCACCATCGAGACCGCCTTCGACACGGAGACGATCGCGATCGGGGCGTCCATCGCCCATAACGGCGTCTGTCTGACGGTCATCGAAAAGGGACCGGGGACCTACGTCATCCAGGCGTCGGGGGAAACCCTGTCGAAGACGACGCTCGGCGGCTGGGAACCCGGCACGCGCGTCAACCTGGAACGCGCGCTGAAGGTCGGCGACGAACTGGGCGGGCACATCGTGTCCGGCCATGTCGACGGCGTCGGCCGGCTGGTCTCGATCCGTCCCGAAGGCGAGTCGCTGCGCCTGACCTTCGAGGCGCCGGCCACCCTCGCCAAATACATCGCGCCCAAGGGCTCGGTCGCCATCGACGGCGTGTCGCTGACCGTCAACGAGGTCGAGGGCAACCGCTTCGGCGTCAACATCATCCCCCACACCCAGACCGCCACCAATTTCGGCGGGCTGAAGGAGGGCGATCCGGTCAATCTCGAAATCGATATGCTGGCGCGCTATGTCGCCCGGCTCGCGGGGCAGGAATGACGTCCGAGTTTCACAAGTACCTGTCGACGGCCGAAGAGATCATCGAAGAGGCGCGTCAGGGCAGAATGTTCATCCTGGTCGACGACGAGGACCGGGAGAACGAGGGCGATCTGGTGATCCCCGCCTCCTGCGCCACGCCGGAAGCGGTGAACTTCATGGCCAAGCATGGGCGCGGCCTGATCTGCCTGACCATGGACCGGCCGAACATCGAACGGCTGCGCCTGCCGCTGATGGCACAGCAGAACGCCTCGCGCCACCAGACCGCCTTCACCGTCTCGATCGAAGCGCGCGAGGGGGTGACCACCGGCATCTCCGCCGCCGACCGCGCCCGCACCATCGCCGTCGCCATCGACCCGGCGTCGGGCCCGCAGGACCTCGCCACCCCCGGCCACATCTTCCCGCTGCTGGCGCGTGACGGCGGCGTCCTGGTCCGCGCCGGCCATACGGAGGCGTCGGTCGACATCGCACGCCTGTCCGGCCATTCCAACTCGGCCGTGATCTGCGAGATCATGAACGACGACGGCAGCATGGCCCGCCTGCCGGATCTGGTGCAGTTCGCCCAGTTCCACGGGCTGAAGGTGGGCACCATCGCCGACCTGATCGCCTACCGCCGCCGCACCGAGACCATCGTCGAGCAGGTGCTGGCCGGCACGCTGGACAGCCGCTACGGCGGCCGGTTCCAGAGCTATGTCTACGTCAACAAGATCCAGTATGCGGAGCACATCGCGCTGGTGCGCGGCGACATCTCCGGCGACGAGCCGGTGCTGGTCCGCATGCATGCCCAATCGGTGCTGGACGACGTGCTGGGCGACCGCAACTCCGGCCGCGACAACGACCTGCACGCCTCGATGGAGCTGATCGCCAAGGAAGGCCGCGGCGTCATCGTGCTTCTGCGCGAGCCGAACCCGAACGGCCTGTCGGTCACGCTGAAGGCCCGGCTGGAGGGTCAGGGCAGCAGCGTGCCGGAGCTGCGCGATTACGGCATCGGCGCGCAGATCCTGCTGGATCTGGGCGTGCGCAAGATGGAGCTGATCTCCAACCGCAAGAAGCCGATCATCGGGCTGGAGGGCTACGGCCTGACCGTGGTCGGCCACCGCGCGATCAATCCGGGCGCCGCCGAGCCGGGCGACGACTGAGAAAGGGACTGGTCGCCGCCGGATGACCGACACGCCCCACATCATGGTCGTGGACGCCCGCGTCCACGAGGACATCGCCGATGAGCTGGCGCGCGGCGCCGTCGCGGAACTGGACCGCGCCGGCGCCACGCACATCCGCTATGGCGTGCCCGGCTGTCTGGAGCTTCCGGCGGCGATCATGTACGCCATCCGCTCGATGGATTTCTTCACCGCCCGCAAGCGCTTCGACGGCTATGTCGCGCTGGGCTGCGTGATCCGGGGCGAGACGACGCGGTACGAAACGATCTGTGCCGAAAGCGCCCGCGGCTTGCAGGATCTGGCCTTGCGCTACAGTCTGGCGGTCGGAAACGGCATCCTGACGGTGGAAAACCGCGAGCAGGCCTGGGCGCGGGCCAATGTCGGATCGGTCAATATGGGCGGCCGTGCCGCGCGGGCCTGTCTTGACATGATTGACCTGAAGCGCAAATTCCGCCTCTATCCGCGCTGATCCCGACATCTCCTCTCTTTTAGCGACTGCAGATCATGAGCAACGACGACGCGGGCAGCCCCGTGACACCCGATCACGCCCCCAAGGGCGGCGACTCCAAGGGCAAATCGAAGTCCCGCAAGAACAAGACCGGCGGCGGCTCCGCCAAGGCGCGCCGCAAGGCCGCCCGTCTGGCCGCGGCCCAGGCGCTGTACCAGATCGATCTGGCCCAGGCCCCGGTCGAGAATGTCGTCGGCGAGTTCGTCGCCCACCGGCTGGGCGAGGAGATCGACGGCGACAAGTTCGTTGCCGGCGATCCGCAGCTATTCGCCGACATCGTCCGCGGCGTCGTCCACCGCCGGGCCGAGGTCGACGGCGTGCTGGGCGCCGCGCTCGACCCGCGCTTCCCGCTCGACCGGCTGGAACTGCTGCTGCGCGCCATCCTGCGCGCCGGCGCCTACGAGATCGCGGTCCATATGGACACCCACCCGCGCATCCTCATCAGCGAGTATGTCGACGTCGCCCGCGCCTTCTTCTCCGGCCGCGAGCCGGCGATGGTGAACGGCGTTCTCGACCACGTCGCCCGCGCGCTGCGCGCCGACGACCTCGCCAAGCCCGACCCCGGCCGTAGCACGGCTGAGGAGTAAAACCAAAACTCACCCTCTCCCGCCCCGGGAGAGGGAGGGACCCGCCGAAGGCGGGAGGGTGAGGGGTGATCCGGACATGGATTCTGATCCTTGCCTCACCCCTCACCCTTCCCAAGCTTCGCTTGGGCCCCTTCCATCTCCCGGGACGGGAGAGGGAGCACAAGGGCTCCCCATGACCACTCCCCCCCTCGGCGAATTCGGCCGCATCGCCCGCTTCTTCAAGCCGCTGGCCGCCGGGTTCCCCGGCGCCCGCGGCCTGCGGGACGATGCCGCCGTGTTCGGGGTGCCGGAGGGGCGGGAGTTGGTCGTCACCACCGACGCCATGGTGGCCGGGGTGCATTTCTTCCCCGACGACGCGCCGGCCGACATCGCCGCCAAGCTGATGCGCAGCAACCTGTCCGACCTCGCAGCCATGGGGGCGGAGCCGCTGGCCTACACGCTGGTGACCGCCCTGCCCCGCGGCCTGGACGAATCCTGGCTGGAGGCGTTCGCCGCCGGCCTGGGCGAGGACCAGCGGCAATTCGGCATCGCGCTGGCCGGCGGTGATTCGGTCTCCACCAGCGGCCCGATCACGCTGTCGGTCACCGCCTTCGGGCTGGTGCCCACCGGCCGCGCCCTGCCGCGCTGGGGCGGGCAGCCGGGGGACCGCGTCTTCGTCACCGGCAGCATCGGCGATGCCGCCCTGGGGCTGGAGATCGCCTATGGCCGCCTCGACGTCCCGGACGAGGAGACCCGAGCCCATCTGCTGCGCCGGATGCGCCGGCCCGACCCGCGCATGGGCGTCGGGCCGCGGCTGATCGGGCTGGCCAGCGGCGCCATGGACGTGTCGGACGGTCTGGTCGCCGACCTCGGCCATCTCTGCGAGGAATCCGGCTGCGCCGCCCTGCTGCGGGCCGATGCGGTGCCGCTGTCGGATGCGGCGCGCGGCGCCATCGACGGCGACCCGGCCCGGCTGGCGCTGGCCATCACCGGCGGCGACGATTACGAGCTTCTGTTCGCTGCCCCGCCCTCGGCCCGGGACGCCCTGGCGGATCTTGCCGCCGAGTGCGGCGTCGCGATCGCAGAGGTCGGCGAACTCCGCCCCGGCACGCCCGGCGAGGTCGTCGTGCTGGATGCGGCCGATGCGCCCCTGACGCTGACCCGGCGCGGCTGGGACCATTTCTGACCGGTCCCATTTGTGAGGCCCCTCGGCTCGATCCCGCGCATTTAAGACAATCGAAAGCATCCCCGGCGCAGGGTGCGGCGGAAATTCTTTTGCGTAAGGTGTGCTGCCGTGGTCAAGGCCCTGATCGTCCTCGTGCTCGGCATCGTGCTGCTGGGCGGCGCCGGCTTCGGCGGCTGGTTCGTCTATCAGAAATACTTCACCCCGCATCCGGAAGAGCCGAAGAAGGTGGAGCCGCCGCCAAAGCCCCCCACCGCCTTCGTCCGCCTGGCCCCGTTGGTGGTGCCGATGATCGGCCCGTCCCGAGTCGAGCAGTTCGTCACCGTGGTGGTGGCGGTCGAGGTGATTCTGGAGCAGCAGCCGATGGTCCAGGCCAACCAGCCGCGCCTAACCGACGCCTTCCTGACCGCGCTCTATGGCGGCATCGCCGACAAGTCGATCCTGAACGGCGCTTTGGTCAATATTCCTGCCGTAAAGGCGAAATTGAAGGAGGCTGCGATCAAAGTGGTCGGCAAGGACGCGGTCTATGACGTGCTGGTTCAGGCGGTTACGCAGCGCAATCTCTGACCGCACCGCACAACACCCGCGACTTGCACCCATTTTGCGGTGCAGAAGCCCTGCACTACCCATAAAGGTCAGGATCACCCTCGGCCATTTCGCCGCGTCGCCGCTCCCCGTGCGGCGGTTGCAAAGCGGCGGCACCGGGCGCATGCTTTTCGGGAAAATACTTGCGCCCGACTTCTCCCCCACTTGAATGCGTGGTGGGACCAGCCTTTCCGGGGCGCGTCCTTAAAAGCAATCGGGGGATGCGATGGCTCTAGCGTTCATCGTCATCATCGCCGCCGGCCTGCTCGCGCTGGCCTACGGTTTTCGTACCGGAAAAGAAGTCATGGCCGCGTCGCCGGGGTCCGAGCGGATGCAGGCCATCGCCGCCGCGGTGCAGGAAGGGGCACGCGCCTATCTGAACCGCCAATACACCACCATCGCCATCGCCGGCGTCGTCCTGCTGCTGATCCTGTGGGTGACGCTGGGCTTTCCGGTGGCCTTGGGGTTCCTGATCGGCGCCGTCCTGTCCGGCAGCGCCGGCTATATCGGCATGAACGTGTCGGTCCGCGCCAATGTCCGCACGGCGGAGGCGGCGACCCGCGGGCTGGCTCCCGCACTCGACATCGCCTTCAAATCGGGGGCGATCACCGGCATGCTGGTGGTCGGGCTGGGGATTCTGGGCGTCGGCGGCTATTTCGGCATCCTGACGCTGGTCTACCACGTCAACGACCCGGTCGAGGTCCGCACCGTGCTGGAGGCGCTGGTGGCGCTCAGCTTCGGTGCGTCGCTGATCTCCATCTTCGCCCGGCTGGGCGGCGGCATCTTCACCAAGGGCGCCGACGTCGGCGCCGATCTGGTCGGCAAGGTGGAGGCCGGCATCCCGGAGGACGACCCGCGCAACCCTGCGGTCATCGCGGACAATGTCGGCGACAATGTCGGCGACTGTGCCGGTATGGCCGCCGACCTGTTCGAAACCTACGCCGTCACGATCGTCGCCACCATGCTGTTGGCGGCGATTTTCTTTACCGGCGGCGTGTTGCGGCTGATGCTGGTCTATCCGTTGCTGATCGGCGCGGTCTGCATCCTGGCCTCGGTCGCCGGCACCTTCGCGGTGAAGCTCGGCGCCGACAACGCCATCATGAAGGCACTGTATAAAGGGTTGGCCGTCGCGGCGGGCCTGTCGCTGGTGCTGATCCTGATCGTCACCGCGATCCTGTTCGGCTTCACCCGTACCATTCCGATGACCGACGGCACGGTGATCACTGGCGTCAACCTGTTCGTCTCGGCCCTGGTCGGGCTGGGCGTCACCGGCCTGCTGGTCTGGATCACCGAGTTCTACACCTCGACCGCCTATCGCCCGGTGCGCAGCGTCGCCAAGGCGTCGGAGACCGGGCACGGCACCAACGTCATCCAGGGCCTTGCCGTCTCGATGGAATCGACCGCCCTGCCGGTGATCGTCATCTGCGCCGGCATCCTGATCGCCCATGGGCAGGCCGGCGTCTTCGGCATCGGCATCGCCGCGACGACGATGCTGGCGCTGGCCGGCATGGTGGTGGCGCTCGACGCCTATGGCCCGGTCACCGACAATGCCGGCGGCATCGCCGAGATGTCGGACATGCCCGCCAACATCCGCGTCACCACCGACGCGCTGGACGCCGTCGGCAACACCACCAAGGCGGTGACCAAGGGCTATGCCATCGGCTCCGCCGGTCTGGCCGCGCTGGTCCTGTTCGCCGCCTATGTCCAGGACCTTGGCCATTACTTCCCGAACATCCCGGTGGAGTTCCGGCTGAACGACCCCTATGTCGTCGTCGGGCTGCTGGTGGGCGGCCTGCTGCCCTACCTGTTCGGCGCCATGGGCATGACCGCCGTCGGCCGCGCCGCCGGATCGGTGGTGGTGGAGGTGCGTCGCCAGTTCCGCGAGATCCCTGGCATCATGGAGGGCACCGCAAAACCCGATTACGGCCGCGCGGTGGACATGCTGACCAAGGCGGCGATCAAGGAGATGGTGATCCCCTCATTGCTGCCGGTGCTGGCACCGGTGGTTCTGTATTTCGTCATCACGGCCATCGGCGGGCAGGCGGCGGGCTTCGCGGCGCTGGGCGCCATGCTGCTTGGCACCATCGTCACCGGCATTTTCGTCGCCATTTCGATGACGTCGGGCGGCGGCGCCTGGGACAACGCCAAGAAATACATCGAGGAGGGCAACCACGGCGGCAAGGGCTCCGACGCCCACAAGGCGGCGGTGACCGGCGATACCGTCGGCGATCCCTACAAGGACACCGCCGGCCCGGCGGTGAACCCGATGATCAAGATCACCAACATCGTGGCGATCCTGCTGCTGGCCATCCTGGCACAGTTCAGCTGACGGGTTGGTGCGGGGCAGGACAACCATCCGCCCCGCACCACACCACTCACATCCCCGGCGACGCTTCCGGAGCCAGCTGCTCCACGAACTCGTTGAAGTCGGACGCTTCGCGGAAGTCCTTGTAGACGGAGGCGTAGCGGATATACGCGACCTGATCCATCGTCTGCAGCGCCTCCATGATCTTCTCGCCGATCTGCTTCGACGGGATTTCGCTCTCGCCGGAGGATTCCAGCTGACGGACCATGCTGTTCACCACCCGGTCGATGCGGTCGGCGTCGATCGGGCGCTTGCGCAGCGCGATCCGCATCGACCGCAACAGCTTTTCGCGGTCGAAGGCTTCGCGCTGGCCGTTGCTCTTCACCACCGTCAACTCGCGCAGCTGGACGCGTTCGAAGGTGGTGAAGCGGGCGCTGCAACTGGGACAGAAGCGCCGCCGGCGGATTGCCGAGTTGTCTTCGGTCGGGCGCGAGTCCTTGACCTGGGTGTCCTCGTTTCCGCAGAACGGGCAGCGCATCTGGTGGATTCCCCGTTAATTACAGCGTGGGATAGATCGGGAACTGACGGCACAGGCCGCGCACCCGCTCGCGCATCGCGGCCTCGACGGCCGTGTTGTCGCCGGAGTTGCTGGCGGCCAGCCCGTCCAGCGTCTCGACGATCATCTCGCCGACCTGTTTGAACTCGGCGGTGCCGAAGCCGCGGGTGGTCGCCGCCGGGCTGCCCAGACGGACGCCGGAGGTGATCATCGGCTTCTGCGGGTCGAACGGCACGCCGTTCTTGTTGCAGGTCATGCCGGCATGCTCAAGGCTGGCTTCCGCCGCCTTGCCGGTCAGGTTCTTCGGACGCAGGTCGACCAGCACGATGTGGCTGTCGGTGCCGCCCGACACAATGTCCAACCCGCCGCCGATCAGCGTCTTGGCCAGCACCTGGGCGTTGTCGACCACCGCCTGGGCATAGGCCTTGAACTCCGGACGCAGCGCCTCGGCGAAGGCGACGGCCTTGGCGGCGATGACATGCATCAGCGGGCCGCCCTGCAGGCCGGGGAACACCGCCGAGTTGATCTTCTTGGCGATTTCTTCGCTGTTGGTCATCACCATGCCGCCGCGCGGGCCGCGCAGGGTCTTGTGGGTGGTGGTGGTGGCCACGTCGGCATAGGGGAACGGGTTCGGATAGACGCCGCCGGCGATCAGGCCGGCATAGTGGGCGATGTCCACCATCAGATAGGCGCCGACCTCGTCCGCGATGGCGCGGAAGCGCTGGTAGTCCAGGACGCGCGGATAGGCGGAGCCGCCGGCGATGATCAGCTTCGGCTTATGCTCGCGGGCCAGCGCCTCGACCTGATCGAAGTCGATCAGATGATCGTCCTTGCGGACGCCGTACTGCACGGCCTTGAACCACTTGCCCGACATGTTGGGGGCGGCGCCGTGGGTCAGGTGACCGCCGGCGGCCAGCGACATGCCGAGAACGCAGTCGCCCGGCTGCAGCAGGGCCAGCATCACCGCCTGGTTGGCCTGGGAGCCGGAGTTCGGCTGCACGTTGGCGAACTCGCAGCCGAACAGCTTGCAGGCGCGCTCGATCGCCAGATTCTCGGCGATGTCGACGAACTCGCAGCCGCCGTAGTAACGCTTGCCCGGATAGCCTTCGGCATATTTGTTGGTCAGGACCGAGCCCTGCGCCTCCAGCACCGCCTGCGAGACGATGTTCTCGGACGCGATCAGTTCGATCTGCTCCTGCTGGCGGACCAGCTCGTCGCGCACCGCGCGGGCCAGTTCGGGATCGGTCTCGGCGAGCGAGGCGGCGAAGAAGCGGCCGATCTCGGCGGTGTTGCTGCTGGTCATGGCGGAAGGTTCCTCGATCGAAGGGCGCGAAGCCGGCCGGACGCCCGGTCCGGCGGCTCGCGTTGGGTCTTTCCGGGCCCTGTCGCGTCCCGGTTGCGGGCCTTGGCGGCCAAATGAGGGGCCAGGAGAGGGCGGCGCGACGGCGCGCTCAGCCCATCTTGGCGATGCGGCGGCTGTGGCGCTCGCCGCCTTCGAAACCGGACTTCAGGAAGACGTCGACGCAGTCCTTGGCGATCTCCGGCCCGATGACGCGGGCGCCGAGCGCGATCACGTTGGCGTCGTTGTGCTCGCGCGACAGGCGGGCGGTGGTCACGTCATGGACCAGGGCGGCGCGGATGCCGGGATGGCGGTTGGCGGCGATGCTGATGCCGATGCCGCTGCCGCAGATCAGCACGCCGCGCTGCGCCCGGCCGTCGGTGACGGCGGCGGCCAGCGCCGCGGCGAAATCCGGGTAATCGACCGAGGCCGGCCCGTCGGTGCCGAGGTCGAGGACGGTGTAGCCGGCGTCCTCGAGCTGCCGGGCGATCTGGGCCTTCAGCTCATAGCCGGCGTGATCGGAAGCGAGTGCCACGGTGCGGACGGTCATGACGGCAAAAACTCCGGTGCGTGCGGTAGCGGATGCACAAACGACGACAGCGCCGGCAATGCGGCGAAAGACGCCCGCACCCTACCAGATGTCGGTGCCGCCCGCCACTGCCACACCATGACGTGGATGCATAGCTAACTCCGGGGTTAATTCCGGCGCCCTCTCCGGCGGCAGCGGACGACGCAGTGACGCAGTGACGCAGGCCGTCCTTCCCGGCTTCCGGCTCCCGCCGAACCATGGCACCCCGCTACCGCGAAGGTTTGGAGACGGATTTCACCTCTGCGTTGCCGAGACGCCGAAACAAGGGAGATAGCCGGTTCGTTATAGGAGTGGGAAAACGCCCAATTGCCGTGGCGGACTCGGCGGAAAATCACAAGCCCCGGCTTACTAGACCGCCGCAAAAGCCGCGGCACAGCCACAACCGCGCAACGATTTTCAGCGAAGGCTGATTTGCACCGCGCTCCTTTGTTCTGGCAGCCAAGAGCAACTAATTTGAAGCTTGCCGAAATTATATTGACACCCAAATCACGGTATGCAACTTGGTTCGTACGGACAAATGAAAAACCAGGACACAGTGCAATGAGCGACCAGCTTCGCGCCGATGTACCGGACAATGCGCTGCTGCGGATGACCGCCGACATCGTATCGGCGTATGTCAGCAAGAACGTGTTGCCTGCTCAGCAAATCCCCGATGTGATCAATACGGTCTACTCGTCGCTGACTGGCCTGAATGGTCAGCCGCGCGAGGTCGCGGCGGAACCGCTGAAGCCTGCCGTTCCGATTCGCAAGTCGGTGACGCCCGAATACATCGTCTGCCTGGAAGACGGGAAGAAGCTGAAGATGCTGAAGCGGCACCTTCGCTCCACCTACAACATGTCGCCGGACGAGTATCGCGCCCGCTGGGGACTTCCGCCCGACTATCCGATGGTCGCGCCGAACTATGCCGCCCAGCGTTCGGAATTCGCCAAGCGCATCGGCCTCGGCCGCAGCTCCGGCCGCCAGACCCGCCGCAAGGCCGGCTGATCGCGTAAAGTCCGTATGCAGCGCGGGCCGGTCCCATGGGATGCGGCCCGTGTGCATGTCAGAACGATGGCAAAGCGTTGGAAATAGCGGCGAAACCATCGGATTGATTGAAGCTTTGCAAGCCGTCCACACTCGCAAGTTGCGGTAGACCGACCAAAGCCAACATCGCAGCCGTCCTGCCGCATCCCGGCGGCCATGGTCCCGGGCGGCGCCGCCCCGATCGCCCCCAGACGGCCCCAGGCTCAGTTGGCGCAGCCCTTGCGGCCTGACAGGCGGCAGTTGAACCGATCGACATTGCGACCCAGTTCCCGCCCGGTCGCCACATTCTCTTCGTTCAGGCAGGTCAGGTAGGCCATCGACTTGTCGACATACTCCTTCACCTCACCCTGACAGGACGACATCTTGTCGGCGCTGAGGAAGGTCGACTGGTCGTCCATGCACAGCGGCACACCCGGCTTCAGGCAGCCCGCCGCCGGACTGGTGGGCTGGAGCGCCGTCGATGCCGACCCGCCGGCCGGCGTGCCGGGCGACGGGGCGGCGGGCGCGGCAGTCCGTCCCCCATGATCCTGCGTCCCATGGCCCGGCTTCTGCGAGGTCGCGGCGGTTGCCGTCCGCGCGGTGGCCAGCACCGGAAGGGCCGCCGACAGGGCGGTTGCCGTCAAGACCGCCGACATCACCGACACGCGCAGGAAAGCCGTCACACGAAGCGCCCTCACACCAAACATGGCCTCGATCCCCTGGTGATTCGTTCCTCTGTCCGAAAGCCGGCCGGAGAACGGCCGGAACCTTTCTTCGCTTACCCGCCCCGACGGCACGGGAGAAGGGCCATTTCTATGCGCCATTCGTTCAGAGATGCGCGGTTCTACAAGCGTTACACCCCCTGCGCCAGTGCCAACGGGCAGGCATAGGTCTACTGTCTGGGTCGAGCGGTTCGCTCTACGACCGGCGATCCGGCCTTGGGCCATGTCCATTGCGGCCATGTCCCCTGCGGGGTTGCCGGCGGAGGCATGCCGGCGCTCACCATCAGCAAAAGCCAGACTTCGATCCGCGCCGCCCGGCCCCGTCCGGCGGCGCGTTTTCTTTGGCAGGCTCCGGCGGCTGGTCAGTAGAGGCCGCCGCGCCCCTTCGGTCCCGGCCTGCCCGCACCACCGGCCGGGCTTCCGCCTTCCGCGTTCTTGTTCTGGACGAAGCGCAGCTTGTTGATCGCCGTCCGCTTCAGCAGTTCCTGGCTGCCGGTCGCCGGGCCGGCCACCGTCACCTCGACGCCCGTCTTCGCGTCGATGGCGGTGACCCTCAGATAGCTGCCGACCCGCTGGAACTCGAACAGCACCTCGCCGTCGCCGCCCGCTGCCGTCATGACCCATCCCCTCCCCTGTCCGAAGGCCGATCTCCGTTCGAGACCGCAACGCCCGGTGGCCGCCGCTGTTGTTCCCGCTGCCATTCGGCGCGCAGGAGCCCCGCTCCGCCAACACCCACAGCGAGGAAGGACCATCATAATGGCCGCCAAGACGATGCAGGATCTGCTGATCGAGGATCTTCGCGACATCTACCACGCCGAGAAGCAGATCGCGAAGGCCCTGCCCAAGATGGCCAGGGCCGTCAGCTCCGACCAGCTGCGCAAGGCTTTCGAGACCCATCTGGAACAGACCAACGGCCAGATCGAGCGGCTGCAGCAGGTGTTCGAGGAACTGGACACCCGCCCCCGCGGCAAGCATTGCGACGCGATGGAGGGGCTGATCAGCGAGGCGCAGGAAATCCTGGAGATGGGTCTGGCGCCCGAGGTGCAGGACGCCGCCCTGCTCGCCGCCGCCCAGAAGGTGGAGCATTACGAGATCGCCAGCTACGGCACGCTCCACGCCTACGCCACCGCCTGCGGCCTCGACAAGGTCGCCAAGCTGCTGGACGAGACGCTGCAGGAGGAAAAGGACACCGACTCCCTGCTGAACAAGCTGGCGATCGGCGACATCAACAAGAAGGCGATGACCGCCGGCGGCAGGAAGGCCGCCTGATCCCAGCCAGACCGTGACCAATCGCCCCCGGGCCGGCAAAAGACCCGGGCGGCGGTTGCAACCGCCGCGTCGGACCGGTAGCATCCCAGCCATCCGGTCCTTCGCGGTGTCTGTCATGCGCGGCTTTCTGCCTGCCCTCTGCCTTGCCCTGTTCCTGACCCTGCCGTCGGCGCTGCCGGCCGCCGCGAACGAAGGGGCGCCGGGCGCCCTGCCGCCGTCGGTGCGGATCAAGCCGCTGATGGTCCCGGTGGTGAATGCCGGCCGGATCGAGAAATACACCCAGGTCGAAGTGAACCTGGAAATCGGCGACGCGCTGAAGCTGGGCGAGGTGCAGTTGAGCATCCCCCGCCTGCACGACGCCATCCTGACCGCCATCTACAAGGGCATCGACGAGGGTTGGATCGTCCGCGGCAACATCGCGAACGTCCCCGCTCTGCGCCGCCGGATCGACGAATCGGTGATCGCGATGTTCGGCAAGGACGTCGTCAGCCGCATCCTGATCACGCCCATCGCCCGCCAGTCGTCGCTGCAATAACCCAACTCCACCAGCCTGTGCCGGGAGGATCGAGTCGTCATGCCCGTCGTCTATGTCGCGCGCAGCGCCGCCCTGACCAAATGGGCGTCCGACGTCGGCCAGGGTAAGCACATCTACAAGCTGGGAGTCGCGGAGGACGAGGCCGCGGCGAAGGCCGCCGTCGCCGCCGGCTGGGGTGGCGAATCCGACTGGAAGCTGGTGCAGTCCAAACAGGTCGAGGATCTGGACGAGGACGGCGCGCTGGCCCGGCTGGGCCGGCGCGAGAAGGTGATCGACCCCACCTATTACCCGCGCCTGAAGGGCGCCGCCGGCGTCTACCGCATCACCCTGACCAACGTACAGAACAGCCTGCTGGTCGCCAAGGCGATGACCGCCGACGAGCCGCTGACCGAGGTCAAGGTCAAGCCCAAGGACATCGCCGACTACATGATCCGCAACGCGATCGCCTGAGCCGCCCAGGATGTTCCCTCCGCCGATCCGCCGCGTCGCTTTCGACGCCCTGTCGCTGACCGATCTGCACGACCTGCTGGCCTTGCGCAGCCGCGTGTTCGTGGTCGAGCAGGCCTGCCCCTATCCCGACATCGACGGCCGCGACCCCGGCGCGCTTCACCTGATCGCGAGGGACGGCACCGGCGCCATCGTCGGCTGCGCCCGCTGCCTTGAGCCGGATGGCGAAGATGCCGACGCGCCGGTTTCCTTCGGCCGGCTGGCGGTGGACCCGTCGCAACGCTCCACCGGGTTGGGCCGCGCATTGGTCGCGGAATCGCTGGCGGTGCTGGCGGAACGCTGGCCCGACCGCGACGTGCTGATCGGCGCACAGCTCTATCTGGAGCGCTTTTACGGCAGCTTCGGCTTTGCTCGGGTCACCGAACCCTACGACGACTTCGGCATTCCGCACATCGACATGCGCCTGCGTCGCTGACCGCAAAAGCGGCCATCCGATACGCACAGGTTGCTGCGTCGCGAAGCCGCATGCGCGCGGCGGCAATTGCGGCGCTCCATTCAGTTACCATCGGTAGAACAACCTTGCGCCGTTAACGCTTTGTTTGCAAGGCAGGTATAGGCCTTATGTGGCGGACGGAAGATTTCGCCATGCGTGAAATTTTCTATGATCGAAGTCGATTTTCCTGCCTTGCCGAATGGCTGCATCGGAACGGCTTGGGTGCCCCCCGATCAAGCGCACCTCCGCAAGGCGAGGCGGCAGTCCGCAAGAATCGAGCTCGTCCGGTCACATGAGGCGCAAGACATGTCCTGGTTCACCAATCTCCGCATCGGCGGAAAGCTGTTGACGGCATTCGGCACCCTGATCGTCATCATCGGTGCGATCAGCCTTGCCAACTACACCACGCTGTCGTCCATCCAATCCTCCATCGGCTGGACGATCCACACCTACCGCGTGATCCAGACCACCGACGCGGTGCTGGCGGCGATGGTCGACCAGGAGACCGGACTGCGCGGCTATCTGGTCAGCGGCGACCAGGCATTCCTGGAGCCCTATCGCAAGGGTGAACAGGCGTTCGACCGCGCCCTGGCGGAGGTGAAGTCGCTGACCTCCAACAACCCGCAGCAGCAGGCCCGGCTGGAAGAACTGCGCAAACACGCCGCCACCTGGCGCCAGACCGTGGCGGAAAAGGAAATCGCCCTGATGTCCAAGGCCGAATCGCGCGAGGAAGCCCGCGCGATGGAAGCGAAGGCGCTGGGCAAGGCCTCGATGGACAGTATCCGCGCGTTGGTCACGCAGATCGAAGACACCGAGCGGGCGCTGCTGACCCTGCGCAAGGACGAACAGAAGGCCGCCTTCTCGGCCGGCTATCTCACCGCCATCGTCGGCGCGCTGGTTTCCGTTCTGGTCGCCGTGACCGCCGGAATGGTGCTGCGCGGGGCCATCGCCTCGCCCATCGTCGCCATGACCGCCGCCATGGGCCGTCTGGCCGGCGGCGAACGGACGGTCGAGGTCCCGGGCGTCGGGCGCAAGGACGAGGTCGGCGCCATGGCCGAAGCCATGGATGTCTTCAAGCGCAAGGCCATCGAGGCCGACAGCCTCGCAACCGCCCAGCGCGCCGAGGAAGAAGCCAAGGCCCGCCGCGCCGCCCGGTTGGAGGAGCTGATGCGCAGCTTCGAAGGCAATGTTACCGCGGTGGTGCAGAGCCTGTCGGGGGCGGCGACCCAGATGCAGCAGTCGGCCGGCATGCTGACCAGCACCGCCGACGAGACCAACCGGCAGAGCACCACGGTCGCGTCGGCCGCCGAGCAGGCCTCCGCCAACGTCCAGACCGTCGCCGCCGCGGCGGAGGAACTGTCCTCCTCCATCGCCGAGATCGGCCGTCAGGTCTCGCAGTCGACCCGCGTCGCCGAACAGGCGGTCAGCGGCGCCAGCCGGGCCAACGGCGTCGTCTCCGGACTTGCCGACGGCGCGCAGAAGATCGGCGAGGTGGTGGACCTCATCAACAACATCGCGGCGCAGACCAACCTGCTGGCGCTCAACGCCACGATCGAGGCGGCGCGCGCCGGCGAAGCGGGCAAGGGCTTCGCGGTGGTGGCGAGCGAGGTGAAGAGCCTGGCCAACCAGACGGCGAAGGCCACGGAGGATATCACCGGCCAGATCGCCACCATCCAAGGCGCGACCCGCGAGGCGGTTTCCGCCATCGAGGAGATCGGCCGAATCATCACGGAGATCAGCCAGATCTCGGCGACCATCGCCTCGGCGGTGGAACAGCAGAGCGCGGCGACCCAGGAAATCAGCCGCAACGTCCAGGAAGCGGCCCAGGGCACCCAGCAGGTGACCAGCAACATCGTCGGCGTCACCCGCGCGGCCGGCGACACCGGCCGCGCCGCCGGCGAGGTCCGCAGCGTCGCCGACCACCTCAGCACCGAATCGACCCGCCTGCGTCAGGAGGTGGAGAGCTTCCTGAGCGGGGTGAAGGCGGCGTGAGGGGAGAATTGGGGGGAGGAGTTTTGCCCCTCCCCCCGCAATGCCTCAGTGCGACAGCAGCAGCGGCACCGGGCAGGTGCGCAGGACGTGGCGCGTCCCGCTGCCGCGATGCAGGAACGGGAAGCCGTAATGGCCGTGGGCGCCCATCACCAGCAGGTCGGCGCCGGTGTCCATGGCACGGGCCAGCAGGGCGTCCATCGCGCCGATGTCGTTGACCGTGAAGTGGGTCTGTTCCGCCTTCACGCCATGGAAGGCGAGATGGTCGAGCAGCCCGACCCGCGGCGCTTCCGGCGCGGCGTTCGAGGCCTGGGTCAACACGGTGATGACCGTTACCTCGGATGCCTTCTCCAGCATCGGCATGGCGTCGGACAGGGCGCGGGCGGCCTCGCGCTCCGCATTCCAGGCGACGGCGACGCGCTTGCCGATCACCGGGAAGCGGCCGGCATAGGGGACGACCAGCACCGGGCGGCCGGAGTTCAGCACCACCTGCTCGTTCAGTTCCTCCGGCGCGGCCTGCGATCCGGCCTCGCGGTCATACTGGCCCAGCACCGTCAGGTCGGCGAAGCGCGACCAGATGATGACCTCGCGGATCACGTGGTTGTATTCGCCGTGGGTCAGACCGTGCCAATGGCCCTGCAGGCCGGACGCGGCGAGCTTCTCGTTGAACAGCGCCTCGCTGCGCGCCGCCGCCTCGACCAGATGGTCGCTGGACCGGCGGGCGATCACGCTGCTGGCGTTGCGGTCGCCCTGCGCGAACAGACCGCGCAGGAAGGCGCCGTGGCTCTGCGCCAGCGCGATGGCGGCGTCGAGTCGCGCCTCGACATGCGGGCTGCTGTCGAGATGGACGAGGATATGCTTGTAGGTCATGCGGGTCCTCCCGGTATGAAGTGCGAAGTCTTGCGACGTCTGCCGTTTTCCGTGGGGCCGATGCCATGGGGTGGATGGCCGGCCCAACGGATTGTTTCATATGCATCATGTTTAACCGCGCGGCGTTCGTCCAGCAGCCATCGTCCAGCCTGCGGTGAAAGGTCGCAACGGCTGAGACGCATCGCCCGGCGGCGGTCAGGCGTCGCGGAACCGTCCATAGGTGTAGTGCGCCGCGCAGGCGCCTTCGGCCGAGACCATGCAGGACCCCATCGGGTTTTCCGGGGTGCAGACGGTGTCGAACAGCTTGCAGTCGACCGGCCGTTTCACCCCGCGCAGGATGGCGCCGCAATCGCAGCCCTTGTGGTCGGGCACGCTGGCCCCGGCGATGGGAAAGCGCCGCTCGGCGTCGAAGGCGGCATAGGCCTCGCGCAGCTTCAGCCCGCTGTGCGGGATGCTGCCCAGGCCGCGCCATTCGAAGCTCGGCCGGGTCTCGAAGATCTCCAGCACCAGCGCCTGGGCCTTGCGGTTGCCGTCGGCGGTGACGGCGCGGGTGAACTGGTTCTCCACCTCCGCCCGCCCGTCGTTGATCTGGCGGACCAGCATCAGGATGGATTGCAGCACGTCCAGCGGCTCGAACCCGGAGATCACCACCGGCTTGCCGTGTTCGACCGCGGCGGGGGCGTAGGCTTCCGACCCGATGACGACGGAGACATGGGCCGGCCCGACGAACCCGTCGAGCGACAGCCCCTCGTCCGCCCCCGCCAAAATGCCCTGGATGGCCGAGGGGGTGAGCACATGATTGCAGAAGACGGAGAAGTTGGTCAGCCCCTGCGCCGCCGCCGCCCGCACCGCCAGCGCGGTGGGCGGAGTCGTCGTCTCGAAGCCGATGGCGAGGAACACCACCTGCCGGTCGGGGTTCTCAGCGGCGATGCGCACCGCCGCGTCGGCCGACACCACCATGCGCACGTCGGCGCCCTGCGCCTTGGCCTTCAGCAGGCTGAGCCGCCCCGACCCCGGTACCCGCATGACGTCGCCGTAGGTGCACAGCGTCACCTCCGGCCGGCGGGCCAGCGCGATGGCGTCGTCGATCCGCCCGACCGGCAGGACGCAGACCGGGCAGCCCGGCCCGTGGATCATGCGCACATTGTCCGGCAGCAGGTCGGGAATGCCATAGCGGGAGATGGCGTGGGTGTGGCCGCCGCAGAACTCCATCAGGTGATAGGAGCGGTCAGCCCGCACCTCCCGCGCGATGGCGGCGGCGACGTTGCGGGCAAGCACCGGATCGCGGAACTCATCGACATATTTCATGGTCGCTCCCTCTGCCCCGCCATTTCACCCGCAAGGCTGATCGTATGCGTTGATACGGATCAAGAGGGAAGTTCGGCTTTCCGTTCGCTTGGCCGTGAGCCTGGCCGTACGCGTTGCGCGTGCCGCTACACCTTGTAGGCCAGCCGCAGCCCGCCCCAATGGCGGCCGCGGACGGTGACGGGGGCGGAGACGTCCTTCATCAGGGTGTATTTCCCGCCGCCCATGTCGCGCCGATAGGTCTGCAGCAGGAAGGGCTTGGTGTTGCGCCCGGCGGCCAGACCGACGCGGTCGTTGAAGATGCGGCGGTTGCGGCAGTTGGCGGCGTTCCACACCGGGTCACGGCCCTGCGGCTGGCTGAACTGGCGGTTGTGGGTGGGCAGATAGCCGTTCTCGTCGATCGCCACGCAGAAGACGATGCGGCTGTTGGCCGCCAGCACCGGTTCCTGGATTCCCGGCAGCACGCGGTCGCACAGCTGGGTGTAGCGGGTCAGCATCTGCTGCGGGTCCGATCCGGCGATCGGCTGGTAATTGCGGTCGAACAGGTCGGATTCAT
Organism: Azospirillum sp. B2RO_4; assembly: GCF_051124815.1. Lineage (NCBI taxonomy): Bacteria > Pseudomonadati > Pseudomonadota > Alphaproteobacteria > Rhodospirillales > Azospirillaceae > Azospirillum > Azospirillum sp. B2RO_4. The sequence goes on along the minus strand of NZ_CP118485.1, from coordinate 856,270 downwards.
TGATGTCGCCGCGGGCCAGCGCGTCCTCGAAGGCGGCGGACACCTTGGCGGCGGCATCCTTGACCGCGGCGATGAAGGGGGTATCGACCGTCTCGATGTTCAGTTCGGCGGTGATGCCGATCAGACGCTCGCTCATGCCGACCAGATTGTTCACCCGGTCGCGCGCCTGCGCCAGATTGTCGCTGGACAGCTTCACGCCCGCCGCCAGATCGGTGATCTCGCGCTCCAGCTCGCCGCAGTTGCCGCCGATCTCGGCGGAGGCGGCGTCGATCTTGTCGGTCTCGCCGTTCAGTTCGCGCATGGCGCGGCCGACCGTCTCGATCACCGTGCCGATCGCGGTGGTGCCCTCGCTGACCGCGCGGGCCTTGGCGGCGCTGGCCGCGCTTTCCGCCATCAGGCGCTGGGCCTGCTCGTTCAGCACCTTCAGCGTCGAGTCGATTTCCGTCGTCGCCTCGCTGGTCTTGGTGGACAGCGACTTCACCTCGTTCGCCACCACGGCGAAGCCGCGCCCGGCCTCCCCGGCGCGGGCGGCCTCGATGGTGGCGTTCAGTGCCAGCAGGTTGGTCTGCTTGGCGATGGTGAAGATCTCCTTGGCGACCTTGCCGACGCGGTCCAGCGCCTCGCGCAGCCCGGCGATCTGCCCCTCGATCCCCGTCACCGACGACACCAGCGCATGGATGTCGGACAGCGACTGCTGCACCCGGTCGTGGGAGCTGTCGACCTCCTGCCGCGCCTGCTCGGTGACCGAGCGCGCGACGGCCGACGCCTCCGAAATACGCTGCGTGCTGCGCGACATCTTGGCGCCGGTGTCGCGCAGTTGCGTGAACACCTCCGACTGGTGGGTGACGCGGGCGTTCACATCCTCGATATGGCCGGCGATATCCGCGATCTCGATTCCGAGATTGCCTGCTTCCTGCGCAATGTCCGCGATCAGATGCGGACGAAGCCCAAAGCCACCATCCATCTTGTCCACCATTCTTGCTGTTTTGTAGCCGAGCGCTTTCTCCCAAGAACTATTATTGCGCTTTTGATACAGATTCGCAACGAACGGGGTGCCGGTTTGATGCCAGGCACCCCTGTCCTTTGGTAGGATACCCTAAGGGGAGGACACGCCCGGCGATTGTGCGATACCCCTCGCCCGACGCGAAATGCGGGTTATCCCGCACTACGGCCCCGTATCGCCGGCTGCACCGCCCACAACCACCGGTGCTTCAGCCGGCGATCCGATGATCAAGCCGTTCGTCGGCCAGCCCGGCCGGCTCCTGGTGAACGATGACGTCGGAATTCGCGAAGGCCTCCTGCAGCCGCCGCTCCACCCGGTCGGCGATCTCGTGCGCGGCGGTCAGGCTCAGGTCGCCATCCAGTTCCAGATGCAGTTCGATGAAACAGCCGGTGCCGGCATTGCGCGTGCGCAGGTCATGCAGGCCGCGCACCCCGGGCTCGGCCCGCGCCAGTTCGACGATGCGCCCGCGCTCCTCCTCGGCCAGTTCGCGGTCCATCAGCACGTCCAGCGCGTCGCGCGCCACGCCGCGGGCGCCGTTCAGCAGGAACAGGGCGATGCCGATGCCGAACAGCGGATCGACCACCGTCAGCCCAGTCGCCTCGGTCAGCAGGATGGCGACGATGACCGCGCTGTTCATCAGCAGGTCGCCGGAATAGTGCAGCCGATCCGCCCCGATGGCGACGGAGCCGGTGGCCGACTGCACCCGGCGCTGGAAGGTGATGAGCCCGGCGGTCAGCACGATCGACAGCAGCATCACGGCGATGCCCATCGTGCCTTCGGTGATCGGCTCCGGCCGGATCAGCCGCCGCACCGCCTCGATGCTCAACAGCACCGCGGAGCCGCCGATGAAGGCCGCCTGGGCGAGCGCGGCCAGCGCCTCCGCCTTGCCGTGACCGAAGCGGTGGTTGGCATCGGCCGGGCGCAGGGCGTGGCGCACCCCCAGCAGCGTCACCACCGACGCCATCAGGTCGGTGCAGGAATCGATCAGCGACGACAGGATGCTGACCGATTCGGTCAGCAGATAGGCGGCCAGCTTCGCCGCGATCAGGGTGGAAGCCACCGACACGCTGGCATAGGTGGCATAGCGGCGCAGCCGGTCCGCCGATGCCGCGTCTTGCGCACTGTCGCTCAATGCTCCCCCCCATCGATTTGTCCGGCCGCCCCGGCCGGCGCGCGACCGTAGCGGCCCATCCTTACGGGTCGCTTACGGCCGGCGTGTGCCTGCGGCGCCCCGGTTTACGGATAAAGATGCTCGGTGGTCCAACCCGTCTGCGTGCCGTCGGTCCCCTCGGCGCGCAGGAAGACCAGCCGGTCATGCAGGCGGAACGGGCGGTCGCGCCAGAATTCGATCCGCGACGGCAGCACGCGGAAGCCGGTCCAGTGCGGCGGCCGCGGCACGGTGCCGATGGCGTATTTGGCGGCGAACTGGGCCACGCGCTTCTCCAGCTCCCACCGCCCCTCCAGCGGGCGCGACTGCAGCGAGGCCCAGGCGCCGATGCGGCTTTCGCGCGGGCGGCTTTCGAAATAGGCGTCGGCCTCGGCATCGGTGACGACCTCCACCGGCCCCTCCACCCGCACCTGACGGCGCAGGCTCTTCCAATGGAAGCAAAGGGCGGCGTTCCGATTCGCCAGCAGCTGGGCGCCTTTCCGGCTTTCGGTGTTGGTGTAGAAGACGAAACCGCGCGGATCGATCCCCTTCAGCAGAACCATCCGCACCGACGGGATGCCGTTGGCGTCGGCGGTGGCGAGCGCCATGGCGTTGGGATCGTTCGGTTCGCTCTGCTCCGCCTCCTTCATCCATTCGGCGAAGAGGTCGTAGGGGTCGCGGTCGGTGCTGTCCGTCATGCCTGTGGTCCTGTATCGATAGGGCCCGCGCCGCCGGCCGGCCGGGGGAGCGCGAGCTGGATTCCGTGCAAAAGCGTAAGGGTCACAGCCTCATCACAATTCACAGCAAGCATAGGGTCGCTTATATCACTGTCCACCGCGAAGCCACCGATAAGGTGCCGCGGCAACCAACCTTTTCGAGGCGCAAGGATGTTCGTGAAGAAAGTCGTTCCGGCCATGATCGTCGCCGGCCTGCTGGCCGGCTGCCAGCTGGGTGGCCAGAAGGAAACGATCGGCACGGCGGGCGGCGCGGTCGCCGGCGGCCTGATCGGCTCGCAGATCGGCGGCGGAACCGGCAAGCTGGTGGCGACCGGCGTCGGCACCCTGCTCGGCGCCTTCATCGGCAAGGAGATCGGCAGCTCGCTCGACCGCGCCGACGCCGGCTATGCCGAGACCGCGGCCCGTCAGGCCTACGCCGCCCCGATCGGCGACCGCATCAACTGGAACAACCCGCAGTCGGGCAATTCCGGGACGATCGTCACCACCCGCGACGGCTACAGCAGCGCCGGCACCTATTGCCGCGAGTTCCAGCAGACCATCGTCGTGAAGGGCCGGACGGAGCAGGCGTACGGAACCGCTTGCAAACAGGCCGACGGTACGTGGAAGATCATCGGCAACTCGTAACTCGCCGACCAGCACCCCGCACTCGCAACCTCTGAGCCCCCCTGGGGCGGGAACCCTCTGCCCGTGGCTACGCGCGATCCCTACAGCGTTCTCGGCGTCAGCCGGTCCGCCAGTGCCGACGACATCAAGAAGGCATACCGCAAGCTCGCCAAGCAGCATCACCCGGACCTGAAGCCGGGCGACGCCGCCAACGAGGAACGGTTCAAGGAAATCTCGGCCGCCTACACGCTGCTGTCGGATGCCGAGAAGCGCGCCCGCTACGACCGTGGCGAGATCGACCCGTCGGGGCAGGAACGGCACGCGGGCTTCGGCTCGCGCGGCCGCTCATCCGGCAGCCGCGGCCGGGCCTACAGCAGCACGGCCGACGACACCTTCTTCGGCGGCGGCGACGACTGGTTCTCCGACCTGTTCGGCGGCGGCCGGCGCCGCCCCGGCGGCCCGGGCGCGGGGGCCGGAGCGGGTGCGGGAACCGGCGGCTCCACCGGGCCGCGGGTGCGGGGCAGCGATATCTCCTATTCCGTCACCGTCCCCTTCGTCGAGGCGGCGAACGGGTCGAAGCGCCGGATCAACCTGTCCAACGGCAAGAGCATCGACGTCGCCATCCCGCCCGGGACGGAGAACGAGACGAAGCTGCGCCTGAAGGGCCAGGGCCTGCCCGGCATGGGCGGCATGCCCAACGGCGACGCCATCGTCGAGGTGCATGTCGAATCGCACCCCTACTTCACCCGGCAGGACAGCGACATCCATGTCGAGGTGCCGATCACCCTGAACGAGGCGGTTCTGGGCGCCACCGTCAACGTCCCGACGATCAGCGGCAAGGTGGCGGTGAAGGTTCCGCCCGGCGCCAACACCGGCTCGGTCCTGCGTCTGCGCGGCAAGGGCGTGGTCAATCAGGCCACCAAGCAGCCCGGCGACCAGTATGTGAAGCTGAAGGTTGTCCTGCCCGACCCGCCCGACGCCGAACTGGTCAAGTTCGTCGAGCAATGGGCCAAGACCCGCAGCTACGACGTCCGCAAGAAGGCCGGGCTGGAGTAGAGGGATAGGTGCCCTCTCCCGCCCCGGGAGAGGGAGGGGACCCGCGCCGAAGGCGTGGGGAGGGTGAGGGGTGATCCAAGAATCCCGAAGCGCATGGCTTCGTGCCCCCCCTCACCCTTCCCAAGCTATGCTTGGGCCCCTTCCCTCTCCCGGGGCGGGAGAGGGAGTCACTTCTTAACCGCCCGCAGCGGCACCGGCCCTGCCCCCTGCCCCATCGGTTGCCCCTCCGGCGGCAGATCGTCATTCAGAAGGTTCTTCAGCGGCACGTTCAGCAGGTCGCTCTGCCGGGCCTCGGCGGCGTCCAGCAGGCGGGCGGTGCGCTCCTGCCACGGCAGGTCCAGCCCGCCCAGCCCGTGGACGGAGCCGCGCATGCCGATGCCCAGCGCCTTCATCAGCTCCAGCAACGTCGCCTCGCCCATGTCGCGGGTGACCACCCAGGCGTCGCGCGTGGTGTGGGCAACCCAATGGGCGTCGCGCAGCTGCTCCAGGATGCCGTCGATCAACAGCGTCCCCACCGGCACCCGGCCGACCAGCGTGCGCCGGCGCATGCCGACCCCCAGCCGGCTGGCCTCCATCAGTTCGTGCAGGACGGCCAGCGCCAGCGCCAGCCGCTGGGCCGGCAGCAGCCCCTCCATGCCGCCGCGGGTGACCTTTCCGGCGCGCCATTCCGGCAGGGAAGCGGCGACCACCGCGCCGAACAGCACCGTCGACCAGGCGATGTAGAGCCAGAACAGGAAGATCGGCACCACCGACAGGGCGCCGTAGATGGTCTGGTAGGCCGGATATTCGCGCATGTACCAGCCGAAGATCGCCTTCGACCCTTCCAGCAGGATCGAGCCGATGGCGCCGCCGCACAGCGCGTCCAGCCAGAACACGTCGCGATTCGGGATCACCAGATACAGCAGCGTGCAGCCCAGCAGTTGCAGCCCGAACGGCAGCAGCATGCCGATTCCCGCCAGCGGATGGACCACGCCCTGCAGATGCGCCACCTCCAGCGCGGTCCACAGCGTGCTGGACAGGGACAGGCTGGCGCCGGCGAACAGCGGGGTCAGCGACACCACCGCCCAGAAGGACAGGATGCGGGTCACGTAGGATCGCGGTTCGCGCACGCGCCAGACGGTGGCGAAGGACCCCTCTATCGTCCAGATCAGCAGCACCGCCGACACCGCCAGCCCGATCACGCCGAAGATCGGCATCTGCCCGGCGTTCGCCATGAAGCGGCCGAGATATTCCAGGATCGCGTCGCCGATCTCCGGCACCAGATTCTTGACGAGCGCCGTCTGGATCCGCAGTTGCAGCGCGCTGAATGCCGGGAAGGCGGAGAAGATGGCGAAGCCGATGGTCATCATCGGCACGATGGCCAGCAGCGAGGTATAGGTCAGCGCCGCCGCGGTCTGGAAACAGTTGTCGTTGTAGAAGCGCAGCATCGAATGGCCGAAGAAGCCGCCAAGCTCCCTCAGGCCGGACAGGATGCGGCTGCGCTCCTCCTCCTCCCGCCCGTCACTGTGCTTAGGGTGAGCCATGCGGCGCCTCCTGCGGCGGGACCACCCGCGTCGGTTTGACCGGTGGGCGCTTTCGTGTAGGATGCGCCCCACTTTTCGCGGCTCGTCCCGCAGCACATCCGTCGTTCACGAGGTTCCGATGTCCAATCCGATGCCGCTCATGGCCGGCAAGCGTGGCCTGATCATGGGCGTGGCCAACGATCGTTCGATCGCCTGGGGGATCGCCTCCACCCTGGCCCAGCACGGGGCGGAGCTTGCCTTCACCTATCAGGGCGATGCGCTGCTGAAGCGGGTGAAGCCGCTGGCCGAGCAGGTCGGCGCCAAGCTCGTCCTGCCCTGCGACGTGACGGACGAGGCCAGCATCGACGCGACCTTCGCCGCCATCGAACAGGAATGGGGCAAGCTGGACTTCGTGGTTCATGCCATCGCCTTTTCCGACAAGAACGAGCTGGACGGGCTGTACCTGGACACGACGCGGGCCAACTTCCTGCGCACCATGGACATCTCCTGCTACTCCTTCACCGCGGTGGCGCAGCGCGCCGTGCCGCTGATGAAGGACGGCGGCAGCCTGCTCACTCTATCCTACTACGGCGCCGAGCGCGTCATGCCCCATTACAACGTGATGGGTGTCGCCAAGGCGGCGCTGGAGGCCAGCGTGCGTTACCTGGCCGTCGATCTGGGTGGCCGCAACATCCGTGTCAACGCCATCTCCGCCGGTCCGATCAAGACTCTGGCCGCCAGCGGCATCGGCGACTTCCGCTATATCCTGAAGTGGAACGAGCTGAACGCCCCGCTGAAGCGCAACGTCACCATCCAGGAGGTCGGCGGCGCCGGCCTGTTCCTGATGTCCGATCTGGGCAGCGGCGTCACCGGCGAGGTGATGCATGTCGACAGCGGCTATCACACCGTCGGCATGGTCGCGGTGGACGAGGCGGCCGAGGTCGCCAGCCTGCTGGGCTCGCTGGGCGGCACGCCGAAGGCCGGCTGAAATCCGGTCGGTTGAGCCGGAGAACGGCGCCCGCAATCGCATGATGAAGAGAGGGATCGGTCCGCCGATCCCTCTTTGCGTTTGCAAAAACGGCGTTTATGATTTGCGCAATATTCGCGGATTTGGGTAATATTCATGCGCGCTCGCAAGAAAATGGACTCGGTTTCTCCGATCCTTGAGCAGATCCTCTATGGCGGATCCAGCGTGTCGATGAATCTCATCGCCATCACGCGCGAGATTCCGGAAGAGCAGCGCATGTTCAAGGCCCAGGGCCTGAACAACTGCATCCTGTTCAAATACCCGAACTTCGACGACCGCGAAGACGACGGCGGCGACCCCATCGCCGAGGATGAGGATCTGGAGGGCGGCAGCCGGCCTGTCGAAACCGGAATCTATGTGCCGCACAACGCCAGGTCGCCCGAATCCGGCGGCGTCGCCGTCTATCTGCGCGGCCGCAACAGCGATACGCTGCTGGAAGAGCAATTCGGCATCAAGCACGGTCCGCAAGAGAACGGCATCATCGGCGACATGAAGATGCTGTCGATGATCGACGACGTGCCGTCGCTCGACGCCTTCCTGCTGAAGACCTGTTTCGAGGCGGAAAAGGTCAACATCGATCCGCGCCATTGGCTGATCTCCAACGAGGAGGACCACCAGCTCCGCCGCCTGATTCGCGCCCGCATCGAGCCGATCGTTCGCAAGGCGCTGTCCGGCAGCCAGGGCAACGCCCAGAGCATCGAACGCTTCCTCGAGGCCATCTGGAATCCCAATCTGGAAGAGGCCGGCCTGTTCGTCTCCGCCTTCGGCATCGAACGGTCGGAGGCCGACACCATCTTCAGCGCCTGGAAGGGCACCACCTTCTACGAATACCAGCTGCGCCGCATCGCCCCGCGCGCCCGCGTCATCCTGACCTGGCTGAAGTCGCGCGAGTGCATCCCGGTCGACATCCGCATGCACAAGCCCTACGAGACCCAGTTGCTGATGCACATCGAGAAGGTGGGCAAGCTGCTGGAAACCACTTTGCTCGACATCCGCACCATCCTGTCGGACTACGAGACCGCCTTCAGCAGCTTCATGAACGGCCAGCCGGAGCCGTTCCGCGACTACCTGCGCAGCATCCGCTCGCGCTACTGGCTGCTCGGCTACTGCGTCTCGGCGCTGACCAGCGTCGCCCATCTGGACGCCCGCTGCATGAAGAACACGCCCTCGCGCAAGCTGTACTTCGAGGGCATGCAGAAGCTGCTGCGCCAGTTCGACGTCGCACTGGACCGTCGCCGCGAACAGAAGGGCGCGCTCTGAGGGTCAGGAGGACAAAGCGCTCTCCACCTCAGAAACTCTCCCAACAAAAAAGGCGGCGCCTCGCAGCGCCGCCTTCTTCATGTCAGCCCTTGAAAGCCCTCAAGTGCCCTGCGGTTCCGGACCGATGCCGCCGCTCTCCTGCCCGCTGCTGGGCGGGACGGAGGACCGGCGGCCGCTGCCGGTGGTCGGACGCGGCGGGACGGGCATCGTCTCGCGGTCGTCGTCGCGCAGGATCGGCTCGCCGCGCAGCAGACGGTTGATCTCGTCGCCGCTCAGCGTCTCGTACTCCAGCAGGCCCTTGGCCAGGGTGTGCAGCTGGTCGATGTTCTCGGTCAGGATGGTCCGGGCGCGGTCGTAGCTCTCGTCCACGATGCGGCGGATTTCCTCGTCGACCAACTGGGCGGTGCGGTCGGACATGTTCTTGTGCTGGGTCACCGAATGGCCCAGGAACACCTCCTGCGTCGGCTCGCCGTAGAGCAGCGGGCCGAGCTTGTCGCTCATGCCCCACTCCGTCACCATGCGGCGCGACATCTCGGTCGCCATCTTGATGTCGCCCGAGGCGCCGGTGGTCACCCGCTCCTTGCCGAAGATCAGCTCTTCGGCGATGCGGCCGCCCATGGCCACCGTCAGGTCGGCCAGCAGCTTGGCCTGCGACAGGCTGATGCGGTCGCCTTCCGGCAGGCGCATCACCATGCCCAGCGCACGACCGCGCGGGATGATCGTGGCCTTGTGGACCGGGTCGCTGTCGACGCAGTGGATGGCGCAGATGGCGTGGCCGGCCTCGTGGTAGGCGGTCAGCTTCTTCTCGTCCTCGGTCATCACCATGGAGCGGCGTTCCGCACCCATCATGACCTTGTCCTTCGCGGCCTCGAACTCTGCCATGCCGACGACGCGCTTGCCGATGCGGGCGGCCAGCAGCGCCGCCTCGTTGACGAGGTTCGCCAGATCGGCGCCGGAGAAGCCGGGGGTGCCGCGGGCGATGACCTTGGCGTCGACGTCCGGCGACAGCGGGACCTTCCGCATGTGGACCTTGAGGATCTTCTCGCGGCCCAGCACGTCGGGGTTCGGCACCACGACCTGACGGTCGAAACGGCCCGGACGCAGCAGAGCGGGATCGAGAACGTCCGGACGGTTGGTCGCGGCGATCAGGATCACCCCCTCGTTCGCTTCGAAGCCGTCCATCTCGACCAGCAGCTGGTTGAGGGTCTGCTCACGCTCGTCGTTGCCGCCGCCCAGGCCGGCGCCGCGATGGCGGCCGACCGCGTCGATCTCGTCGATGAAGATGATGCAGGGAGCGTTCTTCTTGCCCTGTTCGAACATGTCGCGGACGCGGGAGGCGCCGACGCCGACGAACATCTCCACGAAGTCCGAACCGGAAATGGTGAAGAACGGGACATTGGCTTCGCCGGCCACCGCACGGGCGGTCAGCGTCTTACCGGTACCGGGAGGGCCGACGAGCAGGCAGCCCTTCGGGATCTTGCCGCCCAGCCGCTGGAACTTCTGCGGGTCCTTCAGGAACTCGACGATTTCCGTCAGCTCCTGCTTGGCCTCGTCGATGCCAGCGACGTCGTCGAAGGTCACGCGCCCGACCTTCTCGGTCAGCAGGCGGGCCCGCGACTTGCCGAAGCCCATCGCCTTGCCGCCGCCGGACTGCATCTGGCGCATGAAGAAGATCCAGACGCCGATCAGCAGAAGCATCGGGAACCAGGACAGCAGAACCGAGAACAGCGACGGCACGTTGCTGTCGTCGGGGACCGCATTGATCCGGACATTCTTGTTGGTCAGGCGCTCCACCAGACCCGCTTCGGGCGGGACATAGGTGCTGAAGGAGCGGCCGTCCGAGAAATGGCCCGAAACCTGGTTGCCCTTGATCGTCACGTCTGCAACCTGGCCCCGGTCCACTTCGGCGAGAAGCTCGCTGAACGGAACGGTCGTTTGCGGGCTGCGGGTGGAAGAACTCTGGAACAGATTGAACAGGGCCACGAGCAGCAGCCCTATGATGATCCAGAGCGCGAGGTTCTTGCCGAAATTGTTCACGTCACACGCCTTTCTGCGAACCCATCGCCATGCGGTGCGCCGACAAGGCCGCACCCCGGACTCCTACGGGCACGTTCCCTGATTAAATAATGCCGCGCCGGTCCGAAACAACCGTAAAAGCTGGTCTTCCCAACGGCAAAAGCGGCCGGAAGATCGCGCGGTCCATCCGGTCCTGTCCATCGGCGTCGTACCCGTATCGTTCGCCGATCATCGGTACGCCAAGCAAATCCGTTCCCGACCAAAGGCTTGGCAGCGTTTCCCGAACCGGGACCGGCAGGTCCGGCACCCTCTCCGGAGCCATCCGCGCCACCCATTCGCGCCAGCCCGCCGCCCCCAGCGCCGCGACCGTGACGGGCCTGCCATGTCGCGGAGACACCCGCAGGTCGAAGCGGCCGTCCCACAGCACCCGTCCGCCCGGCGGCACGCTCAGCCGCTCCGTTGCCGCGACCGGCTCGCGCGCCACCATGACGGTGCCCCGCCGCAGCCGCACGACGCAGCCGCCCAGGGTCCCGCCCTGCCCCTCCGCCAGCGCACCGAGCAGTCGCTCCAGCGCCTCGTCGCGCACGGGATGGCCCGGCCCGCCGACCGCGCTCAGCGCCTGGGCCAGCGCCCGCAGCGCGATCTCCGCCGGCGCGGCCAGCAGCGGCGAGGGATCAAGCGTGATCCAGCCCTCCGGATGGATGGTCGCCGCCTCGGCCAGCAGCCCGGCGGTCGCCTGTTCCAGCGCCGCCCGCGCCCGTCCGGCGCGGCGGGCGACCTCGCCCAACCGGGTGCTGTCCAGCCCCTCTCCACCCAGCAGATCGACGGCCGCGCGCAGCCGGGCGCGGGCGAAGCGCGGATTGCGGTTGGACGGGTCCTCGATCCAGTCGACACCCTCGGCGCGGCAGGTCGCCCGCAGCCGTTCATGGGAAAAGCCGAGCAGCGGCCGGATCACCCGCACCGCCCCATCGGCGCGCACCGCCGCCATCCCGGCCAGCCCGTCGATGCCGGAGCCGCGGGCCAGCCGCAGCAGCACCGTCTCCGCCTGATCGTCGCGATGGTGGGCGAGAGCCAGATGCAGGATGCCGGCCTCGCCACAGGCTTCGGCCAGCAGCCGGTGCCGCGCCGCGCGCGCCGCCGCCTGCAACCCGGCCCTCGGCTTCTCCCCCTCCCAGCGCAGGATGCGGTGAGGCACGCGGAGCCGCTCCATCGCCTGCCCGACCGCCGCCGCCTCGTCGGCCGATTCGGGCCGCAAGCCGTGGTCGACGGTCAGCGCCAGCAGGCTTCCGCCCCGCTCTGCGACCCAATGCCGCAGCAGCAGAGCCAGCGCGATGCTGTCGCCGCCGCCGGAAAGCCCGACGGCGACGACCGGCGCCGGTTCGAACCCGCCCAGCGCCGCCATGGCACGGGCGAACTCCGCCCGCGATACCGGATCGGAGTCGCCGGCCCCGCCCATCAGGCCGGGCAATTGATGCGCTTGCGCTCCGTATCGGCGCGGCGCTTCACGCTGGCCGAGGCTTCGGGGAACTTGGTCAGCAGCTGGTTGAAGGCGGTGCAGGCATCCGACTTCTTGTTCATCTGCTGCAGGGTCATGCCCAGCTTCAGCAGGCTGTCCGCCGCCTTCGGGTTGCTGCGGTATTTGGACAGCACCTCGGCGAAGGCCTGGGCCGCCTCCGGGTAGCGGTTGCGGACGTAATAGCTCTCGCCCAGCCAATATTGCGCGTTGCCGGCATAGGCATGCGACTTGTTCTTGGCGATGAACTCCTGCAGCGCCTTCTCCGCCCGGTCATAGTCGGAGTTGCGCAGCAGCTCGAACGCCTGCTCATACTGCTTTTCCGGCGACAGGCCGGCGGTCGAGGGCGGATTGGCCGCGGCGGTCTGCGCCGGCTTGTCGGCCGGCTTCTTCTCGTCGGCAGCCTTCGACGGCCTGGACGGCGTGGCATCGGCCATGGCGCCGCCCATCGCTCCGCCGGTGGCCCCGCCGCCCTTCTCCAGTTCCTTCAGGCGGAAATCGACGTCGGCGTTCACCTTCTCCAGGCGTTCGCGCAGCTGGGTGACCTGATAGGTCGACTCCTCGTACTTGCCGGTCAGGTCCTGGATGGCGCGTTCCAGGTTCTGCAGCCGGATCTCGAAATCGGCGGCGACGGAGGGCGACAGTTGCGCCACCTCCACCGGACCGCCCAGCGCCGCTACCTGGGTTTCCAGCGATTGCAGCCGCTCGATCTGCCCCTTCGACTGGGCCAGGGCGGGGCTTGCCGCGAGCATGCCACCCAGCAGCAGGGCGGCGACGGGACGGATGTTGGTCATGCGCGTGGGATCCTGAGGAGATCTGATGCCGGGGGGAACACCCACGGCGACCATGGCGAACGAAAAAGGCGACGCGATGGCCGCTGTTTAGCAGAACTTGCGCACCGGCGCAAAGAACCCGCCTCGTTTGCAATTGCCACCTGCCGAAAAGAAAAAGGCGCCGCCCCGGTTGCCCGGCGGCGGCGCCTTTTTCCAAATCCCCGTCAGCCGGGGACCGGCGTCATCAGTTGACGACGGTCACGGCGCGGCGGTTCTGCGACCAGGCGGCCTCGTTCGAGCCAACCACGGCCGGACGCTCCTTGCCGTAGGACACGACGTTGACGCGGGCGGCCGGGATGCCCTTGGCAGCCAGGTAGTTCTTCACCGAGTTGGCGCGGCGCTCACCCAGGGCCAGGTTGTACTCGCGGGTGCCGCGCTCGTCGGCATGGCCCTCGACGGTGACGGTGACCGAACCGTAGGTCTGCAGCCACTTGGCCTGACGGTCGAGGGTGGCGCGAGCCTCCGGCGACAGGTCGAAGCGGTCGAGGCCGAAGAAGACGCGGTCGCCGACGTTGACGACGAAATCTTCCGCCGAGCCCGGACGGACCGAGGTCTGCTGGGCACCGGTGTTGGCGCCGTTGGCGGCGTCGTTCGGCGTGGATTCGCAAGCGGCGAGCAGGGCGACCGCGGCGAGGGCGAGGAACTTCATACGCATGTTCAGGGACCCCTTGAACGACAATTGTTGATTGGCCGGATTTTGTCTGCGCGAGAGCCGCTTCTTTTCGCCAATCCCCGACGAAAAGACGACGTCCGACCTTTGTCTTGAGCATTGCTCCCGCGCCGCCGCAAAATAGGACTACTCCACTAGGGAATCAAGGGCGACCACGCGGGGTCCGACGCACCGACCGGGGTGCTCACGCGACGCTCATTCGCGCCGGTGATGTCGATGCTGTACAGGTTCGCATTGCGGCCACGGCCGTCGCCCGTCGGCAAGTCCTTGAAGAACATGAGGACACGGCCGTTGGGCGCCCAGGTCGGCCCTTCGACGTGGAAGGCTTCGGTCAGGATCCGTTCCCCGGTACCATCCGGACGGATTACGCCGATTGCAAAGCTGCTACCACGCTGGCGCGTGAAGGCGATCAGATCGCCGCGCGGCGACCACACCGGGGTGCCGTAACGGCCCTCGCCGAAGGTCAGCCGCTTCACACCCGACCCGTCGGCGCCCATGACATAGAGCTGCTGCGTGCCGCCGCGATCCGACTCGAAGACGATCTTCTGGCCGTCCGGGGAGTAGCTGGGACCGGTGTCGATGCCCGGCGCGTCGGTCAGCTGGGTCTGGCGGCGGGTGCGCAGGTCCAGCGTGTAGATGTCGGTGTTGCCGTTCTGGGCCATCGACATGATGACCTTGTTGCCGTCGGGCGAGAAGCGCGGGGCGAAGGTCATGCCGGGGAAGTCGCCCAGGACCTCCTGGCGGCCGGTGTCGATGTTGAACAGGTACACGCGCGGCTTCTTGTTGAAGTACGACATGTACGTGATTTCCTGGGACGTCGGCGAGAAGCGCGGCGTCAGGACCAGGGTCTGGCCGTCGGTCAGGAACTGGTGGTTGGCGCTGTCCTGGTCCATGATGGCCAGCTGCTTCTTGCGCGCGTTCGCCGGGCCGGATTCGGCGACATAGACGATGCGCGTGTCGAAATAGCCGTCCTCGCCGGTCAGACGCTTATAGATGGCGTCGGCCACGATGTGGGCGATGCGGCGCCATTCCTGCGGCGAGGCGCTGTAGCTCAGCCCCTGCATGTACTGGCCGGCCGCGACGTCCCACAGGCGGAAATCCACCTTCATGCGGCCGTCGCCGCCCGTCGTGGTGTTGCCGGCGACCAGGGCCTGGGCACCCAGCGCCTTCCAGTCCGGATAACGCGGCTCACCGCTGCGCAGCTGTTCCGGCGTCTGCAGGAAGCCGCGCGGGTCCAGCGGCTTGAACAGGCCGGAACGCTCCAGGTCGGCGGAGATCACCTTGGAGATGTCGGCGCCCAGCTGGGCATCGCGTCCGCCCGCACCGGCGAAGCTGGTGATCGCGATGGGCAGCGGCTCGGACACGCCCCGCGTGATGTCGATGCGCAACTCGGCGCGCGCCTCCTGCGGAGCGGCAACGCCGAGGGAGAGGAGAAGCGCGCCGGTGGCCCCGGCCAGCTTCAACAGAAGCCTCGTCTTCGTCGTCATGGTCAGAACATGTCCCTCGGGTCGAAATTGAACACGATGAAGCGCCAGTCTTCATAAGTCTGCGACGTGAACTCGCTGGGCAGCAGGTCCAGCGGGCTGGACCGTTTGACCGCGCGCACCGCCGCGTCGGCCGACGCCCGGAAGGCGGCATCCGACAGATAGCGCGACTTGTACTTCTCGTCGATCCAGGCGCGGATCACGCTGTGGTCGCGGCCGACCTCGACGTGGATCTCGATCTGCATCGACGAAGCGTCCTTGCGTCCGCTGTCGAAGTTCCAGTTCTTGCTCAACTGGCCGCGGATGGCGTCCAGCGCGCGGCCGGATGGCTTGAACGGCTTGTCGGGGCCGTTTGTTGCCTTGGCCGCCCCGGCCGGCGCCGCGGACGCGGTCTTCTGGCTGGGTTTGGCGTCGTTGGCGCTGGCCGATGCCTTGCCGTCCGCCTTCGGGTTGTCCGACGGCTTGATCTTCCCGACGTTCGACAGCAGGTCGGACAGCGGGTCGGTCTTGGCCGAGGGTTTTTCCGGCTGCTTGGCCGGCGTCTCCGCCTTCTTCGGCTCGGCCTTGGCGACCTCCTTCGCCGGCTCCGGCTTCTTCGGTTCCGCCTTGGGCGGTTCCGGCTTCGGCTCGTGCTTGGGAGGCTCGGGCTTCTTCGGCTCCGGCTTGGGCGGCTCCGGTTTCGGAGGCTCAGGCTTGGGCTCGTGCTTCGGCGGTTCCGGTTTGGGCGGTTCCGGTTTGGGCGGTTCCGGCTTCGGCGGCTCGGGCTTGTGCGGCTCCGGCGGCTTCGGAGTCGGCGAGGGCGCCGGATCCGGGGGCGGAGGCGGCGGGGGTGGTGGCGGCGGAGGGGGAGGAGTCGGGGCAGGCTTGGGCGGCGGCGTCGGCTCGCGCGGGGGCGGCGGCACCTGGGCGACCTTCGGCGGCTCCGGCGTCTTGGCCGGCGGCGGGGGCGGAGGCGGCGGTTCGTCCTCCGCATCCGGCGGCTCGGGCGCCGGCGGAGACGGCTTGGCCTCCGGCGTCGGCGGGCGCGGCGCGGCGTTGGCCGGCTTGGGCTCGCCCTTCTCGACCCGGGCGGCCTGGGTGACCTCGCCGATGTCGACGATCTCGATCGGGATCGATGAGGCGATTTCGAGCTTGCGATCGCTGGGCGGCAGGCCGAGCACGAACAGCGCGACCAGCGCGACGTGCAGCACCGCCGAGGCGATCAGTGGCTTGCGCATGGGAGTTCCGCCCGCCTCAACGCGCCGGTTTGGGGGCGCCGACGCGCGCGCTGGACGCGGTCGGACCGTTCGGCATCTCGGCGACCAGACCGACCTTCTTGAAGCCGGCGGCGCTCATGGTGCCCATCACCTCCAGCATCTTGCCGTAGGCGATCTTGGCGTCGCCGCGGACCAGGATGCGGGCCTCCGGGTTGTTGTTGGTCACCGCGATCAGCAGCGGCACCATGTTGGCCAGTTCGACCGGCGTCTCCTGGACGAAGACGCGGCCATCGGTCTGCACGGTGACGAACAGCGGGTCCTTCTGCTGCTCCAGCGGAGCGGCGTTGGTCTTGGGCAGGTCGACCGGCACGCCGACGGTCAGCATCGGGGCGGCGACCATGAAGACGATCAGCAGGACCAGCATGACGTCGATGAACGGCGTCATGTTGATCTCGGCCATCGCGCGATAGCCCCGGCGCTTGCCGCGCCCGTGGGACTTGCCTGCGAGTTGTCCGGCCATGGTTCAGGCGGCTCCCCGCTCCTCGAGGTGGCGGGACAGGATCGCCGAGAACTCGCCCGAGAAGGTGTCCAGCCGGTCGGCGTAGCGGCCGAGGTCGGTGGAGAACTTGTTGTAGGACAGCACCGCCGGAATGGCGGCCAGCAGGCCCATGGCGGTGGCGAACAGCGCCTCGGCGATGCCCGGCGCCACGACGGCGAGGCTGGTGTTGCCCGAACCGGCGATCGAGGTGAAGGAGTTCATGATGCCCCACACCGTGCCGAACAGGCCGATGAAGGGGGCCGTCGAGCCGACCGAGGCCAGGAAGGTCATGTAGCGTTCGGCCCGCGCCATCTCGCGGCCGATGGTCACCGCCATCACCCGCTCGACCCGCTGCTGCAGCGAGCCCTTCATGGTGCCGGCGATGCCGCGGTCGGCGGCGTGGCGCCATTCGCGCATGCCGGCGGCGAAGGTCGCGGCCATCGGGTCGGCCGGGGTCTGGCCGATGCGGTCGTACAGTGCATCCAGCGAGCCGCCGGACCAGAAGGCCTCTTCGAAGGCGTCGGCCTGGGCGTTCAGGCGGCGGATCCGCATCAGCTTTTCGATGATGATCGCCCAGCACCAGATCGAGGCGACGACGAGCATCATCATCACGATCTTGACGATCGCGTCGGCCTGCCAGAACAGGCCGAGGATCGTGATCTCATGTGCCGTCGTGGCGGCGGTGCCGGCCAGTTGGGCGGTTTGCAGGGCGTCCATCGCAGTCAGTCTCGCGGTTGCGCTGTTGGCACGGGGATGTGGAAGGGAAAGGGTCGATTAAGAGTGGGCAGGCGTGGATGAGCTTTGCTTTGCTTGCAGCGACTCCATCGCCGCTTTCACCGGTTCGGGAAGGCGCACGGCCCGCCCGGCCCGGTTGATCGTCACCAGTTGCAGGTCGGCGCGCGCCAGCACGCGACCGTCGCGGCGGATGACTTGTGCAACTGCGAAGGAGGCACCGCGGATATCGACGATTCGGGTTTCCACTTCAAGCGTGTCCTCCAGCTTGGCAGGGGCGTCAAAATCGATGGTCAGGCGCCGTACCGCAAATGACACACCTGTGACATCGCCCAAACCCTCCGCCATCTCCTTCTGACGGAAGCCCATCAGGTACAGCATCTCCGTCCGCGCCCGCTCGGCGAATCGCAGGTAATTGGCGTGATAGACGATGCCGCCGGCGTCGGTGTCCTCGTAATAGACCCGCAGGGGGAAACGGTGCGTGCCGTCCGCCGCGAACCAGCCCGAGAGGGTGGTGGTCGCCTCACTCATCGCCGTCCCCTTCGGTCGGGTCGGGAACCCGGTCCAGCAGGTCGAGCTGCCGGAGCGGCGCGTTCGGCGGGTTGAGGCCGAGATAGCGGAAGCCCTGGTCGGTCAGCATGCGCCCGCGCGGCGTGCGCTGCAGGAAGCCCTGCTGGATCAGGTAGGGTTCGACCACCTCCTCCAGCACGTCGCGCTGCTCGCCCAGCGCGGCGCCCAGCGTCTCGACGCCCACCGGCCCGCCGCCATAGTTGTTGGCGACCAGCCCGAGATAGCGGCGGTCCATGCTGTCCAGCCCAAGCCGGTCGACCTCCAGCCGGGTCAGCGCGGCGTCGGCGACCCGCTTGTCGACCTCCTCCACGCCCGCGACCGCGGCGAAATCACGCACCCGGCGCAGCAGCCGGCCCGACACGCGCGGCGTCCCGCGCGACCGGTTGGCGATCTCGCGCGCGCCTTCCGGCGTGATGCCCATGCCGAGCACGCCGGCGGCGCGGCGCACGATCAGTTCCAGCTCGTCCGGCTCGTAGAATTGCAGGCGCACGGGAATGCCGAAGCGTTCGCGCAGGGGGCGCGTGATCAGGCCGCTGCGCGTCGTGGCGCCGACAAGGGTGAAGGGCGGCAGGTCGATCCGGATGGACCGCGCCGATGGGCCTTCGCCGATGATGAGGTCGAGCTGGAAATCCTCCATGGCGGGATAGAGCACCTCTTCCACGGCGGGATTAAGGCGATGAATCTCGTCGATGAAGAGGACGTCGTGCGGCTGCAGATTGGTCAGCAGCGCCGCCAGATCGCCGGCCCGCGCGATCACCGGCCCCGAGGTGGCGCGGAAGCCCACCCCCAGCTCGCGCGCCACGATCTGCGCCAGCGTGGTCTTGCCCAGCCCCGGCGGCCCGAACAGCAGCACATGGTCCAGCGCCTCGTTGCGGGAACGGGCGGCCTGGATGAAGATCGACAGGTTCTCGCGCGCCTGGCGCTGGCCGATGAACTCGGCGAGCGTCAGCGGGCGGATCGACGACTCGGCGGAGTCGCCGTGGCCCTGGCCCGGCTGGACCAGACGGTCGTTGTGTGGGTCGCTCATTGGCTCAGTTCCTTGAGGCCCTGGCGGATCAGATCGGACACGCCGGCGTCATCGCCCAGCACGCGCCCGGCGGCGACCACCGCGCCGAAGGCCTCCGACCGGCCATAGCCGAGATTGACCAGCGCCGACACCGCATCGGCCAGCGCCGGGCTGGCGCCCGGAACGGCGGCGGGAGCGCCCTTGCCGGCCGGCGCGCCCGCGGTCGCCGCGGGGCCGAGCGCCAGATTGCCGACCTTGTCCTTCAGTTCGTTGAGGATGCGCGCCGCCACCTTCGGGCCGACGCCGTCGGCGCGCACCAGCGCGGTCTTGTCCTGCGAGGCGATGGCGCGGGTCAGCTGGTCGGGGTCGAGCACGCCCAGGATCGACAGCGCCAACCGGGCACCGACGCCCTGGATGGTGGTCAGCAGCTTGAACCACTCGCGCTCGGCCTGATCGCCGAAGCCGTGCAGGACGATGCGCTCCTCGCGGATGAAGGTCTCGACCACCAGCGAGGCCCGCTCCCCCACCGCCATGCGCGACAGCGTGCGGTTGGAGCAGGACAGCAGGTAACCGACGCCGTTCACGTCGAGCACGACCCAGTCGGTGCCGGTGGAATCGACGATGCCGGTCAGCTTGGCGATCATGGGAACTCCCGGCCCGAAGGCTGGCTGCGAAGAATGGGGGTCTCTTCGAGACGCGCGCGGATGGTCTCCAGCACGCCGTCAAGGTTGTCGATCACGTCGGTGTTCCAGAAGCGCAGGATGCGGAAGCCGGCCTGCTCCAGCATGCGAGCCCGCCTCTCGTCATGGGCGGCGCGTTGCTCGGCATGCTGGCCGCCGTCCAGCTCGATGATCAGGCGATGGTCATGGGCGACGAAGTCGGCGACGAAACCGAGGATCGGCTCCTGCCGCCGGAATTTCGCGCCGAGCTGGGCATTGCGCAGCTTCTGCCAGACGATCTTTTCCACGTCCGTGGCGTTCATCCGCAGATCGCGCGCGCGTTCCGTTATGTATTCGGTGGGCTTCGCCTTTGCGATGCTCGCCATATCCCCCACTCGCCCAAGGGGACCGTCCCCCTCTCCCCCCCGGGGAGAGGGTCGGGGTGAGGGGGAGGCACTGCGTGGCGTCTTGGGAGAGGCACGCCGCGCGTCCCCCTCACCCTGCCCTCTCCCCGGGGGGGAGAGGGGATTGCTCGTCTGGGTTCGTGCATCCCCCCGCCGCCACATCGTCCAACTGGCCCGATGGTGCGCGTGGCAGATCGCCACGGCGAGCGCGTCGGCGGCGTCCGGGCTGCCGATCTCGCAGCCGGGCAGCAGCAGGCGCACCATCGTCTGGACCTGCGCCTTCTCGGCGCGGCCCTGCCCGACGACCGCCTTCTTGACCATGTTGTTGGCGTATTCCGCCACCGCCAGCCCGGCCTGGGCCGGCACCAGCAGGGCCACGGCGCGGGCCTGCCCCAGCTTCAGGGTGGAAACCGCGTTGCTGTTGACGAAGGTCTCCTCCACCGCCGCCTCGTCGGGGCGGTAGCGCTCCACCACCGCAGACAGCGCGTCGTGGAGCTGCACCAGCCGCTCGGCCAGCGGGCAGGAATCGTCGGAATGCACCGCGCCGTCGGCGACGTGGCTCAGGCGGTTGCCCGCCACGTCGATGATGCCCCAGCCGGTGTGGCGCAGGCCGGGGTCGATCCCCAGCAGCCGCACCGGCGACGGCACCCCCGCGTCACTTCGTCCTGCCCGCGCAAACACGGCACCCGCACTCCGCCTGCAAGACCAGCGTTCAGCTTACGCGGTCAGCTTCTGCATCAGCTCTTCGGAGATGTCGAAGTTGCCCTCGACCACCTGGACGTCGTCGTTGTCCTCCAGCACGTCCAGCAGCTTCAGCAGGCTGGCGGCGGCATCCTCCGACGGCGCGACGGTGTTCAGCGGACGCCAGGTCAGGCGCGCGCTCTCCGCACCGCCGAACTTGGCCTCCAGCGCGTCGCGGACGGCGCCGAAATTCTCGACCGTGGTGGTGACCTCGTGGCCGTTCTCGTCGGATTCGACGTTGTCGGCACCGGCCTCCAGCGCAACCTCGAACACGGCATCGGCATCCGCCGCGGCGGCCGGGTAATAGATCGCGCCGATGCGGTTGAACATGAAGCTGACCGAGTTGGTCTCGCCCAGGCTGCCGCCATACTTGGTGAAGCTGGAGCGCACTTCCGCGGCGGTGCGGTTGCGGTTGTCGGTCAGCGCCTCGACGATCAGCGCGACGCCGCCGGGGCCATAGCCCTCGTACCGCACCTCTTCATAGTTCGCGTCGTCGCCGCCGCCGGGCGTGCCCTGCTTGATGGCGCGGTCGATGCGGTCGCGCGGCATGTTCTGCGCGCGGCCGGCCAGGATGGCGGCGCGCAGGCGCGGGTTGGCCGCCGGGTCGGGCAGGCCGCTCTTGGCGGCCACGGTGATCTCGCGGGCGAGCTTGTTGAAGATCTTGGACCGCTTGGCGTCCTGCGCGCCCTTGCGGTGCATGATGTTCTTGAACTGGGAATGACCGGCCATGGGTCGAACGAGCCTCGAAACGGAAAATGGTCAATCGGGCGGGGTGAGCGCACGACACATGTAACAGGTCTGCCGCCCCACCGCACCTTTTCGGCGCGGGAGACGACACCCACGGGATTAGAAAGTCAATATGGCGAGATTGCGGCGGCTCAGCCGCGCTCCTGCTCCACCCCGTGCTGGTTCGCCGGCCAGAAGCCGGGATCCAGCAGCTCTTCCAAGCGATAGGGGCATTCGCGCGGCAGATCGCGGTCGAACAGCCCATCCGCTTCCAGCCCGAACAGCGCGTCCTGGCGTCCGTCCGCCCAGGCGTTCGGCAGGAACTCTTCCAGCTTGGCCCGCAGGCTGGGGCTGTCGCGCAGCACGCGGCCCAGAGCCGTCCGCTGCTGGATCACCGACCGCTTCCAGCCGTTGCGCGGCCGGTCGGCCGGCGACAGCTCCAGCTTCAGAAGATGCTCGACGATGCGGGCCAGCCGGAACGTGACCTCCAACCGATCGCTGCGCCCCATGCTCTCGATTTCCTCGGCGAGATTCTCCCAGTCCAGCGGCAGGTTGGTGCCGGACGCCGCCGCCTCGCGCAGCCGCGCCGCCTGCTCCATCGCCCAGGCGTAGAAGTCCTTGTCGTGCTTGGCCTGGAAACCCATGGGACCCTGCCCCCGATCTTGTGAACGCCCTACCGCATCCGTTCCGGCAAAGTCTGGCTCAGGCGCCCGCCGATGCGCAACGGCTCGATGCGGACGGCCAGCCCGGTGCGGTCGTCTGTCTCGACGTAGCAGCCGCAGACGGTGCCCTCCCCTTCCGCCGGGGACAGCCTCTCGGTCGGCAGCTTCCGCACCATCTTGGCCAGCGCCACCTCCTTCTTCATGCCGATGGCGCTGTCGTAATCGCCGCACATGCCGGCGTCCGACTGATAGGCGGTGCCCCTCGGCAGGACCATATGGTCGGCGGTCGGCACATGGCTGTGGGTGCCCACCACCAGCGAGGCGCGGCCGTCGCAGAAATGGCCCATGATCATCTTCTCGCTGGTCGCCTCGCCATGCATGTCGACCAGCACGGCATCAACGCCCCCCGGCCCCAGCCGATGCGCCTTCAGCACCCGGTCCACCGCGGCGAAGGGGTCGTCCATCGGCTCCATGAACAGCCGCAGCAGCACGTTGATGACCAGCACCTTGCGCCCGCCGCGCGCCTGCAGCAGAACGAATCCGCGGCCGGGCGTGCCCTCCGGGTAGTTCACCGGACGGACGATGCGCGGCTGCTGTTCGATGGTGGAAACCAGTTCCTTCTGGTCCCAGGTGTGGTTGCCGAGAGTCACCACGTCGATGCCGGCCTCGAAGAATTCCTCGGCGATCTTGACGGTGACACCATAGCCGCCGGCCGCATTCTCGCCATTCACCACGGTCAGGTCGGGATCCAGCTTCTCGCGCAGCATCGGCATGTGCGCCAGCACCGCCTCGCGCCCGGCCCGGCCCACCACATCGCCGAAGAACAGAATCCGCATCGCCCCAACCTTCCCGATAAGATCGGATCGCGTAAAATCGGTATCGATTTGAAGCGTGAATCCGATCGTCAAACATAGAACTTACTTATGAATGCGGAGCGTCTCGCGCTCCGTCACGATCCAGTCCAGCCGCTCGTCGTGGCCGTCCACCGGCACCGCCGGCATCTCCTGCGCGGCGAAGGCCACGCCGACCGCGACCACCGCCCCACCTGCCCGCAATGCATCGAGCGTCCGGTCGTAATAGCCGGCGCCATAGCCCAGCCGGTGGCCGGTGCGGTCGAAGGCCAGCAGCGGCACCAGCAGCAGCGACGGGCGCAGCACGGCGCAACCCTCCGCCGGCTCCTGGATGCCGTACCGGCCGGCCGCCATCGATGCCTCGGGATCCCAATCCCGGAAGACCAGCGCGGTCCCGCGCGGCCCCGACACCGGCAGCCCGACGGAGTGACCAAGCTGTTTAAGATGGAGCAAAGCCGGCCGCGCGTCGAGTTCGGAGCCGAGCGGCCAATATCCCCCGGCCTCGCCACGCGGCAGATGACCGCGCTCAGCCAGTTCGGCGATGCGGTCGCGCACGGCGGCGGATGCTGCGGGGCGGTCGGAGTCGGCGATGGCGTCGCGCCGGGCGCGCGCCTCGCGTCGGGCGGCGTCCTTGGCTTGCGGATCGGTCATCGCGGACTGCGTGCGGAGGGGGAGGAAAGAGGGTGGAAGGCGCCGCCTCGGCCGGTGGCCATATGCCTATCCTCCATGGCCTGCATGAGCAGGTGGGCGCCGTGTACCCGGCCCGATGGGCCGGACAGGGACAGCTCCCTAGAGATCAAGGTTATCGGCCCTGGGGATTATTGCAGCCTGTCGAACCAGGCAGCGGTCCTTCCGAGAACCAATCTAGGCGCGCTCGAGCCGCGCGGCAACCTCTTCGATGCGTTTTGCCACACGATCGAGTTCGCCGACCACCGCGCCCTCGTCCACGGCGGGCGCGATGCCCTTGCCGGACATCACGTCCTGCAGCTCGTCGGCCAGCACCAGGCAGGTCATCAGCATCATCTGCGCCTCCGACCCGCTGCGGCCGCCGCCGGTCAGCCGGCGCAGCCGCTCGTCGACGTAGGCCGCCAGTTCCCGCAGCCGCGCTTCCTGCCCGTCCTCGCACAGCATGCGATAGAAGCGGCCGTTCACTTCGATATCGACCTGGGCCATGGCGTCAGCTCTCCAGCACTTGTTGCAGTCGGGCGATTGCGACCTCCAGCCGCTGGGACACCGCCTCCGCGGTGGCCTGGGCGGTCGCCCGGTCCGCCCGCGCGGTTTCCAGCGCCTGCGACAAGTCCTGTTCGCGCCGGACCACCCGCTCGTCGCGGGCCGTCGCCGCATGTTCCAGCCGGTCCACGGCGCGGCCGAGACGGTCGAGAGCGGTTTTCAGGGACTCCATGGACGTCAACCTCGACCTGTGGGCACGTCATGCTCTTGGGCATCGAAGCTCGACCGGCGCCGCGCCAAGCCGAGCCGCTGCCGTTCGCAGCGCCTAGAGTTGGGCCGGCACACCGACCGCGTCAACCACAACGACGGACTCTTCCACCGAATGCCCATACGGAATGCCGGGGCGTGACGGAAGGCCGCAGACGGTGGCGGATGCCCTCTCCCGCCCCGGGAGAGGGAGGGGACCCACGAAGTGGGGAGGGTGAGGGGAAATCCCATAATCGCGAACCGCATGGCTCCTTGCACTCCCCCTCACCCTTCCCACCGCTTCGCGGCGGGCCCCTTCCCTCTCCCGGGGCGGTAGGGGGAGTCATACCCGCTGCCCCGCTCCCTCCCGGAAGAGGGGCCTCTGCCATACCAATTCCTACTCCATTCCCATGTTGACCTGCGGACGGCGGTTCTGCATGGTGCGCCCGTTTCGCGGCGCCTTTCAGGGCGACCGCGCAACGTTCGTTGCCGACGCCGCAACCGCGCCCGACTCCGCAGGAAACGCCAGATGTCCGCTGCCTCCGCCCAGCCCTCCCTCCACACGATGGCCAGCGCGATCCGCGCGCTCTCCATGGACGCGGTCGAGGCCGCGAAGTCCGGCCACCCCGGCATGCCGATGGGCATGGCCGACGTCGCCACGGTCCTGTTCACCCAGTACCTGAAGTTCGATCCGAAGAACCCGACCTGGCCCGACCGCGACCGCTTCGTGCTGTCGGCCGGCCACGGCTCGATGCTGATCTACTCGCTGGCCTACCTGACCGGCTACGAGCGGATGACCATCGACGAGATCAAGCGCTTCCGCCAGCTGGGCAGCCTGACCCCCGGCCACCCGGAAGTCGACCCCTCCCTCGGCATCGAGATGACCACCGGCCCGCTCGGCCAGGGCGTCTCCACCGCCGTCGGCATGGCGCTGGCGGAGCGGATCACCAACGCCCGCTTCGGCGACGAGCTGATCGACCACTACACCTACGTCATCGCGTCGGACGGCGACCTGATGGAGGGCGTCAGCCACGAGGCCTGCTCGCTGGCCGGCCATCTCGGGCTGAACCGCCTGATCGTGCTGTGGGACGACAACCACATCTCGATCGACGGCTCGACCGACCTCAGCTTCACCGACGACACCCAGGCGCGCTTCCGCTCCTACGGCTGGAACACCATCGCCGTCGACGGCCACGACACCGACGCCGTGTCGAAGGCCATCGCCCAGGCCCGGACCTCCACCGACAAGCCGACGCTGATCGCCTGCCGCACCATCATCGGCAAGGGCGCGCCGAACAAGGCCAACACCCATGGCTGCCACGGCTCGCCGCTGGGCGCCGACGAGGTCGCCGCGACCCGCGCCGCCATCGGCTGGACCCATGAGCCCTTCGTCGTTCCCGACGAGGTTCTGTCCGCCTGGCGCGCCGCCGGCACCCGCAGCGCCGACGCCTACAGCGCCTGGAGCAGCCGCCGCGCCACCCTGACCGAGGCCGCCGGCAAGGCCTTCGACGAGGCCTTCGGCCGCGGCGTTCCCTCCGCCCTGGCCGACACCATCGTCGCCTTCAAGCAGAAGGTCAGCGCCGAGAAGCCGAGCTGGGCGACCCGCGTCGCCTCCGGCAACACGCTGGAGGTGCTGGTCCCGGCGATCCACGAGCTGATCGGCGGTTCCGCCGACCTGACGCCGTCGAACAACACCAAGGTCAAGAACACCGCCGACGTGAAGGGCAAGGGCGAGTTCGCCGGCCGCTACGTCCGCTACGGCGTGCGCGAGCACGGCATGGCGACGCTGATGAACGGCATGACGCTGCATGGCGGCATCATCCCCTACGGCGGCACTTTCATGCAGTTTGCCGACTATTGCCGTCCGTCGATCCGTCTGGCCGCGCTGATGAAGCAGCGCACGGTCTTCGTGATGACCCACGACTCGATCGGTCTCGGCGAAGACGGCCCGACCCACCAGCCGGTGGAACATCTGGCTGCGCTGCGCGCCATCCCGAACCTGCTGGTCCTGCGCCCGGCCGACGCGGTCGAGACCGCCGAGTGCTGGCAGATTGCGCTGGAAGCCACCGGCAGCCCGTCGGTCCTGGCGCTGACCCGCCAGAACGTCCCCACCCTGCGCACCGAACACACGGCCGAAAACCTGTCCGCCCGCGGTGCCTATGTCCTGGCCGAGGCCGAGGGCGAGCGCAAGGCGACCATCCTCGCCACCGGTTCGGAAGTGTCGCTGGCGATGGAGGCCCGCAAGGCCCTGCAGGCCCAGGGCATCGGCACCGCCGTTGTGTCTATGCCGAGTTGGGAACTGTTCGGGCGTCAGGACGATGCGTACAAGGCGTCGGTGCTCGGCACCGGCGTGCGCGTCGGCGTCGAGGCGGCGATCCGTCTGGGCTGGGACCGCTGGCTGGGCGCGAACGGCGCCTTCGTCGGCATGGCCGGCTTCGGCGAATCGGCCCCGTACCAGGAACTGTACAAGCACTTCGGCATCACCGCCGAAGCGGTCGTGGACGCCGTTAAGGCGCGTCTCTGAGAGAAGCCGAAGGGGCGTCCAGCAGAATTCGGGCGCCCCATATCCAACTGGAGGAAGTCATGGCTGTACGGGTAGCGATCAATGGTTTTGGCCGCATCGGCCGTCTGGTTCTGCGCGCCATCTACGAGAGCGGCCGCAAGGACGTGGAGGTCGTGGCGATCAACGACCTCGCCGATCTGAAGGCCAACGCGCACCTGCTGAAGTACGACAGCGTCCACGGCCGCTTCCCCGGCACCATCGAGACCGGCGACGGCGTTCTCATCGTCAACGGCCACTCCATCAAGGTCGTGCAGGAGCGTGACCCGGCCAAGCTGCCGTGGAAGGATCTCGGCATCGAGATCGCCATGGAATGCTCGGGCATCTTCACCAAGCGCGCCGATGCCGCCAAGCATCTGGAAGCCGGTGCGCAGAAGGTCCTGATCTCGGCCCCGGCCACCGACGAGGACATCACCGTCGTCTACGGCGTCAACCACGACAAGCTGACCGCCGAGCACAAGATCGTTTCCAACGCCTCCTGCACCACCAACTGCCTGGCCCCGGTCGCGCATGTCCTCCACAATCTGGTGGGCATCGAGAAGGGTTTCATGACCACGATCCACTCCTACACGGGTGACCAGCGGATCGTCGACACCAACCACAAGGACCTGCACCGCGCCCGCGCCGCGGCCCTGAACATGATCCCGACCTCCACCGGCGCCGCCAAGGCCGTCGGCAAGGTGCTGCCGGAACTGAAGGGCAAGCTGGACGGCACCGCCATGCGCGTTCCGACCCCGAACGTCTCGGTCGTCGACTTCAAGTTCACCGCCAAGCGCGCCACCTCGGTCGAAGAGATCACCAAGGCGATCTCCGACGCCGCCAACGGCGCCCTGAAGGGTGTTCTGGCCGCCTACACCGAGGATCTGGTGTCGACCGACTTCAACCATGACCCGAACAGCTCGATCTTCGCGCTGAACGAGACCAAGGTCATCGACGGCAACTTCGTCCGCATCATGACCTGGTACGACAACGAGTGGGGCTTCTCCAACCGCATGAGCGACACCGCCGTCGCCATGGCGAACGCCAAGTAAGCCTCGCTTAGCCAAGAGAAAGGCGCCTTCCGCAAGGGAGGCGCCCTTTTTTTGTTGTGGAGGGTTCGATTGCCCCCTCCCCTCCCATGCTGCGCATGGGCCCCTTCCCTCCCCCGCCTTCGGCAGGAGAGGAAGGAATTTGCAGTGCAGCGGCAGTCCCCTCTCCCGCGTTAGCGGGGGAGCGTTAGGGTGGGGGCATTCGCAAGTCGATGCCTTCCCGTCACGCCGCCCGCACCGTCGCGAGGAAGTCGCCGACCTTCGCGTTCAGCCCGGCCGCCTCGCTGGTCAGCTTGCCCAGCGCCTCGACCAGTTCGCGGGCGGTGCGGCCGCTCTCGTCGGACGCCGCGGTGACGCCGGAGATGCTGGACGACACCTCGCCGGTGCCGGACGCCGCCTGCTGGACCGAGCGGGAGATTTCCGCGGTGGCGGCGTTCTGCTGGTCGACGGCGGCGGAGATCGTCGTGGCGATGGTGCTCAGCCGCTCGATCACCGCCGACACCTTCTGGATTTCCATCACCGCCTGACCGGTCACCGCCTGGATGCCGCTCATCTGGCCGCCGATCTCGTCGGTGGCCTTGGCCGTCTGGTTGGCCAGCGCCTTCACCTCGCTGGCCACCACGGCGAAGCCCTTGCCGGCCTCCCCCGCCCGCGCGGCCTCGATGGTGGCGTTCAGCGCCAGCAGGTTGGTCTGACCGGCAATCGAGTTGATCAGCCCGACCACGGTGCCGATCCGCTCGACCGCCTCGGCGAGGCTGCCGATGCGGCCGGTGGCCTCCTGCGCCATGCCGACTGCCTCGCCGGCGACGCGGCTGGCTTCCGACACCTGCCGCCCGATCTCGACGATGGAGCAGGACAGCTGTTCCGACGCGGCGGCCACGGTCTGCACGTTGGCGGCGGTTCCGTCGCTGGCGCTCGCCACGATCCCGGCCAGCTGGCTGGTCTGCTCGGCGGCGTGCGACATCGCCCGCACCTTCTGCCCCAAAGCGTCGGTGGTGGTGGAGACGGAGCGGATCATGCCGCCCACCGTCCCCTCGAATTGCGCGGCCAGCCGGTCCATCGCCTGCCGCTTCTCCTCCACCGCCCGGCGCGCGGATTCGGCCTGCTCGGCCTCCAGCCTGCGGGCAGCCTCGGCATTGACCCGGAACACCTGGACCGCCCGGCCCATGTCGCCCAACTCGTCGCCGCTCTCCGTCTCCGGAATGGTGACCGACAGGTTGCCGTCGGCGAGGCCGCGCATGGCGTCGGACAGGCGGCGGATGCGGCGGCTGATCGAGTTGCCGACCAGCGCGATCAACGCCACCACCGGCAACGCCAGCCCGCCGACGAAGGCCGCCATGGTCCACAGGCTACCGTTGAAGCGCTCATCCAGATCGTCGACATAGACGCCGGTGCCGATCAAAATCTGCCACGGCTCGAACATCTTCACATAGCTGAGCTTGGGCATCGGCTCGGTTCCGCCGGCCTTCGGATAATTGTAACCGACGAAGCCCTCGCCCTTCGTTCGCGCGGTATTGACCATCTCACGGGAGAAGTAGACGCCGTTCGAGTCCTTCTGATCGCGCTGGTCCTTGCCGATCACGTCCGGCCGCACCGGATGGATGACCGAGCGATAATTCATGTCGATGGCGAAGATGTAGTCCTTGCCACTGTAGAACATCGTGTTGACGTTGGCCTTGAACCGCTCGAAGGCCTGTTCGCGGGTCAGCCGGCCGGCCTTGACCTCGGCCTCGTAGCCGCTCGCCAGTCCATGGGCGGCCTGCACGACGGAGCGCAGCGTCTCCTTGCGGTCCTCCAGCGTGCTGCGCTGGTTGAGCCACAACGCAACGGCGGCAAGCGCGATGCAGATGGCGCCGGCAAGCGCGACCAATGCCCACAGCTTCGTCCGCAGGGTCAGGTGAATTCCGCTCATGTGGCATCTCCCGTTATGGCTGGAGATACCTGAGCAAGGACAATGCCAGCCGCCTGAACGCGGCGAAATCGTTGGGCCGCCACGCCAGAGCTCGGTCACCGCGGGGCAATTCGCCAACCCCGCGATCTTTAGAACGCAAGTTGCATTGCGTTTTGCGAAATCTATCCGGCCTTCACGTTGGTCACGCCGGCGGCGCGGCCCAGGCACTCGGCGATCCAGGCCGAGACGCTCTTGCCCTCGCGCGCGGCGCAGTCGGCGACGGCGCGGTGCAGGATCGGGTTGATGCGGATCGCCAGCCGTCCGGAGAAGGGCTGTTCGCCCTCGCCCCCCATGTCGCAGGACAGATCGAGGTAATCGTCGACCGCCCGCCGGAAGGAGTCCCGCAATTCGTCCACAGAGCGGCCGGAAAAGGTGATGCCGTCATGGGTGTTGATGACCTCGCCGACAAAGACGCCCGCGTCGTTGTCGAAGTCGATCTGGGCCTTGTAACCCTTGTATTCCATCATCGCGGCAATCCCGGGGGAGGTATTCCAGTGAAACGGACGCCGGTGCCCCGGCCTGCTGTCCGCTGTGACTGACCATACTCCGGGACCGCGATCGCAGGGTTTGACCTGCCTCAATTCTCTCAACCGGCTGAAGGCTGGAGCGCAACCGCGCCCGCCGCTAGAGTGTCCGCCCGCTTTCCCGCCCCGGCGCCGCCACCGTCCATGACCGCCTCCCTGCAGATCCCCCCGGCCCTCCTCCGGCCCATCCTGGTCCGCGGCCTCGCCGACGCGCTCGCCGCCGCCGCTGCCGCCGGGTCGGCCGGCGCCGCCCTCGCCCTGATGGCGCCTCCGGCCGGCGGGGCGCTGTGGCTGCTCGGCCTGATCGGGCGGGTGCGCCGGGGCCACCCGGACCTGGAGGTGACCGGCCTGCTCGATTGCGGCGACCGTGCGGGCGAGGCACAGGGGGCGCTGGCTGCCGGGGTGCCGGCCCTGCTGTTCACCGGCCGGCCGGAGGCGGCGGAGCGTCTGGCGGCCATTGCCGCGGCCGGCAACGCGGTTCTGCTGACCGCCTGTCCGCCCCTGCTCGACCTCGCCGCCGAAGGCCATGGCTCCACCAGGCCGGTCCTGCTGGAGGCGCTATGCCGCGACTGGCTGGCTCAGGCCGATGGCCGGTCCGAAAGGAGGGCCAAAGGTTAGGGCCGGACTACCGCTTTTTCGCACAGCCTCGCCGCGCAAAGGTGGTGTAACGTCACCTAAGGATATTTTTGTGACACAGCACCCTCCCTCCGATGCCGGATGAGCCGCCCATGAGCATCACCTCCCTGACCACGCCGGATCAGACGATCGCGCAACCGCACCATCCGGGGCAGGCCGCAAACGGCCGGTCATCCGACCGGATGGGGAAAAGTCCGGCCCCCCGGCCGGAGAAGATGCGCGGCCTGCGGCTGGTCGCCGTCTGGGTCGGGCTGACCGCCGGCTCCTGGGCGGTGCTGGGTGGGGCCGGATACGGCCTCTACACGGTGGTCAGCTCTCTTCTGCCCTAACCCCTCCGGCGGAGCCTTTCCACCCGGACGCGCGCCACCCGGCCGCAGGCCCTAGGCCGTTCAGGCGTGGCAAATGGCCGCTTTATGCCCCTCCCGCCGTTGCAAAGCGGGCCAATCCGGGCTAAGACGGCGCCATTTCCAAGAATGCCCCAGGGGAAGAGCCACAATGAAGCTCACGCGCCGCGTCAAAGACATTCTCGCCAACTACGAGAGCGACAATCCCGGCACCAAGGCGAACCTCGCCCGCATCCTGATGGAAGGCAAGCTCGGCGGCACCGGCAAGCTGGTGATCCTGCCGGTCGACCAGGGCTTCGAGCACGGCCCGGCCCGCAGCTTCGGCCCGAACGAGCCGGGCTATGACCCGCACTACCACTACCAGCTGGCCATCGACGCGGGCTGCAACGCCTACGCCGCTCCCCTGGGCTCGCTGGAAGCCGGCGCCGGCACCTTCGCCGGGTCGATCCCGCTGATCCTGAAGATGAACAGCGCCAACTCGCTGTCCACCCAGAAGGAAGCCGCCGACCAGGCCGTCACCGCCTCGGTCCAGGACGCCCTGCGCATCGGCGCCTCGGCCATCGGCTTCACCATCTATCCCGGCTCCGACGCCATGTACTCCCAGTACGAGGAGTTCCGCGAGCTGTCGAAGGAGGCGAAGTCCTACGGCCTCGCCACCGTGCTGTGGTCCTACCCGCGCGGCGGCGCCGTCACCAAGGACGGCGAGCTGGCCATCGACGTGATCGGCTACGCCGCCCACATGGCCGCTCTGCTGGGCGCCCACATCATCAAGGTGAAGCTGCCGTCGGCCCATCTGGAGCAGCCGGAAGCCAAGAAGGTCTACGAGTCGAAGCAGATCGCCATCGGCACCCAGGCCGAGCGCGTGAAGCACATCATGCAGTGCGCCTTCAACGGCCGCCGCATCGTGGTCTTCTCCGGCGGCGCCACCAAGGGCGAGGACGCGGTGTTCGAGGACGCCCGCGCCATCCGTGACGGCGGCGGCAACGGCTCGATCATCGGCCGCAACGCCTTCCAGCGCCCGCGCGAGGATGCCCTCAAGCTGCTCGACCGGATCATGAAGATCTACCAGGGCCGGGAGTAACACTTGGCCAAGGGAAAGCCGACGCAGGCGGAACCTGCCGCCTGCCGACTGTACCTCGTGACGCCGCCGGCCCTGGAGCCGGCGGCGTTCGCGCCGCTTCTGGCGGAAGCGCTGGATGCCGGCGACGTCGCCTGCGTGCAGCTCCGCCTCAAGGACTGCTCCGAGGACGACATCCGCCGCGCCTGCGACGTCCTGCGCCCGATCGCGCAGGAGCGTGAGGTCGCCTTCATCCTGAACGACCATCCCCGCCTCGCGCGGGAGGCCGGCTGCGACGGCGTCCATGTCGGCCAGACCGACACGCCCTATCGCGACGCCCGCAAGATTCTGGGCAACGACGCCATCGTCGGCGTCACCTGCCACGACAGCCGCCATCTCGCCATGATCGCCGGCGAGGAAGGAGCGGATTACGTCGCCTTCGGCGCCTTCTTCCCCACCAGCACCAAGACGGCCGAATACAAGGCCGAGCCGGAGCTGCTGCGCTGGTGGTCGGAGCTGATGGAGGTCCCCTGCGTCGCCATCGGCGGCATCACCGCCGAGAATTGCGCGCCGCTGGTCACCGCGGGCGCCGATTTCCTGGCCGTGGTCAACGCCGTCTGGGGCCATCCCCAGGGTCCGGGTGCCGGGGTCCGGGCACTGAACGCCGCCATTGAGGCCGCACTCGCCGGCTGAACCGGCAGCTATCTGGACGCCCCAAAAATCATGGACCTTCTGACGCCCGAGTCGCTGGGCATCCTGTTTGCCGTCGGCCTGCTGGCCGGCTTCGTCGATTCGATCGCCGGCGGAGGCGGTCTGCTGACCATCCCGGCCCTGCTGGCCGCCGGCCTGTCCCCGGCGGAGGCGCTGGCCACCGGAAAGCTGCAGTCCAGCTTCGGTTCACTGTCCGCCACCATCAAGTTCGTCCGCCGCGGCGAGGTCCATCCCGCCTCCATGCGGACGATGATCCTCTGCACCTTCGTCGGCGCCGGGGCCGGGGCCACGCTGGTGCAGATGCTGGATCCCAGCTTCCTGCGCGACGTCATCCCGATCCTGCTGATCGGCATCGCCCTCTACCTGCTGCTCTCGCCCAAGGCCGGTGACGTCGACGCCCACCAGCGTATCGGCGAGCATGCCTTCGCGCTCAGCATCGGCACCGGCATCGGCTTCTATGACGGCTTCTTCGGGCCGGGCACCGGCACCTTCTTCGCCATCGCCTTCGTCTCGCTGCTTGGTTACAACCTGCGCAAGGCGACCGCCCACACCAAGGTGCTGAATCTGACCAGCAACGTGGCCTCGCTGCTGTTCTTCATCGCCGGCGGCCATGTGCTGTGGACGGTCGGCCTGCTGATGGGCGTCGCGCAATATATCGGCGCCCAGGCCGGCGCCCACATGGTGATCCGCAACGGCGCCCGAGTCGTGCGTCCGATGCTGGTCGTCGCCTCCATCGTCATCACCGCCAAGCTGGTGTGGAGCGACGAGCACAACATCCTGCGCGAGCTGTTCACCGCCGCCGCCGCCTGGATCGCCTGACGGCGCCGGGCCGCGCCGGCGACCGCCGCGCCGTTTCTCCATTGAACTGCCTGGATAATCTCGCCCGGCAACCGTGAGGCGGGCATGAGCGTGGCTGCCTCCGGTGGCCGCGCCGCAGCCCTTTCTCCCTTTTTCGGCTTCCGGAACCGATGCAGGCCCGCAACACTGCTTGTGCAGCCAACAAAAAATGGCGAGCGGACCTTTACCTAAGCGTCAGTTTGTGTATCATTGCGTCAATAACACAATTGGGGGAAGGAACGAATGTCTCCGACGACGCTCAAGACACGCCTGATGACCGCCGCTGCCGCCATCGCGGTGACCGCACCGATTGCGACCGCCTCGACTGCGTTCGCCGCCGGTTTCGCGTTGAAGGAGCAGAGCGTATCGGGCCAGGGCACCGCCTATGCCGGCGTGACCGCCGGCGGCAACGGCGACGCCAGCTCCATGTTCTACAATCCGGCGACCATGGGTCTGGTGACCGGCACCGAACTGGTGCAGACCGCCACCGGCGTCATCGTGAAGTCGAAGGTCGACAGCGCCAGCGCCACCCGCGCCCGGCGCCTGGGCGGCACCTCGATCAGCGGCAACGCCTCGCCCGGCGACATCGCCCAGGACGCGCTGGTTCCGGCCGGCTACTTCGTCTATTCGATCAGCGACGACCTGAAGGTCGGCCTGTCGGCCAACGGCCCCTGGGGTCTGGTCACCGACTATGGCGACAACTGGATCGGCCGCTATCACGGCATCCGCTCTGATCTGCGCACCTACAATTTCGCGCCGTCGGTGTCCTACCGCATCAACCCGATGATCACGCTGGGCGGCGGCGTTCAAATTCAGTACGCGAAGGCCAAGCTGTCGCAGGCGTCCGACTTCGGCGCCAGCCGTCTCGGCCGTCCCGGCTCGCTCGACGTCAAGAGCGACGTGACCGGCGACGATTGGGGCTGGGGCTTCACGCTCGGCGCCCTGATCGAGCCGGTGAAGGGCACCCGCGTCGGCCTCGCCTACCGCTCGGCGGTCAAGCACACGCTGACCGGCAGCATCTCCTTCACCGGCCTGCCGGCTCCGCTCGCCGGTGCCCTGCCCGCCCAGAGCGCCAGCGCAGACCTGACCACGCCGGACATCGCCTCCATCGGCCTGTACCACGAGGTCACCGACCGCTGGGCGGTGATGGCCGACGTGCAGTGGACCAACTGGTCGCGCTTCAAGGAACTGCGCGTCAACATCGCCAACCCGGCGCTCAACTCCGTCACGGAGGAGCACTGGAAGGACACCTGGTATTACGCGCTCGGCACCTCCTACAAGGTGACCGAAAAGCTGACGCTGCGCGGCGGCATCGCCTTCGACAAGGGCTCGGTCGACGTCGAGTACCGCACGCCCCGCATTCCGGAGCAGAACCGCTACTGGCTGTCGGTCGGCGCCGGCTATCAGGTCACCGACAGCCTGCGCGTCGATGCCGCCTATTCGCACGTCTTCATCCCGAAGACCTCGGTCGCCCTCACCGACGACCTGACCGGCGCCGAAGCCGGCCGCGGCAACCTGAATGTGGACTACAAGAGCAGCATCGACCTGATCGGCCTGCAGGCGAAGTTCACGTTCTGAGGGAACTTACCCTCTCCCCCATCAAGGGTCCCCTCTCCCTCACACCCCCGCCACCGGCAGCCACAGCACCTGCTCGATGCTCTCGGCCCCGCTGCACAGCATCGCCAGCCGGTCGAAGCCCATGGCGATGCCGCTGCTCTGCGGCATGCCATGCTCCAGCGCGGCGAGGAAATCCTCGTCCACCGGGAAACGCTCGCCGTAAAGCCGCTCCTTCAGTTCCATGTCCGCCTCGAAGCGGGCGCGCTGCACCGCCGGGTCGGTCAGTTCGCCGAAGGCGTTCGCCAGTTCCAGCCCGCAGGCATACAGCTCGAACCGCTCGGCCAGCCGCGGGTCCTCCGGCTTCGGCCGCGACAGCGCCGCCATGCACAGCGGATAGTCGGTCAGAACGCAGGGCACGCCCTCGCCCAGATGCGGTTCGATGCGGTCGAACATGATGCGGAAGACGATGTCCTCCCAGCGGTCGCCGTGATGGGGGGCGATGCCGATGCGCGCGGCCTCCGCCGCCAGCGCCGCGGGGTCGGGATCGTGGCTGCCGTCATAGGTCGCCATCAGGTCGATGCCGGCATACTCCCGAAACGCCTCCGGCACCGTCAGCACCCGCCACGGCGCGAAGGGATCGCAGGTCATGCCGCGGAAGCTGAAGCTCCGCCGCCCGCCGGCCTCGGCCCCGGCGCACAGCAGTTCCCGGCAATCGTCGATCAGCGTGCGATATCCGTCCCCCGCCCGATACCATTCCAGCATCGAGAATTCCGGCGCATGGGTCCCCGACCGCTCGCCGTTGCGGTAGACATGCGCCAGTTGCCACAGCCGCGGCACGCCCGCGACCAGCAGCTTCTTCATGGCGAATTCCGGGCTGGTGTGCAGGTACAGCGGCCGGCGGTCGTCCGGGTGCGGTCCCTGCAGAACCGTGGCGAAGGCCTGGAGATGCGGCTCCATCCCCGGCGATACCTGCAGGGCCGGCGTGTCGACCTCGACGAAGGCCAGTTCCTCGAAGACGCGGCGGACGGCGTTCAGCACCCGGCCGCGCGCCGCCAGATAGGGCCGGCGGCGCGCCAGCGCCTCGGGATGCCAGGGGGGAAGTTCGCCGGAAGGAATCGAGGCGGATCGGATCGGGGCGGACATGTGGGCGCGCTCTTCATGGACGGTCGAAAGGGGTGCGGGCGCATCAGAGCATCCACCCGCGGCGTACTCAAGTCGGGTCGCCATTGGTCACAGCGGCCTGCCGTGGTAAACTCGCTCCATCGCCGGCGACCGGTGCGGACGGGACGGATGGAACAGTGAACAGGGTCGGCGAAAGCGTTTCAAACGTCCCGTTGCTGGAGCCATTCTAAACTGCGCAGGCCGATTCGGCGAAGAATCGTCCGCCAATCGCCCGGATCGGCCGCCGTTATCGTTCCGCGCCGTTGCCTATGGCCGGTCAAGCTGGTAGGGTCCGCGCCGCCCGTATTTCTGGAAGTCACGAGTAAGCCATGAAGGTCAATGCCAACACGATGCGCCCCGGCCATGTGCTGGAGCACAACGGTAAGCTCTGGGTCATCACCAAAACCGCCATCGTGCAGCCTGGCAAGGGCGGCGCCTTCATCCAGCTGGAAATGAAGGACGTTCGCACCGGCAACAAGTCGACCGAGCGGTTCCGCACCCAGGAGACCGTTGAGCGCGCTCGCCTGGACGAGCATGAGATGACCTTCCTCTTCGCCGAAGGTGACAGCTTCACCTTCATGGACAAGGAAAGCTTCGAACAGGTCGCCATCCCGCGCGACATCATCGGCGACCCCGCCGTCTTCCTGCAGGACGGCATGGAAGTCACGGTGCAGAGCCATGAAGGCTCGCCGCTGGGCGTCGAGATCCCCGGCAAGGTCACGCTGACGATCACCGAATCCGACCCGGTGGTGAAGGGCCAGACGGCCTCTTCCTCCTACAAGCCGGCCAAGCTGGAGAACGGCGTGTCGATCCTGGTTCCGCCGCACATCGAGGCCGGGACCCGCGTCGTCGTCGATACCGCCACCGGCGAATACGTCGAGCGCGCGAAGGACTGATCCTTCCCAGGTCGGTTCTACCATCACCGGTCTTCGCCATGCGCGGAGGCCGGTGTATTGTTTTCTGGTTCCTGCACGAAACGGTACACCAACACCCATGGCCACCCGCTCCGCTCTCATCAACGTCATGGTCCGCGCCGCCGAAAAGGCCGCCCGCGGTCTCGTCCGCGACTTCGGCGAGGTCGAACACCTCCAGGTGTCGCGCAAGGGGCCGGCTGACTTCGTGTCCGCCGCCGATCTGAAGGCCGAGCGCACCCTGCGCGAGGAACTGCAGAAGGCGCGGCCCGAATTCGGTTTCCTGATGGAGGAGAGCGGCGCGTCCAAGGGCAGCGATGCCGAGGCGCGCTGGATCGTCGATCCGCTCGACGGCACCACCAACTTCCTGCACGGTCTGCCGCACTGGGCGATCTCCATCGGCGCCGAGCGCAACGGCGAGATCGTCGCCGGCGTCATCTACGCCCCGATCGGCGACCAACTGTTCTGGGCTGAAAAGGGCGTGGGCGCCTACGTCAACCACACCCGCCTGCGCGTGTCCGAACGCCGCCGGCTGGAGGATTGCGTGATCGCCACCGGCATCCCCTTCAAGGGCCGCGGCGACCACGCCACCTTCCTGAAGGAACAGGAAGCGGTGATGAAGGAGGTCGCGGGCATCCGCCGCTTCGGCGCCGCCTCGCTCGACCTCGCCTACACCGCCGCCGGCCGCTTCGACGCCTATTGGGAACGCGGCCTGGCGCCGTGGGACTGCGCCGCCGGCGTGCTGATGGTCACCGAGGCCGGCGGTTTCGTCGGCGAGATCGAGGGCGGCCGCAACCCGGTCTTCACCGGCAACGTGCTGGCCGCCAACAGCCATCTCCAGGTCCCGGTCGCCCGCCTGTTGAAGTCCGCCAAGGGCTGACCCCTTGCCCTGACCATCCTCCGCCTTCCCATACGGGACAGGCGGATGGGTGGTTGTGGCTGGAGCGATCGATAGGCTATGGTTTGCAGGACAAAGGTTTAACGGGACACATCGTTTTGGGCCGCTGGGGACACGCCGACCGCAAGCACCTTGCCGCCGCCGCGCTGTGCGCGGTCTGGACGCTCTCTCCGGCTGCCCTGTCGGCGGCGGCTCCGGCGAACGGTCCTGCGCCGTCTTCCGCCGGACTGACGCTGGAAAACGCGGTTCCCCTGTCCGTACCACCCCGTCCCAATCTGCGCACCCCGCCGCCGGTCAAGGCGCCGCCGCGACTCGTCCTGCCGCAGCCGCTGGAGGCCCCGCCTCCGCCCGTCCTGACGGAAGGCCCGGCCCAGCCGGCGCCCCGCGCCACCGCCCGTACCGAGCCGGCCCCGAAGACGGCGCAGCCGCCGCAGCCCGCAATCCAGGCGCCTGCCGCCCAGTCACCCGCGGCACCGGTGCCCGGCCAGCCGCCTAGCGCGCCGCGAACCGACACGGCTGCGCTGCCTCCTCCCCCGGATGCGGCACCCCCTGCGGCTAGCCTGCCACCTTCGAGCGTTTTGAGCCTTGTGTTCCCGGCCGACGCCACCAATCTGCCGGATGCGGCGGACGCCGTGGTCGACCGGATCGTCGAACGGCTGCGCGCCAGCGACACCGCGAGGCTCCAGCTGCGCTCCTATGCCAGCGGCACCGCCGACACGGCGCGCGAGGCGCGGCAGCTGGCACTGGCCCGGGCGTTGGCTCTTCGCGAGCGGCTGACGGCCTTCGGGATCCGCAGCACCCGCGTCGATGTCCGCGCGTTGGGCGTCGACGACAACGGCGGGCCGCCCGACCGGATCGATGCAGTCTTTCTGAATGAATAGCGCCCCGAATGAATAGCGCCCAGCCCGTGCGCGAGGTCTGATCGGAACACCCCTTCGGAGCATCATGACCGCCACAACCCCGACGACCCGACCGCTGGAGGTATCCGCCCTCATGACACGCCCGGAGCGGTTCCTGACCCGGATGATCCTGTTCCTGGTGGTCGTCGGCGCCGTGTGCGGACTGCTGTTCCCTGCCCTGCGCTCGGCCTTCCTCAACAATGCGCCGCTGAACAGCGTCATCCTCGCCACGCTGCTGGCCGGCATCGCCTTCATCTTCCGGCAAGTCCTGATGCTTCGCCCCGAAGTGGCGTGGCTGGAGCAGTACCAGAGCGGCGTCGCCCCCGCCTCGCTGCAGGAGCCGGTGCTACTCGCCCCGATGGCGCGCATGCTGGGCGAGCGGCGCGGCCGGCTGACCCTGTCGGCGCTGTCGATGCGCTCCCTGCTCGACGGCATCGCCTCGCGGCTCGACGAATCGCGGGAGCTGTCGCGCTACCTGATCGGCCTGCTCATCTTCCTCGGCCTGCTCGGCACCTTCTGGGGCCTGCTGCACACCGTGCAGTCGGTCGGCAACGTCATCGGCAGCCTGTCGGTCCAGGGCGGCGACGTCGGCTCCATGTTCTCTCGCTTGCAGCAGGGTCTGGAAGCGCCGCTGGTCGGCATGGGCACGGCCTTCTCCTCCTCACTGTTCGGCCTTGCCGGGTCGCTGGTGCTGGGCTTCCTGGAACTCCAGGCCAGCCAGGCCCACAACCGCTTCTTCCAGGACCTCGAGGACTGGCTGTCCAGCGCCACCCGCCTGTCGAGCGGCGCCGCCGGCGGGCTCGAGTCGGGCGACCACTCTGCGTCGGCCTACCTGACCGCCCTGCTGGAGCAGACCGCCGAAAACCTAGACTCCCTGCAGCGCACCGTCGCCACCGCCGAGGAGGGCCGTCGCGCCGCCAACGCCAACCTGATGGCACTGACCGAGCGGCTGTCGAGCCTGACCGACCATATGCGGGCCGAACAGCAGCTTCTCCTGCGGCTGGGCGAGAATCAGCTGGAGGTTAAGGGGCTGCTCGACCGGCTGGCGGAGAGCGCGGGTGGCGGCTTCGACGACGCCTCGCGCCAGCATCTGCGCAACATGGACATCTACCTCGCCCGCATCGTCGAGGAATCCTCCAACGGCCGCGTCCAGGCGGTGCAGGAGATCCGCAGCGAGATCAAGCTGCTGGCCCGCACCATCGCCGCGTTGGCCGAAGAAGCCGACCAGCAGCAGCGCTGACACACTGACACCGTAGGCCAACGCCGGGAGTACCCATGGCCAGCATCAGCCGCCGCAACGGCCACCGCGACGCCAGCGCCTGGCCCGGCTGGGTCGATGCCCTGTCGTCGCTGGTGATGGTCGTCATCTTCCTGCTGATGGTCTTCGTCGTGGCGCAATTCTACCTCGCCACCGCCCTGACCGGCCGGGACGAGCAGCTGACCGCGCTCAATCACAAGATCGCGGAGATGAACGACCTGCTGGCGATGGAGCGGGATGCCAACGCCGACCTGCGCGTCAACATCACCCAGCTGTCGACCGAATTGCAGACCTCCGTGGCTGCCCGCGACGACATGACCCTGACGCTGAGCCAGCTTCAGGAGGACCGCGACCGCACCACCCGCACACTGGAAGAGCTGCAGCGGAACGTCCGCGTCGACCGCGAGACGCTCGACTTGAAGCTGAAGGAGATCATCAGCCTTCAGAACGACATCAAGGCCTTGCGCGAGGCCCGGCAGAAGCTGGAGGGTGAATTCGCCGCCGCCGTCGCTGCCACCAAGCTGACCGAACAGCAGCGCCAGGCCCTGCTGGCCGAACTCGGCACCACCCGCGATCGCGCCAAGGCGCTGGAGTCGGAACTGGCCTCCGCCACCGAGAAGACGATGCTGGCGCAGAAGGAGATCGACCAGCGCGACATCCGGCTGAAGGCGCTGGAATCGCAGTTGGCCGACAGCCAGACCCAGGCCCGGAAGGATCTGGAACAGCGCGATATCCGCATCCGCGACCTGATGGCGTCCCTCACCGGCGAGAAGGCGGAGGGGACCAAGAGCAAGCAGCAGATCGACCTGCTGAACCAGCAGCTTCTGGCCCTGCGTGAACAGCTCGCCCGCATCGGCGCGGCTCTGGACGCGTCGGAAAAGGCATCGGCCGAGCAGAAGGTGCAGATCGCGGAACTGGGCGCCCGGCTCAATCAGGCGCTCGCCGCCAAGGTCCAGGACCTCGCCCGCTACAAGTCGGAATTCTTCGGCCGCGTCCGCGAAGCGCTGGGCAACCGGCCGGACGTGAAGATCGTCGGCGACCGCTTCGTCTTCCAGTCGGAACTGCTGTTCCCGTCGGGCTCGGCGACGCTGGAGGAGGCCGGCAAGCAACGGCTGGCCGACCTCGCCCACACCCTGATCGAGATCGGCAAGGCGATCCCGCCCGACATCAATTGGGTTTTGCGGGTGGATGGCCATACCGACATCAAGCCGGTTCGCTTCCAGTTCGCCTCCAACTGGGAGCTGTCGGCGGCGCGCGCGTTGTCGGTGGTCAAATTCCTGATCGACCAGGGCATTCCGCCCGAACGGCTCGCTGCCGCCGCCTTCGGCGAGTTCCAGCCCATCGACCCCGGCACCTCGGACGAAGCGCTGGCGAAGAACCGCCGGATAGAGATCAAGCTGGACCAGCGGTAGGCGCTTACCCCTGCCATTCCTCGCGCAGGATGGCGTAGAGGACGTGGTCGCGCCATGCGCCGTCGATGCGCAGATAGCCTCGGGCATAGCCCTCGTGGGTGAAACCGACCTTTTCCAGCAGGCCGCGGCTCGGCAGGTTGGTCGGCAGGCAGGCGGCTTCGACCCGGTGCAGGCCGAGCTGCCCGAAGGCGAACTCCAGGACGAGCCGGGTGCCGCCGGACACATAGCCGTTGCGGGCATAGGGCTGGCCGGCCCAGTAGCCGAGCGTCCCCATCTGGGCGACACCGCGGCGGATGTTGGTCAGGCCGAGACCGCCGACCAGCGCGTCGGTCGCGCGATCGAAGATCAGGAAGCTGTAGCCGAGATCGTCGCGCCACTCCTGCGCCTGACGCCGCAGCCGTCGGGAGAAGGCCGCCCGGGTCAGGGCGTCGGCCGGCCAGGTGGGTTCCCAGGGTGTCAGGAAGGCGCGCGAGGCGGCGCGGAGGTCCGACCACTCACGCCAGTCACGCGGCAACGGCGGCCGGATGTAGCAGTGCGGGCCGTCGAGGCGAACGGCGGGCGGGCTGATGAGGCCGCTGCCGAGAAGGCGGATCATTGAGAGGCCGGAGCCGTCGGCCCCCTCCCTAACCCTCCCCCTCTTCGAGGGAGAGGGAACTGCCGCCGTGTTGCGAAGCTGCCCTCTCCCGCGAAAGCGGGGGAGGGAGGGACCCACGCACCAGCGTGGGAGGGAGGGGGCACCGCAGCCGCCATCGTCAGGCGAGACGCTCCGCGATGCGGTCGTAGCTTTCCAGCTTGGCGATGGGGCCGAGGGCGGCGACGGTCGGGCGGCTGGCGCGCAGGCGGGATGCTGCCTTGACCACGGCGTCGCGATCGACGCCGTCGATCTTCGCCACGATCTCCTCCACCGGAACCGGGCGGTCGTAGATCAGGATCTGCTGACCCAGCTGCTCACAGCGCGACATGGTGCTTTCCAGCGCCATCAGCGTTCCGGCCTTCAACTGGGCACGGGCGCGGGCAACCTCGTCCTCCGTCACGTCGGCACCGACCTTGGCGATCTCGTCGCAAACGACGGGGACCAGTTCCGCCACCTCATCCTCGCCGGTGCCGGCATAAACACCGAACAGGCCGCCGTCATGGTAGCCGCCGGTGAAGGTGTAGATGGAATAGACCAGCCCGCGCTTCTCCCGCACCTCCTGGAACAGGCGGGACGACATGCCGCCGCCCAGCAGGGTGGAGAGGACGGAATGGGCGTAGAAGTCCGGATCATGGACCCCTACCCCGTCGAAGCCGAGCACGAGGTGCATCTGCTCCAGATCGCGGTCCTCGCGGAAA
The DNA here is from genome assembly GCF_051124815.1 of Azospirillum sp. B2RO_4. Classification (NCBI taxonomy): domain Bacteria; kingdom Pseudomonadati; phylum Pseudomonadota; class Alphaproteobacteria; order Rhodospirillales; family Azospirillaceae; genus Azospirillum; species Azospirillum sp. B2RO_4. The sequence goes on along the minus strand of NZ_CP118485.1, from coordinate 812,842 downwards.
TCGCCGCCGGTGTAGCTGGCGGACTCCGGCTTGGGCGGGGCACCGCTCGGCAGATCGCCGAAGGCCTTCATGGCGAGATCGACCATCCGGTCATGCTCGATCCGGCCGGCGGCGCTCAGCACCATGCCGGGGGCGCCGTAATGGCCGGCGATGTAATCGACCAGCGCCTCGCGCGGCAGGGCACCGACGATCTCCGCCGAGCCCAGCACCGGACGGCCGATGGCCTGTCCCGGATAGGCGGTGGACTGGAAATGGTCGAAGATGATGTCGTCGGGCGTGTCGGCGCTCTGGCCGATCTCCTGCAGCACCACCGTGCGCTCGCGCACCAGTTCCTCGGCGTCCAGCGTCGAGTGCTGGATCATGTCGGACAGGATGTCGAGCGCCAGCGGCGCATCCTCGTGCAGGACCTTGGCGTAATAGGCGGTCTGCTCGCGGGTGGTGTAGGCGTTCAGTTGCCCGCCGACATTCTCGATTTCCTCGGAGATGCGGAATGCCGAGCGGCGGCGGGTGCCCTTGAACAGCATATGCTCGACGAGGTGGGCGACGCCGTTGACGCTCGCCGCCTCGTTGCGGGTGCCAACCCCGACCCAGCAGCCGAGCGAAACGGACTGCACGTCGGGCATCGTATCGGTCGCGACGCGCAGCCCGTTGGGCAACGTCGTCACACGAATGGAACTCATGCGGCCTCCTGGGCGGCGCGGGCGCGCGCGATGACGAAGTCCTGGACCGCCGCCAGATCGTTCGGCAGTTCGGACAGGCGCTCCTCGCGCACATAAAGATCGGACAGACGCGGCGGCAGGTCCGGCCGGCGGCCGGTCGCCTTTTCCACCGCGTCGGGGAACTTGGCGGGATGGGCGGTGGCGAGAACCACCATGGGAACGGACGGATCGACCCGGCCGGCGGAAACCGCCGCCTTGGCCGCCCCGATGCCGACCGCCGTGTGCGGGTCGAGCAGATAGAGGCTGCCCTTCCAGACTTCGGCGATGGTCGCCATCGTCGCAGCCTCGTCCACCCGGTGGCCGGAGAAGATGGCCAGCGCGCGGGCGAGCTGGGCATCGGTCACCGCGAACTTGCCCTCGGTCCGGAAGCGGTTCAGCGCCTCCGTCACCGCGGTGCCGTCGCGGTCGAGCAGGTCGAACAGCAGCCGTTCGAAGTTGGAAGAGATCTGGATGTCCATGCTGGGAGACAAGGTAGGCACGACGGGCGCCGCGACCATGCTCCCACTGGCGAAAAAGCGCGCCAGGATGTCATTGCTGTTGGACCCGACCACCAGCGTCTCCACCGGCAGCCCCATGGCGCGGGCGCCATAGGCGGCATAGACGTTGCCGAAATTGCCGGTCGGCACGGTAAAGGCCAGCTTGCGGTCGGGGGCGCCGAGCGCCACCGCGGCGGTGAAGTAATAGACGATCTGGGCCATGATGCGCGCCCAGTTGATCGAGTTCACCGCCGACAGCCCCATCCGGTCGCGGAAGGCGCCGTCGTTGAACATCGCCTTCACGAGGTCCTGGCAATCGTCGAAGGTGCCGTCCAGCGCGATGTTGTGGACGTTGGACGACAGCACGCTGGTCATCTGCCGGCGCTGCACCTCCGATGTGCGGCCCTTGGGGTGCAGGATGAAGATGTCGACATTCTGGCGGTCGCGGCAGGCCTCGATGGCCGCCGAGCCGGTGTCGCCGGAGGTGGCGCCGACGATGGTCACCCGCTGCCCGCGCTTGGCCAGCACATGGTCGAACAGGCGGCCGAGCAGCTGCAGCGCCACATCCTTGAAGGCCAGCGTCGGCCCGTGGAACAGCTCCAGCACCCAGGTGGTTGGATCGACCTGCACAAGCGGGGTGACCGCGGCATGATCGAAGCTGGCATAGGCGTCGCGGACGATGGCGCGGAACTCGTCCTCGGCGATGGAACCGCCCAGGAAGGGCAGCATCACGCGGACGGCGATCTCGCTGTAGGGCAGCCCGCGCATGGCGCGGATGTCGTCGGCCGTGAACTGCGGCCAGGTCTCCGGCACATAGAGGCCGCCGTCGCGCGCCAGCCCGGCAAGAAGGACGTCCTCGAAACCCAAGACCGGGGCCGCGCCCCGCGTGCTGACGTACCGCACCGCTTACACTCCGTCCGATGAAGTGGGCATAGTTAGCGAGGACCCTGCCCGCACGCAAGCGGTGCGGGACGCACGGCGCATATTCCGTCCGGTTGGGGCCATCGGGTCAAATCCTTCCGGCGGCCGAGGATGGAACGTTTGGAACGCCGTGAAACAGTTTTCCGGGGTGTGTTCACTGTTCCATCCGGCCCGGAGCCTTTCACGCCGCTTCCTCGACCGCCTCGTCGACCACCTCGTCGGCACCGCGTCGGCGCACCAGTGAGGCGGCGCGTTCCAGCACCTCCGGGCCGGCGCCGGGACGGTGGGCGTTCTCGGCGATGTGGCGGCGGTAGGCACGGGCACCGGGCAGGCCCTGGAACAGGCCCAGCATGTGGCGGGTGATGGAGGACAGCGGTGTGCCCCGCGCCATGCGCGCCTCGATGTAGGGCAGCATGGCCTCGATCACCGCATGGCGGTCGGGACCGGGTTCCCCGCCCATCAGGCGGCGGTCGGCGTCGGCCAGCAGATAGGGTGTCTCGTAGGCGGCGCGGCCGATCATCACGCTGTCGACCATGCCCAGATGCTGCTCAGCCTCGTCCAGTGTCCTGATGCCGCCGTTGATGGCGATGGTGAGGTGCGGATACTCCGCCTTCAGCCGGTGGACGAGGTCATAGCGCAGCGGCGGGATGTCCCGGTTCTCCTTGGGGCTGAGGCCCTTCAGCCATGCCTTGCGGGCATGGACGATGAAGTGGGTGCAGCCGGCAGCGGAGACGGTGCGGATGAAATGGTCGAGCGTCGGCCACTCCTCCATCTCGTCGATGGCGATGCGCGACTTGACGGTGACGGGGATCGAGACGGCCTCGCGCATGGCGCCGACCAGCCGGGCCACCAGATCGGGTTCGGCCATCAGGCAGGCGCCGAAGCGGCCGGACTGTACGCGGTCGCTGGGACAGCCGACGTTCAGGTTCACCTCGTCATAGCCCCACTCTTCCGCGATGCGGGCGCAGGCGGCGAGATCCGCCGGGTCCGACCCGCCAAGCTGGAGCGCCACCGGATGTTCCGCCGCGTCGAAACCCAGCAGCCGTTCGCGGTCGCCATGCAGCACGGCGCCGGTGGTCACCATCTCGGTGTAGAGCAGGGTCGAGCGCGACAGCAGACGGTGGAAATACCGGCAATGCCGGTCGGTCCAATCCATCATCGGGGCGACGCTGAAGGGGATGGCGGGGGACTTGGTCATGTCGGATGCGGGCCGGTGCAGAGGAGCGGAAGGTCGAAGGCGGAATGTGAGACGCTATGGGCTGACGGTCAGGCGGAGTCCAAGGGACTTGATGACCTTCAGAACGGTGGCGAATTCCGGATTGCCGTCCGGCGATAGCGCCTTGTAGAGGCTTTGACGGCCGAGGCCGGCGTTGCGCGCGACCTCCGTCATCCCTTTGGCGCGGGCGATGTCGCCGAGCGCTGCAACGATCAGCTGTGGATCACCGTCCTCCAGCACCGCGTCCAGATAGGCCGCAATGCGCTCGTCACTGTCCAGGCTGTCGACGATGTCCCAGGGACGGGTCTCGGTTTGGGCCATGCTCCCCTCCTTTATCGGCCTGCACGTCTAAAGGTCCCGCGCCAGCGCAACGGCGGCGGCGATGTCGCGATCCTGCGACCGCTTGTCTCCACCGGCCAGCAGCACGATCAGCGTGTCGCCACGCTGGATGAAATAGACTCGGTAACCGGGGCCGTAGTCGATGCGCAGTTCACTGACACCCTCGCCCACAGGCTTCGCATCACCGGGATTGCCAAGCTGAAGGCGGCGGATACGCACTTCGATCCGCATGCGAGCCCGATCATCCCGCAAGCTCTCAATCCAAGCGGCGAAGCGGTCGGTCTGGCGGATCTCGATCATCAGAGATCGTCTTCTGTGGGAGACAGTTTGTCAAGCTCCCAAGCCCAAAACGACTAAGCCCCGCACAAGGCGGGGCTTAAGTCACGAACCGAGAGAGTGGCGTCCCCGACGGGAGTCGAACCCGTGTCGCCGCCGTGAAAGGGCGGTGTCCTAGGCCTCTAGACGACGGGGACGTCGTTCGCGGTGACGCGCTTTCTAAAGATCGAAGGCGTCGAGCGCAAGCGCTTTTTCGCATCCTCCGATACTTTTTTGCGCCCTGCCCGCCCGGCGTCCTGCGAGCGCTCAGGCGGAGCGCGCCGGGGCGGCATCGTCGATCAGCAGCTGCACGCCCTCGGACCCGTTCCAGCGGTCGATGCGCAGCACGCCTGCGAGGTGGAAGGGCGTGCCTCGGCCGGTCAGCAGGGCTTGGCCCATGTCGCTGTCGAGCGCACGGAAGGCGATGGCCTTCAGCCGGGCGCCGTCATTGCCCTGCAGGATGCAGCGGACATGGTTGGCGCCCACCACGTCGGCGCGCACGACGCGGGCGTCGGCGATGGCGAAGCGCGGTTCGGAGTTGCCGGTGCCGTAGGGGCCGAGCTTGTCGAGCATCGTCACCAGCCCGACGCTGGCCCCGCCGACCGACAGGGCGCCGTCCAGTTCCAGCGTCGGCACCAGCGGGGCGGCAGCGACCTGTTCGGATATGCGGCTGTGCAGGAAGTCGCGCAGCGCGTCGATCTTGTCGCCGGCCACGGTGAAGCCGGCCGCCATGCGGTGGCCGCCGCCGGCCAGCAGCAGCCCCTCCTGCCGGGCGGCGATCACCGCGGACCCCAGATCGACGCCGCGAACGGAGCGGCCGGACGCCTTGCCGATGACGGTGCCGTCGGCGGTTTCCTCCAGGGCGACGACACAGGCCGGGCGGCTGTAACGCTCCTTCAGGCGGGCGGCGACGATGCCGATGACGCCGGGATGCCAGCCGACACCGGTGACGAAGACCAGATCGGTCTCGCGTCCGGCTTCGGCGGCGATGCGCTCCAGCGCCTCGTCGAGAACTGCCTGCTCGATGGTGCGGCGTTCGGCGTTGTGACCTTCCAGCCGCTGGGCGAGTTCCATCGCCTCGATGGGGTCGTCGGTGGAGAGCAGGCGGGCGCCGAGGTCGGACGCACCGACCCGGCCGCCGGCATTCACGCGGGGGCCGAGGACGTAGCCGGCGTGGTAGGCGTCGGGCTTCTCCTTCACGCCCGCAACATCGGACAGGGCGGCGAGGCCGGGGTTGGCGCGGCGCGCCATCACCTTCAGCCCCTGCGCCACCAGCGCGCGATTCAGCCCGGTCAGCGGCACCACGTCGCACACCGTGCCGAGAGCGACGAGGTCCAGCCACTCCATCAGGTTGGGCTCCGCCCGGTCGGTGTAAAAGCCGGACTGGCGCAGCGCACGGTTGACGGCGACGATGGTGATGAAGGTGACGCCGGCGGCGCAGAGCGTGCGATAGGCGCCGTCCTCGTCCAGCCGGTTGGGGTTGACCAGGGCGACGGCGGGCGGCAGGCGCGGTTCGGCGGCATGGTGGTCGAGCACGACGACCTCCAGCCCGGCGTCGGCCGCCGCCTCCAGCGCCGCGAAGGCGGAGATCCCGCAATCGACGGTCACCACCAGCCGCACCCCCTCCCCTTTCAGCCGCAGCAGCGCCGCGGCGTTGGGGCCGTAGCCTTCGGTGATACGGTCGGGGACATAGACGCGGATGTCGGCGCCGAGCGAGCGGAAGAAACGGCGCAGCAGCGCGGCGGAGGTGGCGCCATCGACATCGTAGTCGCCGAAGACCGCCACCGGCTCGCCGTCGCGGATGGCATGGGCGATGCGCTCCGCCGCCGGGTTCATGTCGCGGAAACGCGAGGGGTCGGGCAGCAGCGCCTTCAGCGTCGGGTTCAGGAAGCTGTCGCAGGTCTCGTCGGTGACACCGCGGGCGGCCAGCACCCGGCCGACGATCTCCGGCAGCCCACGCCCCTGGGTGAGCGCCTGCGCCTGCCGCTCGTCGCAGGGCCGCGCCTGCCAGCGCTTGCCGGACAGGGAGGTGGCGACGTTGAGGAAGGCGGCGGCTTCGGTCATGGCGGTGCTGCACGGTCTCTCTGGGATGGGGGCACAGCCATAGCAGAGATGGGCGCGCGGCGCACGGGTGGGTGTGGACAGGGGTGGGGTGTCGTCGGCTGACGATGCCCCCACCCCAACCCTCCCCCGTGTTCCGCGGGAGAGGGAGTAAGTCGCAGAGCGGCGGCAGTCCCCTCTCCCGTGAAGCGGGGGAGGGTTAGGGAGGGGGCACCGCTACCCGCACCTACGCAGCCCGCACCCACACCGCCGTGTCGTGGAACGCCGCACCACCCGCCGGCGGGACCGGCTCCGGCGAGGTCAGGCTGTTGATGCCGATGCCCTCGACGAAGGCGCTGTTGGGCCAGATGCCTTCGACGATCACCACACCGCGCGGCACGCCGGCGAAGGGCTTGGCATGGACAACCACGCTGCCCTGCGGGTTGCCGAGCCGCACCGCGTCGCCGTCGGCGAGGCCCAGACCGGACAGGTCTTCGGGATGGATCAGGGCACTCGGACGGCCTTCGCGCTTCTGGGCGGTCAGCGTCTCGGTGAAGGAGGTGTTGAGGAACTGGCGGGCCGGAGCGGTGACCAGACGGAACGGGTGCTGCGCATCGGCGTCGCGGCCGGGGGGCATGTGGTCGGGCAGTTCCGGCATGCCGCCATAGGGACCGAGCGCCGCCCAGTCGGGGGCGAAGCGGAATTTGTCGTCGGGGTGGGCGAAGCCGTTGAGGAAGTGAGAGGTCTCGAAATCGGGCTGGGCGTCGATCCAGCGCTGTTCGGTCAGTGTCGCGGCGTCGCCGAGGTTGGAGGCCGTCAGCATGGCGTCGATGATCTCAAGCGCGGTCATGCCGAACCCGGGATGCTCGGCGCCGACGCGGCGGGCGACTTCAGAGATGACCCAGTGGTTCTCGCGCGCCTCGAACTGCGGTTCGATCACCTTGCGGCCGATCAGGATGTGCATCTGGCCGCCGCCGCGGTAGATGTCGTCATGCTCCAGGAAAGTGGTGGCGGGGATCACCAGATCGGCCAGCTTGGCCGTGTCGGTCATGAACTGCTCATGCACCGCGACGAACAGATCCTCGCGCAGGAAGCCCTGGCGGACGCGGTTGGAATCCGGGCAGATCGTCACCGGGTTGGTGTTCTGGATCAGCATCGCCGTCACCGGCGGGCCGCTGGTCAGGTCGCGCGGGTCGCCGGTCAGTACTGCGCCGATGCGTGACTGGTCGAAGCTGCGGACGGACGTGTCGAGGCGGTCCAGTCCCTCCGACAGGGTCTTGTCCAGCTTGAAGATGCCGGACGAACAGTAGAGCGCGCCGCCGCCCTTGTGCTGCCATGCGCCGGTGACGACCGGCAGGCAGGATACGGCATGGACCTGCGCCGCGCCGTTGTGGGCGCGCGACAGGCCGTAGCCGACGCGCAGGTAGGACCGCTTGGTGGTGCCGTAGAGGCGGGCGAACTCCTCGATCTCCGCCACCGTCAGGCCGGTGATGGCCGCCGCCCATTCGGGCGTGCGGGTGGCGAGATGCGCCTCCAGCCGGTCGGTGCCGGCGGCGAGGCGGTCCAGATAGGCGCGGTCGGCATGGCCGTCGCGGAACAGCACATGCATCACCGCGCAGGCCAGCGCCCCGTCGGTGCCCGGCCGCAGCATCAGGTGCAGGTCCGACACCTCGGCGGTGCCGGTGCGGTAGGGGTCGATGGTGACCAGCTTGGCGCCGCGGCCCTTCCGGGCGCGGCTGACATGGGTCATCACGTTGACCTGGGTCGCCACCGGGTTGCCGCCCCAGTTGACGATCAGGTCGCTCTCCGCCATCTCGCGCGGGTCGGCGCCGCGGATATCGCCATAGCCGGCGAGCCAGCCCATGTTGGCCGGCGTGTCGCACACCGTGCTGGTCTGGCGCGAATAGCCCTTGGCATGGCGCAGGCGCTGGATGGCGCCACGCTGCACCAGACCCATGGTGCCGGCGTAGAAATAGGGCCACACCGCTTCCGGGCCGTGGGTGCGCTCGGCGGTCAGGAAGGAGTCGGCGATGCGGTCCAGCGCCTCGTCCCAGCCGATCGGCTTCCACTGGCCGGAGCCCTTGGCGCCGCTGCGCAGCAGGGGCGTCTTCAGCCGGTCGGGGGAATGCACCCGCTCGGCATAGCGGCTGACCTTCGCGCAGATGACGCCGGCGGTGTAGCTGTTCTCCGCCGCGCCGCGCACCTTGCCGATGCGGTCGGGGGCGAGACGCTCCACCTCCAGGGCGCAGGTGCTGGGGCAGTCGTGCGGACAGGCGGTGGGGAGGAACTGGGCCGGCAAGGCTAACCTCTGGTCTGGCTGGCGGCGGGAATGCGCGAAGTTTAGGCCCGGCCGCGCGCCCGCTTCAATGCACAACAATGTAATGGAGACAATAATGAAGGTCCGGATACGCGAAAGGGCCGCGAAATCCCGTTCCGGACTTCGCGGCCCTTGCCGACTCAGCGAGAAAATCCCCTGACGATCTGTGGCTTTACGCCCGGCTTTTCTACATCGCCCCGATCATGCGCGGGAACCACAGCGAGATCGCCGGCACATAGGTGACGAGGCCGAGGAAGATCAGCATCGTCAGCAGCCACGGCCACACCGCCACCGTCAGTTCGGTGATGCCCATCTTGGTGATGCCCGATGCGACGTAGAGGTTGAGGCCCACCGGCGGGTGGCACATGCCGACCTCCATGTTCACGATGATCAGGATGCCGAAATGGACCGGGTCGATGCCCAGCGACATCGCCACCGGGAAGAGGATCGGCGCCATGATCAGGACGATGGACGACGGCTCCATGAAGTTGCCGGCGGCCAGCAGCACGATGTTCACCACCAGCAGGAAGACCCACACCCCCAGATGCTGGCTCTGGATCCAGGCCGCCATCGACTGCGGGATCTGCTCCGACGTCATGACGAAGGAGAAGAGGACGGCGTTGGTGATGATGTAGAGCAGCATCGCCGACATGCTGGCGCTGTCCAGCAGCACCTTCGGCACCCGGCGGAGCGGCATGTCGCGGTAGACGAACACCGCCACGACGAAGGCATAGACCGCCGCCATCGCCGCCGCTTCCGTCGGGGTGAACACGCCGGTGTAGATGCCGCCCATCACGACGACGATCAGCAGCAGGCCCCAGAAGCTTTCACGGAAGGCGTGCCAGCGCTGGGCGGCCGACGCCTTGGGCAGGCGGGGATAGCCGAACTTGCGGGCGCGGAACCAGGTGGTGAAGCCGAGGAAGCCGGCCAGCATCAGGCCCGGCACCACGCCGGCCAGGAACATCTGGCCGATGGACGGCGCCTGCGGATGGCCGGTGGTGGCGACGCAATACATCACCATCACGATCGACGGCGGGATCAGGATGCCGAGCGCGCCGGAGGTGGTGACGATGCCGGCGCCGAAATTCTTCGGGAAGCCCTGGGCGATCATCGCCGGCAGGATGATGGAGCCGATGGCCACCACCGTCGCCGGGCTGGAACCCGACACCGCCGCGAACAGGGCGCAGGCGAGAACGCCGGCCAGTCCGAGGCCGCCGTGCCAGTGCCCGACCATCGAGGTGGCGAAGTTGATCATGCGCCGGGCGACGCCGCCGTGGGTCAGGAAGTTGCCGGCCAGGATGAAGAACGGGATCGCCATGATCTCGAACTTCTCGATGCCCGTGAACAGCTTCAGCGCCACCGCCGCGATCGGCACGTCGGTCATCGTGAACAGGAAGGTCAGAACCGTCAGGCCGAGCGAGATGGAGATCGGCATGCCGGTGAGCATCAGCGTCAGCAGCAGTCCGAAGATGATGAGCGCGTTCACGCCGGGCCTCCTTCATTGGCGGCTTCGACCGGGTCGATGCCGTCGACCTGGGCATGATCGTGGTGGGGCAGTTCGCCGGTCCGGATGAAGGTCCAGGCGACCTGAAGGAAGCGGAAGCACATCAGGTAGGAGCCGAGCGGGATCGCCAGATAGATGATCCACATCGGCCATTCCAGATCGGCCGACACCTGCTCCGTCTCCGACATGTGGTAGACGAAGGTGGCGCCCAGCGTGCCGACGACGCCGGTGAACAGGGCGCCGGCCATCAGGCCGAAGATGACGAAGCGGCCGCGGATGTCCGGCCGCAGCCGGTTGATCACCACGTCCACCCCGACATGGATGCCGGTCCGCACGCCATAGGCCGCGCCGAACTTGGCCATCCACACGAACAGGTAGATGCACAGTTCCTGGGCCCAGGCCAGATTCCAGTGGATGACGTAGTCCTGGATGTAGGGCACGCCGGAAAGATAACGGTGAAGGACGGCCGCGAAGATGACGAGCGTCGCCACCGCCATCAGCGAGGCGATCAGCGTCTCCTCGAGGCGGTCGAGCAGTTTCATGAGCATGTCGGGGGGATCTCCCGGTCGGCGGAGGTAGTCTGGTTTTCCGTGTCGGTCCCACTTCCGCTCTCGGGACCGGGAAACCGACATATCCATCAGCAGTGACTGACGAATGCGGCCGGCCCTCTCTCCCCCGGGGAGAGGGAGGGGACCCGCCGCAAAGCGGTGGGGAGGGTGAGGGGGCCGGCGCGCGATCAGCGCGCCGCCAAGGGGCATACTGCCCCTTGGCAATCCCCTGGCACAGGCTCACGCCTGTGCTACCCCCTCACCCTAACCCTCTCCCCAGGGGGGAGAGGGGACACAGCCTAACGCCTCAAATCACATCTTGAAGCCGGCGGCTTCGGCTTCCTTGTAGATCGCTTCGATCAGGTCCTTGCCGACGCGGGATTCGGCTTCCTTGTGGACCGGCTTCAGCGCCTTCATCCAGGCCTCGCGCTCGGCCTTGGTCTGGGTGTGGAAATCGGTCTTGCCCGACGCCTTCATCTGGGCCAGCGCCACGTCGTTCTCATGCTGGGCGATGTCGTTGGCGTAGTCGGTCGCCTCCTTCATCGCTTCTTCCAGCTGGGTGCGGACATCGGCCGGCAGGCCTTCCCAGAACTTCTTGTTCACGATGACCGCATAGCCGAGATAGCCGTGCTCGGTCAGCGTGGCGTTCTTCTGCACCTCGTGCATCTTCTGGGTGTACATGTTCGACGGCGGGTTCTCGGTGCCGTCGACGACGCCGGTCTGCAGCGCCTGATACACCTCGGAGAAGGCCATCACCTGCGGCAGGGCGCCGAGAGCGCGCATCTGGGCGTCCAGGACCTTGGACGACTGAATGCGCATCTTCAGGCCCTTCACGTCGTCGGGCATGATCAGCGGCTTGTTGGCGCTCATGATCTTGAAGCCGTTGTCCCAATAGGCGAGGCCGATGATGCCCTTGGACTCCAGCTTCTTGAACAGCTTCTTGCCGATCTCGCCCTTGGTGACGCGCTGCAGGACTTCCTTGTTCGGGAAGATGTAGGGCAGGTCGAAGACCTCGAATTCCTTGGCGCCCAGCGGGCCGAACTTGGCCAGCGACGGGGCCAGCATCTGCACGGCGCCCAGCTGCAGCGCCTCAAGCTCTTCCTTGTCCTTGTAGAGCTGGCTGTTCGGATAGACCTCGACCTTCACCTTGCCGGCCGTCAGCTTCTCGGCCAGTTCCTTGAACTTCTCGGCACCCTTGCCCTTCGGCGTCTCCGGCGCGACGACGTGGCTGAACTTGATGACGATCTGGTCCTGGGCCCAGGCCGTCGAAATGGCCATCGGCGCCGCCATCATGCAGCCGACCGCAGCCGCGCACAGGAGCTTCACGAGTTTCATGGGTGCGTCCCCCTTCCGGTGTTGATTGTCGACAGGGCTGAATGTTCCGCCCCGTACTTGTTGCGCATTGTTCATGATCGGACGAATTGCGGCTATTGTGGATATCCGCAGAGTCGGCCTATCCCACTTTCGTCCGGTCCCGCCATCCCCCGCCGCCACACTTTCGTGTCCATTCCAATGTCGAACCCGCTCCGCACCACCCCCTCCCCCGCCATCGCCCGTATCGGGCGGGCGGTGCCGCATGCCATGCCGGTGGTGGCGATGGTGCTGGTCGTGGTGCTGCTGGGCGCCTTCCTCTGGCTTCTTCAGCGCAACGAGCGCGACGAGGAGGCGCTGGCGCTGATCAAGGACGCGCTGTGGGTCGAGCAGAACCTGCATTTCCAGCTCGCCTCCGACGAGGACAAGCTGGAAAGGCTGGCGGAGACGCTGGGACGCACCGAGGTGGACATGCGGCAGTTCGCCGCAATGGCGCGGCTGGTGGTGAACACCAACCCGGCGATCGAGCGGGTGCTGTGGCTGGACACCCAGGGGCGCACTCAACTGGCCGAGCCACCGCTGCCGGGGAGCGGCGCGGCGAATGGGGATATTGCAGACGGGGACGACAGCCGGCTCGGCGGGCTGAGCCGCACCGACGCCGTGCGCATCGCCCGGTCCTCCGGTCTGCGCGCCCACAGCGCGCCCTATCGGGTCGATGCCGGCAACCATGGCTTCGACGTCGCCTTCCCGCTGTTCCGCGACGGCAAGTTCGTGGGCGCTCTGGTCGGCGTCTTCTCGTTCGAGGCGATGCTGACCCACCATGTCCCCTGGTGGTTCGCCCAGCGCTACCAGTTGGAAGTGATCGACGCGCGGGGCACGGTGCTGGGGTCGAAGTCGCGCATGTCGGTGCCGGGGTCGATGGCCGGCCCGGCCCCGGACCCGGCGCGCAGCCACGTCATCCCGTTCGACCCGCCCGGCCACGGGCTGGCGCTGGTCGCCACCGCCTACCCCAGCGATTCGAACGTCATGCGCACGGTGCTGGTGGCGGCGATCTTCGCGCTGACCGGATCGGCACTGTGGAGCCTGTGGTCGCTGCGCCGCCACATCGCCGGCCGCCTGCGCGCCGAGGAGGCCCTGCGCGAGGAGCACGCCTTCCGCAAGGCGATGGAGGACAGCCTGACCGTGGGCATGCGCGCCCGCGATCTGGAGGGGCGCATCACCTACGTCAATCCGGCCTTCTGCAAGATGGTCGGGCTGGAGGCTGCGGATCTGATCGGACGCGGCCCGCCGGCGCCTTATTGGCTGCCGGAGGAGATCGACCGGGCCGAGGCCGCCTTCCAGGACGTGCTGGCCGGCCGGGCGCCGGAAAACGGGCTGGAGATGCGGTTCCAGCGCCCCAACGGCGAGCGCTTCGACGCCCTGATCTACGAGGCGCCGCTGATCGACGCCAACGGGCGCCAGACCGGCTGGATGGGCTCCGTCCTCGACATCACCGAGCGCAAGCGCGCCGAGGAGATGGCCCGCCAGCAGCAGGAACGGCTGCAGCAGACCTCGCGCCTGATCACCATGGGCGAGATGGCCTCGACCCTGGCGCATGAGCTGAACCAGCCGCTGTCGGCCATCGCCAGCTATTGCACCGGCTGTCTCAACCGCCTGCGCTCCGACCGCTGCGACACGCAAGAGGTGGCGGCGGCGCTGGAGAAGCTGGCGGCCCAGGCCAAGCGCGCAGGACTGGTGGTGCGGCGCATCCATGATTTCGTGCGCAAGCGCGATCCGAAGGTCGCCCCCTGCTCGCTCGCCCGCGTGCTGGAGGATTGCGTCGGGCTGGCCGGCAGCGACGCCGCGCGGCTGGGCGTGCGGGTGGAGCTGGACGCCCCGGCCGACCTGCCGCCGGTCACCGGCGACCGCATCCTGCTGCAGCAGGTGGTGCTGAACCTGATGCGCAACGGGATCGAGGCGATGGCCCGCACCCCGCGCGCCGACCGCCGCCTGACCGTCACCGTCCGTCTGGCCGGCGGCGATGACGGCGGCGACGATTGCGAACAGGCCGGGGCCGGCGAAGGCCGCGTGCTGCTGACGGAGATCCGCGATCATGGCTGTGGAATCGCGCCGGATGTCGCCGACCGGCTCTTTTCCCCTTTCTTCACCACCAAGCGCGAAGGTATGGGCATGGGCCTGAACATCTGCCGCTCCATCGTCGAGCACCACCGCGGCCGGCTGTGGTTCGAGGCGGTGACGGTCGGGGACGGCCCGGAGGCGGTTCCCGCCGGCGCGCGCTTCCTGTTCACCCTGCCCGTTCATGCCCAGGCGGCCCCAGGCCGTCTTCCAGATCACACTTCCGATCACACTGCCCCCGATCACACTGCCGAGGCCGCCGAATGACCACGCTCCACATCGTCGACGACGACGAGGCCATCCGCGACGCGCTCGGCTGGCTGTTCCAGTCGCGCAACGTCCCGGTGGCGGGCTGGCCGTCCGCCGAGGCTTTCCTGGAGGCATGGCGGCCGGACACCGCCGGCTGCCTGCTGCTGGACATCCGCATGGAGGGGATGAGCGGGCTGGAGCTGTTCGACCGGCTGCTCGCCAAGGGCTGCCGCATGCCGGTGATCTTCCTGACCGGCCACGGCGACGTGCCCATCGCCGTCGGCGCCCTGAAGAAGGGGGCCCGCGATTTCGTCGAGAAGCCCTTCAACGACAATGAACTGGTGGACCGGGTGATCGACGCGCTGGCCTTCGACGCCGAACAGCGCGAGCGCGAGGCGGGACAGGCGGGGCTGGCGGCCCGGCTGGCCACCCTGACCCAGCGCGAGCGGCAGGTGATGGAACTGGTCGTCGCCGGACGGCTGAACAAGGTCATCGCCGACGAGTTGGGCATCAGCATGCGGACGGTGGAGGTCCACCGCAGCCATGTGTTCGAGAAGATGCGGGTAAAGACGGCGGTCGAACTGACCCGGCTGCTGACCGGCGCGCCCTGATCCGCGCCTCTTGAAGGCGGAGCCCTATCAGGGGAAACCCGCGAGAACGGCGGACGTCACTGGAGTCGGTGCGGATCGCGTACTACTCTGCCCTGCCACCCCGGTGGTTTTTCCCAGAGGTTCGGAGCATCGGCGGTTGCGTATTCGGTTGCCCAGTTCTTTTTTGGCCATCGGCCTTGCCGTGATCGCGCCGCTTCTGCTGTTCGGTGCCGTTCTGGTCTGGCAGTTGGACACGCGCGAGCGGGCGGAGACGGAGGACGCGCTGCAATCGGTGGCGCAGTCGCTGTCGCTGGCGGTCGACCGCGAACTGGCGAGCCAGCTGCGGCCGCTGGAACTGCTGGCATCGCTGCTGCAGCCCAATGTCGCCGATCTGCCGACCCTGTACCATGAGACGACCACCGCCAGCCACAGCCAGCCGGGCTGGCTGGCGATGGGGCTGATCGACGCCGACACCGGCCGCTTCGTCTTCCACACCCATTACCCGCTGGGGGTCCAGCCGCTGCCGTCGCCGCGGCTGGACGAGGTCACCCGCCATGTGATCGAAAGCCGCCGGGCGGTGATCGGCGGCGTGCTACCGCCCGGCGGGCCGCCGGGCCGGCCGTCGCTGATCCTGCGCGCGCCGATCATGCAGTACGACCCGGTGGGCCAGAGCGACCGTGTGCGCTATGTCCTGTCGCTCGCCCTCGGGCTGGAGGGGATAAGCGGCGCGCTGCGGACCCGCGATACCCCGCCGGGATGGACGGTGACGGTCATCGACCCGACCATGCTGATCGCCGCCCGCTCCCACAATGCCGCGGCATTTCTGGGCCAGAAGGTCTATGCAGCGCTGGAGGCGCGGATCCGGACCGGCAGCAACCGCATGTTCACCGCCCGGACCAGGGATGGGGTGGACGTCCATGCCGTCATCCACCGCTCGCAGGAAACCGGCTGGTCGGTGGTGCTGGGCGTGCCCTCCGACCTCGTGCAGCGAAAGCTGAACGCCACCCGGATGACGGTGGTCGGCGGCGGCGTCCTTGCCTGCGCGGCGACGCTGATGCTGGCGCTGCTGGTGTCGCGCGCCTACCGCCGCCGCCGCAGCGCCGAGGAGGAGGTGCGCCGCGCCCGCGAGGCGGTGCTGATCGAACAGCGCCGCCGGCTGGAATCGGAGAAGGAACATGCCGAGGCGGCCAACCGGGCCAAGAGCGACTTCCTGGCCAACATGAGCCACGAGCTGCGCACGCCGCTGAACGCCATCATCGGCTTTGCCGAAGCGCTGATGTCCGGCATCTTCGGCGCCGCCCCGCCCAAGCATGTCGAATATCTGTCCGCGATCCACCAGTCCGGCCGCCACCTGCTGGACCTCGTCAACGAATTGCTGGACATGGCGAAGATCGAGGCTGGCCGGCTGGAGCTGTTCCCTACCAACGTCGCGCTGGACGAGCTGCTGGAGGACTGCCTGGGGCTGGTGGAGGCGCTGGCCCTGCGCAAGGGCGTGACCCTGACCGGCGGCGCCATCGCGAAGAATCTTCGGGTCACGGTGGACGGCGTCCGCATGCGTCAGGCGGTGCTGAACGTCCTGTCCAACGCCATCAAGTTCACCCCGCCCGGCGGCGCCGTGCGGGTGGAGGCGGCCCCGGGCATTGGTGGCCAGGGTGCGGTCATCGTGATCGCCGACACCGGCGTCGGCATGACCGCGGACGAGATGCTGATCGCGATGGAGCCGTTCCGTCAGGTCCACAACTACCTGACCAAGGCGGAGGCCGGGACCGGACTGGGCCTGCCGCTGGCCCGCCGCTTCGTCGAGGCCCACGGCGGCACCCTGACCCTGGACAGCACCCCCGGCGTCGGCACCGCGGTGACCATCAGGCTGCCGTAAGGGCAGGCTGCCGTAGGGGATTGCCTCAGCCCCGGCGGGGCGGGCGTCCGGGAAGCATCGCGCGCTGCAGCTTGGCGCCGGCAAGGTCGGCGCCGTCCATGTCGGCGCTGTCGAGGTTCGCGTCGGACAGGTTGGCCTGCACCAGGCAGGTGCCGACCATCAGGGCACCGCGCAGGTCGGCCCCCATCAGGTTGGCGGCCCAGGAACGGCCGGTGGGGCGGCCGGAGGGATCCTTGATCGCCGCCGGACCCAGCCGCACCCGCGTCAGGTCGGCACCGGTCAGCACGGCATAGCTGAGGTTGGCGCCGGACAGGTCGGCGCCCATCAGGTTGGCGCCCTCCAGATTGGCGCCGGACAGGTCGGTCATCATAAGCCGGGCGCCGGTCAGCGCCGCCGCCGACAGGTTCGCCCCGCGCAGGCTTGCGGCGCTGAGGTTGACGTTGCGCAGATCGGCGCGGCTGAGGTCGGTGCCGTCCAGATCGGCCCGCTGGCCGCGCTGGCCGAAGCTGTCGATCCAGCGTTCATGGTCGAAGATGGCGCGCTGGATCTCCGACCCCATGCTGTCGATGGGGCGGGTCATCTGCGCGGTGGCGATCCGGGTGGAGGACAGGTCGCAGTCGGCCATCCGCGTGCCGACCATGTCGGCCTTGTCGAAACGGGTGCCGTCCAGCGCCGCGCCCGACAGGTTGGCGCCGTTCAGCCGCGCCCCCGTCAGGTCCGCCCCGTTCAGCACCGCCCCGGACAGGTCGGCGTTCTGCAGCACCGCGCCCGACAGGTCGGCATCCGCCAGATTGGCGCCGCGCAGCACCGCGCCGGTCAGGTCGGTGGGAATGCCGCCTTCCGCCGTCAGGCCGTTCTGCAGGCGGGCCAGGGCGGCCTTGTGGATCTGGCGGGCGCTTTCGGCATCCTGCGCATCGGGTCCGGCGCCGCGCCGTGCGGTGCCGCCCGGCTCCAGCGTGCCGGCGCGCAGGTCGGCGCCCTTCAGGTTGGCGTCGGAGAAGTCGGCCGCGCGCAGCCGCGCCCCGCGCAGGTCGGTCTGCATCAGGTTGGCGCGGCTGATGTCCGCGTCGCGCAGGTCGACGCCGAACAGGTCGGCGCCCGCCAGATTGGTTCCGTTCAGCCGCCCGCGCGCCAGCCGCGCGCCGACCAGACGGGCGCCGCGCAGGTCGCGCTGCGACAGGTCCGCACCCTCCAGGTCGGCCATGGCGAGGTTGGCGCGGGCACCGCCCGGCTGGCCCTTGATCCAGCGGGCATGCCGGTCCAGCACCTCGGCCAGTTGGTCGGGCCGGAAGAAGGACACGGTGGTGGCGGTCGGTGTGGTGGCTGGCACGGACAAGTTGTCGCCGTGAAATTGGTTACATCGCGCCAATCATGCGATTCATTCCTTACCGAAGGCTGAATGAATCCCCCTTTTGCGCACTCCCTTTCGGGGGATGCGTTTCGGCTGCCCGCCGGTATCGCTACCCGCAGATGCGGCGGCAGGATCCCGCGGGATGAATATGGAAAACAGGGGCTTGGCCATAGGCGCGGCCATAGGCCCGCCCCCGCTTCCGCCGATGATGGTACGGCAATGGGCCCGAGTCGCGCACGTTACGGTTCTGTAATCGAACCAGCTGCGAACGAGTCGCGAACAGCGTCGACTCGGCCGGCGGGACCGCGGGCGGCCTGGTCGGCGGAAACCCTGGAGTCACCGAAAAACCGGCATCGGTTAAGCAATGGTTTCTTGACAGAAAAGGCCACGGACATCCTAAAAGTGTCCCACCTTTCGGAATAACGCACCGCAGCGCGCCTCGACCTTGGCCAGGGCGCGACTTAGGCCGTAACCGGAACGATGGGCTCCAGAAGACGGATCCCGGGTGCCGGAGCGGAAAAACGGGATATGAAGGACGAATGATGAAGGATGCGGACGCCCGGTCGATCACGACCGCACGCCCGAGCGCTGGCGAGAGCCACGCCACCGAACGCCATCATCTTGATCGCTGCCATCTCGATCGCCGCCATCTTCTGCGCGCCGGCCTGGGTCTGGCGGCGGCGGCCTCGGCCGGGGGAACCCTGTTCAGCAGCGAAGAGGCCGAGGCCGCCGCCCTGCGCGCCCCGCCGCGGGTGCTGACCCTGGTGAACCTGCACACCGGCGAAAAGCTCCACGCCGAATATTGGTCTAGGGGCCGCTACGT
This sequence comes from Azospirillum sp. B2RO_4, assembly GCF_051124815.1. Lineage (NCBI taxonomy): Bacteria > Pseudomonadati > Pseudomonadota > Alphaproteobacteria > Rhodospirillales > Azospirillaceae > Azospirillum > Azospirillum sp. B2RO_4. The sequence continues at coordinate 794,132 of NZ_CP118485.1, read as the reverse complement.
GCGCGACGCCATGCGGGCGGTCAACCATCTGCTGCGCGACCACCGCAACAACGCGGTGCACGCCATCGACCCGAAGCTGCTGGATCTGGTCCATTCGCTGAGCCGCAAGATCGGCCGCCGCGGCCCGATCGAGATCGTGTCCGGCTACCGCTCGCCGGAGACCAACGCGATGCTGCGCGAGGCCGACCACAGCGGCGTCGCCCAGAACAGCTATCACATGCGCGGCATGGCCATCGACCTGCGGGTGCCGAACATGTCGACCCGCCATCTGCAGCGGGCGGCGCTGAGCCTGCGCGGCGGCGGTGTCGGCTATTACCCCGACAGCAACTTCGTCCATGTCGATGTGGGGCCGCTGCGCCACTGGTGAGCGGCTGGACCGCGGATGCAGCGTGGTCCGGCATAACCCGTCCTTCAGACATTCGGTACGATGTGGCGCCAAGTCCGGACGGGCTTCGGCGCCACAGTCATTTTCGGCTCGCTTCCCGTTCCTCCCGCCCAGGGAGGCAGCGGCGGCGTCCCTCTTCTGACTGCCCGACCCGCAATTTCCGCAAACCACCGGTTGCGGCTTGTTACCGCACCCTGCGGTGGATATTAACAGTTCATACATCCTGTTAATTGCTTAATTTCCCATCTGCGCAATTTTTTTGAGCGCGGGGTATTGCAATTGGGGGGATATGCATATGGGATATCTGTTTGGTGGAAGCGGCAACGACACGCTCATCGGCGGTGATGACGACGACACGCTGAACGGTGGCGGCGGCAGCGATCTTCTGGTCGGCGGCCTGGGCAACGACGTCTACATCGTGGACAGTACGGGCAACGTCATCCAGGAACAGGCCGGCGAAGGCACCGACGAGGTCCGGACGTCGCTGGGCGTCTTCACCCTCGGCGACAATCTGGAGACGCTGACCTATACCGGGTACAGCACCTTCCAGGGCACCGGCAATGCGCTGGACAACGTCATCACCGGTTGGTGGAGCAACGACACGCTGAGCGGCGGCGCCGGTTCCGACACGCTGAGCGGCGATGCCGGCAACGACCTTCTCGACGGCGGCACCGGAGACGACCTTCTGATCGGCGGCCGGGGCGACGACGTCTACATCGTCGACAGCACGGGGGACGTCGTCCAGGAGCAGTTTTTCGAAGGCTTCGACGAGGTCCGCACCACGCTGAACGCGCTGACGCTCGGCGACAATCTGGACCGGCTGACCTTCATCGGAACCGGTGACTTCGAAGGCACCGGAAACGATCTGAGCAACCTGATCGTCGGAGGAGCCGGCAACGATACCCTGATCGGCGGAGGCGGCTTCGACACGCTGGTCGGCGGCGACGGCGACGATCTCTTCTACATCGACGATACAACCGAGACCATCGAGGGCGGGGCCGGCGTCGATACGGCCATCGTCCGGTACGACTTCGGCGTCCAACTCGATCTTGCGGCCAGCGGCATCGAACAGGTTTATGGCGGTTCCGGAAACGACACGCTGGTCGGTACCGGCTCGACCGTCGGCCTCGTGATCGACGGGGGAGCGGGCAACGATTCCCTCATCGGCGGCGATGGCGACGATGTCTTCTACATCGACGCCGGGGACCGGGTGGAGGGTGGAGCCGGCTTCGACACCGTCCATGTCACAGGCGGGCAGGACCTGACCTTCGACTTCGGCTATACCGGCATCGAGCGATTCTACAGCGGCGGCGGAAACGACAATCTGATCGCCCATGACGCCGCAGTCGAGGTCGACGGCGGAGCCGGCGACGACATGCTGAGTGGCAGCGACCTCAACGACACGTTCCGTGGCGGCGAGGGCAACGACAGACTGTTCAGCCGTGGGGGCAATGACATTCTGATCGGTGGGGACGGTGACGACACGCTGTTCGGCGGTGAGGGTGACGATATTCTGATCGGCGGGAGCGGCATCGATGTGCTGTTCGGCGAGGACGGCAACGATCACATCTATGTCGATGCCCCGACGGTGGCCTTTCTGGACGGCGGCGCCGGCGACGATACGGTCGAGGCCGGCTACGGCGGCGGCGTCACCCTGAACATCTCCTCCTCCATCGAGCATTTCATCGGCGGCGCCGGCGACGACACCGTAACGGCGACCGACTCCTATTACGGCGTGACGATGACCGGCGAGGACGGCAACGATCGGCTGACCGGAAGTTCGGGCAATGACGCGCTGTCCGGCGGGAATGGCGACGATACGCTGAGAGGCGGCGGTGGCGACGATCTGCTGCAAGGCGGTGCCGGGGCAGACCTGTTCGATTTCTCGATCGACTTCAACAGCAACAGCGTCAACAACGGCAACGACATCGTGAGCGACTTCAATGCGGCCGAAGGCGACCGGATCGGACTGCTCTGGTTCCAGAGCTACACGGTGAGCGCCAACGCCCAGGGCGAGGCCGTTCTCGACATTTCCGGCTTTGGCGGCGCGTCGACGATCACCCTCTCCGGCGTGATGGCCCAGGACGTGTCGAGTTCCTGGTTCACCACCCTCTGAATGCAGGAAGGGCGCCGTCCCGGTGGAGACGGCGCCCTTCCCATTCGTCCGGAGCGGATTACCCGCCCTACCCCACCTTCAGCTTGCGGCGCAGCAGCGACAGCGGCGCCGTGTCGTCCAGGCTGGGCTGGAAGGCGATGGTGACCTCGGTCAGCGCGTTGGCCCAGCTGTCCGGATTGGTGCCTTCCGGCGCCTCCACCGAGCTGAAGCCGGTGCGGACCAGATAGAGATACTGGTCGGGGATGACATGGCCGACCGCGCGGATCTCGCCGGTGTAGCCATAGCGCTCCCGCAGCTCGCGCGCGGTGGAGAAGCCGCGGCCGTCGCGGAACTTCGGGAACTCCACCGCCACCAGCGAGAAGCGGTCGAGATCGGCGGCGATGGCGCCCGCCAGCGTGCCGCTCTTCAGCCGCACGCCCAGCCGGGCGTTGCGGCCCTCAAAGCTGTCACGTTCCGCCTGCCAGCGCTCGAAGCTGATGATGACCGGACGGTCGTTGGGGACCGGCTCGCCGTCGGGGATGAAGCTCCAGGCATCCTCGCCGATGCGCCCATTCTCAATCAGCGGCATAGATTCTCTCCTTGAACGGGGCATGGCCAACGCGCTTGAGCGTGTCGATGAAGCGCTCGCTCTCATCCGACCGGTTGGCGAGATAGACGTCGACAATGGCCTCGATGGCGTCCACCGCCTCGGTCTCGGTCACCGCCGGGCCGAGGATGTCGCCGATCGCCGTGGTCAGCGTCGGGTCGCCGCCAACGGTGATCTGGTAATACTCGGTGCCCTTCTTGTCGACGCCGAGAATGCCGATGGCGCCGACATGGTGATGGCCGCAGGCGTTGATGCAGCCGCTGATCTTGATGCCCAGCTCGCCGATGGTGCGCTGGCGGAGCGGATCGGCGAAGCGGGCCGAGATGGCCTGGGCCAGCGGGATCGAGCGGGCATTGGCCAGCGCGCAGTAATCCAGCCCCGGGCAGGCGATGATGTCGCCGATCAGCCCGGCATTGGCGCTGCCGAGACCGGCGGCGTCCAGCCGCTTCCACAGATCGTACAGCTCATCCTTCTTCACATGGGCGAGGACGAGGTTCTGGACATGGGTGACGCGCAACTCGCCGAAGCTGTGACGCTCGGCCAGATCGGCGACGAGGTCCATCTGGTCGCAGGTGGCGTCGCCCGGAATGCCGCCGGCCGGCTTCAGCGAGACGGTGGCGATGGCATAGCCCGGCGCCTTGTGCTCGGCGACATTGACCGCCAGCCAGTTGGCGAAGGCCGGGTCGGACGCCTTGGCGCGCTCCAGCGTCTCGGAATGGTCGGGCAGCTCCTCGAAGGGCGGCGGGGCGAAATGCTGGCGGACACCCTCGACGATCTCCGGGTCCAGGCGGTATTTGGGGCCGCGCAGCCGCGCGAACTCCTCCTCGACCTCCTGGGTGAACTTCTCCAGCCCCAGCTCGTGGACCAGGATCTTGATGCGGGCCTTATAGATGTTGTCGCGGCGGCCGTACTGGTTGTAGACGCGCAGGATGGCTTCCAGGTAGGCGACGAAATCCTCCTGGGCCACCCACTCGCGCACCAGCTTGCCGACGAAGGGCGAGCGGCCGAGACCGCCGCCGACATAGAAGGAGAAGCCCGGCTCGCCCTTGTCGTTGCGGCGCGCCAGCAGGCCGACGTCGTGGATGCGCACCGCCGCGCGGTCGCTCTCGGCGCCGGAGATGGCGATCTTGAACTTGCGCGGCAGATAGGTGAACTCGGGGTGCATCGTCGTCCACTGCCGCAGGATCTCGGCATAGACGCGGCCGTCCACAACCTCATCCTTGGCGGCACCGACGAAGGGGTCGGTGGTGACGTTGCGCACGCAGTTGCCGCTGGTCTGCAGCGCGTGCATGTCCACCTCGGCCAGCTCATGCAGGATCGCTGGGGTGTCCTCCAGCTTGATCCAGTTGTATTGCAGGTTCTGGCGGGTGGTGAAATGGCCGTAGCCGCGGTCGTACTTGCGCCCGATGGCCGACAGCTTGCGCAGCTGGGTGGCGGACATCACGCCATAGGGCACGGCGATGCGCAGCATGTAGGCGTGAAGCTGGAGATAGAGGCCGTTCATCAGCCGGATCGGCTTGAACTCCTCCTCCGTCAGCTCGCCCGACAGGCGGCGGTCGACCTGTTTGCGGAACTGCTCGACGCGCTCGGCGACGAACTGCCGGTCGATCTCGTCGTAATGATAGATGCCGGCACGGGCGCCGGGCGCGATGTGGTTCATGTCGATAAACCCTCAGGGCCGCCGGAACGGCCAGCGATCAATGATTCAGGCGGCCTGCTTGCCGAGAGATTGCTTGCCGAGATCCAGGCGGACGGTCGGGCCGGCGGTGCGGATGCGCTCGCGCATCGTCGCCGGGACCTGGATGCCGTCCTGTTCCACCACCTCGAAGGTGTAGATGTCGACGGCGAACTGCTCGCGCTCCGCCTTTTCCTTGGCGGGGGCCAGCACGGCGTCGGCCTCGGCGCGCGGGAACATCGCGGCCTCGGCGAAGGATTCGACCCACCGGCCGCCCTCGCCCAGGAACACGACTTCCCCGTCGCGCAGGCGGTTGGCGGTGATGGCTTTCATCGACCCTTCCTTCGATCGATCCTTGGCCGACATCTGGCTCTCCTGGCTGGTCGTTCTCTAAAGCGGTGGTGTCTTACCCGAACCGACGATGGTCCGGCAGTGAATTCGGCGGGACGGCCGGCGTGCCGTTCCTGGTTGTGTTCAAGGCAGCCAACCCTCCCGGTCGATCAGCTCGCGCGTCTCGCGGGCGACATCGGACATCGACGCCCCCTCCGCCCGGCGGCGGTTGCGGAAGTCGGCGATGGTGCGCAGACGCTCCGCCCAGTCCTCCGGAAACAGCGCCTCCAGCCGCTGGCGCAGCAGGCTGGCGAGGGTCGGGCTGCGGCCGCCGGTGGAGATGGTCATCACCAGATCGCCACGCCGCACCACGGAGGGCGAGTGGAAATCACACAAGGGGATGACGTCCTCGACATTCACCAGCACGCGGCGCTGCCGCGCCAGCTCCGCCAGCGCCGTCTCGGTGTCCGTCCCCAGCCCCATGACATACAGCACGCCGACCTTGTCCAAATCGGCGGCTTCGGGCAGAGCCCGCACCAGACGGTCGCCGGCCAGCGCGGCCAATTCCCCATCCGGCTCCGGTGAAAACACCTGCGGGTCGGCCCCGCCCTCGCGCAGCTGGGTCAGGCGGCGCACCGCGAGCGGGCCGCTGCCGGCCAGCGCGATCACCACCTGCGCCGGGTCGAGCGCCAGCGGAATCATGGCCGCATCCCCAATGCCGATGCCGGGTGTGACGGAACGGAGCGGCGGATCGCGCCGCTTATATGGGTGATGCTGTGCATGGCGGTATTTAGCCCGGCCGCCACACGACAATCAACATATTTCACACAAGCGTTTGCAGCAAAGCACAAGCCTATTAAACAAGTAGAGAATGTATTTACGTTGCACGGGTTTTCCGCTGGTGTTAATGTGCAAACACAAACGCATTGCCTACTTGTTAAGTAGACTAAATGGGCCACCGCGAAAGGCAGCCGATGATGGACGCGGAAACACGGGTGAAGCATCTGACCGACAGCCACGGCACGCTGGAAGGCGCGCCGCTGCTGGCCGCCATGCATGAGCTGTTCGGCGGGCGGATCGCGCTGCTGTCGTCCTTCGGCGCCGAATCCGCGGTGCTGCTGGCGCTGGCGGCCGAGGCGACGCCGGATTTCCCGGTCCTGTTTGTGAATACCGGCAAGCTGTTCGGCGAGACGCTGCGCTATCGCGACCAGCTGGTGGAGCGGCTGGGCCTTCGTGACGTGCGCGAGATCGGGCCGACCGCCGACGACCTCGCCGCCGGCGACAAGGATGGCCTGCTGTTCAACCGCGATTACGATGCCTGCTGCCACCTGCGCAAGACGGTGCCGCTGGAGCGCGCGCTGGCCACCGCCGGGCTGGAGGCCTGGGTCACGGGCCGCAAGCGGTTCCAGTCGGCGACCCGCGCCGCCCTACCCCTGTTCGAGGCCGAGAATGGCCGCGTGAAGGTCAACCCGCTGGCCAACTGGGACAAGGACCGGCTGGAGGAAGAGTTCACCCGGCGCGACCTGCCGCGCCACCCGCTGGAGGCCGACGGGTTCCTGTCGATCGGCTGTTACACCTGCACCGAGCGCGTGGCGCCCGGTGCCGACCCGCGTTCCGGCCGTTGGGCCGGCAGCGCCAAGACCGAATGCGGCATACACACCACCATGATTGGAATCGCCCGATGAGCGCCGATCTCGACCAGCTCGAAAACCAGAGCATCTATATTCTGCGCGAGGCCTACAACCGCATCGACAAGCTGGCGATGCTCTGGTCGATCGGCAAGGACAGCAACGCGCTGCTCTGGCTCTGCCGCAAGGCGTTCTTCGGCCGCATCCCCTTCCCCGTCGTGCAGCTCGACACCGCCATGGAGCTGCCGGAGGTCTATGAGTTCCGCGACCGCATCACCAAGGAATGGGACCTCGACCTGAAGGTGGAGCAGTGCCCGCCCGAGGAGGAGATGGACCAGACCCTGCCGCCGCTGACCCGCGCCGCCGCGCGCAAGACGGAAGGGCTGAAGAACCTGCTGCGCGACCATGCCTATCAGGGCGTCATGGTCGGCATCCGCCGCGACGAGCAGGCGACCCGCGCCAAGGAGCGCGTGTTCTCCCCGCGCTCGCTGGAGGGCGACTGGGACGTGAAGGACCAGCCGGCGGAGTTCTGGGACCATTACAAGACGCGCTTCCCGGAAGGCGTCCATGTCCGCATCCACCCGCTGCTGGCCTGGACCGAGCTGGACATCTGGCGCTATTCGCAGCGCGAGGGGATTCCCATCGTCCCGCTGTACTTCGCCAAGGACGGCAAGCGCTATCGCTCGCTGGGCGAGAAGAACATCACCTTCCCGGTCGACAGCAACGCCTCGACCATCGACGAGATCATCGCCGAGCTTCAGGTGACCCGCGTGCCGGAACGCGCCGGCCGCGCGATGGACAACGAATCCGAAGACAGCTTCGAACGCCTGCGCAGCGTGGGGTACATGTAAGATGCCGCATTCTCAACTCCGCATCGTCATCGTCGGCCATGTCGACCATGGCAAGTCCACGCTGATCGGCCGCCTGCTGAACGACACCGGCAGCCTGCCCGACGGCAAGGTGGAGCAGGTCCGCGAGATGAGCCGCAAGCGCGGCATGCCGTTCGAATGGGCCTTCGTCATGGACGCGCTCCAGGCCGAGCGCGACCAGGGCATCACCATCGACACCACGCAGATCCACTTCAAGACGAAGCAGCGCCCCTACGTCATCATCGACGCGCCGGGCCATACCGAGTTCCTGAAGAACATGGTGACCGGCGCGTCCCAGGCCGACGCCGCGCTGCTGGTGATCGACGCCGACGAGGGCGCGCTGGAACAGTCGCGCCGCCACGCCTTCCTGCTGCACCTGCTGGGCGTGCGTCAGGTCGCGGTCGTCGTCAACAAGATGGACAAGGTCGAGTTCTCCAGCCGCCGCTATGAGGTGGTGGCGCAGGAGATCAAGGACTATTTGGCCGAGCTGGGGCTGCAGCCGAAGGCGGTGATCCCGGTGTCCGCCCGCAACGGCGACAATATCGTCACGCGCAGCGAGCAGTCGGACTGGTATCTCGGGCCGACGGTGATCGAGCAGCTCGACGCCTTCCGGCCGCAGCAGACCTCGCCCGACCAGCCGCTGCGGTTCCCGCTGCAGGACGTCTACAAGCCGGACGACCGCCGCATCCTGGCCGGCCGCATCGAAAGCGGGCGGCTGCGCGTCGGCGACACCCTGCATTTCTCGCCGACCGGCGCCAGCGCCAAGGTGGTCAGCATCGAGGCGTGGAACCATCCGGAGACGGTGCTGTCGGCCCAGGCCGGGCAGAGCATCGGCATCACGCTGGACAAGCGCATCTTCGCCGAGCGCGGGCACATCGCCCACCATCAGGCCGACGCCCCGACGCTGGCCCACCGGTTGAGCGTGCGGCTGTTCTGGCTGGTGTCGGACCCGCTGGTGGTCGGCAAGACCTACACGCTGAAGATCGCCACCGGCGAACACCGGGTGACGGTGGAGCAGGTGACGGCGGTCATCGACGTGGAGGATCTGTCCAGCACCCCCGGCAAGGCGGTCCGCCGCAACGAGGTGGCCGAGGTCGTCCTGCGCTCCCGCTCGCCCATCGCGCTGGATCTGGCGTCGGAGCTGCCGCGCACCGGCCGCGGCGCGCTGATCGACGGCAACGACGTGGTCGGCGGCTGCCTGGTGGTGGAGATTGAGGACGCTGCGGCGGCCAACATCACCGAGGTGTCGCACACCGTCTCGCTGGAGGAGCGGTCCCAGGCCAACGGCCACAAGGGCGGCATCGTCTGGCTGACCGGCCTGTCGGGCGCCGGCAAGTCGACGCTGGCGATGGCGCTGGAACGCGCGCTGTTCGACCGCGGCTGGCAGACCTTCGTGCTGGACGGCGACAATGTCCGCAATGGCCTGAACGCCGGGCTGGGCTTCTCCGCCGACGACCGGGCGGAGAACATCCGCCGGGTGGCCGAGACGGCGAAGCTGTTCGCCGATGCCGGCATGGTGGTGATCGCCTCGCTGATCTCGCCGCTGAAGTCCGACCGGGCGCGGGCACGGGTGATCGGCAGCGAACGCTTCCACGAGGTGTATGTGGCGGCCGACCTCGCCACCTGCGAGGAGCGCGACCCCAAGGGCCTGTACCGGAAGGCGCGGGCCGGCGAGATCGCCGAGTTCACCGGCATCTCGGCTCCCTACGAGGCGCCGGACCAGCCCGAACTGGTGATCGACACCGACGCGCTGAGCCGCAGCGAGGCGCTGGCGCAGTTGCTGGATTACGTCGACGAGGCCTTGGGCAAGAACAGCCTGAAGTCGGAGAAAGAGCTGACCTATGTGATTTGATGGGCGTGATCTGAGGGTCGGCTTTGTAGGGTGAAGCATCGGGCGCGGGGGAAAGACCGCGCCCGAAGTCGTTTTCAGGGAATGCTGTCAAGACGCCAGGGGAAGCCGGACTTCCTCGACCAGTTCGGGATGGCGGTCCAGCAGGAACAGCAGGATTCCCATGGCTTGGCTCGGCTCCGCTTCCGCACTTTCGTATTTCTGGAAAGCGTTCGGTCCGCCACCGAGAAGCGCGCTCGCTTTGCGTTGAGAGAGCCCGAGTTTTTCCCGGATGCGCCGCACGGTCTCCGGCCGGGGGATGCGGTCGACCTGTTCCTTCAATTCGCGCAGTGCCGCATCCGACACGTCGAGATCGGAGCCGGTGAACACCGCGTCCTCGTCGTCATGCGGGTCGTCCGGATACCAGCCGGGCATCTCGACAGTCTTCGAAACGCCCTTGTAGGTGACGGTGAGCGGACGTACGCCGCGACGAAGCTCCCGTCCGCGCTCAGAGATCATCGTTTCGGGACGCTTCTCCATGATCAGCCTCGCTCTTTGAAGGACAGGACACGGAAGGCCGTGAGGGTATCGCCGCGGAATTTGGTGTAGATCATCATCCCCTTCGCCGGAACGACATAAACGTCCTGCCATTCTCTGTGGTCGTTGTGGGATGTCATGGATTTCACGAAATGCGTGGAGTCCATGTCTGCAATCGTCGCGACGATGTCCGACCGCGTAAAGCCGAGCGCCGCCGCGTCGAGCAATGCGGTCTTTGTGATCGCCAGACCACTGGGCGCGGTCATCGCGGCCTTGAAGGCTTGCAGATCGTATGTCGGACGGCGCTTTTCCATACCGTCAAAGTGCCACCACTAAGGTGGCATGACAAGATCGGTCGGTGACGGCGAAAGTTAGGCCGCCTTCCGATCACCGCGATACATCGCCGTCGCCACCAGCGCCGCAGTCGCCAGCGCCAGCGGCACGAAGGAGATGCGCAGGACGGTGTCCCAGCCGTAGCTGGTCAGCAGGCTGCCGGAGGCGAAGGAGCCGAAGGCCATCGTGCCGAAGACGAGGAAATCGTTCACCGACTGAACCCGCGTCTTCTCCTCCGGCCGGTGGCAGTCCAGCACCAGGGCGGATGCGCCGAGGAAGCCGAAGTTCCACCCCACCCCCAGCAGGATCAGGCTGAACCAGAAATGGGCGACGTCCTGCCCGGCCAGCCCGACCGCCGAGGCCGCGGCGATCAGCGTCAGACCGGCGGCGACCATCCGCGGGGAGCCGAAGCGGCCGATCAGCCGCCCGGTGAAGAAGCTGGGGGCGTACATGGCGATGACGTGCCATTGCAGGCCGAGGTTGGCCGACTCCTGCGGCAGGCCGCACAGCCGCATCGCCAGCGGGGCGGCGGTCATCAGGAAGTTCATCAGCAGGTAGGACACCACCCCGCAGATCACCGCGGTGATGAAGCGGGGCTGGCGCAGGATGGCGCCCAGCGGCCGCCCGCCGGCGACCTCCGCCGCGGTCGGCTTCGGCAGCCGGACACCGAGCAGCACCAGGGCCGACAACGCGGCGACGGCGGCCTGCGCCACATAGGTCGCGGCGAACAGGTGGGGCGGCCACAGGGTCATGGTGTGGGTGACCAGCTGCGGCCCGACCACCCCGGCGACCACGCCACCCGCCATCACCGCCGACATGGCGCGCGGTCGGCGCTCCGCCGAGGTGCAGTCGGCGGCGGCAAAGCGGAAGGACAGCACCACGGCTGCATAGGCGCCGCCGGGAATCATCGCCGCGCAGAACAGCCAGAACGACCCGAATAGGATGGCGAGCGACGACAGCAGCCCGACCAGCACGCCGCATCCGGTCCCCGCCAGGAAGGCGGCCCGCCGGCCGAAGCGGCGGGCGATGGCCCCGGCCGGCAGGGTGCAGACCGCCATGCCGACCACGAAGATGGAGATCGGCAGGGTCGCCAGCGCCGGGTTGGGAGCGAGCGTGTTGCCGACGATGGCGCCGGTCGCATAGACGACCACCGCATTGGCCCCGGCAAGCGCCTGCGCGATGACCAGCCGGGCGATGTTGCCAAGTTCATGCGGCTGGGGGACCGCGGACGCAGATTCGCTCCGGGGGGTGGCTTCGGCTTGCGACATGGGACTCCTCGGGCGATGCGGCGGCGGACCTTGCCGACACGGTGGCCGATCCAGCATTAGCGGCGCGGCGGCATGAACGGAAACGGTATGTCCACATGGATCGGTTGATCAGGGGGCATGAATGCTCGACTGCCGGATTTTCCGGATTCTGTGAAGGAGGAGGTGGACCGCGTCGCCGGCGCCCCGGCGCTGGCAAGCGAGGCCGAGGGGTTGTGGGTCGACTCAGGACTCTGCCGCAACGCACATCCTGTGGCATAAGGGGCCGCCATCACGCGCCCAAGCATCACGCCCTAAGGACCCCTTCCGCCCATGATCCGCTTCGATAACGTCAGCAAGCAGAACGGCCACCGCATCCTGTTCCTGGAGGCCTCCGCGGCGCTCAACCGGGGTGAGAAGATCGGGCTGGTCGGGCCGAACGGTGCCGGCAAGACGACCCTGTTCCGCATGATCACCGGCGAGGAACAGCCGGACGGCGGACAGGTGGCGATCGAGAAGCAGGTCAGCATCGGCTATTTCAACCAGGATGTTGGCGAGATGTCCGGCCGCTCCGCCGTTGCCGAGGTGATGGACGGGGCCGGGCCGGTCAGCGTCGTGGCCGCCGAACTGGCGGAACTGGAGGCCGCCATGGCCGATCCCGACCGCGCCGACGAGATGGACGCCATCATCGAACGCTACGGCGAGGTGCAGGCGCGTTTCGACGAACTGGGCGGCTATGAGCTGGAGGGCAAGGCGCGCGAGGTGCTGGCGGGCTTGAGCTTCAGCCAGGAGATGATGGACGGCGACGTCGGCGGGCTGTCGGGCGGCTGGAAGATGCGCGTGGCACTGGCCCGCATCCTGCTGATGCGCCCCGACGCCATGCTGCTCGACGAGCCGAGCAACCATCTGGACATCGAAAGCCTGATCTGGCTGGAAGGCTTCCTGAAGGGCTATGAGGGCGCCCTGCTGATGACCTCGCACGACCGCGAGTTCATGAACCGCATCGTCACCAAGATCATCGAGATCGACGGCGGAACCCTGACCAGCTATTCCGGCGACTATGGCTTCTACGAGAAGCAGCGGGCGCTGAAGGAGAAGCAGCAGGAGGCCCAGTTCGAACGCCAGCAGGCGATGCTGGCGAAGGAGCTGAAGTTCATCGAGCGGTTCAAAGCCCGCGCCTCGCACGCCTCCCAGGTGCAGAGCCGGGTGAAGAAGCTGGACAAGATCGAACGTTTCGAGCCGCCCAAGCGCCGCCAAGTGGTGACCTTCGACTTCCCGCCGGCCCCGCGTTCCGGCGACGACGTGGCGGTTTTGAAGAACGTCCACAAGGGCTATGGCAGCCGGGCGATCTACGAGGGGCTGGACCTGACCATCCGCCGCAAGGAACGCTGGTGCGTCATGGGCGTCAACGGCGCCGGCAAATCGACCCTGCTGAAGCTGATCGCCGGCGCGGCCGAGCCCGACAGCGGCACCGTCACCGTCGGCGGCAGCGTCAAGATGGGCTATTTCTCACAGCACGCCATGGAGCTGCTGGACGGCGACCAGACCATCTTCGAAGCGCTGGAGGCGCATTTCCCCCAGGCCAGCCAGGGATCGCTGCGGGCGCTGGCCGGCTGCTTCGGCTTTTCCGGCGACGATGTGGAGAAGAAGTGCCGCGTGCTGTCGGGCGGCGAGAAGGCCCGGCTGGTGATGGCGATCATGCTGTTCAACCCGCCCAACTTCCTGGTGCTGGACGAGCCGACCAACCACCTGGACCTCGACACCAAGCAGATGCTGATCCAGGCGCTCGCGGCCTATGAGGGCACCATGCTGTTCGTGTCGCACGACCGCCATTTCCTGGCGGCGCTGTCCAACCGCGTGCTGGAACTGACGCCGGAGGGCATCCACCAGTATGGCGGCGGCTACACCGAATATGTGGAGCGCACCGGACAGGAAGCGCCGGGCTTGCGGGGATAGGGAACAACGCCGCGACGGGGCGGAACACCGCCCGTCGCCTGCCGATGCGGTCCGTGAAGGCGATGAATAGAAGTCGTGCAGTGCCTATCCTGGCCGTCCTGCGGCCGCATCATTGGCTCAAGAATCTCCTGATCCTGCTGCCCGGGCTGGCGGGGCACGTCGGTTCCCCCGCCGCCTTCGCCACGGCCCTGGTCGCCATCGCGGCGTTCAGCCTTTGCGCCTCGGCCGGCTATGTGCTGAACGACATCGTCGACCGCGCCGACGACCGCGGGCATCCGGTCAAGCGGTCGCGCCCCTTCGCCGCCGGGGAACTGTCGATCGGCCATGGCATGATCCTGCCGCCTCTTCTGCTTGGGGCGGCGCTTGGTCTGGGATGGTACATTTCTCCGGCTTTCGCCGCCGTCCTGGGGGGATATTTTTTTGCATCCCTCGCCTATTCCCTCGCGATCAAGCGGTTGCTCGCGCTCGACGTCACGCTGCTGGCCTGTCTTTACGGGTTGCGGGTGATCGCCGGCGGCCTCGCCTTCGCCGTGCCGCTTTCCGAATGGCTGGTGGCGTTTTCGGTCTTTCTGTTCCTGTGCCTGGCCTTGATGAAGCGCGGCGCCGATCTCGCCTATCGGGTGCGGGCCGGGCTCGGCGATCCGTCGGGACGGCCCTATCGTCTGGAGGACGGCCCGATCCTGGGCTGCCTGTCCGCCGCCTTCGGCGCTGCGGCCCTGGTGGTGCTGGCGCTCTACATCAACAGCCCGGCGGTGGTCAGGTTGTACGCCTTTCCCGAAGCGCTGTGGGGGACCGGTCTCATCCTGGCCTATTGGCTTTGTCGGATCCTGATCCTGGCCCATCGTGGCGAATTGCGGGACGATCCGGTGGCCTTCGCCGCCACCGACGCCCCCAGCCTCGTCTGTGGCGCCCTGACCGTCGCCATCGTCCTCGGGTGGGCCCTGTGAAGATGGAGGGTTGGGGAGGATTTCCCCGGATCGACGGCCCCGTGGTCTCGGCCTGGGATGAGAGGGCGGCGCTGCGGGGTATCGCGGCGGGCAGTTCCATCATCGCCTGCGGCGCGCGCCGTTCCTATGGCGACGCGTCGCTGAACCCCGCAGGCATGCTGTCGATGGGCCCGATGGACCGCCTTCTCGATTTCGATCCCGCCACCGGCCTGCTGCTGTGCGAGGCCGGCGTCACCCTGGCCGACATCCTGGGGGTCTTCGTTCCGCGCGGCTGGTTTCCGTCGGTCACGCCCGGCACCCGCTTCGTCACCGTCGGCGGCGCCATCGCCGCCGATGTGCATGGCAAGAATCACCATCGCGACGGCGGATTCGGCGCCCATGTCGCCTTTTGCGACGTGGCGCTTGCCGACGGCCGGGTGGTCCGCTGCAGCCCGGATCACGAGCCTGATCTCTTTGCCGCGACCATCGGCGGCATGGGGCTGACCGGAGTCATCCTGCGGGCCGCCATCCGCCTGCGCCCCATCGAAACTGCCTGGATTCGCGAGGACATCTACCGCACCGGCGGGCTCGAAGAGACCCTGGAACTGTTCGAGCGGCTGAATCGCTGCTCCTATTCGGTGGCCTGGGTCGACGGCTTCGGCGGCGCGAGCCGGATCGGCCGGTCGGTGGTGATGACCGGCGAACACGCCACCCGCGACGATCTTCCCGCCGCGTTGCGGCAGGCACCGCTGGCGCGAAGCGTGCGCCGCCTGCCCGCCGTTCCCGCCGGTTGCCCATCCTGGCTCCTGAACCGGACGAGCGTCGGCATCTTCAATGAAGCCTACTACCGTCTGGGCCGTCCAGGCCGCCGGCTGAGCGGGCTCGACGCCTTCTTCTACCCTCTCGACGCCGTGCCCGCCTGGAATCGGCTCTATGGTCGCCGCGGCCTTCTTCAGTATCAATGCGTGCTGCCGCGCGCCGCCGCGGCCGCCGGACTGCGCCGCCTGCTGATGGAAACCGCCAAATCGGGGCTGGCCTCCTTCCTCGCCATGCTCAAGCCGTTGGGGGAACAGGATCGAGGACTATTGTCCTTCCCCCTCGACGGCTATACTCTGGCGCTGGATTTTCCGGCGGTGGAACCGGTGTTTGCCCTTCTGCACCGCCTCGACGCCATCGTCGACGGCCATGGCGGCCGGCTTTATCTGGCCAAGGATGCCCGTATGGATGCCGGTATGCTGCGTCGGGGCTATCCCGCTGTCGACCGTTTCCTGGAGATCCGGGCCGCCTATGGCACGTCCGGCCGGTTCCAATCGCTTCAATCGCGGCGGCTGGGCCTATGACCCCGCGCAAGACCGTTCTCATCCTCGGCGCCACCTCGGATATCGCCCGCGCCACGGCACGGCGGCACGGGGCACGCGGCGATGCCCTGATCCTTGCCGGGCGCAATCCCATCCGTCTGGCGGAGGAGGCCGCCGATCTGCGCCTGCGCTTCGGTGTGCCGGTGGAGGTGCATCATCTCGACGTCCTCCAACCCGAAGGCTTCACCGCCTTCGTCGATGGCTTGCCCGTCCTGCCCGATATCGTCATTTCGGCCGTGGGGCTGCTGGGCGATCAGGCGGCGGCGGAGCGGACACCGGACCTGGCCGAGCGCATCATCCGCAGCAATTTCACCGGCCCGGCGGCGGTGCTGGCTCTCTTCGCCGACGCCATGGCGGCACGGGGAGCCGGGGTGCTGGTGGGCATCAGTTCGGTGGCCGGCGACCGGGGCCGGGCCGCCAATTATGTCTACGGCTCGGCCAAGGCAGGATTCACAGCCTATCTTTCCGGTCTGCGCGGCCGGATGGCGCAGCATGGCGTCCGCGTCGTCACCATCCGGCCCGGCTTCGTGCGCACCCGCATGACCGAGGGACGGAAACTGCCGCCGCTTCTGACCGCCGCCCCCGACGAGGTGGCGCGGGCGATCCTGCGTGCCGAGACCGGCGGCAGGACGGATGTCTATGTTCGACCGATCTGGCGTTTGATCATGATGGTGATCCGGAGCCTGCCGGAGCCATTGTTCCGACGGATACCGGCCTAGGAATCATAAGAATGGCGTTAAATATCTCTTCCGCCAGGCTCCGCATCATTGCTGCAGATATATTTTGCTCAGGACTTCTATTCATTGCTGCAGCCATCATGTCCGGCCGCATCGTCAGATTTCCATTTGACGATGAAATTTATACCCTGCGCATCGTCACCTCCAATTGGACAATTTCCGAGTTGCTGGGCTTTTTCCTTCACGGAGGCGATGTCCACCCTCCCGTCTCCTATTTGTTTTTTTGGGTTCTGCACGCGATCGGTGCCGGTGAAACCGCTATGCGCGCCGTGTCCTGCCTGCTGATGGCAGGGGCGTTGATGCTGATCCATGGCTGGACACTCACCTTCCTGGAAATGCGGCACCAGGGACCTGTGCAACCGGTCGTCCGGTTGGCGGCGATCCTGCTGTTCGGTCTCAATGCGCTGGCCATCAGCCAGGGAGACGCCATCCGCTGGTACCCGCTTTTCTCCCTGCTGATCGCGCTGTTTCTGGTGCTCTATCTGGCGCGGCGGTCACCCGCCAGCGCCATTCCCCTCGGGCTGGCGGCGTCGACGAATTTTCTCGCTCTGCTGCTTGCGGCCTGTTTCTTCATTTGGCGCTATCTGATCGAACGTCGGCTGAAGCTGAGGTTCGACCTGACATTCTGGGCGCTGTTCGGTGTCTTCGCTTTACCCGGACTGATCACGGCCGTTTCCCTGGCCTTGCCCGGCTTTCATCCGCCGCACGGGACACAATTCGACTATGGGGTGGTGAAGGCGCTTCTGAACAACGCTCTCGGCTTTTTCGGCGGCAACAGCCTGGGCATCACCCAGGTTTGGGTGACAGTGCCGATCATGCTGATCACCGGCGCCGCCATCTGGACTCTGGCCTACCGCGCGTCCCCCACCAATCCGCTGAATCTTTTCCTCCTGTTGTGCGTCCCTGCCCTGCTGATGACACTGGCCGGGTTCAGCAAGCCGCGATCCTTCCTGTATCTGGCGCCGATTCTCTCCTCGCTGCTGACCGTCTTCGTCGCCGAACTGGTGGCCCGCGCAAAGATGACGCAAGCCATCGCCCTGACCACCCTGGCCCTGTGCAGTCTGGTCGGTGCAACCATCTCGCTTCGGTTCAACGACCGGCCGTTCAAACGGAATACGGTCCTTCCCCTGGCCGAAATGCTCGATGTCGTCCGCCAGAAGTCCGAGTCGCCGGTGCTCGCGCTGACGAACGAGACCGTTTCGACATGGCTGCTGCGGCAGACGCTCACCGGTCCGGGAGACTGCGTCATCGGCACCGGCCTGTCCAACTCGTGCTCACGCGACCTTACGCGCTATCGCACCGTGGTGAACGTCTATGTCCCGAAAGCAAACGAACGGAAGCCGAGTTGGGGGCCGTGGTCCGCACTTCAGGAATACTCACCGACGTTTTCCGTTCATCTCGGCCGGGATTTCGATGCCGGCGTGAAATCACGGCTGACCGGGCACATGATCCCGGAACATCTCATGGAACTGAAAATCTATGCGGTGGGGTCAGGTTCGGAGCCACGGCAATAGGCGCCATTGGTGCCTGTCCGGGAACCGGTTGGGTGGCGGCCTCATCGGCGTTCCTGCAAGGATGCGACCCGGCTCTCCCTTCACTCCAAGTGAACGCCCCTTCAAAACAAGTCATTGGTCGTGAAGGACGCCCGGGCGTAGCATCGCGTCACTTGTCGAAGCGACGGAGGCGGAGATGCCCTCTCACACGGATTCCCTTGAACGGCTGGGGCTGCGGTCGCCGGTGATCCAGGCGCCGATGGCCGGGGGCGGCGATACGGCGGCGCTGGTGGCGGCGGTCAACGAGGCCGGCGGACTGGGCTTCGTCGGCGCCGCCTATCTCACCCCGGCGCAGATCGCCGAACGGGCGCGCGACATCCGCGACCGCACCGCCCTGCCCTTCGGCATCAACCTGTTCGCGCCGACGCCGGCACCCGGACCGGCGCCGATGATGGCCGAGGCGATGGCCCGTGTGGCTGGCTTCCACGCCGAGCTTGGGTTGCCGGAGGCGGAGGTACCCACTTACACCGGCGATGCGTTCGACCGCCAGATGGCGGCGGTGCTGGACAGCGGGGCGACCTTCTACAGCGTCACCTTCGGGCTGCCGCCGGCCGACAGCGTCGCCGCGGCGAAGGCACGCGGCATCAGGGTGCTGGGCACCGCGACCACGGTGGCGGAGGCGGTGGCTCTGGAGCAGGCCGGCGTCGATGCGGTGATCGCCCAGGGCGGCGAGGCCGGCGGGCATCGCGGCAGCTTCATCGGCGATGCCTGGACGGATCGGGGGGCCAATCTGGTCGGCACGATGGCGCTGGTGCCGCAGGTGGCCGATGCGGTCGGCGTGCCGGTGATCGCGTCGGGCGGCATCATGGACGGGCGCGGCATCGCCGCGGCGCTGGCGCTGGGCGCGACGGCGGTGCAGATGGGCACCGTCTTCCTGACCACCGACGAGGCCGGCATTCCGGAGGCGCACAAGGCCGCCATCCTGGCCGCGCGGGAGGACCAGACCCGCATCACCCGCGCCTTTTCCGGCCGGCCGGCGCGCGGCATCGTCAACCGCTTCATGGAGGCGGTGGAGGACCCGGACGCGCCCGAGGCGGTGCTGCCCTTCCCCTTGCAGAACACGCTGACCCGGCCGCTGCGCACCGCCGCCGGCAAGGCCGGCCGGGCGGAGTTCCTGTCGCTGTGGGCCGGCCAGGGGCTGCGGCTGGCGCGGCGGCGGCCGGCCGGGGAACTGGTCGCCGACCTGCTGCGCGGGACCGAGGAGGTGCGGCGGAGGCTGGCCGGCTGACCGGCTGTCGAGTGGGAGGGCTCAGACGGCCTCGACCGACACGCGGTTGCGGCCGCCGCGCTTGGCGGCATAGAGAGCCTGATCGGCGCGGCGGACCAGCGTCATCGCCGGTTCGCCGGGGCGGAACTGGGCGACGCCGACCGACAGGGCAACGGTGCCGTAATTGGCGTTGCGCGCCTTGTTCACGATCTGCCGGCCGCCGACGAAGGTCCGCACCTGCTCCGCCAGCTTGATGGCGTTTTCCAGGCTGGTGCGCGGCAGGATGATCGCGAACTCCTCACCGCCATAGCGGGTTGCGGTGTCGCGGCCCTTGATGCATTCGGTCAGCATGCGGGCGACCAGCTTCAGCACATGGTCGCCGACCAGATGGCCGTGGGTGTCGTTGAAGGCCTTGAAATGGTCGATGTCAACCATCAGCAGGGACAGCGGCTGCTCGTCGCGCACAGCGGCTTCCATCGCCTCCTGCAGCATCTGGTCGAAGGCCTTGCGGTTGCCGATGCCGGTCAGCCCGTCGGTCAGCGCCTCGCGCCGGGCGCTGTCCAGGCTGACCCGCATCTCCGCCAGCTGCTGGCTCGATTCCTGAAGCTGGGATTGCAGGGCGGCCTGGCGGTCGACGATCTCCCTGGTTTCCGCGGCGATGGCGGCGATCATGGCGCGCAGTTCCGGCAGGCTGAGCGGCTGGTCCAACTCCTCCCGGAAACCGGACAGGGCGTTGCCGTAACGCTCCGTCTCCGAACCGACATTGCCCAGCTGTTCAAGGATGCGGCCCAGCGCGAAGCGCGCCTTGTCGGAGGTCTCGCGGATCGCCTGCGCTTCGGCATCCGTGGTGAAGAAACGCTTGTACAGCTCGTCGCAGAGCGTTTGCGAAACGCCCAGCCCGTCCCGTCGCGCCAGATCGACGGCGCGGGTCAGGTCGGGGTTGTTCCCGTTGAAATAGACGTACCAGAGCGTGAAATTTTCCGGGGTGGGCGCCAGCCCGTCGGACAGCATCCGCTCCATGGCCTTGGCGGCAAGGCCGCTGGAACGTTCGAAATCCCCCTCAGCTGCCACGACCGCCGTCCATCCAAAAATCATTCGGTTTCGAACGGTACGCGGCACATGCCCTTACGGCAAGAAGGTTTTTAAGAGCGTGACGAGATGCTGCAAACGGTCTGGTTGCAACCAGTCCGATTAGTTGCACTGACCGACCGAGCTTTCCGCGCAGATGTGCGTGCCGTCGGTCCAGCGGGCGCCCGACAGGTCGGCATGGCGCAGGTCGGTGCCGGACAATCTGGCGCCGGTCAGGTCGGCCCGCGCCAGCGATGCGCCCACCATCTTGGCGTTACGCAGGTCGGCTTCGCGGAAGCTGGCGCCGGTCAGGTCGGCACGGGTGAAGTCCGCCTCGATCAGCCGCGCCTTGTCGAACACCGCGCCGGGGGCGGTGGCGCTGATGAATTTGGCGCGATAGCCGTCGGCACCGGTCAGCTTCGCCTCCCCCAGCGTGGCGCGCTGAAAGGTCGCATCGCGCAGCATCGCGCCGCTGAGGTCGACACCGGTCAGTGTCTGCCCCTCCAGGGAACAGCGGCGCCAATTGACCTTCGGTTGTGCCGCCTCCGTGCAGTCGGCCAGCGCCGGCCCGGCGGAAAGGACGGCCAGCACGACGGCGGCGGCTAGCAGGATGGGCGAGCGGATCGGCTGGACGGATGCGGTCTTCATTCTTCGATAGATGGGGCCGGCAACCGTCAACTCAACCACCCGGACGCCATCGGCCGGTCTATCGCCCATCCAGCCGGGCCACCGCGCGCCCGGCCTGCGGCGGCCGGGGATGGGCGGCATGGGCCGCCGCCTGTTCGGTCAGCGCCGCGGCGACGGCGGGCGGAAACGGGCCGGTCTTGCGGGTGCCGAGGTCGACATGCAGCAGCATGAACTCCGCCGTCGCCGCCAGCCACCCCTCCTCCGCATGCCGCATCTCGTGGAACAGGTGCAGCCGCTTGGCATCGGCGCCGAGCAGCAGCGACTCGAAACGCAGTGGCGTCCCCTCCGTCACCTCGCGGGCATAGGTCAGGTGGGCATCGACGACGAAGACCGACCGGTTCTCCGCCGCCACATAGGCCTTGCCGATCCCGAACCGGTCGAGCACGGCGTCGGTCGCATGGTCGAAGGCCAGCAGGTAATAGGCGACGTTCATGTGCCCGTTGTAGTCGATCCACTCCGGGCGGACGGATTCGTGATGGAGGGTCAGGGGGGTGGTGGGGGTCATTTTAACTTAGCCCAGTAATCGTGAACTCTTTTTAATTCTTCGCGAAAGAACTGTTCGTCATCTTGAAACTCGAACCCCATCCCGCGCGCCATCACATAGAAGCCTTTACCTGGGTTGCTGGTAGGCACACCGTTGCGACCGCGAACCACTACAACCGACAAAAGCGGCCTTCCATTCTGGTGCTCCTCCCAACTGATTTCATAAAGCACTTTGCTTATTTTGTTTCTATCTCGAGAAAGTCTCATATCCCATCCAAGATTAACCGAAACATTCGTATACGTATCTCGCCCTTTCTTCTTCGCTATCCCCACAAGAATCGGCAAAATAATCTCCGCACTCATGCATATCCCCCGAATTGATATATGATATTATTCAAGATAATTACCAATCATTTGGGGCGGATGTCGCCCATTCGAGACCAGAACCGCCTTGACCAGCTTCTCCGCCGCCTGTTGGCAATGGTAGGCCGCCGACTTGACCGCCGAGCCGACGAGGCAGGCGCGGATCGCGCGGATGTCCTCGTCCACCACCGCCAGCCAGGCGGCGACCACCCTATCGACCATAGACCTGCACCCCGTGGTGGTTCGCCTCGTAATAGAGCGTTCCCACCGAGTCCTTGTAGCGTTCGAATCCGGTGCGGGAGCAGGGAATGATGTCGGCCGGAACCCGGGATTGCCGGCTGGCCTCGAAAGCGGTGGCCATCGACCGCCGTTCCTTCGGCGCGTCGTCCGGCACGATCACCAGCAGGTCGTAGTCGCTGTCCTCATCGAAATCGCCACGGGCCCGGCTGCCGAACAGGTAGACGGCTTCCGGCTCCAGGGCCGGCACGATGCGGTCCAGCAGGCGTTGCAGCTTTTCGTCGTTTCGTGCGTCGACCATGCCCATGGAAATCCTCCGCCGCCGATCCTAACACGGAACGGGCGGCGGAGGATCATCGCTCAAGCAGCGGGCATCACACCGAGAAGTACTTGGCCCGCGGGTGGTGCAGGACGATGGCCGAGGTGCTCTGCTCCGGATGCAACTGGTCCTCGTCCGACATCTCGATGCCGATGCGGCCGGCGTCCAGCAGCTTCAGCAGCTGTTCCTGGTCCTTCAGGTTCGGGCAGGCCGGATAGCCGAAGCTGTAGCGGCTGCCGCGATAGGACTGCTGCAACAGCTTCTCCTTGTCGCGGCTGTCTTCGGCGCCATAGCCCAGTTCCGCCCGGATGCGGGCGTGGACATATTCCGCCATCGCCTCCGTCATCTCCACCGACAGGCCGTGCAGGTAGAGATAGTCCTGATAGCGGTTCTCGGCGAACCACCCGCGCGCCACCTCGGCGCAATGCTGGCCCATGGTGACGACCTGCAGGCCGATCACGTCACGTTCCGGATCGGTCACGTCGCGCAGGAAGTCGGCGATGCACTCGCCATCCTCCTTGGCCTGACGCGGCAGCGAGAAGCGTGCGGCCTCGGTGGTGCCGTCCTCCTCGAACAGGATGACGTCGTTGCCGTCGGCAGCCGCCTTCCAATAGCCGTAGACGGCGGTCGGACGCAGGATTTCCTCCTTCGCCGCGATCTGGAGGATGCGGTCGAGCACCGGCCGCAGCTCCTTCTTCGCCCACTCCTTGAACTCCTCGAAGGACTTGCCGTCCTTCCGGTAGCCCCATTGCAGCTGATAGAGCATGCGCTCGTTCAGGTAGGTGACCAGCGTCTTCAGCGGCACATGGTCGATCAGCTTCGGCCCCCAGAAGGGCGGGGTCGGCACCGGCACGCCTTCGGCCAGCCGGTGGCGGCGGGCCCGGACGGCGTCCTTGTCCACCGGGCCGGTGGCGGCGCTGGTCGCCTGCCCCAGCACGCGGCGGCGGTTGGTCGCCTTGCCGGCGCGCTTGGCCTGCTGGATGGCGAGCTGCTGGTCGAAGCTGCCCTCCACCACCTTGTCCATCAGGGTCAGCCCGTCGAAGGCGTCGCCGGCATAGGCGACGCGGCCGGAACCGTAGGAGGCGACGCAGTCGCCCTCGACATAGGCGCGGGTCAGCGCGGCGCCGCCGAGCAGGACCGGCACCTCCAGCCCCTCGCGCGTCATCTCCTCCAGGTTCTCGCGCATCACCACGGTGGACTTCACCAGCAGGCCGGACATGCCGATGGCGGTGGCCTTGTGCTCCTTGGCGGCCTGGATGATGGCGGTCACCGGCTGCTTGATGCCGAGGTTGATGACCTTGTAGCCGTTGTTGGTCAGGATGATGTCGACGAGGTTCTTGCCGATGTCGTGGACGTCGCCCTTCACGGTGGCGAGCACCAGCGTGCCCTTCTGCTGGCCCTCCACCTTCTCCATGTGCGGTTCCAGCCACGCCACGGCGGCCTTCATCGTCTCGGCCGACTGCAGCACGAAAGGAAGCTGCATCTTTCCGGCGCCGAACAGCTCGCCCACCACCTTCATGCCGTCGAGCAGGTAGGTGTTGATGATCTCCAGCGGCGGATGGGTCTTCATCGCCTCGGCGAGGTCGTCCTCAAGGCCGGTGCGGTCGCCGTCGACGATGCGCTCCTTCAAGCGTTCCTCGACGGTTTCGGCCCGGGCCTTCTTCTTGGCGTCCGCCGCCTTGCGGCCTTCAAACAGGGCGATGAAGGCCTGGAGCGGGTCGTAACCTTCCGCGCGGCGGTCGAAGATCAGGTCCTCGGCGGTCTTGACCTCCTTCTCGGGGATCTGGTGCAGCGGCAGGATCTTGGAGACATGGACGATGGCGCCCGTCATCCCCTTCTTCACCGCATGGTCGAGGAAGACCGAGTTCAGCACATGGCGCGCCGCCGCGTTCAGGCCGAAGGAGACGTTGGACAGGCCGAGGATGATCTGGCAGCCGGGCATCTCGCGGGCGATCGCCTCGATGCCCTCCAGCGTCCAGATGGCGAGCTTGCGGTCGTCCTCGTTGCCGGTGGCGATGGTGAAGGTCAGCGGGTCGAACAGCAGGTCGGACGGGGCGAGGCCGTACTCGTTCACCGCCAGATCGTAGAGCCGCTTGGCGATGGCCAGCTTGCGGTCGGGCGTCTTCGCCATGCCCTCTTCGTCGATGGTCAGCGCGATGACGGCGGCGCCGAACTTCTTGGCCAGTTCCAGCCGCTTGCGCGCCGGCTCCTCGCCATCCTCGAAATTGATGGAGTTGAGGATCGCCTTGCCGCCATAGAGCGCCAGCGCCTGTTCCAGCACCTTGTACTCGGTGGAATCGATCACCAGCGGGGCGGTGACGGAGCCGGCGAAGCGGGAGATGACCGCGTTCATCTCCGCCACCTCGTCACGGCCGACGAAGGCGGTGCAGACGTCCAGCGAGTGGCTGCCCTCCTTCACCTGCTCGCGCGCCATCTCGACGCAGCCGTCCCAGTCGTTCTTCTCCTGCAACTCGCGCCACTTCTTGGAGCCGTTGGCGTTGCAGCGTTCGCCGATGGCGAAGAAGGCGTTCTCCTGGCGCAGCGTGACCTGGGAGTAGAGCGAGGCCACCGCCGGCACCCAATGGACGGTGCGGCCCTTCGGGTTCGGCCGGTGCGAGCCGGCCGGGGCCAGCTTGCGCAGCATCTGGTTCGCCGTCGCGATGTGCGGGACGTTGGTGCCGCAGCAGCCGCCGACGAGGTTCACGCCGTCCTCGGTGACGAAACGCTCCAGCCAGTGGGCGAAGTCGTCGGCGCGCAGCGGGTAGTGCGTCTTGCCGTCCACCAGTTCGGGCAGGCCGGCGTTCGGCTGGACCGAGATCAGGCCCGGCCAGTTCTGCGACAGCCAGCGCACATGCTCGCTCATCTCCAGCGGGCCGGTGGCGCAGTTCAGCCCCATCAGCGGCACGTCGAGCGCCTGGATGACGGTGGCGGCGGCGGCGATGTCGGTGCCGACCAGCAGCGTGCCGGTGGTCTCGACCGTCACCTGGACGAAGACGGGGGTGTCGGACTTCGCTTCCAGACGGGCGCGCTTGATGCCGTTGACGGCGGCCTTGATCTGCAGCGGATCCTGGCAGGTCTCGACCAGGATGGCGTCGGCGCCGCCGGCGATCAGGCCGGCGGCCTGGACATAGAAGCTGTCCTCCGCCGGCTGGTAGGCGATGTGGCCCAGGCTGGGCAGCTTGGTGCCTGGCCCGATGGAACCGATGACGAAGCGCGGCTGGCCGTCCTTGAAGCTCTCGGCCGCCTCGCGCGCCAGTTCGACGGCGCGCTGGTTGATCTCGAAGGCCTTCTCGGAGATGCCGAACTCGCCCAGCGTCACCGGTGAGGCGCCGAAGGTGTCGGTCTCCACCATGTCGGCGCCGGCTTCGAAATAGCCGCGATGGATGTCGCGGACGATGTCGGGGCGCGACAGCGGCAGGATGTCGGTGCAGTTCTCGTGTCCCCAGTAATCCTTCTCGACGTCGAGGTCGAGCGCCTGGATGCGGCTGCCGAACCCGCCGTCGCAAAGCAGAACACGGTCACGAAGGGTGTCGAGGATGTGGGGCATGGGAATGCGTCTTGTCCGTTATTTGGCGGGTTCTGGGCAGAAAGCAGTGTGGTCAGGTGAGGCCGTGGCGGTTGGCGGGCCACCAGCCTGAATCCAGAAGTTGGTCGAGGGAATATGGGCAATCGATCGGGAGCGGTCCGGCGGCCTCACCATCGCGCGCCAATCCGTGAGCCGCTACCGGTTGAGCGGTTTCGAAGATGTCCGGCAGGTCGATCTTGCCACGCAAGCTCGGGCTCGCCTTGAGGTCACGCCTGATACGACCGCGATGCTCGATCACCGACGCTTTCCATCCATCGCGCGGATCGGTTGCCGGGGAGAATTCCAGTTTCAGCAGATGTTCGATCACACGGACCAGCGCGCTTTCGACCGCGCGCAATTCCGACCGGCCCATGCTCTCGATCTCCTCCGCGACATTCTCCCAGTCGATGGGCGTGTTGATGCGCTCGCGCGATGCCTCGCGGAGCAGACGGGCCTGCTCCTCGGTCCAGGCGAGGAAGTCCGTGTCGTATCCGATCCGGCTGTCCATGGCGTCAGCCCTCCAGCCCATGGCGGCTCACCGGCCACCAGTCTGGATTTCGCAGGTCCTCCAGGGCGTAGGGGCATTCCTTTGGCAGCGCGTCGATGGCGATGCTGTCGTCCTGGCAGGCGTCGTCGCGGCCGTCCAGCCACGCCTTCTCCAGGATCTCGGCGGGCCAGCGCTGCAGGCTCGGATGTTCCTCCAGCTTGTCCTGCAGATGGCGGCGGGCCTTGGTTGCGGAGATCCGCCACTTCCGGCGCGGGTAGGGATCGGGCGAGTGCTCCAGCTTCAGCAGATGCTCGATCACCGTGGCCAGATGGCTGCGGATTGCGTCCTTGACCTGACCGCCCATGATGTCGAGTTCCTCGGCGATGTGCTCCCAGTCGATGGGCGAGTTCGAGCGTTCGGTCGCCGCTTCGCGCAGCAACCGCGCCTGTTCCCGGGTCCAGGCGTAGAAGTCCGTGTCGTATCCGATCCGGCTGTCCATGGCATCGCCCTCCCGAGCTAGTCCGCCGCCCCAACATAGCACGGGGCGGCGTTTGGCGCCCTACCCCGCCACCGGCACAACAGCCGGCGCAGCCTTCGCCTTCACGCCCAGCATGCGGCAGATGGCGATGGTCAGGTCGGAGCGGTTCAGGGTGTAGAAGTGGAAGTCGTTCACGCCCTGCGCCTGCAGCGCCTGGCACTGTTCCGCCGCCACCGTCGCGGCGACGAGCTGGCGGGTCTCCGGGTCGTCGTCCAAGCCCTCGAAGGTCTCGGCCAGCTTCGCCGGCATCGAGGCGTTGCACTTGCCGGCGAATTCGACCGCACGGGCGAAGTTGGTGATCGGCAGGATACCGGGGACGATCGGCACATGGATGCCGGCCGCGGCGCAGCGGTCGAGGAAGCGGAAATAGGCGTCGTTGTCGAAGAAGAACTGGGTGATGGCCCGAGTGGCGCCGGCATCGACCTTGCGCTTCAGGTTGTCGAGGTCGAACTGGGCGCTCGGCGCCTCCGGATGGGATTCCGGATAGGCCGCGACGGAGATCTCGAAGTCGGCGATGCGCTTCATCCCCTCGACCAGATCGGCGGCATAGGCATAGCCGCCGGGGAACGGCTCGTACCGGCCGCCGATGCCCCCGGCGGTCTCCGGCGGATCGCCGCGCAGAGCCACCAGATGGCGGATGCCGGCATCCCAATAGGTGCGGGCGATGGCGTCGATCTCGTCGCGGGTGGCGCCGACGCAGGTGAAATGAGCGGCGGCCGGGATGCCGGTCTCCGCCTGGATGCGGCAGACGGTGGCGTGGGTGCGCTCGCGGGTCGAGCCGCCGGCGCCGTAGGTCACCGACACGAAGCTGGGCGACAGCGGGGCCAGCCGCCGAATCGACTGCCACAGGCTCTGCTCCATCTTCTCCGACTTGGGCGGGAAGAATTCGAAGCTGATGGAGGGCAGCGAAGAGATGGGCGCGGTCATGACGGAACTCCGCTGAGCGAATGGACAAGCTTAGGGGACGGAATTTGCGCGGCGGCCGCAATACGGGTGGCCGGCCAGATGGAAACGGTGAGCGGATCGCCCGGCAGATGCACCACCGGACCGCAGTCCAGGCCAGACTGGCGGCACCAGCCGGCGACCTCGGCGTCGGCGAAGCCCAGGCGGCGGTGCGCATGCTCCTCGCGCAGGGCTTCCAGGTGATGGGGGGCGAAATCGACGACCAGCAGCAGACCGCCGGGGCGCAGCACCCGCGCCGCCTCGGCCAGCACGCCGGCCGGCGATTCGGTGTAGTGCAGCACCTGATGGATCACCGCGGCGTCGAAGGAGCCGGAGGGGAACGGTAGCTGATACATGTCGGCCTGCCGGACATGGCAGTGGCGCAGGCCCGCCTCCTCCAGCCGGTTGCGGGCGACGGCAAGCATCTCGCGCGACTGGTCTACCCCGATCGCGCGGTGGACGCGCCCGGCCAGCACCTCCAGCATTCTTCCGGTGCCGGTGCCGATATCCAGCAGTTCCTCCACCCCCTCTTCCGGGAACAGGCGCAGCAGAGCGGCCTCGACCTCGCCTTCCGCAACGTGAAGGGAGCGGATTTCGTGCCAGCGCGCGGCATTCTCACGGAAATAGGCGGCGGCGGTCTCCGAGCGGGAACGCTTGATGGCGTCCAGCCGCTCCAGATCCAGGATCAGGGTGGCGTCGTCCGCCGGGATGGCGGCGACCAGAACCCGCGCCAGTTCGGCCGACTGCCCCTTCTCGGCAAGGCGGTAGAAGGCGAAGGTGCCCTCGCGGAAACGGTCGAGCAGGCCGGCGTCGCACAGAAGCTTCAGATGGCGCGAGACGCGCGGCTGGCTCTGGCCCAGGATCTGGGTCAGTTCCGTCACCGTCAGTTCGCCATGCGCGCAGAGCGCGAGCAGCCTGAGCCGGGTGGTTTCGGCCGCCGCCTTCAGCGTCGCAAGCAGATCGTCCATCGCCTCACGTCCGATTCGGGCCAGGAAGGGTGGTGGCCGGCCGATGCACCATGCCCGGTCGATCCGAATACAGATATAAAGATATCTTTATGCGTCGTAAACCGCTTTTCGCTGAGGCCGGCGGCAATGGCTGCGGACGGCCCCCGCGGATCCGCTTTCACCGTGCAGTTCAGCGGTCCAAACCGCCGCTGCGCAAGCGTTCCGCGGGTTCTGCGGCAAAGCCGCCACAATCGTCGCGCCGTTCCGGAGGGCAGGCCCGCGCATGCTGGTCAAAAGGCCGAGCCTGTGTTAGGTCAGGAAACGGTGGAAATTCTGCGATATCTCGCCCAATCTTCCCCCCGACCGCGTAGCCACCTTGCCAGGGTTGAGGACTTCGGCCATCGGAGTCTTCGGTTGTGGACAGGACATGCGACGCCCCGCACCTGAGTCGAGCCCACAGATAAAGAGCCGTCGCACATGAAGCTGGCCAGCCTTTCCCGCTCCCTCCTCCGTTCGGCCACCGTCCTGGCCTTCGCCCTGACGGCAACCGCCTGCGCGACCAATCCGGGCGACTCGGGTGCTTCGGATGCGGCTTACCGGGTCAGCGATCCGCTGGAGATCCCCAACCGCTTCGTCTTCGCCGCCAACGAGGCGGCCGACGTCCTGGTGATCCGCCCGGCGGCCGAAGTTTATGTGGGCATCGTGCCCGACCCGGTCCGCGACGCGATCCACAACTTCATCGACAACCTGATGGCGCCGCTCTACATCGCCAACAACCTGCTGCAGGGCAATGTCGAGGGGGCGACGAACGCCACCGGCCGTTTCATGACCAACACCATCCTGGGCGTGGGCGGCCTCGCCGACGTCGCCACCCAGGCCGGCATCCCGCACGCGCCGGAGGATTTCGGCCAGACCCTGGCGGTCTGGGGCGTCGGCGACGGCCCCTATCTGGTCCTGCCGCTGCTCGGCCCGTCGAACCTGCGCGACACCGCCGGCTATGCCGTCGATACCGTCGGCGATCCGGTCCGCATCTGGGCCTACGGCACCGATCACAAGGGCGCCTACATGACCCGCGGCATCGTCAGCGCCATCGACCGCCGGTCGGAGGTGCTGAAGGAGGTCGACGACCTGCGCCGCAACTCGCTGGACTTCTACGCCACCGTGCGCAGCCTGTACCAGCAGCAGCGCCGCGCGGCGATCAACAACAACAAGGCGCCGGCCACGCCGGAATTCCCGGACTTCTCCACCCAGCAGCCGAAGCCCTGAGGCTGAGACCCCGAGGCTTCGGCCGCGCCGGGTCCGCCGTGCCCTGCCCTTTCGGGTCGGGAGCGGCGATCCGGCAGGCGTGGTTCCCGCTCCGGCCGGGGCAGGCCGGCCGGCACTGGCCCAAAAGCGTCCAGATGTCGCCCAAAGGCCAGATGACCGTTGACAAAGCAGCCGCAACAGCCACTTTTCGCCCTATCATGCTGACACGCCGCCAGTTTGTCGCGTCCGCTGCCCTGCTCGCGGTGAGCGGTTGGGCCGGGCACTCTCTCATCTCCCCCGCCGCCGCGCAGAGCGCGGACCAGGGGGCCGCGTCGTTCATCCAGAAACTGGGGAACGACGCCATCGCAACCTTCTCGGACAAGAGCCTGTCGCGCGATCAGGCGATCCAGCGCTTCCGCAAGCTGCTGTACGCCGGCTTCGATGTGCCGTACATCGGGCGCTGGGTGCTGGGCCGCTACTGGAACAGCGCCAACGAGGCGCAACGGGCCGAGTACCAGAAGCTGTTCGAACAGCTGATCGTCAACACCTATGCCGAGCGTTTCGTCGAGTACTCCGGCGAGACCTTCAAGATCACCGGCGTCGCCCCGGCCGGTGAATCGGACAGCATGGTGACGACGCAGATCGTCCGCCCCAACGGCCCGCCGGTGAATGTCAGCTGGCGTGTCCGCAAGGTCGGCGGCGACTACAAGATCATCGACGTGGTGGTGGAGAATGTCAGCATGGGCGTGACCCAGCGGCAGGAGTTCGCCTCCGTCATCGAACAGAATGGCGGCCGTGTCGACGGCCTGATCCAGGCGCTGCGCCAGAAGGTCGGCAGCCGCGCCGGCTGACCGTTCCCACCAGGTTCCTTTACCGCAAGCCCGGCTCTCCCATGGAGCCGGGCTTGCGTGTTTCAGGCCTCGGATGCCGCCTTCGCGGCGCCGGCCGGCGCCACGCCATCCTCATCGGCTGCTTGCGCGGCGACACCGCGGGTTTCGGGCAGGAGCAGCGCCGCAAGCAGCAGGGCCACGCCCGCCGCCCCGGCCAGCATCAGAAATGCGGCACTGTACCCTTCCCGCACCACCATCTGTCCGGCGGCGGCGGTGCTGAGCGAGGCGCCGATGCCCTGGAGCGTGGCGATGGCTCCTTGGCTGACATTGAAGCGTCCGGTTCCTTCGGTCAGGTCGGCGACGACCAACGGGAACAGGGCGCCGAACAGCCCGGCTCCCACCCCGTCCAGCAGTTGGACGCCGACGAGCCAGGCGGAGCTGTCCGACAGAGTGTAAAGGACACCGCGCAAAGGCAGGACCAGGAAAGCGGCCAGGAGCAGGGGCTTGCGCCCCCAGCGGTCGGCCTTGGCCCCGACCAGCATCGCCATCGGCACCATGACCAGCTGTGCCGCGACGATGCAGAACGACATCAGGCTGGTGCCCAGCGCCGGATCCTTCATCGCCAGCTTCTGGCCGACCAGCGGAAGCATCGCCGCATTGGCGAAATGGAAGAGGGCGGCGCATCCGCCAAAGATCAGCAGCGGACGGCAACTCAAGATGACCCGCAAACCGGACGGGGCCTTGCGGTCGTCAGCACGGCTGGAGGCATGCAGCCCTCGGGCGACCGCGTGGTCGATGGCATCGGCGGGGATCCCGGCGGTCGCGGCGATGCTGCACAGGGCCATCCCGGTCATCAGCCAGAAGACCGCCACGGGTCCGAAGGCGTAGGCCGCCAGCCCCGCGAGCAACGCCGCCACCGCATTTCCGGCATGATTGAAGGACTCGTTGCGGCCAATCCGGCGGACGAAGGCGCGCGGCCCCAGCAGACCCAGCGTGATCGCCGCGATGGCCGGGGGGAAGACCGCTCCGGCGGCGCCCACCGCCGATTGCAGCACGGCGACCACGGCGAAGCCGTTCAGCCAAGGCAGCGTCAGCGACCCCACCGTCACCAGGAGCGCCGCGACAACGATGACGGCGCGCTTGAAGCGGGTGCCGTCCACCAGCGCCCCGGCGGGCACCTGTGCGGCGATCCCCGCCAGCCCGGCAAGCGTCATCACAAGCCCGATGTCCGCCTCGTTCCAATGCTGGACCGTCAACAGATAGATTGCCAGATAGGGGCCGAGCCCGTCGCGCACGTCGGCGAGGAAGAAGTTCAGCAGATCGAGAGAACGGTTCGGTCCGGCCACGTCGGTCATCCTGCAGCGATTCCGCCCCGGATGGAGCTGCGGCAAAAGAACGTCCGATGGAGCGATTTGGTCCGGCGCATTCAGAACCCGTGACGCGCCTGCCCGAACGGGCTATCGTTGCGGCGATATAGCTGTCTTTCGTCATAAGGTTGGACCCGGGAACCCGTCGCCATGGCCGAACGCGATCCGAAAGAGATCGACGAACTCCGGACGATCATCCAGGCGCATCAGGCGTGGCTGAAGCGCCCGTCCAGCGGCCGGCGCGCCGACCTCAGCTTCCGCGACCTGTCGCGGCTGAACCTGGAGCGCGTGTCGCTGGCCGGCGCCAAGCTGGCCGGGGCCAATCTCAGCAACACCCGGATGGTGAAGGCCGACCTGTCGCAAGCCGACCTGTTCGGCGCCGACATGGAGGCGGTGAACCTGACCGGCGCCATCGTCACCGGCGCCGATCTGCGCGGCGCCAACCTGCATCGCGCGCTGCTGACCGACGCCAACCTGCGTGGCGCCGATTTCCGCGCCGGCGAACTGGTGGACAGCGGCGGGACGGACGGCAACCCGACCGCCCGCGGCACCGGCACCACGCGGCTGACCGAGGCGAAGATGGAGCGGTCGATCCTGGCCGGCGCCAATTTCTCCGGCTGCGACCTGACCGGCGCCGACCTGAACGATGCCGACCTGACCGGGGCGGAGCTGACTTCGGCCGTGCTGATGGGCACCGATTTCTGCGGCGCCAACCTGGACGGGGCCGTGTTCGGCAACACGGTGATGGACCACGCCACCCTGACCCGCACCTTCATCCCCTTCGCCCTGCCCCCCGACGCCATCGTCCGGCCCAGCTACACCGCGATGCCGGTCGCCGAGTTTTTGGAACTGGTGGAGCGGCACGAGCGCTGGGTCGACAGCGGCGGTTCGGAGGGGGCGCGGCTCGACCTCGACCTCGTGTCGGTGGCAGGGGCGGACCTGCATGGACGGACGCTGGCGGCGGCCCGGCTGCGCCGCTGCCGCCTACCGGGCGCCCGCCTGACCAAGGCCAGCCTGGAGATGGCGGAGCTGTCCTACATCGACCTGGACGAGGCCGACCTGCGCGACGCCGTGCTGCGCGGAGCCACCCTGCGCCGCGCCTATCTGGCGCACACGCTGATGACCGGGGTGGACGCCCGCCCGGTGCCGCTGGCCGGCGGCCGCGACTGGCCGGCCAATTTCGAAGGCGCCGACTTCTCCGACGCCGACCTGCGCGATTCCACCATGGGACCGGCGATCGTGCGCGGTGCGGTGTTCACCAAGGCGCTGACCGACCGGTCAGGAATCGACATCGCCGGCGCGTCCAGCCCCTTCCCCCCTCCCCCACCGGAGGAGCGGCGGCGGCAGAAGCGTTTCGTCCGGCCCGGCATGGTCGTCCACACCGACCATGGCAGCTTCCCCGCCCGCAACTGGTCGGTGGGGGGCTTGTGCCTGCTGGCGGTCAACCAGCCCTACCAGCGCGGCCAGACCTTCCAGGCCCGCGTCGTCCTGGCCGACCGGCAGGAGGTGGCCGCCGTCGCCAATCTGGTCGTCCTGCATCGCGACGAGGAGCGCGGCCAGCTGTCCGTCCGCTTCCACCAATATGGCGATGACCTGAAGGCGCTGCTGAAGACTGCCTTCCTGGAACACCAGAAGTTGGCAGGCTGAGGCCGGCAGAGCCACAGCTTTGCCTTGACCTTTTGAATTCAAAGGATCGTTGAGCCTGCGAAACGATCAGGGGGAACGATTGGGGTGACCCCCTGTTTGATGGGAGCACGCCGGATGGGGGCAACAGCCCGCCGGTCCACAGCCGAGAGGAAGCTCCCCATGGCAGACGAACAGAAACCCAGGAAAATTGGTGTGTATGACACCGTGACCGGAGCCGGCAGCTCCGGCATGAACTGGATGTGGATCATCATCGGCCTGATCGTGGTCGCGGTCGTCCTCTATCTCCTGTTCCGCTGATCCACCGCCCATAGCCGCCATGACGGCCGACAGCCGACCGCACCCGGACGACAGCGATGCGGTCATTCCCCTGCACGACGAGTCGGTAACCGTCGGCAAGCAGCGTGTCGAACGAAGCCGCGTCCGCGTCACCACACGCGTGTCCGAACGCGAAGAGATGGTCCGCGAAGCGCTGGAGCATGAAGAGGCCACCGTCACCCGCGTGCCCATAGATCGCGAAATCGACGCCCATCCCGGCATCCGCCAGGACGGCGACGTGACGGTGATCCCGCTGGTCGAGGAAGTGCTGGTGGTGGAGCGCCGCCTGATCCTCCGCGAAGAACTGCACATCCGCAAATCACGCCGCACCGTCGAGATCGAGCAGCCCATAACCCTGCGTTCCGAAGAAGCGGTGGTGGAGCGGGTCACAGCCCCGACCGCACCCGTCCGATCCCCCAATCAGACCCCGTCCGAGGAGTAAAGCCGATGACCAAGACCATCGTCGCCCTCTACGACCACCGATCCGACGCGGAAACCGCTTCTCGCGACCTGCAGGCCGCCGGATTCGAGTCCAGCGCTATTGAAATCCTGTCGCACGGCGACCTGACCGGCGGCGGCTG
The DNA here is from genome assembly GCF_051124815.1 of Azospirillum sp. B2RO_4. Classification (NCBI taxonomy): domain Bacteria; kingdom Pseudomonadati; phylum Pseudomonadota; class Alphaproteobacteria; order Rhodospirillales; family Azospirillaceae; genus Azospirillum; species Azospirillum sp. B2RO_4. The sequence continues at coordinate 759,243 of NZ_CP118485.1, read as the reverse complement.
GAGCGGCAGCGGCATGTCGGAGACCGGAACCGGCATGGGCACCACCACCGGCGACGCCTCTCTGGGTGCGGCGAGCGGCATGGCCCGTACCGACCTGTCCACCGGCTATGTCGCCTCGCCCAACACGGTGCCGCCCGTCGGCATGGGGCTGGGCGCCGAAAGCGCAATGGGAACCGGTACTGGCGCCGTGGGATCGACCGGCACCGCGACCGGCACGAATTCCGGCGGCATGCTGACCCGTCTCGCAGGCTGGGGCGTCCCCAATCAGGATGCGCAGGTCTATGCCGAAGGCGTCCGCCGCGGCGGCTCGCTGCTGAAGGTCCGACTGGACGAGGATGATGTCGACCGCGCCATGGAGGTGCTGGAGCGCGGCAACGTGGTGGATGTCGAGGAACGCGGCAGCGCCTATCGCGAATCCGGCTGGACCGGCTATGACGAGACCGCCGATTACTATGACGACCGCTCGGCGGAAGAGGAACGGCTGCGCTACACGCCGGGCCGCACCACCGCCGAGGATACCACCGGGACCACGGCCGGGACCGGCCTGACCGGCGCCGCTGCGGCCATGCGCGACGTGAACACCGAAAGCACTCGCAGCGGCACGTCGGAGCGCGAGGAGCAGATCCCGGTCGTCGAGGAACAGGTCAACATCGGCAAGCGCACCGTCGAGCGCGGCGGCATCCGCGTCCGCAGCTATGTCGTCGAGACGCCGGTCGAGGAGCAGGTGCGCCTGCGCGACGAGACGGTCACCGTCGAACGCCGCCCCGGCGGCATGGTGGAGGGCAGCGCCGACGTTCCCGCCGACGCCTTCCGCGAGCGTACCATCGAGGTGACGGAGACAGACGAGGAAGCGGTGGTCAGCAAGACCGCCCATGTCCGCGAGACGGTGGTGGTCCGCAAGGATGTCGAGGAGCGCGCCCAGAGCGTCCGCGACACCGTCCGCCGCACCGAGGTGGAAATCGAGGACACGCGGGACGAGAACCACCGCGACCGCCGCACCGACCGGCCGGACGACGTGACCCGCTGACGGGCTTGGCCGCACACGGTCATGGAAAAAGCCGCCCCTTCCAGCCGGAAGGGGCGGCCTTTTCCGTTCAGCCTATAGGTTCAGCAGCAGCAATCAGCTGCGGACCAGCGGCTTGTACTTGATGCGGTGCGGCTGGTCGGCATCGGCGCCCAGGCGGCGCTTCTTGTCGGCCTCGTAATCCTGGAAGTTGCCTTCGAACCATTCGACGTGGCTGTCGCCCTCGAAGGCCAGGATGTGGGTGGCGATGCGGTCGAGGAACCAGCGATCGTGGCTGATGACCACGGCGCAGCCGGCGAAAGCCTGCAGCGCGTCTTCCAGCGCCCGCAGCGTATCGACGTCCAGATCGTTGGTCGGTTCGTCGAGCAGCAGGACGTTGGCGCCGGACTTCAGCATCTTGGCGAGGTGGACGCGGTTGCGCTCACCGCCCGACAACTGGCCGACCTTCTTCTGCTGGTCGGGACCGCGGAAGTTGAAGCTGGAGACATAGGCGCGGCTGGGCATGGTCTTCTTGCCGAGCTCCACCAAGTCCAGCCCGTCGGAGATTTCCTCCCACACCGTCTTCTTGGCGTCCAGGCTGTCGCGGCTCTGGTCGACATAGCCGAGCTTCACGGTGTCGCCGACGCGGAAGGTGCCGGCGTCCGGCCCGTCCTGCCCGGTGATCATGCGGAACAGCGTGGTCTTGCCGGCGCCGTTCGGGCCGATGACGCCGACGATGCCGCCCGGCGGCAGGCGGAAGGACAGGCCGTCGATCAGCAGGCGGTCGCCGAAGCCCTTGGCGATGTTCTCCGCCTCGATGACGACGTTGCCCAGGCGCGGCGGCACCGGGATGACGATCCGCGTCTCGCCGCCCTGCTCCTTGGCGCTTTCGGCCAGCAAGGTCTCGTAGGCGGTGATGCGCGCCTTGCTCTTGGCCTGACGGGCGCGCGGGCTCTGGCGAATCCACTCCAGTTCGGTCGCCAGTTGCTTCTGCCGGGCTTCCTCCTGGCGGCCTTCCTGCTCCAGGCGCTTCTGCTTCTGCTCCAGCCAGGAGGAGTAGTTGCCTTCCCACGGAATGCCCGACCCGCGGTCGAGTTCGAGGATCCAGCCGGTGACGCTGTCCAGGAAGTAGCGGTCGTGGGTGACCAGCACGACGGTGCCCTTGTAGTCCTCCAGGTGCTTCTGCAGCCAGGCGACCGATTCGGCGTCGAGGTGGTTGGTCGGCTCGTCGAGCAGCAGCAGGTCGGGCTTTTCCAGCAGCAGCTTGCAGAGCGCGACGCGACGGCGCTCACCGCCCGACAGCTTGGTCACGTCGGCGTCGCCGGGCGGGCAGCGCAGGGCGTCCATGGCGATCTCGACCGTGCGGTCGATGTCCCAGGCGTCGGCCGCGTCGATCTTCTCCTGCAGCTCGCCCTGTTCGGCCAGCAGCGCGTCGAAATCGGCGTCCGGGTCGGCCATCATGTTCGACACTTCGTTGAAGCGGTCGAGCAGCGCCTTCGTCTCCTTCAGCGCCTCCATGACGTTTTCCTGGACGTTCTTGGTCGGGTCCAGCTGCGGCTCCTGCGAGAGGTAGCCGACCTTGGCGCCCTCTGCCGCCCAGGCCTCGCCGGAGTAGTCCTTGTCCAGACCGGCCATGATCTTCATCAGCGTCGACTTACCGGCGCCGTTGACGCCGAGCACACCGATCTTCACACCCGGCAGGAACGAGAGCCAGACGTTGTCGAGAACCTTCTTGCCGCCAGGATAGACCTTGGTCAGGCCCTTCATGACATAGACATACTGGTAGGACGCCATGCGCCGCTCCGACCTTCCGAAAAGATGTGAGAATTGGCGCCGCCCCTGCCTTGCGGTTCCACGGCACCCTGTCGCTAGGGACCGGTTTTAGCGCATAAGGGCCCTGCATGAAACCTTGTTGAACCGATCGGCCCGGATCGGCCGGCAACAGGAGGAAGAGGATTGGTCAGTTCCAAAGTCGAAATCTACGTCGATGCCGACGCCTGCCCGGTCAAGGCCGAGATTTACAAGGTCGCCGGCCGCACCGGCTGCAAGGTGTGGATCGTCGCCAACGCACCCTTGCGCCTGCCGACGGAATGCATGGCGGAGCTGGTGGTGGTCAGTGACGGCTTCGACGCCGCCGACAACTGGATCGCCGAGCATGCAGGCCCCACCGACATCGTGGTGACGGCGGACATCCAGTTGGCCGACCGCTGCGTGAAGCGCAACGCGGTGGTGATCGGCCCGACCGGACGCCCCTTCACGCCGGACAGCGTCGGCTCGGCGCTCGCTACCCGCGCGCTGATGCAGGATCTGCGCGACATGGGCGTGGTCGGCGGCGGCAACGCCCCGATGAGCCAGCGCGACAAGTCGCAGTTCCTGCAGACGCTGGATCAGGCGGTGCAGGCGCTGAAGGCGGGACGGCGGCCGAAGTTCCGGTGAGGTACAGTGGAAAGGGGCTCCACGGCACTTGACAGCCCACGATACCCTGTGGAGTTTTAGTGACTATTTTAAATTGTCAGGACGTCGCTCATGCGCGCAGTCAGCATCATGATCCTCGCCGCGATTTCCCTCTCGGCTTGCGCGGTGGATCAGGTATCGAACCAGCCCATCCCGACAATGCTTCCCAACAACAAGCCTGGGTTTGGGATGAGAGGCATCATTCAGTTCACACCGGACGAAGCAAAGGCACGCCAAGAAATTGAAGGAATATTCGTCCAGGCCTGCAGTTCGGCGATCAAAATTCATTCGCTGAAAATGGAAAAATATACGGGACCGATCAACAACGGATATACCTATGCCGCTGTCGCGGAATGCCTTTGATTGAGTGCATAAACCATAGTGTTCATCTCAGAGAAGTGATCGATCGCGACGGCTTCATTCCACATTGGAAAAGAATTGGCCCGCCTCAGCTCTGAAGCGGGCCATTTTTCTGTCCGAACGACCTCGATAGACTGTGGGGAAAGAATCACTCCCAGCCGGCGGCCTTCTCGCAGGCCTTGCGGGCCTGGGGATTGGCCTTCTCCCACTGGGTGATGGTCCGGGTCTCGTTGTCGTCCATTTTGTCGTTCATGCAGACGCAATACTTCTTCACCACCGCCTCCGACACCTTGGCGTCGGCGTTGTCCTTCATGCACTGGGCCACCCACTTGGCGTTGTCGTCCGCCACGGCGGAGGAGCCCGCCGACAGCGCACCGAATGCCAGGACACCAAACGAAAGAGCAAGAAAGGCAGACTTCATGACCGGGCTCCACATTGGGCGGCGCGACGGAATGGTCGCGCCGCGCCGACAGTCGGCAGGTCCAATGGTAGGAGCGATAATCAGAGCCCTACAAGAAAAGACTACGCCTTAAGAAGTAAGGCGTAATTCATAAGCGCTCGAAGACTTGCTTGTGATTAGACCCGCACCACCTTGCCCGGATTCAGCAGGTTGTCCGGATCGAAGGCGCGCTTCAGATCGCCCATGACGTTGAACGCTTCGCCGGCTTCCTGTTCGAGGAACGCCATCTTGCCATAGCCGATGCCGTGCTCGCCGGTGCAGGTGCCGCCCATCTCCAGGGCGCGGGTCACCATCTTGTCGGCGAGGCGCTGGGCCTCGGCCAGCTCGGCCGGGTTCTCCGGGTCGAGGACATAGACGAGGTGGAAGTTGCCGTCACCGACATGGCCGACCATCGGGGCCAGCATGTTGGACTCGGCCAGGTCCTGCTTGGTCTCCAGGATGCAGTCGGCAAGGCGGGAAATCGGCACGCAGACGTCGGTCGGCCAGCCCTTCGACCCCGGACGCAGGGCGAGCGCGGCGTAATAGGCGTCGTGCCGGGCCTGCCACAGCTTCGAGCGGTCCTCCGGCCGGGTGGCCCAGGCGAACTCCATGCCGCCATGCTCGGCAGCGATGGCGGCCACCATCTCCGCCTGCTCCTTCACGCCGGCCTCGGTGCCGTGGAATTCGAAGAACAGGGTCGGGGCGACCGCGTAGTCGAGCTTGGAGTATTTGTTGACGGCGTCGATCTGCACCTCGTCCAGCAGTTCGATGCGGGCGACCGGAACGCCGACCTGGATGGTCTGGATCACGGTGTCGACGGCGCCCTTGATCGACTGGAAGGCGCAGACGGCCGAAGAGATGGCTTCCGGGATGCCGTAGAGCTTCAGCGTCACCTCGGTGATGATGCCGAGTGTGCCTTCGGACCCCACGAACAGCCGGGTCAGGTCGTAACCGGCCGCCGACTTGCGCGCCCGACCGCCAGTCTTGATGACGCGGCCGTCGGCCAGAACCACGGTCAGGCCCAGCACATTCTCGCGCATCGTGCCGTAACGCACGGCGTTGGTGCCGCTGGCCCGCGTGGCCGACATGCCGCCCAACGAGGCGTTGGCGCCGGGATCGATGGGGAAGAACAGGCCGGTGTCGCGCAGATGCTCGTTCAACTGCTTGCGGGTCACGCCGGCCTGGACGGTGACATCCAGATCCTCAGCGCTGACGCGCAGGATCTGCTGCATGCCCGACAGGTCGATGGTGATGCCGCCAGCCAGCGCGGCGATGCCGCCCTCCAGCGAGGTGCCGGTGCCGAAGGGAATGATCGGCAGCTTGTGCTTCGCGCAGATCTTCACGATCGCGCTGACCTCTTCGGTCGAGTTGGCGAAGGCGACGCCGTCCGGCGGACAGGGCGTGTGATAGGACTCGTCCTTGCCGTGATGCTCGCGCACCGGCAGGGAGGTGGTGAACCGGTCGCCCAGCAGAGCCGTCAGCTCGGCCCGAGCCTCCTCGGTCAGGGCCGCGCGCGGCTGGGTGGTGGCGATGACGGTCATGGGTGTTGTCCTCCCCGCTCCAAGATTCATTAGGGTGGTTCATTGGTATGACCAAGCGAGGCTAAAGCGGCGGGTGAGTGATTGGCAAGACGGGCGCTGCGCAGGGGTGGAATGCCGGGGCGCGAGGAGCACATACATGGGTGGGCAGCCATTGACTCGCGCGCGAGTGGGTTCCATCATCACTCAATCGAATGGAGAGTGGCAGATGGCCGAACCGACGCTCACCGATGTGTTGGACGCAATCGCCGACATGGGTCGGCATTTCAGCGTCAAGTTGGATGCCAACACCGAACGGCTGGACCGCTTGGAGCGTGACCTGCACGATTTCAAGGACGAGATGACTACGTTCAAGAGCGAGATGTCTGCGTTCAAGAGCGAGATGTCTGCGTTCAAGAGCGAGATGCAGACTTTCCAGGAGGTTCAGAAGGAAAGGCACGTCGAACTGCGCACCGAACTGAAGGTTGTCAGCGCCCGCCTGGACGAACAGCGCCAGACCATCAACGCCATGATCCCCACCCGCATCGCCGCGGTACCGCCTGCCGCAGAGTGACGCCACACCTGTTGCACCGGCGGCGCAACAGTCCGTGCAACACCTGTTGCAACGCCCCACCCCGCCGCATCGCCTCGAACCGTTGAAAATCAAGAAAATCCGCTGAACTGACCATCTGGCACGGCGGTTGCTCTTACCCCTTCGAACCGCGCGTCGATCAACGGCGCGCCGCAACGAGGGGGAGGCGCAATCTTGGCTCCGGTCGTCGGCATCGTCGCCAATCCGGTATCCGCCCGCGACATCCGCCGGGTCGTCGCCAACGCCACCAGCCTGCAGATCGCCGACCGGGCGAACATCCTGCTGCGGGTGCTGGCGGCGCTGCATGCCTGCGGCGTGCGCGACGTCCTGATGATGCCGGAGAATGGCGGCATCCGCGCCCATGTCGAGCGCGGCATGATGCGGGCCCGCTCGCGTGGCGAGGACATCTATCCCGCTCTCCACCCCGTCGCCATGCCGATCACCGGCACGGTCGCCGACACCCATCGCGCCACCGCCGAGATGCGGCGGGCGGGGGTCTCGGCCCTGGTTGTGCTGGGCGGCGACGGCACCCACCGGGCGGTGGCGGCGGAATGCGGAACGGTGCCGATCGCCGGCATCTCCACCGGCACCAACAACGCCTTCCCCGAACATCGCGAGCCGACGATCACCGGGCTCGCCACCGGGCTGGCGGTCACCGGCCGGGTACCGCCGCACATCGCCTTCGCCGCCAACAAGCGCATCGACGTCTCGCTGAATGGCGGGGCCGTCACCGAGATGGCGCTGGTCGATGTGGCGCTGGTGATGGAGCGCTACATCGGCGCCCGCGCCCTGTGGCGGACCGAGAATTTCCGCGAACTCTACGTCACCTTCGCCGACCCGGAGGTGATCGGCATGTCGGCCATCGCCGGCCTGCTGGAACCCGTCGGGCGCGACGAGAGCGGCGGGCTGATGGTGCGCCTGTCGCCGGACGGCGACTGCCGCAAGGCCGCCACCACGCTCCACGCCCCCATCGCGCCCGGGATGATGGCCCGGGTCGGCATCACCGACTGGCGCCGCATGCCGGCCGACGTGGCCTTCGTGCCGGAGGTCACCGCCGGCTCCATCGCGCTGGATGGAGAGCGCGAACTGTCCTTCAGCGAACGCGACCGTCTGTCCCTGACGCTCAGGGACGACGCCTTCCGCACGGTCAACGTCGCCGCAGTCATGCGGCACGCCGGCCAGAACCGGCTGCTGACCAACCGGCTGCTGACCGGCACCCCGGTGCCCGTCACCGCCGCCTTCTAACCACCAAACATCAATCAGGGAGAAAACACCTCATGGCCCAGAATCCCTTTCCCCTCGGCAAGGACGAGCTGCTGAAGGCCTACCGCACCATGCGGACGATCCGCGAGTTCGAGGAGCGGCTGCACGTCGATTTCGCCAAGGGCGACATCCCCGGCTTCGTCCACCTCTATGCCGGCGAGGAGGCCTGCGCCACCGGCATCATGATGCACCTGAACGACAACGACCGCATCGCCTCCACCCACCGCGGCCACGGCCACTGCATCGCCAAGGGCGTCGACGTCCATGCGATGATGGCGGAGATCTACGGCCGCAGCACCGGCGCCTGCCGGGGCAAGGGCGGGTCGATGCACATCGCCGACCTGTCCAAGGGCATGATGGGCGCCAACGGCATCCTGGGTGCCGGCGCTCCGCTGATCTGCGGCGCCGCGCTGGCGGCCAAGGTGCGCGGCGACCGCGGCGTCGGCATCACCTTCGTCGGCGACGGCGCGTCCAACCAGGGCACCTTCCTGGAGAGCCTGAACCTCGCCGCGGTGTGGAACCTGCCGGTGGTCTTCGTGGTGGAGAACAACGGCTACGCCGAATCCACGGCGATGGAATGGGCGGTGTCCTGCGATAGCTATGTTGACCGCGCCACCGGCTTCGGCATGCCGGGCGTCACGGTGGACGGCACCGACTTCTTCGCGGTGTACGAGGCGGCCGGCGAGATCATCCGCCGCGCCCGCGACGGCGGCGGCCCGGCGCTGCTGGAATGCAACATGGTTCGCTTCTACGGCCATTTCGAAGGCGACGCCCAGACCTACCGGGCCAAGGGCGAACTGGAGGCGATCCGCGCGTCCCGTGACTGCCTGACCATCCTGTCGGAACGGGTGATCGAGGCCGGGGTGATCGGCCGCGACGAACTGCAGGCCATCGACCGCGAGGTGAACGCGCTGATCGAGGACGCCGTGCGTGCCGCCAAGGACGCCCCGCTGCCGGTGGCGGAAGACCTGCTGCGCGACGTCTACGTCTCCTACTGAGCCCATCCAAGAAACGCCAAACGCGGAGGAAACACATGTCCCGCAAGATCAGCATGAAGCAGGCGATCAACGAGGCCCTGGACCTGGAGATGCGCCGCGATCCCACCGTCATCGTCATGGGCGAGGACATCGTCGGCGGCACCGGCGCCCAGGGCGAGGAAGACGCCTGGGGCGGCGTGCTGGGCGTCACCAAGGGGCTGTACGCCAAGCATGGCGACCGGCTGATGGACACGCCGCTGTCGGAATCCGCCTATATCGGCGCGGCCATCGGCGCCGCCGCCTGCGGGCTGCGCCCGGTGGCGGAGCTGATGTTCCTGGACTTCATGGGCGTCTGCTTCGACCAGATCTTCAACCAGGCTGCCAAGTTCCGCTACATGTTCGGCGGCAAGGCCGAGACGCCGGTGGTGATCCGCGGCATGGTCGGCGCCGGCTTCCGCGCCGCAGCCCAGCATTCGCAGATGCTCACCCCCCTGTTCACCCACATTCCGGGCCTGAAGGTGGTCTGCCCCAGCAACGCCTATGACGCCAAGGGCCTGCTGATCCAGTCGATCCGCGACAACGACCCGGTGATCTTCTGCGAGCACAAGAACCTCTACGGCCTGGAATGCGAGGTTCCGGCCGAGAGCTACGCCATCCCCTTCGGCGAGGCGAACGTCCTGCGCGACGGCGACGACGTGACCATCGTCAGCTATGGCCTGACCGTCCACCGCGCGATGGAGGCGGCGACCACTCTGGCGAAGGACGGCACCGAGGCCGAGGTGATCGACCTGCGCACCCTGTCGCCGATCGATTGGGACACCATCATCGAGAGTGTCGAGCGCACGGGCCGGCTGGTGGTGGTGGACGAGGCGCATCCGCGCTGCAACCTCGCCACCGACATCGCCGCCTTCGTCGGGCAGAACGCCTTCGGCGCGTTGAAGGCCGGCATCCAGATGGTGACGGCGCCGCACACCCCGGTGCCCTTCGCCCCGTCGCTGGAGGATTTGTACGTCCCCAGCGCCGACAGCATCGCCAGCGCCGTGCGGCGTACGTTGTCGCCCAAGGGCGCGCGCAGCATCGCGGCGTGAGGTAGGCGTCGGCCTGATTGCCCCCTCCCTAACCCTCCCCCGCTTCGCAGGGGAGGGAACTCCGCCCCATTCCCGAACAAGCGCCAATCCCCCTCCCCCGCCCAGCGGGGGAGGGTCGGGGTGGGGGCAAAGAACTGCGGGGCGGCACCCGCTGCCAATCAAAAAAGCATTCCCCAGGAGCCTGAACCACATGTTGAACGAGCGCATCAAGCCCATCGTCATGCCGAAATGGGGCCTGTCCATGTCGGAGGGCAAGGTCACCGGCTGGCTGAAGCGGCCGGGATCCACCATCTCCATCGGCGATGAGCTGCTGGAGGTCGAGACCGACAAGATCACCAACGTGGTCGAGGCGGGAGAGACCGGCGTGCTGCGCCGCGTGCTGGGCGAAGCCGGCACCGTCTATCCGGTCAAGGCGCTGATCGCCGTGCTGGCCGAACCCGACGTGCCGGACGACGACATCGACGCCTTCATCAACGCCTATGCCGTCCCCGCCAGCGAAGACGACGGCGAGGCCGAGGCCGGTCCGCAATACCACACCGCCGAAACGCCGGCCGGCACCATCCGCTACGCCAAGCGTGGGGAGAATGGGCCAACGGTCCTGCTGGTCCACGGCTTCGGCGGCGATCTCGACAACTGGCTGTTCACCATCGACGCGCTGGCGGAAAAAGCCACCGTCTATGCACTCGACCTGCCCGGTCACGGCCAGTCGAACAAGCGGATCGCCGACGCCAGCCTGTCCGGCCTTTCGAAGGCGGTGCTGGGCTTCCTCGATACGGTCGGAGTGGAGCGCGCCCATTTCGTCGGCCATTCGATGGGTGGCGCGGTGTCGATGCGCACGGCGCTCGACGCGCCGGGCCGGGTGGCGTCGCTGTCGCTGATCGCGTCGGCCGGCCTGGGCGAGCAGATCGACCACGGCTACATCCAGGGCTTCGTCGGTGCGACATCGCGCCGCGACCTGAAACCGGTCCTGGAGACGCTGTTCGCCGACCGTGGCCTTGTCAGCCGCCAGATGGTTGACGACCTCTTGAAGTACAAGCGGCTGGACGGCGTCGACGAGGCGCTGCGGGCGCTGTCGGCGTCGCTGTTCGCCGAGGGCCGGCAGGCCAGCGTGCTGGCATCCGGGATCGCGGATGCCAGCACGCCGACACTGGTGGTGTGGGGCGAAGAGGACCGCGTCATCCCCGCCGATCACGCCCAGGCGCTGGCCAACACGGCACAGGTCGCCGTCATCCCCGGCGCCGGCCACATGGTGCAGATGGAGGCGGCCGGCAAAGTGAACGCGCTGCTCAAGGACCACATCGCCAAGGCGAACTGAGGCCCGACCGGCCTCGTCTTTGATCCATTCCGAACCCCTCGCCACCGGCGTGCGGCCGACCGTTCGCGCGCCGGCAGGAGACCGCTCATGCCTGATCTCAAGGACAAGAGCATCATCGTCACCGGCGCCGGCCGCGGCATCGGCGCCACCATCGCCAAGGCGCTCGCCGCCGACGGTGCAAAGCTCACCATCGCCGACCGCACGGAGGCTGACGCCCAACAGGTGGCCGAGGCCATCCGCGCGGCCGGCGGTGCGGCAATCGCCGTGACGGTCGACGTCCGCGACCGCGCCGCCGTCCGCCGCATGATCGACGAGACGGTGAAAGTCCATGGCCGGCTCGACGTGATCTTCAACAATGCCGGCATCGCCCAGACCAAACCCTTCCTCGACATCACCGAGGACGATTGGCACACGGTCAACGACGTCAACGCGATGGGCGTGCTGATCGGCATGCAGGAGGCGATCAAGACGTTCAAGAAGCAGGGTGGCGGCGGCAAGATCGTCAACACCGCCTCCATCGCCGGCAAGCAGGGCTACGAGCCGCTGGCCCATTACTCCGCCAGCAAGTTCGCCGTGGTGGCGCTGACCCAGGCCGCCGCCCGCGGCTTCGGCAAGGACGGCATCACCGCCAACGCCATCTGTCCCGGCGTGGTGGCGACCGAGATGTGGAAGATCATCGACCAGGGTTTCCGCGACACCGGCATCACCAAGTCCGAGAACGAGGCCTTCGACATGTTCGCCGCCGGCGCCGTGCTGGGCCGGCCATCGCGGCCCGACGATCTGGTCGGCGTCGCCCGCTTCCTCGCCTCGTCCGACAGCGACTTCATGACCGGCCAGTCCCTGCTGGTCGATGGCGGGATGGTCTTCGCCTGACCGCCCCACGCCCATAACAAAAATCCGGAGGACAACACCATGAGTGCCACTTCGATGAAGGCCGCCGTCTGGCATGGCCGCAAGGACATCCGGGTCGAGGACGTGCCGCTGCCGGGCGCCCCGCCCGCCGGCTGGGTGCAGATCAAGGTACATTGGTGCGGCATCTGCGGATCGGACCTGCATGAGTATGTCGCCGGCCCGGTCTTCATCCCCGTCGATACCCCCCACCCGCTGACCGGGCTGAAGGGCCAGTGCATCCTCGGTCACGAGTTCAGCGGCGAGATCGCGACGCTGGGCGAGGGCGTCACCGGCTTTGCCGTCGGCGACCGGGTGGCGGCCGACGCCTGCCAGCATTGCGGCGAGTGCTATTACTGCAAGCACGGCATGTACAACATCTGCGAGAAGCTGGCCTTCACCGGCCTGATGAACAACGGCGCCTTCGCCAGCCTGGTCAACGTCCCGGCCGAACTGCTCTACAAGCTGCCCGACGGCTTCCCGACCGAGGCCGGCGCCCTGATCGAGCCGCTGGCGGTCGGCATGCATGCGGTGAAGAAGGCCGGCAGCATCGTCGGTGAGACGGTGGTGGTGGTCGGTGCCGGCACCATCGGCCTCTGCACCATCATGTGCGCCAAGGCGGCCGGCGCCGGCCGGATCATCGTCCTGGAGATGTCCGCCGCCCGCAAGGCGAAGGCGCTGGAGGTCGGCGCCAGCATCGTGCTCGACCCCAAGGAGTGCGACGCCGTGGCGGAAGTGAAGGCGCTGACCGGCGGTTACGGCGCCGACGTGTCGTTCGAATGCATCGGGCACAAGGACACCGCGAAGCTCGCCATCGACGTGATCCGCAAGGCCGGCAAGGCGGTGCTGGTCGGCATCTTCGAGGAACCCAGCTCCTTCAACTTCTTCGAGATCGTCGCCACCGAGAAGCAGGTCATCGGCTCGCTGGCCTACAACGGCGAGTTCGCCGACGTCATCCGCTTCATCGCCGACGGCCGCATCGACGTGCAGCCGCTGATCACGGGCCGCATCACGCTCGACGACATCGTCAGCGGCGGCTTCGAGGAGTTGGTCGCCCACAAGGACCGCAACGTGAAGATCATCGTGCAGCCGCAGGCGGCGCTTGCCGCGGCCGAACAGCCGGAGCTCGTCCACTGATGGCCCTGCCCGCGATGCACATGAAGCCCGCCCGCCCGGAGCATCGGGCCGAAAAGCCGGCCTGGCTCCGCGCCCGCGCGCCCGGCGGGGCGGCGTTCGAGGACACGCAGTCCCTGGTCCGCCGCCACGGCCTGAACACGGTCTGCGAGGAGGCCGCCTGCCCCAACATCGGCGAATGCTGGAGCAAGCGGCACGCCACGGTGATGATCCTGGGCAGCGTGTGCACGCGGGCCTGCGCCTTCTGCAACGTCGCCACCGGCCGGCCGGACGCGCTCGACCCCCACGAGCCCGACCGGCTGGCCGAGGCGGTGGGCGAACTGGGCCTCGCCCATGTCGTCATCACCTCGGTCGACCGCGACGACCTGGCCGATGGTGGTGCCGCGCATTTCGCCCGCTGCATCCGCCGCCTGCGCGACACCTCCCCCACCACGACGGTGGAGGTGCTGACCCCTGATTTCCGCAACAAGGCCGGCGCGGTGGAGACGGTCGCCGATGCCCGCCCCGACGTCTACAACCACAATCTGGAAACCGTGCCGCGGCTCTATGCCGATGTGCGGCCGGGGGCGCGTTATTACGGCTCGCTGCGCCTGCTGGAGCGGGTGAAGGAACGCGATCCGTCGATTTTCACCAAGTCCGGCATCATGGTCGGTCTGGGCGAGGAGCCGGCGGAGGTGTTGCAGGTGATGGACGACCTGCGGGCGGCGGGCGTCGATTTCCTGACCATCGGCCAGTATCTCCGCCCCACCCCCAACCATCACCCGGTCGCCCGCCACGTCACGCCGGAGGAGTTCGAGCGCTACGGCATGGTGGCGCGGGCCAAGGGCTTCCTGATGGTGTCGGCGACCCCGCTGACCCGCTCCTCCCACCACGCCGGCCGCGACTTCGAGGAGTTGCGGCGGCGGGCGACAGTTGCCAAGGAGTGAGCATCGCTCCCGATACCGGCGGTCTTCGCCGATGACTGCCGGTATCAGAGCGCGCGCTTCGGCCCGACCGCGACCCCGTCCGGCTGCGGCGGCTTCATCAGCTTGCAGTCGCTGACGCAATAGGTCTGCTGCTCGATCCGGCCACCGCAGGACTTGAAGCAGCTGTCGTAATCGCTTCCACAGGAAAGACCGCTGGAACAGCTGATTTCCCGCTCGAAATCACTGAGCGTCTTCATCTTCTTCTTGTTGAAATCCTTGGGCAGTGACTTGAGATAGGCTCGATAATCGGCATGGGCGCGGGTCAGCCCCTCGGCCCGGCAGGTCTGAAGAGCCAGCTCCCTCGCCGAATCGCAGATGGATTGCGCCTGCTTGCATTGGGCGACACAGATCTTTCCCGCCTCGCTGACCGGCGAGAAATAGGTCGTCGTCGTCTCGAAACGTGGGCCGCAACCAGCCATCCCGACCGCCAGCAGGCAGCCGAGCACAATAAAACGCGCCTTCATGGTGAATGCCCCGCCGTGGATTGCTTTCAATCGACACGAACAGGGCGCCGATACAAAATAATCCACGTCATAGGACGATTTCGCGAGAACCGCATCGAACCCGACAGGCCAACCGCCCGGAAAGCGATAAGCCGAAGCGGATTACAGCTTTTTGGCCGGGCGAAGTCCCGCTTACGTCAAATGCTGCCTCTGCAGGTAGTCCTCGCTCTGCATCTCCAGCAGTAATGTCCTCTATTTCTTGATCGGCTCGCCGGCATACCCAATCCCGCACCAAGCCTGAGGCTTCGCTAGCACCACCGCACTTAATCAGCTGATTTTTCTCATATCATCGCGATTTTGTGACACTTGACAGTCATCTGACCGTCTCGCCATACTGCGCCCCTAGATGACACCTCTCGCCACAAGCGGAAGCGTGCAGCCAATATCTGGTGTGACACCGCCTGTGACACGGAACGACCCGTGTCACAGACGGGGCGTAGGGGGTGACGTTGAACTTGCTTACCGACACGACGATCCGCAACGCGCGCGTCAAAACGGGCGATCGCCTCGTACTGTCCGATGGCGGTGGGCTGGAGTTGCAGGTCACGGCGAAGGGCGTGAAGTCCTGGTATCTCCGTGTGCGGGTCAAGAGCGAGGATGGCGGGACCGGCCTTCAGCGGCGCATCCCGCTCGGAGCCTATCCTGCCGTATCACTGTCCGCCGCCCGCGGTGAGGCGGTACGCATTCGCTCGGAGGCGCGAACCGGTCGCGATCCGATGGCAGTGGCGGCCCGCTCCTCTCTGGGGACCGGGAAACCCAAGACGGTCGCGGCAGCCGCAAAGCTCTACAGCGACCATCTTGAAGCCGGCGGCCGGGCCAAGAGCTATGTGTCGGAACGCTCGCGCCTCCTGACCCTCTACCTGCTGCCGAAGCTGGGCAAGCTGTCCCTGCAGGACGTGGACCGCGCCATGCTCTCGGCCGTCGTCGAGCAGGAGGCGAAGCGCCAGCTGAAGGCCAAGCAGAAGGGGGTCCAAGCCCGCAGGCTGGCCAGTGTCATCACGGCGATGTGGCGGTTCCTGGAGGATAAGGGCTGGCTGGTCCGCCGCGGTGAGGCCGATCGCCTGCTGGTGTCGGTCGCCGCGGAACAGCCACGCGACCGCGTGTTGTCCGACCAGGAACTCGGCAGCGTTGCCTTCGCCCTCGGCCTGCTGGACGGAAAAACCTTCTACGACCGGCAGGATAACGGCCATCGCCCGTCCGACAGGGGCACCATTGATGCAATGGCGCTGGCGCTGCTGCTGGGGCTGCGTGGCGGCGAGGTGACGGCCCTCATGATTGAGGACGTTGTCGATGACCCGGAAACCGGCATGACCGTTCTTCGGATCGCCTCCCGGGGTGGCAAGACCGCCGCGGCGCGCCGAGACATCCCTCTTCCGCCGTTGGCCCTGAGCATCGTCCGCCGACGGCAGAAGCAGGCGAAGCACGGTCAGCTATTCCCGACACCGAGCGGGAAGTCCGTCGATTGCCTGACGGTAAGCGGGCTGGGCTACGCCGCGTCGCAACTGGCCGATAAGCTGGGCCATCGCGATGCGGAGGGGCGCAAGTGGACCACGCATGATCTGCGCCGCACGCTGGCCAGCATCCTGGGTGAGCGCGATGTCGTTGAGGCGGTTCAGAAGCGCATCCTCGGCCATGCAGGCGCCGATGTGACCAGTCGCGTCTATGACCGCAGCCGCCGGCAAAAGCAGATGCTTGAAGCGCTTACGACCGCCGAGACATGGATCCTGGAACGGGCACGGGTAGCGGCGAAGGCGACGGACAAGGTGGTCGCACTGACCGGGCGGTAAGGGGCAATTGCTAGGCCATAAACGGCAGCGGGCTTATAGGGCTGCGAAGCTATGGCTGTCCTGCCAGGGACCCTGCTGCCGGATTTGCCGGGCAGCCGACCGGCTGCAGTTGCTCATCCGGCCAATCAAATAACATTAAGTCAGTGTTGTTTTGGTGAAATTCCAGAGCAGCTTTTGGGTGGTTCCTGCTGGTGGATGCCAGTCCGATGCAGGTCCCATCTGGGTAACGACAAGACGACACCCCTTAGGGTGCTGTCGTCGTGTCGTCTATCCCTCCGCTGAAGGACGGCGGGACGACATCACGACAACCAGACATTTTTTGCGTCTTGTCTTGATGTCGGTGACCACGATCGAAGATGCCCTAAGCCGACAGCTCTTCCGGATTGCAAAGCCAGATGCGCCGCCCGCCCGTCGCTGCCCAGTTCTCTTGGCAAAGCCCATAAATGATGCGCCGCACCTGCTGGTTTTCGGTGTCCTTTTTTTCCGCACCCACCAGAGACTGAGACTTCAGCATTTCATGAAAATCTGCGGTCGACACGCTGGGCACCGAGGCGACATCCCGGCTGCTCACGACGATACCCTTCGCGGCAATGACGTTCTTCAATGCCTGAAGGTGGAGCATGATGTCGGACTTCTTCTTCCGGCGACCGGCTGCGCCCTGATGCTCGCACGGCTCAACGGCGCAACTCGTGACCGTCTCCCCGTGGCGGTTGACCCCAAGCTCGATCGTCTTCAAGCCGTAGCCGAACGGCGCAGGGATCGGCAGGTCGCGCTGCTTGGTGACGGTGATCGCCCCGCCCTTCGCGCTTTCGGAGCGCGCAATCTCGACCTCCGTATCCGTGGCAGCCCGCAGGAGGGAGTGGCCGCGGGCGCCCTTGGCCGCATCCTTGCCGCAATGGTGGATGAGCAGCAGGTGTGCGCCCGTCTCTTTGCGGATGCGATCCACATTCATGACCAGTGCCCCCATGTCCTCGCTGGCATTCTCGTTGCCGCCGGCCAGCGCACGGGAGAGGGTGTCGATCACGACCAGCTTGACCGGCTCGCCCAAGCCGGCCGCTTCGCCCTGGATGAGAGCGATCAGTTCCTCGACATCGGCCTCAGGGTCCAACAGGTTCACCGGGCTGGGCACCAAGCTGAAGGGCACCTCAAGGTTCGGCGCGAGGTCGTGATGGCGCTTGAACGCCTCGATGCGGTTGAGGACACCGCTCCCGCCTTCAGCCGCGACATAGACGACGCCCCCTCGCTCGACGCGCCGTCCGTGCCAGGGCCAGCCCAGCGCGATATGCAGGGCCAAGTCGAGGACGACGAAGGTCTTGCCGGCGTTGGAGTCGCCGTAGAAGACCGACAAGGCGGTCGTCGTCAGCAGCCCCTGCACAAAGTCATCGGTGTCGATGCGGGCATGCAACTCCGAGAACCGGAGCCGCGTCAGCTTCGTGTTCCGCGCCCCTTCCTGATTGGAGGAAGGCGCCTTGCCCGCTTCTTCGGCGGTCGGCACGAACGGCACCGCCGCATCCAGGCCGCGCTGCACGGCGTCCGCGCCGTCCCGAACATGGATGTCCAGCCAGTCGACCTTCTCGCCAGCACCGCCCGGCAGGGCGATGCTGACCGGCACACGATCACGCAAGGACAGGCCGAGCTTGCGTGCAGCCATCTCTCCGCGGCGGCTGGGCTGCTTGCCCAGCGCAGCCCCTTCATCGCGGTCGGCAGCCACCGTGACCAGCTTGGTCGCCGGCCACGGCCGGAACGCTTCCATGCCGCCGGCCGAGATGGCCGCCACGACGGCGACATGGCCGATACCGATCGCTGGCGTCATGGCGTAGGCGATTGCGGCACCGGTTTCGATCCCCTCGCACACATAGACGTGCTCGGCGACCTTCGCATCGCCCCAGACGACGCCACAGCCGGAGGTGCTGGTCGAGCCTTCCGGCACGCGGACAGACTTCTTCGGATCGCGCCCGCCCAAGTCGGCCTTTCCGTACCCGTCTTCGGCGAGGTAGATGCGCATTGCGTGGACACGGCCGTCAGCAGCCACGGTTTCGTAGACGGCGCAGGGCGGCTGGGCCACGAGGACGGGCTTCGCGCTGCCGACGGGCGGCGGGTCGTAGTAGCCCAGCGCCTTGTGGCCAGCGAACCGCGTGGAGGGCATCAGGACGTCGCAGGCCGGCACACGGAGGCGGTGCGCCAGATAGGTCAGCGGCAAGCTGTCGTCGCGATTGCCGTCCGGCGGGGCGAGGAGGTCCTCAACGCGGCGATGGGTGCCCTGACGGTCGGACTTCCCCCGGATGAGGTCGGAGCGGCCGATGGTTTCGGCGACGAAGAGCTTGGCGGCCGCGAAATCGGCGCCGGTCATGCCCCGCACCACGTCGAAGATGTCATGGGCGTTACGGCAGGAGCAGAACGCCTTCGCCTGCTGGTCGTCCCAGCGGAAATCGTTCTTGCCGCCGTGGTCCGGGTAGGGGCAGTCGATGTGCGGGCCGCGTCCGGCTTGCCAGTTGATGCGGAGAGCGGCCAGGACGGCCTGCTCGTGATGCAAAACGGCCGCCTTGATGGCGGCCGTCTCGACGAAGTTGTGGGAAGCCTCGTGGCTCATTTGGCGAAATCCCGAGCGTAGGCGGCATCGGATTTCAGGAGCGCCAGTTCGAAATGGGTCAACTCTTCCGGGAAGGGCTTCCCCACATCTTCCAGCAGTTGGTAGCGCTTACGGACCCAGACGGTCGTATGCATACGGACTTCGCTCTCGGCCCAGCCCTGGCCGGCCGGGCGCGACGACGGGTGGCTCATCTTGCCGTTGAAGATCACGTCGTCGTTATCGGTGGTCTTGAATTCCCACCCAGCGACGAAAGCCGGAGAGGTCATCACTTGCCCTCCCCGCGGAAGGCCGCGACGCCGCCCTGGCGGCAGCGCTTGGTCCAGGACTTGATGTCCGAGGTGGCGTAGATGATCCGGCGGGAGGCGACGCGGAGGAAGGCCGGGCCGTTGCCCTCGGTGCGGAAGCGCTGGAGGGTGCGGCGCGACAGGCCGAGCAGCTTGGCCGCCTCCTCCTCGTTCATGTAGATCTTGGTGTTCATGTCAATCCATGTCGATTGGATGTCGCCCATTGCGACAGGACTGATTTACCGGCGTCTCCTGGCGACTGGACGGGGAGTTAATTCCCCGATTTTGGCGCCATTAACTCCCCTACCCAGCTAACTTCGCCAGATCTTCCAACGCATTTTTGACTTTGCCGCCCAGCTGAACCCCATCGTAGCCGGACAGCAGAGGCACCGTCTCCGCGATGAAGCGCACGAAAGGACCGTCGCGGTCGTTGGAATCGGGTACGGAACTGGTCCCCGCCTTCTGCCCCGGCAGCAACCTTTCCCAGACGACCGACATGTGATGGACCAGCACTAGGAACCTATGATCGGGCTTGCGCCCCTTCTGGGCTCGTTCATGGGCCAATGCGGCGATGGCAATGGCCATGGGGGCTTGCAGGTCGCTTAGCGCCTCGATCGCGGCACGCAGATATGAGGCGGACCGGCTTGGTGCGCTCAGGTCATCCGCGGCGCTGTCATCATCCTCCGCCTGCGACCGCTCCGCCAGCTCGACCCGATGCAGGGCCATCGATCCCTGCATCTCGCACAGCAGCGGGAGCAGCTTTTCGATCAGTTCGGCCGTTTCCGTAAGGTGCTTGCGGTCCTGGGCGCTGCGATCTTCATGCAAGGTGCTGTAGGCGTTGATCGCCTCGCCGACGCCCTTGACCATCATGTCCATCTCGACGGCCGTCAGCGACTCGCCTTTCGCCTTCTCAACAACGGCAGCGCAGCCGGCGATGACCTTGTCCCACTCGCCACCCTGCTGGTCATGGCTGCTCCCGCCCGCAGCTTGGTCGTCTGGTCGCACAGCCATTTCCCATACCCCACATGTTGAACGCCGCCAGCCGCGCGCAGGCTGACCGGACAGCGGCAAACATATCGGCGTATGCGACAGACGAACAAGCGGGAGTCGGCGGCGGGCGGGCGCCTATGCCGGCCAGTACAGGCGCTTCAGGGGCAGCAAGCGCTTGGAGTCGACGTCCAGCCCGTCGTAATGCTCCAGCGCCAGGGCGACGAGGTCGTCGAGGTCCAGCAGCGACAAGGGGATGGGCGCCCGGTCGGCCTCGTACTTGGCGTCGCGCGCAAAGCCGCCGGTGGAGACGTAAAGGCCGCGGTCGCCGGGGCGCCGGCCGCCGAGGAACGAGCGCACGGACGGCGCACCGATGGGGCCGGAGCGGTGCTTGACCTCGACGAAGATGCGGGGGTCCTCCAGCCCCAGCCCGTCGGGCGAGGCGAAGATGTCACGGCCACGATCGGGGCCGACCGGCGACACGCGCGTCTTGTAGCCCATCGCCCGCAGCAGGCCGGCAACGAACAGCTCCATGTCGCGCGGGCTGAGCTTCACCAGCCGGTCCTTGATGAATTCTAGCGCCTTAGCTTCCAGATCCTCGAACAAGTCCTGCTCGGCCGCGGCCTCCGCCGTCGGGTCGGCGACGGTGACGGCGTCGAGGTCGGCACCGTCCTGCACGACGGCACCCGCCTGCTTGGCCGCCGGAGCGTCCGGGCCGGCCAGCGCTGTGTCGATTTCAGCGGCCGTCTCCGCCGGCACCTGGAAGACGGTGGTGACCGATCCCAGCGAGTTCTTGGCGGAGACGCCCAGCACATCCCGCGGAACCGACCCGCCCCAGGTCACCGGCCGGACATTGGGGTAATCGGCGTCGAAGGCCGGCTCATGGGCATAGGGGCCGGTCACGGTGCCGACATGATAGACGCGGCCATCGGGGTCATAGGAGATGACGCGGTCGCCGACCTGGATGTCGCTGCGGAAGCGGTGGAGCTGGCCGGCATTGTTGCCGACCTCATAGACGTTCCAGTCCGGCCAGCGGGTCCGCACAAGCGCCACCATTGCCGGCCGGTCGGCAACCGCCGCCAGCGAGCCGAGCTCGGCCCAGCCGATGGCCACCCGCCCGGCGGTACGGAAGCGGTCGATCAGCGCGCCGCGCTTTCCTGCGCGGACCATCCAGGTTTTAGGGGGCATGCGGGGGCTCTTGCAGGCGGGGAAACGGCGGGATGCGCAAGGCGGGCAGGATGCGGTTAGCCGCCGTCCGCCGCCTTCGGTCGGCGCCCACGGCGGGGTGCTGGTCCCGCCGCCGCGCATTCGGCGCGGATGCGCTCCAGCAGGACGGAGGCCGGCTCGTCGTTCGGATCCTGCGGCACCAGTTCGCCCCGGAACGCCTTGGCGAGGATGGATTGGTCGAGAGTGGAACACCGTGACGCTATCGACTCGACATACCGCTCCAGGCGCTTGACTGCTTCAAGTGCTTTTGCCAGCTCCCGACAGATTTCAAGTTGCTCCTCATACGGCGGTACGGGGACAGGCATTGGACGGAGGTCACCGATGTTGACGCCTCGAACCGCCACCCCTTTTGCAACCCGTGCGAGGTATTGCTGCACTGGCGGGCTGCGAAGATAATTCGCAATGTATGCAGGCATTATACCGGCCAACGGTGCCATACGCGCAGTATCTTGCGTAATATTTCCGCCTTCTAGCTCGGAGGGGACAAGTGCAACACGACCAAACGTTCCGCGAATTGTCAACAAAACATCGTTTTTTTTCAGCTCTGAACGCCTGAACTGATCATGTATATCGCGAGTCGTTCTATTTAAGTCGCCGACATTTATCATGTCGTTCCGTATATTCATAACTTTTACATACGGAACCCCTTCCGCAACATCCGGCCCCGGCATAAGAATGCCATATTGAATTAGGCGTGTAGGATCGGTGACCTCTTCCATTGTCATGATCGCCCATGACGATGGACATTCGCTAAGGTTTATGGACGGCCGGTCATCTACCAACGCTGTCTCTAACCGCTTACGTGGGCGTTGCTTTTCAGAGGCGAGGATATTGGCCTGCGCGCGCAACGACTCTCGTATCTCCTTAGCTCCAGGCACTGCCCCGTGATGCTGGCGCCACTCCGCCGTCAGGTCGCCACGGAAGGCGGCGGCGAGGATGGATTGGCGGTAGCGGTCGATCAGGGCCGGCAGCGTGTCCAGCGCCTCACGCGCCCGGCGCACTCGGGTGGTCAGCGCTTCGATCTTCTCGACTATGCGGTATTGCTCGGGAAGGGGTGGCAGCGGAACCACAACATTGCTAAGTGTTTCAAGGTTAATATTTTTCTGAGCTGTGGCAGGCGCGAATTTCTGCAGCTCCCCTTTTACTGTTGGGAAGTAATACGATATGTACTTTGTATCGCATGCATGCTCGCCACGAAACCCTACTACGCTGTCGGGAAAGCAAGCGTCGAATCCCAAAATAGCTGTCTCCGCGATATTTGCAGCAATAGTTATGCAAAGCGTACCCTTCGGCCAAAGCCTGCTCTGATTAAGGCCAAAATCGCTATAAAATATCTTTGCAGACGTTATTTCTCCCTGCGCATTAGAAACGTCCCCCGTCTGAATAAACGGGTATTTATCACCAAATAGTTTTGAATCGTTTCGCGGGCGATGCTTTGATTTTCCGCGAGCTAACTCTCCCAATTCAGCTAGCGTCGCCAGAGTCCAGCCCGCCGGCATTTCCCGCCCGCTCATTCCGCGGCCTCCGCCAAGGCGCTATCCGCCACCTCGTCGCACCCCAGCAGGTCAGCCAGCGCCTCCATCTCCTCCAGCGCCACGCGCAGGGTATCGATGATTTCGGCGGCGATCACGTCCGGCTCGGGAAGCTCGGTCTCGGTGCTCTCGTCGCGCAGCCAAGTGAGGTCCAGGTTGTCGCCGCGCGCGGTGATCTGCTCGCGGGTGAAGCGGCGGAAGCGGCCCTGCTCGCCCTCGTCCACGCGCGATGCCTTGCCCAGCGGGTCGACGCCGTAGGCGGCCTCGAAGGCGGCGAAATGGTCGCGGGTCAGAGGGCGGGTCTTGCCGAACTGCGGCATGTTGGACCGCATGTCATAGACCCAGACCTCGCCGGTGTTGCCCTTGTCGCCGCGGCCGCGGGTGAAGAACAGAACGTTGGTCTTGACGCCCTGGCTGTAGAAGATGCCGGTCGGCAAGCGCAGGATGGTGTGCAGGTCGCACTTCTCCATCAGGTCGCGGCGGATGTCGCGGCCGGCGTTGTCCTCGAACAGCACATTGTCCGGCAGCACCACGGCCGCCCGACCGCCGGGTTTCAGGCCGCGGTAGATGTGCTGGAGGAAGGCCAACTGCTTGTTCGAGGTCGGGTATGTGAAGTCGTCGCGGCTCGGCAGACCGCCGCCCTTCTTGGTGCCGAAGGGCGGGTTGGTCAGCATGACGTTGACCTTCGGCAGCCGCGCCCCCTGCTCCGACAAGGCGTCGCCCAGTTGGAGGTCGCCGGTGACATCGTGCAGCATCAGGTTCATCAGGCCGAGCCGATGGGCGTCCGGCACCAGTTCCATGCCGACGAAGGCATGGTGGCGCTGGAAATACTGCTCCTCCGACTTCAGGTCCCACAGGTCGTTGGTGTGCGCCTTGACCCAGCGGTCGGCTGCGATCAGGAAGCCGCCGGTGCCGGCCGCCGGATCCTGCACATATTCGCCCGGCTGCGGCTTGACCAGCGCGACCATGCTGTCGATCAGCGGGCGCGGGGTGAAGTACTGGCCGGCGCCCGACTTCTTCTCCGTCGCGTTGCGCTCCAGCAGACCCTCATACATGTCGCCCAGCCCTTCCTGGCGGGCGGAGTACCAGTCCAGCCCCTCGATCGCTTCGACCAGCGCCTTGAGGATGCGCGGCTGGCGCAGGCTGGTCTGGGCGTTCTGGAAGATCGATTGGACCTGCGCCGAGCCATAGGTGCCGAGATGGATCAGCATCTCCTTGTAGAAGGTCAGCTGCTCAACGCCCTGCCGGCCACGGACATCGCCCCAGCGGTAGCCGGGCGGCAACTGCTCCTCCGCCCCCGTCTCCTCCGCCATCTTCAGGAAGATCAGGTAGGTCAGCTCGGTCACATACTGGTGATAGGTGATGCCGTCATCCCGCAGGATATGGCACAGCCCCCAGAGCTTGGAGACGATGTCGTTGGTGGCGTTCATGGCGCGCGTATCAATCCTCGGAGTAGTTCGACAAACGGCGCAGGCCGTTGCGCGTCGCGTATGCATGCAGAACGACCGCAAAGGCGCGGGCGTCCGCTTCGGTGTCCCAATAACCGCTGTCGATCTTGGGCTTTTCGCTGGCGGCATCGGATCGGGTGACCCGCCATTCTCCGGCACAATGCATGACCTCGAAGTAATCGTCATACATGCCGACGTGCCGTTCGATAAGGGCAATCATGTTCAGGTCGGTGGCATAAACCGGCGCGCACTCATCAGGCACGCTCACCCCATTCGGCAAATGGTGCAGGCCGTTGTCCATCGATGCGCCCCAGGCGTTCAACACGGCCCTGCCCTTCCGATAGGATGAGCGGTCGAATTCGTCGGCAAGCTTTTCGGCAATGTCTGCTGTCATCATCGCATATCCGAATGAAGCGGAGGGCACTTACCCTGCATCCTGCCAAAGCTCTTCATTGATCTTTGACAGATGCTCCGCCAGTTGCCCATCGAACATCCGGTCCAGCCGCGCAAACCCGCCACCTTGCTGGCGGAACTCGCCCTGGTCGAGCGTGTCACGATCAACAACGACCTCCTTCTTCAGATGCCGAGCGATCCTTTCCAGCCAGTCGCGTTGCGCCTTCGTCCAGGGCCGGCTGGATAGCACCCGCCGCATCGCCCGGTCCACCCGTTCGTCATAGGGCACCAGCGCATCACCCAGCGCCGCCCGGCGGATGTAGCCGATCACCGAGGCGGCGATGTCGGCGTTGTCCATGTCGCGGAAGGCCGCCCGCAATTCCGCCTCTCCGAAGCCGTCACGCTCCAGCAGCAGCCGGACCTCGCGCAGTTGGGCGCGGGTCAGCTCGCGCGGGGCGTTGGCGACGGCATTCAGCGCCGGTACCCGGTTCATGTTCTCGTCAAGATAGCGGCGGAAGCTGGCGATGTAATCCTCCGGCCGGGTGATGTTGACGCCGTAGCCGGTTTCCTCGTGCCGGAACTCGTCGGTGCCGTCATAGAGCGGGACATGGATCGGGTCGTCGCCGATGCGGGTGTCCAGCAACTCCATCAGCGCCCGGTGGTCGATCAGGATACGGGCGGCCTCCTCCGGTGCCGCGTCACGCAGGCGGCGGACGAAGGTTTCGGAGTCGGTGCCGGCAAGGTCGCGGAAGCGGCGCTCGCCCGCCTCGGTCAGCCGGCGGCGCTTGCGGTGCAGCTTGGCGACGATCTGGCCGACCAGCCAGCGCGCCTGCTGCCGACGCCGCTCGGCGACCTGGGGGTCCTCCGGCGTGGGAGCCGGCACGTCATCGGGGCCAAGGAACGGGGCCTGCCCCTCCTCCGCGAAGCCGGTCAGCGGAAGAGCAGGGGGCGGCACCTGCGCCGGCAGGGGTGTGCCGGTCGCCCCGGCCAGTTCCTCCATTAGCGTGGCAAAGGTGATGTTCGGGTTGGTGACCACCGGCCGCATCTGCGACATGGCTTCCATCGCCGCATAGATACCGACGGCGTCGAAGATGCGGAAGGCAGTCTTGTGGCGACCGGGGCCGAACAGATCCTCGCACAGGCGGGTGCCGCGGCCGATCATCTGCTCGTACAGGATGCGGCTGTTGACCCGGCGAACGAAGACCAGATTGACGATTTCCGGCACGTCGATGCCGGTCGTCAGCAGGTCGACGGTGACGGCGACCTTCGGCAGCTCCTCGTTCTTGAAGCGGCGGATTTGCCGCATCGGGTCGTCCGACCGCCCAGTGATCTTGGCGACGGCGTCATTGTCGATGCCGCCATAGCGGTCGGCGAAGGCCGTCCGCAGCGCGCCGACCATCGTTTCAGCATGCAGGTCGGTCGCGCAGAAGACCAGCGTCTTGCCCGGCAGGCTGGGGTCGATGTGACCGGCCAGCCATTCGGCGATGACCCGGTTGAAGTCGCGCGTCAGGACGCGGCGGTTGAAGTCCTGGACGTCATAGCGGACCTCGTCCGGCAGGTGGATCAGGTCGAGCTGGCCGGTGCGGGTGTCCAGCACGTCCACCGCCGCCCCGGCGTCCCAATGGATGCCCTCCTGGCTGAGGGCGGTATGGGCGCGGATGGGCGGCTCATGATCGACCAGCCAGCCGTCGATGACGGCCTCCTGGTAGGTGTAGTGGATCACCGGCTCGCCGAAGATGTCGACGGTGTGCAGGGCCGGGGTCGCAGTCAGGCCGATCCTCACGGCGTCGAAGCGGTCGAGCACGCGCCGGTACTTGGAGATGTAGTCGCCCTGGTCGCGGAAGCTCAGCTCCTCGTCCCCCATTTCGCGGTCGAGCAGATAGCCGCGATGGCATTCGTCGACGACGATGCAGTCGTACTCGTCGATGGGCGGCGGCGCATCGCCGTCCAGGATGCGGCGGACCAGGGATTGGACCGTCGCGATGTGGAGCTTGGTTTCCGCGTCCGGGACGATGTCGCCCAGCTCCTTGACCTGGAAGATGTCGGCGAAGACCTGCTGCTGCTCCATACGCGTTTCCTTGAACGCGTTGCCGGCCTGCTCGCCCAGCGCGGTGCGGTCGACCAGGAACAGGATGCGGCGGAAGCGCTGCGCCTTCAGCAGGCGATAGACGAGCGCGATGCAGGTCTTGGTCTTGCCGGTGCCGGTGGCCATGGCGACCAGGATGTCGCGCCGGCCGGCGCCGATGGCGGCCTCGACGGCGCGGATGGCCCGCTCCTGATAGTCGCGCAGCGGAAAGTTATAGCCGAAGGGGTCGCGGGCAAGACGGTCCTGCGCGGCCCGCGGATCGTTGCGCAGCGCCTCCAGCAGGCCGGCCGGGGTGTACCAGCCGTCGAGCGCCTTGGCATGGTTGTGCGGGTGGCGGGCGTCGCGGAACCAGACGCCCGACAGCTCCTCGAACTGGCGCAGGAAGGGGCGGCCGTTGGTCGAGAAAAGGAAGGGCACCGGGTAGCGCGCGTCGCCCTCCCCCCACGGCCCTTCGGACGGCGGCGCCTCATCAGCCCGGCGGACATAGCCGCGGCTGTAGCGGGCCGCCCACTCGATGTATTCGGAGGCGTTGGTGTTGCGGCGCTTCGCCTCGACCATGCCGACGATGGTCAGACCGACGAACAAGGCGTAATCGGCCCGCCCATCCGCCGTGGGCCATTCGGCGATGGCGAGGTTGCGGCCCTTCTGCGGGCAGGTGCCGGCGGCATAGCTCAGCGTCTCGCTGTCGGCTTCCCAGCCGGCTTCGCGAAGCTGGGCATCGATCAGGCGGCGGGTTTCACGCTCGTCCAGGTCGATGCCCTGCCCGACCTCCTGCGCCAGCTCGACGGCCTGCTGGATGGCCAGCGCCGGCATAGCGGCGGCCTGTGCCTGGACGCTGGTCAGCAGTTCGGCTTCCAGCCGGGCACGGTCGGCCTCGACCTGCTGGGCCAGCCGCTCCCATTCCAGCCGGTCCGCCTCGGCCTGGGCGGCGCGTTCCTCCGCGGTCAGGCGGCGCTCGGCTTCCGCTTGGGCTTCGGCCGCCATGCGCTCATGGGCCGATTGCTGCGCCTGGAGTTCGCCGCGCAGCCGGTCCAGCTCCGCCTTCATGGCGGCGCTCTCGGCGCGTGGATCGCGCGGCGGCACGAAGGGGCCGGGGTTGAAAGCGCGGTCGCCGGTCACGGTGCAATGGAACCAGACGCCCAGCGTGCGGCCGTGCTTCAGGCAGGACAGCGCCATCGCCTGATCGCCGGCAAGGTCATGGTTCGCCGCGTTGCCGGTCTTGCGGATGTAGTGGAAGAGGTCGCCGACCTCGCGCGGCAGCGCGCCACGGTCGCGCAACCGGCGTAGCAGCTGGTCCTGCGTCTCCTCCGGCGATGTCCACATGCCGAGCTTGGCGGCCGTCAGCTGGGCCAGCAGCTCGGCGAACTGCCGCATCTTGAGGATCGCGGTGTTGGCGTCGTCCGCGAAGAAGCGCTCGCCGAGCGCACCAAGCCGTTCAAGCTGGATGCTGTGTTTCGCGAGGAAGCTGAAGTTGGCTGACCGGCTCACCATTCACCTCATGCAAGCGCCTGAGCTTACACGTCGAGGCGGACCCTGTCACCTTGCTGTGTCGACCTGCGGTTGGGTCATGTCGGGGCCGGAATGGTCGGCGCATCAGAGGCGGGGGCGCGGCGTCACCGAGGGGCACCCTCCCTCTGCCGTGACACGGCTGTGACACCGTGCGCGTTGCGGCCCCGAAAACCTAAGTCAAATGCTGGCGCCGGAGGTAGTCCTCGCTCTGCATCTCCATGAGGCGACTCACCGTCCGTTCAAATTCGAAGGCGTGGGTGCCTTCCGGGTAGAGGCGCTCCGGCGGGCCTTCGGCGGCGATGACGACGTTGACCTTGTGCTCGTACAGCGCGTCGATCAGCGTCATGAAGCGCTTGGCCTCGTTGCGCAGTTCGTCCTTCATGGTCGGAACGTGGTTGATCAGCACCGTGTGGAAATGGGTGGCGATGGCCAGATAGTCGGCCGCCCCCAGCGGCTTGCCGCACAGGTCCCAGAAATCGACCCAGGCCACGCATTTGGCGGCGCGGTCGATCTCGACGCGGCGGCCCTGCACCGTCAGGCTGCAGGGCTCGCCCGATACACCGCCGGTCAGGTCGGAAAAGGCCTTGGCGAGGGCGGCATCCGATGCGGCACCCAGCGGGTGGTGGTAGATCGGCACGCCCTTCAAGCGGTCCAGCCGGTAGTCGGTCGGGCCGTCCAGCGACAGGATGTCCAGCTTTTCCTTCAGAAGTGCGATGAAGGGCAGGAACAGCTCGCGCTGGAGCCCGTCCTTGTACAGCATATCCGGCGGCCAGTTGGAGGTCGCCACCACCACCACGCCCAGATCGAACAGGTTGGTGAACAGCCGGCCCAGGATCATCGCGTCGACGATGTTGGTGACGTGGAACTCGTCGAAGCAGAGCAGCCATGCCTCGTCGGCGAGCGCGCGGGCCAGTTCGGGCAGCGCCTCGTCGGGGCCGTCGCCTTTTCCCTTGCCGGACTGGCGGTGGTCGTGGATGCGCTGGTGGATCTCCAGCATGAATTCGTGGAAATGGACGCGCCGCTTCTTGTCGACCGGAGCGGTCTCATAGAACAGGTCCATCAGCATCGACTTGCCGCGTCCGACGCTGCCGTAGATGTACAGCCCCTGTGGCGCGGTGGAGGCGATGTCCGGCGGCGGCGGCGCGGCGCGGCGGCGGCCCAGACCGAACCGTTCCAGCCACCCTCCCCCGGCCGGCCTGTCGTCGCCGGCGGGTTGCGGCTGATAGCCCTTCAGCGCCTGGTACAGGCTTTGGAACTTCTCCGCCGCCAGTTCCTGGTCGGGATCGGGGCGAAGCGTGCCGCTGCCGCGGCGGGCGCGGTAGAGCGAAAGCGGTCCGTCGGTCATGGGAATATGGGCGATCCGGCTGCCAAGATGGTCCCTTACCTAGCGGATGGAGCCGCTCCCGGCAACCGCCGACAGGATGGCGGGCGGGGAATGGCAGGGTGGCGCCACATGCCGTCGACGCCCCCCGGCGGCGCGGCATCTGCGCGCAGTGCCGACGGCAGATGTTTCCGTCCGGTTACACTTTCTTTAGGGTAGCGGTCGGTCTGACCAACACGGGCCGTCAGGTCGCAAGCACCACTGGAAGCCGCCACGCCGATGCCCGTTCCCGGGTCCCCTTCTCCGCCGCTGCCCCGCTCCGCCGCAACGCTGGCGGGGGCGCTGCGTGGCCGGTTGGGATCGGTGCGATTCCTGATGACCGCCTCCGGCCTCGCCTTCATCCTCGTGGTCAACGCGCTGATCGGATACGGCATGCTGCTGGGCCGGCGCGAGGCGCTGGATGCGGGGGAGCGTGCCACCCGCGATCTTGCCCGCATGCTGGAATCGCAGACTCTGCGCACCGCCTTTTCGGTCGACCAACTGCTGCGCGACCTCGCCTTCGCGCTCGACACGCTGCCCGACGGCGCCCGGCGCGGCAGCCCTGCCATCCATGACCATCTGCGAGAGCGGCGCGATTCCTTCGCGGAACTGGCCGATCTGGTGGTGGTCGGCGCCGACGGCTTCGCCCTGCACCATTCGGCCGAGGCGCCTTTGCCGACGGCGACGCTGTCGGACCGCACCTATTTCGCCGGGCCGCGCAACGGTGCCGGGCAGGGGCTGCATGTCGGCGCCGCCATCGCCAGCCGGGTGAGGGAGGGGACGCGCGTCATTCCCTTCAGCCGGCGCTGGACGGACCGCGACGGCGGTTTCCGCGGCGTGCTGGTCGCCATGGTCGACCCCAACCGGCTGGCGGCGACGCTGGAATCGCGGGGCATCGACCGCAAGGGCAGCGTGATCCTGGCGCTGGCCGACGGCACCATCCTGCTGGACCGGCCACCGGGCCACAATGGGCCGGTCCGGCTGACCGACTGGCCGGCGGTGTGGCAGGCGTTGGCGGCGCATGACGAGGCCACCATCCGCGACGCCATGCCCGGTTCAGGTCCCGGCTTGGGGGCGGGCATCGACAGTCTGGTCAGCGTGCGGCGGGTGCAGGGCTATCCCTTCGTCATCGTGGCGACGTTGCCGGTGGGGGCGGCGCTGGCCGAATGGCGGCGCGATACGGCGGCCTGGACCGCGATCGGCACGGTCATGACCATCGCCATCGCCTTGCTGACCGCCTTCGTCGTCCGCCAGCACGCCCGGCGGGAGGAGGATCAGGCCCGGCTGGCCCGCGCCTCGCGCCGGATCCGAGGCATCCTCGATTCCATGCTGGATGCGGTGGTGACCTTCGACAGCGCCGGGCGCATCGTCACCTTCAACCGGGCGGCCGAGATGATGTTCGGCGTGCCGGAGCGCGAGATGATCGGCCAGCCGATCGAGGCGCTGATCCCCGATGCCCGCGGCGGCGCCAACGACCGCGACCTGACCGCGATACGCCGCGACGGCCGCGCCTTTCCGGTCGGCTTCACCGTCAGCGATCTGCGGCTGGGCGGCGGCCCCTGCGCCCCGGCCTCCTACCCGGCCTCCGTCGGCGCGCTGCGTCCGGACGAACCACGCATCTATGTCGGCGTCATCCGCGACATGACCCGCCGCAAGCAGCAGGAGGCGGAACTGATCGCCTCCAAGACGCAGGCGGAACTGGGAAACCGGGCGAAGAGCGAGTTCCTCGCCAACATGAGCCACGAACTGCGCACCCCGCTGAACGCCATCATCGGCTTCGCCGAGGTGCTGGACAGCGAGTTCTTCGGCGCCCTCAACGACCGGCAGAAATCCTGCATCGCCGACATCCACGACAGCGGCCGGCACCTGCTGGACATCGTCAATGCCGTGCTGGACATGTCGAAGCTGGAATCCGGCCAGTTCGAGCTGTGCGAAGAGGCGGTCGAGGCGCATGAGGCGGTCGGGCAATGCCTGATGATGGTGCGCGACCGCGCCGCCGCCGGTGGGGTCGCCATCCACAACGAGGCGACGGCCGCCGTCGCCACCCTGTGGGTCGACCGCCGGGCCTTCAAGCAGGTGATCCTGAACCTGCTGTCCAACGCCGTGAAGTTCACGCCCAACGGCGGCAGCATCACCATCACCGCCGGGCTGGACAAGGATGGCGGCTTCGCTTTGACGGTGGCCGACACCGGGATCGGCATCCCGCCCGATTTCATGGCCGACCTGTTCCAGCCCTTCCGTCAGGCGGAGAATGCCGCGAACCGCAGGTACGAGGGCACCGGGCTGGGCCTGTCGATCTCGAAGAACTTCATCGACCTGCATGGCGGAACGCTGACCTGCCGCAGCGCGCCGGGGGCCGGGACCGCGATGAGGGTATGGCTGCCGGCGGAACGGGTGATCGATCGCTCCATCAAGATGGGCGGGCATGCGGCCCCTGCGGCCTGACACCGCGTCGGCCCATGCGGCCCAGGCAGATCAGCGGATTCGGGTCGCGGTGAAGCGCCTCGGCGGGTTGACGAAATCGTCCTGGGCGGCGATCAGCTGCAGCTCGCGCGTGCCGATGCGCTTGGTCGCCTCGAAGATGGCATAGATCGCCGCCGCGGCCTTTTCCAGCGCGGCGGCCGGGTCGAAGGCGGTCAGGTAATGGGCGAGGAACAGCGCCGCCACCGCGTCACCCGACCCGTTGGGCGGCGGGTCGAAGGTCAGGCGCGGCGTAGACACCAGCCAGGAGCCGTCGGCGCCGTCCGCCAGCATCTCGATGCTGTCGGGATCGGCATCGCTGCGGGTCAGGCTGGTGACCAGGACCAGCCGCGGCCCGCGCGCCCGCAACGCCGCGGTCGCCGCCAGCGCGTCGTCCAGCGTCTCCACCTTGCGGTCGGTCAGATATTCCAGCTCGAACTGGTTCGGTGTCATCAGGTCGGCGGCGGGCACCGCGTGGTCGCGGATGAATTCCGGCAGGCCGGGCCGCACGAAGAAGCCGCGGCCGACATCGCCCATCACCGGGTCGCAGCAATAGATCGCCTTGGGGTTGGCGCCCTTCACCCGCGCCGCGGTCTCCACGATCACCTGCCCCAGCTCGACGGCGCCCATATAGCCGGACAGCACAGCATCCTGAGACGGCAGCACTCCGCGGGCGGCGATGCCGTCTACGATCTCGGCGATGTGCTCCGCCGTGAAGACCTGTCCGGTCCAGGCGCCATAGCCGGTGTGATTGGAGAACTGGACGGTGTTCACCGCCGTGGCGTCGATCCCCAGCCGCTGCAGCGGAAACACCGCGGCCCGGTTGCCGACATAGCCATAGGCGACGTGCGATTGGATGGTGAGGACGCTTTTCATGGGGCCAAGCGTAAGCGACGGTCCGCCTTGCGTAAACCCGCCGACTCCATGGCTAAGACCGGGATGCGTGGCATGGCTGCCATGCAGGGCGCCTGCCCCATGCGCCACTGTGACGGCCTGGCCCATGGACAGGGCGGCGGCCGGCGGCTAAAGCTGCCCTCTCCAACCATCCGCATTTCCGGGAAACCGCCATGGCCACGACCGTCCGCCCCCGCCGCAGCGTGCTCTACATGCCGGGTTCGAACGCCCGCGCCCTGGAAAAGGGACGCAGCCTGCCCGCCGACGGGCTGATCCTCGACCTGGAGGACGCGGTCGCCCCCGACGCCAAGGCGACGGCGCGCGACACCATCGCGGCTGCGCTGTCGGCCGGCGGCTATGGCGGGCGGGAGCTGATCGTCCGCGTCAACGGACTGAACACCCCCTGGGGCTATGACGACCTGCGCATGGCGGCGGCCAGCGGCGCCGATGCCGTGCTGCTGCCGAAGGTGGAGAGCGCCGATGCGGTGCGGCAGGCCGAAGCGGTGCTGCGCGCCGCCGGCGCCCCGGCCGGCCAGAGCATCTGGTGCATGATGGAGACGCCGCTGGGCATCCTGAACGCCAAGGAGATCGCCGGAGCCTCCCCCGCCGTCGGCGCGCTGGTGCTCGGGACCTCGGATCTCGCCAAGGACCTGCACGCCGCCCATACGGCGCAGCGGCTGCCGATGATCACCAGCCTGGGGCTGTGCCTGCTGGCGGCACGGGCCTATGGGCTGGCGGTGCTGGACGGCGTGCATCTGGACCTGAACGACGACGAGGGCTTCGCCGCCTCCTGCCGGCAGGGGCGCGAGTTGGGCTTCGACGGCAAGACGCTGATCCATCCCAAGACGATCGCCGCCTGCAATGCCGCCTTCGCCCCGGATGACGAGGAGATCGCCCAGGCCCACCGCATCATCGCCGCCCATGCGGAGGCCGCGGCATCCGGCAAGGGCGTGGTGCTGGTCGACGGCAAGCTGGTGGAGAACCTGCATGTCGAGAACGCCCGCCGGCTGGTAACCCTGGCCGACGCCATCGCCAAACTGCAAGCTGCGGGGTGAGCAACGGCTGCGGCACGACCGTTCCCGAAACGAAATGATCGCCGCACCGACAATTCCGGTTGCAGAATTTATCGGTGATTTGGAACCAACCCCCCGGCTGTCCGGTTGTCGATTCAACAAGGCACAGTCGGAGGTTGGTTATGGCCTCGAAAGAGAGCAATCGGACGTCGGGCCGCGGCTTCGCGTCGATGGACCCTGATCGGCAACGTCAGATCGCCAGCAAGGGCGGCGAAAGCGTGCCGGCCGACAAACGCAGCTTTTCAAAGAATCCGGAACTCGCGGCGGAAGCCGGGCGCAAGGGCGGGCGCAGTGTCCCCGCCTCCTCGCGCAGCTTCTCCAAGAACCCCTCGCTGGCGGCGGAAGCCGGCCGCAAGGGCGGACAGGCGAGCCATGGCGGTCGCACGGCCGACCGCCCGGCCGGGGGCGATTGAAGCGCTGTTAACCGTGCAGACGAAAAAGCCCCCGTCCTTGCGGACGGGGGCTTTTTCCTGAACGCCGTTCAGGGACCGATCAGGACGCCAGCTTGTCCAGCTCGCGCAGGATCGAGTCGCCCATGACGGTGGTGGAGCAGCGCGCCATGCCCGGGGCCATGATGTCGGCCGTGCGCATGCCGCCGCCCAGCACGTTCTGAATGGCCCGCTCGATCAGCTTGGCATCCTCGTCCAGGTTGAACGAGTAGCGCAGGCACATCGCGAAGGACAGCAGCGTCGCGCAGGGGTTGGCCAGATCACGGCCGGCGATGTCCGGGGCGGAGCCGTGCACCGGCTCGTACAGGGCCTTACGGTTGCCGTTGGCATCCGGGGCGCCCAGCGAGGCCGACGGCAGCATGCCGAGCGAGCCGGTCATCATCGCCGCCTCGTCCGACAGGATGTCGCCGAACAGGTTGTCGGTGACGATCACGTCGAACTGCTTCGGGTTCTTCAGCAGCTGCATGGCGCCGTTGTCGGCGTACATGTGGCTCAGCTCGACGTCCTGGAACTCTTCCCCGTGCAGCTTGGTCACTTCCTGCCGCCACAGCAGGCCGGATTCCATGACGTTCGCCTTTTCCATCGAGCAGAGCTTGTTGCCGCGCTTGCGGGCCAGCTCGAACGCGACGCGGGCGACGCGGCGGATTTCCGAGGTGGTGTAGACCTGGGTGTTGACGCCGCGGCGCTCGCCGTTGCCGATGTCGGTGATGCCGCGCGGCTCACCGAAATAGACGCCGCCGGTCAGCTCGCGGACGATCAGGATGTCCAGCCCGCGGATGACGTCGGCCTTCAGGGTCGAGGCGTCGACCAGCGCGTCGAACACCACGGCCGGGCGCAGGTTGGCGAACAGACCCAGTTCCTTGCGCAGGGTCAGCAGGCCGGCTTCCGGACGCTTGGTGTAGTCAGTCGGGTTGTCCCACTTCGGGCCGCCGACGGCGCCCAGCATCACCGCGTCCACCGCCAGCGCCTCGGCCAGCGTGGCGTCGGACAGCGGAACGCCGTGGGCGTCGATCGCCGCGCCGCCGACCAGGCCTTCGGACACGTCGAAGGTGATCTTGCGCTTGCGGTCCATCCAGTCGATGACCCGGCGAACCTGGCGCATCACCTCCGGGCCGATACCGTCGCCGGGGAGGAACAGAAGCTTCTTATTGGCGGCCATGGCGGGCGCACTCCCAAATGTCAGACGTCAAGAAGACAGAAGTTGAGGAGATCGGGGGAGGATGGGCGCGGTCAGCCCCACATCCACGGCTGGCCGGCGCGCTGCTTGCCCTCGTACCCGTCGATGTGGGCCGCCTGCTGCAGCGTCAGGCCGATGTCGTCCAGGCCGTTCAGCAGGCAATGCTTGCGGAAGGGATCCAGCTCGAAGGAGATGGTGCCGCCGTCCGGGCCGGTGATGGTCTGCTTCTCAAGGTCGACCGTGATGACGGCGTTCGACCCGCGCGACGCGTCGTCGAGCAGCAGGTCGACCTGCTCCTTCGGCAACTTGATCGGCAGGATGCCGTTCTTGAAACAGTTGTTGTAGAAGATGTCGGCGAAGCTGGGGGCGATGATGCAGCGGATGCCGAAGTCGGCCAGCGCCCACGGCGCATGCTCACGCGAGGAGCCGCAGCCGAAATTGTCGCCGGAAACCAGGATGCTGGCCTTGCGGTAGGCCGGCTTGTTCAGGACGAAGTCCGGGATCTCCTGCCCGTCGGGGGTGTAGCGCATCTCGTCGAACAGATGCTTGCCAAGCCCCGTCCGCTTGATGGTCTTCAGGAACTGCTTCGGGATGATCATATCGGTATCGACATTGATCATCGGCAGCGGCGCCGCAACGCCGGTGAGAACCGTGAACTTTTCCATCGCCAGAAATCCTGTCGCGCAAGAAGGCGCAAGCGTGCGCATGCAGAGCGTGGTGAATAGCAGACCGAACAAGCCATTGCCAGAGGAAGCTTGCCCTTTTCCCGGCACGCAATGAGCGAACAGGCATGCGCGAATGCACTGCCGCGCATCTTTGTTGCGCGAACGACCAGGGATCGTCCCTGTCCGGCCCGATTGCGGACCCCGAAACGCAGCGCCGGAACCGGCATTCCCCTTGCGGAGAGCGCGGCCGCCACCTAAGGACAATACCGCGCAACAGCAGGGTTGTCCCGTTCCGATGCCGATAGCCGCCTTCCGCGAAGACCGCCCATCAGACCGCCGATCGGATAGCCGCGCCCGCCTGATCGGCATCGCCTTCCTGCTGCTGGCCCCGCCGGCCTATGGGCTGCTGACGCTGGCCTTCGGCATGGATGCGAACTGGGACCTGCGGAATTACCACTGGTACAACGGCTATGCGATGCTGACGGGGCGGATCGGGCGCGATCTGCTGGTGGCGCAGATGCCGAGCTTCTACAGCCCCTTCCTCGACGTGCCCTTCTATTGGCTGGCCACCCATCTGCCGGCGCGGACGGCGGGTTTCCTGTGGGGGACGCTGCAGGGGATCAACCTGTCGCTGCTATACCTGCTTGCATCATTCTGCCTGCGGAACGTTCCGGATCTGAAACGGGCGTTGGTTGCGATGGCATTGGCGGTGATGGGCGGGCTCGGCGGCGGGACGCTGGGGCTGATCGGCACCACCTTCCAGGACAATGTGGTCAGCCTGGGCGTGCTGGGGGCCGCGGTGGTGGTCGCCGGCAGCCTTCCCGGCATCCTGGACGGACGGCCGCTGCCCAGCTTCGCACGGGTCGCGGCGGCCGGGCTGCTGGCCGGGGCGGCCATGGGGTTGAAGAACCCGACGGTGATCTATGCGGTCGGCCTGTGCCTGGGCTTCCTGGCCCTGCCGGCGCGGCAATGGCGGCGGCTGTGGCTGGCCTTCTTCTTCGGCATCGGCGTGCTGGTCGGGCTGGCGCTGGGCGGCGGCGTTTGGATGGCCCATCTGTGGCACGATTACGGGAACCCGGTCTTCCCGCACATGAACCACATCTTCCGGTCGCCTTTCGCCGCCATCTCCGACTACGTCAATGTCAGCTTTTTCCCGCCCGGCCTGTGGCAGCGGCTGTTCTTCCCCTTCGTCTTTACCTTCCATCCGCTGACGGTGGGAGAGGTGCCGTGGTTCGACCTGCGGGTGCTGGCGCTGTTCGTTCTGGTGCCGGTCGGGTTCGTCTGTGCGGTCGCCGGCCGGTCGATGGGAAAGCGGAACGAGTGGCTGACCGAGGTGCCGGCGACGCGCTTCCTGCTGACGGCGTTGAGCGTCACTTACGCGCTGTGGGTGGTGATGTTCTGCATCTACCGCTATCTGGTGCCGTTGGAGATGCTGGCGCCGCTGGGGCTGGTGATGGCGGTTGGGCTGCTGCCGCTGGCGCGCCGGCTGCGCATCGGGCTGGCGGTGGCGGTGCTGGCGCTGGTGCAACTGACGGTGCAGCCGGCCGATTGGGGGCGCGTCGCCTGGGCGGACAGCTGGGTGACGGCGGAGGTGCCGCCCATCGACGACCCGGACGATACCATGGTGCTGATGGCCGGCTATTGGGCCATCTCGCACGTCATTCCGTCCTTCCCGCCGCGCGTCACCTTCGTGCGCATCCAATCGAACTTCCTGCAGCCGGATTCGGTCGGCAACGGCTACCTCGCCATCATGAATGACAAGGTGGCGTCCCACCGCGGCCCCTTCCTGATGCTGAGCACCATCCCCGATACCCCCGGCGCGGCGAAGGCGGCGGCGCTGCTCGGCCTGCGGCTCGACCCGCAGCGCTGCCGGCCCATTCACAACAATCTCGGCGAGACGCTGAACCTCTGCGACGTCGACCGGTCGGGCGGCAATCGGGAGACAGTGGAATAATCGGCGGGTTTGTGCTGTTTATCGCCGCTGACAGCCGTGCCTGTCCCGTCTCCAGCCAGAAGCCAGCGCCATGACCGTATCGACCCTCGACCGCCCTGCCGACCGCCCCACCCCGGCCGCTGACGCTTCCGGAACGCCGGCGGCGGCCTTGCAGGCCGGCCCGGCCCCCACCGTCGCGGTGCTAATCCCCTGCTACAACGAGGAGGCGGCGATCGGCAAGGTGGTGCAGGACTTCCGCGCGGCCCTGCCCGACGCCATCGTCTATGTCTACGACAACAACTCGAAGGACCGGACGGTGGAGGTCGCGCGCGCTGCCGGCGCCGTTGTCCGTCGCGAGCCGCTGCAGGGCAAGGGCAATGTCATGCGCCGCATGTTCGCCGACATCGAGGCGGACGTCTATGTGCTGGTCGACGGCGACGACACCTATCACGCCCCCAGCGCTCCGGAACTGGTCAAGCGGCTGTGGGACGAGCAGCTGGACATGGTCAACGGCGCGCGGGTGACGGAGATCGTCGCCGCCTACCGCCCCGGCCACCGCTTCGGCAACCTCGTGCTGACCGGCATGGTCGCCAAGATCTTCGGCAGCCGCATCGGCGACATGCTGTCGGGCTACCGGGTGTTCTCCCGCCGCTTCGTGAAGTCCTTCCCGGCGCTGGCCAGCGGTTTCGAAACCGAAACGGAACTGACCGTCCATGCGCTGGAGCTGCGCATGCCGATCGCCGAGGTGAAGACCCCCTACAAGGATCGTCCGCCCGGATCGCACAGCAAGCTGAACACCATCCGCGACGGCATCCGCATCCTGCGCACCATCATCATCCTGGTGAAGGAGGAGCGGCCGCTGCCCTTCTTCTCCGCCGCCTTCGGGTTGCTGGCTCTGCTGTCGATGATCCTGGGCGTGCCGGTGATCGCGACCTATTTCGAGACCGGGCTGGTCCCGCGTTTCCCCACCGCCCTGCTCGCCACCGGGCTGATGCTGCTGGCCTTCCTCAGCCTGACCTGCGGCCTGATCCTGGACACCGTCACCCATGGCCGCCGCGAGGCCAAGCGCATGAGCTACCTGTCGCTGCGCGCGCCGGGCAACCACCCGCCGCTGGCCGGCGCCCGCGGGGACGAGCGCCGGTGATGGCATCGGTCGCAAGCCTGCTGGACAGCCGGCTCGGCCGGCTGGGGGTGCAGTTCGCCAAGTTCGGCGTCGTCGGCGTCATCGGGCTGGTGGTGGACACCATCGTGCTCTACGCCGGCCTGGCGCTGGGACTGCAGTTCTTCGCCGCCCGCGTCCCGTCCTTCTTCGCTGCTGCGACCGCCACCTGGGCGCTGAACCGCGCCTTCACCTTCCGTGGCGCCGCGACCGAGCCTCTGCACCGTCAGTGGGCCAAATTCATCGCCGCCAACGCCATTGGCGGCGTGGTGAATTACGGCGTGTCGGTGGGGCTGGAGTCCAGCGTGCAGATGGTAGCCGAGCATCCGTTCCTGGCGGTGGCCGCCGGCTCCATCGCCGGCATGTTCTTCAACTTCGCGGCGTCGAAGCATCTGGTGTTCAAGGGGGCGTAGAGGGGGACGTAGCCATCTGGAGGCGCCCGCGAATCTGCGTTGCGCGGCGCCTTATGGACTTATCCCCGCGGCTCGCCATATAACGGCGGCCATGACCCGCGAATTCCTGAAGATGCACGGCCTCGGCAACGACTTCGTCGTGATCGACGCCCGTTCCGAACCCTACCGCCCCTCTGCGGCGGAGGTGCGCGCCATCGCCGACCGCAAGACCGGCGTGGGCTGCGACCAGTTCATCATTCTGGAAGGCACGGACGCGCCGGGGGCGGACGCCTTCATGCGCATCCACAACGCGGACGGCAGCGAGGCCGCGGCGTGCGGCAACGCGTCGCGCTGCGTCGGCTGGCTGCTGATGGAGGAGAGCGGGCGCGACCGCGCCAGCTTCCAGACCGCCGCCGGACTGCTGCACGCCTCCCGCGCCGACAACGGCCGCATCACCGTCGACATGGGTCTGCCCCGACTGGACTGGAGCGCCATCCCGCTGGCCGCCCCAACCGACACGCTGCGGGTCGAATCGGTGGAGCATGACGGCTTCTCAGGTCCGGTCGCGGTCAATATGGGCAACCCGCACGCCGTCTTCTTCGTCGACGATGCCGAGGCGGTGCCGCTGGCCGAGGTTGGTCCGGTGTTCGAGAACCACCCGACCTTCCCCGAACGCTCCAACATCGAGTTCGCGCAGGTGCTGTCGCCCAGCACCATCCGCATGCGGGTGTGGGAGCGCGGCGCCGGCATCACCCAGGCCTGCGGCACCGGCGCCTGCGCCACGCTGGTGGCCGCCGCCCGCCGCGGCCTGACCGGGCGCAAGGCCGACATCCTGCTGGACGGCGGCACGCTCACCATCGAATGGACCGAGGACGACCGCGTTCTGATGACCGGCCCGGTGGCGCTGAGCTTCAGTGGCCGGCTTTCGGCCGAATTGGTTTCTGGCGGACAGGTCGATGCCTGAAATCTGCCGGTTTTTCGGCATCATCATAGCCATGTATTACAACGATCACGCGCCTCCGCATTTCCATGTGCGGTATGGCAACCAGAAAGCCGTGATCGACATCACAACGCTCGGGATCATGGAAGGTGAACTTTCCCCGAGAACCTTGGGGCTTGTCACGGAATGGGCTGCCCTACATAGGGAAGAGTTGAAGAACGACTGGGAACTGGCACGCATGCACGCGCCACTGGCTCCGATTGCTCCGCTGGAATGAACCGATGATGAAGGATATCGTCGCCGCAAAGCCGCTCGACGGCTACCGCCTGCACCTCCGATTCGAGGATGGTGCGGAGGGGAATGTCGACGTTTCCGCCCTGGTTCCATTCACCGGAGTGTTTGCCGTACTGCGCGAACCCGAAACCTTCGCTGCGGTTCGCGTCGACCCGGAGCTTGGGACGGTGGTCTGGCCGAACGGGGCCGATCTAGATCCAGCCGTTCTTTATTCTTCGATCACCGGTGCCCCTTTGCCCGGTATGGGAGGGGCTCAGCATGCCCGATGATGTCGCCCTGAAGACCGATGGCCCTGAGATCGTCACCTTCGGCTGCCGCCTGAATACCTACGAGTCCGAGGTGATGCGCAACCATGTGCGCAGCGCCGGGCTGGACGACGTGGTGATCGTCAACACCTGCGCCGTCACCTCCGAAGCGGAACGGCAGGCGCGGCAGACCATCCGCAAGCTGCGGCGCGAGCGGCCGGACGCCCGCATCGTCGTCACCGGCTGCGCCGCGCAGATCGACCCGCAGCGCTTCGCGGCGATGCCGGAGGTCGATCAGGTGCTGGGCAACCAGGAGAAGCTGCAGCCGGAAAGCTGGGGCCTTCCCCCGGCCGAAAAGGTGCTGGTCAACGACATCATGTCGGTGAAGGAGACCGCCGGTCACCTGATCGGCGGCTTCGAGGACCGCGCCCGCGCCTTCGTCCAGGTTCAGCAGGGCTGCGACCACCGCTGCACCTTCTGCATCATCCCCTATGGCCGCGGTCCCTCGCGCTCGGTTCCCATCGGCGGCATCGTCGAACAGGTCCAGGCGCTGGTGAAGGCCGGCTACAACGAGGTGGTGCTGTCCGGCGTCGACATCACCAGCTACGGCCCCGACCTGCCGGGTTCGCCGTCGCTGGGGCAGATGGTGCGCCGGCTGCTGGCGCTGGTGCCGGAGTTGCCGCGGCTGCGCCTGTCCTCTATCGACTGCATCGAGATGGACGACGACCTGTGGCGCCTGATCGAGAACGAGCCGCGCCTGATGCCGCACCTGCACCTGTCGCTGCAGGCCGGAGACGACATGGTGCTGAAGCGGATGAAGCGCCGCCACGGCCGCGCCGATTCCATCGCCTTCTGCGAGCGGGTGCGCTCGATCCGGCCCGATGTGGTGTTCGGTGCCGACTTCATCGCCGGTTTCCCGACGGAAACCGAGGAGATGTTCCAGAACACCATGAGGCTGGTGGAGGAGTGCGGCCTGACCTGGCTGCATGTCTTCCCCTACAGCCCGCGTCCCGGCACGCCGGCCGCCCGCATGCCGCAGGTCGACGGTGCCGTCCGCAAGGAACGCGCCGCCCGCCTGCGCGCCATCGGCGAGGCGGCGGAGGCCCGCACGCTGGCAAGCCTCGTCGGCCGCACCGCCACGGTGCTGGTGGAGAAGGACGATCTGGGCCGCACCGAGCATTTCGCCGCGATCCGCCTGGGCCGGACCTTCGCGCCCGGCTCGCTGGTGCCCGCCGTCATCACCGGCATCGAGAACGGCGTGCTGACCGGCGCCCCGCTCTGACCCCTCTTATAGTGGACACTCCATGATTTTCCGCTGGTTCGGCCGCAAGAAGCCCGAAGAGACCGCTCCCAAGGACGAGGCGGCGAAGACCGAATCGGTGAATCTGGACTCCGCCACCCCGGCGCCGGAACCGGAACAGGAAAAGACGCCCGAGCCGCCGGCTGCGCCGCCGATGCCGGAGGTCGAGCCGGTGCCGGAAATGGCGCCCGCACCGCCGCGCCCCGATATCCCGCCTGCGCCACCGGCTCCGCCCGCCCAGCCGCCTGCCGCACCGGCGCCGATCGCACCGCCTGTGGTGCCCCCGCCGGCCGAACCGCCGCCTGCCTCCACTCCGACGGCCCCTGCCCCGGTCGCTCAGCCTCCGGCCCCGGAGCCGGAACCCGTTCCCGAGTTGCCGCCGGCTCCGATAGCGGCCCCATCCCCCGCCCCGGCCCCGGTCGCGGCTGTCCCTGCTGCTGCCGAGGAAGCGCCGCCGACCAAGAAGGGCTGGTTCGCCAAGCTGAAGGAAGGGCTGTCGAAGTCCTCGTCCAAGCTGACCGACGGCATCACCGGCATCTTCACCAAGCGCAAGCTGGACGACGAAGCGCTGGAGGAGTTGGAAGAGCTGCTGATCACCGCCGACCTCGGCCCGGTCACCGCGGCGAAGGTCACGGCGGAACTGGCGCGCACCCGCTTCGGCAAGGAGGTCTCACCGGAGGAGGTCAAGGCGACGCTGGCCGCCGAGGTGTCGAAGATCATCACCCCGATCGCCAAGCCGCTGGTGCTGGATCCGGCGCTGAAGCCGCATGTCATCCTGGTCGTCGGCGTCAACGGCACCGGCAAGACCACCACCATCGGCAAGCTCGCCCGCCAGTTCAAGGCGGAGGGCAAGAGCGTGATGCTGGCCGCCGGCGACACCTTCCGCGCCGCCGCCGTCAGCCAGCTGAAGATCTGGGGCGAGCGCACCGGCTGCCCGGTCGTCGCCCGCGACACCGGGGCCGATGCCGCCGGCCTCGCCTATGACGCGCTGGAGCGGGCACGGGCCGAGAAGGTCGACGTGCTGCTGATCGACACCGCCGGCCGCCTGCAGAACAAGACCGGCCTGATGGAGGAACTGCGCAAGATCGTCCGCGTCATCAAGAAGCTGGACGAAACGGCGCCGCACACCACCCTGCTGACGCTGGACGCCACCACCGGCCAGAACGCGCACAGCCAGGTCGAGATCTTCCGCGACATGGTCAACGTCA
Source organism: Azospirillum sp. B2RO_4 (assembly GCF_051124815.1). Taxonomy (NCBI): domain Bacteria; kingdom Pseudomonadati; phylum Pseudomonadota; class Alphaproteobacteria; order Rhodospirillales; family Azospirillaceae; genus Azospirillum; species Azospirillum sp. B2RO_4. Next base: position 715,353 of record NZ_CP118485.1, on the reverse strand, counting down.
ACGGCCTGATCCTGACCAAACTGGACGGCTCCGCCCGTGGCGGCGTGCTGGTTTCGCTGGCGGAGAAGTTCAAGATCCCGGTCCACGCCATCGGCGTCGGCGAAGGCGTCTATGACCTGCGCCCATTCGATGCGGATGCCTTCGCCAAGTCGCTGATGGGGCTGAACGCCGACTGAGCGGCAGGAGCGGGAGCGGAGGCCGGGTGGTCATCGCCGAATGGGTAAGCGGCGGAGGTTGGCCGAAATTCGGCCTTCCCAGCCGGTCGTTCGTACCCCATCTTTGACGACATGAACGACAAAGCCCCGCTCCAGCCCGGGTCGGCCGGGCGCTTCACCGATGCCAAAGCCGCACTGGCCTGCGTGCGCGACATTTACGATCGCAACACCGCCTATTTGCGGGACCGCTTCGCCGCCTACACCCAGGGCGAGGAGGACGGCGGACGGAACCGGGCCTATTACCCCTATGTCCGGCTGACCGCCGTGTCGGGGGCCGCGGTCGATACGCGCTTGTCCTACGGCTTCGTCGAGGGGGTCGGCGTCCATTCCACCACGGTGACCCGACCCGACCTGTTCGAACGCTATCTGCTGGAACAGTTCACGCTTCTGCTGCGCAACCACGGCGTCCCGCTGGAGGTCGGCGTCAGCGAGGAGGCGATTCCGATCCATTTCGCCTTCCCCAACGGCATGTATGTGGAAGGCGACCTGCCGCCGGACCGGCTGACCAAGCTGCCGGATCTGTTCGACCTGCCCGATCTGGCGCGGATGGACGACACCATCGTCAACGGCACCTTTGACGGTGGGCCGGACGCGGTGAAGCCGCTGGCCCTGTTCACCGGCCCGCGGGTGGATTTCTCGCTGCACCGGCTGCGCCACTACACCGCGACCGCACCGGAGCATTTCCAGAACTTCGTCCTGTTCACCAACTACCAGTTCTATGTGGATGAGTTCATCCGGCTGTCGCGCGAGATCATGGAGCCGACCGGCGATGCCGAACTGGCGGCCTACCGCAGCCAATATGACAGCTTCGTCGAGCCGGGCGACATCGTCACCACCAACCAGAATCTCGGTGGCACCGTGGATGCCGTCTCGGCCAAGCTGGCGCGCATGCCGCAGATGCCGGCCTATCACCTGAAACGGCCGGACGGCAACGGCATCACGCTGGTGAACATCGGCGTCGGCCCGTCGAACGCCAAGACGATCACCGACCACATCGCGGTGCTGCGCCCGCATGCGTGGCTGATGCTGGGCCATTGCGCCGGGCTGCGCCATACCCAGCGGCTGGGCGATTACGTGCTGGCCCACGGCTATGTCCGCGAGGACCATGTGCTGGACGCCGACCTGCCCTTGTGGGTGCCGGTGCCGGCGCTGGCGGAGGTTCAGCGCGCGCTGGAGACGGCGGTGGAGCGGGTAACCGGGCTTTCGGGCTTCGACCTGAAGAGCATCATGCGCACCGGCACGGTGGCGACCATCGACAACCGCAACTGGGAACTGCGCGACCACCGCGAGCCGCTGATGCGCTTCAGCCAGAGCCGCGCCATCGCGCTGGACATGGAAAGCGCGACGATTGCCGCCAACGGCTTCCGCTTCCGCGTGCCGTACGGGACGCTGTTGTGCGTGTCGGACAAGCCGATGCACGGGCAGCTGAAGCTGCCGGGCATGGCCGACCGCTTCTATCGCGAGCGGGTCGATCAGCATCTGAAGATCGGCGTGCTGGCGATGGAACTGCTGCGCGAGCACGGGATGGAGACACTGCATTCCCGCAAGCTGCGCAGCCTGGCGGAGGTGGCGTTCCAGTAGGGGGAGTGCCGGCTTGCAGTGCGGAGTTAGACCCCCACCTATCCTCCCCCGCTGGGCGGGGGAGGGACTGCCGCCACTTTATTGAACAAGCGCCAATCCCCTCCCCCGCCCAGCTCTCGCACAAAGCTTCGCTTTGTGCTGACGCGGCAGGCGGACCTACGGTCCGCTGAGAGCGGGGGAGGGTTAGGGTGGGGGCAAGAACACCCGCCCCCTCAACAACTCAAGCCGCCACCAGCAGCCCTTCGATTTCCTTCGCCGCGCCGGCCAGCGCCTTGTCCTTGGCTTCCGGCCCCATGCCGATGCCCTCGGCGCGGATGAATGTCACGTCGGTGATGCCGAAGAAGCCCAGAACCGTGCGCAGATAGGCCTCCTGGTGGTCCAGGCCGGCCAGCGCCGGGTTGGTCGAATAGACGCCGCCGCGGCCCGAGGCGATGATCACGCGCTTGCCGCCGGCCAGCCCCTCGGGGCCCTTCTCGGTGTAGCGGAAGGTGCGGCCGGCCTGGGCGAGGCGGTCGATCCAGGCCTTCAGCTGCGTCGGGATGGAGAAATTGTACATCGGCGCGCCGATCACCACGACGTCGGCGGCCAGGAACTCCTCGACCAGGGCGTCGCTCAGTGCCAGTTCGTCGCGCTGACGCTCGGTCAGACCGTCGCGGTTGCCGAGCTTGACGACCTGGAGAAGCTCGCCGTCCAGATGGGCCGGCGGGTTGGCGGCGACGTCGCGGGCGACGACGGTGGCCGACGGTTCGGCCTTCACCAGGGCCTCGACGATGGAGGCGGTCAGCTGGCGGGTGACGGAGGCGGCGCCGAGCGGGCTGGAGTCGACATGCAGGATCGTGGTCATGGCGGAAGGAGCCTCTTGGTTGTTGCGGCCGTCAGGTCCGGCCGGTTTCTGACACCCAAGATGCTCTTTTGATTTCCGACGGTTAAGCCGGGCTGTGCGCGAAAGATCGTCTCTGGAGAGGCAACAATCGGCGGCCAAGCGACCATCGGCCCGGCGGGTTCAGCGCGTCACCAGGGTCCCGCCGCGGAAGACCGCCATCTGCCCCGGCTGCATCACCGTCCACGCTTCGTCCCTGGTCAGCGGGCGGGTGGCGATGACGGTGACGATGTCGTTGGGTGTCGTCTCCTTGGAGAAATCGACGCTCATGTCCGCATCCAGCAGGGTGGCGGCGCCGAACGGCGCCTTGCGGGTCAGCCAGGCGAGGTTGGTGGCGCAGTGGCACCACAGATACCGCCCGTCGCTGAGCAGCATGTTGAACACACCCAGCGTTCCCAGATCGGCGGCCAGATGGCGGATCAGCTTCATCAGGCCGGCCGTCGTCTTCGGCGGCTCCGGATACTGCATGCGGATCTGGTCGAGCAGCCAGCAAAAGGCATGCTCGCTGTCGGTGCTGCCGACCGGCTCGTAGAAGGTCAGGATGCGGTCCTTGATGCCCTTCAGTTGGCCGTTATGGGCGAAGGTCCACACCCGCCCCCACAGCTCGCGGGTGAAGGGATGGGTGTTCTCCAGCGACACCCGGCCGCGGTTGGCCCGGCGGATGTGCGAGATCACCGTGCAGGACTTGATCGAATATTGGCTGACCAGCCGGGCGATCTCCGACTCGCTGCTGGGGGCCGGGTCATGGAAGGTGCGGCAGCCCTTGCCTTCGTAAAAGGCGATGCCCCAGCCGTCGCGGTGCGGACCGGTCTGCCCGCCGCGGCGCATCAGGCCGGCGAAGCTGAAGCAGATGTCCGTGGGCACGTTGGCGCTCATGCCCAGGAGTTCGCACATGGTGTCCTCGTCTGCCGCTGGTCGTCGCCCTTGGGAGCGACAAGCTACGACAGGTGGTGCCCGAGGTCACGCGCTGACGTTCATGGTTTCGGGCTGCAGGGCTTTGACCCTCATGGTTTGGGCCCTCATGGTTTAAGACAGGGCGGCATGTCCGGCCGCAGGCAGCCTTCCATCTTCCCGCCCGCCGGCGCAGCACCGCCCAGCCCGATCCAGGACTCCACCCGGTCGGTCTCGAACCCGCAGTCGCGGCGGTCGCCGACCTGCATCAGCGGGCGGCGGATCAGCAAGGGCCGTTCGACCATCGCGGCGAGCGCCGCGGCCTCGTCCATCGCCTCCGGCACCACCTCGCCGCTCTTCACCGCCGGGGCGGCCCGGTTGAACCAGTCGGCCACCGGCCGGTCGCCGAAGAAGGGACGGAGCGTCGCCGCCGTCCAGGGCTCGGCGAGCAGGTCGCGGGCGATCACGCGGTGACCGGCCTGCTCCAGCAGGGCTTTCTGCCGGGCGTTGCCGCCGCAGCCGGGCTTTTCGAAGAAAATCACGTCGGCCATCGTCATCTCTCCCGGAACAGCGGCGCGCGGGCCAGCAGCGCGTCGGTTTGCTGACAAATCTCGTCGTAGACCTTGCGGTCCAGCTTGCGCAGCCAGCGCGACGGGATCGACTCGACGCCATAGGTCGCGCCGGCCAGCATGCCGGCGATGGCGCCGGTGGTGTCGGCGTCTCCCCCCTGGTTCACCGTCTCCACCACGCAGGATTCGACCGAATCGGTCTGGAAGTAATAGTGGAAGACGGTCTGCACCGTATCGACGATGAAGGCGGTGGACAGGCCGCGATAGGGTTCGAACTTGAACTGGCGGTGTTTGGCGATCAGGGCGTTGGCCTCCTCCCGCGCGGCGACGATGCCGCCGCCCAGAACCAGCCGCCGCACCATCCGCCCCAGCGCGATCACCGCGGAATCAGACAGCTGGTTGCAATGGGTGATGTGCGACTGCTCGACCGACCAGCGTTCGAACGCCGCATCGTCGCCCAGCGTGGCCAGCGCCACCGGCAGGTTGCGCATCGCCGCGCCGTTGCCGGCGTGGTATTCCGACTCCGGCTCCTCCAGCGTGCCGTGCATGATGAAGCGGCGGATGCCGCGCCGTGTCGTGTCGCCGACATCGACCGGCACCGACTTAAGCCAGATCGCGAACTCCTCGGCGGCGCGGCGGGGCTCCCACTCCGGAGCCGACAGGATGGCGCGGCCGAGATGCAGCGACATCTCGGTGTCGTCGGTCACCTGACCCGCCGGCAGCTTCAGCCAGCCGCCGCCCTTGATGTGCTTGTGGACGCCATATTGGTGGGCGATCTCGCCCTTGGTCAGGAATTCCACCGTCGCCCCCAGCGCGTCGCCGCAGGCAAGGCCGAGATAGGCGCCGAGCGCCCTGGATCGGACTTCGGGGGATCGGATCCCGGGTGTCAAAATCGTCGGATCGGTCATGCCATCGGGCAAAGCGCCCGCCCCTTCCTGGTGCGCCCCTCCGACGGCACGCAGGCCGACGCCGGGCGTAAGGTTGTCAAAGAAGCGACACACCCACCCGATAGTCCCCGCCGATCACCAGATATTCTCCTTCGCCCTGGAAAGGGTAACGCGGCAAGATGTCGCGGAAGAAGATCACCTTGGGCAGCGGCACCCAGGCATCGAGGATGTAGTCGCCGAACTGGCCGGCGATGTCGCGGTTGATGGAAAAGGAACACAGGTTGTTCAGCCGCAGCACCGCCGTGCGCTTGTCCGGCCGGGCGACGATGTGGTGTTCCTCGAAATCGTTGACGCCGCGGTACAGCCGGATGTGCGAGGCCCAGTTGGGCATCGGCGCGTCGGGCCAGCCGCGGCGGATCGTCCACTGGCAGAACTCGTACAGAAGGTCGAGCTGCAGGTGGATGTTGTTGTTGTGGAAGCGGGTCGACTGCTTCTGCTCGCCATAGGCCGTCCAGGCGTCGGAGGCGAAGCGGCGGATCGGTTCGCCATGGAAGGTCGGCAGCAGGCCGAAACGGCTCTCCACCCAGCCCTTCAGCACCGCCCCTTCCGCCCGGTTGCTGTCGAACATCCAGCCCTTCAGCAGCCGCAGATAGCTGGCGCGGAAACGCCGCCTGCCGTCCGGCCCCTCCGCCCCGGAAAAGTCGGGGTTCACCCCGAACACCTCGGCCATATGGCGCTGGAAGATGTCGGATGCCGTCAGCGCGTCGGGGCTTTCGTCCAGCGCCTCGAACAGGGCGGCGTGCTCGCTGCGGGTGGCGCCGATGCGCAGGCGGCGCGGCTCGTCATTGTAGGCTTCGCTGCACAGCACGGCGGCCGGGACATTGACGAGGTTGGTGCGGTGGGCGTGCAGAGCCAGCGGTGAGTCGGAGGGCGAGCCGGAGTCCACCGCCCGTCCGCTCGCATCGCGCATCAAGCCCCCATCCGTCACGCCCGGCCGCCCCGTCGAAAAGCCATTACTTCTTATATGGATATTGTATAAGCCGGCGCGTGCCAAGCCTTCACCGCTGCAACCGGCGGGGGCGTGTCGCCGCATGTCGCAATATTGTCCATTTGAAGCCGAACTTCCCGTCCCCATACTCAGTACAGCGACGCTTACGATCCGGCGGCACCCGCATGGCCTTCTGGCCGACCAAGTACGACGACAGCCGGCGCCGGCGCACCCCGCCCGTGCCCGCGCAGACGCCTGTCCGGCCCAAGACGCCCGCCGACCCCGCGGCTTCATCGCCCGCCACCCCCGACAACCGCCCACCGCGCGGCGTCGCCGAGGCGCGCACCGCGCTGCGGCTTGCCCAGCTGCTGCGCGGGTCGATCACGCCCCTGCGCGGCGATGCCGTGCTGGAGTTGCTGGAGCCGCACCGGCCGCGGCTGGTGCCCAAGCCGATCAACCCGCTGCCGGGACTGGTCGGACAGCCGCCCGGCCGCCTGATGGACGCGCTGCTGCGACCGATCGGCCAGATCGTCACCGACGTCCTGCTGCCGGGCGTGCGCGACCATCTGATCGACCGGCTGGTGACCGGCCGCACCGACCATGAGGAAAGCCTGCCGGGCGCCGTCGACCTCGCCGAGGCGATGCGGACGCTGGTCAGCCGGATGCGCGGCGGCGGCAAGGGCCATCTCCAGGCGGTGATCGCCGCCATCGTTGCCGATGCCCGCACCACCGCCGACAACCTGACCAAGGATAGCCGCCCCATCGACGTCGGCGGCATCGACCGGCTGGCCCGCGCCCTGCTGCGCTTCGAAGTGCGGCGGATGGCGCTGGAAGCGCTGGGCGGCGACAGTGCCATGCAGGACGTCGTCTATCAGTCACGGCGGCTCGCCCGCTACTCGCTGCGCCGGGCCACCGAGGCGATCGAGGGTTTCGTCGCTGACCGCGGGCTGAAAACGCTGCACGCCAGCCTCGCGACGCTGGCCCAGGCCGACGGGCTGATCGTCATCGCGCTGCGCAATCTGGACGACCAGGAAGAGACGAAGGAGGAATCCGGTCCTTTCGTCGAGCCGGCCGACCGCAAGGCGATGAACGACTGGCTGTCGGCGGCTTGGCGGCTTTCCGACACATTGTTCGATCTGATCGGCAAGGCGGCGGCCGGCGGCGAACTGGATGACCTGCTGTTCGCGGCCCTGCTGCGGCAACTGCGCAGCCTTCACCATTTCTGCGCCGACCTCAGCCATGCCGGCCGTCCCGCCGCCGTGGACACGCTGAAGCAGCGGCTGGTCGACCGCTGCGACGCTCTGGCCCGCCTGACCGGCGAACGTCTGGTCGAGGCGCTGCTGGCGAAGCCCGCCGATCCCGCGCTCGCCCTGCGCCTAATGGCGCGCGGCCGGCTGCTGGCGCAACTGCTCTACGACATGGACCGCGACGAGGCGGTGGAGGAACTGGCGCTGCGCATCGTCGTCGCGGCGGAGGCATTGGGCGAGGGGCAGTAGGGCTCTGCTGTTGGTGCTCGCTTCCCATAAATCCTTCCCGCCATAAAGACCCGACAAAATGTCGGGCTTTGTCGTGTGTGTCGGGACCCCGACAAAGGGGCACGCAGCGCCGACTCGGTAAAATATTTTGCAAAAACAATAGCTTGCGAGATTTCATCGTTCTGGCACGGGTCGTGCAATCCATGAAATCCGAAGCGGCCACGAACCGGCCGCACCGGATCGAAGCACAGTCCCCACGACCCAAGCACAGGAGCGACCCACATGGCCAAAGCGCCTCTGCGTCAGATCGCCTTTTACGGCAAGGGCGGTATCGGTAAGTCCACCACCTCTCAGAACACGCTGGCCGCGCTGGTCGAGCTGGATCAGAAGATCCTGATCGTCGGCTGCGATCCGAAGGCCGACTCGACCCGCCTGATCCTGCACGCCAAGGCCCAGGATACCGTGCTGCATCTGGCCGCCGAAGCCGGTTCGGTCGAGGATCTGGAGCTCGAGGACGTCCTCAAGGTCGGCTACAAGAACATCAAGTGCGTCGAGTCCGGCGGTCCGGAGCCGGGCGTCGGCTGCGCCGGCCGCGGCGTCATCACCTCGATCAACTTCCTGGAAGAGAACGGCGCCTACGACGACGTGGACTATGTGTCCTACGACGTGCTGGGCGACGTGGTCTGCGGCGGCTTCGCCATGCCGATCCGCGAGAACAAGGCCCAGGAAATCTACATCGTCATGTCGGGCGAGATGATGGCGCTCTACGCCGCCAACAACATCGCCAAGGGCATCCTGAAGTACGCCCACAGCGGCGGCGTCCGCCTCGGCGGTCTGATCTGCAACGAGCGTCAGACGGACAAGGAATGGGATCTGGCCGACGCGCTGGCCAAGCGCCTGGGCTCCAAGCTGATCCACTTCGTGCCGCGCGACAACATCGTCCAGCACGCCGAGCTGCGCCGCATGACGGTCATCGAGTACGCCCCGGACAGCAAGCAGGCCGGCGAATACCGCGCGCTGGCCAACAAGATCCACGCGAATTCCGGCCAGGGTTGCATCCCGACCCCGATCACCATGGAAGAGCTGGAAGAGATGCTGATGGACTTCGGCATCATGAAGACCGAGGAGCAGCAGCTCGCCGAGCTGGCTGCCAAGGAAGCGGCGAAGGCCGGCGCCTGATCCCGGGCGTAGCGACGGTTGCCTACCGGCCCCCCTGCCCCATCGGCGCAGGGGGGACCGCCTGAACACTGGCCCTTTTCCCCAGCCCCGTACGACGTCGACCCAACGACTGCCCACCGGTTCCGGCCGGGCGACGTCGGCGTGGGAGGGAGGGGCTCGGTCACGCGCTGCAGTGGCGCGGCATATTCAAGCAGGAGGCCGGCTATGAGCCTGTCCGAGAACACCACGGTCGACGTCAAGAACCTCGTCAACGAAGTCCTCGAAGCCTATCCCGAAAAGTCCCGCAAGCGCCGCGCCAAGCACCTGAACGTGCTGGAGGCCGAGGCCAAGGACTGCGGCGTCAAGTCGAACGTCAAGTCCATCCCCGGCGTCATGACCATCCGCGGCTGCGCCTACGCCGGTTCCAAGGGCGTGGTGTGGGGTCCGATCAAGGACATGATCCACATCTCCCACGGCCCGGTCGGCTGCGGCTATTACTCCTGGTCGGGCCGCCGCAACTACTACATCGGCGACACCGGTGTGGACAGCTGGGGCACGATGCACTTCACCTCCGACTTCCAGGAGAAGGACATCGTCTTCGGCGGCGACAAGAAGCTGCACAAGGTCATCGAGGAAATCAACGAGCTGTTCCCGCTGGTGAACGGCATCTCGATCCAGTCGGAATGCCCGATCGGCCTGATCGGCGACGACATCGAGGCGGTCGCCCGCGCCAAGTCGGCGGAAATCGGCAAGCCGGTCATCCCCGTGCGCTGCGAAGGCTTCCGCGGCGTGTCCCAGTCGCTGGGCCACCACATCGCCAACGACGCCATCCGCGACTGGGTGTTCGAGAAGACGGAACCCAAGGCCGACTTCGTCTCCACCCCCTATGACGTCACCATCATCGGCGACTACAACATCGGCGGCGACGCCTGGTCTTCCCGCATCCTGCTGGAGGAGATCGGCCTGCGCGTGATCGCCCAGTGGTCGGGCGACGGCACCATGGCCGAGCTGGAGAACACGCCGAAGGCCAAGGTCAACCTGATCCACTGCTACCGCTCGATGAACTACATCGCGCGCCACATGGAAGAGAAGTACAATATTCCTTGGATGGAATACAACTTCTTCGGCCCGAGCCAGATCGCCGAATCCCTGCGCAAGATCGCCGCTCTGTTCGACGACAAGATCAAGGAGAACGCCGAGAAGGTCATCGCCCGCTACCAGCCGATGGTCGATGCGGTCATCGCCAAGTACAAGCCGCGGCTGGACGGCAAGAAGGTCATGATCTACGTCGGCGGCCTGCGTCCCCGCCACGTCGTCGATGCCTACCATGACCTGGGCATGGAGATCATCGGCACCGGCTACGAGTTCGCCCACAACGACGACTATCAGCGCACGCCGCATTATGTGAAAGAAGGCACGCTGATCTACGACGACGTCACCGCGTTCGAACTGGAGAAGTTCGTCGAGGCGATGCGTCCCGACCTCGTCGCGTCGGGCATCAAGGAAAAGTACGTGTTCCAGAAGATGGGCCTGCCGTTCCGCCAGATGCACAGCTGGGATTATTCCGGCCCGTACCACGGCTATGACGGCTTCGCGATCTTCGCCCGCGACATGGACCTGGCCATCAACAACCCCGTCTGGGGCGTGATGAAGGCCCCGTTCTGACCATCGGCCTCTGGAACAGGAGAATTTGAGAATGACCGACAAGCTTTCGCAGAGCGCCGACAAGGTCCTCGACCACTACACCCTCTTCCGGCAGCCCGAATATGCGGCGATGTTCGAGAAGAAGAAGACCGAGTTCGAATACGGCCATTCGGACGCGGAAGTCGCCCGCGTGTCCGAATGGACCAAGTCCGAGGAATACAAGGCGAAGAACTTCGCCCGTGAAGCGGTCGTCATCAACCCGACCAAGGCCTGCCAGCCGATCGGCGCGATGTTCGCCGCCCAGGGCTTCGAAGGCACCCTGCCCTTCGTCCATGGCTCCCAGGGCTGCGTCGCCTATTACCGCACCCATCTGACCCGCCACTTCAAGGAGCCGAACAGCGCGGTTTCCTCGTCGATGACGGAAGACGCGGCGGTGTTCGGCGGCCTGAACAACATGATCGACGGACTGGCGAACGCCTATGCGCTCTACAAGCCGAAGATGATCGCGGTGATGACCACCTGCATGGCCGAAGTCATCGGCGACGACCTGCAGGGCTTCATCGCCAACGCGAAGAACAAGGAAAGCGTCCCGGCCGACTTCCCGGTGCCGTTCGCCCACACCCCGGCCTTCGTCGGCAGCCACATCGTCGGCTACGACAACATGATCAAGGGGATCCTGAGCAACTTCTGGGGCACGTCGGAGAATTTCGACACGCCCAAGACCGAGCAGATCAACCTGATCCCGGGCTTCGACGGCTTCGCGGTCGGCAACAACCGCGAACTGAAGCGCATCGCCGGCGAATTCGGCCTGAAGCTGCAGATCCTGTCCGACGTGTCCGACAATTTCGACACGCCGATGGATGGCGAGTACCGCATGTATGACGGCGGCACCACCATCGAGGAGACGAAGGAGGCCCTGCATGCCAAGGCCACCATCTCCATGCAGGAGTACAACACCACCCAGACCCTGCAGTTCTGCAAGGAGAAGGGCCAGGACGTCGCCAAGTTCAACTACCCGATGGGCGTCACCGCCACCGACGAGCTGCTGCTGAAGCTGGCGGAACTGTCGGGCAAGCCGGTGCCGGCCAGCCTGAAGCTGGAGCGCGGCCGTCTGGTCGACGCCATCGCCGACAGCCACACCCACATGCACGGCAAGCGTTTCGCGGTCTACGGCGACCCGGACTTCTGCCTGGGCATGACCAAGTTCCTGCTGGAGCTGGGTGCGGAGCCGGTGCACATCCTGTCCACCTCCGGCTCCAAGAAGTGGGAGAAGCAGGTCCAGAAGGTGCTGGACGGCTCGCCCTTCGGCGCCTCTGGCGCGGCTTACGGCGGCAAGGACCTGTGGCACCTGCGCTCGCTGATCTTCACCGACAAGGTGGACTACATCATCGGCAACAGCTACGGCAAGTATCTGGAGCGCGACACCAAGGTTCCGCTGATCCGCCTGACCTACCCGATCTTCGACCGCCACCATCACCACCGCTACCCGACCTGGGGCTACCAGGGCGCGCTGAACGTGCTGGTGCGGATCCTGGACCGGATCTTCGAGGACATCGACGCCAACACCAACATCGTCGGCCAGACCGACTACTCGTTCGACCTGATCCGCTGATCGGCCGGCAGGTCGCCAGCGAGCCAGGCATCGGTTCCAGCCTATCCGACGGGCCGGGGTTTCCATCCCCCCGGCCCGGCGGCAACCTCCCCAACCCGGAGAGCGCCGGCGACGGCACGCTCCGGGTATTTTCGTCTGTGGACTTCAAGTTTGACAAACTGCTGAGGCATGGGAATTATTATTATGCTACAAGTAAATAATATTACCGATTCTCGCACAGGAAACGACACGACTTGCGCTTGAAAAATGGCTTTCCCTATAAATTCTTTAGACCCGAAAATATAAAATGGTCCTCTGATCATTAGGTGGCACTTATGTCTTAAGTTTGCCTCGAAAATTCTTCGGTCTTTAGTGCTAGTCCTGATTGACCAATTGAAAAGGTCAGGCTTTCATAGGGCCCGTCAAGCGTTCAAGGTGGACGCGCGGAGGGGGTGGAAATGATTGGTTTCATCCGGTCGATTGGTTCGAAGGAATCCGATAGCCAAGCAATGCTGGCAGCATTGGATCGATCTCAGGCAGTCATCGAATTCGGCATGGATGGCACAATCCTGACCGCAAATTCCAACTTCCTGACGGTGATGGGTTATTCATTGCCTGAAATTGTCGGCAAGCATCACCGGATATTCGTGGATCCTGCTGAACATGCGGGTACCGCCTATCGGGAATTCTGGGATCGGCTGAAGCGTGGAGAGTTTCAACGGGCTTTGTACCGGCGCATCGGCAAGAAGGGCCGCGAGGTCTGGATCGAGGCAACCTACAATCCCGTCCTCAATTCCGCCGGACGACCCATCAGGATTGTCAAGATTGCCACCGACGTGACCGAGCGCCAGACCGTAAACGCCGACATGCGTGGCAAGATCGACGCCATTTCCCGGTCGCAAGCCGTCATCGAATTCAATCCGGACGGCACCGTCATCACCGCCAACGAGAATTTCCTCAAGGTGCTCGGCTACAGCCTGGACGAGATACGCGGACGCCATCACAGCATGTTCGTCGACCCGCGGGAGCGCGAGGGCGCTGCCTATCGCGATTTCTGGCACCGGCTGAACAAGGGCCAGTTCGAAGCCGCCCAATACCGCCGCATCGGCAAAGGCGGCCGCGTCGTCTGGATCCAGGCCTCCTACAACCCGGTCTTCGATGGTGCCGGCCGCCTGTGCAAGGTCGTGAAATTCGCGACCGACATCACCGAACAGATCAGCCTGCTGGACCGTCTGAAGTCGCTGATCGACACCAATTTCACCGAGATCGAACAGGCGATGAGCGGCGCCCACCGGCAGGCCGACACCGCCGCCGCCGCATCGTCGGAGACCAGGGGAACGGTGCAGACCATCGCGGCCGGGGCGGAGGAACTGGCCGCCGCCGCCCGTGAGATCGCCGACAGCATGTCGCGGTCGCAGCAGGCGGCCGATGCCGCCGTGAGCGAAGCCGACAACGCCGACCGCGCCGCGACCCGTTTGTCGGAAGTGGCGAAGGCGATGGGCGGCATCGTCGAACTGATCCGCTCCATCGCCGGACAGATCAACATGCTGGCACTGAACGCGACCATCGAGGCGGCGCGGGCGGGCGAGGCCGGCAGAGGTTTCGCCGTGGTCGCCAACGAGGTCAAGAATCTGGCCAACCAGTCGGCCAACGCCACCGCCCAGATTTCCCGCGAAATCGAGGGAATGCGATCCGTCTCCGGCGACGTCGTGTCATCCCTGTCGGCAATTCGCACGGCCATGAACAATCTGCGCGAATTCGTCGTCATGTCCGCCGGCGCGGTCGAGGAACAGACCACCGTCACCGCCAGCATCTCCGCCAACATGCAGGGAGCATCGACCTCGGTGGCGGTGGTGGATCGGAACATCACCGCAATCTCCGCCGCCTTTGCGCAGGTCGGAACCGCCATCGCCTCGACCAAGGAAGCCGCGCAAGTGCTCGCCCGCTGACCCTGCCGGTGGTCTGGTCGGTCATCCAGCCTCAACTGTCCCGAATCGCGAAGCCGACCACCCGCTCCAACGCAAGGTCGGCAGCCGCCCGCCAGTTCTCTCCGCCCAGTTCGACCGAGACCGGCGGCAGGCCGACCGACGGGGCGGCCCTGCCGTCGCGGACAGGACGGGCGCGCAGAAGCAGGCGGGGATGGGCCGTACCGCTCCAATCCTGACGACCTTCCAGAACCAGCAGCAGGATCGGGCCATCGACCGCGGGCGGCTTCTCCTCCACCTCCCCGTCGTCAGGCGCCACAGCCCGCAGACCGAGACGCACCACCGCCTTGCCATGGCCGGCGATCCTGCCCTCGACGAGATCGGCGGCAGCCGCACACAAGGTCTCGGCCTCCGGCGGGACGGGGCGCTGGTCGGGGTCGAGGAAACGGCAGGCGATGCCGATCTCATGGCCGGGCTCCGTCGCCAACCGGATCACCGCGTCATTCTGCGCGGCCACGGCCGGCACTGCCGCCAGCGCCAGCAGCATGCCGCTCATCATCCCTCGGCCACCGCGCCGCCCGAACCGTACCATCATGAAACCTCATCGCAGCGAACCGTCCTGATACGGCCGCCCCGCCCCTTCCCTGCGTGCGCGCCCTGCCAAGTGCTGTGCGACACCCGACAAGCCGCGGCCGGCCGGGAGCGATTGTCAGCTATCGGACAGCGATGGAAAAGATGACAATCCTTTTTTATCAATAGCTTCCCCACTGGCACGCCCCCTGCATCAGATGCCCGCAGAGCCATTTCCGGCGCCAGGATGGGAGAGCGGGCATGCTCCAGGACAAGATCCAGGACGTCTTCAACGAACCGGGCTGCGCGACCAACCAGGCCAAGTCGGCCAAGGAGAAGAAGAAGGGCTGCACCAAGTCGCTGAAGCCGGGGGCCGCGGCCGGCGGCTGCGCCTATGACGGCGCGATGATCGTGCTGCAGCCGATCGCCGACGCCGCTCATCTGGTCCATGGCCCCATCGCCTGCCTGGGCAACAGCTGGGACAACCGCGGCTCGCAATCCTCCGGCCCGCAGCTCTACCGCACCGGCTTCACCACCGACCTGTCGGAACTGGACGTCATCGGCGGCGGCGAGAAAAAGCTCTACCGCGCCATCAAGGAGATCGTTCAGCAATACGATCCGCCGGCCGTCTTCGTCTATCAGACCTGCGTGCCCGCCATGACCGGCGACGACATCGCCGCCGTCTGCAAGTTCGCCACCCAAAAGCTGGGCAAGCCGGTGATCCCGGTGGAGGCGCCGGGCTTCGTCGGGTCGAAGAATCTCGGCAACAAGCTGGCCGGCGAGGCCCTGCTGGAGCATGTCATCGGCACGGTGGAGCCGGAATACACCACCCCCACCGACGTCTGCATCATCGGCGAATACAACCTCGCCGGCGAGCTGTGGCTGGTCAAGCCGCTGCTGGACGAGATCGGCATCCGCCTCTTGTCCTGCATCTCCGGCGACGGGCGGTACAACGAGGTCGCTCAAGCGCACCGTGCCCGCGTCACCATGATGGTGTGCAGCCAGGCGCTGGTGAATGTCGGCCGCAAGATGCAGGAACGCTACGGCATCCCCTATTTCGAAGGGTCCTTCTACGGCGTATCCGACATGTCGGACACGCTGCGCACCATGACCCGCATGCTGGTGGAGCGTGGCGCCGACAAGGGGCTGATCGACCGGGCCGAGGGCGTGATCGCGCGCGAGGAAAGCCGCGTCTGGCGCCGTCTGGAACCCTACAAGCCGCGTTTCGAGGGCAAGCGCGTCCTTCTCTTCACCGGCGGGGTCAAGAGCTGGTCGATGGTCAGCGCGCTGGAAGGCGCCGGTCTGACCATCCTCGGCACCTCCACCAAGAAATCGACCAAGGAGGACAAGGAGCGCATCAAGAAGATGAAGGGCGAGGAGTTCCACCAGTGGGACGATCTGAAGCCGCGCGACATCTACAGGATGCTGGCCGACAATCAGGCCGATATCATGATGTCCGGTGGCCGGTCGCAGTTCATCTCCTTGAAGGCCAAGGTTCCCTGGCTCGACATCAACCAGGAGCGCCACCACGCCTATGCCGGCTATGACGGCATCGTCAATCTCTGCGAGGAGATCGACAAGACGCTGTCGAACCCGATCTGGCGGCAGGTGCGCCAGCCGGCACCGTGGGAATCCGGCCCGTCCTCCACTCTTCTGGCGGCGGAGTGAGACCGATGTCGCACATCCAGCGCTTCCCCTCCGCCGCCAAGGCCGCCTTGACCAACCCGCTGAAAATGAGCCAGCCGCTGGGCGCGGCGCTGGCCTATCTCGGCGTCGACCGCTGCCTGCCGCTGTTCCACGGATCGCAGGGCTGCACCGCCTTCGGGCTGGTGCTGCTGGTGCGCCATTTCCGCGAGGCGATCCCGCTGCAGACCACGGCGATGGATCAGGTTTCCACCATCCTCGGCGGTTACGAGAATCTCGAGCAGGCGATCCGCACCATCGTCGAGCGCAACAAGCCGGCCATGATCGGCGTCGCCACCACCGGCGTGACCGAGACCAAGGGCGAGGACATGGGCGGCCAGTACACGCTGTTCCGCCAGCGCAATCCCGACATGGCCGACACCGCCCTGGTCTTCGCCAACACCCCCGACTTCGCCGGCGGCTTCGAGGACGGCTATGCTGCCGCCGTCACCGGGATCGTCGAACGGCTGGTCGAACCGTCGCCGGTGCGCATCCCGACCCAGGTCAATGTGCTGGCCGGCAGCCATTTGTCGCCCGGCGATGTCGAGGAACTGCGCGACATCATCGAAGGTTTCGGCCTGTCGCCGATCATGCTGCCCGACCTGTCGCTGTCGATGTCCGGCCGCCAGCCGACCGACTTCACCGCGACCTCGCTGGGCGGCGTGACCGTGGACCAGATCCGCGCCATGGGCGCTTCGGCCGCGACCATCGTGGTCGGCGAGCATATGCGGGTCGCCGGCAACGCGCTGGAGTTGAAGACCGACGTGCCCAGCCACTTCTTCAGCCGGCTGACCGGGCTGGAGGCGACGGACAAGCTGGTCCGCCTTCTGATGGAGCTGTCGGGCAAGCCGGCACCGGCCCGTCTGCGGCGCCAGCGCGAAGCCCTGGTCGACGCCATGCTGGACGGGCACTTCTTCTACAGCCGCAAGCGCATCGCCGTGGCGCTGGAGCCCGACCTGCTCTACGCCGTCACCGGCTTCCTGACCGATATGGGGGCGGAAGTCGTCGCCGCAGTATCGCCGACGCAGAGCCCGGTTCTGGAGCGGCTGAAGGCCGCCACCATCATGGTCGGCGACCATTCCGACGTAGAGACGCTGGCCCGTGACGCCGACCTGATCGTCTCCAACTCGCACGGGCGGCAGGGGGCGGCGCGGATCGGCGTGCCGCTGCACCGCATGGGCCTGCCGATGTTCGACCGGCTGGGAGCGGGCTTGCGCGTCCAGGTCGGCTACCGCGGCACGCGCGAGCTGCTGTGCGACATCGGCAACCTGTTCCTCGCCCGCGAAATGGACCACGAGCACGGCCACGAAGCGGAAGAATCGCACGGCTGCGGAGGCGGATCATGCGGATGCAACGCCGTCTGAGCCTGGTGCAGGCCCCACGCCCGACACACCATCCGACACGAGGAGGATCGATGAAGGTCGCTTTCTGCACCCAGGACATGCAGCACGTCGATGCGCATTTCGGCTGGGCCAAGAACATCGCCGTCTATCAGGTCGACCGCCAGGGCCATGCCTTTCTGGAGACCTTCCAGTTCGGCGGCTCGATGTTCGAGGACGGCAACGAGGACAAGCTGGTGCCCAAGCTGGAGGTGCTGGCCGACGTCGCCATCATCTATCTGTCGGCCATCGGCGCCTCGGCCGCCGCCCGCGTGGTGGCGAAGAAGATCCATCCGGTGAAGGTCGAGGCCAGTGAGGCCATCCCGGCCCTGCTCGACAAGCTGGTCCAGACGCTGAACGGCAATCCGCCGCCCTGGCTGCGCAAGGCGATGGGCGAGACGCCGCAATTCCATTTCGACGAGGAGGAGGTCTGAGCATGGCTGCAGAGAGCGCTGATGTGGCTGAACTGTCGGTCGCCGACCAGTTCGTGAAGACGCTGGTCCTGCTGTTCCGTGCCGAGGACAGCTATGGCGCCTGGGAAGGCAAGCCCGACGAGGCTCTGCTCGCCCCCTTCATCCTGGACAAGGAGGCGCGCGCCGCCATCCCGATCATCGGCGATCCCGACCCGGACACGCTGTGGCGGCTGGAGCTGTTCTACAAGGCGGTCGGCGTCACGGTCGAAAAGCAGACCGGCATGATGGCCTCGCCGATGATGAAGATGAGCCACGAGGGCTTCGGCCGCATGATCCTGACCACCGGCCGGCTGGTGGTGGTGTCGAAGACCCTGCGCGACGTCCATCGCTTCGGCTTCCCCAGCCTGGAGAAGCTGGCCGCCGACGGCGCCAAGCTGGTCGAGGATGCGGTGGCGCTGATCCGGGAATATCCCGAGGTCGCGAACCTCTGAGCCTTGCGGGAGCACGACCATGACCGACATCGACGCGTTGAAGGACGAGATCAAGAAGCTGAACGCCCGCGCCACCCAGAAGAAGATGGACCTGCACGATCTGTCGGAAGAGCTTCCGCAGAACTGGCAGACCATCATGACGGTGGCGCAGGAAACCTATGACGCCTTCAAGACCCTGACCGAGAAGCGGGCGGCGCTGAAGGCGCTGGAGACGGCGTAACCCCTCCATTTTTAAAGAATAGCTTAGGCGCACCCTTTCCCGAGAGGAGCATTCCCATGGCTGAGTTCCTGACCGGCACCACCCGCGGTGGTCAGAGCTGGACCCCGAAATTCGTCCAATCCATCGACCAGAAGCAGTGCATCGGCTGTGGCCGCTGCTTCAAGGTGTGCGGGCGCGGCGTGCTCGATATGATCGGTCTGACCGAGGACGGCGACATCGTCGACGCCTTCGACGACGAGGCCGAGAAGAAGATCATGACGGTCAAGGAAGCGGCCAACTGCATCGGCTGCGAAAGCTGCTCCAAGGTCTGCTCGAAGAGCTGCATCACCCATGCGCCAGTGGCGGCGTGAGTTGTAGAGGCTAGCCCCCCACCTAGCCTCCCCCGCTGGGCGGGGGAGGGACTGCCGCCACTCTCCCGGATAAGCGCTTGCTCCCTCCCCCGCTCAGCGGGGGAGGGTTAGGGAGGGGGCCTCACTTCTGCCAAGCCCCCACTCCCCTCAGTACGCATACTCCTTGAACACCGGATCGACGCTGCCGCCCCAGGGGCCGTTGAACTTCTCCAGAAGCTCGTCGGCGGGGCTGCGGCCGGTCTCGGCAATGACCTGAAGCGTGTCGAGGAAGTGAGTCTCGTCGTCGCCCCAATTGTCGTTGCGGGCGCGGCGGGCCAGACCGTCGCGGGCGATCGCCAGCATCTCCAGCGCCACATCGCGCACATTGCCGCTGCGGAAGCTGGTGCGCAGGCCCGAGCGCGGCACATCGGAACGCAGGTGCGAGCGCTCGTCCGCCGTCCAGCCCTTCACCAGATCCCACGCGGCATCCAGCGACACCTGATCGTAGAGCAGCCCGACCCACAGGGCCGGCAGGGCGCACAGGCTACGCCACGGCCCACCGTCGGCGCCGCGCATCTCCAGATACTTCTTCAGACGCGCTTCCGGAAAGGCGGTGGTGGTGTGGTCGGCCCAGTCGGTGATGAGCGGCAGCTCGCCCGGCAGCGCCGGCAGCCTGCCCTCCAGGAAATCACGGAAGGACTGGCCGGCGGCATCGATGTAGGTGCCGTCGCGGTAGACGAAGTACATCGGCGTGTCGAGCAGATAGTCGACATAGCGTTCGAAGCCGAAGCCATCCTCGAACACGAAGGGGATGTCGCCGGTGCGATCCGGATCGGTGTCGGTCCAGATGTGGCTGCGGAAGCTCTGGAAGCCGTTCGGCTTGCCTTCCGTAAAGGGCGACATGGCGAACAGCGCGGTGGCGATCGGCTGCAAGGCCAGCGACACGCGGAACTTCTTCACCATGTCGGCTTCGGACGCAAAGTCCAGATTGACCTGCACGGTGCAGGTCCGCGTCATCATGTCGAGGCCGAGCGAGCCGACCTTCGGCATGTAGTCGCGCATGATCTTGTAGCGGCCCTTCGGCATCCAGGGGATGTCGTCGCGCGTCCATTTCGGCTGGAAGCCCAGCCCCATCATGGCGATGCCCAGCTCGGACCCGATCTCCTTCACCTGGCGCAGGTGGCGATGCACCTCGGCGCAGGTCTGGTGCAGGGTCTCCAGCGGCGCGCCGGACAGTTCGACCTGCCCGCCGGGCTCCAGCGTGATGTTGGCCTTGTCCTGGACCAGGGCGATGATGTTGCCCTTCTCCTCCACCGGCTGCCAGCCGAAGCGGGTCATGCGGGTCAGCAACTCGCGGATGCCGTCCGGCCCGTCATAGGGCAGCGGCCGCAGGTCGGAGGTGCGGTAGGCGAATTTCTCGTGCTCGGTCCCGATGCGCCAGTCCGGCGCCGGCTTGCAGCCGGATTCGAGATAGGCCGCAAGCTGGCGGCGGTCGGTGATGGGTTCGCCGCGCGTGGTCGGGGGTGCGGACATGAAGTCTCTCGCGGGAAGTGGACGGAGGATCGGCCGGGTGACGGCCGGTTACGGGATCGGCGCGCGGAATGGCGGACGCCGGTCGCTTCCCCCGGCAGTCCAGTCCCCGGCCAAGGACTGCCAGCAAGCCAGCGCCGCCACCACCGCCGTGTCGGCCCGCAGAATGCGCGGACCCAATCCCACCGGAACAACAAAGGGAAGTTTGGCGAGTTCGTCAAGTTCCGACTGGTCGAAGCCCCCCTCCGGCCCGATGAGCAGGGCTGCAGGGCCTGCAGGGGCGTCGCGCAGCACCTCGGCGATGGGACGGGCGGAGCCGGCCTCGGCACACAGGTAAAGCCGGCGGTCGGCCGGCCAGCCGGCCAGCACGCGCTCCAGCGGCAGCGCCTCGCCCATCTCCGGCACGCTCAGGCGCTCGCACTGTTCGGCCGCCTCCACCGCGTTGGCGCGCAGCCGGTCGCTGTTGACGCGGTTGGGATCGGTGCGGCGGGTGAAGACCGGCCACAGGCGGGAAACCCCCATCTCGGTCGCCTTCTCGGCGACGAAGTCGATGCGGCCTTTCTTCAGCGGGGCGAAGAGAAGCCACAGGTCGGGGGTCGAGTCCTGCTCCCGCCGCTGCTCCGCCACGGTCAGCGAGCACCAGCCCTTGCCGAAGCCGTCGATCACCGCCCGCCATTCGCCGTCGCGGCCGTTGAACACCGCCACCGGGTCGCCGCGGTCCAGCCGCAGGACATGGCGCAGGAAATGGGCGCGCTCATGGTCCAGCCCGACCGACTGGCCTTCGGCCAGCGGGCTGTCCACATACAGGCGGGTCTTGATCGGGTCGGCCATGGCTCTCGTCTCCGCGGGGCGGCGCCGACTATAGCCGGCCGCGGGCGTGCAAGTCAGCAGATCAGACGCCGGACATGCGGATCGGCGGCAGAGATCAAGGAGTCGAGATCAGGGCGTCGAGATCAGGGCGTCGATCTGGCGGCGCAGGTCGTTGGGCTGGACAGGCTTGTGCAGGATGCGGATCTGATCCGCCTTCGCGGCGGCCATCAGTTCGGCCCCGGTGTCGCCGGTCAGGATGATGGCGGGTACGGCGGCGCCGCAGGCCTCGCGCACCGCCCGAATCGCGGTGATGCCGGACCAGCCGTCGCGCAGCCGGTAATCGGACAGGATCACGTCCGGCGCCGGACAGCCGGGGAGCTTCGCCAGGACGGTTTCCACATCCTCCGCGGCAAGCACCTGATAGCCCCAGGTGTCCAGCATGATCTCCATCCCGGCCAAGATGATCGACTCGTCATCGATGACGACGGCGAAACGGTCCGGTTTCGTGCTCATGTCCATTTGCGATTGCAAGCCGCTGAGGTTTTGATAAAGAAACAGTATTGGCACGATTTTGGCGCGCGCAAGTCCTGGGACTGCAATTTTTCATAGCTTGAGCCCGGGTGCTTCGCCGCGCCGTTTCCGGACTTCACTCCGGTCACACGCTGTGCGCCGCACTTGCCGCACGGACGGCGGCCCGATACCTTCGCCAGAATTGCTGTTCCGACATCTCCATAGCACAGCGGAAACACCGCCGTCATGCCCACTGCTTCCACCGGCCCGACTCTTCCCGATTCCGGATTCACCGACATCCGGCAGGATGGGTGGATCGCCCGCCGCATTCCCGCCCGGCTGCGCCCTTATGTCACGCTGGCGCGACTAGACCGCCCGATCGGGACATGGCTGCTGCTGTTCCCCTGCTGGTGGAGCGTGGCGCTGGCCATGCCGCAGCCCTTCCGGGACTGGCCGTCGCTGCTGTGGCTGATGGCGCTGTTCGGGGTCGGCGCGGTGCTGATGCGCGGCGCCGGCTGCACCGTCAACGACATCCTGGACCGCAAGTTCGACGCGATGGTGGAGCGCACCCGCTCGCGCCCGATCCCGTCGGGACAGGTGTCGGTGCGTCAGGCGCTGGCCTTACTGTTGGCCCAGCTTCTGGTGTCGCTGCTGATTCTGGTGCAGTTGGGGACGACCGCCATCGGTCTGGGCGTGCTGTCGCTGCTGCTGGTCTTCACCTATCCGCTGATGAAGCGGATCACGTGGTGGCCGCAGGCTTTTCTTGGCCTGACCTTCAACTGGGGCGCGCTGATGGGCTGGGCGGCGGTGCAGAACGATGTCGGCTGGCCGGCGGTGGCGCTCTATGTGACGGGCATCGCCTGGACGCTGGGCTACGACACCATCTACGCCCATCAGGACAAGGAGGACGACGCCCGCATCGGCGTCAAGTCCACCGCTCTGCGCCTGGGCGACCAGAGCAAGATCTGGATCTACGGCTTCTACGCCCTGACCTATGTCGGCATCGGCATCGCCGGCCGTCTTGCGGGCTTGGGCGGGCTGTTCCTGCCGGTGCTGTCGCTGGCCGCCCTGCAGCTGGCCTGGCAGGTCGCGACCTGGCGGCCGGACGATCAGGGCGACTGCCTGGACAAGTTCAAGTCCAACCGCTGGTTCGGCTGGCTGGTGCTGGCGGCGATTCTGGTGGGGAAGATATAGGGGGCATGGTGAGGGTGGTGTTGGCTTCGATGCCCCAACTCCCGCACAAAAAAGGGCGGAGCAAAGCCCCGCCCTTCCTGAAAACCTGAGATACGCGCCGTTCAGCGCCCGCTGGTCTCGGCCAACTGGGCGACGGAGTTGCCGGAGCCGGGCTTGCGGCCGGGGGCGACGGTGCGGCGGCTGCCGGGCGAGGAGACCTCGGCGACCGTCACCGGGGCCGGGGCGGCATGCGCGCTGGCCGGCTTGCGCGACGGCAACACGGCGACATCCATGCGCTGCGGCTTCTGCGGGGCGAGGGAGGCGACGGCCGTGGTCGGCAGGCTCTGCGGCTTGCGGCCGGGGACCGAGACGGCATGGCCCTTCTGCGGGTGCAGCGACGCTTCCAGCATGCGCGGGCCGGTGGACTTGCCGCGGCCGCGCGGGCTGCTGGCGAAGCCCTGGTCCATGCCGCGGTCGCCGGCATCCAGCATCCGGCCGCCGCGCGGCGCTTCCTCGCCGTCCGGCATGATGAAGCCATAGGCGGCATAGACGCGCAGGCCGAGCTGGTCGGTCGGCTCGTGCCAGACGCGGACGGCGGACCAGTCGTTGTTGCGGGACACATCGACCACCCGCATGCCGCGGCGAAGCCCCTCGCCATCCAGCCAGCTGTGGTCGACCTCGATGGTGCGGCGGTCGATCACCGCGCTGACCAGCGAGACGTGGCCGCGGCGCATGTGACCGGTGCGCTTGAAGACGAGGACGGAGCCGATGGCGGGGCGGTGTTCGCGGTCATACTGGCCGGCGGCATGGTCCCACCAGGTCCAGGCATCGCCGCGAATGGTGAAATCGGAGATGGAGCGGACCGTACGAACGCAATCGCCGTCTTGTGCGGCGGCCGTCGACACGGTAAGGGGGCTGAGCGCGATCAAAGCCGCAAACGAAAGGCCGATGGCGGTTCCCCTCTGCCGCATGACTCCCCCAATCCCTCTGTTTTCCCCTGATGGAAACGGGTAACACGGGTTCGCAGCTGTGTCTACACCGTTTGAATTATGTAACATTCATAAGCCATCGGCCGCCTTCCCCCCAACAGCGGAGTCCCTTGGGAATCCTCGTATGAACAATGCATCCCCGCCAGATTTCGTCCGCGACAACACGACGCTGACGACCACCCCGCTGTTGCCGGAAATCCAGCTTCATCTTGCCACCGAGGTCACGCCACTCTGGCAGGCGACCGAGGAGACCTTGGCCGCCACGAATTTGCCACCGCCATACTGGGCTTTCGCTTGGCCGGGGGGGCAGGCTGTGGCGCGGCTGTTGCTCGACCGGCCGGAGTTGGTGGAGGGCAAGTCCGTGCTCGATTTTGCCGCAGGCACCGGGCTGGTCGGCATCGCCGCGATGAAGGCCGGCGCGGCGCGGGTGCAGTCCTGCGACATCGACCGCTTCTCGCTCGCCGCCATCGCGCTGAACGCCGAAGCCAACGGGGTGGAGGTCAAGCCGGTCAGCGCCGATCTGGTCGGCCGCCCCCTGCCGGGCATCGACGTCGTTCTGGCCGGCGACGTCTGCTACGAGAAGCCGATGGCGGAGCGGGTGACCGCATGGCTGCGCGAGGTCGCCGCGACCGGCACGCTGGTCCTGCTGGGCGATCCCGGCCGCGCCTATGCCCCCGCCGGCGGGATCGAGAAGGTGGCGACCTACACCGTCCCGACCTCGCTCGAGCTGGAGGACCGGGAGGCGCGCGAAACGACGGTCTGGCGGCTACTTCCTAACGGTTGAGGCGGGACACGGCCAGCCGCAGATCGGCCAGGAAGGTCGGCTGCTCCACCAGCTGGCCGCGCAGGAGATAGCTGGGGTGGAAGGTCGGCACCACCTCCACCCCCTCCAGCAGGCGGCAGGGCAGCAGCTTGCCGCGCAGCTGCAGGATGCCGTTCTCGCCGGTCAGCGCCCAGGTCGGGGTGCGACCCAGCGCGACGATCACCGACGGGCGATACTCGGCCAGGGTGGCGCGCAGATGCTCGATCTCGCCGGCGAATTCGGCGAGCAGCCGGTCGGAGGTGCCGAAGGCGCCCCAACTCTCGTCGATCTCCCGCCCCTCCTTGCGGGCGCGGGCACGCGAGGAGAAGAAGTGCCCGACCTTGTTGCCGGGCGGCTGGTAGCGGAACACGTTGGCGACGAGGCATTCCGCCCGCTCGATGCCGACGGCGGCCAGCGATTCGTCCAGCAGCTTGCCGCTGCGGCCGACGAAGGGGGTGCCCTGCCGCGCCTCCTCCGCCCCCGGCGCCTCGCCGACGATGGCGAGCCGCCGCCCGTCCACCGGCTTGGTCGGGTACTGGTAGTCGGCGAAGGGCAGGTCGGTGCGCAGGTCAGTCATCGGATCGCTTCCCAAATTCCCGGCAATGGGTGCAGGCGGGGCGGCGGGCTTGCCGAAGCATCGGCCCGACCCCAAGCTTGTAGACGGTGAGGTTCTAGCCCAGACCGTCCGGCCCACCAACACCAGCCTACCAACAAGGGAGAGATCGGGATGACACCGCAAGCACCGACGACGCAGGAACTGGCGGGCAAGACCTGCGAGCCCTGCCGCGGCGGGATACCGCCGATGGACCGGGAGATGGCCGCCTCCTATCTGGTGCAGGTGCCGGGCTGGGTCCTGAAGGAGGATCCCGACCGCATCGAACGCGACTTCAAGTTCCCCGACTTCGCCCAGGCCCAGGCCTTCGCCGTCCAGGTCGGCGACCTCTGCGAGGCGGAAGGCCACCATGCGGAGATCCGCTACGGCTGGGGCCACTGCTCGGTCGCCTTCTGGACCCACAAGATCAGTGGGCTGCACGAGAACGACTTCGTCATGGCCGCCAAGGTCAACGGGCTGGCCGATACGCCCTATGTGCCGGCGTCGGTGGGGACTCCGCCGCCGCCTTATGTGCAGGGGGCGTGAGGCGCAGGCTTCGGTTGCCCCCTCCCTCCCACGGCGTCGCCGCGGGTCCCTCCCTCCCCCGCCCTCGGCCGACCGAAGGTCGGTCCGATCGCGGGAGAGGGTCAATTTGCAAAGCTGCGGTAGTCCCCTCTCCCTCGAAGAGGGGGAGGGTCAGGGAGGGGGCTAAGTGCTGCCCTACCCCCACAGCTCCGCGACCGGCGGCTGGACCACCGCACCGTCATAGACCAGCCCCGGGTCGCGGTCGCGGGCCAGCAGCAACGGGCCGTCCAGATCGACGTAGCGCGCGCCCTGCCCCACCAGCATCGCCGGCGCCATGGCGAGCGAGGTCGCAACCATGCAGCCGACCATCACCTCGAAGCCCATGGCGTGGGCGGCGCGGGTCATCGCCAGCGCTTCGGTCAGGCCGCCGGTCTTGTCCAGCTTGACGTTCACCACCCGATAGAGCCCTCGCAGACGCTCCAACGACTCCAGCCCATGGCAGGATTCGTCGGCGCCGAGCGGCACCGGACAGTCGATTCCACGCAACGCCTCGTCCTGGCCGGCCGGCAGCGGCTGCTCGATCATCTCGACGCCCAGCCCGGCGAGCACCGGGGCGAACTGGTGCAGTTGGTCCAACGTCCAGCCCTCGTTGGCGTCGACCACCAGCCGCGCGGCGGGGGCGGCGGCGCGGACGGCGCGGACGCGGTCGAGATCGCCCTCCCCCGTCAGCTTCATCTTCAGCAGCGGATGGCGCGGCGCCCGCTCGCGGGCCGCGGCGGCCATCGCCTCGGGTTCGTCGACGCTCAGCGTGTAGCAGGTGACCAGCGGCCCCGACGGCTCGGCCAGCCCGGCGAGTTTCCAGGCCGGCACGCCGCTGCGCTTGGCCTCCAGGTCCCAGAGCGCGCAGTCCAGCGCGTTGCGGGCGGCGCCCGGCGGCATCTGCCGGGCCAGCGCGTCGCGGTCGAGCCCGCCGGCCACCGCCCCGGCCATCGCCTCCAGCGCGGCGGCGACTCCGTCGACGCTCTCGCCATAGCGGGCGTAGGGCACGCATTCGCCGCGGCCGCGGTGGGGGCCGTCGGTCACCTCCGCCACCACCACCGCGGCTTCGGTCTTGGTCCCGCGCGAGATGCGGAAGGCGCCGCGGATGGGGAAGGTTTCCCGACGGACGGTCAACTGCTGGGCAGACATTGCGAACCCCGAAACGGAACAGGGCCGGGAGTGTATCCCGGCCCCGTTCCCGAAGGCGACAGTGAAGACGGCGGGATCACCGCTCCTGAACGATGACCCCATACCAGCCGAGCCCCTTGTAGGTCTCGTAGCCGGGCGTCAGGGCGTAGCCGACCAGACGGTTCTTGTCGTCGATATAGTGCCCCATGGTGGAGGCGCTGCGGCGCAGCGGCACCGTCTCGGTCAGCAGGCCGCGGCCGTCGGACGAGGCGATCACCCGATGGCGGGCGTCGAGCAGCAGGCAGCGCGACTTCTCGCGTTCGCCGGCTTCCAGCCGAACGCCCTCGACCACCGCGGCGGCCTGCGGCTCCCAGTCGAAGAAGATGCCGAGCACGCCGATGGCGTCGCCGTCCGCCTCGCCGTCGCGGCGGATAGCGGTGGCATAGGTGGCGACGACGCGGTCGTCCAGGCTGCGGTTGCGGGCGACGTCGCCGACGGTGAACTCGCCGCCGTTGCGGGTGGCCAGCGCCTGGCGGAACCACGGCTCGTCCGACACGTTGGCGCCGCGCGCACCGGGATAACGGTCGGGCCGGCCGTTGGCGATGACGGTGCCGTTGCGGTCGGCGATCCACAGGTCGAGATAGACGGTGTAGGATTCCAGGATCACGCCCAGCCGGCGCGAGGCATGGCGGCGCGCCTCCTCCGTCGGGTCGGCGGCGCAATCGACCACCGCGCTGTCGGTCGCCCACCAGCGCACGTCGCAGGACCGCTCATACAGGTTGCGGTCGATGATCTCGATCATGTTGAGCGACAGGTCGGCCAGCCGCTTGCCGTGCATCTCCTGCACCATGGCGCTGCCGGTGGTGGTCAGATGGTCGACGCGGGCGACGATCTCCGACCGCAGCTCCTTGGTGATGCTGTTGACCTGGGTCGAGATCTCCGACACCTCGTTGGCGACGACGGCGAAGCCGCGCCCGGCGTCGCCGGCCCGCGCCGCCTCGATCAGGGCGTTCATGGCCAGCATCTTGGTGCGCCGGGTGATGTCCTCGATCAAGGACACCTTCTTCGACGCAACATCCAGCACGCCCCGCGACAGCTCGAAAAGATCGGTGCCCGCCATGCTCATCGTCTTGTCCCCCGTCATGACCGTCCCTGCATCCTCCAAATCAAAAGCCGTGCCAACGGTCACCGGCGCCCCGTGAACGGCCCGCCCTCCCGGTTTCCGCGGCGCTTGGCCGCAGATGACATGACGCCATCCGGCATTTCGGGGGAGTTGTACGGTTAAGCTGCTGAAACAGCAGGCATGCTGGCGTCGGGTTGCTCAACAGGTTGCGAACTTGCCATGGGCGCGGCATCCATGTTGCCGACACGTAACACGAATTCTTCGCAAATTCGCAACAAAAATTCTTATCTGAGGAGCAACGCGCCAGATCAATTCCGCATTGCAAAATCCCATGCACATGCTGTGCACATTCGCCGGGCAGTTGATGCGGAGCACGTCACCGCCCCGCAGGAAATGCACCACCGAAAAGCCGTCAGGCCACGCGGTGCATTTCGTCCAGGAAACGCTGGACCTCGCGGGTCAGACGGTCGGCCTCGGCGGCCATGCGTTCGGAGGCGGCGAACACCTCGTGCGCGGTGCCGCTGGTGCGGCCGGCGGCGTCGGTGACCTCGCGGATGTCGTCGGAGACCGCACGGGTGCCGGCGGCGGCCTGTTCCATGTTGACGACGATCTCGCGCACGGCGGAGCCCTGCTGCTCAATCCCGGCGCTGATGCCGGCGGCGATCTGGTTGATCGACTGGATGGTGCGGCCGATGCCGACGATGGCGCCCACCGCCTCCTCGGTGGAGGATTGGATGCCGGCGATCTGGGCGGCGATGTCGCCGGTGGCCTTGGCGGTCTGGTCGGCCAGCCGCTTCACCTCCTGCGCCACGACGGCGAAGCCCTTCCCCGCCTCGCCGGCGCGGGCCGCCTCGATGGTGGCGTTTAGGGCCAGAAGATTGGTCTGGCTGGCGATGTCGTTGATCAGGGTGATGACGTCGCCCACCGTCCGCGCCGCGCCGGACAGGTTGCCGACCAGCGCGTTGGAGCGCTCGGCCTCGCCCGCCGCGTCTTCCGCGACCTGGGCGACCTCGCCGATCTGGCGCGCGATCTCCGCGATGGAGGCGGACAGCTCCTCCGTCGCGGCGGCGACGCTGCCGACATTGCTGCCGGTCTGGGCGGCCGACGCCGCGACCGACGATGCCTTGCCGGTGGCCTGGGTCGCATCCGTCTCCATGGTACGGGCGGAGACCTCCAGCTGGTGGGCGGTGTCGGCCACCTCGCTGCACACGCTCTGGATCTGGCCTTCGAAGCGCTGGGTCACGCCGGCGAAGCCCGCCACCTTCCGCGAGATGCTCTCCGTCGCCGCATTGATGGTGCGGCTGGCGTGCAGGAAACCGCCCTGCATGCCGCGCAGCATGATCCGGCGGAAATACTTGTGTTCCGAAACCGCGTGCATGGAGGCGGTCGCCTCGCGCACGAAGGCGTCGGTGCGGTCGATGGCGTCGTTGGTGGCGTGCATCAGCTCGCCGAGCGCCCCGCCCTCGCGGATGCCGATCACCCGCGCCTCGAAATCGCCGGCGGAGATCGCACGATTCACGCGGGTCAGCTGGTCCACCACCGCACAGGCGCGGCGCAGGAACAGCACCGCCCCGCCGATCGCCGCCAGCCCGGCCGCGGCCAGCCCGGCGCGCAGGGCGATCCCGCCGAGCCCAAGCAGGTCGACCGTCAGCAAAGCCGCCAGCGCCACCCCGCCCAGCATCGCCAGACCGCCCGCCCGTGTCAGGGAAGATGCCCTGAGGGAAGACGACTTAGAGGGAGAAGACGAATTCGTCATACCCGATCCCCTTCTCCGCCAGCAGGGCGAGGACGGCGGCGAATCCCGCCTCCATCCCCTTCTTGCGGTCGGCATGGCTGTTTTCGATGTCCAGAAGCTGGCGGTAGAGCGGGATGACCTTCTCCAGCGCCGACCGCTCCGGCACGCGGCGGGAGGAGTGATAGCCGATCACCCGCCCTTCGGCGTCGAAGCTGGGCGTGACATGGGCAAAGACCCAGTAATGATCGCCGTTGCGGGCGCGGTTGACCACATAGGCGAAGATTTCTTTCCCCGCCGCCAGCGTGTCCCACAGCAGCTTGAAGACGCAGCGCGGCATGTCGGGATGGCGGACGATGGAATGGGGGGCGCCCATCAGGTCCGCCTCCTCATAACCGGCAACCCGCTGGAACACCCGGTTCGCGTAGGTGATCCGCCCCTTCAGATCGGTCTTGGAAACGATGACTTCATCCGGGTCGAAGAAGCGTTCCACCCCCGTCAGGGGGACGTCGCGTCGTGCCATATGCCTTCCGGTCTCCCGCTTCCAGACCTGCCCCGCCCAGAGCGGCATGGTCCTGTGTGCGCCGTATTGCAGCGCGAACCGGGCGGCAGGAACGGATTATTTCCGGATCGACATGCCGCGCGATGCCCCGCACCGCGGGCGCCGCAACGAAATGCACTTTAATGTGACGGAAGCTGTCAGGAAAGGCCCTACCCATTGCGGTGCCGAAATATTTGGGTGACCATCATCCGGTTGGATGAGTATCGCCTATTCCGGCGGATAGGGGATGGTCAGCAGCCGGCCGGCCGGCGGGTTGTCCACCGTCACCACCGTGCCGTCGGGCCAGCGCACCTCGACCTGCTCCACCTCGTGCAGGGCGCCCAGCCCGAAATGCGCCACCGGCTCGCCCTGGCAGAGATAGCCGGACCCGGCGCTGACGACCCGGCGCTGCCGGCGGCCACCCGCGGTTAGATTGACGACGGCGCCGCGGGCCGGCGCGCCATAGGGGGTCAGCGGCTGCACGCGCAGCCAGCCATTGTGCGAGGCGGCCGGACGGTAGATGGACAGCGGCTGCGCCACGGCATCCGGCCCGCCATGGGCGGTGCCGTGCGCCAGCACCAGTTCCAGCCGGCCGTCGCCGTCGATGTCGGCCGCGACCGCGCCGGTGCCCAGCCCCTTCGGCTCGGCCGCATCGCCCAGCTCCAGCTCCTGCCACTGGTCGTTGCGCCAGCCGAACAGGCGGTTGGGTTCGCCATGGGCATGGAAGAACAGCTCCTCATAGCCGTCATTGTCGAAATCGGCGGCGACGACGGTGAAGATGCGGCCGGGCATCGACATGTCGGCGCCGGCAGATTCGATGAAGGCGCCGCCCATACGCTGGTGGAACAGGCGCTGCGCCCCATCCCAGGTGCCGACCACCAGATCGAACAGGCCGTCGCCGTCGACATCCAGCGCCGCGACCGCGCGTCCGGACGGCCGCGAATCGGCGATGCCGCGTTCCTCGGCGATCTCTTCGAAATTGCCGTCGCCCAGGTTGCGGAACAGCTGGTTGGGGCCGCCGTCGTTGACCGTCACCACATCCATATGGTCGGAGACGATGGGCAGGGTGACGACGCCGCGCGCCGCGCCGATGGAGTCGAGACCGGCCTCCTCCGCCCCATCCTCCAGCCGGCCGCGCCGGGTCAGCTCATAGAGGCGCAGCGGCCCGCCGTCGGTCGCCACCAGGAAGCCGTAGCGGCCATGCCCCCAGCGGTCGAGCGCCGCCACCGCGCCGGCGGCGGTGTGGTTGGCCGCCCCGGCATTCTCCGCCTGGGCGAAAAGGTCGAGCCAATGCTTGCCGAAACAGGCGAACAGCCGGTCGGCCATGTCCTTGGCACCGGTGGCGCGGTCGCAATTGACGACGTAAAGCTCCTCCCGCCCGTCGCCGTCGATGTCGGCGGCTGCCAGCCCCATGGCGGGACTGGAGGGATCGGCGATCAGCGGGGTGGCGACGTCGACCAGACGGCCGTCGGTCCATTTCAGGACGAGGTTGGCGGTGCGGTAGCCGGCCACGACCAGCTCGAAGGCGCCGTCGCCGTCGATGTCCGTGACCGCAATCCCGTTCGAAGGCCGCGGCGGGTTCTCGGCGAGCAGCGACGAGCAATCGAGGAACATATGCACCCTCTTGTCCCGTGGTCGGTCCACCCTCGCCGCCCGCAACAGGCCTTTGGAGCCATTGGGCTTTCGAGCGGTGTATCCCTGTTGATACCCCGTCCCCGCCCGGCCGTAAACCCGGACGGAGGATCAGGGACGGCCTATGCCCGATGCCGCAGCCCGAATCCGCGCGGCAGGATCGTCTCGCCGGAAAGAAAAATCCCCCCGGCGCCGTGACGCCGGAGGGATTTCGCCAAGCGGATATCGAACGGTCGAAGGCCGGGTTCGCTCAGATGCGCTTCTTCGCGCCGGCATTGCCGGCCGCACGCTTGGCCGCAGCATCGTCGTTGCCGGCCGGCTTTTCCGCCGGCTTGGCGGCCGCCGCGGCCTTGGCCTGCTCGCGGGCCGGCAGTTCGATGTTGACCTCCAGCGTCGAACAATCGCCGCCGCGGTCGAGCTTCACCTCGACCTTGTTCTCGTCGATGTTGACGTATTTGGCGATGACCGCCAGCAACTCCTGCTGGAGCATCGGCAGATAGTCGGGGCCGCTGCGCCCGGCGCGCTCGTGCGCCATGACGATCTGCAGACGCTCCTTGGCCTGGACGGCCGACGCGCGCGGGGCGGCGCGGAAGAAGTTGAAGATGCTCATGCGCTCCTCCGCAGGAGCCGGCTGAACAGGCCCTTCTTCTGGGGGGTGACGAAGCGATGCTCGATGTCCTCGCCCAGGAAGCGGCCGACCGCGTCCGAATAGGCGAGACCGGCGTTGGAGACCTCGTCAAGGATCACCGGCATGCCGACGTTGGAGGCGCGCAGCACCGCCTGGCTTTCCGGAATGACGCCGAGCAGCGGGATCGCCAGGATCTCCAGCACGTCGTCGACCTTCAGCATCTCGCCGCGCTCGACGCGCTCCGGGTCGTAGCGGGTCAGCAGCAACTGCTGCGTCACCGGCTCCAGCCCCTGTTCCGCCCGGCGGGAGCGCGAGTTCAGCACACCCAGGATGCGGTCGCTGTCGCGCACCGACGACACTTCCGGGTTGGTGACGATGATCGCGTGGTCGGCGAAATAAAGCGACATCAGGGCACCACGCTCGATGCCGGCCGGGCTGTCGCACAGGATGTAGTCGAATTCCTTCGACAGCTCGTTCAGCACCTTCTCCACCCCCTCGCGGGTCAGCGCATCCTTGTCGCGCGTCTGCGAGGTCGGGAGGATGTACAGGTTCTCGATCCGCTTGTCCTTGATCAGCGCCTGGTTCAGCTTCGCTTCGCCGTTGATGACGTTGATGAAGTCGAAGACCACACGGCGCTCGCAACCCATCACCAGATCAAGGTTGCGCAGGCCAACGTCGAAATCGATGACGACCGTCTTGAAGCCGCGAAGCGCCAGCCCGGTCGCAAAGGCCGCGGACGAGGTCGTCTTGCCGACACCGCCCTTGCCGGAGGTCATGACGATGATCTTGCTCAACGGAGCCTCTCCCATAATCCCAAAGTTGCCGTCACCGATACCAAACACCGTCCGGAGATTTCAGCCCCCGAACAAGATTCCGTCGCTTCAGCTTTCAGGCGGTCTTCAGCAGGTCCATGCTGAGGACGCCGTCGCGCAGGAAAACCTGCACGGCTTTCTTGTAAAAGTCACTGCCGATGTCTTCGCTGACACGGTAATTGCCTGCGACCGATAGCACCTCCGCCTCCAGGCTGTGGCAGAAGATGCGGGCGTTGCCGTCGCCGGAAAATCCGGCCAGCGCCCGGCCTCGCAGCGCGCCGTAGACATGGATGTTTCCGTCGGCCAGCAGTTCCGCTCCGGGCGAGACGGAGCTGGTGACGATCAGATCGGTCTTCTCGGCATAGACCCGCATGCCGGAACGCACCGGCTCGGTCACCACCACCGTCGGGCGGTGGACCACCTCGATCAGCACCTGCGGCGCCGGGATCGGCGTCTGCTGATCCTGTTGCCGCGGGTCGGGGGCCTTCACCACCTCTTCCAGCTTGGCGGCGCGGCCCGACGGCATCGGCGTCAGCCCGACCGTCATCGCCGCCTCGCGCACCGGCTGCGGCCCGCCCTGGAAGCCGACCGGCAGCAGATGCAGCGCCTGCACCTGCGCCACGAAGGCGCCCAGATCGAAGACGATGCTCTCCGGCAGGTCGTCGAAATCCAGCACCACCGGCGCGTTGCGGAAGAAGTTGGGTGCCTGCCGCACCTTGACGTTCAGTTGGGTGAAGAAATCCGGCGATGTCGGGGCGAAAACCTTCAGCACCATCATGGTGAAGGAGTTGCCACGCAACTGGAACGGCGCATCCCGTTCGGCGACCTGACTGGCGCTGCTCACCGTAGCCTTCCCGTTCGTTCCTGCCGCCCCGTGCCGTGCATCCGGTTTACCCGTGCGTCCGCAACCGCCCCAGGGCCGCCCCGGTACACCCGTCGCGCAACACCGGCATCGAGCCAGCCAATCAGCGCCTTCTAGCCGTCCACACCGGTCGGATTCAAGAGTTTCCCCGTCCGCCGGGGTGACAATCGAAAGCCGCGCCGCCGCTTGGCCCTGGGCAAACGCCCACCCTCCCCGGCCCTCGCCCGATGCGACGACCTGGGATCGCAGCCAGCCACCAGGGTGGACAGGCCAGGGTTGCAACTTGACTTTCGATTTCCCCCGTGGCCGACCATAGTAATGAAAGCGCACGACAGCGGCAAAGCCTTTCGGTTGCCTCCGCCGGAAGGCTATCCCGCCGCCGGTCCGGCTCGGCGGAAAGGGTTACCAAGCCCGCTCTGGCGGCTTTCCTGCGGCACCCACACCACATCTGGTATGAATATTTTGCGTCGGCCGCAATTTTGCCTGACGCCGCGCGTTATGACCGGTACAGTCAGGTTGCGTGGCTTTCAACGACGATGAGGTTCTCTTGCACCTTGTTTCGCCCATAGAGCACCTCCCCCGTCGGCCCGCACCGGCATGTCCGGACCCGGCACGCCATCCGGCCGCAGTGCCCGGCAAAGCACCCATCACCGCGCATCCATGCGACCGATCGAGCCTCCCCCCTGCGGGAGGCTTTTTTGTGCCCAATTCCGGCGCCACCCCCACCATTCGAGGAGATGCGACATGGCCAAGCGTTCGAGCAAAGGCATCGCTGCGGCGGACGACTCCACCGTCCACCCGCTTTTCCCCGGTATGACGGCCCCCGCCGCCTTCGGCTGGGACCCGCTCGGTGGGAGCGAGGATCGCCGCGACCAGAGCTATCTCCGCAAGGTGAAGCCGCAGAACCCCAACCAGAAGCTTCTGATGGACGCCATCAAGACGCACAATCTGGTGGTGGCGCTGGGGCCGGCGGGCACCGGCAAGACCTACATCGCCATCTCCTCGGCGGTGGAGGCGCTGGAATCGGGCAGCGTCGACCGGATCGTCCTGTCCCGCCCGGCCATCGAGGCGGGCGAGAGCATCGGTTACCTGCCCGGCGACATGCATGAGAAGATGGCGCCCTTCCTCCGCCCGCTCTACGACGCGCTGACCGACCGGCTGGGGTCCAAGCGGCTGCGCACGATGATGGCCGACGGCACCATCGAAATCGCCCCGGTCGGCTTCATGCGCGGCCGCACCCTGAACAACGCCTTCGTGGTGATCGACGAGGCGCAGAACTGCACCTATGCCCAGATCAAGATGCTGCTGACCCGGCTGGGCTGGCATTCCACCATGGTGCTGACCGGGGATCCCGACCAGACCGACCTGCTGGACAACCTGTCCGGGCTGGCCGACATCGCCCGCCGGTTGGAGGCGGTGGAGGGAATCGCCGTCGCCCGCCTGACGGAGAAGGACATCGTCCGCCATCCGCTGGTCGCCAGCATGCTGACGGTCCTCTGATCCCTCGGAATCGTCCTGGGGTTGTGCGGGAGCTGCGGCCGCCGCATCTCCCGTCGGTTCAACGGCCGGCATTCGCAGGACACACCCTACTATGGTTGCAATAATGACATTCCGATGAACGAAAGGTAAGATATACGAACATTACGACTTGACGAGCAGCCCCCTTCCGGCAAAAGTCCCGAAAATTTTATGGACATCGCCGTTTCGTTGCCGGAGGGGGTTGCCGCCGTGACCGTTGCCTTGTTCGAACGCATCAGCATCAAGGGCAAGATCGCACTGATCCTGGCCGCGGCCGGCCTTGGGCTGGTCCTGGTCGCCGCGGTCAGCCTGATCGGCCTGCGCGCGGAGATGATGGCCGATCGCCAGGACAAGACCCGCAACGTCGTCGAGGTCGCCCACAGCCTGATCGCCCATTTCGAGGCGCAGGAACGCGCCGGCACCCTCCCCCGCGACGCGGCACAGGCCCAGGCGAAAATCGCGCTCAAGGCCCTGCGCCACGATGGCGACGAGTATTTCTTCATCACCGACCTTGCCCCGCGCATGATCATGCACCCGATCAAGCCGGAGCTGGACGGCACCGACGTGTCGCGCAACGCCGATCCGAACGGCAAGCTGCTGTTCCAGGAGTTCGTGCGGGTGGTGAAGGCCGACGGCGCCGGCTTCGTCGACTATCTCTGGCCCAAGCCGGGGTCGGCCCAGCCGGTGGCGAAGCTGTCCTATGTCAAGGGCTTCGCCCCCTGGGGCTGGCTGATCGGGTCGGGCATCTACATCGACGACGTCGACGTCGCCTTCCGCCATGCCGCGCTGCGGCTGGCCGGGACCGGGCTGCTGATCGCGCTCGCCGCCGTGCTGCTCGCCCTGCTGGTCAGCCGCGCCATCGTCCGGCCGCTGGACGGGCTGGGCCGCGTCATGCAGGATCTGGCCGGCGGCAACAGCGCTGTCGCCGTCCCCGGACTGGACCGCGGCGACGAGATCGGCGCGATGGCCCGCACGGTCGAGGTCTTCCGCGTCCAGCAGATCGATCTCGCCCGCCATTGGGACCGGCAGAAGATCGAACATCGCGTCACCGAACAGCGCGCCCAGGCGCTGAAGCGGCTGACCGACCGCTTCGACGCCACCATCGCCGAGACGATCCGCACCGTCGGCAGCGCCGTCGGCACGCTGGAGACCACCGCCCGCGCCCTGTCCGCCACCGCCGACCGCAACCGTCGCGAGGCGACCTCCGTCGCTAGCGCCTCGCAGCAGGCCAACAGCAGCGTGCAGACCGTCGCCTCGGCGGCGGAGCAGCTGACCGGCTCCATCGCCGTGATCGGCGAACAGGTGGTGACCTCCTCGGCCATCTCCACCCAGGCGGTGGAGGCGTCGCAGAAGGCGGGCGAGCGGATCGACGGACTGGGCCAGGCAGCCCAGAAGATCGGCGAGGTGGCCGATCTGATCGCCGGCATCGCCGGGCAGACCAACCTGCTGGCCCTGAACGCCACCATCGAGGCGGCGCGCGCCGGCGAGATGGGCAAGGGATTCGCCGTTGTCGCCGGCGAGGTGAAGACGCTGGCCAACCAGACCGCCAAGGCCACCGAAGAGATCGCCCGCCACATCGCCGACGTGCAGGAGGCGACGCGTGCCGCCGTCGCGGCGATCCACGAGATCGGCGCCATCGTCGCCCGCAGCGACGAGATCGGCACCTCCATCGCCGCCGCCGTCCAGCAGCAGGGCGCCGCCACCGGCGAGATCGCCCGCAGCGCCGGCGAGGCGGCGGAGGGCACCCGGCAGGTCTCCACCAGCATCGACGCGGTGTCCGGGGCCGCGCTGGAGACCGAACGGTCGGCCGACGCCCTGCTGGAGGCCGCCGGCGGTCTGTCGCAGCAGGCGCAGGGGCTGCGCGGGATGGTCGATGCCTTCCTGGTCAATGTCGGGGCGATCAACTCCGCGCCGCTCACCGCCCTGCATGACGTGCCGTCGGAAGGGTCGGAGCTGTTCATGCCCTGGACCGACGGCCTTGAGGTCGGCGAGGAGGTGATCGACACCGACCACATGATCCTGATCGCGCTGATGAACGAAGCGGCCTCCCTCGCCCAGAAGGCCAAGGCCGGGCCGAAGGGACGGGAGGGCGGCAACCGCCGGGCATTGGCCGAGGCAGTCGGCCGGCTGCTGGCCTACACCGACCTGCATTTCGAGCAGGAGGAGCGGCTGATGGACCAATGCGGCTATTCCGACGTCACCACTCACAAGGCCCAGCACGAGGCTCTGCGCACCCGTGCCGGCGAGTTGCGCCGCCGCCTCGACGCCGGCGAGTCCGTGGCCGACGAGCTGCTGGCGCTGCTGCGCGAATGGTTGTTCGAGCATATCCAGCGCGCCGACAAGCGGATCGGCGAGCATCTGGCGGCGACCGGCCACAGCATGGAGGCAAAGGCGGCCATGGCGGCGAAAGCGGCCTGACCGGCGCATCGCCTGCGCGATGTCGGCTGCGCAATGGCGCCGCGCCCCCTTGACCTCGGCTGCGGACGGCCCCATTCCTGACGGACCATGAAGACACGACTCCTGCGCATCGCCGCCGCCTCCGCCCTCGCCATCGCCGTGTCCGCCGGGATCGCCTGGTGGCAGGTGCGCAACGCCGCCACCACGGTGGAAAGCGGAACGAAGTCCGCCGTGCCGATCGGCGGTCCCTTCACGCTGACCGATCACACCGGCAAGTCGGTCACGGACGCCGATTTCCGCGGCAAGTATATGCTGATCTATTTCGGCTATACCTATTGCCCGGACGTCTGCCCGACCGAGCTGGGGGTGATGACCCAGGCGCTCGACCAGTTGGGGCCGAAATCGGAGCAGGTCCGGCCGATTTTCATCACGATCGACCCGGACCGCGACACTGTGGCGCACATGAAGGACTATGTGGGCCTGTTCCACCCCCGTCTGGTCGGCCTGACCGGCACGCCGGAGCAGGTCCGGGAGGCGGCGCGCGCCTATCGCGTCTATTATGCCAAGGCCCCGCAAAAAGATGGAAAAGCCGACGACTACCTGATGGATCACTCCAGCTTTATTTACCTGATGGGGCCGGACGGGAAGTTCGTCGGGGTGTATCCCGGCGGCACCACAGCCGACAAGATCGCCCAGGATCTGTCGTCCCGCATCGGGAGCTGAGGGGGGCGGACCGGCCCCGGACCGGGTGAAAAGCGGCGAAAAAACCCTGAAAAGCGGTCATACCACCGGGTTTTTTCGCATGCTGGAGCGGGACAACGCGCCGCAGCGCGGCGAAATCGGTCACTTTTCCGCTCTTTTCTATATTTTTCAAAGACTTACACCACAGGTTTTGCGACTTGACAGGGTAGCGCCCCGCCCGTATGGTCTCGCCGCTTTCGCATGGCTGCGAGCCAAGCGTGATTGAGAGGCGCAATGGACAACAAATCGCCCCCCGATCCCTTGGATGACCTCGAAGCCCGGTTGCGGAAGGCGCGTGAGGGACAACGCGGCTGGTCGGGCGGACCCGGTAGCAAATACCACCGTCCGCCGCAGGGCGCTCTCGCCACCGCCTGGCGCATCGGGACTGAACTGGTCGCTGCCATGATCGTCGGCGTCGGCGGCGGGCTTCTGCTCGATCGCTGGCTCGGCACCGCGCCCTGGGGACTGATCGTCATGTTCTTCCTGGGGGCTGCGGCGGGAGTCCTGAACGTCTACCGGGCCGTAACCGGCTTCGGCATCGCCGCCGGCTACCGCCGGCCCACTGGGGACGACAACGAGCGCCAAGACGGCGACGCACACTGAGCGAGGACGACCTTGGATCCGCTGCACCAGTTCCAAATCAACCCGTTGTTCCAGATCGTGCTCGGCGGCTACGACGTGTCCTTCACGAACTCGGCCTTCTTCATGGTCGTGGCCGTGGCGGCGATCTACGCCCTGCTGGTCATGGGCGTGGCGAACAAGTCGATGGTTCCGGGCCGCCTGCAGTCGCTGGCCGAGATGTTCTACGAGTTCGTCGCGAACCTGGTGCGCGACAACGCCGGCCACGACGCCCGCCCCTATTTCCCGTTCGTGTTCTCGATCTTCATGTTCGTGCTGATCGGCAACATGATCGGCATGATCCCGTACACCTTCACTTTCACCAGCCACATCATCGTGACGTTTGCGCTGGCGGCGACGGTGTTCGTGTTCGTGACCATCCTGGCCCTGATGAAGCACGGCCTGCACTTCTTCTCCTTCTTCATGCCGCATGGCGCTCCGATCGCGCTCGCCCCGATCCTCATCCCGATCGAGGTGATCTCCTACGTGATGCGCCCCGTCAGCCTCTCGATCCGACTTTTCGCCAACATGATGGCGGGTCACACGATGCTGAAGGTCTTTGCCGGCTTCACGGTCATGATGATCAGCGGTCTCGGCGCGCTGGGCTTCGTCACCGGCCTCGTCCCGCTGGCGATCAACGTCGCCCTGACCGGCTTCGAGTTCCTGGTGGCTTTCCTGCAAGCCTACGTCTTCTCGATCCTGACCTGCCTGTACATCCGCGACGCCCTGGAACTGCACTAAGCAGCGCCTGACGGTCGCCGGACTAGAGTTCACCAACAGTTCCAACAAGTTCACCCTTACCTAGAGGAAGAGAGTACTATGGATCCTCAAGCCGCCAAGT
The DNA here is from genome assembly GCF_051124815.1 of Azospirillum sp. B2RO_4. Classification (NCBI taxonomy): domain Bacteria; kingdom Pseudomonadati; phylum Pseudomonadota; class Alphaproteobacteria; order Rhodospirillales; family Azospirillaceae; genus Azospirillum; species Azospirillum sp. B2RO_4. The sequence continues at coordinate 674,921 of NZ_CP118485.1, read as the reverse complement.
TCATCGGTGCCGGTCTTGCCGTTATCGCCCTCGCCGGTGTCGGCCTGGGTATCGGCAACATCTTCTCGACGCTGATCGGCTCGATCGCCCGCAACCCGGCCGTCCAGCCGAAGGTCTTCCCGATCGGCATTCTGGGCTTCGCGCTGACGGAAGCCGTCGCGCTGTTCGCCCTGCTGATCGCCTTCCTGATCCTGTTCGCCTAAGGCCAGAGCGGCTTTTCAAAAAAACAGCTCTGACGCGGCGCCGGGCTTCCTGATCGGAGTTTCGGCGCCGCTCCTTTGCCTAGGGGGACCGATCATGCCGAACCTGTTGGCCAAAGGCCGGCTGGCCCGCTGGTCGGGAGTGGCGGGCGCTTCGCTCGCCACCCTCACCACGATGGCCGGCACCGTCCTGGCGGCCGCGGCGGAGCACGCTCCGGACGCGGCGCACGGCGGCGAGCACGCTTCCGGCGGCCTGCCGCAGCTCAATCCCGCCAATTTCCCGACCCAGATCTTCTGGCTGGCTCTGACCTTCGGCGTTCTCTACTACCTCATGTCCAAGAAGGCGCTTCCGCGCGTGGCCGAGGTTCTGGAAGCGCGGCAGGAGCGCATCTCGCGCGACCTCGCCAAGGCCGCCCAGTTGAAGGAAGAGGCCGAGGCCATCCTGGCCCAGGTCGAGAAGTCCCTCGCCGGCGCCCGCAGCCAGGCCCAAGGCGTCATCGCCGAGGCCAGCGCCGAGATCGAGGCGAACAACCAGGCCCGTCAGGCCCAGCTGAACGCCGATATCTCCGAACGCCTGCGTACTGCCGAAGCCTCCATCGCCGCGGCGAAGGAACAGGCTCTGGCCAACATCCGCGCCGAGTCGACCGGCATCGTCCAGGACATCACCGGCCGTCTGGCCGGCGTCGAGGTCGATCAGGCCCAGGCGGATGCCGCCGTCGCGGCCGTGCTTGAGGAGCGCCGGGGATGAACGCACCTGAATTTTGGGTAGCAATCGCCTTCGTCATCTTCGTGGCCCTGGTCTGGAAGAAGGCGTCGGCCGCCATCGGCACCATGCTGGATGGCCGTGCCGAGCGCATCCGCTCCGAACTGGACGAGGCCGAGCGTCTCCACCGCGACGCCCAGGCCCTGCTGAACGGCTACCAGAGCCGTCTGGCGGATGCCCAGAAGGAAGCGGAGGCCGTTCTGGCCCATGCCCGCGAGGAAGCCGCCCGCCTGCGCAGCCAGGCCGGCAGCGATCTCGAAGCGTCCTTGAAGCGTCGTGAGGCCCAGGCCATGGACCGCATCGCCCAGGCGGAAGCCGCGGCGCTGGCCGAGGTCCGCAACCTGACGGTCGACATCGCCATCGGCGCCAGCAAGCGCGTCCTGTCCAGCGGCCTGCCCGCCGCCCAGGCCGACAAGCTGATCGAGCAGTCGATCAGCGAGCTGCCGAAGCATCTGCACTGATCGGTCCCCCGATCGATCACCGGCATTTGGCGATCAGCCGGGTTCCGCGGCAATGATTGTTGCGGCGTGAACAACGGACTTTGGAAAAACCCCGGCCTATGCGCCGGGGTTTTTCTTTGCTCGAATGGAAGGGTCGCCGCGCCCCCTCTGCCCTCCCCTATCGCCCGGCCGGAGTTCCGTTCACCGATGTCCGATATCGCTCCGCTCCCTGCTCCGTTCCCTTCCGTATTCGTCTCCCACGGCGCTCCCACGCTGATCCTGGAGACCAGCGCCGGACGCGACTTCCTGGCCGGGCTGGGCCGCAGGCTTGGCCGGCCGAGTGCGATCCTCGCGGTCTCGGCCCATTGGACCACGCGTATGCCGGCGGTCAGCGGGGCAACGGCGCCGGAGACCATCCACGACTTCTACGGCTTTCCCGACGCGCTCTACCGCATGCGCTACCCGGCACCGGGCGCGCCGGCGCTGGCGGAGCGGGTGGCGGAACTGACCGGAGCCGCCGTCGATCCGTCGCAGGGGTTGGATCACGGCGCCTGGGTGCCGCTGATGCTGATGTATCCGGAGGCCGATATCCCGGTGGCGCAACTGTCGGTGATGCCCGGCCGCAGCGCCGCCGACCACATCGCGCTCGGCCGGGCGCTCGCCCCCCTCCGGCGGGACGGCGTGCTGATCCTCGCCAGCGGCGGCGCCGTGCACAACCTGCGGGAGTTCCGTTTCGGCGGCACCAGCGCCGCCCCGTGGGCAACCGGCTTCGCCGGCTGGCTGGACAGGACGCTGGAGGCCGGCGACGCCGAAGCGCTCGGCAACTGGCTCGACGCCAGTCCGGATGCCCGCCGCGCCCACCCGACGGACGAGCATTTCCTGCCACTGCCGGTGGCGCTCGGCGCCGCCGGGCCGCGGCCGAGGACCGAGCGGCTGCATGGCGGATTCGAGCACGGCAGCCTGGGCATGCACGCCTATGCGTTCACCGACGCCCACGCCGACATCGGCGCCGACATAGGCGCCGATACTGGCACCGCCTGATCTTTGGCGGTACTCCGTCGCACACTTGTCTGTTTGCCTGAGGGGATAGCCAAGCTACAATCCGCGCCGCGCGGCGACCGGCCGCTCATTGCGCAGCGACAGGCTGCTCATTGGTTGTGGCCGGACGGACGCGGAAATTGTCAGGCACAGCGCGAGCGGGAGTCGGTGTGAAGCGGAACGGCATTCTGTCCCGGAGCGGCCGCCGGACCCGATTCCGCGACATGACCGTGTCGGCGCGGGTGGGCGCGGGCTTCGGCATCGCACTTGGGCTGGTGGTCCTGCTGGCCCTGGTCGGGCTCGGCTGGTTCTACGCGGTGTCGCGCGACATCGGCGCCTTCTCCGGCCGCGCCGACCTGTCCCAGGTCGCGGCCGACGCCGACGTCAGCCTGCGCGACCTGGAGGTCGCGGTGCGCGACCATCTGACCTATGGCGACGACCAGAGCCTGCTCGACGCCTCCTGGCGGCACGATACGCTGCGCGAGCGGCTCGATGCGCTGGCCAAAGGCGTGGTTGAGACGGCAGACCGGCAGGCGGTGGCCAAGGCCCATGCCTCGTTGGAGGATTATTGGGCGGCGGTGCAGAAGCTGATCGCTCTCCGCAGCGACCGCAACGGCCAGATGACGGGCGTGCTGGAGCCTCTGGTCGCCGAGACCCGGCAGAAGCTGAACCAGCTCAAGAATGCCGGCGGTGTCGATTCGACCGCGCTCGCCAGCGATGCCGCCATCGCCACCCTGCTGATGCAGGAGCATCTGACCCGCTACATCGACCGCCGCGATCCCCAGGATGCCGAGGCGATGCGCGCCCAGTTGGCCGTCGCCCGCGAGCGTCTGGCCGAGATGAACCGCTACCTGTGGGTCCCCGGCACCAAACAGGCCATCGACGGGGTGACCGCGCTGCTGGCGAAGGCGGGCGGCGTGCTGACGGCGATCGAGTCCTCGGTGGTCGAGGAAGACAATCTCCGCGCCGAGGCGATGGCGGCCAACGCAGCCGGCATCGCCGCCAATCTGGGCGAGATCCGGCGGCGGGCGGAGGCCGGGACCCAGGCCCTGCGCGGCACGCTGGGCAACGGCCTGTCCGGCTACACCAGCGTCGCGCTGTGGATCGGCGGCCTGATCCTGCTGGCCGGGCTCGTCGCGCTGTGGCTGGTCCAGCGCAGCGTCGCGGTTCCGGTGAGGACGATGGCGAACGCGGTGACGGCGCTGGCCGCTGGCCGCACCGACGTCACCCTGCCGGCGCTGACCGGCCGGGACGAGATCGCCACCATGGCCCGCGCGGTGGAAGCGCTGCGCGGCACCGCCGAGGACACCGACCGCGAGCGTCGCGAGGCGGAGGTCGAACACACCCGCCTGCTGCGTGAGAAGGCGATGGCCGAGGCCGCCAGCCGGGCCAAAAGCGACTTCCTGGTCAATATGGGCCACGAACTGCACGGCCCGCTGACCGAGATCGTCAACGCCAGCCAGACGCTGATGACCGACCTGCACCGGCTGGGCGTCGATGAGCTGGCGACCGATGTCGAACATATCCAGTGGACCGGCGAGCAGCTGACGACCCTGGTCGACGCCATCCTCGATTACGCCAAGGTCGAGGCCGGGGCGATGGATGTCTGCCTGCAGGATTTCGACATCAACCGGCTGCTGACCGAGGCGCGCGAGCGTTCGATGCCCGCCGCCGACCTCTACGGCAATGCCCTGGACCTGTCGGCGCCGGCCGGGCTGGGACAGATGCATTCGGACTTCACCAAGGTGCGGCAGACCCTGCTGAACCTGCTGGACAATGCCTGCAAGTTCACCCAGGACGGCACCGTCACGCTGTCGGCGGAGAAGGTGGAGCGCGACGGCGCCCGCTGGTATCGCTTCACCGTCGCCGACACCGGTCGCGGCTTCCCCACCGCCCAGACCGGCCGGCTGTTCCAGCCCTTCGTCCAGGGCGCCGGCAACGGTGCGGTGGCGACCCGCGGCCAGGGCAAACCGCGCGGCGCCGGATTGGGGCTGACGCTGGTCGGGCACTACACCGCCATGCTGGGCGGCGACATCGAGGTGGCGAGCGAGCCCGGCCAGGGCACCCGCATCACCATCGCCCTGCCCGCCGTCTATGAGCCGCCGGCGGAGGAGCGCCCGCTTCAGGTCGAGGCGGTCGGCAATGCGAAGCCGCTGCTGCGCGTCGCCAGCCTCAAGCCGGCCGGTCATCTCGCCACCAGCACCTCGATGACGCAGATCGGGCCGTAACGCCTGCCGGTCAATAGCGCGGGCGCGCGGTGTCTTCCGGCGCGTCGCCGTCGTCGATCGGCTGGCCGTACTTCATCCGCCGCATCTTCTCCGCCACTCGCGCGATCTCATCGGGCGGCAGGATCACCGGCTCGCCGAACTGCTGGGCATGGAGATACTGCCGGGCCAGCGTCTCGACCTCCACCGCCAGCGCCAATGCGCTCGCGACAGTGACGCCCAGCACGATCATGCCGTGATTGGCCAGCAGGCAGGACAGCCGCCCCTCCAACGCCGCCAGGGCGTGGTCGGACAGTTCCTGCGTGCCGAAGGTGGCATAGGGCGCGCAGCGGATCGAATCGCCGCCGGCCAGCGCCACCATGTAGTGGAAGGACGGGATGCCGCGGCCATGCACCGCCAGCGCGGTGGCGAAGGTCGGATGGGCGTGAAGCACAACCGTCACATCCGGCCGCGCCCGCAGGATGTCGCGGTGGATCCGCCATTCCGACGAAGGGCGCCGGTTGCCGAGATAGGTGCCGTCGAAGCCCATCTCGACGATGTCGGCCGGAGCCATGGCATCATAGGCCACGCTGGTCGGCGTGACGAGAAAGCCGCCGTCGATCCGGTGCGACAGGTTCCCCGACATGCCCTGATTGACGCCCAGCCGGTTCATGGCGAGGCAGCCGTCGATCACGGCCTGACGTTCGGCGAGGTTGCTGGTCATGGCGGGCGCATCCGGGATGGTGGGAGCGCCAAGGGGGCCATGGAGCGGGGATGGGGTCAAGGGGGACGGCGAGCGCGTCCCCCTGAAACTCCTTACTCCGCCGGTGTCCCGTGATGGCGGTGGCGCACCTTCTCGCCGGTGACTTCCTCGACCCACAGCGAGTGGTGCTCGCGCGCCCATTGCAGTTCGACCTGACCGTCGCCCATGGCGGCGAAGGCGCCTTCCATGCCGATGGAGCCGATGTAGATGTGGGCCAGGATGATGGCGATCATCACCACGGCAATCGCGGCATGGGCCAGTTGGTAGAGCTGCAACTCCTCCAGCGAGGCGAAGCTGAAGGGGAAAACCAGCTGCACGCCGGTGAAGCCGAGCGCGGCACCGCCGACCACGGTGGCCCAGAAGATGACCTTCTGGCCGCCGTTGAACTTGTGCGCAGGCGGGTGGACGCCCTTCGAGAACAGGCCGCCGGCCTTCAGGAACCAGGTCAGGTCATGGCGTGACGGGATGTTGTGCCCGACCCACATGACGAAGATCAGCGCCACACCCAGGATGAAGGCGAAGCCGAGGAAGTTGTGCGCCAACTTGCCGTAGTGGGACAGGGCCGCGAACGGCTCCGGCCCGATCAGCGGCAGCAGCGTGTAGCGGCCATAGAGAACATTCAGGCCGGAGATGGCGAGCACGACGAAGCTGCCGGCGGTCATCCAGTGCACGCCGCGCTCGAAAGCGTTGAAGCGCTGGATGGTGCGGCCGGTCTTCTCACCGTCGATGCGGATGCGGCCGCGGACCAGGAAGAACAGCGCCAGCAGGGCCAGGATGCCGCCCAGCACCCAGGAGCCATACCGGCTGAGCGGCCCGTTGCGCACGGCGCGCCACGCCTCGCCTTCCGACTGGATCAGGACGCCGGCCTGCTTGTTGGGGATCGAGACGGTGCCCTGTTCCCCCAGCCGGATGCCGTGCCACGTATCGCCCAGGCTCTGGCCCGGGACCTGGGTCGGCACCAGCGGACCGTCGCGGTCGACCTGCTGCTCCGCCACCGGCCCGCCGACGCGGACGCTGGACTGGGCGGCGGCCGGCAGCGCGATGCTGCCGGCGACACCGATCCCGAACAGCAGAGCGGCAACAGCCGACTTCATGCGATGACCTTCCATCGGACGCTCCCTATCGCACGGCCTGATAGGCGGTGCGCTGTTGCAGCGCCCGCAACTGCTCGGCGGTCAGCGGCGTGTCGGCCGCCCCCTGGTAGACGCCCTTGTCGAGATGGACCGGGCGCGGCGCCCCGTCCTCCTGGCAGCCGGCCAGCAGGACCGCGGCGCCGAACGCCAGCAGGACGAGGCGCGTCACCGTCACAGCCCCTGCTTCTGCATGGGCTGACCGCCAGCCGCGCCGCCGGTGCCCTGGAACAGCGATCCGCCGGGCTGGCCACGCTCCTGACCCGACTTGGTCTGATAGGCGGTGCCCCAGCCCCAGGCGCCGGAACCGAAACCGCGGGCGGCCACGCGCTCGCGGTAGATGTCCGATACCTTGTCGGCGTCACCGGCCAGCAGAGCCTTGGTCGAGCACATCTCGGCACAGAGCGGCAGCTTGCCTTCGGCCAGACGGTTGCGGCCGTACTTCTTGAACTCCGCCTCCGAATTGTCGGCTTCCGGCCCGCCGGAGCAGAAGGTGCACTTGTCCATCTTGCCGCGGGTGCCGAAGTTGCCGGCCTGCGGGTATTGCGGCGCGCCGAACGGGCAGGCGTAGAAGCAATAGCCGCAGCCGATGCACAGGTCCTTGTTGTGCAGGACCACGCCCTCGGCGGTCTGATAGAAGCAGTCGACCGGGCAGACCGCTTTGCAGGGCGCGTCGGAGCAATGCATGCAGGCGACCGAGATCGTCCGCTCCCCCGGCCGGCCATCGTTGATGGTGACGACGCGGCGGCGGTTGATGCCCCAGGGCACCTCGTTCTCGTTCTTGCAGGCGGTGACGCAGGCGTTGCACTCGATGCAGCGCTCGGCGTCGCACAGGAATTTCATCCGGGCCATGGTTCAAACTCCCGCGCGTCAGGCCGCCTGGATGCGGCAAAGGGTGGTCTTGGTTTCCTGCATCTGGGTCACCGAGTCATAGCCGTAGGTGGTCGCCGTGTTGGCGGCCTCGCCCAGCACGATCGGGTCGGCCCCGGCCGGGTATTTGGAGCGCAGATCCTGCCCCTGATACACGCCGCCGAAATGGAAGGGCATGAAGGCGACGCCGCGGCCGACACGGTCGGTGACCATGGCCTTGACCTTCACCTTGCCCTTCTCCGGGCCTTCCACCCACACCAGCTGGCCGTCCTTGATGCCGGCGTTGTTGGCGTCGAACGGGTTGATCTCGACGAACATGTCCTGCTGCAGCTCGGCCAGCCAGGGGTTGGAGCGAGTCTCGTCACCGCCGCCCTCATACTCGACCAGACGGCCGGAGGTGAGGATGATCGGGTATTCCTTCGACACGTCGCGGTCCTGGATGGACTTGTAGAGCGTCGGCACGCGCCAGGACTTGGTGTCCTTGTAGGTCGGGTAGCTGGCGACCAGATCGCGGCGCGGGGTGTAGAGCGGCTCGCGATGGACCGGAACCGGGTCCGGGAAGTTCCAGGCGACGCAGCGCGCCTTGGCGTTGCCCGGCGGGTTCAGGCCGTGCTTGATCGCCACGCGCTGGATGCCGCCGGACAGGTCGGTGGTCCAGGACACGGCCGCGACCTTCTCGCCGCCGATCTTCTGGATGACCGCCAGTTCCTCCGCCGTCAGATCCTTGTCGAAGCCCAGCTTCTGGAGCATCGCCATGGTGACTTCCGGATAGCCGTCCTTGATCTCCGACCCTTCCGGATAGGAGCCCTCGGCCAGCAGCGTCACGCCGTTGCGCTCCAGGCCGAAGCGGGCGCGGAAGGCGCCGCCGCCCTCGGCCACCGGCAGCGAGGTGTCGTAGAGGTTGGCGGACCCCGGATGCTTCATCTCCGGCGTGCCCCAGCAGGGCCAGGGCAGGCCGAAGTAGTCGCCGTCGCACGGGCCGCCGTTGGCGCGCAGGGTGGTCTTGTCGAAGGTGCCCTGATGCTGCATGTGCAGCTTCAGCCGCTCCGGCGACTGGCCGGTGTAGCCGACCGACCACATGCCGCGGTTCCACTCACGGGTGATGTCCTCGACCAGCGGTTCGTTGCCGTTGACCTTGATGTTCTTGCAGAGATCCGCCGCGAAGCCGAACTTCTTGGCGAACAGATACATGATCTCATGGTCGGGCTTCGATTCGAACAGCGGCTCGACGACCTTGTCGCGCCACTGGACCGAACGGTTGGACGCGGTGGCCGAGCCGTAGGTCTCGAACTGGGTCGCGGCCGGCAGCAGGTAGAAGTCGTTCTTGCGGTCGGGCAGCACCGCCGTCATCGTCGGGTACGGATCGACGACGACCAGCAGTTCCAGCTTCTCCATCGCCTTCTTCATATCGGGCAGACGGACCTGGCTGTTCGGCGCATGACCCCAGAAGACCATGCCCTTGACGGGGTTCGGCTGGTCCAGGTTCTCCTTGGCTTCCAGCACGCCGTCGAACCAGCGTGACACCGGAATGCCGGTGCTCTCCATCAGCTTCTTGTCGGCGAAGCGCTTCTGGATGCTGTCGTAGGGAAGATCCCAGACGCGCGCCCAGTGGCGCCACGCGCCTTCCGCAAGGCCGTAATAGCCGGGCAGGCTGTCCGAGGTGACGCCGAAGTCGGTCGCGCCCTGGACGTTGTCGTGGCCGCGGAAGATGTTGGTGCCGCCGCCGGCCACGCCGATGTTGCCCAGCGCCAGCTGCAGCACGCAATAGGCGCGGGTGTTGTTGTTGCCGATGTGGTGCTGGGTGCCGCCCATGCACCAGACCAGCGTGCCCGGACGGTTGGAGGCCAGCGTGCGGGCGACGCGCTTCAGCTGCGAGCCCGGAACGCCGGTGACGCGCTCCACCTCTTCCGGCGTCCACTTGGCGACCTCGGCGCGGATGTCGTCCATGCCGTAGACGCGCTTGGCGATGTAGTCCTTGTCCTCCCAGCCGTTCTCCAGAACATGCCAGAGGATGCCCCAGATCAGCGCGACGTCGGTGCCAGGACGGAAGCGGATGTATTCGTTGGCGTGGGCGGCGGTGCGGGTGAAGCGCGGATCGGCGACGATCAGCGGCGCGTTGTTCTGCTCCTTCGCCTTCAGCACATGCATCATGGCGACGGGATGCGCCTCGGCGGCGTTGGAGCCGATGAAGAACAGCGCCTTCGACTTCTGGATGTCGTTGTAGCTGTTCGTCATGGCGCCGTAGCCCCAGACGTTCGCCACGCCGGCCACGGTGGTGGAGTGGCAGATGCGCGCCTGATGGTCGACGTTGTTGGTGCCCCACAGCGCCGCGAACTTGCGGAACAGATAGGCCTGCTCGTTGCTGTGCTTGGCCGAGCCGAGCCAGAACACCGAATCCGGGCCGGACTGCTCGCGGATCGACAGCAGCTTGGAGCCGACCTCCTCGATGGCCTGATCCCAGCTGATGCGGGTCCACTTGCCGTCGACCATCTTCATCGGATAGCGCAGGCGGCGCTCGCCATGGGCATGCTCGCGCACCGACGCGCCCTTGGCGCAGTGGGAGCCGAGGTTGATCGGGCTGTCGAAGCCGGGCTCCTGCCCGATCCAGACGCCGTTCTGCACTTCGGCCACCACGGTGCAGCCGACCGAGCAATGGGTGCAGACCGTCTTGATCTGCTTCACCGGAGCGCCGGCGACGGTGGCGGCCGTGGCGGCGTCGGCCTTCTTCACCATGCCGAAGGGCATGGCCGTGGCCAGCGCGGCGCCGCCGGCGGCGATGCCGGAGGTGCGCAGGAAGGCACGGCGGTCGACCGTAACGCCGGTGGCGGTCGCCAGCGTCTGGGTCAGGGTGCGGGCGAGATGGCGGCCGCCGGAGGTGGCCGAGCTTTTCTTGATGAGCATCGGGGCGTTCCTCTTAGAAGCGGCTGACTTCGTAGACCTTCCGGACATGGTCGGTCTCGCGGTAGCCCGTGGAGGTCGTCTCTGCCGGGGCGGCCTCGGCCGTTCCGCTCGCGGCGGTCACGCCGGCCGCGACGGCGCCCAGCGCGCCGACGCCGAGACCGGCGACGCGGAACAGGTCGCGCCGGGCGAGACCCTTATCCGTGCCCTGGATGTCCGTGTTCCGCTTTGCTGCTTCATCAGTGGCTTTGACCGCGTTCCGCGTCATGGCTTCGCTCCTCACCTTTACGCCGCAAGGTCGAAGGCGCGCGCCTCGACCGCCAGAAAACTCCGTCCGACCGCACCGACCGCCCGATAGAAGCGGGCCGAGGGCGAGGTCTCCAAATCCGCGAAGAACCGCCCGGCCCAGGAGCCGATGTGGCGGTCGAAGAAAGCCCGCTGCGCATCGAGGCCCATGGCCCCGCCATCCTCCGGCGCGAACGCGCCGGTGATCAGGCCGGCCATCATCTCGCACAGGGCGGCGATGTGATCCTCCGGCTCCGACACGTCGTCGGCACGGGCGATGCCCAGCCGCGCCATGTCGGCGCGCAGCTCCGCCAGCGGCTTCTCGTTCAGGAATCCGGTCAGGTAGAAGGACCCGTAGGGCGTGCGCTCGCTGCCGCCGACGCCGATGAACAGGGTGGTGAACTCCTCCTCCACCGCCGCGGGGTCGCTGCCGCGCGCCGCGCCGGCCAGCTGGTCGAGAGCCGCGCCGAAGTCGCCGCCCTCCCCTGCCAGCTCACCCAGCGCGGTCAAGAAGTCCGCCTCGGGCGCGCGCGCCAGCAGGCGCGCCAGCAGGCCGTAGACCTGCGCGCGAAGCAGTTCCTCCTCCGCGACCGCAGGAGAAACGGTGTGATCGACGGCCTTGGACACGCGCCGCAAACTCCTCTCGGACACAAGACGGGGGCATCGGCGTTCACGGTTTCACCGCGCGCCGTCTTTGGACCGATGGTCCCGCACCCTTTTGATGCACCTGCGAAAAGCCGTTGCCTTACAGTGGCTTAGCGTTTGGCAGATGGATAATAGAAGGACTGAACCTGTCCTTTTGTCAACTAAGGACGCGCCCGAAAGTGAGGACAAATGAAACTTTCTCCTGGCGCTATGTTCGCGCTGTCAGAGCGCCCCTTTGTTTTGAAGGCTGCCAATTCAGCGCGACAATCCGTCGCATTTTGAAAGTCGTTTTGCGAGGGAGGAAGTGCGCCTGAGTGCCCCCCTCTCCCCCCCGGGGAGAGGGTCGGGGTGAGGGGGAGGCATGGTGTGGATGGATGGGGAGGTGGGGACTGCGCGCGGATCGACAGGGTCCCGCGGTGCATCCCCCTCACCCTAACCCTCTCCCCGGGGGGGAGAGGGAATTGGCGGTTGGGGAGAGGGGGTGTCGTCAGTCGCCACAACGTCTACGTCGGCGGACGTGGCGGGGGAAAGTTCTTCGCTCTCAGCCACCTCGTCCAGCGTGTCGAGGAAGCCCTTGCCGACGCGATAGAGCGTTTTCACCGAAACATCGCCGGTGAACAGGCTGGCGTAATCGTCGGCGTAGTCCTTCAACCCGTCGTCGTTGGCGTAGACCGGGTCGGAGGCCCACAGCTTGCGCAGCGCCTGACGGTGCAGATCCTCAGGCACCTCTGCGCGCAGGAAGGGGGTGAAGTCGGACTCGCCGGTCAAATCCTCGATCGGCGGCAGGTCCTTCAACGGGTCTTCGGGGTCCGCATCCGGCTGGGCGGGATCGACCGGGATATCTTCGGCGATGGCGACGGGAAGCTCCGCCGTCTCTTCGACCGGCGGCGGATCGACAGGTGCCGGCTCCGGCTTGACCGCCGTGCGTTTCAGGCGCGACCAGCGCGACAGGAAGGCTTCGTCGCTCACCGCTGCCGGTCCTCTTTCTCGAAATGGCGCTTGCGCTCGCGCTTGTGGAAGGGGACGTCGACATGATGCTGCTCGACGAAATCGCGGACCAGCGCGATCACTTGCGCCGGCATCGGCACCGTCTCCACCACGTCGGCACCGACCTGATAGCCCTCCCCCTCATGGGCCGACGCAGTGACCGTGAAGGGCACCAGTTCCTCGCCATCGGCAACGGGGCGCATCACCACCCACAGGCGCGGCGGATCCTGCGACAGGTTCAGGCGGTAACCTTCGGTGTCGGTGCGGAACAGTTCCAGCATCAGGGTGGCGGCGTGGCTGTGCGTCCAGCCCTCCCCCTCCATCAGCACCCGGCCGGGCGGGTCGACCGGGCCGGCGCCGGGGATGACCGACACCGGACGCCAGCTCCAGTCGGCCCAGGCGGTGACGCCGCGACGGCGTTCCACCACGATGCCCAGCGGCATGGTCTCGATACGGTCGAGGGACTGGGAAACAGGCTGGTCCGTCATGACACGTGCCCCGATGCCAGCAGGCGTTCGGCCTCGGCCAGATCGTCCGGCCGGTTGGTGTTGAAGAAGGGATCGACAGGATCCACGGCGAAGTCGGCGACGGCCAGACGGTAGCGGGCGGTCCAGGCATCGACCTTGCGGACACCCTCCTCCACCATGGCGCGGCGGAGGTCGCCGGCCAGACGGATCGGCCACAGGCCGAAGACCGGATGCTCCTGCCCTCCTGAACGGGCGCAGGCGAGATCGGCGCCCTCATGCTCCAGCGCCGCCACCATGCGGGTGACGAGGTCGCGCGGGATGAAGGGGGCGTCGGTGGCGAAGCTGGCGACCCAGCCGATGCCGGGCGCCGTGCCGCGCATCCACTCCATCCCCGTCAGCACGCCGGCGAGCGGACCGGCATAGCCCTCCACCACATCCGCCGCCACCGGCAGGTGCAGATGGGCGAAGCGGGCGGGATCGCCGTTGGCGTTCAGCACCAGCGGCCCGACCTGCGGCCGGACGGTGGCGACGATGCGCTCCAGGATGCTGCGGTCGCCCAGCGGGCGCAGGCACTTGTCGCCGCCGCCCATCCGGCGCGACAGCCCACCGGCCAGCAGGACGCCGCCGATATCCCGGTGTGCTGTCTCAGTCGTCATCGCGGCTTCCCTTGCGTCCATGCCGACGATCCTCGTCGGCGGTCCCGGCGGCATCGGCGTCGAAGACCAGCCGGTCGGTGCCGGCCAGCGCGATGAAGCGCCGGCCCTTGGCCCGGCCGACCAGCGTCAGGTTGGCCTGCCGCGCCAGTTGCACGCCCCAGGCGGTGAAGCCGGAGCGCGAGACCAGGATCGGAATGCCCATCTGCACCGTCTTGATCACCATCTCCGATGTCAGGCGGCCGGTGGTGTAGAAAATCTTGTCCGAAGCGGAAATGCCGTTCAGGTGCATGTAGCCGGCGACCTTGTCCACCGCGTTGTGACGGCCGACATCCTCCATGTAGACCAGCGGCCGGTCGCCCTGGCACAGCACGCTGCCGTGGATGGCCCCGGCCTCCAGATACAGGCTGGGCTGCAGGTTGATCTGCTTGGACAGCGCGTAGAGCCACGAGGTGTGGAGCCGGACGTCGGCGGGAAGCCTGACGGACTCGAAGGTCTCCATCACGTCGCCGAAGGCGGTGCCCTGGGCGCAGCCGGAGGTCAGCGTCTTCTTCTTCAGCTTGGATTCGTAATCGGTCGCGCGCTCCGTGCGGACGACGACGGTGTCCGTTTCCTCGTCCACGTCGATGCCGGTGATGCGGTCGTCGCGCCGCAGCATGTTCTGGTTCAGCAGATAGCCGACGGCCAGGCAGTCCGGATAATCGCCGATCGTCATCATGGTGACGATCTCCTGCCCGTTCAGGTACAGGGTCAGCGGCCGTTCGACCGTGACCGAGGTCTCGATCTCGCGGCCGTCCTGGTCGAGGCCGCGGACGCGCTCGGTCAGCTTGGGGTTCGCCGGATCCGGCGCTATGGTGAAGGTCTTCAGGCTCATGGTCGGGCTCATGCGCGCGAGTGTGGGCGAGCGGCGTCCATCGGACAAGCCCCCGCCGGAATGATTTGAAAAGTGATTTGGACTGAATGCAGGATTTTTCCCAAGCCCTCGCCGTCGCTTTTTCCATGATCGTGTCGATGGACGAGGGGCTGATGCGGATCATCGGCCTGTCTCTGCGGGTCAGCCTGACCGCCGTCGCCGCCGCCACGCTGATCGGCCTGCCGCTGGGCGCCGCCGTCGCGGCCTTGCGCTTTCCCGGCCGGCGCACCGTCGCCGTCGCGCTGAACACCATGATGGGGCTGCCGCCGGTGGTGGTCGGGCTGGTGATCTATCTGTTGCTGTCGCGCTCCGGCCCCTTCGGGGTGCTGGGCCTGCTGTTCACGCCGGCGGCGATGATCGTCGCGCAGACGGTGATGATCGTGCCGATCGTCGCCTCGCTCACCCGCCAGACGGTGGAGGATCTGCTGGTCGAGTATGACGACCTGCTGCGCGTCACCGGCGCCGGGCCGATCCGCCGGCTGGCCACCCTGCTGTCGGAGGCGCGCTGGAGCCTCGTCACCACAATCCTGGCCGGCTTCGGGCGAGCGTCGGCGGAGGTCGGGGCGGTGATGATCGTCGGCGGCAACATCGAGCATGTCACCCGCGTCATGACCACCGCCATCGCGCTGGAGACCAGCAAGGGGGACCTGCCGATGGCGCTGGGCCTGGGCATGGTGCTGATGACGCTGTCGCTGACGGTCAACCTCGCCGCGTCGCTGCTGAAGGAGGCGGGACACAGGCCGGCCTGATCCGGGCGCCTGACCCCGAAATGGAAAAATCTTCCCAAGCCTTTGCATTGGCAGCGGGATGCGCTATGCCGGCAAGGCAACAACGCAAATGGGAGGAGTTGAGTGATGCTGCGCCGTTCATTCGTGCTGGGCTGTGCCGCCGCGGCCCTGGCCGCCCTGATCCAGACTGCCGCCCCGTCGGCCGCGCGTGCCGCCGACCGCTTCATCACGGTAGCCTCCACCACCTCGACCGAGGATTCGGGGCTGTTCGGCTCCATCCTGCCGAAATTCACCGCCAAGACGGGGATCGAGGTGCGGGTCGTCGCCAAGGGCACCGGTCAGGCCATCGATCTCGCCAAGCGGGGCGACGCCGACGTGCTGTTCGTCCACCACAAGCCGTCTGAAGACAGATTCGTCGCAGAAGGCTTCGCCACCGAGCGCAAGCCGGTGATGTACAACGACTTCGTCGTCGTCGGCCCGGCCGGCGACCCGGCCGGCGTCAAGGGCAGCAAGGACGTCGCCGCCGCGCTGTCGAAGATCGCCGAGGCCAAGGCCCCCTTCGTGTCGCGCGGCGACGACAGCGGCACCAACAAGGCCGAACTCGCCCTGTGGAAGACCGCAAAACTCGATCCGGCCAAGGCGGATGGCGGCTGGTACCGCTCCATCGGCCAGGGCATGGGGCCGACGCTGAACGCCGCCGCCGCGATGAACGGCTACACCCTGACCGACCGCGGCACCTGGTTGAACTTCAAGAACCGCGGCCCGCTGACGGTGCTGGTGGAGGGTGACAAGCGGCTGTTCAACCAGTATGGCGTGATGCTGGTCAACCCGGCCAAGTTCCCCCACGTCAAGGCCGCCGACGGTCAGGCCTTCATCGACTGGCTGGTCTCCGCCGAGGGCCAGAAGGCCATCGCCGACTACAAGATCAACGGCGAACAGCTGTTCTTCCCCAACGCCAACGAGCCGGGGGCGTAAGGAGCGGATGCACCGCCGGCGGTCACATCCACAGGCCGCCGGCAGGTGTCAGCAGAACGGGTTCCATGCGGCGCCAGGGGATGACCCGAACGATCTCGATTGCCGGCGCTTTCCGATAGATCACCGCGTACCAGCGTAAGGCCGTCCAAAAAAAGACGTCGTAGCCGGTCAGATCAGGACGGCGATGTCCCAGGCCGGGGCTGGCGGCAATCTTTTCGAAGGAGTCGTAGAGTAAGTCTAGAAGCCGGTCAGCCGCATCGGCGCCTTCTGCGCCTTCAATGAAGACATGGATCGCATCGAGATCGTCGACGGCCAATGGTGCCAGGGTGTAAAGGCCGCTCACAGCTTGTCCGAACCACCCTTTGCCTGACGGCGAGCGGCAACCCGCTCCTTCGACAGGCGCCGGGCCTCATCCGCGGGTATCCCCTCTCCCCGATCCAACTGGCCGATGGCGTCGCCGATATCACGGTTCAGCCGCTCCAGCGCACGGTCGTTGGCGTCGTCGATGCGGAAATACAGACGCAGCGCCTCGCGCATCACCTCGCTGGCCGAACCATACAGCCCGCTTGCCACGCGCTCTTCAATGCGCCGTTCCAGTTCGGGGGTAAGGGATACATTCATCGTCCGCCTCCGGATAACCAACTATAGCAAAGCTTGTTATCGTGGCAATCAGTGACAACCCGGCCCCAATAAGATTCCCGTTCCCATCGCGCCGCATTCCCCCATATGAGTGTCCTCAGGCCAGGGGCGGCAGCCCCAAGCGACAGGAGTTTTGGGGACGATGAAGATCGGCGATCGGACGGTGCTCGTCTGCGATTGTGCGCACAGCATCGCGCTGGACGGGGCGGCGCTGGGCAAGGCATGCGGCGAGGGCAGCGTTCCCACCCTGCATACCCAGCTGTGCCGGGCGCAGCTAGACCGATTCGAGGCGGCGGTCGCCACCGGGCAGCCGCTGCTGGTCGCCTGCACGCAGGAAGCGCCGCTTTTCAGCGAGATCGCGGCGGAGGTGGCCCCCGATACGTCCCTGACCTTCACCAACATCCGCGAGCGCGCCGGCTGGTCGGACGAGGGCGAACTGGCGCTGCCGAAGATCACGGCATTGCTGGCCGAGGCCGCCCTGCCGATCCCACCGACCGGCGCCCTGACCCTGACCTCGCAGGGTACCTGCCTGGTCTATGGCAATGACGAACGCGCCATCGAGGCCGGGCGGGAGTTGGCAAAGCGGCTCGACGTCACGGTCCTGCTGACCAGTGCGAAGGACATCGCGCCGCCGCCGGTGATGGACGTGGCGATCTTCCGCGGCCGCATCCGCGTCGCCCGCGGCTGGGTCGGCGCCTTCGAGATCGTGGTCGACGATTACGCTCCGGCATTGCCCTCCTCGCGCGGGGCGCTGGGGTTCGAGCCGGCGCGGCAGGGGGCGTCGGCCCGCTGCGACCTGATCCTCGACCTGACCGGCGGCACGCCGCTGTTCCCCGATCACAAGCGCCGCGACGGCTATCTGCGCCCCGCCCCCAACAGCCCGGCCCAGGTCGCCAAGGCGCTGCTGGAAATGGCCGATCTGGTCGGCGAGTTCGAGAAGCCGCGCTTCGTCGACTTCAAGGCCGATCTCTGCGCCCATTCGCGCAGCCGCAAGACCGGCTGCACCCGCTGCCTGGACGTCTGCCCGACCGGGGCGATCACGCCGAACGGCGACCATGTCGCCATCGACCCGCATGTCTGCGCCGGCTGCGGTTCCTGCGCCGCGGTCTGCCCGACCGGGGCCGCGACCTATGCCTTGCCGCCGGCCGCGACGGTGTATGAGCGTCTGCGCACGCTGCTGGGCACCTACCGCAAGGCCGGTGGCGCCGCCCCCGCTCTGCTGATCCACGATCCACGCCACGGCGATGCGCTGGTCGGCATGATGGCGCGGCATGGCCACGGTCTGCCGGCCCGCGTGCTGCCCTTCGCGCTGAACGAGGTGACCCAGGTCGGCTTCGACCTGTTCGCGCTGGCGCTGGCCTATGGCTGCACCCATGTCCGCGTGCTGACCGGGCCGGAGAACGAGGGGGAGACCGCCGGCCTCGCCAACCAGATCGGGCTGGCGGAGGCCGCCTTCAGCGGGCTCGGCTACGGCTCCGGCCGGGTGGCGGTGATAGACGCCGCCGATCCCGACATGGTCGCCGACGAGCTTTGGAGCCTGCCGGCGGATACCGTCGAGGCCGGGATGTTCCTGCCGATGGGGCCGAAGCGCACGGTGACCATGCTGGCGCTGCGCCACCTGCACAAGGTTGCTCCCGCCCCGGTGGAAGTCCTGCCGCTGCCGCCGGGGGCGCCGTTCGGCCGGGTGTCGGTGGATGTGGCGGGCTGCACGCTCTGCCTGTCCTGCGTCGGTGCCTGCCCGACCGGGGCGCTGCTCGACAATGCCGACAAGCCGATGCTGTCCTTCGCCCAGGATGCCTGCGTGCAGTGCGGCCTGTGCAAGACCACCTGCCCGGAGAAGGTCATCTCGCTGGTGCCGGAGATCGACTTCCGCGATCAGGCGCGCGGCGCGACGGTGGTGAAGGAGGAGGAGCCCTTCTGCTGCGTGTCCTGCGGCAAGCCCTTCGCCACGAAATCCTCGATCGAGAAAATCGTGACGACGCTGGCGGGCAAGCACTGGATGTTCGCGACGCCGGAGGCCGCCAACCGCATCCGCATGTGCGAGGATTGCCGCGTGCGCGACCAGTTCGAGCGCGGCAACGAACCCTTCTCCCTGGGCCGCCCGCCGGTGCCGCGCACCACAGACGACGACCTGCGCGAACGCGAGGAAGCCGAACGGGACGCCCGGTTGGCGGAGGCCCGGCAAAAGCTGATCTGACGCCGATCCCTCTTGATCGCGATCAAAGTCGGCATACCGTGATGTGGAATAGGCTTGCGCGATCGTTGCACATCGTACGTGCGACGAACATATAATGCGGTGGCCCGATAAGGGCCGCCCCTGGAGTCCAGCGATGATCGATCCCGTGTCCGAAACCCAGTCGCCAGCCAATCTCGCCCCGCTCGTCGACCCGTTCGGCCGCAAGGTGGAGTATCTGCGCGTGTCGGTGACCGACCGCTGCGACCTTCGCTGCGTCTACTGCATGGCGGAGGACATGAGCTTCCTGCCGAAGGCGGAGGTGCTGACGCTGGAGGAACTGGACCGGCTGTGCAGCGCCTTCGTGAAGCTGGGCACGCGCAAGCTGCGGCTGACCGGCGGCGAACCGCTGGTGCGGCGTGACGTGATGCGGCTGATCCGCTCGCTGGGCCGCCACATCGAATCGGGCGATCTGGACGAGCTGACGCTGACCACCAACGGCACCATGCTGTTCAAGCATGCCGCCGGCCTGTACGAGGCCGGGGTGCGGCGGATCAACGTGTCGCTGGATACGCTCGACCCGCACAAGTTCCAGGCCATCACCCGCTGGGGCAAGCTGGACAAGATCCTGGGCGGCATCCAGGCGGCCAAGGACGCCGGGCTGAAGATCAAGATCAACACGGTGGCGCTGAAGGGCGTCAACGACGATGAAATCCACCGGATGGTGGCGTGGTGCGGCGAGGAAGGCTTCGACCTGACCTTCATCGAGGTGATGCCGATGGGCGACATCGGCGAGGGTGCACGGCTCGACCAGTATTGGCCGCTGACCATGCTGAAGGCCGAGCTGCAGAAGCGCTGGACCCTGACCGAGAGCGACCACCGCACCGGCGGCCCCGCCCGCTATGTCCGGGTGGAGGAGACCGGCCAGCGCGTCGGCTTCATCACGCCGCTGACGCATAACTTCTGCGAAAGCTGCAACCGCGTGCGGCTGACCTGCACCGGCACGCTCTACATGTGCCTGGGCCAGGAGGACGCCGCCGATTTGCGCACGCCGCTGCGCGTCAGCGACGAGGACGGCCCGCTGGTCGACGCGGTGCGCGAGGCGATCACCCGCAAGCCCAAGGGCCACGACTTCATCATCGACCGCCGCCACCAGGGTCCGGCCGTCGGGCGGCATATGAGCGTGACGGGGGGGTGAGTTTCTTTTCTCGGCAGCGTTAGACCCCCACCTAACCTCCCCCGCTGGGCGGGGGAGGGACTGCCGCCGATCTCCCAAACAAGCGCTTGCCCCCTCCCCCGCCCAGCGGGGGAGGGTTGGGGTGGGGGCAATCGAAGCCGACACTCACAACCAAGAGCGAGCACCGCCATGCCCCTGTCCTTCCTGTCCGGACTGCGCGTCATCGACCTCGGCCAGTACCTGCCCGGCCCCTATGCGGCGCAGCTGCTCTGCGACCTGGGCGCCACGGTGGTGAAGGTGGAGCCGCCGGCCGGCGATCCGCTGCGCCGGCTAGGGCCCACCGACAGCGACGGCACCACCGCCGCCTACAAGCTGCTGAATGCGGGCAAGACCGTCATCCGTCTGGATCTGAAATCGGCCGACGGGCGCACGGCGCTGGAAGGGTTGCTGGCGAAGGCCGACGCGCTGATCGAAAGCTACCGGCCCGGCGTGATGGACAAGCTCGGGCTGGGGCGCGAGCGGCTGCGGGAGATCAACCCGAAGCTGGTCCATGCCAGCCTGTCGGGCTGGGGCTATGACGGCCCCTATGCGACGCGGGCCGGGCACGACCTGAATTACATGGCGGTCGGCGGCGGGCTGGATGCCTCCGGGCTGCCGGACCGGCCGGTCATCAGCTATCTGCCGGTCGCCGATTTCGCCTCGGCCCAACAGACGGCGCTGGCGGTGGCGGGCGCGCTGCTGGGACGCGAGCGGACGGGACAGGGCTGCTTCCTCGACCTGTCGATCATGGAATCGGTGCTGGGCTGGCAGGGCATGAATTTGACCGCGGCGGCGCGCGGCACCATGCCGAAGCGGGGCGAGGCGCTGCTGTCGGGCGGTGCCGCCTGCTACCGCATCTATCGCACCGCCGACGGCCGCTTCATCACCCTGTCGGCGCTGGAGGCCAAGTTCTGGCAGGGCTTCTGCGAGGCGGTCGGCCGGCCCGACTGGATCGCCCGGCAGGAGGATCCCCTGCCCCAGACTGACCTGACCGCCGAGCTGGAAACGCTGTTCGCCGGCCGGACGCTGGCGGAGTGGAAGACCCTGCTCGACCCCGTCGACTGCTGCTTCGAGGCATTGCCCGAACTGACGGAGGTCCACGCCCATCCGCACATCGCCGCCCGCGGACAGGTCCGCGTCACGCCGGGGCCGGAGCCGCTGGTGGAGACGCTGATGGGCCTGCGCGTCGACGGCGCGCCGCCGCCGGAACGCTCCCCCCTGCGGGAAAGCGACGCCGCCGAGGTGCTGGCCGGCTGGGAGTAAGCCTCAGCCCTCGCGCCGGTAGGGCGACAACTCCTCGTCCAGCGCCTCGATCTCCGCCTCCACCGCCGGTCGTTCCTGCTGCAGATAGCGCTCCACCGCGCGGCGGAAGGCGGGGTCGGCGATCCAATGGCCGCTGTAGGTCGGCACCGGCAGATAGCCGCGCTGGATCTTGTGCTCGCCCTGGGCGCCGGCCTCGACCCGCGCCAGCCCGCGCTCGATGGCGAAATCCAACGCGCGGTAATAGCACGCCTCGAAATGCAGGAAGCGGTAACTCCCGTCCGAGCCCCAGTTGCGGCCGTACAGAGCGTCGTCGCCCAGCAGGTTCAGCGCGCCGGCCACCCATTCCCCGCTATCCTCGCACATCACCAGAACCACCCGGTCGG
This sequence comes from Azospirillum sp. B2RO_4, assembly GCF_051124815.1. NCBI lineage: Bacteria > Pseudomonadati > Pseudomonadota > Alphaproteobacteria > Rhodospirillales > Azospirillaceae > Azospirillum > Azospirillum sp. B2RO_4. The sequence continues at coordinate 653,288 of NZ_CP118485.1, read as the reverse complement.
CCATGGTCCGGCCCAGCAGGTCGAAGAAGCGGCGGTTGAGATAGCCGCCGCCCCATTTGCGGTCGGCGGTGTCCAGGTAGAAGCGGTGGAAGGCGTCCCAATGCTCCGGCTTCAGTTCGTCGCCGGTCAGCGTGTGCAGACGGACGCTGCTCTCCGCGACCTCGCGCCGCTCCTTGCGGATCGCCTTGCGCTTGCGGGAGTTCAGGGCCTCCAGAAATTCGTCGAAGCTGCCGTAACCGCGGTTGTGCCAATGATACTGCACGCCCAGCCGCTTCAGCCAGCCGGCCTCGCCCAGCCGGTCCCACTCCGCGCGCTCCGGGAAGGTGACGTGGGCGGAGGAGACGCCGTAACGCTCCGCCACCTGCTCCAGCGCCGAGATCAGCGCGTCGGCGACGGCGTCGGCGCGCGGTCCCGGCGCCACCAGCAGGCGCGGCCCCGGCACCGGCGTGAAGGGCACCGCCACCTGAAGCTTCGGGTAATAGCTGCCGCCCGCCCGCTCATAGGCGTTGGCCCAGGCATGGTCGAAGACGTACTCGCCGTAGGAATGGCTTTTCAGATAGGCGGGGACCGCGCCCACCATGCGGCCGGATCCGTCATAGGCGGCGAGATGGCTGGGCTGCCAGCCGGACTTGCCGGTCGCCGATCCCGATTCCTCCAGCGCCAACAGGAAGGCATGGGAGAGGAAGGGATTGCCGGGACCGGCGCAGACGTCCCAGTCCTGCTGGTCAGCCTCGCCGATCCCGGTCATAACCTTGACGGTGATGGCATCGTTGCCGTCGGGCATGCATGCGTCTCCTTGAACACTGGCAAGGAGGTAGGCCTCATGCCGCACTACAGCAAGACGCCGTCACCGCCGTAAACGCATCAGGCCACTTCCCTCAATCCACTTCCAGGATGGCATCGACCTCGACCGCGACGTTGCCGGGCAGCGACGGGGCGCCGACGGCGGCACGGGCATGCTGGCCGGCCTCGCCGAAGACGTCGCGCATCAGTTCCGAGGCGCCGTTGATGACCAGCGGATGGTCGTGGAAGTCGGCGCCGGCATTGACGAAGCCGCCCAGCCGCAGCACGCGGGTGACGCGGTCGAGGTCGCCACCCAGCGCGGCCTTGGCCTGGGCCAGGATGTTCAGCGCGCACAGGCGTGCGGCTTCCTTGCCCTGTTCGACCGTAAAGTCCTGGCCGACCTTGCCGACGAACTTGCGCTCGCCGTTCCAGACCGTGACCTGGCCCGAGATGTAGAGGGTGTTGCCCGAACGGGTGTAGGGCACATAGGCGGCCACCGGGGCGGCGGCCTGCGGCAACTCGATGCCCAGCTCCGCCAGGCGTGCGTCGATCCGACCGGTCATGATGCTTCTCCCTTCCCTGCTTTGGCCCCCTGTCGGGGCCATGCGTTCGATGTTTGGGACGTGGTTTGGAGCCCGACCATAGCCGCCCATGTCGGCCGGTGGGAAGATTCTTGCCGCCCCCCGCATCGGCAGAACCGTCCATCACCGGCAAAAGATTCCGGGAAACTTTTACGGCCGCCGGGCCGGGCGAGGCCGGCCCAACCCTGCCCTTTTTGCCGACCTATTTTTATTCCACAACAAAATCAGTCACTTATGGCATGCCTGCGCAGTTGGCACGGCGCTTGAAATAGTGGTGTCAGGAAAACGCACGTTGCCTCGCCGGTCAAATGACCAGGGGCGGGGACAGCCTCAGAAGGAGACTAGGACCATGGCCGGAAATGTGACCCTGACCGCCTCGATGCGCACCAACCTGCTGCAGCTGCAGAGCACGCAGTCGCAGATCGACAAGAAGCAGAACATCCTGTCGACGGGCAACAAGATCAATTCCGCTCTGGATGGTCCCACCTCCTTCTTCGCCGCCAAGGGTCTGAACCAGCGCGCCGGCGACCTGACGTCGCTGAAGGACGCGATGGGTCAGTCGATCAGCACGATCCAGGCCGCCGACAAGGGCCTGACCTCCATCGACTCGCTGGTCGACCAGGCCAAGGGCCTGACCACCGCCGCCTATGCGGCGCTGGGCAACGACGCCGCCTCCATCGCCACCCGCAAGTCGCTGGCCTCGCAGTTCAACACCCTGAAGGACCAGATCGACAAGCTGGCCGCCGACAGCGGCTATCAGGGCAAGAACCTGATCAACGGCAACGGCATGAGCATGGACAGCACCAGCGCGTCCCGTGCCGCCGTCAACACCATCGTCGGCGTCGACAACGCCCGCGTCACCAACGTGATCTCCGCCGACACCTATGCGATCCGCATCAAGGGCGACGGCTCGGTCGAGGGCAAGACCGCCGACATCTCCACGGCGGAGAACGCGCACGGCCTCGTCGGCCTGAAGCTGTCGGGCACGATGTCCAGCACGCTGGGCAGCTTCTCCGACGTCCAGATCGAGGTGCGCGGCGCCAACGGCCGCACCCGCGACTTCATCGTCAAGGACGGCGACGAAAGCCGCACGATCTCCTACTTCGACAACACCCAGACGATCGAAGCCAAACTGCAGACGGCGGCGACCTCGGGCGTGGCGCAGGTGTCGACGGTGAACGTCAGCGGCACCATCGAGGAAGGCGACATCTTCTCCATCACGGTGGAAGGCCAGTCCTTCAGCTACACCGCCACCAGCGGCGACGTCTCCGTCGGCCAGAATGCCGCCCTCAACGTGGCGACCCGGCTGCAGGCTTCGATCAGCGCAGCCATCACCACCGGCGGCCGTCTGGCCGGCAAGGATGTCGCCACCGCCTCCGTCGGCACCAGCGGCACCATCACCCTGACCGGCAACACCACGGCCGGTGTGGTTCGCGAGATGACGGTGACGACCAGCGCCACCAACGCGCTGACCAAGAAGATCTCGGAGAGCTTCGCGTCGGGCACCATCGTGTCCTTCACGGTCGACCGCCGCCTGCTGGAAGCGGCGAACAACCAGGGCAACGGCATCTCGACCATCGAGAAGAAGGTCGACCTGCAAATCCAGGTCACCAACTCCAATGGCGCCCAGGTCACCCGCGACGGCATGAACAGCCGCGGCGACGGCAAGCTGGACGGCGGCGAGCAGTCCTTCACCTTCGACAGCGGCACGGTGCGTTTGAACATCGATGCCAAGACCATCAAGCAGGCCGCCTCGGCGAACTGCTCGGCCAACATCGTCACCAAGCAGATCTCCGACGCCAACACGTCGAACGACATCACCGTCCAGTTGAACGAACGCAACACCAATTCGATCACGGTGAACGCGGTCAACCTGTCGACCAGCGGCCAGGGCCTGCAGATGGATGCGGCGCAGAACGGCTGGATGGACCGCGCCGACATCGACAAGGCGGTCGCCGGCCTGGATCATGCCAAGGCGACGATCCGCTCCGCGTCGCAGAACCTGTCGACCAACCTGAACATCATCACGACCCGTGAGAGCTTCACCAAGGAGTTCAGCGACGTGCTGACGGAAGGCGCCAGCAAGCTGACGCTGGCGGACCAGAACGAGGAAGGCGCCAGCCTGCTGATGCTGCAGACCCGGCAGCAGCTGGGCACCATCGCCCTCTCGCTGGCCAACCAGTCGCAGCAGTCGATCCTGCGCCTGTTCTGATCCGGAACGGCAGCCGGTCACACGAAAAGGGGCGCCCCCGCCGGGGCGCCCCTTTTCGTTTGTGGATTTCCCCAATCGGCTTGGCGCCGGTCAGCGCCGCCGCAGGGCCTCCGCGATCAGCGCACGGGCGTCGGCGGCCAGCGCGGCCCGGCCTTCGGCGCGCGTGTACATCATGTGACCGCCGGGATGCACCGTCACCGCAACCCGGCCGCGTTCCCCCTCCGGCAGTTCCAGCCTGGACGCGACCCAGCGCGACGCCATGTAGGGCGTGATCAGGTCGGTGCGGCCATGGACGATCAGCACCCGCAGCGCCGGCTGCAGGGTCAATGCCGTCTGCAGCGCGTCGACGGCGCTCGGCACCGTCATGCGCGGCCAGTCCCAATTCCGGTTCACCCGGTCGCTGAGCAGCCGGTAAGGCACGTCCGTCCGCACCCCGAGCGCGTCGTGGACATAGGCGGCGAAGGCCGTGGTGTAGGTCGGGATCGTGCCCTTCAGGAAGGGGTCGAACGGAACGCGCGGCGCTCCCGGATCGGGGTCGGGCGCGGTGAAGGTGCCGTCATAGATGCTGAGGATCCGGTCGCGGTCGCGCAGAAGCTCGCGCGTGAAGACGCCCATCGGAACGCGGCCGCGCTGGCGCCTCACGGTTTCCACCGGCAGGCCGGTGATGCGCGCCACCTCGGCGAAGACGTCCTTTTCCGCGTCGAGCCGGCCGTAGTCGAGCCGGGCCAGTCCGGTCAGGTAAGGGCCGAGCGCGAAGCGTTCCGCCGCTTCGGCCGCCTGTTCCGGCGTGCCGGACGTGCGCCCCAGCGCCGCGGCGGAGGCGGCCATCGACGGCAGCTTCAGGGCCGGGCCGAGGATGCCGTCCTCGTCGATGGCGGCGAAATCGACGACGGGAGAGACCAGGATCAGGCCGTTCACCGCAAGCCCGACCCGCTCGATCAGCTCGTCGGCCATCCTGGCGATGCGGAAGCCGCCATAGCTCTCCCCCGCCAGGAAGGTCGGCGACGACCAGCGGCCATTGCGGGTCAGCCACAGCCGGACGATCTCCGCCATCGACCGCGCATCGCCCTCCACCGACCAGAAGCGTTTCTCATCCTCGTCCGGCTTCAGCCCGCGGCTGTAGCCGGTGCCGACTGGATCGATGAAGACCAGATCGGTGAAGGCCAGCCAGCTGTCGGGATTGTCGACCAGCGGCGCCGGCGGCCGCGGCAGCGCTCCGTCCGGCCCGAAGGCGACGACCTTGGGGCCGGCGGCGCCCAGATGCATATAGGCCGATGCCGCCCCCGGTCCGCCGTTGAAGACGAAGGTGACCGGACGCGGACCATCGGACGGATTCTTCGGTTCGGCCGGCTCTGCGGTGTAGGACACCGTGAAGATGCGGGCCGCCAGCTCCTCCTTCGCTCCGTCGCGAAGCGGCAGGAACTCGACCGTCGCGCTGTAGGCCAGCGCCCCGCCCGGCAGCGGCAGGCTGTGCCGGGTGACGCTGCGCTGGGGGTCGAAGCCCTGGAGCCCGTCGGCTTTGCGGCCTTCGGCATTGTTCACATCCGGCTTTGCCGCATCCGCCTTTCCCGCTTCCGTCTTTCCCGCTTCGGTCGTGCCGCCTTCCGGCCGGTCCGCCGCGGCGGCGGAACCGGGGACCAGCGGCGGCATCAGCAGGGCCGGAAGCAGGGCCATCGCCAGCAGGCGCGACAGGCTGCGGGAGCGGAAAGGCGCGGACATGAGCGGCATCTGGGAATCCAAGACAGTTTCTGCGGGGCGGTCTCCGGCCATCGCATATTGCGGTCCCGTCCGCGATCCGCAACCGGCCCCGATTTCCGTGCCATTTTTAGGACATATTTTTTCCAGCGCCGGCACGGCGCCGGGCTTGCCGGTTGCGCTGTGTGATACAAACTGACTAACCCGAAAAGGTAACATCTTCCGGGTTAGAGTTCGTTCACTGCCCAACCGGGCCAACTTTGACGGGATCCCGCCGACATGCTCCTTCCACGGCACGCCACCATACGCGCACGGCTGTTCCTCGGCTTCGGCGCGGTGCTTGTGCTTCTGATCAGCCTGACCGTCATCGGGGTCCGCGAGGTGCGGAAGATCGATGCCGATCTCACCCGGATCAACGACGTGAACAGCGTCAAGCAGCGCTATGCCATCAACTTCCGCGGCAGCGTGCACGACCGCGCGATCGCGCTCCGCGACGTGGTGCTGACCAGCGACGCGGCGACCCTGTCCGCCGTCCTGGCCGACATCGACCGGCTGGCCGCCTTCTACGACCAGGCGGCCAAGCCGCTCGACGCCATGTTCGCCACCATGACCGACATCGAGCCGGAAGAGCGGTCGATGCTCGCCGGCATCAAGGAGATCGAGGCGAAGACCCTGCCGGCGCTCAAGTCGGTCATCGCCGCGCGCAAGGCTGGTGACATGGCCGCCGCGCAGAAGGCCCTGATGCAGGACGCCCGTCCCGCCTTCACCGAATGGCTGAAGCGCATCAACGCCTTCATCGACCTGCAGGAGCACAAGAACCGGCAGATCGCCGCCCGCGCCCGCACGGTCGCCAGCGGTTTCCAGACGCTGATGCTGTCGCTGTGCGCCGCCGCCCTGCTGCTGTCCGGCGCTTTCGGCCTGTGGACGGTGGCGGCCCTGCGCCCGCTGCGCCGGCTGACCGACGCGATGCTGATGCTGGCCAAGGGCGACCTGAACGTCGCCGTTCCGCCGTCCGAGGCCAAGGACGAGATCGGGCAGATCACCGGCGCCGTCGAGGTGTTCAAGGCCAACGCCGTGGAGGCCGATGCCTTCCGCCGCCGTCAGGCCGAGGCCGAACGCGTCGCCGAGGAGCGCAAGCATGCCGAGATGGCGGCGCTGGCCGACCGGTTCGAGAGCGAGGTGAAGGGCGTGGTCGACAGCGTCGCCTCCTCCTCCACCGAGGTGCGGTCCCTGGCGCAGTCGCTGGCGACGACCGCCGACCATACCGAAACGCAGGCGACCACCGTCGCCGCCGCATCGGAACAGGCGTCGGTCAATGTCCAGACCGTGGCCGCCGCCGCCGAGGAGCTGGCCGCCTCCATCGCCGAGATCGGCCGGCAGATCGGCGAGAGCAGCCGCAAGGCCAAGCAGGCGGCCGATCAGGCCGACGGCACCAACCGCATCGTCGACGGCCTGTCGTCCAAGGCGAACCAGATCGGCGACGTGGTGAACCTCATCAACTCCATCGCCGGGCAGACCAACCTGCTGGCGCTGAACGCCACCATCGAGGCGGCGCGCGCCGGCGAGGCGGGCAAGGGATTCGCCGTGGTCGCCAGCGAGGTGAAGAGCTTGGCCAACCAGACCGCCAAGGCGACCGGCGACATCTCGCAGCAGATCGCCGAGATCCAGACGGCGACGGCCGACGCGGTCCAGGCGATCCAGAGCATCGCCGCCACCATCGGCGAGGTGAACGTCATCGTCGGCACCATCGCCCAGGCGGTCGACGGACAGAACGCCGCCACGATGGAGATCGCCCGCAACGTCCAGCAGGCGGCGGCCGGTACCAACGAGGTCTCCTCCTCGATCGGCGGCGTCCTGCAGGCGGCGTCGGAAACCGGAAGCGGCGCCAGCCGCCTGCTCTCCTCGTCCGGGGAACTGTCGAAACAGGCCGAACTGCTGCACGCGCAGGTCGACCGCTTCCTCGGCAGCGTGCGCGGCAAGGTCTGATCCCGGCACCGCCCAATCCCGTCACGGCCCGGAATAGTAAGGGGGGTGGGGCAAAAGGTAGCAAAGCCTACGCTTGCCGGTTGCGGCCGGGGACACTAGGAAGTCTCCGGCCGCAGCAGGTTCTGCGTGCTGCGTCCGCCGGATGCACCTTCGGCCGCCGCCCCCTCCGACCGAAACTGGGCCCGCCATGATCGACAGCGAGAGCAACGACACCGTCGATTACGGCCGCCTCGTCTGGAGTGACGATCTGGTGCTGGGCGTCAACGCCATCGACGAGCAGCATCGCGAATGGATCGCGCTGGTCCAGGCCTTCGAACACGCCGTCACCGAAGGACGGCCGGCCGAGGAGATGCGCAGCACCCTGGCCGCCGCCGTCGCCTACACCGAGTCGCATTTCGCCGACGAACAGCAGGTGATGGAGGAGGCGGGCTATCCCTTCCTCGACGACCATATCGGCCAGCACCAGCTCGCCTGGGACCGCGTGCATGCCTTCGCCTCGGGCGAGGTGGCGGACGAGGAGATGCGGCGGAGCCTTGCCGAATTCCTGCCGCAGTGGCTGATGCTGCACATCAACACCGCCGACCGCCAGTTCGCCCGCTGGCTGAAGGGCACCATGGCGCCCGGCGCCGCCCACGGCACCGGTTCCGGCACCGCTCCCGGGGGGCCGGCCGGACCCGACGGCCGGGTGTTCGGCGACATTCCCGTCTGAATCCCGCCCCGCACGGGCGGGATCCGGACCGCCTGCCGTTGCGAATCGCCGGAACCGCCGCTACACAGGGGGCATCCGCGCGAGCCATCCCGTTTTCCGGAGCGTTCTTCCATGTCGACCCTGCCCGATCAGGCCACCATCGCCGCCACCGCGGCCAAGATCCTGCTGGAAATCAAGGCGCTGCACTTCAACGCCGAGACGCCCTTCATCTTCACCTCGGGCTGGGCGAGCCCGGTCTACACCGACTGCCGCCGCATCGTCTCGTTCCCGCGCGCCCGCAAGGCGCTGATGGATTTCGCCGTCGCCACCATCGAGCGCGAGATCGGCTATGAGGCCATCGACGCGGTGGCGGGCGGCGAGACCGCCGGCATTCCCTTCGCCGCCTGGATCGCCGACCGGCTGGAACTGCCGATGCAGTATGTGCGCAAGAAGCCGAAGGGCTTCGGCCGCAATGCCCAGATTGAGGGCCTGCTGACGGAGGGGCAGCGTGTCCTGCTGGTCGAGGATCTGGCGACCGACGGCAAGAGCAAGGAGAACTTCGTCACCGCGCTGCGCAACGGCGGCGCCCAGGTGACCGACACCTTCGTGATCTTCCACTACGGCATCTTCCCGCAGTCGAAGGTCAACATGGACGCCATCGGCGTGCGCCTGCACGCGCTGTGCACCTGGTGGGACGTGCTGAAGGTCGCCCGCGACAACCGCTATTTCGACGAGAACACCCTGTCCGAGGTCGAGAAGTTCCTGAACGACCCGGTCGGCTGGTCGTCGGCCCACGGCGGCAAGTCGAGCATGTGATGAGAGGCGGGGGGCGGTACGCGCCGCCCCCCATGGGTGCCCGATCAGCCGCGGCGGACGTAGAAGGCGTCGCCCCAGCTGTGATGGAAGGGGCTGATTTCCTCGACGCGCTCGAAGCCGCGGGGGAACAGCAGATCGTCGATATCGGCGATCCGGCCGCAGCCCTGGTAAAGCTCGGCATAATTCACCTCCACCGCCACGGCGTCGAAACGCCCCAGCAGAGGGCCGCAGCCGGCCAGGATCATGCGTTCCGCGCCCTGCGTGTCGATGGCAAGCACATTGTAGCCGCCGGCATCGATGCCGAATTCCGCCAGGATGTGGGGAAGCGGGGCCGCATCGACCTCGATCGTTCCGGTCAGGGTGATGCCGGGATAGACGTCCAGATGCTCCTTCGGCGGCAGCAGGGAACTGGACTGGCTGCCGCTCATCCGGGAAAAGGGCAGCCGTCCGACCCGGTCCGACACCGCGCGATTGATGCAGACGACATCGGGATTGCCGACGAAGCGGGGGGCCAGGCGGCCATAGGTGTCCGGATCGGCCTCGACGAACAGGACCCGGCGGCAGCCGGCTTCGACATACTGAGAATATTCCTCGCCCTCGTGCGCGCCGACATGGACAATACCGCGTGGGACGATGCCATAGCGCGGAAACAGGTCGGAATAGCGGAACATCGTCCGGTCGCGGGTGAACAGTCGCTGCACATGGCGCGGAGCGACCGCCAGATGGGTGCAGGCCCCGTCATCCGCCGAGGGTTGCAGGCAATGCTGCAAGGTCCGGCCGTCGAAGCGGAACATCGAATAGCGGTGGCGCTGCATCAGGGCATAGAGCGCCGGCAGGCCGCCGGCCGCCCCGTCACCTTCCCCGGCCCCTTCGAACTGAACGAAATCGATGCGGCGAAGCCGCAGCATCTCTTCGGCGCTTTCCAATACCGGCAGCACAGCGCCGACCCGATGCAGCATCAGCCAATCAACATGCCGCAGACCAAGCCCGGCGCACCAGTCGTCCACCGGACCGGGCGCGTCCGCGGCGATGACGATCCGGTTTTCCGACTTCAGGCCGTCGGACCACGCCTCCGCCCCCTGCCCGGCGGCGAGCAGCGTGACCCGCCCGTTCAGGAAATTCTCCAGCAGAGTGGTCACCGGCGCAGCGCTCATACCCGTCTCATCTCCAGTTCACCGGTCCTGTTGCCGAAACCACGGTCGGCCGGACGCGGGGGGATCATAAAGTCCGTTGCCGGCGAAAATGACAAGCCGCCTGTCACGCGGCCGGCCCATCTCCCGCCGAAGATTCACGGCGCAGCGTCCGCCGCCATCTGCTCCGGCCGGGGCCGGTGGTTGAAGCGCACACGGACGATTTCCCACCGCGCTTGCGCCTGGGCGGCGGCACCGTCGCAGGGGCGGCGGTCCAGAATATCGAAGGACAGCGTCGACAGTCCGTCGCCGGCCGGGATTTTACCGGTGGACCAAAGCTCCTGAAAGACGCGGCGATTGACGAGCGAGATCGGCGACGGCGCCGCATCCGGCGTGAAGCCGTCATTGTCATGGTCGAGCGGCTGAAAGCGGCCCTTGCGCCGGCCGGTGGCGATGCGGCGCGCCCGGATGCGCAGCGAGAAGTCGAAATCCTCGTAGCCCCAGCCCCAGAACTGGTTGGAATAGCCGTCGACCTGCCGCATGACGCCGTTCGGCATCAGCAGCGCGCCGCCCATCGTGCTTTCCAGGTTGGTGGTCACCGTCCGGTCCGAGCGCCCCGGCGCCACCGGCCGCTGCTCCGCCCCGAACCAGAGGATGGGCGTCGGGCAGTCGGCCCAGGAATAGTCGGCATCGACCGGCAGGTAATCGACGTCGTGCAGACAGGTATAGTCGCTCTGCCCTTCACCCAGCAGGAAACCGACATTCTTCAGCGCCCCCCGGTTGAAGGGAAGACCGTCCTCCTGCTCGACGATGGTGACGCGATAGTCGATCCTCGGCACATGCCGGTCGAAGTAGGCGCTCACCCACGGAATGAATTGCCTCAGGTGGCTTTCCCGATCCCGGTAGGGGACGACGATGTGGAGGCGTGCGTCCGCGCTGTCGCCGGTCGTCATGTCAGTTTTTCCCTTCCTGCGCAGCGGATGGCAAACCGCCACTGTCGTCGGCCGCGATGGCGATTGCACGCGGAGAACCGCCCGCGAGATGAATGTCCCACATCGCCCGATAGGCCGCCTCGAGATGCCGGGTGAATCGGGGGGTATCGAACAGCGGGCAGGTCTGCCGATTGCGCACCAGCCGTTCGCGCAGGCTGCCGAGCCTTTGAGGCGAGCGGGCGAGGTCCACCGCCGCCGCCTCATACGCCTCCTGCCCGTCGACGATCAGCTCCGGCAGTCCGGCGGCCCGCAGCAGGCTGGCCGCCACGCGCCCGGCAAAGGTCGTACCGCGCCGCGTCAGCACCGGCAACCCCGCCCACAGCGCATCGCTGGCCGTGGTGTGCGCGTTGTAGGGGAGCGTGTCGAGAAACAGGTCCGCCAGCCGGTGACGCGCCAGATGCTCGGCATGGGGAATCGGGCCGGCGAAGACGAGGCGGCCGGGATCGAGACCACGGGCCTCGCCCTCGCGGCGCAGGTTGGCCGCCACCTGCGGATTTCCGGCATAAAGCCACAGGACGCTGCCCGGCACCGCCGCGAGGATGCGCGCCCAGCCGTCGAACAGGTCGGGCGTCAGCTTGTAGGCGCTGTTGAAACAGCAGAAGACGAACCCATCGGCCGGCAGCCCGCAGTCGGCGCGCGCCGGGGTGGCGACTGCGATGGCACGGCGGCGGTCGTTGGGCTGGTAGCAATCCGGCAGCCGCACCACCCGCTCGGTGAAGAACGCCTCATCGCCCTGGGCGATCACCTCGGGGTCGGCGAGGATGTAATCGACATAGCCGGCCCCCAGCGTGCCCGGATAACCCAACCAGTTGACCTGCAGCGGCGCCGGGCGGGCAGCCAGGATCGACGTCCGCGAGAAGGTGGTGAAGCCGGTCAGATCGACCAGAATGTCGATCCCGTCGGCCGCGATGACCTGCGCCGCGTCGGCGTCGCCATGGCGGTACAGGTCGACGAACCGTTCCAGTCCCTGCTCGAACCGGCGGCGCAGCGGGCTGCCGTCGTCGGCGCCGGTCGAATAGGCGGTGACGGCGAAACGGGACCGGTCATGCGTTTCCAGGGCATCCACCATCAGGTGGCCCATCGCATGTTCCCGGAAATCCGACGACAGATAGCCGATCCGCAGACGGCCATCGGGCGGAAGAGCGGGGGGACGGGGGAGAGGAACGGCGCCGCAGGCCTTCGCCGCCGCCCAACGGGTCGCGGCCGATTGCTGGTCGGCAAGGGTCGAGGCGCAGGACAGGACGTCGAACGGGGATATGCCCTCCGCCCCCTCCCTCACCCGGCGGATAAGCAGCGACTCCAGACCATCCAGGTCACGCCAGTCGCAGAGCAGCCTCTGCTGGTGAACCAGCTGGCCGAGGGCCGCGCCATGGCCGGGAACCAGCCGCAGCACCCTCCGGCAGGCCTCGGCCGACACCGCGCTCCAGCCGCTCATCGCGGCGGCCATCGCCAGATCGGCACAGGCATCCGCATCGTCGGGCGCCAGGGCGACGGCATAGCGCAAGGCGGCGACCGCGAGATCGGGGCGAAAGGCCTCCGCCAGAACACCGGCCAGCCGCCGCCAGGCCTCGGCATTCAGCGGCTGCCGGGCGAGCAGGCCTCTCAGGATCGCCAGCGCGCCGTTGGACTCGCGCAGGATCGACAGAGCCTGAGCCAGATTGATCTCCGCCGTCGGGAAATCGGGCTGCAGGTCCAAGGCCGCGCGATAGCCGGCGACGGCCTCCCGCAGGCGGCCGAGTTCCCGCAGGGCGTTGGCGAGATTGTTGTGCGCGGCCGGATCGGACGGTTCCAGCCGGACCGCGGCGGCGGCGGCGCGCCAGGCGTCCTCACGCAGGCGCATGGCATGTGCCGCATTGCCCAAGGCCAGCCAGTTCCGCGCGTTCGCCGGATCGAGCGCCACCGCGGGACGGCCGGCGGCGACCGCTTCGGCCGGACGGCCGGCGGCATGGAGCAGGCAGGTCAGGTCGTGCCGGATGCCGACGTCGAGCGGCGCCAACCCGATGGCCTTGCGGAAAGCCGTTTCGGCCTCGGCATTTAGGCCGAGGTGATGGAGCGCCACGCCCAGCCTGGACAGCGCCGAGGCGTCGGCGGGAGAGAGCCGCGCCGCCTCCCGGTGGGCGGCCACCGCCTCGGCGAAGCGTCCGAGATCCTGCAGGGCGACGCCGAGGTTGTTGTGGACCTCACCCAGATGGGAATGGGTCGCCAGAACCTTGCGGTAATGGGGTTCCGCGTCCTGCGGCCGGCCTTGGCTGTGCAGGGCCAGCGCCAGCCCGTACTGCGCATCGACCGAGTCGGGTGCGACCCGCAGCGCCGCCGCATAAACCGTCGCCGCCGCATCCCAGCGGGCCATGCCGGCCATCGCCGCACCGAAATCGAGATAGACTTCCAAGTCCTTGGCGAGGGACAGCGATTTCTGGAACAGGATCACCGCCTCGCGCGGGCGGCCCAGCCGCAACTCGACGACGCCCAACCGATGCAGGGCCTTCGGGTTCTGCGGTTCGGCCTGCAGAACTTCGAGGTAACGGGCCCTCGCCTCCTCCGGTTTGCCGGCCTGTTCCGCCGCCACGGCACGGGTGAAGCTGGTCAATTGGCCTTTGTCCGCCATAGCCGACCTCAGTTGCGCCAGCGCGTGTGTTCCAGGATGCGGGGAATCCCGGCTGGACGTCTGGCATCACCCCAGTTCGAGATATCGGGAATCGTGGTCACGCCATAGCGGCGGCCGAGCAGGCTGAGGATGCTTTGGTCGTGGCGATGGTCGCGGAACTCCGGATAGTTCGGCAGGCCGCATTCGTTGGGGGCGTCGGTGATCAGCCGGGCATCCTGGGCATGGCGCAGCCACCGGGACATGAAGTCCCTGCTTTCCGGCCCACGCTCGCACACGATGAAGCTGGCGAGGATCTGCGGCGCGTCGATGAAGGGCGGCCGGTCCAACCCCATGAAATGGAAACAGTCGCGCTTCGTCCAGACGCGGTTGCTGTGCTCGTCCTCCAGCGTGAACAGCAGCACCGGCAGGTCGCGCCGCCGGCGGCAGAGTTCGATCACCGGATCGACGCTGTGGACGAAATGGGCGCCGCTGTCGCTGTAGAACAGCATGTCGCCATCCTGCAGATGATCGCGCAGCATGAGATCGATGAAATAGGGCTTCCACAGCCAATAACCGGCCCCGCGCGGCTGCTCCAGGATATGCCGGTTCCGTGCGGCGAAGGTGGCGTCGATGTGCTGCCGCCCCATCATGGCCACGCCGTCGAAGCCGCCCACGGCAAGGCCGGTCTGCGCATTGTGTTTCTGCGCCGTGGTGAAGGCCCCGTCGGCATAGTTCAGCAGCACCCGCTTCATCGCACGTCCTCCCGCCGCTCACAGGCGGCTTTCGATCCATTCCGCCAGACGGTAGGCGTCGAAATAGAAATCCTCCGCGCCGAGGAAGGGCGGCGTGCTGCGATAGCGGCGGTAGGTGTCGTAGTCGTCGTCGGCGGCCAGGATGGCGTCGACGGCCTCCTCGTCGGACGCATAGCGCGACACGTCGATGAAGCTGCCGGCGGCGACATCGCGCAGCACCCCCGGATCGCCCCAGTAGAGCGGCACGGCGCCGGCCTGGAAGGCGTCCAGGATCTTCTCCGTCAGATAGCCGGGATGGCTCGCATTCTCGAAGGCGAAGGCGAAGCGGTAGCGGGAAAAGACCCGGATCTTCGGCAGCCAGCCCATCTTGACCACGCTGCCGGTGTTGTTCAGCAGCCAGCCGACCGACTCCACATGCCGACGGGCGCAGAGCATCTGGAAGAAGTCGTTGCGCCGGGCGCAGTTGGGGTTCTTGTAGAGGAAGGCGCAGAATTTCCGCTTCGCGGCCTCCTCCCGCGTCGGCAGCACCGGCGGCAGGACGGACTGGCAGAAATGCGGCGTCGCCCCCTCGCGCCGGTGGTCCCAGGCATGCATGACGTAGAGCGGCAGGCGATAATGGCGGGGATCGTCGATGCGGTCGAACGACACCGACATGTCGACGCCGTCGAGCGGGGGCCGCACATTCTCGCCGGTGAAGAACATCGCCCGGACGGTCCGCGCCTCGCGGTGGCGGGTGCCGAACACCGACACGATGGCGAGATCGCTGTCGTTGTCGACGACCGAGACGTCGAAGCGGGCGGAGAGGATGTCCACGAAGAAGTTCGTTGCCGGATCGAACTCCGGCCAGAAATCGAAGAAGGCGATCTTCAGCCGCGGCTTCGCCGTGCGACCATCATGGCCGGGCCCGTGCAGCAGAAACCTGTCGAGACGCGCCGGATCCCGATTGGAAGACTCCAGAAATTCCGAAAGGAAATCGCTGGTCCGCTGGTCGATCATGCCCAAGACGCTCCCGCACGCACTGATTGCCGCGAGCGGCCCCCTGCCCCGGACAAGCTCGGCGGCCACACCGTAAGTTTGCCACTGCCCGCTTGCCAGCGCTATTTTCGGAAGCGCCGCGCGGCGCCTGACCGGCAAAGTGGCTTCGCAGTTGCACAGGGCGCATGTGAGCGGTCCTTGACCGTACGGCCCGCGCCGCTAATATCCGGCGCCATGGACGTCTCTGCACGGATCCCGATGATGATGCGCGCACCGGCGCATCGCGCGCGAATTACCGGCCCGGCTCTCTGAGGAGGGCCGGGATCGAGACCTTATGTGCGTCGGGTGGCAGGACCACGCCGCCCGATGGTGACGCCTTCCCCCAGGGATCCGATATGACCCGCGATTACAAATCGACCGTCTTCCTGCCGCGCACCGACTTCCCCATGCGCGGCGGCCTGCCGACCAAGGAGCCCGAGCTGCTGAAGCGCTGGGCCGAGATGGACCTGTTCGGCAAGCTGCGCGCCGGCGCCAAGGGCCGGAAGAAGTTCGTGCTGCACGACGGCCCGCCCTACGCCAACGGCAACATCCACATCGGCCACGCCGTCAACAAGATCCTGAAGGACGTCATCGTCCGCTTCCGCCAGATGCAGGGATTCGACGCCGACTATGTCCCCGGCTGGGACTGCCACGGCCTGCCCATCGAATGGAAGATCGAGGAAAAGTACCGCAAGGCCGGCAAGAACAAGGATGACGTGCCGCTCATCCAGTTCCGCGCCGAATGCCGCCAGTTCGCCGAGGAATGGGTCGGCATCCAGGCTGCCGAGTTCCGCCGGCTGGGCGTCGAGGGCGACTGGAAGCACCCCTACGCCACCATGACCTTCCCGGCCGAGGCGCAGATCGTCCGCGAAATCCACAAGTTCGCGATGAACGGCGGCCTCTACAAGGGCTCCAAGCCGGTGATGTGGTCGGTGGTCGAGAAGACCGCGCTGGCCGATGCCGAGGTCGAATACCACGACCACACCTCCACCACCGTCTTCGCCCGCTTCCCCGTCTGGGGATCGTCGGCGCCGGAGGTGGACGAGGCCAGCATCGTCATCTGGACGACCACGCCCTGGACCCTGCCGGCCAACCGCGCCATCGCCTATGGCGACGAGATCGAATACGCGACCTTCAAGGTGACCGCCGTCGCCGAGGGCAGCAAGGCCGTGGTCGGCGAGCGTCTGGTGCTCGCCACCGGCGTGGCCGAGGGCGTGCTGAAGGAGGCCGGCGTCACCGAATGGAAGCAGCTGCACCGCTTCCCCGGCTCGCGCCTTGCCGGCACCTATTGCCGCCACCCGCTGAACGGCAAGGGCTACGACTTCAAGGTGCCGCTGCTGGCCGGCGACTTCGTCACCACCGACGCCGGCTCGGGCTTCGTCCACATCGCCCCCGGCCATGGCGAGGACGATTTCCGCCTGGGTCAGGCCAACGGCATCGAGGTGCCGCAGACGGTGGGCGAGGACGGGCGCTATTACGCCCATGTGCCGCTGTTCGCCGGTCTGGCCGTCTACACCGACCAGGGCAAGTCCGGTCCGGCCAACAAGGCGGTGCTGGAAGCATTCGATGAAGCCGGGTCGCTGCTGGCCAGCAACCGCATCAAGCACAGCTACCCGCACAGCTGGCGCTCCAAGGCGCCGCTGATCTTCCGCACGACGCCGCAATGGTTCATCTCGATGGAGACGAACGACCTGCGCAAGGTGGCGCTGCAGGCGATCTCCGACACCCGCTGGGTCCCGCCGCAGGGCGAGAACCGCATCCGCTCGATGATCGAGAGCCGTCCCGACTGGTGCATCAGCCGCCAGCGCGCCTGGGGCGTGCCGATCGCCCTGTTCGTCCGCAAGGCGACCGGTGAGATCCTGCGCGACGAGGCGGTGTTCGCCCGCATCGCCGACATCTTCCAGCAGGAGGGTGCCGACGCCTGGTTCGCCCGCGACCCGCAGGATTTCCTCGGCAACGCCTATTCCGCCGAAGAGTTCGAGCAGGTCCGCGACATCGTCGACGTCTGGTTCGAGTCGGGCTCCTCGCACGCCTTCGTGCTGGAACAGCGGCTGGAGGAGCTGGCGTGGCCGGCGGACCTCTATCTTGAGGGTTCGGACCAGCATCGCGGCTGGTTCCATTCCTCGCTGCTGGAAAGCTGCGGGACGCGCGGCCGGGCGCCCTACAACGCGGTGCTGACCCACGGCTTCGTGCTGGACGAGCAGGGCCGCAAGATGTCCAAGTCGCTGGGCAACGTGGTGGCCCCGCAGGAAGTCTGCGACCAGTATGGCGCCGACATCCTGCGTCTGTGGATCATCAACTCCGACTATTCGGAGGATCTCCGCATCGGCAAGGAGATCATCAAGACCCAAGCCGACCTGTACCGCCGCCTGCGCAACACGCTGCGCTACCTGCTGGGCGCGCTTGCCGACTACACCCCGGCCGAGCGGATCGACGCGGCCCAGATGCCGGAGCTGGAGCGTTGGGTCCTGCACCGCCTGTCGGAGCTGGACACGCTGGTGCGCGAGAAGGTCGAGGCCTACGACTTCCACGCCCTGTTCGTGGCCCTGCACAACTTCTGTGCGGTGGAGCTGTCGGCCTTCTATTTCGACGTCCGCAAGGACAGCCTCTATTGCGACCCGGTCGATTCGGTGCGCCGCCGTTCGGTGCGGACGGTGATGGAGCATCTGTTCTCCACCCTGACCGCATGGCTGGCCCCGATCCTCTGCTTCACCGCGGAAGAGGCGTGGCTGGCCCGTCCGGAAGGCCTCAAGGAGGGGGATGGCTGGACCGAGGAGAGCGTGCACCTGCGCGGCTTCCCGGAGGTCCCGGCGGAATGGCGGAACGATGCGCTGGCCGCCAAGTGGGAGTCGGTGCGCAATGTCCGCCGCGTCGTCACCGGTGCGCTGGAACTTGAGCGTGCCAACAAGACCATCGGCTCGTCGCTGCAGGCCGACCCGACCGTCTATGTCGACTCGGCGACCAAGGCCCTGCTCGCCGACGTCGATTTCCAGGATGTGTGCATCACCTCCGCCATCGAGGTGACGGACACGGCGGCGCCGGAAGGGGCCTTCACCCTGGCCGACGTCCCCGGCATCGCCGTCGCCCCGGCCCTGGCCGACGGCGAGAAGTGCGAGCGCTGCTGGAAGGTCCTGGAGGAAGTCGGCACGGTCGCCGATCACCCGACGCTGTGCATCCGCTGCGCCGACGCGGTGGCATGAGGCCAGTCGGAAAGCGAGACCCCCACCCTAACCCTCCCCCGCTGGGCGGGAGAGGGAACTCCGCCGCCCGACGACCAATCCCCCTCCCCCGCCCAGCGGGGGAGGGTCGGGGTGGGGGCAGGGGGCGGCAGCTTCCGGAGTTCACATGAACGCCTTCGTCGCCAACCAAACCCGCTCCTACTGGCTGTTCGGGCTGATCGTCGCCGTGGCGGTGGTCGTGCTGGATCAGGCCAGCAAGTGGTGGATCCTCGAACAGGTCATGCAGCCGGTGCCGCATGTCGTCGAGGTGACGTCCTTCTTCAACCTCGTGCTGGTGTGGAACTTCGGGGTCAGCTTCGGCACCTTCGCCGGCGGCGGGGCGCTGATGCCCTATATCCTGAGCGCCGTCGCCGCGGTGATCGCCGTCTGTCTGGTCGTCTGGCTCAAGCAGGCCGAACGGCGGCTGATCGCGCTGGCGCTGGGCTTCATCATCGGGGGAGCGGTGGGCAACGTCGCCGACCGGCTGATGCATGGCGCGGTGGTCGACTTCCTCGATTTCCATGTCGCCGGCTGGCATTTCTGGGCCTTCAACGTGGCGGACAGCGGAATCAGCGTCGGCGTGGTGCTGCTGTTGATCGACGGACTGTTCGCGGGCCGCGAAAAGTCGTAAGAGTTCCGTCGCCGGTGGCGCTATAACCACCGGCGAGCGCTGACCATGCGGTCCCGACCTTCGGGCCGGGTCGCTACGACGTGACAGACGACGGGATCTTCCGAACGTGACCAGCATCTCCTCCGCCCTCTCCTCCACCCGGAACCGGCTTCCGCTCATCGGGCTGGCGCTTGCGGCGATGGCACTCGCCGGCTGCTCGGATGTGCGCCGGTCCATCGGTCTCGACCGCCAGAGCCCCGACGAGTTCGCCGTCGTTTCCCGCGCCCCGCTGACCCTGCCGCCCAGCATGCAGGACCTGCCGAAGCCGCGCCCCGGTGCCCCGCGCCCGCAGGACAGCACGCCGACCCAGACGGCGGCCGGCGCCGTGTTCGGCGGCGCCGCGCGCCGCGGCGGCAATGCCGCCGGCGAATCGACCGGCGAGCGCTCGCTGATCGCCCAGGCCTCGGCCCGCGACGGCATCGACCCGAACATCCGTGCCAAGGTCGATCAGGAAACCACCCAGCTGATCATCGCCGACAAGAGCTGGATCGATACGCTGCTGTTCTGGCAGAAGCAGGAACAGCCCTACTCGCTGGTCGACCCGGCCAAGGAGCAGCAGCGCCTGCGCGAGGCCCAGGCCCAGGGCAAGTCGCTGGACGGTGCCGCCACCCCGACGATCGAGCGCAAGCGCAAGGCGCCGCTGGAAGGCCTGTTCTAAGCGACGGTCTTTCCGGCCTTGTCCAAGGCACGACATCACACCAGTTTCCGGGGGCGCCCTTCCCAGCGAAGGGCGCCCTTTCGATTCGGACCTCCTGATCCGGGAGCCTTCATGCCTGCCGTCCCCTCCGCCCGCCGCCTCGCCGTGGCCGGTCTCCTGGCCCTGACGATGACCGTCGCGGCCCCCCTGGCGCCAACGCCGCTCACCGCTCCACCGGCTTACGCGGCGGAAAAGGGCGTGTTCTTCCCCGAAAGCTTCAGCCTGTCCAACGGCATGCAGGTGGTGGTGATCCCCAACCACCGCGTGCCGGTCGTGACCCATATGGTCTGGTACAAGGTGGGCGCCGCCGACGAGGAGCGCGGCCAGTCCGGCATCGCGCACTTCCTGGAACACCTGATGTTCAAGGGGACGGACGTGATCAAGCCCGGCGAGTTCAGCCGGATCATCGCCAAGAACGGCGGGCGCGACAACGCCTTCACCAGCTACGACTACACCGCCTATTACCAGAATGTCGCCCGCGACCGGCTGGAGATGGTGATGCGGATGGAGGCCGACCGCATGGCCAACCTGAAGCTGACCGACGCGGTGGTCTATCCCGAACGCGACGTCATCATCGAGGAACGGCGCCAGCGCATCGAGAACGAGCCGGCCGACCGGATCGGCGAGCAGATCAACGCCACCATGTTCGTCCATCATCCCTACGGCACCCCGGTGATCGGCTGGCCGCAGGAGATGTCGGCGCTGACGCGGGAGATGGCCGAGCATTTCTACAAGACGTGGTACACGCCCAACAACGCCATCCTGGTGGTGTCGGGCGACGTCACGGCAGCGGAGCTGAAACCGCTGGCGGAGCGCTATTACGGCGCCATCCCTGCCCGCCCGGTGCCGGAGCGCAAGCGCGTGACCGAACCGCCGCTCAATTCCTCCCGTCAGGTGGTGCTGCGTGACGAGGAGGTGCGACAGCCGTCGGTCCGCCGCATCTGGACCGCGCCGTCCTATCGCCTCGACCCCGACCATCAGGCCTACGCGCTGCAGGTGCTGGCGGAGATCATGAGCGGCGGCACCACGTCCCGCCTCTACCGCAGTCTGGTGGTTGACCAGAAGCTCGCCACCTCGGCCTGGCTCGGCTACGGCCCGACCGCCTGGGACATGGCGACGCTCAGCGTCGGCGCCAGCCCGGCCGCCGGGGTTCCGGTGGAGAAGCTGGAATCGGCGCTGTGGACGGAAATCGACAAGCTGCTGAAGTCCGGCGTCACCGAGGAGGAGGTCGCCACTGCGCGCAAGCGCATGCTGGCCGCCGCAGCCTATGCCCGCGACAGCCTGACCGGGCCGGCCCAGACGCTGGGCGCGGCGCTCGCCACCGGCCAGAGCATCGACGATGTGGAAAGCTGGCCGGTGCGCATCGACGCCGTCACCGCCGATCAGGTCAACGCCGCCGCCCGCGCCGTGCTGAGCAAGACCAACCACGTTACCGGCCTGCTGCTGCCCCCGACCGGAAAGGACAGTTGAGGATGAGCGCGCGTCACATTTCCATGCGGTCGGGCATCGCCGCGTTCTTCCTCGCCGTTGTCGCCATTGCGCTCCCCGCCCAAGCGATGGACATCAAGCGCGTGGTCAGCCCCGGCGGGATCGAGGCGTGGCTGGTCGAGGACCACAAGGTTCCGGTCATCGCGCTGGAATGGGCCTTCGAAGGGGCCGGCGGCATCGACCCCAAGGGCAAGGAGGGGCTGGCGAACCTGACCTCCACCATGCTGGACGAAGGCGCCGGGCCGTATGATTCGCAGGCGTTCCAGGCGCGGCTGCAGGACAACGCCATCGCGCTTGGCTTCGATGCCGGGCGCGACGGCTTCAGCGGGTCGATGCGCACCCTGACCGAGCACCGCGACGAGGCACTGGAACTGACCCGCCTGTCGCTGACCGACCCGCATTTCGCGCCCGACTCCCTGGAGCGCATGCGCGCCTCGATCACCGCCAGCCTGAAGCGCGATCTCGCCGACCCCAACTATGTGGCGCGGCGCCAGTTCTATGCCACCGCCTTCCCCAACCACCCCTATGGCGACGAGATTCGCGGCACGCTGGAAAGCCTGCCGACCATCACGCCCGACGACCTGCGCCGCTTCGTGAAAAGCCAGTTCGGCCGCGACCGGCTGGTGGTGGCCGCCACCGGCGACATCTCGCCGGAGGATCTCGGCAAGGCGCTCGACAAGGTGTTCGGCGGTCTGCCGGCGAAGGCCGAGGTGCCGCCGATTCCCGACGTGACGATGTCCGGGTTGGGCCAGACCATCCTGCTGCCGCGGCCGACCGCCCAGACGGTCATGCTGATGGGCCAGCCGGGGGTGAAGCGCGACGATCCCGACTGGTACGCCGCCACGGTGATGAACTATGTGCTGGGCGGCGGCGGCTTCGGGTCCCGCCTGATGGAGGAGGTGCGGGAGAAGCGCGGCCTCAGCTATGGCGTCTACAGCTATCTGATCCCGATGGACCATGCGGCGCTGGTGATGGCCAGCGGCTCCACCGTGAACGCCAAGGCGGGTCAGGCGCTAGACATCATGCGCCAGGAATGGGCGCGCATGGCGAAGGACGGGCTGACCGATCAGGAGATGGCCGACGCCAAGACCTACCTGACCGGCTCCTTCCCGCTGCAACTCGGCTCGACCCAGGCCATCGCCCGCATCCTGCTGCAGGTGAAGCGCGACAATCTGGGCATCGATTACCTGAACCAGCGCGACCGCTACATCAACGGGGTGACCCAGGCCGACATCAAGCGCGTCGCCCAGCGCCTGCTCGACCCGGCCAAGCTGCTGACCGTGCTGGTCGGCAAGCCGGACGGCGTCTCGCCGACGCGGACGATCGACGGGGGGAGTTGAGGGCGTTTCGGCTTACGGGTGCCCCATCCCTCCCCCGCCCTCGGTCGGCCGAAGGCCGATCCGATTGCGGTGGAGGGGGCAGGATGTTTGGCGGCGTAACGTAAATGCCAAAGCGGCGGAGTTCCCTCTCCCACCGCAAGGTGGGGGAGGGTTAGGGAGGGGGCCACACTCCGCCAAAGCTCCCTTTCTTCATGCCAAATCCGGCTGACTCCCCGGAAAGCGGGGATCGCCGGGGTCCACCGGATGCCCCGGCACCTTGCCGGGAATGATGCCGACCTGATCGGGCCGCGCGGCATCGTCGCGGTCGTTCTGCTCCTCGCGCTCTTCCGGCGGTGGCGTGGCGGGCTTGTCGGACATGGCTTCCTCCTGTTGCGAATCCTCAGATCCACAACAGTCCGTCCGCCATCCGGTTGCACGGCTCGGCCGGCGTGCATAGACCGATAAGCAGCACCAACCGCCGCGTTTTGGCCCGTGGCCGATGCCGGCGGACGGTGTTAGGCTCCCTGCGCCCCGCAGATGGGCCGCGTCAAAGGACCGCTGACGTCAAGGAGTCCAAAGCATCATGACCGCGCTGACCCGTTCCCCCGCCTGGGCCGCCCTCGCCCGCCACCGCCAGGATATGGCCGGCACGCACATGCGCGACCTGTTCGCCGCCGATCCCGGCCGGTTCAAAGCCTTCTCGCTGGAGGCCGCGGGCCTGTTCCTCGATTATTCGAAGAACCGCATCACCCAGGAGACGGTCGGCCTGCTGCTCGACCTTGCCCGCCAGCAGGATGTGGAGGGCGCCCGCGCCCGCATGTTCGGCGGCGAGCCGATCAACCTGACGGAAAAGCGCGCGGTCCTGCACACCGCTCTGCGCAACCGCTCCGACCGCGCCGTGACGGTCGACGGCCGCGACGTGATGCCGGCCGTGCGCGCCGTGCTGGAACGGATGGACGCCTTCGCCACTTCGGTGCGCGACGGGGAGTGGCGCGGCTATACCGGCCAGCCGATCACCGACGTGGTCAATATCGGGATCGGCGGCTCCGACCTCGGCCCCGTGATGGCGACGGAGGCGCTGAGGCCCTTCGCCCATGCCCATGTCGCCCTGCATTACGTCTCCAACGTCGACGGCACCCATCTGGCCGAACAGCTGAAGTGGCTGGATCCGGAAACGACGTTGTTCGTCATCGCCTCCAAGACCTTCACGACGCAGGAGACGCTGACCAACGCCCATTCTGCCCGCCGCTGGTTCCTGGAGACCGCGCAGGACGAGGCGCATGTCGCCAAGCACTTCGTCGCCGTCTCCACCAACGAGGCGGAGGTGCGCAAGTTCGGCATCGACCCGGCCAACATGTTCGGCTTCTGGGACTGGGTCGGCGGCCGCTATTCGCTGTGGTCGGCCATCGGCCTGCCGATCATGATCGCCATCGGGCCGGAGCGATTCGCCGAACTGCTGGCCGGCGCCCATGCGATGGACGAGCATTTCCGCACCGCGCCGCTGGAACGCAACATGCCGGTGCTGCTGGGGCTGCTCGGCGTCTGGTACCGCAATTTCTGGGATGCCTCGTCCTACGCGGTGCTGCCCTACGACCAGTATCTGCACCGCTTCCCGGCCTATCTCCAGCAGTTGGACATGGAGAGCAACGGCAAGTCGGTGACCCGCGGCGGCGAACCGGTGGACTACCAGACCGGCCCGGTGCTGTTCGGCGAGCCCGGCACCAACGGCCAGCACGCCTTCTACCAGCTGATCCACCAGGGCACCTCGCTGATCCCCTGTGATTTCATCGCGGCGGCGACCACCCACAACCCGATCGGGGCGGAGGCCGGCGCCCATCACCGCATCCTGCTGTCCAACGTCTTCGCCCAGGCCGAAGCGCTGATGCGCGGCAAGACCGCCGACGAGGTGCGGGCGGAGATGACCAAGGCCGGCAAGCCGGCGGATGAGGTGGAGGCGCTGGTGCCCCACCGCGTCTTCCCCGGAAACCGCCCGTCCAACACCATTCTGATCCAAAGCCTGACCCCGGCGACGCTGGGCGCCCTGATCGCGCTGTACGAGCACAAGGTCTTCGTCCAGGGGATCGTCTGGGACATCAACAGCTTCGACCAGTGGGGCGTCGAGCTGGGCAAGCAGTTGGCGAACACCATCCTGCCGGAGATGGAAGCCGGGCCGGCCGAGGGCGCCCATGACAGCTCCACCACCGGGCTGATGGCGTGGTGGCGGGCGCACCGGTAAGCGCAGGTCCAGCTTACGCCAAGTAATTGTATGTGTGCGAACGCAATCGGGCGGGATAGCCTTCCCCCGATGGCGTTCGCAACATCGCCGCCACGCCACGGTTGAAGAGGGAAACGGTCCTTGCACCAATCCTCACAACCGGAGCGACCCAATGTCCACACGCTTGCGCCTCGCCATCCTGATCTACGGCATGATCCAGGGTGTGGTCTTCGGCATCGGTACCGTCCTGGTCCTCGGCATCCCCAGCTTTTCCGAGCAGGCGATGACGCTGATGCCGACCGTGGTGATCCTCAGCATCGTGCTTGCGGCCCCGATCGCCTGGTTCATGGCGCCGCGGCTGCGCCTGCGCTTCTGGCAGCGGCGGGAGGAGCGGCAGCAGGCGCCGCGCCGCGTCACGCTGTCCTGACGACTCCGTCGATGCAGTCTTCCGCGACCATGGCGAACAGCCAGTCGCGGAAGGCGCGCATGGTCGGCGTCTCCGGTCGCGACTTCAGCGACGTCAGCCAATAGGCGCCCTTGCAGACGGTGACGGCGAAGGGCTGCTCGATCAGGCCCAGCGCCAGCGGCCGGCGGAACATCGACACCGGAGCCAGCGCCACCCCCGCCCCCTGGATCGCCACCTCCACCATCAGGGAGGAGGAATCGAAGACCGGCCCCTTGACCGCCGGCATCGCCGACGGCTCGACCCCGGCGGCGGCGAACCAGCCCGGCCATTCATCGGATCGGTAGGAGCGCAGCAGGGTCTCGCGCCCGACATCGGCCGGCTCGCGCAGACGCCGGGCGATCTCCGGCGCGCACAGAACCGACAGCGGCGCGTCGAACAGGCGGACTGCGTCGGTGCCGTGCCACGCGCCGTCACCAAAGCGGATGGCGTAGTCCAGCCCCTCCGCCGCGATGTCGACCCGGTTGTTATTGGTGGACAGGCGCAGATCGACGAAAGGATGCGCTTCGCGGAAGCGGGCCAGCCGCGGCAGCAGCCAGCCGACGGCGAAGGTGCCGACGGCGCCGACCGTCAGCACCTCGCGGAACCGCCCGCCCTCGAACTGGTCGAGCAGGCCGCCGATGCGGTCGAACGCCTCCTCCAGCGTCGGAAGCAGCGCCCGCCCCTCGTCGGTCAAGGCGAGGCCGCGCGGCAACCGGTGGAACAGGCTGGCGCCCAACCGCTCCTCCAGCAGCTTGACCTGATGGCTGACGGCGGCCTGGGTCACGCACAGCTCGATGGCGGCGCGGGTGAAGCTGAGATGCCGCGCCGACGCCTCGAAGGCGCGCAGGGCGTTCAAGGGCAGATAGGGCCGGACCACGGGTTCCCCGGACGAATGCTGGGTGTCGGGGGTGAGCTAGCACTGATTGGGGGTGGGCTCCAGGGGGATGTGGGGGGAGCGGCTAACCATGCCCCCTCCCTAACCCTCCCCCGCCTTCGGCGGGAGAGGGAACTGCCGCCGTTCTCCCGCAAAGCTCCTACCCCCTCTCCCGCGAAGCGGGGGAGGGATGGGGAGGGGGCACCCGAATCAGCCCCCACACCCCCTCACCGCCCCGTCAGCACCTTGCGGGTGTGCAGGGCGATCATCCGTTCCTCGTCGGTCGGGATGACATAGACCGGCAGGCGGCTGCCGGGGGCCGAGATCTTCGTCGCATTGGCCTCGTTGGCCGCCGCGTCGATGTCCACGCCCATCCAGGCCAGCTTGTCGCCGACCCGCGCCCGCACCGGGGCGGAGCGTTCGCCGATGCCCGCCGTGAACACCACGGCATCCACCCCGCCCATCGAGGCGGCCAGCCCGCCGGTCTCCTTGGCGATGCGGAAGCAGAACAGCTCCACCGCCTCCTGCGCATGCGGGTCGCCGCTCTCCAGCAGGACACGCATGTCGTTGGAGATGCCCGACACGCCGAGCAGGCCGGACTTGTTGTAGAGCATCTTCTCGATTGCGCCGGCGTCCATGCCCTTGCGCATCAGGTAGATCAGCACGCCGGGGTCGATGGTGCCGCAGCGGGTGCCCATCGGCAGGCCGTCCAGGGCGGTGAAGCCCATGGTGCTGTCGACACTGCGCCCGCCCTGGATGGCGCACATGCTGGCGCCGCTGCCGAGATGGGCAACCACCACCCGCGAATCCCCCAACTCCGGAGCGATTTCCGGCAGGCGGCGGGAGATGTACTCGTAGGACAGGCCGTGGAAGCCGTAACGGCGCACGCCTTCCTCCGTCAATTCCCGCGGAATGGCGAAGGTCTGTGCCTGCCACGGCTGGTTGCGGTGGAAGGCGGTGTCGAAGCAGGCGACCTGCGGCAGCTCCGGATGCGCCTCGGCCAGCGCGCGGATGGCGGCGAGGTTGTGCGGCTGGTGCAGCGGAGCCAGCGGCACCAGACCGTCCAGCTCATCCAGCACGGCGGAGGTCAGCAGAACCGGCGCGGCGTGACGGACGCCGCCATGCACCACCCGGTGACCGGCGGCGATCAGCGTCGCCCCCTCCAGCCGTTCCTCGATCCAGTCGAGCAGGTAGGACAGCAGCGCCGTGCGGTCGCTGGGTTCACCGGCACCCCAGCTCTTTTCGGCGAGCGGGCGGCGCTGGGCGTCCTTGGCCTCGAACACCGGCTGGGTGCCGATGCCCGAGATCTGGCCGTTGACGGTGACCACCGGATCCCCGCCGCCATGATCCCGGAACACCGAGAATTTCAGGCTGGAGGAGCCGGCATTGATGACGAGGATCGCGTTGGACATAGGCCCTGCCCTCCTCACTCGGCGGCGGCGGCGGCACCGCGGCGGCGGGCGGCGGCCGACAGGACGGCCACGGCGCAGGACGCCAGACGGGTGCGCACATTGTCGGCGCGGCTGGTCAGGATGATCGGCACGCGGGCGCCCAGCACGATGCCGGCGGCATCGGCATGGGCCAGGAAGGACAGCTGCTTGGCCAGCATGTTGCCGGCCTCCAGGTCGGGGACCAGCAGGATGTCGGCCTGCCCGGCCACCTCGGACTTGATGCCCTTGGTGATGGCGGCCTCGCGGCTGATGGCGTTGTCGAAGGCCAGCGGGCCGTCGAGAATGCCGCCGGTGATCTGGCCGCGGTCGGCCATCTTGCACAGCGCGGCGGCTTCGAGCGTCGAGGGGATCTTGGTGTTGATGGTCTCGACCGCCGACAGGATGGCGACGCGCGGCACCTCGGTGCCCAGCACCTTGGCGAGGTCGATGGCGTTCTGGACGATGCTGACCTTGTCCTCCAGCGTCGGGTAGATGTTGATCGCCGCATCGGTGATCAGCAGCGGACGCGGGTAGGTCGGGACGTTCATGACGAAGACGTGGCTGAGGCGGCGGCCGGTGCGCAGGCCCGTCTCCTTCCGCACCACCTCGCCCATCAGTTCGTCGGTGTGCAGGCTGCCCTTCATCACCGCTTCGCACTCGCCGGTGCGGGCCAGCCGCACGCCGGTTTCGGCCGAGGCATGGCTGTGGGCGACGTCGACGATGCGGTAGCGGGAGATGTCCAGGCCGTACGTGTCGGCAACCGAGCGGATCTTGGACTCCGGACCGACCAGAACCGGGTCGATCAGGTTGGCCTCGGCAGCCTCGACGGCGCCACGCAGCGAGCTTTCGTCGCAGGGATGGACGACGGCGGTCGGCACCGGCGGCAGCGACTCGCACTTCTTCAGCATCAGCTCGTGGCCGTCATGGCGGATCACCTGCACCTGCGGCAGTTCCGCCGCGGCGCGGCGCACCTTCTCGGTCGGGGCGATCACCTCGGCGATGCCGGTCGCCACCGTCTTGCCGTCCTGGTTGGCGGCGAGGCAGTCGAAGACGACCGTCTTGCGCACCGCATCCTTGGACTTGGCGGTGACCGTCACGGTGACGATGTCGCCCAGCAGGACCGGACGCTCGAACCGCAGATCCTGGCCGACATAGACGGTGCCGGGGCCGGGCAGCAGGGTGCCGAGAACGGCGGAGATCAGCGAACCCGACCACATGCCATGCCCGACCACCTTGTGGTCGACGGCGTAATCCTCGTCCACATGGGACGGGTTGAGGTCGCCGGACACCGTCGCGAACAGCTCGATGTCGGACATGGTCAGGCGGCGCGACAGGCTGGCCTGCTGGCCGATGTGGATTTCCTCGAACGTGACGTTTTCGATCATGGGGCTGCCGTTCTTGCCGGTCGGAACGAGGCCGCTGCGACCCGCCGGGGCGGCGGAGGGGGCGGCGATGGCGGTGTCCATACTAGAATGCTCCTGAAAAGGATCGCGGCGCCCGACCAACGGACCCCGCCTCTTGGCGGCGGAAGCCCGAATGCCGGTGACCGGAACGGATGCCCCGTTGGAGCGGGGCATCCGTCGCGGCGGCAGGCCGTATCCTCCCAAGCCCGGTTCCCGTTGCCGTCGGCGCCCTTCGCGGGCATGCCATGGCGACGGGCCGGACTCCGTCTTGTTGGGTTCCGTCGAAGCGGAACCTTCACCCTCCAAGGATTATCCAAGGAGTGTGCTTGTGCGAAAGCAATAGCCCCTATGGCAAAGGGGCCCAATGACCTACATCAATAAAGTCGCCAAGCTATTGTTGCAGCTGGGTTACTGGGATCGTTTCGGTGCAGTGAGCAGCCGCAGCATAACCGAAACTTGCGCGGACGCGGACGGGAAAAGCGGACCCGCCGGCGGGACTGCCACCATTGCGCGCTGCGGCATGGGAGGGCGGGACGGGAGACCGGCGGCGCCCTACTCCGCGGCGGCGCAGCAGGAACATTCCTGCACGACCAGCGGGACGCTGACCGCGAAAACGGTGCCGCGCCCCACCCGCGACCGCACGGTGACGGGATGGTCCAGCATCTGGGACATGCGGCGGACGATGGACAGCCCCAGGCCCAGCCCCCGGCCGCTGTCGCGCTGGTCGGTGCCGCAGCGGTAGAAATCCTCGAAGATCGCGTTCATCTCCGCCTCGGCGATGCCGGGACCGGTGTCCCACACCTCGATGGACAGGCGGATGCCACCGTCAGCATCGGAGCGGC
Organism: Azospirillum sp. B2RO_4; assembly: GCF_051124815.1. Taxonomy (NCBI): domain Bacteria; kingdom Pseudomonadati; phylum Pseudomonadota; class Alphaproteobacteria; order Rhodospirillales; family Azospirillaceae; genus Azospirillum; species Azospirillum sp. B2RO_4. Next base: position 623,454 of record NZ_CP118485.1, on the reverse strand, counting down.
GACGGCAACCCAGCAGGATCCGCCCTTCGGTGGTATAGCGCAGGGCATTGACCAGCAGGTTGCGGACCATGCGCTCCAGCAGGATCGGGTCGCTCTGCACCCGGGCGGAACAGTCGACGGTCCGCAGTTGAAGCCCACGGTCGATCGCCTGGTCGCCGATTTCGATCGACAGCCGGGCGAGGATGTCCTGGACATCGAACTCCGCGACCCGCGGTTTGACGTTGCCGACCTCCAGCGCGGAGGTGTCGAGCAGGGTGGACAGCAGCGTGTTGCCGGCGGTCAGCGCCTCCCCCAGCTTGTTCGCCACCTCCACCTGCTGGGGATCGTCCAGCTTGCTCATCAGGATGTGGTGGAACAGGCTCATCGCCTGGAAGGGCTGGCGGAGATCGTGGCTGGCGGCGGCCAGGAAGCGGCTCTTCGCCTGGTTGGCCCGCTCCGCCTCGGCATGGGCGCGGGACAGCGCATCCCGGATCTCGACCGATTCCGTCATATCGATGGCGGCACAGACGACGCCGGCCACCGCCCCGGTCTCGTCGCGCATCGGCTCCACCGACAGGTCCAGCACCCGCCGGCTGCCGCCATAGGTCACCACCAGCTCGCAACGGGTGCCGGTGCCGCTTTCCATCACCGACCGCTTGATGGTCGACATGCGTGCCGCCTCGTCCATCGGGAACAGCTCGGCATCGGTCCGGCCGATCATCCGCTCCGGATGCAGGTCTGCGCGCGGGCAATAGATCCACAGATGCCGCAGGTTGCGGTCCTGGCTGAACAGTGAGACCTTCGAATAGCGCAACGCCAGCCGGAAGCGCTCCTCGCTCTCGCGCAGGGCGCGGGCCATGGCGGCACGGGCCCGCGCCTCGGTCCGCAGCAGGCGCTTGGTGCGCGCTTCCCGCAGCACATAGGCCGCGACGCCCGCGGTCAGGAGAATTCCGCCGATCAGCATGGTCCAGGCCAGCCGGTCGTCCGCGCTGAACAGGCGCGCCGCGTCCGGCAGCACGTAGAGCCGCCATACCCGCCCGGCGAAGGCGATGTCGCGGACGATGGCATGCGGCGCTGCGTCTCCCGTCAGCTGCTCGACGGTGAGGGGATCGACCGGCGGATGGGGCAGCTCCCCGGGGCGGCCGATCGCCCCTTCGGCAGCCAGCATCCGTGGCGCGCCCATACCCGGCCGGGCCGGCGGCTCCAGAAGATAGACGTCGCCGATGGAAATACCGACCCGGCGCACCGCATCCCGCAGCAGCTGCCCGATATCGAAACTGGTCCACAGGAAACCGGTCAGCAGATCGCAGACGATGGGCTCCACCAACCGGTCGGGATCATCTTCGACTTCGCGGGTGTAGACCGGCAGGTAGATCAGCACGGAACTCTCGCCCAGTTCCGCCCGCAGCGGCTGGCCTTCGGCGGCGGCGAGGCGGTTCGCCGCGCAGGACCGCACCAGCACATCGCGCTGGCCCGGAAGGCTGGCCATGTCGAGGCCGATCAGTCCGACGGCGGATCGCGGTTCGGCCAGCACATTGACGAACCGGTCGGCCGACATTCCGGCGGCGCCGTAGTCCGGACCGCGCCCGCCATCGGCATTGCGAACCGCGAACGACGTGTAGCCGGCCGAGCGCATGGCCCGCTCCAGCAGCGGTACGTTCCGTTCCGAAATCCGGCGCGCCCAGGCGACCGCCCGCAGATTGGGATAAAGCGGCAGCAGCGGTTCGGCCGCCGATGCGAAGCTCGCATCCGTCACCGGGGCGGGACCGGCCAGCGGACCGCTGAGCGCACGCAGCAGCATGCTCTGGCGCTCCAGTCCCGCCTTCAGCTCGTCGTGGAGTTGGATCGCCTGACGGTCGGCCAGGGCATGTTCGGCTTGGCTCGTTGCGCTGCGGATCAGCAGAAAGGCCGAAAGCGACAGGAACAGCCCGGTGACGATGATCACCGGCAGCGCCGCCGTCCCTCTCCCCGCCCGGTATCGCCGGTTCATTCGAACGCCCTCCGACCAATCCGTTCGAACAGTCGTTGCTCAAACCGGATCATAGCGAAGGAAAAGCATAAATGGGTATGTTAAAGTTTTCCATCAAACCAAAGAAAGAGATCACTCCACCGATAGGATGATGACAAGGAGCTTGCATTGCGAATAAACGTCGCAACCTTGTTGCATTTTGCCGCATCCCTCCAGCCTCTGTTTCAGAGTTGTCATTGCACTGCAGCAGAAAGCAGAAAGGTACGACGCTAAATATTCTGCATGCATTTCTCGAAGACCGGATTCGCGATCCTGATCTTTGTTATCAAAGGGGATCATGTCCGAGCAGGCGGACGACGGCGGCACGCAGAGCGAGCGGCGCGACCGGCTTGTGCAGCAGAGGGTACCCGGACAACCGGGCTTCGCGCAGGCGCTTGGGATCGGTGTCACCGGTCAGGATCATGCCGGGCACGGGACGGTCGAACAGCTTGGCGATCTGCCGGATCGCGACGATGCCGTTGGCAGCCCCCTTCAGCCGCAGATCGGAGATGATGAGGTCGAAGGGCTCCGGCGCCGGACCGATCCGTTCGACGGCCATGTCGTAGGATTCCGCCCCGAGAACGCTGCATCCCCATTGCCCCAGCAGCGCCTCCAGCGCGGCCAGCACCATGGGGTCGTCCTCGATCACCAGGATACGGGTGCGGCTGATGTCGGCGGTGCGGCTGTCCGGCACCGCGGCCGCGACGGTCTCCTCCCGGCCGGAGGCGTCGGCCACATCGACAGCCATTTCGACCGAGAGGGGAACCACGACGGCCATGACGGTGCCCCGCCCCTCCACGGCACAGACTTCCAGACCGAGACCGAGCTTCCGGGCAAGGCCGCGCACCAGGGTCAGGTCCAACCCCAGCGCTCCCGCCCCTTCCCCGGCCGGCTTCGCCAGTTCCGTCCGCAAGGCGGCCAGACGTTGCGGCGACAGGCCGCGGCCGCTGTCCCACAGCTCGATGCGCAGATGGTCGCCGCGCATGCGGCAGCCCAGCAGCACGCGGCCCCGGACCGTCCCGCGCAGGGCGTTGGCGATCAGGCCATGCAGCAGACGTTCGAGCAGCGCGGAATCGGTCCGCACCATGGCCGAACAGGGCATCACGGTAAAGCGCAGTCCGCGGTCGGCGAAACGCGGCGCCACCTCCAGCGCAAGGCGCATCAGCACGCCGTTGACCGCGTGGGTGCGGATGTCCGGTTCGGTCAGGCCGCTTTCCAGACGGACAAGGTCGAAATGGCCGTCGACCATGCTGCGCATCGATTCCACCGCCTGCGCCATCGAGCGCAGCAGGTCGCGATCCGGCGGGCCGTCGAGCTTGCCCCCCAGCCTGCCCCCCAGCCTGCCATCGAGCGTGCCGATCAGCAGCGACAGCGCCGCCAGAGGCTGGCGCAGGTCGTGGCTCGCGGCGGCGAACAGGCGCCCGGCAGGATCGCCCATCGGCGTGACCGCCGCCTTGGGGGAGTCCGATGACGGAGGAGCCCCGTCGAACCGCCACATCGCGCCGCCGCCGGCAAGCGGCAGGACCGTGCGCGGCGGCGCCACATTGGCCGACGCGCCGGAGGAGAGGTGGACGTTCAGATCATCGGCCGACAGGCCGATGGCCAATCGACCGGCAAGCGCCGGCAGGACCGCCGCCGCCGGGGTCCAATCGGTCAGCACTCCACCGGCACCGAACACCAGGAGGGCCGGCACCGCACCGTCGGCGTCGTCTTGGCTGCCGTTCACGGTCACACCTGCATCCCATGCGTCATGCTCCGACAGGACTCAACACTATGGAAGGTGCGGCCCGTTGCAAAGCCCGCCATTCGGCAGACTCCACGCGAAGATCACAACGGCGTCCTCAATCAAACCTTTTGTTGCTTTTTCGGCAAATCCTGAACATTGCTGGAGCATTCGAGCCCGGCTGTTACAATTCGACAAATATTCGATGACACTCCAAGCTCGGCCTTCAGTGTTTTTTAGGAATGGCCCGCAATGATGGCGGAATGGATTGCGACGCGCAGACTTGTGCCGACGGGGGGCATGGTAGAACCAAGACCGGGGATTTCCCTTCGGCGGATGCGCTGCTGCTCACCATGCTGCAACTGCCGGACGCCGTCGCACTCTTCAAGGCACATCATGATTGTACCGGCGCACTGACGGACCTGGAATGGCAGTCCGCCAATCCGGCGGCGGAGCGGCTGCTGGGTGTCGCCCCGCTCGCCGGCAAGCGGCTGCGCGGGGGTGGCACCGATGCCGCCTGCCCCGGGCTGTTCGCCGCGTTGGCCGATGCCCTGCACGGCCCGGTGGAGCGCACCGTCGCCGCCCGGCGGGGGACGACACCTGTGCGCTGGCGGGTGGCGGCCGGACCGGCTCCCGGCGGACTGTGCGCCATCCTGACCGATCTCGGCCCCGAGAACCCGTCCGTGGCCGAGGCGCTGGCCGAAAGCCTGACCGCGGCGCTGGAACACAGCGCCGAGAGCTTCGCCCTGTTCGATCATGCCGACCGGCTGGTCCACGCCAACGGCCGGCTGAAGAAGGACCTGCCCGATCTGGCCGACCGGCTGGTTCCCGGCGTGCCGTTCGAGGAGCTGGCCCGCGGCTTCGCCCTGGCCGATCCGCGCCTGACCACCGACGAGGAGCGCGCGGCCTGGATGACGGCACGGCTGGAGCGCCATCGCCGCCTGGAGCCGCCGGTGGTGGTGCCGCTGCCCGACGGGCGCTGGCTGCTCAGCCGCGAACATGCGGTGCCGGGCGGGGTGCTGGTCCATTACACCGACGTCACCACGCTGAAGCTGAACGAGGAGCGGCTGCGCGTTCGCGAGATGGAGGCACGGGCCGCCCGCGCGGAAGCGGAAGGCGCCAGCCGCGCCAAGAGCGCCTTCCTGGCCCAGATGAGCCATGAGCTGCGCACGCCGCTGAACGCGGTTCTGGGCTTCTCGGAGATGCTGCTGACGGAGCCGTTCGGGCCGCTGGGCAATCCGCGCTACCGCAGCTATGCCGGCGACATCCGCGATGCCGGCACCCACCTGCTGGCGCTGATCGACGACATTCTCGAGCTGTCGCGCCTGGACGGCGGCGGCATGCCGCTGGCGGAGGAAGGGGTGGATCTGGACACGCTGTCGCTGCGGGTCGTCACCGCCCTGCAGGAGGTGGCGGCGGAAGGCGACGTGCGCATGCGCCGGGAATTGCCGGCCGGCCTGCCGCTGCTGCAGGGCGACGCCCAGGCGCTGACCCAGATGCTGACCAACCTGCTGTCGAACGCCGTCACCCACACCCGTCCCGGCGGCGAGGTGGTGCTGACCGTGCATCTGATGCCCGACGGCGGGCTCGGGCTGATGGTGGCCGACACCGGCGTCGGCATCCCGACCGCCGATCTTCCCCGCATCCTCCACCCCTTCGAACCGTCGGACTCCACCATCGCCCGCAATTCCCGCGGGACGGGGCTGGGTCTGCCGATCGTCAAGCGGCTGGTGGAGATGCATGGCGGACGGCTGGAGCTGACCAGCCAACCGGGAGTCGGCACCGCCGTGGTGCTGGTCTTCCCCGCCGAGCGCAGCCTGCCGCGCGACCGCTGCCGTCCGGCCCCCCTGCCCCCGGTCGTTCTGCCGGGCTGATCGGGGTGGCCCCGGTCAGGCGACCTGAACTCACCGGCCATCTTTTGCCCCTTGGCGCCGACGCGCCGACAGGTCATTGTGGGGGCATGTTCCCTACCCGTTCCTGTTTCGATGGTGGCACCGCGCCATGAGCGACGATATTGCCGTTCCGGTTTCCGACAGCGGCTGCGGCCTCCCGGCCGGGGGAGCGCCGCCGATCTTCCGCGGCGTGCGGCGGGCGCTGGCTCTGCGCGGCTATGCGACCCTGACCGAGTTCCGGCTGGCAAGCGGCCGGCGAGCCGACGTGCTGGCGATCGACGAGGCCGGCAACATCCTGATCGTCGAGGTGAAGAGCGGCGTTCCGGATTTCCGCTCCGACCAGAAATGGCAGGAGTATCGCGACTGGTGCGACGCCTTCTATTTTGCCGTCGACGATGGGTTCCCGACCGAACTGATCCCGGAGGATTGCGGGCTGATGGTCGCCGACGCCTATGGCGCGGAGGTCCTGCGCGAGGCGCCGGTCGCCAAGCTGGCCGCCGCCCGCCGCAAGACCCTGCTGCTGCGCGCCGCAATGACCGGCGCCGGGCGCCTGCACCGGATCGAGGATCCGATGTTCACCCAGGCCTCGCCAACGGTCTGATCCCGCCGCTCCCCTGACCTTACCGGTGCACGGCGGCACGGAACCGGGTACACTGGGCAGCCACATCAACCAGGGAGAGCGGACCGGCATGACGGCGGACCGGACGGGCGGAGCACACCCCTTGCAGATCCTGCTGGCGGAGGACGAGACGGTCACCCGCCTTGCCGCCCGCGCCCTGCTGGAACGTGCCGGCCATCGCGTGGTGGCGGTGGAGGATGGTCCGGCCGCCGTCGCAGCGGCTGCGCAGGGCGGCTTCGACCTGATCCTGATGGATCTGGACCTGCCCGGCCTGCCCGGCGACGAGGCGGTGCGCGCCATCCGCCGCCGGCCGAACGGCGCCGCCCCGCGCATTCTGATGCTGACGGCCAGCGCCACCGCACAAGGGCATGCCCGCTGCGCCGACTGCGGCGCCGACGGCATGCTGACCAAACCGCTGCGGCTGGATGCCCTGTCCTTCCTGCCGGCAGACGGCCCGCAAGCCGCGCCGCCGCCAACAGACCCGGCCTTCGACGAGGGGGCGATCAGGACGATGCGGGAGATGCTGCCCGCCGCCCGCGCTGCCGAACTGCTCGACCGGACGGCTGCGGTGCTGGCGCAGCACTGGCAGGCGCTGGACGCCGCTGTGAAGGGCGGAGACCGGGAAACGGCCGGGGCGATGGCCCACAAGATCGCCGGCGTGTCGGGCCAATATGGCTGTCTGGCCCTGCGCCGGGCGGCCCGCGCCCTGGAGGCAGGCCTGCAGAAACCGGGCGCCGATCAGGCGCAGTTGGCCGAGGACGTGGCCTGCACACTCACTCCGGCCCTGGATTTCCTGAAGCGGTGCGCCGCCGCGGCGCGGGGGTGAGGACGGCCGGCAGCGGCTTCCGTCGTCAGCCCCGCTCTCCCGGCGACACGGCGACGCAATGGTGGCCGTGCTTGGTCAGAACGGCGCAGGCCTTGCGGGCGTCCTTCTCGTCCAGCCCGGTCAGGCGGGCACGGTAGACGGTCTCCTTGCCGGTCTTCGCCTGCACGACGCTGGGCTTGGCCGTCCTCAGCAGGAAGGGCGCCTGCTTGACCGCCTGGCTCACCGCCTTGTTGCCGGCCGCCTTGCTGGAGAAGGCGCCGACCTGGACACCCCAATGTGAAGCGGCACCGCCGCGGCTCGCCTTCTCCTCCTTCGCGGGCGCGACCGGGATCGCCGCGGTCTGCAGGGAGGCGCGGACCGGCTTGGCCTTCACCACCGGCTCCTCATCGTCATCCCCTTCGCCGTCGATGGCGTCGGAGCGCGTGGTGTCGAGGCTCGCCATCACCGGCGCGTCCTCGTGGCCCCGGCCGGGCCGGCCGAAGGCCTGATCGAGCAGGGCCGCCATCTTGTTGTCGCGCGACACGGCCGACTTGCCGCCCATCACCACGCCGACCAGACGCCGCCCGTCCCGCACCGCCGAGGCGGCGAGGTTGAAGCCGGACGCGACGGTGTAGCCGGTCTTGATGCCGTCCATGCCCTCGTAGCGGGACATCAGGTGATTGTGGTTGGCCAGGGTACGGCCGCCATAGACGAAGTTGCGGCGGCTGAAATAGGGGTAATATTTGGCATGGTCGCGCATCAGCGCGCGCGACAGCAACGCGTAGTCGCGGGCGGTCGTCACCTGCTCCATGTTCGGCAGGCCGGACGCGTTGCGGTAGACGGTGCGGCGCATGCCGAGTTCGCGGGCCTTGCGCGTCATCATCTCGGCAAAGCGCGATTCGGTGCCGCCCAGCGCCTCCGCCAGCACCACCGCGGCGTCGTTGGCCGACTTGGTGACGAGGCCGAGGATCGCCGTCTCCACCTTCAGGGTCTGGCCGGCGCGCAGTCCCAGCTTGGTCGGCGACATGCTCTCCGCCCAGGACGAGACCGGCAACTGCTGGTCGAGGGTCAGGCGACCGTCGTCCAGAGCGTCGAAGGTCAGGTACAGGGTCATCATCTTGGTCAGGGACGCCGGATGGGTGATCGCGTCGGCATCCTGGTCGATCAGCACCTGCCCGGTCCGGGCATCGACGACGATGGCCGCGGCCTTGGCCGCCAGCGCCTCGGCCGCGGACAGGCCGGACCCGGCAGCCACCATCCCCAGCAGCGCGGCAGCCGCGAACAAATGGCGCCCAACACCCGCCGAACTCCGCCCCCCGTTCGTGTCCGCCGCGCGAAAGGCGAACGGAAACAATCCGTTACGAACGGTGTTGCGCGTTACACTCATGATGGCCCCGCCAACCGCTAGATACTGGTGCTTGGTTCAATGGTAAATTCGTGCGAAATCAGTGTCTAGCATGAATTCGTTAATTTACTGCTTTGGCTTTTCGCAGTTTCTGTGGCCAAAATTGCGGGTCCTGCATGACGAGGGAAAGGACGGCGGACAAGGGCACGGCGAAAGGGTTACGGCAGGGGGGCAGACGGGGTACCGGCGCCCTCCGACAGGCCGAAGCCCGTCATCCGGGGCTTGCCGCAGCACCCGTTCTTCTCCACCTACCAGGGGCCGCAGACGCGAGGCAAGCGACAATGAGTCGTGGTCATCAAAGAACCGTTCCGGCCACAATTTCCCGCCATCGCCCGGCCCGACGAATTGCTCGGGTGGCGATAGCGGCGGCCATGGCCGTCCCCCTGCTGGCGCTCGCCGGCTGCGGCTCGGTGGGGCCGACCGACAATCCGCTGGCGCGCAAGCTGACCTGGTTCAGCTATCTCAACGGCGACGATCTGCGGTCGCGCTGCGGCAAGGACGGCGCCGACCGCTTCCGCCTGATCTTCAACGCCGACTACAATCGGCACGTGCGCACCTACGACGTCGTCGGCGACCCCGACCGCGGCGGTGCGGCGGTGGAGGCGCATGTGATCGAGGCGACCGACCTCGCCCGCATGACGCTGACCGACCCGTTCTCCGCGGCGCGCGGCCGAACGGCGACGCTGCAACTGACCGCCGCGCAATATGACAACTTTATCGGCCGCCTGCGCGACGACGGGGCGTTCGACCCGCCGCCCCAGGGACTGCGGCTGCCGTCCAACGGCTTTTATTGGCTGATCAACGGCTGCCGCGCCGGGCAGTGGTTCTTCACCGCCTTTCCCTACCCGTCCAGCCGCTTCACCGACGCCCGCTTTCCGGAGCTTCTGCGCGGCCTCGACCCCACCGGCGTCGCCTTCCCCGGCCTGCCGGAACCCGACGATGCGCCGCGCACCCTGCCCTCTTCCGGCCAGTTGGCCGACGGCGGGGTGTTCTTCGAGATTCAGGTCGGCCGGGAGGGACTGGTTGGCCCGACCGCCCCCTTCGGGGCGCTGCTGCTGAGCGCCCTTCCGGGGAACTGACGCCGGGCAGGTCTCCAGTCAGACCGCCTCTTCGGCGGGCTGGCGCGGACGCATCTCTTCGGGGACCAGCGTCTCGACCCAGGGGCCGTCCGGCATGCGGCGGGCCAGCTCCGTCAGGTTGCGGTTCCACCACTGGCGCTGTTCGCTGAGATCGTCATAGTCGTAGTTCGACTGGCGCCAGCTGCGCGACTCCGCATGGTAGGACACCATGTCGATCGGGAAGCCGACGTCGTTGGTGGAGAAGCGGGTGCTGTCGAAGGACAGATAGGCCAGCTTCAGCGCCGTCTGCATGTCGGTGCCGTAGGTCAGCGCGCGGTCCAGGATCGGCTTGCCGTAGGCGGTGGCGCCGATCGACAGGTATGGCGTGCGTTCGTCCACCTCGATCCAGTTGCCCTCCGGATAGACCAGGAACATGTAGGGTTCGCGGTCCTCGGCCAGCTGACCGCCGATGATGGCGTGCAGGTTGAAGTGCAGCTTGGACGCTTCCAGCGACTCCCGGTCCTCCGCGGCGACTTGCCGCAGGCAGGTGGTGAAGGCCGACACCGCGTCCAGCATGGTGGCATAGGCCTCGCCCCGGCGCTTCTGCATGTCGCGGCGCAGATAGGCCAGCGTCTTGTCGCGGACGCTGCGCAGGCCCGAGTTCATGATGAAGAAGCGGTCGCCGCCGCTGCCCATCATCGTCACCTTGCGGGCCGACGACAGTTGCGATCCGCTGGTGATCCGGCCGTCCGACAGACCGATCAGGCCGTCGCGGGTCTTGATGCCAAGGCAATAGGTCATGGTCGAAATGGTCCCGAAGATGCGGCCTGATGAAGGGAGGGCCCGGCGCGCCGCGTCCAAGCGCCGCACCTGACCAATGGCCGAGGCGAATCCCCTCCACGGCCACGCTACACTTGTCCCAGCGCCGGTAAAGTCTTCGTTAAGGACAGTCTCCTTCGGTGACTTGCCGCCGCCGCCACGATCGCCGCCTCCGTCCGCAACGAAGGCGGCGGTGGTGTCACAGGATCTTCACGCGTTTGGGGTAGGGTTCGGCACAACGGAGTAAGCCGCATACCCGCCGAACGGACTGTTGACACCGCGCAGAGCTTAGCCCATAAAACTCTTATATTGCAGTGCAGCATTTTCGGAGCCGATCCGCAGCCTCCCGGAAATCCGTGAGGACGGCTGCACAACGTAAAAAAACGCAACATACACCGCTGCCGGCCGGCTCCGCGCCACGCTTTGCGGCGGGCGGGTCCACTCTCCATACGCCGGCATCAGCCAGGAAGGAACGCGCGTCATGAACCAGTTTACGCCGAAGTCGCTCGAGAACGTCGCCGCCCAGGCCAAGGAGCAGTACGAGGGTCTGGTGAAGGCCGGCCAGGAGCAGACGGTCAAGCAGTTCGAGCAGACCGCGACCGCCGCCAAGGAGCAGTTCGAAAAGACTGCCGCCCAGCTGCTGAAGAGCTATGAGGACCTGCAGGCCACCGGCAAGGCCAATGTCGAGGCGCTGATCGCCAGCAGCACCATCGCCGCCAAGGGCGCCGAGGATCTGGGCCGCGAGGTCGTCGCCTATGGCCAGTCGGCGCTGGACAAGTCGATCACCACCGGCAAGGCCCTGCTGACCGCCAAGAGCCTGCAGGAAGTGGTGGAACTGCAGAACGATTTCCTGAAGTCGAGCTTCGACGCGATGCTGGCCGAGACCAGCCGCCTGCAGGAGCTGACCACCAAGGTCACCAACGAGGCGCTGGCCCCGCTGAATGCCCGCGTCACCGCGACGGTGGAGACCTTCTCCAAGCCGATCGCCGCCTGACCGGCACGAGCGGACGAGACCTGACGGCCGGGGTTCAGCCATGGACCCCGGCCCCGCAGACGGCCCGGCAACCTCCACGCGGTTGCCGGGCCGTTTTGCGTTCCGGGTTCCGCCTCCTGCACGCCGGCGGATTTTGTGCAGTGCACAATACCCATTGACTCCGCGCCCGGATTTCCTTACATTCGGCTTATGTTGCAGTGCAGCATAACTCGGGCGCCCGGTTCTTCGGGGTCCGAGGGACTCAACCCACTCCGCGCCCGGTCGCCGCATCGCCGGGGCCGCGCGGTTGACCCCTGAGAGAGCGCGAGGAGCATAGCCATGTCCGACCAGATCGCCGCCGTCACCAAGTCCGTCGAAGACGCCATCGCCACCGCCAAGCAGAACCTGGAAGGCCTTGTTAAGGCCCAGCAGGAGCAGATGGAAAAGGCCTCCGCCCAGGTGCTGAAGGGCTATGAGGAGCTGACCGCCCTCACCAAGGGGAATGTCGACGCCTTCGTGCAGTCCGGCACCGTCGTCGCCAAGGGCGCGGAAGAGGCCGGCAAGCAGGTCGCCGCCTTCACCCAGTCCTCGCTGGAGAAGAGCGTGTCGAACGCCAAGTCCATGCTGGCGGTGAAGACGATCCAGGAGCTGGTCGAGCTGCAGAAGGCCTACACCAAGGCCAGCCTCGACGCCTTCGTGTCCGAGAGCACCAAGATGCAGGAGCTGACCGTCAAGGTCGCCAACGAGGCGCTGGCTCCACTGAGCGCCCGCGTCAACGCCACGGTCGAGGTCCTGTCGAAGAAGCCGGTCGCCGCCTGATCGGCGCCCGCGGGCAGGGATTGATCCTGCCGGCTTGACCGGCGGTCACCCCATGCCCATCTGAACGACCGCATCGCAGCGGCCCGGCATCCCGGACAGGGTGCCGGGCCGTTTTGCGTCCGGAAGCCCCCCTACCCTGTCCTTCCACGTCGGCGATGCCGCACAATGGCTTAGGGTTTCCCGCCGATTGCGGTCCGAAGGCAAGCGGTGTCTCCTATTTCGGGGTATCGGAAGGCCGACCGGACCAAAGGAGGGTCTGCCAAATGGAGGGAGACCGAAAACGGCCCCTTCCCACCGCGCCCGAAATGACCATATCATTCACAGTGACAGTGCATCGCGATGACATTCGACTGGGACCATGGCCGACTCTGACAAGCAGGGCAACGACGGCACGAACAGCGGCGTGGTCGTAAAGGCCAAGCCGAAGACCAAAAAGCCGTCGATGTATAAGGTCTTGATGTTGAACGACGATTATACTCCGATGGAGTTCGTCGTTCTCGTTCTCGAACGCTTCTTCAGCAAATCGCGGGAGGAAGCGACCCAGATCATGCTGCATGTGCACCGGCGGGGTGTGGGGTTGTGCGGCGTGTTCACCTACGAGGTGGCGGAGACGAAAGTCACGCAGGTGATGGACTTTGCGCGCCAGAACCAGCATCCGCTGCAATGCACGTTAGAAAAGGATTAGACCCACACATGCTGTCGCGTAACCTGGAACAGACGCTGCACCGAGCCCTGGCCCACGCGAACGAGCGCAGGCATGAATACGCGACGCTCGAACATCTGCTTCTCGCGTTGACCGAAGACTCCGATGCTACCGCCGTCTTGCGCGCTTGCGGGATCGACCTCGACCGACTGCGCGCGGAACTGTCGGATTACCTCGACAACGAACTGGCGAACCTTATCACGAACAGGCCTGATGATGCCAAGCCGACGGCTGGTTTCCAACGGGTTCTGCAGCGTGCGGCCATCCACGTCCAGTCGTCGGGACGTGAGGAGGTGACGGGAGCAAATGTGCTCGTCGCCTTGTTCTCTGAACGCGAGAGCCACGCGGTCTATTTCCTGCAGGAGCAGGAGATGACCAGGTTCGATGCGGTCAACTACATCTCTCACGGAATCGCGAAGGCTCCGGGCCGCTCGGAAACCAAGCGGGTCTCGGGCGCCGACGACGAGGCGGCGGCGGAGAAGGTCGTGAAAAAAGGCAGCGAAGCGCTAGAGGCGTATTGTGTCAACCTGAACAAGAAGGCGTCCGGCGGGAAGATCGATCCGCTGATCGGCCGGGAGCAGGAGGTCGAACGGACCATCCAGATCCTGTGCCGGCGGTCGAAGAACAACCCGCTCTACGTCGGCGACCCCGGTGTCGGCAAGACCGCCATCGCCGAGGGCCTTGCCCGCCGCATCGTCCAGCAGGAAGTGCCGGAGGTGCTGCGCAACGCCACCATCTTCGCGCTCGACATGGGCTCGCTGCTGGCCGGCACCCGCTATCGGGGCGATTTCGAGGAGCGGCTGAAGGCCGTCGTGTCGGAGCTTGAGGCGACGGAGGGGGCCATCCTCTTCATCGACGAGATCCACACGGTGATCGGCGCCGGCGCGACCTCGGGGGGCGCGATGGACGCCTCGAACCTGCTGAAGCCGGCCTTGGCCTCGGGTTCGCTGCGCTGCATCGGGTCGACCACCTACAAGGAATACCGCAGCTATTTCGAGAAGGACCGGGCCCTGGTCCGCCGCTTCCAGAAGATCGACGTCAACGAGCCGTCGGTCGAGGATGCGATCAAGATCCTGCAGGGCCTGAAGCCTTACTACGAGAAGCACCACAAGGTCACCTACACCAACGACGCCATCCGCGTCGCGGTGGAGCTGTCGGCCAAGTACATCGGCGACCGCAAGCTGCCCGACAAAGCCATCGACATCATCGACGAGGTCGGTGCGGCGCAGATGCTGCTGCCGGAGAACAAGCGCCGCAAGAAGATCGGCGTGAAGGACGTGGAGGCGGTGGTCGCCAAGATCGCCCGCATCCCGCCGAAGTCGGTCAGCCGCGACGACAAGGAAACGCTGCTGAACCTGGAGCGTGACCTGAAGACCATGGTCTTCGGCCAGAACAAGGCGATCGACGCGCTGGTCTCCGCCATCAAGCTGGCCCGTGCCGGCCTGCGCGAGCCGGAGAAGCCCATCGGCAACTACCTGTTCACCGGCCCGACCGGTGTCGGCAAGACCGAGGTGGCCCGCCAGCTCGCCATGACGCTGGGCATCGAGCTGACCCGCTTCGACATGTCGGAGTACATGGAGCGGCACACGGTGTCGCGCCTGATCGGCGCCCCGCCGGGCTATGTCGGCTTCGACCAGGGCGGCATGCTGACCGACGCCATCGACCAGCACCCGCACTGCGTCCTGTTGCTGGACGAGATCGAGAAGGCCCATCCGGATCTGTTCAACATCCTGTTGCAGATCATGGACCACGGCAAGCTGACCGACCACAACGGCAAGATCGTCGATTTCCGCAACGTCATCCTGATCATGACCTCGAACGCCGGGGCCGCCGACATGGCCAAGCCCGCCATCGGTTTCGAGCGTGACCGCCGGGTCGGCGAGGACATCGAAGCGGTCGAGAAGATGTTCACGCCGGAGTTCCGCAACCGTCTCGACGCGATCATCCCGTTCGCGCCGCTGACGCAGGAGGTCATCAACCGCGTCGTCGACAAGTTCATCATGCAGATGGAAGCGCAGCTGGAAGACCGCGGCGTGTCCATCGAACTGAACGACGAGGCGCGCGAGTGGCTGGGCAAGAAGGGCTACGACCCGCTCTATGGCGCCCGCCCGCTTGGCCGCGTGATCCAGGAGTACATCAAGAAGCCGCTGGCGGAAGAACTGCTGTTCGGCAAGCTCAGCAAGGGCGGTCTGGTCAAGGTCACCGTCAAGGACGACAAGCCGGCCTTCGACTATGCCGAAGGCAACCGTCCGAAGCGCACCTCCGGTGACGATGACGAGGAAATGGTGTCGGAGATGGTCGAGTAACCTCGGCCGATCCATCCAACGTCGCTCGTTCCACATGGTAAAAAAGGGGGCCGTCCGCGGCCTCCTTTTTCATTGCGCGACAGGCGGATGCGCTCTTTTGCATCGCTTCGTCACCGCGCGAAACTTTTGCGCGACTGCCGGACTGCGCTATGGTCGCGGCATGACCGATCCCGTCGCCATGCAGTCCGCCGCTGCGCCCGCCCTTCCCCACTCCGCCGATGCGCAGGCGCCCCTGATGCCCGCGCCCGACGCGCTGCGCATCGCCTTCGCCTGCGCCGATACCGACGAGGCGCGGGCGGCCCGCACCCGGCTGGTCCACCGCTACGGCAACGCCACCGCGGACGAGGCCGACGTGATCGTGGCGCTGGGCGGCGACGGATTCCTGCTGGAGACCCTGCACCGGGCGCTGACCCGCAACCGCCAGCGTCCGACGCCGGTCTACGGCATGAACCGGGGGTCGGTCGGCTTCCTGCTGAACGTCTACCGCGAGGAGGATCTGGCGGAGCGCATCGTCGCGGCCCAGCATGTCCACCTGCACCCGCTGCGCATGGTGGCGACGCGGGTCAATGGCGAGCGGGTGGAGGCCCTGGGCATCAACGAGGTGTCGCTTCTGCGCGAGACACGGCAGGCGGCGAAGCTGCGCATCACCATCGACGGGGTGGTCCGGCTGCCGGAGCTGATCTGCGACGGCGCCCTGGTGGCGACGCCGGCCGGCAGCACCGCCTACAATCTGTCGGCCCATGGCCCGATCGTGCCGCTGAACGCCGGCGTGCTGGCCCTGACCCCGATCAGCGCCTTCCGTCCGCGGCGCTGGCGCGGCGCCCTGCTTCCCCATGCCGCCCGCATCTGCTTCGACGTGCTGGAGGAGACCAAGCGCCCGGTCAGCGCCGTCGCCGACTTCACCGAGGTGCGCGAGGTCCTGCGGGTCGAGGTGCAGGAATGCCGCGACGTCGGCCTGACCCTGCTGTTCGACCCCGAACTGAATTTCGAGGAACGCATCCTGAAGGAACAGTTCGCGCCCTGACGCTTCTTATGCCCGTCTGGCGACCCAGACGGCGGTCAGATCGTCGCGCAGCGGCAGGCTGGTGCGGGCATAGAAGCGGTCCATCATCGGACGCAGCGGATGCTGGCGGTCGCGGGCCAGCCCGTCGCGGACGAAGTCGGGCACCGCGTCCTGCCCCAAAGGGCCGCACTCCTCACCGCCGCATTCGATCAGGGCGTCGCTGTACAGGAACAGGAAGCCGCCGCGCGGCAGGCGATGGCTCTGGTCGACATACTGCGCCCGGCGCGAGGCCCCCAGCACCAGCCCCGCCGAATCGAGTAGTCGGATGTCCGGCGCGTTTCCCCTGGTGGCGGGCGGCGTCCCCAGCACCGGGTTGGGCGAACCAGCCGCGGCGAAGGTCAGCGTGTCGATGGCAAGGTCGAGGATGCCGAAGAAGGCGGTGGCGAACTGCCCCGTCGGCAGCACGTCCTTCAAGGCGGCGTTCAACTGCGCCAGCCATTGCGACGGCGCCATGTGCTGCATCGGGAAGCGGTCGATCAGCGTGTGCAGGCGGAAGGTGTTGATCGCCGCGGTGATGCCGTGCCCGGCGAAATCGACCATCAACAGTCCCAGCCGCCGGTCGCCCAGCGGATAGAGACCCCAGAAATCGCCGCCAAGCTCCGACGACGTCTCGAAATGCGCGTCCAGCGTCAGCCCGTAGCGGTCGGCCACCTCGGCCAGCCGGCGGTTCTCCGGCAGAAGCGAGGTCTGCATGGCGCGGGCATGCGACAGCTCGCGCTGGACCCGCTCGCGGAAGGCGGCAAGGTCGCCGAACAGCTTGCGCTTCTCCAACTGGTGGCGGACGCGGGCCACGCATTCGCCCGGCTTGATCGGCTTGGAGATGAAGTCGCTGCCGCCGGCCTCGAAACAGCGCACCTGCTCCTCGTCGCTGTCCAGCGCGGTCTGGAACAGCACCGGCAGCTCCTCATGAGTCGCATTGCGGCGCAGCGCCTCGCACATTTCCCAGCCGTTCATCACCGGCATGTCGACGTCGAGCAGGACGAGGTCGGGGCGGAAACGGTCGACGGCCGCCAGCCCTTCGCGGCCATTCTCGGCGAAGGCGATGTCGGTGATGCCGGCGCGGCGGATCACCAGGGCGAGGGATTTGCGGTTGAATTCGTTGTCGTCGACGATCAGGACGCGGCAGTCCGACAGCGACAGGGCAGGCCCGGCCATGGACGCTCCGTCAGCGGTCGAACTGCAGGACGGTGCAGCGCCCGCCGTCGGTCACCGTCACCCGCGAGGCCAGCGTACGCATGAAGACGAAGCCGCGGCCCGACCGCGCCTTGTTGCCGCTGACGGCCGGAGCCAGTTCGGTGTCGAAGCCGCCGCCCTGGTCCACCACCGCGATGGCGATGCTGCGCCCGTTCCAGCGGCAGAAGATGTCCAGCCGGCGCCGAACCACGGCGGGGTCGCCCAGCCGGTCGCGCATCATCTCGCTGAAGCGGCGGTAGCCGCCGGGCTCCCCCTTCACCGAACTGGAAAGGCCGAGGTTGCCGTGGACGATGGCGTTGGCGACCGCCTCGTGCAGGCAGAGTTCGACATTGGAGCGGCGCTGCGGGTCGAGCGCCCCCCGCCGCACCAGTTCATCGCAGATCAGCACAGGGCATTGCAGGCCATAGGCGCTGCCGGTGGTCAGCGACAGATAGAATCCGGGCAGGTCCGGATGGTCCGCCGCCGGAGCGCCCGACCAGTCGTCCAGCAGGGCCGCCGCTTCGTCGGCGCCCTCACCCAGTTCCACGGTCAGGAACGGGCCGCGGTCGAAGGCGGCGCGCAGCCGGTCGCGGTCCGCCCGGTCCATCAGCAGCGTTTCCACCACAGGTTCGCGTGGCGGTTCGTCCGCCCGTCCGGCCGGTGCCGCGGAGACATCCGCCGGAAGCTGGTCCGCTCCCCCGAAGCGTGCGGCCACGCGGGCGGCCATATCGGCAGGCACCCGGTCGCGCAACAGGCTGAAGCCACGCAAAGCCGCGTCGGCCGGAGGCTCGGCCCTGCGGTCGTGGTGAGCGGCGTCCATGCGGCAAACTCCCATCGGACGGAAACCGGCAGGCGGGCGGGAGGGCGGGACCGGATCGGTCCGTCCCCGTGGTTCGAATTCGGCCGCTCAGGGCTCGATGGTGATGATCTCGCTCAACCGCGCGAGTTCGATCGACCGCCTGACGTCTCCCGCCGGGCCGCTGACAACCATCTTGATTTCGCGGCTCTCGGCCTCTTCCTGGAGGATCAGCAGCATGCCGAGACCGGCGGAGTCGATGAACTCCAGCGCCGACATGTCGATGACCACGCGACGCCTGCCCGTCCCCGCCATCTGATCCAGCAGTTCGACGATGTCGGGCAACTTGTCGTGGTCGGTGAACTCCAGGCGGCCCGTCAGCCTCAGCTCGGTCGCATCGCCTGTAATGGTCGTCTTGAAATCCATAAATCCCCTCAACCGGTCCGCAGCCCTGGCCGCATCCATACGAATGCGCGTGGAACCCAGGCATATTGCTTATGCACAGTAGTGCATTCCGCCATCTTGTCTCAAGTGCCGATGCTGAGGCTGCGCAGTATTTCCCCGGCGGCGGCGCCGCCGCTTTCATCGCCGGCCTCGGGATTCACCCCCATGGACGGGTTGCACGCAACGGAGTAGAACATATCCGGGAAGGCACGCGCGCCGCGTGCCGAACCGGCAGCGCCGGCTCCAGACACACCGGCCGCGGACGTCCACCGCCGGGCTCCCGCCCGTTCCGCACGTCCCGTCCAACCGCCCTTACCCCGAACCTCCGGAACGGCAACGCATGACCAGGATCGCTGAGGCGTGGCGTCGTGTCCCGACGGTATCGGCCAAGTTCCTTCTGATCCTGGTGCCGAGTCTGGTGGTCGCCGTCTCGCTGTGTTCCGCCCTGTTCTATTACGACCGCTACAAGGATCTTCAGGCCGGGCTGCGGGAGAAGGTGGCGACCATCGCCGACGTCAACGCGGCGGCGCTGACCAACAGCCTGTGGACCTTCGACGTCCCGGCGATCCGCAACGTCATCCAGGCCATCGGCGCCAACCGGGAACTGGTCTGCGTCGAGGTCAGCGACGATCTGGCGGAGGGTCGGTTCGTCTGGCCGGAATCGGACTGCCGGGCCGGCGACGACGCCCATGTCGAGCGTCGCACGATCCGCGTGCAAAATCTCCAGGTCGGCACTCTCACGCTGCATTACAGCCAGGACGTCGTGCGCGAACAGCTGCGGCAGGAGGTGATGAACACCGCGGCACTGCTTCTGCTGATGCTGGCCGGCACCATCGCGGCGGCTCTGGCCGCGTTGCGGCTGACGGTGGGGCGCCCGCTAGGGCGGCTGATCGCCTCCATCCTGGAAGCGGAGCGCGGCGGCGGGCACGAGCCGGTGGACTGGGGCGCCGCCGACGAGCTGGGCCGGGTGATCCAGGCCTACAATGCGATGCTCGCCCGACTGGGGCAAGAGGAGGCCGCCCTGCGCAAGAGCGAGCAGCGGCTGGCGCTGGCGATCACCGCGACCCGGTCCTCCGTCTGGGACTATGACCTGCACACCGGGCATTATTGGTGGTCGAAGGAGTTTCCCGCCCTGCTCGGCTATGGCTCCAGCGAATTGCCGATGACGGCTGCGACCTGGTCCTCGCTGCTGCACCCGGACGAGGCGGATCGGGTGATGGCCGAATCGCGGCGGCGCCTGCGCGATCACGCCATGGCCTACACCGCCGTCTACCGCATGCGCCGGCGCGACGGGAAATGGGCCTGGATCGAGGATCGCGCCACCGCCCAGCGCGATGCCGACGGCCGCGCGCTGCGCCTGACCGGAACCATGTCCGACGTCACCGAGCGGGTGCGGGCAGAGCTGGATCTGGCGCATGAACGCAACGTGCTGCAGGTGACGCTGGACAACACCGACCAGGGCATCATCAAGGTCGACGGCGACGGGCGGGTGGTGACGGCCAACCGCCGGGCCGCGGAACTGTTGAACATCGCGCCGGAGGTGCTGTCCGGCAACCCGCGCTTCGCCGACATCGTGGCGATCCAGCGCCGCCAGGGCGAGTTCGGCGAGATGGGCGACGATCCCGACCTGTATCTGAGTTTCGGAACCGGGCTCGGGGGCGCGGGTCTGGGGAGCGCCGGTCTGGGGAGCGCCGGAGCGGAACCCGACGACGGGTTCGGGATCCCGCTGGGCGAGCCGGCGGGGATGATCGACCAGCCCTTCACCTTCAAGCGCCGCCGCCCCGACGGCCGCATCGTCGAGGTGCGCACCAACCCGCTGCCGGAGGGCGGCTTCGTCCGCACCCTGACCGACGTGACGGTGGAGGCGCGCTCGGCCGAGGAGATCTTCAATGCGATGCAGGAACTGGAACGCGCCTACGCCGACCTGAAGGAGACCCAGGCCAGTCTCGTCCAGGCGGAGAAGATGGCCTCGCTCGCCCTGCTGGTCGCCGGCGTCGCGCACGAGATCAACACCCCCATCGGCATCGCCTTCGGCTGCGCCACCCACCTGTCGGGACGGACGGCGATGCTGGCCGACGCGTTCGAAGGCGGCACGATGAAGAAGTCGGACCTCGCCGCCTATGTCGCCACCGCCGGCGAATCCTCCCGCCTGATCGAACAGAACCTGACCCGCGCGGCCGAACTGATCCAGAGCTTCAAGCGCGTCGCCGTCGACCAGACCAGCGAGGAGCGGCGCCGCTTCGACCTGCTGGCCTATCTGGACGAGGTGGTGACCTCGCTCGGCCCCACCCTGCGCAAGAGCCGCCACCGCGTCGCCATCGCCTGTTCGCCCGGCATCGTGATGGACAGCTTCCCCGGCGCGCTGAGCCAGGTGGTGACCAATCTGGTGATGAACGCGCTGACCCACGCCTTTCCGGCCGACAGCAAGGGGCACATGGTCATCGACGTGGACGAGACGGCGGACGGCGAGGTGGAAATCCGCTTCGCCGACGACGGCGTCGGCATCCCCGCGGAGAACCTGCCGAAGGTGTTCGAGCCCTTCTTCACCACGCGGCGCGGGTCGGGCGGCAGCGGGCTGGGGCTGCACATCGTCTTCAATCTGGTGACGCAGTCGCTGGGCGGGCGGATCTCGGTTGACAGCGTTCCCGGCGATGGAACTACCTTCACCCTGCGCATCCCGAAGACCGCAGCAGCAGCCTCGCCCCCCACAGCTTCGCTCACGACGACGCCCCTTTCGCTGGAGCCCGTATCGCTGGAGCCCGCATCGCAGGAGAAGGAACCCGCATGAGCAGCGGCGCCTACGACGACGACGAGATTCTGTTCGCCGACGAAGAGGCGGACGGCGCTGCGGACGGGCATGGCGCGGCGGCGGCGGCGCGCGCGGCCATCGTCGACCCGGCGGCACCACCCTGGCCGATCCTGGTGGTCGACGACGAGTCCGACGTGCATTCCATGACCGGCCTGCTGCTGGCCGACGTCACCTTCCAGCGGCGGCGGCTGGACCTGATCAGCAGCTTCACCGCGGCGGACGCCCGCAACGTGCTGGAACACCGGCGCGACATCGCCGTGATCCTGCTGGACGTGGTGATGGAGGAGGACGATTCCGGCCTGAAGCTGGTGCGCTGGATCCGCGACGAGCTGGGCAACCGCGACATCCGCATCATCCTGCGCACCGGTCAGCCGGGACAGGCGCCGCAGCGCGACGTGATCGTCGATTACGACATCAACGACTACAAGCCGAAGGCCGATCTGTCGGCCGAAAGCCTGTTCACCGCGGTGATTGCGGCCCTGCGCGCCTTCGACCAGATCCAGTCGATCGAAACCCGGGTGGCGGAGCGCACGCGCGAGCTGCGCGAGAGCCGCGAGCAGGCGGAAGAGGCGACCAGGGCCAAATCCGCCTTTCTCGCCACCATGAGCCACGAGATCCGCACGCCGATGAACGGGGTGCTGGGAATGCTGGGCCTGCTGGAACGCACCGACCTGGACGAGCAGCAGCGCGACACCGTCGGCACCATGCGCGAATCGGCCAACGCCCTGCTGCGGATCATCGACGACATCCTGGACTTCTCGAAGATCGAAGCCGGGAAGATGGACCTGGAGCGGGTGGCGCTGTCGGTGCCGGCCCTGGTCGAAGGGGTGGCGGAAACGCTGGCGCCGGCCGCCGGGGCGAAGGGGCTGACGCTGTTGACCTATGTGGACCCGGCCATTCCGCAGGCGGTGATGGGCGATCCGGTGCGGCTGCGCCAGATCCTGTTCAACCTGGCCGGCAACGCCATCAAGTTCACCGACGCGGGGCGCGTCGTGCTGCGCGCCGAGATGGAGCCGGCCGGCACGCGGAGCGACGCGACAGAGGCCGGGCCGCTGCTGCGCATCGCCGTGTCCGACACCGGCATCGGCATCGCCGAGGACAGCTGCCAGCGCCTGTTCCAGCCCTTCACCCAGGCCGAAAGCTCGACCACCCGGCGGTTCGGCGGCACCGGGCTGGGGCTGTCGATCAGCCGGCGGCTGGCGGCGCTGATGGCCGGCGAGATCGGGGTGGAGAGCAAGCCCGGCGAAGGCTCCACCTTCTGGCTGCGCCTGCCGACGGACCGCGTCGGCGATCCGGCGTCGGGGGAGGACGGACAGGACGCCATCGGGCTGGACGGGCTGACGGTCCTGCTGGGCGTGCCCGACGACATGGAGCGCGGTTTCCTCGCCCGCTATCTGGAGCAGGCCGGCGCCCGCGTGCTGCCCGCCGCCACGCCGCCCGAACTGGCGGCCCAGGCCCGCATCGCGCGGGAGGCCGGCTGCGCGGTCGGAGTGGTCGCCATCGACGAGGCGCTGCACGTCCCCGCCGCCGCCTGCGCACCGGAGGAACTGGGCCGACGCAGCGGCGAGGCCCGGCCGCCGGTGGTCCTGCTCTGCCACGAAACCGGCGGAAAGCCCGGTCCCGACTCCCTTCCCGGCATGCGGGGGGCGGAGCCGGGCACGATGGTGCTGAGCCGGCCGTTGCGCCGGCTGGTGCTGCTGCGCGCGGTGGCCATCGCCGCGGGGCGTCTGTGCCCTTCCCAGCCGGCGGCCCAAACCGGTTCCGACCGTTCCCCGACGGCGCAGTCCCCGACCAGGGCCGGGCGCGGCACGGACAGTCCTGCCAACGGCCCGGCCGCCCCCACCGTCGAGGAGGCGATGGCCCAGGGGCGGCTGATCCTGGTGGCGGAAGACAACCCGGTGAACCGCAAGGTCCTGCAGATGCAGTTGCAGGCTCTGGGCTATGCCGCGGAGATGGCGCCGGGCGGGGCGGAGGCGCTGGAGGCGCTGGAGGCCATGCGGCAGGGCCGGCGCCGCTATGCCATGCTGCTGACCGACGTCCAGATGCCGGAGATCGACGGGTTCGAACTGACCCGTCAGGTCCGCAGCGGCGAGGCGTCGGCCGGCGCGGGCAGCCGCCTGCCCATCGTCGCCATCACCGCCAACGCCGCACCGGCCGATATCGAGAGCTACCGCGCCGCCGGCATGGACGACGTGCTGAGCAAGCCGCTGGAACTGTCGCAGCTGGCGGTAACGCTCGCCCGCTGGATGCCGCCGGTTCCGGCCGATGCCGCGATGCCCGATGCGGCATCGGCGCCGCCTGTGGCCACCGCCACCGCGGCCGCCAGGGCCGACAGCGGCGCCTTGGTCGATCTCGCCAATCTGCGCGCGCTGTGCGGCGGCGATGCGGCGATGCTGGCGGAGCTGCTGAACGATTTCGTCACCATCGGCCGGGGCGTGCTTGCCGACCTGGGGACGGCGCTCGGCAACCGCGACCGTGACTGGGTGCGGGCCTGCGCCCACAATCTGAAGGGCTCCTCCCGCAACGCCGGCGCCAAGCCGCTGGCGGAGGCGGCCCGGCTTCTGGAACAGGCCGCCACCGAAGGCGCCCCGCCCGACCGGCTGACGGAGGCGGCCGACCGGCTGCGCGACAGCTTCGCCGCGACCTGCGACGCCATCGAACAGGAACTTGCCGGAACGGAGCAGTCGACGGCATGAGCGATACGACGGATTTCCGGCCCGGCCGGCGGGAGGCTCTCGGCCTGCTGCTGGGGACTGCCGCCACGGCCGCCGCACCACGCGCCTTCGCCCAGGTCGCTCCGCCCGATGTCGCTCCGTCCGATGTCGGCGTGCCGCGGCTTGGCGAGGAGCTGACGCCCTTCGGCGCGGTGCGGGCCGGCAACCGCACGCGGGCGATCCCGCCCTGGACCGGGGGGCTGACCGCCGCGCCGCGCGGCTACGTGCCCGGCCGGCCGCCGCCCGATCCCTACATCGAGGATGTCCGCTGGTTCACCGTCGGCGCCGCCGATGTCGAGCGCTACAAGGTCCGGCTGACCGCCGGGCAGCAGGCGCTGCTGGCGAAATATCGGGAAAGCTTCGAACTGGCGCTGTTCCCCTGCCACCGCAGCGCCGCCGCACCGCAGCGGATCTATGACGCCACGCTCGCCAACGCCGACCGCGCCACGCTCGGCGACAACGGACTGGCGTTGCGCGACGCGTCGGTCGGCGTGCCCTTCCCCATCCCGGCCAACGGCGTGCAGGCGATGTGGAACCACAAGCTGCGCTGGCGCGGCGGCAGCGTGGCGCGCACCAGCCTGACCGCGGTCCAGTCCGGCGACGGCAACCGTTCGATAACGAAACTGATGGAGGAATTCGCCTCCCCCTATGCCGACGGCGACATGACGGCACCGCCGCTGCTCTATCGCCGCACCATCCTGGAACCGAGGGAGCAGGCCGGCAGTAGCCTGATCCTGCAGGGGACCCTCGACCCCATCGCCGCGCGCACCCACGCCTGGGCGCGGGAAGGGGAGCGCGGCCGCGTGGTGAGAGCGCCCGACTTCGCCTATGACACGCCGGACCCGGTGACGGGCGGCATCTGCACCGCCGACATGCTGGACATGTTCAGCGGCGCGCTCGACCGCTTCGACTACACGCTGGTGACGCGGCGCGAGATGTACATGCCCTACAATGCCTACCGGCTGTCCAACCCCGGCCTGACGATGCGGGACATCCTGTGGCCGGGGCATCCCAATCCGCAGTTCCTGCGCTATGAGATGCACCGGGTCTGGGTGGTCGATGCCCGGCTGAAGCCGAACTTCCAGCACGCCCTGCCCGACCGCACCTATTACCTGGACGAGGACAGCTGGCAGATCCTGGCGTCGGAACACTACAACGGCAAGGGCGACCTGCTGCGCTACGCCGAGGCGCACCCGGTGCAGCATTGGCAGGTCCCAGCCCTGTCACCGGCGGTCGAGTTCGCCTTTGACCTGACCGCCGACCGCTACACCGCCCGCGGCCTGGACAACGGCCTGCCCCCGCCGATGTTCGGCGCGCCGCTGACGCCGCAGGACTTCACCCCCGACGCCCTGGTCCGCCGCGGCCGGCGGGGCTGATGGCCCCGCAACGCGATCGCTCCGAAGCGATCACTCGGACCCGGTCTGGCGGACCTCGTGAACCTCGGCCGGGTGGCTGGCGTGGCGGTTCAGAACCTCCAGCGCGATGCGTTCGCGCGCGGCGTCGCCGACATTGACCCACAGCAGGATGCCGCCCTTGTCGAGCTGCTGCAGCATCGGCTCGTTGCGCTTGTCGGTGATCCATTGCGACAGGAAGGACCCCGCCGCGCCGCTGCCAACACCGGCAGCCGCGGCGGCCGCGGCGGCGGCAAGCGCCGTACCGCCGGTGGCCAGCACCGCGCCGGTGGCGATGATCGCCCCGACATAGGCGGGGAAGCCGACCGCGGCGCCCTTGCCGCTGCCGACATCCTCCGGCGAGATGTAGGCCTGCCGCGGCGCGTCGGGATCGTGGGCGAGGTTGCCGACATCGCCGGGCACGCCACCCAGACGGTCGCGGATCGTCTCGTCATTGGCCAGCACGCTCAACTCGTGGCGCTGGAATCCGGCCAGGGTCAGGTCGTCGATGGCGCCCTGCAGGGCCTCGCGGCTGTCGAAGACCGCCACGGCCTCGCGCACGGCAGCATCTGCGCCGGCGGTTCCGCTGTCGCCCGTCCAGGCGCTGGAATCGATCGTGGTCGGGTTCTGGTCGCGGCTCTCGATCATGCCTCCACCCCTTCGCTTCGCGGGAAGTCCGAACAATCCGAATCCAACCGGAAACCGGATGCAAGGTTCCGCTCAGGGTCGCGATGATGTGACCGATGATGAGACAGGCGGGGGCACCATGCCGCGCGGCTCCGGCATGGCGCTGAGGAACCACCACAGGCCCAACCCGATCAGCACGGCCTTCACCAGCAGGAACAGCGCGATGTGGCGGGCCAGCGGATTGCGGAGCATGAGCTTCAACCTGTCGACGCAGCAGGCATGGCGATGAATGCCGATCTGGCAAAAGCACCTGTCTTTTGGCTAGTATCCGGCACCCCTGCTGTCAAGGAAGGATACCCGCCATGAAGCGGCTCCTGCTCGCCACCCTGTTCGCCGCCGGCCTGTCCGCCGGCTCCGCCGCCCCGGCCTTCGCCCAGATCAGCCTGTTCCAGGACACCGGGCTGATGCAGGCGGTCAATGACGGCGACGTCGCCAAGGCGAAGGGCGCCCTGTTGCGGGGCGAGAACCCGAATCAGGCCGACATCCACGGCAAGACCGCGCTGCTGGCCGCCGTCGATCGCTCCAGCCCGGCCATCGCCAAGCTGCTGCTGGAGAGCGGCGCCAACGTCAACCGCGCCGACAAGGCGGGCAACACCCCGCTGCTGGCCGCGGCGGAGAACGGCAATCCGGATCTGATCGACCTGCTGCTGAAGAAGGGCGCCAAGGTCGACATGGAGAACCGCGAGGGCATGACCCCGCTGATGGTCGCCGCCCGCAGCGGCCGGGCCGACGTGGTGGACCGTCTGCTGAAGGCCGGGGCGCAGGTCGACCGTTCCGACTTCACCGGCAGGACCGCGCTGAACTGGGCGCAGGACAGCCGCAACGCCCGCGTCGGCACCCTGCTGCGCCAGGCCGGCGCGCGCTGATTCCCGTCCGCTGGCGGTCGGATTCTACTTCGCGGAGACCTCATGTTCGGTTCGGCCTTCGGCGGTCCCGGCCCGCTGCTGCTCCTGCTGCTGGCGCTGGGGATCGACGCGCTGTTCGGCGATTGGCTGGACCGCATCCTGCCCGACCCGGCGGGGTTGGCGCGGCGATTCTGCAACGCCGCCGATGCCCGGCTGAACCGGGCGGAGCGGGGCAAGTCGGCCCAGGTGATCCGCGGGGCGCTGGTGGTGCTGGCGCTGGTGCTGATCGCGGTGGCGGCCGGGCTGCTGATCGAATGGATCGGCTCCATCGGCCGCGGCTGGATGGTGGAGTTGCTGGCCCTGCTCTGCGGCCTGCGCGGCCGTGCCGCCTGGACGCGCATCCGCGCGGTGCGCCGCGCCCTGGAAAGCGGCGGGCTGGTTCCCGGACAGGAGGCGATCCAGTCGCTGACCCGCCGCCATGTCTACGGCCTGGACGAGCACGGCATCGCCCGCGCGGCGGTGGAGGCCGCTGCCCGCGCCTTCGACCGCAAGCTGGTGGCGCCGGTCTTCGGCTATGCCCTGCTCGGCGTGCCGGGCCTGTTCGTCTGGACCGCATTGGATGGCGCCGACGCCGCATTGGGCAGCCCCGGCGTCCGCCATGGCCGCTTCGGCCTGACGGCGGCGACGCTGGACGATGCGCTGAACGCCCTGCCCGCCCGGCTGGCCGGGCTGCTGCTGGCGCTCTCCGCCCCCTTCATCGGCACCGCCAAGGCCGGCCCCGCTCTCCGCGCGCTGGGCCGCGACGCGCGCAAGCACCCGTCGCTGAACATGGGCTGGCCCATCGCCGCGATGGCCGGCGCGCTGGGTCTGGCGCTGGGCGGGCCGCACCGCGACGGCGGCGTGGTCATCACCGAGAACTGGATCGGCGACGGCCGCGCCCGCGCCACCCCCGCCGACATCGGGCGAGCGCTCGCTCTATCGGCCGTCGCAGCATTGCTGCTGGTCGGATTGGTGGCGCTGCTGCTGTGGGGCGTGGCGGGGATTTAAGGAGTCAGCCGGCCGCCTGCGGCCCGACATCCTCAACCATGTAGAACGGTCCCCGCCGGTCGCGTTCGACCCGCAGGATGAAGCGGCTGATCCCGCCGGCCTTGATCGTCCACAGGTCGTCGCCGTCGTCCAGCGGGCGAAGCTCCAGCTCGTCCGGCACCGGAGCCTCGCCCAGCCGTTTCAGGATGCGGTCGGCGCGGGTGCGGTCGATGGCGGGCAGGCTCTCGGCGGCGCGGGCGTCGAAGCGATCGCTCTTCACATAGCGGGTGCCGGCGCCCTGGATCGGGCTGGACGGCCGGCCCGGCTGCATCCGCGCCCGTGCCGCCATCAACCGCCAGCGCGCCGCACCGCAGGCCTGCACCGCCGCGGCATGGACGGCGGCGACCCGCTCGATCAGGTCGGGAAACAGCGGCATCAGCTCGCGCCGCTTGTAGGCGACGCGGCTCATCAGGTCGTGGATGGAGCGTTCGGCGGTCGCGGCGGCGTCGGGCAATTCCGCCGTCTCCGCCGCCAGCAGGGCCGGGATGGCGTCGAGCGCCGCTCCCCTCACCAGCGCGTCGATGCGGGCCAGCGCCGCCGCCCCGGCCGCGTCGGTGCGGGCGATGGCAGCGGCCACCACCGGGCGGGCGCGGTCGAGCGCCTCCGCCCTCGGCACCTCGTCGGACAGGGCGGACAGCCAGCCGGCGTCGAACAGGGTGCCGTCGGGGAAGGGAGGAAAGGCGCTCAATCGCTCAGGATCCGGTCGGTGGCGTGTCAGCCGTCCGCGCGCATGCGGGCGACGAT
Source organism: Azospirillum sp. B2RO_4 (assembly GCF_051124815.1). Lineage (NCBI taxonomy): Bacteria > Pseudomonadati > Pseudomonadota > Alphaproteobacteria > Rhodospirillales > Azospirillaceae > Azospirillum > Azospirillum sp. B2RO_4. The sequence continues at coordinate 594,593 of NZ_CP118485.1, read as the reverse complement.
GGCCTCCAATACCTCTTCGGCCCGGTCGTTGTCGACCTGGCAGGTACCGGCCGCCTGATGGCCGCCGCCGCCATATTGCAGCATCAGCGGGCCGATGTCGGTCTTCGAACTGCGGTTCAGGATCGACTTGCCGCAGGCCAGCACGGTGTTCTGCTGCTTCAGGCCCCACAGGACGTGGATCGAGACGTTGGTGTCGGGAAACAGCGCGTAGATCATGAAGCGGTTGCCGGCATAGATCGTCTCCTCCTTGCGGAGGTCGAGCACGACGACGTTGCCGTGCACGGTGGCGCAGCGCTTCAGCTGGTCGACGAACAGCTCTGCATGCTGGGTGTAAAGCTCCACCCGCTCCTTCACGTCCGGCAGGTCCAGGATCTGTGCGATGGAATGGCTGCGGCAGTAGTCGATCAGGTCCATCATCAGCTGGTAGTTCGACACCCGGAACTCGCGGAAGCGGCCCAGGCCGGTGCGCGCGTCCATGATGAAGTTCAGCAGGGTCCAGCCGGTGGGGTTCAGGATGTCGTCGCGCTGGTACTGCGCCGAGTCGGCCTGATCGACCGCCAGCATCATCTCGTCGGAGATGGTGGAGAAGCGCTCCTTCCCGCCATAGTAATCATAGACGACGCGGGCGGCCGACGGGGCCTTGGGGTCGATGATGTGGTTCGGCTTCTCGCCGACGCGCATGGTCTCCGACAGGTGATGGTCGAAGACCAGATGAGCGCCCTCGACATAAGGCAGGTTGGTGGTGATGTCGCGGCCGGTGATCTCGATCTTGCCGTCCTGCATGTCCTTGGGATGGACGAACTTGATCTCGTCGAGGATGCCCAGTTCCTTCAGCAGGACGGCGCAGACGAGCCCGTCGAAGTCGGACCGGGTAACGAGGCGGTATTTCGCGGCGTCGGACATGCAAGATTCCCCTGGCGACCGTCATGGTTGAGCGCGTGCCGGAAGGGTAGTCGCCTACCCCTTCGGCGCGCAATGCTTTACCAGAGGCGCAGGGCCGAGATCAGCCCCGGATCAGCCCCACGGGCCGCGGCGGTTCAGCGGCATGAAGCCGCCCTGCCCACCTTGGCTGCCGCCCTGCGGCGGCGCCCCCCAGGGCGATCGGCCGTCGCGCGGCGGGGTGTGGCTGCCGCCGAAGCCACCGGTAAAGCCGCCGGTCTGGGGCGCCATGGCACGCAGCCGCGCCACCCGCTCGCCCATGTCGGGGTGGGTGGAGAACAGGCTGGCCATGCTGGCGCCGCTGAGCGGGTTGGCGATGAACAGGTGGGCGGTCGCCGGGTGAGCCTCCGCCTGATAATTGGGGATGTGGTTGGCGCTGTTGTGGATGTTGGTCAAGGCATCGGCCAGCCAGTTGGGACGGCCGCAGATCTCGGCGCCGATGCGATCGGCTTCGAACTCGCGGGTGCGGCTGATCGCCATCTGCACCAGCGTCGCGGCGATGGGGGCGAGGATGGCGGCCAGGATCGCGCCCACCATGCCCAGCGGGTTGCCGCCGCGCTCGTCATTGCTGGAAGCGCCAAAGAACAGGCCGAAGTTGGCGAGCATCGACACCGCACCGGCGATGGTCGCGGTGATGGTCATGATCAGGGTGTCGCGGTTCTTCACATGGGCCAGTTCATGAGCCATCACGCCGGCGATCTCCTCAGGCGTCAGGCGCTGCAGCAGGCCGGTGGTGGCGGCGACCGCCGCATGCTCCGGGTCGCGGCCGGTGGCGAAGGCGTTGGGCTGGTCGTTCTGGATGATGTAGACGCGCGGCATCGGCAGGCCGGCGCGCTCCGCCAGCCGGGCGACGATGCCGTGGAACTCCGGGGCCGAATAGGCGTCGACCTCGCGGGCGCCGTACATCGACAGCACCATGTCGCCGGAATTCCAGTAGCTGAACAGGTTCATACCCAGAGCGAAGACGAAGGCGACGATCAGGCCGGTCTTGCCGCCCAGCAGGAAGCCGACCGCCATGAAGATCGCCGTCAGGCCGGCAAGGAGAATGGTGGTCTTCAGATAGCTGGTCATGATCGCCATATCGGTTCAGGATGGGCCGAGGCGGGGTAACCCGCCCTGATCCGAGATATGGGCCCGATCCGCGCCCCCGTTCAAGATGCCCGCAGCAGTGCGATGGATATGATGACCGAACCGATCAAGCCGCAGCAGGACGCCGCCGAAGCGGTGACCGCCACCGAAACAACGGAGGCCACGGAAACCAAGGGCCCCGAACAGAAGCCCGGCGAGATCGGCGGCCCGAAGGGGCCGGAACCGACCCGCTACGGCGATTGGGAGTTCAAGGGGCGCTGTTCGGATTTCTGATCGCGGGCCTCACTCCATCCGGCGCCCCGTCACTGCATCGAACAGGTGCAGGGCGCCGTCCTGCGGGGCGACGGTCAGACGGTCGCGCTCGCGCACGGTGGGAATGCCGGCCATGCGGACCAGCAGGGTCTCGCCGTCCGGCAGACGGCCATAGACCACCGTATCGGCCCCCAGCGCCTCCACCAGTTCGATCTCGATGGAAAAGCCCTCCGCGGCGACAGCCAGATGCTCCGGCCGGATGCCCAGCTTCACCGGCCGGCCGGCGTCGGTCGGGCGCGGCTGCGGCAGGGGCAGGCGCTGGCCGCCGGGCAGCAGCACCGCCTCGCCGCGGTCGTCGATGCGGCCGTCCAGCACATTCATCGGCGGCGAGCCGATGAAGCCGGCGACGAACAGGCTGGCCGGGCGCTGGTAGACCTCCAGCGGCGTGCCGATCTGCTCGGCAACGCCGTGGTTCATCACCAGGATGCGGTCGGCCAGCGTCATCGCCTCCACCTGATCGTGGGTGACGTAGAGGCTGGTGATGCCGAGCCGGTCCTGCAGCCGCTTGATCTCCACCCGCATCTGGGTGCGCAGCTTGGCGTCGAGGTTCGACAGCGGCTCGTCGAACAGGAAGGCGGCGGGTTCGCGCACGATGGCGCGGCCCATGGCGACGCGCTGGCGCTGGCCGCCCGACAGCTGGCTCGGCCGGCGGTCGAGGAAGCGGCCGAGTTCGAGGATCTCCGCCGCCTTGTCGACGCGGGCGCGGATTTCCGCCTTCGGGATTCCGCGGATCTTCAGGCCGTAGGCCATGTTGTCGAAGACCGTCATGTGCGGGTAGAGCGCGTAGTTCTGGAACACCATCGCGATGTCGCGGTCCTTGGGGTCCAGGTGATTGACCACGCGCCCGCCGATGGCGATCTCGCCGCCGGTGATGCCCTCCAGCCCGGCGACCATGCGCAGCAGGGTGGACTTGCCGCAGCCCGACGGGCCGAGAAGGACGAGGAATTCGCCGTCCTGGATCGCGATGTCGATGCCCTTGATCGCTTCGACCGGGCCGTAGGACTTGCGGACGTTGCGGATTTCAACGGTTGCCATTGTTCTTCTTTCCCTTCGCCCGCGCTTACTTTTCGCTGTCCACAAGACCTTTGACGAACCAGCGCTGCATGAACACCACCACCGCCACGGGCGGCAGCATCGCCAGCACCGTGGTCGCCATGATGATGTGCCAGTCGTTGGCCGATTCGCCGGTGCCGATCATCTTGGTGATGCCGGTCACGATGGTTTCCATGTCGCCGCTGCTGGTGACCAGAAGCGGCCAGAGATACTGGTTCCAGCCATAGATGAAGAGGATGACGAACAGCGCCGCGATGTTGGTGCGCGAAAGCGGTAGGACCACGTCGATGAAGAAGCGCACCGGCCCGGCGCCGTCGATCTTCGCCGCTTCCAGCAGCTCGTCCGGGATCGTCAGGAAGAACTGGCGGAACAGCAGCGTCGCCGTGGCCGAGGCGATCAGCGGGATGGACAGCCCGGCATAGGTGTTGATCAGCCCCAGATCGGCGACGACCTTGTAGGTCGGGATGATCCGCACCTCCACCGGCAGCATCAGCGTGATGAAGATCAGCCAGAAGAAGGCCATGCGCAGCGGGAAGCGGAAGAAGGCCACCGCGTAGGCCGACAGGATGGAGATGGCGATCTTGCCCAGCGCGATGGACAGCGCCATCACCAGGCTGTTCAGCATCATGGTGCGGACGGGCGTGTAGACGGCACGGTCGCCCGCCTCGCCGACCCAGGCCTGGGCGTAGTTCGCCGCCCCCTCCCCGCCCGGCCACAGCGGCAGCCCGCCGCGGCCGATGGTGCCGGAATCCCAGGTGGAGCCGATCAGCGTCACATAGATCGGATAGGCGAAGATCAGCACGCCGACGATCAGGACGATGTGCGGCACCAGATCGATGAAACGGGTCTGCTTCATGAGTAATGGACCTTGCGCTCGACGAAGCGGAACTGCACCGCGGTCAGCGCGATGACGATCACCATCAGGATCACCGACTGGGCCGACGACCCGCCGAGGTCGTTGTTGACCACGCCGTCCTGATAGACGCGGAAGATCAGCGTCTCCGTCGCCTTGCCCGGCCCGCCCTGGGTCAGGGCATGGATGGTGCCGAAGGTCTCGAAGAAGGCGTAGACCATGTCGACCACCAGCAGGAAGAAGGTGGTCGGCGACAGCAGCGGGAAGGTGATGGTCCAGAACCGCCGCACCGGCCCGGCGCCATCGATGCTGGCCGCCTCCATCACCGAACGCGGGATCGCCTGCAGCCCGGCCAGGAAGAAGATGAAGTTGTAGGACACCTGCTTCCAACTGGCGGCGAGGATCACCATCAGCAGCGCCTGACCGCCGTTCAGCCGGTAATCCCAGTCATAGCCCATCGCCCGCAGCGCCCGGCCGAAGGACCCGATGTCGGGATTGAAGATGAACATCCACAGCACCGCCGCGACGGCCGGAGCCAGCGCATAGGGCCAGATCAGCAGCGTCTTGTAGGCGCCGGCGCCCTTGATCTTGGAATCGGCCAGCACCGCCAGCAGCAGCGCCAATCCCATCGCCAGCACCGTCACCGCGACGCTGAAGATCACCGTGGTCTGCAGCGTGTCGAGGTAGTTCGGATCGCTCAGCACATAGGTGAAATTCTCGAACCAGACGAACTCGCTGCGGATGCCGAAGGCGTCCTGCAGATGCACCGACTGCCAGACCGCCTGGGCGGCCGGCCAGATGAAAAACACCAGCGTCACCGCCACCTGCGGCGCAAGCAGCAGATAGGGCAACAGCCGGCTGTCGAAGGTGACGCGACGCTGCAAAGGATGGTCTTTCGTGGGTTAGGCGTGGTGTTTTGAGGCCCGATCCCCCCCTTCCCCCTCTCCCCCCCGGGGAGAGGGTCGGGGTGAGGGGGAGGCACGGGATGAATTGGGGGAAATGCGAAGCGTGCTTCACGAAACAGAAGCCACACCGCGCATCCCCCTCACCCTAACCCTCTCCCCGGGGGGGAGAGGGGATCCAAGGGTGCTTCTCCCAATCAGCCCTTGTTGGCGCGCTCGAAGTTGCGGAGCACGGCGTTGCCGCGCTTCACCGAGGCGTCCAAGGCCTGCTTGGCGTCCTGCTGACCCTGGAAGGCCTTCTCAAGCTCTTCCTGGATGATGTTGCGGATTTCCGGCAGGTTGCCCAGGCGCAGGCCCATGCTGTTCTCGGTGGTCGGCGTGCGGGTCAGCTGGGCGGCCGGGACGTCGGCGCCGGGGTTCTTCTCGTAATAGCCCTGGGACTTGGCCAGCTCGTAGCCCTTCATCGTCACCGGGACATAACCGGTGTCCATGTGCCACTTGGCGTCAACTTCCGGCCGGGCGAGGTAGCTGAAGAACTGCGACACCGCCTTGTATTCGGCCGGGGTACGCTTGGGCGCGGTCATCACCCAGAAGGCGGCGCCGCCGATGATGCTGTTCTTCGGGCCGTCCTTGGCGAACTCCGGCCAATAGGGCAGCGGGGCGGCGCCCCAGGCGAAGGTCGCCTCCTTCATGATGCGGCTGCGCAGGCCGGACGAACCGTGGATCATCGCGCATTCGCCCGACGGGAACAGGGCGTCCGGCTTGTTGTCGCGGCCGCCATACTTGAACAGCCCGTCCTTCTGCATGTCGATCAGGGTCTGGACATGCTTGACGTAAAGCGGGGCATTGATCTTCAGCTCGGCGTTCAGGCCGCCGAAGCCGTTCTGCTGGGTGGCGAAGGGCGTGTTGTGGATGGCGCCCAGCTGTTCGAACTGCGCCCACACCGGCCAGGAGGTGGTCAGCGGGCAGGTCGAGCCCGACGCCTTGAGCTTCTTCGTCGCCTCGATCATCTCCGGCCAGGTCGCCGGCGGCTTGTTGGGGTCGAGGCCGGCCTTCTTGAAGGCATCCTTGTTGTAGAACATGATGGTGGTGGAGCTGTTGAACGGCAGCGCCATCATCTTCCCGTCCTTGGACGAGTAGTAGCCCTTCACCGCCGGGATGTAGGCGTCGGGGTTGAAGGACGCCCCGGTCTCCTTCATCAGCTGATAGACCGGCTTCACCGCCGGGCCGGCGGCCATCATGGTGGCGGTCCCGACCTCGAACATCTGCACGATGTGCGGCGCGTTGCCGGCACGGAAGGCGGCGATGGCCGCCTGCATCGTCTCCGGATAGCTGCCCTTGTAGGAGGCGTTGACCTGGACCGCCTGCTGGCTGTCGTTGAAGTCCTTGACGATCTGCTCCAGTTGGCCGCCCAGCGGCTGCGGCAGGCCGTGCCAGAAATCGATCACCGTCTTCTGCTGCGCCAGCGCGGTGCCCGGCAGGGCGGCGGCGAACAGCAGCGCGCCGGTGGTGGCGGCGCCCGTCAGGAGGGCAAGCTTGCGGCGGGTCAACATGCGGTGGGTCTCCCTATCCCGGTATGGTTCGCGGTTGTCATGAGGGCAACGGGTTGCCGTCCCGCGACGCTTTCGTGAAGTTTTGGTGGCAGACGCATTCGGTGCCATAGGGGGCGGTGTGTGCGCTTGCGAAAAAGACCGGCTGTTTGATGATCGTTTTCGAAACTGTTTGGTTGCTCTAAGCGTCACACTGCGCACGCATACCGGGGTCTGTCAAGACGCCGCTTTACAGTTTTATGACGTGAAAACCACAGCGGTGGAATGTTGCGGAGCGAAAATGCGCGGGCGCGGAATGTCTAACGCGGCCAGGCGGCATCAGGCCGACGGACGGGCGGCAGGCTGCGGCTGAGCAGGCGGCGCAGGGCCGCCGGGTCGCAGGGCTTGTGGACCATGGGAAAGCCGCTGCGGTCGACGCTGCGCAGCCGGTCGGGATCGGTGTCGCCGGTGACGATGACGCCCGGCACCCGCCGGCCGCAGCGGGCGCGCACCGCCTGGATGGCGTCGATGCCGGTCTCCGGCCCCGACAGCCGCAGGTCGGACAGCACGAGGTCGGGAGTCGCGGCCCCACCGTCCAGCCCGGCACAGGCCTCGTCGATGCCGCGGGCGGGGATGACGGCATAGCCCCAGCCCTGCAACAGCAGCCCGATCCCCTCCAGTTGCATGGCATCATCCTCAATCACCAGCACCGTGCCGGCGACCGGGGAAGCGGCGGCGGAAGTGGACTGGCCGGTCGCCGGGTCCGGGTCGCCGTCGGTGGAGTCGTCACCCGAACGGTCGCCGTCGTTGCCGGCCAGCGGCACCTCCACCGCGAAGACGGAGCCCTTGCCGGGCTTGGAGCGCACGGTGATCGGATGCCCCAGCACCTCCGCCAGCCGCCGCACGATGGCGAGACCGAGTCCCAGCCCCTGCTTGCGGTCGCGTCCGGGATTGCCGAGCTGGTGGAAGTCCTCGAAGATCACGGCATGGTTGGACGGATCGATGCCGACGCCGGTGTCCCACACCTCGATGCGCAGGTTCGCACCGCGCCGCCGCGCCGCCAGCAGGATGCCGCCCGTCAGGGTGTAGCGCAGGGCGTTGGCCATGATCGGCCGCAGCAGCCGTTCCATCAGCACCGGATCGCTGGTCACCTGGGCGTCGAGCGGGTGGACGTTGAAGCGCAGCCCCTTGGCCTCCGCCTCCGGTCCGAACTCCTCCAGCATCTTGGCGAGCAGTTCGTCGACCGGGAAGGTCTGCGGGCTGGCGGTGACCAGCCCGGCTTCCAGCGCCGACACCTCCAACAGGGCGCGCAGCAGGGCCTCGCCGCCGATGATCGCCTGCTCCAGCTTGTTCGCCAGCTCGATGGAGGCCGGATCGGTCAGCCGGCCGCTCAGCAGATGGTGGAACAGGTGCATCGCCTGGAAGGGCTGGCGCAAATCGTGGCTGGCCGCGGACAGGAACTTGCCCTTGGCGGTGCGGGCGCGTTCGGCATCGGCGCGCGCCTGCGCGGTTTCCGCCCGCGCTTCGGCCAAGGCTGCCGCAGTTGCATCGGCGGCCAGCGCCACCGCGCGGGTCCGCCCGCCGGCATCCGCCACCGGGGTCAGCGCCAGTGCAGGCGGCAGGCCGGGGAGCGGGCCGGAGGTGCTGGCCGGCACGCCGGTCGCCATCACCTGCCGCCACAGCGCCTCGATGCCCTCGGCCGTTTCGGGCCGCAACCCGGCCTCCTCCAGCGTCCTCCCAACCACCGCGTCCGGCGGGCAGCCGAGAGCGTCGGCGAAGGCACGATTCGCCACCAGCACGCGCCCATCCTCGCCAAGCAGGGCCTGGGGCGAGCCGTTGGCCGACAGCAGGGCGTCCAACAGATCCTCGCGTGTCGGCGTTTGTCCTGGGATCAGAGGCATCGGCATGTACTCGGCAAGGCTACGGGGAAGACCAACAACAGGAAAACGGGCGGCATGACAGGCGATAAAAGGGAGGTCCACAGACCACCGCGTTACCTCTGCTTTATCTTGTGCTCCGATCGATCGTGTCAAATGTGACCTCAGTCCACCCCATGGCCTAAGTTCGTTCGAAAGCCGTAAGACTTAGATCAGAAGCCGCGCCGCTGCGCCATTCCGACAAAGGGCGGAGGACGCTTCCGCATCCGATGTCGGCCGCGCTATAAGACGCCCATGGTGCAACGCCGCCCCTCCCTCGCCCGTCGCCGCAAGCGATCCGCCGCCCGACCGCCGCAGCCGCCGCGGGCGCTGGAGATTTCCGGCCTGCCGATGCCGCTGGAGTTGCGGGAGAGCGCGCGCGCCACCCGCATGACCCTGCGCGTCGATCCCGGCCGCGGGCTGGTCCAGGTGGTGGTGCCGGTCGGCGTGTCGGAAACCGATGCCCGCCAGTTCGTCGGCCGGCATGACGGCTGGCTGCGGGCGCGGCTGGCGGCGATGCCGCCCTCCCTGCCCTTCGCCGACGGCGCCAGCGTGCCCTATCTCGGCGTCGAGCATGTCATCCGCCACGACCCTGCCCTGCGCGGCGCGACCCGGATCGAGGACGGCGCCCTGCTGGTCGGCGGCCAGCCGGAACACATCGCCCGCCGCATCCGCGATTTCCTGACCGCGGAGGCCAAGCGCGAACTGGCGGCCCGCGCCCGACTGAAGGCGGCGACCATCGGCGCCCGCGTCGCCGCCGTCACCATCCGCGACACCAAGAGCCGCTGGGGCAGCTGTTCGTCGACCGGCCGGCTGTCCTTCTCCTGGCGCCTGATCCTGACGCCGGAGCCGGTTCTGGATTATGTCGTCGGGCATGAGGTGGCGCATCTGCGCGAGATGAACCATTCCCCGCGCTTCTGGGCGCTGTGCGCCAGCCTGACCGACGGCACCGGCGTGGAATGGCCGCGGGCCTGGCTGAAGGCGAACGGGACAAGGCTGCTGCGCTACGGGTGACGGCAATACGGGTGGAGGCCACCCGCTAGTCCACCACCTCCGCCACCCGCAATTCGGACGCGGCGACATCGCTCCGGACGAACTCCAGGAAATCCTCGTAGGGCATCGGCCGGCCCAGCAGATAGCCCTGGCACTGGTCGCAGCCCATCCCGGCGAGGCAGTCGTACTGCTCCTCCGTCTCCACCCCTTCCGCCAGCGTCTGCATGCGCAAGGACCGGGCCATGCCGATGATCGCCTCGGCGATGGCGCCGCTGTCCGGGTCGTCGGCGCGCAGGCCGCTGACGAAGCTGCGGTCGATCTTCAGCTTGTCCACCCGGAAGCGCTTCAGATAGGCCAGCGAGGAATAGCCGGTGCCGAAATCGTCGATGGCGAGCGGCACGCCCATCTCGCGCAGTTGCGAGAAGGTTTCCGACACCACGTCGGACTCGTCCATCAGGACGCTTTCCGTAACCTCCAGCTCCAGCGCCGACGGCGGGATGCCGTAGGCGGACAGCCAGCCCGCCACCCGCTCCGCCAGTCCGGGGCGGCGCACCTGTACCGCCGACAGGTTGATGGCGATCAGCAGGTCGCGATGGCGCAGCAGTTCCGAAACCCGGCGGCAGGCCTCGCCCAGCACCCAGTCGCCGAGCGGCAGGATCAGGCCGGTATCCTCGGCCACCGGAATGAACTGGCCGGGCATGATCAGCGTGCCGTCCGGCTGGCGCCAGCGCACCAGCGCCTCCGCGCCGACCAGCCGGCGGTCGTCCAGCGAGAACTGCGGCTGGAAATGCAGCTCCAGCTCGTTGTTGGCGAGCGCGCGGCGCAGGTTGTTTTCGGTCCACATGCGATCCGACGCGCGGCGGTTCAGCTCCGGCGTGAAGAAGCGGTAGGTCGCGCGTCCGGCCTCCTTGGCGGCATACATCGCCATGTCGGCGCTCTTCAGCAGCGCGTCGATGCCGGTGCCGTCGTCGGGATAGACCGCAATGCCGATGGACGGCGTGACCTGCAGCTCGTGCCCGTCGATCAGATAGGCTTCCGACAGGGCGTGCAGCACCTTGCGCGCGACGGTGCCGGCGGCGTCGGGGCTGTCCATGTCGCTGATGAGGATGATGAACTCGTCGCCGCCCTGCCGGCTGACCGTGTCGCTGGCCCGCACCGTGCCGGTCAGCCGCACCGCCACCTCGCGCAGGAGGCCGTCGCCGACCTGATGGCCCAGGCTGTCGTTGATGGTCTTGAAACGGTCGAGGTCGACGAACAGCAGCCCCACCTTGGTGCCGTGGCGCCCGGCGGCCAGGATCGCACGCTCCAGCCGGTCGCGCAGGAGGAAGCGGTTGGGCAGGTCGGTCAGGAAGTCGAACTGCGCCAGATGGCGGATGCGCTCCTCCTGCGCGCGCGTCTCGGTGATGTCGGTGAAGGCGGCGATGTAGTTGGCGACGGCGCCGTCCTCGTTCCTCACCAGCTTGACGCTCAGCCATTCCGGAAACACCTCGCCGTTCTTGCGGGTGCTCCAGATCTCGCCGGCCCAATGGCCCTGCGCGCGCAACTGCGCCCAAAGCTCGTCGTAGAATTCCGGCGGGTTGCGGTCGGAGCGCAGGAATTCCGGGCCGCGGCCCAGCACCTCGTCCCGCCCATAGCCGGTGATGCGGGAAAAGGCATCGTTGGCGGCGACGATCTGCCGGTGTTCGTTGGCGACGAACATGCCCTCCGCCGCGTTGTCGAACACCTTGGCCGACAGCCGCAGTTGCCATTCCGCCCGCTTGCGCTCGCTGATGTCGCGGGCGATGGCGGAGTAATAGACGTCGCCCTCGTAGGTGATGCGGCTGGCGGTGACCTCAAGCTCCAGCATGCGGCCGTCGGCGGTGAGGTAGGCGGTCTCGTAATGGCTGGCCGCGTCCTCGCCCTCCGCGGCGAAGCGCTTCAGCAGGTCGGCCTGCCCCATCACCAGATCGTCCAGCCTGCCGCCCAGCGCCTTGCAGCCGAACGGGTTGACGTAGGCGATGCGCAGGCCGGCATCGGCGAGCACGACGATCTCCGACACATGGTCGATGAAGAAGTTGGCGAGATAGAGCTGGCGCGCCCGTTCGCGCAGCATGCTGTCGCTGTGCCGGACCCGCAGCTGATAGCTGCCGACGATGCGCCGGATCCAGCCGGTGACCAGCCAGGACACGCCGACCGACGCGGCCAGCGCGACGCCCAGCACGGCGACCGTGGTCCAGACCCGCTGGTTGACGCCGCGGCTGATCTCCGCCCGGCGGGCCTCCATCTCGCGGCCGACATCGTCGATGTAGGAGCCGGCGACCAGGATCCAGCCCCAGACGTTGGGGGCGGAGACATAGGCCATCTTCGGCGTCGGCCGCGCCGAGACCGGATGGATCCAGTCGTAGCGCAGCTCGCCGCCGCCCTTGCGCCCAAGCTCCAGCATGCGGGTGACGATGTCGCGTTCGGTCTTCCATGGCAGGTCGCGGGCGTTCATCCCCTCCGACGCCGGGGCGGTGGGCGACAGCAGCACCTGCCCGTCCTGGCGCAGCACGCCGATGAAGCCGGTCTCGCCGAACCGGAAGGCACGCAGGCGATCCAGTGATTCATTCTGCAGGCGCGTCTCCACGGCGCTCAGCGAATCGCTGGCGCCGATCAGCCAGTCATAGGGTTCGAACAGGCGGACGAAGGCCAGCTTGTCGACGGTCTGCGTCGGATCGTCGGGCAGGCTCACGCGGTAGCGGGCGAAGCCGCGCCGGTTGGGGTCGTGGGCCGCCCGCATCAGCTCGCCGACGACCGAGTCCTCCGCCGGGTCGGGCGCCGCGGAGGGAGGCGCTCCATCCTTCGGCGCCCCCTCCCTTGAAGGATCGACCGGCATCAGGACCGGGTTGCCGGTCATGTCGTGGATGAAGTAGTAGCCTCGGCCGCCGGAAAAGCGCAGCGGCCGCAGGGTCTGCTTGATCGACTCCTTCACCGCCGCTTCGGGCAGGATGTTCCGTTCCCGGTCATGAACGCTGCGGGCGATGGCATAGGCCTCGTTCACCTGGGTGCGCAGATGGTCCTTCAGCAGCGGCTCCACGCGCGAGCGCATGTAGGCCAGATAGGACTGCGCGTTCTCCACCTCCTGCATCAGCGCCTGACGCTGCTCCTGGAGATAGCGCGTCTCGCTCTGGCGCAGGTCGTGCTCCAGATCGGCCCAATGCTGCCAGACGAAGTAGAAGCCAAGCCCGAGGACGAGCGCCGACACCAGCGCCATCGACGCCAGGAACTGCAGGCGGTAGAGCCGGGCCTCGTCGGACGAGCGCGACGGCGCACGGACCAGTTCGACGACGGGGTCGGACAAGAAGGGCTCCCTTCGGATAGGCTTTTCGGTTCCGGGCTTGGGCCGGCCCCGATGCGCTGTGCAAGTGTTGCTTAATGCTCGCACCGATTCAACTGCAAGCGAATCAAATCCACCCCGGCGCGACTCTTTGACTGTTTTCCTCTCCCTTGGATCGCCACGGGGTAGCGCCGCGCCGACCGGACAGGGAATCGGCGGATTATCGGTTCATCCACCTTTAGGCGCGGATTCCCTTCGGTCGGCAACGGTTAGACCGCAAAGTTTAATGCCGACGCCGGCCGGGCCGGGGGTTGGGTCCGGCGTGGTCCATCGTGAGGCTTTAAAACGCCTTCCGGCACGGCTATGGTCGCGCGCGCGTGGCTTTGAGACCCGCAAGCCTTCCCCGACCCAGCGCCCGAGACCCAGCGCCCGCATCCTCCGGAGAGTGCCGATGATCCCCCGCTATACCCGCCCCGAAATGGCCCGCATCTGGGAGCCGGAAAACCGCTTCCGCATCTGGTTCGAGATCGAGGCGCATGCCTGCGACGCGCAGGCCGAGCTGGGCGTGATCCCGAAGGACGCCGCCAAGGCGGTGTGGGAGCGCGGCAAGTGGGAGATCGACCGCATCGACGAGATCGAGCGCGAGACCCGGCACGACGTCATCGCCTTCCTGACCAACCTCGCCGAATATGTCGGCCCCGAGGCCCGCTTCGTCCACCAGGGCATGACCTCGTCCGACGTGCTGGACACCTGCCTCGCCGTGCAGATGACCCAGGCCGCCGACCTGCTGCTGGCCGACATGGATGCCCTGCTGGCCGCGCTGAAGCGCCGGGCCTACGAGCACAAGAACACCGTCACCATCGGCCGCAGCCACGGCATCCATGCCGAGCCGACGACCTTCGGCCTGAAGCTGGCCGGCCATTACGCCGCCTTCGCCCGCGGGCGCGAGCGTCTGGTCCAGGCGCGCCAGGACATCGCCACCTGCGCCATCTCCGGCGCCGTCGGCACCTTCGCCAACATCGACCCGCGGGTGGAGGAGCATGTCGCCGCCAAGCTGGGCCTGTCGGTGGAGCCGGTTTCGACCCAGGTCATCCCGCGCGACCGCCACGCCTTCTTCTTCTCCGTGCTGGGCGTGATCGCGTCGAGCATCGAGAATCTGGCGACGGAAGTCCGCCACCTGCAGCGCACCGAGGTCCGCGAGGCGGAGGAGTATTTCCACCCCGGCCAGAAGGGCTCGTCGGCGATGCCGCATAAGCGCAACCCGGTCCTGTCGGAGAACCTGACGGGTCTGGCCCGCATCGTGCGCTCCGCCGTCGTCCCGGCGCTGGAGAACGTCGCGCTGTGGCACGAGCGCGACATCTCCCACAGCTCGGTCGAGCGGATGATCGGCCCCGATGCCACCGTCACGCTGGACTTCGCCCTGGTGCGCCTGACCAGCATGATGGAAAAGCTGGTGGTCTATCCGGAGCGCATGCAGAAGAACCTGGACGATCTGGGCGGTCTGGTCTTCTCGCAGCGCGTCCTGCTGGCCCTGACCCAGGCCGGCATGAGCCGCGAGGACAGCTACAAGGCGGTGCAGCGCAACGCCATGCAGGTGTGGGAAAAGGGCGGCAACTATCTGGACCTGCTGTCGGCCGACCCCGACATCGCCAAGCACATCGGCCGCGACAAGCTGGAGCCGATGTTCGACATGTCCTACCACACCAAGCATGTCGACACCGTGTTCAAGCGCGTGTTCGGCGAGTGATCCGCTGATGGCGCGGGCCGTCACGGCGTCTTCCGCAGATCGGCAAATATTTGCCGGTGGATGACAAACGGCCCGGCCATACCTAATCTATCTCGAGAAGCACGTGCCCGGGCGGGGCAATCCTGAACAGAGCCCTGAACAGAACGAGGATTGGACCCATGGCGATGGAAGCCGCCACGATCGAAAAGCTCATCAAGGAAGGCATCCCCGACGCGGTCGTGGAGATCGCCGACCTGCGAGGCGACGGCGACCACTATGCCGCGCTCGTCACCTCCGCCGCCTTCAAGGGCAAGAGCCGGGTGCAGCAGCACCAGATGGTCTACGCGTCCCTGCAGGGAAAGATGGGCGGCGAACTGCACGCCCTGGCGCTGACCACCGCGGTGCCTGAGGGCGCCTGAGAACGGATGCCGGAAGGCGCCTGAACACAAGTCGTAACGGACAAGGCCGCGGCATTGCCGGGCCGAATCGGAAGGGTCATCGAGTCATGGTCGATCAGAACGTCGTCGAGCGTATCGAGCAGGACATCAAGAACAACGATGTCGTGCTCTACATGAAGGGGACCCCGGTGTTCCCGCAGTGCGGCTTCTCCGCCGCCGTCGTCCAGGTGCTGAGCCACACCGGCGTCAAGTTCAAGGGCGTCAACATCCTGGAGGATCCGGGCCTGCGCCAGGGTCTGAAGGAATACTCGAACTGGCCGACCTTCCCGCAGCTCTACGTCAAGGGCGAGCTGGTCGGCGGCTGCGACATCGTCCGCGAGATGTACGAGTCGGGCGAGCTGCAGACCCTGATGGCCGACAAGGGTGTCGCCACCGCCGCCTGATATGGCGACGGATTGGGGACCCAAAACGAGAAACCCCGCTCCGGCGGGGTTTTTTGTTGCGTGAAAGGGGTGCGGGGCGGGAGTGATGCCGGTTGCGCAGCCCGGCCATGTCAGCCCGGCCGCTGCCGGATTGCACAAACAATGTGCTAAACGGACGGTATGGTTCAGACCCCGCCGCCCGCCAAGGCCCCGACCTCCACAACCGCGGCGTTCGTCGCGGCGCTGGCCTCCTATCTGATCTGGGGGCTGGTCAACCCCGTCTTCTTCAAATCGCTGGGCAATGTCGGCGCGGTGGAGATCGTGGCGCACCGCGTGATCTGGACGGTGGTGCTGGTCGGCGTCGGCGTGCTGGCGACCCGCGGGCCGGCGGCTGTCGTCGCCGCGGTGGGCAGTTGGCGCCGGCTGGGAATTCTGGTGGTCACCACCCTGCTGGTCTCCGTCAACTGGACCGTCTTCATCTGGGCGGTGGTGAACAGCCGGCTGGTCGAGGCCAGCCTGGGATATTTCATCAACCCGCTGGTCAATGTGCTCCTGGGCGTGTTGTTCCTGCATGAACGGCTCAGCCGCGGCCGGATGCTGGCGGTCGCCATCGCCGCGGCCGGCGTCGGCAGCCTCGTCGTCAGCTATGGCGCCGTTCCGTGGGTCGCCCTGTCGCTGGCGCTGTCCTTCGGCTTCTACGCCCTGGTGCGCAAGAAGGCGGCCATCGATCCGGTGATCGGGCTGCTGGTCGAAACCGCGCTGCTGCTGCCGGTGGCGCTGGGCTATCTGCTGTGGCTGGGCGGCGGCGGGACCTTCGGCCATGAATGGGGCGAGAGCATCCTGCTGGTGCTGGCCGGGCCGATGACGGCGGTGCCGCTGGTTCTCTTCATGATCGGCGCGTCGCGGCTGACCATGACCACTCTGGGACTACTGCAATATGTCGGGCCGACCGGGCAACTGCTGCTGGGCGTGCTGGTCTATGGCGAGGCCTTCACCCAAAGCCACGCCATCACCTTCGCCTGCATCTGGGTGGCGCTGGCCGTCTTCACCGCCGACGCGGTCCACAGCCACCGCAGCACCACCCGCGCCGCCGCAGCCGCGGAGTAACCGCGGTTTACCGCGGCGTCAGGCCATGGGCGATGGTGTGGGCCAACGTGCCGACCATCGCGCAGATGCCGGCATCGTCGCGGCCGAACACGACCTGATCGAGGAAGCCCAGACCGAAGCTGAGCGTCGCGATGCCGGCCGCCACATTGGCGAGGTCGGCGTCGGCGGCGATGGCGCCCCGCGCGCGGAAGCCTTCCAGCCGTCTCAGCAGACAAGGGATGCGGCTCTGCGACAGGGTGCGGGCCATCTCGTCCGCCACCGCCTGATCGACCAGGGCACGGGCCAGCACGACGCGGGTGAAGTCGCGGCATTTCCAGCTGTGCTTCAACTGGGCGTGCAGGAAACGGGCGAGATCGGTTTCCAGATCCTCGTGCGGCGGCGGCAGGTCGCAGCCGCCCGATTCCTCGCGCCAGTAGCGCTCCACCACCGCCAGCAGCAGACCGCTCTTTCCTGAGAAATAGCGCTGGATCAGCTGTTCGTTGACGCCGGCCCGGCCCGCGATCTCGCGCGTCGTCGCCGCATCGAATCCGCGTTCGGCGAACACCAGCTTGGCGGCGTCGAGCAGCGCGCCCTCGGTCGCGGCGCGGTCGCGCTTGCGCGCCCCGCCTTCGCAGGCGCCCTCGGTGCCGTTGCCGGGGCAACAGCCGTCATCGTCCTTGCTGGTGGCGTCCTTGCTTGCGTCCAAAACCCGTCCCTCTCCGGTGCGTCCCGTCGGCTTCATAATAAGTATGCAGATACATACTTGACAAGCGGCGGGCTCTGGTTCAAGTATGTACTCACATACATACAAACCGATTTGCCCGACAGGGGCCAAGAGGGGGTAGTCCCGCCATGCCGCAAAGCACTGCAAAGCCTGATCTGTTCACCCCGTTGCGCCTCGGCGCCATCGAGTTGCCGAACCGCGTCGTCATGGCACCGATGACCCGCAGCCGCGCCGGCGAGGGCAACTGCCCGACCGCGCTCACCGCCGAATATTATGCGCAGCGCGCCTCGGCCGGCCTGATCATCACCGAGGCGACGCAGGTCTGCGACACCGCCCAGGGCTATCCCAACACCCCGGGCATCCACACCGACGCCCAGACGCTGGCCTGGCGCGCGGTGGCGGACGCCGTGCATGACGCCGGCGGGCGGATCGTCACCCAGCTCTGGCATGTCGGCCGCATCTCCCACCAGCGCTTCCAGCCGAACGGCGCCGCCCCGGTCGCGCCGTCGGCCATCGCGGCGAAGGGCCAGCTCTACACCGGCGCCGGCATGGAACCCTTCCCGGTGCCGCGCACCCTGGAGACCGCCGAGATCCCGGCCCTGGTCCGCCACTTCGCCGATGCGGCCAAGCGCGCGGTGTTCGATGCCGGCCTGGACGGCGTCGAGATCCACGCGGCCAACGGCTATCTGATCGACCAGTTCCTGCGCGACGGCACCAACACCCGCACCGACCAGTATGGCGGGACGGTGGAGAACCGCTGCCGCTTCCTGCTGGAGATCCTGGAGGCCACGGCCCATGCCGTCGGCGCCGACCGCATCGGTGTCCGCCTGTCGCCGACCGGCGTGTTCAACGACATGAAGGACAGCGACCCGCTGCCGCATTTCCTGGCGGTCACCAAGGCGCTGAACCCCTTCAACCTCGCCTATCTGCATGTGATCGAGGGGCGGCCCGGCCACCATATGGCTCCGCCGGAAGGCGCGCCGCATGTGGCGTCCGCCCTGCGCGCCGCCTTCAAGGGACCGTTCATCCTGAATGGCGGCTACAGCCGGACCGACGCCGACACCGCCCTGGCGAACGGCGAGGCCGACGCGGTCAGCTTCGGCGAGGCCTTCATCTCCAACCCGGACCTGCCCGTGCGCTTCCGTGCCGATGCGCCGCTGGCCGAACCGGATCGCACCAC
This sequence comes from Azospirillum sp. B2RO_4, assembly GCF_051124815.1. Classification (NCBI taxonomy): domain Bacteria; kingdom Pseudomonadati; phylum Pseudomonadota; class Alphaproteobacteria; order Rhodospirillales; family Azospirillaceae; genus Azospirillum; species Azospirillum sp. B2RO_4. The sequence goes on along the minus strand of NZ_CP118485.1, from coordinate 576,176 downwards.
CTATTACGGCGGCGACGCCAAGGGCTACACCGACTATCCGGCCCTGGAATCCGTCGCCGCCTGACCGGATTGCGGTCCCACCACCCCGGCTGGACCGCAATTGCTCTCGATATTGAGAGCGCGTCGTGAGACGCAAATCCCCGCTGCCCCCGGCCCGGTTCCCCCCTGGGCCGGGGGCCTTTTTTATGCAGTTCCACCCTCACCATCGAGCCCACGGGCCAGTGCGGCGATGGTGCCGTAGCCGACCTGATCGGCCGGGTCGATCTCCGCCATCTTGGCGAGGATCGCCAGCGCCCTGTCGCGGTTGTGGCGGCGCAGTTCGATGAAGGCCAGCGCCTTCATGGTGAACAGGAAGAAGCGCGCCGGCCCGGCCGCCGTCCAGTCGGTGGAGCCCACAGTCAGCTGCGACCAGTCGGCCGGAAAGCCGCCCTGCAAGGCCGCGGCATCCAGCCCGATGCGGGCCACCCGCTCCGCCTCGCCCAGCTTCTTGCGGTTGAAGTAGAATTTGTAGAGCGCGTAGAAGACCGGCAGCACCCGCGGCCCCTTGCGGTGAGCCTCCCACAAAAGCGCCTCGCAGGCGTCGGGCACATCGCGGGCCTTCACCGCCTCCTGCAGCAGTTCGTCGATCTGTTCGGGCACGTCGCCGAAGGCCATGCGGCCGTTCGACATCCGGAGTTCGATCGGTTCGTCGCTCATCGCTTCCCTCGCCTGTATTTCCTGCTGACGCAATCAATCATCCGACGCACCGACGACGTCCCATGGTACGCGCGCGGGCACGGGGAAAGACCATAGAATTTTTGTGCGGCGAAGTGTCGCGGCTGTCGCAAAAGCGACACGCGTCAAACCCGACAAAAACGTTGGAAGACGAAACATTGTCGGACTCTCGCCACGCCATTTCGGCCCAACAATCAAGAAAAATCAATACCTTACCTGTTTGGCACGACCCTTGCTCTACTTCCCGTCAGATCGGCCGGCACCCCCGGCAACGCGGCTTGAGGAGGCGGGACATGGTGACTCTGACGGATGCGGCGGTTTCCACGCTGGAGCAGGTGCTGGCGAAGTCCGGTGGCACTGCGGCCGGCTTGCGGATCGCGGTCACCGACGGCGGCTGCGCCGGCCTGAAATACCAGATGGGCCTGGAGGCGGCGGCCGGCGACGACGATGCGGTGCTCAGCTTCGGCCCGGTCACCATCTTCGTCGACGCCAACAGCCAGCCCTTCCTCAGCGGCGTGGTGGTCGATTTCGTCGAGGGCATCGAAGGCTCCGGCTTCAAGTTCGACAACCCGAACGCGACAAGCAGCTGCGGCTGCGGCAAGTCCTTCTCGGCCGGTGAAGGCGGTGGCGGCTCCTGCTCGACCTCCTCGTCCAGCTGCGGGTCGTCGGCTCCCTACTCCACCCACTGATCCCGCCCCCGGACACTCTTCCCCTAGGCGCGCACCCCACGGAAAGGCAGCAGCGACATGTGGAACTACACCGACAAGGTCAAGGAACACTTCTTCAACCCGAAGAACTCCGGTGTCCTGGACACGGCCAATGCGGTCGGCGAGGTCGGCTCCATCACCTGCGGCGACGCGCTGCGTCTGATGCTGAAGGTCGATCCCGACACCCAGATCATCCAGGACGCGAAGTTCCAGACCTTCGGCTGCGGCTCGGCCATCGCCTCAAGCTCCGCCCTGACCGAGATGATCATCGGCAAGACGGTGGACGAGGCGCTGACCCTGACCAACCGCGACATCGCCGAGTATCTGGGCGGCCTGCCGCCGGAGAAGATGCATTGCTCCGTCATGGGGGCAGAGGCGCTGCGCGCCGCCATCGCCAACTACAAGGGCGAGGCGTGGGAAGACGACCATGAGGAAGGCGAGCTGGTCTGCAAATGCTTCGGCATTGACGCCGCCATGATCGAGCGCGCGGTGACCGTCAACGGCCTGACCTCGCTGGAGGAAGTCACCCACTACACCAAGGCCGGCGGCTCCTGCCAGACCTGCCACGAGAAGATCGAGGAGGTGCTGGAAGAGGTGCTGGCGAAGACCGGCGCCCTGAAGCCCGCCAAGAAGCACACCCCTGGCACCGTCGGGCTGGACGCCATCAAGCCGCTGGAACCCAAGGCCGAACCGGCCGTGGCGCCCAAGCTGACCAATGTCCAGCGCATGCAGGCCATCATGGCCGCCATCGAGGAGATGCGCCCGCAGATCCAACGCGACGGCGGCGACGTGGAACTGGTCGACATCGACGGCAAGGACATCTATGTGCGGCTCACCGGCGCCTGTTCCGGCTGTTCGCAGTCGGCGGGCACGATGATGGGCGTGCAGATGAAGCTGGTCGAGAAGCTCGGCGAGTTCGTGCGGGTCAAGCCCGCGTCCCTCATGCCGGCCCATGCGGGCTAAGGGGAGCACCAAGCCATGAGCCGCCAAACCATGAGCCAGGGCATCTATCTCGACAACAACGCCACCACCCGCGTCGATCCGGAAGTGCTGCAGGAGATGCTGCCGCTCTTCACCGAGCATTTCGGCAACCCGTCCTCGATGCACGGCTTCGGCGCCGCGGTCGGCGGCAAGATCGAATGGGCGCGCAAGCAGGTCCAGGCACTGCTGGGTGCCGCCCATGACAGCGAGATCGTCTTCACCTCCGGCGGGACGGAGAGCGACAACACCGCCATCCTGTCGGCGCTGGAGGCCTATCCGAAGAAGCGCGAGATCGTCACCAGCGTGGTCGAGCATCCCGGCGTGCTGGCGCTCTGCGAGTATCTGGAGAAGAAGCGCGGCTGCAAGGTCCACCGCATCCCGGTGGACAACAAGGGCAACCTCGACATCGAGGCCTACCGCGCAGCATTGTCCGATCAGGTCGCCATCGTCTCCATCATGTGGGCCAACAACGAAACCGGGACGATCTTCCCGGTGGAGGAACTGGCGCGCATGGCGAAGGAGGTCGGCGCCCTCTTCCACACCGACGCGGTGCAATCGGTCGGCAAGATCCCGATGAAGCTGGCCGACAGCGCCATCGACATGCTGTCGCTGTCCGGCCACAAGCTGCACGCCCCCAAGGGCATCGGCGCGCTGTACGTCAAGCGCGGCCTGCGCTATCGCCCGATGCTGCGCGGCGGCCATCAGGAACGCTCGCGCCGCGCCGGGACGGAGAATGCGCCGGGCATCGTCGGGCTGGGCGCCGCCGCCCAACTGGCGCTGGTCCATATGGGCGACGAGAACACACGGGTGAAGGCGCTGCGCGACAAGCTGGAACAGGCGATCCTGGCGGCGGTGCCGAGCTGCTTCGTCACCGGGAACCCGGACAACCGCCTGCCCAACACCTGCAACATCGCCTTCGAATATATCGAGGGCGAGGCGATCCTGCTGCTGCTGAACGAGGCCGGCATCGCCGCGTCGTCCGGCTCCGCCTGCACCTCCGGGTCGCTGGAGCCCAGCCACGTCATGCGCGCCATGGGCGTGCCCTACACCGCCGCCCACGGCGCCACCCGCTTCTCGCTGTCGCGCGATACGACGGAGGAGGAGATCGACCGGGTCATCGCCGTGGTGCCGGGCATCATCGCCAAGCTGCGCAGCCTGTCGCCCTATTGGCAGCAGGACGCCGGCAAGGCGAAGGAGTTCGCGCCCGTCTATTCGTAACGCTTCCGCGCGTTACACCGGAATCGCAGGCCGGGTCGATGGCCCGTCCCGGCACCCCGCCCGACGACACCCCGTCGGGGCGGGTCCCCGGCCCGGCCTGCGACACTTCTCATGGGGGCAGTTCTCCCCCCTCGCGCGAGGTGCCCCCATGCCCACCACCTTCGCCACCATCAACGACACCACGCTGCGCGACGGCGAGCAGACCGCAGGCGTCGCTTTCACGCTCGACGAGAAGATCGCCATCGCCAAGGCGCTCGACGCCGCCGGCGTGCCGGAACAGGAGATCGGCATCCCCGCCATGGGCGAGGAGGAGCGCGAGGGCATCCGCGCCGTGGCGTCGCTGGGGCTGAAGGGCCGGCTGATGGTGTGGTGCCGCATGCACGACACCGACCTGAAGGCGGCACTGTCCTGCAATGTCGGCTTCGTCAACCTGTCGATGCCGGTGTCCGACATCCACATCACGAAGAAGCTGAAGCGCAGCCGCGCCTGGGCGCTCGCCGAGATCGAGCGCAAGGTCAAACAGGCGCGCGACCATGGGCTGGAGGTCAGCGTCGGCGGCGAGGATTCCTCCCGCGCCGACATGGATTTCCTGATCGCCGCCGCCACGGTGGCGCAAGAGGCCGGCGCCCGCCGCTTCCGTTTCGCCGACACGCTGGGCGTGCTCGACCCTTTCCAGACGCGCGCCTGCATCGAACGGCTGCGCCGGGCCACCGACCTGGAGATCGAGATCCACGCCCATGACGATCTGGGCCTCGCCAACGCCAATTCGCTGGCCGCGGTGCTGGGCGGCGCCACCCATGTCAACACCACGGTGAACGGTCTTGGCGAGCGCGCCGGCAACGCGCCGCTGGAGGAGGTGGTGGTGTCGCTGAAACACCTCTACCACATCGACAGCGGCGTGGAGACGCGGTCGCTCGGCGCCATCAGCGATCTGGTGGAGCGGGCCTCCAACCGGCCGGTGGCGGTCAACAAGTCGATCGTCGGTTCCGCCGTCTTCACCCACGAGGCCGGCATCCATGTCGACGGCCTGCTGCGCGACCGCGCCACCTACCAGAATTTCGACCCGGCCGAGGTCGGGCGCGAGCACCGGATCGTGCTGGGCAAGCATTCCGGCACCGCGGCGGTGAAGCTGGCCTATGAACGGCTGGGCATCGCCTGCGACGACGCCACGGCCCAAGCGGTGCTGCCGCGCGTCCGCGCGCTTGCCACCCGCGCCAAGCGGCCGCCGACGCCCGAGGAACTGCACGCCTTCCTGGAGGCGGCGATATGACCCGATCCAAAAGCTCTCTCGGTATTGTCGCCTTGCTCCGCGAGGACGTCGCCTGCGTGTTCGACCGCGACCCGGCGGCGCGCAACGTCCTCGACGTGCTGACCTGCTATCCCGGCATCCATGCGCTGGTGATGCACCGCTTCGCCAATGCGGCGTGGCGGCGGGGGTTGCGCTGGCCGGCACGCTTCCTCTCATATGTGGCGCGCGCGATCACCAACATCGACATCCATCCCGGTGCCGCCATCGGCCGCCGGTTCTTCATCGACCATGGCGCGGGCGTGGTGATCGGCGAGACGGCGGAGATCGGCGACGACGTGACGCTCTATCATGGCGTGACGCTGGGCGGCACCTCCTGGACCAAGGGCAAGCGGCACCCGACGCTGATGGACGGCGTGCTGGTCGGCGCCGGCGCCAAGATCCTGGGGCCGATCACCGTCGGCGCCAACGCGCGGGTCGGCGCCAATTCGGTGGTGACCAAGCCGGTGCCGGACGGCATGACCGTGGTCGGCATCCCCGGCCGGGTGGTGCGGCCCGAAACGCAGCGGCAACTGTCCGGCCATCAGCTGTCAGATCACGGCATCGACCTGGAGCATCATCTGATGCCGGACCCGGTCGGCAAGGCCATCGCCTGCCTGATCGACCACATCAACCGCATCGAAGCCCGGCTGGAAGCCCACACCGCAACGGAAATGTCACAGTTTCCTGCTAGAAACATCAGCCTTTCGGAATTTCGGCTGAGCGATATACGTTTGGACGGTGTGGCCTGCAGCTCTTGCGGCAACATCTGCGACCAGGAGGGCTGCGGCCCCTCCCCTTCCACCCAGCAGCATGCGTGAGGAGCCTTCGACGATGAGCGATTTCACCGACGACCTCGACGATCTGGAAACCGCGGAAGACTTCCTGCGCTTCTTCCACGTCACCTATGACCAGCGCGTGGTCAACGTGAACCGCCTGCACATCCTGCAGCGCTTCCACGATTACCTGTCGGCGGACAATGGGATGGAAGGGCTGGACGACGACGGCATGTCGTCGCGCTACCGCTTCCATCTGGAACGCGCCTATCAGGATTTCGTCGTCTCCAACGCCATCGCCGAGAAGACCTTCAAGGTCCACAAGGAGGAGGCGCGCAAGATGGCCGACCGCTTCGTCCCGCTGGACAGCCTGCTGGGATCGCCGGTCGGCTGAACCGCCGGCGCGAGCATTTTGACGGAGGGGGCGTCCGGCGGCGCCCCCTTTGCCGTCAGTGGATCTTGCTCTCGTTCCGGCCGCCGTCACGCCGATAGACATGGACGTGATAGGCCGCCATCGGATTCTCGTCGATGTAGCGCAGCAGTTCCTGCTCCGTCCGCGGCGTGGCGTCGCGGATCAGCACCTGCCAGGCGGGCTCCATCGTCGCGCGCATGGTCTCGTCATGGGGCAGCATGATGAAGCCGGCCCATTCCGGATCGAAATCCGCGAGATAGCTCTTGGTGTAATGCTTCATCATCGCCGCGTCGTTGACGTTGACGCTTTCCATGTTTTCGAAACAGACTCGCAGGTCCATCGCCGGTCTCCTCATGGAAAAGGGAGCGGCCCCGCCGGCCATCCGCAATGGACAGGCGCGGGTCCGCAATGCTCGCTGGTAAGAACAGCCCTGGGACAGAGATGGTGCGCCCGGCGGGTGAAAAACAAGGGTGCGGCGACATCCTGCGACGCTTCCGTTCCGTCATCCATGCATCCGGCGCAGGCTGAGCCATTGGTCATAATCCTGCGCTTTTTGGTTTGCCGATCATCCTGCTCCTGTAAAATCGCTGTGACAGCCCTCAAGCGATCACGATGACAGATCTCACGCCTGCCTCCGACGCTCCCCTGCGCATCCTCATCGTTGAAGACGAGAGCCTCGCCGCCATGGCGTTGGAGGAAATTCTCGGGATGCTGGGATTCGCCGTCGTCGGGATCGAGGACAATGCCGAAGACGCGATCGAGGCGGCCGAGCGGCTGCGTCCGGACATCGTGATGATGGACATCCGCCTGCTGGGGCCCCGCGACGGGATTGAAGCCGCGGCGGCGATCCGCGAGCGGACCGGCATCCGCTGCATCTTCACCTCCGCCTTCGGCGACCCCGAGACGCGCCACCGCGCCGCGGAGTGCCATCCCTTCGGCTTCGTCCGCAAACCCTACTTCCCGGCCGAACTGCAGCGGGCGCTGGGGCAGGCGGCGGAGACGTTGAAAGGGCGCTGACTTACCCCCCACCAGACAAATCGGCCCCCGCGCAAGACCGCGCGGAGGCCATCCAGTTCCGGGGGAAGACATCAAAAAGACGCGATCAGCCGAACTTGTAGCTGATGCCGTAACCGCCGCGCGGATAGTCCCAGGCGATGTTGCCCTTGTCCTGGCAGACGACGCGGCAGGTGCCGCATTCCAGGCAGCCGTCGGTCACCAGCGTCACGCCGCCCGTCTCGTTCTTGCTGTAGCAGGCGGCCGGGCAGCAGAAGGTGCAGGCCTGTTTCTCACAGCTCTGGCAGGCCTCCTCGCTCTTGATCTGGATGTGCGGCCGGCTTTCATCGACGATGTAGCGGTTCTGATAAAGTTTCTCTTCGACCTTGACCATGATGCTCATCGCACGGCCCTCACCAGCTTGATTGCGTCACCGACCAGTCCCATCACCGAGCGGCGCTTGATGAAGGACTTCATGATCTGCTTTTCCTTCGACTTCTTGTCGATGCTGTCCACGGTGAACCAGTTGTGGGCCGCCGCGGTGATTTCGTCGGGATAGGCGCCGAAGAACTGCTTGTTGCCATGCATGATGCCGGGCAGCTCGCGATACTTCTTCAGGTCCTTCATGATGAAGCTGTCATCGAGCTTCTTCTTGTAGGCGGCCAGGTTCGACGCGCTGTAGCCCTTGCCGGCGGTCTTCAGCTCGATCACCGTCTCCGCCGCCATCCGGCCCGACGCCATGGCGAGGTTGGAGCCTTCGCGGTGGGCGGCGTTGTTGAAGTGGGCGGCGTCGCCGACCACCATCCAGCCGTCGCCGTAGAGCTGCGGAACCGCCTTGTAGCCGCCTTCCGGGATCATGTGGGCGGCATATTCCTTCATCTCCGCCCCTTCGATCAGCGGCTTGATGACGGGGTGGTTCTTCAGATCCTCCAGCATCTTGTAGGGCGGGCAGTCGCCGTTCTTGAAGTCGGAGATCAGGCAGCCGATGCCGATCGTCAGCGATTCCTTGTTGGTGTAGAGGAAGGCGGTGCCGACCATCCCCTTGGTCACCTTGCCCATGATCTCGATGACGACGCCTTCGTCCTCCTTGATGCCGAAGCGCTGCTGGATCAGCTCCGGATCGATGAAGAGGATTTCCTTGACCGCCAGCGCCACATTCTCCGGCGCCGCTTCCACCTGAAGGCCGGCGCGCTTGGCCAGCAGGGCGTTGACGCCGTCGGCCATGATGACGACGTCGGCGTGGATTTCCCCGCCCTCGCGGTCGGTGCGCACGCCGATCACCTTGCCGGACGGGTCGCGGATCAGCTCCGTCACCGTGGTCTCGCAGATCTGCAGGCCGCCGACCTTGCGGATCTGCTCGCCCCACCATTTGTCGATGTTGGCGCGGATGATGGTGTAGCGGTTCGGCTTGTCGCTGTTGAAGGCTTCCGACCGATAGTTGGTGCCGACATAGCTGTCGTCGCCAAGCAGCCAGACGCGCTGTTCGATGATGTGACGCTCGGTCGGGCAATCGTCCCGGAAGTCCGGGATGATCTTCTCCAGCTCATGCGAATACATGATGCCGCCCTGGACGTTCTTGGCGCCGGGATATTCGCCGCGCTCAAGCTGCAGGACCTTCAGCCCCTGCTTGGCCAGGGTGTAGGTGGCGGCGTTGCCGGACGGGCCGGCACCGATGACGATGGCGTCGAACTTTTCGACCATGTCGACAGGCTCCTTTCTCGTCCGGCGGTCAGCCGGCCATGCGGTTGACGGACAGGCGGCGGCCGAAGGCATCGGTCAGCGCCGGCAGGATCTTCAGCGCGTCGCCGACCAGCCCGAGATGGGCGAAGTCGAAGATCGTCGCGTTGGGATCGGTGTTGATCGCCAGGATCAGGTCCGACTTCTCCATGCCGACCCGATGCTGGATGGCGCCGGAGATGCCGGCGGCGATGTAGAGCTTCGGCCGCACCGTCTTGCCGGTCTGCCCGACCTGACGGTCGTTGGTGGCCCAGCCGGCCTGGACCAGCGGGCGGGTCACCCCGACCTCGGCGCCCAGCACCTTGGCGAGGTCGAAGACCAGCTTCATGTTCTCAACCTTGCCCAGCCCCTTGCCGGCCGACACGATGATGTCGGCGAAGGCCAGCTGCGCCTCGTTCTGTTCGCGGTCGGCGATGAAGTTCAGGACCTTGGTGACGATGTCCTCTTCGCGCAGGTCCGGCTGGATTTCGACGACGCGGCCGGTGCGGGCGTCGTCGCGCTCCGGCATCGCCATCACGCGCGGGCGCACCGTCGCCATCTGCGGCCGGTAGGCCAGCGTCTGGATGGTGCAGAGCAGCGTGCCGCCGAAGGTCGGCCGGGTGGCGGCCAGCGAGCGGTTGTCGGCGTAGATGTCCAGTTCGGTGCAGTCGGCGGTCAGGCCGGTCGCCAGCGTGGTGGCGATGGCGCCCGCCAGATCGCGGCCCAGCGTGGTGGCGCCCAGCAGCACGATCTCCGGCTTGTGGGTGTTCACCACCTCGGTCATGACGCGGCAATAGGGATCGGTGCGGTAGTCGGCCAGCGCCGGGTCGGTCACCTTGTAGACGATGTCGGCGCCATAGCTGATGGCGTCGCCGCAGATGCGGTTCAGGTCGGGGCTTTCGGCGCCCAGCACCACGGCACCCACCTCCACACCCAGCTTGTCGGCCAGCTTGCGGGCTTCGCCCATCAGTTCCAGCGACACGGAATGGACGATGCCGCGCTCCTGCTCCACGATCACCCAGACGTTCTTGTAAACCTTCAGGTGTTCGGGAAGCTGGAACTTGCGGCCCTGGGGCTTGCTCGGTTCGCTCATCGTCGGGTCTCCCGCGGATGGATCGTCAAAGCCCGGCCGCGGCGCGGGCGAGCAGATCGTCGGCCAGCTTGGGCTGGGCGGCGAAGATGGCGTCGATGGCGGCGGTGGCCATCGCGTCGGGGGTGTCGGATGCGGCCTCGATCATCTTGGCCTTCTCGGCCCGCGGCTTCGGCACGAACACCTTCGACACCACGGTGGGCGAGCCCTTCAGCCCGACGCGGCCTTCCTCGGCGCCGGTGAAGTCACGGCTCCAGGTCTTCAGCTCGTAGCGGGCGGCGCGGAACAGGTCGTCCATCTTGCCGAAGCGGATGGTATTGGTGCCTTCCAGCATGGTGATCATGCAGGGCAGCTTGGTCTTCAGCACCTGCACGCCGCCTTCGGAGCGCCGCTGCACCACGATCTCCTTGGACGCGGTGTTCAGGTCCTCGATCTTCGTGATGTAGGTCAGCTGCTCGAAGCCGAGGCGGGTGGCGATGCCGGGGCCGACCTGGGCGGTGTCGCCGTCCACCGTCTGCTTGCCGCAGAAGACGATGTCGACCGGTTCCTCCTCCGCCAGCTTCTGGATGGCGGAGGTCAGGGCGTAGGAGGTCGCCAGCGTGTCGGAGCCGGCGAACTTGCGGTCGGTCAGCAACACCGCGTCGTCGGCCCCCAGCGACAGCGCCTTGCGCAGCGAGGTCTCCGCCATCGGCGGCCCCATGGTCAGCACGGTGACGCGGGCGCCCACCTTGTCCTTCAGCCGCAGCGCCTCTTCCAGCGAGAACAGGTCGAAGGGGTTGATGATGGCGGGCACACCCTGCCGCATGATGGTGTTGGTGACGGGATGGATGCGGATCTGGGCGCTGTCGGGCACCTGTTTGATACAGACGACGATGTGCATCCCGTTCTCCTTGGCTTCCGCTCTCGCTGTGACGCGCATGTGGGTTTGGGGCCGGCACCGGGCCGGGATACGCCCAGAACAGCAAGCGGCGTGCCAGCCGGCGGATGTCGGCCAAGTCACGGGAAATACAGGATTTTCTGATCAGCGCGATACACCGTACACTTGTCGCAAAGGCGACAAGGGGACGCGCATGTCGGTTTCGCTACAGCCCCGGCGGGTGGGGGATCAGACCGCCTCGATATGGGCGATGACGCGGTCCAGTTGGACGCCGACACGGGCGACCTGGGCGGCGATGCCCTCCAGCCGCCGGTCGATCACCGCCAGTTCCACCGCCTCGGCGGCAGCGGCGAGGTCGCGGGCGCCGACGGTGCGCGAGGACCCCGCCAGCTTGTGCGCGGCCTGCCGCACCTCGTCCCAGATCTCGCCGGCCAGCGCGTCCGTCAGCCAGCGGTGCGAGGCGCTGTTGGAGGTGACGAACTCGCCCAGCAGATGCCGGACGAACTCGCCGTCGCCGTCGAACAGCGCGGTCAGCGCCTCCAGGTCGAGCGGCGGCAGGTCGAGCGGCGGCAGGTCAACTGACGGCAAATCGACGACTGGAGAGGTTGGCGGAGATGCCGGCTGATAGGTGGGTTGCGGCAACCCGCTGGTCATCGCTCCCATGCTTTCCGAAATCCCGCAAGGGCCCTCCCCGTCCCAGCCATTGCCGTCCATCGGGGGCAGGAAACGGTCGACCACCCGGCGCAGGTCGGCGAGGCTGACCGGCTTGGCCAGCGTGTCGTCCATGCCCGACGCCAGGCAAAGCTGCGCCTCGTTCTCCGTCGCGTTGGCGGTGATGGCGACGATGGGCAGACGGGTGTCGGTCCCGGTCTCCGCCTCGGCGGTGCGGATGCTGCGAGCCAGTTCCATGCCGTCCATCTCCGGCATCTGGCAGTCGGTCAGCAGCAGGCCATGGCCGCCGGCCCGCCACATCACCAGCGCCTGGGCGCCGTCCTCCGCGGTCTCCATCACGTAGCCGAGAAGGGTCAGCTGGCGCTGGATGACCTGACGGTTGGTCGGATGATCCTCCGCCACCAGGATCAGCCGGCCCTGCGCCCGCGCCTCCTCCACCGTGGGCAGGCGGCGCGGGCCGGCGGCCGGGGTGGCGGGCTCCGGTTCGGGATGGCGATCGGTCCGGCCGCCCTCCCCCGCCGCCATCCGCCCGGCGGCAGCCAGGATGGCGCGGACCAGCCCGAGACGCCGCACCGGCCGGCCGAGCACCACGGTCCCGGCGCCGGACGCGCCCAGCTCCGCCGCATCGCCAGCGCTCAGCGCGTCGCCGCCGATCAGCACGCGCCCGCGCACCCGGCCGCGCGGGTCGCTGTCCAGCGCCGCAAGGTCGGTGCCCAACGTGGAGACCAGCACGTCGCAGGCGGCCGTCGGCAGCAGGGTGCGCAAGGCCGCGTCGGCGTCGGCCGCCTCCACCAGCTGTGCGCCGTCGGCGTTCAGATAGCGGGCGAGGAAGCCGCGCTCCTGCGCATCCGCCGCCAGAAGCAGCACGGTCACCCCCTGCAGCGGCGCCCGCTGGGCCGCGGCGGGCTCGGCAGCCGGCACCAGATCGGCGGCGAAGGTGAACCAGAAGGTGGAGCCGACATTGACCTCGCTGGTGACGCCGATGTCGCCGCCCATCAGTTCGGCCAGACGGCGGCAGATCGACAGCCCCAGTCCGGTGCCGCCGAAACGCCGGGTGGTCGATGCCTCCGCCTGGGTGAAGGGGTGGAACAGGCGAACCTGATTTTCCCTGGAGATGCCGATGCCGGTGTCGGTCACCGCGACGCGGATGGTGACGCGATCGCCGTCGAAATGCGCCAGCTCCACCCGCATGGTCACCGAACCGGACTGGGTGAACTTCACCGCGTTGCCGGCGATGTTGAACAGCACCTGCCGGATGCGGACCGGATCGCCGACCACCTCCGCCGGCAGATCGGGGTCGATGTAGGTGACCAGCGACAGCCCCTTGGCCCGCGCGCCCGGCGCCAGCGTTTCCGCCACCCCCTCCACCACATTGGCGAGGGAGACCGGCACCCGCTCCAGGTCGAGCCGCCCGGCCTCGATCTTCGAGAAGTCGAGGATGTCGTTGATGATGGTCAGCAGCGCGCCGGCCGATTCCCGCACCACGCTGACCAGTTCGCGCTGGTCTCCGGTCAGGCTGGTGTGCTCCAGCAGTTCCAGCATGCCCTGGATGCCGTTCATCGGCGTGCGGATCTCGTGGCTCATCGTCGCCAGGAACAGCGACTTCGCCTGATTGGCCGCCTCCGCCTCCGACCTCGCCGCCTCCGCCGCCTCGCGCGCCGCGACGAGGTCGCGCGTACGTTCCGCCACCTGGCCCTCCAGGCTGCGGTTCAGCTCGGTCAGTTCCTCGTACAGGTGGACGTTGTCGAAGCCGATGGCCACCTTGGCGCAGAACACCTCCAGCAGCCGCCGCTCGTCCGCCGTCAGCGCCCGCCCATGGCCGAGATACACCGCCGTGTCGTGCCGCCGGGTGGCGGAGCGGAAGACCAGAACGCTGTGACCGCGCTCGTACCGGTTGCGGCCGTCGGCCAGCGCCGCCGTCACCGCCTGCACCGCGTCGGGCGGCAGGGCCAGGAACAGCGGCGTCCCTTCCATTCCGACATGGCAGCCGGCGCCGCCCAGCACCAGCGGTTCCGCCGGCCGCGGCCCGTCGGACAGGCGGCTGACCAGCGCCACCCCGCCCACCGTCATTCCATTGGCCGGCGGGCAGACGCCGACGATCTGCGCCACGGCATGGCGCACGAACTCCGCCATCGTCCGCTTGCCCAGCAGGGTGGAGGAGGAGTCGAGGATGCGCTCCAGACCCTCGCGATGGTCCTCGATGGCGGTGATGTCCTGATAGCCGCGCAGAGCCGCGACGACGGAGGTGAACAGCTTCTGCGCCGTCAGCTCCGTCTTCGATTTGTAGTCGTTGATGTCGTAGCTGAGGATGACGTCGCGTTCCGGCGCCTGCCCCGGCTGGCCGGTGCGCAGGATGATGCGCACACGGCGGTTGCTCAGTTCGTTGCGGATGTAGCGGACCAGACGCAGGCCGGCATCGTCGGATTCCATCACGACGTCCAGCAGGATCACAGCGATGGCCGGGTTGTCGCGCAGCACCCCGCGCGCCTCCGCCGCGGTGGCGGCCGACAGGAACTGCGCCGGACGCCCTTCGAAGGCGAAGCCGCGCAGCACCATCTTGGTGGTGGCGTGGATGGCGGGGTCGTCGTCGACGATCAGGATCAGCCAGGGTTCGACCGGTTCGGCAGCCTCGGCCGCCACCTCGACGGCGGGCTCCTCCTCCGCGAACAGGAATTCGTCGCTCATCACGGTCCCCCGGCGAAACAACCGCGCTTTTTCCACCCCGGCGCGCGGGCGACCTTATCATATGTCGGGGAATGGCCGCCAGTTCGCCCCCCGGTAGACACCATCAGGTGGTGCCATCGGGCGGAAAGGGTGGATTTGCCGGGCGGCAGCCGCCATGGTGGCGCCGTTTTCCATCGCGCATGTGCCGTCATGAACCTGCTTGCCTGCATCCACGACAAGGCCCCGCTGATCGAGGCGCGGGATCCCGACCTGGGCGACCTGTTCCCGCCGGGGTTCCTCGACCTGTACGAGGTGCACAGCTACCGCAACGCCGCGCGCATCCTGGCCTATGCCTGCACGGCCGAGTTCCGCGAGATCACCGAACGTCTGATGGAGTTCCGCATCCGCACCGAGGATATCGTGGCGTCCGGCGGCAACAAGTCGCAGATCGCCAAGACGATGGAGCGGATGCTGAACCCGCTGGGCTGGAACGAGACGCGCATCCGCGGCGACCTGTTCATCACCAAGATGATCGTGACGCACGAGGAAAAGCGCCGCGTCGCCGGCAAGAACCGTGGCCAGACCGTGACCGAGCAGCGCCAGCGCGAGGAGCTGTACAAGGTCAACGGCTTCATCGACGGGCATAAGATCGACTTCGTGAAGGAACGCGTGTCCTTCGATCTGGAATGGAACAGCAAGGACCAGACCTTCGACCGCGACCTCTACGCCGCCCGCACCTTCTATGAATGCGGCATCATCAACGCCGGCGTGCTGCTGACCCGCAGCGCCGAACTGATCCCCCTGTTCACCGAGGTGGCGCGGCGGGTGGAGATGAAGAACTTCCAGAACAAATACGGCGCCAGCACCACCTGGATGAAGAAACTGCTCTATCGCCTGGACGCCGGGCGCGGCGGCGGATGCCCGGTGCTGGCGCTCGGCATCCGCCCGGCTGTGGTGTCCGATTTCGAGGAATGGAAGGACAGCCACCCGATCGTCCGCCAGACGGCCACCTTCGACGTCGACACCGGGGCGGAGGATGAGGACGATCTTTGGTGACGATTTGTGGTGAGGGTGCTGCGCCCGCCCCCACCAACCCTCACGCAAACTTCCGATCCGTCAGCAGCAGGCGCACCGCAAAGCCCAGGAACAGCACGCCGGCGAGGCCGTCCATCGCTGCACGTACCCGCGGGCTGGACAGCACCTGCCGCGCGGCACCGGCGCTGAGTGCCGCAATGCCGACCAGATAGACGCCGCCCAAAACCGAGATGATGTTGCCGAGGATGAAGGTCTGCAGCGCCACATGGCCCAGCTGCGGGGCGATGAACTGCGGCACGAAGGCCAGTTGGAACAGGATGATCTTCGGGTTCAGCAGGTTGGTCAGCAGCGCCTGGACGAAGACGCGGGCCGCAGGCGCCGGGGCCGGCGCCTCGACGGCGGGGACCGGTTCGGCGCCGCGGCTGGTCCAGACGCTCCACAGCGAGCGCAGGCCGATCCAGGCGAGATAGGCGCCGCCGGCATAGCGCAGCAGGTCGAACAGCGATGCCGAGGCCGCGATCAGGGCGGAGATTCCGGCGGCGGCCAGCAGCGAATGGACGGTGTTGCCGACGCAGATGCCCAGCGTCGCCACCACCCCGGCCTGCCGGCCGTCGGCGATGCTGCGGGTCAGCACCAGAAGCGAATCCGGCCCCGGCGCCAGAACCAGGACGCAGACGGCGATCACATAGAGTTGCAGCAGATGGAGGTCGAGCGGCAGGGCCATCGCGGGCGAACCTCGAAGGACGGTGGGGCGGGCGTTCAATCCGGCCAGCGGCGGTGGATCCACAGCCATTGCGCCGGCTTGTCGCGGATCCAATCCTCCAACAGACGGTTCAGCCGTTCCATCAGAATTCGCGCATCGGCATTGCGGTCCCCGCTGGTCGGGTATTCCT
This sequence comes from Azospirillum sp. B2RO_4, assembly GCF_051124815.1. NCBI lineage: Bacteria > Pseudomonadati > Pseudomonadota > Alphaproteobacteria > Rhodospirillales > Azospirillaceae > Azospirillum > Azospirillum sp. B2RO_4. Next base: position 560,143 of record NZ_CP118485.1, on the reverse strand, counting down.
CCGGCGGCAGGACGGTGACGCGGAAATGCGCGCCCTCCAGCCTTTCCGTCCGCGCCGGGCACAGCGGCAACTGCATCTTCATGCCCAGCACGGCGGCGGCGGGCGCGGTCATGGCGTCGCGGCCGAAGAAGGGGACGGGAATGCCGTCATTCATCTTCTGGTCGATCAGCATCCCGACATGGCCGCCCTTGGTCAGGTGGCGCAGCAGGATCCTGGCACCGTCCGGTCCCTTGGGGATCTGCATGCCGGTCGCCGCTCCGCGCAGCTTCACCAGAAGCGCGCCGACCTTCGGGTTGTTCGGCGCGCGATAGACCAGCCCCAGCTCCAGCCCGCGCATGCGGGAGGCGACCGATTGCACCTCCCAGTTCGCCAGATGGCCGGAGACCAGGATGCCGGCCTTGCCGTCCTCGCGCAGGGCGTCGACATGCTCGATGCCGACCAGTTCGATCCGCTCGCGGCCGATCTGCTCCAGATGCGGGTATTCGGCGATGGTGCGGCCCAGATTGTCCCACATGCCGCGCAGGATCGCGTCGATCTCCGCCCTGCCCTTCTCCGGGAAGGCCCGCGTCAGGTTGCGCCGCGCGCGGGCACTGTTGGGCAGCCACGGGCCCACCGTCCGCCCGATCCAGCCGCCGAGCGCCGAGGCGCGGTCGAGCGGCAACGCCCGGAACAGCCGGCAGACGGCATGGACGAGCATCGCCTCCACCGGATAGCCGATCCGGCGCGTCAGCCATTTCTGCAGCGGACTACGCGGCTTGGCCATCGGGACTTCCCTTCAGCAACACGGTGGTCAAAAGCGTGGAAAGCGCCCGCTCGTCGGCCCAGCGCACCGACACCGGCAGGACGGCGACCTTCGCCCGCAGGTCCGGCGGCAGGCGCACGGCGTCCTTGGCGGTGGTGACGGGCACGGCGCCCAGCGCCGCGGCGCGGTCGATCAGGGCCGCCACCTCTGCCGGGCGGTAGGGGTGGTGGTCGGCGAAGGGCGCCCGCTCCGCGATGCGGGCGCCGAGCGACTCCAGCGTGGCGAAGAATTTCTCCGGCCGGCCGATGCCGGCGAAGGCCAGCACGTCGCGTCCGGCCAGCCGGGCGGCGGCTTCGGCATCGGGTTCCAGCCGCGCCACCAGCACCGGCCGCCCGCCGGCCAGTGCCGCCAGACCGTGGCGGTCCTCGCCCAGGATGACCAGCGCGTCGGCGCGGGCGAGGCCGTCGGCCACCCGTTCCCGCAGCGGCCCCGCCGGCACCAGCCGGCCGTTGCCGAAGCCGACCGCGCCGTCGGCGACGATCAGCGCCAGATCCTTGCGCAGGGCCGGGTTCTGGAACCCGTCATCCATGACGATGGCCCCGGCCCCGGCGGCAACCGCGCGCTCCGCCCCAGCCAGCCGGTCGCGCGCCACCCAGCAGGGAGCCGCCTCCGCCAGCAGCAGAGCCTCGTCGCCGACATCGGCGGCAGCGTGGCGGCCGGGGTCGACCGCCAGCGGACCGGCCTCCCGCCCGCCATGGCCGCGGGTCAGCGCATGGACGGCGATCCCGCGCGCCTGCAGCGCCGCGATCAGCGCCAGCCCGACCGGCGTCTTGCCGGCCCCGCCCGCCACCAGATTGCCGACGCAGGCCACCGGAACGCCGACCCGGCGTGGAACGGTCCCGGCGAGGCGCCGCCGCCCCGCCAGCCCATAGAGCGCCCCCAGCGGCGCCAGCAGGGTGGAGGCAAGGCCGGGCGGCCGATACCAGAAGGCGGGGGTCTTCACGGCTCCGCGTCCCCTCAGGCGGCGGTCCGGATGCCGGCGGCGCCCAGCACCGGGGACAGCGCCCCCAGCGCCCGGTCGATGATCCGCCGGTTGTCCGCCGTCACCCGCGCGGCCCCCGCGACGATGCGGTCTCGCGCCCGGTCGTCGGTCAGCAGCCGCCGGGTCTCGCGGATCAGCGCGTCGCCGTCCGCGACCGGCAGCGCGCCGCCGGCGGCCTCCAGCATGTGTGTGATCTCGCCGAAATTGAACATGTGCGGGCCGTACAGCACCGCGCAGCCCAGCTGCGCCGGCTCCACCGGGTTCTGCCCGCCATGGGGAATGAAGGAGCCGCCCATGCACACCACCGGCGCGGCGCGGTAGAACAGCCCCAGTTCGCCCATTGTGTCGGCGATGTAGACGGCATGCTCCGGTCCCGGCAGCCGATGTCCGGACGTGCGCTGCAGCACCGCCAATCCGCGCGCCCGCATCAGCTCGGCGATGGCGTCGCCGCGATGGGCATGGCGCGGCGCGATGACGGTCAGCAGGCCGGGCAGAGCCGGCGCCAGCGCGGCATGGACCGCCGCGGCGATCTCGTCTTCCCCAGGATGGGAGCTGGCGAGCAGCCAGACGGGGCGGCCGGCCAGGGATGCCCGCAGCGGCTCCATCGCGTCGCCGTCGGCGGGCGGCGGCTCGGCGGAGAATTTCAGGTTGCCGACGCTGGCGACACCGGAGGCGCCCAGCCGGCGCAGCCGCTCGGCATCGCCTTCGGTCTGGGCCAGCGTGACCTGAAAGGTGGACAACAGCCCGCCGATCAGGCCGGGCGCGTTGCGCCAGCGCGAGAAGCTGCGTTCCGACATGCGGGCGTTGACCAGCGCGGCCGGTATCGAACGGGCGCGGATGCCGGCCAGCAGGTTCGGCCAGATCTCCGATTCCGTCCACAGCACCGCGTCGGGCCGCCAATGGTCGAGGAAGCTGTCGACCGCCCCCGGCAGATCGACCGGTACATATTGGTGGATGGCGCGCTCCGGCAGCCGCCGCCCCATCAGCTCGGCCGAGGTGACGGTACCGGTGGTCATCAGCACGGTCAGGTCGGGCGCGTTGTCCAAAAGCCGGCCGATCAGCACCAGGACCGAGTTCGCCTCCCCCACGCTGGCCGCGTGGATCCAGGCGAGCGGGCCATCCGGCCGGGCGCGCGAGGCCATGCCGAACCGCTCCGCCTGACGGGCGGGGTCTTCCTTGCCGACAGCGCGGCGGCGGTCGAGATAGAGGCGCACCGCCGGCCCGGCGACGGTCGTCAGGCCACGGTAGAGGGATTGCAGCATCGAGGCCCGGAACAGGAAACGGACGACAACGGGCGCGTTGCCGGTCCTCCTGATACGGAACACCGGCCGCGCGCCCGGCGGCACCTTAGCACGCGGCAACCATTCCGTAACAGGGGCCGGTGCGATGCCGATCCCTTACCGCTCCGCCAGCGCCAGCTTGACGCCGAGCCCGGCGAAGGCGGCGGCGAAGCTGCGGCGCATCCAGGCCATCACCCGCGGGCGGGAGACCACCTGATCGCGCACAGCAGCGGCGAACAGACCGTAGAGAACGAAGACCACGAAGGTCAGCGCCATGAACACGCCGCTGAGTTCCAGCATGCGGGCCAGCGGCTGCGGATCGGCGTCGCTGACGAATTGCGGAAGGAAGGCCAGGAAGAAGATCGACAGCTTCGGGTTCAGCACGTTGACCAGCACCGCCCGCAGGATCATCCGCCCTGCCGAACGCTTCGTCCCGTCCGCCATCCCGTCCGTCCCGACGCTCAGCGCCCCCTGCTCCTTCAGCGTCATCCAGGCCATGTAGAGCAGGTACAGCACGCCCAGGATCTTCAGACCCTGGAACGCCACGGCACTGGTGTGCAGCAGGGCGGCCAGCCCCAGCACCGCTGCCGCCATGTGCGGGACGATCCCCAGCGTGCAGCCGAAGGCCGTCACCGCGCTGGCCCGCGCCCCCTGCGACAACCCCGCCGCCAACGTGAGCAGCACCCCGGTTCCGGGCGAGGCGACGACGATCAGGGAGGTGATGAGGAATTCGGGGGTCATGATGGATTCCGACTGGGGTTGACTACACACACCAGCTGTCTCGACACGCTCAGCATACTCCTCAATATATTACTCTATCTAAAACAACCTGCAACGCCAGAGCCGGCCAGAGAGTTTTGTGCCGCATTCCCAGATATTTCGTCGCTGATCTCTAACCCTTGTTGAAGCCACAGGCTGTTCATTCGGCACAACGCCCACTGCGGAGAGCTTCTGCCACCTTCTTTCAGGCGCATATGCAAGTGACATTGCAGAAAATCACTAAGTTCAACAGACAAAATCGAAGATTATTAACTAAGAGCATATTCACATTCTAAGGTTTTGGCGCCTTTGAGCGAACCTATAAATTTTGAAATGAATTCATTTGCATGTGTTTTTAACCGCTTGCCTTAGAGACCACTTATGGTAATTATCCGCCCAGTCTTCAACCACCGCCCGCACGGCCAGGACAAGACAATTTTACGCCATGTCAGGACTCGCGTTGACCGTTCACCATTGCAACGATAGCTTATTCATTGCATACCGAAGCATGTTTGCCGCCTTGCAAGGGCTTCCTGACAGGTCCGCCTTACAGAGAGCTCATATGCCGGGGAATGGAATGCATGCGTTGAATGTGAGGGAGCATCATTGATGTCGGATAAGCCTATTCCCAACACCGGTCCATTATTCGACAATGGAATGGAGCCATGGGCTCCCGACGATGCAGAATGTACACGCTTCGCATCCGCAATGACTGACCGCGGCGTCAGCTTGGGCCACAGCGAGAATGTCGGTGTATCGGTTGAAACAGCTGTCGCGAACGCCGCACGGGTCGCCGCAAGCGATCTGGATATCACCATTGGCATTGAAGATAATTTTACGAAAACGCCTCGTCGGTGAGTATCCGCGCTTATGTGACGGCTGAAATCACATACAATCCTTCGTAATAAAATATCTTAAACCGGCCCCATTGTGACACAGAAATCTCATTCAGCGAGCGATGATGCCCCGCTCGTAACGAAGCTAGCTGCGAGCCTGCAGCAAGCTTCTTCAAAGATACTCCAGAATACGATGGACGTCCGGGCCAATCTTTCGAAAGGCCTGTTCTATGACGCCGCTCTGCATTGGAAAGCGGATATGGATCGTCTCCGCAAAGCGGATGACAAGGGCATTCGGCCGGCGAAACATGTAGCGTATCTCGCTTTTTGGATTCGCAAGATCAAGCCGATAACCGACGCCTATAAAAGCGAAGCCATTCTGCACTATAAGAAGCAAGGTCGCCCTGTTCCCGCAGAAGAAGAAATCACCGATATCAATGAACGGGTAGCCATTCGCTTGGCCTTTGAACATCTGGCCAGCTTTGCCAGTAATGGCGAATTGCTTTTTCACGACGAGACGCAAGGAAAAGATCGTTGCATCTCATACGATAAGCAGAAGTTTCAGGATGCCGTCAAGCGGTACAGCCACCAGAAATTGGGCGTCGATGGCAAATGTGTATTGGATACGCTGATACACGACATGCGGTACAGAGCTTTCGGCCCACATCACCTCGTCCATATCTTCGATCAGTTCGTCTTCAATCTTTCCAAGGAAATGTAATCCGTCGGCACTGAGGCATGTCCCTGCATTGTCGCAAAAGTCGTCAAGCTTGTGACACTGCGCCGAAGCGCCCCCTTCACGTAAACGGCCGCAGGTTCGACAGGAACTGCTCCGCCGACCGGCGCCAGGAATAGCCCAGCGCATAGTCCCGGCAGGTCTGCGGCGGGATCGCCAGCGCCCCTTCCACCGCCCGCTTCAGATCTTCGTCCAGGCAGCCGGCGCCGGAGCCGTCGACCACGTCCAGCGGTCCCGGCACCGGATAGGCCGCCACCGGCACGCCGGAGGCCAGCGCCTCCAGCAGAACAAGACCGAAGGTGTCGGTACGCGACGGGAAGACGAAGACGTCGGCCGCCGCGTAATGCTTCGCCAGATCCTCGCCATGCTTGGCGCCGACCCAGTGGACGCCGGGGTATTTGCGCTGCAACTCCTCCCGCGCCGGGCCGTCGCCGACCACCACCTTGGTGCCGGGCAGGTCGAGGCGCAGGAAATCCTCCAGGTTCTTTTCCACCGCGACGCGGCCGACATACATCGACACCGGGCGCGGCAGATCGAGGAAGCCCTTGTCGCGGGGCCGGAACAGCTCGGTATCGACGCCGCGGGTCCAGCGGCGGATGTTGGCGAAGCCGCGGTGCGTCAGCGCGTCCTCGATGGTCTGGGTTGCCACCATCACCGCCGAGGACGGCTTGTGGAAGCGGCGGACCACCGCATAGGACAAGGCCAGCGGGATCGGCGCGCGGTCGCGCACATATTCGGGAAAGCGCGTGTGGTAGGCGGTGGTGAAGGGCTTGCCATGCTTCAGGCAATAGGACCGCGCGGCGAAGCCCAGCGGCCCTTCGGTGGCGATGTGGATGCAGTCGGGCCGCATGCCCTCGATCATCGCCCACAGCCGCCGCTTCGCCCCCAACGCCAGCCGGATTTCCGGGTAGGTCGGCATCGGCAGGGTGCGGAAACGGTCGGGGCCGATCACCTCGACGCTGTGCCCCATCGCCTCCAGCTCATCGCGCACGGTGCCGATGGTGCGCACGACGCCGTTCACCTGCGGGTGCCAGGCGTCGCTGACGATCAGGATGTTCACGCCGCTTCCCGTTCCTTCGCCGTCACCTTGCCCGCACTGGGACCAGGGGCCGACAGCCGCTGCGCCATGACCTCCGTCCAGTGGATGATCTCCAGCGCGCCGCTGTCGTGCTCGACCAAGGCGGTACAGGACTCGACCCAATCGCCGTCGTTGCAATAGAGGATTCCTTCGATATCGCGCATCTCGGCGGTGTGGATGTGACCGCAGACGACCCCGTCGACCTTGCGGCGGCGGGCTTCCTCGCCCAGGGCTTCTTCGTATTTGCCGATGAACTCGACCGCGGTCTTGGCCTTGTGCTTCAGATAGGCCGACAGCGACCAGTAACTGAAACCGAGCTTGCGCCGGACCCAGTTGAACAGGGTGTTGACGTGCAGCAGCGTGACATAGGCGTGGTCGCCCAGCAGGGCCAGCCACTTGGCGTAGCGCACCACCGCGTCGAACTTGTCGCCGTGGGTGATCAGCAGGCGCCGGCCGTCGGCGGTGGTGTGGACCCATTCGTCCACCACATGCACCCCGCCGAACTGCAGCCCGACATAATCGCGTGCCGCCTCGTCATGGTTGCCGGGGATGTAATAGACCTCCACCCCCTTGCGGGCGCGCCGCATGATCTTCTGCACCACGTCATTGTGGGCCTGCGGCCAGTACCAGCTTTTCTTCAGCCGCCAGCCGTCGACGATGTCGCCGACCAGGAAAAGGTGATCGGATTCGGTGTGTTTCAGGAAATCGAGAAGCAGCTCCGCCTGACAGCCGCGCGTTCCCAGATGAACGTCGGATATCCAAATGCTGCGGTAGCGCTTGACCGCTGGGACGGCGTCCATCTTCCGCTCCGTCGTCGCCATGGCCGGTGGCCATCAAGACAACTGCCGTATAAAGGAAAGCAGCGCACCTTGACAACGATTTGGAACGGCCGCACCTATTCGTCACCAATATTTCGAAGATCGTCATCAAATCGCATTTTTACTGAAATGCAACCGCCGTGAGCCCTTCACGGTTCTGCAACATAAGGCGCCCACGCGCCGGTCAGGGAGAACGAATCGGTGCGCGACACGGTGCTGATGGACGAGAGCCCGGCGGCTGGCGCCGGCGATGGCGAGGGCGCGGCGATCGAGGTGCGGCGGCTGCTGGTGATCCACAACCCGACGGCCGGCGGGCGGCGGGCGCGCCGGCTGCGCGCGGTGGTCGCCCGGCTGGAGGCACGCGGGCTGAGCGTTTCCATCAGGCCGACGACGAAGCGCGGCGATGCCGAGGCCTTCGCCCGCGAGGCCGACCCCGGCAGCATGGACGCTGTCGTCGCGGCCGGCGGCGACGGCACCATCAACGAGGTCATCAACGGGCTGGCGGTCCATGCCGCGACGGGCCGGCCGCTGCCTCTCGGGATCGTGCCGATGGGCACCGCCAACGTGCTGGCCGCCGAACTGGGCCTGACCACGGATCCGGAACGCATCGCCGCGGCGATTGCCGGCGGACGGCGGACGATGATCTGGCCGGCCCAAGCGAACGGGCGGGTGTTCTCACTGATGGCCGGGGTCGGGCTGGACGCACGGGTGGTGGAGCGGGTCGATCCACGGGTGAAACGGCTGATCGGCAAGGGCGCCTATGTGGCGGAAACGCTGGTGCAACTGGCGACGCGGCCGGACCACCGCTATCGCGTGACGCTGGATGACGGCGATCCGCAGGAGGTGGCGTCGTTGATCGTCGCCAAGGGGCATTTCTACGGCGGCCGCTTCATCTGCGCGCCGGATGCGCAGCTGACCGATCCGGTGCTGCATGTCTGCCTGTTCCCGCGCGGCGGGCGGCTGAACGCGCTGCGCTATGTCTGGGGCGTCACCGCCGGGCGGCTGGCGCGTTTTCCGGACTATCGCGTGGTGACGGCGAAGCGCGTGCGGATCGAGGGGCCGGTGGGAGACGGGCTGTTCGCCGATGCGGTGCAGGGCGACGGCGACGTGCTGGCGCGGCTGCCGGTGGAGATCACGCTGGCGGGGTGGCGGTTGCCGGTGCTGGCGGGGTGAGTGGTTGGCTTCGATGCCCCCTCCCCGACCCTCCCCCGCCCTCGGCCGGCCGAAGGCTGGTCCGATCGCGGGAGAGGGAGTTAGTGCAAGGGCGGCGGCAGTCCCCTCTCCCTCGAAGAGGGGGAGGGTTAGGGAGGGGGCAATCCTTTGCCAACCCGCGCCGCCCTCGCCTGCTCCTGCAACGCCACGTAATGATGCCAGACCAGCCGCGCCGCCAGCGAGCGGTAGGGCCGCCACGGCTCCGCCACCTCGATCAGCTGTTTCGCCGTCGGCTTGTCGGCCCAGCCCTTCAGCCGCTGGACGCCCAGCTGAATCGCCAGATCGCCGATGGGCCAGATGTCCGGCCGGTCGAGCGTGGTCATCAGATAGACCTCGGCGCTCCAGCGGCCGATGCCCTTCAGCGCGACGAGCCGGGCAATCGCCTCCTCGTCGGGCAGGTCATGGATGATGTCGAAATCGAGCCGGCCGCTCGCCACCGCCTCGGCAAGGCCGCGGGCATAGCCGATCTTCTGGCGGGAGAAGCCGCAGGCGCGCAAGCTGTCGTCGTCCAGCGCCAGGATGGCGTCGGGCGTAACAGCGCCGTCCAACCGCTCCTGCAGCTTGGCCCACAAGGCCAGCGCGACCTTGGTGGAGAGTTGCTGCTCCATCACCATGCGCAGAAGGCCGACGAAGCCGGTCGGCCGGGTGAAATCACGGATCACCGGGCCGCCGACGCGCACGCATTCGGCGAAAATAGGGTCGAGCGCAGCCAGATGTTCAACGCTCATCGGCCGCGCTCCACTCCAGAAACCGCTTAATCAACGCTGCCGGTTGATCAGGCCACCAGCTCGATGGCGTAATCCTCGATCACGGTATTGGCGAGCAGCTTGCTGCACATCGCCTCGACCTCCTTGCGGGCCGTCGCCTCGTCGGTGCTCTTGAGCTGCAGCTCGATCACCTTGCCGGCGCGGACGTCCTCGACGCCGTCGAAGCCCAGCGTGTGCAGCGCGTGCGCGATGGCCTTGCCCTGGGGGTCGAGAACGCCGCGCTTGAGGGTGACGTGAACCTTGGCCTTCATCGGATGTCCGCTCGCTTTACGGTGTTGGGTTGAGGGGTGGTTACTGAACGCGAATCACTGGATGGTCTTGGGGCCCTTGACGTCGCTCGGCCCGCCTTCCGGCAGGATGCCGAGGCGCCGCGCGACCTCCTGATAGGCTTCCTCGACACGGCCCAGATCCTGACGGAACCGGTCCTTGTCCAGCTTCTCGTTGGTCTTGACGTCCCACAGGCGGCAGTTGTCGGGGCTGATCTCGTCCGCCAGGACGATCCGCATCTCCTCGTTCTCCCACAGCCGGCCGAATTCCAGCTTGAAATCCACCAGCTTGAGCCCGATGCCGAGGAAGAGGCCGGACAGATAGTCGTTCACGCGGAGCGACAGCGCGACCATGTCGTCGAGATCCTGCGGAGCCGCCCAGCCGAAGGCGGTGATGTGCTCCTCGGAAACCATCGGATCGTTCAGCTCGTCCGACTTGTAGTAATACTCGATGATCGACCGCGGCAGGGGCGTGCCTTCCGGAATGCCGAAGCGGCGCGACAGGCTGCCGGCGGCGACATTGCGGACGACGACCTCGATCGGGATGATCTCGACCTCGCGCACCAGCTGCTCGCGCATGTTCAGGCGGCGCATGAAGTGCGTGGGCACGCCGATCTCGGACAGCCGGCTCATCAGATACTCGGAGATGCGGTTGTTCAGCACCCCCTTGCCGGTGATGACGCCCTTCTTCTGGTTGTTGAAGGCGGTGGCGTCGTCCTTGAAGTATTGCACCAGGGTGCCCGGCTCCGGCCCTTCGAAGAGTACCTTGGCCTTGCCTTCGTAGATGCGCCGGCGTCGTGTCATCGCGTGATCGTCCAAATACGTAAGGACCGGTCAAGCGAGCTTGCCGGCCCAGGAATGTGCCAGAGTGATATAGCAAGCCGGGTGCACGAACACAACGACGGGGGCGGGAGGGCTGGATTGTGCGGTCGACCGACTCTCACGGTTCCACCGGCGCATAATCCACCGCATGCGGGCGGCCGGGGGCGAAGTGCCAGATCGGGTTCAGGTCGGGCCGCTCCACCCGCGGCACCGCCAGCAGCGAACTGGACGAGGTGCCGAAGCCGTTCGGCAGCAGGAAGTCCATGGCGCCGCGCTCGTCCGGCGTGCCCTCCCAGATGCGGCTGCCCATCAGCTCCGGCCAGCCGCCCCAGGCGAAGGACTCCGCGTCGGGGGCATCGGCGGTCGGCGGCACCGCATGCTCGAACAGCGGGCGGTAGAAGGCGGTGCGCGGATCCTGCGGGTCGTCCAGTTCGAAGGCGGTCAGCATGTGGACGCCGGCGGGGATCGACGACACCTCCGGCCGGTGGCGCGGGTTGGCGCCGCGGTGGACCACCAGATAGGCGTCGCGGTTGTCGGCGATCACCAGATTGAAGGGGCGGTAGGCGCGGATGTCGAGATGAGCGAAGCTGCGCGCGGCATCGGCGGCGTCGGCATGGTCCAGCGCGTCCAGCACCAGTTCGCCGCGCGACCGCTTGCCGGCCTCCGGCCCCAGCGTGCCGAAGCGGTTGAGGATGACCGCCACCACTCCCTCGTCGTTCAGACCCATCCAGGAACCGCCGGCCAGCTCGTCCAGTCCGGCGACCACATTCGGCCGGTCGGGCCAGTGGCGGGCGGGGGGAAGCCAGGGGCGCCCGGTCATCTCGTCACGGTTTCCGGCGACGACCAGCGGCCAGGTTGCGTCGGGTCGCCGCAGGAGGATCACGCTGCACATGCCATGCCTTGTCTTTTGTGGTGCCCAAGGGTATCCCGCCGCCCGAGGAAACTCTGCAGAATATCCGCGGCTGCGATGCGGCGGGGCAGTGACGACAACCGCTTCCGGGCTATATAATCATTGGAAACGGGAGCGAAACCAATAAGGAGCCTGGGTCCCCATGACGACCTTCGACGACCGCGAAAAGGCCTTCGAGAACAAGTTTCAACACGACGAGGACCTGCTCTTCCGCATCCGCGCCCGGCGCGACCGGCTGGCCGGCGAATGGGCCGCCGACCTGATGGGCCTGTCCGGGGCGGAGGCCGAGGCCTATGCCCGCCAGATCGTGGACACCGATATCGCCACGCCCGGCCCGCACGACATCCGGGACAAGCTGTGCACCGACCTGCATGCCCGCGGAGTCGACATCTCCGATCACCGGGTGGAAAAGCAGATGGCGCATTTCCTGGACGTCGCGCGCGAGCAGATCAATCAGGCCTGAGCAAGGGGCAGGCCTGAGCAAGGGGCAGGCCTGAATAGGAAGCCCCCCGAGTCGCGGTCCTTGCGAACCCGCCGCAACACGCCGTTGCGGCGGGTCGCCTATTCCGCCGCGCGGTGCAGGACACGCTGGCCCGCATAATCGGCGATGCGGCCGATCAGCATATCGATCTCGCCCTTCAGTCGGGCGAAGCCGTCGTGGCGTTCCAGCGTCTCCTCGTTCATGTAGAGGCGGCGGTTGATCTCAAGCTGGATCGAATGACGGCCGCGCGCCGGGTCGCCGTAGCGCGCCAGCAGTTCCACCCCCTTGTACGGATCGTTGATCGCCACCCGATGGCCGAAGCCGCGCAGGGTCTCCGCCACCAGCCGGACGAATCCGGGCTCGCTGGTGGTGCCGTCGCGGTCGCCGATGACGAAATCCACCGCCAGCGGGTCGCGCCCATCCGGCCGCAGCGACGACGGCATGGAATGGCAGTTGACATGCCACACCGCCCCGAACCGCGCCGCCAGACCATCCAGCGTCAGCCGCATCTGGGCGTGGTAGGGCCGGTAATAGCGGTCGATGCGCTCGGCAACCACCGACGCAGGCAGTTTCCCGTCATAGAGCGGCACGCCCGGCCGCAGCATGCTGCGGATCAGCCCCATGCCCAGCGTGCTGCGCGGGGTCGGCCGCAGCGGCGCCGGCCAGTCGCCGTCGATCAGCGCCGGGTCGATGTCGTCGACCGCGCGGTTCACGTCGATGCAGGTGCGGGGAAACAGCGCGCACAGCAGGGTGGCGCCATGGTCGGGCGCCGCGGCGAACAGTTCCTCCACATGGCTGTCCTCGCCCTGGCGCAGCAGCGGATGCGGACAGACCACCCGGAAATCGGCGGGATAGACGCTGCCGCTGTGCGGCGAATCGAACAGAACCGGAAGGCGCTCGCCCACCGGGTCGTTGCGGACAAGAACGTCATCGATCACGAAGCTCATCGACCTGCCCCGACCAGACGACAGGATGGGAACAACCGCCAGTTCAATTGCCGCAAGGTCAACCGCCGCCCTGATTGATCAGGCGATTCCTATAACCCAAGCGTCAAGCCGCAGTCGACGGCAATTCGTCATGATCCTGCCATGCCGCCGCAACATCGCACAGCACGCATCAGCCAAAAAAACCGCCCTACACGACCGGCCCGCACTGGCGCGGAGTCGCTTGGTTCGTCATACTGATTGGAGCGCCCACCGCTGGCGAGCTTGCCGCTTGACCGACCCGCTCTTTGCCCCCGTCGAACTCTCCCCGCCGGACATCGCGCCCCACCGGCGCGGCAACACCGGCATCGACCACGTCACCAGCCTGTCGGCGGCGGAGCCGGGGCCGCATGTGGTGCTGAACGCGCTCGTCCACGGCAACGAGCTGTGCGGTGCCATCGCCCTGGATGCGCTGCTGCGGATGGGTCTGCGGCCGACGCGCGGACGGCTGACCTTCGTCTTCGCCAACACCGCCGCCTATGCCACCTTCGACCGCCAGAACCCCTATGCCTCGCGCTATCTCGACGAGGATTTCAACCGGCTGTGGTCGCCGGAGCATCTGGACGGGCGGCGCGACAGCGTGGAACTGCGGCGCGCCCGCGTCCTGCGCCCAATCTATGAGTCGGCGGACCTGCTGCTCGACCTGCATTCGATGACGGCGGACACCGCGCCGCTCACCCTGTGCGGCCGGACCACGCGCGGGCGCGACCTTGCGCTCGGCCTCGGCTATCCGGCCTGGGTGGTGGCGGACGGCGGCCATGCCGGGGGCAAGCGGCTGATCGATTACGGCAATTTCGCCGAGCCGGAGGGATCGCACACCGCCATCCTGGTCGAATGCGGCCAGCATTGGCGGGCCGAGACCGCGACGGTCGCGCTGGAAAGCTGCCTGCGCCTGCTTCTCGGCCTGGAGATGATCGAGCCACCGCAGAACGGACCGCGCCTGCGCCCCCGCACCGATCCGCAGCGGGTGGTGGAAGTCACCGACGCCGTCACCGCCTCCACCGAGCGGTTCCGCTTCACCGCCCCATTCGTCGGCATGGAGGTGATCGGCCGCGCCGGCACCGTCATCGGCTGGGACGACGGGCGCGCGATCCTGACGCCCTATGACGACTGCGTCCTGATCATGCCCGCCCGCCGCGTGAAGTCCGGTCAGACGGCGGTGCGGCTGGGGCGGATCGTCGGTTAACAGGTAGAGGCGAGGATGGGGGGAGCGCCCCCTCACTTCGCCGCCGGCTTGCCCTTCGTCCAGGTCGCATTCGCGCTGAACAGCGGAACGGTGGAGATCGAGGTCTTGGCCGAGGCGTCCTTCACCTGTCGGCTGTACACCACATAAATCAGCGTGTCGTTCGGCCGGTCGTAGATGCGGCGAATGGCGATCGACTTGAAAATCAGGCTTTTCCGTTCGGAGAAGACCTCCTCCCCCTTCTGCGACAACTCGATGTCGCCGACGGTCACCGGCCCGGTCTGACGGCAGGCGATGGAGGCGTTGGACGGGTCCTCGAACCAGTTGCCCTTGCTCAGCCGGTCGATCAGGCTGCGGTCGAAATCGACCAGATGGCAGGTGATTCCCTTCACCTTCGGATCCTCGATCGCCTGGATCTCCAACCCGTTGCCGGTCCAGTCGTTGGAGAAGCGGCCGACCACCTCGTCGGCCGCCGCCGTGCGGAGCGGCAGCCCGGCGGTCAGCAGGCCCAGAACCAAAAGGCCGGCGGAAACGTTCATCAGGGGAAACGGGCTGCGCATCTCGATCGGGTCTCCGGCAAGGACGGGCGGGGACCGCAAGCTGTGCGGCCCGGAAAACACTCCCCTAGATCGGAGGGTCGGGCGCCGCCGTCAAGCGCCTCCCTCCGGAGGTCCGGCCACCGCGATGACAGACCGCAGACCACTCGCCGCGCTTCCCCCCGCCCCGGAGGCCCCGCTTGCCGGCACGCCGGAACCGGCGACCGACCCCTTGCCCAGACCCGGCCACCGCCGCGATCCGATGACCATCGCGGTCGTCGGTTTGTTCGTCATCGCCGTTCTGTTCGCGCTCTATTTCGGACGCGACGTGCTGCTGCCGATCATGCTGGCGCTGATCTTGAGCTTCCTTCTGCGCCCGCTGGTCCGCGCCCTCTACCGCATCGGCGTGCCCGAGGGGCTCGGCGCCGCCGTCATGGTCGTCACGCTGTTCGGCGGCGTGCTGCTGGCGGTCTATACCCTGTCCGGCCCGGCGGCGGAGTGGGTGAACCGCATGCCGCGGGTCCTGCATGAGCTGGAATTCAAGCTGGGCGACATCCGCGCCGGCATCGACCGTGCCCGCGAGGCGTCGCGCCAGATCGAGCAGATCACCAAGGAAACCGGCGGCGACGGGCCGGTGCGCGAGGTGGTGGTGCGTGGCCCGACGCTGATGGAACAGGCGGTCAGCCAGGTCGAATCGGTTCTCGCCAATGTCGTGATCCTGCTGGTGCTGCTCTATTTCTTCCTTGCCCGTGGCCGCCATTCGCTGGAATCGCTGATCGGCACCATGCGCGATGTCGACGATCGCGTGCATTACGCCATGGTCGCGGCGACGCTGCAGCAGAACATCGCCGCCTATCTGCTGACCATCACCGCCATCAACACCGTGCTGGGTGTGGCGACCGGGCTGGTGATGTGGATGTGGGGGCTGCCCAACCCGGCCCTGTGGGGGGTGATGGTGGCGCTGGCCAACTACATCCCCTTCATCGGCCCGGCGGTGATGACCGGCGTGTTCTTCCTGGTGTCGGTCCTGACCTTCGACAGCCTCGGCACCATCATCCTGCCGCCGCTGTCCTTCGTGGCGCTGACAACGATCGAGGGCAATTTCCTCACCCCCATGATCGTCGGCCGCCGGCTGTCGCTGAACCCCATCGCGGTGTTCGTGTCGATCCTGTTCTGGGGCTGGCTGTGGGGCATTCCCGGCGCGCTGCTGGCCGTGCCGATCCTGGCGATCCTGAAGATTCTGTTCGACGCGCACGAACCGCTGAAGCCGGTGGGCGCGCTGTTGGGGGACTGAGGGGACCGCCGCCCCCTCACGCCACCGAAGCCAGCGGCAGATTGACCAGCAGGTTCTGCGGTTTCAGCTTCAGCCGCCGACCTTCCGTCATCGCCAGCCCCAGATAGACCGGCCGGCCGGCGAGGTCGGGGCGCATGGCGGCGGGATCGGCGAAGTCCAGGCGGAACAGGGCGAGGATGCGGGCCAGCCGGTCCTCCCCCACCTCCACGCCATTGTAGAGATCGTTGAGGATCGCGGATGCTGCGCTGTCGAGCCCGACATGCCAGACCCAGCGGTCGTCGCGGATGTTCTGCACCGGCTGGATGTTGACCGTCACGCCCAGGAAATGCCCGACCCAGGCCTCCAGCACGCGCGCCAGCGCGTCCAGACCGGCGGCGGCGAAGGTGATGTCCAGCACAGTGTCGTGCCGGGCGTCACGGCCCCAATAGAGCGGATGGTTGGTCTCGTCGAGGATGTCCAGCTCGACGCTGCGGGGCGCGGTGCCGGCCTCCACCACCAGTCGTCCGAGCGAACCGAAGCCGCCCGACGCCGCCATCGTCTCCACCGTCTCGGCATCGGCGACGCGGACGCGGCCCTCCTCCACCGACACCGTCTGTTCACGGAAGAACAGCTCCCCCGCCCGCGCGCGCAGGCCGGACGGCGTCTCATCCAGGATGCCGCGCAGGATGGCGTGGACCAACTGGTCGATGAACAGGCCGGGCACCCCGCGGGCACCCTCGCGGAACAGGCGGATGTAGCAGCCCTCCAGCGTTCCGGCGGCAAGCAGCCGGTCGCGGAAAGCCAGCCAGACCTGGAAATTCTCCCGCGCATCCGCGTCGGCGATGGCGTCGAGCAGCGGTGCGGGCACAATCCGCGCCGGATCGTCCAGCAAGGCGGCGTGCAGCGTGCGTTCGGCATCGCAGGCCTCTTCCGGCGGCCGCATCTCCGGCCGGAGCAGGTAGGCGCGCAGGAAATCGGGCGTCACCGCCAGATGGTTGTCGGCATCGCGGGTCAACAGGTGGAAACCGGACGCCGTCCAGAAATCGGTCATGCTGCTGGGCACCTTTGGTCCTGAAGGCGCCTATCCGACGACAGAGCCGCCGCCCGGCGCAAGAGTCTTGTCGAGAAAGGCGTCGATGTCCGCCCAGACCCTGTCGCGGATGGCGTCGCATTCCATCAGCAATTCGTGCCGCGCCCCGGGATAGTCGGCAAGATGGGCGTTGCCGAGCCGGGCCACCACCGCGCGGTGCGCTTCCGCCCGCACCACCCGGTCGTCCGGCGCGCTCATCAGCAGCACCGGCGTGCGCACCCGCTCCAGCGGCAGGGTATGGCGCAGCGCATCCTCCGCATCGAGGGCGGCGGCAACCCAGGCGAAGCTGACACCGCCGACGCGCAGTTCCGGCCGCTCGGCATAGGGGGTGTGGAAGGCGGCGTAGCGCCGCGGATCGGCGGTGATCTTGTTGTCCGGGCTGAAGCGCCCCTCCGCCGGGTCGTAGTCGCCCTGCCCCAGCGCATAGCGTGCGCCCGATCCGCAGGCGAGCCCCAGACCGGCCAGCACCCGCACCAGCCAGCGCGGCAGCGGCCCGCTGTGGATGGCATACATCGGCGCCGACAGCAGGACGGCGGCATAGCGGTCGGGATCGTCGTCGGCATGGCGGGCCAGCGCCAGCGTCGCCACCAGCCCACCCATGGAATGGGCCAGCAGGATCAGCGGCCCGCCCGTCTCCGCGGCGACGGGCGCCACCACCTGCCGATGAACCTCGTCGAGATCGTCCACCAGCGTCGCGAAGTCGGTCAGATGGTGGATCTGCCGGTTGGGCAAGGGCCGGTCGGACAAGCCCTGGTTGCGCCAGTCGAGCGCCACCACGCGGAAGCCGCGGGCGGCCAGCGCCTCCGCGGTTTCGGCATATTTCTCGATGAACTCCGCCCGGCCGGTCAGCACCAGCGCCGTGCCGCGAACCTGCTCCGGCACCGGCCAGACGGCGACGCGCAGCCTGGCCCCGTCCGGCATCGCGGCGAAGCGCATCTCCACGGAACCGGCAGCCGGACAGGCAACGGTTTGATCGGCAGGCTTCGCCGCAAATTCGGATGCAGTCCAAGCGGCATCGTCGGCCATCTTTTCTCCCCTGACCGTTGTGTTGCAGACCGGAAGAGCGCCCGGACGGGCCACCCACTTCGAATTCGTCAAGATATAAGAAAACCAGAAATAGTAGCGATGTCTTGTATCGGCTGCGAGAGGGAACTCTTTTCCTTGAAAGCCGTTGGTCCGCCGTTGGAGGTGAACCGATGAAGACAACACGCATCATCGTCCTGGCGATTGCCGCCGCGACCCTGAGCGGGACTGCCGTCCCCGCGCTGGCGAATGGAAAGGCCAAGGTTCCGCCCGTGCATGTCGAGCATGAGGATGGCGAGGAGATCCTCGTCCACAAGGGGGAAGCGTCCTTCTACAGTCAGAAATTCCATGGCCGCACCACGGCGAGCGGCGAAACGATGAACCAGAACAAGGCGACCGCCGCCTCGCGCACCCTGCCGCTGGGTTCCAAGGCGACCGTCACGAACGAGGAGAACGGCAAGAGCGTCGACGTCATCGTCAACGACCGCGGCCCCTATGTCGACGGTCGCGTCATCGACCTGTCGCGCTCCGCCGCCAAAAAGCTGGACATGATCGAAGACGGCACCGCGCCGGTTACGGTGGAGGTCAAGCCGTCGGAGCAGCCGACCGATGCCGCCCGCGAAAAGGTGGAGGACAAGGTGGACCAGCTCACCCCCGACAGCCAGGTCGCCCAGGGGGACAGTCGCCGAAACGGCAGCAGCGGGGGCAGCAAGAGCGACACAGTGTCGCACTCCGGGTCCGGCAAGTAATGCTGCGGCGCGGCGAAGACGGCTTCCGATTCGCCGCGCCCGCTGTCGGATTTCCGTTAAATCGCCGAACCAACAGTCACCGTATGGTCAGGTCTCTGAAAAGAAACGGACTTTGCCGCCACGGCACGACAGGGTGGCGGCAAAGTCGCACCAACGCCGCCGCAGCCGGCCCATGGCCATGAGCTTTGCCGGTAAGCCACTGATCCGGCACCATTCCCATTGCTATACCTTCGAACCGAAGTAATCCGCCGGCACCATGGCGGCTTCCATTGCGGCAAAGCCTGCCGAAAGGGGCAACCGCCATTCCTGCGGACTTGTGCGGAACGTTAGAGATTTTTTTGCATTTTTGGAGGAGACGTGGTGCCATTCCCCTCGCTGCGGCGCACACCACGCATTGCAGCGAACGGCGCGGCGCCCCGAGCGTCAGACGCCGGAACAGGCACCGAGAGAAAGAGGAATTGCTGCGATGGACGACGTGCGTCAGGTCCGCAAGGATATCGAAGGCTACTGCATCGAAGACCTGTCCGTCGGCATGACGGCCAGCTTCGCCAAGACGGTGACGGAGGCCGACATCGTCCTGTTCGCGGGCATTTCCGGCGACACCAACCCGGTCCACATCAACCAGGAATATGCCGCCACCACCATGTTCCAGGGCCGCATCGCCCATGGCATGCTGACGGTCGGCTTCATTTCGGCCGTGCTGGGCACCAAGCTGCCGGGGCCGGGCTGCATCTACATGAGCCAGACGCTGAAGTTCAAGGCGCCGGTCCGCGCCGGCGACACCGTCACCGCCCGCGCCACCATCACCGAGTTGATCCCGGAAAAGCGCCGCTGCGTCATCAAGACCGTCTGCAGCGTCGGCGAGACCGTGGTGGTCGAGGGCGAGGCGCTGCTGATGGTCCCCTCTCGCGGGTGATTGCCGCGGGTGATCGGCTGCTTGAGAGCGTAAAACACGCCGGCGCGTTTACCCCGCGCCGGCGTCGGTCTATATAGACGCCCGAGCAAGCGGACCCGCCGGGGTCCGCCCACAGCACCGGGGCGCGCATGCGACTGTACAGACACACCGCCGACCTGCCGGCCGAAGAGCGGGGCGCCGTCGTTGCGCTCGGCAATTTCGACGGCGTGCACCGCGGGCATCAGACGGTCATCGGCACCGCCCAGCGCCTTGCGGCGGAGATGGGCGTGCCGTCGGCCGTCGTCACCTTCGAACCGCACCCGCGCAGCGTCTTCCGCCCCGACGACCCGCCCTTCCGCCTGACGCCCTTCCGCGTCAAGACCCGCCATATCGAGGCGCTGGGCGTCGACCAGTTGATCGTCTGCCATTTCGACGACGGCTTCCGCCACAAGACGGCGCAGGCTTTCGTCGACGAGATTCTGGTCGCCGGGCTTGGCGTGCGGCACGTCGTCTGCGGCTATGACTTCCTGTTCGGCCACAAGCGGTCGGGCGATCCCGCCTTTCTGCTGAAGGCCGGCCGGGCCCAGGGCTTCGGCGTGACGGAGGTCGGGCCGGTGTCCGACGAGCAGGGCGGCGTCTATTCCTCCACCCGTGTGCGCGATGCGCTGACCGCCGGCCGGCCGCGCGAGGCCGCCTTCGTCCTGGGCCATTCCTGGGAGATCGAGGGGCGCGTCGTCCATGGCGACCAGCGCGGCCGCACCATCGGTTTCCCCACCGCCAACATCGAACTGGGCGAGTATCTGCGCCCGGCCTTCGGCGTCTATGCCGTGCGCGCCGGAATCGACCGCGCCGGCGAGACCGTCTGGCTGCCCGGCGTCGCCAATCTGGGCGCCCGCCCCACCGTCGACGGCATCGTCGCCCGGCTGGAGGCCCACCTGTTCGATGTCGACCTCGACCTGTACGATCTGCATCTGCGGGTCCAGATGATCGACTTCCTGCGGCCGGAGATGAAGTTCCCCAGCTTCGACGTGCTGAAGGACCAGATCGTGAAGGACGCCGCCGCCGCCCGCGCCGTGCTGGCGGCCGGCTGACCGGAGGAGCCGGGGATGGAGCGCGTGTTGATGCTGCTGTTCATGCTGAACCAGGGCGGCCCGACCACGCTGGATTTCGCCAGCATGGAGCAATGCAAGGCTGCCGAGCCGATCATCATCCAGAATTACCGCGAGATGACCGGCAATACCGTGCTGGCGCGCTGCATCCGCATGGTGCTGCCGGCCAAGTGAACCGGGCCAAGTGACAGGGTTGCAAGCGATCCGCGCTGGCGGCGGTTGTTTCATCTGATACAGTGCCGCCCCGTCCCCGCGTCGCGTCAAAGCCGGTCCATGCCCCGTCCCGATTCCCTGTCCATCCGCGTCCTGCTGACGGCGCTGGTCGCCTTCGGCCCGCTGTCCACCGACCTGTACCTGCCGTCGCTGCCGACGCTGGTGCGGGTGTTCGACACCGACGTCGCCACGGTGCAGTTGACCCTGTCGATCTTCCTGGTCGGCTTCGCGGTGTCGCAGCTGGTCTATGGCCCGATGTCCGACCGGTTCGGCCGGCGCCCCACCCTGCTGGTGGGGGTGGCGATCTATCTGGCGGCCAGCGCCGTCTGCGCCATGACCAGCAGCATCGAGGCGCTGATCGCCGCCCGCTTCTTCCAGGCCCTGGGCGCCTGCTGCGGCCCGGTGGTGGCGCGCGCGGTGGTGCGCGACGTGTTCGGGCGCGACCGGGCGGCGACGGTGCTGGCCTATATGTCGATGGCGATGGCGCTGGCCCCGGCGGTGGGGCCGATGCTGGGCGGCGTGTTGACGGAGTGGTTCGGCTGGCGCGCCAACTTCTTGCTGCTGACCCTGTTCGCCTGCGGCATCCTGGCCGCGGTGTGGTCGATGCTGGGCGAGACCAACGCCCACCGCGACGAGGAGGCGCTGCGGCCGGGCCGGCTCGCCGCCAACTACCTGCTGCTGATGCGCAACCGCGGCTTCGTCGGCTATGTGCTGGTGGTGGCCTTTTCCTACAGCGGCATCTTCTCCTTCATCTCCGGCTCGTCCTTCGTGCTGATCGGGCAACTGCACCTGACCCCGGCGCAGTATGGCGCCAGCTTCGGCGCGGTGGTCCTGGGATATATGCTGGGCACCTTCCTGGCCGGGCGGCTGACGCCGCGGCTGGGCGGCGCGCGGATGATCCGCATCGGCACGCTGCTGTCGCTGGGTGGCGGACTGGTGGGCGGGGTGCTGGCGCTGGCCGGGGTGCTGCACCTGCTGGCCATCGTGGTGCCGGTCTTCCTGTTCATCCTGGGCGCCGGGCTGACCCTGCCCAACGCCACCGCCAATGCGGTCGGCCCCTACGCCACCATGGCCGGGCTGGCGTCGTCGCTGCTGGGCTTCGCGCAGATGTCCATCGCTGCGGTCGTCGGCATCGTCGTCGGCCATCTGAACGACGGCACCGCCCTGCCGATGATGGGAGCCATCGGGCTGGTGGGCCTGGGCGCGCTGCTGGCGCACCAGCTGCTGGTCATCCCCGCGGCGCGTGACGGGCAATCCGCCTGATCCGGCCCTGGCGAAGGGTGGCGTGGCGGCGGTGGCGCGGCTTTAGGCGCACATCCTCGGAGTCCTCCTCGGCCTCTGCCGCTCCCAGCTGCGGGAAGCGGTCCATCAGGATGGTGAACAGGATGGTCACCACCAGGCACAGGCCCAGCGTCATGCCGGCCAGCGCGTAATAGCCGGCGCCGCAGGCGATGCCCAGACCGCCCGCCACCCAGATGATCGCGGCGGTCGTCGCCCCCCGCACGCTGTCGCCGGATCGAAACATCACGCCGGCGCTGATGAAGCCGACCGCCTGCGCCACGCCCTGGATGACGCGCACCGGGTCGCTCGGCCGCTCGTCGCCGCTGGTCCGCAGGCCGGTGAACAGCTCCAGCGCGACCATGGTGGTCAGGGCACAGCTGATGGAGATCAGCGTATGCGTGCGCAACCCCGCCGCCTTGCCCCGCATTTCGCGGTCCAACCCAAGCAACGCACCGCAGAAGGCCGCAGCCAGCAGCCGCAATCCCATCTCCTCCGTCGTCAAATCCGCAGTCAAGCCCATGAAATCACTCCGGTTTTTTCGCCTGTCAAACGGGCTGCCACTTTTTTGGGGCACAGGGCATTTTTCACTTTGCATTCGATCGCGTTGGATCTATGTAACGCGAACTCGCAAGCGCACGTGCCGCTGGCCCGCCCCTCGGCGTCTCCGAGATGTGGTTATGCAACGACGTAACGCGTGATCCCCGACCGTCCCTTAAACAAGGCGGCGACTTGGAGGTTACGATGGTTGATGTTGTTGTGGGTGGGCGCGTGCTCACCCGTCTCCGAAATCTGCCGCTCCTGGACCATACGGACAGAACAGGGTTCTGTACGGGGCAATCCAGTATTGGCGGCTTGAGCGCCTGATCAGCCTTTCCATTTGCTGATCGGCCCGCTCGGCCGCTCCGTCCCCCCGACTTCACCCTTTCCGTTCCATCATCTTGCGTCCCAGGAGACTGAGATGACCCAGAAGATTGCGCGCTTTTTCGAAGAGCAGCGCCCGCAGACCCCTTGCCTCGTCATCGACCTGGATGTCGTCGAGCAGAACTACAACGATCTGCACGACGCCCTGCCCGACGCCCGCATCTTCTATGCGGTGAAGGCGAACCCGGCCGCGGAAATCCTCAGCCTGCTGGCCCGTCTCGGCTCCGCCTTCGACTGCGCCTCGGTCCCGGAAATCCAGATGGCGCTGGCCGCCGGCGCCACCCCGGAGCGCATCTCCTTCGGCAACACCATCAAGAAGGAAAGCGACATCCGCCGCGCCTATGAGCTGGGCGTGCGCCTGTTCGCCTTCGACAGCGAGCCGGAACTGGAGAAGATCGAGCGCGCCGCCCCCGGCGCCCGTGTGTTCTGCCGCATCCTGACCTCCGGCGAGGGCGCCGAATGGCCGCTGTCGCGCAAGTTCGGCTGCGATCTGCCGATGGCGCGCGACCTGCTGCTGAAGGCCCGCGACATGGACGTGCAGCCCTATGGCGTGTCCTTCCATGTCGGCTCGCAGCAGAAGGACCTGATGCAGTGGGACCACGCCATCTTCCAGGTGGCGCAGCTGTTCCGCGAGCTTGAGGTGCTGGGCGTCGACCTGGGCATGATCAACCTGGGCGGCGGCTTCCCCACCCGCTACCGCACCGACGTGCCGGAATGCACCGCCTACGGCCAGGCGATCTTCGACTCGCTGCGCACCCACTTCGGCAATCACCTGCCGGAGACCATCGTGGAGCCGGGCCGCGGCATGGTCGGCAGCGCCGGCATCATCGAGAGCGAAGTGGTCCTGGTGTCGCGCAAGTCGGCCGAGGATGCCAAGCGCTGGGTCTATCTGGACATCGGCAAGTTCGGCGGTCTGGCCGAGACGATGGACGAGGCGATCCAGTACCCGATCGAAGTGCTGGGCGACGAGCAGGAAGACGACCGTGAGGCGGTGATCCTGGCCGGCCCGACCTGCGACAGCGCCGACGTGCTGTACGAGCGTGCCGACTACAAGATGCCGATGGGTCTGAAGGCCGGCGACCGCGTGCGCATCCACGCCACCGGCGCCTACACCACGACCTACTCGGCCGTCTGCTTCAACGGCTTCGCGCCGCTGCACCATTACTGCATCTGAGAAGCCGACGGGGCTGCGCCCTGCCCGTCTTCGCAGTTGCGTCAAGAAAAAGCCCGCCTGCCGGTTCCTCCGGCGGCGGGCTTTTCTTTCTTCGGCTGCTGCTTTTTCATGCAGCCTGATTTTTGGGCACGGCAAGCATCGGACAAAGAAAAAGGCCGCTTCCGATCAACGGAAGCGGCCTTTTCCGGTGCGTTCGCCGGCCGGCGTGCAGGCGCTCATTCGCGCCAGAACGGCTTCGACATCTCGCGCTCGGCATCCAGGCGGCTGAAGCCGATGTCCTGGAGCATACGATCGTCCAGATAACCCAGCTCGCGGCGGGTCACGATGCGCTGGCGCCACAGGCCCAGCAGGTTCGACGCCACTTCGACGACATGGGCGAAGGTGGAGGCGCTGTGGCCGGTCTCGGCCGAATGCAGAAGGGTTGCCATGATGGAGATTCCTGAGATGTCTTGTTATGGAGGGTCCGCCGGTCGGCGATCACGTCCTCCTTGTGTGGAAATATAATTATGCTTCTTCGAGCCATGTTGCCACCCCCGACGGCAACATGCCCGCTTTGCAGGCAGCGAAGAACTCGCCATGGAATGTCACCGATCTGTGGCAAAATCGTCATTGCGGATACTTACGGTTCGCTATGCTGACAATAAAGGACCCCTGCATCGGCTCCCCCTGGACAATGCCGGCCCACTTGGGCGATGTATTGTTTTACTTACTGATCAATCCTGCGGACAAGCGGACAGGCTCATGAACAGCAATCTCACCCCCGCCGGCCAAACCTTCGACGCCATCGGATTCGATGGCGACGACACGCTCTGGCACAATGAATCGCTGTTTTCGATGACGCAGGACCGCTTCCGCGCCCTGCTGGCCCATGCCGCCGACCCCACCGACCTCGACCGCCGCCTGCTGGAGGCGGAACGGGCGAACCTCCGCGTCTATGGCTACGGCATCAAGGGCTTCGTGCTGTCGATGATCGAGACGGCGATCGCCGTCACCGACGGCCATGTCCCGGCCCGCGACCTGCAGAGCCTGATCGACTTCGGCAAGGCGATGCTGGAGCATCCGGTGGAGTTGCTGCCCGGCGTGGCGGAGGTGGTGGAGACGTTGGCCGGCCGCCACCGGCTGGTCCTGATCACCAAGGGCGACCTGTTCGACCAGGAAAGCAAGATCGCACGCTCCGGCCTGTCGGAGCTGTTCCACGCGGTGGAGATCGTCAGCGAGAAGGACCCGGCCACCTACCGCCGGGTGATGGACCGCCACGGCATCGATCCGGCCCGTTTCCTGATGGTCGGCAATTCGGTACGCTCGGACATCCTGCCGGTGCTGGCCACCGGTGCCCACGCCGTCCACATCCCCTATGCCATCACCTGGGCGCATGAGGAGGCGGAGGTGCCCGACGATCATTACCGCCGGCTGGATTCGATCCGCGACCTGCCGGCGCTGCTGGCCGACTGGTGAGGAGTTCCGTCGATGACCCTGTTTCCCCTGCCCGACCTCGACGGCATCACGCCGGAGACCGGCGCCCCGGCTGCCGACCGCATCCTGGCCGGGTCACCGGTCTTCACCACCTGGAACGGCTACGAGTCGGATGACGGCAAACGGTTCGCCGGCACTTGGCGGTCGACGCCCGGCTCCTGGCGCATCGTCTATGACGAGTGGGAATATTGCGAAATTCTGGAAGGCGAGAGTGTCGTCGCCCATGACGACGGGCGCTCCTGGACCTTGAAGGCCGGGGACCGTTTCGTCATCGAACCGGGTTTCACGGGAAGCTGGACCGTAGTCGCCGTCACCACCAAACGCTATGTGGTGGTCCTGCCCTGAGCCAAGTCCTGAGCCAAACCCTCAGCCGACGATCTCGACCGAATGCTGGGCGGCGCTGTGGCCGAGGATGGTGACCGCCTTGCGGCCGATCTCCACCGCCAGCACCCCCAGCACCAGGACGGAGGCGACCAGCATCAGGCGGGCGATGTCACGCGACCAGCCGCGCTTGCGGGCATTGGCGCGGCGATGCTCGCGCAGCACCGCCCGCGCGGCGCGGCCGCTCAGGCGCGGTCCCATCCAGGAGGTGGCAGCCATCTTGCGCTCCCTCATCGTCCCGAACAAATCGATACGCTTTTATATAAAATTTTATCTTGTTCGGCAAGTCGGATTTCCGCCGCTGATGACCAGGGAGAGGCCGGAGGGGATTACTTTTTCGTTCCGCTGGCGTAATGGATCGGGTCAGTCATTCCGGCTTCGGAAAAACCCTTCAGGCGCAACAGGCAACTGTCGCAGGCGCCGCAGGACAGCCCCTCCGGCGTCGGGTCGTAGCAGGAGTGGGTGAGGCTGTAGTCGACCCCCAGCTCCAGCCCGCGGCGGACGATGGCGGCCTTGTCCATCCGCATCAGCGGCGCATGGATCTTGAACCGGCTGGTGCCCTCCACCCCGGCTTTTGTGGCGAGATTCGCCAGCGTCTCGAAGGCCGCGATGTATTCCGGGCGGCAGTCGGGATAGCCGGAGTAATCCAGCGCGTTGACGCCGATGAACAGGTCGGACGCCCCCAGCGTCTCCGCCCAGGCCAGCGCAAAGGACAGGAAGACGGTGTTGCGCGCCGGCACATAGGTGACGGGGATGCCCTCCCCCAGACCGGCCTCCAGATCGGCGGTGCTGTCATGCTTCGGCACGTCGATGGCATCGGTCAGCGCGGAGCCGCCGAAGGCGCGCAGGTCGATGTCGGCGATCACATGCCGCTCCACGCCCACCGCCGCGACCACCCGCCGCGCCGCCTCCAGTTCCACCGAATGGCGTTGGCCATAGCGGAAGCTGAGCGCGTTGACCCGATAGCCCTCGGCCTTGGCAATGGCGAGCACCGTCGTCGAATCGAGGCCGCCACTGACCAGAACCACCGCCTGCCTGGATTCGCCCAAAGCCGCCATCGCACACCTGCCTTTCAAAAGCCGACCGCCCGCCGGGCGGACTCTCTGCGACAGCTTCTGACACATCCGGCCGGCGCAGGCCAGTTCAGGACATCGCCGCCAGCATCTCGGCGACGGTCATGATGCGCGACGGCGGCAGCCGGATGGCGGCGGTACAGCCCTGCCCCGGTGCGCTGTCCAGTGTCAGCGTGCCGCCATGGGCCTCCACCAGACGCAGCGCCAGCGGCAGGCCAAGCCCGACGCCCTCATGATGGCGGGTGGCGCTCTGGTCGATCTGGGCGAACGGAGTCATCGCCTTGCCGATGTCCTCCGGCCGCATGCCGACGCCGCGGTCCTGCACCGAAAGCGCGATCCAGCCATCGGCGGCCGGTGCCGCCGTCAGGGTGACCGCATCTCCCGGATGGCTGAACTTGATGGCGTTGGACAGCAGGTTGCCCAGCGCCTGGACCAGGCGCCGTTCGTCGCCACGGATCGGCGGCAATCCGCCATCGGCCTTCACCTCGACCGTCACCTTCTGGCGGGTGGCGTGAAAGCGCATGTTTGCCACGGCCCGTTCGGCGACCGCCGACAAATCGACCGGTCCTTCGGTCAAGGACAGTCCGCCGGCATCGACGCGGGCCATGTCGAGGATGTCGTCGATGATCGCCAACAGTTGTTCGCCGGCCTGACGGATCGCGCCGACGCAATCACGCATCTGATCGTTCCGCTGCGCGTCGCCAACCGATCCCCCGGCCTGCACCTCCAGCAACTGTGAGAAGCCGATCACCGCGTTCAACGGGGTGCGAAGCTCGTGGCTCATCGCCGCGATGAAGGTGGATTTGGCTCGGTCGGCGGCCTCCGCCGCGTCCTTGGCCGCCAGCAACTCGGCCTCCGCCCGGCGGCGTTCGGTGACGTCGCGGAGAATGGCGGTGTAGAGCCGCCGCCCCTCCACCTCGCTGGCGCTGACCGACAGTTCCACGGAAAAGCGGGTGCCGTCGGCACGCTCCGCTTCCGCCGCGCGGTCGCGGGCGATCAGGGCGGTTGTCTGGCCCGGCGCGAACTCCAGCCGGACACCGCCTTCCTCGCGCAGGTCGGCCAGCGGGATCAGGCGGTCGAGCGGGCGCCACAGCAGATCCCCGGCGGCAACGCCGAACATCGCCTCCGCCGCCCGGTTGAAGCTGTGCAGCACGCCGGCCTCGTCGACGGTCAGGATCGCGTCGGCCGCGGTGTCGAGGATCGCCTCGTTGCGCGCCTCCGACAGGCGCAGGGCATTGGCGGTGTGCACATATTCGCTGACGTCGGTGATGGTGGCGATGAAGCCGCCATCCTCCAGGGGCATGCGCTGGCACAGCACGCGCCGGTCGGCGCCGGAGCCGTCGGGGTCGTGGAAGCGGAAATCGGTCGGCGCCGGATCGCCGACCGCCTCCCGCCGCCAGTCCGCCGCGACCCGCGCCCGGTCGTCGGGATGGACGGAGTCGAGCCAGCCGCTGCCGAGCAGCCGGTCGGGCTCCAGCCCGGTGATGCCGGCAAGCCGGGCATTGGCGAACAGCACCTGCCCGTCGGCGCCGGCCTGGAGGATGCCGACCGGCACCGCTTCCGCCAAGGTGCGGTAGCGCGCTTCGCTGGCGCGCAGCCGTTCCGACAGACCGATCTGGCCGCTGATGTCGCGGATGTTCAACACCAGCCCGACGATGGCCGGATCGGCCAGTTCATTGCGGGTGGTGACCTCCAGCCAATGCCAGCTGCCATCGGCATGACGGAAGCGGAAAACCGCACGGCCGCTGCTGCCGGCCGGCGCGACCGCACGCAAATGGAGCCGGCGCCGCGCCTCATCGACATCGTCGGGATGGATATGGCCGTCGAGTGACGCGCCGGTCAGCATATCCGGAGTGTAACCCAGCAGGTCGGCGACGGCCTCGCTGATCTGGAGCACACGCCCGTCGGCCGACAGGAGCGCGACGACCTCCCGGCAATCACGGAACAGGGCGCCGACAGCCGGTGCGGTCGCGCGACACTCGCCATCCTGCAAGATGATACCCCCCGAACCTGCTGCGCATGGCGGGATGGCTTCGATCCCGCCATGCAGAGTAATCAGGGGCCATTATTGGTTCATGTCAGGATTAACCCGACTCCGACCAATCGGTTTCGACTCTGAAACCGTTCTTCCGACGTCATTATCCCCGGCGCAAGGACAGGAAGGATGTCAGCGCCTCCAGCACTGCGTCGGGGGCTTCGGTCATCACCATATGGCCGGTCTGCGGCAGGACGACGACTTTTGAGTCCTTGACGCGGGCCGCCAGCGATCGCCCGGCTTTTGCCGGAGTCATCTTGTCCAGCGCCCCCAGCAGGAACAGCGCCGGGCAGCCGACCGCCGCAGCGGCATCGGCGCCTTGCCCATAGTCGTTGCAGGCGGCCAGATCGACGCCCAGCACGCCCGGACGAACCGACGCCATCAACCGGCGCCCGCCGGGGATGAGCGCCAGACCCGGCGTCGGGCAGCCACCGCCCTGGGCGCCGCCATGACCGCGCGGCCCAAAGCCCCAGCCGACCACCATATCGATGGCCGACTGTTCGCCGGCATGGGCGGCGGCCAGAAGGTCCGGGTGGACCGGCATCCGCTCCGCGATGCCCAGAAGGGCCACCGCTTCCACCCGTCCGCCATGGCGGGCGGCGGCGTCCAGCGCCACCAGCGCGCCCATGGAATGGCCGATCAGCGCTGCGCGCTCCAGCCCGGCGGCATCCAGCAGGGCGATCACCCAATCGGCGAGTGCGGTGATGCTGTCCAGCGGTTCCCCGCCGGAGCGGCCATGGCCCGGCAGGTCGACCGCCAGCACCGAGCGGCCATGGTGGGCGAGATAGCGGCTTTGCAGGCTCCACACGCTGTGGTCCATGCCGGCGCCGTGGATCAGCACGACGGCCGGCCGTGCGGGGTCGATGTCCCGGCCGCCGGTGTGGACGAAGACGGGGGTTCCGTTGACGGTCAGCTGCATGGCGCGGCCCTCAGCCCTTGGTGGCGGCGCGCAGCGCCTGCTTCAGGTCGTCGATCAGGTCTTCGCAATCCTCCAGCCCGATGGACAGGCGGATCATGTCCTCCCCCACCCCGGCGGCGGCGAGCGCCTCCGCATCGAGCTGCGCGTGGGTGGTGCTGGCGGGATGGATGACCAGCGACTTGGCGTCGCCGACATTGGCGAGGTGCGAGAACAGGGTCAGCGACTCGATGAAGCGGCGGCCAGCCTCGCGGCCTCCGTGCGCACCCGCGCGGATGCCGAAGGAGATGATGGAACCGGCGCCATGCGGCAGCAGCCGGGCGGCCAGGGCGTGGTCGGGATGGTCGACCAGTTCCGGGTAGGAAACCCAGCCGACGGCGCCCTTCTCCGCATTCAGCTCCCCTTCCAGGAAGCAGACGATCTTGCGGGTGTTGTGGATGTGCGCCTTCATCCGCAGCGGCAGCGTTTCCACGCCCTGCAGGATCTGGAAGGCGTTCATCGGGCTCATGCAGGCGCCGAAATCGCGCAGACCCTCGGCCCGGGCGCGGGCGATGAAGGCGGCCGGGCCGTATTCCTCGGCGAAATCGATGCCGTGATAGCCGGCATAGGACTCGGTCAGGGTCGGGAACTTGCCCGACGCCTCCCAGTCGAAGCGGCCGCCGTCGATCACCACGCCGCCGATGGCGGTGCCGTGCCCGCCCAGCCATTTGGTGCAGGAATGCATGACCAGATCGGCGCCATGCTCGAACGGGCGGCAGAGATACGGGGTGGTGAAGGTCGAGTCGATCAGCAGCGGGATACCGGCCTCATGGGCGATCGCCGCGACCTTCGGCACGTCCAGCACCTCCAGCCCCGGATTGCCCAGCACTTCGCCGAAGACCAGCCGGGTCTCCGGACGGATCGCCGCGCGGATTCCGTCCAGGTCGCGCGGATGGACGAAGGTCGTGGTGATGCCGAAGCGCGGCAGCGTATAGGTCAGCAGGTTGCGGCTGCCGCCATAGATCGAGGAGGAGGCGACGATGTGCCCGCCCGCCCCCATCAGCGTCATGATGGCGAGCGTCAGCGCCGCCTGTCCGCTGGCGGTGCAGACGGCGCCCACCCCGCCTTCCAGCGTCGCCAGCCGCTCTTCCAGCACCGCGACGGTGGGGTTGGAGATGCGCGAATAGATGTGGCCAGGCCGCTCCAGATTGAACAGGGCCGCCGCCTGATCGACGTCGCTGAAGACGTAGGAGGAGGTCAGGTGGATCGGAACCGCCCGCGCCCCGGTCGACGGATCGGGCCTCTGTCCCGCATGCAGGCTCTGCGTATCGAACTTCAGGAACTTGGCGCCGGCCATGCTCCTCCCTCCCCTTGATGTTGGAAGAGGGCCGCCAACGACGAGCGGCCCTCTCTGCTTTTCAGCTTTTTATTTGCCAGCCCTGTTCAACCCGCATTCCAGCGGCATCGACGGTGCGGAAGCGTATGGAGACATGACGCGCGCGTCAAGGCGGTTGGGAGAGGTGGCGCGTAGGGGTGGTGCCGTAGCGTATCCTTCAGGCCGCCACCCCCACCATCGTCTCCTCCGCCAGCCAGTCCACCACACGCCGCAGCGCCTCGTCCTCGTCGGCGCCGTCGGCGAGCGCCGCCTGGAAGATCTCGATCTGCCGATGGGCGCTGGTGCCGCGCTTGACGATCTCGCGCGCCCGTTCAACCTCGACGGTGCAGCCGAAATGCTCGGCATCCTCGCGGGTCAGGTCGATGATCTCATCCAGCAGGTCGGCATAGGGCACGATGCGGCCCTGCCCGAAATCGACCAGCCCGCTGTCCAGGCCATAGCGCTGGGCGCGCCAGCGGTTTTCCTCGATCAGCATGTTCTTGTAGGGCCGCCAGGTGACGTTGCGCGCCTTCAGCCGCCACAGCATGCGCAGCAGGCAGCGATACAGCGCCGCCACCGTCACCGCGTCGTCCAGCCGGGTGCAGATGTCGGTGATGCGCATCTCCAGCGTCGGGAAGCGCGAGGACGGGCGGATGTCCCACCACAGCTTGCTGGCATCCTCGATCACCCCGGCATTTACCAGCACGGCGACATGGCTCTGATACTCGCCGAAGCTCTGGAAACCGGCGGGCATGCCGGTGCGCGGCAGTTCGTGCCAGACGCTGAGCCGGTAGGAGCGGCGCTCCATGTCGCGCCCGCGCCAGAAGGGCGAGGAGGTCGACAGCGCCAGCAGATGCGGCAGGAAATAGCGGACCTGGTTCATCAGGTCGATGCGCAGGTCGTCATCCTCGATCCCGACATGGACATGCATGCCGCAGATCATCAGCCGACGGGCCGGCGCTCCCAGGTCGCGGGCCAGCATGTTGTAGCGGTCGCGGTTGGTGTGCTTCTGCGGCTCCCACGCGGCGAAGGGATGGGTGGAGGCGGCGATCGGCGCCAGCCCATAGCGGTCGGCCACCCCGGCCACGGTGGCACGCAGTGCCGCCAATTCGGTCCGCGCTTCGACCAGCGATTTGCAGACCGGTGTTCCCACCTCGATCTGGCAGCGCAGGAATTCCGGGTGGATGCGGCCGGGCGCCTGCTCCTGACAGGCTTCCAGCATCTCGTCCGGCGGGCTGGGTACGATGTCGCGCGTGCCGCGGTCGACCAGCAGATATTCCTCCTCCAGGCCGAGGGTGAAGGACGGTTCGGTCGCGGCGCTTTTCATGGGCACGGCGCTTTCCATTCGGTGTTCAGGCTCGCGGATAATGGTGGATGGTCGCCAGCGACGGCAGGGGCAGCAGCGGTTCCAGCGCATCGCCGATCACCTGCGCCCACAGTTCGGCGCCCTCAGGCGTTGCGATCAGGTCCTGCCTCACCTCCAGCAGGACGTTGGGGTAGCCGGCGGGCGTCGCGTGGGTCTCCACCGTGCCGCCCAGCGTGCCGCGGCCGGAATAGGGCTGGTTGTCGCCGACGCACCAGCGGCCATCGGCCTTCAGCGCCTCGATCAGCGGCACAGGCAGGCGCGGATCGTTGTCCCACAGCACGCCGATGTGCCAGGGCCGCGCCACACCGCGCATCGCCGGGGTGAAGCTGTGGACCGACACCATCACCGGCACCTGTCCGCGGGCGCGAATCGTCGAGACGGCCGCCGCCACCGCAGTGTGATAGGGCTTGAACAGCGCCTCCACCCGCTGGGCCTGGGCCTCGGCATCCAGCGCGCGATTGCCGGGGATCACCACGTCATCGCTGACCACGGGAATCGCGGTGGGGTC
The DNA here is from genome assembly GCF_051124815.1 of Azospirillum sp. B2RO_4. Taxonomy (NCBI): domain Bacteria; kingdom Pseudomonadati; phylum Pseudomonadota; class Alphaproteobacteria; order Rhodospirillales; family Azospirillaceae; genus Azospirillum; species Azospirillum sp. B2RO_4. The sequence goes on along the minus strand of NZ_CP118485.1, from coordinate 526,858 downwards.
ATCCAGAGCGCGATTCGGGTCGATCACCAGACGGGAGAAGCCGGACAGCACCGCGGTGGCGCCGAAACGGTCGGCCAGCCGCCGCGTCACCTCCGCCGCGCCGATATCGTAGGCGATGTGGCGGCAGAGCTGCTCCTCCGGCAGGCCGAGATCGCCGAGTGAAACGGGAATCGCTCGCGACGCATGGTCGCACACCAGCAGCAGCGGACTGCGGGCGTCCGGGTTCAGGGTGGTCGCCGGCGGCGGATCGTTCGGGCCCAGCAGGGGCGCTGCCGCACGGGGCGCCGGTGCGGGAGCGGTGACGGGCCGGCGATGTTCGGAAGGTGATGAGGCCATATGCCACACTAACGCAACCGCCGCGCCGGGCGGAAGCGCGGCCGATGGTGGTAGCCCGAACGGCAAGCTGGTACGCTCCGACTCCCTCTCCGCGCGAACCCACCCGGAAGACGCCCCGCATGCTCCGCCTGCTCACCCTCTGCCTTGCCGTGATGGCGCTGCTCAGCGCTTGCGGACCCGTTTACGAGACGCAATACAGCCTGATCCCGCCGTCGTCGGCGGAAGGCCGGCTCTGCGTCAACCAGTGTCAGCAGAACCGCAATTTCTGCCGCCAGAATTGCGGAATGTCGCAGCAGGCCTGCGTGAACGAGGCGCGGACCCGCGCACTATACGAATATCAGGCCTATGTGAACCGCCAGCAGGCGGAGAAGAAGCCGATCAAGAGATCGGTGAGCGACTTCGACCGTTCCTATTCCTGCGGCAACAGCAGCTGCGAAGCGCGGTGCGAGGCGGATTATCGCGACTGCTTCGGCGGAAGCTGCGGCGGGCAGGTGATCGCCAAGCGCGTCTGCACCGCCTTCTGCGACCAGGAGAAGCCGGCCCCCGCCCCCGCAGCCGCGCCGATGCTGAGCCCCATCCCACCGGGCGCTTCCCCGGCCCCCATGGCACCCGCCCCCAATGCCGGCTATCAGGCCGGTGCCTCGCTGTGCCAGCCCGGCATGCGGGTGGAGGTTCAATGGAAGGGCGACTGGTACCCGGCGACGGTGAAGGACAAGCCGCGCAAGGACGGCCGCTGCCCGGTCCATTACGACGAATACAGCGCCGAAGACGACGAGGCGGTGTCGCTTCGCCGCATCCGGCCGCGCTGATCCCCTCCCCACCTGACAGCCTGCGGAGGAGTCGACGGGGCGCACGGCAGCCATGACTTGCGTCCCGCTGGCCCGGCGACGGAGCGGCGGATATAAGCGGATCATGCCAGACGCAATCGCCCTTCCCGCCGACCATCTGTACCGGACGCAGCGCATCGCCCTGATCGCGCTGCTGGTCGGCGCCCTGGGCATCGCCTTCGCGCCCATCTTCGTCCGCCTGTCGGAGGTCGGTCCGGTCGCAACCGGCTTCTGGCGCACGGCGTTGGCGACGCCGGTCCTGGCTCTGTGGATGGGCAGCGAGTCGCGGCGGCCGGGCGGACGGGCCAGCCGTCGCCCCTCCTCGCTCTCCGATTATGGCCGCCTGTCGCTGGCCGGGCTGTTCTTCGCCGGCGATCTCGCGATCTGGCACACATCGATCCGCTACACCTCGGTCGCCAACTCCACCCTGCTGGCGAACTTCGCCCCGCTGTTCGTTGCACCGGCCGCATGGTTCCTGTTCAAGGAGCGGATCACCGGCCGGTTCGTGCTTGGAATGCTGCTGGCGCTGGCCGGCGCCGTCGTGCTGATGGGCCAGAGCTTCCGGCTCAGCCCCGAACACCTGTTCGGCGACGCGCTGGGCCTGCTGACTGCCGCCTTCTATGCCGGCTATATTCTGTCGGTCGGGCGCCTGCGCGCCGAATTCTCCACCGCGACCATCATGACCTGGAGCGGGGCCATCACCGCCATCGTGCTGCTGCCGCTCGGCCTGTCCGACGGCGAGGCGATGCTGCCGGCGACCGCCGCCGGATGGGCCGTCCTGGCCGGCCTCGCCCTGTTCAGCCATGCCGGCGGCCAGAGCCTGATCGCCTACGCCCTCGCCCACTTGCCGGCATCCTTCTCGTCGGTCAGCCTGCTGCTGCAACCGGCAGCGGCAGCGATCCTCGCCTGGATCCTGCTGAACGAACCTTTGGGACCCTTGCAGGCCATCGGCGCTGCGGTGATCCTGGTGGGCATCCTGATGGCCCGCCGCGGCAGCCGCTGAGACACCGTCTTCGCGTCGTCGCCTCTCAGTTTTTCCGTCCCGCGGGCAAGGCGCCGCAGCGTGGCTGTGCCCCATTGACCGCACCCGCGAGGACCGTTACCGGTATGACCATCCATCGATGAACCGTCTTCCGATCAAAGGGGAACAACCTGTGCCCGGCACCGACGACAGCGCTCACGTCCCCTCCTCCTCGCAGCGTATTTCGGAGTGGGTGGCCCAACAGCTTCTCGACCGCATCGCGCGTGGTGAGCTGGTGCCGGGAGAGCGCCTGCCGGGCGAACGCCAACTGGCCGAACAGCTGCATGTCAGCCGGGTATCCGTCCGCGCCGCCCTGCAGAAGTTGAAGACCCAGGGCTTCCTCACCGCGGTCCAGGGCGGCGGCACCCGCGTGGTGTCGTCGGCCGGCGTAATGGACGGCGCCCTGACCACCATGGTGCGCAGCACCCACCAGAATCTGTGCGACCTCGTCGAAATTCGCATGGCGCTGGAAAGCTGGGCGGCCCGCCGCGCCGCCGAGCGCGCGACGCAGGAGCAGATCGACACCATCGGCCGCATCCTGGCGGCGATGAGCGAGACCAACCGGGACGGCGGCCGTGCAGCCGATGACATGGATTTCCACGTCGCCGTCGCCCAGGCGTCCGGCAGCCCGGTCTATCTTCACCTGCTGTCGACCATCCGCGACATCCTCGGCAACATGGTCGAGATGAAGCACACCGAGCCCTTCATGGAAAACCATGAGGCGCTGATGATCGAGCATCACCGCGCCATCCACCAGGCCATCGCCCGGCGCGACCCCGACGCTGCGGCCAACGCCGTCACCGCGCATCTCGGTTGGATTCTCGCGCGCTACCGCACCATGACCGATGAACCGGCAGTTCAGGCCAACAGCCCGCCCGCCCCCGACGCCGCGGGTGCCTGATCATCGACCTTCGACCCCGCTGACGAAAAAGGCCGCAGCCTCCCGACGGAAACTGCGGCCTTCTTCACATCAGAACGGCGGCGATCCTCAACTGGCGAGGATCGACTCGATCTGCTTGGTCACCTCATCGATGTCGGCCATGCCGTCCACCACCTTCAGCACGCCGCGGCCCTGATAATAGGGCAGGATCGGCGCCGTTTGCTGATGGTACTGGGCCAGACGGGTGGTCACCGTCTCCGCATTGTCGTCGGCGCGCCGCTTGAATTCAGTGCTGCCGCAGACATCGCAGACGCCCTCGACCTTCGGCTTCTCGAAGCTGTCGTGATAGCCCTTGCCGCACTTGGCGCAGGTGTAACGGCCGGTGATGCGTTCCACCAGCACGTCGTCGACCACCCGCATCTCGATCACATGGTCGAGCTTCAGGCCCTTCTCGTCGAGCATCTTATCGAGCGCCTCGGCCTGGGCCACGGTGCGCGGGAAACCGTCGAGGATGAAGCCATTCTTCACGTCCGGCTTCGAAATGCGCTCGGCGATCATGCTGACCATCAGCTCGTCCGGCATCAGCTTGCCGGCGGCCATGATCTCCTTCGCCTGCTGCCCGAGCGGCCCGCCTTCCGCCACCATGGCGCGGAGCATGTCGCCGGTCGACAACTGCACCAGACCACGAGTGTCTTCCAGACGGCGCGCCTGGGTCCCCTTCCCGGCGCCCGGCGGACCGAGCAGTATGAGGTTCATTACTTTCTCCCCCGAAGCTTAGATTTCTTGATCAATCCCTCATACTGGTGAGCCAGCAGGTGGGAATGAATCTGCGCGACCGTGTCCATCGTGACGGTGACCACGATCAGCAGGCTGGTGCCGCCAAAATAAAACGGAACCGAGTGCTGGGATATCAGGATTTCGGGGAGGAGACAAACCGCCACAAGGTAGGCGGAGCCGATGACCGTCAGCCGCGTCAGCACATAGTCGATGTGGTCGGCGGTGTTCTTGCCCGGACGGATGCCCGGGATGAAGCCGCCGTACTTGCGCAGATTGTCGGCCGTCTCCGTCGGGTTGAAGACGATGGCGGTGTAGAAGAAGCAGAAGAACACGATCAGCGAGGCGTACAGCAGCATATAGAGCGGCGTACCGTGCGCGACGTAGCGCGAAACCGCCTGCAGCCACTCCGGCCCCTCGCCGCCGGCGAAGCCCACCGCGGTCAGCGGCAGCAGCAGCAGCGACGACGCGAAGATGGGCGGAATGACGCCGGCCGTGTTCATCTTCAGCGGCAGGTGCGACGCTTCGCCGCCGAACACCCGGTTGCCGACCTGTCGCTTCGGGTACTGCACGAGCAGACGGCGCTGGGCGCGCTCCATAAAGACGATGAAGAACACGACGCCCACCGCCATCAGCAGCATCAGGATGATGAAGACGGTGGACAACGCGCCCTGGCGGCCGAGTTCCAGCGTATTGACCAGCGCGCGCGGCAGTTCCGCGACGATGCCGGCGAAGATGATCAGCGAGGTGCCGTTGCCGATGCCGCGGGCGGTGATCTGCTCGCCCAGCCACATCAGGAACATGGTGCCGCCGACCAGCGTGATGACCGTGGCGACGCGGAAGAACAGGCCTGGGTCCATCACCGCCGCACCGGTCGAGCCGCGCATCGACTCGAGACCGACCGCGAGTCCATAGGCCTGGACCGTGGCAAGCGCCACCGTGCCGAATCGGGTGTACTGGTTGAGCTTCTTGCGCCCGGCCTCGCCTTCCTTCTTCATCGCCTCCATCTGCGGCGACACGGCGGTCAGCAGCTGCACGATAATCGACGCCGAGATGTACGGCATGATGTTGAGCGCGAAGATGGTCATGCGGTGCAGCGCGCCGCCGGCCAGCATGTCGAACATGCCGAGAATGCCGCTGCCCTGCTGCTTGAACACGTCCTGCAGGATGTGCGGATCGATGCCCGGAATCGGAATGTATGTGCCCAGCCGGTAGACGATCAGGGCCGCCAAGGTGAACCAAATCCGCTTTTTCAGCTCGGTCGCCTTGGAGAAAGCCCCGAAATTGATGTTGGCGGCAAGCTGCTCGGCCGCTGATGCCATGGTCCAATCCCTGTCCCGTAAGCGCGAACGGGGCGGCACTGCATGACGCAGGCCGCCCCTCGCGACTTCGCTTTTTGTAGTGCCACGAAAGCCCGCGCGCAAGCACGGGCTTGTCGCGGAACTTTACTCGGCGGCTTCGGCGGCGGGAGCGGTCAGCGTGACGCTGCCACCCGCCTTCTCGACGGCCTCGATCGCCGACTTGGACGCGCCGGCGACCGTGAAGGAAACCTTCGTGGTCAGCTCGCCCTTGCCCAGCAGACGGACACCGTCCTTCTTCACCTTGCCGGTGACGCCAGCGGCGTTGAGCGCCGCGGCATCGATGGTCTCGGCGGCGTTCAGCTTGCCCAGGTCGATGGCCTTCTGGACCATGCCCAGGTTAACCACCGAGTATTCCTTGGCGAAGATGTTCCGGAAACCGCGCTTCGGCAGGCGGCGGTGCAGAGGCATCTGCCCGCCTTCGAAGCCGTTGATCGCCACGCCGGTGCGCGAGGTCTGACCCTTCACGCCGCGGCCAGCGGTCTTGCCCTTGCCCGAACCGATACCGCGACCGACGCGCATGCGCGCCTTGCGGGCACCGGCGTTGTCACGCAGGTCATTAAGCTTGGTCATGATCTCAGCCCTCGTTCTCGACGCGGACCAGGTGCGCGACCTTGGCGATCATGCCCCGCACGGCCGGAGTGTCCTCCAGCTCGCGGGTCCGGTGCAGCTTGTTGAGACCCAGACCGACCAGCGTCTCGCGCTGGTCGTGCTTGCGGCCGATCGGGCTGCCGATCTGGGTCACGACGACGGTCTTCTTCTCCGCCATGATCAGGCCTCCTGTCCGGCGCCGGCCTCGCGACGGCCGAGGATGTCGCTCACGCGACGACCGCGACGCGCCGCGACGGACCGCGGGCTGGTGACCTGGGTCAGGGCGTCGAAGGTCGCCTTGATCATGTTGTGCGGGTTCGACGTGCCGATCGACTTGGTCACGACGTCAGCGACGCCGAGAGCCTCGAAGATCGCGCGCATCGGACCACCGGCGATGATGCCGGTACCGGCCGGAGCGGCCCGCAGCACGACCTTGCCGGCACCGAAGTGGCCGTTGGTGTCATGATGCAGCGTGCGGCCTTCGCGCAGCGGGACGCGGATCATGCCGCGCTTGGCCTGATCGGTCGCCTTGCGGATGGCTTCCGGGACCTCGCGGGCCTTGCCCGAGCCGACGCCGACCCGACCCTTGCCGTCGCCAACGACGACCAGAGCGGCGAAGCCGAAGCGACGACCACCCTTGACCACCTTGGCGACGCGGTTGATGCCGACGAGCTTTTCGATCAGCTCGCTTTCTTCCCGCTCGCGCGGCTGCCGGTCGCGGTTATCCCGCTCCCCACGTTCACGTGCCATATCCGGGCCTCCTTAGAACGACAGCCCGCCCTCACGGGCGGCGTCGGCCAGGGCCTTGACCCGGCCATGGTAAATGTAACCACCGCGGTCGAACACGACCTCGGTAATCCCAGCGGCCTTGGCGCGCTCGGCGATCAGCTCGCCGATGCGCTTGGCAGCATCGACGTTGCCGCCGTGCTTGAGCTGCTCGCGCAGCTCCTTCTCGAGCGACGAGGCGGACGCGAGCGTCTTGCCGTTTTCGTCGTCGATGATCTGGGCGTAGATGTGCAGATTGGACCGGAAGACCGAGAGGCGAACGCGCCCGCCGGCCTTCTTGGCAATCTGCGCGCGCACGCGCTGCTTGCGGCGCTCGTGGAGTTGCTTTGGCTTCAGCATGGCGGTTACTTCTTCTTACCTTCCTTGCGCAGGACGGTTTCGGTCTCGTACTTGATGCCCTTGCCCTTGTAGGGCTCCGGCTTCTTCCAACCGCGGATCTCGGCGGCAACCTGGCCGACCTTGTGCTTGTCGTAGCCGCTGACCGAGATGGCCGTCGGCTTGTCGCACTTGATCGTGATGCCTTCCGGGATCGGGTACTTCACGTCGTGCGAGAAGCCGAGCTGCATGACCAGCTCCTTGCCCTGCACGGCCGCGCGGTAACCGACGCCGTTGATTTCCAGGTTGATCGTGAAGCCCTGGCTGACACCGGTGACCATGTTGTTGATCAGGGTGCGCGAGGTCGCCCACATGACGCGGGCGCGCTTGCTGTCGTTTGCCGGCTTCACCACCACCTTGCCGTCTTCCAGCGAGGCGGTGATGTCGTCGATCAGGGTCATGCTGAGTTGCCCCAGCTTGCCCTTGGCCGTGACCTGCTGACCGTCGACCTTCACGTCGACGCCAGCCGGGACCGGCACGGGATGCTTGCCAATGCGCGACATCTGCCAATCCCCCTTAGAACACGCGGCAGAGGACTTCGCCGCCGACGTTGGCGGAGCGGGCCTCGTTGTCCGACATCACGCCGCGCGGGGTCGACAGGATCGACAGACCCAGCCCGTTGTAAACGCGGGGCAGGTCGGCGATCTTCGAATACACGCGACGGCCGGGCTTGGACACACGGGCGATCTGCTTAATGACAGGCTCGCCTTCGTGGTACTTCAGCTCGATCTTCAGGTTCTTGACGCCCGGACGCAGTTCTTCCTCGGACCAGCCGCGGATGAAGCCTTCACGCTTCAGAACTTCCAGGACGTTGACGCGCAGCTTAGACGCCGGGGAAACCACAACGGACATGCGGGCGTGCTGACCGTTGCGGATGCGGGTCAGCATATCGCCGAGCGGATCGCTCAAAGACATTCTCGGACCCTCCTTACCAGCTCGACTTCGTCATGCCCGGAATCTGGCCGGTCGAGGCCAGTTCGCGGAGCGTGACGCGGGACAGCTTGAACTTGCGATAGAACGCGCGCGGACGCCCGGTCATTTCGCAGCGGTTCCGGATGCGCACCTTCGAGGAGTTGCGCGGCAGTTCGGCCAGCTTGAGGCGGGCAGCGAATTGCTCTTCCGGCGGGAGGGTCTTGTCGTTCGCGATTGCCTTCAGGCGCGCACGCTTGTTCGCGTACTGCTTGGCCAGCTTGGCGCGACGCTTGTTCTTTTCGATGGCACTGGTCTTAGCCATGGTCGTGCTCCAGCCTCAGCTCACGAACGGCATGTCGAAGCCCTTCAGGAGAGCCTTGGCTTCCTGGTCGGTCTTCGCCGAAGTGACGATGATGATGTCCATGCCGCGGATTTGATCGATCTTGTCGTAATCGATCTCCGGGAAAATGATCTGCTCCTTGACGCCCATGGCGTAGTTGCCACGGCCGTCAAAGCTGTCACCCGGAATACCGCGGAAGTCACGGACGCGCGGCAACGCAATCGTCACCAGGCGATCCAGGAACTCGTACATGCGGTCGCGACGGAGCGTGACCTTGCAGCCGATCGCCATGCCTTCGCGCAGCTTGAACTGGGCGATCGACTTGCGCGACTTGGTCACCACCGGCTTCTGACCGGTGATGGCGGCCATCTCGGCCACGGCGAGCTGGATCTTCTTGGAGTCGGCGACAGCCTCGCCGACACCCATGTTGACCACGATCTTCTCGATCCGCGGAACTTCCAGGTCGTTCTTGTAGCCGAATTCCGACTTCAGAGCGGCGCGGATCTTGGAATCGTAAACTTCTTTCAGACGTGCGGTCATGCCCGGGTCCTCACAGGTCAATGACTTCGCCGGACCGCTTGGCGACACGCACCTTGCGGCCATCCTCAAGGATCTTGAAACCGACGCGGGTCGGCTTGCCATCCTTGGGATCGACGTGAGCGAGGTTGGAGACGTTGATCGGCGCCTCCATCTCGATGATGCCACCCTGCGAGCGGGCGCTGGCACGCTGGTGCTTCTTCACCACGTTCACGCCCTGCACAACGGCACGGTTCTCCTTCGGGAAAACCTTCAACACCTCGCCGGTCTTGCCCTTGTCACGGCCGGTCAGGACAACGACCTTGTCCTTGGTCTTGATCTTGGCGGCCATTACAGCACCTCCGGCGCCAGCGAGATGATCTTCATGAACTTCTTGCCGCGCAGCTCACGAGTGACCGGCCCGAAGATACGGGTGCCGATCGGCTCGCCCTGCTTGTTGATCAGCACGGCAGCATTCCGGTCGAAACGGATCGCCGACCCGTCCTCCCGACGCAGTTCCTTCGCGGTGCGGACGATGACGGCGCGATGCACGTCGCCCTTCTTGACGCGGCCCTTCGGAATGGCCTCCTTGACCGAGACGACGATGACGTCGCCCACGGTCGCGACCTTCCGCTTGGACCCGCCAAGCACCTTGATGCACTGCACCCGGCGCGCCCCGCTGTTATCGGCGACTTCCAGGTTGGTTTGCATCTGGATCATTGTTTACGACCTTTCGTTATCACGCGGCGCCGCTGTCGGCGGCGGATTCCGTCACGACCGTCCAACGCTTGGACTTCGAGATCGGGCGGCATTCGATGATCGAAACGGTATCGCCGACCTTGAACAGGTTGCCCTCGTCGTGGGCGGCGTACTTCTTCGACTGACGAATGAACTTCTTATACACGGGGTGCATGACACGGCGCTCGACAAGAACCGTAACGGTCTTGTCGCACTTGTCGCTGACCACCGTGCCCTGCAGAACGCGGCGAGGCATGGATGATCCCCCTTACTTGCCGGCGTCGGCGGAGCGGGCACGCTCGCCGAGGATGGTCTTGATGCGGGCGATGTCGCGGCGCACCGTGTTCACCCGCGCGGTGTTCTCCAGCTGGCCGGAAGCCTTCTGGAAACGCAGGTTGAACTGCTCCTTCTTGAGCTGGAGGAGCTGATCGTTCAGCTCATCCGCGCTCTTCGTACGAATGTCTACGGCCTTCATGCCGCGGTCTCCTCGACACCGCCCAGGCGGGTCACCAGCTTCACCTTGATCGGCAGCTTCGCGGCCGCCAGAGCGAAGGCGGTTTTTGCCACATCTGCCGGCACGCCGTCCAGTTCAAACAGGATGCGGCCGGGCTTCACGCGAGCCGCCCAGTACTCCGGCGAACCCTTACCGGAACCCATGCGGACTTCGGCGGGCTTGGTGGAGACGGGGAGGTCCGGGAAAATGCGGATCCAGACGCGGCCCTGACGCTTCATCGCGCGGGTGATCGCGCGGCGGGCCGCTTCGATCTGCCGGGCGGTGATACGCTCCGGCTCCAGGGCCTTGAGGCCGAAGGAGCCGAAATTCAGGGCGGTGCCGCCCTTGGCGTTGCCGTGGATGCGGCCCTTGTGGGCCTTACGGAATTTCGTGCGCTTGGGAGAAAGCATCGCTCGGCCCCTTTACTCGCGTTCGGAGCGCTCGGAGCGCTCGCGACGGTCGCGACGATCATGCCGATCGCGGCGCGGCTCGCCGTCGGTCGACACCGGCTCGGAACCCATGCGCTTGTCCTGCGCCATCGGGTCGTGAGCCATGACCTCGCCCTTGAACACCCACACCTTGACACCGCAGGTGCCGTAGGTGGTCTTGGCGGTGCCCACACCGTAGTCGATGTCGGCGCGCAGGGTGTGCAGCGGAACGCGGCCTTCGCGGTACCACTCCATGCGGGCGATTTCCGCACCGCCGAGACGGCCCGAGCAGTTGATCCGGATGCCCTGGGCGCCCAGACGCATGGCGGACTGCACGGCGCGCTTCATGGCGCGACGAAATGCCACGCGGCGCTCGAGCTGGCTGGCGATGTTCTCAGCGATGAGGCGAGCGTCGATTTCCGGCTTGCGGATCTCGACGATGTTCAGGCTCACCTCGCTGCCGGTCATCTTCGACAGCTCAAGACGCAGCTTCTCGATGTCCGCGCCCTTCTTGCCGATCACCACGCCCGGACGGGCCGAGTGGATGGTGATGCGAGCCTTCTTGGCCGGACGTTCGATGACGACGCGCGAGCAGCCGGCCTGCTGCAGGCGACCCTGCAGATAGCCGCGCAGCTTCAGGTCCTGGTGCAGCAGGTTGGCGTAGTCGCGCTTGGCGAACCAACGGCTGTCCCAGGTCCGGTTGATGCCGAGGCGCAGCCCGATCGGATTGATTTTCTGACCCATTACTCGGCCCCCTCGGCAACGGCGGCGTCACGCTCGCGGACGATGATCGTCAGGTTGCTGAACAGCTTCTCGACCCGGGCGCCACGACCGCGGGCACGGGCGTGGAAGCGCTTCATCACCAGAGCGCGACCGACCGTCGCCGACGACACGTACAGACGGTCGACGTCGAGCTGGTGGTTGTTCTCGGCGTTCGCGATCGCGGCCTGCAGGACCTTCTTCACCTCGCCGGCGATGCGGCGCTTGGAGAAGGTCAGCTCGGCCACGGCACGGCTGGCATCCATGTTCCGGATGAGCTGGGCGACGAGGTTGAGCTTCCGCGGGCTGGTGCGGATCATCGGATTGCGGGCCAGAGCCTCGTTCTCCGCGACCCGGCTGGGGTTGGCAGACTTGCCCATGGCTTACTTCCTCTTCGCCTTCTTGTCCGCCGCGTGGCCATAGAAGGTCCGCGTCGGAGCGAACTCGCCGAACTTGTGACCGATCATGTGCTCGGTAACCAGAACCGGCAGGAACTTGTGGCCGTTGTAGACGCCGAACGTCAGACCGACGAACTGCGGCAGGATGGTCGAACGACGCGACCAGATCTTGATGATCTCGTTGCGGCCCGAAGCCCGGCTCTTGTCCGCCTTCTTCAGCAGATAGCCGTCGACGAACGGGCCCTTCCAAACGGAGCGTGCCATCGTTCGACCTCCTTACTTCGAATGACGGCGGCGCAGGATCAGGCCATCCGTCTTCTTGTTGTGACGAGTCTTCTTGCCCTTGGTCGGCTTGCCCCACGGCGTGACCGGATGACGGCCGCCCGAGGTGCGACCCTCACCACCACCGTGCGGGTGGTCGATCGGGTTCATGGCGACGCCACGGACCGACGGACGCTTGCCCAGCCAGCGGTTGCGGCCGGCCTTGCCCAGGTTGGTGTTCATCTGGTCCGGGTTGGACACGGCACCGAGGGTGGCCATGCACTCGCCACGAACCATGCGCAGCTCACCGGACGGCAGCTTCAGCTGGGCGTAGCCGCCGTCGCGGCCGACCAGCTGCAGGTAGGTGCCGGCGGAACGAGCCACCTGACCACCCTTGCCGGCCTTCAGCTCGACGTTGTGCACAATCGAACCGACCGGGATGTTCTTCAGCGGCATCGCGTTGCCGGGCTTCACGTCGACGCGCTCGCCGGAGATCACGGTGTCGCCGACCTTCAGGCGCTGCGGCGCCAGGATGTAGGACAGGGTCCCATCCTGGTACTTGATCAGCGCGATGAAGGCCGTGCGGTTCGGATCATATTCGAGCCGCTCGACGGTGGCAGGAACGTCGAACTTGCGACGCTTGAAGTCCACCAGACGGTAGGTGCGCTTGTGACCGCCACCCATCCGGCGCGCGGTGATGCGGCCGGTGTTGTTGCGTCCACCAGACTTGGTCAGGCCCTCGGTGAGGGTCTTGACCGGCTTGCCCTTCCACAGCTCCGAGCGGTCAACGATGACCAGCTGGCGGAGCGACGGCGTAATCGGGCGGTATTGCTTCAGAGCCATCGGATCACACTCCCGCTCAGATGCCCGTGGTCACGTCGATCTTGTTACCCTCGGCGAGGGTGACGACGGCCTTCTTGAAGTCCGAGCGACGGCCGATGGTGCCGCGGAACCGCTTGGTCTTGCCCTTGGAAACCAGGGTGTTGACCGCGGTCACCTTGACGTTGAAGAGACCTTCAACGGCGGCCTTGATCTCCGGCTTGGAGGCCGTGAGCGGCACGCGGAACGTGACCTGGTTATGCTCCGACACCAACGTCGACTTCTCGGTGATGACGGGAGCGAGGATCAGGTCGTACATCCGCTCCTGGCTCACCGCAGGTTTCGACTGCTTGCTCATTTCAGGCGAGCCTCCAGTTGCTCGACCGCGTTGCGGGTCAGGACCAGCGTATCGCGGCGGAGAATGTCGTAGACGTTCGCACCCTGCTCCGGCAGCACGTCGATCAGCGGGATGTTGCGCGAAGCCTTGGCGAAGTTCTCGTCCAGGTTCGAGCCATCGATGATCAGCGCCGAAGTCAGGCCGAGGGTGGCGAGACGGGCCGCCAGTTCCTTGGTCTTGTGCGTCTCGGCGGCCGCAGCCTCCAGGACGATCAGCTTGCCCTCGGCGGCCTTGGCCGACAGGGCGGTCTTGAGCGCCAGCTTGCGGACCTTCTTGGTCAGCTCATGGGCGTGCGAACGCACGACCGGGCCGAAGATCGTCGCACCGCCGCGGAACTGCGGCGAACGGATGGAGCCCTGACGAGCGCGACCGGTGCCCTTCTGCGAGTAGGGCTTCTTGGTCGTGCCGCTGATCTCGCTGATGCCCTTGGTCTTGTGGTTACCGGAGCGGCGCTTGGCCAGCTGCCAGTTGACCATGCGGGCCAGGAGGTCGGTGCGGGTCGGCAGGCCGAACACGGCGTCCGACAGCTCGATCTCGCCGACGGCTTCGTTGTTCAGGTTCTTGATCGTGGCCTTCATGGCGCTCACTCCTGCGTCTCGGCCGGGGCTTCCGCCGCCGGAGCAGACTTGATGCCGGCCGGGAAGGGCAGGCCTTCCGGAGCCTTCTTCTTGACGGCGTCACGGATGCGCAGCCAACCGCCTTCGGCGCCGGGGACGGCACCCTTGAGCATGATCAGACCACGGGCTTCGTCGACGGCAACGACCTGCAGGTTCAGGACCGTGACCCGCTCGTCACCGAGATGACCGGCCATCTTCTTGTTCTTGAAGACCTTGCCGGGGTCCTGACGGTTACCCGTCGAACCGTGCGAACGGTGCGACACCGACACGCCGTGCGTGGCGCGCAGACCACCGAAGTTCCAGCGCTTCATCGCACCGGCAAAGCCCTTGCCGATGGAGGTGCCGGTGACGTCGACGTACTGGCCGGCGACGAAGTGGGCGGCCGACAGCTCGGCACCGACCTCGATCAGGGCATCGGCATCGACGCGGAACTCGACCAGCTTGCGCTTCGGTTCCACGCGCGCCTTGGCGAAATGCCCACGCTCAGGCTTGTTGACGTTCTTGACCTTGATGGCGCCCGCGCCGAGCTGGACGGCGGTGTAGCCATCCTTCTCCTCGGTGCGAACGGCGACGACCTGGCAGCTGTCGACTTTCAGCACAGTGACCGGAACATGCTGGCCGTCGTCCGTAAAGACGCGGGTCATGCCGACCTTCTGCGCGATCAAACCGGATCGCATTGTTCTTTATCTCCTGACCAGGGACATCCGCTTACCGGAGAGGTCCCTTACCAACCAAAATCAGAGCTTGATCTCGACGTCGACGCCGGCGGCGAGGTCGAGCTTCATCAGAGCATCCACGGTCTGCGGCGTCGGATCGACGATGTCGAGCAGGCGCTTGTGGGTGCGGATCTCGAACTGCTCGCGCGACTTCTTGTCGATGTGCGGCGAGCGGTTCACGGTGAACTTTTCGATGTGCGTCGGCAGGGGAATCGGGCCCCGCACGCGCGCGCCGGTCCGCTTGGCGGTGTTGACGATCTCGCTGGTCGACTGGTCGAGCACGCGATGATCGAACGCCTTCAGACGGATGCGGATGTTCTGGCTGTCCATGTCCAAACGTCCCTTGCACCTTCTAGCGATGACGCGGACGCGTCACCGGAACTCCACGAGCTGCTTTGGGGCTTCGCCGACAGCGCAAGGCCGCGCGCCGAACCACCGAAGCGGGGCCGACGGGCGACACTGTGACCGATGCGACGGGCCGATACGAAAAAGAACATCCCCCGCGGCGGATGCGCAAAGGGGATGTTCCGTTCAGCAGACGGCGCGCCCCAGTGAGGCGCGCCGTGCCGTTCGTCTCGGGCTGCGTCTAGGCCGAAGCTGCCTACCACCAACCCAAAATCCAGAGGGCGTATTCTCTAGGCGTTCAGCGCCCGCGTGTCAATCCTGAATCTCCCCCCAAGCGGAGGAAGCTGGATCGACAGGCGGACGGACCCGAATGCCGACGCCCGATGGCTAGAACCGGGCGGGCCGCCCGCCCCGCTTGCGCGGAGGAGACGGCCCGTCTCTTACAACCGTCGACGGGGTGGAACTCCCGCCGCCCTACCCTTCCCTCCGGCGGTCACCCTGCGGCGACTGCCGGACGGGTCATCACTCGACGATCTTGGCAACGACGCCGGCGCCGACGGTGCGGCCGCCTTCGCGGATGGCGAAGCGCAGGCCTTCGTCCATGGCGATCGGGGCGATCAGAGCCACGTCCATGGCGACGTTGTCGCCCGGCATCACCATCTCGACGCCTTCCGGCAGCGAGACCATGCCCGTCACGTCCGTCGTACGGAAGTAGAACTGCGGACGGTAGTTGGTGAAGAACGGGGTGTGACGGCCGCCCTCTTCCTTCGTCAGGATGTAGGCTTCGGCCTTGAACTTGGTGTGCGGGGTGATCGAACCCGGCTTGGCCAGAACCTGGCCGCGCTCGACGTCCTCGCGCTTGGTGCCGCGCAGCAGCGCGCCGATGTTGTCGCCGGCCTCACCCGAGTCGAGCAGCTTGCGGAACATCTCGACGCCGGTCACCGTCGTCTTCACCGTCGCCTTCAGGCCGACGATCTCGACTTCGTCACCAACCTTCACGATGCCGCGCTCGACACGGCCGGTCACCACGGTGCCGCGGCCCGAGATCGAGAACACGTCTTCGATCGGCATCAGGAACGGACGGTCCTTCGGACGCTCCGGCTGCGGGATGTACTCGTCCACCGTCTTCATCAGAGCCAGGACGGCGTCGCGGCCGATCTCCGGCTGACGGTCTTCCAGCGCGCACAGCGCCGAGCCCTTGGTGATCGGAATGTCGTCACCCGGGAACTGGTAGGACGACAGCAGCTCGCGAACTTCCAGCTCGACCAGCTCCAGCAGTTCCGGATCGTCGACCATGTCGACCTTGTTCAGGAACACCACCAGAGCCGGGACGCCGACCTGGCGGGCCAGCAGGATGTGCTCGCGGGTCTGCGGCATCGGGCCGTCGGCGGCCGACACGACCAGGATCGCGCCGTCCATCTGGGCGGCGCCCGTGATCATGTTCTTCACGTAGTCGGCGTGGCCGGGGCAGTCGACGTGCGCGTAGTGGCGGTTGGTCGTCTCGTACTCGACGTGGGCGGTCGAGATCGTGATGCCGCGCGCCTTCTCTTCCGGCGCCTTGTCGATCTGGTCGTAAGCGGTGAAGGTGGCGCCGCCGGACTCCGCCAGCACCTTCGTGATCGCCGCCGTCAGCGACGTCTTGCCGTGGTCGACGTGGCCGATCGTGCCAACGTTGCAGTGCGGCTTGTTCCGCTCGAACTTTGCCTTCGCCATGGGGTGGTCTCTCCGTTTCTCAATCGTTCCAGCGGTCTTCAGGCCACCTTGGCGCGGACGCCGTCCGCGATGGCCTGTGGCACCGGCTCATAATGGTCGAACTGCATGCTGTACTGCGCGCGGCCCTGACTCATGGAGCGCAGGGAGTTCACATAGCCGAACATGGCCGCCAAGGGAACCAGTCCCGTGACGATTCGCGCGTTGCCGCGCTGATCCATGCCGGTGATCTGTCCGCGGCGACCGTTCAGGTCGCCGATGACGTCGCCCATATAGTCGTCCGGCGTGATGATTTCGACCCGCATCAGCGGTTCCAACAGCGCCGGAGCGGCTTTTGTCATGGCCTCGCGGAATGCGCTCCGCGCCGCCAGTTCAAAGGCGAGCGGCGAGGAGTCGACGTCGTGCGCCTCGCCGGCGACCAGGGTCGCCTTGACGTCCACCACCGGATAACCGGCGACGACGCCGCTGTCCTTGGCAGCCTCAAGCCCCTTCTGCACGCCGGCGACGAACTCGCGCGCCAAGCCGGCGGCGCGGTTCTCGAACACGAAGCCGGCGCCACGGTCGAGCGCCTCGAGCTTCAGCGTCACACGGGCGAACTGGGCACGGTCGCCGGTCTGACGGGCATGGACATGGTCGATCTCGGCGGAGCGCAGCACCGTTTCGCGGTAGGCCACCTTCGGCGCGCCGACGCCGGCATCGACGCGGAACTCGCGCTTCATGCGGTCGACAATGATGTCGAGGTGCAGTTCGCCCATGCCGCGAATGACGGTCTGGCCGCTTTCACGGTCGACAGAGACCTGCAGCGAGGGGTCTTCATGGCCCAACCGGTTCAGCGCCGCCGCCATCTTCTCGTGGTCGGCTTCGGTGCGCGGTTCAACCACGATCTCGATCACCGGTTCCGGAACGTCCAGGCGCTCCAGCACGATCGGCTTGGCAGGGTCGCAGAGCGTGTCGCCGGTCGCGGTGTGCTCCAGCCCGGCGAAGGCCACGATGTCGCCGGTGTGCGCGCGCTCGATGTCTTCGCGGCTGTTGGCATGCATCAGCAGCATACGGCCGATCTTCTCGCGCTCGCCCTTCACGGGGTTCAGCAGCGAATCACCGACGCTGACGGTGCCGGAATAGATGCGACAGAAGGTGAGCGTCCCGACATAGGGATCGTTCATCACCTTGAAGGCAAGACCCGAGAATGGGGCGCTGTCGTTGGCCGCGCGTTCCTCAGAGCGGTCGCCGCCGACCGCGTGGCCGGTGACTGCGCCGATGTCGTTTGGCGCCGGCAGGTAATGGACCACCGCGTCGAGCATCGGCTGGATGCCCTTGTTGCGGAAGGCCGATCCGCAGAGCACCGGGACCACGGCGTTGGAGATCGTGCACTTGCGGATCAGCGCGCGCAGAGCATCCGGCGCCGGCTCCTCGCCGCGCTCCAGATAGGCGGCCATCGCCGCCTCGTCGAGATCGAGCACAGCCTCCAGCAGCGCCTGACGGGCTTTTGCGGCGGCTTCGGCCAGATCATCGGGAATGTCGGTGTGTTCGAATTCGGCGCCGAGCGTCTCGGCCTTCCAGATCGTGGCGCGCATGTCGACCAGATCGACGATGCCGGAAAAACCGGTTTCGCTGCCGATGGGAAGTTGCAGGACCAGCGGTTTGACGCCCAGCCGGTCGGCCATCATGGCGATGCAGCCGGCGAAGTCCGCGCCGACGCGGTCCATCTTGTTGACGAAGGCCATGCGCGGCACGCCGTACTTGTCGGCCTGCCGCCACACGGTCTCAGTCTGGGGCTCGACCCCCGCAACCGCATCGAAGATGGCAACGGCGCCATCCAGGACACGCAAGGACCGCTCGACCTCGATGGTGAAATCCACGTGGCCGGGCGTGTCGATGATGTTGATGCGGTGGTCGCGCCAGAAACAGGTCGTCGCTGCCGAGGTGATGGTGATGCCCCGCTCCTGCTCCTGCTCCATCCAGTCCATGACGGCGGTGCCGTCATTGACCTCGCCCATGCGATAGGACTTGCCGGTATAGAACAGGATGCGCTCGGTCGTCGTCGTCTTGCCGGCATCGATGTGAGCCATGATGCCGATGTTGCGGTAACGGTCGAGGGCGTGCGAACGGGGCATGCAAAATCACCAGGACAGGCGTGAACCTTACCAGCGGTAGTGCGAGAACGCCTTGTTGGCTTCCGCCATGCGGTGCGTGTCTTCGCGCTTCTTCACGGCAGTGCCGCGCTGGCTGGCCGCATCGAGCAACTCACCCGACAGACGCTCGGTCATGGTGTTTTCCGAGCGGGCGCGGGCGGCGCTGATCAGCCAACGGATGGCGAGAGCCTGGGCGCGGTCCGAACGGACCTCGACCGGAACCTGGTAGGTCGCACCGCCGACGCGGCGGCTGCGGACTTCCAGGTGCGGCTTCACGTTGGCGAGGGCGTCGTGGAAGACCTGAACGGGATCGTTCTTGGTCTTGACCTCGATACGGCCCAGGGCGCCGTAGACGATGCCTTCGGCGGCCGACTTCTTGCCGTCCAGCATCAGGCAGTTCATGAACTTCGTCAGGACGCGGTCGCCGTACTTGGCGTCCGGCAGGACTTCACGCTTCTCGGCGCGATGACGACGGGACATCGTGAGTTCTCCTTACTTCGGACGCTTCGCGCCGTACTTCGAACGACGCTGCTTACGATCCTTGACGCCCTGGGTATCCAGCGTGCCGCGAATGATGTGGTAGCGAACGCCGGGAAGATCCTTCACACGACCGCCGCGGATCATGACCACCGAGTGTTCCTGGAGGTTGTGGCCCTCGCCAGGGATGTAGCTCGTCACCTCGAAGCCGTTCGTCAGACGAACGCGGGCGACCTTACGGAGCGCCGAGTTCGGCTTCTTCGGGGTGGTGGTGTAAACGCGAGTGCAGACGCCACGCTTCTGCGGGCAGGCCTCCATCGCGGGAACCTTGTTGCGCGCGGCCAACGGCTCGCGCGGCTTACGGATCAACTGGTTGATCGTCGGCATATCTGCCCTTCATCCCTTCAAGATCACTCGGCCGGACGAGCCGGACGAAGCAAAAGCCCGCCTGCGAAACGTCGCCGTTCCGAGCGGGCTGAATGAGCGAAAGCCGATCGGAGGACTCCGATCGGCGGGATCGGTGGATTCAAGCGGACGCACGGAGAGCCCCGGCGTCCTTTGAAGTTCGCGGACTTTAGGGAAAGGCCGCGGGAGAGTCAATAGCAGTTAGTCGCTATCAGACGCTAGCCGCCTACTCATCCAAACCTTGCCCCTCGCCAGGGGGAGGCAACTGAAGCTGAGCTTCGGGAGCAGGCAATGCAATATTTCGTGCGCTTTCCTCCGCCTCGGCCACTTGTTTCCTCATTCGCTCCACAAGGCGAACGGCGGGCTCGAGCTTCTTCGAAGCATCGCCAACAAAGCCTGTAATCGTTATGATGAACCTGCCGAGCGCTTGAAGATCGGTAAATTGCTTTTCGATCTCGTTCGCGAAAGCATTCAACCTCTTGATGATAAGGTGTTTTCGATCTGAATCGATGTCGGCACGATCAATTTCTTTTCTTATCGATCCGATTAACTCTCGTATATTAGATTTATAGCCTTCGTCAATTTTGACGCGAGCTATGTCTTTCATTCCGTTTATTGATTCAAGAGCTTGACGTTTGGCCGTTAGAGTCGCGATTTTGAATCTCACGGCATCAATGTACCGAGCAACTTCATTTGTGGATTCAAACTTGGGGGGCGAGATACTCAGCAAATCGGTGTGCGCTTCGAGATGCCCAACGAGATAGCTGGCGGCGAGATACAACGATGTTTGCGTGGTTCCACCGGCTAGGTAGTTCGATTCTACCAGCCTGAACAGGTCACTGAGCCCCTTGTCAGGTTCAGGGGAAATAGCAGCAAGTTCGTCAATCTTTAAATGCGTTTCCCTAGGCATATCAACCCCTCAACGAATTGGGCGCCGATAGTACCAAAAAATTGAAAAATGAAAAAGGGCGCGTCCTCTGCGGAACGCGCCCCCCTTCCCTACTCAATCACTCCGACCGATCAGGCCGCGGAGCTTTCCTCGCCCGGGGTTGGCAGGGCCGGAGTTTCCTCCGGAGCGCCGGCCTCCAGGGCCGCTTCGCGGTCGCGCTCGGCGGCGATCAGCTTCAGGCGGTTTACCACGGAGCCCGTGCCGGCCGGGATCAGACGGCCGACGATGACGTTCTCCTTCAGGCCTTCCAGGTTGTCGACCTTGCCGCCGACGGCCGCTTCCGTGAGGACGCGGGTGGTTTCCTGGAACGACGCGGCCGAGATGAAGGACCGCGTCTGCAGGCTGGCCTTGGTGATGCCCTGGAGAACCGGGTGGCCGTGGGCCGGCTGCAGACCCTCGGCGACCGTCTTCTCGTTCTCCTCGTCGAACTCCTGACGGTCGACCTGCTCGCCGACCAGGAAGGTGGTCTCGCCGGCGTCGGTGATCTCGACCTTCTGCAGCATCTGGCGAACGATCACCTCGATGTGCTTGTCGTTGATCTTCACGCCCTGCAGTCGATAGACGTCCTGGATTTCGTTGATCAGGTAATCGGCCAAGGCCTCCACACCCATCACCGCCAGGATGTCGTGCGGCACCGGGTTGCCGTCCATCAGCAGATCGCCGCGCTCGACATAGTCACCCTCCTGCACGGAGATGTGCTTGCCCTTCGGGATCAGATACTCCTTCTCGTCGCCGGTCTCGTCATTGCGGACGACGATGCGGCGCTTGGTCTTGTAGTCCTTACCGAATTCGACGCGGCCGCTCATCTCCGAGATGATGGCGAAGTCCTTCGGACGACGCGCCTCGAACAGCTCGGCCACGCGCGGCAGACCGCCGGTGATGTCGCGGGTCTTGGACGACTCGCGCGGGATACGCGCCAGCACGTCGCCGGCCCGGACCTCGGCACCATTCTCCACCGACAGGATGGCGTCCACCGACATGAAGTAGCGGGCTTCCAGGCCGTTCGGCAGGGTGATCAGCTCACCCCGCTCGTCCACCAGCGCGATGCGCGGCTTCAGATCGGCACCGCGCGGCTGCTGGCGCCAGTCGACCACCACCTTGGAGCTGATGCCCGTCGCCTCGTCCATCACCTCGCGCATGGAGATGCCTTCCACGAGGTCGATGTAGCGGGCGGTACCGGCACGCTCCGTGATGATCGGCAGGGTGTAGGGGTCCCACTCGGCCAGCTTGGCGCCGCGCTCGACCTTCACGCCCTCGTCCGCCAGCAGCTTGGCGCCGTACGGCACGCGGTGACGTGCCCGCTCGCGGCCCTGCTCGTCGAGCAGGATCACTTCGGTGCTGCGGCCCATGACGACCGGGATACCCGAGGAGTTCATGACGACATTGCGGTTGTTGATCCGCACCGTCGCGTCGAACGCCGCCTCGATCTGGCTCTGTTCCGCACCGCGCTGCGCCGCACCACCGATATGGAAGGTACGCATCGTCAGCTGGGTGCCCGGCTCGCCGATCGACTGCGCCGCGATGACGCCGACCGCTTCGCCGGTATTGACCAGCGTGCCGCGGGCCAGATCACGGCCGTAGCACTTGGCGCAGACGCCGTCGCGGGTTTCGCAGGTCAGGACCGAGCGGATCTTGACCGAGTCGATGCCCGACCGCTCGATGCGGTCGACCGTCGGCTCGTCGATCAGGCCGCCGTCCTCGACGATCAGCTCGCCGTTCAGCGGGTCGATCACCGCCCCGACCACGGTGCGGCCGAGGATGCGGTCGCCCAGCGGGCTGATGACTTCACCGCCGTCGATCACCGCCTTCACGGTGATGCCGCGCTCGGTGCCGCAATCATGCTCGACGATGATGGCGTCCTGGGCCACGTCGACCAGACGACGGGTCAGGTAACCGGAGTTCGCCGTCTTCAAGGCGGTGTCGGCCAGACCCTTGCGGGCGCCGTGGGTGGAGTTGAAGTACTCCAGCACGGTCAGGCCTTCCTTGAAGTTCGAGATGATCGGCGTCTCGATGATCTCGCCCGACGGCTTGGCCATCAGCCCGCGCATGCCGGCCAGCTGACGGATCTGCGCGGCGGAACCACGCGCACCGGAGTGGGCCATCATGTACACCGAGTTGACCGGCTTGCCGGCTTCGGTGGTCGAGATCGCCTTCATCATCTCGGAGGCGACCTTCTCGGTGCATTCCGACCAGACGTCGACGACCTTGTTGTACTTCTCACCCTGGGTGATCAGGCCGTCGAGATACTGCTGCTCGAACTCCTTGACCCGCTCCTTGGACTCGTTGACCAGCTTCTCCTTGGCGGCGGGGATGACCATGTCGTCCTTGCCGAAGGAGATGCCGGCGCGGCAGGCGTGGCCGAAGCCGAGCTTCATCAGGCGATCGGCGAAGATCACCGTCTCCTTCTGGCCGCAATGGCGGTAGACGGCGTCAATGACGTTGCCGACGTCCTTCTTGGTCAGGACGCGGTTGATCAGCGAGAACGGCACCTTCGGGTGACGCGGCAACAGTTCCGACAGGAGCATGCGGCCCGGCGTCGTCTCGACGATGCTGATCAGCTCGTTGCCTTCGTCGTCCACGCCGACGTAGCGCGCCTTGATCTTCGCATGGATCGACAGGACCTTGGCGTTCAGCGCCTGCTCGATTTCCGAGACGTTGGCGAACACCATGCCCTCGCCCTTTTCACCCGGGCGATCCATGGAGATGTAGTAGATGCCGAGGACGATGTCCTGCGACGGCACGATGATCGGCTTGCCGTTGGCGGGCGACAGGATGTTGTTGGTCGACATCATCAGGACGCGCGCTTCCAGCTGGGCCTCGAGGCTCAGCGGGACGTGCACGGCCATCTGGTCGCCGTCGAAGTCGGCGTTGAAGGCGGTGCAGACCAGCGGGTGCAATTGGATCGCCTTGCCTTCGATCAGCGTCGGCTCGAACGCCTGGATGCCGAGACGGTGCAGCGTCGGCGCTCGGTTCAGCATCACCGGATGCTCGCGGATGACCTCTTCCAGGATGTCCCACACCTCGGGACGCTCCTTCTCAACCATCCGCTTGGCGGCCTTGATGGTGGAGGCGAGGCCGTACAGCTCCAGCTTGGCGTAGATGAAGGGCTTGAACAGCTCCAGCGCCATCTTCTTCGGCAGGCCGCACTGGTGCAGCTTCAGCTCCGGACCGACGACGATGACCGAACGGCCCGAGTAGTCGACGCGCTTGCCGAGCAGGTTCTGACGGAAGCGGCCCTGCTTGCCCTTCAGCATGTCGGACAGCGACTTCAGCGGACGCTTGTTGGCGCCGGTGATGACGCGGCCACGGCGGCCGTTGTCGAACAGAGCGTCGACGGCCTCCTGCAGCATGCGCTTCTCGTTGCGGACGATGATGTCCGGCGCCTTCAGCTCGATCAGCCGCTTCAGACGGTTGTTGCGGTTGATGACGCGGCGGTAGAGGTCGTTCAGGTCGGACGTGGCGAACCGGCCGCCGTCCAGCGGGACCAGCGGACGCAGCTCGGGCGGGATCACCGGAATGACTTCCAGGATCATCCACTCCGGACGCGACTGCGAGGCCAGGAAGGCGTCGATCAGCTTCAGGCGCTTGACCAGCTTCTTGCGCTTGGCTTCGGAGTTGGTGTCGCGCAGATCCTCACGGCAGCGCTTCTTCTCCTCGTCGAGGTCGAGCGCGGACAGCATGATGCGCAGCGCTTCGGCACCGATCGACGCGGTGAAGGCGTCCTCGCCGTACTCGTCCTGGGCGTTCAGGTACTCTTCCTCGTTCAGCAGCGAATGCAGCTTCAGCGGGGTGAGGCCCGGCTCGATGACGACGTAGTTCTCGAAATAGAGGATGCGCTCCAGATCCTTGAGCGTCATGTCGAGCAGCAGGCCGATGCGGCTCGGCAGCGACTTCAGGAACCAGATGTGCGCGACGGGGGACGCCAGTTCGATATGGCCCATGCGCTCGCGCCGGACCTTCGACAGCGTGACCTCGACGCCGCACTTCTCGCAGATGATGCCGCGATACTTCATGCGCTTGTACTTGCCGCACAAGCACTCGTAATCCTTGATCGGGCCGAAGATGCGGGCGCAGAACAGGCCGTCGCGCTCCGGCTTGAAGGTGCGGTAGTTGATGGTTTCCGGCTTCTTGATCTCGCCGTAGGACCAGGACCGGATCCGCTCGGGGCTCGCGATCTGGATGCGGATCTGATCGAAGCTCTGCGGCCCCTGGACCTGGCCGAAAATGTTCATCAACTCATTCATGACCGTCTCCCGCTGGCATCGCCGCGTTGTCGGTTAAGGGCAGTGCATGACCCCGGAGCGGTGCTCGCACCGTTCCGGGGTTTGGTCACGTCAAATCGGCTCAGTAGGACCGCTGGTTCAGTTCGACGTTCAGGCCGAGCGAGCGCAGCTCCTTGACCAGCACGTTGAACGACTCCGGAATGCCGGCCTCGAAGTTATCGTCGCCGCGGACGATCGCCTCGTAGACCTTGGTGCGGCCGGACACGTCGTCCGACTTCACCGTCAGCATTTCCTGCAGCGTGTAGGCGGCGCCGTAGGCTTCGAGCGCCCAGACCTCCATCTCACCGAAACGCTGACCGCCGAACTGGGCCTTGCCGCCCAGCGGCTGCTGCGTGACCAGCGAGTAGGGGCCGATCGACCGGGCGTGGATCTTGTCGTCCACCAGGTGGTGCAGCTTCAGCATGTAGATGTAGCCGACGGTGACCTTGCGATCGAAGGTCTCGCCGGTGCGGCCGTCTACCAGCGTCGACTGGCCCGACCGGTCGAAACCGGCACGCTCCAGGTGGACGCAGATGTCCTCCTCGCGGGCGCCGTCAAAGACCGGCGTCGCGAAGGGCACGCCCTTGCGCAGGTTGCCGCCCAGCTCCAGCAGCTCGGCGTCGTTCATGTCGGCGATGTCCTCGTTGTAGGTCACCTCGCCGTACGCCGACTTCAGCGTGCTGCGCAGGGCCTCCAACTGGGGAGCGCCTTCCGCCTTCTGGCGGATCGCCAGACGGTACTGGTCGACCGCGCGGCCGATCTGCCGGCCGAGACCCGAGGCTGCCCAACCGAGGTGGGTTTCCAGGATCTGACCGACATTCATGCGCGACGGCACGCCCAGCGGGTTCAGCACCAGATCGACCGGGGTGCCGTCCTCGAGGTACGGCATGTCCTCCTGCGGGATGATGCGCGAGACGACACCCTTGTTGCCGTGACGGCCGGCCATCTTGTCGCCGGGCTGCAGCTTGCGCTTCACCGCGACGAAGACCTTGACCATCTTCATGACGCCCGGCGGCAGCTCGTCGCCGCGCTGCAGCTTGTCGACCTTGTTCTCGAAGCGGTCCTGCAGGGCCTTGATCGAGTCGTCGAAAACCTTGGCCAGGTTTTCGACCGTCTCCATTACCTGCTCGTCGGCGATGGCGATCTGGCGCCACAGGCCCTTCGACAGGCCGGCCAGAACCTCCTCGGTCAGGACCGTGCCGCCCTTCATGCCCTTCGGGCCGGACTGCGCGGTCTGGCCGAGCAGCACTTCCTTCAGGCGGGTGTAGAAGCTGCGCTCCAGGATGCCGCGCTCGTCGTCGCGGTCCTTGGCCAGCTTCTCGATCTCGGCGCGCTCGATCGCCAGGGCGCGCTCGTCCTTGTCGACGCCGCGGCGGCTGAACACGCGGACCTCGACGATGGTGCCGACGACGCCCGGCGGCAGGCGCAGCGAGGTGTCGCGGACATCCGAGGCCTTCTCGCCGAAGATGGCGCGCAGCAGCTTCTCTTCGGGCGTCATCGGGCTTTCGCCCTTCGGCGTCACCTTGCCGACCAGGATGTCGCCCGGACGGACTTCGGCGCCGATATAGACGATGCCGGCCTCGTCGAGGTTCTTCAGAGCTTCCTCACCCACGTTCGGAATGTCGCGGGTGATTTCCTCCTGGCCCAGCTTGGTGTCGCGGGCCATGACCTCGAACTCTTCGATGTGGATCGAGGTGAAGACGTCGTCCTTGACGATGCGCTCGTTGATGAGGATCGAGTCCTCGAAGTTGTAGCCGTTCCACGGCATGAACGCGACGAGCACGTTGCGGCCGAGGGCCAGCTCGCCGAGGTCGGTCGACGGACCGTCGGCCACGATGTCGCCGGCGTTCACCCGGTCACCGACCTTCACCAGCGGACGCTGGGTGATGCAGGTGTTCTGGTTGGAACGCTGGAACTTCAGCAGGTTGTAGATGTCGACGCCCGGCGCCGTGCTGTCCGAGCTGTCGGTGGCGCGGACGACGATGCGGGTGGCGTCGACCTGGTCGACGATGCCGGAACGCTTGGCGACGATGGTCACGCCGCTGTCGCGGGCGACGGTCGCTTCCATGCCCGTGCCGACCAGCGGCGCGTCGGCCTTCACCAGCGGCACCGCCTGACGCTGCATGTTCGAGCCCATCAGCGCGCGGTTGGCGTCGTCGTTCTCCAGGAACGGGATCAGCGCCGCGGCGACGGACACCAGCTGCTTCGGCGACACGTCGATCAGGTCGATCGCCTCCGGCCGGAACATCAGGTATTCACCGCCCTGGCGGCAGGACACCAGATCGGCGGCGAAGCTGTTGTCCGGGTTCAGCTCGGCGTTCGCCTGGGCGACGACGTAGCGGCCCTCCTCCATCGCCGACAGATAGACCACCTCGTTGGTGACCTTGCCGTCGATGACCTTGCGGTAGGGGCTCTCGATGAAGCCGTACTGGTTCACGCGGGCATAGGTCGCCAGCGAGTTGATCAGACCGATGTTCGGGCCTTCCGGCGTCTCAATCGGGCAGATGCGGCCATAGTGCGTCGGGTGCACGTCGCGCACTTCGAAGCCTGCGCGCTCGCGGGTCAGACCGCCCGGGCCGAGGGCCGAGAGACGACGCTTGTGCGTGATCTCGGACAGCGGGTTGGTCTGGTCCATGAACTGCGACAGCTGCGACGAACCAAAGAACTCGCGCACGGCGGCGGCTGCCGGCTTGGCGTTGATCAGGTCGTGCGGCATCACCGTGTCGATCTCGACCGAGCTCATGCGCTCGCGGATCGCACGCTCCATGCGCAGCAGGCCGACGCGGTACTGGTTCTCCATCAGCTCACCGACCGAGCGCACGCGTCGGTTGCCGAGATGGTCGATGTCGTCGATCTCGCCGCGGCCGTCCTTCAGGTTCACCAGAACCTTCAGGATCTCCAGGATGTCCTCCTTGCGGAGCACACGCATCTGGTCGTCGGTCTGGAAGTTCAGGCGCGCGTTCATCTTCACGCGGCCGACGGCCGACAGGTCGTAGCGCTCGCTGTCGAAGAACAGGCCCGAGAACAGCGCCTCGGCCGACTCCAGGGTCGGCGGCTCGCCCGGACGCATAACGCGGTAGATGTCGATCAGCGCGTCTTCACGGCTGGCGTTGCGGTCCGCATTCATGGTGTTGCGGATGTAGGCGCCGACGTTCAGGTGGTCGATCGCCAGCACCGGCAGCTCGTCGACGCCGGTCTTCTCCAGCTTGTCGAGGTCGCTCGCCGACAGCTCGTCACCGGCTTCGAACAGGACTTCGCCCGTGCGCTCGTTGATGATGTCGACGGCGAGGTAGCGGCCGGTCAGCTCCTCGGTGGAGACCTGCTGCTCGGTCAGGCCGGCCTCGACCAGCTTCTTGATGGCGCGCGGCGTCATCTTGGCGCCGGCCTCGGCGACGACGGCGCCGGTGGCGGCATCGACCAGGTCGGAGACCAGCTTGACGCCCTTCATGCGCTCGGCGCTGAACGGGGTCTTCCAACCGCCGGCGGAGCGGGTGTAGGTGATGGTGTCGTAGAAGTAGTTGAGGATCTCTTCCTTCGACATGCCCTGCGCCTCGTAGGGCAGCAGGTCCTTGCGGTTCGCCTTGCGCTCTGCGCGCAGCGCCTCGGTCTCCGCGCCGTCCAGGGCGAACAGCAGCGTGGTGGCCGGCAGCTTGCGGCGGCGGTCGATGCGGACGTAGACCAGATCCTTGGCGTCGAACTCGAAGTCGAGCCAGGAACCGCGATAGGGGATCACACGCGCGGCGAACAGATACTTGCCCGACGCGTGGGTCTTGCCCTTGTCGTGGTCGAAGAAGACACCCGGGCTGCGGTGCATCTGGGAGACGATGACGCGCTCGGTGCCGTTGATGATGAAGGTGCCGTTGGCCGTCATCAGGGGCATGTCGCCCATGTAGACGTCCTGCTCCTTGATGTCGCGGATCGAACGGAGGCCGGTGTCCTCCTCGACGTCGAACACGGACAGGCGCAGGGTAACCTTCAGCGGAGCCGCGAAGGTCATGCCGCGCTGCTGGCATTCCTCGACGTCGTACTTCGGCTGCTCAAGCTCGTACTTGACGAAATCCAGCACCGCGCGGTCGGAGAAGTCCTTGATCGGGAAGACCGACTTGAAGACTTCCTGCAGGCCCAGGTTCGCCCGCTTTTCCGGGGCGATGTCCATTTGCAGGAAGTGATCGTAGGAGCTGCGCTGCACCTCGATGAGGTTGGGCATCTGGGTGACTTCCGGGATGCGCCCGAAGCTCTTCCGAACACGTTTACGACCCGTAAAGGATTTGGCCATGGATGTCCCCAAACGTCTGTACGTGATGCGCGTTATACCGACCGTTCAACCGACCGCAGGATCAAGCCGACTGGTGTCGACCGGTCCCGAGGGCGCCCGCGCGGGCCATCCCCATGATGGGGACGGAAAGAGCCGGGCCGGGCGAGCCCGGTCCGGCGGAAGGCAGAAAACGCCGTGCGGCGGCAGGTTCCCTGGGGAACCGGCCGCCGTCCGGCGTGGAACTGTATGATCCGTAACGCAACAAGGTCTTACTTAATATCGACCTTGGCGCCGGCCTCTTCAAGCTGCTTCTTGATCTTGGCGGCCTCGTCCTTCGTGGCGCCTTCCTTGACCGGCTTCGGAGCGCCCTCGACCAGGTCCTTGGCTTCCTTCAGGCCCAGGCCGGTGATCGCACGGACTTCCTTAATCACGTTGATCTTCTTGTCGCCGGCGTCGGCGAGGATCACCGTGAACTCGGTCTGCTCTTCGGCCGGGGCGGCAGCGGCAGCGGCCGGGCCGGCGGCGGCGACGGCCACCGGAGCGGCGGCGGAGACGCCCCACTTCTCTTCGAGGAGCTTCGACAGCTCGGCGGCTTCCAGGACGGTCAGGGCCGACAGATCGTCGACGAGCTTCTGCAGATCAGCCATGTTACTACTCCAAACGACTTGAGTTCTGGGGATGTAAAAAACGAGTGACTAGGCCTGGTTAGGCCGCCGCCTCGTCGTCCTTCTTCGCGTAGGCAGCAAGCACGCGGGCGACCTGGCCGCCCGGAGCCTGGAGGACACCGGCGATACGGGTCGCCGGGGTCTGGATCATGCCCACGAGGCGGCCACGCAGTTCGTCCAGCGACGGGAGCGAGGCGAGGGCCTTGACCCCCTCCGCGTCCAGAATCTGGGTGCCGAGGCTGGCGCCGACGATCTTGAGCTTCTCGTTGGTCTTCGCGTAGTCGGCCACCACCTTGGCAGCCGCAACGGGATCCTTCGAGAAGGCGATCGCCGTCGGTCCCTTGAAGAGACCGTCCAGACCCTCGAACTGCGTCCCCTGAAGGGAACGACGGGCGAGCCGGTTCTTCGTCACTTTGAAGCTGGCGCCAGCAGCCCGAACCTTCGCACGCAGGTCGGTGACTTCCTTCACCGTCAGGCCCAGATGGTGGGTGACCACCACCAGGCCCGTGTCCTGGAGCTTCGATTGCAGAGCCGCGATCGTCGCTTCTTTTTGTGTACGATCCACGGATCGCCTCCTTGCACAGAGGTGTACATGGATCCCCGTCCCCGAGGGGCCGGAGATCCGGCGAACCTGTCCCAGAAGTCAAGCCGTTCCTGAACCGGTTCCCGTCGCGCATGGCGGCGGGGCCGGAGGGGTAAACGGGTTCAACTCCTGTCTGCGCGGGTGGATTTTAAGCCCTCCCCTTCCCTTGCGGTTCGGGTCGGACACCAGCGGTCTCGGACAGGGGTGGGCGGGTGCCCTTGGGGTTTCCCCCGCGAACGGTCCGCCCGGACGCCGCCGCTGCCCGAGGACAGACGGCGGCGAAACGGGTCATCAGGCGGCGGCCGGAGCCGACACGCTGGTGAGGTCGAGCTTCAGGCCCGGGCCCATGGTCGACGAGAGCGAGACCTTCAGCAGGTACTGGCCCTTGGCGCCGGTCGGCTTGGCACGGGTGATGGCATCGACGAAGGCGCGGATGTTCTGGACCAGCGCCTCTTCCGAGAAGCTGACCTTGCCGACGCCGGCGTGGACGATGCCGGTCTTCTCCGCACGGAACTCCACCGCGCCGGCCTTGGCGGCCTTCACGGCGCCGGCGACGTCGGGGGTCACGGTGCCCAGCTTCGGGTTCGGCATCAGGCCGCGCGGGCCGAGGACCTTACCGAGCTTGCCGACCACACCCATCATGTCGGGCGAGGCGATGCAGCGGTCGAAGTTGATGTTGCCGGCCAGGATCTGTTCGGCGAGATCGTCGCCGCCGACCACGTCGGCGCCTGCAGCCAGAGCCTCATCGACCTTGGCGCCGCGGGCGAACACCGCCACGCGGACGGTCTTGCCGGTGCCGTTCGGCAGGTTCACGACGCCGCGGACCATCTGGTCGGCGTGGCGCGGATCGATGCCGAGGTTCATCGCGATTTCGATGGTCTCGTCGAACTTGGCCTTGGCGGCACCCTTGACCAGGGTGACGGCCTCTTCCAGCGAGTAGAAGTTGTCGCGGTTGACGCTCTTGTAGGCGTCGGTCAGTCGCTTGCCCAGCTTCGCCATAGGATCAGCCCTCCACCACTTCGAGGCCCATCGAGCGGGCGGAACCGGCGATCATGGTCGCGGCGGCTTCGACGTCGTGCGCGTTCAGGTCGACCATCTTCTTCTGGGCGATCTCGCGGATCTGCGAGGTCGTGACCTGGCCGACGAAACCGCCCTTGCCGGGGGTCGTCGAACCCTTGTCCTTGCCCGAAGCCTTCTTGAGGAAATAGCTGACCGGCGGGGTCTTGGTCACGAAGGTGAAGGTGCGGTCGCCGTAGGCGGTGATGACCACGGGAATCGGCATGCCGACTTCCAGGTCCGCCGTCTTGGCGTTGAACGCCTTGCAGAACTCCATGATGTTCAGGCCGCGCTGACCGAGCGCCGGACCGATGGGCGGCGACGGGTTGGCCTTGCCGGCCGGAACCTGCAGCTTGATGTAACCGACGATTTTCTTCGCCATCTCACAACCTCCTGGGACGACGCCTCACGCCTACGACCGGATGGTCCGGCGCGGCGTCGCGGGGTTTTGCGGTTCGGCCATGGCGAGCCTCCCGCAACAGAATGGAGCCACCGATGCAAGCACCGGCAGCTCCGACTCGAAAAACTGTGGAACCTTGCGCTCAGATCTTTTCGACCTGCGTGTATTCCAGCTCGACCGGCGTGGAGCGACCGAAGATCGACACCGCCACCTTGAGGCGGGACTTCTCCTCGTCGACTTCCTCGACGACACCATTGAACGAGGTGAAGGGACCGTCGCTCACTCGCACCTGCTCGCCCACCTCGAAGGTGATCGACGGCTTGGGGCGCTCAAAGCCTTCCTGCACCTGATGGATGATCCGTTCGGCCTCGCGCTGGGAAATCGGCTGCGGCTTGCCGCCACCGCCCAGGAAGTCCGTAACCTTCGGCGTGTTCTTCACCAGCGACCAGGATTCGTCGGTCAGGTCCATCTTGACGAGGACGTAGCCAGGGAAGAACTTGCGTTCCGTGTTGATCTTGGAACCCCGGCGCACTTCGACCACTTCTTCGGTCGGGACCAGGATTTCCTCGAACTTGTCCTCCAGACCCTTCTGAGCCGCTTTTTCGCGGATGGCCTGGGCGACTTTCTTCTCGAAGCCCGAATAAACGTGCACGACGTACCAGCGCGCGGCCATGTCTTAGCCTCCCAGCCCAAGGATCAAGCGAACGGCAACCGCCAGCACCTGATCGACGACGAGGAAGAACAGGGCGGCGAGCACGACCATGACGAAAACCATGGCGGTCGTGATGCCGGTTTCCTTGCGGGTCGGCCAGGTGACCCTGGCTACCTCGCGGCGGACCTCGCGCGCGAATTCTGCGGGATTGACTTTAGCCATCGTGCGAACCGTGCGAGCTCCGGAGCGACTATGAAGGGCGCCGCTTTTACCCTAACCGTTATTGGGACGGGATGGCAGGAGTGGAGGGGCTCGAACCCCCAACCCCCGGTTTTGGAGACCGGTGCTCTACCAATTGAGCTACACTCCTATCTCCGTCCGGCCACACCTTTCGGCGTGGGACGCCGCTTAAAGCATTCTTTCGGCGGCGTTGTCAAGGCCTTTCAGCCCGACTTTAGGAATAACTTTTTAGAACGGCTTTCCGGAAGCCCAACCGTACTCTTCAGCCAGATAGAATCCCCCGCCGGACCGGAGCCCGGCGGGGGAGGCAGGCTTATAGCATCACTCGACGATCTTGGCAACGACGCCGGCGCCGACGGTGCGGCCGCCTTCGCGGATGGCGAAGCGCAAGCCTTCGTCCATGGCGATCGGGGCGATCAGAGCCACGTCCATGGCGACGTTGTCGCCCGGCATCACCATCTCGACGCCTTCCGGCAGCGAGACCATGCCCGTCACGTCCGTCGTACGGAAGTAGAACTGCGGACGGTAGTTGGTGAAGAACGGGGTGTGACGGCCGCCCTCTTCCTTCGTCAGGATGTAGGCTTCGGCCTTGAACTTGGTGTGCGGGGTGATCGAACCCGGCTTGGCCAGAACCTGGCCGCGCTCGACGTCCTCGCGCTTGGTGCCGCGCAGCAGCGCGCCGATGTTGTCGCCGGCCTCACCCGAGTCGAGCAGCTTGCGGAACATCTCGACGCCGGTCACCGTCGTCTTCACCGTCGCCTTCAGGCCGACGATCTCGACTTCGTCACCAACCTTCACGATGCCGCGCTCGACACGGCCGGTCACCACGGTGCCGCGGCCCGAGATCGAGAACACGTCTTCGATCGGCATCAGGAACGGACGGTCCTTCGGACGCTCCGGCTGCGGGATGTACTCGTCCACCGTCTTCATCAGAGCCAGGACGGCGTCGCGGCCGATCTCCGGCTGACGGTCTTCCAGCGCGCACAGCGCCGAGCCCTTGGTGATCGGAATGTCGTCACCCGGGAACTGGTAGGACGACAGCAGCTCGCGAACTTCCAGCTCGACCAGCTCCAGCAGTTCCGGATCGTCGACCATGTCGACCTTGTTCAGGAACACCACCAGAGCCGGGACGCCGACCTGGCGGGCCAGCAGGATGTGCTCGCGGGTCTGCGGCATCGGGCCGTCGGCGGCCGACACGACCAGGATCGCGCCGTCCATCTGGGCGGCGCCCGTGATCATGTTCTTCACGTAGTCGGCGTGGCCGGGGCAGTCGACGTGCGCGTAGTGGCGGTTGGTCGTCTCGTACTCGACGTGGGCGGTCGAGATCGTGATGCCGCGCGCCTTCTCTTCCGGCGCCTTGTCGATCTGGTCGTAAGCGGTGAAGGTGGCGCCGCCGGACTCCGCCAGCACCTTCGTGATCGCCGCCGTCAGCGACGTCTTGCCGTGGTCGACGTGGCCGATCGTGCCAACGTTGCAGTGCGGCTTGTTCCGCTCAAACTTTGCCTTCGCCATCGCTTTGGTCTTTCGTTCCCGACGTTCCGGACGCACACAATGGCCCGGCCGAGATCCGTTTTCCGTGGCGCACGCGGGATTGGAGCGGGTGAGGGGAATCGAACCCCCGTCGTAAGCTTGGAAGGCTTCTGCTCTACCATTGAGCTACACCCGCCTGAGCCATCCCGCCGGCGCGACCGTCCGGGGCAAACGCGATCACGGACAAGCCGTGGAAAGTAGTGGTGGAAGGGGCTGGATTCGAACCAGCGTACGCTAACGCGGGCAGATTTACAGTCTGCTGCCTTTAACCACTCGGCCACCCTTCCAATCCGCGGCTTGGCAGTGCCCGCCGCGGAGTTCGGCAATATGCGAATTTTTCAGACCTTGTCAACACGGGTTAAGCGGTTCACACCAGAAAAAATTCGGCCGCAGTCCGCTGCGGCCTCCTCCCCTTCTTCGTGGGTATCATGACGCGCTCCAGACATCCCGGCTCC
This sequence comes from Azospirillum sp. B2RO_4, assembly GCF_051124815.1. Classification (NCBI taxonomy): domain Bacteria; kingdom Pseudomonadati; phylum Pseudomonadota; class Alphaproteobacteria; order Rhodospirillales; family Azospirillaceae; genus Azospirillum; species Azospirillum sp. B2RO_4. The sequence continues at coordinate 492,400 of NZ_CP118485.1, read as the reverse complement.
GGCCCCGCTTCCAGCCGCTCTTCCGACCGTGCCGCCGACCGTAGCCCCGACCGCGGCGGCGAGCGTTCCGGCGCGAAGGCACAGCAAGGGTCGTCGCCGCGGTCGGCGAAGGGGGGGCGCCCGCCGGCCGCGCGCGGCGTCCTTCTCTATGGCCTGCACCCGGTCGCCGCCGCCTGGACCAATCCGGAGCGGCGCATTCACCGGCTGCTGGCGACCGATTCCGGCCGGGCGGCGTTGGAGCCCGCCTTTGCCGCGGCACGCGCTCTGGGGCTACAACGGCCGGAGGCCTCGCCGGTCGACCGCCTGGAACTCGATCGGATGCTGCCGGCGGGCGCCGTCCACCAGGGCATCGTGGTCGACGCCTCTCCCCTGCCGGAACTGGGCATCGAGGATTTGTGCAACGAACTGGAGTCGGAGACGTCGGCGGTCATCGTTGCCCTCGATCAGGTGACGGATCCGCACAATGTCGGCGCCATCCTGCGGTCCGCCGCCGCCTTCGGCGCCCGCGCCGTGGTGGTGACCGAACGCCATGCCCCGGAAACCACGGGTGTGCTGGCGAAGAGTGCGTCGGGCGCGCTGGAAGCGGTGCCGCTGGTCCGGGTCACCAACCTCGCCCGCGCGCTGACCGACCTGCAGCAGAACGGCTTTTGGTCGGTCGGACTTGCCGAATCGGGAGAATCGACGCTGGCGAAGCTGGACCTGACCGGCAAGACGGTGTTGGTGATGGGTGCGGAGGGCAGCGGGTTGCGCCGGCTGACCATGGAGCGCTGCGATGCCATCGCGCGCCTTCCCACCGGCGGCCCGGTGGGCAGCCTCAACGTTTCCAATGCCGCCGCGGTGGCCCTGTACGAGGTCGCCCGCCTGCGCGAGTGACGGGGAAGCTGATCCGGTGCGGTCAAGTGCTTGTTTGCACGGAAAAGGGACGCTAAGGTGTGCCTCCGCCAAGCGACGGGCGCGCCGGATTAGCTCAGCTGGTAGAGCAGCTGATTTGTAATCAGAAGGTCACGGGTTCGATTCCTGTATCCGGCACCAATCTTTTCAATGGGTTAGCGGCGGCCATTCCGCCGCGTCCATGCTCCAGCAATCACATAGCAATCTTGCGGCGCCGTTTCGGCTTGCTGGCACACCGTCCGGCCCTCGTCGGCCGGCCCGTCCTCGGCTCCCCTGTCCGCAGGTGATTGCCGGGGCGTGATTGCTGCTGGAGCCGCCGCTCCCGTACCCGAGTCGCACATCTTTATATGCGGCTGGTCCTGGCTGGGCCGATACGCTGACCGACACGGCGGCCGATACGGCACCGACACTCCAACCGACACTGCAGCGATTGCCCGAACCCTTTGGTGCGCTTGAGCGATGTGGGAGCGGGTTGGCGCGACCGACACACCAACAGGCACGCCACCGACACAGCAACCGACACGCCAGCCGATACGGGGGATGGCGATGATGAACCGATCCGTCGACTGTGGACCGCATCCGGGACCGCAAACGGGGCCACAGCATGGTTGGCCGCTCCCCTGCCGCTGCAACAGGTTCAGGCGGCCGGGGCTGACCGATGGGACCGCACGCGAGACCGCAAACGGGACCGGAGCGGGACCGCAAACCCGGCCGGCCGCTGCCTCGCTCACTGCCTCGCTTGGTGCATCGGTCCTCTGTAGGCCGACGCGAAAGGAGAAACGGGATCAAGCCTTTCCGGCCGGCACTGCTGCCTCGATCGGTGCATCGGTTGGTGCCTCGCCCGCTGTCTCGGGTTGCGTCGGCGCTGCGTCGATGTTGCGTCGGTCGAGCGCGTCGCCAGATCGGAAGGCGTTGGCGCCGTTCGCATTTCGCCGGCCGCCGCTGCGTCGGTTTGGGATCACCGGCCGATCAGGCCAGCACTCTGCCCCTGCGGCGCACGGTGCGGCGGCTCTGCGGCGCTGGCTGGTGCGCGGTGTGTCAATGGCCGGCGTCGACGAAGGCGCGCGCCCCTGGGCTGGCGCCCTCCCCTCCTCCCCACCGGCGGGCCGGGGTCGGTCGCCCTCCCGGTGGCTCCGCGCGGCGCCGCACAAGGGGGGGGGGTGCCTTCGCGCGCGCGGACGGGGGTGGGGGAAAAACTCAGTCGGCGAAACCCCCTCGGGGGGTCTCCTCTCGATTTTGCCCCCAAACCATGGGCGAAATATTGTTGCTCGCTAGATCAGACGGGGATTGCCTGTCGGAGCCATGCGAGTTGGGTCTCCGCCGGCAGAGCGTCGTATGCCGCGTTGGCGGCCTCACGCCGGGCGCCCAGCGCTTCGATCCGAGCCATGTTGTCGTTCGCGGCGCGGTGGGTCTGCTCCCATGCCGCGAACAGTTGGTCGCCCCTGGGGGTGCCGTAAGCCACCAGGCACAAAACCTGAAGGCTCTCCTGCTGCGATTGCAGCCGCTCTCCTTCGGTCAGCGCGAGGCGCGCTTCCCGGAGCGCCTTGAACTGCTCGATCACGGCCGGGTGGACGATGATCACGGCTTGCCCTTTCCCCCTTCGATGACGCGAAAGCGCGGTTTACCGGGCTGCGGGGCATCACCACTGAGGATGGCCAGCCGGGAAGTGTGCAACTCGTCGGTGGCGGGCGTGCCTCGACCGGCCCGGATGGAGTCGAGTATGGCGAAATCGCGGATCAGCTGGTCGCGGCGACGCTGGTAGTCGGGGTCATCGGTGTTCATCGCGCCTTCCTCCTGGTGCTGGTCTTCGGCTTGGTGTCCTGGTTCGCGGGCGCCTGACGGGCGGCCTCTATCGCCTGGACCTTGCGGAGGGCGGACACCACATCCGGGATGGCGCCCAAGGGAATGGCGACGCCCTTCTTGGTCGGCACCCGGCCAAGCGGCGCGCGGTCGGACGGCGGGTCGACGAACACCCGGACGTCGGCGAAGCGGGAGTCGCGATATTCACCGATCCGGACCCGGATTTCCTGCCGGGCGTTTTTCGGGATCACGGCGATAGTGTCGCGGAGGTAATCTTCAGGGTCGAGGTCTGACACGGCGCGGACGCCTTTCTTCGGTCGAGGTCTCGGGGAACAGGTCGAACTGCACCGGCCGGGGGCGGCGGGCGCGGTAGACCCTGGGCGGCTTCGGGCGTGGCGCCCGCATGGGAAAGAAGCCGATCACCAGCACACCGCGCCGGCGGGGCTGGACAAGCTGCTCTTCGGTGGTGGCCAGCGGCTGGCCGGCGCTGTGCGCGGTCCCCTTGTTCATGCTGCCCTCGCCTCCTGCAGCGCTCGGGTCAGCGCCTCCGCCGCCTCATCGGACAGGGCGCCCCCGGATTTGAAGTGGGAAAGCCTCGATGCCGTCATGCCCGCCGCCTCGGCGATCCGGGACAAGGTGCCTCGGGGTGCTGTCTCCAGATGCGCCTTCAGGTCCTGGCGCAATTCGTCGGCGTTCTCCGGCCGATGCCGAGCAAGGTACCGCTCAATGTCCCCCTGCTCTGCTTCGGCCATGTCATCGTTGGCCGGCGACTGCGGCACCTTGCCGATGGGGGCCAAGATCTTAGAAGGTGTTCCCGCGTGGGGAACTTGACCGAAGCATTGATCAGGCTGGGTTTCGGTGGCGCTCGGTTCCCGCATTGGGTACTGACCGAGTTCCCCACGCGGGAACCGAGCGAGTTCCCCACGCGGGAACCGAGTGGCCAATTTTTGGCGGGCCTTTCGGCCATCGCGGGCGGCCCTCAACTCGTCCTTCAACTCGGCCTGTATGGCTTCGGCCTTGGCCTCGGTCACCCGGCGCCATTCATCCGTTCCCCTGGCCCAGTAGGGCTTCGCCGCGTCTTGGACCTGAGACTCGAGCCACGTCAGGCGATACCTGCTTTCGTGGTTCTCAACATGGTTCCGCTTCCCGCCTCGCTCGACAACGATCAAGCCCAGCGCCTCCGCCTCCCGAATGGTCGCGGAGATGGCACGCCGCGGGATGCCACGATCAACCAGCTGCTCATAGGGAGCCATCAGGTTGCCGTTCTCCAGGCCAGCGTGCTGGAGGTATTCGACCATCAGGAAATCAATCAGCCAGCGGCCATGAAGCGACAGCGCACGATAGGCGGGGGACCGCAGAAGCTCGGCGGTGAGCCACACGAACCCTTGGCCGTCGGGCGGGCCGCTCACTTCGCCCTTTTTGTACGACTGCGGCTTCTTGCTCAAGGCGAGCACTCCGATAGGTGGTCACCCCGAATCATGCAGCCGCGCCGGTATCGCTGGTGCTGGTGAGACGGTGCCGGTCACGGAAGGCGATCACGTCGCCCCGGCGGTACCGGATTGCACGACCGCCGACGCGGTAGAAGGGAAGATCTTCACGCCCCTGGCAGCGCCAGTTTGCAAGGGTCTTGGTCTTCACCCCCAGGAGGGCGGCGGCTTCGGTGTCTCGTAACATCGCGTCATCATTGGCCGGCGTGGGCAGTGGATGCAGCGGAGCGACCAACACGGTCTCCATCTTCATGGCGTCCTCAGTATTCCTTGCATTTCCTCCGAAAGACCGTATCACCTGAACGGGCGTCGTTCAATCGGCTCTTGAACAGATCTCGTTCAAGCGCTCTAGCGACAGAGAATGGGGAATGCACATGGTCAGCAACGATCCCACCAATGCAGCAGAGTGGGCGGAGTTAATGACCCGACCACGCACTCAACGGTGGTACTTCAGCGATAGCGAGGCCGAAGAAATATCAGGCGTATCGATAGGTGACCTGCGCCGGCTTCAAGCATCTGAAGCCATCGAGGCGATCAAAGCTCCGCGTGTAAGTGGTGGCTCTTTCAGATTGTGGAGTGGCCGCGATCTGTTTCTTGCCGCAATCGCTGGCGCAATGCGGAACTACATGAAATTGGAGATCCGTAATTGCGGCATTGTGTTGCGCACCATTGATGGTCCACTCCTACATCGCATCCACGCTGACTCTGTTTTCGATCTTGGTATATCTGATGATGATATAGGAAGTATTGAAACAGAGCACGTCTTCGTTCCTACCGATAACCCCAACAATGAAATTGACTATTTCTACTTAAAAACCGAAAGAGATTGGTACATAAACTTTCATGACAATATGGCAATAAGCATATCTGGCGGATCACCCCACGTTGATAAGATTGCTAGATTAACAGCAGGGCACATGAATGTCATTGATGATACAATTACGGATGAAGACGAGTGGCTGCGACATATTGTAAGAGACTGTGTTTTCTCATCAAGCCTCAACATCAGCATGATAATTAGAAGGATCTACTTGCTTCGTGCCGAGTAGAGCGGCATTGGTTTTCGGTGCGTTGGGCGACGGTCATTGAGTGAGGCGAGCTTCTTTGGCAATAGCCGATGGACCCTCGCACTATGCCTGCCGAACGCCGCTTGGTCGAAACCCTCCGCCTGGGCACTGGCCCGCATGCCGAAGTCCTGAAGGCCGCCCGTGACGCGCTGTGCGCCTCCGCGCTGGCTGCCGGCGTCACGCCGGTGTTGGTCAAGGAATGGGAGGCGTTGGAGCGGCTGAACGCCCGACACCGCGCCAACTGGTTCCCCCTCCTCCCTCGGCCGGCGGTGGCTCCGTCGTTCTGGGTTGCTGCGGTCGATGCCGACGGGGAGTTCGCCGCCACCCATGGTGTGGTGCTGGTCGACTGCTCGGCAGTCAGCTTCGGTGCGCGGGTTGGGGACCTGACGGCGTTCCATGATCCTGGTGCTGCTCCATCGGACGAATGGGCGTTCTGCGCCTCGCCCTCCGCGCACGACACCCGTGGGGCGGTGGCGTGGATCGTTGCCGGCTGGAACCGGCCGGATTGGCGCGGGCGCGGGCTGTTCCACCTGCTGGGCGCCGTGGCGCGTCTGGTGGCGCTCGATCGGTGGTCGCCGCGGTGGGTGGTTGGGCTGGTCGATCCGGAGACGGTGCCGGTATGGGAGAGGCGCTGCGCCGGGCGGGCGCTGCTGGAGCCTCTGCCCGCGGTGCTCTACCAGCAGGCGGGCATTGGCCGGCTGCCTCTGCACTTCATGCGCTGGTCGCGGGATGCGGTGGTGCTGGATCTGAAGGAAGCGGCCCGGCGCGTCCTGGCGTCTACCTGACCGACAGGTCGGCGCCGAACCAGCAGGCGGACAGGCGCGACGTGGTGCCGTCCTCGGTGGCGCTGGCGATTGCCTGGGAAAGGCGGGCGGACAGCTGGTCGCCCTTTCGGACGGCGACAGCCACGCCGCCGCCCAACAGGCCGCCGTTGAAAGCCGGGCCGGCCGGGATCAGGTCCCCGCGGACGGCGCGAAGGGCCTCCACCGACGTCCGGGCGGTCAGCATCGCATCGACGCGGCCGGCCGAGAGGTCCAGGGCGGCGGCGTCCACCGTCTCGTAGAAGCGTAGCCGGACGCGGGGAAACAGCGTCTCCAGCATGTGGGCGTGGATGGTCGAGGCCTGCACGGCGATCACCTTCCCGTCCAGGACGTGCGCTGCGCTGCTGGCGATGCGCTGGCCGGCTGGGGTGGATAGGTCCGCGCGCTCCACATCGGGCAAGGCGCCCGCCAGATCGGAACCGGGCCGCACCGCGAACACCGCCGGGTCGGCGGCATAGGCGGCGCTGAAGTCGACCACGGCAGCGCGTTCAGTGGTGGCCGTGACGCCCGCCATCACGGCGTCATACTGGCCCTGCTGCAGGCCGGGCAGGATGCCGGTCCAGTCCTGGGCGACGATGGCGCAGCGGACCCGCATCCGGCGGCACAGGTCCCGCGCAAGGTCGACCTCAAACCCCACCAACCTTCCGTCGGCAGTGGTGGCGTTCCACGGGGCGAAGGCGCCCTCGGTGGCGATGCGCAGCACCGGGGCGGGCTCCGGCTGCTGGCTGGCGAAGGATGCGGCGCCAGCGGCGGCAATGGCAACGATGGACAGGCCGGCGGCGATCAAGGCGAAGCGGGACATGGGCGGGCGCTCCTCAATGGACGGTGGCAATATCGACGGCGGAGAGGATGGCGCGACGGCCCCGATCCTCCCACCCATAGAGGGCGTGGCTGTAGACGAAGGGGCGCCCGACGCCCGAGACGGTCACCCGGTTAAAGACGGCTTCCCCGGCGCCGATGGATTCGGCGTACTGGGCGCCGATGCTGTGGGCGAACTCGACATGAGGATCCGCTTCGTCCGGCTGGTTCAGAACGGATCGGCCCCACGCGCGGCCGAGAACGGAGAGGGTTGGAACCCCAAGGTGCCGGAACACCAGCGGCTCGCCCGGCCCGGTGCTGGAAAGAAAGGTGCACCGGTCCATCAGCCCGGCGCGCTTCAGGAAGGCCGGAAGCGAGGGGGTCAGCACGCGCTGGCGGCGGCATTCCACCATGATCGTCCGCTGCCAGTCGGCGGCCTCGGTCAGCGTCAGCCGGACGATGGTGGTCTCCTGCTGAACGGCGGGGCGCTGGGCGCCCCGCTTTTCGACCGGAAAGGTCAGGATGGTCATGCCGCCCTCGCCTCTCTCGCGGCTTGTACCGCGGCCTTGAACTGTTCGGGGGTGATGCCGGCGGCGCTGGCGCCCGCGTCGACCATGCGGTCGGTCATCTCCAGCGGCATAGAGAGGGTGGCAGACGCCTGGGCGCCGATGTCCTCGACCGCGTCGCTGAACGGATCGGCGGTCGCGGAATCACCGTTCGCAGCGACCAAGCCGTTATCGCCTTCCGGGTGGAGCTTGGCGGCGTCTTCCCTCAGAAGCTTGGCGAAGAACTCCGACCACCGCCGGTCGATTGCAGCGGCTTTCTGCGCCGCCTTCATTGCATCGCCCAAAGCAATCATCGCCTCTCCGGTGAGGATCAGCCCCTCTTTGTCGTCCGGACCCATCCTGTCGAGGACGTTCATGAACCGGACTTCGGCTTTCGAAAGTCCCGATCCCGTCCGGTCGACTACCGGAAGCTCCTCCTCTTCGGCTCCCTCTGCCGCGGCGTCGGCAACCGGATCAACCGGGGCTTCGCTCTCAATCTCCAGAACGAGCCGGCGGCTCTCCGCGGCGGCAGCGGCCGTATCCATGGTCGCGTCGTTGGGCAGAAGCGGCATGGAAGCGCCCAAGGCTCGGGCCTCGTTCATGATCATCCACAGCCAGCGCGTCATGAAGTCGCTCAAGTAGCTGGGGCCGTTCTCCCGCTCATTGCCGCCCTTGCCTCCTTCGACATACGCCCCGCCCCACTGCCACAGAACCGCCAGCTTGACAGCGATGCCGGTGGGCGTCCGAGCGGGGATAACGGCCATGCGATCCTCCAACTCGTCACAAGGCTTGTGGGCGCGCTCCCATGCCTCCGGATCCCCGTTGGCGGTTGCCTCGTTGATCCGCTCGGCCTCGGCCTTCAGAGGGAGATATCGCCTCCACAGGTCCAGCAACTCGACATCGTCATCAGCCTTCCCCGGAAACGCTTCCGCCTCACGGTGTCCATGGCGAGCGATTGTCCCGTTCGCTTCGGGATCGACCCAAAAGGCGCGTTCGTCGATCAGCCCGATCGGCCCCAGCCGGTACAGCGTTCCCGCCGCGGAATCGCCGGCGCTCGCGAAGTGGGCAAGCCCCTTCTGCAAGGCACGGGCGTAGCCGCTCCCATCGTTCTGAAGCTCGATGATGCTGTCGCCCATGTAGCAGGTCAGCACGAACACCAGCAGTGCCAGCGCGTCAGCAGCGGTGTGGGGCTGATAGGCGGCGATGCGGTCGAACAGCCGGTCAAGCTCCGCGGCTTCGTCTTCCGACGGGTCCGCGACATCCCGCAGTTCCAACCACCGGCACACCATGGCGGAAAGCTCGCCCTCCTCCGACTGTCCCTGCGGCTGCCTCGCGACGGACAGGAGCGCATACACCCGCTCCAGCGCCCTTTGCGCTCGCTCGTCGTCGATGCCGGCGGCAACACCCATCTCCCGATCGGCCAGCATGCCCAAGATCACGATGGCGTCGGCCGGCGTGACGGGTGCGGCGTCCATGATCTGGTCGGCGAGCTGACAGTGTCGCCGGTTGGTGTCGTCGGCCGCGCCCTGGTCGCCCCGCTGGTTCGCCTCCATCTCGGCCCGGCGCAACGAGCGGTAACGCTCGGCGGCCTCGGCGAAGGTGATGCCCAGTTCGGGAATGGTCGTGGTCGGCATGCCGCGGTAATCCAGCACAGCCGCAACCATGCGCCGAACATCCTCTGCAAGGTTCTGCAGGTGATTAGGATGCACAAAGACGCCCACGCCGAATATCGGACACGTCAGCCGCTCCAGCTTCACCGACAAGTCGGCAACAGTCACCGGCGCCGCGGCAAGAATGGCGTCGTGAAGACGGTTCGCCTCCCCCTGCCAGCCGAGCCGCTCGGCAGCGGCCGGCCCTTCGTCGTCCTCGTCACGCTCATGGCTGGCGGCGGCGCGGGTCAACAGATCACGGGCACGGTCGGCGGCTTCCCGGAAGGTCAGCCCGAGAGCGGGGATCACGGTGGTTGCCAAAGAAGAGGCATGGCGAGGCGGTGCGGCGTATTCGTTGGCCGCGTCCAGCGGGCCGGTAGGGGGTTCGGACACGGTGAGCTCCTTCGTCAGGCTGTCGAGCACCTGCGCCACCTGCTGCTCGAAGCTCATGGCCGGGGCTTCGGTGTGGGCGCGGTTCGGGTGGTTGGACATTCGTCGTCTCCGGGTTGATCCGGCGCCGACGATCGGCGGCCGGTCACCCGGAGTTCGGTCGGGCTACCCCATTCAGCATCTGGCCGTTCGGCAGGGTTGCCTCTTGGGTAGGGGTGATTGGCTGCGCCCTGGGATCAGGGGGAACCGAACAAGCCAGGGGTGTTCGCGCCCGGCGGCGCGTTGGTGATGTCGATCATCTGGAAAATCCTCCGCGACGGGGGGCGCCGTAATGGCTTCCATATCGTCGGTGATGTGATAGACATAACGAACGATGCGGATGCCGTCAAGCGGAACGCATCACGGATGATGGGAAAAACATGATCACAGCCGCTCAACTCAAGGCTGCCCGTGCCTTGCTCGACTGGAGCCAGCCCCAGCTTGCAGAAGCGTCCGGGCTATCTCTGCCCACGATCCAGCGCATGGAAAAGCTTGGCCCGTCACGAAGCGTCGCGGCGAACGTCGACGCCGTGCGCAAGGCATTCGAGGCGCACGGGGTGAAGTTCATCCCGGAGGGGCCATACCACGGCGACGGCGGGCCGGGCGTGCGGCTGGACAAGGGCGGGCCGCTGTTCGGGTAAGGCGGCGCCCCTTCCCATCTTGCGGTTATCGATGCACGCTTCAGGCGACGTTCTGGGGGCGGGCATGGATCAGAGAGAAAAGAGCTTCGCCAAGGGCCTATCGCTGGTGGTTCTTGGCGCCATGGCAATCGGCGGAATTCAGGACGCTTGGGGCGAACACCGCTTCGTCGCCGCGTTCGCCGAATCGGTGGTGGCGCAGTTCCTCTATCTGGTCGGCCCACTCGGCGCCCTGACCGGCGGCGTTGTCGTTGCCGAGAAGCTGCGAAAGCGCTGGAAGAGGTTTCCGGGTTGGGCGCTGTTCATCGTCGGCTTGGCCGTCTTCATCATCATCGCGGCTTCTGTACGCATCCTGGGCCACTTGATGCCCGGCGTCGGATGGCGGCTCGAACGAATGTTGGAGGCGGAATTGGACGGCGAATAAGGCGAGCTGAGGTAAGGCGGCGTCCAGGCACAAGAAAGCCCGCCGGCCGGGTGGCGGGCGGGCTGCTGTTGGGCGGGTGGATGGCTATCCCGCGTGCCGTAGAAGCGCCACAGCGAGGCCAGCGACGGCAACGATCCCAGCATTGATGGCCAGCATGGTGCCGGCGATCTGCCACAGGGTGGGCATGTGCGAGATCTTGCCTTTCAACTCGGCAAGGTCGACCGTGATTCGGGATAGCGAGGGCTCCAGGCGCTTCAAGATGTCCTTGATCTCGCCAACGTCCGTTTCGAGCTTTGCGACGCGCTGTTCCATATCAGGAGGATGGGGACCGTCACCGCCACCGTCAATAGGACGGTCAAACTCTGTCAGCGTTGAGCGTCGGCGGCCGGAAGGCAGGTTGTGGACGTTATTCATCCGCACCTCCATTCTTCTGCATCCGTTTCCACGCTAACATAACAAGCCCGTCAAAATCGATAGAGTAACCACAGTTGTCGCAAAAAGATGTCGCGACAGGTTTGTATTCATCGGCCTGTTCACCGCTATCGGTGATGATGATATTCTTTTCGATGAAGAGGACATTATCCTCCTTTGTGCTGTACCATGAAAATTTCGAGCAACCGCACAACGGACACGGCGGAAACGTGACTTTCTTGTCAATCAAAAACTGCGTTGCTTGTTCAATTTTTATTATCGGCGGGTTTTTACTCATCGACCATCCCCCCACCGCCCCTGTTGGGCGTTGTCGCTTCACACATCGAGTAACCAGCGCCCGCCACTGATGAGCAATCCCCACAGGACTGCACCGATGAGCGCCGCGGTGGCGGCTCCCTGGATTGGATAGCCCCCGTAGATCGGATGGCGGATCAGTGACCAGCCGAATGACGCAAGGCCAATCCCCGCCCCGATTGCGAAATTTTCCCAAGCCATGCACGCGACGATAGCCGCGCAATTTAGACTTGGCAATCAGCGCCCGCTGGCGCGCTCCGCTGGCAGCCCCATCTCCTCCGCGGCGCCCGCCTCGGCTTGGTCGAACAGCCACCGAACGAAGAACAGGTTCTGGAACGGGATCATCCGCCGGGCGCGCGAGACATCGCCGCGGCTCCAGTCGCCGGTGACGGTCGAGCCTGCCACTTGGGCGGCGTCCCCGACCAAGCCGGCCGTCGGGCCCAACAGCGCCTCCAGAGCGTTCTGTCCAGCATAGCGGCCCACCGGCTCGCCCTTGATCAGGCTGTCCGGGCTGGTCAGTCCGCGGGTGAACTTGCCGGTGATGTTCAGCGCGTCGAACAGCCATCCGGTGACGCCCGACTTGTCCACCCCCTTCATGATCCACTCGCCCGGATCGTCGGACAGTTCGCGCCCGGCCAAGACGGACACGAACAGGTGCGACAACATGCCAAGCCCGACCGCTACCATCAGCCCGTTCAGAACTGCGGCGTCGCGCTGCTGAAGGCCGGCAATCGCGATCTGCTGTGTCGTGGCGAAGCTGAAGGACTTGAACTGCCCCACCAGCTTGCCAACCGGCGTGGACATCCACAGCGGCCGCACCCCGGCGCCCGGCGTGCTGATGGTCCGGTCCACTTCGCGGACGATGGCGGCGCGGAAGGTCTCCAGCGCCTGCCGGTCGGTCCACCGATCGGTGTGGGCGATGCGCACCCCGTCGACCGTCTCGCCGTGCTGGCCGAACTGCCGGGCGATGCGCTCGGCAATGTCCTGGTCGATGCCGGCGGCGGCCAACCGGGCAAGGCGGTCTTTCGCCAGCTTGCCGGCGGCCAGCGCCTGGGCGTCGCGGATCAGGTTGGTAGCCGTGATGACGCCGCTGAACTGCTTCAGCGCCGCGTTCCACGGGGCCATCAGCGTGATGGTGCCGAACCGATTCGCCGCGGCCGATAGCCCCCGCTCGAAGCGGCTCCCCCGGCCGTAGACGTCGCCGATGTCGGCGATGGACAGGGCGCGGGAGTGCAGCACCATGTCGAGGGCGGTGCCGGCGGCCTTCACCTCGGCCGCGCTGGCGCGAAAGGCACGGAAGCTGCTGACCAGCGGGCGCACGCCATCGCCAAACACGCGGGTGACGCCGTGCACCATGACGGGCCGGGCAAGGTCGGCAGCGCTGGAAACCGTCATCTGCCCCAGCAGCCGGAGGAAATTCCAGTTCGCCACCACAGGCACAGCACGGGATAGCAGCGAGTCGGGATCGGCCGGCGCGCCATAGGTGCCGCGCACCCGGTCGCGCATCGCCTCCAAGTCGCGGATATCGGCACGGCGCTGGGCGTCCAACCGGCGCAGCAGCCGCTCGTCTGTGGTGCCGCGCATCTTCTGCACGTAGCTCTCCGACACCTTCGCGATCTGGTCGGCAAGGTCGGCGCGGCCGAAGGTGCGGGCCAGCTCCACGTCCGGCGCCATGCTGTGCCGGTAGTGCCGGGCCACCATCTCCACGTCCGATTCAAGGAACGGCTCAATGAGGTGGTCGGGGATGTTGAAGGTTCGCTCCCTCAGTGGGCCGCGGGCCAGCGGCACCGCGTCGTAAGGGATGCGCCCGGCCGGCGCCCCAAGGATCCGGTCGGTGATCTGCTGGGCGATGTCCTCCAACTCCATGTCCTCGGCCCGGGCGAAATCCACCGTCTCCCGCACCTTGGCCTCAGCCTTCTTCAGTCCCTCCTCGGTGTCCCGAAGGGCGGCCTTCCGGTTGGCGAGCCACATCTCCATTTCGTCCCGCTTGCTGCGGGCCTCGGCGACCTTGGCGCGGATACCGGTCAACCGCTGCTCGGCGGTGCGGCTGCGGGCCTCCGCCACGGCGCGGCGGTCGGACACCAGCGCGGCGTCCAGTTCCAGCCGGCGGGCCTCCTCCTCGGTGATGGGGCCTTCGCGCTCCAGGGCAAGCCGCGCCTCCAACTCGGCGTCCGACAGCTTGTTCAGGTCCAGGCCTTCGCGGTCGAGGTCGGCACGGAACCGGTCGATCTCCTCTTGCCGGGCGATGTAATCCAGGTCGTCCTCCCGGTAGACCGGCCCCCGGCCGGACACGTCGGATTGCAGCGCGTCCAGCAGCTCCTGAATATCCGGCCGCTCGTCGCGGGCGCCGATGTAGCCCTCTTCCCACGCGGCGCGCGCGGCCTCGTCCAGGGGCATGCCGCCCTTGTTGTTGATCAGGCCGGGCCGGCTCTTGTGCTCGATGCCGATGGCGCGGAGTTCCCCGCCCTGGTTCTGCACCCCGCCCTTCTTCGTCAGCCACGCGGCCAACCGCATCGGCGGCTTGCCGGCGGGACGGCCCCGGCGGATGTCCTTCATGAAGTCGGCGAAGGGCGGGGACGATTCGCCGGCGCGGGTCGCCTCCCGCTGGGCGCGGTGGTGCTCGTTGATGGCGGCGCGTCGGTCGGCGCGAAGGCTGTTCAGCGTCGCCTGGGCCCGGCCAAGGGTGGATGCCGTCTCCTGCACCTGGGCGCGCTCCCGCTCGGCCTGTGGCGTCATCGCCTCCACCTTAGCCCGGTGATCCTCCAGCCGGTCGGCGGCGGCGTCACGCTCGCCCGTCAGCCAGTCGGTAACGGTGCGGACGAACTCCGGCCGGCGCGCCTTGATGCGTTCGTGGTTGTAGACGCGGGTGAGGTAGGAGGTCGCCGTCTCCACCTTCACGTCCTCAGGCAGCAGCCCGGCGCGAATGGCCTCCTCCTTCAGCGGGTCGAACAGGCGCTGGCGGAAGGCACGCGCGGCCTCCGCCACCTCCGGAATGGGGTGCTCGTCCCCGCGGCGCATCGCCTGACCGACGGCTTGCTTGAACTGGTCGAAGGTCAGCCGGCCCGCCCGGCGCGCCTCGCCGAACAGGTCGCCAGCGCGAAGTGCGGTGATCGAGGCGTCGGGCCGGCCGGTGCGGTAGCGGAGGAAGGCCGCCTCCAGGTCGCCGATGGACTGCGCCAGCGGCGCGTCCCACAGCTTCACCCGCGTCTCGACGGCGACAGGCGACGCCACGCCAAGGGCGTTCTTCTCGTAGGCAAAGGGGGTCTCCAGCAGTTCCTGCGCGACGCGGCGGGTCTCGACGCTGGGGGAGGTCGCCAGCCGCAACAGGGGGGCGGTCTGCGCAATCCCCTTCTCCAGCCCAAAGGCGGAAACCAGGCGCTCCTCCGCCACCGGCGCACGGGCCTGGGCGGCGCCAACACTCTGCACGCCATCATTCGGGCCGGCGCTGGCGCGGTCCAGGTCGAGGCGCCCGCCGGTGTCGCGGGCCAAGTCCTCGGCGGTCAGCCGCACCTGACCGGGCAGCAGCGGATCGGCCGGCGCGTCCGGTCGCGGGGCGGTGGGGTCGAGCGGCCCGGCGTCGCGGTCAGCCGGCGGGGTGAGGTCGCGGCCGGCCTTCGCTTCCAGCTCGCCCCATGATCCGTGAACGGCTCCGACAGCACCTCCAAGGATCCCGGTCAACAGCGCCGCCACACCGACGGATGCGGGGGTGGCGTCCGGGTTTCCGATGATCTCGGTTGCCGCACCCACGCCAGCACCGGCGCCAGCGGCACGGGCGGCGTTCACCGCTCGGCTGCCCGGCCCCACCGCGGCCCCGACGGCGCCACCGAACAGCATGGCGGTGCCGATGTTCTGCGCCGACTCTGCCGGCGTGCGCGTCTCCTGGGCGGCCTGCAGGACGGTCTCCTGGACAGCGGCACCCAACCCCGCCCCGGCCGCGCCGATGGCGATCCTGGCCGGCACGGCGGCGCCCCGGGCGGCGGTGGCCGCCACGCCCAAGGGGAGGAGGTTCACCGGGTCGACGATGCCCGCCACCATGCCGGCGACCACGCCCGGCGTGCCGGCGGCTGCCAGCGTCCGGCGGTCCTCCTCCTCCTGGTCGATCTGCCGCTTGATCCGCGCCACGTCGGCCGGGTTCTCCGCGCTGATGAAGGCGCGGGCGAAGGGCTGGTATCTCTCCTCCAGGCTGGCGAAGGGGTCGAAGTCCTGATCCTCAACGGACGGGAGCGACCAATCCCGCGCCATCGCCGCGCCAACGCTGTTCCCCTGGCGAAGGGCGGCTGGCACGGTCTCGGTGACGAAGGACGGGGCCGGCTGCTCCGGGGCCTGGGGAAGGTGGGCGGGAAGCGACGCCAGCCCCTGCTCGGCGTCGGCGGTGGTCAGGAAGGGCATGGGGATGGCTCCGGATCAGCGGGACATGAACATTCCGGCGGTGCTGTTCGCCGGGACGGAGGGCTGAAGGTCGCGGGTGTCGCGCATGGTGCGGGCAAGGTCGACGGCGCGTGCGGTCTGTCGGCGCTCCTCGTCGGCGGCCGGCGACGTGCTCCAGTCCGGACGCCAGCGCATCGGCCGGCCGTCTGGTCCGAGCATGGGCGCGCCGTCCTTCCCGCGGATCGGCTGCCACACGCCGCGCTCGTCCTGCTCCAGCACGACATAGGACGGCTTGACCTCGTGTGCCGACAGGGGGTCGGCCTCCAGCCGCACCCGCCCCTTCAGCCCCTCGACGGGGGCGACGGTGCCGGCCTGGGACAGGTCGTGGTAGAGCTGGGCCTCGATCCATGACGGATCGCGCCCGTTCGCATAGACGGCCTCCGGGGCGTAGCGGGCGAATCGCTTTCCCCCGATCTTGGTCTCTGCCCAGATGCGGGACAGGTCGCGCCATGCGGTCGCGCGGGCAACGTCGAGGCTGCCGGTAGCCAGGAAGGCGTCCCGCGTCCGCTCCTCGAACTCCCCCGCCAGCGCATCGGGCACTGCGGCGTTGCTGCTGAACCAGTGCCGGCCCTGCTTGGTCAGCCACGACAGGTTCGCCTCGCGGGATTTCCGATCACCACCATAGGCCTGCTTCCGGCGTTCCAACTCTGCCGGGTCCTGGCGCATCGCGGCTTCGGCCCGACCGACGGCGGTAGCCGCGTCGGCCCCGCCCCGCAGCTGGTCGTTGATCAGATGGGCAAGCGCGAAGTCCTGCCCGTCCAGGTCGCGGGCAACCCACGGCGCGCGCACTTCCAGCCGGTCGACGAACCGGGCGGTGTTCACCCGCTCCTCGACGGTGCCGTTGCGCAGCTTCGCCCGGACGTCGCCGGCAACGGCGTCGGGGATGATGCCGGTCCGCGCGATGGTCGAGAGGGTGACGGACTGCCGGTCGGCGGCGGAGAAGCCGGCGGCGTCCATCTGCTTGGACATGGCCGCCCAATGCAGGTTCACCGCGTCCTGATCCTCCTTGCTGCGGGGGTCGAGGTACGGCGCGTGGGTGGCGGCCGGGGCGGTTGGCGTCTTGTCGCCATACATGGCCGCCTGCTGGTTATGCAGGGCCTCCGCATAGGCGGTCGCATGGTCGGGCGTGTCGAAGATGCCCAGATGCTTCCCGGTCCGCCGGAACAGGTCTATGGCCTCGTCTTCGGAGAGGATGCGCCCGTCGTCGCTGACGGTGGGGATCAGCACCTCCCCCTTGTCGGTGCCGATCGACATGGAGCGGACGGTGCTGATGGTGCCATCGGCGTTCTTCACCACCGGGCGGGCTGCCAGATCGATGTTCCCCGCTTCGACTTGGCCGGCCGGCGGTTGCGATGTCGGAGCGGTCGCCCCCATCTTGCCGTTCGCCCAAGCGTGAAGGTCGCCCGCTGTCCAATCGGCGAAGGGTCTGCCATCCATCTTCAACGTCCGGTTCGCCTTCATCGCGCCGGCGGACAGGATCTCGCGGATCGGTGTGGACGGGTCCGCCTTGAGGACGGAAAGCGCCCCCTCCGGGCCGGCGAAGTGGGCCAGATACTTCTCCCCATCCCCCACCTGCTGAATGCCGTTCCGGCGGAGATAGTCGGCGTTGTCGGTGGCGTAGGCGTCGACCATGCGCTGATGCAGGGCAAGCCGCTCCTGGGGCTTCCCACCGTCACGAAGGGCGAGCACCTGGGCATCGGACTTGCCGGCGGCGAGTTCCGGGGCGTGCTTGCGGACGGTGGAGATCCAGGTGCTGTCGATGAACTGGCCGGGGCCTGCCGCGCTGCTCTCCGGGTTCTTGTCCGGCCCGCTCGGGTTCCACTCGGCTCCTACGGTGCGGGCGGCGAAGGACTGAGGCGTGGCCGGAAGCGGCCGGCCGGCCTGCTCGACGCGCTGGATGGCTGCGGTGGTGGCGGCGTCCTCCTCCGTCCGCTTATGCACGGCCCGGTACAGGGTGATGTAATCGGACGGCTCCAACTGCCCGCCGTGGTAGGCGTTCAGCAACTCCGACTCGGTCGCCGTGCCGTCGATCGCCCGCTTCTGGAAATCGGCCAAGCGCTGGGCATAGACGGTTGCCTCTGCCTGGGCGGTTTGCGCCTCGTCCCGGCGCTGCCGGGCGGAGAGGTCGGACACCAGCGCGTGGGACCGCTCCAGGAACCGGCCGCGCTCCTGCGGGGTGAGAGGGAGGCGCGGGTCCTGATACACCGCCTCGGCATGCGCCAGCGCCGCGTTCGGCCCCTCCATGCGGAACATGCCGGCGACGGACGCCAGCCCCTGCTCCGCCTTCGCCTGGGCGGCGAACTGGCCCTTTGCGCTCTCGGCGTGTTCCGGGCTCCAAAAGCCAAGCCGGGCCTTCTCGTCGGCGAAGCGACCGAACTCGGTGTATGACCGCTCCAGCCCCTGCGCGTCGCTGGCACCGGCATACCCCATGCCCTCGGACATCAGCCCGGCCATGCGGGTATTGATCCGGTCCTCATTGAGCGCCGCCGTCTTCGCGATCCACGCCGTCTGTGCGCGGTTCATGACGGCATTCGAGGTCTTGGACAGCACGCCGCGGGCGACGTCGGCGTGAAGGAAATCCACCTCTTTCAGCACACCGTCGCGGTAGGCCTGCAGCTTCCCTTCCAGCGCCTTCGGATCGTCGGGATGCTGGGCGTAGAGGTCCGCCACCTCGCGCGTGACGCGGGTTTCCAGATCGGCGCGATATCCCTCGCGCTCGATGTCCAGCAGCTCCATCCCCAGTCGCTGGCCGGAACGGGCCGTGTCGGTGACGATGCCCCAGGCCTTGGCCTCCTCCAGGGCGGCCACGGGTTGGACATCGGGAGACGGCTGAAGGAGGACGGGGCCGCCGTTGCGGCCGAAAGGAAGTCCGGTGCCGGCCATGATCAGATGCCCCCAACAAGACGGCCAGTCTTCGTTTCCTTGACCCCCCGGCCGTAAGTGTCGCCGCCACTCGCCAGCAGCCCGCTATTCTTCGCGCCGAAGTCCAGCAACGACTTGCCGGCTCCAAGATAGCCGGTGGTCAGCGCCGTGGACGCCGCAGACCCGTACTGCTCGCCTTGCTGGCGGGCGCTATCGGCACCGTTCAGGATGTTCAGGCGCGACACCCGCATGTCGTCCATGGCCGTGTCGGTCGCGTCGTTGCGGATCACCAGCGCCGTGGGGCTGGTACCGGACAGGCCACGGCCGGCGCGGATGGCGTCCATGGTGCTCATGTTCGCCACCAACTCCTCGCGGCGCGCGGCCTCGTCCTGTACCGCGCGGGTGCGCAGCTGCTCCTCGTGCTGCCTCTGCTGTTCCTGCTGCGCCTTCAGGGCGGCGGACTGTGCCTGCCCCTGCTGAATGGAGCCATAGACGGCGGTCGCGGTAGAGACCGCCGAAAGCCCGACGCCGATGGCGGTAAGGGTGACGGGATCAAGGCCCATTACAGAATCACCTCCATGCTGATGCCCAGGATCGTCATCGGCAGGCACTCGTCCTGCGTGATGCTGCCATAGCCCCCGACGGCGGTGCTGACCGACGCCAGAGCAAGTGCTGCCGCTTCGAGACCCATGATCCACCCTCCAAACCAACGCGCGCGAAGGCGGTAGGCTTGCTACCGCGACGGGATGATTGTACCTATTTGGGGAACAGTTGTCGTGCGTTGTCGGGGCTTTGTTGCTCCAAACGCGACGTACGATCCATCGAAGGAGGCGGCGATGGGTGAGGTGAAGCGGGAGCTTGGGGCTTGGCATCGTGAGCGGTTGAGCCGCAAGCGACAGGAGGCGTTCCAGCTGCTCGAAGATCAGTTGGGTGAACAGGAACCCCGGCCGATGGCGGGAAAGGTGCCGCGTACCGTGCCGAAGCTATACCGGGCTATCGTGCTGGCGCTGGCCGGGAGGATCGTTCAGCGCGGGCTGACCATGGAGCAATGCGACGATCGATCCGGTGCGCAGGACGGCTACACAGCGAAGCTGTTGCACCCGGACGCGGCACAAGGGCGGGTCGCCGGATGGGAAACCCTTCAGTGCCTGATGGACGTGCTCTATCCGCACGGCGTCGAGGTGGTGTTCGTGCCGCTCGCCCCCGGCGCCCATGATCCTGCTGCACACCCCCGGCCGAACCGGGCCGCGATGACGCTGCTGGGGGACATCGCCGCAGAGTTGATCGAGCGAACGGCGAATGATGACGCGCTGGCGCCTGTCCGCCGGCTGAACCGTCACGATGGTTGATGACGAAGGTCTGCCTCATCGTGACGTTGGGCGTGACGATAGCTCTGTGGCAGGGCTCTGGCAGACGTGATGTTGCACCTGTCACAAGGCGGCGCGGAAACCTACTGCTTTCGATAAGCTACTGATATTCCACATACTGCCCCCGGCTATCCGGCGGAGTTCCGCACGAGAACGGGGCGCGTTCCGGCGGAAATCCAGCGGAACCGGGAGAGGGTGAAGGAGGGAGCCGCTCCCCTTCCGGCGGAACGCGCACCCCTTCATGTGGCCGTGGTGGGGAACTGGCCCGCACTGATGCCGTTCCGGTGGGAATGCGGGGTGTCCGATTCCTTCGTCCGGATAGATTGCCAGCCGCTTCTTACAAGCCTTTCCTCGGCTCCACAGAGGCCACGAGCACGATCTTGAGGCAAGCGCCTCTAGCCGTCCAGGCACGGCACGAAATGGCGCAGGGATAGTTTATGGTGTAAGATCCATCGCTCATTCAACTATGAGGAATCTGGATATGGCCGAGGCATTCAAAGTAGGAGACACGGTGCAGCTTAAATCAGGTGGCCCGATAATGACGATTGCTTGGATTGGCGTCCCATTGGGCGGCGATACGCCAATCGCTACCTGTCTCTGGTTCAACGGAGCAGCCAAGCAGAAGGACACCTTCCCTCCTGATACCCTCACGAAGCACGAGGACTGACCGTCCGTCACCAACGTTCAAGCGGCCGTCCTTCGGGGCGGCCGTTGCCGTTTGGGAGCGGAATGTTCTAAATTCGTTCTCATGCCAGAGCGCAATGAGAAACAGCCGGCGCGCATTTCCTACGGCTTCGACAGCCTCGACAGCTGGCGCAAGCGCGGCGTCCTGTTCATTGAGTTCTGGTGCATTGGCGGCATAGCATTCGGCCGTCGATGCGAGCACTGGAACGCGGTGCCGATCGACGATCTGATCCGCCGCGTCGGGCCGGGAACGTCCCTGGTCATGCTGGCCCGGCGCGCCCGGTGCGAACGATGCGGAAAGCGGGGCTGCCACGTCCAGCCGTCCGCGCCGCCTTGCCAGGGTCAACCCGGCTTTCGGGAATGGCTTCGCGGCGAGTTGGAGCGGTGCCAAGCGTTCCTCGTGTGGGGCCGGGATCAGTTCTGACCACGCGGCGCTGATGTGGAGGGTTCCCGACGCAGTACGCGCGCACGCGCGAGAAGTGGGCGGGCCATCCTGCCGGGGTTGACTTCCGCGAGAGATACACGCGCGAACACAGAAAATGTGCCTGTGGGGCATATTTCTCGACGGGAAGAGAGATGCCCCTGCGGGAGCATTTCCCCGGTGGTGGGGAGTTAGTGAACGAGTACGCGCGCGTGCGCGAGACCTATAGGGTTGGGGGCGGTGCTGGTGATCATGCTGTGAACCAGTACGCGCGGGCGCGCGAAGGGTCCGGATGCTGCTGGAACTGCGCCAGCGCCGGCCGGAACCGTAGCCTGATGGTCAATCGCTTGATCCTGGCGGTGGTGGCCGTGCCACGTCGGCAAGCTGTTGGACAGGCTGCCTGATGCGGCAGGATGGTTGAAGGGCGATGTCACGTCCTGGTCAACTGCCTCGCTCTCCTTGCCCGATAGCGAGGCGCCAGCAATCACCGGCCCCTCGCCCCGTCAGCATCAGGCAGCGACAGTCCGGAGTTGCACCACGTTGGCCGGTGTGCCGTTCACCAGCGCGTCGACCTTGCGCGCCCATGCGTCGAGGGCGTCGCGGCGCTCGTCCAGATACTCATGCCTGTTGTAAACCGCCGCCACGCCCCGCACGGTGCCGCTGACGTGGTTCAGGATGCGATCCGCCACCTGCGGCGCAATGCCCATCCGGGCAAGGCCAGTGGTGACGGTGCGGCGGATATCGTGGAGCCTCCACGCCTCCAGGTTCTGCACTTCGTCGAGCGCCTCGCCCCGCTCCTGGGCTGCCTTCTGGCGGGCCTCCAGAGTCAGCCGGTCCAGCTTGTCCTTCGCCCGGCTGAAGCCCGAAATCGGCGACGTGCCGGTGGTGGTGAACGCGAATTCCGATGGCTTGCCGTTCTCCAGCGTGATCCGCGGCATGGTCTCCAGGATCTGAACGGCGGCCTCGGACAGCGGGACGGCATGCGCCTTCCCGTTCTTGGCGCGCTCCTTCGGGATCGTCCACAGCTTGGTGGACAGGTCCACCTCGCTCCAACGCATGCCGGCGACTTCCTCCCGGCGCTGGGCCGTCAGGATCAGCATGCGGACGAATGGGCCGAAGGGAACGCCCAAGCCGCCGGCGGCGGTCCACACCTCGCGCAACTCGCCGTCGGTCAGCACGCGGTCGCGGCTCTGCTCCTCGGCCGGCGGCTCCACGCCGGCGCACGGGCTGCCCTGCACATAGTCCTTCGAAGCTGCCCAAGCGAACAGCTTCCGCACCGCGGCCAGCACCCGGTTCGCCAGAACGCGCTTGCCGTCGTCCACAATGCCGTCCAGCAGCCGGTTCACATCGCGGCGGGTGATCTCCTTCACCGGCCGCTCGCCCCAAGCCGGGACAGCGTGCTTGTCGAGGAGGCGCTTCGTCTCCTCCCATGACCGGGTGTTCGGCTTGGCGTACCGCTCAATGAACAGGTCGGCGACGGTGGCGAAGGTGTCGGCCTTCACGCTGGCAGCTGCCCGCGCGTCCGTCTTCTGCGCCTGGGGATCGGTGCCGGCCTTCACCAATCCCAGCAGCCGGATCGCCTCGTCGCGGGCTCCATCGGCCGTCCAGGGGCTGCCGTGCTTGCCGATGGTGTAGCGCTTGGGCGCCGTCGTCCGGCCTCCCTCGACGCGGTATTGCAAGATGTAGGTCTTGCCGCCGGCGGGGGTCACCTTCAACCCGAACCCCTTAACCTCGGCGTCCCACACGAACACGTCCTTCGCGCCCGGCTTGGTCGCGTCGACAAGGCGCTTGGTGATCTTCTCGGGCATGGCAGCCTCTGGGGTGATTGTTGGAGGGGTGCTATCAGCAATCCTACAGCAATCACCGGGGCGGGAACAAGGAGGATGGAACGGGATATCACGGGACATGACAACCATGGAAACTGCCGCGTTCCCTAGGCGATGGCGGGCATTCCGGGATATAAGCGGATGAGCGGGGATATCGGTGGCAGCTGATTTGTAATCAGAAGGTCACGGGTTCGATTCCTGTATCCGGCACCAGTTTTGTCAATCGACACAAGTGCTTAGCGACGGCGTACCTTGCAGCGCTAAGCCCTTCGTCGCTCCAGGTAACGTCCAGGTAACAGTCGCGTCAACGGTCGATCGGGGCATGAACAGCCCCCTGACCGGCCGCACTCACCATCTCAAGGCGACGCAGAAGGTTCCGGACCTGGGCTGGTCCCCAACAGCCACCCATGGGCGTGGACACATGTCGCCGATCCAGTTCGCGGCCGATGGCGCGGAGACTCCGCGTTCCGGAAGCCATGATATCCGACACGAGGCCGCGCAGGTCGTCGGCCCGCTGGTCGGCCAACTCACGCATCCGTCGAGACCCACAGGTTGGAGGTTGAGCGCGCAAGTTGGCTCCCCGGTTGGGGCCACCAAGCCTCACCCCCCTCTCCCGCGCGGCCCGCAGAGCGGCCTTGGTGCGCTCACTGATCGCCTCCCGCTCGTACTCGGCCATAGCTGCCAGGATGTGGACCGTCAGCTTGTTGGCGTAGGGGAGATCGGCCGCAACGAACTCCACCCCGCTTTCCATCAGGTTGGCGATGAAGGCGACGCTCCGTGCGAGACGGTCCAGCTTGGCAATGAGCAGCGTGGCGCCCGTCAGCTTGCAGAGGTGCAGCGCACGCTGGAGCTGGGGCCGATCCGAGTTCCGTCCCGACTCCACCTCGACGAAAGTCTCGACGATCTGGTCGGTCTCCCTGGAGGCGTGGGCGGCAACGGCGACCTGCTGGGCTTCGAGACCAAGCCGCGATGCTCCCTGGCGCTGGGTGGAGACCCGCAGGTAGGCGACGTATCGGGCCATGGTTCACCTCCTAAGTATGGCAGGAGGGTAAGCGGCCGGTCCCGGACTGTACATATGCGTGGAACCCCCGTTCCGGGGATATGTACGCTTTCTCGTCTTAAGGTTGCAGTCCGCAAGCTGCAGGCTATTCGCACAAGCGCTTAAGAAATCGTCAAAACTTACCGCTGGCAGTTGGAACGTGCCGAACCCACATCCGCTAGCGTGGCACCGTCAAATATAAGTATTGAAAGACATTAAGGCACAAATCTTGCTCGATAATTTTAATTTATCACCGGCTAACATGACATCCGATCAATAATGCTGGCGCTTAAGAAGCGTACGCAAAAACAAACTTCCTCTCATAGTTCTTCTTAAATCTCTTCTTCGTCATCCTTTACTTCGGTAATGGTACCTTCTAGATGATCCTCAACATAATGAACGCCATCGATAATAAAATGCGTCATATCCATAACGGTGATGAAACGATCATCATTCCCACGAGCTTTGGACACATCTATGGCCCCATTGTGCAAATCCTCTCGTATCTTGAGGAATGCATCAGATTGCGCAGGGTCCACACCTACAAGCGCCAAGCCTTCGGCTACAGCGTCTTCCCCTTCATCGTCAATCCACTCGCTGAGCAGCTTGCTCTGGCGCAGCAAGTTCGCTGTCCCTAACGGCTTCGACATCGCTCTCCTCCTTATGCAGCGCCGGTCCTCGACCGGTGGCTACAACATAAAGTCGGCACAGAGATGCCGGCCAATAACAAGATCTGGTGCGATCCTCAATTTGGCCGGCTTTGGTTACTTACGCTTACCAGATAGATGAAAATAGCAGTCAAGTGTTTTCGCATGCACACGGATCAAGGATGGCCAAATCGTTGCTGAAGAATCTCCAAAGCCCAGCCCTGTCCTTTAATAGTATTAAATTCTTTGAGCGCATCAATAAGGACTGCATCAGAAGAAAAGCCATATGCGACCGAAAGCCAAAGGAATTGACCGATCGGCGTTTCGAGTTGAGATCCCCCCATCCAGCCGTGATCAGAAGCTCCCGCACTGGAAGAGAGGTTCTTTGACGAAGCGGGTTGCGCGTCGATATCATAGACCTTCAGCTCAGAGACCCTCAATTGCGAGTCGCTGTTCCAGAGAATAATAGCCTTCTTCGGATCAACCAACGCAGTTTCCTCCTAAAGACTTGCCATATCTGATCACCTCTAGGGAATCAGAGGCATTCCGTTCTTGCCAAAATCATCATCCGTCGGTCTAGCACCACTTTGGCGGACCATGACCTGCGCACACAGGATAAAGTGACATCGACAAGCGCGATATCAAGCTGCCCACCCGTGGGAACTCGCACAAAAATCGCTGGACATTCGTTCAATGCCAGGAGGAACCCGCCGCTACCAGCCGCCCTCTCCGTTTGGCATGACTCACTCACGACCTCAAGAACAATAGAAGAACGTAATGGAATGAGGTTCTGAGCCATGGTACTCCCTTCCCTACAGCATGCCGAGGTCAGGGCAGGCGATATGGGGCGTTATGTGATTCTCAGTACGCTAAATGTGGGGTTGTGATGGCAACGAAGACGAAACGGAAGCCTATTGATCCGGTCAAGGTCGAGGAGGCCGAGAAGCAGATCAGCGATTATGCGCGCACCGTGAAGTTCACGGTTACCGAATATTCATTTGAACATATCGTACAGCGACTAAAGAACGATCGGTATTATGTGCCAGGATATCAGCGCGAGCATACTTGGCCGGTGGAGAAGCAATCGAAGTTCATCGAGTCAGTCTTCATGGGGTTGCCAATTCCTTTCGTCTTCTTCTGGCAAGACCAAGAAGGGCGAATGGAGATCGTGGATGGATCGCAACGTATTCGCACTATTCGGAACTTCATCGACAATACTCTTGTTTTGAAAGGATTGGAGACTCTTCCTGCGGTAAATGGAATGAGATATTCCGACCTTCCTCCTTCTCGACAACTCAAGTTTGTTGAGACGCCAATCCGCGTCATTATTCTAGACAATGCCACCGACGCGGTGACGCGGACTGAGATGTTTGCTCGCATCAATACGGGAGGCACTACCGCGACGGATGCGGAGGTGCGTCGTGGCAGTCTGCCAGGGCCTTTCATGAGCATGATCATTAGTCTTGCTGATTCTCCAGAGTTCATCGAGCTGACTCCCATCAACTCACAGCTAGTAGACAAACGCGAGAGAGAAGAACTCGTAACCCGCTTCTTCGCCTACTTGGAGAGCTTCGATCCGGCGGCAATTGCGAGCGATGGAGATTGTGGCGATATACCCGACTATAAGGAAGAGCCTCGTCGCTTCTACTTCTTGTTCGTTAAGTCAATGAACGATCTGAGCGCAAGGGAAATTGAAGAAAACGGCGAGTCTGCAAAGCTGAATGAAATGTCAGCTGAGTTCATGCGCGTACTGGCATTTGTCAAGAAGGTTTCGCCTTTTGGATTTACCAAGAGTGCAAGCGGAAGTCAGGTGCCGCGAGTAAGATTTGAATCTATTGCTGTTGGTTCGGCGCTGGCCCTTCGGGCCGACCCGGACCTCTTCGAACGCGCCCCGGACATCACTCCTCTTCTGAACACGGAGGGATATAAAGAGGCAACCACATCCGACGCAGCCAATGTCAAAAGCAAGCTGCTGAAGCGGATCAAGATGGTCAGAGATTGGCTAGGGATGCAATGAGAGACGTTCTGAACTATCTAGATGAACGGCGAGAGGAGTTCGCCAGCCATCTCACCGTTGCCCGAATGTTAGAAGCGCGGGTTGACGAAGGAACGAACGAAAACGATCTCCGTGTTGAGGTTCGGCACATCAACACGATTAAGTCCGGCCTTCTCGTTCATCTTTACAACATCGTGGAAGCTGTAACGACTAGGACATTGGAGACCGTGGGCCGAACTGTGGTTACAAAGCGTCCAGCGCTCTGGACGGAAGCGGTGCTTAAAGAATGGGTTCGTGCAGCTGTGTGGAGTGGCGAGGAGAAAATCGGAGAAGGAGCCTTCAAAAGGCTGGCTGGTGTTAGTCGCGTTCTGGTATCCGGCAATGCTCCAGAGGAATTCATCGTGAAGGGTGAACCCGGTAGTTGGAACGACGAGGCGATAAAGAAGGTTGCTAATCGTCTCGGCTGCCAATTGAGATTTTCTCCTGAGATCAGTCGGGCCGCCTTCGAAAGAAAATATCGTGATGAGACAACCGCAATGCAGTTCCTTGCTGATAGGCGCAATGCAATTGCCCACGGCTCTACTACTTTCGAGGAAGGCGCACGAAGTATGACTTTGGATAATTTGGAGGAGTTGGCGGGACGTGTGCTACCGTTTCTGAAAGCTGTTACAGAATGCTACAAGGCCTACCTAGATACCGAGGCTTACCTTCAGACGGAGGAGGCCGCTGCATGAGCAGCGAATCTGAAATCGTCGCGGTCGATTTGTTCTGTGGTGTCGGTGGACTGACCTATGGGCTGACCAAAGCCGGCATTGATGTCCGATTGGGCGTCGATCTCGATCCAGCCTGTCGGTTCCCGATGGAGCAGAACAATGCCGCCAAGTTCCTGGAGGCAGATGTTTCGAAGCTATCTGCTTCGGACATTCTAGCGGCCTTTGGGGACGCTAGGGTGACATTGATTGCCGGTTGCGCGCCTTGCCAGCCCTTTTCTTCGTATTCCCAGCCGGCACGTCGCGAAAAGCAGCATGCGGACTGGGAGTTGCTGACATATTTTTCCTCCCTTGTCTTGTCCGTTCGGCCAACCTTCATCACGATGGAAAACGTGCCGCCGCTGATGAAGCAGGAGATATTCAAGCAGTTCGTAGCGGCACTTAAGGAGGCCGACTACCATGTCGACTTCGATGTGGTGGATGGTCGCGACATCGGGCTACCACAGAGAAGGCAGCGACTGGTGCTGGTCGCATCGGCCCTGGGTCCAATCAAATTGCCTAGGGTCAGCAAGCCGAAGGTAACGGTTCGTGACGCTATTGGCGGCTTACCGCCTATCGCAGCTGGCAATGCGGATCCGACTGATCCTTTGCATGTGTCCGCGTCGCTAAGTCCGACGAACCTGAAGCGCATCCGCCACTCTAAGCCGGGAGGCACTTGGCGTGACTGGCCAAAGGATCTCGTGGCCCCTTGCCATACCCGGGACACCGGCACAACCTACCCGTCCGTCTATGGAAGGATGGAGTGGGACGAACCAGCACCGACCATGACTACTCAATGCTATGGCTTTGGAAATGGAAGGTTTGGCCATCCTGAACAGGATCGTGCAATTAGCTTGAGAGAAGCCGCAATGCTTCAGAGCTTTCCAAGGGACTATGCTTTCGTTCCTCCCGATCAGCCGATCAAGTTCGCAACTCTCGGGCGGCTGATCGGCAATGCGGT
Source organism: Azospirillum sp. B2RO_4 (assembly GCF_051124815.1). Lineage (NCBI taxonomy): Bacteria > Pseudomonadati > Pseudomonadota > Alphaproteobacteria > Rhodospirillales > Azospirillaceae > Azospirillum > Azospirillum sp. B2RO_4. The sequence goes on along the minus strand of NZ_CP118485.1, from coordinate 464,145 downwards.
TCCAGTTCTACTGGGGGAATATATCGGCAGTGTTCTTACCGAACATCTCATGAGTCATCGCCACTGATGGCTGAACAGGAACCGCCAGTTCTACCTAGCCGATCCGCGCTCATGGCGCGGATCGGGTCGAAGAACACCAAACCGGAAATGGTCGTACGGCGTTTACTGCATGCGCTCGGTTATAGGTTCAGGTTGCACGCCAAAGAGCTACCCGGTCGCCCCGATATCGTATTCAGATCCAAGAAGAAGGCTATCTTCGTTCATGGCTGCTTCTGGCATCGGCATTCTGGTTGCTCTAAATCTACAACCCCCAAAACTCGCACGGAGTTTTGGTCATCAAAATTTGATGCAAACATAAATCGGGATTTACGCAACCAGAAAGATCTTGAGAAGATCGGCTGGGATTACTTGGTTGTATGGGAATGCGAGGTTAAAGACCATATTAAATTATCTGCAGCGCTTCAAAATTTTCTTGGTGCAACCGTTTCCAGTATAGATTGCCATACAAAATTATCCATACAGAATCACTCTTAAAGAGAATGACGGAAGCTACCGTCAGTTAATCTAGCTCTTATTAGATCGCGACAACAGCCGCTTGCCACGATTGACTTCAGGACCGACCTGTCGTCTATCGACCAATACCTCTACTTGTCGAACAGCAATTTCGAGGTCGTTGTCTGCGAGTTTTCCCAAGAGAACTCTCATATAAGCTTGCAACTCCACTCTTTTACTGGTGGGATGCAGGCTGTCATCATCCTCAAATATCTGTGATATCTTGATCTGGAACACATCACAGATCTGTAGAAGCGTGTCAATTCCCGGCCACGCCTTTCCTCGCTCGAGGTTTGACACTGTTTCAACTGTCCTATCGATGCGCTCTGATAGCTGCTCTTGGGTAATTCCGCGGGCCAAGCGCTCGCCACGGACTCTCAATCCGACAATTCGCTTCAGGTCATCTGACATACCCCGAAACATCCTTTCGGGGACGGCTGCTGACCATAGATCATTTTTTCGGGTATAGGCAATTTACCGAAAAATATTATCGGGTTAATATCCTGCTCCGGGACAATTACCCAACCCTGGTTGTTGAGTTGTAGAGTCAAAAAGGAGAAAGCAGTGAAATCTTTGAGGTATATGGCGCTGATATCGATAGCAATGACAGTCATCTCTGCCAATGCCTATGGAGTTGATATAACTGTCAATTCACTTGCTGCGAGTGCAGCAACCCCTCTCTCTAGCGCGGAACTTACAGGAATTGTCGTCGGGAATACCCTTGTTCATAAATCACAATCTGGCCAAGAGGTGATCATCTATTATCGAAATGATGGATATAGGGTGTTCAAGATGGGCGCCCGGCGGTTTGAAGGGCCCTATGAGATCAAAGATAATCGCCGTTGCGAGTCTTCAACTCAGGGGGGATTGGTGTGCATGGCGATTTACAGAGCAGAGGGTGGCCAATACATCGTCTGTGATCCGCGCGATGGAGGTAGATGCAACTGGACAATGGCTGTTGAGAACGGCAACAGTAGAGACCTGCAATGAAAAACAACATTGCAACGCAAGTCTGTACATTTCTGATTTCGGCCTGTTTTCTCTCTTCTTGTTCTACAAGTACAACCAATTTTTCGGGGGTTGGCGCCGGGATCCTACAAGCGTCTGGAACACACTCGCTCACGGAATCCGAGGTACAAGGAGTTAAATCACTTAGGTTCGAGGTGAGGCCAGGCGATAGGTGGAATGATGGCTTCAAAGACAGCAGTCGGTCTGAGATCAGCTTTGGTAAGAGCTATGATTCCAACGGTGTCCGGTACAGATACAAGTTTGACGTTCTTGTTCCGTCAAAGGTCAATGGAAAGATCAATGGAACAAGCGGTCAGGTGATTATCGCCCAATGGCACCAAGGAAGAGGTGGTGATCCTAAGTACATGCTGGGGTGGCCGACTGCAGCTTTGTATTTCTCTGAAGGTAGCCTGTGGATATCCGTTGTGCTGGTCGAAGAGGGTGCTGGCATGCCGAAACAGGTTGCAATCAAACGTATAGACGACTTCCAGTTTGACCGTTGGAATTCATTCGAGTTCAGTACGGTATGGAGCCAAGGAAGCGACGGACATTTTTATGCATTGATGAACGGCAAATCCATTCTTAACTACGATGGGCCAAATGGTTACCCAAGCGGAATGAATTGGTTCAAGTTTGGGATTTACCGGATTAACGACGTGTACGCACCGACTACCGTTGTATACTTCAAGGATGTTCGCAGGGACTGAAGATGTTTCCAACCTGAAAGGATGGTCTGTCGACACCCTATGTATCTGGCATTTGACCGGACCTACATACGCTTCACGGCGTCGTGAAGCGCGGCAGGGATTCGACATGCGGTGAGGATCCGCATGTCGAATCCAGCAAAAAGCGTCGCTCCCTCAAGTTTTATCTCATTACCCGTGCTAAGTCACGCCATCAGAATCGATCTCATATTACGATGCCCCGCGCAATTATACTGAACCTACGAAGTATTCCCATATAGACGGAAGCAATCCTTTGGGTTGAGACAAAACCTTTCTCTCTAGAAATACCTGAGCAACACCGGCCATATTCGTAGCTCGATTACCGCTTCCTTTTCCTGCATACCATGTTTGGCACCAGTTATACTTGTCATTTTTTACTTGCTGAACAAAAACGAATGTCGCATTTACAGCCGCATATGTCCTCACACGCCCGCTGTTTTCAACAATATCCCAGCCGTCGGGGTCAGTACTGACACAATTTGTCACCGGATCACCATTTCCGCCGTCGTAGTGGGAGATTTGCTCGTCCCCTTCCTTAATTTTCCTCTGCACAACATATTGATCAGAAATATTTGCTGCTGTGTAATTTTTTACGCAATCTTGTATTACTTTGAAGGCTACAATTTTGCTATCATCATTTTTGAGCCCTTGAAGTATGCTAGGGATAGTAGTTGTGTTGACGTCTCCTGTTGTGATGGCTTCTCTTTTCAATTGCTTGACACCCAGAGAAACTGTTGCTTCTGAAGAAAGTCCGACTGAACATGCTGATATCCCCCGTTCTATGTCTCTGTATCTTGTAATCGAAGGCCATTGGCTAACTAGTATCGATATCAATATTGCGACGAACGAGATGATGGCTATAAACGAGTTTCGCCAGAATCGTAAGCTCATGTTGTTATCAGCTCCAGCTCTTCATTGTCACGACTGTCCGCCCGTTAGTGGGTCAGCGACTAGGTAAGAGCATCGTTCAGATAATCGCGCTAAATCTAGTGACAACATGATGTTTCAAGGGAATATCTGCTGCGCATGTAATGTGACAGGACTAATTGGAATACGGTTTGACCGTGTATTGAATTATGAATTTGCACAGTCGTCATCCACAATACATCTACAGTATTTTTTAAGATAATTATTGGTTAGATTTATCTCCGCATTGTAATTTATCTCTGCGATTGTACAGCGGCGGCAGTTCTTTTCGACGGCCATTGCACCTCTCTACGCCGGTTAATTCTCAGCGTACCGATTAGAATGAGTCTGTGAGGGCGAGAAACCGATCAGGTTGATGATGCAGGCCAGGGCTTTAACATGCGACGATGTCCGCAGCGACGATACCATCACTGCGGACATGTACAGAATGACCCGTGGGGAGGGTGCAGAGTGATCGTCCAACCTGGGATGTAGTTCCCCAGGCGGACGGATCAGGCGTTGATCAGAGACTCACGTGCGTGCATCTGAGCATCTGTCCCATTATCCTGATCCATGGGATCGGCGACCGATGAAGGTTCGATCACAGCGACGCCAGTCGGTGATGCATCCTTCCTGGGTGACAATCGCTTCCGGAAGGCAGTGGTTGAACGATTAAACGCGAAGAAGTGTTTCGTCACCATCGTGTCAAACTCCGCAACCTCCTTGATGAAGGTGTCGGAGAAGTCGCTGAATCCCTTCATCGAGTAGCGGAGGAATCCGGTGATGGCTTCCCTCTTCGTCATCGGAAATCCGCGTTGATTCCTTTCTTTTGGCGGGTCAACCCGCACCTGGAATGGGCGGTTGAACGACGTGCGCAGAACTCTACCAATCTCGTCCCGCGGAACCCACTCTCCTTGACGGCGGGCAGCAAATACGAAGTGCGCGTGAGATACGAGCACCGGCGTGTTCAACGCGCTGTCATCGGCGAACGACTCGACAAATGCACGTTTGTGCGGTCCGCAATCAGGAGCAACCTCTTCAAATTCCACACCTCCGACCTGTACGTATTCGTCGAACTCCCGAGCGATTAGTCGTGAATATTGAAGCTTAGTACGGTCAATGTCGAACTTAGCGGTCGGTGATCTGGGTGATTTAGCGACCTGATCGCGTGGTACGTTATCAATTCCGTCCGATTGATCAATGAACAAGCTGCGATGAGGCTGGAACAGCAGAGTGACCATCGCGAGCTTATCGGCTGGAACCTGTGTGAAGCGATCAAGAAAGCTACTCTCCCGGTCATGCATCCTGACCTGACGGCAAGACGGGCAGAAAAGATGATGGCATCGAACGGGGCGAGACCGTCCTTTCGGCATCAGCGTTTCACTTTCACTACAACTGGAGATTTTCCGACTAATGTCGGACAGTCCGATCTCCATCAACCTATCAACAGCAATCTTACGATGACGACGAAGTCCGTAGGTCAGACCTTTGTCTCTCTCTTTTTTATCCATGTCGTTTATCTGGCGAATAGGTTCTAGTAAAACTAGACGAAGGAGAAGGTGAATTTCCTTTCGGAAAGTCAACGCATCTGATTAGGTGTTGTGGAAAACAACATTGCATTGACCAGCGTGACTGGATCCATTCTTCTCCATTGTCTGGGATTGACCGTGTAACCTCAGTCACACGGTCACACCGTCACAGGAGGATGGGAGTGGTTGACGGCCACCACTCCCTCACCCGGTCACTCTTCCGTGTCGTCCTGCTCCCCATCACCGACGACCGATCCACGCAGGTGGTAGACCTTGATCGCGTTGCTGTATCCCGGCAGCCGCTTCGACACCGACGGGCTTCCATTGCGTGCCTTCACCAAATAGCCCTGCGTCTCCAACTCTCGGAGCACATCGCGGAAGTGGAGCGGAGCGCAGATATCGTCCCGGAATGCGCTGGGGAAGATGTAGTAGTCGGTGTCATTTCCCCTGGCCCGCTCACGGAACCCGACACGGTTGCTCGCGGGCCGCTCCTCCGGATCGTTGAGGGAGGTGAAGCGGGTCATGCCGTGCCGAAGGATGAAGTCACGGACTCGCTCTATTCCCGCACTGGCTTCATGGGCTTTGGTCGAAGCGCGTTCACTCATCCAATCAGAGAAGCACCGACCCGCAGCGTCGGTGGCACTCCCTTCCGACCAGGGCAGGACACCGAATCGGATCGCCAGTTCGCCGGCTGTGCCGACGATGCCGAACTGATGAGCGACGCGACGCACCTGACCATCTACGTCCGAATCGCAATGCAGGTCGACGAAGGCGTCGATCTGCTGTCGCGCCTCATGCACCCCCTTCCCCTCGTCGAGGATCAGCGCGCGGATGAAGGCGGTTCCAGCGGTTCCGTATTCCCGAACGCTGGACTGTGCCAAGCGCCGCGCAAATGCACTCGGCGTCTCTCCATCCGGCACCCCGTCGAAGATGCCGGCGCCTGCACCAGCGTCGGCGGGCAGGTCGATCAGCCGAACCTCTTGACCGGCCTGCACGACCTGCGGTCCCCTCGTCAGCATGCTCGACAAGGACGTCTCTCCCGTCGAAAGGACGGCGACCTTCCAGCGAAGCGAGGGTTCCGCTCCGGCACGGCGCGTCATCCTAGCTTTGCCCTGCCCATTCATCAGCATGTAGGCGGCGTCAGCGACGACACGCGGCGCGGCTTGACTGATCTCGTCCAGCACCAGCAGCGAGTCGCAGCGGCTGGCGGCAAGCGGTTCCAGCGCATTGTCGGTCGCCCTCCACGAGCGAATGAAGCGGGTATCACCCGGTCCCCACACACTGGCGGCGACAGCGGCTGCGGTGGTCTTCCCGGTGCTGGAGCGTCCGCGCAGGTGGACGCCAAGGTTCTCCTGTTGCAGCAAGCGGAGGAGGGGGCCGGTGAAGGCCAGCGATAGAGCGAACATCAGGCGGGAGTTCCCAATGGACGGCAGGGCAATCTCATCCTTCCATCCGTCGAGCGAACCGCTGGTCAGGAAGCCCGAGTCGTCGGATCCTTCTACGCAGATCCGTTCCGGCGACTCGCCAATCACCTGAGCGCCATAGATGAAGGTGTTGGTGGAGCACCAACCGGTCTGAGTGGTCCGACGCACGAAGCGACCGGGGTTGCATGACAGGAGGTAGTTCGGCAGGAGGCGCCGGTACTCGGCGTCAGGCGCGACATCGAGGCCGTTACGGGCGAGCAGGCCGGCGAGGGCTGTCGGCGTACCGGAGATGACATCATCCGGCACGTACAGCTCCCGTCGCTTCCCATCGGGAGTGGTGATCGCAACCAACCGGCCCCAATCGGTGTCGTTGAAGCTGCGAGACCGCGCGATGACCACCAGCGGGCCGCTGATGCGGACGGAGGTGGTCTGTCCATGCTTGTCAATGTCGAGCAGATAGACGCCGTCGTCGCGCAACTCGAAGGGAGCGCCGACCTCGGCGACCTGAGCGTCAGCGTTGGCAATGGGAAGAATGCTCACGCGCTCCTCCCATCGTCGGAGGTCGAGGTGCGGCGATGGTCGGCAAGCCACGATTCGACGCTGGCGCGCGCGTAGAGGACCTTTCGACCGATCTTGCTGAAGGCAGGCCCACCGCCGTGGTGCCGCCGCTTGCGCAGAAACGGCACGCTCAGGCTGTAGATGGCAGCAACCTCGCGCTCGTCGAGGTATTCCTTCGTCGGTTGACCGACCAATCCCGCTGCGGAACCGGCGGCCAGGAGGCAGAATTCACACGTCATGCTCACTGTCCTTACAAGGTTCCGGGACCCTGCGACGACGTAAGCACTAAAAAGGCCCGCACCGCCACAGACCCCACCCATCATCCGAAAGCGCCGACCGTCGAGCGGTGACAACCATCGAATCATGCGTTGGGATTTGCGCGGTCGGACCTCCCGACCACCAAGATCCGGCTTTCCCGTAAGAACCAGACCCTCGACCAGCCACCTCGACTGGATGCGTCCGAGATGGGCTTGACCGTTGCCGGTGTCAACCACCGGCAACGGCATTTTCATTCAGCCGCGGGTGCGGGTTGACCTCCCAGTGCCGCGTCAAGGACACTGGCAACCTTATTGGCGTTCTCCCGCTGGAAGCTGTCGACGATGTGGGCATAGCGGGCGGTCGTGGCGGCTTGTGAATGGCCGAGCAAGTCGCCAACACCCTTCAATGACATATTCTCCGCAAGCGCGAAGCTGGCAAAGGTATGGCGCAGGTCGTGAATACGGACGTCCTCCAACTTGGCCGCTTTACGCACACGCTGCCAAAATTTTTGGAAATCCTGCACGTGCGTTTCGGGGGTGCGGCCGGCGATCACCCAAGGGCTTCCCGGCATCCTGGGGATGGCGGTCAACACCCTATGCACCGGGTCGGTGATGGGAATGCTGCGCTTGCCCGTCTTGGTATCCGGGAGATTGATGCGGCGATGCTCCAAGTCGATGTACGACCATTTCAGTGTCTTGATCTCGCTTGAACGCGCGCCAGTAAGCAATAGCAGCCGCACCGCAGCTACCATGAAGGGCGATACCGATTCATGCTGATCGAGAACGCGGTTCAACCTAGCAATCTCCACGCTCGATAGGAATCGTTCGCGCTTCACTTCTGGGTATTTCTCAATCCACTTACACGGATTGGAATTGCGCGGTCGCAGCTCCCACATTTCCGCAAGATTCATCATTTTGCTTAGAGCAGCAATACAGCGATTTGCTGTGGTTTTCTTTTCCTTCAAGGAGCTATGAAACTTAGAGATGTGCGCGCCACTCACATCCTTTACACGCAAAGCCCCCATGTTCGGCTTAATGTATTTCTCAATCAGCCCCTCAGTCTCTTCGACCGTCTTCGGTTTATTTTTCGGTCGGCAGTGATCCTCCAGATATCTGTCGCACAGGTCAGACAAGGTGAGTGCGGTGTGTTCAAGCTGGCGTTCCAGCGAAGGGTCACGTCCTTGCTGAACCTGAAATGCCAGTTTACGCGCCTCATCACGCGCCTGTTCGACCGTTAGAATACCGTAACGGCCGATGGTCGGCTTGCGCTGCTTGCCATCTGGACCGCGATAGATATAGACGAACGATCGATGGCCCTTGGGTGTGAGCTTGAATCCGAATCCCCTCACCTCGGTGTCCCAGATCATCAGATCGGTCGTACCCGGCTTGGCGGCGTCGATGATGCGCTTAGTGAGTTTCGCTGTCGGCATAAGGCTAGTACCTCCTTTGCGCCATATAGGTAACGCGGAGGTAACGGAACAGGTCAGAGCCGGTATCGCTCAGTATATTTTCAGAGCGAGTTTACAAGTTGTAAACAGTGGAGACGTAATGGTCTGAATACCCCCAGAGCACTCAAGGATAGATGCGCAATCTAATTTGTAATCAGAAGGTCACGGGTTCGATTCCTGTATCCGGCACCACCGCGCACTGGGGATGTTTGCTCGACGCAATGGCGACCCCGATGCCGCACTGGCGTTATTGTCACCACGGAACCGTTGGACGGCAGCACGGTTGGAGGAGGCATTGGAATGCCCCCTGACACCAGCTTGTGCGAAAGGCCGATCATGACAAAGCCCCAGCGTCCCGAGTCGGGCGGTGACACGCCCACCACTCCGAGCGCGGAGGCCCATCGGATGCGCGCGGACATCGACCGCGGGCTGACCGGCGACAAGGTTCCGGCCACCGATCCCGCCGCCGCGCCGCTCGGCACCGACGACGAGGCGGCCGGCACCACGCCGACGCACGGCATGTCGCACGATCCCATCGCTCCCAAGGACCAGCGTATCCCGCCGGGCCAGAAGAAGGGCGGCGACACGCTCGACACCTGACCGCCAGAATGCGAATCGCCCGGAATAGCTAAAAGCCCGGCCGGGGATCCCGGTCGGGCTTTCTGCTGTCAGGCGTCCGGCAATCGGCCCTTCGAAACCTGCGCTCAGAAATAGCGCTCCGGCACGCGGACGACGTCGTCCGGCATCACCGAGGTCGTGATCGGAGCCTTGCGGATTTCCTTCTTGGGATCGGCGCCGCGGGTGATCAGGACGTAATCCTCCTTGGCGCGATAGGTGTAGCCACCGGCCATCGCCACGGCCGACAGGGCGGTCATGCCGTTGACATACTGGTACTGGCCGGGGTTGCGCACCTCGCCCAGGATGAAGAAGGGCCGGTGGTTCAGCACCTCGACGCTGACCTTCGGGTCCTTCACGTAGCCGGCGGCCAGACGGGTGGTGATTTCCTTTTCAAGATCGCGGGTGCTGCGGTCCTTGGCAGAGACTTCACCGATCAGCGGCATGGCGACCTTGCCGGTACCGTCCACGCGGAACTCGCCGGACAGCTGTTCCTCACCGAACACGATGACGCGCAAGGCGTCGCCCGGGCCGAGATGGTATTCGCCGATCTGACCGGCGCCGGCGGTCTCCATCGGCGCGTCGTTGCCGGCACAGCCGACCATGGCAACGGCGAGCGCGGCCAACCCGATCCCCTGGCCCAGCGCACGGAACATATGACGTCGATTCATCCCTAAACCCTTTCCCTGGCTGGTGGATGCCTGCCGCAGCGCCGGTCCGGTTCTGATCGCCGGTCCGGTAGGTCCGGATGGATGGAATGGCTCCCTGGAACCGCCCATCCGCCGGCCGCCTTGCAGCGGCGCCCTTTGGTCACGCACCTGAATTCGGGTGGAGACTAGCAACTCGCAAGCGCTTGGGAAAAAGTGGAGAGGAATTACCGCCTTCGGATCCCCCCAATACATCTCCACCGGCCATAAAAGCAGGCATAAGAAAAGGGCGCCCGTCATAGGACGGACGCCCTGCCCTGTTCAGCAAAACCTTTAGGACCTTTGGCCGGGACTTTCCCAGACGGACGATCCGGATTCGGCGGATTACAGGCTGGATTACATCTGGGCGCCGAGTCGCAGGTAGATCAGGTTGTCGCTGTACTCGGCCGCGCTCAGGTTGGAGTTGCGCTTTTCATAGGTGTAGCCGCTGGTCAGATACAGGTAGCGGTTCATCTGATAGGTGCCGCCGATGCTGGCCGTATAGACCTTGTCGTTGCGGTCGTTGCCGTTGAAGTCGTCCTGGCGGTACTGCAGCCGGGCGTTCAGCACCAGCGAGCGCAGCAGCTCGTGATCGACGCCCAGGGCGAACAGGGTGCGGGTGTAGCTGGAGGCGGTGCCGAAGCCCGGGCTGGCCGAGGTCTCACGCACCTGACGGCTGGCGGTCGCGCTGATGCCGGTCAGCTGGGTGACCGCCCAATTCAAGCGTCCGCCGAAGGACAGGCCGCTGAAGTCCTCCAGCCGCGAATCCTTGTAGTTGCGGACGAGGTAGCCGGCGAACAGCTCCCCGGTGATCAGGCCGCTCAGCTGGCTGGCGACACCGCCCACCACCTCGTACCCGTCCGAATCGCGGTCGAGCCCGAAGGCGTCGCGGTCGTTCTTGTGGCGGGTCCAGGAATAGGTGCCCTGGACGAAGGCCTCGTAGCCCTCGATGAACTCATAGCCTACGCGGCCGACCGTCGCATATTCCCAGCGGTCGCGGTCGCCCTGGCGGGCGACGCCGCCGCCGATCAGGTCGACGTCGTCATAGGAGATGTACTGGGCCGACCCCGACACGCGGGCGCGCAGGCGGTTGAAACGCTGGGTATAGCCGGCCTCGCCGCCGCTGGTGAAATACTTCACCGGCTCGGCGTAGCCCTGCAAGCTGTTGATGTCGCCGCGGCCTTCGTGGTTGCGGCGGTGGAACAGTCGGGCGTCCAGCGCACCGCCCTTGTTCACGTCGTAACGGCCGTCGGCCTGCGCGGCATAGTCGGTGTAATTCTCGCCGGAATGGTCGCTGTAGCGGCCGGTATCGGCGGAAGCGGAGAAGTTCAGCGCATGGGCCGCGAAGTCGGACTTGATGTCGATCCGCGGACGGACGGTCCAGATGACGTCGTCCTCGTGGTTGTCGCGGGTGGCGTAGACGTTGGTCTCATAGGTGGCGCCGGCTTCCACCCGCGGCAGGAACAGGAAGGAGCCGGCGCGGACGCCAAGCTGCTCCAGCTCCGGCCGGCGGCGCTCCAGCACGGTTTCGCCACGCTGCAGGTCGTCCTGGGCGGCGGCGGGAAGCGACGTCAGCCCGGTCGAGGCGAGAGCGAGGGCGAGGAGGGAAAGGGTGCTGGTCTTCATGGAGTCACCGCGCTTGGCTGGGTTCGGTCGGCTCTGGGTTCGGTCGGCTCGTCGGGCCGGGGGCCGGCCCCTTGGTGGGATACGGCCGGTCACCGCCTTCCGGCTGGAACCGATGCGGACGCATCCTCGGCAAAGACACAACAAACCGTGCTCCTCCCGCAACAGTGAAGCCCGGTCGCCGCCGCTTTTGCGGCGTCCTGTGGTGTGGCCGCAACAAATGACCGGCAATGGGACAAGACCGGCGGCGGCAATGATTTGCTTGATTCCAGTCCTCTTTTTAAATGGTCGTAAGATGAAGGTCATAGCCGCCGCCCGACAAAACTGGCGATGCTCCCCCGCCCCTGCCCCCGCCCTACTTGGAACCGTCCGCCGCGCACCGGGTTGTTCATGACGATTCCTGACCAGGAAAGGTGCCGCATGACCCGCCGACTCGACACGCCGCCGCCGCCACCCTCGACCAAGCGTCCGCCCGACTCCACAATCCCACCCTACACGCCGGGCGGGGTGACGCCGCCCGATGGCGAGGACGCGGCCAGTCCTGCCGAGAAGACCGCTCCGCCCGACAGCTATCCGCCCAAGCGGAAACCCTGACGAAGAACAGGCGGCGAGAAGCGGCGCCGGCCAAAGCGTATCGTGACGACGGCGTCATGAATCGGCGACCGGGACAACGCGAATTGCGGCAGAAGCGGCGATCGCCTTGTTTTCGAACTTGCACCGCTTCTTTTGTTGCGCCGCCGATGACGTTTGCATTCCTGTGGCTCTATGACGCATCTGCGAAGGTTGCACTGCGCCCATTGTGTTTTCTACCCTTTCCATGAGGAACGCATAATGGACGCAATGGGTGGCGACAGGCGGTAAACGCCGGGCCACCTCTGCCCACGCAGCCGGGAGCGGCGGTCCGTGCCCGCCCCAGCCTTCGTCCCGGACCGAAGGCGGGCGCGAACCACGGGCCCGTTGCCATGGACGACTTCGGACGACTGCCTCCCGACGACTACCAGTTGGCCGGCCAGGTTCATCACCGCCTCCGCCGCGCTCATCAGCGCTCGTCGGCGATCTTCATCGACCTGATCGGCGATTCGCTGCTGACCCCCACCCAATGGGCGGCGCTTGCCACCCTGCATGCCGAGGGGCCGCTGTCGCAGAACCAGCTCGGCCGGCTGACCTACATGGATCCGGCGACCACGCAGGGGGTGATCCTGCGGCTGGTGGAGCGCAATCTGGTCGAACGCCAGCCCGACCCGCAGGACCGCCGCCGCACCAGCGTCCGGCTGACGCGGATCGGTCAGGCGCTGGTCGTCGACCTGACGGCCAACGCCGCCGCGGCCCACGAACGCACGCTGGAACCGCTTTCGGAGGAAGAGCGTGTGCAGTTCATGGCCCTGCTGGCCCGCCTGATGTAGGCGGCATCGCCTGATGGTTTGAGAAAGGCCGAACGGGAAAACCCCGATCAGGCGGTGACTTTTGCGCGGGGTTTGCTATGAACGCGGTGTGTTGCGTCGCACCGCGACCCGGACACGCCGCTGGTCTCTCACGAACCGGGGTCCCCGCAGGATGAAGCACCGCCACCCGACCGCCTCGCCGACGGCGAAGTCCCGTCTTTCGGCCGCTCTGTTCGCCGCCCTCTCCGTCGCCGCACTCGCCATCGGTCCCGCCGCGGCCCAATCCGCGAAGGAGCCGGTGAAATTTTCCGGCGCGCCGGTCCGCGTGGGCGAGATCAACAGCTACACCGGCCTGCCCGCCTTCACCATCCCCTACCGCCAGGGCTGGCAGCTAGCGCTGGAAGAGATCAACGCCCAGGGCGGCGTGATCGGCTGCTGCGAGCTGCAGGTCGTCTCGCGCGACGATGCCGGCAAGCCCGACGACGCGGTGCGCGTCGCGCAGGAGCTGGTGACGAACGAGGCGGTGGACGTGCTGGCCGGCACCTATTTCTCGCACATCGGGCTGGCCGTCGCCGATTTCGCCGCGCGCAACAAGGTGCCCTTCGTCGCGGCCGAGCCGCTGACCGACGCCATCACCTGGTCGAAGGGCAACCGCTACACCTTCCGCCTGCGCCCCAGCACCTACATGCAGGCGGCGATGCTGGTGGAGGAGGCGGCGAAGCTGCCGGCCAAGCGCTGGGCCACCGTCGCCCCCAACTACGAATACGGCCAGTCGGCGGTGGCGTGGTTCAAGCAGCTGCTGAAGGAAAAGCGCCCGGACGTGGAGTTCGTGGCCGAGCAGTGGCCGGCCCAGGGCAAGCTGGAGGCCGGCCCGACCGTCCAGGCGCTGGCCGCCGCCAAGCCCGACGCGATCTTCAACGTAACCTTCGGCGCCGATCTCGCCAAATTCGTCCGCGAGGGCGAAGGGCGCGGGCTGTTCCGCAACCGCAAGGTCGTCAGCCTGCTGACCGGCGAGCCGGAATATCTGGAGCCGATGAAGGACGAGGCGCCGGAAGGCTGGATCGTCACCGGCTATCCCTGGGATCAGATCGACACGCCCGCCCACAAGGCCTTCGTCGCCGCCTACACCGCGCGCTTCAAGGAATCGCCCAAGGCGGGTTCCATCGTCGGCTACACCACCATGAAGGCGGTCGCCGCCGCGATCACCAAGGCCAAATCCAGCAACGCCGAGCCGATCGTCGATGCGCTGGCCGGCCTGACCATCGACAGCCCGGTCGGCCCGATCACCTTCCGCGCCTCCGACCATCAGGCGACCATGGGCACCTACGTCGGCACCACCACCGTCAAGGACGGCCGCGGTACCATGAAGGACTGGCACTACGCCGACGGCGCCAACTACCTGCCGCCCGAGGACGTGGCGCGCAAGATGCGGCCGGCGGAGTGACGTTGTAGGCTTCGATTGCCCCCTCCTGCTTCGATTGCCCCCTCCCTAACCCTCCCCCACCTCTGGTGGGAGAGGCGACTGCCGCCGCTCTGCAACTGAGTCCCTCTCCCTCCAAGAGGGGGAGGGTTGGGGTGGGGGCAAGAGTCCGCACCGAAACGACGAATCCATGTCCTTCCTCCTCGTCCAGGCCCTCAGCGGGCTCGCGACCGCGGCGACGCTGTTCCTGGTGTCGTCGGGGCTGACCATCGTGTTCGGCGTGACGCGGATCGTGAATTTCGCGCACGGCTCCTTCTACATGGTCGGCGCCTATGCCGGCTGGTCGCTGATCGAGCGGTTCGGCGGCACGCCCGCCGGCTTCTGGGGGTCGGTCGCCGTCGCGGCGCTGGCGATGGGTGTTCTCGGCGCCGCAATGGAGATCGGACTGCTGCGCCGGCTATACCGCTCGCCGGAGCTGTTCCAACTGCTCGGCACCTTCGGCGTCGTGCTGGTGGTGCAGGACCTGACCGCCTGGGCCTGGGGGCCGGAGGATCTGCTGGGCCGCCGGGCGCCGGGGCTGAAGGGCTCCGTCGACATCCTCGACCAGCCCTTCCCGCTCTACGACCTCGTGCTGATCGGGCTCGGGCCGCTGGTGCTGGGTTTGCTGTGGCTGCTGTTCAACCGCACCCGCTGGGGCACGCTGGTCCGGGCGGCGACGCAGGACCGCGAGATGACCAGCGCGCTGGGCGTCGATCCGGCCCGGCTGTTCACCGGCGTGCTGTTCCTGGGCTGCGCGCTGGCCGGGCTGGGCGGCGCGCTGCAGGTCCCGCGCGAGGCGGTGACCCTGCAGATGGACATGGCCATCGTGGTGGAGGCCTTCGTCGTCGTCGTGGTCGGCGGCATGGGCAGCCTGACCGGCGCCTTTCTCGCCTCGCTGCTGATCGGGCAGTTGCAGGCCTTCGGCATTCTGGTCTTCCCGCAGATCACGCTGGTGATCGTCTTCCTGTTCATGGCGGTGGTGCTGGTGCTGCGCCCGCATGGCCTGCTCGGTCGGGCCGACGAGGTGCCGCCGACTGCACCGGCCACGGTGACCGTGTCGCTGTCGGCCGGACGCCATGCCGGAACTTGGGCGCTGGCCCTGCTGGCGGTCATGGCGGCGGCGCCGCTGGTCGCCGGCGATTACGCGCTGATCCTGCTGACCGAGGTGGTGATCCTCGCCCTGTTCGCCGCCAGCCTGCATCTGCTGATCGGGCTGGGCGGGCTGGTGTCCTTCGGCCACGCGGCGTGGTTCGGGCTGGGCGCCTACGGCTCGGCCCTGCTGGTCAAGCACTTCGACGCGCCGATGCCGCTGGCGCTGGCCGGCGCGCCGATCCTGGCCGGGCTGGGGGCGCTGGTGGCGGGCTGGTTCTGCGTGCGGCGGTCGGGGCTCTATTTCGCCATGCTGACGCTGGCCTTCGCGCAGATCGTCTGGTCGATCGCCTTCCAGTGGTATGCGGTCACCGGCGGCGACAACGGAATCCTCGGCGTCTGGCCGTCGGCCTGGGCGGCGGGCAAGGCGACCTATTACTGGCTGACGCTGGCGCTGTGCGGCGGGGCGCTGTGGCTGCTGCGCCGGGCTGCCTTCGCCCCCTTCGGCTATGCATTGCGGGCCGGACGCGACTCAGGCCTGCGCGCCGAGTCGGTGGGCATCGACGTGCGCCGCTTCCAATGGATGGCCTTCGTGCTGGCCGGCACGGTGGCGGGTTTGGCCGGCGGGCTCTACGCCTTCGCCAAGGGCAGCGTCTTCCCCACGCTGCTGGCGGTGCCGCAGTCGGTCGATGCACTGGTGATGGTGCTGATGGGCGGCATCCAGACCGTTGCCGGGCCGCTGGCCGGTGCCGCCGTCTTCCATCTGCTGGAGTCGGAGGTGATGAGCATGACCGACTGGTGGCGGCTGGTGCTGGGCCTGATCATCGTCGCGCTGGTGCTGGTCTTCCCCAAGGGCATCGTCGGCTTCCTGTCCGGCTTCTTCAGGAGGCGGGCATGAGCGAGTTGCCCATGACTGAGTTGGTGGTGCGCGACCTGCAACGCTCTTTCGGCGGGGTGCAGGCGGTGGGCGGCGTGTCCTTCACCCTGCGCTCCGGCGACCTGCTGGCGCTGATCGGCCCCAATGGCGCCGGCAAGAGCACCTGCTTCAACCTGCTGAACGGTCAACTGCGGCCCGACTCGGGCTCGGTCAGGCTGGACGGCACCGAACTGGTCGGGCTGCCGCCGCGGCGCATCTGGGCGCTGGGCGTCGGGCGCACCTTCCAGATCACTGCGACCTTCGCCTCGATGACGGTGGCGGAGAATGTGCAGATGGTGCTGCTGTCGCGCGCGCGCCGGCTGTTCGGGCTGTGGCGCCCGGCCGCCGAGCAATTCCGCGAGCCGGCGCTGGCCCTTCTCGACCGCGTCGGCATGACAGCGCAGGCCGACCGCCCCTGCGGCGTGCTGGCCTATGGCGACGTCAAGCGGGTCGAACTGGCGATGGCGCTGGCGAGCGAGCCGACCGTCCTGTTGATGGACGAACCGACCGCCGGCATGGCCCCGGCCGAACGCCTTGCCCTGATGGCGCTGACGGCGGAACTGGTGCGCGAGCGCGGCCTCGCCGTGCTGTTCACCGAGCATGACATGGACGCCGTCTTCGGCCACGCCACCCGCGTGCTGGTGCTCGACCGCGGCAGGTTGATCGCCGAAGGCTCGCCGGATCAGGTGCGCGCGAACCCTCGCGTGCAGTCCGTCTATCTGGGAGGCGAGGCGTGAGCGAACCCCTGCTGACGGTGGACGCCCTCCAGGCCTGGTATGGCCGCGCCCACATCCTCGACGGCATCGCCCTGACCGTCGGGCGGGGCGAGGTGGTGGCGCTGATGGGCCGCAACGGCGCCGGCAAGACCACCACGCTGAAGGCGATCATGGGGCTGGTCGAGCGCCGCGCCGCCTCCCTGCGTTTCGACGGACGCGACCTGTCCGCCCTGCCCGCCCACCGCATCGCGCGGCTCGGCGTCGGCTATGTGCCGGAGGACCGCCGCATCTTCGCCGACCTGACGGTGGAGGAGAATCTGGAGGTCGGCCGCCAGCCACCCCGCCCCGGCGCCCCCGCCTGGACACCGGAGAAGCTGTTCGCGCTGTTCCCCAACCTCGCGGAGATGCGCGGCCGGCGCGGCACCCGGATGAGCGGCGGCGAGCAGCAGATGCTGACGCTGGCCCGCACGCTGATGGGCAACCCGTCGCTGCTACTTCTGGACGAACCGTCGGAAGGGCTGGCGCCGCTGATCGTGAAGCAGATGGCCGAGGCGGTCCGGCGCCTGAAGGCGGAGGGCCTGTCGGTCCTGCTGTCCGAGCAGAGCCTGTCCTTCGCCTCGGCCGTCGCCGACCGCGCCTGCGTCATCGAAACCGGCCGCCTGCGCTGGACCGGCACGATGACGGAGCTGTTGGCGGATGATGGGGTGAGGGCGGCCTATCTGGCTGTGTGACCGCCCCCTCCCCTCTTAATCTCACTCCCCGGCGACGCTGAGATCCATCACCGACTTCGGGTCGAGCGACTTGTCGACCTGCCCTTCGGCCTGCCAGAACTTAACCTGATTGACCACGTCGTCCACCAGCAGGCGGGCCTGAGGGTCGACATAGGGCAGGCCGGCGGCGACGATTTCCGGCTTCTGCTTGGTGGCAGCGGCGATGATGCCCAGCAGCTCGTCATAGCCGGGGCCCTTCACCATCCTGCCCTGCGCATCCTTGCCGTTGAAGGCGGCGTGGTATTCGGCCAGCGCGGTCTTGTAGGCGCGCATGAACTTCTCCACCAGCGGACGACGCTCCTTCATCGTCGCCGGTGCGGTGAACAGGGCGCCGAGCTGCCAGGGCGTCTCGTCGCCGACCCAGCCCAGGATCTTGCCGGCGCCGTCGCTCGCGAGCTGCCGCGACACCGTGGACGGCGCGATGATGGCGTCGACCTGCCCGCCCTTGAAGGCGGCGACCATCTTCGGCACGTCCTGCAGCGGCACCATGGTCACGTCCTTGACCGTGAAACCGTTCTTATGCGCCAGCAGGCCGATCATGTAATGGAAGGTCGAGCCGACGGTGGTGATGGCGATCCGCTTGCCCTTCAGGTCGGCCGGCGTCTTCAGCCCGGCGTCATAGGCGGCGTTGGTCGCCATATAGGCGCTCAAGGGGAAGCCCGGCTCGTCGCGGCTCTGGGCGGCGATGATGGTGACGGCCCCCTTGGAGGCGAGGTTGTAGAAGCCGGCGGTCAGGCCGGTGACGCCGAAATCGACGTCGCCCGAGGCCACGGCGACCGGCACCTGCTGGGCCGAGGTGAACATCTTCACATCGACGTCCAGCCCTTCCTTCTCGAAATAGCCCTTCGCCTTGGCGATGAAGATCGGCCCGGAGGAGGACAGCGCCAGCGCGCCGACCGTCGCCTTCTCCAGCGGCTGCGCCAGAGCGGCGGACATCAGGGTGCCGGCGGCGAAGGCGGCGCCGGCAGTGGCGATCACGGCGCGCCGGGTGAAGCGGGCGAGGGACATGGACGGAAATCCTCCCGATGGGTGGTTCAGGTCTCTTGTGAAGAGGTCCGGTCAGCGCCAGTTCAGCAGGCGCCGTTCAAGCTGCGACAGCACGGTGCCGATGGCGAGACCCAGCAGCGACAGCACCAGCACGCCGGCCAGCAGCGTGTCGGTCTGCATCAGGTTGCCGGCCATCAGCACGAAGGCGCCGATGCCGTACTCCGCCCCGATCATCTCCGCCGCCACCACCAGGATCAGCGCGATCGACGCGGTGATGCGGAAACCGGCCAGGATGCCCGGCAGGGCGCCCGGCAACACGATGGAACGCAGGATCGATCCCCAGGGCAGGCCGAAGCTCTGCGCCATGCGGATCAGGTTGCGCGGCACCTGGTCGATGGCGCTGTAGGTGGCGATGATGGTGGGGAAGAAGACGCCGAAGCCGATGGTGGCGAATTTCGACGGCTCGCCGATGCCGAACCATAGGATGAACAGCGGCAGCAGCGCGATCTTCGGGATCGGGAAAAAGGCCGACACCAGCGGCACCCCCACCGCGCGGGCGGTGGAGAAGATGCCCATGGCGAAGCCGACCAACATGCCGCCTGCCGTGCCCATCACCCAGCCGACGGCGATCCGCGCCAGCGACGCCTTCAGGTTCAGCCAGAGCGAGCCGTCGGTCACCATGCCGGCCAGCGCATGGGCGACGGCGCTCGGCGGCGGCAGGAACAGCGGGCTGGCGAGGCCGAGGCGGCTCGCCCCCTCCCACACCGCGATCAGCACGGCGAAAGCCGCCAGCGCCGCCCATGGGTGGCGTGTCACGGTGAAACCGCCGCCGCGGAAGCGGACGGGCTGGCCCAGGGCGGACGCGGCGGGAACGGCGGTCGGGTTCAGGCTGTCAGGCACGGGCGATCTCCCGGTCGGCCATCTGGGCTTCGGCCTTCATCAGGTGCCACAACCGGTCGCGCACTTCGGCAAGATGGGCCTGCGCCGACGGCTCCTGCCGGCGCTCGCGCGGCTCCTCGATGGTGACCAGTTCGCGGATGCGGCCGGGACGGCGGCTCAGCACGCAGACCCGGTCGGCCAGCCGCAACGCCTCGTCCAGATTGTGGGTGACATAGAGGGCCGTGGTCTTCTCCCGCCGCCACAGCTCCAAGAAATCGTCCATCAGAAGCTCGCGCGTCTGGGCGTCCAGCGCCGACAGCGGCTCGTCCAGCAACAGCATCGCCGGACGCACCGCCAGCGCGCGGGCGATGCCGACCCGCTGGCGCATGCCGCCGGACAGCTGCTTGGGCAGGGCGTTGCGGAATTCCACCAAACCCATGCGGCGCAAGCCGCTGTCGACGCGCTCGCGCCGCTCGGCAGCGGAGAGTTTGTGATGCTCCAACACCAGGGCGATGTTGTCCTCCACACTGCGCCAGGGCAGCAGGGCGAAATCCTGGAAGATGAAGGTGATCGGGTTCAGGCAGCCGTCGGGCACCTCCCCCTCCACCCGGATGCTGCCGGAGGTCGGGGCGACGATGCCGCCGGCAATGCCGAGCAGCGTCGACTTCCCGCAGCCGCTGGGGCCGATCACGGCCAGGATTTCGCCCTCCGCCAGCGTCAGGTCGATACCGTCCAGGACGGTCAGATCGTCATAGCGGTGGGTCAGATCGGAAACGAGAAGCCTCATCGCGCCCTTGTAAGCCTGAACCTCTTGTCGGATGAGTCCGACTGTTCGTTGGGCCCGCCACTATAGCGCGGCGTTCCTCCTCTGGAGAGGGGAAAGGCTTCCCGCATTCCAGCCATACGGCAGTATGGTAGTGGCCGGAAGGCGTCAAGGCGCTGTCGGCTTCGCGACAGGATTCGTCAGGCGATGCCGCTGACGGGACCGGAGCCGGCCGGCAGTTCCAATGTCCGCAAGGCGCTGGCACAGCGGCCGACCGCGGCCTCCGCCAGACCATGACGCTCGCTCAAGCCTGCTTCGTCCAGTTCGTCGGGAGTCATCGCCTGCAACAGGACGCGCAACGTGCGGACATAGGTGCGCAGAAGCGTGGCTTCCTCGGTATGGTTGCTCAACAATCCCGCCTGACCGGCGGCATGCAAGGCGGCAAGCTCACCGTCCAGCGACGCCGCGGCCATCTCGATGGCCTGCAGCGCCCGCGTCAGGCGGACATGCTTCAGAACGACGACGACGGCCATGTCCACCTCCCCTGCCCGCTGGAACGGCGAAGATGAAAGCAACGGCCGTGCCAGAACTGCTCAGTGCCGCCGCATCGACGGGTGCCAAGCCGTCGTCGCCCGCTCCAGCAGCGCCAGCGCGCCATAGAGGCCGGAACCGGTCAGCGCCGCCACCGCGATGGTCGCCCACACGATGTCCAGGTTCATCCGCGCCACCTCGGTGGAGATGCGGAAGCCCATGCCGACCACCGGCGTGCCGAAGAATTCGGCGACGATGGCGCCGATCAGCGCCAGGGTGGAGTTGATCTTCAACCCGTTGAACAGGAAGGGCAGCGCGTTGGGCAGCCGCAACTTCACCAGCGTCCGGCCATAGCCGGCGGCATAGCTGCGCATCAGGTCGAGCTGGATGCGCTCCGAATTGCCAAGGCCGGCCAGCGTGTTGATCAGCATCGGGAAGAAGGTCATCACGACGATGACTGCCGCCTTCGATTGCCAGTCGAACCCGAACCACATCACCATGATCGGCGCGATGCCCACCACCGGAATGGCACTGGCGAGATTGCCGAGCGGCAGCAATCCGCGGGCAAGAAACGGCACCCGGTCGGCAAGGATTGCCACGAGGAACCCCGCACCGCAGCCCATGACATAGCCGCGCAGGACGGAGGTCAGCACCGTCTGACGGAAATCGTCCCACAGCACCGGCGCGTTGGTGGCCAGCGCCGCGGCGATGCGGCTGGGCGGCGGCAGCAGGATGGCCGGCACCTGAAAGCCGCGCACCAGCACCTCCCACCCCACCAGCAGGCCAAGCCCGAACAATCCAGGCACGACGACGGAGCGGATCCCGCCCGGCACCCCGGCCAGCACCCCCATCACCCGCCACAGCAGCAAGGTCGCCGCCGCCAGGAACAGCCACAGCCCCCAGCCGGCCGACAGGTCCATGCCCTCTTTCAACAGGTGGAACGGCAGAAGCCAGGCCAGCGCCACGCCGGCCAGCTCCGCCCAGACGCCCCACACCCGCTTCGGCGCCGACCGGCCGGCAATCACCGCCAGCACCACACCGATCAGGAACAGCGGCGCCATGGTTCCGCCGAGCCAGCCGACGGGCGTACCGTTCTGGACGCCTAACGGCAGGACCAAAGCCACCAGCGCCGGCAGGGCCACGGCGATCAGCCCCCAATCGGCGGCACTGCGCAGGCTGGTGCGGTAGGAGTTGGTCAAAGCCTCGCTCATCGCGCCCCCGCCCGGCCCAGCAGGACCAACTCCAGCCCGCGCACTACGGCGATCAGCGCAACCGACAACAGCGAGGCCATGATCAGCGCCGCCCAGATCTGCACCGTTTGCCCATAATAGGACCCCGACAGCAGCCGCGCTCCCAGCCCGGCCTGCCCGCCGGTCGGCAGCTCGCCGACGATGGCGCCGACCACGCTGATGGCGACCGACACCTTGAGGCTGGCGAACAGGAAGGGCATGGACGCCGGAAGCCGCAACGACCAGAAGGCGCGCAGTCCTCCCGCCGAATAGGTCCGCATCAGGTCGAGCCACAGCGGATCGGCGGAGCGCAGCCCCTTCACCATGCCCACCGTGATCGGGAAAAAGCACAGATACATGCAGATCACCGCCTTCGGCAGCAGACCGGTCAGCCCGATGTTGCCGAGGATGACGACGATCATCGGCGCGATGGCCAGGATCGGGATGGTCTGCGACGCGATCACCCAGGGCAGCAGGCTGGCTTCCAGCGTGCGGGTGTAGACGATGCCGGCAGCCAGCAGAATGCCGAGCACCAGCCCCATCGCCAGCCCGGTCAGCGCCGCCTCCGCCGTCACCCAGGTGTGGAACAGCAGGTTGCGCGGGCTGGTCGGCGCATAGCCGGTCAATGACTTCCACAATTCCACCACCACCTGATCGGGGGTGGGCAGGATCGGCCGCTTCATCGCATAGGCCTGGGCCAGCACGTCACCGAATCCGGCAGGCTTGCCGGCGCGGGCCAGCGCCTCCGCAGCCTGCGGCCAGTTCAGCCACGCCGCCCCGACATACCACGCGACCAGCAGGAGCAGCGTCATCACAATGACGGGAAGCGCGCTCCTAGTCATCGTAGCTGTGCCCTTCCTTCAGCCCCTCGCGCACGCGGTGGGCGATGGCGGCGAATTCAGGCGACTCGCGGATGTCCAGAGTGCGCTCGCGCGGCAGCGAATCGCAGTCGATGACGTCGAGGATGCGTCCGGGACGCGGGCTCATCACCACGATGCGGGTCGACAGGAACACCGCCTCGGCGATGGAGTGGGTGACGAAGACGCAGGTCTTGCCGGTCGCCCGCCACAGCTGGGTGAGATGCAGGTTCAGATGGTCGCGGGTGATCTCGTCCAGCGCGCCGAACGGCTCGTCCATCAGCAGCAGGTCGGGCTGCAGGGCCAGGGCGCGGGCAATGGAGACGCGCTGCTGCATGCCGCCGGAGAGTTGCCAGGGGAACTTGCGCTCGAAGCCGGTCAAGCCGACGCGCTCCAACTGTTCGCGGGCGCGCCGCTGCCGTTCGGCCTTGGGGAGCCCCATGATCTCCAGCGGCAGCATCACGTTGCGCTCCACCGTGCGCCAGGGATAGAGCGCCGGAGCCTGGAAGACATACCCATAGAGCCGCTTCAGCCGCGCCTGCTCCGGCGTCATGCCTTCGATGGCGACATGCCCGGAGGTCGGGCGCTCCAGATCGGCGATCACCCGCAACAAGGTGGTCTTGCCGCAGCCGCTGGGACCGATCAGAGAGACGAAATCGCCCCGCGCGATGGTCAGATCGACCTCGCTGAGCGCCGTGACCGGCTTGTCCGCGGTGGGATAGACCAGCGAAAGTTTGCGCGCCTCGACGACCACTGACGCTGCTGCCGGCGATCCGGTCGGGTCCGAGCCTTGCCGGGCAGCGGTCGCCTCCCGGACATCTTGCGGATTTGGGAAGGTCACGGGCGGCGGTTCCTCACAGCGGATCGGCCAGAAATCAACCTTTCTGCAAGCTATCACCGCCCCGGTTGCGGCACCAGGGTTGCAGAAGCCCGACCGTCCTGAACGGATTCGTCAAGACGCAGCCAAACTGCAAACTTCAAAGGATACACAATTGGCACACGGATGCATGCCCTGTATTCTCGCGCCGCCGGACGCGCATCATGCGTGAAGGGCAACCGAAAGGAGGTGACGCGAGTGAGAAAATTCCTGAAGTGGCTTGGCCGCTTCTGGTTCAAGTTGAAGTTCGAGTTCCAAGCGGGCTTCAACGCGGACCAGGACAGGTAAGCCAACGATGGCGGGGCGGGAAAACCGGTCCCGCCATTCAGGAAGCGGCTCGCGTCACCTCCTGACCCCGGAGATTACCACGCCCCCCACCATTTTCAAGGCACGGGCGAAGGGCGCTCCCCGCCCGACACGCTCCGCGGGTGCGGGCCATCCACCGAAGGGGATTGGGCGAAAGAACTGGACGGGCGGCACCTTGCCGGAACAGGATCACGCCCCTTCCCCGCAACCCCCTCAAGACATGCCAGCCGCCAAGACGCCCCCCAGCCTTGAAGTCACCCGCGAGGACGGCGCGGCCGGTGCCGTGTTCGTGGCGACGCCGGTTCTGACCCCGGTGATCCGCACGCGCTACCTGCTGATTGCGGGGCTTCTGGCGACCGGCTTCATCGCCGGGGCTGGGCTGGCGCCGGAACAGCTTGCCGGCATGCTGCAATGGCTGGCGGTCTTCTGCGCGGTTCCGGTGCTGCTGTTGTGGGTGGTGATGCTGACCGAGACGGTCCAGTGCCGTGCCGTGCGGCTGGGCGTGACGGCGCGCGGCCTGACGGTGGATGGGTCGCGCATCCATCCGCACGAGTCGATTCGCGATCTGGCGCTTTACCCGATGGTGGGCGGAAAGCCGCTGTTCGTCGCCTGGATCGACCCGGCGCACGATTACGGTCACAAGGCCGAGATGACTCTCGTCGCCGGCAACGTGGCGCCCAACGATGCGGTGAAGGCGGAGTTGAAGGCGGCGGGCAGCCGCAACGTGCGGCTGGTCATGCACCGGCGCGGCGGACGCAGGGCGATCGTGCTGGTGCGCGGCCTGACCCTGTCGGGAGGGCAAACCCTGCTGGCCGCCCTGGCGGCGGAGCTTCGCGCTCACAGCCGCTAGGGCGTCAGGAAGAGACCGGTCTGATCAGCGGCGCGGGATGGCCGGCGGCTCCGGCAGGTCCTCTTCCAGGATGACGACGTTCAGGGCATAGGACACCTCGCCCTCGTCCTCGTCACGGTTCAGCGTGCCGAAGAACTCGCCATCCACCGTCACTTCGGCCGACTGGCCGGGCTTGGCCGGCGGCTCGATCACGATTTTCGGATTGCCCAGCGTCTTGCGCAGGTACATCTGCACGCGGGCGATTTCGGTGTCGGACATCCGGACGACGGACGGCTTGGCGGGCGGCATGGCGAACCTCGTTGTCTGCGAAGGAGCGTCATATAGGCGGCTTCGCCGCGAAGGGAAAGCGATACCTCGCCGGATCGGCCCCCTCCCGCCGGGGACACGGCGCCTGCTCCGCCTCCGCCCATCGTCCACGCGGGGTAACGCCGGCACTGTCCGCCGCCCCGAATGAGCGGGGTTACCGAATGGTGGAAAAGGCTATGCTCCCGGCGGCGGTACGCAACCCGGCAACGGGCGGCGCATAGGATCATGCCCGTGCCGGAGGCTGCCGCGCAGACGAAGGATGGAACGCCGTGACGATGACCGCGACCCCGACCGCAAGCCATGCCGCCCGCCGCAGGACAGGAGGGTGGAGGCGCCGCCTTGAAGCGACCGTCCTCTCGGCGGCGCTGCTGGCCGCCCTGCCCTTCGGCGGCGCGCTGGCGGACACTGGAAAGCGCGTGGCGCTGGTCATCGACAATGGCCGCTACACGGCGCTCGACAGCCGGTCGGACCAGGCTGCCGCCAATGCCTCGGCCATGGCATCGGCCTTGCGCAATGCCGGCTTTTCGGTGACGCGGGCCGACAATGTCGGGCGGATCGCCATGGAATCCGCGCTGGAACGTTTCCGCGAGGCGCTGTCCGGTGCCGACCTCGGCTTCGTCTATTACACCGGGCTCGCCGTCGGACTGGGGGAGCGGGAATTCCTGCTGCCGGCCGACGCCGCGCCCACGGGGGCGGAGGACCTGCCGCGCGCCGCCATGGACCTGGACACCGTGCTGAGCGACCTGCGGGACAGCGGACGCAAGGCGGTGGTGGTGATCGACCCCGGCATCGCCGAGGCGCTGGCCCAGCGGGTCGGCGGCGGCGCGCTGGGCACGCCGATGGAGGCGGACGGCCTGTTCGTCGTCTACGCCCACCGCCCGGGCGTCCCGCCGGTGCCGCCCAAAACGGGCAAGGGGCCCGATCCCTTCACCGCCGCGCTGGCGCGCGAGATGGTCAAGCCCGGCGTTCCCTTCCGCGATTCGCTGGCCGAGGTGGCGCGTGCCGTCGCCGAACGCAGCGACGGTCGGCAACTGCCCTGGCTGCAGGACCGGCTCGGCAGCAATCTGGTGCTGGTGCCGGCTGTGGCATCGGCGCCCGCCAAGCCGCCGGCCGCCCCGCCGGCCGCGTCCGCCACATCTCCGGCAAAGGAACCGCCGGTCAAGGAACCGCCCGCGGTGACCACCCCCAGCCTTCCGCCCGGCGACTACGAAATGGCGAAGTCGAGCACCCTGTTCGACCGGCCGGCCGTCGGCGCCCGCGGCGTCGCTCAACTGGCGGCCGGCAGCGTGGTGACGGTGTTGGAGGCCGTGCCGGAAGGAAGCTGGCTGCGCGTGCGCGATCCGGCCGGCCGGACCGGCTACCTCACCGCCGGCGTGCTGGCCGCCCGCTGGGCCGATCCGACGCCGCTCGCCGCCCGCACCCGCGGCCCGGTGGAGGCCGGCCCCTCATTCGGTGATCCCGGCATGGAGCAAGGTGTCGAGCCGCCGGCCGCCGGCAGCTCCGACCCGATCCGGACGGAGCAGCAGCGCAGCTTCCCGACCGCGCCGCCCGGCACCGGCTTCACCGTGCCGGACAGCCCGGCGGTCGAGGCGGAACAGCAGGCGATGCGCGCGCTCGGCGTTGCCCGCACCGCCGCGGAACGGGCGCGCAGCCGCCCCGACAGCCGATACTGGAGCTACGGCTTTTCCGGCGGCGACCGCTACGAAGGAAGCTGGGCGCAGCCGTCCTCAGGTTCGGGGCTCGGCCGGCCGATCCGCCAGGGGGCGGGTGTCTACCACTTCGCCAACGGCCAGACCTATGAAGGGGAATGGTCGGGCGACCTGATGTCGGGCTATGGGGTGATGACCTTCACCGACGGCAGCCGGTTCGCCGGGCGCTTCCGCAACGGCCAGCCGGACGGGCCGGGCGTCTTCCACTACGCCAATGGCGGACAGAGCGCCGGCCTGTGGCGCGGCTCCGTCCGCCTGGACCAGTAAGTCCCCGGCCGGGCGGCGATCAGCGCGGCTTCAGCGCCTCCACCACCTGCACATGTCCCTGCAGCGCACCCAGCGTCAGGGCGGAGTTGCCGTTGGCGTCCATGCGGTAGGGGTTGGCGCCGCTGTCGAGCAGCAGCTTGGCCACCGCCTCGTGGCCGTTGTTGGCGGCATACATCAGCGCCGACCAGCCATAGGCGGTGGTACGGTCGACCATCACCCCGTGCTGGATCAGCGTGCGCGCGACATCCTGATGGCCGCGGGCGGCGGCGGCCATCAGCGCGGTCTTGCCGTCGCTGTTGGTGGTGTCGAGGTCGGCGCCGCCGTCGGCCAACGCGCGGACCACCGCATCATGTCCACCCCAGGCGGCGTACATCACCGCCGTGGCACCGTCGGATGTGCGCAGGTCGGTGCGGGCGTGACGGTCCAGCAGCACCCGCACCGAGTCGGCCAGCCCCTGTTCGGCGGCGATCATCAGCAGGGTCTTGCCATTCTCCAGCCGGGTATCCGGGCTGGCGCCGGCCTGCAGCGTGCGCGACAGCTCCGCCGGGTTCCGCAGCAGGGCCAGCACCGATTCGCGGTCGCCCAGACCCGGAGCCGCCTTCACCGGCGCCGCGGAGCTTCCACCGCCGGTTCCGGACGCGGTGCCGGTGGAGGGGCTGGTATAGGCCCGCTGCTCGGCGGCCGCGCGGATACGCTCGGCCAGATCCGGGCTGGCGGGCGAGATCATCTGCGCCCGCTCATAGAAGCGCTTGGTCTCCGACCAGTCGCCGTCGCGCTCCGCCAGCATCGCCCAGCGGCGATAGGTGTCCTCCATGGTGGTCAGCAGTTCGGCCACTTCGGGCGCGGACGGCGCGAGCTGGCGGATGCGCTGCACCGTCTCGAAGGCGTTGTCGCCGGGCGGGGTGGTCAGGCGTTTGCCGGCGATCTGGCGGCGGGCCTGATCGACCATGCTGCGCACGCGCTGGGCGGTGTCGGCGTCGGGAACGGCGGCCTGCGGCACGGCGGGAACGGCAGGCGTGGCCGACGGATCCTCCAGCGGCGGCAGCGAGGCCACACCCGGTGCCGCCTCCGCATTGCCCGCCGAGGTGGCGGGCCTGGCGGCGGCAGACGGCTGTGACTGCGGTTGTGACTGCGCGGGCGGCAGCGCGGCGGTCTCGACCGGCGCAGCCGCAGCCGGAGTGGCGGTCGAGGCGGCGGGTGCCACCGACTTCGCCACCGTCTGGGTGCCGCTCGCAGGCGGCGGCGCGCTCTGGGCCGTCTGGGCCGCCGTCTTCCGAGCATCCGCCGTGGCGGCCGGGCGTGGAGCAGGGGCCGTCGCGGCGGGCGGCGGAGACGGTAGAGATGATGCAGCGGGCGCCACCGGAACCGTGGTTGCCGGAACCGCCGGGACCGCTCCGGACGCGGTCGTGCCGGTATCGGCGGCGGCCTGCCGGCCGGCAGCCGGAGCCTCGCCGCCGGTCAGGCCCAGCACCGTCCGCTCGACCGCATCGCGCGCCCGGGTCCACCCCTCCTCCACCATCGCCAGCGCCCGGTCGGGGAAGGCGCCCGGCATCGCGGTGGCGATGGCGGCACCAGCGGCGCCCAGCAGCACCAGCGTGGTCAGCGCCGCCCCGGTATAGAGCCCGGTCCGCCGCGGCGCCCGCATCGCATGAGCTTGGCCGAATCCCGGATAGCTTCGGTCACGGTGGTCGGCGACCGGCCCTTCCGCACCGGCGATCGCAATAGGATCGCGGTCGCTCCATTCCTGATCGCCCGACCAGCGGTGATCCTGCGCCCGATCTTCCTGCCGCTCCCCCACCGACCAGTCGTTCGCGGGCGGAACCGCCGCCGACTGCGGTGGTGGCGCCAGGACCGGCACCGGACGCGGCGCCGGCGAGACGGCGGCATCCTGCGATTCGTCGGCGAAGGTCCCGCCGGGCGACATCCGGTAGATCACGCCCGTGTCGCGCAGCACATCCGTCAGCCCGGCCCGCGCCAGGGTTCCTTCCAGCTCGGGCGTGCCGCAGAGCAGCACCTGCATGAAGCGGCCGGACGGCGTTTCCGCCCGCGTCAGGTCGACCAGATCGGTCAGCACCGGCGGCGCCAGCACGGCGGCGTTGTCCACCGCCAGCAGCCCGGAGCCGGCAAGTTCCAGCCTTTCCTCCAGGGCGGCGATCAGGGCGTCGAAATCGACCTCGCCACCGTCCTCTCCCGCAGCCAGATCGGGCAGCGCGCCGGTGCCGGCAGCGGAGACCAGATCCTCCAGCTCCGCGCCGAGCGACGCCGCAACCGGCAGCGCCATGGCGCCATCGGCCTCGACATGCTCGACCAGCTGGCGGAACAGCGCGGGGCGGCCCGACCCGGCATCGCCCACCAGCACCAGCAGCCTCTTGCGGGCCAGAAAGGCGAGAACCAGTCCATCACGGATCTCGGCCGCCGTGGCACCGGCGGTTTCGGAAACGGGATCGTGGTGGCCCGGAGCGGCGCGCCGGGCGCGCGAGGAATGTTTCGGGGCAGAACGGTCCATGGACATCTCAAGACGCCGATCAGTGAAGGGTGCGCTCATGAGACTCTAGTGATGCCCTCCGCAAGCCCCGACGGGGCAAAGGGCGGTTACCCCCTCTCTTCCGGGGTGGGTGGCCTGACCCTTCCGGCACGAAAGCATCCCTGGCCCGCCAATCGGGGGAGCGGTATAGGGTTGCCCCCGAAAATCGGTCATCTTCCACCATTCGGACGGCGGCAGGCATGCGACTCGGAATCGATTTGGGCGGTACAAAGATCGCCGCCGTGGCGCTGGATCGCGACGGAACGGAACTCGCCCGCCACCGCCGCCCCACTCCGCGCGGCTACGACGTCACGCTGGACGCGCTGGCCGAGACGGTGACCATTCTCGACCCGGCTGGAACGCGGGGCGTCGGCATCAGCCTTCCCGGTGTGGTCGATGCCGCCGCCGGACGGGTGCGCGCGGTGAACCTGCCCTGGCTGGAGGGCCGTCCCTTCGCCGACGATGCGGCCCGGCGGATCGGCCGGCCGGTGCGCATCGCCAACGATGCCAACTGCTTCACCCTGTCCGAGGCGACGGATGGGGCGGCGGCCAAGGGAAGTGGAACGGCCGAGGCGCCGGTGGTGTTCGGCGTCATCCTCGGCACCGGGGTCGGCGGCGGCATCGTCATCGACGGTCGTATCCTGCCCGGCGCCGGCGGGCTGGCCGGCGAATGGGGCCATGCGCCGCTGCCCTGGCGCGAGGAGGCAGACGGCCCGCCGGTGCCCTGCGGCTGCGGCAAGTCGGGTTGCCTTGAGACCGTGCTGTGCGGCGCCGGGTTGACGCGCCTGCACCGTCATCTGGCCGGCGAGACGCTGGACCCGCCGGAGATTGCCGCCCGCGCCCGGGCCGGCGATGCCGCCGCGGCCGGAACGCTGGCCCGCCATGCCGACGCGTTGGCCCGGGCGCTGGCCCCGGTGCTGAACCTGCTCGACCCCGACATGGTGGTTGTCGGCGGCGGCCTGTCCGCCCTGCCCGGCCTGTGCGACGCGGTGACGCGACGCTGGGGCGCCTGGACTTTGGCCGCCGAGCCGCGCACCCGGATGGCGGTCGCCCGCCATGGCGCCGAAAGCGGGATGCGCGGCGCCGCCCGCCTGTGGCCGGACTGACCGTTACCACCTTCGCGGCGGCAGCCGCAACCAACGGTCACGGAGTGGCACGGGACTTGCGCATTCTCCGGTCAGACCGAACGGGGGTACGCCCATGATGCGGAAAAAAGTGGGGACGCGGGCTGCGGGCAACAGCGTCCATTTGCATTTTGCAAACCGGAACGCGACGCGGGCCGGAAAACCGGCGGCACGTTTGCATTCTGCAAATGATCCGGGCGCAGTTCAGGGCACCGGGCGCCATCTGGAGCATGCCTGCGTCAGCTTGCAGAATGCGGCTGTCGAGTTGGAGACGGTGCTGGCGAGGCTTCCCGGCGACGAGCAGGCCGACCTGCACGAGGCGATCGGTACGATCATGGAGACGCTGCAGCTGATCGCATCGACCCATGCCCGGCTGGAGCCGCCGATCGCTGCCGACTGACCCGCCGGCAGGCAGGCCGGCGGCAGGAACAACGACATGAAAAAGGGCGGCCACGAGGGCCGCCCTTTTCATTCGTCCGAAGGCAGGGACCTGCTCAATCGGTGATGGTCTGCCAGAAGAAGAAAGCGACGGCGAGGACCATGATGGCGATGTCCATGGGAACGACTCCTGTGGATGACGGCGGATGGGCGTTTCACGTCGATCTATACGACAGTTCGCCGGCCGGTGGCAGTGCTTCCGTTCCCCTGCGGCGGTTTTTCACCCCCCGAGCCGGTCTGACGGTCGATCCGCGCAAAAAATTCCGCTGGACGGACAGGGCCCATGGTCCGGACGACGCCCGATTCCGGAGCGCCCTCGCGACCGCCAAACCCGATCGGCAGGCTCGGGCAGCCGCGGATTGCTCGAACAACTCTTTGCAAACAAAAGATTTTCTGCTCAGCCGAGCCGCCGACACCGATGGCGGATCGCGCCCAAGGGGCGGTTCTTTCCCCGTTAAACTGCGGATTCCAGACGGAAAAATCGCAGCGCTATGACTTTTGTCAGGGGTTGCCTTCCCAGGGGGCTTTCTGGCAAGAAAAAGGCCGCTGAGATCAGCGGCCTTGAGTTTAGGGAGGAAACGCCCAAGAAGGGCGAAGCAGCAATCGCTTGCTGCACTGCAACAGTATCAGAACCCGGGGGTGCTGCAACCCCCAAAGCCGGCCCCTGCGTGGGGCCGCAGCTTTTGGCGGGCTCTGTTGCGGATCGGCCACATCAAGCCCGTTCCGATCATCGGAACTCCGGCCGCTTTCCCCTCCCGCCCGTTACTCACCTGCGGCGTGCCGGCTCCGGTCAGCCGCCGCATCCCGACAGGCAGCGGCGCGAGGAACCAGCATTGACCCACTTCCCCCCCTCCGCATTCACGGATTTCGACGCATTCACCGCGGCACTGGACGGACGCACCCCCGCCCTGTTCCTCGACTATGACGGAACGCTGGCCGCCATCGCGCCGCGTCCCGAACTGGCGGTGATGCCGGATGATGCGCGCGCGGTGGTGCGGCGGCTGTCGGCCCTCTGCCCGGTCGCCTTCGTCAGCGGGCGCGACCTGGATGACCTGATGGCGATGGTGGCGGTGGATGGGCTGGTCTATGCCGGCAGCCACGGCTTCGACCTGCGCGGGCCTGACCTGCGCCGGCAGGTGGGGGTGGAGTATGTTCCCGACCTCGACGCGGCCGAACGGCTTCTGCGTGACCGGCTCGGCGGCATCGCCGGCGCTCTGGTGGAGCGCAAGCGCTTCGCCATCGCCATCCACACCCGTCAGGTTGCCATGCCCGACAAGCCGCAGGTGGGCGACGCCGTCCGCGCGGTGGCGGAGGCCCAGCCGCGCCTGCGCATGACCGGCGGCAAGGAACTGTTCGAGCTTCGCCCCAACCTGCCCTGGGACAAGGGCCGCGCCGTGGTCACCCTGCTGGAGACGCTGGGGTTGGATGGTAACGGCAGCCTGCCGATCTATCTCGGCGACGACGAGACGGACGAGGACGCGTTCCGCGCGCTGGCCGGCCGGGGTATCGGCATCCGGGTGATGGAAAGCCCGGCCGAGACCGCGGCGACCTGGAGCCTGCACGACCCGGCGGAGGCCACGGCGTTCCTCGGGCGGCTGGCCGACTGGCTGGCGGAGAGGTGAGGTCACTTCTGCCGCTGCCCCCTCCCCAACCCTCCCCCTCTTCGAGGGAGAGGGTGCCTTATGCAAAGCGGCGGCAGTCCCCTCTCCCACCGAAGGTGGGGGAGGGTTAGGGAGGGGGCATTCGCCAGCCGACGCCTTCCACATTCACCAACCCTAAACCCTCAGCCGCCTATCCTGACGGTTCAACCAGCCGGACAGAGCCACCATGGACATCGGATCGGCCACCACCGCCGCGCCCTACCGGCCGCAGGCCAGCGTGCTCGACGGATTGCAGGACGCGCAGGCGCGGACCGAGGCGGCGTCGGAGCAGATCGCGGCGGGCAACCTGGACCCGGCCGTGGTGCTCGACCTGACCTCCGCCCAGGTGGATTTCGCCGCGAACGCCAAGGTGCTGCAGGCGACGCAGGAGAACAGCCGCCGCCTGCTCGACATGCTGGCCTGAGATCCTGACCCCGGATCAGCGCGGCCTGTTCGGGCCGTAGATCTTCGGCTGGCTGAAGTTCAGATGGTCGAGCAGCCCCTGGCTGACGCAGCCGTCCACCGGCAGTTTCGCCGCGCGCTGGTAGGAGCGGATCGCTGTGCGGGTGCGCGTTCCCATCTTTCCGTCCACCGGCCCGGCATTGAAGCCATGCTCGTTCAGCCCCTCCTGCGCGCCGGAGATGAAGGCCAGACGCATCTCGTCCGGCAGATTGTCCGAGTCGCAGGCGGCAAAGGCCGGGGTCGCCAGGAACAGGGCGCCGCACAGGGCCGGAAGAAGAAGTCGCTTCATGGATCGGTTGCTCCGCATGGATCGATTGCTCCGGTTGATTGGATCGGTCGTCTGTTGAAACAGCCGAGCTTCGCCTTCCATTCCAAAAGTGCGCAGAATCGAAAAGGGCGGCCGCAAGCGACCGCCCTTTTCCATCTCCGACCCGTCAGCCGCCGGCGGCGTGCGCGTCGTCGCTCTGCCCCTTGATCCGGGAGGCGAGCGCCGCCTCCAGGAAGGGATCGAGCGCACCGTCCAGCACCGCCTGGCTTTGCGAGGTCTCCACCTCCGTCCGCAGATCCTTCACCATCTGGTAGGGGTGCAGGACATAGGAGCGGATCTGGTGGCCCCAGCCGATGTCGGTCTTGGTGGCTTCCAGCGCGGCGGCGGCATCCTCGCGGATCTTCAGCTCGCGTTCGTACAGGCGGGCGCGCAGCATGTCCCACGCCTTGGCGCGGTTCTTGTGCTGCGACCGTTCCTGCTGACAGCTCACCACGATGTTCGTCGGGATGTGCGTGATGCGCACCGCCGAGTCGGTCTTGTTGATGTGCTGGCCGCCAGCGCCCGACGCACGGTAGGTGTCGATGCGGCAGTCCTTCTCGTTGATCTCGATGTCGATCTTGTCGTCGATCACCGGGGAAATCGAGACGGCGGCGAAGCTGGTCTGGCGCCGCGCCTGACTGTCGAACGGGCTGATGCGCACCAGACGGTGCACGCCGGCCTCGGTCTTCAGCCAGCCATAGGCGTTGTGGCCCTTGATCTGCACGGTGGCCGACTTGATTCCGGCCTCTTCACCCGGCGTCTCGTCCAGCCATTCCGTCTTGTAGCCGTGCTGCTCCGCCCAGCGGGTGTACATGCGCATCAGCATCAGCGCCCAGTCCTGGGCCTCCGTGCCGCCGGCGCCGGCATTCACCTCGACGAAGCAGTCGTTGGCATCGGCCTCGCCCGACAACAGGCTTTCGATCTGCAACTTGTTGGCGCGGTCGCGCAGGCCGTAGAGCTGGGCCTCGGCATCGGCGACGACGGTGGCGTCCCCTTCCGCCTCGCCCATCTCGATCAGCTCCAGGCTGTCGGACAGGTCGCGCTCCAGCGACCGATAGCCGGCGACGGAGGTGTCGAGCTGGGTACGCTCGCGCATGATGGTCTGGGCCCGCGTCGGGTCGTCCCAAAGCTTGGGATCCTCCGCGAGGTTGTTCAGTTCGTCGAGACGCCGCAGTGCATTGTCCCAGTCAAAGATGCCTCCTCAGCAGCGCCAGCGATTCTCTGATCTCGCCGGCGGCCGCTTCGATCTCGGCCCGCATGGCGGTGCCTCCTCGTCAGCCAGAGTTGAAAGGTTCGTCGGCTGCATATGTAGCCGCTCGCTCCCCGCCTTGCACCCCCTTAATGACCGCAAGCGGGTCGGCCTGGAGCCCGAAATGGGACGGCTTGCCACTTTCGTGTATGGCCCAGCCCCTGCTTGGAGGTCCTAACCGTTTGGGATCATCGGCCTGGCTCATTTCAGAGTACGTCCCAAATCCGGCCGCACAACCCTACCGCGGCGGCCGGGAATTCCCGATATCGAGGTTATGGTCGGCGTCGTTCCGTGCCTTTTTGCGCGATTGGGCGCAGGGCCTTTCTTGCGCGGATGCATGGACGCGCGACCACCTCTGCCGGGGGCACGATGAGCTTTACCAGCCTGAATTTCCTGCTGTTCATCACCGTGTTCAGCGCCGGTTTCATGGCGCTGGCCCGCACCCGCGCCTTCACGCCCTTCCTGCTGGTGGCGAGCTACATCTTCTACGGCTATTGGGACTACCGGTTCTGCGGCCTGCTGGCGCTCAGCACCTTCATCGACTTCTATTGCGGGTTGAAGATCGCCGATTCATCCGACCGCCAGACAAGGAAGTTCTATCTGTTCCTCAGCCTGGGCACCAACCTGGGCATGCTGTTCTTCTTCAAATACTACAATTTCTTCGCCGACAGCGCCGAGGTGGCCCTCGCCTCGCTGGGGATCGAGATCGGGCGGCGGACGCTCGACATCCTGCTGCCGGTCGGCATCTCCTTCTACACCTTTCAGAACCTCAGCTACGGCATCGACCTCTACACCGGGGAGCTGAAGCAGCCGGAACGCTCGCTGATGCGCTATGCCAGCTTCGTCGCCTTCTTCCCGCAGCTCGTGGCCGGACCCATCGTGCGGGCGCGCGACCTGCTGCCGCAGATCCAGCAGCGCCCGCGCGACATCCCGTTCGAGGAGCGCTTCGCGGGGCTGGAGAAGGTGATCTGGGGCTATTTCCTCAAGATCGGGCTAGCCGACAACGCCGCGGTGGTGGTCGACGCCCGCTTCCACCAGCCGGAGTTCTTCAACGCGCTCCAGCATGTGATCGGGCTGATCTGCTTCTCGCTGCAGATCTACGGCGACTTCGCCGGCTATTCGCTGATCGCCATCGGGCTGGCGCAGATCTTCGGCTACACCATGTGCCAGAACTTCGCCCGGCCCTATTTCGCCACCGGCATGCGCGATTTCTGGCGGCGCTGGCACATCTCGCTGTCCACCTGGTTCCGCGACTACGTCTATGTGCCGATGGGCGGCAGCCGTACGCGCTGGCTGCGCATCCGCAACGTCGTCATCACCATGCTGATCTCCGGCCTGTGGCACGGCGCCAACTGGACCTTTGTCCTGTGGGGGGCGCTGCATGGCGGGCTGATGCTGGTCGAGGACGGCGCCCGCCGGCTGGCCGCCCTCAGCCCGGTGCGGCTCAGCGGTCCGGTGTTGGCCGCCGGGCGGCTGGTGATGGTCGGGCTGGTCTTCGCCGTGGTGACGCTGACCTGGCTGCCCTTCCGCGCCGACAGCCTGCACACGGTCTGGACCATCCTGGGCATCATCGCCAACGGTGATTTCGGGCTTCAGCAGGGCAACCAGCAGGCCAGCTCGCTTCTGCGCGTCGCCGTCACCGGACTGATCGTGCTGATGGTCGACGCGCTGATCGAGCGGGGGGCCGGCCGCCGCTACGCCGGGATGAATGTGGTGGCGCGGTCGATGGCCTGCTCCGCCCTGATCCTGGTGATGCTGCTGTTCGGCAGCTTCGCCAACCACGCCTTCATCTACTTCCAGTTCTGACCGGACGGAGCACCCTCCCATGTATCGCCTTCTGGCTTGCATCGTGCTGATCCTCGCCACCGTCACGGCGATGGACCGGGTCCTGGCGTCGGCGCTGGGCGGTCTGCTGCTGCGCTCCAGCGACCGCTTCATGGCGATCTACCGCCCGTTCGAACCGGAGGCCGAAACGCCGGGCATCAAGCCGCCCGTCAGATCGCCCGCCAATCCGCCCGCTGATCAGGGGGAGCAGCCTAGCCCCCTGCTGGTGAAGGCCGCCCTGAAAGCGGAACCGCGCCCGATCCGCGGGCCGGCCGATGTGCTGGTGCTCGGCAATTCACGGGCCGACAACCATTTCCCCGTCTCCGCCCTGCAGGACATGACCTGCGGCCGGGCGCTGAACCTCGGCATGGGCGGAGCGCCGACCGTGCTGTCGGCCCTGCTGTGGGAGGATTACGTCGAACGCCACGGCGCGCCGCGCCTGCTGGTGCTGGAGCCGACCGGCGTGGTCGACAACCCGCACGACCTCGCCGACCTGCCGCTGCTGGCCTACTATTCGCCGCGCATCGACGCCTTCGTCCGCCAGGAGAACAAGGAGCTGTGGATGGCCAACCACGCCTTCCACCTGATGACCTTCAACAACAACCAGACCATGCGGCTGGTCGGCGGTCTGCTGAAACCCGCCGCCGACCGCACCCTGGTCGGCGCCATCCCCGAACCGATGAAAATCCAGCTTGCCGCCGCACCGGAAGAGGTGATGACCGCCGACGACGCCAACTGGCGGGCGCTGGACCGCATCATCCGCAGCGCCCAGGCGCACGGCACCCGGGTGGCGGTGGTCATCACCCCCTATTTCCCGACCTATGCCGGCAAGCTGAGGAATTTCGACGCCTTCTTCACCGATCTGAAGAGCCGCCTGCCCGCCGGCGTCACCGTGATCGACGCCCGCCGCGCGGTAGACAAGGACGAGCTGTTCATGGACGCCCTGCACGTCAACGAGGACGGCGTGCGCGCGATGTTCGCCGCCCTGGAACCCACCCTGCGCCCACTCGGAACCTGCCCGGTGGACGCGCTGGCCTCGCTGTCGGCGGCGGGATCGACGCACTGACCGCGACGGCATCGTTTCGCAGCGAATGCAAAAAGGGGCGCCCGCAATGGACGCCCCTTTTTCTTTGGCTCAGTAAAGCCCGCCGGTTCCCAGCGTCGCCGCCGCCGGCGGGGCCGGCACGCCCGGCTGTTGCGAGCCGAAGCCGCCCGTGGCGTTCGGATCGCCCATCATGGCGCCGGACGCCTGCGAGGAGCCGTCCAGCACCACCTGAGGCTGGTCGGGATTCGGCTCGGTGCCCGGCAGGAAGGCTTCCCAGATGGCGCGGTTGTCGCCCGGCTGGGCCAGCTGGCCGTTGGTCGGGTTGACGCGGACGAGACGCAAGCCGGGCGGCACGCGGAACGGCGTCGCCGGCTTGTCCTTCAGCGCCACCTGCATGACCTCCTTGAACACCGGAACCGCGGCGGAACCGCCGGTCTCGTGCCCACCCAGCGAGCGCGGCTGGTCGAAACCGATGTAGGTGCCGACCACCAGATCGGGCGAGAAGCCCATGAACCAGGCGTCGTGGCTGTCGTTGGTGGTGCCGGTCTTGCCGGCCAGTGGCTTGCCCAGCGAGCGCAGCGCGGCGGCGGTGCCGCGCTGGACCACGCCTTCCAGGATCGAGACGATCTGGTAGGTGGTGCGCGGGTCGTTCACCTGCTCGCGGGTGTCGGGCACCGCCGGCACCGCCATCCCGTCCTTCCAGGCGACGTTGTTGCAGCCCTCGCACGGGCGGTTGTCGTGACGGAAGATGGTTTTGCCGTTGCGGTCCTGCACACGGTCGATGAAGGTCGGCACCACCCGCTTGCCGCCATTGTCCAGCATGGCATAGGCGGTGGCGAGCCGCAGCACCGTCGTTTCCCCGGCGCCCAGCGCCATCGGCAGGTAGGGCTGCAGGTTGTCGACGATGCCGAACTTCTCGACCAGCGCCTTGACCTTGTCCATGCCGATCTGCTGGGCGAGGCGGACGGTCATGACGTTGCGCGACTTCTCGATGCCGACGCGCAGCGGGGTCGGGCCGTAGAACTCATGGCTGTAGTTCTCCGGCCGCCAGACCGGCTGTCCGCCGCCCGGATCAAAGGAGAAGGGCGCGTCCATCACCAGCGACGACGGGGTGAAGCCCTGGTTCAGCGCCGTCAGATAGACGAAGGGCTTGAAGGCCGAACCGGGCTGGCGCAGCGCCTGGGTGGCGCGGTTGAACACGCTCATGGCGGGGGAGAAGCCGCCGACCATCGCCAGCACGCGGCCGGTGTGCGGATCGAGCGCCACGAGGCCGCCCTGCACCTGCGGGATCTGGCGCAGGGCATAGCTGTTCGGCGGCGGCTCCTTCGGCGCGGACTTGTCGCCCTTCCTGGCCGGCTTCTCGTCCTCATCCTTCGATGGGCCGCTCAGCGGCTCGACCAGCAGGACGTCGCCCAGCTTGGCGACGTCGGACGGCTTGCGGATCGCCGGGCCGGAGACGTCGCCATCCTTGGAGGCGCGTGCCCAGCGCAGTTCCGACAGCGGAATGCGGCCGCGGCCGCCGTCGGCAAGCCCGATATCCAGCCCGTCCGACTGGTCGTCCTTCAGCACCACCGCCATCTTCCAGCCTTCCGACCCGGCGGGCGGCGGCAGGGCGGCCAGCTTCTTCGGCCAGTTGTCGAAATTCTCCATCTTGGACACCGGGCCGCGCCAGCCGTGGCGGCGGTCGTAGGCGATCAGCCCGTCGCGCAGCGCCTTGGTCGCGGTCGCCTGCAGCGTCGGGTCCATCGAGGCGCGAACCGACAGCCCGCCCTCATACAGCGCCTGCTCGCCATAGAGCTTCACCAGTTCGCGCCGGACCTCCTCGGAGAAATACTCGGCGGTCACCACCTCCTGCTCGTCGCGCTTGCGGGTGACCAGCGGCCGGGCCTGGGCTGCCTTCGCCTCGTCGGGCGTGATGTAGCCGTCTTCCGCCATGCGGCCGATCACCCAATTGCGGCGGGCCATGGCGGCGTCGTGCTGGCGGTCGGGGTTGTAGTTGGAGGGCGCCTTGGGCAAGGCCGCCAGGAAGGCGACCTCCTCGATGCTCAGCTCGTCCAGCGCCTTGTTGAAATAGTTCAGCGCCGCCGCCGCCACGCCGTAGGAGCGGTTCCCCAGGAAGATCTCGTTCAGGTACAGCTCCAGGATGCGGTCCTTGCTGAATGTCCGCTCGATGCGGATCGCCAGGATCGCCTCCTTGATCTTGCGGGCGAAGGAGACCTCGTTGGTCAGCAGCATGTTCTTGGCGACCTGCTGCGTGATCGTGCTGGCACCGACCGGGCGGCGGTCGCGGCCGAAATTCTCGACGTTGGTCAGGATCGCACGCAGGATGCCGATGGGATCGACACCCTGGTGGCCATAGAAATTCTTGTCCTCGGCCGCCATGAAGGCGTTCATGACCATGCGCGGCATGGCGTCGATCGGCACGAAGATGCGCCGCTCCGACGCGAATTCCGCCATCAGGCGCCCGTCGCCGGCGTAGATGCGCGTGGTCACCGGCGGCTCGTAGTTGGCCAGCTTGGTGTAGTCGGGCAGGTCGTGGTCGTAATGCTCGAACAGGAAGACCAGCCCACCGGCGCCGGCAAGAGCCAGCATCACGAAGGCCATCAGCAAGGACAGAAGAAGGCGCATGACCGATCCCGCAAGAGACGACGAACGGCGCGCCGGCAGTCCGGTTCCAATGGATCCGGATCACAGGTGCGCCTGACAGGGCGGCGCATCCTACACCGCCGCGGTGCGAAGTGCCGCCCCCGTTCCCGTCATGTCAGGAAAATGTGACACGCAGAGGGCGCCCGCAAGACGGCGCCGGCGCAAAGGGGGTATTCGTGCCGTCCGGCTCCGCTTCAGCTCCTCTGCGCGCCGTGCAGCCAGCGGAAATAGGCGTCGATGGTGCGGGCCAGCCCCTTGCCCAGACGCTCGCGGTGGCCGGAGGAGGTCAGCAGCCGGATGTCCTGCCGGTTCGACAGGTATCCCATCTCGATCAGCGCCGACGGCACGTCGGGCGCGGTCAGCACGGCGAAGCCGGCCTGCCGGTGCGGCCGGTTGGGGATCAGCGGCACCTCGCGTCCGAGATTCTGCAGCGCCAGCGTGGCGAAGCGCTTGGAATGGTTCATGGCGTCGCGCTGGGCGAGATCGATCAGGATGTTGGCGACCAGCTTGTTCTCGCCCGACAGGTCGAGCCCGACCAGGGCGTCGGCCCGGTTCTCCTTGGCGGCCAGCATCTCCGCCTCGCGGTCGGACGCCTTGTCGGACAGGGTGTAGATCGACATGCCACGGACATCGCCGCTGCTGATGCTGTCGGCATGCAACGAGATGAACAGGTCGGCGCCGGCCTCCCGCCCGATGGCGACGCGGTCGCGCAGGCGGATGAACACGTCGCTGTCGCGGGTCAGCTTCACCCGGTAGCGGCCGGTCGCCTCCAGCTGGCGCTTCACCTCCTTGGCGGTGGCGAGCGTGATGTCCTTCTCATAGATGCCGCCGACGCCGATGGCGCCGGGATCCTGGCCGCCATGGCCGGGGTCGAGCACGATCAGCGGCTTTTCGGCCACCGTCGGCGGCTTGTTGTCCGGCAGCGGCGGGGCCACCGGCAGCGCTGCCGGGATCAACTGGGCCGGCGGGATCGGCGGCAGCGGCGCGAAGGGCGGCGGGGCAGTGACGGCGGTGGCGGGTTGGGCAGGCGGCTGCTCGGGCACCGGAACCGCCATCGCCGACGCGACGATCGAACTCATCGACAGCGGAGCCGTCGAACCGATCTCGTTCGATCCGATCTCACCGGCGTCGCCGTGTCCGGCGGTGGCGGCGGCAAGCTGCCGGAACTCGGCGGGCGTCGTTTTCTCCAGGTCGAGGACGAGGCGCGGCTGGTGGCCGTCCCGCGCCGGGATCATGTAGCCCTCGCGCAGCCGGGCGGGACCGACCGTCTCGAAGGTCAGGCGCGTGCCGCGCGGGCCGCCCGTCGCATGGCGGTAGCGCGCGACCACCCCCTTGCCCTCCACCGCCAGCGATCCGCCGGGCCAGACCAGTTCGGGCAGATCGACGATGATGCGGTAGGGATCGGCGGCCATCGACACGGTGAAGGGCACCGCGTCGCTCAGTTCCAGCACGAAGCGGGTCTTGTCCGGATGAATGCCGAGCCGGGCATCGACCACCGCCGTGCGCGGCGGCGCCGACGGCAGGGCCGCGGTGGTCTGCGCCCTTGCCGCCCCGGTCGCAGCAAAACCGATCAGCCCCAACACCAGCAGCACCGGCAGAACCATTCCAAGAACGCGCATCGCGACGCAACGCGCCGAAGCGGCGGCTGGAGCGGCGGCTGTGGTCGGGCAGTGCGGCCGTGGCATCGAGACTCCTCGGCGGCTGAAGGGGCACAGGACAAGGCAATGGACGCTCAGCTATAGCCTAGCCAATTCAACGCTCTCAACGCGGATCGTCAGATCCCGAGTCAATTCCGGCCGGGGGTGCCGTTCCTGCAACAGTGGACGTGAGCGTGGCGGCGGACATGTGTGGACAGGCTGCCCCGGTGGAAGCACGCACCGCCGCTTCCCCGCGACGAACTTGTTCGCCGAATCGGCGCATTTCCGCGTTGTGCAAGAGGGAACGCTTGTCTATGGTATCTTTGCGACAGACCGCAATTCGCCAGACCAGGGTCGGACTCCCAAGGTGAGCGCCGATTCGCTGATGCCGGGACCAACCTCCCAGGATCAGCCGATCGCCGGTCACGGGGCTTACCCAAGGGGCTGCGGCGTCGCCCCCGACACCGCCTGTCCGGCCATCCGCGCCGGAGGGACGTCGCGGGGTGGCGCGTTCGGGTTGGCGGTGAGAGGACGAAACCTCGAAGCTGGCTGTGGCCGCAAGGCGGCAGCCCGGCGCGTGTCGACCGGGCCGTCCTGGCTGCTCTCGTCAGCGCCGTTCGGCGGTTCCGGTCCGTCGTGCCGTATGCTTCGCCCACAACAGACGCTGCGTCCAGGCGGCCCGACCGGTCGCGCGGGTTCCCTGGGTCGCGCCGTTGAGGACCGTA
The DNA here is from genome assembly GCF_051124815.1 of Azospirillum sp. B2RO_4. Taxonomy (NCBI): domain Bacteria; kingdom Pseudomonadati; phylum Pseudomonadota; class Alphaproteobacteria; order Rhodospirillales; family Azospirillaceae; genus Azospirillum; species Azospirillum sp. B2RO_4. Next base: position 421,300 of record NZ_CP118485.1, on the reverse strand, counting down.
TATGGCCAAGCGCATGCTGGTGGACGCCACGCACCCGGAAGAAACCCGGGTCGCCGTGGTCAATGGGAACCGGCTGGAAGAGCTCGACTTCGAGATCGCCAGCCGCAAGCAGCTGAAGGGCAACATCTACCTGGCGAAGGTGACGCGGGTCGAGCCTTCGCTTCAGGCGGCCTTCGTGGAATATGGCGGGAACCGCCACGGCTTCCTCGCCTTCTCCGAAATCCATCCCGACTATTACCGCATCCCCATCGCCGACCGCGAGGCGCTGCTGGCCGAGGAGCGCCGCCTGGAAGAGCAGGCGGAAGCCCGGGCCGAGGCCGCCGCCGACGGCGCCGTGATGGGCGAGCCGATCCGTCCCGAGCAGGTGGTCGAGGAATGGTCGCCGATGCCCTCCCCCATCGCGCCCGAGGCGTCGGATGAGGAAGACGGCGACGACAACGGCGCCGAAGATAGCGAGTCCGGTGACGAGCAGGCCGCCCCGACCGAGGGCGCCGCCCAGGCCGGTGCCCAGGCCGGTGCCCAGGACGCCGACGCCCCCGACACGCTGGGCGGCGACGAGGACGAGGAGGCGGAGACCCAGCGCCGCCGCTCACGCCCGCTGCGTTCCTACAAGATCCAGGAAGTGGTGAAGCGCCGGCAGGTCATGCTGGTGCAGGTGACGAAGGAAGAGCGCGGCAACAAGGGTGCGGCGCTGACCACCTACCTGTCGCTACCCGGCCGCTACTGCGTCCTGATGCCCAACACCGGCCGTGGCGGCGGGATTTCCCGCAAGATCACCAACCCGGCCGACCGCAAGCGCCTGAAGGAAATTCTGTCGGACCTCGACATTCCCGACGGCATGGCGGTCATCCTGCGCACCGCCGGCCTGGAGCGTTCCAAGCCCGAGATCAAGCGCGACCTGGAATATCTCCTGCGCCTGTGGGACGACATCCGCGAACAGACGCTGAAGTCGTCGGCGCCCTGCCTCATCTATGAAGAGGCGAACCTGATCAAGCGGTCGATCCGCGATCTCTATTCCAACGACATCGACGAGATCTGGGTCGAGGGCGAGGCCGGCTTCCGCACGGCGCGCGAGTTCATGGACATGCTGATGCCGGGCCATTCCCAGCGCGTCCAGCTGTACCGCGACAGCCAGATCCCGCTGTTCCACCGCTATCAGGTGGAAACGCAGATCGACGCCATCCACAGCCCGGTGGTGCAGCTGCGCTCCGGCGGCTACATCGTCATCAACCCGACCGAGGCGCTGGTCTCCATCGACGTCAACTCCGGCAAGTCGACCCGCGAGCGCAACATCGAGGAAACCGCCTACAAGACCAACCTGGAGGCCGCCGACGAGGTGGCGCGCCAGCTGCGTCTGCGCGATCTGGCCGGCCTGATCGTCATCGACTTCATCGACATGGAGGAGCCGCGGAACAACGCCGCCGTCGAGCGCCGCATGAAGGAGGCGATGAAGAACGACCGGGCACGCATCCAGCTCGGCCGCATCTCCGCCTTCGGCCTGCTGGAGCTGTCGCGCCAGCGTCTGCGTCCCTCCCTGCTGGAGACCAACTTCGAGCGTTGCCCGCACTGCTCGGGCACCGGCGTCGTCCGGTCGGTCGAATCCGCCTCGCTTCACGTCCTGCGCGCCATCGAGGAGGAGGGCATCCGCAAGCGGTCGTCGGAGATCACCATCTACGTCCCGACCTCCATCGCGCTCTACATCCTCAACCAGAAGCGCGGTGAGCTGGCCAAGATCGAAGAGCGTCATGCCTTCAGCGTCATGGTCCAGGCCGACGACACGCTGATCGCCCCGGACCATCGCCTGGAGCGCAACAAGGCCCGCCTGCCCGACGAGGATGTCGCGCTGGTCAGCGCCGACCGCGTGATGGCCGAGACCGACCGCGCGCTGGCCGCCGAGCCGGTCGAACCGGTGGAGGAGCCGGAAGCCGAGGTCGAAGCCGCCCAGGTCGAGGAGACCGCCGAGCGTGCCGAGACCAACGGCGATGGCAATGGCGAGGATCGCCGCCGCCGCCGTCGCCGCCGTCGCGGCCGTGGCCGTGACCGCGAGGATGGCCGGGTCGAGGGCGACACCGCCGAAGGCGAAGGCGAGACGGACGAAGCCGGTCAGGAAACCGAGGAGACCGCTCTGCCGGTTGCCGCCGAGGCGATCCCCGGCGCCGCCATCTCCGAACCCGCCGCCACCGACGCCGACTCGGCTGATGCCGATGGCGACGAGGACGACGAGGACGGTGACGACGAAACCGGCGCCGACGCCGGCGAGCGCAACGGCGAAGGCCGCAAGAAGCGCCGCCGCGGCAAGCGCGGTGGTCGTCGCCGGTCGCGCCGCGAGGGTGCGGAAGGCCTGGAGGGCGGCGAGGACGCCGTCTCCGAGCAGCCCGCCGCTCCGGCTCAGGCGACTCCGGCTCCGGTCGAAGCGAGCGACCTCGACTGGATCCTGGCCGGCGATACGGCTCCGGCGGCCGAGGAAGCCCCGGTTCCGGTACCCGCCACCGAGCCGCCGGTGACCGCTCCGGCCCCGGCCGAAGCGGCCGCTGTCAAGGCTCCGGCGAAGAAGGCGTCGCGCAAGCGCAAGGCTGCTGCCGAAGCCCCGGTGGAGGCCGCTCCCGTGGCCGCTCCGACCGTCGCCGAAGCTCCCGCCAAGGGCCGCAAGCGCAAGGCCGCCGCTGCGGTCGAGGCGCCCGCGGAAGCCGCAGCCGAAGCCGCGCCGGCCAAGAAGGCCTCGCGCAAGCGCAAGGCTGCCGCCGAAGCCCCGGTGGAGGCCGCTCCCGTGGCCGCTCCGGTCGCTGCCGAAGCCCCGGCCAAGGGCCGCAAGCGCAAGGCAGCTGCCGCCGCGGAAGCCCCGGCGGAGGTCGCGACCGACAAGGCTCCGGCCAAGAAGGCGTCGCGCAAGCGCAAGGCCGCTGCGGAGGCTCCGGCGGAGGCCGCGCCGGTCGCCGCCGCGCCGGCTCCGGTGCCCGCGCCGGCCGCCGAGCCCGTCAGCGAGCCGGCTCCCGCCGGTGACGAGGACGAGGCGAATGCCAAGCCGCGCCGCGGATGGTGGAAGCGGTAAGCCCAACGGCCCAACCGGGACCTCTGGAACGGGAAAAGGCGCCGCAAGGCGCCTTTTCCTTTTCCCGGACGTTATCATCCCTGCCACAGGACAGGTCGGACCATGAGCAAGGCCTTCACCCGCGAGAACGACACGCCCGAAGACGACGATCTCGACGAACCGGTACCGCTGCCGCAGGGTTTCAAGAACTACATGACCCCGCCCGGCTTCCAGCGCATGCAGGAGGAACTGCGCCACCTGCTGCGGGTGGAGCGGCCGAAGGTGGTGGAGGTGGTGTCCTGGGCCGCCGGCAACGGTGACCGGTCGGAGAATGGCGACTATCTCTACGGCAAGAAGCGCCTGCGCGAGATCGACCGCCGCATCCGCTTCCTGAACAAGCGGTTGGAATCGGCGGTGGTGGTCAATCCGCAGGATCAGAAGAACCGCGAACAGGTCTTCTTCGGCGCCACCGTCACCTATGCCCGCGAGGATGGGTCGGAGAACACCATCACCATCGTCGGCGCCGACGAGGTCGATCCCGACCGCGGCCATGTCAGCTGGATCTCTCCCATCGCCCGCGCCCTGCTGAAGGCGCGGGAGGGCGATCTTGTGGATGTCCGCACTCCGGCGGGGATGGAACAGGTCGAAGTGCTGGAGATCAGGTACGCCGGGTGAGGGGTGGTTGCTTTGGATGCCCCCTCCCCATCCCTCCCCCGCTCTCGGCCGGCCGAAGGCCGGTCCGATCGCGGGAGAGGGGGTAGGACGCTTGTCAACGTGAGCTATTCGCGAGGCGGCGGAGTTCCCTCTCCCGCGAGAGCGGGGGAGGGTTAGGGAGGGGGCATCAGTGCCGAGACTTCACTCCGCCGCCGGCTGGTAGATCTCCCCGCCCGACTCGCGGAACTTCTGCGACATCTCGGCCATGCCGGACTCCGCGGCGTCGCGGATTTCCTGCGTGATCTTCATCGAACAGAATTTCGGCCCGCACATCGAACAGAAATGCGCGGTCTTGGCACCTTCCGCCGGAAGGGTCTCGTCGTGGTAGGCCATCGCCGTGTCGGGATCGAGCGACAGGGCGAACTGGTCGCGCCAGCGGAAGGAGAAGCGGGCGCGCGACATGGCGTCGTCGCGCAGCCGCGCAGCCGGGTGGCCCTTGGCGAGGTCGGCGGCATGGGCGGCGATCTTATAGGCGATGACGCCGGCCTTCACGTCGTCGCGATCCGGCAGGCCCAGATGCTCCTTCGGCGTGACGTAGCAGAGCATCGCCGTGCCGAACCAGCCGATCATCGCCGCGCCGATGGCGCTGGTGATGTGGTCGTAACCCGGCGCGATGTCGGTCACCAAGGGCCCGAGCGTGTAGAAGGGCGCCTCGCCGCACAGCGCGATCTGCTTCTCGACATTGTGCTTGATCTTGTGCATCGGCACATGGCCCGGCCCCTCGATCATCACCTGAACGTCGCGCGCCCAGGCGATCTTGGTCAGCTCGCCCAGCGTCTCCAACTCGGCGAACTGCGCGGCGTCGTTGGCATCGGCCTGACTGCCGGGCCGCAGACCGTCACCCATCGACAGCGCCACGTCATAAGCGCGGCAGATCTCGACGATGTCGGCGAAATGATCGTAGAGGAAATTCTCGCGGTGATGCGCCAGACACCATTTGGCGATGATCGAGCCGCCGCGCGAGACGATCCCGGTCACCCGCTTGGCGGTCAGCGGGATGTGGCTCAGCCGCAGGCCGGCATGGATGGTAAAGTAATCGACGCCCTGCTCCGCCTGCTCGATCAGGGTGTCGCGGAACAGCTCCCAGGTCAGGTCTTCCGCCTTGCCCTTCACCTTCTCCAGCGCCTGATAGATCGGCACGGTGCCGATGGGAACCGGGGAGTTGCGCAGGATCCACTCGCGGGTCTGGTGGATGTCGGCACCGGTCGACAGGTCCATCACGGTGTCGGCGCCCCAGCGGATCGACCAGACCATCTTTTCCACCTCCTCCTCGATCGAGGAGGTCACGGCGGAGTTGCCGATGTTGGCGTTGATCTTGGTCAGGAAGTTGCGGCCGATGATCATCGGCTCCGACTCGGGGTGGTTGACGTTGGACGGGATGATCGCCCGCCCGCGCGCCACCTCGTCCCGGACGAATTCCGGGGTGATGAAGTCGGGGATCTCGGCGCCGAAATCCTCGCCGTCACGCCCCAATCCATTGGCCGCGTCCAGCGCCGCGGCGCGGCCGAGATTCTCGCGGACGGCGATGTATTCCATCTCCGCGGTGACGATGCCGCCGCGGGCGTAGGCCATCTGGGTCACCGCCCCGCCACCCTTGGCGCGCAGCACGCCGCTGTCGGTGGTCTCCACATCGCCACGGGCCAGGATCCAGTCGCGGCGGTGTTTGGCCAGCCCCGCGCGCACGTCGATGGCGACCGACTCGTCGGTGTAGGGACCGGAGGCGTCATAGACGGTCAGCGGCGGCTCGCCGCCCGACAGCGCGATCTCGCGCATGGCGACGCGCAGATCGGGAAAGCGCGTGCCGGGCACATGGATTTTCCGCGACGACGGCAGCGGGCCGGTCGAAATGCGGATGGCGTTCTCGTTGAAGTCCTTGGGCATTGGGTTTCTCCGTCGGAGTTGGGCGGACAAACCCGGGACTGCGGACGGAGGTGCGGTATCATCGTGCAGGCCATGCGCCCCATAGATATGGGGCCGATACGGCCGGACGGGGCGTGGTCGGCCCGTCACGAGGTCCCTCCCTTCGCCGGTATGACCCGGATCAGGTTCGAAGGGTCACCACGCTGCCGGCGACGATTGGCGCCGTCCGGCCGTTGGTATCTCAGCCCCCTGTCGGGACCCCCCTGGAATGCGCCCATCCTGCCGACGGAGAACGCGCCTGTCAAAAGGAAAGCGCCGCGGACGATCCGCCTGCCATATTGTGGAAAATCGCTACATCCAGCGCTTCGACCGCACATAGACCACCGGCAGCAACGCCGACAGCAGCATCAGCCCCAGGGCGCTGACATATCCGAAGGGCGAATCGCTGCCGGGCATGTCGGTGAAATTCATGCCGCCGATGCTGGCGACCAAGGTCGGCGGATAGAGCAGAACGGTCAGCACCGACACGATCTTCACGATTTCGTTCTGCTCGACGTTGATCTGGCCCAGTGCGGTATCCAGCGCCAACGCGACTTTGCCGGACAGAAAGCGGGCATACTGGTCGAGCCCGCGCAGGTCCTGCAGCGTGGTCTTGGCCCAGCGCCGCGTCGCCTTGCCGGAGTTCCAGCCGTCGCCGCGCGCCAGGAAATCGGTCATGCGGGAAAGGCTGGCCAGACTGACCCGCGCCTTGCCGATCAGATGGCCGGCATGGCCGATGCGCTTCAACGTCTGGGCATCGTCCAGCGTCTCGCCGCGCGAGCGCAGCTTGCGCCCGCGGAAATAGCGCCGGTTCAGCGCATCCAGCTCGACCCCGGTGCGCCGCAGCACGACGGAGGTGCGGTCGATCATGCCATCCACCAGCGCCGCCAGAACCAGCTCGCCACGGGCGGCGGAGATCTCGCCATGGGTGGCACGGCGGCGGAAAGCCAGCAGCGCCTGCGGATCGATGTCGTGGATGGTCACCAGCCGCCGCCCGGCGAGCACGAAGCTGACGGTGGCGATGCGCGGCTCGTCGGTGTCGGCCCAGACCAGCGCGGTGACGGTCATGGTCAAGGCGCCGCCGGCCACGCGCAGACGGCTCGATTCCTCGATCTCCGCCATCTGCTCGCGGGTGGGCAGACCGGTGCCGATCAGCGCCTCCGCCCGCGCCAGTTCACCCGGCGTCGGGTTGATCAGGTCCAGCCACACGGCGGAGTCGGGCAGCTGCGCCGCCTCGTCCGCTGCCGCCTCCCTGGCCCAACGCAGCAGACCGCCGTCATTGACGAAGACATGCAGCAAGGCTGTGCTCCTTGCGTGGTGCCGGACGGCGTTACGTCATCCGGCCGCCGCGCCGCGGCTTCACCGGCGGCGGCGCCTTTTCCCCGTCATCGAGGTCCAGCGCCGCGCCCTCGGCCTTCAACGCCTGTTCCAGCTTGCGTCGGAAGGCGCCGCCATCCCGCTTGGCGTCGAGGAAATGGCCGACCGCCTCCTTCGCCGCGTCGCTGTCGTAGGGGACCTTGCCCAACGCCGCCAGCCGGGCGCGCTCCACCAGCTTCGGGTCCATCTTTTCGCGGATGGCCTTCATCTGGCGGAGCAGGTCCTTGCGCAGGTCGCTCATCGGTCCCCCGTTTACCGACTCAGGCCTTGCCGATCAGGGTGCCGGCGCCGCCCTCGGTGAAGATCTCCAGCAGCAGCGCATGCGGAACGCGGCCATCCAGGATAACAGCGGCGTCGACGCCCTGCTCCACCGCGCCGATGCAGGTCTCGATCTTCGGGATCATGCCGCCCGATGCGGTGCCGTCGGCGATGGCCTTGTGGGCATCGGCCAGCGACATCTTCTCGATCAGCTTCTTTTCCTTGTCGAGCACGCCGGCGACATCGGTCAGCAGGAAGAAGCGCGCCGCCTTCACCGCCGCCGCGACCGCACCGGCCGCCGTGTCGGCGTTGATGTTGTAGGTATCGCCGTTCACGTCGAAGCCGACCGGCGCGATCACCGGGATGATGTCCGACTTGGCGAGGGCCTGCAGGATCTCCGGATTGACCTTGTAGGGCTCGCCGACGAAGCCCAGGTCCAGCACCCGCTCGATGTTGCTGTCGGGGTCGCGCTGCACGCGCTCCAGCCGGCGGGCGGTGATCAGGTTGCTGTCCTTGCCGGACAGGCCGACGGCGCGGCCGCCGGCGCTGTTGATGGCGGCGACGATCTGCTTGTTGATGGAGCCGGCCAGCACCATCTCGACCACCTCGACCGTCTCCTTGTCGGTGACGCGCAGGCCGTCGATGAAGCTGGACTTGATCTTCAGGCGCTCCAGCATCTGGCCGATCTGCGGCCCGCCGCCGTGGACGACCACCGGGTTGATGCCGACCTGCTTCAGCAGCACGATGTCGCGCGCGAACAGTTCCGCCAGCCCGGCGTCGCCCATGGCGTGGCCGCCGTACTTGATGACGAAGGTGCTCCCGGCATAACGGCGCATGTAGGGCAGCGCTTCGGACAGGGTACGGGCCTTGGCGAGCCACTCGTCACGGGTGGGAGTCTGCACGGGAGGATGCCCTTTGTCGGGGTGGACGGTTGGGCTTCTTTAACGGAAAGGCCGGCCGGTTGCCTAGGGGGCAATTTAACGGTCACATACCCGGCGGCGCCGGCCGGCTATTCGGCCGGCAGTGCGAGCGCTGCCAGACTGGCGCGCAGTTCGGCGATGCCCTCGCCCTTCTCCGAGCTGGTGACATGGATGTCCGGGAAGGCGGCCGGATGCTTCTTCAGCCCAGCCTGGGTGTCGCGGCGCACCTTGTCCAGATCCGCGGCCTTCACCTTGTCGGCCTTGGTCAGCACGACGACATAGGGCACCGCCGTGCGGTCCAGCATCTCCATGATCTCATGGTCGTTGGGCTTCAGCCCATGGCGCGAGTCGATCAGCACCAGCGCCCGGCGCAGCGTGACCCGGCCGCGCAGAAACCGGCGGACCATGTCGTTCCACGCCTCCACCTTCTCCTTCGATTCCTTGGCATAGCCGTAGCCGGGCATGTCCACCAGCTTCAGCCGGTTGCCGAGGTTGAAGAAGTTGAGCTGCTGGGTGCGGCCCGGCGTGTTGGAGGTGCGGGCCAGCGTCTTGCGCCCGGTCAGCGCGTTGACGAGGCTCGACTTGCCGACATTCGACCGGCCGGCGAAGGCGACCTCCGGCAGGTCGGCCTCCGGCAACTGGTTCAGCGCGTTGGCGCCCCAGACGAAGTCGCACTCCTTGGCGAACAGCAGCCGCCCGGCCTCCAGCGCGCCCTCGTCGAAGCCGGAAACGATGCTGGGGGTGTTGGAGGTCGGCGTGTCGGGAGTGGTCATGGCGGGCGCTCTCGTTGGGGTGGGCTGAAAAACATACCGCCGGCAAAGGCCCGTCAAGGGTCTTTGCCGGCGGTACATCTCAGAAACTGGGCAGAGGAGTGATTAAGCCGATCAGGCCTTCACGCCCATGCGCTTCATGATGGTCCACTGCTGCAGGACCGACAGGGTGTTGTTCCAGGCCCAGTAGATCACCAGACCGGCCGGGAAGCCGGCGAGCATGAAGGTGAAGACGATGGGCAGGAACTGGAACACCTTCTGCTGGACCGGGTCCGGCGGGGCCGGGTTCATCTTCTGCTGGAACCACATGGTCACGCCCATGATCAGCGGCCACAGGCCGAGATGCAGCAGGTGCGGCGGGTCCCAGGGAATGACGCCGAAGAGAGTGAACAGGTTGGTCGGATCCGGCGCGGACAGATCGTGGATCCAGCCGAAGAACGGCGCATGCCGCATTTCGATGGTCACGAACAGTACCTTGTAGAGCGAGAAGAAGACCGGGATCTGGATCAGGATCGGCAGGCAGCCCGACACCGGGGAGACCTTCTCGCGCTTGTACAGCGCCATCAGCTCCTGGTTCATGCGGGCCTGATCGTCGCTGAACTTCTCGCGCAGCTCCTGCATCTTCGGCTGCAGCGCCTTCATCTTGCTCATCGCCTGATAGGACTTGTTGGCGAGCGGGAAGAAGACGGCCTTGACGCAGACGGTCAGCACCAGGATGGCGATGCCGAAGTTACCGATGACACGGCCCAGGAAATCGAGCGCGTAGAAGAAGGGCTTGGTCAGGAAGTAGAACCAGCCGAAGTCGATCGCGAGGTCGAAATTCTTGATGTTCAGCTTTTCGGAGTAGCTGTCGAGCAGCTTCACCTGCTTGGCGCCGGCGAACAGGCGGCCGGTGTTCTCGACCGAAGCACCCGGCGCGACGGTGACCGGGGCGCCCATCGTGTCGGTCTGGTAGCGGTCGGAATTGGCGACCTGATTGTAGAGGAAGCGCGCGGTGACCTTCTCGTTCGAATCGGGCACCAGCGACACCAGCCAGTACTTGTCGGTGATGCCGATCCAGCCGCCGGTGGTCTCCTTGGAGATGCTGCCGGCCTTGCGGACGTCGTCGTACTTCTCTTCGGTCAGCGAGCCGTTGAAGACGCCGAGCGGGCCCTCATGCAGGATGTAGTATCCGGACGTGTGCGGCGTGCCGGTGCGCGACACCAGGCTGTAGGGCAGCAGGGTGACGGGGTTGGCGCCCGTGTTGCGCACGGTCTGCGTCACCGTGAACATGAAGTCCGGGTCGACGGCGATCTTGCGCTCGAACACCAGCCCCTGGCCGTTGTCCCAGGTCAGGGTCAGCGGCTTGTCCGGGGTCAGCGCCGTACCGTCGGCGGTCCAGCGGGTGGTCGCGGTCGGGGTGGCGATGCCGGCGCCCTGCGGCACCCAGCCGAACTCGGCGTAATAGGCGGCGGGCGTGCCGGCCGGGGCCAGCAGCACGATTTCCGCGCTCTTGGGGTCCGGGGTCTCGTGGTACTGGGCCAGCGTCAGGTCGTCGATGCGGCCGCCGACGAGATTGACCGAGCCGTGCAGCGCCGGAGTGTCGATCTTCACGCGGGTGCCGGCCGCCATCTGCTCGGCGAGCAGTTCGGGGCGCTCCTTCGCGACCTCAGCCGTGGCGGGGGGCTGCTGGGCGGGCACGCCGGGGGCCGGCACCGGCACCGACTGCTCCGTCTGGGCGGCCTGCTGGGCGGCGAGTTGCTTCTGCTGCTCCACCCGCGGCTTCTCGTAGAAATACTGGAAGCCCAGAAGGATGGCGATCGACAGGGCAATCGCGATGATGAGGTTGCGTTGGTCGGTCATGGCGTCCCGGTTGCCGTGGGGCCTTTGGAAGAAGGGCGGCGTGTGCGCGGCCTTGTTACGGGTTTTCGCCGGGCTGGGCAACCGCCGCATGCCCTTTTTCCCGCGGGCCGCAGCAATGGGGCGCCAGGGGCGCCCCCTGCGGAACGGGATCGGGCACGGGATCCCAGCCGGACCCGCCCCAGGGATGGCAACGCCCGAGCCGGCGCACCGTCAGCCATCCCCCCCGGATGGCGCCGTGCTTTTCCAGCGATTCGATGGCGTAGCAGGAGCAGGTCGGCTGGAAACGGCAATGCCAGCCCACGAAGGGCGACAAGGTCCAGCGATAGAGATAAACGAGCGCGCGGAGCAGGTGCGCGAGCGGGCTGAGGCCGGCGATGCGAAACATGACGTCGCGGGCCTCCTACCCTTCCGCCTCGCGCCATAGGCCGAGGCGCTTCAGCCCGGCGGTCAGGTCGCCGAGCAGATCGGTCCAGGGTCGTTCGGCGGTACCGCCGCGCGCGACCAGGACGAAGTCATGGCCCGGAGCGGCGTGGGTGGACAGAAGCTGCCGCGCGGCCTCACGCAAACGGCGGCGGGCACGATTGCGCACCACCGCGTTGCCGACCTTGCGGCTCGCCGTCAAACCGAAACGGATCGGCGGACCGCCATCGGCGGGCCGCTGCTTGTCGTCGTGCCGGCGCACCTGGAGGATCAGGCCGGGAGCCACATGCTTGCGCCGTGTCCCGGCCACGGCCAGAAATTCCGGCCGCCGCATCAGGCGCCCGACCTCTTGGTCCGGCGCCGCCATCGCGGGGATCAGGCGCTCAGAACCTTGCGGCCGCGGGCGCGGCGGCGGGCGATCACCTTGCGTCCGCCGACGGTGGCCATACGGGCGCGGAAGCCATGACGACGCTTACGCACGATTTTGGAGGGCTGGAACGTGCGCTTCATGGCGCCTACTCCTTAAGCTTTGCTGATGGTGACGGGAAGAAGACGCCCAGCCGGATGGCCGGGCGCCGAACCTATGAACCTGAAACGAACCGAAAGGCGCCTTACTCGGCAGCCCGGCGGCCGTTGACCATGCCGCGGCCGGTGGTACGCTCGGCGATGCGGGCGGCCTTGCCGCGCAGATCGCGCAGATAGTACAGCTTGGCGCGACGGACGGCGCCCTTGCGGACCAGCTCGATCGAGTCGATGCGCGGGGAGTACAGCGGGAACACGCGCTCCACGCCCTCGCCGTAGCTGATCTTGCGAACGGTGAAGGAGCTGTTCAGGCCGGCGTTCTTGCGGGCGATCACGACGCCCTCATAGGCCTGGACACGCTCGCGCGTGCCTTCGACGACCTTCACGTTCACGCGGACGGTATCGCCCGAGGAGAACTCCGGGATCGTCTTGCCACCGAGGGCCTTCTCGATCTGCTCCTGCTCGAGCTGCTGCAACAGGTTCATAGCACTACCCCTTTTCTATCGGTGCGCCTCGCGGCGGACCGTCACTCCGGTTTCGGGTCGCGCCGGCGAGCCTGCCGCCGACCCTTGTTCGTAACAGCTTCTGCCGGGCGGCTCGCCTGGTAGAGCGACCACAGGTCCGGCCGTCGGGCCTCCGTGATCCTCTCCGCCTCGGCCAGCCGCCAGGCCTTGACCTTTCCGTGGTGACCGGAGAGCAGAACCTCCGGCACCGCGCGCTCCACACTCTGCCCGTCGGTCCAGACCGCCGGCCGGGTGTAGTGGGGGTATTCGAGCAACCCCCGTTCGAAACTCTCTTCGCCCGCCGTCTCCACGTTGCCCATGACGCCGGGGAGCAAGCGCACCACGGCATCCATCAGGCTGAGCGCGGCGAGTTCCCCGCCGGACAGCACGAAATCCCCGAGGCTGACCTCTTCGAGGCCGTGCGCATCGAGGACCCGCTGGTCCACCCCTTCGTACCGGCCGCAGAGCAGCGTCACCACCGGGGTGGCGGCCAACTCCTTGACCAGTTCCTGGTTCAGCACCCGTCCGCGAGGCGACAGATAGATCGCCCGGCCGCGTCCCGGTGCCCCCACAGGTCCCGCCGTCGCGGTCAAAGCCGCGTCCAGCACGTCGGGCCGCATGACCATGCCGGCCCCTCCGCCGAAGGGGGTGTCGTCGACGGAGCGGTGTTTATCGCGCGCGAACGAGCGAATGTCCACCGATTCCAGTGCCCAGACTCCATTTTCCAACGCCTTGCCGGCCAGCGAGTGGCCGAGCGGCCCCGGAAACATTTCCGGGAACAGCGTCAGAACCTTGGCCGTCCAGACCCGCGGACCGTCGGCGCCGTGATTCACGGCCCCTCCTCCCCGCTCTGGTCTCCGCCCTCTTCCCCCTCGGTCTCTTCCGCCTCGTCACCGGAGCCCTCGCGGGCTTCGATCACGGCCGGAAGATCGACGACGATGCGACCGCCCCGGACATCGACCACCGGCACGCAGGCCTTGGAGAATGGAAGCATCTCCAGCGGACCGCCGGCGGTCCTGACCTCCAGCACGTCGCCCGCGCCGAAATCGTAAATCGCCTTGACCGTGCCGTAGACGGTCCCGTCGGCGAGTTCCGCACGCAACCCGATCAGGTCGGCATGGTAGAACTCGTCCTCGTCCTCCGTCGCCGGCAAGGCGCCGCGGTCCACGTAGAGCCGTACGCCTGCCAGCGCCTGTGCCTGTTCGCGGCTGGTCACCCCGTCGACCTTGGCCAGGAAGTTGTCCTTGACCATGCCCTGGAGCGTCACCGTGAAGCGGCGGGCGCCGGCTTCGTCCGACAGCGGGCCATAGGTCACGACGTCGGCGGGTTCGGCGGTGAAGCTGCGCAGCTTCACCAGCCCCCGCACGCCGTGCGATCCCGCGAACTGGCCGACACAGATTTTGGCGGTCATCGAAGGAACACCCGGCACGTCGTCACGACCTCAACCCTGCACTCAGCCTTCAGCCGCGGCGGCAGCGGCGGCGGCCTCGGCCTTCAGACGCTCCTGCGCCTTGGCCTTCGGGGCCGACTTCTTCGGGGTCTCGCGGACGGCGGGCTTCTCGACCAGGCCGGCATTGGCCAGGAAGAGGACCACGCGGTCCGTCGGCTGGGCGCCGACCGACAGCCAATGCTTGGCGCGCTCGGCGTTCAGGATGATGCGCTGCTCGTGCTCGCGCGGCAGCATCGGGTTGTAGGTGCCGATCTTCTCGATGAAGCGGCCGTCACGCGGGCTGCGGGCGTCCGCGATGACGATCGAGTAGAACGGACGCTTCTTCGCACCACCGCGAGCCAGACGAATCTTCAGAGCCATTGGTCGAAACTTTCTCTTCTCAAGTCAAACAGGTATCAGGTGATTTCGTCAGGCGGTCAGGTCAGCCGAAAGGCCCCTTGCCGCCAAAGCCGCCGAGTCCCTTCGGCAGCAGATTTCCCAGGCCGCCGCGCAGCATCCCCTTCTTCCCAAGCTTCTGCACCTGCTTCATCATTCCGCGCATGGTCTCGAACTGCTTCAGCAGCTTGTTGACCTCCTGCACCGAAGTGCCGGAACCGGCGGCGATGCGCTTGCGACGCGAAGCCTTGATGATGTCGGGGTTCTTGCGTTCCGCCTTGGTCATCGAGGAGATGATCGCCTCCTGGCGCTTGATCATCCCGTCGTCGACGTTGGCGTCCTTCAGCTGGTCCTTGATCTTGCCGATGCCCGGCAGCATCCCCATCAGGCCGGACATGCCACCCATCTTGCGGAGTTGCTTCAGCTGCATCGCCATGTCGTCGAGGTCGAAGCCCTGGCCCTTCTCCATCTTGCGGGCGAGCTTTTCGGCCTCGTCCTTGTCGATGGTCTCGACCGCCTTCTCCACCAGCGACACCACGTCGCCCATGCCGAGGATACGGCCGGCGATGCGGTCGGGGTGGAAGGACTCCAGCGCGTCGATCTTTTCGCCGACGCCCAGCAGCTTGATCGGCTTGCCGGTGATCTGGCGCATCGACAGGGCGGCACCGCCGCGGGCGTCGCCGTCGATGCGGGTCAGCACGATGCCGGTGATGCCGACCTTGTCGTTGAAGTTGGTGGCGACGGTGACGGCGTCCTGGCCGGTCATCGCGTCGGCGACCAGCAGCGTTTCCGCCGGCTTGGTCGCGTCGCGGACCGCCGCGACCTCCGCCATCAGCTCCTCGTCGATGGCGAGGCGGCCGGCGGTGTCGAGCATGACGACGTCGTAGCCTTCGAGACGGCCGGTCTCGATGGCGCGTTTGGCGATAGCGACCGGGTCCTGACCCGGCACGATCGGCAGCGTGGCGACGCCGGTCTGCTCGCCCAGAACCTTCAGCTGTTCCTGCGCGGCCGGACGGCGCACGTCCAGCGAAGCCATCAGGACCTTCTTGCGCTCCTTCGTCTTCAGACGGAGCGCGATCTTGGCGGTGCTGGTGGTCTTGCCCGAGCCCTGCAGGCCGACCATCAGGATCGGCACCGGAGCGGCGGCGTTCAGGTTGATGTCGGCGCCTTCGCCCAGCATCTCCACGAGGTTGTCGTGGACGATCTTGATGACCTGCTGGCCGGGGGTGACCGACTTCAGCACCTCCTGCCCGACGGCGCGTTCCTTCACCTGGGCGACGAACTGCTTGACGACGGGCAGCGCGACGTCGGCCTCCAGCATCGCCACGCGAACTTCGCGCAGTGCTGCGGAGACGTCCTCCTCGGTCAGCGCGCCACGGCGGCGCAGCTTGTCGAAGATGTCGCCCAGGCGTCCGGTCAGGCCTTCGAACATGCGTTACTCGTTCCCCAGTTCCGGGTCCAGCGTCAAAGCCGCCACCCGCACAAGCACGAAAGCGCCAGTGCGCGAATTTCGCGGACTGGCGGAGATACCCGGCATGGGGCCGGGGTACCCGGTCTATCGACTTGGCGGAAGACAGGTCGGCGGACCATAGAGAAGCGGGCAGGCCGAGTCAACCATTGCCGGCGGCATTTGGTCTCCCTTCAAAGGTCGGACTTGCCGGGCCGCGGTTATCGGTCGCAACCTTGTCACAGTCCGCCGACTCTTAACCAAATTTTGGCGACTCTTTCGGATTATGGGTTACCAAATAGAGAAGGTATGCCGGCGATGTCGTCCGCCCAGGGCTTCGGGTCCAACAGTCCGCGAACCAAGCTGACCCAGAGCCAGCTCAACGCGATCCTGTTGCGGCACCAGGCATTCCGTAAAAGCCAGCCCGGCGGCGTGCGCGCCAACCTGAAGATGCGCGACCTGTCGCATCTCGACCTGTCCGGCATCGACCTGTCGGACGCCGACCTGTCGGGCGCCAAGCTGTTCAGCGCGCGGCTGACCGGCGCCAACCTGTGCAACGCCAACCTCTATGCCGCCGACCTGCGGCTCGCCAATCTGGAGAAGGCGGACCTGCGCCGCGCCGACCTGCGCGGCGCCTGCCTGCGCGGCGCGGTGCTGAGCGAGGCGACGCTGGTGGAGGTCGACCTGCGCGACGGCACGCTGCTGCACTACGACGCCAGCGGCGAGATGTACGCGCAGGAGTATGAGGATTCGGTCCTGACGTCGGAACTGACGGCGGCGACCATCCGCGGCGCCGACCTGTCGCGGGCGAAGATCGCCAACGCCTTCGTCATGCAAACCGACCTGACCGATGCCATCCTGCGCGGCACGAAGTTCATGCGCGCCAACCTGACCGGCTCCAACCTGACTGGCTGCGACCTGACCGACGCCGACCTGACGGAGGCCAACCTGTCGGGCGCCCGTTTGTCGGGGGCGGTGATGACCGGCTGCGCCATCAACCGCACCAACTTCAGCGGCGCCACCCTGATCGGCGCCATCCTCGACGCCGCCCAGATGCGCTCGCCCAATCTGCAGGCGGCGGTGCTGGCCAAGACGCTGGAGAACCCGGAAGACGACCTGCGCGAGATGCTGATGGAGCATCTGACCTGGATCGACAGCGGCGGCAAAGCCGGCAAGCGTGCCGACCTGTCGGCGCTGGACCTGTCGGGCCGCAAGCTGGACGGCATCAACCTGTCGGCGGCGATCCTCCAATGCATCGCGCTGCGCGGCGCCAACCTGTCGGGGGCGTCGATGGCGATAGCCGACCTGTCGCTGGCCGACATGCGCAAGGCCAACCTGTCGAAGGCCGATCTGCGCGGCGTGAATTTCGAGCGCGCCACCCTGACCGGCGCCGACCTGACCGGGGCGCAACTCGGCCCCGTCCATATCCAGACGATGAGCGGCCATATCTGGCGCGCCAATCTGCAGCGCGCCCGGTTGGGCATGGCGCTGCTGTGCAAGGCCGACCTGCGCAAGGCCAACCTCGCCGGCGCCAATCTGGCCGGGGCGGACCTGACCGGGGCCGACCTCAGCGAAGCCGATCTGACCGGCGCCGACCTGACCGGGGCCGTGCTGGACGGCGCCACGCTGGATCAGGCGATCGTCGAGGAGGCGATCGGGCTGGCCGGCTGAAACCGGCTCCAGCTCAGACGGGGGTCCTGTCCCGCTTCGCCAGCCAGTCGCCGGAGCTGTAGACGCTGCGGACATGGTGGACCAGCAGGTTGCGGGCGTCGATCAACTGGCCCATCCGTTCGCGGCAGGCGACGATGCCGGTGTCGGGGTGATAGACCGGCGCAAGTTCGCGGAAACGCCGCCGCACCTGATCCTCGTCGAAACACCATTCATTGACGAAGCCGAACAGCAGCGCCGCGTCGCGCACTTCGGTGACCCGGCCGTCTAGCGGCTGGAAGGACAGGCGCTGCAGCGCATGGGCCAGCGTCTTGTTGCGGTAGCCGAGCGTCTCGACCGCTGCCTCCAGCCGGCGCACGTCTTCGCCCGGCAGGATGCGGGCGCCCGGATCGGCGAGCGCCAGGGCCGCGGCCAGCGCCCTGCGGATCGCCGCGTCGCAGGCTTCCACCCCCTCCACCTCCAGCACCGCTTCCCCGCCCGAGTCGCGCAATCCGGGATCGATCGCCCCCTCCGGCGCCAGCAACAGGGCGGCCGTCACGAGCGCCGGCACCCCGACCCCGCGCAGGGCGGCAAGCTCCAGCACCGCGGCGCGGAAATGCGCGCCGCAGGGCACGGTTCGGCCGGAGGCCGGCAGGGGACTGGACTCTTCCGGTGCGGTCATCGTCTGCGCCAACACTTGGTGGAAGCGGGCGCGAGTCTACGCAATCTCTTGAATCGCCGCAATCGCGCGGATGGGCGCGGCCAAAAGGATTTGAGGAAAATGGATTATCGCACTCGGGATCAGTGCGTCCTCATCGCTCCCGGCTTGGCCGGCAGGCGGTCGAGCAACTCGTCGATATAAGCGGTTTCGTCCTTCCCCGACATGGCGGCGAAGCCCTTCAGCATCTGGCTGCCGAAGGAGAAGACGCTGGACAGGTCGATGCGCCACGCCCCGCCCTCGCGCACGAAGTCGGCCGGAACCAGCGCCGGCCGGTTGTCGACCATCAGCAGGCCCGATGCCCGGTCTCCCTTGACCCGCACCGGCCCCAGGGAGCTGCGGGAGATGACGTTGGGGCCGAGCCAGCCCGCCTTCAGCGCATGGTTGGCGATGTCGCCGACCGACATGCGGCGCAGCTCGGACGGGCCGAGATAGCGGCGCAGGCCCATGGCGGCGAAACGCTCCGCCGGCTCCAGCCGCTGCAGCGCTGCGTCGCCGGGCTGGCGGGCGGCATCGCGCACCGATTCCAGCGATTTGACCGAGTTGCGGGTGAGCAGCGAAATCACCGCCGCCCCCCGCTTTTCGGCCAGCGCATTGCGGGCGGCGTCGAAGGTCGCGGCGACCGCGCGCTCCTCCGGCGTTTCGCGCGGCGGGGCGGCGAATCCGGTGGATGCGGCGATCAGGACGACGAAGAAAGCGAGGAAAGCGACACGCATGCCAGGGGAAACCCGAAAGCGGTTGGAAAACTCACGCCTTCTCCTCGACGCCGAAGAATTCGAGCTGCCAGCGCATCTCTTCGTCGGTCATCGGATAGTGCGTGCCGTCGCGAGCATTAAGCGCCGTTTTTGGCGGAATCTGGGCGAGCCGCAACTGGACCTGCCGGGCAAAGCGCATGGTCAGCCCGGCGCGCCACACCAGCGCGGTGACGGCGCGCGGCGCATGGGTGGCGACGATGCGGTCGACCACCGGCAGCGGGATCTGCGACAGCTCCGCCAGCGCCGCCATGACAAAGCCGCGGTCCCCCTCCACCATCGACCCTTCGATCAGCTTCTCGGTCAGCTTGCCTTCCTTGTTCAGGCGCGCCGCCTTGTCGCTGGGGCGTTCCACCGGCTTCTCCGGCCCGGCGGCACCGCCGACCGCCTCCTCGCCGAAATCGACCGGGCCGAGCGGCTGGCCGGGCGCGGTGCCGGCCGCCGCCTGCCCCACCCGCTGGCGCACCGCCTCCACCAGCCCGCGCGCCGCCTCGGGCTCGAGGTCGTCGCGGTCCTGCAGGACCTTCAGCAGACTGTCGGCGACGAAGCTGGCCAGCCGCGCCACCGCGCGCGCCGGCAGCCGCGGGCGGCGGACCAGCGGCGAATGCCAGGGCTCGTGCTGCGGCGCCTGATCCAGGATACGGTCGAGGGTCTCTTCGCGGATCTGGGCCGACGGGTTGCCGAGCAGCGCCGTCACCGCCGCCTCGTCGTCGGAGCGCGCGATGGCATCGGCGACGGAGGCGGAGACGTTCTGCCGGCTGGCGATGGCGGTCATCGCGCCCCGCACCGGCCCCTTCATGATGATGTCGGTCAGATCCTCTTCGGTGAGGATCGGCGAATGCTGCAGGACCGGCGAGCAGACCGACAGTTCGACATCGCGGGCCAGCCGGTTGATGACGCCGTGCGGGGCGTTGGGCAGGTGCTTCAGCGCCTCGGCCAGGATGCCGCGCACCTCGGTCGCCTGGTCGCGCGCCAGCGTCTCCAGGCATTCCACCGTCAGCCGCTCGATCTGCGTCGCCTGATCGGCAGACAGTTCCGGCAGCAGGCGGGCGATCTTCTGCGCCACCGCCTGCCGCACCATGACCTCACGGTCCTTGGCCAGCAGCAGGTCGGCCTGCCGCGGCGTTCCGGCATTGGTGGCGATGGCGCGCCGCACCTCGGCCGCGGCGTCGGCGGCGAGGAAATAGAGCAGCTCCGGCCGGGTCTTGGGATGCTCGGCGACCTTCCGGCGGACCGCCGGATCCTCGCTCTGCACCATCCGCTTGGCGGATTCGTAATCGGCGGGGTCGAGCGTCTCGGGACGCGGGGCGGCAGGCGGGGTCACGGGGCGGGCTCCGCGGCGGAAACGTCGGAAGAAGAGGCCTGGAAGACCGGAGCCAGGGCGTAATGCCCCTTGCCGCTCTTCTTGGCGTCGTACATGGCGGCGTCGGCGCGGTCGGTCAACTCGCGCACCGTCTCGCCGCGGCCGGGAATGTGGACGGCGATGCCGATCGACAGGCCCAGCGGCTTCTCCGCGCTTGCCGACAGGTGGGCAAGGTCACGCATGCCGTTCAACAGCCGATCGGCGACGATCCGCGCCTTCTCCTCGTCGGTGCGGCCCAGCCACAGCACGAACTCGTCGCCGCCCAGCCGCCCCGGCAGGTCGCCCGGCCGCACCCCGGTGGTCAGCAGCGTGCCGATGGCCTTCAGCACCGTGTCGCCCTGCTGGTGGCCGTGCAGGTCGTTGACCGCCTTGAAATTGTCCAGGTCGACATAGAGCAGGGCCGACGGCCCGCTGTCCGGCCGCGAGATCGATTCCTCCAGCCGTTCGAAGAAGGTGCGGCGGTTGAACAGGCCGGTCAGCCCATCGCGTTCCGACAGGCGTCGCAGCCGTTCCTGATAGGCGAGATGGGCATGGGCGATGCCGATATGGTCGGCCACGCCGGACATCAACTGGCGGTCGTCATCGTCCCAGGGCTCCGAATCGCCGGTGCGCCAGACCAGCAGCGCGCCGTTCACCGCCTGCCGGTATTCGGTCCGCTCGCCGATCAGCTGCACGTCGCCCAGCCGGTCGGTCACCAGACCCTCGCCACTGGCGATGCGGTCGAGCAGCGCGGTCCCGACCTCCGGCAACTCCGCACCGAACTCCGCGACCAGCGACAGGGCGACGCGACCGCCACCCGGGGCACCGGCGCTGCCGCCCCCCTCCTCCGCCCGATAGATGCGGCAGCCGTCGGCGCTGAGCGCCCGCGCCGTCTCCGTGGCGGCGACCACCAGTGCTTCCGCGGCGTCGAGCCTGTCGCGCAGGGTGTGGACGATGTGGCCGAGCAGCCGTTCGCGATAGCGGATGCGCGCCAGCTCGTTGGAGCGCAGCACCTGTTCGGTCACGTCACGGCAGACGCCGCGGGCGCCGATCCAGTCACCCTGCGGCCCGAAAAGCGGCAGGGCGGAGGCGACGATGCAGGCCGGCGTGCCGTCGGCGCTCTTCAGCCAAAGCTCGGACTGATCGACCGCACGGCGGCAGTCGAAGGGCATCGGCAGGTCTTCCGCGTCCTCCAGCGCCAGGGTCCGCGGGTCGCGGCCGATCAGCGCGTCGGCCGGATAGCCGAGAGCGCCCTTGTGGCTGACGAAGACGAAGGTGCCGTCCGGTCCGGTTTCCCAGGCGAAGTCGGAGGAGACCTCGACCAGATCCTTGTAGCGCCGCCGCGATTCGGTCAGCGTGTGGCGCAGTTGCCGTTCCAGCGTGTCGTCGCGGCCCAGCAGCAGGAAGCCGCCGTCGGGCAGCGGCACGCCGGCCCATTCGACGATCATGATCCCGCGCAGGGATTCCACCGGCACCGAGCGCAGACCCGGCGCCACGCTGGACGCCGACAGCCAGTTGCGCAGTTCCGGCAGCCAGCGCGGGTCGCTGTCCATCATGTCTTCCGCCTCGGCATTGGCTTCGGCGACGGCCAGTGCCGAATCCAGCCGCAGGGCCGGGCCGGGATACAGCGCGACCAGCGTCACGGGGCCGGTCGGACCGGCAGTCGGGGCGGAGGTACCGGTGGTCAGGAGAAGGTCCACGGCGATCCCAGATCGGCGGGCCACGCGGCGGACGAGCCACGGGGCGGGCGGGGCGAATACCTTAGGCTGCAAACCGTTATAAGGTCTGGCTCATGTTACCTCTTTAGGGGTTAATCTTCAATCAACCAACGATGCGGGGGATTCCCCATGGCAACGGTTCGACTCAAGGGACGAACCGGCGCTGCGACCATGTGAAGCGCCTTGCGGCGGGCCGCCGACGGCCCCATTCTTGGGGCATGACCGTCCCGACCTCCCCCGCCGCTCCGGCGCCCGACTCCCCCACTGGATCCGCCGGCAATCCCCTCGACGCGCTGCGCGACCGCGCCGTGTGGATCTTCGACCTCGACAACACGCTCTACCCGGCGTCCTGCAACCTGTTCGCCCAGGTCGACCGCCGGATCAACGAGTTCATCGCCACCCATTTCAACATCGGCATGGACGAGGCGCGGGTGCGGCAGAAGCATTTCTTCCGCGAATACGGCACCACGCTGCGCGGCCTGATGATGGAGCATGACGTCGATCCGGTCGCCTACATGGACTATGTCCACGACATCGACGTGACCGGCGTCCAGCCCTCCGCCCTGCTGGCCGATGCGCTCGGCCGCCTGCCCGGCCGCAAGATCATCTACACCAACGGCTCGGTCCGTCATGCCGAGAATGTCGCCGGCCGGTTGGGCATCCTCGACCGGTTCGAGGCGGTGTTCGACATCGCCGCCGGTGGTTTCGTGCCGAAGCCCGATCCGCGCCCCTACGCCACGCTGGTGGAACGCCACGGCGTCGACCCGGCCGACGCCTGCATGGTGGAGGACATCGCCCGCAACCTCGCCCCCGCCCACGCACTGGGCATGACCACCGTCTGGGTCCGCGGCGAGAAGGAATACGAGAAGGCCGGTGTCGGCGCCGGCATCCACATCGACCACACGGTCGACGATCTGCCCTCCTGGCTGGCCGCGGTGGCTGGGATTTAGATCGGATCGCGGAGAATCGAAATCGATTTGAAGCGTGAATCCGATCGCCAAACACAAAGTTAGCGCTTTGTCGCAAACCGGCCAATCCCGGCCGCGGGTATGGTTGACAGCGGGCGCGATGCGGCTCCATGGTGCCGTCCCTTGGACAATCGACAGCAGAACGACCGCGCCATGAGCCACGCCAGCCTGCAAGCCACCATCGACGCCGCCTGGGAAAACCGCGCCGATCTCACCACCGCCACCACCGGCCCCGTCCGCGACGCCGTGAACGCGGCGCTGGATGCGCTCGATGCCGGCGACCTGCGCGTCGCGGAGAAGACCGCCGACGGCTGGAAGGTCAACCAGTGGCTGAAGAAGGCGGTGCTGCTGTCCTTCCGCCTGAACGCCAACGAGATGATCCCCGGCGGCCCCGCCGGCTCGTCCTGGTACGACAAGGTGCCGCCGAAGTTCGAAGGCTGGACCGAAGGCCAGTTCCAGAACGCCGGCTTCCGCGCCCTGCCCGGCGCCATCGCCCGCAAGTCGTCCTATGTCGCCCCCGGCGTCATCCTGATGCCCAGCTTCGTCAATGTCGGCGCCTATGTCGACAGCGGCACCATGGTCGACACCTGGGTCACCGTCGGCTCCTGCGCCCAGATCGGCAAGAACGTCCACCTGTCGGGCGGCGTCGGCATCGGCGGCGTGCTGGAGCCGTTGCAGGCCGACCCGGTCATCATCGAGGACAACTGCTTCATCGGCGCCCGTTCGGAGATCGTCGAAGGCGTGATCGTCGAGGAAGGCGCCGTCGTTTCGATGGGCTGCTACATCGGCGCTTCGACCAAGATCATCGACCGCCACACCGGCGAGGTCTTCATGGGCCGCATCCCGGCCTATTCGGTCGTCGTCCCCGGTTCGCTGCCCGGCAAGCCGCTGCCCGACGGCACCCCGGGTCCGAGCCTGTACTGCTGCGTCATCATCAAGCGCGTCGACGAGAAGACCCGCTCGAAGACGGCGATCAACGACCTGCTGCGGGATTGATCGGACAGCCGCAGACAGTTGGGGCGATAGCGCAGGCCGCTATCGCCCTTGCCTTTCCGGCGCCTCCCGCAATACCATCGCCGCATGAACAAGGCTCATCGCGCGACGCTTGCCGCCATTTTCGCGCGGCCGACATCCGCTTCAATCCGCTGGGCGGACATCGAGGCGTTGGTGATGGCGTTGGACGGAGTCGTCGAGGAGCGCGCCGGCAGCCGCGTCTGGATCGAGGTCCGCGACCGCGGCGCGGTCTTCTACCGTCCCCATCCCCGGCCAGAGGCCAAGAAGGGTGCGGTGGACGCGGTGCGCAAGCTGCTGATCAACGCGGGGATCACGCCATGACGATGGAATACAAGGGCTATGTGTCCGGTCCCATCGACTTCGATCCGGAGGACGGGACCTTCTCCGGCACGGTTGCCGGCCTGTCGGACGTCATCCATTTCGAAGGCGGCGGCGCGCAGGATCTGTGGGACAGCTTCCGTGGCAGCATCGACGAATATCTGGCGATCTGCGCCGAGAAAGGCCGCACGCCCGACAAGCCCTTCAGCGGCAAGATGCTGGTGCGCGCCACGCCCGAACTGCATCGGAAGGCTGCCTTGCGCGCCGCCGCGGAAGGCATCAGCCTGAGCCAATGGGTCGCCCGCCAGATCGACGCGGCCCCCTGACCGACAAAGACCAACCGGACAGCCCATGACCATCGACCCCGTCGCCCTCGCCCAGGACCTGATCCGCTGCCCCAGCGTCACGCCGCGCGACGACGGCGCGCTGGGCGTGCTGGAGGCGGCGCTGGCGCCGATGGGTTTCACCTGCCACCGCCTGCGCTTCCAGCAGGAGGGGACGGAGCCGGTGGAGAACCTCTATGCCCGACTCGGCACCGAAGGGCCCAACTTCTGCTTCGCCGGCCACACCGACGTGGTGCCGCCGGGCGACAAGGGCTGGACGGTCGATCCCTTCGCCGGCGAGGTGATGGGCGGGCGCCTGTTCGGCCGCGGCGCGGTGGACATGAAGGGCGCCATCGCCGCCTTCGTCGCCGCCGTATCGCGCCGGCTGCAGGACGGACCGCCCGCCGGTTCGATCAGCCTGCTGATCACCGGTGACGAGGAAGGGGTGGCGATCAACGGCACCCGCAAGGTGCTGGACTGGCTTGCCGAGCGCGGCGAGCGCATCGACGCCTGCGTGGTGGGGGAGCCGACCAACCCCAAGGCGCTGGGCGACATGATCAAGATCGGCCGGCGCGGCAGCCTGAGCGGCTTCCTGACCGTGTTCGGCGCGCAAGGGCACGTCGCCTATCCGCATCTGGCCGACAACCCGCTGCCGCGGCTGGTCCGCATGCTGGCCGCCATCACCGAACACCCGATGGACGAGGGCACGGCGCATTTCCAGCCATCGACCCTGGCGCTGACCACCATCGACGTCGGCAACAAGGCGACCAACGTCATACCGGCGCAGGGCAAGGCGACCTTCAACATCCGCTTCAACGACGCCCACACCCCGGCCGGCATCGAGGCGTGGCTGCGCCGCACCTTCGACGCCGTCGGCGGTGCCTATGAGCTGGAGGTGTATTGCTCCGGCGACAGCTTCGTCACCCCGCCCGGCCCGCTGACCGAACTGGTGGCCGAGGCGGTGGAGGGGGTGACCGGGCGCCGTCCGGAGTATTCGACCACCGGCGGCACGTCGGATGCCCGCTTCATCAAGAATGTCTGCCCGGTGGTGGAGTTCGGGCTGGTCGGCCAGACCATGCACAAGGTGGACGAATATTGCTCGGTGGAGGATCTGCGCCAGCTGACCGCCATCTACGAATCGATCCTGAAGGGCGTGTTCACGCGCCTTGCCGGGTGAAAAGCCTGACCGGGACGCCACGATGCCGCTGACCACCCCCGCCATCCTGTCCGCCCTGACCGGCGCGTGGCGGCTGGCCCGCTTCGACCGGACGGGGATGGAGTTCTTCGATCGCACGCCGGACGGGGCGCTGAACTCCTTCTATGCGGCGCTGGTGGTTCTGCCCGCTTACGCGCTGCTGCTGGCAATCCGGCTGTGGGACCAGTTGGACGGTACGCCGATCCTGCAACTGGTGACGGTGGAGGGCATCGCCTATGTCGTCAGCTGGACCGCCTTCCCGCTGGCCCTTTTCCGCATCGCGTCGCTGATGGGCAAGGAGCAGCTCTATCCCGGCACGCTGACCGCCTACAACTGGTCGGCGGTGGTGCAGATGGCGATCTACCTGCCGACCATCGTGCTGTCCGCCACCGGCCTGCTGCCGTCGGGCGTGTCCGAAGCGCTGGTCTTCGGCGTGATGATGGCGTTGCTGACCTACCAGTGGTTCGTGCTGCGCACCGCCCTGTCGCTGTCGGGTCTGGCCGCCGCCGCGCTGGTGATGCTGGACCTGTTCCTGTCGGCGGCGATCAGTGATCTGGCGGACGGGATGTTGTGAGGGCAAGGACCGCCCTCACACCACATTGACCCACCATCACCCCTGCGTGCTGACGCCCGCATCGGCGAAGGTCGCCATGCCGGCATGGCAGGCGACGGCCGACTTGACGATGTTGATCGCCAGCGCCGCGCCGGATCCCTCGCCCAGGCGCATGCCGAGATCGAGCAGCGGCTCCTTGCCGATGGCCTGCATCAGCCGGGTGTGGCCCGGCTCCACCGAGCGGTGGGCGACCATGCAGTGGTCGAGCGCGCGGCGGTCGGCCTTGTAGAGCACGGCGGCGGCGGCGGTGCAGGCGAAGCCGTCGAGCAGCACCGGAACCCGGGCGACGCGGGCGGCCAGGATGGCGCCGGCGATGGCGGCGAACTCGTAGCCGCCCAGGCAGCGCAGCGCCTCGAACGGGTCGTCCTTCGCCTGCGGGTTGGCGGCGACGCCGGCCTCCACCGCGGCGATCTTGCGGGCGAGCCCCGCATCGTCGATGCCGGTGCCACGGCCGGTCCAGTCGGCCGCCTCGCCACCGAACAGCGCCAGGCAAATCGCGGCCGCCGAGGTCGAGTTGGCGATGCCCATCTCGCCCAGCGCCAGCAGCTGGACGCCCATCTCCACCGCCATCATGCCGTAGGCCATGGTGCGGCAGCATTCCTCTTCACCCATGGCCGGGCCCTGGGTGAAGTCGGCGGTCGGGTTCTCCAAGTCCAGCTCATAGACGCGGAGGTCGGCGTCGGCCACCTCGCAGAGCTGGTTGACCGCGGCGCCGCCATTCTGGAAGTTGGCGACCATCTGCACCGTCACCTCGGCCGGATAGGCCGAGACGCCGCGGGCGGCCACGCCGTGGTTGCCGGCGAAGACGGCGACGCGCGGGCGGCGAACCTCGGCCGGGTGCTGACCCTGCCACGTCGCCATCCACTGCGCGATCTCCTCCAGGCGGCCCAGCGAACCGGCCGGCTTGGTCAGCTGCCGTTCGCGCTGGAGGGCCGCGGTGCCGGCCTCCAGGTCGGGGCCGGGCAGGTTGCGCACGAGCGCGCGGATTTCCTCGAAGGTGACGGCGGGCTGCTGGTTGCTCATGATCGGTCCTGAGGGGTGAGCGCCAAAAAACGGCGCGACCTTGCACCCATCCGGCCGTCAAGTCAAAGCGCCAGCGTAGGGCATTTTGACCCTCCGCCAGTCCGGCAGCCGCGCTCAGGCAGCCTTGGCGACCCCGGCGGTCCCGGCGGCGCCCGCGGTGGCCGAGGCAACCGGCGTCGCCGATTCGGACCCGACGATGCGGCCCAGCCCCAGCCCGAAGCCCATGGCGACGCCGTTGCCGGCCGTCTGGTCGGTGCGTACCGGCTCGTCACGCATGCGGCGGTGGTCCTTGTCGCGCAGCCGGGCCGGACGGCCGCTGACGCTGTCGACCTCGTCGGGGGTTTCCAACGCGTTCAGCGCCAGCACCTGATAGATCGACAGCGGTGTTCCGTTCAGCGACTTGGCCGGCGCCATCGGCACCTGGGTGGTGAAGCCGTCCGGCATGTCCTGCTTGCGCACCGCGTCGTTCACCACCTGGGCCGGGGCGAAGTTGGCCAGCGGGTTCTCCGAGAATTTGGCGGAGAAGCGGTCATAGATCTCCTTCAGCGACTTCGCCTTGCCGGTGGCCTTGTCGTAGAAGACGTTCTTGTTGGCGGCGGCGGCGTCGGGAAAGACGTCGCGGGCGGTGCGGCCGGGGTTCTCCTGCATCGCGTTCAGGAACTTCGACGCGCCGCCGGCCCCGAGGAAATGCGCCAGATACAGCTCGGTCGAGCCGATCTTCCCGTCCACCGTCTCCTCCAGATACTCCTTGTTGTCGCGGGTGTATTCCGCGGCCATCAGGGCCGACGCGGTCGGGTCCTTGCGCAGTTCCAGGATCTCCTTCTTCATCGCCGGATCGGCGACATAGGGCCGGCCGTCGCCGCGGGTCTGGATAGCGTTGGCGTATTTGCCATAGCCATGGTCGGCGCCATGCTCCTTCATCGTCTGCAGCCAGGTGCTGTCGATGAACTGGTAGAGCCCCGTCGCGGACGACGAGGAGGACTTTATGTCCGTGCGGTACCCGCTCTCCACGGCAGCTTTTTCCATGAGGTAGGAAAAATCGACCCCCGTCTTCGCGCTGGCATTGCGCACGGCGGCCTCCACATTGGCCGGGCCGCGGGTGGCGCCGGCGGCCTGGGTGGCTGCGTTGCTGAGGTTGCCGAGTGCGGATGCGTAGGTCATGGGTCGATCCCCGTGTGATGGCCCCGATGGGAGGCAGCCACTCCTATGCAGACGCCGTGCCAATCGTGTGGAGGGTTGATACGATTGCTTCCGGAGCCTAGCCTCAAGATCCCCTCTCCCCCCCGGGGAGAGGGTTAGGGTGAGGGGGAAACGCGGCAGGACCTTCGCAAAAATCCCGAATTGCATCCCCCTCACCCCGACCCTCTCCCCGGGGGGAGAGGGAGATAATTGACGCGGCATCCCGCCCTCTCGCCAAGTGCCATCCGATGCTGTATGTTAACGTATAGGTAAACCAAACAATCCTTCCCTGGGAGATTCGCCCCGCCATGACCTACACCGCTCCGGTCGACGATCTGCGCTTCGTCCTGAACGAGGTGGTCGGCCTCGACGCCATCGCCGCCCTGCCCCATTGCGACAGCGCCGCCCCCGATCTGGTCGACGCCATCCTGGAAGAGGCCGGCAAATTCGCCTCCGGCGTGCTCGCCCCGCTGAACCGGGTGGGCGATAAGGAGGGGGCGAAGCTGGAGAACGGCGTCGTCCGCACCGCCACCGGCTGGAAGGAGGCCTATGGCCAGTTCACCGAGGCCGGCTGGAACAGCCTGCCCTTCGAGCCGGAGTATGGCGGGCAGGGCCTGCCCTGGACGGTCGCCTTCGCGGTCAACGAGATGTGGCAGGCGGCCAACCTGTCCTTCGGCCTGTGCCCGCTGCTGACCCAGGGCGCTGTCGACCTGCTGACGGAGCATGCGAGCGCCGAGCAGAAGGCGGTCTATCTGTCGAAGATGATTTCCGGCGAATGGACCGGGACGATGAACCTGACCGAACCGCAGGCGGGCAGCGACCTTGCCGCGGTGCGAACCAGGGCGGTGCGGGCCGGCGACGGCAGCTATCGCATCACCGGCCAGAAGATTTTCATCACCTACGGCGAGCATGACCTGACGGAGAACATCGTCCATCTGGTTCTGGCCCGCCTGCCCGACGCCCCGGCCGGCATCAAGGGAATCAGCCTGTTCATCGTGCCGAAGTTCCTGCCCAACGCCGACGGCACCCCCGGCCAGCGCAACGACCTGCGCTGCGCCAGCCTGGAGCACAAGCTGGGCATCATGGCCAGCCCGACCGCGGTGATGGCCTATGGCGACGACGAGGGCGCCATCGGCTACCTCGTCGGCGAGGAGAACCGCGGCATCGAATACATGTTCACGATGATGAACAACGCCCGGCTCGGCGTCGGCATCCAGGGCGTCGCGATCGCCGAGCGCGCTTACCAGCAGGCCCGCGACTACGCCAAGACCCGCGTGCAGAGCAAGGATCTGGCCGATCCCAAGGGCTCCGGCGTCGCCATCATCAAGCATCCGGACGTGCGCCGCATGCTGCTGGACATGCGCGCCAAGACCGAGGCGGCGCGCGCGCTGGCGCTCTATGCCGGCACGCAGTTGGACATCTCCCGCCACCACGAGGACGCGGGCGTCCGCGCCGCCGCGACCGCGCGGGTCGATGTGCTGACCCCCATCGTCAAGGCGTGGTCGACCGACATCGGCTGCGAGGTGGCGTCCACCGGCGTGCAGATCCATGGCGGCATGGGCTTCATCGAGGAGACCGGCGCCGCCCAGCATTACCGCGACGCCCGCATCACCCCGATCTATGAGGGCACCAACGGCATCCACGGCAACGACCTGACCTTCCGCAAGACCGGCCGCGACAAGGGCGCGGCGGCGAGAGCCTTCGTCGCCGACATGCGCGCGACGGTGGCGGAACTCGGGTCCGCTCCCGGCGACGACCTCGCGGTGATCCGCACGGAACTGTCGTCCGGGCTGGATGCTCTGGACAAGGCCATCGACTGGATGGTCGCCACCCAGGCGGAGGGCGACCTGCAGGGGGCCGCGGCCGGTGCGGTGGCGTATCTGAAGCTGTGGGGCAGTGTGGCCGGCGGCTGGATGCTGGCGCGCTCGGCGATGAAGGCGATGGAGGGCATGCGCCAGCCCGGCGCCAACGCCTCCTTCCTGGAGACCAAGCTGATCGTCGCGCGCTTCTACGCCGAGCAGGTGCTGGCGACCGCCCCGGCGCTGCTGCCGACCATCGCCAGCGCCCGCAACACGGTGATGGCGCTGAGCGAGGAACAGTTCTGAGGTCGGCACCCCTGTTGTGCGGGGGTGGATGGAACGTTTGAAACACCGTGAAACGGTTTTCCGGACCCTGTTCAATTGTTCCACGTCGTCCGCGCGATGGCGGAGGGGAGCAGTGAACGGGGCGGGAAACCGGGCAACGGGGGGCATGGGGACTCCGCGCGGATATAGGTTGTAATTCCTATATCAGGCCCGTGTCCGGGGCAATCGTGCGCGGGAAAACAGGCGCTATCCCCCTCTCCCCCCCGGGGAGAGGGTTGGGGTGAGGGGAATGCATTGCGTGGCCATTCCGAGGATCCTCGCCATGCGACCCCCTCACCCTAACCCTCTCCCCGGGGGGGAGAGGGGATCTTTCGCGGCTTGGAGAGGGACGGGAGAGGGCTTTATCCACCCGCTCACCAGTAACGCATCGCGTCCGCATACAGCCCGCGCAGGTCGTCCTCCGACACCGGGCGCGGGGCGATGGTCAGCAAGCGTTGCTGCGCAGACGCGCCGCGCACCAGACCCGGAATGTCGGCCTCGCCATAGCCCAGCGCCGACAGGCCGTTCGGCAACCCCGTCGCCCGCATCATCGAGATCAGCCGTGTCGCCAGCAACTCGCCGCCATCCTCCGGCGCGGCGCCGCGCACATCCGCCCCCAGTGCCTCGGCGGCGCGCAGATGGGCCTCGGGGGCGGCCGGGCCGGTGAAGCGGAAGGCGGCGGGGGCGTTCAGGACCACCGAGATGCCGTGCGGCACCATCGGGTCCACCGTCTCGTAGCCGGTCGCGGTGAAGCTGTGGTTCATCCCGGCCACCGAATAGGACATGGCGTGCGGGATGTGGACGCCGGCATTGCCGAAGGCCAGACCGGCCAGCGTCGCCGCGAACATCAGGGCGTCGCGGGCCTCGGCGCAGTCGGGGTCGTTGACCGCCCGTTCCAGCCATTGCCCGCCCAGCCGGATCGCCTGCAGGCTGCCGATGTCCGACCACGGGTTCGCGCCCTGGTAGGGCGGGCGGGCCGTCGGCGACTCAGGGCGCGGGCGGGAGCGGAAGGGGCGCGCGGTGTGGCTCTCGATGGCGTGGGTCAGCACGTCGAAGCCGGTGGCGGCGATGGCGCCGGGCGGCAGGCTGTCGATGGTGCGCGGATCGACGACGGCAAGGCTCGGCCGCAGATAGCGCGACGAGATGCCGGTCTTCACCTGCTTTTCCACATGGTCGAAGATGGCGACCCCGGTGGTCTCGCTGCCGGTGCCGCAGGTGGTCGGGCAGGCGATGTGCGGCTTGACCGGGCCGGGCACCGGGATGCCCTCCCCCAGCGGCTTGTTGACGTAGGCGAGGAAGTCGGCCGGATAGGTGGCGTAGAGGTTCGCCGCCTTGGCGGTGTCGATCACCGATCCGCCGCCGATCGAGACATAGCCGTCGAAGCCGCCGTCCCGCGCGAAATCGGCGGCGTCGAGGAAGGACGCGCTGGTCGGCTCCACCCGGCAGCGGTCATAGACCACCGGATCGACGCCGGCCCGTTTCAGCGAGTCGAGCGCCATGGCGAAGGGGTCGGTTGCGGCAACCCGCGGGTCGGTGAACAGCGCCACCCGCGTCATGCCCAGCGACAGCGCGTCGCCGCCCAGCTCGGCCAGCATGCCGGGGCCGAACTTCATCCGCGCCGCCTCGACGGTGAAGCCCTCCTCGCCGTCGGGCAGGATGGGATAGGCGTTGCCGTGGGTGTCGCTTGCCATATGCGCTGCTCCTCCGGTTGCACGGGCCGGGTTTGCCCCGGCCCATCCTTGCCCGTATGGGAGCGTCCCGCGCCCGGCCTGTCAATGAGTCCGTTGGTCCAACAGATCATTCGCCCGGCGTGGCCGGCGGGGTGGCGGCCGGAGGGACGCCCGGAGTGATGGTTGGGCGCAGCAGCCGCTGATAGAGCCAGCCGGTGCCGACCAGACAGAGGCCGAGGCCGAGGAAGGAGGCGACGCGGTACATCCCCTCCAGGTCGGACATGTCGCTGAGGAACACCTTGGCGACCACCGCCAGCACCAGGACAAGCCCGGCATGGCGCATCCAGCCCCAACCGAAGCGGATGCCCGCCACCAGCATCGCCACCGCGAACAGCAGGAAGCCGGCGGAATAGCTGTACCATTCGGCGTCCGACACCCCATAGCCGGCAAGGACCGGCCCCTGGAAGGCGCGGCGGATCTCCAGCGCCAGATTGGTGGCGATCAGCAGCAGCGGCAGCACCGGCGCGGCACTGCGCAGGGCACGCGACGGCGGCGGGTCGTACCACAGATAGACCAGCCCCAGCACGGCCGGCGCGCCATAAGCCAGCAGCAGCCGATTGACCACCGGCCAGGTGCCGACCCATTCGAAATTCCACAGCGGGTTCAGCGCGGTCAGATGCAGGAAGACGACGTTGAAGGCGGCCAGCAGAACCAGCAGGCGACGGCCCCACACCGCGACGGGCCGCGCGCTCCACCGCCGGTCGGCCGCCAGCAGCAGGGCGAGGCCGAGCCAGGACAGGGTGTGCAGCGACACCTCCGCCAGGGTGGACGGCGCCTCCTCCAGGCTGCCGGACATCCAGCGGTGGATGCCCAGCGACAGCATCAGGGTGGTGAAGATCAGGGCGCCGGCCTCCAGCACCATCACCACCAGATCGTCGCCACCCCGATCTTTTCCTCGGGCATCCGGCGCCGAGCGCATCCAGCGTGCCGCCGCCAGGAAGCCCAGGGCCGGCAGGCCATAGCCGTAGGCGATCCAGCCATAGCCTTCGTAATCCAGCACATACGGGTTGACCGCCAGCCGCACCAGCACCGCGACCGCGACCAGCAAAGTGACGCCGCGCAGCTCGCGCAGATTCAGCTGCCGCTCCAGCCATGCCAGCACCGGCACCTGCATCGCCAGCGCCACGGTCAGCCACGCCTCCTGCAGGACCATGGTGGCGCCGAGCGCGATGGCGCCGGTGGCCCCGGCGGCGAAGGCGGCCAGTCCCAGCGAGGCGCCCGGCCGGTGGCGGTGGCGGGCCAGCGGCGTGGTGGCGCCGACCAGCAGGGCGGCAAGCGCAAGCGCGGCGGCCGGCCAGCCGATTGCGGTCTCCGGCGGCGCCACCACGGCATAGGCCAGCGTCAGCAGGGCCAGCGGCACCAGCGCCGACAGCGACGCCCACAGGGCGGCCCGCCGCGCGTCCCACAGGGCGATGAAGCCGCCGATACCGAACAGCGCGGCGAAGCCACCTGCCACCCACAGGAAATGCGCGACCGCCGCCGGATAGCCGGCAGGATCGACGACGATCAGCGGCTGGCCGTCCGCATTCAGCGGCGGCGGGCTGGCGGGGACATAAGGCAGGCTCCAGGGCGCCAGGGACAGCAGCACGGTCAGCGCGGCGATCCAGGCGACGCCGGCGATCCGCTCCGTCCGCCGGCCGGCGATCATCGCCAGCAGGGCGAACAGGCCGAGCGCGATCAGCGACACCGAGCCGTGGTCGTCGATCCAGGTGACGGCGGCGACCAGCAGGCCGAACAGCCTCATCGCCATCATCGCCAGCCGGTCGGCGGGGTGCCGCTGCTTGCGCCGGATCCAGTCGGGCAATGCCCGGCGCCAGCCGGTGGCGGGGGCGGGCTCGGGCGGCGTCTGGTCCAGCACGCCCAGCACCGCCGGCACCAGGAACAGGGCGGAGGTCAGCAACAGATAGATGCCGGTCGGCAGCGCGTCGCCGCTGCGCCAGGGGTCGATCAGCCAGAGCAGCGGCCACAGCGCCGCACCGGTCAGCGCGCCCCAGCCGAGCCAGCGCCAGCCGCGATACAGCACCACCGCCATCCCGGCCCCGTTAAGCGCCAGCAGATAGGCGAACAGGCCCCAGGCGTCGGGATCGCCCGTCGACACCAGAAGGGGAGAGACATAACCGGCAAGCAGCCCCAGCGCCGCGATGAGCGGCCCCTGCAGCAGCGACAGCCCGATGCCGATCAACGACAGGGCGGCCAGCAGCGCGAAGGCGACCAGCGGGGCGAACAGGCCGAACAGGGCGAAGCCGCCATAGACGCTGATGAAGGCGGTGAACAGGCCGGCGGCGGTCAGGGCCGGCGGCACGTAATCCGGCTGCAGGGCGGCGACGGCGCGCTGCATCGGCCGGCGGCGCAGCCACTCTCCCCCCACCATCAGCGCGAAGCCGGCGAGCAGGCCCAGCGCGACACGCACGCCCGGCCCAAGCCAGCCGTGATCGACCGACAGCTTGATGAAGAAGGCCGCCGCCAGCGCCATGGTGCCGCCGCCGAGCCAGATCAGCCAGCGCGAGGCCAGCGATTCCTCCAGCTCGCGCCAGCCCGACCGCGCCGGGGCCGGTGCGGCGGGCGGTGGTGGCGCCGGCTCTTCCGCTTCGGATGCGAAGACCGGTTCGGCGACCTCCGGCGGGGGAAGCGTTTCGACCTCGGGGACGGCCTCTTCCGCGGGAGCGGCCTCGGCGGCGGAAAGCGGCAAGGCACCGGCCAGCGCCTTGTCCAGCCGGCCGCGCAGTTTGGCGATTTCCGCCTCCTGCGCCTTCAACCGCCGGTCCAGCCGGTGGGTGATGAAGCCGAAGATCAGCAGTAGAACGACGAACTCCATGACCGCACCGCCTGCACGACGTTGCCCCTCTATCGGGGGCGTTTTGCCGCAGCATAGCCTTGCAACATTGCACTGTCTCGGTCGTGCTGGAGGGTCATCCCAATGGAGAGTCCGCCGATAATCGAGGGCGGGTCAGTCCCGGGCGCCGGGCGGTTCCATTCCCAGCCGCGCCATCGTGGCCAGCGCGTCGTCCACCGCGTGGAAGTCGGCGGTGTTGTCGAAGACGCACCAGACCGGCCGCAGCGCCGCCTCCGCCAAAAACCTCCCGGCCAGAGCGTCCAGCACCGCCGGCTGGTAGGCGGAGCGGTAGATCACCGGCGACCCGTGCAGCCGCCAATAGCGCAGCCCGTCCCAGCCGCCCGGCTCGCCGGCCCCCGGCACCGGGGCGGGATCGGCGGCGACGCGGGCGACACGGTGGTCGGCCAGCAGCGCCTCGCCGGCGTCGGTGAACCAGGAGGCGTGGCGCGGCTCGCACACCACGTCGCCGTCGAAGCGGGCGCGCAGCAGCGCGAAGAAATCCTCCACCACCCCACGGTCGAACCGCAGGCTGGGCGGCAGTTGGACCAGCAGCGGGCCGAAGCGGTCGCCCAGCATCCCCGCCTCCGCCAGGAAGCGGTCCAGCGCCGCGCCGCTGCCGGCCAGCCGGGCCTCGTGGCTGATCGCCTTGGGCAGCTTCACCGCGAAGCGGAATCCCAGCGGGGTGGAGGCCGCCCAGCGCGCCCAGGTCTCCGGCTTGTGCGGGCGGTAGAAGCTGCTGTTCACCTCGGTCATCGGCATGACACGGGCGGTGCGTTCCAGATGGGTGCCCTCCACCGGAAAGGCCGGGGCCGAGAGCTTGGGGATGCCCCAGCCGGCAGTGCCGATGCGGATCGGGTGGGCCGCCGTCATCACTCGGCGGGAAGCCCCTGCCCGCCCTGGACCACCGGGGCGGCTCCGTCACCCTCCTGCCTACCATCCTCTTGCCGGCCGCGGCGGGCGCGCAGCGATTCGGCCTCGACGAAGATGCGGCGGACGACCGGGTATTGGCTGCGGATGCGGCTTTCCAGCGTGCAGACGGCGTCCTCGACCTCGCGGGCGTTCAGGCTGTCCTGGAACTCCACCGACAGGTTCAGCAGCACGTCGTCGGGGCCCATATGCATGGTCAGCACGTCGAGCGGGCGCTTCACCCGCGCCTCCTCGCCGACGATGCGGCGGATGCCGTCGACGATGCGGCGGTCGGCCGACTCGCCGATCAGCAGCCCCTTGGACTCGTAGGCCAGAAGGGCCGCGACGATGGCCAGCACGACGCCGATGGCGATGGAGGCATAGGCGTCGTAAATGGGATTGCCGGTCGCCTCGCCGAGATAGAGGCCGATGCCGGCGATCAGCAGGCCGATCAGCGCCGCCGTATCCTCCAGCAGCACGACGAAGACCGACGGGTTCTTCGACCGGTGGAGCGCCGACAGGATGCCGACGCCGTTCTGGGTGCGGCGGAACTCGCGCAGCGCGACGAACCAGGAGAAGCCCTCGAACAGCACGGCGAAGCCCAGCACGGCGAAATTCACCCAGGGGCTGTCCACCGGCTCCGGGTTGGACAGGGCGTGCCAGCCGTCATAGACGGACAGGCCGGCGCCGATGCCGAACAGCAGCACGGCGACCACGAAGGACCAGAAATAGACCTCGCGCCCATGGCCGAAAGGATGCTGCGGCGTCGGCGGACGGCGGGCGCGGCGGATGCCGTAGAGCAGCAGCAGCTGGTTGCCGCTGTCGACGACGGAATGGATCGCCTCGCTGAACATGGCGGCGCTGCCGGTCATCGCGCTGGCGACGAACTTGGTCAGCGCGATCATCAGATTGCCGCCGAGCGCTGCGAGCACGACCTTGGTGGAGCCTTCGGCCAAAGCGGGAACCCTTTGCTGGAGCGGATGCCGGACTGCGCAAGTGCAACGTCCGCCGGCCGCCCCGGTTCCCTGAGATTCCCCTCTCCCCCCCGGGGAGAGGGTTAGGGTGAGGGGGATGCATGGCGGGGATCAGTCAGAATGCCGGCGCTCCGGATTCCCGATACAGCCACGCCGCGGTTCCCCCTCACCCCGACCCTCTCCCCGGGGGGGAGAGGGAGATTTCATCAGGGACCGCGCAGGGTCCGCCAAGCGCAGACCGCGGCGTAATAGACCGAGGTCGCCAGCCACAGGCCGAACAGCCAGCCCGGCCGCGCCGGCCAGATCACCACCAGCGCGATGCAGCAGAGCAGCCAGACCGTGGTGACCGCGATGTTCAGCGGCATCAACGCCTTGACGCGGAAGGGATGCAGGAACTTGACCGTGGTGAAGGTCAGCAGCCCCAGAACCACCACCACCGCCGCGTTGAACCAGGGGCTGAGGTCGAGCAGCCAGAAATAGAGCGCCACCACGTTCCAGATCGCCGGGAAGCCGACGAAATAATTGTCGCCGCTCTTCATCCCGACATTGGCGAAGCAATAGAGCGCGGTCAGCAGGATCCAGGCGGCCAGCGCGATGCTGATCAGCCCCTCTGGCAGCAGGCCGAAGCGGTGCATGAAAACCGCCGGCACCACGACATAGGTCAGGTAGTCGATCACGAGGTCGAGCGCCGACCCGTCGATGCCCGGCAGCACCTGCTTGACCGAAACGCGGCGGGCCAGCGTGCCGTCGACGCCGTCGACGACCAGCGCGATGCCCAGCCACATCAGGCACAGCTTGGCGTCGCCCGCCGCCGCCGCCAGCAGGCCGAGCAGCCCCAGCACGGCGCCGCTGGCCGTGAAGATGTGAACACCCCAGGCCGACAGGCGTTGGGTGATTCCGTAGGCGGCGCTCATCGGGACGTTTTCCGTGGGTGGCAAGGACAAGGGGCTGACCTGAACGGGGCGGGGCGGGGCTGGGAGGATGGGCGGAGAAGCGGGCGGATTTTCTGACACAGATGAACGCAGATAAACACAGAATTGTGGGGGTAAGGAACCCCCCGGCACCGCCTACGCCACCGCCTCCCCTGCCTCGTCTCTTGCCCCGCCCCTCAGGCCGCCCGCGCCCCGCCCTGCCGGAAGGCGGCGCGGCCGGCCAGCGCGTCGGGCATCGGGCCGCCGGTCGCCCAGTCCAGCAATTCCACCGTATGGACCACCGGCAGGCCGGTGCCCGATGCGATCTGGGTGATGCAGCCGAGGTTGCCGGCCGCCACCGCCTGGGCCTGCGTGCTTTCGATGGCGGCGACCTTGCGGTTGCGCAACTCCCCCGCCAATTCGGGCTGCAGCATGTTGTAGGTGCCGGCCGACCCGCAGCAGAGATGGGCGTCCGGGATTTCCTTCACCAGGAATCCGGCGGCGCGCAGCAGGGCCCGCGGCGGCTCCTTGATGCGCTGGCCGTGCTGCATCGAACAGGCGGAATGGTAGGCGACGGCCTGCCCCGTCTCCACCACCGGCCGGGACAGCCCGATCTCGTCCATCAGTTCGGTGACATCCCTGGCCAGCGACGCCACCCGCGCCGCCTTGGCGGCATAGGCGGAGTCCTCGCGGAACATGTGGCCGTAGTCCTTGACGCTGGTGCCGCAGCCGGACGCGTTGATGACGATGGCGTCGAGCCCCTCGCCCTCGATCTCCTTCGTCCAGGCGTCGATGGTCTTCTTCGCGGCGGCGTGGGCGAGGTCCTCCTTGCCCATGTGGTGCGTCAAGGCGCCGCAGCAGTCGGCGCCCTTCGACACCACCACCTCGACGCCGTGGCGGGTCAGCAGGCGGATGGTCGCCTCGTTGATCTGCGGCGCCAGCACCTGCTGGGCGCAGCCGATCAGCAGCGCCACACGCTTCCTGCGCGGCCCTTCCGCCGGATGGACGCCCGGCCGGTCGCTGTAGCTCGGCGCCGGGACGCTGGCCGGGGTCAGCGCCAGCATGGCGGACAGGCGCTTGGGCAGCAGGACGCGGAACGGCCGGCCGAGCGAGGCGCCGAGCAGGGCCATCCGGAACAGCCGCGGATTGGGCAGCACCCGCGCCAGCAGGTCGCGCACCGCCCGGTCGGCCGGCGGGCGGCTGTGCGTCGCCTCGATATGGGCGCGGGCGTGATCGACCAGATGCATGTAATGGACGCCCGACGGGCAGGTCGTCATGCAGGACAGGCAGGACAGGCAGCGGTCGATGTGCTTGACCGTCGTGTCGGGCGGCGGGCCGCCCTTCTCCAGCATGTCCTTGATCTGGTAGATGCGGCCGCGCGGGCTGTCCAGTTCGTCACCCAGGATGGTGTAGGTCGGACAGGTTGCGGTGCAGAAGCCGCAATGCACGCATTTGCGCAGGATCTGGTCCGATTCGCGGATCGCGGCATCGGCCAGTTGGGCCAGCGAGAAGTTCGTTTGCATCGAGGTCGGTCTTCCCGTTACAGCCCCGCATACATGCGGCCGGGGTTGAGGATGCCCTTGGGGTCGAAGCTCTCCTTGACCCGGCGGCTGAGCGCCATCAGCGGCTCGGGCAAGGGCTGGAACACATCGCTTGCCGCACGCACCGCCTCCGGCGCCCGCACCAGCGTGGCATGGCCGCCGGCGGAGAGGGCGCCGCGGATGGTTGCAGCCGAGTCGGAGGGTGCTGCCAGCCAGACCAGCCCACCGCCCCAGTCGTAGAAGGCTT
This sequence comes from Azospirillum sp. B2RO_4, assembly GCF_051124815.1. Classification (NCBI taxonomy): domain Bacteria; kingdom Pseudomonadati; phylum Pseudomonadota; class Alphaproteobacteria; order Rhodospirillales; family Azospirillaceae; genus Azospirillum; species Azospirillum sp. B2RO_4. The sequence continues at coordinate 381,700 of NZ_CP118485.1, read as the reverse complement.
CCACGTCGAGCGTGCGGCGGATGGTGTCCACCGTGGAGGGGCCGGCGGAGGGGGGGACGGAGAGTTTCCAGAGGTGAGTGTCGCTGCGATTGCCCCCACCCCGACCCTCCCCCGCTGGGCAGGGGAGGGAGTCAGGCATCGAAGCGGCGGAGTCCCCTCCCCCGCCCAGCGGGGGAGGGTTAGGGTGGGGGTCCGTGTCAACACCCAACCCCACCCCGTCCCTCACCTCGCGCCAAAGCACCAGCGACAGGTCGCGCCCCAGCACGGCGTCGGCCCGCAATTCCTCGCGCAGCATGGTAACGCGCGCGGCGACCGATGGGCCGAATCCCTCCAGACGCACAAGCGTCACCGCCCCGCCCGCCCCCGCCACGTCGAACACGCCCGACCGCGCCGCGATGGACGCCGGCAGATGGGCGGCTCCCGACACCTCGTAGGGGCTGCGCAGCGCGCGGTCGAGCATCGCCACCGCCGCCGCGTCGTCCAGACCGAACAGCAGCAGCGTCGCGGTGTCCTCCGGCGCCGGCAGCACCTTCACCGTGATCTCGGTCAGCGCGGTCAGCGTGCCGAAGGAGCCCGCCATCAGCTTGGGCACGTCATAGCCGGTGACGTTCTTCACCACCTTGCCGCCGCCCTTGTAGGCTTCGGCCCGGCCGCTGACCCCGGCGATCCCCAGCGTGTGGTCGCGGACGGAGCCGGCGGAGATGCGGCGCGGCCCGGCCAGACCGCTGGCGACCAGCCCGCCCAGGGTCCCGCCCTCCGGCGGCTCGAAGGCCAGATGCTGCCCGCGGTCGGCCAGCATGCCGCGGATCAGGTCCATCGGCGTGCCGGCCAGCGCGGTCAGCACCAGCTCTTCCGGTTCATAGGCGATGACGCCCGACAGGCCGGACAGGTCGAGCGCGTGGCCGGCCTGCACCGGGCGGCCAAGCCCACGGCGGCTGCCGCTGCCCAGGATCTCCAGCGGTTCGCCGGCCGACAGCGCCCAGCGCACCGCGTCGGTCACCTGCGCGGCGGTTTCCGGCTTCAATGTGGTGATGGTCATGGCGGTGGGCTGCCCCTTAGAAGCGCGGAATGTCGGGGAAGCGCAGCTCCCCCTGGTGGACGTGCAGCCGGCCAAGCTCGGCGCAGCGGTGCAGCGTGGGAAAGACCTTGCCGGGGTTCAGCAGACCGTCGGGGTCGAAGGCGCATTTCAGCCGCTGCTGCTGCTGAAGGTCGGCCTCGTCGAACTGGTCGGTCATCAGGTCGCGCTTCTCGACGCCCACCCCATGCTCGCCGGTCAGCACGCCGCCGACCTCGACGCACAGGCGCAGGATGTCGTTGCCGAACTCCTCCGCCGCCTCCAGCTCGCCCGGCTTGTTGGCATCGTAGAGGATCAGCGGGTGCAGGTTGCCGTCACCGGCATGGAAGACGTTGGCGACGCGCAGGCCGCAGCGGTCGGACATCTCCTGCATCCGTTGCAGCACCAGCGGCAGCGCCTTGCGCGGGATGGTGCCGTCCATGCAGTAGTAATCGGGGCTGATCCGCCCCACCGCCGGGAAGGCGGCCTTGCGCCCGGCCCAGAAGGCCAGCCGCTCCTCCTCGCTCTTTGACACGCGGGCGTAGCAGGCGCCCTTGTCGCGGGCGATGGCCTCCACCCGGTCGATCAGGTGGTCGACTTCCGCCGCCGGCCCGTCCAGCTCGACGATCAGCAGCGCCTCGACGTCCAGCGGATAGCCGGCATGGACGAAGGCCTCCGCCGCGTGGATGGCGGGGCGGTCCATCATCTCCATGCCGCCGGGGATGATGCCGGCGGCGATAATGGCGGCCACGCAGTCGCCGCCCTGTTCGCTGGTCGGAAAGCCGAGCAGCACGGCGCGGGCGGTCGCCGGCTTCTTCAGGATGCGCACCGTGACCTCGGTCACCACGCCCAGCAGCCCCTCCGACCCGGTGATGATCCCCATCAGGTCGTAGCCCCCGGCGTCCAGGTGCTTGCCGCCCAGCCGGATGATCGTGCCGTCGATCAGCACCATCTCCAGCCCCAGCACATTGTTGGTGGTCAGCCCGTATTTCAGGCAGTGCACGCCGCCGGAATTCTCGGCGATGTTGCCGCCGATGGTGCAGGCGATCTGGCTGGACGGATCGGGGGCGTAATAGAAGCCCTCATGCGCGACCGCGTTGGAGATGCCGAGATTGGTCACCCCCGGCTGCACGGTGACGCAGCGATTCGCATAGTCGATGTCGAGGATGCGCTTGAACTTGCCCATCCCCAGCAGCACGCCGTCGGCCAGCGGCAGCGCCCCGCCCGACAGCGAGGTGCCGGCGCCGCGCGGCACCACCTTCACCCCCATCGCCTTGCAGGCCTTCAGGACCTGCGACACCTGCTCCACCGTGCTGGGCAGAACGGCGACCATCGGCAGTTGGCGGAAGGCGGTCAGCCCGTCGCATTCATAGGCGCGCAGCTCGTTCTCGTCGACGATAACGCCTTCGCCCGGAACGATGGCGCGCAGCGCCTCCACGATCTCCCGGCGGCGGGCGATGATCCCGCTGTCCGGCACCGGCATCTTCATGGCGGGCGGTCCTTATCCCGTTGCGGCGAACTCGTCCGCCACACGTACCATTCGCCGCGATCCCAAGACAAGCCGATGCAGTTCCCGATTCCGGAGGTCCCGATGCCGAAGCCCCAAAACGCAAGAGCCGCACCCGAAGGCGCGGCTCTTGCGTAAACACCCGATGACGGAGAGGCTGGGCGCGATGCCCGGCCTCGCAGTCGATCGATCCTTGCGGATCGATCAGCCCTGGCGGGCCTTGAAACGGGGGTTCTGCTTGTTGATGACGTAGACGCGGCCCTTGCGGCGGATCACGCGGCAGGCCTTATGGCGCGTCTTCATCGACTTCAGGGAGTTGACGATTTTCATGATGCTGTTCCTGAACGCTCGGCGGCTCGATTGAAGGCGCGCACCATAGTGCGGTGCCCACCAACTGTCAACGCCCGGGAATCGGCCGGAATGCCGTCCTTTTCCATCGGTTCGCCGCCACCCGTTCGGCCCCCCTTCCGCCGGCCGCGGCCCGTCCGGCACGACGGCCGCGAGTACCGGTGAATGCATCGCCTATCACGGGCCGATAAAGATTTCATCTCCTTCGCGAATAAAGGGAAAAACCCCAGCCGCAAGGCGTCAAAGCATATCGGACGGCTGCAACTCCGCGTTAAGGGCCGTCGGCGGCCGGGTGGCGGAAGACGACTGTCCGCCGACGATTCTCGACTTCGGGCGGCCGGTAGCGGGAAAGCAAAATATTCGGACTTCACCGGCATATCCGCAGTACATATTTGGAAGACCTTGTCCCAACCATCAATCATTCCCGAACTTCTGCGGTGTATTGACGCGATGTCGCAAAACCATATGCTTCAGCATTGAAGGATTGTTCTTGCTGATTTAGGAACAATCCCAGATATTCCGCGGCAGCCGGACCGTCGCCATGCGCGATTACAGCGAACCCGCCGGAATGGCTGCCGTTTTGCGCCGAATCGGCCCGGATGCACCCCTTGCCGCCCGGCAAGACGCCTCCGGCCCGCCAGCGTGGCGCATCGCAGCGCGGCGCATCGTCTAAGGGGGGACCATGACGTTCTGGAAAGCTCTGACCCTGGCATCCGTGGCCGGCGCCCTGTTCCTGTCGGCGACGCATGCCCGGGCGGCCTATCCGGAGAGGCCGGTCACGATGATCGTCGCATTCGGCACGGGCGGCGGCACCGACCTGCTGGTCCGTGCGCTGGCGCCCATCCTGGAAAAGCATCTGGGCAACGGCGCCCGGATCGAGGTGGTGAACAAGCCCGGCGCCGGCGGCGAGATCGGCTTCGCCGCCATCGCCGACGCGACCCCCGACGGCTACACCATCGGCGCCATCAACTCGCCCAACGTCAACGCCATCCCGATCGAGCGTCAGGCCCGCTATTCGCTGGACCGGCTCGACCCGCTCTACAATCTGGTGGACGATCCCGGCGCCTTCGCCGTCCATCAGGACAGCCCGTTCCACTCGCTGGCCGACGTCGCCGCCTTCGCCAGGGTCAACCCCGACAGCGTGACGGTCGGCACCACCGGCATCGGCTCCGACGACCATCTGGCAATGCTGATGTTCCAGCGTCAGGCCGGCGTGACCTTCACCCATGTGCCCTTCCAGGGCTCCGCCGCCAACGAGGCGGCGCTGGCCAACAAGAAGATCATGCTGAGCGCCGTGAATGTCGGCGAGGCGATGCAATACAAGAGGAAGGACCGCATCCGCATCCTGGGCGTGATGACCGAGCGGCGGCAACCGCAGGCGCCGGACATTCCCACCTTCACGGAGCAGGGCTTTCCCACGCTGATGTCGTCGCTGCGCGGCATCGCCGCCCCGCGGGGCCTGCCGCCCGACGTGCGGGCGAAGCTGATCGACGCGCTGGCCGGCGCCACCAGGGATCCGGCTTTCCAGGCCAGGATGACGGAGCTGTATCAGCCTCTCCGCCTGCTGCCTCCCGACCAGTACGCCGCCGAACTGGCCCGGTCGACCAAGGCCCTGCGCGGGCTGTGGGCCACCGCGCCCTGGCTGAGGTGAAGCCCGCCCCGCCCCCATCCCGCCCTGCTTGCAGTCGCCGGACAAAAGGCGGAGAGTCGCGGCCACCGCACCCCGCCCACGGCTCCGGACCTTTCCCTTGCGGCTGCTGCTGATCGAAGACAACCGCCGGCTGGCGTCCCTGACCGCCGAGGGGCTGCGCAAGGCCGGATTCGCCGTCGACCTCGTCCATAGCGCGGAGGATGCGTCGGCCGCCCTGGCGGTCGCCGGGTTCGACGCCGTCCTGCTCGACCTCGGCCTGCCGGATGCCGACGGGCTGACGCTGCTGTCGGCGCTGCGGGCGCGGGCCGACACCACCCCGGTGCTGATCCTGACCGCCCGCGACGGGGTGGACGACCGGGTCCGGGGCCTGAACCTGGGGGCCGACGACTATCTGCTGAAGCCCTTCGCGCTGGAGGAGCTGGTGGCCCGCATCCGCGCCCTGCTGCGGCGGCCGGGGGCGGCGCTGGGCATGGTGCTGCAGCAGGGGAACGTCGCCTTCGATTCGGCTGCCCGGCTGGCGACCGTCGCCGGCCGGCCGCTGGACCTCAGCCGGCGCGAGCTGGACGCGCTGGAACTGCTGCTGCGCCGTGCCGGCCGGGTGGTGTCGAAGGCGGCGCTGGAAAACGGCCTCTACGGCTTCGGCGACGAGGTCGGGTCGAACGCGGTCGAGGTGCTGATCCACCGGCTGCGCAAGCGGCTGCAGGCGGCCGGCGCGACGGCCGGCGTCCAGACGTTGCGCGGCATCGGCTATATCCTGACCGAAACCCCGGCGGAGGCCGGCGGGGAAAACGGGAGTGGGGAGAGCGGCGGCGGGGAGAACGGTGAATGAGCGCCGAAGCGAAGGCCGGCCGCCCGCCGTCCCTGCTGGCGGCCATCGCGCGCTGGCTGGTGCTGGTCACGCTGCTGGCGGTCGCGACCACCGCGCTGCTGCTCTATGTCGAGTTCAAGGGCACCCACGACCGCATGCGCCAGCGCACCCTGTCAGGCGTCGCCCGCGTGATCGAGAAGGCGGTTCGCGGGCCAAACGACGGGTTGAACACCGAGCTGCCTGAGTCGGTGCGGGCGATGCTGCGGGTGAACGCCGCCTCCTTCGCCGTGGTCGACGGGGACGGCCGGCTGCTGCTCGGCTCCGACGGGGTGGACGGCCCGCTCGACCCCGGCGCGGCGGATCGGCCGCACACCGTCTTCCGCGTGCCGGCACAGAGTGGCGAACCGCCGCTCTACGGGCTCAGCCACCGCATCACCGTCGGCGGCCGGCCCTATTGGATCCAGGTGGCCTCCGGCGAGGAGGAACTGCACATCGAATGGCTGCTGGAGGAGTTCGTCGAGCATTTCGGCTGGATCTGGCTGCCCTTCGCCCTGGTGCTGATCCTGGTCAACCTCGTCATCATCCATCGCGGGCTGCGCCCCCTGCGCCGCGCCTCGGCCCGCGCCGCCGAGATCGGGCCGGACAGCGTGTCGGAACGGCTGCCGGAACAGGACATGCCGCGCGAGGTGCTGCCGCTGGTCCGCGCGGTCAACCAGGCGCTGGACCGTCTGGAGGCCGGATACGAGGCCCAGCGCGGCTTCATCGCCGACGCCGCGCACGAGCTGCGCACGCCGCTGGCGGTGCTGGACGCCCATCTGGCGCTGATCGGCAGCCCCGGCGCCCCGATCCGCGAGGATGTCGCCGGCATGGCCCGGCTGGTCGACCAGCTGCTCGATCTCGCCCGGCTGGACGCCCTGCGCATCGCCCCCGACGACACGGTCGATCTGGCCCGGCTGGCGGTGGAGGTCTCGGCCCATCTCGCTCCGCTGGCGCTCGGGCAGGGGCGGCTGATCGAGGTGGTCGGCGACGACCGGCCGCTTCCGGTGCGCGGCGCCCATGATCCGCTGTTCCGCGCCCTGCGCAATCTGGTGGAGAACGCCGTCTGCCACGCCCCTGCCGGCAGCACGGTCAGCGTGGAGCTGGCGGTATCGGCAGCGGGAGAGCCGCTGCTGCGGGTGATCGACCGCGGCCCCGGCATTCCGCCGGACCTGCGCGCCCATGTGTTCGAACGCTTCTGGCAGGGTGGCCGCGACCGCGCCGACGGCGCCAAGGGCGCCGGATTGGGCCTGTCCATCGTCGCCCGCACCATGGCGGCGCATGGCGGCGGCGTGTCGGTCGAGGACACCCCCGGCGGCGGCGCCAGCTTCACCCTGCACTTTCCGCCTATGCAGCGGCGAACCGACGCAGGACGGCCGATCCCGGCTGTCTCCGGCGCCCCGTAAGCCACATGTAAGCTTGGCAGGATAGACCGGTGGGGACTGTCCCTCCCCGGGCCGCACCGGCGTGACCGGTGCCCGGCCCCAACCGCTCCTGCCAGGATGTCCGCCGATGCTGTCCGCCACCTCCTCCGCCTCCCTGCCGTCGATGCCGTCGCCGCTGCAGAGCCGCCCGGCAACCCCGCCGGCTCCCACCGGGATCGACAGCGACGGCGACCGCGACAACGACACGACCGAAAGCGCCGCCGCCAAGGCCGCCGAGTCGCGCGGGTCCGCCCCCAGCCTGCCGGCCGATCCCAACCGCGGCCGCACCCTGAACATCACCGCCTGAACGGAGGCGTGCTTCGGCCGCCTTTCCACCGGAGTCCGTCCGATGCCCAACAGCTACAGCGCAATCCAGAAAACCCTGCACTGGCTGATCGCCCTTCTGATCGTCGGCGTCTATCTGCTGACCTTCGGCGAGGATTTCTATGAACGCGGGGATCCGATGCGCGCCACGATCTGGTGGCTGCACATCTCCTTCGGCCTGCTGCTGCTGGGGCTGGTGCTGGCGCGGATCGGGCTGCGCTTCACCCGCGGCACGCCCGCCCTGCCGGCGGAGATGACGCCGGTCGAACGCGGCGCCTCCCAGGCCGTCCATCTCGGGCTCTACCTCCTGATGCTGGGCATCCCGCTGGTCGGGGTGGTGCTGACCTGGCTGCGCGGCGACACGCTGTCCTTCTTCGGCCTGTTCACCATCCCCTCCCCGGTCGAGACCGACCGCACGCTCGGCCGCTCGGTGAAGGAGATCCACGAGCTTGGCGCCAACCTGATCCTGGCGCTCGCCGCGGTTCATGCGGCGGCGGCACTGTGGCACCACTTCGTCCGCCGCGACGGCGTCCTGGCCCGCATGCTGCCCGGCCGAGGCAACGAACAACCGGGCCTTGCCGACTGAGCCGGGGCCGGGGCCGACCAAAGGCTTTCTCCACCCGCGCGAGCACGACCCCTGTGCGCTCGCGCGGTCAGACGCTATAGTCGTCTCCATACAGATGCATGGCGATGACCGATGGCAGGACGCAGGACGGCAGGACAGGCTTCGGGTGGGGGCGGCCGGAAGGCCCGCGGAACCGCGGGCGAGGACGGTGGTGCGCAGATGGACGACGCCGGCGGGAGCGCCGGCCTCCTGCCCTTCCCAGACCTGCTGTCATCCCCGACCGACGCGACATCCGACGCCGCCGACGCCCTGCCGGAGGACGGCGGACGGGAGGACGGGGCGGAGGAAGGCGATCCCCATTACCTCGACCACCGCAACCGCCTGCGCCGCCGCTTCCTCGACCGCGGCGCCGACGCGCTGGAGGATTACGAGCTGCTGGAGATGGTGCTGTTCGCCGCCAGCCCGCGGCGCGACGTGAAACCGCTCGCCAAGCTGCTGATCCGGACCTTCGGCGACCTGTGGGGGGTGGTCAATGCCCCGCCCGAACGGCTGCGCGGCCTGAAGGCGGAGGGCGTGTCGCTCGGCACCGACAACGCCGTCGCCACCGTACGCATCGTCGGGGCGGCGGCCCTGCGCGCGCTGCAGCAGCGGGTGATCGACCGGCCGGTGCTCGCCTCCTGGCAGGCGCTGATCGACTATTGCGCCGCCGCCATGGCGCATGAACCGACGGAACAGTTCCGCCTGCTGTTCCTCGACCGCAAGAACAAGCTGATCGCCGACGAGGTGCAGCAGCGCGGCACCATCGACCACACCCCCGTCTACCCGCGCGAGGTGGTGAAGCGGGCGCTGGAGTTGTCGGCCGCCGCCGTGATCCTGGTGCACAACCACCCCTCCGGCGACCCCACCCCCAGCCGCGCCGACGTCGAGATGACCAAGGAGATCGTTCGCGCAGGCAACGCCGTCGGTCTCGTCGTCCACGACCATCTGGTGATCGGCAAGGGCGGCCGGCACACCAGCTTCAAGGCGCAACGCCTGTTGTGATGGCCCGACTCACCTGCCTGCCATGCAGCCGCGCCATGCGCCGCCACTTTGCATTTGCGAATCGGTCGCCATTTTGTTGACCTGACGGTGCCCCGCCGAAGGAATCGACCGACCGCATGTCCTCTTCGCCCTTATCCTTGAAGCGCCGCAGCCTGTTGATCGGGTGCGGCGCGCTGGTTCTGATGTCCGACCGCGCGCTGGCCGCCCCCGCCGCGCCGCGCCGTCTCAGCCTGAGGAACCAGAACACCGGCGAAAGCTTCGACGGCCCCTATCGCGACGCCTCCGGCCCGCTGCCCGATGCGATGGCCGATCTCGCCAAGTTCCTGCGCGACCACCACGCCAACAAGGAAGGACCGGTCGACGTCGGCACGCTCGACTTCCTGGCCGACATCCTTGAGGCGGTGGGCCAGTCCAAGGCGACCATCCTGTCGGCCTTCCGCACGCCGGAAACCAACGCCATGCTGGCCGCCCGCAGCCTGGGGGTGGCGGAACACAGCCAGCATCTGCTCGGCCGCGCCCTGGACGTCACCCTGTCGTCACGCCTGCCCGACGCGCATCGCAGCGCGCTGGATCTCAAGCGCGGCGGCGTCGGCTGGTATCCGCGCTCGCATTTCCTGCACATCGACACCGGGCCGCTGCGCAGCTGGGAGATGTTCGGCCGGAATCTGGACGGGCTGTTCGCCCCCGGCGCCCGCAGCCCCCGCCTGCGCAGCGTATCCCAGCGCATGCAGTTGCACCGCGCGCTGGCCCGCCGCCAGATGCTCGGGCGGAAGTGAGGGATTCGGGGTGGATCTTTCCGGCATACGGGTGTAGGGACAGCGCCATGACCGACCGCATCGCCCTCACTGCCCCGATGTATTATCCGCCGCTCGCATAGCGCGGCGTCGATCGGTCATACCCGAAACCATGCCGTCGCAAGTCCGGCGGCCATGGTTCTCTCACGCGACAGAGACAGTCTCCGGATGGCCCGGCCAACCGTAGAGACGTCCCGATGCCGACCAATTCCAATGCCGCCCAATCACCCGCAGCAGACTTCCTGCGCATCCTGCGCGACCGCGGCTTCCTCCACCAATGCAGCGATCTGGCCGACGACCTGTCGGGCCTCGCCGCCGCGGCGCCGGACGGGGTGCTGACCGCCTATGTCGGCTTCGACGCCACGGCGGCCAGCCTGCATGTCGGACATCTGCTGTCGATCATGGCGCTGCGCTGGCTCCAGCGCACCGGCAACCGCCCCATCGTGCTGATCGGCGGCGGCACCACCCGGATCGGCGATCCCAGCTTCCGCGACACCACGCGCCCGATGCTGGACGACGCCCGGATCGCCGCCAATGCCGCCGGGCTGCGCAGCGTGTTCGGCCAGTATTTGACGTTCGGCGACGGTCCGGCCGACGCCATCATGGTGGACAACGCCGACTGGCTGGACGGGCTGGATTACGTTCCCTTCCTGCGCGACGTCGGCCGCCATTTCACCATCAACCGCATGCTGAGCTTCGAGTCGGTGCGCCAGCGGATGGAGCGCGAACAGCCGCTGACCTTCCTGGAATTCAACTACATGATCCTCCAGGCCTATGATTTCCTGGAGTTGTCGCGGCGCCACGGCTGTGTGCTGCAGATGGGCGGATCGGACCAGTGGGGCAACATCGTCAACGGCATCGAGCTGGCCCGCCGGGTGGAGCGGCGCGAGCTGTTCGGCCTGACCACGCCGCTGCTGACCACCGCATCGGGCACCAAGATGGGCAAGACCGCCGGCGGCGCGGTGTGGCTGAACGCCGATGCGCTGAGGCCCTTCGACTTCTGGCAGTTCTGGCGCAACACCGAGGATGCCGATGTCGGCCGCTTCCTGCGTCTGTTCACCGAACTGCCGCTGGACGAGATCACCCGGCTGGAGCGCCTGAACGGCGCCGAGATCAACGAGGCGAAGATCATCCTGGCGACGGAGGCCACCCGCCTGTGCCATGGCGCCGTGGAGGCGGACCGGGCGGCAGCCGCCGCCGGTAGCCCCTTCGCCCCCGACGGCGACGGTCTGCCGGAGGTCGCGTTGCCGGGTGGGACAGGCGGCGTGCCGCTGATCGATGCGCTGGTGGCGGCCGGCCTGTCGGCCTCCAAGGGCGCGGCGCGCCGCCTGATCCGCGACGGCGGCGCCCGTGTGGACGGTCAGCCGGTGACCGACGAGGCGGCGATGCTCGCCACACCGGTCGTGCTGTCGGCCGGCCGCAAGCGTCATGTCCGCCTGACCGTTGCTGACTGCCCCTTGGCTTCCTGACCGGGATCGGTGGCGTCAGCCCTCCAGTTGGCGCCACATCTCCATGTCGCGCTCGGCGGTCCAGATGCGGGGATCGGTGTGGCCGGTCGCCTCGTCATAGGCGCGGGTGACGTTGAAGGGCATGCAGTGGTCGAAGATCACCCAATGGCCGAACTTCGGCTTCAGCGCAGCGTAGGTGTCCTTGTAGATGGCCCGCAGGTCCTTGCTCTCGGCAACACCCTGCTTGACCAGTTCGAACAGCTCGCTGGTGAAGGCGCGGGTGCCGCGCAGCCCTTCCTGCACCTGCTCCGCCGTGGTCAGGGCGGCGCCGCGGCCGGGCACCAGCTTCTCCGGCTTCAGCGCGGCGATGGCGTCGAGCGTCGCCGGCCAGTTGGTGAAATAGGCGTCACCGCAATAGGGGGTGGCGCCATATTCGACGAGGTCGCCGGAGAACAGGATCTTCTGCTGCGGCAGCCACACCACAGTGTCGCCCTTGCTGTGGCCACGGCCGAGTTGCAGCAACTGCACCTCCAGCGAGCCCAGCCACATCGTCATCTTGCCGCTGAAGGTGATGGTCGGCCAAGTGAGGCCGGGCACCGATTCGACGGCGCGGAACAGACGGGGGAAACGGCCGATCTCGCTCGCCATGTCGGCCTCGCCGCGCTCGACGATCAGGTCGCGGGTGTCCTCGCTGGCGATGATCTGCTCCGGCGCATAGCCCGACGCGCCCAGAACGCGCACCGCATGGTAATGCGACAGCACGACATGGCGGATCGGCTTGTCGGTGACCTCGCGGATGCGGCGGATGACGTCCTGCGCCATCACCGGCGTCGCCTGGGTGTCGATCACCATCACCGCATCGTCGCCGATGACGATGCCGGTGTTGGGATCGCCCTCAGCCGTGTAGGCATAGGCGTTGTCCGACAGCTTGTCGAAACTGACGGTCTTCTCATCCAGGTCGGCGTGCGAGGCGAAATTCTTGGACATCCGGTTTCTCCACAGGCGCGGCCGATGCCCCCAACCCTCCGGGTGGCACAGCCGTCATTGATCGGTTGGGCCAACCATATCGTTTCATCTGAAACCATGCAATGCGTTTGCGCCCGGACGCCGCGATGGGGGAGAAAGGATCCCGCAACAGCAAAAGGCCCGCTGAGCGTAAGCTCAGCGGGCCTTTTGTTGAATTGGTTGCGGGGGCACGCAACCACCGAGAATTGACGCTACCGCCCGTAGCGATCTGATCCCGGCAAGGCGCAATGACTTTCATCCCAGCTCGGATGGTATCGTTGAAGACACACACCTGTGGTCTGCTTCAGCGCAACGCTCCAGGTATCACCAGCCCAAGTGTGCTCGGCGGTGGACCCGCGTCGAAAGGTATGTGAACCGGAAACCAAGCCTTGAATGCCCGCAAGAGCCGCTCGGCAGACCAATCTCTGGCAGCTCTCGAAAAAGCATGCGCGGACAACAAGGAACCCACCTGGAGTTGACGATGTCAAAAAAATCAGCCAAAATAAGACAATCCTTTATAGCACCGTACATCAAAATGGTTTTCACGATCGCGTGTTACGCTGCACAAAAAAACGAAGTCAAATTTAGAATCACTCCCGTCATGGCATGACCAAGATCCTCAAGGGTATCGAGACAAAGCATGACCATTTCAGTCGCTACCCATGATTTCCTTGCCATGCGCTGGATCACTTATAACTTCCTGCAATCTCGGAAATTGGGAGCACCGGACCGGCGACCTTTATTCGCATACCGTTGTACCCGAGCCGAACTGGATCAACTCCTGGCATTGCTGAAGCCGGCCATGGCGGTCGGGCCGGGCGCCGATGGACGGCATGTGGCAGCCCTGTTCTGCTTGGCTGGCGCCGAACTGTGGAAGTGGGAGTATGCAGGCGGCCCCTGGCGGTGGCAGTTCCTCTGCGATCGCATCGGCATGCCCAACGACTACGGGCGCATCCAGGCCCTGGCGGGCGACGGTCTGCAATTTTGGCAACGCCCGCTGCGCCGCGGCGGCGCCGGACGGCTTTTCCTGCTGAGCCTTGTGCTGGAGGGTGGGTTTCCGCTGCACCTTCTGCAGGGGGATGGCAATCACCTGACCACATATCTCAACCGCGTGCTGTCCGACCTCTCGCGCTTTGGCGCCGACGGCGAGGCCGCGGAGCGTATCGCGGCCCGCCATGCCGCCATGCTGCCCGCCAGTTTGCGCAACGAGGAACTGTTCTCGCTGGTCGCCGACATGCTCGGCCGGTTCCTCGGCTATCGCGACCTGCTGCCGGCCTCCGTCGCGCCCAAGGATGCCGTCGAGTGGCTGGACGGGCACTGCCCGCGGTGGCGCGATTCGCTGCCCCTGACCGTCGACGACGAAGCGGCGAAGCGGCTGCTTGCCGGCCTCGTCGAGGAAACCGTCCGGATGGCCCGCGACCGGACCCGGGTGCTGACCATGCTCTGCCATCGCCTGCTGCGGCTCCGAGGAGACGCGTGGTGGCCATCCGTCGTGCTGGACGTGGCCGGCGATGTCGCGTCGGAGTGCTTTCCGGAAGAGATCCGGGCGCGCTTGGCCGCGACGGGTGCCGTGCGAGCGCGGCTGATGCCGGCTGGTGTGCTGGAGCGGCGTCTGTCCGCCCCGCTCGCCGTCGTGCGGCTTCCCCAGCCTTCCGCTGCCGGCCGTTTCTGGACCATCGAGCCTCTGTCCGGGGCGGACGGCGAGGTTCCCCTGCCACTGACTGACCCCATCGAGGCGACTGTGACCGTCAATGGCGTGGAGGTCGGCCGTTGTGCGCTGCCAGGCGGAGAGGCTGCCGCCCAAGGGCCCTGGGTGTTCGAGGCCGACTCCCAGGACGATGCCGGAACGACGCCCGATGGTCTTACCTTCATTGGCTGCGGCAGCGTGCGGACCCGCCGACCGAGCCTCTACGTGGCCTGCCCGGTCGATGCCGGGGCACCGGTGGCCGACGGCGGCGGGACAGTCGAGTCTGTTGGGCGACTTGCCGACGGAGCGGCGCTCTACCGGGTGAGCGGCGCCGTACGGTGCAGCCGGCCCGGCCAGGCGCTGCCAGTGCTGCTGAGGACAGGCGCCGCGGACGAGGCCGCCAGCCGAATCCTCGTGCGGGGCCGGCCGCCGGGTTGGCAACTCGATGGCGTCGGTGCTGTGCTTGGCGACGGGACGGTCATCGAAATGACCGCGGACGGCCGGATCGGACGCCCCCGCCCCGGCGAACTGCTCTGGCGCAAGGCCATGCCGGGAAGCGCATGGGCACAGCTGCCGGCGACCGGCTGGCCACGCGGGCTGATCGAGATCGCCCTGGTGCGCGACGGCGGCGTCATCGATCACACACGGGTGGCCGTGCTCCCGGCCGGCGCGGAACTCCTGATCACCGGGACCGCCGCGGCGGCCGGCACCCTAACCTTCCGCGGCTTTCAGGGCGCGCGGATCCTCCTTGACCAGGCGGGCCTGCCCAAGGGCACCACGACCGACATCTTAGCCGAGGCCGACGGCGCATGCGTGCGCATCGACTGCCCGACGGCCCCACCCGCTGATCTCGATGTACTTATCGACGGCGATGGGCTGCCGGGATACGGCGGTGGTCCCGTGCCGATGACCTTGCCTTTCCCGGCCCGCGGCAGCGGCTTCATCGGACCGGATGGTCATTGGCTGCCGCACAACGCGACGGTCGCGCTGGACATGCTGTATGGCGTACGTGCGCGGGTCAGCGGCAGCCTGCATGGGCAGGGCCAGCTCTTCGGCTATCTCGCGACGCGGGGCCATGATCTCCGGCAGGCAAAGCTACACAGTAGGTTCACGCGGGAACTGCCGCTGAGCACGCTGCGCGACGGCTTCGCCCGCCTCCTCGCATCGGACGGTGCCATCGACGATTGCGTCGTCCTCACCGTTACGGGAAGCGGGCCGGAGCGGTCCCTGCGCATCCGCCGCTTCGACGTCGCCCTGTCGGTGGCGGAGGGGGCCAACGAGGGAGAGCGCGTCCTCGGCATGAAGGTGAACCAGCCGCTTCCGGTAGACGGGTTGGAGGTGGTGTGCAAGCCGCTGACGGACTTGGCTGGGCCGGAGACGGTGCTGCCACCCGCGCCCTCGGCCGAGGCGCAGCCTTCCTGGGCTTTCCGCGCAGAGGATATCGCTCCTGGATGCTGGCTGATCTACGGCCGCATTGAACGGCGCCACCGTGTACGGCCGATCATGCGGACGGTGGCAGGGCCGGCGGACGACGGTGAAGGGGAAGTCGCTTCCCGTTTGCGCACCTGCATCGCCATGGCCGACCACCACGAGCGCCGGGCGGCGCTGTGGAGCCGGCTGCAGGCGATGGCACGCGATCCGCTGGACCCGGACTGGCCCGAACTGGCCGGGATCCGCCGGGCCTTGCAGGACAACTTGCCGCTCAGTACTCTGGACCTGTTCGACCTGATAGCCGGGGAACCGGCCGCTCTAGCCATGGGGCTGGCGCTGTCCGGCGGCGCCGAGGTGGATGCGGTCCTGCGCATGGAATCGGAGCTGCCCTTCACCTGGGCGCTGCTTCCCATCGCGACCCTCTGCGATGCCTTCGTCGCCGTACGAGACGCGCGGGCCCGGGACTTCGCCGAGCGGGGCCTGGGCGACGGAGCCCGGCCGCTAGCCGATCGCAGCATCCTGGACACGTTGCGGCGTATCGCCGACACCAACGGGGCACTGGAGATGACGTGCACGCTCGTCCGCGGCGCGCTGGGGCTGTCGGCACCTGGCGAGCCGGGGGCAGCGCAGTATGCCCTCGCGCCCGTGCGCGCGTCGGTGCGGGATGGACTCGTGGAGGCGCGACGCCTGCTGCTGGAGGCGCATCGCGACGAGCCGCACTGGCCCCATGCGCTGGACTTCAGGGCGGAGCGGCTGAAGGTTCCGCTGCCGGCGGTGTTCGCCGACGAGCACCCGGCGCCCCGATCCTTCCTCGACGCTCCCTTTGCGGCGGCCATCATCGCCTGGACCGGGGTGGCGGTTGCGCCCGACGTCCGCCATGCCCTGCAGTTCTGCCGTGACTTCGATCCCGCGTGGTTCGAGTCCGCCTATCCCCGCGCCCTTGCCCTGCTCAGCCAGCCGCCGCACTCGTTCGAGGTCTGATCCATGCCGCTGTCGCTTCCCAGCTTCCTTGAGACGCTCGCCGAGCGTTCGGCCTTTTCGGTCATCAGCCGGGCGGGGCTCCGCTCCGAGCCATTGCGCGCGTATCTGCGCAGCGTTCTGGCAGTGCCGCCCGGCCATCCCGGCTCGTTCCTCGCCGACCCGGTGTTCGAACCAGCGTTCGGCTGGCAGCCGGCCGATGCGACCATGGCCGAACTGGCGGGAACCCTGCTGGACCCGCGGCTGGTCGACGCTCTGGACCAACACACGCCCGTGCCGCTGGAGGAGGATCGCAACCGCTACCGCTTCGCACGGGACTGGCGTCCGCACCGCCACCAGTTCGATGCCTGGCGCACGCTGCTGTCGGATCCGCCGCGCTCGGTCCTGGTCAGCAGCGGAACCGGTTCGGGCAAGACGGAATGCTTCCTCGTGCCCATGCTGGACGATCTGGCTCGCGAAAGCCGGGCGGCGGGGCGGCTGACCGGGGTGCGGGCCATAATGCTCTACCCCCTGAACGCCCTGATCAACAGTCAGCGTGACCGTCTGACCGACTGGACGGCGCCGTTCGGCGGCGACATCCGCTTTTGCCTCTACAACGGCGAAACGCCCAAGGAGACGCGCAACACCGAGCGGGCGCAGCGCCCATATCAGACTCCGGATCGCAAGGAACTGCGCGCCGACCCGCCGCCCATCCTGGTGACCAACATCACCATGCTGGAATACATGCTGATCCGCAGCGAGGACGCGCCGATCATCGCACGCTCCCGCGGCCAGCTGCGGTGGATCGTGCTTGACGAGGCTCACAGTTACGTCGGCTCGCAGGCGGCCGAACTCGCTCTGTTGCTGCGCCGGGTGATGCATGCCTTCGCCGTCGAGCCCGGCCATGTCCGCTTCGTCGCCACGTCCGCCACCATCGGTGAGGGGAAGGAAGCCCGAGATCAGCTGGCCGAGTTCCTCGCCGGATTGGCCGGCGTCAGCCCGGAACAGGTCCATGTCGTGGTCGGTGAGCGCGCCGTGTCTCCCCTGTCGGACGCGCCGTCCACCGACGCGCTGCCCGATTCCGGCGGGCTGGCCACCATGGAACCTCCGCTCGCGTACGCCCGTCTCGCCGACAGCCGCCCCATGGCGGACCTGCGCACCCGCTTCGCGCAAGGCCAGACGATGACCCTGACCACCGTCACCGAAGCCCTGATGCCGGACGGCGATCCCCGCGGTGGCGGCGAGCGTACGCGCGCCGTGGCTCTTCTGGAGCAAGCCACGCGGGCCCACCAGGGAAAGGACCGCTTCCTGCCACTGCGCCTTCACCTGTTCCATCGCGCCCAGCCCGGCTTCTGGGCCTGTATCGACCCGCAATGTCCCGGCCGCCAGGGCACCGCGCTGGACAGCGCGGATTGGGCTCACGGCGCGGTCTTCGTGGAGGAGATTGACCGCTGCATCCATTGTGGAGCGCCGGTTCTGGAGATCGTCGCCTGCCAGGACTGCGGGGTGCCGTCGCTTCTAGGCGGCCTGGACGACGATGGGCATCTTCGGCGCTGGATCGAGGAGGGTGACGAGGACGAGTTCTCCCAGGACGCGGAACCTCCGTCCGTGGAGGACGAGGACGGCGGCGGCCCTCCTTCCAGCGGGGCGCACCTGCGCAAGACGCTGGTGGTCGGCCGCTTGGCGGTCGACGGTCATGTCTTCGGCATGGCGATCGACCGAACGGCGCACCGGGAACTCGACACGCCGGACGTGGCGGCTGTTCGGGTGCGCGCCTATCGCCACCTCGGCTGTCCCAGCTGCGGCGGCCACCCCGAGGAAGTGGGCGGGCAACTGCGTCCGGCCCGGATGGGCGCGCCTTTTCTACTGGCAAATGCCGTCCCGCATATTCTGGACTTCACGCCGACGCGTGGTGCCAGCCTGCCCGCCGAGGGGCGCCAGCTCATCACCTTCACCGACAGCCGGCAGGGGACCGCGCGCTTCGCCGCGAAGCTGCAGCAGGATGCAGAGCGCAGCTTTGTACGCAGCGCGCTCTACCATATGGCGCACGCCGCGGCGAACGATCCCCAGAGGTTGGCGGCGATCGCCAAGGCCGAGCGAGATCTGGCCCAACTCGAGCCCGTCAAGGACCAGATCCCCGACCACTACGCGGCGAAGCAGCAGGAGCTGGCGGATCTCCAGAGCGCCGCCGGCGCGGCGGTGCCGTGGCGTGAGGCGGTCAGCCGGCTCGCCGGCCAGGACGACCTCGGCCGTTGGATGTGCGAGGTGTGGGGCTGGCGGGACCGCACTTTCATGACGCCCCATGAACTCGCGGACTACCAGCTCTACCGAGAGTTCCTGCGGCGGCCACGTCTCCAGAACAGTGCCGAAACCATGGGGCTGGTCACGTTGCGTTTCCCCGAGATCGAGGGACTGGAGGAACGGTCGGTTCCGACGCTCCTGGTCGAGCGGGGGTTCGGCCTCGCGGATTGGAAGGCGTTCCTCTACACGGTGCTCACCCACTCCGTACGCGCCAATATGGCGGTGTCCGTCGACGGTGAGCGGCTGCGCTGGATGGGCTTGCAGGTACGGCTGCGCTGTTACCTCAGTCCGGACGGCGATCCGGCGCGCGAACGGCGGGAAATGGCATGGCCGTGCATCAGCGGAGCCGGCCGGCTGCCGCGGGCGGCCCTGTTGCTGGCGCTCGGCCTCGGCCTCGACCCTGACTCACCCGAGCAGCGCGACCGCATGAACGAGGTGCTGGCGCAGGCTTGGCGAACGCTGTGCAGGCTGGCGGATCCAAGCCAGCCTGGCTTCATGCTCGACCTGCGGCGGGCTGAGATCGCGCCGCTGCACCACGGATGGCTGTGCCCGGTAACCGAACGCGTGCTCGACCACGCGTTTGCCGGCATCACCCCCTATCGGCCGCTCAGCCGCACGCCGCAGCCCGACCGCTGCCGGCCCATCGCGCTGCCGGCCCTTCCTTTCCCCTGGCGCCGCCAGAATGGCGAGGAGGTCCCTGAGGCACGCGTGACCGAATGGCTGAGCCGCGACCCGCTCGTCCAGTCGCTGCGCGACAGCGGCGTGTGGACCGACCTGCATGACCGGGTCGCCCTGCGCATGCCCTATATCCGGACCGCCGAGCATTCGGCACAGCAGCCGAGCCTGCGCCTGCAGCGCTACGAGAAGGGCTTCCGCCGCGCCGAGATCAACGTCTTGAGCTGTTCCACCACCATGGAAATGGGCGTCGACATCGGCAGCCTGTCGGCGGTCGTCAATACCAATGTGCCGCCAGCGCCGGCCAACTACCGCCAACGGATGGGACGCGCCGGGCGTGGCGGCCAAGCGCTGGCCCTTGGCCTCACCTTCTGCAAGGACAATCCGCTGGGCTGGATGGTGTTCCACCAGCCAACCTGGGCCTTCGACAAGGACATCCCTGCGCCACGCATCTCGTTGAACAGCCCGGTCATCGTCCAGCGGCACGTCAACGCGCTTCTGCTCGGCGCCTTTCTGAAGGAGAATCCCGGCGGCAGCGACTTGGCCCGCCTGACCTGCCGGTCGTTCCTGGCCCCCGGGGAAGCGGCGACCGGCGCCGATGGCGCTCCGAGCCGAGTCGAAGCGTTCATCCGCTGGTGCGAAGCACCCGGCGGACTGCCGGGCGAGGTGTCAGAAGCCTTGCGGACGCTGGTCTATGGCACCGCCCTTGACGGGATCCCGGCGCTGGAGTTGGCCACGGCCGACGCGATGGAAACGTTGCGCGCGGCGTGGCTGGCGGAGTGGGAGGCGCTGGAACGCGGCGTCGCAGAGACGGCTCCCGAAACTGCAGCCCGCCGCGCCGCCGAGATCCGCCGGCGCCGCTACGCCGGAACCTACCTTCTTGGGGAACTGGCGTCGCGCGGCTTCCTGCCCGGCTACGGCTTCCCGACCGCCGTCGTCGAGTTCGTCACGCTGACATCCGACATGATGGTCCGGCAACGCAAGGAGGACGAGGGCGAGGACACGAACGACCGCCAGAACAACCGCTTCGGAACCCGTCGCTTCCCGACACGCCAGCTCGACATCGCCATCCGCGACTACGCGCCGGGGGCGGATGTGGTTGTCGACGGCCTCGTCTACCGCTCCGGCGGCGTCACGCTCAATTGGCGGCGTCCGGCCGCGGACGGCACCATGCGCGAGGAGCAGGCCATCGGCCATGCCTGGTTCTGCCCGCGCTGCGGCGCCACCGACACGTCGCCTACCAGGCCAGCGGTGTGCCGGGTGTGCGCGGAGACGGATATCCGCGTCATGGAGTTCCTCCAGCCCGCCGGCTTCGCCACCGACTTCAGTTCGAAGCCGCACACCGACATTACCCAGCCGACTTATCTTGCACCGGCGCGCCCCTGGATCTCCGCACGGGACGGTACCTGGACCGCGCTGGCCGATCCCGGCGTCGGCCGCCAGCGGGTGTCCCGGCAGGGCCACGTCTTCCATCACACCGGCGGGGCCGCCCAGCATGGATACGCGCTGTGCCTCCATTGCGGTCGGGCCGCGGCGGAGACCGCGCCGGCCGACCACGCCCCTGCGCTTCCGGAGGAACTGGTCGGCCATGCCCCGCTGCACGGTGGACGCGGGAGGGGCCACGTCCTCTGCGAGGGCAACGCCAACTCCATGTCCATCAAGCGGTTCATCCGGCTCGGCTACGGCATCACCACCGACGTCTTCGAGTTGCAGTTCTTCGCCCTGACGGATCCGGTCGCAGCCACGTCGCTGGCCGTAGCCCTGCGCGAGTCCCTGGCGCTGGCGCTGGGCGTGGAGAGCGCGGAACTGGGCTGGCATACTGTCCAGACACCCACACCGAACGGCCCTACGGCCTATTCCATCTTCCTTTACGACCACGCAGCCGGCGGCGCCGGCTTCGCCAGCTCGGCGGCGTCGCTGATCGGAACACTGCTGGCCGGGGCGGAGCGCATCCTGCGTTGCGACGACCGCTCCTGTCAGGGCGCCTGCCATGCCTGCCTTCTCAGCCGCGACACGCAGCATGACGCCGACCGCCTCGACCGGATTGCAGCCCTTGCGTTCCTGCGTACGGCGGTCCTTCCCAGGCTGGAACTTCCCGAGGCGTTGCGGTACTTCGGCGCAGCATCCAGAGCGGAAAGCGAGACGTTGGTGGACGCGCTCGACCGCAGCATGCAGGCGTGGGCTGGCGCCGCGCTTTGGGTCTGGCTCGATGGACCGGCGCGGAGCTGGGACTTCGACGCGTGGTCGGCAGCGCCGCTGTTGGAGAAGTGGGGAACCAAACACCGGCCGGTACGCATCGTTGCTGAGGGCCAGACGCTGGCAACCCTCTCCTTCGGGCAGAAGATCCGGCTGCGGCGCCTACTGGACCGCTCGCACGCACTTCTCTACCGGACCGACGCGTTGCCGACGGCCGGGGACGGCTGCCTCTTGGCGGCTGTGGAGGACGGACAGCAGACGACCCTGTGGGCCGGCCGGGGAGCCGGTATCCGGCAGGGCAACGAGGATTGGGGCGCCGACGCCGGCGGGCCGGTGGTCTTCGCCCGCGCTTCCGCTGTGCCGGGTACGGCGGAAGCAGTGGCGGACGAACGGCTGCTGGTCGCTGAAGGCCTGCACGCCACCGTGCTGGAAATCCACCACGAACTGGACGGGCCGGTGCGGGACTTTGGCACCCGCCTCTGGACCCTGGTCGGAGCGAGCCGCCCCGAGATCCACCACCTGATCAACACCCGATGCCCGGTCATCGGCGTCGAGGTTTCCGACCGTTATCTGCGTAGCCCGCTGACCGCGCGGCTGCTGTTCGAAGCGGTGCGGCCGCTGGCGCTTGGCCGGCGAGAGCCGCTGCCACTGGTTCTACGAACTATGCCGGTCACCGGAGATCACGACAGCCGCGGCGGCCGTACGGTGGAACACGACTGGGACCACCAGGCCCACCGCGAAGCCGTCATGCGCATAGCCGGGCACGGGTTCAACGTGCGGCTCGCCGCCGAATACCGCCCACGCCACGAGCTTGCGCACGACCGAAGCCTGATCGTGCGCTGGGAGGCGGGCGCCGTGCGGCTACAGCTAGATCAGGGATTCGGATCCTGGTCCGCGCGCGGGCAGACCCGCTTCGATTTCGGCGCCCTCCCTCCGCAGCAGGCCGAGATCCTGACCAGAATGGACGTGCAGGTCCGCAACCGGTCTGAGCACCCGTGCCTGCTGCTGGTGAGAGACCTGATGCCGGAGTGACGGAGGTGCGGTCGCGACGTGCCGTAACGGGATTTTCCCGGTCAGGTCGTCAGCGCCCGCCTTTCGCGCGCCACTGAGAGCCGGGGCTCCGCCCAGCCGCCGTACCTGAGCGCCACGTCTCGAACTCCGACTGCACCGCCTTCAGCTTGGTGCCATCCACCGGCTCGCGGTGCGCGAGGCAATTGCGGACCTCGGCCATGCGTTCCAGCATCGCGCGGACCGGGCGGTCAAGCTGGTTGCGCAGAAGATGGGTTATGGCGCCGAACTCCAGATCCTCTGGCACGGTGATGGTCGTGCCGTAGGGGGTCTGCAAGGGAAGATTTCTGAGCAGCGGATTGGCATAGGCATCCACTACTTGCAGGCGCACCTCCTCGAGCCAGGGAAAAACGGTGTGCAACTGCCCCTTCCACACCCGCCGGGCAATGGTCCGCCGGTCGTTCGCGGTTGCTGCGGCTACGCTGCACCGGAAGGGCGCACCATCCCATTCCCGCATAGGCACCGCCGCCGCTTGCTGCTCGCGCAGCCAATCGAAGGGGGCGAATAGCGTGTGCTCGGGCAGTCGGACCAGCGCATCGGCAAGCGGAAGGTTCCATCCGGTGAGCTCGATGATCAACGCCTCGATCAGGGCGAGGTCGAACGCCCCCCGGCCGCGGCCACGCATCGCCTGAGCCACGTAGAGCGCCGTGTCGATCCGCCCCAGCAGGGGGGCCGCCGTCAATACCGGATAATCCCCGCCGGGCCGGGCCGGGAGTTCGTCCATGAGCACGGCAACGCGCAGAGGCGCCACGCTGCCGGTACGCAGCCGGTCGCGTGCGAACGCCCTCATGAAAATGTCCCAGGACTGCCAGTGTCCGCCGGCGCCGTGGAGGACCACCGCCTCACCTTCCAGTTCCACGGACTGGCAAAGGGTCCGCGCGGTGGCCACCGCGACTCGCGTCTCGCGCGGCAGCAAACGCCGCATCAGGGCTTCGGCTGGCGGAAGCCCCAGGACGTCGGCAAGGTCGACGATCGTGAGAGTGCCGATGTCCCGCCGCTCGTAGGCCGCGGCGAACACGGTTGCGAACCCTTTCGGATCGCCGCCAGATTCGATCAGGACGCACCCCTCCGAGATCAGGGCGTCGACCGCGGCGTTAACGTGGCCGGCGGGCCCCGGCAGCTCCCAGAACCGCATCGCTTTACCCCAAGGATGCCAAGGCGGCGCGCGCCGGTCCGCTCACCATCCAACGGTCGGCCCCTTGTTGGCGCAGCAGCCCCATGGCTTCCATCCAGGCGATGACGGAGTCGATCGGACCCGGCGGAGTGATCCCATAGACATCCGGTGCCGTCCTCAGGTCTTCGCGGGAGAATCCGAGGGTGTCCGACGACAGGGCCGTCAGGAACTCCACGACTCCTGGGAGAATGCCGAGTGACTGGGCCGAAACCACGGACCGGCCGCTTGCCGTGCCAAGCCAGTTCCGTCGACGCTCCTCGTGTCCGGGGGAGAGGTCGCGGACCTCCACACCGAACGCCGCGATAGCTTTGGTAAGGCCGCCGGTCTCGCGGAGAATGTTCAGCCGCTCCTCCGGCACGTCGAGATGATCCAGGCTGGCGTCGTTCAACCAGAGCTGCAGGGCCTTGTCGCTCCAGAGGTCCAGAACGTGCACGCCCACCAGACGTTCGTCCGCCGGTCTCCGGTTGGCGACCATCCAGTTGAACGCCTGCTGGGGGTTGCCGAGGAACAGGATACGGACCTTCAGCCGTTCACCGTGGATCAGCTGAGCAACGCCGCTCACCCAGCCGGAGGTCCAGGGCACGGTGCTGGCAATGACCAACAGGCCCGGCTCAGCGCTGGTCGCATGGCGCCGACAGACGGTGCCCAACTCCCGCTCGTTCCTGATCTTGTCGACGAACTTGGGCGGTACGCCCTCGTGCGCGTCGGCCAGCGCAACGCGCACATCGTCCAGCCCCTGGGCGGAGCTACCGAACACCACCTGTACGGGAAGCTCCGGATCGCGCAACCGGGCCTCCTGGCGCTGCGTCAGCGGTGACGGCCGCAGCGGGTTTCCGCCGATGGCGCGATGGTAGGCACCGGGCGCATACTCCAGTTCCGCCTCGTGGTCGGAAAACGCCAGCAGTTCGTGCTCGATGGTTTCCGGCGTCCCCATCATTGCAGCGATCTTAGTGGAACGCAGGCGCCACCCGTTCTTGGCCCGCCGCAGGACTCCGAGCCCCTCCATCTCGCGCAGCAGGGCGTCGAACAACTCGAGCCCCGCGTCGCTGAGGCCCTTGGCCCACCAATGCATGGCCTGTTCGCGGATCCACGCCGTCGAATAGCCGTCGACGATGCGGCCCCGGTCGTCCATCGCCTGCAGCGTAAGGATCAGGGCAATCAGCCGGTAGCGCTTGTCGAGCTGAAGGGTCATGCGGAAACGCTCGACCAACAAGTCGCGCATCTCGCGCCCCTCGAACGCCTCTTCAACCTGCCGGGCGGTGACCACGTAGCGCGGGCCATCGGCGCGGCGGTATCCGCCTTGTTGGAGCTGGCGGACGAGTTGCTTGCCCACGACCTGGACCAGCGACGGATAGAAGTTGACGTCGGACAGGATCCGATGCGGCAGCCCGCTGTCGTCGGGGAAGCGGAATCCGACGGCGGCGAGCGGGCGCGTCACGAGTTGCTGGGCAGCGGCGAGATCGCGGCCATAGAGCGGCCCGATGCAGAGCGCCTGACCGAAGTGGGCCAGTGGACTGTTCACCGTGCTGGCGACGCGCTGCACGTCGTGCAGACCCGCGAACACCACCTTGAATCGTCGCCGCGTACGTTCCATCAACCCTTTGAAGAGCATGACATTGACGAAGTCGTTCCCGGCATCGCCGACCAGGAACTTGTCAGTTTCGTCGAGCAGCAGGAGCAGGCGCCTACGGGCATCGCAGTCAAGCCACGCCTCGATGCCGACAATGACGGTCTTCGCGCTGCCGTCGCCCTTTTCCAGAACCCGCTGCTCGGACAGATCGGCGGCAAGTTTCGGCCAGATCTGCTCCATAGGTTCCGAGCGCCCGATCTGGCGGAAATCGTGGACGCGCACGACGTGATCCCGCTCCGGCGCGTGGAACTTCTTGCGCACGTGCTGGAGAAGGGCCGACTTGCCGAGCTGGCGACCGCCGTAGATCAGGCAGGGGCCGTCGGGGCTCCAGACTTCCTCGATCTCGCGTGACCGGCCATAGAACATCTCGATCGGCACGTCACCGGCGATCAGGCTGTACGGATCGCAACAGCCGAACGGCAGTCCGCAGGTGAAGAGGGCGGGAAGCCGGAGACTCTGCAAGCTGAGGAAGAACAGCAATCCCTCCTCGATCAGGAGGACGCTGCGCCGGCCTTCGTGCGCGGCCAAAGCGAACGCGCGCCGCCGCTCCGTCGACAGCCGACCGAGATAGATCGCGATGTGCGCCGAAGCATCTCCCGACGGCACCGCCGTCAAGATCTCCTGTTCACTCTCGCTCACGTCGTGAAGGGTGACGGTGTAGCACCCCGCCGCCTTCGAGCCGAAGGCCGGTACTGGGCAGACCGTCTGGTCCGCGATGGGAGCGGTCGTCAACGTAAAGGCCCGGCTGCGCGCCGACGTGGCCCGTGCCGAGTCCTCACCGATGCGCACCGCGAGGAACCCCAAGCCCTCGAACACATGTTTAAGATGCTGAGGCATATCGCGACTGTTCCGTATGCCCGTCGCCTTGACGTTCGCCCAGGCACCCAGAAGCTGCCGGACGTCCTCACGGCGTTCGCTCACCAACGTGGAATATGGCAGCGGCCCGACATCGCTGCCGAGCTTGACCGCGCGTTGGACGTCGACTAGCCGCACGGCCCCCGCCTCCAGCGCATCGGTGAAAGCGGGAAAGAAGGTGTCGAACGCATCGCGCCCGCCGTCGTCGGGCGGCAGCTCCTGCCCCTCCTCCAGCAATTCGAGAGCGTCGCTCAGCGACACCAGCCCGTCGGGTGTGAGCAGCCGCCGCAGACGTTGCACGGTCTCCTCCTTGCCGGACAGGGACAGACGGTCCAGGCGGGCACGATATCGATCGACAAGGTCGTTCTCGACGCTCGCCATCGTGTGTTCGGCGGTCGTGAGCAGGCGGAATGCGGCCGGGAAGTCGGCGACCACGCCGCCTGCGGCAACGAAGCCGCCCATGCCGTCACGGGGCAGTTCGACAGGATCGACGGTTTCCAGCCGGTCCAGCAATTCGGAAAGCGCAAGATCGCCGCTAGAGTCTAGGCGCAGTGCCCGGTCGATGCGCCGGCGCACGGCCTCCAGTCTGGTCTTCAACGTAATCCGCGCAGCGTCGATGTCCTGCGAGCGGACATCCCACAGAGTCTGGACCGCACCTTCGCCGCCGAGGCGGGACAACACGCGGATCACATGCTCGGTCGCCAAATGGTTATGTCCGGCCACGCGGTCGTGAAACGCCTGTTCCCACGTGACGCCATCCCCTTCGGCGTAGGCGAGGATTGGTTCCAGAAGAAGGTCCGGATCGAGCGATGCCGGCACCCAGCCACCAGCGTAGTCGAGGCCTGGCAGCTTGAGCAGGTCAGCGTGCAAGGCCTGTTCCGGCAGGGTCAGCGTGACGACATCGTCTTCGGCGTTCAGCATCCGCCTGATGTCATTCACCACGGTGCGCAGGGCACGGGCGCTTGCCCCAAGGATGCTGGCGTGCGTCGCCAGGGCATCCAGGCGCGGCGACACCTTGGTGATCGTGGCGCTGAGGCGGGCACGGACCTCCTCGTCCTGATGGGTCGACGACGACGCGGTCACGTCGGAAAGCGTCACCCAGGCATCCAGCCAATCGCCCAGCTTGGCCCGCGCATCCCTCCAGTGGCTGAGGAGGCGCTGCAGCGCACGCGCCTCAATAGTCTTCTTTATTCCGGGGTTGAGTTCCCGGAACGTCCGGTTGATCAACTCGGCTACCGAACTGTCATTGCTGTAGTTGGTCATGAAGGCCCTGACGGCATCTGCCGCCGCCTTCTCGCCGGCGATCACCAGTTCGACAACAGAGCCGAGCACGCCCGACGGCTCCAGGAAATGGTGCCACACCTGGGTTGCAGGAGCGTAGACGATGCTGGCCTTCCGTACCGTCGTCAGCCACGAGTCCAGCGCCTCGGCAGCCGCCTTCCGGTTGGCCAACGCCCGGTCACGGTCGATGCCGCGGCTGAGTGCCGCAGGGCTGGCGTAGTATCCCTTTTCGTCCAAGGAGACGATTGGCTGACGCAGGTCATGCAGAAACGCCAACTCGCTGCCCAGGGGGAGCTGGCCGACCAGCACCCGCGCCCCGCTGTCCGCCGCGAAGAGGGCCGGACGCAGTCCTCCCGCCAAGGTCAAGAGGATGGTGGCTTGCGACGCCATGGAAGCGGTCTGATGGAGGGCGCATGCGCTGAGCAAGGTTTCCACCAGGGACGCGCTGTACAACGATGCCGCGCTGCCGGACGTCCGAACCGACCGCCCCACCACGCACAACGCCGTCGCCGACGCACTCGGCAGGACACCACCCAAGGAGGCTCCACCGGCTTCCGCCGCTCGCACCAAGTGATAGGCGAGCCCCAGTTCGCCGCGGTCAATGAGCCGAACGAAGGCATCCGTCAGCCGCGCTCCGAGTTCGTCATCTTGCGAAGTTTCCGCGCTGGGCTGCCACTCATCCTCACCGAGGGGACCTAGCGACCCGGCCGTCTCATCGATGAAGAGGTCTTCTTCCCGCATGTCCGGCATGCCCGAGTCGAGCGTGCGTGCCTTACAGGCGGTTCCAGCCGCCTCCTCGCTCCGATCTGCGTCCTCCCGGTCGCCTTCTTGCTCCAGCCTTGCACCATCCTGCGCATCGATGCTCGTGGTGACATTCGGTTCCGGCAGGACATCGACCACATACACTTCTCCTGGGGCGGCATCCTCTACGCCCGCCTCTTCGGCCTCCAGACTCCCATCGTCCGAGGCGAGATCAACCGTCCCCGGAGCCGCATCACTTTCTCCAGCATCCCGCGCGTCGTCGGCAGCCTCCACCAAGGCCACAAGCAGATCGTCCAGCACTTGGGCCGCGGTCCACGCCGAGGACTCGGCTGCACGCAAGTCATCGTTGGCCTGCTGAAACGCAACCGTCAGCTCATCAACGGCCTCGGGAGATGCGTCGTCCTCCAGGGCCACCAACGCGGAGCGCCGACGCCCCCGCTCCTCCGAAGCCGCCGCATAGTGCCTGAAGGCATTCTCACAGACGTTTACGGTACCGAGGATTCTAGCCAGTTCTTCGTCCTGCAGCCCCCGAACGAGAGCGCATCGCTCAGCCGCCTCGGAAACGACGGTCGTCAGGGTCTTCGGTGCCTGCGGCACCAAGCCGGTGACAGCGTTGCGAGCCCTGGCGGTACGTTCAGCTGACAAATGCTCCTGTTCCGCCAGTCGGCGTAGGTCGTCATCAGTAGACGCCAAGCGCTCAAGCAGGCAACGAATTGCGTCGATGCCCTCTGGTGCACCCGGCACGAGTCCTTGAACTGCATCGAGCAGCGCATCGACGGTCGCATGCCACTGCGTGAGCAGTGACTGCGGGGTATCGCCGGGGCCGGTGACGGCATCCTCCCAGTCTGGTGCCGGAGCATCGGAGATTTCGTCGAAACCGTCTGGCGGTTCCTTGCCAGTCCGGGCATCGCCAACCAACAGGGCAGCCAACGCATCCACAGCGTTGTCGGCGACACTGTCCTCTAGCAGCACTCCAGGAGCCACGGCTGAAAGCCAGGGTTCCAAGTGTCGCCGAACGCCTGGGCGAGTAAGAATGTGTCGAGCGGCATCCTCGACCCGCCAACCGTAGGCCGTCTCAATCCACAGAAGTTCGGCCAGGAGGGTGTCCTCTCCCGCCTCGGCCAACCGGTGCCTCCGCCCGGAAACATCGGGCACCGCCACACCACCGGTTTCCTGTATGCGCTGGTTTGCGATCGCGTGCAGGCGCCGTACCAGCATCTTCCGCTGCCCCTTGGTCGGCGACAGCGTCGCGACGGTGCGGTCAATGATGGCAATTGATTCACGACGGCTGCGCACGTTCCGGAGATAGGCATCGAAAAAGCCTGCGGCATCAAGGCGCCGATCCTGTGGCCAGTCGACGAATACCTGCTTCAGCAAAGGCGTCAAACGGCGGCGGTCCTGTGGCATCAGATTCCAGGTACGGCCGAGCCAGTCTACCGTCATAAAACCGGGGAGTGGGAGCAATGCGACATCAGCCAGGGCAACACCGTCTGCGTTGTCATCCCTCATGCTACGCGCCCTCCCCAATGTGTTTCCAAATCCGACCAGAACCAGCAGATTATATAAAATTATTACGCCTTTGAGTTGTTTTGCAATACGAACTCTCCCTTGACACAAGTGCATTATCTAGCATCTGAAGCTGTCCAGGCCCGAGATGAACGCCGGAGCAATCAGATGGTGAAAAACGTGGCACATCCAAAAGTGACATGCTCCTAAGAGTCCGTAGGCGTGCTCTATGCCGTTCAGATAAGCAGGCCACTATGACGTTCAACCCGCAATTGGGCAACCTAAGATAGTCTATTTAACAGCAGAAACATGATCGCCCTCACTTTTGTTGCAGAAGACAAACCGGCACACCCCAGGGTCGTAGCGTCAATCGTGAAACGCGCCGTCGAGCGCGTCGGCCTCGACCCGGCGGTCTTCTCCAGCCATTCGTCGCGCCGCAGCCTGGCTACCGAGGCGACGGCGCACAGCGCGCCCGCGGGGACAATCATGCGGCAGGCCAAGCATCGTAGCGCGGCCGCCTTCGTTGGCTACGTTGAGGAGGGCGCCGCCGTTGTCGAGGACGTCGGCCGCTACCAACTGCTCTAGCGTGACCGCAAACCCTCCAACGGTCTGGGCATGCACCGGGAGGATGCAGGCGACGGGAGGACGGAGCGCATTGGCTGCGCGCCGGCGCCACCAGCGCGGTCATGTGGCGCCGCCGCGGGAGGCCCTTGGAAACGGTGGAGGTCGACCTCCCCGACCGCCCGCTGCCTTAGATCGCTCGGCTGCTGGACCTGCGGGATGCTGGCGCTGCGGCCATCGCCGTGCTCGCCGATCAGCTTGGTGTCACTGCCCAAGAGAGGACTCGGCTGCCCCCTGCTCGGCCGGGCTTGCTAATGCTTGCCTCGGGGCCGCGCGCAGGCCGACGTGGAAGCGCCCCGGGAACGAGACGCGGGCGCCCGCTCCAAACTCACGCGTACTTGACGCGGTTCTCCTCGCAATGGGCCCGCACCCGGTCGATCCAAGCTTCGTACCACCACCAGTCGCCATCCTTCAGGTAGACACCGAAACCGGTACCCGGCCGCTTGGCGTCGAGCGTCTTCCAGAGCTGCGTATGTTCGTGCTCACGGAAGCGGGGGAAGCCCTCGGCCTTCATCCGGTCGACGATCTGTTTGGGCTTGTACTTGGCCTTCTCGGCCTCCTTCAAGAGGATCCGCCGGACCTCCCGGCCCTCGGCAGAGTTGCCCTTCACGAACTCGATCACTTGGTCGGCCTTGCCCTTGGAGTTCGCCGTCCGCTCTACGAGGTAGACGCGGTAGGCGTAGCGCAGGTCGGCCGCGACCTCATCCGGCAGCCCGGTTTCGAATGCCAGCGTCATCGCCTGGATGTTGGGCGGCAGGTCGGGCTGCTTGAGCAGTTGGTCGCGCTGCTCGCGCTCGATCGTCGCGAACTGCAGCGCGAACGACAGGTCGCCTTCGAGACCGTGGCGTTCGGCGACGAGGTCCTTCAGAGCGCGGTTGAAGTTGAGGCAGCACGCCTGCAGCTTCGCGCCGATGGTGTCGTCGATACGCCGCGTCATCTGATGCTCGATCTCGTGGCGGATCCCGATCAGAAACTGCAGATTGGCGACCGTCGCCGCGTCGAGCGGGCACTGGTTGCACCCTAGGCAGTCCTCGAGCGTCCAGTGCTTGTCGGCGCCGTGCCGCGTCTTCAGGACCACCTCGTTGCCATCGACGATCTTCTTGATGCGATGGTCGATGCCATTGCGCCGGTAATGATGGTGCAGGAGGTAGGTCCACGCGATCACCGCCAGGGTGATGAAGACCTCCGCTTTGAAGAACGCGCGCGGGTTGTTGTAGCTCTGCACCGCGTTCAGCATCGCCTCCCGCGCCTTGATCACCAGCTCGTCGCCGGCGATGTGCAGGCCGGTCTGCGGATCGATCTGTGGCCAGGTTCTCAGGAACTGGGCCAGTTCCTCCGGCGACGCCACCGCCACGGTCGCGTGCTTGCGCCCCTCGCGAATGTCCGAGATGCGAGCGTGGTTGATGGTGCGCATCGGCCGCGTGAAGTGGGCGAGGATCTCCTGGTCGTTATATCGTCCTTCGGCGATCATGGCTTTCACCAGGGCGATCTCGCCGCGGTCGAGCCGGTTGCCGGATTCGCGTTTGGCCATGGCCGGGGGCATCCTCTGTCGTCGCTCGGGCGCAGGCGCCGGGGCCAAGCATATCGATCCGTCCAGCGGCGGCGAGCGGCGAAACGCCGCGCCGCGTCAGCGGAACGGCCGGCGTCCGTCCCCGGCGCGGGCGCGCTCGTCCTTGAAGAATACCCTCCCGTCGCGGAAGACGAGCAGGCTGATGGTCTCCCCGTCGGCGACGAGCATGGACTGTTCATGCACCTAATAACGTTCGGCTTCGGCGCGGTCGAACCAGGCGCCCGCCCCCATGACTCCCAGGCGCGATCGTGGCGCGTTGCCGAACAGCGCATCTAAGGTGAACGAGCCGGGGCCAAGCTCTGCGCGGGGGACCGACCGGCAAGCCGTCTCCGGTCCCTCCACCCGTCATTACACAGCTAATCGCTTGATGTACAAGCGTTTGTCCGGCAATTTGGCGGATGTTCTGAAACGCCGGACAAATTCTTTCCAATCAGCGGCTTGATGGTTCCAGTCTCTGCGGGATCAAGGCCGAACTGGTCAGGCAGAGCGCACTTCAGCCGTAATGCGTCCGGTCCAGTTCACGACCGTTGAACTGACGGAACCGAAGACTTTCCACCACCCGAATCGAAACCAACACATCGTTGATGCGACAAGCTTTCCCGGAGGACGCAACGCGCACCTCCGACGCCGCGGCGAGGATCGGCAAGGTTAGCAGACTGGGATCTCAAAATTTCTCGCGCAGTCAAAGACTTGCGGATTGAACATGGATCGGCAGGCACATCGGCAGAATTCTGAACGCTGTCGTGGAAATCAGCAACCGGGCCAAGGGATTAGCGAACTTGATGATCGGCAGATGTTGAAGGGAGGAGCGGGACAGCGCGGCTGGATACTCCGTTCCCGCCGGGATGGCGGCCCCTTCCGTCCGGTGCTGTATGCAGCCGCATTCGAGACCAGCAACTTGCCCTGCCGAAAAGAAGGCGCATTGCCCCATGGGTCGAGGCAGGGAAGCCATATCAGGAGCCGGAACGCGGTGGGTTCTTATAGCGGGACCCACCAGGACGCTCCGGCGCCCCCACCTACTGCGCAGCGCCTTTGCTCACGAGATGGACACGGATAACCGGGCGGTCGAAACCGCGGAGGAGAACCAAGCCGGCATCGAGGGCCGCGTCGAGATCCTCCACAACATCGAAAATGTCCTGTACCGACAGGGAAATCCGGTAGTCCATCGCCTCCGCTGCCTGGACGATCATGTCCAGCGTCCGACGGTCGGCGGCGCCGCGCTGACCGCAGGCCCAGCGCTGCAGGATTTCCTGAAGCCAGTCTACGAACTTCACGGTTGCCGCGCTCTGTTCCGCTGGAAGCACACGGATGATCGCGTCGTCTTCGATGCACGCGGCCAGGGCAGCGCCGCTCCGAACTGGGGTGGTCATCATCACGGGTCGTCCTGAGTTGCGACCGCTCGGTGTGGCGGCCCGCAGGGCAGCCGCCACACCGGGTGGACGCAACGCCGACGCATCCCAACCACTGCTTGTCACCTCACATACTCGTCACGGATCCGGGGCTTGGACGGCTGGAGAGGCTGCAGGGCGACGCCACGCTGCCGCGCAACCCTTGCGATGACCGAGTAGGCGTGCCGGTGTTCGTTCCGGCGCCTTTCTTCGCCCGCCTCACGCGCTGCCCGTTCCGTTGCCTGCGCGGCCTTCAGGAGGTCGTCCTTGCTCATAACCTTGAGCCGCGCCTCCAAGGCCCTGACGGCTTCGGTCGCGGCGCTGGTCAACCGGACGGCGCCCGCCAACACGCCCGACGGCCGCGGCTTCTCGCCGGTCATGACCTCCAGCGACTCCTGGGTTGCCGCGGGTGGCTTCACGCCACCCATGATGGGCGCCGCTTCCGCGTCGGGCTTCACCTTGTCGGTGCGGCCAGTCCGTTGGCTTTCCTCCTGCCGCTGCCCCCGGTTCGTCGCCTCACCACACGCTGGAGCATCATTACGCCGGCTGGGGAACACAGCGGTGAGATCTCCCGGTTCCTTGCCATGACCGACAGCATCCATCAGCAGACGCCACGCCGCCTTCGCCGGTTCGACCAGCCCGGCCTGCCGGGCCAGGAGCATCACCAATCGCCGGCCGTGGCGAACCAGTGCCTCGTAGGCGCGTTTCCATCCCTGCGCTTCCAGTTCCGCCCGCTCGCGGCTGGCGCGCTCCCGCGCAAGCTCCGCGTCTCGTCCTTCGATCGCCGTCATGAGGATCGCCAAAGCCGCCGGAACCCGCTCAGCAACGTCGCCGCGGAGGTGCACACCAAGCGCCCGCACCGGCGCGTCCAACAGGGTTGCCACCTCATCCAGTGTCCGGTCGCGGTTCGCCTGCGCAATCGCCCGCAGC
Organism: Azospirillum sp. B2RO_4; assembly: GCF_051124815.1. Classification (NCBI taxonomy): domain Bacteria; kingdom Pseudomonadati; phylum Pseudomonadota; class Alphaproteobacteria; order Rhodospirillales; family Azospirillaceae; genus Azospirillum; species Azospirillum sp. B2RO_4. Next base: position 347,663 of record NZ_CP118485.1, on the reverse strand, counting down.
CGGGCGCCGGGTTCACTTGGCAGGAGTTCCGGCGTCAGACTCGCTGCCCGCACCCCGTCCTCCACGGCGTCGGACTGTCGGCTGGCCGCCTGCAGCCGCTTGCGCAGTTCAGACGCCAGCTGCTCGTCGGCAGCCTCGGTGTCGATCGTCTGGCGCACGAGGCGGAGTGCCTGTTCGGCACGGTGACGTGCTTGCCGATCCTCGTCGGCTCGCTGGGCGGCAGCCGCTCCGGTGACGGTCGCCGCCTCGGCGCTGCGCTTCGCCTCGTCCAGTTGCTGCCGCAGTGAAGCCCCTTCCGCGCGCAGGGCACCACAATCTGCATCCGTTGCCCGCCGCTTCTCCTGTTCCAGTGCCAGAGCGGCCTTCGTACGCGCCAAGTCCACGGTGAGTTCCTTAGCGCGCGTCTCCGCCGACACGCGCGCCTGCTGCTCGCGCACCAGCGCGCCGCGCGACCTTTCGTATGCGTTCGCCATGGCGCCGCGGGCGACGGTGACGATGCCATCGGCCAGAGACGCCACGGCATCCGGTTGCGCCTGCCCGGTCGCCGCAGCGATGGTCGCGACGCTCCGCGTGGCAGCGTCCAGTTCCTCCCGCAGCCGCGCCGCCTCCACCATCGGTTCCGGCGCCGTCGACATTCTGTCACTTGCCCCAGGAACGGTGGTCCCGACGGCGCCCGGTTCGGGCGCGCGCGCTTTCCGTTCCGCATCGCGAGTCTCCAGGTAGTCGAGCACCATCGCATGTATCCCGCTCCACAAGCGGCGGTCATGCCAGTCAACGACAACACCGGAAGGAGCTTCGACCCTCACCATCCCACCCGTTTCCCGGCTGAAGCGAACCCCTTGCGCTTCCAGCTCCTCGATCCGGACAACGGCACGAGCCAGACGCACCGATTTTTTGTCGGGCGCTGCGCGTCTGGACTTTTCGAGCTCCGCCACGATGGCATTGAATTGATGAGGCATGACGTCCACTCCTCCAAAATTCAGAGCACGCCCCTCGACGACCGGGTGATAGGCCGGACCGAGCGGCACCTGGGAAAGCGGTTCATGGTTCGGCCCGGCGGCGCCGAGGTCCTGCTGTTGACGGTGGCGATGCCACTTCGACCGCTGAGATACGCGATGGACAGCCCCGATCTCGGCCAGGGCCTCGTTGCACAGGTGCTCCCACAGCTTTCGGCTTCCGATCAGAAAGGCCTTTCGCGACAGGTCGCGGTCCTTCGGGCCGAGGGCGCCGTCGACGAGCGGGCGCGTCGTCGCCAGGACGTGCGCGTGCGGCTGGTAGACGACGAGGCGCCCATCGGGCAACGCCAGGGCGTGGGGGCCGTCCACTGGTGGAGTGCTGGGGACACGGGCCACCGGGATCACCGGCCACGCGAGATCGACCGTGTTCGCCAGCTTCTCGGCGACGGCCGGCACCCTGGGGTCCAGGGGGCGCCCGTACAGATGGATCGCAATGTCGGCAACCAGCTTGCGTGCCACGAGGTGCTCATCAACGAAGCGCTCCACCGACCGGATCGACGTTGCGATGGGCACCTCCCGGCTGAGCGACAGCGTGTATTGCAGCGCCAGCGTCGCGTCACGGCGCCGTTCGCTCAGTTCCACCCTGGTCCACAAGGTCTGCCGGTCGGCGCACCAAGCGGGCGCGCCCGCGGGCACGCGGATGTCGGTGTGGTGAACGCCCGACTTGCCCGTGAAGTCCGCAACCGCCAACACAGGGTCCTGCCCCTTCGCCGCCCACACCTCCCGCAGGTCGGCGCCGATGGTCAGACCGACCCCAGCCTGGTAAGCGGCCGCCGCGATGACGGTGCGGAACCGGCCACCGGACTGATAAGCCGCTGACGCTCCGGCTTTCGCGCCGGCGCCACGGGAGAGCATGCCCTGTTCGATGCGAAAGTATCCCAGGTCCGCCACGGCATCGGCGCCTCCACGCCGTCGTCGATCCGGCAACCGGCCCTGGCCGGCCCCGGAGGCGTTGCGGCCCGCCGCAACGCCTAACTGCACACTTCTTCGCTCAAGGCTGCCCGTGGCGAGGGCCGGAGGTCCGACGCCCGGGCAGCCTGGTCCGGAAGGAAGCGTATGGAGGGATCCGCCCCGCCGCATCGGGCGCCGGCCAATTTTCTGCGCCGTTTGGGTGAAATGGTGGACCGGAGCGGCCCGCAGGCGGAGGGGTGGGATCGACGTGGATGGCGACGGTAACACCGGTATCAGGTGTCGCTACCCGGTAGCGCTACCGCGGTATCACCTCACAATCGGCCGGCTTGGACCGGAACCGTCAAGATTCCGTCGCCGCAGCCCTTTCCTGGCATCGCAACTCATCCAGATACTCAGCCGGCCGACGGCACGGCCGCCCAAACCGTAGTCCCCGCAGAGGTTCTGGATGTCCTGCTCCCAGCCCACCCATCCCCTGATCACGCACGAGTCCGTCTCGGAAGCGGTCAGCAAGATCGTGTCGAAGGACCACGCCTATCCGTCATACCGCCGCATCCGCGCCGAAATTGGCGGGGGTTCCCTGCGCGACGTATCGCGCTTCATCCATGACATCAGGAAGACCGCCCCTCACCTCTTCGTCATTCAGAAGGGCGCGGTCAGCGCGTCGCGCGATGCGTTCGCAGGAGGGCCGGTCGACGTCCAGTCCTGCGCCGCGGCCGAGCAGATGCGGCGTGCCATCGACGGCACCTTGACGGCCTTCATCGCGTCGATCGACGCCCTGCGGCAGGAGGAGAGGCTCCTCGCCGCGGAACAGCACACCACCGCGTTGGCAGCCCTGCAGAGCGAAAGCGCGGCTTGCCGGAGCGAACTGCACACCCTGACGGCCGAGATCGCTGAACAGGAGCAGGGCTATGAGGATCTGGCGCAGGAACACGACCGGATCATGGAAGACCGCAACCAGCTGGCGGTGACGGTCGCCCAGCAGGGCGCGGCGCTGACCCGGATGTCCGCGGAGATCAAGGATTGGCAGCGGCAGGCGGCGGACGCGCAAGCCGCTGTGGAGACCGTGAACCGCCTTCTGTCGGAAGAAAAGGCTGCCCTCCTGCGCTCCTCGCTGCAGCTCGACCAGCTGCGTTCTGAACTGACAGCCAAGCATCAGGTGGAGCAGGCGCTGGACGAAGCGCGCCGCGAGAACGCCCGCCTGCGGGGGCGGCTGGAGGTTCTGGAGCCGTTGGCGGCGACGCTCGCGGCATCCGCCCATCGTGAAGCCGGTGGCATGGTGAAGCCCGGCAAGCAGGGCTCGTTGGGGCTGCCGGCCATGGCCGCGCCGCCCGATTCCTGACCGCACCGATGACCGGGTTGGCGTCGGCGACGCCGATCTGCCCCTGTGTTTCCGCTCCTGCCGCCATCGGACCATATCGTCATGGCCGCTCCCACAATGGACTTTCCACCTGTGACCCACAGCACCGACTCCACCGCCGCGACGACGGTGCCCGTTGTCCAGCCGCCCCAGCAGGAGCAGGGGACCGTTCCGCTCGAGAAGCTGCTCGGATTGGCGCGCATTCTGGCGCGCCATGAGATGCGCCGACGGCCGTCCCAGGCCGGCTTCATGACGTTCGCTGCCGGCCTCGCCCTTGTTCTTCTCGCCGCCCTGATCGCGCTCTCCCTGAAGGCCCTGCGATGACCGTCCTCCACCACCCCCGGCTCCGCGCCGTCATCTACGCGCGCTACTCGACCGACAAGCAGCGCCAGGAATCGATCGCCGACCAGATCGAGCTGTGCCGGCGTTACGCCGTCCAGCAGGGCTGGGAGGTTGTCGATACCTACACGGACGCCGCGATCAGCGGCGCCTCCCGGCACCGCCCGGGCTTTCTGAAGCTGGTGGATGATGCCGGGCGCCGCCGCTTCGATGTCGTGGTGTCCGAAGCCGTCGACCGTCTGGGTCGACGATTGGCGGACACCTCCGATCTTTATGACCGCCTTAGCTTCTACAATGTGAAGCTGTACACGCCGCACGTCGGCGAGATCACCACGATCCACGTCGCCATCATGGGCATGATGGCACAGGTGCAGCTCAAGGAGATCGGCCAGAAGACCCGACGCAGCCATCTCGGCCTCGCCAAGGAGGGACGTATTCCCGGCGGCAAAGCTTATGGATACGACGTCGTCGACGGCGACAAGGCAGGTGGCGGGTACCGCCGCATCAATGCGGACGAAGCCGCCGTTGTCCGCCGCATCTTCACGCTGTACGCCGACGGCATGAGCCCCCGCGCCATCGCCCGCCTGTTGAACGATGAGAACGTTCCAGGCCCCAGGAGGAGAAAATGGGTCGATACCACGATTCGCGGACAGGTCGCCCGCGGGACCGGTATCCTCAACAACGCCAACTATGCCGGCGTTCTGGAATGGGGACGTTGCGAGTTCGTCAAGGATCCGGGCACCGGCAAGCGCGTCGCCCGCATCAACCCTCAGGAAAAGCGGGAGATTGTCGAAGTCCCCGAACTGCGCATCGTCGATGACGTTCTATGGAACCGCGTCAAGGTGCGACAGGAGGCGGTTGCCACCGAGATCGGTCGGGATGACCAGGGCAACGCTCTGAACCGCGTGCATCGGCGGCGCTTCCTTCTGTCCGGCGTGCTGGTGTGCGGCGTCTGCGGCGGCCGCTACACCATCATGGGCAAGGACCGCTACGGTTGCGCCGGCCACCGGAATTCCGGCACCTGCCCGAACGACCGCACCATCAGCCGGCAAGCGATCGAGGGCCGTGTTCTTGCCGGGCTGAAGGAGCGCCTGCTCGGCGCCGACGTGGTCGCCGCCTTTATTGAGGAAATGGTCGTGGCGCAACGGCGTGATCAGGCCGAGGCCCGGAACCGGCGCGGCGACCGGGAGCGCGCCCTCGCGGGCATCGATCGGAAGATCGCGTCGATCCTGGAGGCGGTGGAGAACGGGATGTACAGCCCGGCCCTGAAGGAGCGGCTGTCCGTGCTGGAGGCCGAGCGCGCCACGCTCGCCGCCGAGATCGACGCCCTGGGGACGGAGGCGCCGGAGATGCTGCTGCCGGCCAACCTGCCGGAGCTGTACCGGCGGAAGATCGCGGAGCTCGAGTCCGTGCTCGGCGACGGCGACGAGGGGATGGCCGCGATGGAGATGATCCGGTCGATGGTCGACCGCGTCGTGCTGTCGCCCTGCCCCTCGGGCGCCGGGCTGGAGGCGCAGCTTCATGGCGACCTGCTGGCGATCATGGAGGCGTGCGCAGAGGCGGACCCGAAACGCCGACAGCCCGCCTCGTTGGAGGCGGGCTGTCAACTGTCGGTGGTTGCGGGGGCAGGATTTGAACCTGCGGCCTTCAGGTTATGAGCCTGACGAGCTACCGGGCTGCTCCACCCCGCGGATGTTCCTGATATGGCGTGACGGACGGTGACGATGCAAGCTTGTGCTTATGGATTAGCGTCTCTTGAGCCTGAGTGACCTGGCGGCGACCTACTCTCCCACGTCTTAAGACGCAGTACCATTGGCGCGGAGGCTTTTCACGGCCGAGTTCGGGATGGGATCGGGTGTTTGACACCTCGCCATGACCACCAGGTCACCAAGGCTCAAGACCGACGCTTTGTCCGAAGCATGTGCTTGTTCAGTGCAAGTGAGGGAGGATGTATCGAACTGCGGTGCGTGCTGTCAAGCTGCTGTTTCGAGCAGGCTTGCTGCTGCGCATGGCGCGGTTAGTGGGGTCGAGATCAAGCCGATCGAGCGATTAGTAAGGCTTAGCTTCAAGCATTGCTGCCCGTCCACATGCCTCCTATCGACGTGATGGTCTGTCACGGCTCTCAAGGGAGCTCTGGTTTAGAGGTGGGTTTCCCGCTTAGATGCTTTCAGCGGTTATCCCGTCCATACTTAGCTACCCGGCCATGCCACTGGCGTGACAACCGGTGCACCAGAGGTATGTCCATCCCGGTCCTCTCGTACTAGGGACAGATCCTCGCAAAACTCCGACACCCACGGCAGATAGGGACCGAACTGTCTCACGACGTTCTAAACCCAGCTCACGTACCACTTTAATCGGCGAACAGCCGAACCCTTGGGACCTGCTCCAGCCCCAGGATGTGATGAGCCGACATCGAGGTGCCAAACGACTCCGTCGATATGGACTCTTGGGAGTCATCAGCCTGTTATCCCCGGCGTACCTTTTATCCGTTGAGCGATGGCCCGTCCACGTGGAGCCACCGGATCACTATGGCCGACTTTCGTCTCTGCTCGACTTGTCAGTCTTGCAGTCAGGCGGGCTTATGCCATTGCACTCGACGAGCGATTTCCGACCGCTCTGAGCCCACCATCGCGCGCCTCCGTTACACTTTGGGAGGCGACCGCCCCAGTCAAACTACCCGCCATGCAGGGTCCCGGACCCGGATCACGGGCCACGGTTAGATGCCAGAGACTTCAAGGGTGGTATTTCAAGGATGGCTCCACACGAGCTGGCGCCCATGCTTCCAAGCCTCCCACCTATCCTACACATGAAGTCCCTAGCACCACTGCAAAGCTGTAGTAAAGGTGCACGGGGTCTTTCCGTCTGACCGCGGGAACTCCGCATCTTCACGGAGAGTTCAATTTCGCTGAGTTGGTGTTGGAGACAGCGGGGAAGTCGTTACGCCATTCGTGCAGGTCGGAACTTACCCGACAAGGAATTTCGCTACCTTAGGACCGTTATAGTTACGGCCGCCGTTTACCGGGGCTTCAATTCAAGGCTTGCACCTCTCCTCTTAACCTTCCGGCACCGGGCAGGCGTCAGACCCTATACGTCGCCTTGTGTGGCTTCGCAGAGCCCTGTGTTTTTAGTAAACAGTCGCTACCCCCTGGTCTGTGCCCCCGCCATGGCTTGCGCCACAACGGGGCCCTCTTCTTCCGAAGTTACGAGGGCAATTTGCCGAGTTCCTTCAACACCATTCTCTCAAGCGCCTGGGTATACTCTACCAGTCCACCTGTGTCGGTTTGGGGTACGGTCTATACGGCGGGGCTGTTTCCTGGAACCGGTCCACAGCATGTCCAATCCGATAAGGACATACACGCTTTCCGATCCGTCACCTCCGCCAGGCCCACGAGTATTAACGTGGTTCCCATCGACTACGCCTTTCGGCCTCGCCTTAGGGGCCGGCTCACCCTGCGTGGATTAACCTTGCGCAGGAACCCTTGGACTTTCGGCGACAGTGTTTCTCACACTGTTTGTCGCTACTCATGTCAGCATTCTCACTTCCGATACCTCCAGGCGGCCTCACGGACACCCTTCGCAGGCTTACGGAACGCTCCGCTACCACGCGATCATAAGATCGCATCCGCAGCTTCGGTACACGGCTTGAGCCCCGATACATTTTCGGCGCAGGCCGGCTTAACTAGACCAGTGAGCTATTACGCTTTCTTTAAAGGATGGCTGCTTCTAAGCCAACCTCCTGGTTGTCATGGCCTTCCCACATCCTTTCCCACTTAGCCGTGATTTGGGGACCTTAGCTGGCGGTCTGGGCTGTTTCCCTCTCGACGATGGACCTTAGCACCCACCGTCTGTCTGCCGGACTGCACTCTGCGGTATTCGGAGTTTGGTTAGGTTTGGTAAGGCTCGCGCCCCCCTAGCCCATCCAGTGCTCTACCCCCGCAGGTGATATCCGACGCGCTACCTAAATAGCTTTCGCGGAGAACCAGCTATTTCCTGATTTGATTGGCCTTTCACCCCTAGCCACAGGTCATCTCCGACTTTT